>NZ_KB897916.1 GCF_000377205.1 Thioalkalivibrio sp. ALJ3 | reverse complement strand
GCGGGTAGAACCACTACCCGCTGCACGACGCGCCTTGTCTCGGAAAACAGGGGGCACCAACGCGGACGTGCGATTAAATCAGCGTCTCCCTAGGCCGGGCGTTTTCGGTGTCAGCGAAACATTGATCAGTGGTTCCCTGGGTACACGCCCTACAGCGGGGGGCGCCGCCCCGTGATGAAGAAGATGACCGCCAGGATCAGGCCCACCACGAAAAGAATCCATGCAATATTGGTCGCCGCGCCGGCAATCCCGCTCAGGCCCAGCACGCCGGCCACGATCCCGATGATCAAGAACATCAATGCCCATCCCAGCATCGTCCACTCCTTTTTGGTTGTAGTCGCGCCTGAAGTGTAGGGCATGGTCTGCGCGTTTTCGCGTTTTTGCGTCAGCATCTTGTCTCGGTTCTCACTTTCTGCTTTCCCGAGGAGCTTTTTGCTCCAGGTTAATGTCATCTTTGGCTGTACCACATAGCCTTTCCTGAACACCGACGAACACGCGCATTGAACGCAAGAGAGCGAAGCATGAACAGAGATCAGATGATGGGCCGTAGCGAGCGCCTGAAAGCCCGTTTGAAACAGGAGTGGGGCCGCCTTACCGATGACGAAGTCGTGGAGGCCGAAGGCAATGTGGAGGAGCTGGCCGCCAGAATCCGCGAGAAGTATGGCGACAGTCGGGAGAAGATCGCGGCGAGGATCAACGAACTGATGGACGAGGTGCGTAATGAAGACAATCCATAGGGGCAGGGGCCCTGGCCTCCGGTGGGCTGGCACGGCCCTGGCGGCTGCCGGGGTGCTGTTCCTGGCGGCCTGCTCCGATCCGGATACGGCCGACGACGGCAATGACACATTCGACGACACGGTCGAGGATGCGGTGGATGCCATCGAGGAATCGGGCGACGAAGCACGCGGCTGGATTGAGGATCAGCGCGAAGACGATGACGAAGTCCAGCGCGAGGAAGAAGAGAACGAAGACCAGTACGAAGACGACGACTATGACGAGCATCGGGACGGGAACCCCATTCGCTTCGATTAGTTGTTGATGATCGATGGCAGAAGGCTGAGGCGCGGGTGGCCACGAGCGGGTGGTCATCCGCGCCCCAGCCTTTTGCGCGTTAATTGGGGCGCCAATTCATCGAACGCGTCCCTGTGCAGTTCCAAAGGAAAAGGCATCATGCGTTAAGGCCGATGTGCGCTTTGTCAATGATTCTCCAGCGCGGTGTAATGGTCGGTCGATTAGTATGATTCGGTTCAACAATTGCACCTTCCTAATCTCATTGACTGTGTCAAGAATCGTCTCCGGTCGCTTTCCGTTTTCAAGCAGGAATGGCAAAAGCTAAGGAGATGAGTGATGAAACGATATCTGATTGCCGGTGTTGCAGTGTCGGCACTAGTTCTGTTCGGATCCCAGAACGCTGTGGCGCAGCAGCAGGATCAGCAACAGGATCGGGAACGCACAGAGCAAGAGCGTGACCGCACGACAGGCGTGTACATGGGGCTCGGTACAGGCTTTAGCTCGCTGAAAAATGACAGCGACGAGGTGGCCGACTTTATTGGTTCGGGCACCTCGGATTACAGCATCGACGACGACGACAACGTCTGGCGCGGGATTGTCGGTTATAACTTCAATCAGTACTTCGCGGTCGAAGGCTTTTATACCGACCTGGGCGAGGTACATCTGCGCGGGGACGAGGACGGTGCGCATTCAACTGTTCGTTCCACGGCTTACGGTGCCAGCGTGCTGGGCAAGCTGCCGATCGGCCCCTATGTGGAGGCATTCGCGAAGGTGGGCGCGGCGAAGTGGGATGCGGACGTGCGCGGAAATCTCGGGGATGAGGGCCGTACGTTGCGCAGCCAGGACGGCTTCGATCCTGTTTATGGTGTCGGGATGCAGGTCAACCTGAACGCGTTCCTGATTCGCGCCGAGTACGAGCGCTATGACTTCGACAGCGACTACCAGGTCGACGCGTTTACCGCTTCACTGGGCTGGCGCTTCTAGGGAGACGCTGATTTAATCGCGCGTCCGCGCTCGAGTCGCTTTTGCGTGGGAACAAGGCGCGGTGACTGCCGTGCAGTCATTCTGCACAA
>NZ_KB897915.1 GCF_000377205.1 Thioalkalivibrio sp. ALJ3 | reverse complement strand
GAGACGGCCGAGCTGACCCGGGCACAGATCCTGCAGCAGGCCGGTACCTCGGTGCTGTCGCAGGCGAATGCGGTCCCGCAGAACGCCCTGGCCCTACTGCAGTAAGAAGGGAACCAGGTAGGTCGAGGTTGGAGTGGCCGGGGAGACCCGGTCGCTCCAGCCCTCTGACGAGGACAGTGCTATGAGTGATCAGGTGGGCAATGTCACTTCATCACCAGCGTTGATGACCCCTCGCGGGCAGGAATCGGGCAGTCGCCCGGTCCTGGACGCCGGGCTTTCTCGTGCTTCGGGCCGCGTCGTCGATCCGGGCGGCGAGGTCCGATCCGAGCAACGATCCACGGAGGTGCCCCGCGCCCCCGCACCGATCGAGGCCTCGGATCTCGAGAAGGTGGTGGAGTCGATCAATGAGTACCTGCAGTCCAGCAAGCGTTCGCTCGAATTCTCGGTGGATGACGTCAGCGGCCGTACCGTCATTACGGTGATGGACGGCGACCGCGAGAACGTGATTCGCCAGATTCCTCCGGAAGCGGTGCTGGCATTGGTCGAGCAGTTTCAGGAAGAGCAGGGGCTGACAGGAACCGGGCTGGTGGACAAGGCCTGAAGCCCACGCTGTAACTGCAATGTGTCATTTCGTTTGGCCGCGCCTTTTGGGGTGCGGCTTTTCTTTTTTTGGGAGCGAAACTGCGTGCGCCGGTAAGCAGGGGCGCGCCGTGGTAAATTTTCGGCGGGAACCATCAAGATTTCGGCTAATCTGTCGTAAAGGGTAGTAATACGCAGTTACGAGGGCTCGGGACGCCGGGCACCAAGGAGTAAGAGCGTTATGGCAATCAGTTCACTGGGTGTCGGCTCCGGCCTGGATCTGAATCAGCTGGTAGGCGAGTTGATCCAGGCGGAAAGGGCCCCGCGGGAATCGCGCATGAATCAGCGCGAGGAGAAGCTGGAGGCGCAGATTTCCGCCTTTGGCACCCTGCGCAGCGGTATCGACCAGGCCCAGCAGTCGATGTCCGATCTTTCGCGCTTTCGTCCGGAGCAGATCGTCGAGATGTCGAACGACGAGGTCGCTTCGATCACGACCGATGGCACGGCGGACAACGGCCGGCTGTCGCTGGAAGTACAGCAGCTCGCACAGTCCCAGTCGCTGGCCACACAGGCGGGTGCATTCGAGAGTCGCGACGACGAAGTCGGGGCGGGCACCCTGAACATTCAGGTGGGGGACGGCAAGTCCTTTCAGATCGAGGTGAATGAAGGCGACACCTTGCGCGATGTACGCGAGGCCGTGAACGCTGCCGGTGCGGGTGTGACCGCCTCGATCGTGAACGACGGGCAGGGCTCGCGCCTAGTGTTCAACGCAACCGAGACGGGCGCGAACAATACGATTTCGGTAACGGTGGAAGGCGACCCGGAGCCATCCAACGAGGGAATCGGGCGCCTGGCGTCGAGTAACCTGGAGCAGACCCAGGAGGCACGCGATGCGATCGCCACCATCAATGGCATGACGGTAACCAGCAGTTCCAACACGCTGGATGACGCGATCGAGGGTATGGAGATCGAGTTGCGGCAGGTGACCAGCAGCCCGGTGAACGTCACGGTATCCGAGGACCGCGATGGCCTTCGCGAACAGATGGCGGGTTTCGTTGAGAGCTACAACGCGATTATCTCGCAGATTCGCGACCTGACCGCCTACGATTCGGAGGAACGCCAGGCTTCGATCCTCACGGGCGACAGCACGGTACGCAATATCCAGAGCCAGATGTCCACCGCACTCATGCAGCGGGCCGACGTGTCCGGAGCGAACAACACCATGTTCGCCGAACTCGGCATCACGACAAACTCCGACGGGACTCTGAGCTTCGATTCCGATCGCTTCCGTCAGGCGGTCGAGGAAGACGGGTTTGAAAACGTTACGCAGACGGTGCGCCAGGTCGCAGGCGGGATGAACGACGTGATGAGTTCCTTCCTGGGTTCGGAAGGTATTCTGCGGATGCGTACGGATGGGTTGCAGAGCGACCTGAGTCGAATCGGGCAGGACCGTGAACGACTGGACAACCGTATCGAGCAGATGGAGCAACGCCTGGTGCAACAGTTCTCGCGCATGGATCAGACCGTTGCCCGGCTGCAAAGCAGCAGCGATTTCCTGATGGGGCAGCTGGCCAATATGCCGCTGGCCAACAACAACTCTCGTCGATAACCGCCGCCAAGCGGTGAATGGATAACGGAGACAGGCAGATGTACGGACCGGGGACGAATCGGGCAGTGAACCAGTACCGGCAGTCGGGCGCTTTGGCCGAGGCACAGGTGGCCGATCCGCACCGGCTGATCCAGATGCTGTTCGAGGGGGCTCTGGAGCGCATCGCCGTGGCGAAAGGCGCGATGCAGCAGGGCAACGTGGGGCTGAAGGGCGAGAAGATCGGCAAGGCGATCGATATCGTCGAGTCACTGCGTGCGGTGCTGGATCACAAGCACAACCCCGAGCTGTCCGGCAATCTCGACGCTTTGTATCAGTACATGAGCCGCCGCCTGCTGGAGGGCAATATGCAGAATGACCCGGCGGCTCTGGACGAGGTCGCGAAGCTGCTGCGCGAGATCAAGGCGGGCTGGGACGACATCCCCCCCGAACAGCGCCAGCGCAAGGCGGGTTGAGCCGCAGGCCTTGACCGCCCCCCTGTCGCGTGGTGTCGTCCGCTGATCATGACAAAACGCGACGATACGGGAACGGATGCCACGCTGGAGGACGCGGTTCAGGCGGTGCGCGTCCTGATGGACCAGGCGCTCCAGGAGGAAGACTGGGACCGCCTGGAGGAACTGGACCTGCAGGCACGGGTGCTGATCGACCGCGCGTTCGGCGAGGAGCCCGTCCCGCTACGCGACGACACAGGCGCGACACTGCGCCGCGCGCTCGAAGACCTGTCGGCCTTCTACCAGCAGACCCTGCCGGACCTTTCCAGACGCCGCGCCGATGCCGGCCGCCAGCTACGCGATCTGCGCGACGGCCGGCGCGGCACCAACGCCTATGAGACCACCCGCCGCAACACCATGCGCTCCGGCCCGATGAAGCCGGGCGGCTGATGCGTAGCACCATTCCGTCTCCGATGTCCCGTGCTCGGCCGATTCGCGCCCCGGATTGCTGAATAACTGCTTCATGTCTGCAAGCCGTCACCCGTAAAAACCCGCCGTCCTGGGTGTGGCGAAAAGGTGCTGGATGCAGTGGCGCACCGTGCATACCCATACCTGTTTCAAGGTTAAAGATTAAGGGGCCATGGCCGTTAATGGACTACGGAGCGGAGTCGTCCTGTTGACGAGAGCCGTCGAGGGAGTACGACAGGTCTTTCGGGAGGACGACCATGTCTCAGATCATCAACACCAACATCATGTCCCTGAATGCCCAGCGTAATCTGGGTAATTCGCAGGGCGCGCTTGCCCAGAGCCTTGAGCGACTGTCCTCGGGCCTGCGCATCAACAGCGCCAAGGACGACGCCGCCGGGCTGGCGATCTCCGAGCGCTTTACCACGCAGATTCGCGGTCTGAACCAGGCCGTGCGTAACGCGAACGACGGCATCTCGCTGGCTCAGACCGGTGAAGGGGCCCTGCAGGAGGTGCAGAACAACCTGCAGCGTATTCGCGAGCTGGCCGTGCAGTCGGCGAACGCGACCAACTCCGACTCCGACCGCGAGGCGATCAACCGCGAGGTGCAGCAGCGTCTGCAGGAGATCGACCGGATTGCGGACCAGACCTCGTTCAACGGCCAGAAGATCCTGGATGGCAGCTTTGGGGATGCCAAGTTCCAGGTGGGCGCCAATGTGGGCGAGACCATCGATCTGAGCCTGGAGTCCAGCACCCGCCTGAACGCGATCGGTGCACTGGCCACAGCCGAAGTCGATCTGTCCGACTTCATCACCGAGGGTACCGATGCCACGCCGGGCACCTATACGACCGGTGACGTGACCGCTCTGCTGGGCGAGGATTTGAGCGCCGCGGAAGTGGGAGGATCAATCGGGCTCGAGTTCGCTAACACCGACTTCGATTCCGAGAATGTCACCTTCGAAGTTGACGGCACTGAGGTCACACTCGACGCCGATTACGCTGATTTTGAAGCTTTGGCCGCTGCAATCGAAGGTCAGCTTACGGGGTACACCGTCACTGACGAAGGTGGTGGAAACATCACCATCACCAACGACGAGTCGATTGACGCCGTAGCCGTAACCGATGTCTCTGGGGATGGTGCGGGAGACGTTACGGTAGGAACCAGTGAAGAAGGTTCCTATGGAACGGTGAGCTTCGAGGTTGATGGCAACGCCGTGACGCTGGACAGCGCTGACGGCTACGCCACCCTGGATGACATGGCGGCGGCGATCCAGGACCAGCTGGGTGGCGACTATGTGGTTTCCGCCACCGATGACGGGATCGAGATCGCCACCGCCGACACGGGCGATGGCGTGGATGCGCCGGTCATTTCGGACGCCTCCAGCTTCTCTTCCGCCCTGTTCGATGACGGCACCAGCGAGGCTGGTGAAGATGGCGAGGAAGGCGATACCTTCACCGTGGATGGCGACTTCGGCATTCGCTTCGGCGATGATGAGGACGGCACCGTGATCAACGTCGCGGACGGTGAGTACAGCGACAAGCAGGAATTGGCGGATGCCATTTCCGCCGCGATCGGCAACAACGGTCGGGTGACCCTGGATGATGACGGCAACATGAGCATCATCTCGCCAAACAGCATCACCTTCTCCGGTACTCAGGGCGAAGCCATGTTCGGCGCGGACACGGTCGAGGCTGACGGTGATCTCAGCGATGTGGATGTGCTGACGGTCGCCAACGCCAACAACGTGATCGAGCGAGTGGACTCGGCGCTGACCGCGGTGAGTGACATCCGTAGTGACTTCGGGGCGATCCAGAACCGCTTCGAGTCGACGATCTCCAACCTGACGCAGACCTCGGAGAACCTGGAGGAATCCCGGTCCCGTATCCGCGATGCGGACTTCGCGACCGAGACGGCCGAGCTGACCCGGGCACAGATCCTGCAGCAGGCCGGTACCTCGGTGCTGTCGCAGGCGAATGCGGTCCCGCAGAACGCCCTGGCCCT
>NZ_KB897914.1 GCF_000377205.1 Thioalkalivibrio sp. ALJ3 | reverse complement strand
GTGTCGCTGATCAGCCCGATCGCGATGGAAGATGGTCTGCGCTTTGCGATCCGTGAAGGCGGCCGCACCGTCGGCGCCGGCGTCGTATCCAAGATCATCGAGTGATACAGTAGATAAGTTGAACGATCGACCGCGAGAGGCGGCGCCCGGTGCGTCGTCTCTCGCGTTTGTTTCTTGTCGATTCGATTTTTAGGCCAGTAGCTCAATTGGCAGAGCAGCGGTCTCCAAAACCGCAGGTTGGGGGTTCGAGTCCCTCCTGGCCTGCCATCTTCACCGATGGCGGCGAGTACCGGGTGATACGTATTCATGAGTGAACAATCGGAACAGACCGGCGGGCTGGATACCTTCAAGCTCGCGGTAGCCGTGGCGCTGCTGATTGCCGGCGTCATGGGCTTCTATTGGTTCTCGGACGAGTCCACTCTGATCCGTGTGCTCGGGCTGCTGGCCGTGGTCGGCGTGGCCGTGGCGATTGGCATGACCACGGCGAAGGGGCATCAGCTGGCGGCCTTCATGGGCAATGCCCGTACCGAGGTGCGCAAGATGGTCTGGCCGACCCGGGTCGAGACCACGCAGACCACGCTGATCGTCATCGCCGTCGTGATCATGGTGGGGATCTTCCTCTGGCTCCTGGACATGTTCCTGGGCTGGGGTATCAGTCGTTTCATCGGTTAGTCACAGGATTCTCTCCATGGCATTACGCTGGTACGTCGTACAGGCATTCTCGGGCTTCGAGGCCCAGGTGAAGCGGTCCCTGGAGGAGCGCGTCGAGCGTTTCGGCATGCAGGAC
This sequence comes from Thioalkalivibrio sp. ALJ3, assembly GCF_000377205.1. Taxonomy (GTDB): domain Bacteria; phylum Pseudomonadota; class Gammaproteobacteria; order Ectothiorhodospirales; family Ectothiorhodospiraceae; genus Thioalkalivibrio. Next base: position 14,555 of record NZ_KB897914.1, on the reverse strand, counting down.
CACTTCGGCCAGATCCTGGTGCCCACCGAAGAGGTCGTCGAGATGAAAGACGGCCAGAAGCGCAAGAGCGAGCGCAAGTTCTTCCCGGGCTATGTGCTGGTGCAGATGGACCTGAACGACGAGGCCTGGCACCTGGTCAAGGCCGTGCCGCGTGTGCTCGGTTTTATCGGCGGTACTGCCGATCGTCCGGCTCCGATCAGTGACAAGGAAGCCGATGCCATCCTGCAGCGTATGCAGGAAGGTGCCGAGAAGCCGCGCCCGAAGGTCCTGTTCGAAGTGGGCGAGATGGTGCGCGTCATCGACGGCCCGTTCAACGATTTCAACGGCGTGGTCGAGGAAGTGAACTACGAGAAGAGCCGCCTCCTCGTCGCCGTACAGATTTTTGGTCGCTCGACACCCGTGGAACTCGAGTTCCACCAAGTCGAGAAAACCTGACGTACTGACGTCACCACTGCTAGTCGGGGAGCCGCGAGGCGCTTGCACCCGAGGGAGTCATCATGGCGAAGAAAATCGAAGCGTATATCAAGCTTCAGGTGCCCGCCGGCAAGGCCAATCCGAGTCCGCCCGTCGGGCCGGCGCTGGGTCAGCGCGGCGTGAACATCATGGAGTTCTGCAAGGCGTTTAACGCCCAGACCCAGGAAACGGAGCCCGGTCTGCCGATTCCGGTGGTGATTACCGTCTATTCGGATCGCAGCTTTACCTTCATCACCAAGACGCCGCCAGCGGCGATCCTGCTGAAGAAGGCTGCGGGCGTGCAGAAGGGGTCCGGCGAGCCGAATACCAGCAAGGTTGGCACCGTGACTCGGGCGCAGCTCGAGGAAATCGCGAAGACCAAGGAGCCGGATCTGACCGCCGCCGATCTGGACGCCGCGGTGCGCACCATTGCTGGCAGTGCCCGTAGCATGGGTCTCGAAGTGGAGGGCCTCTGACATGGCGAAAATGACCAAGCGAATGAAGGCCATCCGCGAAAAGGTCGAGCCGGGCCGCCTGTATCCGGCGACCGAGGCCTTTGATCTGCTGCGTGAGCTGCCGAAGGCGAAGTTCCGCGAGTCGGTTGACGTGGCGGTGAACCTCGGCGTGGACCCGCGCAAATCCGATCAGGTCGTGCGTGGCTCCACCGTGCTGCCGCACGGCAATGGCAAGAGCGTGCGCGTGGCCGTGTTCACCCAGGGCGCCAATGCCGACGCCGCGAAGGAAGCCGGTGCCGATGTGGTGGGCATGGACGATCTCGCCGAACAGGTGAAGGCCGGCCAGATGGACTTCGACGTGGTGATCGCCTCCCCGGACGCGATGCGGGTCGTCGGTCAGCTCGGCCAGATCCTGGGCCCGCGCGGCCTGATGCCGAACCCGAAGGTCGGCACCGTGACGCCGGATGTGGCCACTGCGGTGACCAACGCCAAGAGTGGCCAGGTGCGCTACCGCACCGACAAGGGCGGGATCGTGCACTGCACCATCGGTGCGGCCGACTTCGATTCGAACTCGCTGGCGGACAACCTGAACGCTTTGCTGGCGGATCTGGTCAAGATGAAGCCAGCGACCTCGAAGGGCCAGTACGTCAAGGGGGTCACGGTCTCCACGACGATGGGCCCGGGCGTGAAGGTCGATCAGGCATCGCTGTCACTGTAAGAAGTTTTTTGGTTTTTGGTCGGCTGTCGCGCAAGCGGCACGCCATCCAAGACCGCAGGCGCCACCCCGTTCTCGGGGTGGCTTAATCCACCAGCCTGCGCAGATGGTGTCACCCGATTCAGGAAGTACCTGCGACGGGAGCACCGAAGTGCCGGGTTCGCCCGGTTTCACGACCGCCTCCGGGTGGTCTCACTAGAGGAGAGTCAACGTGGCTTTGAATCTCGACGACAAGAAGGCGATTGTCTCGGAGCTGGCTACGGTTGCTGCCTCGGCGCATTCCGCGGTCGCCGCGGAATACCGGGGTCTCTCGGTCGCGCAGATGACCGACCTTCGTCGGCAGGCCCGCAATTCCGGGGTCTATCTGCGGGTGGTGAAGAACAACCTAGCCAAGCGTGCCATTGAGGGTACGGATTTCGCGTGCATGCAGCCCGAGCTGCATGGCCCGCTGATCCTGGCCTTCAGCGAGGAGGAGCCTGGCTCCGCTGCGCGCCTGGTGAAGTCCTTCGCCAAGGAAAACGAACAGCTGAAGGTCCGGATGGTGTCCTTTGGTGGGCAGCTGATGGGGGCGAATGATCTCGATCGCCTCGCCAGCCTGCCGACGCGTGATGAAGCGCTTGCGCAGCTTCTCGCCACCATGAAGGCGCCGCTCGACAAGTTCGCCCGTACGGTGAACGAAGTCCCGGGCAAGCTCGTGCGTACCGTTGCAGCAATTCGTGACCAGAAACAGGCAGCCTGAATCTCATCAAGCCGTTTCTGAGCAAGTACTGAATGAATACGGGTGTTCCCCGTTAGGAGAGTAAAAAATGGCCGTTTCGAAAGAAGACATCCTGGAAGCCATCGGCAACATGACGGTCCTGGAAATCGTGGACCTGATCAGCGAGATGGAAGAGAAGTTCGGCGTTTCCGCCGCTGCCGCCGTCGCGGCCGCCCCGGCTGCCGCTGGTGGTGGTGAAGCCGCAGCTGCCGAAGCCAAGGACGAGTTCGACGTTGTCATGTCCAGCTTTGGCGAGAACAAGGTTGGCGTGATCAAGGTCGTCCGTGGCCTGACCGGTCTGGGCCTGAAGGAGGCCAAGGAAATGGTCGAAGGCGTGCCGGCCACCGTGAAGGAAGGCGCGGCGAAGGAAGAAGCCGAGAAGATGAAGGCGGAGCTGGAAGAGGCTGGCGCCACTGTCGAACTGAAGTAAAAGGCGCTTGCGCCTGTTGTTTTCGTGTACATCACGAAGCCCTGAGGCTGGCGGCCTTCCGGTCGTCAGCCTCAGCCCGTGGTGGCGCGGGTTTTTTCGCGCGTTGTTCAGCTAGCCGCCGAGGTAAGCCATGGCCCTCAGTTATACCGAAAAGAAACGTATCCGCAAGGACTTCGGGAAGCGTCCCCAGATCCTGGACGTCCCGTATCTGCTGGAAACCCAGTTGACCTCCTATCGGGATTTCCTGCAGGCCGAAAAGGGTCCGGACGCGCGCCAGGTGCTGGGCCTGCACGCGGCGTTTCAGTCGGTGTTCCCGATTGTTAGCTATTCCGGTCATGTCCAGCTCGAGTACGTCAGCTACCGCCTGGGCGAGCCGCTGTTCGATGTGAAGGAATGCCAGATCCGCGGCGTGACCTACGCGGCCCCGCTGCGTGTGCTGCTGCGCCTGGTGATCCACGACAAGGAGGCCCCGGCCGGCTCCACCGTGGTGAAGGAGGTCAAGGAGCAGGAGGTCTACATGGGCGAGATGCCGCTCATGACCGAGAACGGGACCTTCGTGATCAACGGCACCGAGCGCGTGATCGTCTCCCAGCTCCACCGTTCGCCCGGCGTGTTCTTCGACAGCGACCGTGGCAAGACTCAGGGCAGTGCCCAGAAGCTGCTCTACAACGCGCGCATTATTCCGTACCGCGGTTCCTGGCTGGACTTCGAGTTCGACGCCAAGGACGGGGTTTACGTGCGTATCGACCGTCGCCGCAAACTGCCGGCGTCGATCCTGCTGCGCGCGCTGGGCATGGATACCGAAGAGATCCTGTCCACCTTCTTTGAATTCAACCAGATCACCCTCGACGACGACGGCGGTGAACTGGACCTGATCCCCGAGCGTTTGCGCGGCGAGACCGCCGTGGTCGACATCACCGACGGCAAGAACGTGATCGTCGAGGCCGGGCGCCGGATTACCCCGCGGCATATCCGCGAGATCGAAAAGGCCGGCATCAACCGCCTGCGCGTGCCGGACGAGTACCTGCTCGGCCGCGTGCTGGCCAAGGGCGTGGTCGACGAGTCGACCGGCGAGTTGATGGCGGCCGCCAACGACCCGCTGACCCAGGAGTTGCTGGACAAGCTGCGCGCCGAGGGCGTGAAGTCGGTGGAGACCATCTACACCAACGACTACGACCATGGCCCGTTCATGTCGGACACCCTCCGTCTGGATCCGACCAAGACGCAGTTGGAGGCCCAGGTCGAAATCTATCGCGTGATGCGCCCCGGCGAGCCGCCGACCAAGGACGCCGCCGAGAACCTGTTCTCCAACCTGTTCTTCTCCGAGGACCGCTACGACCTGTCGGCGGTTGGCCGGATGAAGTTCAACCGCCGTGTCGGCCGCGATACCGACGAGGGTCCGGGCGTGCTGTCGCCCGAGGACATCCTCGATGTGCTCAAGGTCCTGATCGACCTGCGCAACGGCAACGGCCGCACCGACGACATCGACCACCTCGGCAACCGCCGCATCCGCAGCGTGGGCGAGATGGCCGAGAACCAGTTCCGCCTGGGCCTGGTGCGCGTCGAGCGTGCGGTCAAGGAGCGTCTGACCGTCGCCGAGAGCGAGGGCCTGATGCCGCAGGAGCTGATCAACGCCAAGCCGGTGGCGGCCGCGGTCAAGGAGTTCTTCGGGTCCAGCCAGCTGTCGCAGTTCATGGACCAGAACAACCCGCTGTCCGAGGTGACGCACAAGCGTCGCATCTCCGCGCTGGGCCCGGGCGGCCTGACGCGCGAACGCGCGGGCTTCGAGGTGCGCGATGTGCACCCGACCCACTATGGCCGTGTCTGCCCGATCGAGACGCCGGAGGGCCCGAACATCGGCCTGATCAACTCGCTGGCCGTGTACGCCCGTACCAACCGTTACGGCTTCCTCGAGACCCCGTACCGCAAGGTCGAGGAGGGCAAGGTCACCGACGAGATCGTGTATCTCTCCGCGATCGAGGAGAGCCAGTACGTGATCGCCCAGGCGAACGCGGCGATGGACGAGCAAGGGCGTCTGACCGACGACCTGGTCTCCTGCCGCTTCCAGGAGGAATTCACGATCTCGACGACGGACAAGATCCAGTACATGGATATCTCGCCGAAACAGATCGTGTCCGTGGCGGCCGCGCTGCTGCCGTTCCTCGAGCATGATGATGCGAACCGCGCCCTGATGGGTGCGAACATGCAGCGTCAGGCCGTGCCGTGCCTGCGCGCGGACAAGCCGCTGGTCGGTACCGGTATTGAGCGCACCGTGGCCATCGACTCCGGTTCCGCGATCGTCGCCAAGCGCGGCGGTACGGTCGATTCCGTGGACGCCGCCCGCGTGGTGGTGCGCGTGAACGACGACGAAACCGTCGCCGGCGAGCCGGGTGTCGATATCTACAACCTGACCAAGTACTCGCGTTCCAACCAGAACACCAGCATCAACCAGCGTCCGCTGGTCGCGGTGGGCGACGAAATTGCCCGTGGCGACGTGCTGGCCGATGGTTCCTCGACCGATCTCGGCGAGCTGGCCCTGGGGCAGAACATGATGGTCGCGTTCATGCCCTGGAACGGCTACAACTTCGAGGATTCCATCCTGATCTCCGAGCGCGTGGTGCAGGAAGACCGCTACACCACGATCCATATCGAGGAGCTCAACTGTGTCGCGCGCGACACCAAGCTGGGCCAGGAAGAGATTACCGCGGACATCCCGAACGTCTCCGAGTCGCTGCTGGCCAAGCTGGACGAGTCCGGTGTGGTCTATGTCGGCGCCGAGGTGAACCCGGGCGACATCCTGGTCGGCAAGGTCACGCCCAAGGGCGAGACCCAGCTGACCCCGGAAGAGAAGCTCCTGAGGGCCATTTTTGGCGAGAAGGCCTCGGACGTGAAGGATACCTCCCTGCGTGTGCCGTCCGGCATCGAGGGCACGGTGATCGACGTGCGCGTGTTCACCCGCGATGGTGTGGAGAAGGATGCGCGCGCCAAGTCGATCGAGGAAGACGACCTCGCCGCGGTCAAGAAGGACCTTAAGGACCAGCTGCGGATCTACGAGGACGACATCTATGCCCGCGTCGAGAAGCTGCTGGTCAACAAGGCCGCCGCCGGTGGCCCCGAAGGGCTGGGTGACGGCTCCAAGGTCACCAAGAAGTACCTGCAGGGATTGTCCCGCGACCAGTGGTTCGAGGTGCGCCTGAAGGACGACGCCGTGAACTCCCAGCTGGAGGACCTCGGTCGCCAGCTGCAGGAACAGCACGAGCTGTTCGACAAGAAGTTCGAGCACCAGAAGGCCAAGGTCGCCGCGGGCGACGACCTGCCGCCGGGCGTGCAGAAGATGGTCAAGGTCTACGTGGCCGTGAAGCGCCGTTTGCAGCCGGGCGACAAGATGGCCGGTCGTCACGGGAACAAGGGCGTGATCTCGATGATCGTGCCGGAAGAGGATATGCCGTTCCTCGACGACGGTACCCCGGTCGACGTGGTCCTGAACCCGCTGGGCGTACCCTCGCGTATGAACGTCGGACAGGTACTGGAGGTGCATCTGGGCTGGGCCGCGAAGGGGCTGGGCGACAAGATCAACCGCATGCTGGAGGCGCAGGCCGAAATCGCGAAGCTGCGCGAGCTCCTGGGCCAGATCTACAACCACCGTGACAAGAAGGTCGATCTCGATTCCATGTCGGATGCGGAGATCATTGCGCTTTGCCGCAACCTGCGCGGTGGCGTTCCGATGGCCACGCCGGTGTTCGATGGTGCCGAGGAGGCCGAGATCAAGGAGATGCTGCGGTTGGCCGATCTGCCCGAAACAGGGCAGGCCGAGTTGTTCGACGGCCGCACCGGCGACTCCTTCGATCGCCCGGTGACCGTCGGCTACATGCACATGCTGAAACTGAACCACCTGGTCGACGACAAGATGCATGCGCGCTCGACCGGCCCGTACTCGCTGGTGACCCAGCAGCCGCTGGGCGGTAAGGCGCAGTTCGGTGGCCAGCGCTTCGGCGAGATGGAGGTCTGGGCGCTGGAGGCCTACGGCGCCGCCTACACCCTGCAGGAAATGCTGACGGTGAAGGCGGACGACGTGCAGGGCCGCAACAAGATGTACAAGAACATCGTCGACGGCGAGCACCACATGGAGGCCAACGTCCCCGAGTCGTTCAACGTGCTCATGAAGGAGATCAAGGCGCTCGGCATCAATATCGAGCTGGAGCAGGACTGATCTCCTCCGATCCGAATGTGATCCGAAGGGGTGCAGGGCACCCCTCGACCCAAAGCTTTGTGAGGCATAGCGAATGAAAGACCTCCTCAATCTGTTCAAGCAGCAGACCCAGCCGGAAGAGTTCGATGCGATCCGTATCGGCCTGGCCTCCGCGGACCAGATCCGTTCGTGGTCCTTCGGCGAGGTGAAGAAGCCGGAGACCATCAACTACCGGACCTTCAAGCCGGAGCGCGATGGCCTGTTCTGCGCCAAGATCTTCGGCCCGGTGAAGGATTACGAATGCCTGTGCGGCAAGTACAAGCGCCTCAAGCACCGGGGTGTGGTCTGCGAGAAGTGCGGCGTCGAGGTGACCCAGACCAAGGTGCGCCGCGAGCGCATGGGGCACATCGACCTGGCCTCGCCGGTCGCGCACATCTGGTACCTGAAGAGCCTGCCGTCGCGCATCGGGCTGCTGCTCGACATGACCCTGAAGGACATCGAGAAGGTGCTCTACTTCGAGTCCTTCATCGTGATCGACCCGGGCTTCACCACGCTGGAGAAGCGCCAGCTCCTGACCGACGAGGAATACCTCGAGGCGATGGAGGAGCACGGTGACGACTTCACCGCGATGATGGGTGCCGAGGCCGTGCTTTCCCTGCTCAAGGAGATGGACCTGCAGGGCGAGGCCGCGAAGCTGCGCCAGGACCTCTCCGAGACCGGCTCCGAGACCAAGATCAAACGTCTGGGCAAGCGCCTCAAGCTGATCGAATCGTTCCTGGACTCCGGCAACAAGCCGGAGTGGATGATCATGTCCGTGCTGCCGGTGCTGCCGCCGGACCTGCGTCCGCTGGTGCCACTGGACGGTGGCCGCTTCGCGACCTCTGACCTCAACGACCTGTACCGCCGGGTGATCAACCGCAACAACCGGCTGCGCCGCCTGCTGGAGCTGAATGCGCCGGACATCATCGTGCGCAACGAAAAGCGCATGCTGCAGGAGTCCGTGGATGCGCTGCTGGACAACGGCCGTCGCGGCCGTGCGATCACCGGCACCAACAAGCGCCCGCTGAAGTCCCTGGCCGACATGATCAAGGGCAAGCAGGGCCGCTTCCGCCAGAACCTGCTGGGCAAGCGTGTCGACTACTCCGGCCGTTCCGTGATCGTGGTTGGCCCGACCCTGCGTCTGCACCAGTGCGGCCTGCCCAAGCGCATGGCGCTGGAACTGTTCAAGCCGTTCATCTTCGGCAAGCTGCAGCGCCGTGGACTGGCCACCACCATCAAGGCCGCCAAGAAGGCCGTGGAGAAGGAAGGCCCCGAGGTCTGGGATATCCTCGAAGAGGTGATCCGCGAGCACCCGGTGATGCTGAACCGCGCGCCGACCCTGCACCGCCTGGGCATCCAGGCGTTCGAGCCGGTGCTGATCGAAGGCAAGGCGATCCAGCTGCACCCGCTGGTCTGCGCCGCGTTCAACGCCGACTTCGACGGCGACCAGATGGCCGTACACGTGCCGCTGTCGCTGGAGGCCCAGTTGGAGGCGCGCACGCTCATGCTGTCTTCCAACAACGTGCTCTCTCCGGCTAACGGCGAGCCGATCATCGTGCCGTCGCAGGACATCGTGCTGGGCTTGTACTACCTCTCGCGCGAGAAGGTGAACGCGAAGGGTGAGGGCATGACCTTCTCCGACGTGGACGAGGTGCACCGCGCCTATGAACACAAGCAGGTCGATCTGCATGCCCGGATCACCGTGCGCATCGCCGACACCATGGCCGATGTGGCCGACGGTGAACCGCTGCCGTCCATGCGTGTGGAAACCACCGTCGGTCGCGCGATTCTGTCGCGCATTATGCCGAAGGGCCTGCCGTTCGAGCTGATCGACCGCGAGCTGAACAAGAAGACCATCTCCGCGCTGATCAACTCGTGCTATCGCCGCCTGGGTCTGAAGGACACGGTGGTGTTCGCGGACCAACTGATGTACGCGGGCTTCTACTACTCCACCCGCGCCGGCGTGTCGTTCTGTGCCGATGACATGGTCATCCCGGACGAGAAGCACCCGATCCTGCAGCACGCCGAGGACCAGGTGAAGGAGATCGAGGATCAGTACGCCTCGGGTCTGGTCACCAAGGGCGAGCGCTACAACAAGGTCGTGGACATCTGGTCGCACTGCAATGACCAGGTCGCCAAGGCGATGATGGAGCGGCTCGGCAAGGAACAGGTGACCAATGCCGAGGGCGAGACGGTCGAGCAGAGCTCGTTCAACTCGATCTTCATGATGGCCGATTCCGGCGCGCGTGGTTCCGCCGCCCAGATCCGTCAGCTGGCGGGGATGCGCGGTCTGATGGCCAAGCCGGACGGCTCCATCATCGAGACGCCGATCACCGCGAACTTCCGCGAGGGTCTGAACGTTCTGCAGTACTTCATCTCGACCCACGGCGCGCGCAAGGGTCTGGCCGATACCGCGCTGAAGACCGCGAACTCCGGTTACCTGACCCGCCGTCTGGTGGATGTATCGCAGGACGTGGTGGTCACGCAGCACGACTGCGGAACCCAGCAGGGCCTGATGATGAAGCCGATCATCGAGGGCGGTGACGTGGTCGAGCCGCTGCGCGATCGCGTACTGGGCCGTACCACGGCGGTGGATGTCCATCGCCCGGGTACCGACGAGGTCCTGATCCCGGCGGGAACGCTGCTGGATGAGGCGATGGTCGACAAGCTCGACGCCGCCTCGGTGGACGAGGTGCTGGTGCGCTCCGCGATTACCTGCGAGACCCGTCAGGGTATCTGTGCCAAGTGCTACGGTCGCGATCTGGCCCGTGGCCACGAGGTTAACGAGGGCGAAGCGGTGGGCGTGATCGCCGCGCAGTCCATCGGTGAGCCGGGTACGCAGCTGACCATGCGTACCTTCCATATTGGTGGTGCGGCCAGCCGTGCGGTAACGGTCAGCGCGATCCAGGTGAAGAATGCCGGGGCCGTGCGTCTGCACAACCTGAAGACCGTCACCAACAAGGCGGACAACCTGGTCGCGGTGTCGCGTTCCGGGGAGCTGGGCGTGATCGACGACCAGGGTCGCGAGCGCGAGCGCTACAAGATCCCGTATGGCGCCACCATTACCGTGAAGGACGGCGATGCGGTCGAGGCCGGTCAGGAAGTCGCGACCTGGGATCCGCATACCCATCCGATCGTCACCGAAGTGGGCGGCTACATCCGTCTGGCGGACTTCGTCGAGAACGTCACGGTCACCAAGGAGACCGACGAGTTCACTGGCCTGTCGCAGAACGTGGTGCTCGATCCGAAGAGCCGCTCCAGCGCTGGCAAGGACCTGCGTCCGACGGTCAAGCTGGTCGACGACGACGGCAACGAGGTGTACATCCCGGGCACTGACATGCCCGCGCAGTACATGCTGCCGGCCAATGCGATCTTCAATCTCGAGGACAACGGCCGTGTCGAGGTCGGCGATGTTATCGCGCGGCTGCCACAGGAGTCGTCCAAGACCCGCGACATCACGGGCGGCCTGCCGCGTGTGGCCGACCTGTTCGAGGCTCGTCGTCCGAAGGAACCCGCGGTGCTGGCCGAGATCTCCGGCACCGTCTCGTTCGGCAAGGAGACCAAGGGCAAGCAGCGCCTGGTGATTACTCCGGACCAGGGCGATCCGGTCGAGATGCTGATCCCGAAACTGCGCACCGTGAACGTGTTCGAGGGCGAGCGCGTGGAGCGTGGCGAGGTCGTGGTCGATGGCGAGCTGGATCCGCACGACATCCTGCGGCTGCGCGGCGTAACGACCCTGGCCGAGTATCAGGTCCAGGAGATCCAGGACGTCTACCGCTTGCAGGGCGTGAAGATCAATGACAAACACATCGAAGTCATTGTTCGCCAGATGATGCGCAAGGTGAACATCGTCAACCCGGGTGACACCAAGTTCCTCGCGGGCGACCAGGTCGATCGCAACCGTGTCCTGGAGGAGAACGAGAAGCTGGGTGATGACCAGCAACCAGCGACCTACGAGCGCGTGCTGCTCGGGATCACCAAGGCCTCGCTGGTCACCGAGTCGTTCATCTCTGCGGCTTCGTTCCAGGAGACCACCCGTGTGCTGACCGAGGCGTCCACCCGTGGCGCCCGTGACGACTTGCGTGGCCTGAAGGAGAACGTGATTGTGGGTCGCCTGATCCCGGCCGGGACGGGGTTGGCCTATCACAAGGAACGTCGCCGCAAGCGCGAGCTGGAAATGCCGGAGTTCGAAAGCATCGAGGAGGAATCGGCGGTGACCGCCGACGTCGAATCCGATGCGTCGGGCCCGGAAGCTACTGGGGAAGGCTCCGAATAGCCTCCTCTTCTGTTGACACCTCAGGGGGCGGCGATTAGAATTCCGCTCCCTCGACAGGCCGGTCACGGCGCCGGCCTGTCGTTATTTTTAGGCTAGGAGAAAGGGTTTCATGGCCACGATCAATCAGTTGGTACGCAAGCCCCGCAAGCGCCCCGTCGAGAAGAGTGCGGTGCCGGCGCTGCAGGGTTCGCCGCAGAAGCGCGGGGTATGCACCCGTGTCTACACGACCACGCCGAAGAAGCCGAATTCCGCGCTGCGCAAGGTTGCGCGCGTGCGTCTGACCAATGGCTACGAAGTGAGTAGCTATATCGGCGGCGAGGGCCACAACCTCCAGGAACACTCGGTGGTCCTGATTCGTGGCGGTCGTGTGAAAGATCTTCCCGGTGTGCGCTACCACACGGTGCGTGGCTCCCTGGATACCCAGGGTGTGCAGAACCGCACCCAGGGTCGTTCCAAGTACGGCACCAAGCGCCCGAAGAAATCCTAACCGTGTACAAGAGCGGGAACTGAAACATGTCGAGAAGAGCAGCTGCCCCCAAGCGTCACATCCTTCCTGATCCGAAATTCGGAAGCGAGCGCCTGGCCAAGTTCATCAATACCGTGATGCGTGACGGCAAGAAGTCCGTCGCCGAACAGGTCGTGTACGGCGCGCTGGACCAGATCGAGTCCAAGCAGGGTGACGGCATGGGTGCGCTGGAACGCGCGCTGGACAACATTCGTCCGCGCGTCGAGGTGAAGTCTCGTCGTGTGGGTGGCGCCACCTACCAGGTGCCGGTCGAGGTTCGCTCCGTACGTCAGGATGCCCTGGCGATGCGTTGGGTGGTGGAAGCGGCCCGCAAGCGCGGCGAACGCACGATGGCGCTGAAGCTGGCGGGCGAGCTGATGGACGCCGCCGATGCCAAGGGCTCCGCCGTGAAGAAGCGCGAAGACACTCACCGCATGGCGGAAGCGAACAAGGCGTTCGCCCACTTCCGCTGGTAAAACCGATTTAGAGAGGCTCAACGTGGCACGCAAGACCCCACTGAAGCGCTACCGGAACATCGGGATCAGCGCGCACATCGACGCCGGCAAGACGACGACGACCGAGCGCATCCTGTTTTACACCGGTCTGTCGCACAAGATCGGCGAGGTGCATGAAGGCGCCGCCACGATGGACTGGATGGAGCAGGAGCAGGAGCGCGGGATCACCATCACCTCCGCGGCGACCACCTGCTTCTGGCAGGGCATGGCCCAGCAGTTCCCGGAGCATCGCGTCAACATCATCGACACCCCGGGGCACGTGGACTTCACCATCGAAGTCGAGCGTTCCATGCGTGTCCTGGACGGTGCGGTGATGGTTTACTGCGCCGTGGGTGGCGTGCAGCCGCAGTCCGAGACCGTCTGGCGGCAGGCCACGAAATACTCCGTGCCGCGTATGGCGTTCGTCAACAAGATGGACCGCGCCGGTGCCGACTTCCTGCGTGTCTACGAGCAGATGAAGGAGCGCCTGCAGGCGAACCCGGTCCCGATCCAGCTGCCGATCGGTGCCGAGGACAACTTCCGCGGCGTGATCGACCTGGTCAAGATGCAGGCGATCTTCTGGGACGATGAAAATTACGGGATTTCCTTCGAGTACAAGGACATCCCCGACGAACTGAAGGCCGAGGCCGAGAAGTGGCGCGAGAACATGCTCGAGGCCGCCGCCGAGGCCAATGAAGAGCTGATGGACAAGTACCTCAACGAAGGTACGCTCAGCGAAGAAGAGGTCAAGCAGGCGATCCGCCACCGCACCATTGAGCTCGAGATCGTGCCGATGCTGTGCGGGTCCGCGTTCAAGAACAAGGGCGTGCAGGCCATGCTGGACGCCGTAGTGGAATACCTGCCGTCTCCGGAAGAGGTCAAGGCCATCAAGGGTGTGAAGGCCGGCACTGAGGAGCCCGTGGAAAAGCATGCCTCGGACGACGAGCCCTTTGCGGCGCTGGCGTTCAAGATCATGACCGACCCCTACGTCGGTTCGCTGACGTTCGTGCGGGTGTATTCCGGCGTGCTGAGTGCTGGCGATACCGTGCTCAATACGCAGAACAACCGTCGCGAGCGGATCGGCCGCATCCTGCAGATGCACTCCAACTCTCGCGAGGAGATCAAGGAGCTGCGAGCGGGCGACATTGGCGCAGTCGTTGGGCTCAAGGATCTGTATACCGGGAGCACGCTGTGCGCGCCGAACGACCCGGTCGAACTGGAACGCATGGAATTTCCGGAGCCGGTGATCTCGATCGCCGTCGAGCCGAAGACCAAGTCGGACCAGGAAAAGATGGGTATCGCGCTGAACAAGCTGGCGCAGGAAGATCCGTCATTCCGTGTGCGTACCGATGAAGAATCCGGCCAGACCATCATCTCCGGCATGGGTGAGCTTCACCTGGAGGTCCTGGTGGACCGCATGAAGCGCGAATTCAAGGTCGAGGCGAACGTCGGTCAGCCGCAGGTTGCCTACCGCGAGACGATCAAGAAGAGTGTCGAGTCCGAAGGCAAGTTTGTGCGTCAGTCGGGCGGTCGCGGTCAGTACGGCCATGTCTGGCTTCGCATCGAGCCGCAGGAGCCCGGTGATGGCTACGAGTTCGTCAACTCCATTGTTGGCGGCGTAGTGCCGAAGGACTACATCCCGGCCGTGAACAAGGGTGTCGAAGAGCAGATGGCCAACGGCGTGCTCGCCGGTTACCCGGTGGTGGACGTGAAGGTCACGCTGTTCGATGGCTCCTACCACGACGTGGACTCGAACGAGATGGCGTTCAAGGTTGCCGGCTCCATGGCCTTCAAGGAAGGCGCACTGAAAGCCGGTGCCGTGCTGCTCGAGCCGATGATGAAGGTCGAGGTCGAGACGCCGGAAGAGTACATGGGCGACGTGATGGGCGACCTCAATCGCCGCCGCGGCCTGGTCAAGGGCATGGAAGATGTCGCGGGCCAGAAGCTGTTGAAGGCGGAAGTCCCGCTGTCCGAGATGTTTGGTTATTCGACCCAGCTGCGCTCGATGAGCCAGGGCCGCGCCACCTATTCGATGGAGTTCGAAAAGTACTCCGAGGCGCCAGCCCAGGTGGCCGAAGCCGTGGCCGCGAAGGCCTCCTGATCCGAATCGCGTAATCCGAAAGAACTGTAGAAAGAGGTTTGAGCTGTGTCCAAGGAAAAGTTCGAGCGTAAGAAGCCGCATGTGAATGTGGGGACGATTGGTCATGTGGACCATGGCAAGACCACGCTGACGGCGGCGATG
>NZ_KB897913.1 GCF_000377205.1 Thioalkalivibrio sp. ALJ3 | reverse complement strand
TCCAGCGTGCGGATCACGCCCTCGACGATGTCGTCGATGTAGGTGAAGTCGCGCCGGTGGTGGCCGTAGTTGAAGACGTCGATCGGCTCGCCCGCCAGGATCTTCCGGGTGAACAGGAACAGCGCCATGTCCGGGCGACCCCAGGGGCCATAGACGGTAAAGAAGCGCAGGCCCGTGACCGGCAGGTTGTAGAGATGGCTGTAGGTGTGCGCCATCAATTCGTTGGCCTTCTTGCTCGCGGCGTAGAGGCTCAGCGGGTGGTCGACGTTGTCGTGCACCGAGAACGGCATCGTGGTGTTGGCGCCGTAGACGGAGCTGGAACTGGCATAGACCAGGTGCTCCACGCCGTTGTGCCGGCAGCCCTCCAGGATGTTGCCAAAACCGACCAGGTTGGTGTCGACATAGGCCGCCGGGTTCTCCAGCGAGTAACGCACCCCGGCCTGGGCCGCCAGGTTCACCACCCGCTCCGGGCGGTGCTCGCGAAACACCCGGTCCATCGCCGCGCGGTCGGCGATGTCCTCGCGGACCTCGGTATAGCCCGGGTGGTCCTGGGTGCGCGCCAGGCGCGCCTCTTTCAGTGAGACATCGTAGTAGTCGTTGAGATTGTCGACGCCGATGACCTCGTCGCCGCGTTCCAGCAGGCGCAGAGAGAGGGCGCTGCCAATAAAACCGGCGCTGCCGGTGACCAGGATTCTCATGGACGGATCATGTGCCTTATGCCGATGTTAAGCCGATGGGGGCCGGGGCAACCCACCGTAGGAGGCCAGCCCTCTGGCCGATGGGGGCCGGGCCTGGCTCCCCATCGCTCAGGGGGCTGAGCTCCTACAGAGAGAGACGGGCTGAACATATGCTAGCCCCGATCATCGGGCAGGGTGATATTCAACTCCAGCACCTCGCAGTCGCCCTCGCGGTCGACGTTCATCTGCACGGCGTCATCGTCGACCTTCACGTATTTGCGGATGACCTGCAGCAGCTCCTGCTGCATCGCGGGCAGATAATCCGGGCCGCCCCGGGCCGCGCGTTCCCGCGCCACGATGATCTGCAGGCGTTCCTTGGCAACGCTGGCGCTTTTCTGCCGCGGCTGGCGGAAGTAATCGAAGATACCCATGATCAGCTCCCGAACAGGCGTCCGAAGAAGCCCTTCTTCGGTACATCGACAAAGCGCAGGGGACGCTCCTCGCCCAGGAAGCGGTCCACCGCGTCCTGATAGGCCTGTCCGGCATCGGATTCCTCGTCCAGCACCACCGGCAGACCGGCGTTCGAGGCATTCAGCACGGCCTGCGACTCGGGGATCACACCCAGCAGGTCGATGGCCAGGATCTCGCCGACATCCTCGATGCTGAGCATCTCGCCGCGCGCGGCGCGCTCCGCGGCATAGCGGGTCAGCAGCAAACGCCCCTGGATCGGCTCGCCGCCCTGTTCCACTTGCCGGGTCTTGCTGGCGAGGATGCCGAGGATGCGGTCGGAGTCGCGCACCGAGGAGACCTCGGGGTTGGTGACCACGATGGCCTCGTCGGCAAAATAGGCCGCCATCAGCGCGCCCCGCTCGATGCCCGCCGGGCTGTCGCAGATGATGTATTCGAAATCCTCGGACAGTTCGTTCAACACGCGTTCCACGCCGTCCTGCGTCAGGGCATCCTTGTCGCGCGTCTGCGAGGCCGGGAGGATATGCAAGTTCTCCGCGCGCTTGTCGCGGATCAGCGCCTGTTTCAGGTTGGCGTCGCCATTGATCACATTGACGAAGTCGTACACCACACGGCGCTCGCAGCCCATGATCAGATCCAGGTTGCGCAGGCCGACGTCGAAATCGATCACGGCCGTCTTGTGGCCGCGCAGGGCCAGACCGGTGGCGATCGCGGCAGAGGTGGTGGTCTTGCCGACCCCGCCCTTGCCCGAGGTAATCACTACGATGCGTGCCATGGTGGCTGCTTCTCCTTAGGGAAACGCTGATGAATGTACGCACTCGCGCTCGAGTCGCTTTTGCGTGCGAACAAGGCGCGGTGAGCGCAGTGTAGCCGAGCTACATAAGCGAGCCGCAACGCCGTTCGCGCGCCCGTTTTTGATAACAACTGGCGGCCGAGCCCCGGCATTGAATCGGTTGTGGGGTTGGTACCCCAGGTTCCCCGATCCTGCGTTGCGCCGCTTGCGGGTAGAACCACTACCCGCTGCACGACGCGCCTTGTCTCGGAAAACCTGGGGTACCAACGCGAGTGTGTACATTCATCAGCGTTTCCCTTAGTCGTCGTGCGAGGGCATGTGCAAGGCCGAACGGCCCTCTACGCCGCTCGCTCAGATTTCAGCGATCTTGAGGCTTTCGCCCGTGAGTGTCACCAGCCGATTCTCGCCGCGCTCGGACTCGGCGATATCCTCGGCCACCCGATAATGCCCGGCGATGGACAACAGCTCCGCATCCAGCCGCCGGCAGAAGATCCGCGCCGTCTCCAGACCCCGTACCCCGGCAAGTGCCCGCCCGCGTAGCGGACCCAGCACATGGATGTGACCATCCGCCAGCAGTTCGGCCCCGGCGGATACCGCGCCGGTCACCAGCAGATCGCCGCCGCGGGCATAGATCTGCTGCCCCGAACGGACTGGTCGGTCCACCACACGGGTCGCGCTGTGGACCGCGGGGGCGGCCTCGGTCGCCTTGTCCGTGGATTTCTTGCCCTTCTTGCTCGGCGGCGGCTCCGGGGCCTCGCCTTCATCCAGGGGCACCTCGCCACTGGGCGCGCCGCCGCGACCGCCCAGCTGCAGCACGGGCAGGACGTCGAACAGTTCGGAATAGCTTTGCAGGCGCTCGGCGACCTCGCCCGCGTGCAGGCCGATCAGCTTGAAGCCCTCGGCGCGCACCTGCTCGATGGTCGCCTGCAGGTCGCTCTCGGGGGCCTCGGCCACGGGCTCGAGATCCAGCACGATAGGCATGTCGCGCATCAGGTCCGGGGCCTGTTCGCGATGCGCGATCAGCTGCTCGCCGAGTTGGCGGGGGTCGGTCTGGAACACCCGCAGCACCGACACCAGCATCATGCGCCCTTTCAGTTCAATGGTCTGGACGGGACTCGGCGTAGCGCTCATGCGTGCGTAGGGCCCTGCTGTGAGATCGGCGATCGGGAAACTCGGCCTCCGACGCGCGTCAGAAGACCGGAAAGATGCGCGCTTTATAGCGCGGACGGGGAAACTACAGCAAGGGAGTGCCAGCGAAATCAGCGGCGGATCACGGTCGCGGCGGCCCCGGGATCAGCGTGTTGGTGCGCCGCGCGTACTCCGCATAGCCCGGCCGCGAGGCAT
Source organism: Thioalkalivibrio sp. ALJ3 (assembly GCF_000377205.1). Lineage (GTDB taxonomy): Bacteria > Pseudomonadota > Gammaproteobacteria > Ectothiorhodospirales > Ectothiorhodospiraceae > Thioalkalivibrio. Next base: position 20,193 of record NZ_KB897913.1, on the reverse strand, counting down.
GCATACGTTTTTCCAGTAACGTGACGCCCGACACACGCAGGATCAGCACGATCATCAGGATCGCCGAGGGCACCGCCCACCAGCCCCCGGCGGCCAGCGCGAGCATCCCGTAGCCCACCCAGACGACGATCTCGCCGAAGTAGTTCGGGTGGCGGCTGTAGCGCCATAAGCCCTGGTCCATGACCTCGCCCCGCCCTGCAGGGTCGGCCCGGAAGCGCGCCATCTGTGCGTCCGCGACCGATTCATACAGCGTGCCCAGCGCCCAGACCCCCGCACCCAGCGCCGCCAGCGGCCACCAGATGCTCGCGGCATTGGTCACCGCCAGCATCGGCAGGCCGATCACGGCGACCAGAGCACCCTGCAGCCAGAAGATCGTGACCAGGCTGCGCGCCACAAAGGCCCGGTTCGACAGCCCCTCGCGCATGTCGGTATAGCGCCCGTCCTCGCCGTGACCCCAGTTGCGCCAGGTGATGAACAGCGACAGCCGCAGGCCCCACACCAGCACCGGGATCACGATCCAGAGGCCCTGCGCCGGCCAGCCCGCAAGCCCCCACCAGACCAGCGTCACGACCACGAAGCCCAGGCCCCAAAAGCGGTCGACCAGACTGGCGTCGTGGCGCCAGACACTGCCGGCCCAGACCAGGGTCATCAGGCCCAGGCTGGCCAGAAGCCCCCAGAGAAACGCCATCAGTGCCTCCATCGCGCTCAGCCCCCCGGCCGCTCGAACAGCACATGGGAGACGAACCACTCATCGCCGCCGCTGTAGTCAAACAACTCCGCGCAGGCCATGTAGAAGATCCGCCAGCGCTGGAACCAGAGTGCCGCCTGCTGTGCACCATAGGCCGTCTCGAACAGGGGCATCAGCGTGTCGCGGGCGCGATCCTGGCGGGCCAGCCAGGCGTTGAGCGTGCGGGCGTAGTGCTGCCCACCGACGCGCCACTGACGGATCACCCGCAGGTCCTCCTGAAAATGCCGCGCGAGGTCGTCCGACGGCATCAGGCCGTCGCGGAAGAAGTACCGCCCCATCCAGTCGTGTTCGCCCTCGGACTCGAACACATACGCGTGTTCGCGATGGGCGAACACATGCATGAAGAACCGCCCGCCGGGATTGAGCCACCCGGCGATGCGCCGCAGCAGTTCCGGCCAGTTGCGCATATGCTCGAACATCTCGATCGAGACCGCCCGGTCAAAGCCCGGCTCCGGCGGAGCGAACGTGTTCATGTCCGCGGTCAGGATCTCTAGATTCGCAAGCCCCAGGGCATCGCAGCGGGCCTCGATCAAGGCCCGCTGGGTATTGGAGTTTGAGACGGCGGTGATCTGTGCGCCAGGGTACTGCTCGGCCATCCACAGCGACAGCGACCCCCAGCCGCAGCCCAGTTCCAGCACCCGCTGGCCATCGGCAATCCCCGCGCGCTCGCAGGTCAGGCGCAGCATCGCGACCTCGGCCGCATCGAGGCTGTCGACGCCCTCCGGCCACCAGGCGCTGGAGTACTTGAGTCGCGGGCCCAGGCACTGTTCGAAATAGGCGGCGGGGATCTCGTAGTGCTGTTCGTTGGCGATATCGGTGGACAGGGCGACGGGGGCCGCGCGCATGGACTCGATCAGGGCGTAGCGCCGCTCCATGGTCGCCTCGACCGTGCCGGAGACCTCTGCCAGACGCTCCGCCAGCAGCAGGCGGATCCCCGCGCGCACCAGCATGTCCGGCACGCGTCCCTGCTCCGCCCAGTCCATCATCCGCTGCATGCCGCATCTCCCCTTGAGTGCAACATGGACCCCGGGGAATGTGACCGGTTCCCGCGATACAACGCCTACGCGTCGCTCCGACGATCTCCGTACCCACCGCCGCCGGGCGTGCGTATCTCGATCGCGTCCCCTGGCTCTACATGGCGGCGATCGCAGGCGAACATCGGCTCACGCGTGCCGTCGGCGCGCAGGATCACGTCCTCCCCCGGCGCGCCCGGCCCACCACCGGCGACCCCGAACGGCGGCACCCGGCGACGGTTGGACAACAGCACGACCTCCATCGCCTGGTCGAACCCGAGCCGGCGGATCACCCCGTCGCCGCCTGCATAATGCCCCTGCCCCCCGGAGCCGCGGTGGTAGGCGAAGCGCTCCACCCGCACCGGGAAGCGGCTCTCCAGCACCTCGGGATCGGTCAGCCGCGAGTTGGTCATGTGCGTCTGCACCGCACTGGCCCCGGCGTAACCCGGCCCCGCGCCGGCCCCGCCGGCGATCGTCTCGTAGTACTGGTAGTCGGCATTGCCGAAGGTCAGGTTGTTCATCGTGCCCTGGGCCGCCGCCTGCACGCCCAGCGCCCCAAACAGGGCATCGGTGACCACCTGCGAGGTCTCGACATTGCCGGCCACCACCGCGGCGGGCGGCGCCGGGTTCAGCAGACAGTCCTGCGGAATGACCAGGTCCACCGGCGCCAGGCAGCCATCGTTCAGCGGGATCGCATCCTCCAGCAGGGTGCGCAGTACATACAGCACCGCCGCGCGCACGATGGAGCTCGGCGCGTTGAAGTTGTCCTCGCGTACCGCGCTGGTGCCGGTGAAGTCGATGCGCAGGCGCCGGTCGGCGGGATCGGGGGCGACTTGTACCTGCACCTCCGCGCCGTTGTCCATCGCGTACACGAACCGGCCGGCCTCGAGCCTCGGGATCAGCCGTTCCACGGCCTCGGCCGCGTTGTCCAGCACGTGGCCCATGTAGGCCGTTACCGTGGCCGCGCCGTATTCATCCAGCAGCCGGCCGAGCTCCTCCAGTCCCTTGCGATTGGCCGCGACCTGGGCCTCGAGATCGGCGAGGTTCTGATCGGGGTTGCGCGCCGGCCACGGGCCCTCGCCGAGCAGTGCGCACAGACGGTCGCTGTCGAACACCCCGTCGCGCACGAGCCGGGTGGGCGGGATCAGCACGCCCTCCTCCTCAAGGCAGGTGGAGAACGCGGGCATGGAGCCCGGGGTGATGCCGCCAACATCCGCGTGATGCCCGCGCGAGGCGACGAAGAACGCGGGGGCACCGGCCGCTGCAGACGCATCCTCGGTCACCTGTTCGCCGCCATCCAGGAACACCGGCGTGACCACCGTGATGTCCGGCAGGTGGGTGCCGCCGTTGTAGGGGTCGTTCAACACAAAGGCATCGCCCGGGCGCAGGTCGCCCGCGAACGCCTCCACCACCGCGCGCACGCTGGCCCCCATGGAGCCGAGGTGGACCGGCATGTGCGGGGCATTGGCGACCAGACGGCCCTCGGCGTCGAACAGTGCACAGGAGAAATCCAGGCGCTCCTTGATGTTCACCGAGTGCGCGGTGTTGCGCAGGGTGAAGCCCATCTGGTCGGCGATCGCCATGAAGCGGTTGTTGAACACCTCCAGCAGGATCGGATCGCGCGGGACGGACTCGGGGCTTGTTGCCGCCGCGCCCGGACGCCGTGGGCTGCCCCGCTCGCGATCCAGCCGCAGGGTCCCGTCCGCCTCGATGCACCCGGCCCAGCCGGGCTCCAGCACCAGCGTCGCGGTCGGCTCGATCACGATGGCCGGACCGGCCAGGGTCATGCCGGGCTGCAGCGATTCCCGCCGGTACAGCGGCACATGGCGTTGTTCCCCGTCGATGACCATCGCGACCGTATCCGCCTCCGGCGCAGGCCCACGGGCCGCCGATGCCGCCATGCGCTCCGATGCGGTCTCCCGCGGGGTAGCGATCGCCTCGGCCGTCGCGATCGCCACAACCAGGTCGCGATCCGGCGGGGCAAAGCCGTAGCGCGCGCGGTAGGCCTCGGCAAAGGCGGCCATCAACGCCGCGGGCTCGCCCGCCGGCACCTCCAGCGCGGTGTCCGATCCGGCCAGGCGCAGATGCAGCCGCCGCTCGATGCGCATGTCCTCCGCCGCCACGCCCTGCTCCGCCAGCGCGGCGCGGGCGGCCTCGGCCTGTTCCGCGAGGGCGGACTCGATCGCCCCGGCATGCGGCTCGTCCAGCGGCCATTCGAGGCTGCGTTCGCGCAGGGCGCGCAACTCGCCCAGTCCCATGCCGTAGGCGGACAGCACGCCACCGAGCGGATGGAACAGGATATGCCGCATACCCAGCTGCTCCGCCACGCGGCAGGCGTGCTGCCCCCCGGCGCCACCGAAACAGACCAGCGCATAACGCGAGACGTCATGCCCGCGCTGCACCGAGATGGTCTTGATCGCCTGGGCCATATGCTCCACTGCGATCTGCAGCGCCCCCTCGGCCAGGCCCTCCGGGGTCGCGGGCTCCCCGGTCGCGGCCGCCACCTCGGCGGCCAGCTCTGCGAACTGTCGGCGCACCGGTTCCGGATCCAGCGGCCGGTCGCGATCCGGCCCGAACACCGCCGGGAAATACTCCGGGCGCAGCCGTCCCAGCAGCAGGTTGCAATCGGTCACGGTTAGCGGCCCGCCCTGGCCGTAGCAGGCGGGTCCGGGCTGGGCGCCGGCGGACTCCGGGCCCACCCGCAGGCGGATGCCATCGAAGCGGCAGATCGACCCGCCGCCGGCCGCAACCGTATGGATATCCAGCATGGGCACGCGCAGCCGCGCACCGGCCACCTCGCTCTCCTGGCGGCGCTCCAGCGCCCCCGCGAGGTGCGCGACGTCGGTGGAGGTGCCACCCATGTCGAAGGTGATCAGGCGTTCGAAACCGAGCGGGCCGGCGGTCTTGAGTGCCCCGACGATCCCCCCGGCTGGTCCCGACAGGATCGCGTCGCGACCGCGAAACCGCGCCGCGTCCACCAGCCCGCCATGCGACTGCATGAAGCGCAGGGGCACGCGGCCCAACTCGCCCGCGACCTGTTCGACATAGCGGCGCAGCACCGGCGAGAGATAGGCGTCAACCACCGTGGTCTCGCCGCGCGGGACGAGCTTGATCAGCGGGCTGGTCGCGTGGCTGGTCGCAACCTCGGCAAAACCCAGTTCGCGCGCCAGCGAGGCGATCGCCTGCTCGTGCGCCGGGTAGCGATAGCCATGCAGGCAGACGATGGCCACGCAGCGGATGCCGTCTTCCAGCGCCGCCTGCAGCCGCGGCCGCAGCGCGTCCAGATCGACCGGGATGAGGACCTCGCCGGCCGCATTCACCCGCTCGCGCACCGGCTCCACCCGCGCGTAGACCGGTGTCGGCAGGCGGATCTCGCGGGCGAACAGCTCGGGGCGCGCCTGATGGCCGATCGCCAACGCGTCCTCCAGCCCCTCGGTGATCACCAGCAGCGTGGGCTCCCCCTTGCGCTCGAGCAGGGCGTTGGTGGCCACCGTTGTGCCCATGCGCACCTCGTGTACCACGCCCTCCGGAATGGGAGTGTCGGCGGAGAGCCCCAGCAGATCGTGAATTCCCTGCACGGCCGCATCGCGGTAGACCTCCGGGTTCTCCGACAGCAGCTTGCGGGTGTGCAGGCGCCCCGACGGATCACGTGCGACCAGGTCGGTGAACGTCCCGCCCCGATCCACCCAGAAATGCCAGTCTTTCGCCACTGTGGCTTGAGTCATGTCCACCGCTCTGGTTTGATCGCCCGAACTCGCGCCCCGCGGCCCGGTCGCAGGCTCCGTAATCGTCGAGCCGCCAAGGAAACGCTGATAGATCAACGTTTCCCTAAACGAAGGAATATCGCGCATGGACCCCATTACCCACGCCAGTCTCGGCGCCGTGATCGGCGGCCTCACCCTCGGCTCCCGCCTGGGGCGCAAGGCCGTAGTGCTGGGGGCCGGTGTCGCGCTGCTGCCCGACCTGGACGCGTTCATAGCTTACGGGGACGCGGTATCCGAGTTCATCCACCACCGGGGCTTTACCCACTCCTGGCTGGTGCAGTTGCTAGTGGCTACCGGCGTCGCGGGGCTGCTCGCAAAGATCCCGGCGACGCGGGAGATGGGTTTTGGCCGCTGGTGGCTGTTCTTCTTCCTGATCTGGGCCACGCACTCGCTGAACGACCTGCTGACCACCTACGGCACCCAGGTGCTATGGCCGCTGCCGGTCGGCCCCCTGTCCACGGGCTCGATCTTCGTGATCGACCCGTTCTACACCCTGCCGCTGCTGGTCGCGGCGATCGGAGCGCTGTTCTACCGCTTCGCCCCGCGCCTGCTGGTCGCCGGGCTGGTGCTGTCGACCGTCTATGCCGGCTCCGGCCTGGCACTGAAGGCCTGGATCGACCACCGCATCCAGCCCGCGCTGGCCGCAATGGAGCTGGACGACCAGCCGCGACTGATCCAGCCGACGCCGTTCAACCTGCTCCTGTGGCGGATCACGGTCATCAACGACGACGAGTTCCTGGATGCCTGGGTCGGCATCTTCGACGAGCCGATCCGGCCCGACTTCGAACGCTTCGAACGCGGCGACCAGGAGCTTCGCGAGGCCGCGCTGGCCCTGGACGACGGGCAGCGCCTGCAGTGGTTCTCCGGCGATTTCCTGCGCTTTCATCGCGCCACGCATGACGAGGGCCCGGACCGGCTCGTGGTCACCGACATCCGCTTGGGGGCGCCCGGCTTCTTCCCGTTCGGCTTCGAGATCGCAGAGGACCGCAACGGCGACTGGGAGCCGATTACCTCGCGTGCAATCGGCGAGCTGCCCCGGCGCGACAGCCTCGACGCCCTCGGCGGCATGCTGCAGCGGATCGTCGATCCCGAGGGCGCACCCTGCATCATGGACCTGGGCGATCCGGCCTATGCGATCACCGAGCCGCCCCCGCGCTGTCGCATGGATGGACGCACGTCGCCTCCTGCCGGGGGCGCGCACGACATGCCGTGAGCCAGGGCGAGCCAAGCGTGTCCGGCCCGCCACTGGCCTGCGAACTGTGCGGCCGAACGATGGATGACCTGACGCGGCATCACCTGATCCCGCGCAAGCAACACCGGCGCAAGCGCATCCAGCGCCTGTTCAGTCGCAGCGAGCGCGAACAACGGATCCTCTGGGTTTGTCGCCCCTGCCACGACCACATCCACAAGCACTTCGACGAGCAGACCCTGGCCGAGCGTCTGAACACCGCGGAGGCGCTGCTCGCCGAACCGGTCGTGCAGGACTTCGTCGCCTGGATCGCGCGCCACCCGCCGGGCTTCAAACCGCGCAGCTGACGCTACTGACGTCTAGAGTTCTCGCAACCCCAGCACGTCCTGCATGTCGTACAGGCCGTGATCGGCGCCGGCCAGCCAGATCGCCGCACGCACCGCACCCGCGGCGAAAATCCCGCGGCTGGAGGCCTTGTGGGTGATCTCGATGCGTTCCCCCTCGCCGGCGAACAGCGCGGTGTGCTCGCCCACGATGTCGCCGGCGCGCACGGTCGCGAATCCGATGGTGCGCCGGTCACGCGCGCCGGTCTGGCCCTCGCGGCCGTAGACGGCGTCGTGTTCCAGGTCGCGTCCCAGGACCTCGGCCACCACGCGGCCGAGCTTCAGGGCCGTACCCGAGGGGGCATCCACCTTGTGCCGGTGGTGCGCCTCGAGGATCTCGACGTCCACGCTGTCGCCCAGGGCGCGGGCGGCCAGCTCGACCAGCTTGAAGGTCAGGTTCACACCGACGCTCATGTTCGGCGCATAGACGATGCGCATCGCCCCGGCCGCGTCACGCAGCCGCTGCTCCTGCGCAGCATCCAGGCCTGTTGTACCGATCACCAGCGCCTTGCCGTGCATGCGGCACAGCTCCAGGTGCTGCATGGTCGCCGCGGGGCTGGTGAAGTCGATCAGCACGTCGAAGTCATCGGCCACGGTCGCCAGGTCCTCGACCAGCTGGACCGGGGCCGTCGATCCCACGGAGGTACCGAGACGTTCGCTGCCCGGCCGCTCGCTCGCCGCCCCCAGCGTGCCTTCGGGGTGATCCTCGACGGCCTGCACCAGGTTCTGCCCCATGCGCCCGGCGGCGCCTGCCACTGCCACTCGAATCATTGCCGTGTTCCCTTCGTTTCTGTTCATTCCCAGCCCGCGAAGACTACGGAAGATCCCGGGCATACGCGAGGAAGACCCCGTGGCCGCCGGATTCGAACTCCAGCCAGATCAGCGGCAGGTCGGGGAAGGCCTCCTCAACCGCGGGCTGGCTGTTGCCGACCTCGACGATCAGCGCACCGTCCTCGGTCAGATGGCGGCGGGCACCGGCCAGGATACGGCGCACGATGTCGAGCCCGTCCTCGCCCGCGGCCAGGCCCAGTTCGGGCTCGTGGCGGTACTCTTGCGGCAGCTCGGCCATGTCGCGGGCATCGACATAGGGCGGATTGCTCACGATCAGGTCGTAGCGATCCTCCGGCCCCAGCGCCTCGAAGACATCGGAGTGCCGAACCTGCACGCGGTCGCCAACGTCATGGCGCTCGATGTTGCGCGCCGCCACGGCCAGCGCCGGTTCGGAGACGTCACTCACATCGACCTGTGCCTGCGGCAGGGCCAGCGCCGTGGCGATGCCAATGCAGCCGCCGCCCGTGCACAGGTCCAGCACGCGCTCGACCGAATCGGCTTCGATCCATGGCTCGAACCCGACGGCGATCAACTCCGCCAGGGGCGAGCGCGGCACCAGCACGTGCTCGTCGACAAAGAATGGCAGCCCGGCAAACCAGGCCTCTCCGGTCAGATAGGCCGCCGGCTTGCGTGTCTCAATGCGCGTGCGCAGCACCGCAATCACCCGCGTGCGTTCGGCCTCGCTCAGGTTCGACGACCACCAACTCTCGGGCAGATCCAGCGGCAGATGCAGCGCATGCAGCACCAGCCAGGCGGCCTCGTCGAAGGCGTTGTCCGTCCCGTGGCCGAAGCTCAGCCCGCCCGCGCGAAACTGGCTCGCGCCAAAGCGGATGAAGTCGCGCAGCGTGCGCAGTCCTGTCGTGGATTCCATTTGGGCCTTTCCCATTGGCGTGGGGGCCGTCATCATACCGGCTCGCTTCCGTCCCGTGCGCCCGAACCGAGTATCCCGATGAGTGCCCTAGACCCCTGGCTGGCCCGAGCTTCCCACCTGCTGCCGCAGCACGCGCTGTCCCGGGTGGTGCACCGCCTGGCGCGTATCGAGAGCCCCCGTGTCCAGCCACTACTGCGCTGGTTCGTCCGCCAGTACGGGCTGAACATGGACGAGGCGGCGGAGCCCGACATCGCGGCCTACCCCAGCTTCAATGCCCTGTTCACACGGGCGCTGCGCGAGGACGCCCGCCCCCTGGCGGGTGACGACAACACGGTCGCGAGCCCCGCGGACTCCCGGGTCAGCGCGGCCGGGCGCATCGAGGCCGGCCAGATCTTTCAGGCCAAGGGTCACCACTACACGGTGCGGGAGCTTCTGGGCGGTGAGGAGGACCTTGCCGAACCGTTTCGGCATGGCCATTTCGTGACGCTCTATCTGTCGCCACGGCATTACCATCGGCTGCACATGCCGCTGACCGGCACGCTGACCCACATGCTGCATGTGCCCGGTCGACTGTTCTCGGTCGCGCCACGGATCGTGCGCCATGTCCCGCGCCTGTATGCCCGCAACGAACGCGTGGTGGCCTGCTTCGACACGCATTTCGGGCCGATGGCCGTCGCCCTGATCGGGGCCCAGAACGTCGGCTCGATCGAGACGGTCTGGGCGGGCGAGGTTACGCCTCCGGCCGGGCAGCCCTACAGCTGCAGCGAATACCCGGATCGCGAGATCACGCTCGAGCGCGGGGCCGAGATGGGGCGCTTCAACCTCGGCTCGTCGGTGGTCCTGCTGCTGCCGGAGCATCCGCTGGAGCTGGGGGAGCACCTGACGCCGGAGACCGAGGTGCAGGTCCGCGGCGCCCTCGGTCGCTTCTACTAGCCTCCACCTGCCGGCCGCTCTTGGCGCCGGTCTTAGTGCAGCCGCCTGCGGTCGGTTGGCAGTTCCGTTGAAGTTGGGCCTGGTTCGGCCTCTAGAGTTTACGGTGGCTGCGGCCTGCCGCCTGCCTGCGCTCACTCGCGAGCGCACCGCGAGTTACTTCTTTGCTCGTGCAAAGAAGTAACCAAGAAACACGCCCGGGATTCGCCCGGGCGACCTTGCTCCGGACGCGCCAGGCCGGCGGCGCTGAAACTCGCTACGCCTTTGGCTTCGCTCAGACAGTCAGCGCCTTTTCTCCGGCCTGTCACGCCCTCCACAAGGGGCTCATATCGGGAGGAAAGGTCAAAACAAGTGGTATTCCAGCCTCTGCGGTAAGCCCCGAGCTGTAGGGTGCGTTGAGCGCAGCGAAACGCACCCTGCCAACGCCGGGGCAACCCTGATGCGATTCGCTGCGCTCATCAGCATCCTACGATGGGATCTGGCGCCCCCTGGCGGGCGCGGCACGCCAGGGCCGAAGACCGCGCGTGCCAAGATGTCCGAACACCCAGCCTCCATCCACTGGTGCAGACTTTAGGGCCGCCGTTGTCTTGACCTTCATCCCCCGTATGAAGCCCCTTGCGGAAGGGTCCTCGGGACGGAAAAAAGGCGCTGACTGTCTGAGCGAAGCCAAAGGCGCAGCGAGTTTCAGCGCCGCCGGCCCGAGGGCCCTGGAGCAAGGTTCCCGGGCGGAATCCGGGTGCCCTTCTTTGGGTACTTTCTTGGGCAAGCAAGAAAGTACCTCGCGGTGCGCTGGCGAAACAGCGCAGGCAGGCGGCCGGCCGAAGGCACCGTAAACTCCAGAGGACGAACCAGGCCTAGCCCTAGAGCGCAGGGCAAGACGAAGCACGGTCAGTCGTGGGCGGCGGCGGGCGGCAGCTGGATGAAGTGCTCGCGGTAGACGCGGAGTTCGTCGATGGAGTCGCGGATGTCTTGCAACGCCTGGTGCGAGGCGTTCTTCTGCAGCTTCGAGAGCACGTCCGGTGCCCAGCGCCGGGCCAGCTCCTTGAGCGTGGAGACGTCCAGATTGCGGTAGTGGAAATAGGCCTCCAGCTCCGGCATCAGGCGCGCCATGAAACGCCGATCCTGACAGATGGAGTTCCCGCACATCGGCGAGGCCCCTTTCGGCACATAGTCGGACAGGAAGGCAATAGTCTCGCGCTCGGCGGCGGCCGCATCCGTACTGCTGTGACGGATGCGCTCGATCAGGCCGGAAGCCCCATGCGTGCGCCGATTCCATTCGTCCATCGCATCCAGCACATCGGACGGCTGGTAGATGGCGAGGACCGGCCCCTCCGCCAGGATGTTCAGTTCCTTGTCGGTGATGATGGTCGCCACCTCGATGATCCGGTCGTTCTGCGGGTCCAGCCCGGTCATCTCGAGGTCGATCCAGATCAGGTTTTCGGCGCTCGCTGCCATGCCTGCTCCTTTCCTGTGCGCTCGAAGTCTATCATCATGGTTCAGGTCGACGCTGACGGTATCGCGCAGCTGCGCCATTCGCACCGGCGTCTTCCCGGGGCCTCGTGGCCCCGCCCGATCCATTCCCCACGAAGGAGGGAATCATGCGACTGATCATCTCAAGCCTTGCGGCCCTGGGCCTCGGATTTTCCCTGGGCGCGGCCCAGGCCGATGACATCCAGAAGGGCAAGAACCTGCATCAGGACAACTGCATCAGCTGCCATGCCGACATGGTCGGAGGCAACGGTACGGACCTGTACACGCGCGACAACCGGATCGTCGGCGACTATGACCATCTGGTCCGGCAGGTGAACAACTGCAACGCACAACTGGGCACCAACTGGTTCGACGACGAGATCAACGCGGTGGTGTCCTACCTGAATTCGGAGTACTACCAGTTCGATGAGTGATCTGAAGACCAAGCACTGCCAGGCCTGCGAAGGGTTCACCGAGCCGATGTCGCGCGAGGACGCCGAGCGCGGCCTCGGTCAACTGGACAGCCACTGGGGCATCGACGAGGCTGGCCGCAGCATCCAGCGAAGCTTCAAATTCAAGAACTTTCACGAGACCATGGCGTTCGTGAACGCGGTGGCCTGGATCGCCCATGTGGAAGACCACCACCCGGACCTGGCAGTGGGCTACAACCGTTGTTCGGTGCAATTCTCGACCCACGCGGTGGGCGGCCTGACGGAGAACGACTTTATCTGCGCCGCCCGCATCGATGCGCTCTTTGACTAGCTCGTTGACGAACGCGACACCGGCACTGGCCGGTCCGGCCCCTTGAGCCGGACCGGTCGGGTTTACGCCCGCCACAACCAGATGGCCGACATCGCGGCGCCGGAGGACACGGTGCCGCAGCGGGTCCGTCTGCACCGACGACTGAAGGATCTCGCCTGCGGCGACCGCGTGGAGATGGACGCGGGCGGCGAACAGATCCAGCTTCGCCTGCCCCGGGACAACACCCTGGTACGCCAGGACGGTTTTGGGCGGCGCAAGGTCATCGCCGCCAACATCGACACTGTCTGGATCGTGATCGCGCCCTCCCCGATGCCGGCACGCTATCTGATCGACCGCTTCCTGGTCGCGGTGTACAACCTCCCGGCCAGGCCGCGGATCCTGGTGAACAAGCAGGACGCAGGGCCCGCCGCGCCCGCGGACTGGCTGGCGCCGTACGCCCACCTGGACCTTGACCCCCTGCATGTCAGCGCCCGCAGTGGCTACGGGCTGGACGCCCTCGCCGAGGCGGCAAGGGGAAATACCAACATCCTGATCGGACAGTCCGGGGTGGGCAAATCGTCGCTGATCGCGGCGCTGCTCGAGCGCCATGGTCGCGGCGATCTCAAGCTTCCGGAAGCGGGGGATCTCGCGGCGTCCGGCGAGGGCCGCCACACGACGGTCACCGCGCAGTGGTATCCACTGACAGGGGGTGGGGCGTGGATCGATTCGCCGGGTGTACGCGACTTTACGCCGGAACTGGAATCCATTGATGCACTAGTGCGCGGATTTCCGGATATCGAAGTGCTTGGGGAGAACTGTCGATTCCGCAACTGCCGCCATCAGACCGAACCCGGCTGCGCGGTGCGGGAGGCCGTTGATCAAGGCACCCTGCCAGCGGCTCGGCTCGATGCCTGGAATGCGCTACTGGAGACGCTGGAGAAACGCTAGATTCAACCGGCTAGAACGTCAGCCCCATCTCCACGCCGATCACCGACGAAGACGGATCACGGGTGCTCTCGAAGTCGAGGCGGTCGGACATCCAGTCGCTCGAGGTATTCAACGAATAGTCGTCGTAGTAGAGGCTCAATGACAGTTCGGACTGGTTCTGCAGACGCAGACGGCTGTCGATGCTGAGATACCCCGCGCTACGACCCAGCTCGCGATGGCGGCTGCCATAGCCGAAGCCCAGGGCATCGTCCTCCCCCGCGAGCGGCTGACGCAGGCCAATGCGGAACTGGCTGTCAAAGCGCCCGGACGCAAAGGTGGGGCCGAAGCTGAAGTCCGTGAAATAGGCCGTGGATTCGCTTTCCGGGCCCAAGTCCGACCAGCCCGGACGGGTCTCCATACCGATCCCCAGATTCAGGCCATATCCAAAACCGGCGCCCAGTTGCTGGTGGTAACCCCCTTCTATCTCGAACAGACGGCTGGCGAGAACCCCCATGCCGGCTTCCTCACCTGGCAGGCTACCGGTGGTCTCCGTACGCAGGGTCAACTGATAGCGCCAGTCGCGACTCGCCGAGGCGGGCTCCGGATCGGTCATCGGCAGGACGTTCGGCGCGGATCGGCCCGCGCCACCGATTGGCTCCATGCCGACTGGGTCGACTACAGTTCCACCTTCGGAGTCGTACTCGACTTCATCGACACGATCCGAGCCACCGAGCGTCGACTCTGTGCCTGTGGGGGTGTACGTCAGGGAATAGCGGTCATCGGCGTGGGCCACGCTGGTCGCGGCAAGCCCGAAACATACGGCCAGTGCCAGCGCGAGCGGCACACGGGCAGACGCCAGCTGCGGACTGTTGCCTCGCGCTGCTTGCCTGGCTTCACCGTGATGATTCCGTCGCGTCACGCCCGTATCGTCCGTGTTGTGTTGTCTCGATCAGCCCGGGGGCCAGCTCAGCGCGCGACCGCCCAGTACGTGCATGTGTACATGGTAGACCGTTTGGCCACCGTCTTGGTTGCAGTTCATCACGGTTCGATAACCGTTTTCCGCAAATTCGCGATCGCGTGCAATCTGTGCCGCCACATGCGTCATATGCCCAATGACCGGCGCGGTTTCGGCACTCAGTTCGTTCAGGGTGGCGATGTGCTGTTTCGGGATCACCAGCACATGCGTCGGAGCCTGGGGATTCAGGTCTTCGAAGGCCAGGACTTGGTCGTCCTCGAACACGACCTTCGCCGGGATATCCCCCGCGACGATCTTGCAAAAAATGCAGTCAGCCATCGTCGTCTCCCGCATGAACGGAGCGGATTTATATCAGGGAATGGTAATGGATTCAACGCGCCAACGGCGCAGGCGGCTCAGTATTCGCGGCGCCCGGACAGGGCATGCGCGAGGGTACCGGCGTCGATATACTCGAGTTCACCGCCCGTAGGGACTCCCTGCGCGATACGCGTGGCACGAATGCCGTGACGGGCGGCCATTTCGGCCAGGTAGTGCGCGGTGACCTCGCCCTCGACCGAGGTATTGGTCGCCAGGATCAGCTCGCGTACGCCCTGTTCCTGCAGCCGCGCCTCCAACCGATCCAGACCCAGCTCTTCGGGACCAATGCCATCCAGCGGCGACAACCGCCCGAGCAACACGTGGAAACGGCCGGCAAAGTCGGTCGCCGACTCGATGGCCATGACATCGCCCGGACTCTCGACCACGCAGATCACGCCTGGGTCGCGCTCGGGATCGGCACAGCGAGGACAGACCTCGGCGGTAGTCAGCGTGCGGCACACCTGGCAGTGCCCTACGCGCTCGACGGCCTGGTCGACTGCGCGCGCCAGCCGGCGCGCACCGTCGCGGTCACGCTCCAGCAGGTGCAGCGCCATGCGCCGCGCGGATTTGGCACCAACACCCGGCAGGCAGCGCAGCGCCTGCACCAGTTCGTCGAGTTCAGTGTCCATCACGCGCCGCGCCTGTTCCGACCCAGGGGGGCACGATCAGAACGGCAGCTTCATCCCGGCCGGCAGACCCATGCCCTCGGTCAGACTGCCCATCCGCTCCTGGGTGGTGGACTCGACCTTCTGCACGGCGTCATTGATCGCCGCGGCCACCAGGTCCTCGATCATGTCGCGGTCGTCCTCCAGCAAGCTGGGGTCGATCTTGACCCGGCGCACCGCGTACTTGCCGGTCATGAGCACACTCACGAGACCGCCGCCCGCCTGGCCCTCAATCTCCATCTCGGCTAGCTCGGCCTGCATCTTCTGCATGTCTTCCTGCATCTTCTGGGCCTGCTTCATCAGGCCACCCATGCCACCTTTCATCATGATTTCGCTCTCCTGCCCCACGCCTCGCGCAGGGGTTATCGTTCAATCGATTACGACGCGGGTGACGAGCCGTCGGGCGCCGAGTCGCCCGCGCGGTCCTCGCGTATTCGCACCGCGCCCAGCTCGGCCCCGAAGGCCTCGCCCAGGGCCTGCACCACCGGATCCTCGCGCATCGCCGTCTCGGCGCTAGCCTGACGTTCGGCCGCGTCAGCCGCAAGCCGGGCAGCGGGCGTGGCCTCCGATGGTTGTGACTGGTCGACAATCTCCAGCCGTACCGAGTGCCCGAGCCGCTCTTCCAGTGCGGCCTTCAGGCGCACCCGAGTCCGCTCGGTATGAAGCGTACCTGGGGCCACGGCAACAACGACGCTTTCGTCAGTCAGTTGCTGCAATTCACCGTGCAGCGCAAGTTCGCGAACCGTTCCGGTTGGCAGGCCTTCAGCAAAGCGGTGCCAGTCGAAAGGTCCGGAGTCCGGATCCGGCGCCGCGGACGGCGTGGCATTCGATACCGGACGCGGGGCGGACGTGGCATCCGGAGCCGACTGCACGGACGGAGCCGCCCCGGGCCCGGCGGCCGGCTCGCGCACCTGTTCTGGTGTCCGCTCACGCGACCGTTCCGACGCGGAGGGCGCAGTCGGTTGTGACGCCATGGCATCGGGCCGGGCCGTGGCCGAATCCACCATCGGGCCGGATCGCGAAGCAGCCGCCGTGGCACCCTGACGCTCGGCGGGGGCAGCGCCTTCGCCTGGCCCTTCCGGCCGAAAGGCCAGCAGGCGCAGCAGGGTCATCTCCACCCCCATCTGCGCATCCGGCGCCCAGGGCAGGTCGCGGCCCCCGTGAATCAGGATCTGGTAGGTCAGTTGCAGGGTTTCCGGGTCCACCCGGGCTGCGGTCTCGCGCGCCCAGCGCTCGGCGGCATCGTCATCCTCGGCACCACCCTCACCGCGCACCAGCTGTTCCACGGCCACGCGATGCACCAGAGCCGCCAGTTCGTCCAGCAGGCGCGACCAGTCGGGCCCCAGGCCCTTGAGTTCCTGCAACCCCTGCATCAGACCGGGGCCATCACCGGCGAACACCGCATCCAGCAGCCCGGTCAGACGGGTTCGTGGCAGCAGGCCCAGCATGTCGCAGGCATCGGCCTCGGTCAGGCGATCACCGCCGTAGGCGATGGCCTGATCGGTCAGGCTCAGCGCGTCGCGCATGGAACCCTCGGCCGCCTCGCCCAGGCGCAGCAGCGCACCCGGCTCGGCCTGCAGACCTTCGGCCTCCAGAATGCGCGTCAGGTGCTCGGCGATCAGCGCCGGCGGCATCGGCTTGAGGTTGAACTGCAGGCAGCGTGACAGCACGGTGACCGGCAGCTTCTGCGGATCGGTCGTGGCGAGCAGGAACTTGACGTGATCCGGCGGCTCTTCCAGCGTCTTCAACAGGGCGTTGAAGCTCTTCTCGGAGAGCATGTGCACCTCGTCGATCAGGTACACCTTGAAGCGCCCCGCGGTCGGGGCATAGGAGACGTTGTCCAGCAGCTCGCGGGTGTCGTCCACGCGGGTGCGCGATGCGGCATCGACCTCGATCAGGTCCAGATGCCGTCCCTCGGCGATCTCGACGCAGGAGCGGCACTCGCCGCAGGGGGTCGGCGTGACACCCGTCTCGCAGTTCAGGCAGCGCGCGAGGATGCGGGCGATCGTGGTCTTGCCCACGCCGCGCGTCCCGGCGAACAGGTAGGCATGATGCAGGCGATCCCCGCTCAGGGCATTGGCAAGGGCCCGCACCACATGCGGTTGCCCGACCAGGTCCTCGAAACGACCGGGACGCCACTTGCGGGCCAGAACCTGGTGACTCATGCCTCCCCCGTCAGTGCAGTCTTCCGCGTGCCCGCGTGCGGGGCTATCACCGCAGGAATCCGGGCCGCAGGGATAAGGGTGGTGGCCCGCACCCGCCACACCCCGGCGCCCGACGCAGCTGCTACCGTTGCTCCCTTCCGGGCCTGGCGGGATTCACAACCTGTCGTCGCGAGGGGACTGATACGGACCACCATAACGCGGTCCTCGAATCGAGGCGAACTCGAATCGGGGCCGCAAGCTTCCGGGTTTGGCCTGGTGACGTCAAGCACAGGCGATAGCCCAAGCCTAATAACACAATAGAAACACAAAACTGGATCAATCAAGGGCCAGGCCTTACCTTGATCTCCGTAGCCGGGAACTACACCGGCCCGACAGAAATCTTCATCTGTGACAATTGAGCACAAACGGATATTCAACAAGGAGACACCCCATGGAACTCGAAAATCGCGAAGGCCAGCGCGTACCGGAAGTGACTTTCCGTTGCCGCAAGGACAACGACTGGAACGACGTGCGCTCGGAAGACCTGTTCAAGGGCCGCAACGTAATCGTCTTTGCCCTGCCGGGCGCGTTCACCCCGACCTGCTCCTCGGCCCATGTGCCGCGCTACAACGAGCTGGCGCCGGTGTTCAAGAAGCACGGCATCGACGAGATCGTGTGCATCTCGGTCAATGACGGCTTCGTGATGGAGGCCTGGCAGGCCGATCAGCAGGCCGACCGCGTGACGTTCATCGCCGACGGCAATGGCGAGTTCACCGAGCAAATGGGCATGCTGGTCGACAAGAGCGACCTCGGCTTCGGATGGCGCTCCTGGCGCTACTCCATGCTGGTGCGCGACGGCGTGATCGAAAAGCAGTTCATCGAGCCGGACGAGCCGGGCGACCCCTTCGTGGTTTCCGACGCCGACACGATGCTTGCGCACGTCGCGCCGGAGGCGGCCTGCCCCGAAGACGTGGTCGTCTTCACCAAACCGGGCTGCCCATACTGCGCCAGCGCCAAGGAGATGCTGGAGAATGCCGGTCTCGAATACGAGGAGATTGTGCTGGGCCGCGATGCCAGCCTGCGCAGCCTGCGCGCCGCCACCGGGGCAATGACTGTGCCGCAGGTGTTCGTCGGCGGCCACCGCATCGGCGGATCGGAAGACCTGCAGGAGTGGATCTCCCGCGAGAAGAAAGCGGCGTAAGCCGTCCTGCAGCGACCCCGGGCGGGGTTACAGCCGCCCCGGTGGTCACCCGAAGCATGGGTGGCCATCCGGATCGGGACACCACATTGCGCGGGCCTCCCGATCCGGATGGCAAACCTGACGACCTGAACACCGGGACTTTTCAGAACCTTTCAAGGAAGCGAAATGGAACACTACGACATCATCGTGATCGGCGGCGGCAGCGGCGGCCTGGCTGTAGCCGAACGTGCCGCGCCACACGGCGCCCGCGTCGCCGTGTTCGATCCGAAACCACTCGGCGGCACCTGCGTGAACGAAGGCTGCGTGCCGAAAAAGCTCACCTGGTACGCGGCCGAGCATGCGGCGCAGGCCCGTGACGCACACGAGTTTGGCGTGGATGTCGAACTCAAGGGCGTCCGCTATGCGGACCTGGCGAAAAAGCGCCGGGCCATGCTGAAGGACCTGAACCAGTTCTGGGCCGGGCACCTGGAGAAACTGGGCGTCACCCACATTCCCGAGCGTGCCCGCCTGACCGGCAAGGACAAGGTAATCAGCGAGAGCGGTACCGAGTACACCGCCAAGCGGATCGTACTGGCGATGGGTGGCGCCCCGCTCGTGCCGCCGCTGGACGGCGCCGAACTGGGCGCGACTTCCGATGATTTCTTCGAATGGACCGATCTGCCGAAATCCATCGCGGTGATCGGCGCCGGCTACATCGGCCTGGAGATGGCCGGCATGCTGTGCTCGATGGGTGTAAAGACCGACGTGGTCGCGATGGAGGACCGCGTACTGGAAATGTTCGACCCGATGGTTTCGCAGGTTCTGGATCAGCACATGGAGCACCAGGGTATCCGCCGCCATCTGGGCGTGAAGGTCGCCGGCCTGGGCGGCAAGCCCGGTGCGGTGACCGTCAAGATCGAGGACGGCCAGGAACTGGGTCCGTACGAGAAGGTGTTGTGGGCGGTGGGGCGCAAACCCGCCACCGGCGACATGGGCCTGGACGAAGCCGGTGTCGAGATCGCCCGCGATGGCACCGTCCCGGTGGACAAATGGCAGGCCACGAACGTCGACGGCATCTACGCCCTGGGCGACATTATTGGCAAGGCTCCACTGACGCCGGTCGCGATCGCGGCGGGTCGCCGTCTGGCGGACCACTGGTACACCCCGGAGAAGAACCCGGTCCCCGTGGATTACGAGCAGATTCCCACGGTTACCTTTACCCATCCGACCGCGGGCATGGTCGGGCTGACCGAGCCTCAGGCCGTGGAACGGTTCGGTGACTCGGTGCGCGTCTACGAGACCCAGTTCGGCGGCCTCGACCGCGCATTCGCCGAGGGCCAGACCCCGCCGGTTGCGATGAAACTGGTCTGTGCCGAAGAGGACGAAAAGGTCGTCGGCATACACATGATCGGCCCCCACGTCGACGAAATGCTGCAGGGCTTTGCCGTGGCCGTGCGCATGGGCGCCACCAAGCGTGACCTGGACCTGACCATCCCGCTGCACCCGACCAGCGCCGAGGAACTGGTCACGCTCAAGGAGGCCCGTCCAGGCCGCCAGACCGGACTCGCCAAGGCCAAGGCGGCCTGACCGGCCCCGCCGCCGGCCCGTCAACGACAAAACGCCGCCCCTGTGCAAAGCGCCGGGGCGGCGT
This sequence comes from Thioalkalivibrio sp. ALJ3, assembly GCF_000377205.1. Lineage (GTDB taxonomy): Bacteria > Pseudomonadota > Gammaproteobacteria > Ectothiorhodospirales > Ectothiorhodospiraceae > Thioalkalivibrio. The sequence continues at coordinate 353 of NZ_KB897913.1, read as the reverse complement.
GCCTGTGTTGCCCAAGGCCACAGCGAAACGATTCCGGCAAGCCGAATCCAGTCGTTCGCCGGTATCCTTCAGGCCTCTGCGGTGGCCCGCACTTGCCTAGGGAGACGCTGATTTAATCGCACGTCCGCGTTGGTGCCCCCTGTTTTCCGAGACAAGGCGCGTCGTGCAGCGGGTAGTGGTTCTACCCGCAAGCGGCGCAACGCAGGATCGGGGAACAGGGGGCACCAACCCCACAAGCTATTGAAAGCAGGGGCTCGGCCGCTTTTGCGCGGGAACGGCGTTGCGGCTCCTTTGTGCAGAATGACTGCACGGCAGTCACCGCGCCTTGTTCCCACGCAAAAGCGACTCGAGCG
>NZ_KB897912.1 GCF_000377205.1 Thioalkalivibrio sp. ALJ3 | reverse complement strand
CGCGCGGCGATGGACCGGGTGTTTCGCGAGCACCGCCCGGAGCGGGTGGTGAACCTGGCGGCCCAGGCCGGGGTGCGTTACTCGCTGGAGAACCCGGCGGCCTATGTCGACACCAACCTGGTCGGTTTTGGCAACATCCTGGAGGGCTGCCGGCACAACGGCGTGGAGCACCTGGTCTATGCCAGTTCCAGCTCCGTCTACGGCGCCAACACCACGATGCCGTTCTCGGTGCACGACAACGTCGACCACCCGCTGAGCCTCTACGCCGCGAGCAAGAAGGCCAACGAATTGATGGCGCACACCTACAGCCATCTCTACAACCTGCCGGTCACGGGCCTGCGCTTCTTTACCGTCTATGGCCCCTGGGGTCGCCCGGACATGGCGCTGTTCCTGTTCACCCGGAAGATCCTGGCGGGCGAGCCGATCGACGTCTTCAACTACGGCCACCACCGGCGCGACTTCACCTACATCGACGACATCGTCGAGGGCGTGATCCGCACGCTGGATCGCCCGGCACAGCCCAATCCGGACTGGAGTGGCGAGACACCGGACTCGGCCACCAGTGCAGCGCCCTACCGGTTGTACAACATTGGCAACCACGAGCCGGTGGAGCTGATGCGCTACATCGAGGTGCTGGAAGACTGTCTGGGCAAGAAGGCGGAGAAGAATCTCCTGCCGTTGCAGCCGGGCGATGTGCCGGACACCTACGCCGATGTCGAGGCCCTGCGCGAGGACGTGGGCTATGCCCCCGCGACCGCGGTGGAAGACGGTATCGCCCGGTTCGTCGAGTGGTATCGCGAGTACTACCGCGTCTGACGGGTCACCCCCAGTAGCCTTGCCGGAACCACTGGCCGCTGCGCAGGCAGCGGTACAGCCACAGTCTGCGACCCTGCCGGTCGCGCGTGACCGCGTAATCGCGGCGCACATCCTGCCCGCGGTCCCACCAGCCATCCTCCAGTCGACCCAGCCCGTGCGCCTGCAGTGGGGGCGGGATCGGTTGCGGGTCCTGTAGCCACAGCGCTGTGCCGCAAATCATTTGCGCGGGTGTCGGCGGCGGAGGCGAGGCCGCCGCGTCGAGATCGTGTCGCGTGCCCTGAGCAGCTTCGGGGCGCGGGATGCCGCTTGCGGTGAGCCGGACGATCGCCTGCTCGCCCAGACGCGCGCTCAGACGGGCCAGCACGGCCGGCAACTGCGAGTCCGGCGGCGGATGGCCCGGGGTCTCGGCCAGCAGGCTGGCGCCCTGCGTGGGCGGATCGAGCAGCCGCGTGGCCCGCAGGCGCAGGCCGATGACCGGGGCGGGAAGGGCCTCGCGTTCCAGTCGGGTCTGCCACAGGGGCAGCCAGTCCTCGGCGCGGATACCGGGGTGGCCGCGCTCCAGCGTTATTCGGGTAGGGGCGATTCGGGTAGAGGTAATCCGGGTATGTTCCTCGCGGTGTTTCAGCTCCAGCGTCATCCCCTGCAGGCTGCGGTTCAGGCCGCGCAGCTGGGCCTCGGCCCGGCGCAGCAGGCGCTTGAGCGGGAAGGCCAGGGCCCCGGTCGCGTGAATCTCGTGTTCCAGGCGTAGTGTCAGGTACAGCTCCGGGGGCGGGTCGAAGCGCGGCAGGGTCTCCGTGCGCCGCCCCAGCAGCCGATCCAGCAGTGCCAGCAACTTCGGGCCGTGGCGCCGCGCGAGTTCGGGGCGCGCCAGGCGCAGCAGGTCACCGAGCCGACGCAGGCCGATGGCCTGCAGGCCCTCCCGGGTCGCGGCGGACAGTGGCAGGGCCTCCAGCGGCACCGGTGACAGGGTGCGGCGCAGGGCCTCGCTATCTTCGGGGATCGCGGGATTACGCAGGGTGGCCAGCAGGCGCGCGGCGGCCGGGCTGCGCGCCACGCCAATGCGCGGGTGGAAGCCCAGCCCCTTCAGGGCGTCCCGCACCCGTTCCCGCAGGGCGGCGAGCCCGCCGAACAGGCGCCGGCTGCGGCCGACCTCCAGCAGGATGCGCCGGGCGTCCGGCTCCGGGTGCACGTGATCGGAGAACTGCAGCAGCACGCCGGCCAGCATGGCGATCTGCGCGGTCTGGGCCTGCGGGTCGTGCTCGACGAGTTCCGGGGTGTCGAGGACGGCGAGGGCATCGGCCAGCGCCATGCCCGGTCCGGCCCCGGCGCGGCGCGCGGCGCGATTGGCGGCATGCACGCGCGGCGCAGCGCCGGCCTCGACCACCAGCAGGGGGCGCTCGGTCAGCCGTGAACGGTCCGCCTCGGCACGCGCCAGGGTCTCCAGCGCCAGGTGCGGCAGCTCGACTGCCATCCACTGTTCGTTTGCCGAGCGTGGTTTGACCCGTGGGGCAGGACCGGGCTCCGCTGGGTGCTCCGAGGGCGGAATCAGGGTTGGCTGGCGCCATGCGCGGGCCGGGCGCGAGGCACGCGGGTGCGGGACGGCTTGTGGTCGCTCCGGATGGCCCATCTCAGGGCATCGGGATGTGCAGGGGCTGGCCGGAACGGGCCCAGTCGCCGACGCCCTTCAGGCAGTGCAGCTCGAGGCCGTCGGTGTCGGGCTTCCAGCGCAGGCGCTGGTGGGCCGGGGAGGGCTGCTCCGTGGCACGTGGCGGGCGGTACAGGATGGTGCAGGCCTGGCTTTCGGCTGCGGCCAGGCGCAGTCGGCGCAAAAGTGCCGTTTCCACCGGGCCGCCCAGCCAGGCCAGCAGGACGCCGAAGGCCGGGTCACGCAGGCACTGCTCGCTGGCCCAGAGGGTGTCGCGGTCGTGTTCGGTGCGGATCATCAGCACCCGTTCCGGCGGGATGCCGAGCGGCTGCCAGCCGGGCAGCCAGGGCGTGGCGGGCGGCGCCAGCAGCGCGATCCAGTAGCCTTCGCGGCCGCAGGCGGCGAGCATGGGGACCAGCAGGCGGGTCTCGCCGCAGCCAAAGGGGGTGCCCAGGAGTTCGATCAGCTGGCCGCGCGGCCAGCCGCCCCCCAGGGCCCGGTCCAGCGCCGGGTGGCCGCTCGGCCAGACCGGGGCATTCGCGGCAGGGGCGGCGCTGCGCCCGCGCCACAGCGCCGGATGATCGAGCAGGGCATCAATGGAAGGCACGGGCTTAGCCCTGCGCTTCAAGATCGCGCAGTACGCCGACCCCGATGCCTTCGATCGCCAGCTCCTGACGCTCCAGGTTGATCTCGATCGGGGCGAAGTCGGGGTTCTCCGGCAGCAGGCGCACGCGGGCACCGTCCTGCTCGAAACGCTTGACCGTCACCTCGTCCTCGATGCGGGCCACGACGATCTGGCCGGCGCGGGCCTCCGGGGTCTGGCGGACGGCCAGCAGGTCGCCATCGAGGATGCCGGCGTCGCGCATGCTCTCGCCGTGCACGCGCAGCAGGTAGTCCGGGCGGGTCCGGAACAGGCTTTCGTCGATTCGGTAGTGGCGTTCGATGTGCTCGGTGGCGAGGATGGGCGAGCCGGCCGCCACGCGCCCGACCAGAGGCAGCTCGGCGGGTCGGGCCGCATGCGCACCGGCCAGGCGGATGCCGCGCGCGGCCCCGCCCACCAGTTCGATCGCGCCCTTTTTCTCCAGGGCCTTCAGGTGGCATTCGGCCGCGTAGGGCGAGCGGAAACCAAAGGCACGGGCGATCTCGCTGCGCGTCGGGGCCGTGCCCTGGGTGGCGACGGTCTCGATGATGTAGTCGAGGATGGCCTGCTGGCGCGCGGTCAGGGACACGGCGAATACTCCACGGGTAACTGTTCATAAATACAGTATTCCGTGGCCGGGGCCGAGGCAAGTGCAAGGACTTGTCGAGCGCATTGAGAGCGGCTGATTCTTGTCCGGGGGCGTCCCCTGGAGGCCGGTTCTGGGGTGATCATGCGATGATGGGCCGCACGTGGGTCCGAAGGACATAAAGGGCTTCGATGGACTGGATTTTCCAGCTGATCCTGATTGGTGCCGGGCTGATCGTGGTCTCGGTGCTGACGTCGGCGTTGTCGTTCCGGCTGGGTGCACCGCTGTTGCTTGTGTTCCTGGGGATCGGCCTGCTCGCCGGCGAAGACGGCCTCGGGCTCGAGTTCGATGACCCCAATACCGCGTTCCTGATCGGCAGCCTTGCGCTGGCCGTGATCCTGTTCGACTCCGGCTTTGGCACTCGGCTGCGAACCCTGCGCCGGGCGGCGGGCCCGGCCATCGTGCTGGCCACGGTCGGGGTCGCCCTGACCACGCTGTTGCTGGGCGCGGCCGCCCACTGGTTGCTGGATCTGCCCTGGGGCTATGCGCTGTTGCTGGGGGCGTTGATCAGTTCCACGGATGCCGCGGCGGTGTTCTTCCTGCTGCGGGTGGGCGGGGTGAAGATCAACCGCCGCGTGCGCTCCATCCTGGAGGTGGAGTCGGGCTCCAACGACCCGATGGCGATCTTCCTGACCGTGGTCTTCATCGAGTGGATCCTGTCCGGCACCACGGTTGGTGGCCTGGCCACACTGTTTGCTACGGAATTCCTGTGGCAGATGGGGCTGGGCCTCCTGCTGGGCGTGGTGGGTGGCTATCTGCTGGTGGAACTGGTCAACCGCCTGCCGCTGGAGGAGGGGCTTTATCCCATCGCGGTAATGGCCGGTGCGGTCAGCCTGTTCGCGCTGGCCGGCTGGCTGGGCGGCAGCGGGTTCCTGGCCGCCTATGTGGCGGGCATCGTGGCGGGCAATCGCAAGATGCGGGGCGCGGCGAAGCTGCACCGACAGCAGCAGGGACTGACCTGGCTGGCGCAGATCAGCATGTTCCTGATCCTGGGGCTGCTGGCCACACCCTCGGAGTTTCCGTCGCTGGCGTTGCCGGCCCTGGCGCTGGGCCTGGTGCTGATCCTGGTTGCCCGGCCGCTGGCGGTCTGGCTGTGCCTGCTGCCCTTTCGCCAGGACTGGCGCAGCACCGCGTTCGTCTCCTGGGTGGGCCTGCGCGGGGCGGTGTCGATCCTGCTGGCGATCCTGCCGATGGTGGCCGGGGTCGAGGGCGGCGAGGTGTTCTTCAACATCGTGTTCATGATGGTGCTGGTCTCGCTGCTGGTGCAGGGCTGGACGATTCGCCCGGTGGCCGAGCGGCTCGGGCTGGTGGTGCCGCCGGAGATGGGCCCCGTCGAGCGTGTGCAACTGGAACTGCCCGGCAGCCCGCGGCATGAACTGGCGGTGTACCGCGTGATCGAGGACAGCCCGGTGCTGCGCGGCGCCCGCCTGCCACGCTGGGCGCGCCCGTCGCTGGTGGTGCGCGAGGGGCGTTCGGTGCGCTATCAGCAGGCCGGGCATCTGACGCCGGGGGACTATGTCTACATCTTCGTGGTGCCGGAGTACGTGCCGTTGCTGGACCGCCTGTTCGCCAGCCCGCGCATCCCCGACCACGAAGACTCGGAGTTCTTCGGCGAACTGCCGCTACACCCGGAGAAACCGCTGGCCGATCTGTGCGAGATGTACGGGGTGTCCTGCGATGGCGTGGACGCGAAGCGGACCATCGCCGAATACCTGGCGCAGGAACTCCCGGGGGAGCCGATCGTGGGCGACCGGGTGAGCTTCGGTTCTGCGGACCTGATCGTGCGCGAGGTCGACGAGGCCGGGCAGGTCAAACAGGCGGGTCTGGCCTTTCTGCGCCACGGGGCCGGGGGCGACGGGCTCACCCTGCCGTGGTACGGCTGGTGGCGGGCGTTGCGCGGTCGGCGTGACCCGAAGAAGAGGTAGCTCTACTCGGAATCCTGTGTACCGAGCAGTGGCCTCTACGGTGAACCCTGCTCCAGTGTCTTGCGCAGGTGTTCGATCTGCTCCGGCTTGATGCCGGCGATGTCCTTGATCGGCAGGGTGAACGCGAAGCCGTTCCCCACCTCGCTAAGCGCGAGTTCTTCATCCAGGCGCTTCAGCAGCCGTTCGGCGAGGCTGGCCTCCAGGACCATCAGCAGCACGTTGCGGGCCGCGGAGTCCTTCAGGTCCATGATCGGTGCGCGGCGCAGCTGGGCAATGCCCTGGCCCTCCAACAGCGTCAGGCCGGCCGCGCCCTCGCGGCGGACGGTCTCGATGGCACGGTCGGCCCGGTTGCGCGGGACCACGGCGGCGAGCAGTACGAATCGCATGGCGTTCCTCGCGCAGGAGATTAGGATTGGGCAGGGGCACCGACGAACTGCATGCCTGTCAGGGCCTGGGCATCCAGCGTGAAGGCCAGACCGTTGTACGGCTGCAGGAGGTCCAGTTCCAGGTTCAGGCGGCGGGCGATGCGCTCGGCGCGTTTCTCGTCCAGCTCCCAGATGCAGACCGACTCCCGGCCCTGGTAGGTCACGCCGAGAAAGGTCATATGATCCGGAAAGCCGAGCCCCGCGCCGTGCATCACCGTGCCGTCCGCGCCGCCTTCCTCGGCGGCGATCGCCAGCGCCAGGTCCTCGCGGTCCTGGTCAACGATGGCTACCAGAAATGTTTCGGCCATGATGTATTAACTCCCTGCCAGACCGGTCAGTTGCCCAGATAGCGGCGCAGCACGCGCTGCCAGTCGTCGGATTCCAGAATCTCGAGGATAGCGACGTTCATCGGGGCGCGCAGGGGCGAGCCCTGGGGCAGGGCGAGGGCGTAGTCCTGGCGCAGGAACTCCACCGGCAGGACCTCCAGTTCGCCGGCGAAGTGTTCGCGTGTCTGGTAGCGCAGCAGTGGGGCGTCGTAGACCATCGCGTCGGCGCGTCCCTCGGCCACCGCCGTGAGGGCGGACGTCAGGTCCTGGTGGTCCCGGTAGGCAAAGCCCTGTTCATTCAGCCAGGCGGCGGCGCTGGAGCCGCCGATGGTGGCGATGCGCTGGCCCTCCAGGTCGGAGACGTTCTGGATGCCGGTATCCAGCGAGCTGACCGTCAGCGTGGTCGCGATCGCGGCGGTAAAGGTGGACACGAGGATCAGCGCGGCGAACATCCAGACCAGCGCGATCATGCGCCCCGGCAGGGTGCGCGGGGCCTTGTCGCCATAGCCGACCGTGGTCATGGTGACCGCAGCCCACCAGAACGCGGAGCCGAGCCCCTGGGCGGCGTTGCCGCCGAACTCGTCGGCGTTGCGCCGGCGCTCGAACAGCCACAGCAGCGCGCCCACCAGCAGGAGCAGTCCGGCCAGGGCCAGCACCACCATCAGGAAGGGGACGGAGATGAAGGCCCGCACCGCCCCGGCCACCGGGTTGCCCTGCTGGGGCACGGCAATGGACAGCCCGGTGGTGTAGTAGGGATGGGTGAAGTCGACCCGCTCGGCGCGGTCCGCGGTGGCGGTCAGGGCGGCGACCGAGACATCGATACGTCCGTCCCCCAGCCCGTCGATCAGCCCCTTGAGGCTGGTCTCGCGGTACTCGTAGTTCAGTTCCAGGCGTTCCGCGACCCGCTCCCACAGTTCGATCGCGATGCCGGTGGGGTGGCCCTCGGCATTGTCCGGCGGGATCACGAACGGCGGTACGAAGCGGGTGCCGACTCGCAGCGTTTCAGTCCCATTGAGATCGGAGTCGGCCGCGGCCCCGGGGACTTGGGCCGCGGCAGGGGCAGCCAGCAGCCCTGCGAGCACAGTCAGAACGATCAGGTACAACAGGGCGCCAACGGGCCGACCGCTACGGGGCATGGGCATATCCTCAAGGTGATTCGCCGTACCATACCGGGAATGCTCACAGGTAAACACCAACGGATGTACGACCCCTTTGCCTGCCCGGAACGCGCGCCAGCGGCCATGGGTACGCCGCGCCCGGCGCTGGATGTCGGCTTTACCCTGGACTGGAGCAGTGCCGAGGCGCGGCACCGCGAGTGTCTCTTCCTGCCGTGGCTAATGCCGGCGCACGACGTCTGGCCGGGCGCCATCGGGTCGCAGCTGGCCGGCGCGGATGTCGGCGAGGCAGTAGACGTTCCGGGGGCACCTTTGGCCCCAGGGCGGGACCTGGCAGGGGAAGTCGAACTGCCGTCGACAGCGTTCAACAGACGTCTGCGGCGGCATCGGGTGCTGGAACCCCGTGCCGGGCGTTTTTATCCGCGCGCGTTCATCGCCGGCCACGCCGGCGTCGAGGCCGGTGACCGCGAACTGTTCCGCATCGGTGCGCTGGAGGACGCGCGGCTCGTCGCGGACCTGAACCATCCGCTGGCGGGCGTGGACCTGCAACTGCGCGCCCGAGTAATTGCGTTTCACGAGCAGGGACGCGACGACGATCGGGCGGTGGACGTGGCACGGCTTCTGACGGCGCGTGGGCCGGGGATGCAGGCGCGCTGGCACGGGCGGCCGACGGACTTCTGGTCGGGAGATGCCTGCGAGCGCGAGGATTCCGCGCCCGATCGCGACTTCTACGCCGGGCCGCGCATGGTGCATCACCTGGATGCCACGGCCCGTGCCCGGATCGCGGCGCTGTACGCCACGCTGATCCCGCAGGGCGCGCGGGTGCTGGACCTGATGAGCAGCTGGGCATCGCACCTCGATCAAGTTCGAGAGCCCGACTTGGTCACTGGACTGGGTATGAACCACGACGAGTTGGCCGCTAACGAAGCCCTGGATCAGGGCCTGGTGCACGACCTGAACCGGCAGCCGGCGATTCCGCTGCCGTCCGCGAGCTTCGATGCGGTGGTGTGCACCGCCTCGGTGGAATACCTGACGCGCCCACAGGCGGTATTCGCCTCGGTGCGCGAGCTTCTGCGCCCGGGTGGGGTGTTCGTGGTGACCTTCTCTGATCGCTGCTTTCCGACCAAGGCGATCGCGGTCTGGGAGCCGTTGTACGACTTCGAGCGTATGGGGCTGGTACTCGATTTGTTTCTGCGTGCAGGATTCGACGATCTTTCCACGCTCTCACTGCGCGGCCTGCCGCGCCCGCCGGATGACCCGTATGCCGGGCGGCTGGAGCATGCCGATCCGGTGTTCGCGGTCTGGGGGTGGCGGCGGGACTGAGGGAGCTTCGCGGGCAAGCCCGCTCCCACAATGGCAGGGCTCACTGTGTGGGGGCAAACAGGCAACTGGACCGGACTCGGTTCTCAGGCTTGGCTGGCCTGGCACCACGAACGCTGTTTTAACCGGTAAACTGCGCGATGATTCGCAATGCCCGCGTCGCGGGCCGAACACGATGGGGAGCGCATGGCCGCAAGCAAGGCCAAATCCGGGGGCAAGGGCAGGAAGACGGCGGAGCCGGCCGCGGCACCGAGCCTGAGCGGGCAGTTGCTGCGCGGGCTGCGCGAGGGTGCGCTGCTGATCTTCGGCATGCTGGCGCTTTATCTGCTGGTCGCCCTGGTGAGCTATCACCCGGGCGATGCCGCTTGGTCCACTACCGGCGACGGCGAGAGCCTGCGCAACCTGGGTGGCACCACCGGCGCCTGGTTTGCGGACATCGCGTTTCACCTGCTGGGCTATCTGGCCTACCTCATTCCGCTGGCGGTCGGCGGCATCGGCTGGTGGCTGTTCCGGCATCGCCGCGAGGCGCGGATCGCCAGCCCGATGGAGCTGACCGTGCGCGGGGTCGCGCTGATCGTGGCGTTGATCTCGGGTGCGGCGCTGGCCGCGCTGCACCTGCTCCCGGGCGGGATGCCGGTGCACGCGGGTGGCATCCTCGGGGACCTGTTCGGCGGCTGGGCCGTGGCCGGGCTGAGTCTGGTCGGGGCGACGCTGGTGCTGCTGGCGCTGTTTCTGGCCGGGGTGACGCTGTTCACCGGGCTGTCCTGGTTCCTGCTGATGGACCGACTGGGTCAGTTGACCATTCGTGGTTTCGAGCGGCTGCGCGCCCAGCTGGATTCGGCCCGGGATCGCCGCATCGGCGCGCGCGAACGCGCCGAGCGCGAGACGCGGGTGGAAAAGGAGCGCAAGCGCACCGAGAAGCGCCCCCCCTCGCGTGTGGAGCCGCGCATCGAGGCGCCCGCGCCCAGCCCGCGCGTGCAGAAGGAAAAACAGGTCCCGCTGTTTACCGAAGGGTCCGGCGCTGACCCGCGTCCGCCGCTGTCCCTGCTGGACGAGGCGCCGCCCCCGCCGGATGGTTTCTCGGACGAGTCGCTACAGGCACTCTCGCGCCTGGTCGAACTGAAGCTGAAGGACTTTGGCGTCGAGGTCGAGGTGGTCGCGGTGCAGCCGGGGCCGGTGATCACGCGCTTCGAGCTGCAGCCGGCGGCCGGGGTCAAGGCCTCGCGTATCTCCGGGCTGTCCACCGATCTGGCGCGCTCGCTGTCGGTGATGGCGGTGCGCATCGTCGAGGTGATCCCGGGCAAGTCCACCGTGGGCCTGGAGATCCCCAACGAGAACCGCGAGATCGTGGCGCTCTCCGAGATCCTGCGCTCGGAACTGTTCGATACGAACAAGTCGCCGTTGACCATGGCGCTCGGCAAGGACATCGGCGGCGGCCCGGTGATGGCGGATCTGGCGAAGATGCCGCACCTGCTGGTGGCCGGGACGACCGGCTCGGGGAAGTCGGTCGGCGTGAACGCGATGCTGCTGTCGCTGCTGTACAAGTCCACGCCGGACGACGTGCGCCTGATCCTGATCGACCCGAAGATGCTGGAACTGTCGGTGTACGAGGGCATCCCGCACCTGCTGTGCCCGGTGGTCACCGACATGAAGGATGCCTCCAACGCCCTGCGCTGGGCGGTGGCGGAGATGGAGCGGCGCTACAAGCTGATGTCCGCGATGGGCGTGCGCAACATCGGCGGCTTCAACAAGAAGGTGCGCGATGCCGAGGCCGCCGGCGAGCCGCTGAAGGACCCGCTGTTCAAGCCGGAAGAGGCGCTGACCGAGACCGAGGCGCCGGATCTGGAGCCGTTGCCGTTCATCGTGATCGTGGTCGACGAGTTCGCCGACATGATGATGGTGGTGGGCAAGAAGGTGGAGGAGCTGATCGCACGCCTGGCGCAGAAGGCGCGCGCCGCCGGCATCCACCTGATCCTGGCCACCCAGCGCCCGTCGGTGGACGTGATCACCGGCCTGATCAAGGCGAACATCCCCAGCCGTATCGCGTTCCAGGTCTCCTCGCGCGTGGACTCGCGCACCATCCTCGACCAGATGGGGGCCGAGCACCTGCTGGGCCACGGCGACATGCTCTACCTGCCGCCGGGCAAGGCGATGCCGGAGCGCGTGCATGGTGCCTTCGTCGGGGACAACGAGGTCCACCAGGTGGTGGAGTACCTGAAATCCACCGGCGAGCCGGACTACAACGAGGCGATCCTCGACGAGCCGGAGGCCGGGGCTGCCGCGATCCCGGGGCTGGAGGCGCCGGGCGATGGCGAGGCGGAGGCCGATCCGCTTTACGATCAGGCCGTGCAGATCGTGATCGAGACGCGCAAGGCCTCGATCTCGTTCATCCAGCGCCGCTTGAAGATCGGCTACAACCGCGCCGCTCGCATGGTCGAGGACATGGAGGCCGCCGGACTGGTCAGCCCGGTGCAGTCCAATGGCAATCGCGAGGTCCTGGTCCCGGGGCCGAACGACTGACGCCCGGACTGGTCCATGTACCGGATCCTGTGATCCTGCTCGCCCTTTCTGTTGTGGCATTCACGCCCGGTTAAGCGACCGGGCGCAGGATCATCGTAAACATGCAACTGGAGCCCGCATGACTGTCCGACTTGTTTCCCGTCTGCTGCTCGCCCTGGCCGCGACGACGATGTTCCTGTTCGCCGGACCGCTGGCGGCCGAGCGTGGCCCGGCACCGGATGCGCGCGCGGCGCTGGACCGTTTTGTCGAGGGACTGGAGACCTTTACCGCCGAATTCACGCAGACGGTGCGCGACGAGACTGGGTACGTGCTGCAGGAGTCCGATGGTTCGATGCAACTGGGCATGCCCAACCGCCTGCGCTGGGAGGTGACCGAGCCCTTCCCGCAGACGATTGTCTCCGATGGCGAGGATCTGTGGACCTATGACCCGGACCTGTCGCAGGCGACTGTGCGCCCGCTGGGGGATGCGTTCGATGCGACACCGATCGCGGCGATCACCCAGCCCGAGCGGCTGGACGAGCACTTCCGCATGGATGTGCTGCCGGTACGGGATGCCTCGGCCCTGCGCTTGCTGCTGATCCCGCGCAACGAGCAGGCGGACTTTACGCACCTCGAGCTGGATCTGACGCCGGATGGCGACCTGACCCGCATGGCCTTCCGCGACATCTTTGGTCAGGAGACCGAGATTCACTTCGAGCGAAGCGAGCGCAACGCGCCGGTCGACGAGTCCGTGTTCACCTTTGATCCGCCATCCGGGGTGGATATCTACCGGCCGTAATGTGCCTTCGGGGGGGCACAGATCGGGCCCTTTGCGCATAGCGGGCAAGCTGCCCCCTGTGGGAGCGGCCTTGGCCGCGAACTTCAGGAGCGGGGCGTGCCCAGCGACTGTTCGATGCGGTCGGCGATGGCGGTGATGCGGGCCGGGCCGGTCTGCTCGGCGCGCTTGAGCTGCTCCTGGCATTCGAGCATCTCGTGGGCGAGGTTCAGCGCCACCATCACGGCGATGCGCTCGGCGCCGACCACGCGGCCGGTGTCGCGCAGTTCGCGCATGCGTTCGTCGACCAGGGAGGCGGAGGCGAACAGGTCGGCGCGTTCCTCGGGCGGGCAGGCGATCTGGTATTCCTTGCCCAGGATCGACACGCGTACGGGTTCGGACTGGCTCATTCGCTGTGCTCCATCGACCGCAGGCGGGCGATCATCGTCTCGACCCGGTGGCGGGCCTGTTCGTTGCGTTCCTTGAAGGCCGCGCGCTCGCTTTTGAGCTGACGAATCTGCTCGTGCAGCAGATCGTTCTCCTCGCGCAGGGCGGCATGTTCATCGAGCAGTCGCGTAATCGCGGCCTCAAGGCGCTCGACGGGATCGTGGCTGGAATCCTCGGACGACATGGCGACAGGCCCCGGTTCGGTGAAGGCGGCCGCACACGGCGCGCGGCTGGCAATTCATGGAGTCTAGGAGTCCCCCCCGCAAATCGTCAACTTGTGTGACCTTTTTGCGAGAGCGCCTTCACTTTTGCTATCTGCGACTGCCGGCGGCGACAGGGCCAAACGCGCGCGGACACGGCGCTTTGTTGCGACTCCTATGGCGGGCTGGTCACAATAGGCGGCATATCATTTCTCAGGAACTGCCGCGCCCATGACCCAGCCCCCCGAACCCGACCCGCAGGCCACCGTAATCGAGGGCACCGCCCACAACGGCAAGCCCTGCCGCATCGTGGACAATACCGGGGCGATCCCGCGCGCGGATCTGGAGCAGCTGCTGGCGGACCTGATCGCGGAGAAGCGCTTTGGTCTGAATGCGCTGTCGGCCACCGGGTCCAGCGCGATCAAGCTGGGCGAGCCGCAGTTCACCCATCTGCAGGTCGGTGACGACCTCTACCGCTTCCTGCTGTTTCCGTACGAAGCCCGTCTGGAGTCCTTCTGATGGCTGCTCCGACCGGCGAATCGACCAAGGCGCGCGGCGGCCTTGAATCCGACCCGACCGCGCTGGCCGAGCAGCTCGCGCATGGCCTGCGCCGCATGGGCTTCGCGCAAACGCCGGCCTCCGCCCACGGGCTGTTCACCGGCTGTGTGGTCGCGGACCCCGGCGCGGATGTCGAGGCGCTGGAACAAAGCCTGGGCGAGGCGCTGCCGCTGACCGATGCCGCGCCGGACGACTTCCGCGCGACGGTGGAGGCGATCCGCCGGGCACTGCTGGCGCAGCTGTACGACGTCGAGCTCGGCTTCGGGCCCCTGCTGCCGGAGGACGAGCCGATCGAGGCGCGCGCCCAGGCGCTGTCGGAGTGGGTCGACGGCTTTATCTCCGGCTTCGGGCAGATGCCCCGGCTGCAGCAGATGAAGCCCTCGGCCGAGGCCAGCGAGATCCTGCGCGACTTCGCCGAGATCGCGCGCATCGAGCTGGAGCCGGAGGACGACGAAGACAACGCCGCCGCCTTCGAGGAACTCAACGAATATGTACGCGTCGGTGTACTGCTGATCGCCGACGAGCTCGCCCCGGACGACCCGAAACGGATCCCGATGCAATGAATGCCCCCACGCGCCCCCCGCTGCCCGGCAAGACCCCGACCATCACCCTGGCCGAGTTCGCCCGGCGGCGCCAGCGCCTGATGCGCGGCGTGGGGGGCGACTCGATCATCGTGGTGCCCGCGGCGCACGAGCAGGTGCGCAATCGCGATGTCGACTACCCGTTTCGCCAGAACAGCGACTTTCTCTATCTAACGGGCTTTCCCGAGCCGGATGCGGTTGCTGTGTTGGTCCCCGGTCGTGAGGCCGGGGAGTACATCCTGTTCTGCCGCGACCGCGACCCCACGCAGGAGACCTGGCAGGGGCGGCGCGCCGGACCGGACGGGGCGATGGAGCAATACGGCGCCGAATGTGCGTTCCCGATCGAGGACATCGACGAGATCCTGCCTGGCCTGATGGAGAACCGGCGCGTGCTGTGTGCCCCGTTCGGGCGCGACGAGGCGCTGGACCAGCGGCTGTTCGGCTGGGTCAATCGGGTCCGCGCGAAGGCGCGCAACGGCGTGCGGGCCCCGCATGAATACGTCGCGATCGAGCACTACGTGCACGAGCAGCGCCTGTTCAAGAAGGCACCGGAACTGCGCATGATGCGCCACGCGGCGGCGATCTCCTGCCAGGCCCATATCCGCGCGATGCAGGCGGCCCGCCCGGGCGTGACCGAATTCATGGTCGAGGCCGAACTGCTGCACGAGTTCTACCGCCATGGCACCGAACCGGCGTATCCCTCCATCGTCGGCGGTGGCGAGAACGGCTGCATCCTGCACTACATCGAGAACCGCGATGTCCTGAACGACGGCGACCTGCTGCTGATCGACGCCGGCTGCGAGGTGCAGGGCTACGCCTCCGACATCACCCGCACCTTCCCGATCTCCGGGCGCTTCAGCGACACCCAGCGCGAGGTCTACGAGTGCGTGATGGCTGCCCAGCGCGCGGCCATCGGGCAGACCCGCCCCGGCAACCACTGGAACGACCCGCACGACGCCGCCGTGCGCGAGCTGACCCGCGGGCTCAAGGACCTGGGCGTGCTCAAGGGCCGGCTCGACAAGCTGCTCAAGGACCACGCCTATCGGCCCTTCTATATGCACCGCACTGGCCACTGGCTGGGGCTGGACGTGCACGACGTCGGCGACTACCGCGTCGGCGACGCCTGGCGCCTGCTGGAGCCGGGCATGGTGACCACCGTGGAGCCGGGCCTCTACTTCGGCCCGTACTCCGAGGCCCCGAAGGCCCTGCGCGGCATCGGAGTCCGCATCGAGGACGACGTCGCCGTCACCCGCGACGGACACGAAGTCCTCACCGCCGCCTGCCCCAAAACCCCCGACGACATCGAAGCCTGCATGGCCGGTGACCTCCCGGGCTGGACCTGACCATGCGCTCCCGCCCAAACCCGGCCAACCCCAAAACCGTAGGGTGCGTTGAGCTCCGCGAAACGCACCGATCGCTGGGGCGTGGCCACACCTTTGATGCGATTCGCTGCGCTCATCGGCATCCTACGAAGGCGCTGCGGGAACGGCCCTTGTGGGAGCGGGCTTGCCCGCGAACTCCCGCCCAAGACGGCTTGCCGGTCTGACATGAGCACCCAAGCCTGCGACATCGCCATCATCGGCGGCGGCCCGGTCGGCAGCCTGGCTGCCGCTATGCTCTCGCGGGCTGGCTACTCTGTGGCCCTGTTCGAACGGGGTTCCGCACCGAACGCCGGTACCACGCGCCCCGACACCCGCGGCTACGCCCTGGCCGCCGGCTCCGTTCAGCTGCTGGACGATCTCGGCTACTGGTCCTCCGTGGCCGAACAGGCCACCCCCATCCGTTCCATCGTCGTCAGCCGCCGCGGCGGGCTGGGGCGGGTCCACCTGAACGCGCGCGACCATGACCGCGCCGCGCTCGGCCAGGTCGTTCCGGCCGCCGCCCTGGACCCGATGCTGAACGAGGCCTGCCGCGCGGCCGGCGTGGACCTGCACTACGACTCGACCCTGGCCGGCCTCGATCCGGCCGAGGGCGACCGACGGACGCTGCACATCCAGGGAGCAAAGGGCGAGGCGGCCTGGTCTGCCCGTCTGATCCTCGCGGCGGACGGCGTGAGCTCCCCGACCCGCAAGGCCCTGGGCCTGCCGGTGCAGCGTCTGCGCTACGACGCCGATGCTTTGGTGTTCGACGTGCGCCCGGACCGCCCGCACAACGGCCAGGCCTTCGAGCGCTTCACCGACGAGGGGCCGCTGGCCCTGCTGCCGCAGGCCGATGGCCGCATGAATGTCGTCTGGGTGGCACCGCCGCAGACCTGCGAACAGCGCCTGGAGCAGGTCGAGGCCGACCGTCTGCGCGAGCTGCAGGCCCGCTTTGGCTGGACGCTCGGGCGTCTGCGTCCGGCGGGGCCGGTCGTGCGCTTCCCGCTGGAGCGCGTCCACGCCCCGGAGCCGGTCGCCGAGCGTGCGTTGCTGCTCGGCAATGCCGCGCACTCTGTGCACCCGGTTGCGGGGCAGGGGCTTAACCTGTCGCTGCGCGACGTGGCGGGCCTGCTTGGGTCGCTGCGCACGGGGCGGCAGGCGGATGGAACCCCGACGTTTGCCGCCGACCCGGGTGCGGCGGCCGTGCTGGAGGCCTATGCGAAAGCGCGGCGACAGGATGTGGGTAGCGTCGTCGCCGCCACCGATTTCCTCGCCCGGGGCCTGTTGCACGCCGCCGGCTTGCGCGGCCACGGGCTGGGGGCCGGCATGATGGCGGTCGATCGCCTGCGCCCGGCGCGCGATATGCTGGCCCGATCCGCAATGGGGTTGGGTCCGCTGCCGCGCCATACGCTCGCCCATCTACCCGCAGCCGGGCAGGGCACGCCATGACGAAAAAAGACGCCCACAACGAAACGCTGGACGTGCTGGTCGTGGGCGCGGGCGCCGTCGGCGGGGCGATTGCCCTGGGCGCCGCACGGCAGGGCCTGCGGGTCGGCGTACTGGAACGCAACGCTGCGCCCCAGTTCGATCCCGAGACGACGCCAGTTACGCGGGTTGCCACACTCAACTCCGCGTCCATGGCCTTTCTCGCCGAACTGGGCGTGCGCGAGGCGCTGGAGCAGCGCCGCGCCCATGCCTTTTCGGGGATGTATGTCTGGGATGCGAACGGCCCCGGCCATATCCGCTTCGAGGCGGACGCGCTGGGTGTCCCGGCTCTTGGCTGGACGGTCGAGCTCGCCGCGCTTGAATCCGTGCTATGGGGCGAACTCGAGGCCGCGGGCGTTGCCCTGTACCCGCAGACCGAATGGAAAACCCTCGACCGCCGCCCGGACCGGGTCGATGTGTACGGTGACCACCGACAGCCGATCGCCTCGGCCCGTCTGCTGGTCGCGGCCGACGGGGCGCGTTCCCATGTTCGAGACTACGTCGGTATCCCGTTTACCGGACATGACTACGACGCGAGCGGCGTTGTCGCGACCATCACCACCGAGCACCCGCACCAGGACACCGCCTGGCAGCGCTTCGTCGAGGACCGGATCATCGCGCTCCTGCCACTGGCGGACGGGCGCTGCTCCATCGTCTGGTCGCAGCCCGAATGGCCGGCGGCCGAGGACACCCTGGCACTGGACGACGCTGCCTTTTGTGCGGCGCTGGAGCAGGAGACCGATGGCTGCCTGGGCGCGATTACCGCAACGTCCCCGCGCGCCAGCTTCCCGCTCACCGCGCGCCACGCCAAGACCTACCATGCGGGCCGCGTGGTACTGGCTGGCGACGCCGCCCACACCATCCACCCGCTGGCGGGGCAGGGCTTGAACCTGGGCCTGGCCGACGCCCGCACACTGGTCGACGGGTTGCGCGGCCCCGCCCGCCACGACCCGGGCGCGGAGACCGTCCTGCGCGCCTACACCCGCGCCCGCCGCCCGGAAAACGCCTTCATGCAACGCGCCATGGACGGCTTCAAGCTCCTGTTCGGCACCCAGGCCGCCGGCCTTCCCGAGCTGCGCGGCCTCGGCCTGCGCCTGGTCGACCAGGCCACCCCCATCAAGCGCCGCCTCGCCCTGCGCGCCTTCGGCCTCGATTAGCCCCCGGCGCTGGCCGGACCCCCGTAGGAGGCCAGCCCTCTGGCCGATTGGGCCTGACCTGACGCCCTATATCGGCCAGAGGGCTGGCCTCCTACGGCCAACGCCACCGACCTCGTGAACCCAGGCGTCGGCTCTCCCTCAGCTGTCGGCTTTCCGCAACAAACTTGCCGAGATGCATCCGTGCCAACCCCTTGTCGCGCATATGCAACAGCGTTTCGGGTGGCCAATGTCATGCTCGAGACCGCCTGACGGCCTATATTTCTGCAATATAACTAAGCCCTTATATGCGCCTTGCGTAACAATTTATCGGCGTTGCCAAGGCCATCCATTCCCTACGTTATTCAATAGGTTGGGAGCACCTCTTGCTTTGCCTTCAGCCGGTATCCACCACCTTTTCCCGGTTGCGGCAGGGCAAACTTCCAACGCAATCGACATTTTTTCGCCACAAGGGGTTGAAATGCGACACCGTGGTGTATATAAAACACCTGTCATTCGCGGGATACGCCCAGCGAATGCAGGCGTAGAAACACACCAATTCTCCTGGGAGATACGCAACATGAAAAAACAGATTCTCGCAGTCGCCGTTGCCGGCGCCTTCGCGGTCCCGGCCTTCGCCGCCGCGGACTCCAACGTGACCCTGTTCGGTCAGCTGCAGACGCAGATCGTCCACCACAGTGGTGGTGATCTCGACAGCGGCTTCCGTATGCACGACGGCGGTTTCGCCGGCGGATCGACGGACGGTCGCCTGTACGGCGGCAACCCGAACCGCATTGGCATCATGGCCAACCATGACCTGGGTAACGGCCTGAAGGCCTTCCTGAAGGTCGAGCAGGATGTCGATACCCGACAGGGCCTGAACCGTGGCGCCCGTGACCAATTCGTTGGCCTCGAAGGCAACTTCGGTCGCATTCAGGCTGGTCGCATGGCCTCCCCGTACGTGACCGCCGGCAAGGACCCGCTGAACGGGACCTTTATGCAGGCTCGTACCAACGGTGGTCGTCTGAACCCGCAGACCTTCGGTGGCTTGGGTGAAGGTTCCTACCTGGACCAAGGTCTTTCCTACAGCAACAGCTTCGGCATTGTCAGCCTGAACGTTGCTGCATTTGTCGATAACGCCGACGACAGCGACAGCGCCTTTGCTGGTCGCCTGAACTTTGATTTGGATCCGGTCGAACTTTACATCGCTCATAACCACGCGAATGACTATGGTGGTCAAGGCAACGAGTTGGAAGGTGGCGATTTCCGGGCCACCAAGATCGGGGTCGACTGGCGTGCCGGTCCGTTCCGCCTGGTCGGCGAAGTGAGTGACTTCAAGGCTGATGATGTCGACGGAAACAACTATGCGGACGGCAATACCTACTTCCTGTCCGGTACTTACACCATGGGTCGTAACGACTTCGTGCTGAACCTGGGGCACACCCGCAACAAGAACGATGGTGACAGCGGCAATGTGGACTACGCCGCCATCGCTGTTAAGCACAACTTCAGCAACCGTGTGATGGCTTTCGCGGGCGTGTCGTATTCCGATTACGACAATGACACCCCGGCGGTCAGCCGCAGCGTTGATTCTGATAACTTCTCCGGCGGGATGGGCAGCTCCACTTCCTTCACGGGTGTGGGTGCCGGCATGCGGGTGTCCTTCTAAGCCCGAGCACTGCTTAAAAGCGGTATAACAACAAGCACTAGCTTGTTTTACGGGGCCCCCAGGGGCCCCGTTTTTTATGCACGAAATCCGGCCCCGTTTGGGGCTTTTTTGTGCCCGCCGTTCTTGGGTCTTGTGCAAAGGGGGCAGACCTTGTTTTTGCCTTTCCGCTACGAGCGGCTGATGCGGGAGGGGTGCCGGCCGAACTGGTGGCCGATATGTTTGAGGGTGTACCCGCCGTTGGCGCAGGCGTGCTGGACGGCTTCGTTGCGTGGATAGTGCGTCAAGGTGGCGAACCAGATTGGTAAAGCCGCCTCGGATGGGTAGTCAGTGGTCGTTGGGTTTACTCGACGTGGTCGACGCGAATTTCGAGGTGCAGGGCGTTGCGTTCGCGGGTGGTGCGACGGGAGGCAATGCCGCGTTCGTCGAGGTCGATAGTGCGGCCCACTGCGGCGAGATCGTTCCACGCGCCGGGCTCGATGGTGATAGACGATTCGACGGACTGACGTTCCACGCGGCCCATGGTGGCGGCGGGTGGTTGTTCGTGGAGCTGGGAGATGTCCACGCGTATGCGGCCGTCGGGCTGGGCATGGGGCTGTACGCGGAACCCGCGGGCGGTGTCGCGAAAGAGCGGTTCCATGCCGAAGCCGGCGCGTCCGGCGAATACGCGGAAGCCGTGGGCCTCGGTCTCGCCGACCAGGATGACGGCCTCGGTGCCTTCGCGCAGGCGGACCTGTTGGGTCTGGTCGTCGTGGCGGGTGGTGGTCCAGCGCCGCGCAGTACCCCGGGCGCGGGTTCCATCCGGGCCGGATTCGATGTCGATACCCGTCCCGGTCTCCCGGCGGGGGCGCTCGCTGCTGCGGCGTACCGAGAGGATCAGGTCTTGGGAGGCGTGGTCGAGCTCGGTTATGACGTCGCGGATCTGTTCGAGGGTCTGGGCGTCGGCGCGCACCAGGAGGCGGAAGCCGTCGGCCCGTAGCGTGGCCGCATCGCCAAAAAGGCCCTGTAGCTCGGGGAGGATCTCGGCGGCCGGGCGATTCTGGAGAGGGAGAACGGCGACCTCCGTTTGCGGATCGCGGGCGATGCCGACCGCCGTGGTCCCGCCAAACAGGAGGGACCCCGCAAGGATGCGCAGGGCGTGGCGCCTAGACCATGAGGCGGCGTAGTTCGATCGCTTCATCGCTTAGACTCCAGTTTGCCTCGAAATCGAGGGCGGCCCGCTGGGTTCCCCCCCGATCTTCGACATCCCCGCGCAGAACCCGTTGCCCGCCGGCCTGTGTAAGCTGCATCCATCCACTGTGATCGGCGATTGCAGTCAGCGTTAGGGGGCTTTCCTCGGCGGCATCGAGCCGTCGCACGGTCACGGCGGTGGGCAGGCGCTTGATGCTTTCCACCAGACCCGGGATGCGCTCCCGCAGCGCCAGGTCGTCATCCACCAGAATACGGATATCGGTATGGCGGTGGCGCCGGGCGATGTTCGCCAGTTGCGACCCCAGCTCCAGCCCGCGAAATTCCGCCAGCAGTTCCACCCGCGCATGCAGCCAGAAACGCCTGCGCGTCTCCTCGAGCAGTTCCCCGAGCAGGGCGGCCGCATCTTCTATCACGGGGTCGGTGGTCGGGTCGGCCATGCAGTCGCCTCCGGGCAGGGTCTCTACTCAGCATAGGCAACTAGCGCGTATTGCGCACCTGCTTTGAGGGGGCAGCCATCGAGCACACTCAGGGATCAGCCGTTGGTGAAACGCTTCGCGGCTTTGTCCAGTTTCTCTCGGGTCTGCTATAGGGAAACACTGATCAATGTACACGCTCGCGCTCGAGTCGCTTTTGCGTGCGAACAAGGCGCGGTGACCGCCGTGCAGTCATTCTGCACAAGGGAGCCGCAACGCCGTGCGCGCGCCCGTTTTTGATAACAACGGGCGGCCGAGCCCCTGCATTGAATGGTTTGTGGGGTTGGTACCCCAGGTTCCCCGATCCTGCGTTGCGGTCCTTGCCGGTAGAACCACTACCGGCTGCACACCGCGCCTTGTCTCGGGAAACCTGGGGTGCCAACGCGAGTGTGTACATTGACCAGTGTTTCCCTAGCATTGGAGTGAGGTCCATCGCTCTACGAAGCGCCTGCGCAAACTCTTCGGGGTCCCGCATGTATTCATGGATCAGGCGATCACGCAGATTCCGTGCTTCAACCCAGTCGGTTACCGAAGGAAGGTAGCCGAGCCGTTCCATCCGGGCGAGGTTATCGAGGGTGGCGCCGACGTCTTCCAGGAGATTCCGAGTAATTCGGGGATCAGTTTGTCCGCGAGTGTGTCCTGAAGGCGGCCGAAGCGAGCGACGAATGCATCGAGCCTTTCGGACAGTTCGGGTTCGTGTTCGAGTTGGCTAACCCACTGGGCCGATATCGGCTCCTCTGAAAGCCGATCAACGGTCTGTCTCAGATGGCGTGCTTCTTTTCGCGTGGCTTCAAGCAGGAACTGGAGGCGGTCCTTGCCGGGGTTCAATGCCACAGTGCGACTCCCTGTTCGCGCGCCTTGTCATGAATGGGCTGGTGCCGGGTATCGGGGTCGAGAATCAGGACGTCGATGCGCTGATCGGCCAGAGCCATCTGCAAGCGCGCCGAGAAGCGAGCGGCCATCGCAGCCCGGTTTGACACGCGATGCGGCGTCTCAACGAGCAGGTCGATGTCACCACCGCGCGCTGAATCATCTACGCGTGAGCCGAACAGATAAACGGTACAGTCGCCAAAAAGCTCGTGGGCGATGGTCTCGATCGTATGGCGCTGATGTTCGCTAAGTCGCATGAGGGCACCTCCAGGACCATTGTAGGCCGCCGGCGGTGCTAATTCATGGATGTGCTTGCGTAAGGAGTGTGCGCGCGACTAAATCAATGTTTCCTCAACCGGCCTGCGCGAGGGGCTGGCGGATGCGGCGGAGCATGCGACGGTGGGGGATGCCGGCGTCCTCGAAGGTGTCGGAGATGATGAAGAAGTCGTGCTGGGCGTAGAAGCCCAGACGGGTGTTCTGGGCGTTCAGCCAGACCTCGCGCCAGCCGTGGCGGATGGCGGCCTCGACGGCGTAGTCGAGCAGGCGCGAGCCGATGCCGTGGCCGCGCCAGGGTTCGCGCACGGCCATACGCCCGATCTGACCGGAGGGCAGCATGCGCAGGGTGCCGATCGGTTCCCCGCCGGGGCCGATGGCCAGCCAGTGCAGGGCAGTCGCATCCAGACCGTCGAATTCCATGGATTCGGGGACGCCTTGTTCTTCAATGAAGACCTCGCGACGAACCGCGGAGATGGCTTCGGCGTCGGCGGGCCAGCTGGCCTCGCGGAACTGGATGCGATGTTGCATGGGGGGACCTCCTCGACCATTCGGGACCATCTGTGAACGCGTCCCGTTTTCCACGAAACCGGAAATTTGCATTCTAGACGACGGTTGCAGGATCGTCCTGTGAATGGCGTCCCAATAAACTGGTGATTGGGTACTAGATTCCGCTCATCAGTGGGAATAAATCCTGAGATTCTTGGATCATTGGAGGCTTGAGTGGGATGCGGGTCTTCAGTGGCTGTCATGCTCGAGTACCACCTGCATCAGGTCGACTCGACGGTGCTCGAAACCCACTTCACAGTAGGCGAGGTAGTAGCGCCACATGCGCAGGAATGTGGGAGAGTGCCCTAGGGCCTCGATGACCGGTTCCGCCTGGCGTACCTCGCGTTCCCAGTGGCGCAGGGTTTCGGCATAGTCCAGGCCGAAGAAGCGCTGGTCGCCGATCGCGAGGCCCGCCTTCCGGGCAGCCTCGTTGAAGCGGGGGACGGAGGGCAGCATCCCGCCCGGGAAGACATACAGCTGGATGAAATCGGCGTTCTGCCGGTAGTAGTCGAAAGCGCCCTCGTCGATGGTGATGACCTGTAGTGCGGCACGCCCGCCGGGGCGCAGGCAGTTGCGGACGGTTTCGAAGAAGGTGGGCCACCACTGCTTCCCGACCGCCTCGAACATTTCGATGGAGACCACGTGGTCGAACTGCCCTTGCAGCTCGCGGTAGTCCTGCAGGCGCAGTTCGACACGGTCGGACAGGCCGGCGCGCTCGATCCGCTCGCGCGCGTAGTCGAGCTGTTCCTGCGAGAGGGTGATGGCCGTGACCCGGTGGCCGCGTCGTGCGGCCAGCTCGGCAAAACCGCCCCAGCCGCAGCCGATCTCGAGGATGTGGGCGTCCGGGGCGCCGTCGAGTTGCTCGAGTAGCCGCTCGTACTTGCGCTGCTGAGCGCTCTCCAGTGCCTCGTCCCCGCGAGTGAACAGGGCCGCGGAGTAGCTCATGCCCGGATCCAGCCAGAGCCGGTAGAAGTCATTGCCGAGATCGTAGTGGAAGCGGATGTTGGCTCGGCTGCCGCGTCGGCTGTTGCGGTGCCACCAGTGCCGCAGGGCGTCGAACTGGCGCTGGACCATGGGCCGGGCCGCGAGATCGGCCAGTGCTGCCTCGTTGTCGGTGGCCAGATGCAGCAAGGCTTTCAGGTCCGGGGTGTTCCAGTCCCCCGCGACATAGCCCTCGGCAAAGCCGAGATCTCCGTGGCGCAGGATGCGCAGCAGCGTCCGCCAGGGCCGCTTGAGGTGCCAGATCACTTCGCGTCCGGGTTGTATGCCCTGTACGACCTCCCGTTCACCGCGAGGGCCGACCAGCGTCAATTGTCCCTGTTCGAGCCCGCGCAGGGTCCGGGCGATCAGTTGCAGGGCCCAGTGCCGGCGGGTCGCGAACCCGGTGGTCGCGCTTCCTTGTTCGACGGACATCAGTGCATCTCCTTTTGCGGCGGAGCGGGGCGCGGGTGGTAGCGCCCGCCGCGCAGCCAGATCTTCAGTGCCTGCCAGTGGATCAGTGGCAGGACCTTGAGGGTCATCCAGGGCTGGCGCAGCAGTGCGGCCAGCAGGCTGCGGTCGGTAAAGGCATGCAGGCGCCCGTGCTGGGTGGCCACCATTAGCGGCGCACCTTCCCGGGACTCGTGAACCGCGATGTGAAGGGTCGCTCCTTCTTCCATTGGTGCGGGCACGACCGTGAAGCGATAGCGTGCGTTCATGTCGATAAACGGCGACACGTGAAAGGCCTTGTCCTTTTCCTGGCGCACCGGAACGGGCAGTGCACGACCACGATCGTGCAGCAGGTAGTGGTGGTGCTCGCCGAACGTGTTGCGGACTTCCAGCAGTACGCCACGCAGCCGGCCATCCGCGTGATAGGCAAACCAGACACTGAGCGGATTGAAGGCGTGTCCAAGTACGCGCGGCATGGCGAGCAGGTGAATCGGTCCCCCAGCGAGATCGATGCCGCATTCGGCCAGTCGGGACTCGACCCAGGGCCGCCAGGGCCGTCCGTCGCGCGGGCCGTGGTCGCGGGTATGCAGGCTGAACAGATTGAAGCGGTTCAGGGAGAAGGTGCGGCAGTGCGCCGCAGTGGTCTCAAGGTGGTCGATGTCGAAGAGCGCGGCGATCACCGGATAGCGAAAGCGGTACGCCGGCGCCGCGATGCGTTGGTGCATGACCGACGTGTAGGCCAGAGCCGCGTCCATGGTGGTGCCTCAGGCATCCTCCGATCGGGCAGCCGGCGCCGCAGCGGGTGTCGCGCCGCCACCGTTAACCGGTTCTGGTTCTTCAGACACGGGTTCGGGTGCAGCAGTTGGCGGGGTGCTCGGCACGGAATGCCATGGGGGAACGATGCCCATCGCCTCGCCGATGGAGACGGCGGAGCGCAGGCCGTCCTCGTGAAAGCCGTCGCCCGTCCAGGCCCCGGCGAAATACAGCCCGTCCTGGCCCTGGAGGCCCATCAGTCGCTGCCGCGCCTTTTCGGCGGGCCCATCCATGACCGGGTGCTCCCAGAGATGTTCGCCAAGCACGGTGGCCGGCTGCGGTTCGCGCCAGGGGTTCAGGCTGGTGACGTAGTTGCGGTGTCGCTTCAGGCCATGCAGGCGGTTCATCCAGTAGGAGACCGAGACCCGTGCACCAGGCTCTGTGGTGCATCCGCTCAGGTAGTTCCAGGAGGACCAGACGCGGCGTGACCGTGGCATCAGGGCCGGGTCGGTGTGGACGACAGCACGGTTCTCCTGAAACCGGAAGTCGGCCAGCAGATGGTCGAGGGTGGGCATGGCCCGCCCCAGAAGTCGGCGGGCTTCGTTGGCATGACAGGCGAACACGATCTGGTCGAAGCCCTCGGAACAGTCGGCGGTCAGTACGCGCCACTGGCCTTCTTCGGGGATCACGGCGCGCACCGCCTGGTGGATCACGCTGCCCGGTTCAAGCCTTGCCGCCAGGCGTTGCACGTACTCCCGGCTGCCACCGCGTACCGTGCGCCACTGCGGGCGGTCGCGCAGGTCGAGCAGGCCATGGTTGCGGAAAAACCGCAGGAAGCTCGCCGTTGGAAATTCGCGGATGGAATCCGTGGGCGATGACCAGATCGCGCCGGCCATTGGCAGCAGATAATCCTCGGTGAAACCGCGGCCAAAACGGTGCCGCGAGAGAAAGGACCCCAGCGTGTCCTGTGGGATCTCGTCGCGCTCGAACAGCCGGTGGCCCAAGTGGTTGAAACGAAGGATGTCGGCGCTCATGCGCAGAAAGCGCGGGCTGAGCAGGTTGCGTCGCTGCGCGAACAGGGTGTTCAGATCGCTCCCGGCGTATTCCACCCCATGGGGCTGGCGGGAACAGGAAAACGACATGTCGGTGGGCTGGGTTGGCACGTCCAGTTCGCGGAAGAGCCGGGTCAGCAGCCGATAGTTGCGCTCGTTGTACACCACGAATCCGGTGTCGAGGTGAGTCGGGCCCTCCGGGTCCGTTACCTCGATGGTGTGGGCATGCCCTCCCAGCTCGGGCGCCGCCTCGAACAGGCGTACCTGGTGCCGCGACTGCAGGATCCAGCTGCTTGCCAGCCCGGCAATACCGCCGCCGATTACGGCGATACGAGAGGTACTCATGGCGGCGACTCCGGCTCGGTCACAGGGTGATGTACATCTTATACAGCACCTGTACAATGTCTGTAAATGGTGACCGACCAGGACACGGCGTAAGGTGGGTTCCAACGAGTCCGGGCGTGGAGGGTGTGCGATGCGGTCAGGTAATCGGTTCCTGGGTGTGGTGTTGCTGGCCTGGGCAGGTCTGGTGTTTGACGTGGCGGCGGGGGAGGCTGGTGCGTCGTGCCCCGCGAGTCTCGATTTTGAAATGCGTCCGCTGGCGGCTTCCGAGCCTGTGCGCCTGTGCGACCGGCATGCCGGGCAGGTACTGCTGGTAGTCAATACGGCCAGTCAATGTGGCTTTACTCCCCAGTACGAAGGACTGGAGGCACTGAACGCGGAGTTTCAGGACCGGGGATTCCATGTGCTGGGCTTCCCCTCGGGTGATTTTGCGGGGCAGGAATACGAAGACGAGACCGACATCGCCGAGTTCTGCCGCTCCAATTACGGCATCCAGTTCCCGATGTACGAGAAGGTGCACGCATCCCGACGCCATGCGGCCTCCGGGACGCTTTATCACCACCTTGGCACGGCAACCGGCGAGTTCCCGTCCTGGAACTTTCACAAGTACCTGATTGGTCGCGACGGCGAGGTGCGTGGCTCTTTTGGTACGCGGGTCCCGCCAGATGATCGGCGCCTGCGTGCGGCGATTGAGGCCGCGCTGTGAACGACAACGTGACCAACATGGAAGACTGGCCCCAGGACGTGCGCGATGCGCTCGTGGAACACGAGATCGTGGCGGTTACCTCCGGGCTGTCCGACATGCGCGATGCCCGAGCCTTGCTCGATGCGATGGTCCCGGGGCGGTGGGTGTGCCTGGAATGGGGGATGGCATCCGCGCACAACCGTGCGCAGTTTCATGCGCTGAGGGAGGCGACCGGGGCCGATGTGTTGCCGTTCTTTGTCGCCCGGGATCGGGCCATCGGTGGTCTCCCGGAGTTGCGCGAGTATCTCGGTGCGCGCGCCGTGGCGGCTGGCGCCCACCGGGGATCGCGTGGCGATGTCGAGTCGTCCTCCCTGTCGCGTCCGGTCCCGGATGGCTCGGCCCCGATCCTGCAGGTGCTCGGATATGCCGGCCTGGTCCCCTTCCTCGTACTGGGGGTGGGTGCCTGGATGGCCCAGCCCGAATGGCAGGCTTTCGCACTCGAGGCCCTGGCGTTCTATGGTGCGGTGATACTGTCGTTTCTCGGCGCGATCCACTGGGGGCTGTATCTGGCCGATCGCAGCCATCGCGTAGGCCCGCTGGCGGCCCCGGTCTGGGCGGTTGTCCCGGCGATCCTGGCGTGGCTAGCACTGTTGCAGCCCCTGCCCGAGGCGCTGATGACGCTCGCGGCACTGTTCCTGGGCGTGCTCTGGGTGGATCGCTTCAGCCTGCGGGAACGGCCACTGCCGCGCGGCTATATGAGCCTGCGTCTGGTGCTGACCGCGGGAGCGATTGTGTCGCTGGCTTCCGGGCTGGCCGTTATCATGGGAAGCACTGATTGATGTACACGCTCGCGTTGGTACCCCAGGTTTTCCGAGACAAGGCGCGGTGCGCAGCCGGTAGTGGTTCTACCGGCAAGGACCGCAACGCAGGATCGGGGGACCTGGGGTACCAACCCCAAGGGGCTCGGCCGCTTTTGCGTGGGAACGGCGTTGCGCCTCCCTTGTGCAGAATGACTGCACGGCGGTCACCGCGCCTTGTTCGCACGCAAAAGCGACTCGAGTGCGAGCGCGTACATCAATCAGTGCTTCCCATGGCGCGCTGATGCCCCAAGGAATGCCCAACATGGCACGGAACAAGGACCTATCGATGCAAGCAGATGCCCGTACCGCGGACGAGCCCGTGACCAGCGCAGCCGATGGGCGGCCGTTGCCGGCCCCCGAGGCCCTGGCCCGCCATTATCGCGAGATTCTCGCCGGCCTGAATGAAGATCCCAACCGTGAAGGTCTGCTGGATACGCCGATGCGGGCGGCCAAGGCGATGCAGTACCTGACCCGTGGCTATCACCAGGATCTCGACACCATCGTCAACGGGGCATTGTTCAGCTCCGACAACGACGAGATGGTGTTGCTGCGCGATATCGAGCTGTACTCGCTGTGCGAGCACCATCTGCTGCCGATCATTGGCAAGGTGCATGTCGCCTACCTGCCGAATGGCAAGGTGATTGGCCTCTCCAAGATTGCGCGCATTGTCGACATGTTCGCCGCCCGCCTGCAGATCCAGGAGAACCTGACCCGGCAGATCGCCGAGGCGCTGAGGGATGTCACCCAGGCCAAGGGGGTGGGCGTGGTCGTGGATGCCAAGCACATGTGCATGACCATGCGTGGGGTGGAGAAGCAGCATTCTTCGATGGCCACCTCGGTGATGCTGGGTGCCTTTCGCCAGGATGCGCGCACCCGCCGCGAGTTCCTGAACCTGATCCACGGCAGCCGCGACTGAGTTCGCTGGCGGTTTTGCTGGCTAGCCAGGTGGCCGAGGCCCTCAGGGCAGCGGATGGCGGGCAAAAAAAAGGCCCGGTGGGAGTCCGGGCCGAACGTTCAGACAACCGTGTGATGGAGTCTAAGAGTCTGAACGGCGGAACTACAGCTGCCGTTGCCAGAGCCGATTTTTTCCGCTCTTGCCCCCGTGGACACAGGTATGGCGCGCAGGTTCCATTCCGCTCGGAGTATCGCGCCAACGCGTTCACATTTTGTGCCGCGTACAATGGTTCTTATGCGCGGAGTGGAACAGATTCCCTGGCTTTATGACGCCCTGATGGGGCTGGCGGACGGGCTTGGATTTCGTGGCTGGCGCCGTCGTCTCGTCGAAGGTGCACGCGGATGTGTGCTTGAGATCGGCTGCGGTACTGGACGCAACCTCCCGCTTTATCCGGACGCGGCGCAGGTCGTCGCGCTGGACCCGGATCGTGAAGCCCTGAGCCGGGCACGTAAGCGCGCCCCGGGGGCGCTGTTTGTGGTCGCGCGGGCCGAGGCCCTGCCATTCGCGGATACGCAGTTCGACACCGTGGTGTCGGGACTGGTGTTTTGCTCGGTGCAGGATCCGGACCGAGGCCTGGGGGAGATCCGCCGCGTGCTGCGCGCCGGGGGGCAGTTGCGCATGCTCGAGCACGTGCGGCACAGACGCCCGAGCCTGGCCTGGGTGCAGGATCAGGTGCAGCCGGCCTGGACCTGTGTGACCGGGGGCTGCCACCCGAACCGAGACACCGAGACTGCGGTGGAACGCGCCGGCTTCGTGATCGAGGCGGAGGACCGTGAGGCGCGCGGGGTCATGCGGCGCTTCGCCGCCCGTCAAAAAAATCTTGATGCGAGCCCTAAAGTCTGAGCATGCGCGGCCGTCACCGGATATGAGCCGGGCCCGAATCCGCGTTTGAGACGCCCGGCGGGCCGGCTATACATTCGAATCAGGAGCGAACGATGGATGCCAGTGCGATTGCCAGCCAGGCCACGCAGATGAGTCAGCAGAATATCGCCGTACAAAAGGATGTGGCGGTGCAGAAAAAGGCGATGGAATCGGAAGAGATGGCGGCACAGGGCCTGTTGCAGGCCATGCCGAACATCAGCGAGATGCAGGCGACCTCCCAGGGCCTGCCCGACCACGTGGGCAATAACGTCGATACGACCGCCTGATTGCCCATACGGTCTTGGGGAAGCACTGATCAGTGCTTCCCGTTACGCCCCGCCGGAGCGCCCCGGTGGGGCGTTTTTCGTTATGGGTTCTGTGTAATACCTGGGATCAGGAGGTTTCGGAGGCCTCGGCGCGGGATTCCTCCGCGGTGGGCTCCGGCTCGGTCGCCGTGTGCTGGTCGATCCAGTTCTTGGCGGCGATCAGCAGGCCCATGGCCATGAACGCGCCCGGCGGTAGCAGGGCAAGCAGGAAGCCGTGCTCGGACGGGTAGATCTGGATGGTCAGGTTATGGCCCCACTCGCCGAACAGCAGGTGGGCGTTGTCCATCAGCGTACCCTGGCCGAGGATCTCGCGCAGCGCGCCCAGCGCGATCAGTACACCGGTAAAGCCCAGGCCCATCATCAGCCCGTCCAGCGCGGCGCGCGGGACGGAGTTGCGCGAGGCGAAGGCCTCGGCGCGGCCGATGATCGCGCAGTTGGTCACGATCAGCGGGATGAAGATGCCGAGGATCAGGAACAGGCCGTGGAACCAGGCATTCATCGCCAGTTCGATCGCGGTCACGATGGAGGCGATGATCAGCACGTAGACCGGGATGCGGATCTCCGGGCGCGCGTGGCGGCGGATCATCGAGACCAGCACGTTCGACAGTAGCAGTGTCAGCGTGGTCGCGATGCCCAGGCCGATGGCGTTGACCATCGTCCCGGAGATCGCCAGGAGCGGGCACAGGCCGAGCAACTGGACCAGGCCCGGGTTGTTGTTCCACAGGCCGTCGCGAATGATATCGGTCAGGGTCGGATTCATCGGGCTTCCTGTTCCGTATCCATAGATGAGTCTTTCCCGATCGGTTCGACCATGGCGCCTTCATCTTCCCCCGGCGCGCTCGCGAGCAGATCGTCGCGGTAGTCGTCGAAGTATTCCAGTGTGCGGCGCACGGCGCGAACCACCGCACGCGGGGTAATGGTGGCGCCGGTGAACTGGTCGAAGACGCCGCCATCACGCCGCACCGCCCAGTCGCCGGGCTCGGGGTCGCCCAGGGAGCGGCCCTCGAAGCCGTGAATCCAGTCGGAGCGCTCCGCCTCGATCGCATCGCCCAGACCCGGCGTCTCGCGGTGGCTGGAGATGCGCACGCCCAGTAGCTCGCCGTCGCGGTTCACGCCGATCAGCAGATGGATGTCACCGCTGTAGCCGTCGCGTGCCACGGCCGAAAACACGATACCCATGACATTGTCGTCGGCGTCGCGAGCAAACCAGGCGGGCAGGTCGGTTCCCCCCAGTCGATCGCTGCTTAGCGCCATCGTGTCGTGCACCGGGTCGTTTGCATAATCGAGGTCGCCGGTCAGCTCCGCGATGCGGCTGCGGTTGACCTCCATGCGGTTGTCCGCGATGCGCGCCTCCGTGCCTTCCTGTACCAGCGCAACCAGCCCCGCGCCCGCGGCAGCGAAGCCGGCCAGCAGGACAGTGGCGATCAGGATGTCGCGGGGTTTCAGGTCAAGCATGACCGTCCCCAGGCGGTGGTCCGCCGCGGGTGCGGCCGAAGATACGCGGTCGCGTCAGATGGTCGAGCGTGGGGGCGACCATGTTCATCAACAGTACGGCGAAGGCCACCGCGTCCGGATAGCCGCCCCAGGTACGGATTACGAAGATCAGCACGCCGATCCCAGCCCCGTAGAGGATACGGCCAAGTGGAGTGGTGGACGCGGAGACCGGATCGGTGGCGATGAAGAAGGCCCCGATGATCACCGCCCCGGAGAACACGTGGAAGGCCGGGGAGGCGAACGAGTCCGGGTCCAGCAACCAGAAGAAGCCGGCCGGGATGGCCACCCCCAGGATCACCGCGACCGGGATGTGCCAGTGGATGACGCGACGGAACAGCAGATACAGACCGCCGAGCAGGAAGAAGTTGCCCACCCACTCCCAGCCGGTCTCCGTGAAGGTGCCAAACAGCGGGCTGGCGGTGATCTCGCCCACGGTGCGCCCGGAAACCAGTCCCTCGCGCATGGCGTCGAGTGGTGTGGCGCGCGTGACCGCGTCCCACTCCTGGGTGCCGGGCAGGCTGCCGGTCAGGACCGTCTGCAGGCTCTGCAGCAGGGTGAGCGGGGATTCCGGCAGCGTGGTGGCGGCTGGCCAGAGCGCCATCTCGCGCGGGAACGAGACCAGCACCACGACATAGCCGACCATGGCGGGATTGAACGGGTTGTAGCCCAGCCCGCCGTAGAGGTGCTTGGCGACGATGATCGCGAAAGCGATACCGATCAGCGTGACCCAGAACGGGGCCAGTGGCGGGATCGCCAGCGCGAACAGCCAGCCGGTAACGATCGCGGAGTTGTCCGCCAGCGTGGCCATGACCGGCCGCTTGCGGGCGGCAACCATCGCCGCTTCGAAGGCCACCGCGAACAGTACGCCCAGCAGCACGTTGACCAGCACCCCCCAGCCGAAGAACCAGGTCATCGCCAGGGTGCCGGGCACCAGCGCCATCAGGACCTGCTGCATCACGCCGCCCACCGAGTGAGCGGGGATTACATGCGGGGACGATTCCGTGCGAAAGCGCATTAGCGATCGTCTCCGTCGCGGCTGTCGCTGGTCGAGGAGGTTTCCTCGCCGGATTGGTCCGAATCGGACGCCTCGTCCGGACCCTTCGCGGATTCGTCCGCGCGAGCGGCCTTTTTCTTCTGCGCGCGTTCCAGTGCCGCCTGGATCGCGGCCTGCTTGTCGCCGTCGTTTTCCTTGTTCTTCACCGCGGCCTTCTTTTTCGCCAGGCGTTCGGCCTTCTCGCGCTCCTCGCGCTCGATGCGTTCCTGGCGGAACTCGTAGCGCTCGCGCGCGATATCCGACTTGTGGCGCTCCTTTTCCCGCGCCCAGATCTCGTTCTTGGCATAGCGGTAGTACTGCACCAGCGGGATGTTGCTGGGGCAGACATAGGCGCAGCAGCCGCATTCGATGCAGTCGAACAGCCCGTAGTCCTGGATCGCGTCGAAGTCTTTTGCCTTCGCCTGCCAGTAGAGCTGCTGTGGCAGCAACTGGGCCGGACACACGGCTGCGCACTCGGCGCAGCGGATGCAGGGCATGAGCGGGCCGGGCGAGGGCGTGTCCTGGGGCCGCGTGGCGAGCAGGCAGTTGGTGGCCTTGATCACCGGGATGGAGTCGTCGTGGACGGCGAAGCCCATCATCGGTCCGCCCATCACCAGCCGGTCCACGCCTTCGGCATAGCCCCCGGCCGCCTCGATCACGTCGGCGAACGGGGTGCCGAGCAGGGCCTCCACGTTGCGCGGGTGTTTTACGCCGGGGCCGGTGACCGTGACGATGCGCGACAGCAGCGGGCGGCCCTGGATGACCGTGTCGCAGATCGCCTTGAAGGTGCCCGGGTTGTGGCAGACCATCCCGATGTCCGCGGGCAGTCCGCCGCTAGGCACCTCCAGGCCGGTCAGCACCTTGATCAGCTGGCGCTCGCCTCCGGTGGGATAGAGCGAGGGGACCGACACCAGCTCGATCAGGTCGCGCAGCTCGGGTGGCAGGGTCTCGGTCAGGGAGCGCATGGCCTCGGGCATGTTGTCCTCGACCGCGAACAGGACCCGCTCCACCCCCAGCAGGCGGGCGGTGATGCGGATGCCTTCGAATACCGCCTCGGGGGCGGTGCGCAGCAGCATGTCATCGGCGCTGATGTAGGGCTCGCATTCTGCCCCGTTGACGATCAGTGTGTGGATGCGCTGGCCGGTGCGCGGGTTCAGCTTGACTGCCGTGGGGAAGGCCGCGCCACCCAGCCCGACGATCCCCCCGGCACGCAGGCGCTGGCGCAGGGCGCGCAGATCGCGGGTATCCCAGTCCAGCCAGGGCTCCATGCGGGCATCGCCCCACTCGTCGTGCCCGTCGGGCTCGATCACCACGCAGGGGGCATTGAGGCCCGAGGGGTGGGGTACGGGGTGGAGGTCGATGTCCACCACTTCGCCCGAGGTGGGGGCGTGCACGTGCGCGGCGATGTAGCCCTTGGACTGGCCGATACGCTGGCCTTTGGTCACGTGATCGCCGACCTGGACACAGGCCTCGGTCGCCTCGCCGATATGCTGGCCGAGCGGAACGGTCAGTTTCGCGGGCACGCCCATCACCAGCACCGGCTCGGCGGTACTGGCGTCGGTCTCGTCGGCCAGTTTCAGGCCTCCATGGAAGCGGTGCAGCTGCATCGGCGTATTCTAACGTTTCGCGGAATCCCGGCTTAGCGGGAGCTCCGCGAGCCTTCTGCGAGGGCGTGTATGGGCCGTTCGATGGGCGAGGGTTCCGGTTCCGACCAGCGCCATTCGGTGATGTCGGTTTGCACCGGGACCATGCTGATGCAGTCGACCGGACAGGGTTCGACGCATAGTTCGCAGCCGGTGCACTCCTCCTCGATCACGGTGTGCATCTGTTTGGCCGCGCCGAGGATCGCATCCACCGGACAGGCCTGGATGCACAGCGTGCAGCCGATGCAGATGTTCTCGTCGATTACCGCGACAGCCTTTTCCTGCTCCTCTTCTTCCAGCGGTGTCGGCTCGCGGTCCAGCAGGTCCGCCAGGGCCTGTACCGTGGCCTGGCCCCCGGGGGGGCAACGGTTGATGTCGGCCTCGCCCGCGGCGATCGCTTCGGCGTAAGGGCGGCAGCCGGGATAGGAGCACTGGCCGCACTGCGTCTGGGGTAGCAGGGCGTCGATCTGGTCGACGACCGGGTCTTGCTCGACGCGAAAACGCTGCGCGGCAAAGCCCAGGATCAGGCCAAACGCGGCGGCAAGGCCGCCGATCGCGAGGATGGCATAGACGACGCTCACAGCCGCACCAGCCCGGAGAAGCCCATGAACGCCAGCGACATCAGCCCTGCGGTGACCATGGCCACCGCACTTCCGCGAAAGACCACGGGCACGTCAGCGACGGCGATGCGTTCGCGAATGGCGGAGAACAGGATCAGGACGATGGAGAAGCCGACCGCGGCGCCGAAGCCGTAGAGTGCGGACTCGACGAAGTTGTGCGCCTCCTGGACGTTCAGCAGGGCCACGCCCAGCACCGCGCAGTTGGTGGTGATCAGCGGCAGGAAGATGCCCAGCACGTTATAGAGCAGGGGGCTGGTCTTGCGTACGACCAGCTCGGTGAACTGCACCACGGCCGCGATCACCAGGATGAACGCGATGGTGCGCAGGTACTCGAGCCCCAGCGGGGTCAGCAGGTACTCGTTGATTACGTAGGAACTGACCGCGGACAACGTCAGCACGAACGTCGTGGCCAGGCCCATGCCGGTGGCCGTCTCGACCTTGCGCGAGACCCCCATGAACGGGCACAGGCCCAGAAACTTCACCAGTACGAAGTTGTTCACGAGGATCGTACTGATGAGGATCAGGACGTATTCCACGTTAATTCCGAGTCTTCAGGTCAACAAAATAGTATCAGGGACCGCTTATCCCGACTCAACCCTTGCGGGGCGCGGGTTTTGCGTGGGAGCGGGCCGGCCCGGGTCCCTTCAGCTGTTGGACCTTGGTGGAATCATTCGCGGGCAGGCCCTCTCCCACAAGGCCCGCTCCCGGAAGGGGCCCTGCCAGGCCGACACTGACCGCCCCTTACCAGGTCCGAGTCTAGTCGCTTGCCGGGACGAGCGTGTCCAGGCTGTATCGCGGGTGATTGTCTGCGGCAGCCGGGTCGTCGAACGGACGGGCGGTCTGCAGCCAGGCCTGGTGCGCGGCGTCCAGCTCCTCGCCGCGCACCGACAGCAGCATGATCGCCTCCGGCGCGATGCCGATTTCGTCCGCCAGACGGCGGTAGCTGCCGGCATCGCGCCGCCCACCGATGCGGGTATCGAACAGCCCGGTCAGGCGTTGTTCCACCTCCGGATACGGGCCGTGGCGCAGCCAGTCGCGCTGGACCGGGGCCGGGCTCGCGCCAAAGCTGTACAGGGCCACGCCGGCATCGTCCAGCGCGATCAGGGCATTGGCCGTTTCGTCCGACAGCTCCGGGCGCAGCATCGATGCCTCCAGGGCATCGGCCCAGATCAGCCCCTGGAGCTGGCGCAGGGGGGTGATGTCCTGCCCACCGCGGATCCAGGCACGGATCTGCGCAAGTAGCCCGTCAACGTCCAGTTCGCGCCCGGAATAGGCGAGGATGTCCGCGAGCACGCGCTGCACGGCGGTGCTCTCTGCATGGCGCTCGAGAAAGCCCGCCAAGGCCTCCAGCGAATAGGGCTCAAGTGTGTCTCGCAGCACGCCGGGCGGTGCCAGGACCCCCTCGAACGCGAGGATCAGGGCCTGGGGCGCGGGATTCGGTGACATGTTCATCGGCTCATCTGGTGTGCGAGCGTCTCGCACTGGAACATGAATTCGAAGGCCTCGACGCGGTGCAGCGCCAGCTCCACGCTCGCACCCCAGGTATACAGGCCGTGCCCGCCGATCAGGAACCCGGCGAGGTTCGGCTCGCGGGTCATCGCGGCGTCGACCCGCGCGGCCAGTTGCTGAACGTCGGGTTCGTTCGCGAACACGGGGAGGTCCAGGCCCCGGGCAGGGTTCTCGACGCCGGGCAGTTCGCGCAGGACCTCGTAGTCGCGCAGGGCGAGCGCGCCGGGGAACTGGCGCGACAGGACGGTCGCGTGCACGGAATGCGTATGCAGCACGGCGCCCAGCTGGGCATCGTGGCGGTACATGATGATGTGCAGGAAGGTCTCCGGGGCCGGCTCCTCGCTGCCGGCGACCACGTGGCCGTCGAGATCGACCACCAGGAAGTCATGGCGGTCGAGAAAGCTCTTCTCGCGATTGGGCGCGGTGACGGCGATATGCCGGTCGTCCAGGCGCGCCGAGAAGTGGCCGGTGCGCGCGGGCAGCCAGCCGCGCGCCGAGAGATCACGTCCTGCTTCGGCCAGCAGGCGTACCTGTGCCAGGAATTCGGGGCTTTGGTCCATGCGTCCGGGTATCGACAAAAGAGCGGCAGCTTACGCGAGCCGTGGGTGCAAATCCATGACGCGGGCGGCCTATTTGACCCGCATTCCGGGTCGAGCGCCGTCGTCCGGGTTCAGGATGTACAGTTCCGAGCCGCCGGGGCCGGCCGCCAGGACCATGCCCTCGGATACGCCAAAGCGCATCTTGCGCGGCGCGAGGTTGGCCACCATCACGGTGTGGCGGCCGACGAGGTCCTCCGGGGAATAAGCCGACTTGATCCCGGCAAACACCTGGCGCGTCTCCGAGCCGATATCGAGGGTGAGCTTCAATAGCTTGTCTGCGCCTTCAACATGCTCGGCACTGGTGATGCGCGCGATGCGCAGGTCGACCTTTGCGAAGGTGTCGAAGTCGATGGTTTCGGCGATGGGGTCCGCGTCGGGTTCTGCTTCGGTGCTGGCGGCCGGTTCGGGCTCGGCAGCGGCCAGGGTGGCCTTCGAGGCCTCCAGCAGCTTGTCGACGGTCTCGCCCTCGATGCGCGTCATCAGCGGCTTGAACTTCTCGATCGCGCGCCCGACCAGCGGCTCGCGCGTGTCCCAGGCCAGGCTGTCCAGCCGGAGAAAGGCCGCGGCGTCGGCCGCCAGTCGCGGCAGCACCGGGGCGAGGTAGACGATCAGGATGCGGAACAGGTCCAGCCCCTGGGTGGAGATGGCCTGCACCTCGGCCTCGCGGCCTTCCTGCTTCGCCAGCACCCAGGGCTGGGCCTCGTCGATGTACTGGTTCGCCTGGTCGGCCAGCGCCATGATGCGGCGGATGGCCTGGGCGTATTCGCGGTTCTCGAACGCGGCCGCGATGGCCTCGCCCTCGGCCACGAAGGCCTCGTGCAGGTCCGGGCGCGGCAGCTCGGCCGCCAGCTCGCCGTTCGAGCGCTTGGTGATGAAGCCGGCGCAGCGGCTGGCGATGTTCACCAGCTTGCCGACCAGATCGGAGTTCACGCGCTGGACGAAGTCGTCCAGGTTGAGGTCGAGATCGTCGACCCCGGCGCCCAGCTTGGCGGCCAGGTAGTAGCGCAGGGATTCCGGGTTCAGGTGGTCCAGGTAGTCGCGGGCGCGGATGAACGTGCCGCGTGACTTGGACATCTTCTGTCCGTTGACGGTCAGAAAGCCGTGGCAGAAGACCGCGCTGGGCGTACGAAAGCCTGCGCCGTGCAGCATGGCCGGCCAGAAGAGCGTATGGAAGTATGCGATATCCTTGCCGATGAAGTGATACAGCTCGGCCTCGGAGTCCGCGCCCCACCAGGCGTCGAAATCCAGGCCCTGCTGGTCGGCATGCGCACGAAAGCTCGCCATGTAGCCGATCGGCGCATCGAGCCAGACGTAGAAGTACTTGCCCGGGGCATTGGGGATCTCGAAGCCGAAGTAGGGGGCGTCGCGCGAGATGTCCCAGTCGGTCAGGCCCGCGTCGAACCACTCGTCCAGCTTGTTGCGGATCGCATCCTGCAGGCGGCCGGAGCCGGTCCATTCGCGCAGGAAGGTCTCGAAGTCGCCGAGCTTGAAGAAGTAATGCTCGGACTGACGCGATTCCGGGCGGGCACCACTGATCGCGGAGACCGAGTCTTTCAGGTCCAGCGGGCTGTAGGTCGCGCCGCAGGCCTCGCAGGAGTCGCCGTACTGTTCCTCCGCGCCGCAGTTCGGGCAGGTGCCCTTGATGAAGCGATCGGGCAGGAACATCCCGGCCTCGGGATCGTAGGCCTGGTCGATGGTGCGGGTTTCGATGTGGCCGGCGTCGCGCAGCGCGGTGTAGATGCGCCCGGCCAGCTCGCGGTTCTCGTCCGAGTGGGTCGAGTGGTAGTGGTCGAAATCGACCAGAAACTCGCTGAAGTCGGCCTCGTGCTCCTGACGCACGCGCGCAATCAGCTCCTCGGGTTCGATGCCTTCCGCGCGGGCCTTCAGCATGATCGGGGTGCCGTGCGCATCATCGGCGCAGACGTAGACGACCTCGTGACCGCGCGCACGCTGGAAGCGCACCCAGATATCGGTCTGGATGTACTCGACGAGGTGCCCCAGATGGATCGGCCCGTTGGCGTAGGGCAGGGCGCTGGTGACCAGGATCTTGCGCGGCGTGTCAGTCATCGTCGGGCTCGTGCCTCGGTAGCGGCGGGCGGCGGAATGCAGGGGCGCTATTGTCGGGGCTGCCAGCCAGGTTGTCGAGGCACATTGCATCCGCCACGGCGTTTTCCACAGAAGCTGTGGATAACTCTGTGGGCAACAGGGTGGAATTCATCGCCAGGCCTTGTCACGCAAGGACCCTGTACAGATTGGTCAAAAAACGTTCAATTCATTTTTATTATTATAAAACATATAGATAAGAGTTCTTTGTCCAGTGGTTTCGGCCGTTTGGTTGCTATCTGTGGCCTTTTTCAAGGCGATCTGAATTCATGTGCATAAAGATCGCCGCAAGGGGTTGACAGGACGGTGAGGACCCCTCCCCCGGCATTGAGCAAAGGACTGGCGACGGGTGGTGCCATTGGCGTGTCGATTTGCGCCCAGTAGAATCGCGCGATTACTCCCAACCGCTGGATGGAACGAACGCCATGGCCGAACTCTCGCGCGAGCAGATCGAAAACGCCCTGAAGACCGTTCAGGACAAGTACCTGGAGCAGGACCTGGTGGCCGCCGGAGCGGTCAAGGATATCCGCGTGGAGGGCGCGCGTGCGGTCATCAGCATCGAGATGGGTTACTCCGCCAATGGCTATCACGACGAACTGCGTGCTGCGATCCAGGGCGCGCTGGCGGGCGTCCCCGGTCTCGAATCGTCCGAGGTGACCATCGGCACGAAGGTGACCGCCCACGCGGTGCAGAAGAGCCTGAAGCCGATGCCCGGCATCAAGAACATCATCGCCGTGGCCTCCGGCAAGGGCGGGGTGGGCAAGTCCACCACCGCGGTCAATCTGGCCTTGGGCCTGGCCGCCGAAGGGGCGCAGGTCGGCATCCTGGATGCGGACATCTATGGCCCCAGCCAGCCGCGCATGCTGGGCATCAAGGATCGTCCCGAGTCGAAGGACGGCAAGTCCATGGAGCCGCTGGAGCGCCACGGCGTGCAGGCGATGTCCATTGGCTTCCTGATCGACGAGGACACGCCGATGATCTGGCGTGGCCCGATGGTCACCCAGGCCTTGGAACAACTGCTGAACGAGACCAACTGGAAGGACCTCGACTATCTGGTGATCGACCTGCCGCCGGGTACCGGCGACGTGCAACTGACGCTGTCGCAGAAGATCCCGGTTTCCGGCGCGGTGATTGTCACCACCCCGCAGGACATTGCCCTGCTGGATGCACGCAAGGGCCTGCTCATGTTCGAAAAGGTCGAGGTACCGGTACTGGGCATCATCGAGAACATGAGCATCCACATCTGCTCGAAGTGTGGCCACGAGGAGCACATCTTCGGCCAGGGCGGTGCCGAGGGCATGGCCGAGGAATACGGCGTGGACATGCTCGGCGCCCTGCCGCTGGACATTCACATCCGTGAGCAGGCTGATGGCGGCGAGCCGACCGTGATCGCGGATCCGGACGGCCGGATTGCCGAGATTTACCGCGAGATCGCGCGTCGCACGGGCGCCAAACTCGCGGAGCAGGCGAAGGACTACAGCAGCAAGTTCCCCAACATCGTCATCCAGAACAACTGATCCGGCGATCACAACCAGGGGCAGGCAGATGAGCATCAAGTCGGACCGCTGGATCCGGGAGATGGCCGAAACGAAGGGCATGATCGAGCCCTTCGAGCCCGGTCAGGTCCGCTATCACGACGAGCAGCGTATCGTCTCCTACGGCACGTCCAGCTACGGCTACGACGTGCGCTGCTCGGACCATTTCAAGATCTTCACCAACATCAACTCGAGCATCGTCGACCCCAAGGGCTTCGATGAGGGCAGCTTTGTAGACGTGCACTCCGATGTCTGCATCATCCCGCCCAACTCCTTTGCGCTGGCGCATACCGTCGAGTACTTCCGCATCCCGCGCGACGTGCTGACCATCTGCCTCGGCAAATCGACCTACGCGCGCTGCGGCATCATCGTGAACGTGACCCCGCTGGAACCCGAGTGGGAAGGCCACGTGACCCTGGAGTTCTCCAACACCACGCCGCTGCCAGCCAAGATCTACGCCAATGAGGGTGTGGCGCAGATGCTGTTCCTGCAGTCCGACGAGGTCTGCGAGACCTCATACAAGGACCGCGGTGGCAAGTACCAGGGCCAGCGTGGCGTCACCCTGCCCCGGACCTGACGTCCACCGTTCCA
Organism: Thioalkalivibrio sp. ALJ3; assembly: GCF_000377205.1. GTDB lineage: Bacteria > Pseudomonadota > Gammaproteobacteria > Ectothiorhodospirales > Ectothiorhodospiraceae > Thioalkalivibrio. Next base: position 59,386 of record NZ_KB897912.1, on the reverse strand, counting down.
CCAGGACATTACTGAGGAGGCCGCCATGCGCATCGTGATCGCGCTGGGCGGAAACGCCCTGCTGCAACGCGGCGAGACGCCGTCGGCCGAGGGCCAGCGGCGCAACGCCCGTGCCGCGGCGCGGGCCATCGCCGATGTAGCCAATGAGCACGAGGTCGTGGTAACGCACGGCAATGGTCCGCAGGTCGGGTTGCTGGCCAGCCAGGCGGAGGCCGATTCCATCCACTGGCCGCTGGATGTGGTCGGCGCCGAGAGCCACGGGATGATCGGCTACATCCTCGCGCAGGAACTGCACAACGCCCTGGGCCATGACCGGATCGCCAGCCTCCTGACGCAGACCGAAGTCGACCCGGAGGATCCGGCGTTTGCCCGCCCCGAGAAGTTCATCGGCCCGACCTGGGAAGAATCCCGGGCGCATGCGCTGGCCGAGGAGCGCGGTTGGGATATCGCCCGCGACAGTAACGGCTGGCGGCGCGTGGTGGCTTCGCCGGAGCCGCAGAAGGTGCTGGGCGTCGAGGCGGTGCGGACCCTGGTCGACGGCGGATCCCTCGCGATCTGCGCGGGCGGCGGCGGCGTGCCGGTCGCGCGTGACGACAAAGGTCGCCTGTACGGTATCGAGGCAGTGGTGGACAAGGACCTGACCGCCGCGCGACTGGCGGTAGAGCTGGAGGCGGACTGGCTCCTGATGTTGACGGATGTTGATGGTGTCTACTGGAATTGGGGCGAGCCCGACGCTACGCGACTCAAGGCGTTGCTGGTGAGCGCGGTCGACCCCGCGACGTTTCCGGCCGGGTCGATGGGTCCGAAGATGGAGGCCGCCCGGCGTGTGGCCGGACAGGGCGCCCGGGCCGGCATCGGGGCGCTCGAGGACGCCGCCGCGATCGTTGCGGGGCAGGCCGGGACACGGATCCTGCCGGTGGGGGCGTCGTAGAGTCCGGACCCGCGCGGGAATCAGCGTCTCGCCGTGGTGGATTGTTGCCAAGCCACTGGTCTCGCGGCAAGCTCGCCCGTTCACGCCCCTGTCTCGCAAGGAAGAATGCTATGTATCGCCATACCCGCATCACTGGATTCCTCGTTCTGTCCATGGCCGCCACGTTTGTGCTGGTGGGTTGCGGAGGCGAGGAAGAGGAGATGAACCCGCCGCAGGGTCTGGAACAGCAGATGGCGCCGCAGGACATGTCCAGTGACGATGCCCGCCGCCCGACCAACCCCGGCCTGCCCGCGGCGGACGTGAAGAAGTCGGACGACTGAAACCGGCTGTCTGCGCCTGCTCCTGGACGATTTCCTGCTCGCTGCGTGCTGGGAAAAATCGTCATTTCATATTAGGATGTTGGGCTATTTTGATTCCTGATGCGTGATCCCGCGACGATCACGCGCGAGCCCTTAAGGTAAGGAAGTCGACCACCATGTCCGAGACCGCAAGCTCCTCCACCGCCATCACCGGCGCCGAAATCTTCTGCCGCAGCCTGCAGGCCGAGGGTGTCGACGTCGTATTCGGGTATCCCGGCGGGGCGGTACTGCACATCTATGATGCGCTGTATCGCCAGGACAAGGTTTCGCACGTACTGGTGCGACACGAGCAGGGCGCGGTGCACGCGGCCGAGGGCTATGCCAAGTCCTCCGACAAGCCGGGTGTCGCGCTGGTCACATCCGGTCCCGGCGCGACCAATGCGATTACCGGGATCGCCGATGCCTACATGGACTCGGTGCCGCTGGTCGTCTTCACCGGCCAGGTGCCGACCAGCCTGATCGGCAACGATGCTTTCCAGGAAGTGGATACCGTGGGGATTACCCGACCCTGCGTGAAGCACAACTTCCTGGTCAAGGACGTGAAGGACCTGGCGACCACGATCAAGAAGGCCTTCTACGTGGCGACCACCGGCCGCCCCGGACCGGTGGTCGTGGATATCCCGAAGGATGTGACGGCGGCGAGCTGCGAGTTCGAGTATCCCGAGTCCATCCACATGCGCTCGTACAACCCGACCTCTGGCGGCTATACCGGCCAGATCGACAAGGCGGTGGACCTGATCCTGTCGGCGAAGCAGCCGATGATCTACACCGGCGGGGGCGTGATCCTGGGCAAGGGCTCCGAGGCGCTGACCGAATTTACCCGCAAGCTCGGCTACCCGATCACCAACACGTTGATGGGGCTTGGCGGCTATCCGTCGTCGGACAAGCAGTTCCTCGGCATGCTGGGCATGCACGGGACCTACGAGGCCAACATGGCCATGCACCACGCCGACGTGCTGATCGCGATCGGCGCGCGCTTTGACGACCGCGTGACCGGCAACATCGAGAAGTTCTGCCCGCACGCGAAGATCGTTCATGTCGATGTAGACCCGTCCTCGATCTCCAAGAACGTGAAGGTCGACGTGCCCATCGTCGGCGAGGTGGAGCCGGTGCTGCGTGCGCTGATCAAGGCGCTGGACGCCGCCAACGCGAAGCCGGACCCGGAGGCGCTGGACGCCTGGTGGAAGCAGATCCGCGAGTGGCAGTCGCAGGACTGCCTGAAGTACGACCGCGATTCCGAGCTGATCAAGCCGCAGTACGTGGTACAGAAGTTCTGGGAGCTGACCCAGGGCGAAGCCTTTGTGACCTCGGACGTCGGCCAGCACCAGATGTGGGCCGCCCAGTTCTACGGCTTCGACAAGCCCAACCGCTGGATCAATTCGGGCGGTCTGGGGACGATGGGCGTAGGCCTGCCGTTCGCGATGGGCGTGCAGTTCGCCCATCCGGATGCGACGGTCGGCTGCATCACCGGCGAGGCCAGCATCCAGATGTGCATCCAGGAGCTGTCGACCTGCTACCAGTACCAGTTGCCGATCAAGATCCTGAACCTGAACAACCGCTATCTGGGCATGGTCCGGCAGTGGCAGGAGTTCTTCTACCAGGGGCGCTACGCGATGTCCTACATGGATGCGCTGCCCGATTTCGTGAAGCTGGCCGAGGCGTATGGCCATGTGGGCATGCGCATCGACCAGCCGGGCGATGTCGAGGGCGCAATCAAGGAGGCCCTCGCGCAGAAGGAGCGCCTGGTGTTTTTGGACTTCATCACCGACCAGTCCGAGAACGTCTATCCGATGATCCCGGCCGGCGCCGGCCAGAACGAAATGATCCTGGTCTGAACCGGGTACAGGGAAGAGCCGTATGCGTCATATCATCAGTGTCCTGCTGGAAAACGAATCCGGTGCCCTCTCGCGGGTGGCCGGCCTGTTCTCCGCGCGTGGCTACAACATCGAATCGCTGACCGTCGCGCCGACCGACGACCCGTCGCTGTCGCGCATGACCATCGTGACCAGTGGTTCCGACGAGATCGTCGAGCAGATCACCAAGCAGCTGAACAAGCTGGTCGACGTGATCAAGCTGCTGGACATGACCGCTCACCCGCACATCGAGCGCGAGATGGCCCTGATCAAGGTGCGTGTCGGCGAGGCGGCCGATCGGGAAGAGGTCAAGCGCCTGACCGATATCTTCCGCGGTCGCATCATCGACGTGACCCAGCAGACCTACGTGATCGAGATCACCGGCGAAGGCTCCAAGCTGGATGCCTTCCTCGAGGCGGTCTCGCCGTTCCCGGTGCTGGAGGTCGTGCGCTCGGGTGTGATGGGCATCGCCCGCGGCGACGTCGCGCTGCAACTGTAATCGCCTTCGCTTTTGTTCGTGCCGGCCAGGCACGGGCTTTTTGATTCGTCATCGGCCCCCTGGCGGGGCCTGTTGCCAAGGAAATGACTGCCATGAATCTGTACTACGACAAAGACGCCGACCTCTCCATCATCCAGGGCATGAAGGTCGCGATCATCGGCTATGGCTCGCAGGGCCACGCCCATGCGAACAACCTGAAGGACTCCGGTGTGGACGTGACCGTGGGCCTGCGCGAGGGCTCCGGCTCGCGCGCCAAGGCCGAGGAGGCCGGTCTGAAGGTTGCCGATGTCGATGCCGCGACCGCCGGTGCCGATCTGATCATGGTGTTGGCCCCGGACGAGTACCAGGCGGCCCTGTACCGTGACGTGCTGGAGCCCAACCTGAAGCAGGGCGCGACCCTGGCCTTCGCCCACGGCTTCGCGATCCACTACAACCAGATCGAGCCGCGCAAGGACCTGGACGTGATCATGATCGCGCCCAAGGCCCCGGGTCACACCGTGCGCTCCGAGTTCGTGCGTGGCGGCGGCATCCCCGACCTGATCGCAATCCAGCAGGACGCCTCCGGCAAGGCCCGCGACATCGCAATGTCCTACGCCTCCGCGATCGGCGGCGGCCGCACCGGCATCATCGAGACGACCTTCAAGGACGAGACCGAGACCGACCTGTTTGGCGAGCAGGCCGTGCTGTGTGGCGGGGCGGTGGAACTGGTCAAGGCCGGTTTCGAGACCCTGACCGAGGCCGGCTATGCCCCGGAGATGGCCTACTTCGAGTGCCTGCACGAACTCAAGCTGATCGTCGACCTGATGTACGAGGGCGGCATCGCCAACATGAACTACTCGATCTCCAACAACGCCGAGTACGGCGAGTACGTGACCGGCCCGCAGGTGATCAACGAAGAGTCGCGCTGGGCGATGCGCGAGGCGCTGAAGAATATCCAGAATGGCGAGTACGCCAAGCAGTTCATCCTGGAAGGCGCGATGAACTACCCGTCGATGACCGCCAACCGCCGCCTGAACGCCGCCCACGAGATCGAGCAGGTGGGCGAACGCCTGCGTGCGATGATGCCGTGGATCAAGGCCAACCAGCTGGTCGACAAGTCCCGCAACTGATCCGTCGGGGTCGGCCCGGGGCGCTGGCCTCGGGTCGCGCACCCGCGCTCCCTCCGAGAACCCCATGCTGTTTCCGCTTGCCCCCGAAGGCCGCCTGTTCGTGATCATTGCTGCCTGGATGGCAGTGATCTCGCTGCTGGTCGGAGAGGCGGAGCTGGGCGTTTTCATGGTGCTGCTGACCGTGGCGCTGATGGGGCTCTTCCGCGATCTTCGGCGCAAGGCGGCGGCACCGGCGCTTGGAGTGATCGCCCCGGCCGACGGCACGGTGGAGGCGATTGACGAGGCAACCGATCCCTTTACCGGCAAGCCCGCCCGGCGTATCCGCATTCGTCAGCGGCGTCTGGGGGAATACAATGTCCATGCACCACAGGAATCGAAAGTGGTGGAGCGGATCTGGCCGGGCAAGGAAACGGACAGCCCGCCGGATGGACAACTGGATCATCGCGCGGCTTTCGCGTTGGTGACGGACGAGGGCACACGCCTGACGCTTGCCCTGTCGGTCAACCACTGGCCACGCATGATCCGTCTGCAGAACGTGGTGCCTGGCAACCGACTCGGGCGCGGCAAACGCATGGGTTTCGCCGGATTCGGTGCTACCTTCGAAGTCTGGCTGCCCGCCGGGTCCCAGGTGATGGCCCAGGTTGGCCAGAAGGTGCTGGCGGGCTCTACCGTGATTGGGGGTCTGCCGGAGGCCAGTGGCGAGGTGGGCGCGACCGTGGAGGTGCTGGAGTGACGCCGGATGACGAGGGATCAAGCGATATTGACGAGATGAACGGGGGCGACGACCGGCACGAGGGCCGTGCCCGACGTCGTCGCGGGATCTTCCTGTTGCCCAACCTGTTTACCACCGGGGTGCTGTTCTCCGGCTTTTTCGCCATCGTCTCCGCGATCAATGGCGAGTTTACGACCGCCGCGATCGCAGTGTTCGTTGCCATGGTCCTGGATACGCTGGATGGCCGCGTGGCGCGGATGACGGACACGCAAAGCGAGTTCGGTGCGCAGTACGACTCGCTCTCCGACCTGGTTTCCTTCGGGGTGGCCCCGGCCCTGGTCGTGTACCTGTGGCAGCTGCAGGATCTGGGCAATCTCGGCTGGGTAGCGGCCTTCTTCTTTGCCACCGCCGCGGCACTGCGGCTGGCGCGCTTCAACAGCCGTCTGGCCGTCGTCGACAAGCGGTTCTTCCAGGGGCTGCCGAGCCCCGCCGCCGCTGCATTGGTGGTGGGGATGGTCTGGGTGCTGGAAGACCTAGGGATTCCGGCAGACCTGGCCGATCCGTACGTGATCGCGATCCTGATCGTGACGGTGCTCGCGGGTGCGGCGATGGTCAGTAATCTGACCTACTTCAGTTTCAAGGACATGGACTTCAAGCATCGCGTGCCCTTCCTGGCGATCGTCGGGGTGGTGGGGGCACTGATGCTACTGGCGCTGGACCCGCCCAAGGTCCTGTGGGCGGGATTCGTGATCTATGGCCTCTCCGGGCCCCTGCTGACGCTGGAACGTTGGCGCCGCCATCGTCGCCGTACACCATCGGGGGATTGACGCGTGGATCTGTCGGCGCGCAAACGCCGTATCCTGGCCGATATGGGGATTCCGGTCTGGCGTGCCCGGGAGGGGGCTTTGGATACCGCGGTGGAAGCCCCGGCGTCCGAGCCAGCTTCACCGGCGATAGGCCCCCGGGTCGATGTGGCCTCTGCGTCAGCCGTGCCCCCCGAGCCTTCCGAGGCGCTCGCGCCTCCCGTGAATACGCCGGTTGAAGGCGAGGTCGCGGCACTCGGCTGGCCGGAACTCGAAGCACGAGTGCGCGACTGCACGGCCTGCGCCGAGCTTGCCAGTCAGCGTACGCAGACGGTGTTTGGCGTGGGCGATCGCCGCGCCCGGTGGCTGTTTGTCGGCGAGGCCCCCGGGGCCGAGGAAGACCGTCGAGGCGAGCCGTTTGTCGGGCGTGCCGGCCAGTTGCTGGACAACATGCTGGCGGCACTGGGCCTTGATCGGCGACAGGATGTGTTTATCGCCAACGTGCTGAAGTGCCGGCCGCCGAACAACCGCGACCCCAGCCCCGAGGAGTCCCGGGCCTGCCGTGGCTTCCTCGACCGCCAGATCGCGCTGGTGCAGCCCGAGGTGATCGTTGCGCTGGGGCGTATCGCCGCCCAGCATCTGCTGGAGACCGATCAGCCGCTGGGCCGTCTGCGTGGCGGCCCGCATCGGTATCGGGAAGTGCCGTTGGTGGTGACCTATCATCCGGCCTATCTTTTGCGGAAGCCGCAGGACAAGGCCAAGGTCTGGCAGGATCTGCGGCGCGCGCGGGGGTGTCTGACCAGTGCTCCCGGCTCTTGACCCCACCTGGGGTGTGTATTCGGGAACGTCGCCAACAGCTACCCACCTATATCTTCAGACAGGAATTCACCCCAGGAGACCCAGCCCCGCGTCATGAGTGCCGAGCCGCAAGTACAACCCCGGATGCGCCGCATGCTGGCCGAGGATGTCGAGCGTGTAATGGGCATCGAGCGCGAGGCCTACCACTATCCCTGGACCGCGCGCATCTTCGAGGACTGCATCCGGGTCGGCTACGACTGCTGGATCCTGGAGGTCGACGAGCGCCAGGTGGGTCATGCCGTACTGACGGTGGCGGCCGGCGAGGCACATCTGCTGAACCTGACGATCGACCGACGCTGGCAGGGGTATGGGCTGGGGCGCTACATGCTGCGCCGTCTGCTCGACTATGCCTGCGAGCAGCAGGCCGAGGCTCTGTTTCTGGAGGTGCGCCCCTCCAATGTCGCGGCGCTCCAGCTCTACCGCTCGGAGGGGTTCGAACACATCGGCACCCGGCCGCGCTATTACCCGCTGCACAGCGGACGCGAGGATGCCTGGGTGCTGAGCCGCCGCTGCGCGGCGCCGGCCGGGGCGTGACGCCAGGATTCGTGACATCAAACGCGTTTTGCGGGCTTTCGCGGGCGTTTTGCGAAGCCGGGTTCACGTCCCGGTGCGTTCGTTTTGCGCGCAGGACGGGGGGCAGTCTATGATCATAGCCGGCATTGATGCCGGAATTCCCTGCGAGGCTGCCCTCATGTCCCGATCCCTGCGTGCGTTGTTTGTTTCTCTCCCCCTGACATTACCGCTGGCCCTTGGAGCTGGTGTCGTCCAGGCCCAGGATTTTGGCTACGACGAGGTTGAGCGCCAGCAGGAGTTGCTCGGGGTCTGGTACGAGATTCGCGAGAGCAATGCCCAGCGGGGTGATACGCGGGCGATGTTCGACGTTGGAATGGCCAACTACGTGGGGCGTGGCACCGACGTGGACTATGACGCGGCGCTGCGCTGGTTCGCGCGTGCGGCGGACGAGGACCATGCGGGGGCGCATTACTATCTCGGTTTCATGTTTTCCTCCGGGCGTGGTACGTCAGTGGATGAAGACAAGGCTCTTGAGCACTACACCCGCTCGGCCGAACTGGGCTATGCGGACGCGCAATACTGGCTGGGCAGTCACTACGCCCGTAACGAACGGTCGAACGGCGAGGCCCTGGAGTGGCTGGGCAAGGCGGCGGAACAGGGACAGGTCTCGGCCAAGTACTACTACGGCTTCCTGCATGAAACGGGACGGGGGACGAACCCGGATCCGGCCAAGGCCGCCCAGTGGTATACCAAGGCTGCGGAACGCGGTGATCGCAACTCGCAGATCGGCCTGGGGCGTCTGCATCAGAACGGGCAGGGTGTGGAGCGCGATCTGGTCGAAGCCTACGTCTGGTATTCCCTGGCCGAGGACAGCGAGCGCCTGGAGGCCGTCAAGACGCGCATGAGTCAGCGCGATCTGGATCTTGCCCAGGGCCGCCTGGACGAACAGTCCGCCGCGATCCAGCGAGCTTCTGCACGCTGATTCTCCCCGTCCTGCTGTTCCCGGCAGATACGAACGGCCCCGGGTTTCGGTCCGGGGCCGTTTGCGTCAGGGGCACCGGGTAAACGCCACGCCAGGCCCGTTTTCGCGTTAAACTGCCGCGCTTCATTCAGGCGGCCCAAGAAAATGTCCTTTCCCGAGGAAACCGCCCGGCGCCGGACGTTCGCGATCATCTCGCACCCGGACGCGGGCAAGACCACCATGACCGAAAAGCTCCTGCTGTACGGCGGCGCGATCCAGCTCGCCGGTACGGTCAAGGGGCGCAAGTCCTCGCGCCACGCCACCTCCGACTGGATGGAGATGGAGAAATCGCGCGGCATCTCGGTGACCTCGTCGGTGATGCAGTACCCGTACAAGGGACGCATCGTGAACCTGCTGGACACTCCGGGCCATGCCGACTTCTCGGAGGACACGTACCGTACGCTGACCGCCGTGGACTCCGCGTTAATGGTGATTGACGCGGCCAAGGGCGTGGAGGAACGCACCATCAAGCTGATGGAGGTCTGCCGGCTGCGTGACACACCGATCATGACCTTCGTCAACAAGATGGACCGCGAGGGCCGAGATCCGATCGAGCTGCTCGACGAGGTCGAAGAGGTGCTGAAGATCCAGTGCGCCCCGATCACTTGGCCGATCGGTTCCGGCAAGCGCTTTCGCGGTGTCTACCATCTGCGCCGTGATGCGGTGCACCTGTACGACCCGGAAGAGGGCGGAAAGAAGTCCACCGGCGAGATCATCGAGGGGCTGGACAACCCGCGGCTGGACGAGGTGCTCGGCGATCAGGCGCAGGAGCTGCGTGACGAAATGGAGCTGGTGCAGGGTGCCTCGCACGAATTCGACCCGGGGGCCTACCTTCGCGGTGAGCAGACCCCGGTGTTTTTCGGCTCCGCGATCAACAACTTCGGCATCGAGGAGCTGCTCGACGACTTCGTCGAGTACGCCCCGGGCCCGCTGCCGCGCCCAACCCATTCGCGCAGGGTCGAACCCACCGAGGAGAAGTTCACCGGCTTCGTGTTCAAGATCCAGGCGAACATGGACCCGAATCATCGCGACCGCATCGCGTTTATGCGCATCTGCTCGGGCACCTTCGACAAGGGTGCCAAACTCCGCCATGTGCGCATCGGGCGCGACGTGAAGATCCCGGATGCCCTGACGTTCATGGCGTCTGACCGCGAGCATGTAGAAACCGCATACCCCGGCGACATTATCGGCATCCACAACCATGGCACCATCCGCATTGGTGATACTTTCACCCAGGGCGAGGAGCTGACCTTTACGGGTGTGCCGAACTTCGCGCCGGAGCTGTTCCGCCGGGCGCAGCTGAAGGACCCGCTGAAGATGAAACAGCTCTCCAAGGGGTTGCAGGAGTTGTGCGAGGAGGGCGCGACGCAGCTCTACCGTCCGCTGACCAGTAACGACCTGATCCTTGGCGCGGTTGGCGTGCTGCAGTTCGACGTGGTCGCCGAGCGCCTGCGCACCGAGTACAAGGTGGAGGCGCAGTTCGAGAACGTGAACGTCCAGACCGCTCGCTGGGTCGAATGTGACGATCCGAAGAAACTCGAGGAGTTCAAGGAGAAGGCCGCGGCCAACCTGGCGATCGACCATGGTGGCGATCTGGTCTATATCGCCCCCACGCGGGTGAACCTTCAGATGGCTCAGGAGAAGTGGCCGGAGATCCGTTTCGAGGCCACGCGCGAGCACGGCCAGCCAACGGAGTAGGGGCTCGACTGTGGGGCGGGGCCCTGGTGCCGGACTGGTTCCAGGACATCGCCGCAGCACCTGTGGCGCCTCGCGCTGACGGTGGACATGACAGACGCCGGAGGGATGTATGGCACGACGACTTCGATGGATGCCGGTAGTGGCAGTGCTTCTGGCGCTGGGGATCAGCGGTTGCGCGGTGCACAAGACCGAGACGCGGGCGGACGGGCCGGAGCCTCGTCCGGGGACGGTCCAGCAGATGAACCCGTTTCTGCACTTCCTGGAAACCCGGCCGAGTCCGGAGGAGTTCGAACGCGTCTACCCGGACGTGACCCTCGTGCTGCCGGGCGAGATTGCGACCCACGAGTACCGCCAGGACAACTCGCGCTTTTTCGCGGAGCTGGATGACGAGGGCCGAATCAAGGACGGCGACTTTCGCTGAATGGTTCTTCGCATCTCCAACAGCGTCGCGGTGCCCGAAGACGAGATCGAACTGACGGCGATCCGGGCCCAGGGCGCGGGCGGACAGAATGTGAACAAGGTCGCCTCGGCCATCCACCTGCGTTTCGACATCCGCGCCTCCAGCCTGCCCGACGTCTACAAGCAGCGCCTGCTGCGCCGTCGTGACCAGCGCATCAGCAAGGATGGTGTGGTGGTGATCAAGGCTCAGCAGCACCGCACCCAGGAGGCCAACCGCGAGGATGCGCTGGAGCGCCTGAGCGAACTCCTGCGCGAGGCGGGCCGCCCGATCAAGACGCGCAAGCCGACCCGGCCTACACGCGCCTCCAAGCTGCGTCGTCTTGAGGGCAAGACCCACCGTGGCCGCAAGAAGGCCCTGCGCGGCCGCGTTGATCCCGACTGAGGGGGTGGGGCTGCGGCGATGGACGCCTAGGGAGACGCTGATTTAATCGCACGTCCGCGCTCGAGTCGCTTTTGCGTGCGAACAAGGCGCGGTGACTGCCGTGCAGTCATTCTGCACAAGGGAACCGCAACGCTGTTCGCGCGCAAAAGCGGCCGAGCCCCTTCGGGGTTGGTGCCCCCTGTTCCCCGATCCTGCGTTGCGCCGCTTGCGGGTAGAACCACTACCCGCTGCACGACGCGCCTTGTCTCGGAAAACAGGGGGCACCAACGCGGACGTGCGATTAAATCAGCGTCTCCCTAGTCGATCCCGAGATGTCGGGGCAACTGGCCCAGGCGGCCCAGTGTCAGCACCGGTCGGGGCCGCCCGTGTTCCCAGGGCAGCGCGTCGGGGTTGAACCAGGCCGCATGGAACCCGGCGTTCAGGGCCCCGAGGACGTCGCTGGTGCTGTCATCGCCCACATGCAGGATCCGTTCGGGGTCGACGCCGGCCTGCTCGCGGGCTTGTGCGAAGATTACCGGGTCGGGCTTGGCCGCGCCGGCCTCGCCCGCCGCGATCGCGAAGTCGAAATGACGCCCCAGGGGCGTGCGAAAGACATCGGCATTGCCGTTACTGATCGCGCCCAGCCGAAAGTGACGCGACAGCGTGGCGAGTACGCCGTCAGCCTCGGGGAAGGGCGTCACCTCGTTGCGCGCATGCCAGAACACCTCGAATCCCTCGTCGGACAACAAATCAGGACAGCAGCCACAGTCCGTGGCCAGCTCGCGCAGCCAGTGCTTGCGCAGCCGCGTCAGATCGTGGCGTTCATCCTCAGGTGCGGCGCGCATGAAGGCGGCCCGTTCGGCAATCAGCGCCTGCGGATCAAACCGTTCGCAGATGACCGGCGCATGCTCGCGCAGCCAGGCGTAGAAGCGCGCCTCCGCATGTTGGATCACCGGCATCACCGGCCACAGGGTGTCGTCGAGGTCGAACGTCAGGCAGCGTACGCCGGCCAGCGATGGGGTAGTGGGTTCGGGTGAGCGCATGTTCAAAGCATACTGGCCCTGCACGGTGACGGGTGTATCTCGCCAGGCGAGGTGGGGGAACGACGGGTTGCAGGTATCGTGTGTGGGCGGCATGTTGGGGACATACACGAACGGGAGTGCGGGATGGATACGGGCAATACTGGAGAGTGGCCGCGTTACGCCCTGAGCCAGCGGATTGTGCACTGGGCGGTCGCCGTGCTGGTGCTGGGTGCGCTGGCGCTGGGCGGCACCATCGGCTGGTTTGGCTTCGACGGGTTGCAGGACCGCTTTGGCGAGGGCATGACCGACACTATCTATACCTGGCACAAGAGCTTCGGGGTGCTGATTTTGCTGCTGATGCTGGTGCGTGTGGGCCTGCGTCTGCGTCACGGCAAGCCGCCCTACGCGGTCGCGTTGCCTTCGGCCCAGCGCATCGCGGCCGAGTCGGTCCACGGGCTGCTGTATCTGCTGCTGATCGTGATGCCGGTGATCGGCTGGTGGGCGACGGCGGCCGGCGGCTACCCGGTGCAACTGGGTCCGCTGATCCTGCCGGGCCTGTTCCCGGAAAACGAGGCGCTGTCGGAGACCCTGTTCGCCTGGCACCAGATCCTGGGGATCACCATTCTGGTGCTGGCACTGGGCCATATCTCGGCGGCCCTGTACCACTGGCGTGTGCGCCGGGATGGTGTCCTGCAGCGGATGACGTTCGGTTCCCCGCGGCGCTAGGGAGACACTATTAATGTACACGCTCGCGTTGGCACCCCAGGTTCCCCGATCCTGCGTTGCGGCCCTTGCCGGTAGAGCCACTACCGGCTGCGCACCGCGCCTTGTCTCGGAAAACCTGGGGTGCCAACCCCGAAGGGGCTCGGCCGCCTGTTGTTATCAAAAACGGGCGCGCGCACGGCGTTGCGGTTCCCTTGTGCAGAATGACTGCACGGCGGTCGCCGCGCCTCGTTCGCACGCAAAAGCGACTCGAGCGCGAGCGTGTACATAGATCAGTGTTTCCCTAATGTCCGTCCGCCCGTGATCCGACTGCTGCTGACCCTCGCGGCACTCAACGTCGTGCTGCTGGGGCTGGACGTGCCCCGTCACGCGGGAATCGGACCCCACTGGCTGGCCTGGGAAGCGGTCTTGCTGGTAGGGCTGTTCGCGCTGCTGCCCGCCGGGCGGCTGGCACGCGCGTTGGCCTGGCTGGCTGGTTTTATTCTGCTGGCGCTGGTGGTTCTGGCGCTGTTCGATGCCCTGACCCGCATCAGCCTGGTACGTCCCCTGAACGTGATCCAGGACTGGATCCTGCTGGACGCGGTCTGGCGGCTGGTGACCGGCAATCTGGATGTTTGGGCCACGGTGGGGCTGGTGGTCGTCCTGGTCGCGGGGCTGGTCGCGATCATCGCAGGCGCTGCTCGTGGCCTGTTCGCGCTGACCGTGCAGTCGGCACCAGGGCGCCGGATACCCCTGTCCGTCGCGGTCGGGCTGTTCACGCTCGGGCTGGTGGGGGCGCTCGGCTCCATGCGAGGGGCGGCTCCGCCGGGTACGGCCGCGCCCGGGATGGTTTCGGTCCAGGAGCAGATTGTGGCTGGGCAGGGGGCATTGGCGGAGAACCGCGCATTTCGCGAGCGCCTGGAACAGACCCGCGAGCAGGCCGAGGGGCGTCCCTTGCCGGGTCTTGGCGACGTGGATGTGATCCTGGGACTGGTAGAGTCCTACGGGGTCTCGGCCGTGTTCGACGAGCGTTATGCACCGGTGATCGTGCCGAGCCTGGATTTTATCGGCGAGCAACTCGACGACGCGGACCTGCATGTCGTGACTGGCGTACTGGAGGCCCCGATCGCCGGTGGGCAGTCCTGGTTGGCGCAGGCTTCGCTGCTCACGGGCCTGCAAGTGCGCTATGCCGGGCATTACGACGCCCTGCAGGCACAGACCCGCGACACCCTGGTGCAGGACTTTCAGGCCACCGGACACGAGACGGCCATGCTGGCCCCGGCGATCCAGCTCGACTGGCCGGAGGGTCAGTGGTTTCGCTGGGACCGGATCGTCGACAAGCACGGGTTCGAGTACGCCGGGCCACCGTTTTTCTGGGTGACCATGCCGGATCAGTACACCTGGTCGTTCTTCGAACGCGAGATCCGCGGGCCCTCGGAACGTCCGGTATTCGCGATGCTGGCCCTGATCAGTTCGCATGCGCCGTGGACCCCGATCCTGCCGGTGCTGGAGGACTGGGAGGCGATCGGGGACGGCGCGGTCTTCGACGAGTGGGCCGGCAAGGGACCGACCCCGGAGTCGTTGTGGCGGGACTTCGATCGCGTGCGCGAGTACTACGCGGAGTCGGTGCGCTATTCGCTGGAGGTGACCGGGGGCTATGCGGCGCGGTACGTGGACGAGGACACGCTGTTTTTCATGCTGGGCGATCACCAGCCGGCCGCCCTGGTGACCGGTCAGGACGCCAGCTGGGCCGTGCCCGTGCACGTCATCAGCGGCGATCCAGCCTTGCTGGAGCCGTTTCGCGAGTACGGGTTCGTCCCGGGCATGCAGCCGCCCTCGGAGCGGGCGGAGCATGGCTTTGACGCCCTGCGCGGCTGGCTGCGCGAGGCGTTCGGGACGCCGCCCGGCTCGGACTAATCGTCGCCTTCCGGGGCTTCGTAGTCTTCCTCGAGCAGCTCGCGCATCTGGTCGATGACGCCGGGTTCGGTCCACTCGATCGCGCCGAACAGGTAGTAGCGCAGGTTGCCCTCGCGGTCGACGACATAGCTGGTGGGGTAGGCCATCGCGCGCCAGTCGTTCAGCGACTCCTGGTCCGGGTCGAGCAGGATGGTAAACTCGGTTTGCACCTCGTTTTCGATGAAGTCGCGGATGGTCTCTTCGTCTTCGCCAAGATTCACGGCGAGGATGCGAAAGCCCTCTTCGCGCAGCTCGTCTTCCAGTAGCTGCATGGAAGGCATTTCGTGCACGCAGGGCGGGCACCAGCTGGCCCAGAAATTGATCAGCACGACCTCGCCACGATAGTCCTCCAGACGGTGTTCCTCGCCGGCCAGGTCCGGGCGGACCAGTTCGGGCGCCGCGACCGGCTCGTCCAGTGCATCCAGCTGGACGTCGCCGCCGGTGGGCGTGTTCACGCTCAGATCCAGGTCGTCGGATGCGGCGGCGGTGCGCGCGGCGGGCAGGCGCCGCAACAGGTCCATGCCATAGACGAGTTCCTGGTGGAAGGTTTCGCGTGCCAGGAGTTCGGCTTCCATCGCATCGGGGCGGAAAAAGAACCGGTCCCGTAGCTCGGGTAGCAGGCGCGCGCCGACGGTGCTGCCCCCGTCGCTCAGGGTCGAGCGGATCAGCCCGAGGTGCTGGAATTGCGGGGACAGCATGGGCTGGATGATGTAGACCGGCAGGTTGGTGACGCCGACGATGGGCTGCATCTCGGCCTCGTCGGTGTCAACGCCGGTATGCAGGTACGGACTCATCATGATCAGCCCCAGGAGGTGTTCTGCCTCGGGGTGCTCCTCCTGCCAGTGATACAGGCCCGTCAGCAGCCAGGGCAGGGCACGGTCATTGCCGAACACGAAAACCGCACGCTCGTCCTCGGCGTGCGCGGTCTCAATCAGGTCGCCCACGGTCTCGGTCGGCATCTCGTCGAAGCTGGAGGCGGCCTCGGGGAGGAAGTGCCCGGCGAACGGGTCCGCCAGCCAGACTTCGACGCCGGCGGCCTGCAGCGCCAGGGCCTGCTGCCGATGGCCGTCCAGCAGCCCGTGCTCGGACGGGAACCACAGCAGTACGGCCTCGCCATCGGCGGGATAGCGCTCGACCGGGATCTCGGCCCCGCCAGCATCGATGCTGGTGGCGGCGGAGACCGCACCGGTCTGGGCATCGTCCGGGGTCTGTTCGGCAATCTCTTGGGCCAGGGCGGGGCTGGCACACAGGGCGCCAGTCAGGAGCAGGGCGTTGAGCCACAGGGGCAAACGGGTCATGGACAGAGGTCTGGTTGAATGGGTTCAAGCCGTAGACGTGGTGACAGCGGGTTTTGATCCCCCGCGAGTGTGAACGTCAGGGCGTTTCCGGGCGCGGGGCGTCGGCGTAGGGGTAGTCGCTGGCCTCGAGGTTCTCCTGGAAGGTCTCCAGGCGCTCCACCGCCAGATCGGTCCGGTTGAACTGCGCGATATGGAACAGGGCGTCGCCCTCGTTGATCAGGGGCAGGTTGAGCTGCCCGATGACGATCCCCGAGGCCGGGGCGAGGACCTCGGTCTCGGTCTCGCCGAAGGGATCGGAGACGATCGCCAGGCGCGTCTGGTCGCGGACCACGCGGTCGCCCTGGCGCACGAAGCTGCGCAGGATGCCGCTTTGGGGGGCACGTACCCAGCCGCTGGTGCGGGCCATGATAGGCTCGCGTGGGCTGCGGCGCCGGATCGCCGGCAGCATGCCGAGATGCCGCATCACCTCGATGATCCCGTGCACACCGCCGCGGATGGACAGCTCGTCGAAGCGCAGGGCCTCGCCGGCCTCGTACAGCAGGATCGGCGTATCCCGCTCAGCAGCGGCTTCGCGCAGGGATCCGTCGCGCAGTGCGGAATTCAGGACCACCGGTGCGCCGAAGGCACGCGCCAGTTCCTGTGTCTCCGCGTGGTCGAGGTTGGCCCGGATCTGCGGCAGGTTGGAGCGATGGATCGCCCCGGTGTGCAGGTCGATCCCGTGGGTACTGCGGTGGACGATCTCGCGCATGAACAGCCGTGCAATCCGGGCACCCAGCGAACCTTTGGGCGAGCCCGGGAAACAGCGATTCAGGTCGCGCCGGTCGGGCAGGTAGCGGCTTTGGTTGATGAAGCCGTGCATGTTGACCACGGGGACCGCCAGCAGTGTGCCCCGCATGCGCCGCAGCGCCGGGATCTTCAGCAGGCGGCGGATGATCTCCACGCCGTTGATCTCGTCGCCATGTATGGCGGCGCTGACGAACAGAATCGGCCCTTTGCGCCGGCCGCACAGGACCTGCACGGGCATATTGGTCGGGGTGTGGGTGTACAGGGCGCCGAGCTGCAACTCCACCGTGCGCCGTTCGCCCGGGCGGACAGTCGTCCCGCCAATGGTGATAGGGTCGTTACGGTCGGCTCTGGGCGTGGCCATCAACCACGGCCCTTGGTCTTGGTGCGGTTCGGCTTGGCGTTCTTCTCGATGAACTCGATGATCATGCCGGCGACATCCTTGCCGGACGCGTTTTCGATCCCCTCCAGGCCCGGCGAGGAGTTGACCTCCATTACCACCGCTCCATGGTTGGAGCGCAGGAGGTCCACGCCGCAGACGTTCAGCCCCATTACCTTGGCCGCGCGGACGGCCGTGGCCCGTTCCTCGGGGGTGATACGGCACAGTGTCGCCGTGCCACCGCGATGCAGATTGGAGCGAAACTCGCCGTCTTTCGCCTGGCGCTTCATCGAGGCGACGACCTTCTCGCCGATCACGAAACAGCGGATATCCGATCCCTTGGCCTCCTTGATGTATTCCTGCACCAGAATATGCTGCCTGAGACCCATGAACGCCTGGATCACGCTATCGGCGGCCTGCTTGGTCTCGGCCAGCACGACCCCCAGGCCCTGGGTCCCTTCCAGCAGCTTGATTACGCAGGGTGCGCCGCCGACGGTCTCGAGCAGGTCGTCGATATCGTCGGGGGAGTGGGCAAACCCGGTCACCGGGAGCCCGATGCCGCGGCGCGACAGCAGTTGCAGGCTGCGCAGCTTGTCGCGCGAGCGCGAAATGGCCACCGATTCGTTCAGGGGATAGACGCTCATCATCTCGAACTGACGCAGCACCGCGGTACCGTAGAAGGTAATGGAGGCACCGATACGCGGGATCACCGCGTTGAACTGGTCGAGGACATCGCCCTTGTAGTGGATTTGCGGCTTGTGTGCCGTGATGTTCATGTAGCAGCGCAGCGGGTCCACCACGCGGATTTCGTGGCCGCGTTGCTGGGCTGCCTCCACCAGGCGCCGGGTGGAGTAGAGCTTGCTGTTGCGCGAGAGGATTCCGAGCTTCATTCGGGCGTGGATTCCGGTGTTGCGAGATGTGGAGTGGGGCGCCCGAGCAAGAACGACGCCCGGGGGTCGACCAGAAAGCGCCCCCGCATGGCCTCGCGTCCGAGCAGCATACGAAAGCGCATGGTATCGCGGCTGGTCAGGGAAAGTTCCAGAGGGACCACTCGATCACCGATTTTTGCACGGGTGGCGATGAAATAGCGCTCCCCGGTATGGCCGCCGGAGTCGGTCACGTTGCGGACATCCAGCACCGGGGCCTCGCACCAGGCCTCGGTCTGGTCATCCTGCTGATAGGGATGGATGCCAAAGCGCACCCACTCACGCCCGTCGCGGGTGAAACTCTCGACATAAAAGGCGTGCAGCGCGGAACTGCGTGCGCCGGTGTCCACCTTGCACTTGATGGCCCCGAGGCCGAGATCCGGCAGGCCGACCCATTCGCGCCAGCCGAGCACATCTTCGGCACGCGCCGAAGGATTGAAATGAGGCGGGCGATCCATGAGTCCCCCGGTGAATTGGGTCCGGCCCCCACTATAACGAATCGCCCGCCGGGTGCTGGTGCTCAGTCGTCGGCGATCGCCGCGCTGGACAGGTTGTCGAGCGCGTTGCTCATCTGTTCGACGATTTCCTCGCGATCGTCGATCCCGTGGCGCGCGGCCAGCCATTCGGGGTCGTTATAGGCCAGCCAGGTCTGCCCGTCCGCATCGGTCCAGGCCAGCGCCTTCATCGGCAGGTCGATACCGGCGTGCTGGCGGCTGGTGAACATGTGGCTGCCCAGGGCCGGATTGCCGAACAGCAGCAGCTCGGTCGGGCCAAGATCAATGTCCTCGCCCGCGGCCTTGCTGGCGTGATCCCAGCGCAGGGCGACGTTGACATCGTTCGCCTCCAAGGCGGACTCGAGGCGGTCCAGTGTTTCCGAGGCCGAGTGCGGGCTGGCCTTGGTGATCATGCCGTCCACATCGAATGCCTGCGCGGACGTAGCGGCGAGGGCGAGCGACAGTGTGGTGGCCAGAAGGGTCTTTTTCATGACGAACTCCTTTTCATCGTGGTTGAGGATTTGAATGGTCGCAGGGTACTCAAAGTGCCCCGCCGCAGCTGGAACCCTGGCCGGCCGTGCACCCGTAGCAGTGGTCGCCGACCGCAATCGGTGCCTGCGCCAGATAGTCGGGCGTCAGCTCGCCGATGTGCACGCGGCGGCCCCGGCCGGCCCCCAGGGGCAACTCCAGCATCTGGTTGAAGTCACAGTCGTGTACGTATCCCTGCCAGTCGACCGAGACGAGTGTCCGACACATGACGCCCGCGAGGTTAGACGACTGATGGGCGTTTCGCAGCGTCTGCATGTAGGCGTTGTAACGGCCTTCACGCGCAAGCGTCTTGGCGAAGCGGTGAATGGGCATGTTGGTGATCGTGAACAGCGCGTTGAAACGGATGCCGTACTCGCGTTCGAGGTGCTCGTGGTAGGCGGCTTCCAGTTCGGCCTGCGGGGGCGGCAGACTCGGCCCTTGCGGGTTGTAGACCAGGTTGAGACCGAGCCCGCTGCCGGGCTGGCCGTAACCCAGGGCATTGAGCTGCTTCAGACCTGCAATGCTGCGTTCGAACACACCGTCGCCACGCTGGGCATCGACGTTCTCTTCCAGATAACAGGGCAGAGAGGCCACGATCTCGACGCCCTGTTCGGCCAGGAACGCTGCCAGGTCGTCCTGCCCGGGTTCGCCGAGGATGGTCAGGTTGCAGCGATCGATCACGTGTATTCCACGCTGGCGGGCGTTGCGGACCAGGTCGCGAAACCCGGGATTCAGTTCCGGGGCGCCACCGGTCAGGTCGAGGGTCTGGATGTCGCAGCGATCACAGCAGGCGAGCAGCTCGTCGATCACTTCCGGCGGCATGATCTCGCGCCGGTTCGGCCCGGCGTTCACATGGCAATGAAAGCAGGTCTGGTTACAGACATAGCCGAGGTTGGCCTGCAGGGTCTCTACCCGATCGCGCGTGACCGGAGGGAAATCGTGGTAGGCAATCAGAAGCTCTTGGTGAGGCATGACATCGGCGGCCGACTGAAGGAGATGTATCGATATATCGATTATTTCCAAGCCTGAACCGTCCCGATGCCGAGGGCAACGAAGCCCGGATACAGCGTGGGGTTCTGGTAACGTGTCTCGATGCTGGAACGCCTTCAGGTATGGATCTATCTTGCCGCCATTGTGATGGGTCTGGTGCTGGCCGGCCTCTGGCCGGGGCTTGGCGAGGGACTGACCGCCTGGGTGTGGGTCGCGCTCGGGCTGTTGCTGTTCGTCACCTTCGCGCAAATCCCGTGGGAGGCGATCCGGCTCGCCTTCAACGACCGGCGTTTCCTGGTCGCCGCGCTGGTGGGGAACTTCGTGCTGGTGCCCCTGCTGCTGGTCGCGCTGCTGCCGCTGGCCCCCGACGATCCGGCGATACGGCTGGGCATCCTGCTGGTCCTGCTGATGCCCTGCACCGACTGGTTCATCACCTTTGCGCGACAGGGCGGCGGGGATGGTGCGCGTGCGGCGGCATTTACGCCGGTGAGCCTGGCGGCACAGTTTCTGATGCTGCCCGTTTACCTGACCATCATCCTGGGGCCGGGGGAGGCCCTCGGCCTGATGTCGCCGACCGTGTTCGCCGCGGCTGCGCTGCTGATCGGCCTGCCGCTGCTTGCGGCAATACTGCTGGAACAGGCGCTCAGGCTGCGGGGCCGCGTACAGTTCTGGCAGAACCGCTTTGCAGTTGCCACCGTTCCGCTACTGGCGCTGGTGGTGGGGCTGATCACCCTGGCGGAGGCCCACGTGGTGTTCGAGGGCGGACTGGAGTTAATGGGCGTGATCCCGGTGTACCTGCTGTACCTGCTCGGTGCGGCAGCGCTGGCATGGGTTCTGGCCCGGGTCTTCGGCCTGCCCGGCGAGCAGGGGCGCACGCTGGCGTTCAGCCTGGGTACGCGCAACTCGTTTGTCGTTCTGCCGGTGGCCCTTGCGCTGCCCGAGGCGTTACACGCGGCCGTCATGGTCATCGTGCTGCAGTCGCTGGTCGAACTGTTCGGGATGCTCGGCTACCTGCGCTGGATGCCGCGACTGTTCCCATCCTCAAGGAGAGGTTCGCCGCCAGCCGGCACCCTGTAGGCGGCCTCGTGCGGCGTTCAGTCAGTGTCTCCCTGGTCCTCCAGCTGGCGCAGCTCGTGCTCGATGATCACGTCCGCGAGCCCCTCCGGATCGTGGGCATCAAGCACGCCCAGGTCGCCGTCGCGCACGAGCGGGCCACCGGCCCCGTGCGTGTCGCCGTGCAGGTCCTGGTAAGTCATCTGTCCCGGATAGAACACCGGGACCTCGGTCCACTCAAGATCGGCGTCGTCCAGATGCCCGTCCGTGTACTGGGCCTTGATGTCGGCCTCGCCATCGTCCAGACCCAGTGTCATGGGCAGCGAGACCAGATGCCAGCGGGCTCCCGTGCCGTGGTGCACGGCGAAGGCGACGTTGTAGGTATTGCCTTGCTCGAGTGCCTTGCTGTCGCGCGGGTCCGGGGCGTCGAGTGAGCGGGTCAACGCGATGCGCCAGGCCCCGTCCTGGTAGCCGCCCGAAGCCTCGATCGCGCCGCGGCTGCCACTGGGCTCGCGCAGGAAGCGCTGGGGTAGTGTGTCACCCTCCTGCCAGTCGTAGTCTGGATCGAATGCCATCGAGTTGTCTTCCGACAGGAAGTAGGGGTCGTTCTGGCCGTATTCGCCCGCGACCAGGCGCTTCCAGTCGAGGGCCGGGGCGCCCACCTGGTCGGGGTCGAACATATAGGCGGGCTGGTCGGCGTCGTCGTCCCAGTTGGTGGTGAACATGCTGTCGCCCTCGGAGGCGAGGCGGTAGTGCAGCACATAGCCGTTGTCCGCATATCCGACCGGGTGGCTGCGGTGTGCCCGCCACTGCCAGAGATCGAGGAATTCGCCGTTCTCGCGCATCGCCTCGAGTTCGTCATCATCGCGGATGGCGTCCCAGGAGACGTCTTCCGGGTCATCGGTCTCGCGGGTCTGCGGCAGGTACTTGCGCACGTCGCTACGGCCCATCTCCTCGCCCAGCTTGGGGTGTTCGCGTACGTCGTCGTGATCCACCTCCGAACTCAGGCTGCGCATGCCCTCGTGCGCCGTCATCCAGCCACCGAGGCGCATGAAGTCGTCGACCGAGCCGTCATCCAGCATCATCGAGATCCGGTCTTCGTACAGGCCGTGTTCGTCCGGCTCCGGGCCGCCGGAGCCATAACGCACCCATTCGCCATCCTCGTAGCGCCAGTATTGGTGATACCAGCTGGGGCTGTGAGTCTCGTACTCGTAGTGAATCCGAATGCGGTCGCTGTTGTAGACCGCAGCCACGCGCAATACGCCCTCGCTGTCCTCGGCCCCCGGGATATAGACATTGCGATCAGGGTCGCTCATCCGCGGTTCGTCGGCCATGACCAGGGTGGGGCCGGTGGCCGCGAGCAGAAAGGCGAACAGGCGTCGTTTCATGAGCGGGAACTCCTCGGGATGCGATCGCATGGGACGAGGGCAAGGCCGTCGACACGGGGACTTTGAGGGGGCGTGACCAGGCAGACGCCAGGGTGCTGGCGTCTGCCTGAAGGCGGGCCTCACTGCATCAGCAGGTAGCCCTCGTGCTGCAGCTCGACGATCTCGGCGTCGGCCATGGGCACCAGATTCACGAAGCCGTGGATCTCTTCGTGCTCGATACCCCGCAGCCGGGCGGAGGCCTCGCACATCCGGAATTCCACCACGCCACCTTCGGTAAGGGACTTGGCTCGGCGCATGGTCTCCTCGCGCTCGTCGAACTGATCACGAGTGAAGAACGGCACCTCGCGCCCGTGCAGAACCAGCACGATGTGGGCTTCGAACGGATCGGACTCGTAGACGTTGTTCAGCATGCTGACGCGGTCCAGAACCATGTTCAGTTCGTCCTCGGTGTCCACGTAGACGTCGTAGACCACCTTTCGTGGCTGGTATTCGCGGTCCATCATCTCGGCCGAGCCCCAGGGCATCTGGTCGTCGGCGGCCGCCTTCAGCGGCAGGGCAAAGAAGGCCAGGCTGGCGAGCAGACACAACAGCAACGCGGGGGTGTGGGAACGGTTTTGCATGGTCATATCCTCCGAATTGGTCCTTTGCATGGTCGACGGGCAGGGACGTGTTCTTCTTCCCTTTATGCCGAGATGGCTCAAAGCCGTGCCTCGGGTCCCTGGCTGCGCAGCACACGCTCGACAATGGACTCCATCGCCAGCGTGATGCGCCGGCTCAGGCGCTGCGGGCGGGTATAGGTAATCTCGAACAGGTCAGCCTCGCGGCTGGTCTCCAGCAGCAGATCATCGCTGGTTCGCAGTTCGTCGGCCAGGCCCAGTTCGTGTGCCTGTTCGCCGTACCAGTGTTCGCCGGTCGCCAATTTTTCCAGGTCCAGTGACGGCCGGTAACGAGAGAGAAACGTCTTGAACTGATCGTGAGCCTCTTCCAGCTGCTCGCGGAACTTGCGGCGGCCCTCGTCCGTGTTCTCCCCGAGTACAGTCAGGGTGCGTTTGTATTCGCCGGCGGTCAGTAGTTCGACATCGATGTCATGGCGCTCCAGCCAGCGGTGCAGATTCGGAATCTGGGCCACGACCCCGATCGACCCCAGCACCGCGAAGGGCGCGGCCACGATCCGGTGCGCCACCGCGGCCATCATGTACCCGCCGCTGGCGGCGACACGATCCACGGCAACGGTCAGGTCCAGCCCCTGGTCGCGCAGGCGGGCCAGTTGCGAGGCGGCCAGGCCGTACGACGGGACGAGCCCGCCCGGGCTCTCCAGGCATACGATGACCCGGTCCTGCTCGGGGCGGGCGAGGGTCAGGATCGCGGTCACCTCCTCGCGCAGACTGTCGACGCTGGAGGCGCGGATGTCGCCGGTGAAGCGAAGTACGTAAACCCTTGGTCGGTCCTGTTCGCCGGAATCCTGGCCGGGATGTTCGGTCGGTGTATCCGGCTTTGGCGGTTCGGCGGACTCACCTTTGCTGGAGGAGGAGTCGCCGCGTTGCCATCCCAGCTTCTTGCGCAGCCGCTCTCGCCAGTTGGCGCTTCCCTCGACCGCGTGGCGAATGGTCTTCTCCATACGGCGATAACGATCGTTCAGCTTGCGTACCGTCAGGCGGTCGGGCCGCCGCTCGCGGCTCTTGGCGATCACCCCCGCCACGGCGCTCACGAAGATCAGCACCACCACGAGGGCGGTCACGAGTTTGGCGAAGAACAGCCCGTATTCCTGTAACAATTCCATTCGTGTCGTCCTGTTCCGTCGGCCGGCTTTCGGCATGCCATAATGCCAGCATGAGGATTGAAAGCGACGAAGACCCCCGTAGTGCAGGACTGTTTCCCGGGCGCGAGGGTTCCGCCAGCGCCGCCCTGCCGGACCCGATCATCCACGCGGGGTACGCCACCCTGAGCCTGCGCCAGATCGACGAATGGAACGGCGTGCCCAAGGGCACGGCCTTTCGCCTGTTCAAGGCGCAAAAGGACCAGCTGCGCGAGGGGCAGGACTTTTTCTACATCCCCGAGGGCAAGTACCCGGAGCTGACCGAGACCCTGCGCATGGATGGCCGGATCTACCCCTCCACGGTCCATCTGCTGCTGATGACCACGACCGCTTACGCGCGGATGCGCGAGGAGTGGCATCGGCGTATCCACAAGACCGGCTGCGGGTGCCCGGAAGAACAGTAGGGAAACACTGATCCATGTACACGCTCGCGTTGGTACCCCAGGTTTTCCGAGACAAGGCGCGGTGCGTAGCCGGTAGTGGTTCTACCGGCAAGGGCCGCAACGCAGGATCGGGGAACCTGGGGTGCCAACCCCACGATCCTTTTAAAGCAGGGGCTCGGCCGCTTTTGCGCGGGAACGGCGTTGCGGTTCCCTTGTGCAGAATGCTGCACGGCAGTCACCGCGCCTTGTTCGCACGCAAAAGCGACTCGAGCGCGAGCGTGTACATGGATCAGTGTTTCCCTAGGATGAATCCGGAGGCGTGCCGTTCGAGGCTGCGTGAGGCCAAGCCACGGCAGTGGCGATGCAGCCTCTCGCCAGAACCGGAACGCCGCGTCGGGGCGGGATGGCCGGAATCTCGGCGCGGGCGAGTCTGTTGATCCGCGTCTCCCTGGAGCAATGGCGCATGCTGCAGGCGGTAGTGGCCGCCGGCGGCTTTGCCCGTGCCGCGGAACAGGTACACAAGAGCCCCTCCAGCGTGAACCATGCGGTGCAGAAGCTGGAAGAGCGCCTGGGCGTCGAGGTCTTCGAAGTCCAGGGCCGCAAGGCGGTCTTGACCCCGGCGGGCGTGGCGCTACTGCGCCGGGCCGAGCACCTGCTGGAGGAGGCCGCCGAGATCGAGGCCCTGGCCGGAGCGCTCGCGGCCGGTGTGGAGTCCGAGGTGCGGCTGGCGGTAGACCAGATCCTGCCGCGCGGCCCGGTGATCCAGGCGCTGGAGCGCTTTTCCCGTGCCTATCCGGCCACGCGTGTTCAGCTGGAGGAGGTCGTCCTGAGCGGCGGCCCGGAACTCCTGCACGAAGGCCGCGTGGATATATTGATCGCGCCGGAGCTGCCCGGCGGCTATCTGGGCGCCTGGCTGACGGATCAGATCATGGTGTGCGTGGCACACCCTGGGCACCCGCTGGCCGGCGGTCGGCGGCTGACGCGGCGGGACCTTCAGACTCAGCGCCAGATCGTGGTGCGCGACTCCGGCGAACGGCAGGCCGGGCAGGGTGGCTGGGTCGAGGCCGATCAGCGCTGGACCGTGTCGCACATGAGTACCGCGCGAGACATTCTGCGCTCCGGGATCGGTTTCGCCTGGCTGCCGCTAGATCGTGTCGCGGAGGATCTCGACCAGGGGCGACTGGTCGAACTTAGCCTGGAGGCGGGTACGCGACACGAGGTTCCGTTCTACATGGCGCACGCGGATCGCGACCGCGCCGGGGCCGCCAGTGAGGCCCTGATGGAGGCGCTGGAGACAGCCTTCGGCACGGCCCCGGAAGAGGCCCCCAATCAGTAGGAGTCTGCTTGCGGGGCGAAGCCCTGTTCGTGTCGGGCAGGGTGGCAATTCGACCCCAATCCAACCAGCAAGGAAAAACTCGATGTGCGGGATCGCGGGAGAATTCGTCTGGGGTGAGCGGCGCGCCAGCGGCGAGATCGTGGCGCGCATGCTGCCCTGCCTGGAACGGCGCGGGCCGGATGCCGACGGGCTGTGGGCCTCCGGGCGGGTCGCGCTGGGGCACCGGCGCCTGTCGATCCTGGACCTGTCGCAGCGCGCGCATCAGCCGATGTTCGACCCGGAGACCGGGCTCGCGTTGGTGTTCAATGGCGCGATCTACAACTTCCGCGCTCTGCGCAGCGAGCTGGAGGGCCGCGGCCATCGCTTCTTTTCCACCGGCGATACCGAGGTCATCCTGCGCGGCTACGCTGAGTGGGGCGAGGGCATCGTGGCCCGGCTGCACGGCATGTTCGCCTTTGCCTTGTATGACGGCCATGCGCAGCGCCTGTTGCTGGCGCGCGACCGCATGGGCATCAAGCCGTTGTACCTGGCGCGCACCGGCGACGGCATCCGCTTCGCCTCCAACACCCAGGCGCTGCTGGCGCCGGGCGACGTGGACACCGAGCTGGATGCCGAGGCGCTGCACATGCTGTTCTCGCTGCACGCGGTGGTGCCCGCGCCGCGTACCGTGCTGCGCGGCATCCGCAAGCTGGAGCCGGGGCATTACCTGAGCATCGATGCGCGAGGGCAGGAACGGCTGCAGCGCTACTGGACGCTGCAAGCCCGTCGCCCGGATCACCCGGTCTCCGATGCCGAGTGGCAGGAGCGTATTGAACATGGCCTCCGCGCGGCCGTGCGAAAGCGCCTGGAGGTGGCCGACGTGCCGGTGGGCGTGCTGCTCTCCGGCGGACTGGATTCCTCCCTGCTGGTGGCGTTGGCGATGGAGGAGGGGGCCCAGGACCTGCGCACCTTTACCGTCGGCTTCGAGGACCAGCCGGAGGAGAAGGGCTCGGAGTTCGAATACTCCGATCCGGTCGCCGAGCGCTACGCCACCGACCACCAGGCCACGCTGATCCCCAACGACCAGGTGCTGGCCCGATTGCCGGAGGCGGTTGGGGCGATGGCCGAGCCAATGTTCGGCCAGGACGCGGTGGCCTTCTACCTGCTGTCCGAGCAGGTCTCGCAGCATGTGAAGGTGGTGCAGTCCGGCCAGGGCGCGGACGAGGTCTTCGGCGGCTACTTCTGGTACCCGCAGATGGCCGAGGACCGCCATGGCGACTGGGTGGAACGTTTCCGCCGCCACTACTTCGACCGCGACCACCCCGAGATGGCCGAAACGCTGCGCCACCCGCCGGCGAACGACGTGACCGGCGACTGGCTGCGCGAGCAGTTTGCCGAACTCGAGACCGACCGCGCGGATTCCTTCATCGACGCGGTGCTGGCGCTGGATGTGACCACGTTGATCGTGGACGATCCGGTCAAGCGTGTGGACAACATGACGATGGCCTTCGGCCTGGAGGCGCGGGTGCCGTTCCTGGATCACGAGCTGGTGGAGACGGCCGCCGCGATGCCGCCGCACCTGAAGCTCGGTGACGGCGGCAAGGACGTGCTGCGCCGCATCGCCCGCGGGCGCCTGCCGGATGCGGTGCTGGACCGGCCCAAGGGTTATTTCCCGGTGCCGGCGCTGAAATACGTGCGCGGGGAATTCCTCGAGTTCATGCGCGACATCCTCACCTCGCGCGCCTCGCGCGAGCGCGGGCTGTACCAGCCGGCCTACATCGACAAGCTGCTGGACGCCCCGGACCAGTACTTCACCCGCATCCAGGGCTCCAAGCTCTGGCACGCGGCCCTGCTCGAGTACTGGCTGCAGACACACGTGGATCGGTAAGCGCTGCATGGACCGGGTGTGGATTCGGCGCGTCTACGATCCGGTCGATCCCGAGGACGGGTTCCGCGTGCTGGTTGACCGCCTGTGGCCGCGCGGGGTGAAGAAATCCACGCTCGCATTGGACGCCTGGGAGAAGTCTGTCGCGCCATCGGCGGACCTGCGCCGCTGGTTCGCGCATGACCCGGGTCGCTGGCGTGACTTCAGCCGTCGTTATCAGGCGGAACTGGACGCGGGCCCCGAGGCCTTTGGCCGGTTGCTGGGGTATGCCCGCCGTGGCCGCCTGACCCTGCTGACGGCGACGCGGGATGTGGAGCACAGCCACGCGGCGGTGTTGCGCGATCTCCTCAATGCCGAGAGGGCCGAGGAGGAGCGAACCGGCGGACACGCTTCGCCGGTGTGCTTCGCCCCCGACGAGCCCGGGGCCGATCCGGATTGACCGCTCAGGACTCCTTCAGGCGCGGCATCAGCATGGTCAGGTTGCAGGGCATGGTGCGGGCGTCCAGCTGGGCCTGGATGATGCGGTCCCAGGCGGTGCGGCAGGCGCCGGTGGAGCCGGGCAGCACGAAGACATAAGTGCCGTTGGCCACGCCCGACAGGGCGCGGGACTGCAGGCTGGAGGTACCGATCTCTTCATAGGACAGCATGCGGAACAGCTCGCCGAAGCCCTCGATCGTCTTGTCCAGCAGCACCGAGGCGGCTTCCGGCGTGCCGTCGCGGCCGGTGATGCCGGTGCCGCCAGTGGTCAGCACCGCGTCGATCTCCGGGTCGGCAATCCAGCGCGAGAGTTCGGCGCGGATCGCGTAGATGTCGTCCCGGACCACGCGGCGCTCGGCCAGGCGGTGCCCTGCGCCCTCCAGCCGCTCCACGAGGGCATCCCCCGAGCGGTCCTCGGCCAGCGTTCGGCTGTCGGATACCGTGAGGACGGCGATGTTCAGCGGGGTCTGGACGGGGGTGGTTTCCGGGCTCTGGGCGCTCATGGGCAACGTCCTGTTGGTGTATCGTGAGCGCCCATCATAATGAATGCGGGTCCGGTCGCGGCAATGCGGCCGGGTCGAGACGTCTGGAGTCAGCAGGAATGTCGGAACGGGTACAAAAGGTCCTGGCGGCGCGCGGCCTCGGTTCGCGGCGCGAGATCGAGGGCTGGATCGAGCGCGGCGAGGTGAAGGTCAACCAGCGCACGGCCAAGCTGGGCGATCAGGTGGGGCCGAATGACGTGATCCGCGTGCGCGGGCGCGTGATCCACATGGCGGAGCATGCCCATCGCTGGCTCGTGTATCACAAGCCGGTCGGCGAGATCTGCAGTCGTAGCGATCCCGAGGGCCGCAAGCCCGTGTTCGCCAGCCTGCCGCGCCTGAAGGGGCAGCGCTGGGTGGCGGTTGGGCGTCTCGACCTGAATACCTCAGGGCTTTTGCTGTTCACCACTGATGGCGAACTGGCCAATCGCCTGATGCACCCCAGCCATTCGCTGGAGCGCGAATATGCGGTGCGGGTGCTCGGCGAGGTCCCCGACGATACGCGGCGCATGCTGCTGGAAGGGGTCGAGCTGGAGGATGGTCCCGCGCGTTTCGATGTCCTGGAAGAGCGCGGCGGCGATGGCGCCAACCACTGGTTTCATGTCGTGGTCAGCGAAGGACGCAACCGCCTGGTGCGCCGCCTGTGGGACGCGGTCGGGGTGACCGTCAGTCGGCTGATCCGGGTGCGCTACGGGCCGGTGGTGCTCGGGCGTGGCCTGAAGACGGGCGCCTCCCGTGATCTGGAGGTGAGCGAGGTCGAGGCGCTGTACGAGGCGGTCGAGCTGCCAGTGCCGGAATCCATTCGCGAGCGGGGTCGGCGCCGCGGGCCGGGCCGCAACACCCGGCCCGCGCGTGGCAAGCGGGGCAAGTCGGGGGGGCGCGTACGCGAAGCGGATCGCTGGACCTCCACCAAGCCGGGGAGCGGCCCCGGCAAGGGCGGCAAGACCGGGCGCGGGGCGCCAGGACGGTCCGGGCGCAAGGGCGGGCCACGCAAGCCGGGTGGTCGGGCGCGGTCCTGATGCCGTTGCGCGTGGTCGAGGTTCGGCAGCGCCTGCAGGACGCCTACGGCGACCTGCAGTGGTGGCCGGCGGAGTCGGCGTTCGAGGTCATGGTGGGCGCGGTGCTCACGCAGAACACCAGCTGGACCAATGTCGAACGTGCGATCGCCAATCTGCGCGCGGCGGATGTGCTGGACCCGGAAGCCCTGCTGGAACTCCCGCACGAGACCCTGGCCGAGCACATCCGCCCCAGCGGGTACTTCAACGTGAAGGCCGAGCGCCTGCGGCACCTGCTGCGCTTTCTGGAACAGCAGGGCGGGGTGGAAGCCCTGGCCCGCATGGAAACCGAAGCCCTGCGATCGGCCCTTCTGGGCGTCAAGGGCGTGGGGCCGGAGACGGCGGACGACATCGTGCTGTACGCCTTTGAGCGGCCCGTGTTCGTGGTCGATGCCTACACCCGGCGGCTGTTCGAACGGCTGGGCCTGCCGCATGCCCGTGGTTCCTACGACGACCTGCGGGCCTGGGTGGAGTCGGAACTGGGGCCGGATGCGCAGGCCTTCAACGATCTGCACGCGCTGATCGTGGAGCACGGCAAGCAGCGCTGCCGTCCCAAACCGCTTTGTCAGGAATGTCCTCTCAGTGATGCCTGTCCGGGGCGCGAGGACCCTGAGAAACGCTGATTACTCGTCCCCGGCCACCAGCCGGTCGCGCCCCTTTGCCTTTGCGCGATACAGGCGTTCGTCCGCCAGATCGATCAACGCCTCGGGTGTCAGGTTCGCGGGATCGCATTCCTCGGACCAGGCGAGGCCGGCACTGACCGTGAACGCCAGTGACTCGCCTTCGAAATGGGTGTCGAGTTCCCGGGCAGCCTGCAACAGACGCTCGATGGCGATCATGGCGGCCTCGCGATTGACATGGGTGAGCACCACGATGAATTCCTCGCCACCGAAGCGTGCCGCGATATCGAAGGCCCGACGCTGGCGCCGAAGCACGTCGCCAAAGTTGCGCAGGACCTCGTCGCCGGCCAGGTGCCCGCAGGTGTCGTTGAGCGCCTTGAAATGATCCAGATCGAGGATCGCCAGGGCAAAGCTTTCGCCATGGCGGCGCCAGGCCTCGATCTGTTCACGCAGACGCTCTATCAGGTAGCGGCGATTGTAGAGACCGGTCAATGGATCCGTGATTCCCAGGTCACGTAGCTGAATCTCCAGGTGGTTGCGTTGCAAGGCCTCGGAGATCAGGTTGCCGAGCACCAGCAGCAGCTCCGCCTGATCATTGCGCCAGCTACGGTGGCGCAGCATGTCCATGCCGAGAAAGCCGGTCACCTGTTGCCCGGTCAGGATGGGTACGCAGATCAGGGTCTTGATCGCCTGTTGCTGGAACAACTTGCGTTCGGTGGCGGCCTCCTCGGGGAGGTCGTCCACCGCGGGGATGACAACCGGCGTGCGTTGTTCGAGCATCTCCAGCATGCGTGCACGCCACCAGGGGAGTTCGCGCAGATCCACTTGCCGCAACTGGCCCATCACGGAGAACACGCCGCGGGCACACCATTCGTGGGTGTTGTCCATTTGGTCGCCTTCTGGCGACAACTCGAACAGGTAGCAGCGATCACTCTCGAAAAAGCGCCCGATGTCGGCGAGGGCGGTATCGATGCGTTCGTCCATGAGGTCCGCGTTCGCCGTTACGAAATCGGATGAAAGACGCGCGAGCATGGCATTGAAACGGGCCTGATACCGTATTTCGTCATGCATGTGGCGTCGCTCGGTGATGTCCCGGGCCACGCCTACATATCCGGTCAACTGGCCGGACGTGTCGCGGATCGACGCACCGCTCGAGACGTGCCAGCGCCACTCCCCGCCGTGATGACGGATGCGATATTCGATTTCGTGCTCGCCATTGCTCGAACGAACCGTGCGTTTCAGGAAGCGGCCGAACTCCTCGCGGTCATCCGAGTGCACGTAGTCAACTATGGGAGTTCCGGTGACTTCTTCGGCGCTATAGCCCAGCACACGAGTCCATTGCGGCGAGACGTAGGAGATCACGCCCTCGGGTGTGAGGGTGTAAACGATGTCACCGATGTTCTCGACCAGTTGACGATACTGGCTTTCGCTGGCACGCAACTGATCCTCCAGCGCCCGCCGCTGAGTCACGTCGTACATCGTGCCGATGCTTGCCGGGCCGCTTTGCAGTTCCACGCGCCCGGCGGTCAGTTCCACCCAGCGGGTCGTGCCTTCGCCAGTGATGACTTTCATCTCGAAATGATCCGGTACCGTCTTGCCAGCGATGCGGTCGCGAGCCCGCTGGGTCATGGCCGCGCGCTGGTCCGGGTGGATGATCTCGTAGAAGGGGTTGGACAGCAGCTGGGATTCCGGGCGCTGAAGGATGCGTGTGAGCGCTCGGTTCACGGTCTTGAAGCGGTCGTTCTGCAGGATGAACACGCCAGCGGCGGCATGTTCGCTCAGAGTGCGCAGCAGTTCGCGCTCGTCCTCGAGCTCGGCGGTGCGCTCACGTACCCGCCTTTCGAGCGTGCGACGTTGCCGAAGGAGCAGGACGGCATACAGGAGCAGGGCAAGCAGAACCATGCCAATAACCGTGGGGGCCAGCCAGGCCGGGATTACCTCGACGGTGTTCGATTGGATCCAGCGTTGGGTAATTTGGCGCAGTAACTCGTCGTCCAGCTGTGCAATTGCGGTATCGATCTCGTTCAGTAGTGCCTCGTCGCCATGAGCGACTGCCGCGCGCAGGGGTTGTTCATAGAGCAAGTCGAGGGGGTGAAACATGCCCGGTTCGCCATACCGGTCCAGCAGGTACATGGCGACCGGGTAGTCACCGACGAAGACATCGATCGTGCCGTCCACCGCGGCGCGCATCATCTGCTCGTTGTTATCGAAAATCTGCAAGGGGTGTTCGGGGCGTTCGCGCTGCATGAACTCGAGTTCGAAGCTGCCGTCGACCACACCAGCCGGTTTGTGGGTCAACTCATCGAGGCTGGCCACCGGGGCTCCGGTACGCACGAACACGAAGGTTCGCAAGGGGAGCAACCCTTCGCTGAACGCCAGTGTCTGTTCGCGTTCGGGCGACCGAATCAGCCCGCCATGGACATCGGCCTCGCCGTCGCGCACGAGATCCAGGGTGCGCGGCCAGTCGACCAGGCGGAATTCAACCGGGCGGTCGAGTTCGTCGGCGATCGCCCGCCACAAATCGATGAGGAGCCCACGCGGTTCGCCACCCCTGTCTGCGAAGGCAAAAGGCGGCCAGGCATGGTCCTGGGATACGATCAGGGGCTCCGATGGTTCATCGGCCTGAAGGTTGGCGCTGCCAAGGAGCAGGAGGCCCACGGCCAGCACGCCCGCCGGCCATGCCGCGAGCCACTCGCGAAGCCACTGGAAAGGTCGGGGGAAGCCGGTCTTGAGGAGGAGTGGTGTCACGTCGTGTCGGGCCGTAGCGGTGGACTATCCTGACACACTCGTTTTGTATTGCCGACCCCGCTCAGTTGTTGGCCCTGTACTCCAACTGCTGACGGGCCTTCTCCAGTAGTTCGGCCGCCAGGCCGGGATCGTGCCGCAGGCGGTGTCCCCAGTCGGGGAAGACGTTTTGTTCCTCGCGACTTTCGTGCTTGGCGAGGGCCCCGGAGATCAGGGCAAAGAATGGCGCCACCATCCAGGTATCCTCGACCCCTTCCTGAAACTCGTGTTCCAGCAGGGCCGTTTGTTCCAGGATTTGGTCGTGCTCGCGCAGCATGATGGCCACCGGGTCCTGGCCGCCGGTCCCGCGCGAGACCTCCAGTGCCGGAACGATCAGCTCATTTTCTACATGAACGTGTAGGCGCAGGCCTTCTACATAGGCCTGGAAATCGGGGGCCGCACCCTCGAGATCGCCCGCATTGACCTTGTGCAGCGCGCTGGCGAACAGGCGGTCAATGCGCAGGTGGTCGCGCAGCAGGAGATCGACGAGGTCCACGGGTGCGACATCCTCGCGGCGCTGGACGCGCAGCTTCCACAGCGGCGGACCACTCTCCTGCACCTGCCAGTGGATGGCGTGGCGCAGCTGCAGGCTGACCGCATCCATCAGCAACTGCGGTTCCTGATCCAGCCAGACGTCGAAGACCTGACTCGGCTGCAGTTCACGCAGCGTGTAGTAAGCGCGCGTGTGCGCGTGGTCGGCCAGTCCCCGCAGATCCAGCAGGAAGTCACTCATCGGCTGGTTCCGCGTGCACAGTCGGGATGCCCCGCCGGCGCGCCATGGAGCGGCCTATCCGGGTGCGTTCCTCGGCGCTGAGCAGATGATCGGCCAGGGGCAGCACCGCGTTATCCTCCAATTCGAGATGTGCCCGGTAGTGCCGGATCCAGTCTCCCGCGCCCTGCAGCGGGTCCGTGTGCCCGGATGCGATGATCTGCAGGGCCGGTTCCAGGGCGTCCCAGTCGGCTTCAAGGTGGGGGTGCTCGGCACTGAGGCGATCGATCCATTCACCCAGCTGCGGGTGGGCCTCGGGGTGGTTGCGGTACGCATTCAGGATCGGGAACAGGTCCTCGTCTTCGTCGGCGTGGTGTTGTGGGGCGGCCTGCTCGAAGTAGGCCAGCACACGGCGTGCCGCGGACTGGGCCTGCGCGTCGGCCCCGTGCTGTTCAAGATGTCCCGGCAGCCGTTCCAGCGTGTCGAGGCAGCTCGTGATCCGACGGTGACAGGCCCGCAGGAGGTCGATCGGGCGGTGGAAGCCGGGAGCGGGTTCGTGGAGCTGCAGTTTCATCAATAGGCTCGGGTGACGACGGGACAATCGGCTGCGTTTGAATCACAGGCAGGGTCACTGTCCCTGAAAGCGCTCGTGTCCGTGTTGATCTCGATCAATGCATTTATTATGCATCTTATCGTAGTCTGTTCTCGCTGCAGAACAAACAAGAAAAGGGAGCGAACGCGATATGCATCCACGTAACCGGATGTTCATCCTGGCCGCGCTGGCCTATGCGCTGCTGGGTGGGCTCATCGGCATCCTCTGGCTGGCTCACCCGGGGCTGATCCCTGGCAATGTGCCGCGTATCCATGGCCATCTGATGCTGCTGGGATTCGTGATCATGATGATTTACGGCGTGGGGCTGCACGTGCTGCCGCGGTTTTCCGGTCGTTCACTGTTCTCGGAACGGCTGGGGCATGTGCAGTTCGTGCTGGCCAATCTTGGTCTCTGGGTGATGATCGCCGGCTGGATGATGTTCCATAACCCGACGGTTGCGGTCGGCGGGGCGGTGGCCTGGGGCGCGATGATCCTGTTCGCACTGAATATCGCACTCACCGTGCGCCACTACGGTCCGAAGGGGGCGTAATGAGCCATACCGAATACAACGGCTGCGAGCTCCCGGATGACCTGTTCTACGACCTCGACTACGTCTGGGTCCGCCCGGAGGACGACGGCACCTTTACCCTCGGTATCACCGACCCCGCCCAGACCATGGCGGGGCGGGTACAGTACTTCCGCTTTCGCAAGCCGGGTTCGCACCGGGCCGCGGGCAAGCCGGTCGCGCGCCTGGAATCCGGCAAGTGGGCGGGGGGCATCCCCACGCCCTTCGACGGCACCATCGAGCGCATTAACCCCGCCGTGGAGGCCGACCCCGGACTGGTGAATGTCGCCCCCTATACCGATGCCTGGGTGGTGGTGATGCGCCCGGACGACCCGCAAAAGGCCCTGGAACGGCTGCATACAGGGCCCGAAGCCGTCGACGGGCTCAAGCAGTGGATCGACCGCTACGACATCCACTGCATGCGCTGCGCGGACTGACGGGGACTCGATTCATGAAGGTGGAACTGCTGGTGTCCGAATGGTGTGCCTCCTGCCACGATGCCGAGCGCATCTGGCGCGAGGTGGCCCAGAAGAAGCAGATCGATTTCGCGGTGGTCGACATGGGGCAGCCGGAGGGGCGTCAACTGGCGACCCGGTTGCGCATACGCTCCATCCCGGCCGTGGTCGTGGACGGCGAGCTGAAGCACATCGGGCTGCTGGACCGCACGGCCGCGACCGAGCTGGTCGCCGATGCCCCAGAACGTACGCAGAAGGCCGCGCGTCATGTCGGGCTGGGACTTTCGGCCTCCAGCCGTGCCTCGGTACTGGGTGCCATGATCTGGCTGCTGATCGCGGGGGCCGCGCTGCCACTGGGCGGTTTTTTTCTGGATGGCGCGGCGCGCCCAGCCGCGCTGCATGGCTTTACGCTTGGATTCCTGCTGCTGCTGATCATGGGCCTCGGCGAGCACATGCTGCCGCGCTTTACCGGGCACCCGATTGCGGGTGGCTGGCTTTGGGCCTGGACGCCGCAGGTGCTTGTGCATGTCGCGGCGCTGGGCATGGGCCTCGGCTGGTTGCTGAGCGTGCCGATGCTGACCGTAGTCGGTGCGGTGGCCGCATTTGTTGGGCTTGCGCTGTTCACGCTGCGCATCGCGCCGTTCCTGCTGCGCCCGTCCCTGTGAAGGTCCTGCTCCTGCCGAGGCGGTAGAATGCTGCACATGGGCATTCAACGGAGCCGCTGACAGTGAGTCTTTTCGACAAACGCATCGCCGAACTGGAAGCAAAGCTGCCGCATCTGGACCCCGCGGAACTGGTCGACTGGCGCCAGGCGGGGCGGTCCTTTCTGCTGGTGGATGTGCGCCAGCAGGAGGAGGCGGCCGAAGGCAGTATTGAAGGCGCGGTGAATATCCCCCGGCCCAAGCTGGAGGCCAGCATCGAATCCCACATGCAGGACCCCCAGCAGCCCGTCGTGGTGTTCTGTGGGGGCCGTGGCCGGTCCCAGCTGGTGGCCGAAAGCCTGCGCGCGATGGGTATCGATGCCCATGTCCTGCGCGGTGGTTACGCCGCATGGCGGGAGACCCGGACTCCATAGTCTGCTGAGGACCGTGCCGAGCCGTGGGATGGCTTTTCCGTCTCGTCTTGGCTAGTCTCCGAGCCTCGTGTTCCGGTTTCCGGAAAGTCTCGAAAGTTTCTTGCCTGGCGCGTCTCCCCGGAGGCGCGTTCTGCATTCTGGAGTGTGAAAGTGAAAAAGCCGAAGATTGTCGTCTCCAGCACGGACATTGAGCGTCTGGACAAGCTGCTGGAATCGCTGCCGGACGACAGCTTTCCCGGCAAGGGAGACCTGGAGGCCGAGCTGGACCGCGCGGATGTCGTGGATTCGCGCGAGATCCCGGGTTCGGTTGTCACGATGAATTCGAAGGTCCGGTTCCGGGTGGTCGAATCCGGCGAGGAGTTCTCGCTGACGCTGGTCTACCCGCGCGATGTAGACGACAGCGGCGGCACGCTGTCGATTCTGGCGCCGGTGGGCAGTGCGCTGCTGGGGCTGTCCGAGGGGGACGAGATCGAATGGCCGCGCCCGGGCGGAGGGCAGATGCATGTGCGTATCGAGGCCGTCGAGTATCAGCCGGAGCGCGCCGGCGAGTATCACCGCTAGCGAGCTCGGTTGCGCCAGGCGCTGACTCGCTCAGCACTGTTCCCAGGGGAGCCCGTGGTAGCGCCAGCCACCGCGGGTGGAACGCTGGTGGTGTTCGTCCAGCGGCCCTTCAAAGCCTTCTTCCACCGAATACACGTTCTCGATGCCGGCATCGACCAGGGCCTGGCCGGCGGACAGTGTGCGCTTGCCGCTGCGGCAGATCAGGTAGAGCGCGGGGGCATCCTCGCTGTGATCCTCGGCCCCCCCCAGCAGCAGTTTGCGCACCTGAGGCACAAAGTGAGGGTTCACGGTCCAGTCCGGTTCGTCGATCCACGGGATATGGATGGCGCCCTGCGGATGCCCGACGAACAGGAATTCCATCGTGGAGCGGATGTCGATCAGCAGGTCGCGCGGGCGCTGCTGCAGCCGCTGGTGGGCCTCCTGCGGGCTGATCCGGTGTACACCGGGTGCGGCAACCGCTTTCTGGCTGGCGAGTGGATCTTTCATTGAGGCTCCGGGCGTGGGTTGGCGGCCGTCCCTGGCCACGCGCAACTTACATCGCGAAGTCGAGTCGCTCCTGAACCGAGTCTAGCGCGGCCTGGGCGCATTCTTCATCCAGATCACCACCAGGGGCACCGGATACGCCCACCGCGCCGATCATGCTGCCGGCCACCTCGATCGGCAGCCCGCCCGCCAGCATGATGATGCCGTCCACGTGGTTCATCTCCATGCGGATTTCTTCGCGGTTATCACGGAAGTTGCCAGAACTGGTACCGGACATGACCGTGGCGCGGGCCTTGTCGCCGGCAATCTGGATGGTTTGCACGGCGGCCAGATTGTCACGCATTACGGAGCGATCGTTCCCGGATCGGTCGACGACCACGGCGCTGGTCTGGTGTCCCTTCTCGCGGCAGGCGAGCACCGCAGCCTCGGCGATGTCGTTGGCCAGCTCCATGCTCATCATGCGCTGATTGAACACGTCGGCCTGGGCGACGCTGGCCAGTCCCAGACAGGTTGCGGCGGCGGTACCGGCGGCCAGGCGCTTGATCGAACGCGACATATCCATCTCCTTTTGCTTGTTGGATGCTGCGCTGCCGATCATGGCAGAAACTTCGTGGCTTTGCCGTCCGGTCGGAGCAGCAACAGGCGACAGCACCGCTCGGCGCGGATACACTATCGCGCATGTCGGGAAACAGCTTTGGACGACTGTTCGTCGTCAGTACCTTTGGTGAGAGTCACGGGCCGGCCCTGGGCGCGGTGGTGGACGGCTGTCCGCCGGGTCTGGAGCTTTGCGAGGCGGACCTGCAGTTTGATCTGGATCGCCGCCGGCCGGGACAGTCGCGCCACACCACCCAGCGCCGCGAGCCGGACCAGGTACGCATCCTGTCCGGGGTGTTCGAGGGTCGAACCACCGGTACCCCGATCGGACTGCTGATCGAGAATGTCGATCAGCGCTCCAAGGACTACAGCGAGATCATGGATCGCTTCCGTCCGGGGCACGCGGACTACACCTATCACCGCAAATACGGCCTGCGCGATTACCGCGGCGGCGGGCGCAGCTCCGCGCGCGAGACCGCGCTGCGCGTAGCGGCCGGTGGCATCGCCCGGCGTTACCTTCAGCAACGCTACGGGATCGAGATCCGTGGCTGGCTGTCACAGC
This sequence comes from Thioalkalivibrio sp. ALJ3, assembly GCF_000377205.1. Classification (GTDB taxonomy): domain Bacteria; phylum Pseudomonadota; class Gammaproteobacteria; order Ectothiorhodospirales; family Ectothiorhodospiraceae; genus Thioalkalivibrio. Next base: position 20,221 of record NZ_KB897912.1, on the reverse strand, counting down.
TGGGCCCGATCGAGTTGGAGGCGAAGCAGCCGGAGATCGTCAACGACAACCCGTTCTTCTGCCCCGACCCGGACAAGGTCGCGGAGCTGGAGGAATACATGGATGCCCTGCGCAAGTCCGGCGATTCGATCGGCGCGCGGGTGACCGTCGAGGCCGTCGGTGTGCCGGCGGGCTGGGGCGAGCCGGTGTTCGACCGCCTGGATGCCGAACTGGCGCATGCGCTGATGAGCATCAACGCGGTCAAGGGCGTGGAGATCGGGGCCGGTTTCGAGTCGGTCAACCAGCGGGGTACCGAGCACCGCGACGAGATCACCCCCGAGGGCTTTCTCTCGAACCACGCTGGCGGCGTGCTGGGCGGGATCAGCACCGGCCAGGCCGTGCGCGCGAGCATCGCGCTCAAGCCGACCTCGAGCATCCGTCTGCCCGGGCGCAGCATCAACACCGCCGGCGAGCCGGTGGAGGTGGTCACCAAGGGTCGGCATGACCCCTGCGTGGGCATCCGCGCGACCCCGATCGCCGAAGCGATGATGGCACTCGTGCTGATGGATCATGCCTTGCGCCATCGCGGGCAGAACGCCGACGTCGGTGACACCGGCCTGCCGGAACTGCGCGACCTGCCGCACGACTGACATGGGCGCGCTCCGCCGTGCCCGTGCCTCCGGAGGTCCGCTCTGGTGATCCCCAGCGCACGCCTCTCCACGGTCTACTTTTTCTATTTCGCGAGCCTCGGCGCGTTCATGCCGTTCTGGGGCCCGTATCTGGCCGAGGCCGGCTTTAGCGGATCGCAGATCGGCGAGCTGATGGCGATCGTGCTCGCCACCAAGATCATCGCGCCCAACGTCTGGGGCTGGCTCGCGGATCGCGCCGGCGCGCACATGCCGATCACTCGTTGGGGGGCCTTTGGCGGTGTCGTCGCCTTTGCCGGGGTGTTGCTGTACACCGGCTACTGGTGGCTGGCCGTGGTGATGGCCGCCTTCAGCTTTTTCTGGAATGCAATCCTCCCGCAGTTCGAGGCCACCACCATGCGCACCCTGGGCCGCGATGCCCATCGCTACGCGCTGGTACGGCTCTGGGGGTCGGTCGGGTTTATCGTCGCGGTCGCGCTGCTGGGCTGGGCGTTCGACCATATCGACATCGCCTGGCTGCCCTGGATTGTCCTCGGGATCTTCGCCGCACTCTGGCTGGCGACGCTTTGGGTGCGCGAGCCGGTGCGCGATATGGAGCAGGACAACAATGTCCCGGCGCTGGTCGCGGTATTGAAGCGGCCCGAGGTGATCGCGCTGTTTCTGGCCTGCTTCTTCATGCAGGCGAGCCATGGGCCGTACTACGCGTTCTTCACGCTGTATCTGGAGGAGGCCGGATTCTCGCGGGCGGTGGCCGGGCAGTTGTGGGCGCTCGGAGTGGCGGCGGAGGTGGTCCTGTTCCTGCTGATGCCCAAGCTGATCCTGCGCTTCGGGGCGTGGTTTCTGGTATCCGTGGCACTGGTGCTGACCACCCTGCGCTGGGGGCTTCTGGCTGCGATACCCGACTCGTTGCCCATGCTGCTGTTCATCCAGGCGCTGCACGCGGCCAGCTATGGCGTGTATCACGCGGCCGCCATCTCGCTGATCCATTATTTCTTTCCGGGGCGGCTACAAGGGCGCGGACAGGCCCTGTACTCCTCCCTGGCATTCGGGATGGGGGGTGCGGCGGGGAGCCTGGTCGCGGGCTATCTGTGGGACGGAATCAGCCCGGCCTCGGTCTATGTGTTTGCAGCGTTTCTGGCGGCTGCCGGCTTGCTCGCCTCGGTGTACGGGGAGTGGCGGCACAAGACGCCGGTGCGCACGCTTTAGGGCGCGTCCTCCGGATTGTCAGGCGCGACCGTTCTCGACATCGAGGCGGTGCTGTACGCGGGTCATCAGCTGGCCGGACACGCGTTCGACCAGCGAGTGCGCGGCGCGGCGCACCGCGGCTTCGAGCAGCGGGCTGCCCAGGCGGTACTGCAACTCGAACTCCACCTGCGTGTGGCCGGGTTCGCCGGGGCTCAGGCGGTAGCTGCCGCGATTCTGGATGCCGCGGATCGAGCGCCACGCGAAGTACTCCGGGCGTTCGGCTTCGCAGACCTCCACATCGAAATGCAGCTTCATTCCCGCCGCGCGGATGGTCCAGCGGTAGCGCTCGTCCCCCAGCGGCTCGATATGCTCCACGTTGTCGCACAGATCGACAAAATTGGGCACGTGGCTCAACAGGTCGAAGACCTGCTCCGGCTTCGCGCGAAGAGAGGTATTGTGAGTAAGCTGACGCATCGTCCAGGCGCTGGGGAGAGTGAGCGGTACTTGCTGATCAGAGGCTCGCGCAGGCCAGGGGTTCCATGCAACCAGATCCACGGCGGGCTACGATGATGACTCATCCTCAACCGGCCACTGCGATGCCCGCCCCGCCTGCTGTCGACCACGACTTTCTCCAGCGTTTCCAGGCGGGCAGTACGGGCGTGTTGCACTGGAGCGATCTGGATGCCGTGTGGGCACGCTTGCGCGAGCAGGCGGACGATCACTGGTATATCTATGCGGTTGGGGAGTCGGTGCCCCCCGAGCCAGCGGCGCGCGCCGATTTTCTGCATTTCATCGAAGAGGTCGATCGGCTGCTGCGCCGCGACCACGACGAAGATTACTGCGGAATCGTCTATGTCGACGACCGTGATGCCCCCACTTTCGTGAAGATCTTTGATCCCAACCATCTGGGCGCCAGTTGTGGTTCTTCGGGCCTGCGGATTCTGCCCGGTTGGGTGCTCTCGCGGGTCCCTCCTGTGGATCTGCAAGCCGTGATGCCGCCAACCGGAAGCCGCCGGCGCTGGTGGCAGCGCCTGTTTGCGCGTTAGATCCGTCCCTAGCGCGCCGCGAGGCGCTGGATGCATTCGAGGTAGGCATTCTGGTCCGGCGGCGTGTTGTTGCGCTGGGCCTCCCACAGGGCCTGGCCCAGGCACTCCATCATCCGGTGCTCGGCATCCATCACGCCAAAACGGGCACACAGGCTCGCGTGTGCGGCCTGAATGCCAGTGGGGCGGTCAGTGCGAGCCTGGTCGCGCAGGCTCAGGTGCATGGCCATGTGCAGGAATGGATTGGAGGTGCCCAGTTCCGGCGGAAACTCGCCGGTCAGGGCAGTCTCGCGGTCCTTGATGAACTCGTGGTACTCGGGGTGTTCCGAGATCACGTCCACCAGCTGCTGTTCCAGGTCGGTCAACGTCTCGCCAGCTTGTGCCTTATGCCAGGCGTCGACGAACTGGGTGCGGATCTGGTCGCGGTTGCCGTACATGGGGTGTTCCTCGAAGGTATGGGGGCGTTCAGGCCCCGGCTGGGGGTGGCGTCTTCGCCTTGTATTCACACAGGTCCTCGATCGGACAGCGCCAGCATTCGGGCTTGCGGGCCTTGCAGACATAACGTCCATGCAGGATCAGCCAGTGATGGGCGTCCTGCAAATAGGGCTTCGGTGTTAGCCGCATCAGTCGCTTTTCGACGTCCAGCACGTTCTTGCCGGGCGCCAGTCCGGTGCGGTTGGCGACCCTGAAGATGTGGGTGTCCACTGCAATCGTCGGAATGCCGAATGCCGTATTCAGGATCACGTTGGCGGTCTTGCGCCCCACACCCGGAAGGGCCTCCAGCGATTTGCGGTCGCGTGGAACCTCGCTCCCGTGCTGTTCCACCAGGATGCGGCAGGTCTTGATCACGTTCTCGGCCTTGGCGTTGTACAGGCCGATGGTCTTGATGTGTTCCTTCAGCCCGTCGAGGCCCAGCGCGAGGATGGCCTCGGGCGTGTTGGCGACGGGGTAGAGGCGGCGGGTGGCCTTGTTCACGCCGACATCCGTGGCCTGGGCCGACAGGATGACCGCGATCAGTAGCTCGAAGGGGGTGTTGTACTCGAGCTCGGTGGTCGGCTCGGGGTTCGCCGCCTTCAGGCGTTCGAAGATGGCTTCACGCTTCGCGGCGTTCATTAAGCAGGTTTCCCTAAACAAACCGGCCCCGCAGGGCGGGGCCGGATGCTGCGGCGAGGGTGCCGGTCAGACGTGGCGGAACAGACCGACGTCCGGGGCCGCTTCGCGCGGGTTGGACTCGGCTTCCTTCTCCAGGTCCTTGATCAGCTTGGCGTGCTTCTCTTCGAGATCGTGCATCGCCTTTTCGTCCATCTTCGGGAAGATGACGTCACGGATGAACGAGCCCAGCTCGTCCAGGCAGCTCGGCCAGTACTTGCCGTTCAGATGGAACGAGTGGTGGGCATGGGTGCCCATCGGATAGCTGTCGAACTTGGTGATCATGGTGTAGGAGAGGTCGGCGTCCTTCTCGACGAAGTCCTTGGCCCAGTCGTACCACCACTTGTAGTACTTCTCCTGCAGGTCCTCGTTGAACCCGTGGTTTTCGAAAAAGGCGGCGATGGTGCCGCGCGGGGCGAGGCCGTAGCGCGTGCCGCGCTTACCAGCAAACGGGAAATGTCCAGCCATGCCAATCTCCTGGGACGTTTGGATTGCCGGGGCCGGGCCCCGGTGAAACGGAATTCGTGGCGCCGGAAGTTTACTCGCTGGCGAGCGAGAATCAAGAAACGGGTGCCTCGGTGGCCTCAGCACGCCCGAATCGACCCTCGTACAGACGCAGCAGGGCGGGGATCACGAACAGCACCAACAGGGTGGCGAAGGCCAGCCCGAAGACGATCGAGATCGCCATTGGGATCAGGAACTGGGCCTGCACCGAGCGCTCGAACAGCAGCGGGGTAAGACCGGCGATGGTGGTGACCGAGGTCAGGATGACCGCGCGCAGGCGCTGACAGGCGGCCTCCACGATGGCCTCGCGCAGGGCGAGGCCGGTTTCGCGCAATCCCTGGTAGAAGCTGACCAGGATAATCGAGTTGTTGACCACGATCCCGGTCAGCCCGAACAGGCCGAACAGCGACAGGATGGTGAGCTCCACACCCATCACCCAGTGCCCGAACAGCGCACCGAGGATCCCGAAGGGGATGATCGCCATCACGATCAGTGGCCAGCCCCAGGAGGCGAACACCCAGGCGAGCACGATGTACATCAGGCCAAGCGCCAGGATCAGGCCCATCTGCATGTCGGCAAAGGTCTCCTCCTGGTCGGCCGCGCGCCCCTCGAACGAGTACTCGACACCATAGCGGTTGGCCAGTTCGTCCAGTGGCCCGTCCTCGAGTGCCGCCCGGATACGGGCGGCGTTGTTGATCGCCCGGTCTACCTCGGTCGAAACCTGGATGGCCAGTCGTGTATCGGCGTGGCGCAGGGTCTCGAACCCCTGGCGCGAGCGCAATTCCACGACGTCGTCCAGTGGCACGAAGGCCCCGTCCGGGAGACGCAGGTTCAGCCGTTCCAGACTTTCGCTGCGGTGGCGTTCGCCATCCGGCAGACGCACGCGCACCTCCACTTCTTCCAGCCCATCCTGATAGAGCTGGGCAAGGTAGCCATCAAAGGCGTTGCGCAACTGTATCCCGACCGATTCGGTCGTCAGCCCGACCGCACGGCCCTCGGGCTTCACCTGAAACACGAACTGCTCGCGCCCGAACGGAGTGTCGTCGCTGGTGGCGAAGGTCCCGGGGAAGTCGTCCAGCATGTCGGCCAGCTCCAGCGCCGCCTCCTTCAGTACATGCGGGTCGTCCCCGGTCAGGCGGATATCGAGGTCCCGCCCGGGCGGGCCGGTCTGGCGCTCGTCGATGGAGAAGTTCTCGATGCCGGGGGCCTGCTGGATGCGGTCTTCCCATTCGCGGATGAACTCGCGGTTGCGCACGGTCCGTTCTTCCGGCGAGACCAGCTCCACCTGGATGTTGCCGAACTGCTCCCCCTTGGGTGCATTGCCATCGCCCGGGTCGATCCCCTTGCCGAGACGGGTCACGGAGGTGCGGACCAGATTGCCGCCCAGCGCCTCCTCGGTCTCCTCGAGGGCGCGTTCGGCGTGGATCAGGAACGACTCCACCCGCTCCGGCGGCGTGCCGGCGACGAAGTTCACCCCGGCGTTGACGATGGTGCCCTCGGGCGAGGGGAAGAAGGTGAAGCCGATGCGGCCACTGGCGGCCAGGCCAATGGCGAGAATCAGCGCGCCCACGGCCAGCGCCAGCGTGACACCCGCGTGGTCCACCGAGCGCGTAACGGCACGGCGGAACGGGCCGTTACGCAGATGTTCGAAGCCGGCATCGAAGCGTGCCCGCAGGCTGTTTTCGGGCGGTTCCTTCAGTCGGTGCATCACCCCCTTCAAGTGGGCCGGCAGGATCAGGAACGCGATCAGCAGGGTTGCCACGATCACGCAGATCACCACCAGCGGGATGTCGAACAGGATGTTGCCGATCACTCCGCCAATCAGCATCAGCGGCATGAAGGCGGCGACCGTGGTCAACGAGGCTGCAATCACCGGCCCGACCATGCGCCGGGCGCCGTCGCGCGCGGCCCGGCCCGCGTCCAGCCCGCGCTGGTGCAGGCTGTAGGCGTGCTCCGAGACCACGATCGCGTTGTCGACGATGATCCCCAGCGACATGATGAAGCCGAACAGCGAGATCATGTTGATCGAGCCACCCACGACCCACAGCACGACAAAGGCGGCGGTAAACGCGATCGGGATACCCAGCGCCACGCGCAGCGCGACATGTCGGTTGAGGAACAAAAACAGGATCCCCAGCACCAGCATCAGGCCGCCAAGGCCATTTTTCAGCAACAGGTTGATGCGCTCGGCCAGCAGTTCCCAGAAGGCATCCATCACCTGGACATCCACGCCCGGGGGCAGGGTGGGCCTGGTCGCCTCCAGCCAGTCCTCGAGGACGCGCGCGGCCTCCAGCGAGTCGCCCGTCTCCGAACGCAGCAGCTGCATCTCGATCGCGGGCTTGCCGTTGGCACGACTGCGCACCTCGCCATCGCGCGGGCGCAGTTCGATGTCGGCGATATCGCCCAGCCTGATTCGTCCCAGATCGGTGTCGCCACGCAGGATCAGCCGCTCGAAGCCGATAACGTCGCGCGCCTGCTCCAGACTGCGGATCTGACGCGCGGTATCGTCACGGCCGACCGAGCCGGCGGGGAAGTCCTGTGCCATCTCGCGGACCTGCGCACCGATCTGGTCCAGGGTCATATCCAGGCGGTAAAGCTCGCGGGCCGGCACCTGGATGGCCATCTCGTCTTCGGTCAGCCCGGTAAACTCGATCTGGGCGATGCCGGCATCCAGCAATTCCCGCTCGAACTGGCGTGCCAGCCGGCGCAGCTGCTGCGGGTCTTCCGGGCCGGTAATCAGCAGCCGCGCCACGGGTTCGTAGCGGATGATCCGTTTGACCACGGGGGTTTCGGCGTCTTCCGGCAGATTGCGCTGCTGGTCAACGCGGTCGTTGACCTGTTCGGCGGCCCGCGTCATGTCGGTGCCCGCTTCGAACTCCAGCGTGACCACGCCGACCCCCAGCGCGGAGGTCGAGGTCATGTTGCGCAGGCCGTCCACGGTGCGCAGGTCCTGTTCCAGCGGATCGATGATCGCCTGTTCCACGTCCTCCGCACTGGCCCCGCTCCAGACCACTTCCACGGTCATGAAGTCCAGCTCGAAGTTCGGGAAGAACTGGGTGTTCAGTTTGGTCAGTGCGAACGCCCCGGCCAACACCATCAGTGCGATCAGGAGATTCGCGGCCAGGCGGTGTTCCAGGAACAGCTGAATGGGACCGCGCGGTGGCTGGCCGTTGTCGCGTGTCCCCCCGCCGGGCATCGGGCGCTCGTCCGGGCCGTCGCCGGCGCGCTGGCCGGGATCGGCGTCAGCCATCGTTTGGATCCTGTTCCTCGTTGCTGCCGGAGGCGCGCGGGATCGCGGCATCGCGGTCCGGGCGTTCGCCAGGCTCCTCGACCTCGACCTTCAGTCCGTCCACGGCATTGGGCAGGCGGGTGGCGACCAGGATGTCGCCCGTCTCCAGATCCGGATGACGGATCAGCGCCCGGACGTCCCCGGCGTCGGTCACGAACTCGCCGAGGCGCTCGACCCGCAGCGACTGCATGCGGTCATCCACCACGCGGAATACCTGGTCACGGCCATAGAGGGCCTCGTAGGGCACGGCCACGCTGTCGGCCTCGGCCGGTAACCGCAGCGTCAGTTCGACGAAGCGGTTGAGGTTCAGCGCGGAATGCCCTTCGCGCACCTCGAAGATGCCGCGCGTGCCGGCCTCGCCCGCACGCGTTTCGCCTTCCAGGCGCGTCAGTTCGGTACGCACCGTCCGCCCGCCCACCCGGGCATGGGCGGTCAGCTGCTCGCCCGCGTCCAGCAGATCTTCGATGCGCGGGAGGATGTAGGCCGGGATGCTGGCGCGAATCTCCAGGTCGTCGAGCGCGAACAGGCGCACGAGCGGGTCGCCCGAGCGGGCGCGCTCGCCGGCTGCCACCTCGACCTCGACCACGCGGGCATCGAAGGGTGCGGTGATCGTGGTGCGCTCGAGATCGATGCGTGCCTGGTCCTCGGCAGCCCGTGCGCGCTCCAGGCGGGCCTCTGCCTGGGCCATGCGCATCGGGGCATCGGCCACCGCCTGTTCGCGGTTGTCCACCGTCAGGCTGGCCTGCTCCAGGGCCTCCCGGGCCGTGTCCACGTCGGTTTCGGAACCAAGATCGCGTTCACGCAGGTTCTGAGCCCGGCGCAGCCCACGCTCGGCGATCTCCAGGAGCTCGCGCTCGCGCACCAGGGCCTCGCGATCGAAGCGGGCACGGATCTCCTCGCTCTCCTTCGCTCCCTCGAGCTCACGGCGTTCGGCCGTGCGCTGGGCCAGCAGCAGTTCTGCCTCGCGCGGGTCGATGCGTACCAGGGTTTCGCCAGCCTCCATGTGCGCCCCGATCCGGGCCGGGACGGCCTCGATCTCGCCCTCCACGGCTGCGCGCAGCGTGGCCGTCTGGGCCGACGCGCTGCGCCCGTTCAGCAGGATGCCCGGGTGGTGTTCGCCGAGTTCGGCCACCAGCCCCTGCACCGGCCAGGTCCGTTCGGTGGCCTCTGGCGCAGGCGCCTCGGGGCCGGTCGCGCGCAATACGAGGAAGCCCACGATCGCGGCGGCGAGGATCAGCAAAGGGGGCAGGGCACGTCGAAGTAGGCGCGGCATCGTATTCTCGGTCGGATGGGGCAGGGCCGGTCGCTTGGAGGCACGTGGAGGGCGGAGGGTTCCTTCCCGGAGCGTCATTTTAAGCGAATTGTCTGTGTGCGCGACCCTGCCTCGCCGATGATCCCTGCTGGGTTAAGGAAACACTGATCAATGTACACACTCGCGTTGGTATCCCAGGTTTTCCGAGGCAAGACGCGTCGTGCAGCGGGTAGTGGTTCTACCCGCAAGCGGCGCAACGCAGGATCGGGGAACCTGGGGTACCAACCCCGGAGGGGCTCGGCCGCTTTTGCGCGGGAACGGCGTTGCGGCTCCCTTGTGCAGAATGACTGCACGGCAGTCACCGCGCCTTGTTCGCACGCAAAAGTGACTCGAGCGCGAGTGTGTACATTGATCAGTGTTTCCTTAGTATGCGGCCCGTCAGATGTTTGGAGAGAGCGATGACCAAATTTGGCGTATTACGACACCTCGGGGCCTTCGCCCTGGTCCTTGGCCTCGGTGTGGGTGGTGGCACCGCGATGGCCGACGACGAACCGAACGTGTGCGAATGCCTGGAAGGGCTGGAGATGGAAGGCACGCCGTGGGTGCGCCTGGTGCCGGGGGATACGACCGCCGGGTACCTGGAGCTGCGAAACACCGGCGAGTCCGACCGTCGAATCGTGGCCGCAGAGTCGCCGATTGCCGAGACCACCGAATTGCACGAGCACACCTATGAAGATGGCGTGATGCGCATGCGCGAGGTCGAGTACCTGGACCTGCCCGCGGGCGAGGCCCTGGTGCTGGAGCCGGGCGGCCTGCACCTGATGTTCATCGATCTGCACGAACCGTTGACGGCCGGTGACTGGGTCGCCGTGCGGGTGACCTTCGAGGACGGCGAGACGATGGATCTGCACATGCAGGTCCGCCGCGGCGAAGCCGAGGAGGGTGCCGGGCACGACCACATGGAACACGATGACGCGGGTCACGGGCACGGCGGTCACGGGCACTGACGAGCCCGCCCGAACGGGCCGAATCAGTTCTCCGGCCGGTTCGGGATCTCGATCGTCGCCTCGGCGCGCAGGGCCTCCAGCTTTTCCTGAATGGCGCGGCTTTCCAGGATCTCGATGATCTCGGCGCGCACCTCGTCCAGCGGCGGGACTTCAGCCTCGCGGGTGTCGTCCAGACGGATCAGGTGCCAGCCAAACTGTGACTGCACGGGCGCGTCGGTCGTCTCGCCGGGTTCCAGGGCCTCGGTGGCGGCCGCGAATTCCGGCACCATGCCATCGGGCGTGAACCAGCCCAGGTCTCCGCCCCGTGCGGCGGACCCCGGGTCGATGGAGTGCTCCTCGGCCAGCTCCGCAAAATCGGCCCCGTCGTCCAGTTGTGCCAGCAGCTCACGGGCGCTGTCCTCGTCCTCGACCAGGATGTGACGGGCGCGGTACTCGGTGCCGCGCAGGTACTCGACCTGGCGCTCGTATTCCGCTTCCACGTCCTCGTCGGTGATGTCCAGTTCCTCGGCGATGCGTTCCATCAGCGTGGAAGCCAGCAGGTTGGTCTCGACCATCTTCAGGATGCGCTGGATCTCGGGGTCGTCGCCCAGCCCGCGTTCCAATGCCTCCTGGCGCAGCAGCTCCAGGCTGATGACCTCGTCCAGTACGCCTTCGCCCTGCGCGGCCAGCCCCGGATCCTCGTCCATGCCGGCATAGGTGAACAGGTCGGCGCGGGTGATCGCGCGGCCGTTGACGATGGCGACGGTGTCCTCGTCATCGGTATCGGTGATGACTTCGTCGTTCTCGCTGGCCTCTTCGTCGGGCAGCGGCAGGCCCTCGTCGCCATTCCCGCAGGCGGCCAGAAGGCCCGCGAGGGCGAGGGCGGCAACGAACGTGGCGGAACGGGTACGCATGCTCAAAACACCTGCTTGAAGGGGCGAACATCCACCGAGGCATAGACCCCCGAGGCGACATAGGGATCGGCGTCGGCCCACTCGTGGGCGGCCTCAAGCGACGGAAACTCGGCCACGATCAGGCTGCCGGTGAAGCCGGCGGGGCCCGGGTCGTTGCTGTCGATCGCCGGTAACGGGCCGGCCAGGACCAGGCGGCCGGCCTCGTGCAGTGCCTGCAGGCGGGCTACGTGTTCCGGCCGTGCGGCCAGGCGGGCATCCAGCGAGTCGGGGGCATCCTGGCCCTGGATCATGTAGAGCATGAAGCGAGGTCTCCGTGGGTTGGAACGTGAATTCTAACGCAGCCGGGGCGCCTTATAAGCGGCGCCCACCATGCGCTACACTGCGCGCCTTGTCATCAGTGGCCCGACTTCATGATCGCGATACACCCCGAAAACCCGCAGCCCCGGCTGATCCGGCAAGTCCTGGAGCGGCTGCACGAGGGTGCCGTGATCGCGATCCCGACCGATGCCTGCTATGCCCTGGCCTGTCTGCCAGGCGACAAGGCGGGCGCCGACCGTATCCGCCGCATCCGCCAGGTCGACGAGACCCATCACCTCACGCTGCTGTGCCGGGATCTCTCGGAGCTCGGCGTCTATGCCAAGGTGGACAACACGGCCTTTCGCCTGATGAAGGGGCTGACACCCGGGCCCTATACCTTCATTTTGCCCGCTACGCGCGAGGTCCCACGCCGCCTGCAGCACCCCAAGCGACGCACCATTGGTCTGCGCGTTCCGGACAGCCGCATTGTCTCGTCGCTGCTGGAGGAGCTGGGGTCGCCGTTGATGACCGCGACCCTGCAGCTTCCGGGCGAGGATCTGCCGCTGAGCGAGCCCTGGGTGATCGACGAGCGGTTGTCGAAGGTCGTGGACGAGGTCGTTGATGGTGGGGCCGGTACCCTGGAGCCGACGAGCGTGATCGACCTTACCGGTGATGTGCCGGAGATCATCCGTCACGGGGTCGGCGACGTGGCGTTTCTTGAGGAAGCGTGAGGGCATGGAGACTCGGGAGAGGCGTGATGCGTAAGTGGGTTGTGCTGGTACTGGTGCTGTTGATCGTGGTCGCCGCCTGGCCGGTGTTTGTCGGCGGGCAGGTCGAGCGCAACGTGACCGAGGCCCAGCAGGCACGTATCGGCGAGGTGGATCTGCGCCACGAGATGGTCGAGTACCGGCGCAGCTATCGCACTGCCACCGCGCGCAGCGAGCTGACGCTCGACGACGGCGAGGCCGAGCTGGTTATCCCCCTGGAACACCGGGTGCGCCACGGGGTGCTCGGCGCGCGTGGCGAATCGAACGTGGACCTGGATGCGCTCGAGGCCCCGGAGGGCTCGCTCGCGGCCCATCTGCTGCGTGAGCTCGATCTGGTTGTGCAGACGCACGCCGGCATGGGTGGGCGTCTGACCACGCGTGTGCAGTTCGAGCCCCTGACGCTGGACCTGATGGAGGTTCCGGATGTGGCCGACCGTGTTGATAGCGAAGGGCCGCTGTGGCTCGAGCTGGATGCAGGCCAGGGGCGCTTTGCCTGGTCGGCGGAGCAACTGCTGCTGAGCCTGGACCTGCCGGCACTGCGTCTGCATGACGACGAGGCGGACCTGCGGATCGAGCAGGCCCGTTTTGCGACCGTGTTCGAACCGGACGCGGATGGCATCTACGGCCGCCTGCCGGATTACGAGGGCGGCCTGGCGGCCGCGCAGCTGCACTTTCGCGACGAGCAGGGCGAAATGGAGCTGACCCGGCCGCGGGTGAACGCCTTCCAGAAGACCAACAACGATCGCCTGGACAGCCGCCTCCGTCTGGAGATCGACGAAGTCCGCCTGCGCGAGGCGGATGCCGACGTGCTGGAACTCGAGACCGTAGATCTCCAGTTGGCGGTGCTGCGCTGGGATCGCCCGGCACTGTTGCAGATGATCCAGGACCTGGAGGCGCTGCAGGAGCGTGAACTCGAACGCGGGCAGCGCCTGGCGCTCGGCGGGTCGGTGATCACCGACGCGATCGAGCGCATGATCGAACACAGCCCAGCGGTCGAGCTGAAGGCCTCGTTCAATGAGTCCGCCGCACATCAGGTGGCCCTGGACACCGAGCTGGGCCTGCGCGGTGATGCGCGCGGCTTCCGCACCCGGCCGCTGGAGACGGTGGTACTGGACAGCGAACTGCGGCTCGGGCTGGAATGGGTGCGCGAGTTCGACGCGGCCTATCCCGACGCGGAGCTGGACCAGCGTCTCCATGCCCTGGCGGCCCAGGGCTGGTTGCAGCGTGACGCCGATGCTGAGCTCTGGCGCGGACACCTGACGATGGAGGATGGTCGCGTGTACGTGAATGAACGTGATCGCACAGCAGCCCTGCTGGGCATGCTGTTTGCCTTGTCGGGTGGAATGTTCTGAATCGTGCCCAACGAACCCCACGAATAACGGAGAAGGAACCACTCGTGACCAGCAACCAGGGAACGAACCAGCGCGTGATCTCGGGCATGCGCCCGACCGGCCGTCTGCATCTGGGCCATTATCACGGCGTCCTGAAAAACTGGATCGAGCTGCAGCACAACTACGAGTGCTTCTTCTTCGTCGCCGACTGGCACGCGCTGACCACGCACTACGAAGACCCGGGCGATCTGCAGCAGCATGTGACCGAGATGGTGATCGACTGGCTGGCGGCCGGGGTGAGCCCCGGCTCCGCGACGCTGTTCGTGCAGTCGCGTGTGCCGGAGCATGCGGAGCTGCACCTGTTGCTGTCGATGATTACCCCGCTCGGCTGGCTGGAGCGCGTGCCCACGTACAAGGACCAGCAGGAACAGCTGCGCGAGAAGGATCTGGCGACCTACGGTTTTCTGGGCTACCCCGTGCTGCAAAGTGCGGATGTGCTTGCCTATCGTGCCGGCATGGTCCCGGTCGGCGAGGATCAGGTCTCGCATCTGGAGGTGACGCGCGAGATCGCGCGTCGCTTCAACCATCTCTATGGTCGCGAGCCGGGGTTTGCGGAGAAGGCCGAGGCCGCGATCGATAAGATGGGCAAGAAGGCCGCCAAGCGCTACCGCGACCTGCGCAAGCGTTTCCAGGAGCACGGCGAGGACGAGGCGCTGGAAGTCGCCCGGGCGATGCTCGAGTCGCAGCAGAATATCTCGCTGGGGGATCGCGAACGACTGTTCGGCTACCTTGAAGGTGGTGGCAAGATCATCCTGCCGGAGCCTCAGGCCAGGCTCACGCCGACCGCGAAGATGCCGGGGCTGGACGGGCGCAAGATGTCCAAGAGCTACGGCAACACCATCAGCCTGCGCACCGAGCCGGCCGAGGTGGAAAAGCTGATCCGGACCATGCCGACGGATCCGGCGCGCGTGCGCCGTACCGATCCCGGCACGCCGGAAAAATGCCCGGTTTGGGACCTGCATCTGGTCTACACCGACGAGGCTAAGCGTGCCGAGCTGCACGAGGGCTGCACCTCGGCCGGGATCGGCTGCATCGACTGCAAGCGGCCGTTGATCGAAGAGGTGCAGGCGGAACTGGAGCCGATCCAGCAACGTGCCAAGGAGTATGCCGAGGACCCGGCGCTGGTGCGCTCGATCATTGTTGAGGGCTCCGAGGCCGCGCGTGAAGAGGCGCGCGAGACGTTGGAAGAGGTGCGCCGTGTGATGGGCCTGGACTACCTCCGATGACCCCATTCGGGAAGCTCCCACCGAGATGAGCCATGGACCCGCGCGATGAGCTGACGGACCTGGACAACCCCGCGACGGTCGAGACCGGAGCGGAAGGCGAGTTTGTCTATCGCGTGCATGGCGAGCCGGTGGCCGAGCTGCCAGCCGATTTGTATATCCCCCCGGATGCGCTGGAGGTCTTTCTCGAATCGTTCGAGGGCCCGCTGGATCTGCTGCTGTACCTGATCCGGCGGCAGAACCTCGACATCCTCGCCATCCCGATCGCCGAGATCACCCGTCAGTACATGGCGTATATAGAGGTCATGCGTGCACTGCGCCTGGAGCTGGCCGGCGAGTATCTGGTGATGGCGGCCCTGCTCGCCGAGATCAAGTCACGCATGCTGCTGCCGCGCCCGGTGCAGGCCGACGCGGACGAGGACACGGATCCGCGCATGGCGCTGATCCGGCAGTTGCAGGAATACGAACAGTTCAAGACCGCGGCCGAGCGGCTGGACGAGATCCCGCGCATGGACCGCGACGTGTACGCCGCCGCTGCCAGCGTCGAGGCTTTGGAAGGGCCGCCACCCCCGGCCCCGACGATGGACGAGCTGATGGAAGCCCTGGCCGCGGTGATGCATCGGGCCAGCCTCTCCGCACACCATCACATCTCCACCGAGCAGTTGTCGGTGCGCGAGCGCATGAGCAGTATCCTCGAGGTCCTGCACCCGGAGCGGTTTACCGACTTCGTCACGCTCCTGTTAGCCTCCGAAGGGCGCCAGGGCGTGGTGGTTTCGTTTCTCGCCGTGCTGGAACTGACCAAGTCCGGCCTGGTGGAGTGGGGCCAGAGCGAACCCTACAGCCCGATTCGCCTGCGCCGCCGTGGTGGCCGGCCGGACACGGAGGATGCATGAACGACGTCACCAGCCCTGACGCCCCGCAGGCCGCTACCGAGATCGACACCGACACGCTCGGCGCCATCGAACTCGCGATCGAGGCGGTCCTGTTCGCCGCCGCCGAGCCGGTCGCACCGCGCGACCTGAAGGCCGCCTGCGAGGACCTGGGCGAGATCGACCAGCAGACGCTGGATCAGGCGATTGCCCGGCTGCAGGACCGGTATGCGGATCGGGCCATCGAGCTGGTGCGCACCGCTGGCGGCTACCGCTTCCGCGTGCGGACGCGTTTTTCGGCCACGGTGCAGGCGGCGCAGCCCGAGCGCCCCGCGCGGCTGTCGCGTGCACTTCTGGAGACGCTTGCGATCATTGCCTATCGCCAGCCGGTGACGCGCGCCGAGATCGAGGCAGTACGTGGCGTGGCGGTCAGCTCCGGGATCATGCGTACCCTGCAGGAGCGCGAATGGGTACGCGTGGTGGGGCACAAGGAGGTGCCCGGCCGGCCTGCGCTGTATGCGACGACGCGGACGTTCCTCGACGACCTCGGCCTGAAGCGGCTGGAGGAGCTGCCGCCGCTCGATGCGATCCGCGATCTGGCGGATGTTGCCTCCGACGCAGGCTTCACGCTGGCACCGCCCGAGGACGACGGCAATGGTCAGCTCCGCCTCGAGTCTTCCCCCGAATCCGACGGCGAATCCCGCTAGCCGGCGGCGCTGGAACTCGCTACGCCTTCGGCTGCGCTCAGACAATCAGCGCCCTCGTTTCTATTTTGAATCGTCCGGCCTGTCCCGCCCTCCACAAGGGGCTCATATCGGGAGGGAAGGTCAAAACCGACGGTGTTCCCGCACCTGTCCTAAAGTCCCGAGCTGTAGGGTGCGTTGAGCGCAGCGAAACGCACCATGCCAACGTCGGGGCAACCCTGATGCGATTCGCTACGCTCATCAGCATCCTACGATGGGGTCTGGCGCCCGCTGGCGGGCGCGGCACGCCAGGGCCGCAGGCCGCGCGTGCCCAGGATGTCGGAACACCTAGTCTTCAACCATTGCCACGAACGTCTGGATCGCCGTTGTCTTGACCTTATCCCCCCGTATGCAGCCCCTTGCGGAAGGGTCCTCGGGACGGAAGAGAGGCGCTGACTGTCTGAGCGAAGCGAGTTTCAGCGCCGCCGGCCCGAGGGCCCTGGAGCAAGGTTCCCGGGCGGAATCCGGGTGCCCTTCTTTGGGTACTTTCTTGGGCAAGCAAGAAAGTACCTCGCGGCGCGCTCGCGAGTGAGCGCTCGGCAGTATGTGGACCGAAGGCACGTAAACATCGGATGACGAACCAGGCCCAGCCTCACGTGGCAATGAGCTTCGCCGTGTGATCAAAAATATGGCGTTAAGACTTGGTGGGGGCGGTGGCGGGTTCGGCCTCGTAGGAGGCCCCCTCCGGCGGCGTCAACAACAGCGCATAGCGCCGCAGGACCCAGATGCCTCGCTCGAACAGGCTGGTCGCGCCGAACACAGCGTCGCGTACGCTGCCCTCGAGATCGCTGGAGGCGAGCAGCCGTCGGCGGATCGAGTCCATGAGTTCTGAGCGGTCGTGGGTCAGCGACTGCAGCAGGGCGATGTCGTCGGCATCTCCGCTGCGCGCCGCGTCGGTCAGCGTCAGCAGCATCATGTGGAGGGTCTCGACCAGGTTGTGGGTCAGGGCACGGGCCTCCGCGGAGGCATCGGCATTGAGGGAACGCTCGATCTCCGTGGCGAGGTCGTTCAGCGTGTCTTCCAGCTGCAGCAGCAGCTGATTGCGGTTCTTCAGCACGATCGCATGATCGAGGGTGGCGCCACTCAGCGCGCCGGAGAGGATCTCGTCGAGAAACTGTTCCACGGCCTCGGTGACCTGCAGGTTGCCGCGATGCAACGCCAGGCGCTCGTGGCGGGCGCCGTCGCTGTCGTCGCGCACGCTGTCGAGATAGTCGGGCAGTCGCTTGAGCAGGCGCAACTGCTCCTTCTCCACCAGGACCAGTGCGGACCCGGCGTCTTTTTGGGCTCCTGCGTAAATGTAATGCGGCTTGCCCAGGGCCTCTTCCTCCGTTGGGGGCGCGGTGCGCTCCAGGAAGCGGGCAACGGGCCCGTGGACCGGGTGCATCGCCAGATCGCAGACGACCTGGTAGAGGATGTAGGCAAGCGCGATCTGCAGGCTGATGCCGATCGCGAGCGCTTCCAGGCCCGAGGTGATCAGCGGGACGCCGCCGTAGAACTCGATCCAGAACAGCGGCAGCAGCAGGAGAAGACCCAGCCCCTTGAGGATGAACTGATAAAGCGCCAGTTGGCGGCCCAGTCCCTTGTGCGAGGCGGCGAGGATCAGCGTGGACACACCCGTCCCGAAGCTTGCTCCATACACCACCATCAGGCCGTACTCGAGGTCGATGACGCCACTGGCGGCGAGTGCCATCGTGACGATGGTGATGCTGGACGCGGAGTGCGCGACGACCGCAAAGATCAGGCCGGTGGCGAACGCGATCAGCAAGGATTGCGCCGATAGCGACATCAGGCCGGTCATCCAGGTGAGCTCGCTCAGTGGTTTGGCGCCCTCCTTGATGAACATCAGGCCGAGGAACAGCAACCCGATACCGAGCATGGCGCGGATCAGGTGGCGTACACGGGCGGACTGGTCGCGGTCGAAGTAGAACAGCAGCCCGGTGATCCCGACCAGGATAAAGACCATCAGCGTCAGGTCGAGCGCGGCGATCAGGACCAGCAGCGAGGTCCCGAGATTGGCGTAGTTGATCACCGGCTGGGCACGCCGGGTATCGAGTACACCGGCGGTGACCAGCGAGATCAGCACGAAGATGACCGCGTGGATGCTTTGTGTGATGGCCCCGCCCACAAGACCCAGGAAGGCGGCGGCGCGGTTGGAGCCTGTCGCGCGCCCCACCAGGGCGCGCAGCCGCTGGTCCGCGAGCTGGCGCAGGTGCTCGCTGATCAGGCGAATGCCGACGAAGAACAGCCCGAGCCCGGCAAACAGCGTCGCCGCGATCTCGAAGGTGATCATCCACTCGCCGTTCATCCGCGCATTCTAACGGGGCCTTGTGCGGTCTGCGTCCTTGCCTGTTAGGTGCCCGTGACAGGCAGCACCGCGGCAGCGGCGCATCGGCGCCTCCAGTTGCCTCACGCGCCGGGAATCAGGCCGGTGAGCTGGAGAAAGACCAGGGCAATGGCCAGCGGCGCGACATAGCGCAGGAAGAGGCGCCAGACGTGGTAGGCGACGGGGCCCGTGGCGATCTCCTCGCGGGAGATGTCCGGCTTGATTACCCAGCCGACGAACACCGCGATCAGCAGTCCGCCCAGTGGCAGCAGGACGTTGATGGACAGGTGTTCGACAAGCTCGAAGACATTCGTGACCTCGCGCCCGAGGATCGACCATTCGAGTTGCGCCCAGCCAGCACCGGTGAAGGAGAACACGGTCGCCAGGCTGAGCAGCCAGATGGCGACCCCGCACCCGCTCGCCGCGACCCAGCGATTCAGGTGCAGGCGTTCCTCCAGCAGGTGTACGAAGGCCTGCACGTTCGTAATCATGGTGCTGAAGCCGGCGACGCTCAGCATCACGAAGAACAGGGTGGCCAGCAAGACACCAGCCGGGACCGCGGACAGTGACAGGGGCAGGGTCTGGAACATCAGGCCCGGGCCCTCGGCCGGGTCCAGCCCGAAGCCGAACACGACCGGGAAGATCGCGATCCCGGCGATGATCGCGATCAGGGTGTCGGCCAGGGCTACGCCGACGGCGGTGCGTGCAATCGAACTGTCGCTCGGCAGATAGGCACCGAACATCATCAGCACGCCGGCGGCGAGCGTCAGGGTGAAGAAGGCCTGGCCAATGGCGATCAGCACGGCACCCATGTCCAGTGCCGAAAAATCCGGCCGGAACATGAAGGCGAACGCCTTGGACGGATCGCCGACGGCCAGCGAGATCAGCGTGGTGACCAGCAGCAATAACAGCAACAGCGGCATCAGGATACGAACGCCGCGCTCCAGTCCCCGGCGCAGCCCGAACCCGACAATCACGAAGGCCCCGATCACGGCGACACTTGTCCACAGGATCATCTCTCCGGGATTGGCGGTCATTGAGGCGAAGATGGCCGCGACCTGGTCGGCGTCCGCTCCGGCGAACTGGCCACTCGCGGCCTTGCCGACATAGGCCAGTGACCAGCCGGCGATGACCACGTAGAAGCTCATAATCAGGAAGGCGGAGGCGAGACCCAGCCAGCCCACGACCTGCCAGGCCTCGCGCGCACCGGTTTCGCGCGCGACCCGGCGCGCGGCATAGCCGGGCGAGTGGCGTCCCCGTCGCCCGATCATGACCTCGGCCATCATCACCGGGACGCCGATGGCGGCGATCGCGGCCAGATAGACGAGCAGGAACGCCCCTCCCCCGTTCTCCCCGAGGACATAGGGAAACTTCCAGATGTTGCCGAGCCCGACCGCCGAGGCCGTGGCGGCGAGGAGAAAGGCGTAGCGGTGACCCCAGCGCTGTTCGGTGGCGGCGGGTTCCATGGGCGTCTCGGCTGCGGGGTTGTCGCGAAGGGTGCCCGTGGGGCACAGCCTAGGGAGACGCTGATTTAATCGCGCGTCCGCGCTCGAGTCGCTTTTGCGTGGGAACAAGGCGCGGTGACTGCCGTGCAGTCATTCTGCACAAGGGAGCCGCAACGCCGTTCCCGCGCAAAAGCGGCCGAGCCCCTGCTTTCAAT
>NZ_KB897911.1 GCF_000377205.1 Thioalkalivibrio sp. ALJ3 | reverse complement strand
CCTTGTGTCTTGCGGTTCACGGATCGCTACCATGGACCGCACCGGACTCGGGGTAACCCGATCGCATCCTGAGGTCACGAACCTGTGCCGTAGATGGGCCCCCGAGTCCTTTTTCATCTCGAAGTTTGAACGGTATCCAAGCTCCCCGTGAAGGGCGGGTGAGGCTGTACGGACAAGGTGAGAGGACGAGATGGCTCATATTGGCATTGATGTCAGCAAGAACAAGCTCGACTGCATGTGGGTCCGGGATCTGGAGGCGGGCAAGGTCAAGCCGAAGGTATTCCCGAACCGCCAGGACCAGTACCCGGAGTTGCTGCGCTGGCTGCAGCGCAACACGGGTGAAGCGCCCGAGACGCTTCAGGTGTATCTGGAAGCCACCGGCATCTATCACGAACCGCTAGCCTACTGGCTGCATGAGCAGGGGGTTCGGGTCTATGTGCTGAACCCGGCTCAGGTGCGCTTCCACGCCCAAGGCATGGGGGTGCGCAACAAGACGGATCGCAAGGACAGCATGATGCTGGCGCGTTACGGCATCGAGCGCGCGCCACGGCGCTGGCAACCTGAGCCGCCCGAGGTGCGGGAGCTCAAACGCCTGCTCAGCCGGCTGGAAGCCCTTGAGCAGGACATCCGGCGCGAGGAGAATCGCCTGGAGAAGGCGCAGTTCAGCGAGGACACCCTCGCCCAGGCGTCGATCGACAACGTGCTGCAAGCCCTGCGCGAGGAATACCGTCGGCTACAGCAGCAGATCGATGATCACTTCGACGCGCATGATCATCTCAAGCGGGATCGGGCCTTGCTGGAGAGCATCCCCGGCATCGGCCGGGTGTTGTCGGCGTCGATGGCCGCGACGTTGCGCAGCCGTGCGTTCACGAGTGCTCGGCAGGCGGCGGCGTTCCATGGACTGGTACCGGTCCTGCAGGAGTCCGGGACCTCGGTCCAGCGACCCCCGCGGCTGGCGAAGGCCGGCTCGGGGCGGCTGCGCAAAACGCTCTACATGGCCGCCGTCGTGGCCAGCCGCCACAACCCGGACGTACGGCACCAGTACCACCGTCTTCTGAGGCGGGGCAAGGCCAAGATGGCCGCGATCGGGGCAGCCATGCGCAAGCTCCTGCACATCGCCTTCGGCGTCCTCAAGTCGCAAACTCCGTATCAACCCCGAAATGACACGCCTTGCACCTCATAGGGCAAGACGGTATCTACGACCCTGCTGGTAGCCCTCGGTCAGTCCTCGAAGCGGGAGATGTCGCGCACCGCGCCGAAGGCGGCGGAGGTCGTCATCAGGGCGTAGGCACGCAGGGCCTGGGTGACCTCACGCTTGCGCGATTCGGGCTTCCAGGCCTTCGCGCCACGGGCCTCCATCGCCGCGCGGCGGGCCGCCAGGGTAGCGTCGTCGACGTCAATGCGGATCTCGCGCCCGGGGATGTCGATCACGATGGTGTCGCCCTCCTCGATCAGACCGATCGCGCCGCCCTGCGCGGCCTCCGGCGAGACGTGGCCGATGGACAGGCCGGAGGTGCCCCCGGAGAAGCGCCCGTCGGTGATCAACGCGCATTCCTTGCCCAGCCCCTTGGACTTCAGATACGAAGTCGGGTAGAGCATCTCCTGCATGCCGGGGCCGCCCTTCGGGCCCTCGTAGCGGATGATCACGACGTCACCCGCCTGAATCTGGTCACCAAGGATAGCCTCGACGGCCGATTCCTGACTTTCGAAGATACGGGCCGGGCCGGAGAAGACACGGATCGTCGAAGTGGGCACGCTGGTGGTGTAGCGCAGCTGCTGCGTTTCGAACATGCTCTCGTCGACGCCCGCGGTCTTCACGATGCAGCCGTCCGGGGCCATGTTGCCGTAGAGCACGGCCAGGCCGCCGTCCTGCGAGTAGGCATGTTCGATGTCGCGGATGCAGCCGTTCTCGCGGTCGATGTCGAGGCTGTCCCAGGTCTTGTCCTGGCTGAACGCGACTTGGGTGGGCACGCCGCCCGGCGCGGCCTTGTACAGCGTCTCGGAAGCGGCGGCGTGAAGCATCACGTCCCACTGCTCCAGCGCCTGGCCCATAGTGTCGGCGTGTACGGTCGGGACATCGCGGTGGATCAGCCCGCCGCGATCCAGCTCCGCGAGGATGCCGACCACGCCGCCGGCGCGGTGCACGTCTTCCATGTGGTAGAGCTGGGTGGCCGGGGCCACCTTGCACAGGTTCGGGACCTTTCGCGACAGGCGGTCGATGTCCGCCATGGTGAAGTCCACGTCGCCCTCGCGCGCGGCCGCCAGCAGGTGCAGCACGGTATTGGTGGAGCCGCCCATCGCGATGTCCAGGCTCATCGCGTTCTCGAAGGCCTCGAAGGTGGCGATCGAACGCGGCAGCACGGATTCGTCGTCCTGCTCGTAGTAGCGCTTGGCGAGCTCGACCACGCGCCGGCCGGCCTGTTCGAACAGCGACTTGCGCCCGGCATGGGTGGCCAGCAGCGAGCCGTTGCCCGGCAGCGACAGGCCCAGGGCCTCGGTCAGGCAGTTCATCGAATTGGCGGTGAACATGCCGGAGCAGGAGCCGCAGGTCGGGCAGGCGGAGCGCTCGATGGCCTCCACCTCCTCGTCGCTGGCGCTGGAGTCTGCGGCCTTGACCATCGCGTCCACCAGGTCCAGGTGGATCACGTTGTCGCTGCCCGGTGCCTGCACCTTGCCGGCCTCCATCGGGCCGCCGGAGACGAACACCACCGGGATGTTCAGGCGCATCGCGGCCATCAGCATCCCCGGGGTGATCTTGTCGCAGTTGGAGATGCACACCAGCGCGTCGGCGCAGTGGGCATTGACCATGTACTCCACCGAATCGGCGATGATCTCGCGCGAGGGCAGCGAATAGAGCATCCCGCCGTGACCCATCGCGATGCCGTCGTCCACCGCGATGGTGTTGAACTCCTTGGCCACACCACCGGCCTTCTCCACCTCGCCGGCGACCAACTGGCCCAGATCCTTCAGGTGCACGTGCCCGGGCACGAACTGGGTGAAGGAGTTGGCAATGGCGATGATCGGCTTGCCGAAGTCGCCATCCTTCATGCCGGTGGCGCGCCACAGGGCACGGGCGCCGGCCATGTTGCGGCCGTGGGTGGTGGTGCGGGAACGATAGGCGGGCATGGTCGGGTCTCGTGAACGTTTATGCAGATGCGGAATCGTACATAATGAACAGTACAAACCCCAGTATCCCGAGGTGCAGTCCATGAAAATTGAGGTTGAAAACATCAAGTGCGGTGGCTGTGCGAACTCCATCCGCAAGGGCCTGATGCAGGTCGAGGGTGTGGAGAGCGCGAAGGTCGATGTTGAAGGCGGGGCGGTCGAGGTCGACGCGCCGGAAAGCGCCCGCGAGGCGGTGGCCGCCAAGCTCGCCAGCATGGGCTACCCCGAGACCGGCTCGGTCTCCGGTCTGCGCTCCGCCAGCGCCAAGGCCAAGTCCTTCGCCAGCTGCGCCGTGGGCCGCATGAGCGGCGACTAACCGGCAGCAGACGAGATGCACTCAATCCCGCGTATTGCGCCCGCCCTCGTGGCGGGCGCAGCTTTGCTGGGGGTCCTGCTGCTGTGGGGCTCGCCTCAGGCCGGGCCCGGCCTGCCGGTCACCGAGCTCAAGGTCGGCGAGCGCACGCTCAGCGTGGAGATCGCGGCCGACGAGCCGGCACGCCGTCAGGGCCTGATGCACCGCGAGGAACTGGCCGACGACCAGGGGATGCTGTTCGTATGGGATCACCCGGCGCGCTACGCGATGTGGATGCGCAACACCTACATCCCGCTGGACGTCGCGTTCATCGACGCCGACTACCGCATCACCAACATCGAGACCATGGAACCACAGACCACCACCCTGCACGAAGCCAAACGCGACGTGCTCTATGCGCTGGAGGTCAACGCGGGCTGGTTTGAGGAAAACGACGTCAGCGCCGGCGACCGGATCGACGACCTCCCGCGCGCGCTGGGCAAGAAATAGCTCAGATCTCACACTGATGCGCGCGCGGCGCGCTTTCCCTACACTGTCCGACAAGCCCATCCGCGCGCGGACACGCCCGTGAACCCTCCCGCCACCGCCAGTGCCACGCCCGGCGCGCCCAGCGAAACCCGCGCCGCCCCGCACCCCTCGGAACTCGACTGGTTCCGCGGGGCGGTGCCGTATATCGCCGCTCACCGGGGTCGGACGATGGTTATCGCGCTGGCCGGCGAGGCCGCGCTGGCACCGGAGTTCCCGGAGCTGATGCGCGATATCGCCAAGCTGCACGCCCTCGGGGTGCGCGTGGTGCTGGTCTATGGCGTACGCCCCCAGATCGAGGCCCGGCTCGCCGAGCGCGGTCTGACGCCGCAGTACGCGGAGGGCCTGCGGGTCACCGACGCGCCGGCGCTGGAGGCAGTGCTGGATGCAGTCGGCCGGCTGCGCCTGCAGATCGAGGGGCTGCTGTCGCGCAGCCTTGGTCAGCCGGGCACCGGCAATGCACGACTGCGCGTGGCCAGCGGTAACTTCGTCACCGCGCGCCCCCTTGGCGTGCGCGGCGGCGTGGACTTTCACTACACCGGCGAGGTGCGCGGGGTCGATACCGAGGCCCTGCGCAACCTGCTGGACCGGGAACAGGTGGCGCTGGTTTCGCCGCTGGGGTACTCGCCCACCGGCGAGGTGTTCAACCTCTCGGGCGAGGACGTGGCGACCCAGGTCGCGATCGCCCTGAACGCGGACAAGCTGATCTTCCTGACCGAGGCGGGGGTCCTGCGCGATCCGGAACACGGGGTCCTGGGCCAGCTGACCGTGCCCGCCGCGGAACGGCTCCTGGCGGAAGCGGACGATCTGCCGGAGGAGCTGGCCAACCACCTCAAGAGCGCGATCGATGCCTGCCGCCAGCGCGAGATGCGCGTCCATCTGGTGGATCGCCATGACGATGGCGGGCTGCTGATCGAGCTGTTCACCCGCCAGGGGATCGGAACGCTGGTCTCGCGCGAACCGCTGGAGCGGCTGCGTCAGGCGACGATCGACGATGTCGGCGGCATCCATGCCCTGCTGCAGCCGCTGGAGGCCGAGGGCATCCTGGTCCATCGTGCGCGCGAGCATCTGGAACTGGAGATCGAGCGCTTCCAGGTGCTGGATGTCGACGGTCTGATCATCGGCACCGCCGCGCTGTATCCGTTTGGCGAACAGGCGGCGGAGATCGCCTGTCTGGCCCTGCACGCCGACTATCGTGGCAGCGGCCGGGGCGACCGCCTGCTGGCGGCAATGGAGTCACTGGCGCGGGAACAGGGCGCACGGCAGCTGTTCGTATTGACGACCCGCACCGCGCAGTGGTTTCAGGAGCGCGGCTACACGACCGGCCAGGTCAACGATCTGCCGCCCGAGCGGCGCGCGCACTACAACCAGGCGCGCAACTCCCGGGTCTACACGAAGCGGCTCCAGCCCTGAACCCTGCCGCCCGCGGCAGCCGCGCCGTCAGCGCCGTCGGTGGGTGACCTCCTCGCTCGACCCCCGCTCGGTCTCGGGCCGGCGATTGATCGGATAGCTGTCGGCGGGCCCGACGAAGGGCTGGATCAGCATGCGATCGAGCCGCTCCCAGGTGGGATCGCGAAACTGGTTGAGCCCGATGGTCATCCCCTCGTGCCCGTCCTGCGGCTGCGCCCGGTAAGTCCCCATAACCCGATCCCAGAGCGAGAGGTTGAATCCGAAGTTCGAGTTGGTCTCGTGCGGATACCAGGAGTGGTGGACACGGTGGAAGTCCGGCGTGACGACGAACCAGCGCAACACCCGGTCCACCGGGGCCGGCATGCGCACGTTGGAGTGGTTGAACAGAGCCAGCGAGCTGAGGATGACCTCGAAGATCAGTACCGCCAGGGCCGGGGCGCCGATTGCGACCACCACCATGGCCTTGATGCCGAACGACAGCAGGATCTCCAGGGGGTGGAAGCGCAGGCCAGTGGTCAAGTCGAAGTCGAGATCGGCGTGGTGCATGCGATGCAGCCGCCACAGCGACGGGATGGCATGAAACATCACGTGCTGCGCCCAGATCGCGAAATCGAGGACCACGACCGCAATCAGCACGACCAGCCAGAAGGGCAGATCCAGCACCTGCAACAATCCCCAGCCCTGGGTCTCGACGAAGAGCCCCAGACCCACCAGACCCGCCGGGAACAGGAACCGGGTCAGCAGCGTGCCGGTAATTACCACACCCCAGTTGTTCGACCAGCGATAGGCCTTGCCCACCGACAGGGGGCGCCGCGGCCCCAGAATCTCCCAGGTCGCCATGATCGCGAGAACGGACAACAGGATACCGATTCGAATAATCGGCTCCTGCGCCAGAAACCAGTCCGTCATGCGTGTGCCCTACGTGTCACTATGGGCGCCAGGGTGCGCCTGTATCTACTGACCGAAGCGGGCCTCGTTGCGTTCATGGGCTTCCTGGGCAGCTACGCTCAGCGTGGCGATCGGGCGCGCCTCCAAGCGGGCGATGCCGATCGGCTCGCCGGTCTCCTCGCAATAGCCGTATTCACCCAGATCAATACGTGCCAGGGCCGCATCGATCTTGTTCAGCAGCTTGCGGTAGCGATCCCGCGTGCGCAGCTCCAGCCCGGCGTCGGCCTCGTGGGTCGCGCGGTCGTTGGGGTCCGGTTCCTGCCAGCTCTCGGTGCGCAGGTGTTCGAGCGTCTGCTCGGACTCCTCGATCAGCTCCGCACGCCAGGCTTCGAGCTTGGCGCGAAAGTAGTCCAGCTGACGCGGATTCATGTAGGGTTCGTCCTCGGACGGACGATACCCGGACTCCAGGATGGTTTCGGCTTCTTGGCTCATATCGGCCCCTCGCCGGACCGTCTTCCGACCCCATGTCGGAACGGACCCGGCACGACGACAGGTACACCCGATCCAGTATAGGGCACTTCCCCGCGCGGACGGCAACCGCCGCGCAACAATCGCCGGACTTCATGGGAACCCATGCACACCATGACGACTATGCAGCGCCTGATCCAGATCAGTGATACCCACCTGGGCCGCGACCCCGGGCCGATCCGGGCCGGTTACCCGGACAGCGACACCCAACTGGCGCGAATTCTGGACGCGCTGCCCCGGGAACCGGCGGCGGACGTCCTGCTGCTGAGCGGCGATCTGGCCGAGGACCCGGAACCCGCCACCTACGCGCGGCTGACGAAGCGGCTGCGAGCACGCCACGAATCGATGCTGGCGCTCGCCGGTAACCACGACGATTCGCAGACCCTGCGCGCGGCACTGGAGCCCGGAACCTGCCAGGTCCATGGCGAGAGGATGCTGGGCCCCTGGAAGCTGGTCGGACTGGATTCCAGCACCCCCGGCGAGGCGGCCGGGCGTCTGGACGCGGCAGAGTGCGAACGACTGGAACGAAGCCTGTCGGCCGATCCGGACCGCCCCACGATCGTCGCGCTGCACCATCCGCCGGTGGCCATCGGCAGCGCCTGGATGGATCGGCTGGGGCTGCTCGATCCGGACGCGCTGTTCACGGTGCTCGACCGCCATCCGCAGGTGCGCGCCTGCCTGTTCGGGCACATCCACCAGGATTTCCGGGTCCGACGGGGCACAGTCGAATTCCTCGGTTGCCCGTCGACCTGCGTCCAGTTCTCACCGGGCTCCGAAGAGTTCGCCGTGGATGCGGCCCTGGACGCCGGCTACCGCGTCCTGGATCTGTACCCGGATGGGCGATTCAAGACACAGGTGGTCCGGGTGCCCGGGACCCACACAGCCGCGGGACATTTGGCATGAGCACTCAGGACACCCGCATCCACGCGCTGCAGCGATGGCTGGATACCCTGCCCGGGGAATTCGAGGGTCTGCATCTGCTGCGCGCGGATGCGAGCTTTCGCCGCTATTTCCGTGCACGCCGGGACGGGATGTCGGTGGTGATCATGGACGCCCCGCCCGAACGCGAGGCGACCGGGCCCTTCGTGCGGATCGCCTGGCTTCTGGAGGATCTGGGGCTGCGCCCCCCCGGGGTACTGGAACACGATCCCGACTCGGGCTTCGTGCTGCTGGAGGACCTGGGGGACCGCACCTTCACCCGGGCCCTGGCCGAGGGGGCGGACGAATGGCCGCTGTACCGGCACGCCCTGGATACGCTGGCTACACTCCATCAGCGCTGGCCGGAAAACGGACGCGCAGATGGCATCCCTCCCTACAACCACGAGCGCCTGCTCGCAGAGACGGGCCTGTACGCGGACTGGTACTGGCCGCGATTGAACGGCCGGGCGATGCCGGAACCGATGCGCGCCGATTTCGACGCCGCGTGGCACCAGGCCCTGGATGCCCTGCCGAACCTCCCGGAAACCCTGGTGCTGCGCGATTTCCATGTCGACAACCTGATGCTGCCCCCCGGCGACAAACAGGCCTGCGCGCTGCTGGACTTTCAGGATGCGGTCATCGGCAGTCCCGCCTATGACGTGGTCTCGCTACTGGAAGACGCGCGCCGCGAGGTCTCGGCCGACACCGTCACCCACGGGCTCGAACACTATCTGTCCATGGTGGACATGCCCCGCGCGTCGTTCATGACGCACTATCGCGTGCTTGGCGTGCAGCGCACGGTGAAGATCCTGGGCATCTTCGTGCGCCTGGCCGAACGCGACGGCAAACCCCGCTATCTGGAGCACCTGCCGCGCCTGCACCGGCTACTGGAACAGGGCCTGCGTCACCCGGAGCTGGAGCCGGTCGCTCGCTGGTTCGCCGCCCACACGGACAGGGAGCACGCCTGATGCGAGCGATGATCCTGGCCGCCGGACGCGGCGAACGCATGCGCCCGCTCACCGACCATTGCCCGAAACCACTGCTCCCGGTCGCCGGGCGCCCGCTGATCGCCTATACCCTGGAACGCCTGGCCCGGGCCGGCTACCGCACGGTAGTGATCAACACCGCACACTTGGGCGAACAGATCCGCGAGACGCTGGGTGCCGAATATGCAGGCACGCGGCTGTTGTACTCCGAAGAGCCGGAGGGAGCACTGGAAACCGCGGGGGGCATTCGCCAGGCCCTGCCCATGCTGGGCGACGGGCCGTTTCTGGTGGTCAATGGCGATGTCTGGTGCGAACACCCCCTCGACCCACCCGCCGAACAGGCCCTTGCGGAAGGCGGCCGGCTCGCGCACCTGGTGCTGGTAGACAACCCGCCTCACCACCTCCGGGGCGACTTTCGGCTCTCCGGCAGGCAAGTATCACTGGATACGGGCACACCGCTGACCTTCAGCGGCATTGGCTGGTATCACCCCGCGCTGTTCGCAGGCCTGCCTGAAGGGCGCTGCCCGCTCGGTCCCCTTCTGCGCGAGGCCGTCGACCACGGTCAGGTGAGCGGGGAACACTACACGGGGGACTGGCGCGACATCGGCACGCCCGAGCGCCTCGCGGCGCTGGAGACGGACATCGACCGGCGCCGACATCACGGCTTGATGTAGGTATACCCCGCACGCTGGAGTCGGGTCAGCTCGCCAATACCCGAGGGCACACGGTCCTCGGGCTGGGCATCGTAAAGGTCGTCCAGACCGATTCCCCGCTTATCCAGCGTGTTGCCGCACACGAGAAAGCGGACATCCTGCATCTTCAGTGTATCCACCGTTGCGCGAAGGTCCGGTTCATCGTTCGCGTACTGCAACAGGTTGACCCCGCCACCGTGCATCACGACCTTGATCTCCAGGCGATCCACACCGCTCCCGTCGATATGGTTTTGCAGATTGCGCAGGGCGTTCAGGTGCAGGGCCGGATCATCGGCGTTGATGTGGTAGACCACCTGCAGTGTGTCGTCGGCATCAGCGGCAACGCCGTTTGGCTCGGGCGCAAACAACGCCCAGGTGACCCCCAGCGACAGGACGAAAAGCGCCCCGGCCAGCAGCCCGCCCCGGCGCAGGAGAAAAGAGAGGACCTTCATCGCCAACTTGGCCCGACGAGACTACCCGCGACCGGGCCGATCATACCTTGATGTAGATCCAGCCTTCGGCCTGGCGGCGCGCGGCCTCGGCCACGCCGGAATCGATTCGTTCCGCCTGCGGGAGAATGTCCACCGTACCGCCCTCCTCACGCGCCAGACGTTCGAGCGTCTGGGCACAGGCCGTGAAACGCAGGCTCGAATATTCCTGGCTCAGCGCCGCGACACGCTCGGGATAAGGAGCCCGGTCCGTGCGCAGGAAGTCCATCGCGTTGTTGTGCACCACGACCTGCACGTTCAACTCGCGACCATCGGCCGCCGCGTCGCGGTACATCGCCTCGATGTCGTCCAGCAACTCGGCCATGGATTTCGGGTCGGCCTCGTTGATATGCAGCAGGATCTGGTCGGTCTCGGTCGCCGCGATGACCTGCGGCGCGTAGCCGCCAGCATGATCGCCGCGGGCAATCAGCGCCGTCTCGCCAGCGTCACCACCGATCCAGGCGGTCGGCTCGCCGCTGCCGAGGAAGCCGGCATCGCGCGTAATCTCGTAGCCCGCCAGCGACCCCAGCACCAGCGCCACGACCCCGGCCGCCATCGACGGAAACCAATGAGAACGCGGTGCCTGCGAAATCCGACAGCGTCCGCCGGCACCGGACTGGTCCGCCGGCACGTCCTCATAGGCCATGCTGACCAGCTCCTTGAGCTGATGCATGTCACAGACCTCGCGACTCAGCCGTTCGCTGGACGAGATCAATTTCAGCGTGTTGAGGCGATCCTCGGGCGAGAATTCGCCATCGACGAACGCGTTGAGAATCTCCTCGCTGGGGCGATCCTGCGCATTGAGACGGTGTTCAGCCATGCCGATTCCTCACTACCTGAAGATGGGGTCCATCGGCCGCTTGCCCCTTGTCGGCCTGCTGCTCCAACAACACCTTTTTCAGCTGCGCCCGAGCCCGGCTCAGGCGGCTCATGACCGTCCCGATCGGTACGTCCAGCACCTCCGAGACTTCCGAATACGCAAACCCCTCCAGGTCCACGAGCGACACCACCTGTCGGTGGTCGGCGCTTAACTGCGCCATCGCGCGGTGGACATCCGACACCATCCGGTTGCGTTCGGTCTGCATCTCCGGACAGTCCTCGCAGGGCAGCTCCATGCTGTCCACATCCACCGTGTCCTTCTGTCGTCTCCCCCAGTCCCGGTAACAGTTGGTCATGATGCGGAACACCCAGGCCTTCAGGGCGCTCTCGTCCTGCAGCGACTTCAGCCGCGTCAGGGCCTTCATCATCGCTTCCTGCACCAGGTCATCGGCCAGCGCGGCGTCGTGACACCAGGCAAATGCCATGCGGTACATCTGCGGTCGAAGGTCACAGACCTTCTGACGCAGCCGCCTCTGCGCGAACCAGGTCGCCATGTTGTATTTCCTCCATCCGCAGGGCCGTACGTGCGGCCTTGCTTGTTCTTGTACCTTGTAGGACGCTACCCAACGCAGCGCTATTCCGGACCACACAGCCTCCCCTTTGTGGACTGTGTCCCGAACCCCAGCTTCAGGATACCCAATGCCCTTCGATCCGCAACAACTGGAAGATTCTTTTGCGTTCGACCCAGAGACCACAAGCGATCTGCGTGAACGCTGGTCGCGCCTGATCACCAATGCCGTCTGGGGCGATTTGAAGACCGGAACCATCGGTGCCGTGCCACGCCTGCGCAAACGCCTGCTGGAGCTGGGCGAAAACCTGCGATCGCTGCTGTCCGACCGCGCCTGGATCCCGCACGAGCGCGAACGCGTGAAGGGGGCGATGGCCGCCGCACTCAACCTGCGCGACAGCCTGCAACAGACCGACCGCGCGGCGAAACTGCTGAACGGTGGCGAGGATTTCGCGGCCTTCGAGTCCGACTACCTGGCGTTTCGCAAGGTGCTACTGACCTTCCTCGAAAAGCACGAACAGGCCTGGGGCGATCTCCTCGAAAGCCTCTACGACGACGCGCCGGACGAGGACTGATCTTGGGCCAGGAGATCGCCGACGAGCACTTCGACGCGCAGGACTTCGAGCGGTTTCGCACTGCCCTGGTTCGTGAGACGGCGCTGCTGCACGAGTGGCTGGACCAACAGGCGGATAGTCCCGAAGCCCCGCCACGGCTCGGGTTCGAAATCGAAGCCTGGCTTTGCGACACCGCCGGGAGGCCCCTCCCCGTCAATCAGGGAGTCCTGGAGTCCATGGACAGCCCCCTGGCCACTCTGGAGCTCGCGCGGTTCAACCTCGAACTCAACTCATCGGTCTTCCGTGTGGGCCCCGGGTGTTTTGCAGCCATCTTTTCGGAATTGAACGAGACCCTGCGACAGGCGCGCCGCGCCGCCCGCCACCAGCATGCCGAGTTGTTGATGGCGGGCACGCTCCCGACCCTCCAGCCAGAGGACCTCGGCCTGCATCACATGTCGCCCCAGGCGCGTTACCGTGCCCTGAACGCGGCCGTACTGGAACAGCGGGCCCAACGGCCACTCAAGCTCGACATCGTCGGTCGCGAGCACCTGCAGCACGTTCATTGCGACGTGATGCTGGAGGCCCTGGCCACCTCGTTCCAGGTCCACACGGAGACCCGCCCGGCGATTGCCCACCGCGCCTACAACGCGAGCCTGGTGGCCAGCGCGCCCGTACTGGCTGCGGCCGGCAACACCCCGTTTGTGTTCGGGCACGACCTGTGGTGCGAGAGCCGTATCCCGGTGTTCGAGCAGTCGGTCGAGGTCGGCGGCTTCGCCGACAGCGCCCGCGGGCCGATCCGGCGTGTGACCTTTGGCACCGGCTACCTGCACCGCTCGATTGGCGAACTCTTTACCGAGAACCTGGAGCACTTTCCGGTGCTGCTGCCGGCGCAGCTGGATGCGCCACCCCGCGAACTGTGTCATGTAGCTCTGCACAACGGGACCATCTGGCGCTGGAACCGTCCCATCGTGGGTGTCGACGAACGCGGTCGACGTAACCTGCGCCTAGAGTTCCGCTGCCTGCCAGCCGGCCCGACCCTGATCGACATGCTGGCGAACACAGCGTTTGCGATGGGGCTCACCGAGCACCTGATTCACGAATCGGCCGACGGGACACTGGACACACCCTTCTCGGAGGCACGCGACAACTTCTACAATGCCGCGCGCTACGGGCTGGATTCCCGGCTACGCTGGGGGCACGCAGAGCCGGAACCGGCCCCCCGCCTGATCCGGCGGCAGCTCCTGCCCCGGGCCGCCGCGGGTCTGGACCACCTGGGTGTGGATCCGGCCGAGGCCAACAGTCTGCTCGGGATTATCGCGGCGCGCACCGCGGCGCGGCAGACCGGAGCGCAATGGCAACGCGACTGGGTGGAACGCCATGGACGCGACTGGGCCGGCCTCGTGCGCGCCTATCGCGGCTGGCAGAACACCGGCTCGCCGGTCCACACCTGGGGGCTCTGATTCGAACCATGAACACGACCCTGCACGAACTGCACGAACTGCCCGAGGGCTTTCTCGACACCACCCCGGAGAACCTGCACGAGTGCGTACCGGAGCCCACCCTGATTCACCTAGAGGGCCAACGGTCGCCGGCGGTAGCAGTCGTCCTGCTGCTGCATGGGAACGAGCCCGTGGGCCTGCAGGCGATCCAGCGGCTGTTGCGACACTACACCGGGAAGCCCCTCCCGCGGGCACTGACGCTGATCATCGGCAACCCGCGCGCCGCGGCCGTCAACCAGCGCCACCTCGACGAGCAGCCGGATTTCAATCGCATCTGGCCCGGCACAGAGCAGCCGGGGTCGCCGGAGGCCGATCGATTGGCCGAGGTCTGCCGCCGCCTGGAGCGGCACGGCCTGTTCGCCGCGGTCGACCTGCACAACAACACCGGACGCAACCCGCATTACGCCTGCATCAACCGCCTGGATCCGGCATTCATGAACCTGGCGGCACTGTTCAGCCGCACGGTGGTCTATTTCACGCGCCCGCGAGGTGTGGCCTCGATGGCCCTGGCAAGCATTGCCCCCTCGGTCACGCTGGAGTGCGGCCCGCCCAATGACGAATCGGGCATCCAGCACGCTTGCGAGATGCTGGACGCAGTGCTGCACCTGGATCATTTCCCGGAACAGCCGCCGCGCGCTGGCGACATCGAAATCTTCCACACCGTGGCCCAGGTACGCGTGCGGCCCGGGCTGCAGGCCGGGCTGGACGCGCAGCACGATGTCCGGCTCGAACCCGACCTGGACCGCCTGAACTTCCAGCTCCTGCCGGCCCGCTCGACACTGGTGCGTATCCGTCCGGAGGTGGACAGCCCACTGGTGGCGATCGCCGAGGATGGACGCGAAGTG
Source organism: Thioalkalivibrio sp. ALJ3 (assembly GCF_000377205.1). Taxonomy (GTDB): domain Bacteria; phylum Pseudomonadota; class Gammaproteobacteria; order Ectothiorhodospirales; family Ectothiorhodospiraceae; genus Thioalkalivibrio. The sequence goes on along the minus strand of NZ_KB897911.1, from coordinate 91,281 downwards.
ACAGCGGAATATCTGGAAACCCGCGGCGACGAGATCCGGCTCAAGCGCGCAGCGATGCCGTCGATGTTGACGCTGGACACACGAGTGATCGCGCAGGACTGCCTGTGCTATCTGATGGAACCGCTGGCCCTGCCCTGAGACTTTGGGTCGCCCCTGGCACTTCCCGGGGCGACCCGCTTGGCGCTACTTCTTGCTGCTCGCCCGGCGCTTGGCCGCGGTGGTGCCGGTCTTGCCATCGTTCAGGCTGATGATCTGCGTCTTGCTGGTGCGATGGCGGTAGATCTCGCGCAGGTAGCGAATCGCCTGTTTGACGTTCTCGCGGCTAAGACGGATGTCGTTGATCGAGACAAAGCTTTTCTCGTCGCTGCACATCTCGCGATACTTCTTCTCGTACATCGGCTTGATCGCGTACCAGTTGGTATCGAGGATGCGCGTCGGGTTCTCGAACTCATTGAGCATTTCGTCCACGCGCTGCTCGTCGAATTCCTCCGCCCGGATCAGATCCAGCACCGCATGGTCGAGGGTGTCGTCGAAGCGTGTCTTGTCATTGGCGAAGCAGCGCTTGATGTAGGCCACGAACAGGGTCAGGAAGTCGTCCGACAGGCAGGGGCTCTTCACCACCAGGGTCGTCAGCGACAGGTTGGCCGAGGCCCCGATGACCAGGGCATAACGCTTGAGCGTGGTGTTCGGGAACAGCCCGTTCAGGTGCGTCTTCAGCCGGTTCAGGTCCATGTAGGACAGCTTGTAGTCCTTCGGCAACGACAGGATCGTGACGATGGACGAGCAGTTCTTGAAGAAGTGCAGGTCGCGCAGGTGGACCGCGTCCATGCTCGATTCCTTGTACTTCTTCAAGGCTTCGCGGTAGCGCGGCGCATCGATCGGCAGCAGGCTGATGCCCTCGATCGCCTCGGTCTGCTTGTTGAAGTGCGGCAGATCGATGGACCGATAAAACAGATCGTCGATATCCAGCGGACCCTGCCCGACCGGGGCGTGCTCGCCAGTGGCCACCTCGGACTCCGCATAGGCCACGGCGACCGGCCCCGCAAGACTCATGAACAGATCGTTCGCATCGAGGCGAATGGTCTCGCCAATGTCGACCCCCGCGCGGCGGAAATAGTCCTCGTCGTAGTCCGTGGTAACCGCCTGCGCAGTCAGGATGTTGAAGATCTGCTGGGAGATGTACTGGTTGGCGTACTTCTCCATGGCGTTGACGTCGACATTGCGGATATTGCCGTCGTCGGTCTCCTCCGCGTAGCGCATGATGTCGTTGGAGATCAGCATCATCGCGTTCCAGGGACGGATACGATGCATCATGTCCTCATCGCGGGTCTCCTCGGCCTCGAAGTTGTAGGAGAAGTCCCATTCCTCCGCGAGATACTTGCACAGCAAGCGCCCGGCATTGATGTGCAGCGCCTCGGACATCTCCACCCGGTTGTCCTGGATGTTCGGCAGGATGCAGATACCGGCGGCAAAGATCGGCTCGAACACGAACGAGTGGTCACGATTGGCCTTGTCGCGCTTTTCCAGCTTCGGGTCGAAGGTCTTGCGCATGTAGGAGTACTGCTGCGCCAGCCCGAATTCGGAGGCCATGCCGGAGCCCGTACCCCCGCCCGCGCTGAAGATGTAGAAGTACAGCCGCGACTGGTTGGCCTTGATGCCACAGGAGTCGATCAGATAGGAGTGGATGAACTTCCAGTCCTCGTTGGAAAACTGATCGGTGTCCTTGTTCAGGATGATGCGCGCAAGGTACTGGCCCAGGATAGGCGCGTTACCGGCCCCACCGGCATGCACCTCGGACAGATCCATGATCTTCATCTTGTTGTAGTTGTCGATGAAGTTGTCCTGCCCGGCACGGCTGGAGAAGCGGATGCGTCCCTCGATGTCCTTGTCCAGATCGCCCAGCATCACCATCGGTTCGATCAGGAACACCGGCTTCACCGCATTGGACGGCGGCAGGTTCAGGCTCTTGCGAATCCAGCGCAGCGGCCGCATTTCCTTCTCGCGCCCGCCATTTTCCTCGTTGTCCAGCTCGCGCATGTATTCCGAGCGAGCACTGTGGACCAGAGCAGCGACATCCAGGGCCACATTGGAGCCACACCGCCCGACACCGATCAGACACACCGACGGGAAACACTGCTGCTTGTGCTCGTCTGCTGCGCCTCCCTTGGTCAGCCGCGGGAAGACCGTGCTACGCAGGTGGTCGAGATTCTCGAGGATTCGGTCGAGGTCGCGCTCGGTAAAGTAGTGTGGCTCCGTGCGCTCCTGGGTCGTGCGCATCGAGGCTCGGCCGCCGCCGGCGGCCGGCATGGCCGTGCGCGGTCGGACAGGCATGGCTCCCCCTCCTTCACCCATTGCGTTGTCCGTGTCTTCGGACGGGGTCTCCGGCGCGGTATCGCTGGGCCTGGATGTGGACATGCCTGTACTCCTGTATGAATCACCAAGAATGAGTGCTGGTTCCTTGCGCCTCGCACTAAAGCATGGCAGACGCGGGGTTTCAACCAGACAGGAGTGACAGGGCCGCCGATGAGCGGCGGCGGTGCTTCAGACGAGGCAAAGGGGCTCTCCCGGCGGAAGGAGACTCATACCAAAGGATGGCGATACGATCGGATCGACGCGCCAGAAAACTCAGTCTTCGCGTTCGACGCGCTCGAGCAGCTGCTGGACGTGATCGCCCTTGCGGTAGTTCGGCAATTCGCGCTGCATGTCGGCCAATGCCTTCTCGCGCGCCTGCTCGCTGTCGTACCAGCGATAGGACTCCCAGTCGGGGCCCAGCAGATGCGGCATGGACATGGTGCTGCCTTCCGGCAGGCGGATGCGGATTCCGAAACGTTTCATGGAGTTCGTCCGAGGTTGGTCCCAATGAGCCGGGCCGGCCGAGGCGCAGTCTAGCGGAGCCCCGGATGACCAGCAACAAGCCCGCCCACAGCCCGGGAACGAAAAAAGGGCTGCCTGGGCAGCCCTTTCATGAAGACGGTGGTGGCTACGCCCTGATTCGAACAGGGGACCCCATCATTATGAGTGATGTGCTCTAACCAGCTGAGCTACGTAGCCACGCGGGCTGCGAATTCTCCGGAGCTGTCCGCACAAAGTCAAGTTGATGCGCGACGCAGGTCAGATCTGCAAACGCGCGACAACCCGCCCGTTCTTCAGGTGTTCCTCGAGGATCTCGTCGATATCGTGCTCGTCGTGGTAGGTGTACCAGACCCCCTCCGGGTAGACGACGGCGATCGGCCCTTCATTGCATCGGTCCAGACAGCCAGCCGTGTTGACCCGAACCTGCCCCTTACCGTGGATTCCCATCGCCTTTGCGCGATCCTTCGCATAGGCGCGCATCTCGGTCGCCCCATGGTCCTCGCAGCAATTGCCGTCCTCGCGACAGTTGGTACAAAAGAAGATGTGGCGTTCGTAGTAGCCCATCGTGTGCTCCGTCATTCGATCAGCGCATGATAACGCGGGGCGCGGAAGATCCGGTTAGTGGAAGCGATAGACCAGTGTGACATCGGTGATGGTGTCGGTGTTTTCGGTGCCTGGTTCAACGTCGGTGTTGTGCTTCACCGTAAAGCTGGTGCGTAGCGCCAGGCGACTGGTCATGTCCGCGGTGAGCGAAAGGATGTTTTCGATCTCGGTGTTGTCCGAACCATAAAGGATTAGCAGCTCGTCGGTCAGGCGCGCGTTTTCGGAGAGATCCCAACGGAAGTTGCCACCAAAGCGTGCGACCGGCTCGCGCTCTCTGCCGCCTTCGGTACGCTTCCGATACTGCCGCATACCCCCGCCGGCTTCGGCATCCAGCTTGACCGTTTCGCGATCCACCAGGCGACGACCATAACCGGTGGTCAACGAGCCCTGATACACATAGCTGCTGAATCGGTCGCGCTCGTAGCGCGCCGCACCGAACAGATAGTCATGCTCACCCAGCTTGCGATCCAGTTGGTAACTCCCGACATAGCGCTCCCCCGTGGTGTCGTCATCCTCCTCGTGGTAGTAGCCGTCCAGACGCAGGCGGTTACGCCACTCCTCGCTCGTGTGCTGCGAACGGAAGCGCGCGTGGGCCTTGGTGGAATCGGTGTTGCCGGTGGTCTTGGAGGCCCCGAGCTCGATGCTGGTTTCCCAGCCCTCTGCGTCCCAGGCGACGGCTGGCAGGGCTGGTATGCTGACCAGCATGAACAGGGCAAGCGAGGAACGAACTGGGCGGGACGAACGCAGCATGGAAGACCTCCCGAGGCAGAGTAATTGGGGCGAAACCCTAGCAAAGCCCCTCGGTTCTTCGGACCAACCGCCACGGTTTCAGGGTCTTTCCGCAGCCGATCAGTGCGTGCACTGCGGACTGTGCCTGCCGCACTGCCCCACCTATGCCTGGCACCGGGTCGAAGGGGATTCGCCGCGCGGGCGCCTGACCCTGATGCAGGGGCTGGCCCAGGGCCGGCTGGAGCCACAATCATCCCGCCTGCGCGAGCACCTGGAGGGCTGCCTCGGCTGCCGCAGCTGCGAGGTCGTCTGTCCGGCACGTGTCCCGTTCGGCGCATTGATGGATCGCGCACGCGAGATCCTTGAGGACCACCCACCGAAGCCCCGCCCCGGCAGTCTCAGATTGCGACAGTCCCTGCAGACCGCTGCCCTGCGCCATGGGCCGCTGCGTGCCCTCGGGGGCGTGACCGCCCGCGTCGCCCGCAAGACCGGGGTGCAACGCTGGCTGCGCTCCGGCCAGCCGCTGTGGCGCATCCTGGACCATACCCGTGCCTCGCTGGCACCGGCGCCGCAGCTGACGGGCACCGTCGCCCCGGAGCACGCCGATGCCCTGCTGTTTATTGGGTGCATGGATCGCTTCTTTACCGGACCGGACCTAGAGGCCGCGCTCGCCGTACTGCAACAACTCGGATTCCGGATCGCGGTGCCGCGCGGACAGGTCTGTTGCGGGGCACTGGGACAGCATGGCGGGCGGCCACAGGCGGCACGCACCCTGCAACAGCGCAATCAGGAGATCCTGGACGGCGAGGCCCCGGTGATCACCCTGGACAGTGGGTGCGAGGCCACGCTGAGCGAAATCCCCGAAGGCGACCTGGGCCGCCGCAGCGTCAGCCTGACTCGGTTTCTGAGCGAACACCTGGCGGCCGAGTTCACTCCCCCGTCCTGGCTCGACACCCCCGTCCGCGTCGCGCTGCACTTCCCCTGCACCCTGCGCAATGTCACCCGCGAGGCTCGCGAGCTGACCGCACTGCTGCAACGACTGCCGGGCATCATTCTGACCGACGTATCCGATGCCCCGAACTGCTGCGGCGCCGGTGGCACCGCGATGCTTGCGCTTCCCGAGATGTCCGACGGGCTGGGCACGGCCACCCTGGATGCGCTGACCGCCGATACCCCCGATGTGATCGTGAGTGCAAATGTCGGCTGCAGCGTCCACCTGCGCGCCCTGGCCGAAGATCGCGGGGGGCCGCCCGTCCTCTCGCCGGCCCGCTTTCTCGCCAGCCGGCTAAACTCCAGCGCCTCTACGACCTGACGACCGCAATCGCTTGCGTTACGCTAGGGAAACACTGATTAATGTAGACGCTCGCGTTGGCACCCCAGGTTTTCCGAGACAAGGCGCGTCGTGCAGCCGGTAGTGGTTCTACCGACAAGCGGCGCAACGCAGGATCGGGGAACCTGGGGTGCCAACCCCGAAGGGGCTCGGCCGCTTTTGCGCGCGCACGGCGTTGCGGCTCCCTTGTGCAGAATGACTGCACGGCAGTCACCGCGCCTTGTTCGCACGCAAAAGCGACTCGAGCGCGAACGTCTACATTGATCAGTGTTTCCCTGGAACCATTCCCTGCGAAACGGGCACCACCATGCGCAAACTCAGCCCCCTGGATCACCTGATCGGCCAGGCCGATGCGTTCGTCAAGGTCGTGGCCGGCCAAGCCCGCTCCACCGGCCGCCCGTCGCCCGGGGGCGACGACTGGCCGCACTTGGAAGAGGACGACCGCAAGCTGTCGACCCGCCTGATGCGGGTCAACCATGCCGGCGAGGTCGCCGCGCAGGGGCTGTACCAGGGTCAGATGCTGACCGCGCGCAACCCGCAGATCCGCGAGCACCTGGACCAGGCCTCGCGCGAGGAAGGCGACCACCTGCACTGGTGCGCGCAGCGTGTGCACGAGCTGGGCGGCCACACGAGCCTGCTGGGGCCGTTCTGGTACATCGGTTCGTTCGGGCTCGGCGCCGTGGCGGGACTGGCAGGGGATGCGTGGAGTCTGGGCTTTATCGACGAGACCGAGCGTCAGGTCGAGCGCCACCTGGACCGCCACCTGGAGCGCCTGCCGAAGAGCGACGAGACCTCCGCCCGTATCCTCGAGCAGATGAAGCAGGACGAGGTGGAACACGGGGCGCATGCCATGGCGCTGGGCGGCCGGCCGCCCCCCTGGCCGGTACGCAACGTGCTGATGCCGCTCACGTCCGGCGTGATGACGCGCACCGCCTACTGGATCTGACTCGGCTCGCCGGCACCACCGGCGTTATTCGTCGGCCGGGATGTCGCAGCGGTTGGGCAGATCGAAGTGCTCGATGCCCTCCAGGATGCCGCGCGCATAGGTCGCGTCGGCGAAGAAGATGCGCTGGAACCCGCGCAGCCCTTCCAGCTCCGGCTGGTGATTCCCGACCACGACCCCGAGCAGCCGCCCGCGCAGCATGTCCTCGTCGTTACCGGAGTCCCCGGCGACCAGCACATGTTCGAGCGGGATGCCCCACTTGTCGGACAGGTAGCGCACCGCGAGCCCCTTGGAGGCGCGCACCGGGAGCAGATCCAGATAGCGCTTGTGCGAGTAGATCACGCGGGCGTGCAGATCCTCGCGGTACAGGCGGGTCTCGACGCTCTCGGCATCCAGCTCCCCCGGAGGATCGACGAAGAAGCTCACCTTGAATGCCCGCTGGTCCTCCTGTGGCTGCAGCTCCAGCCCGGGCACCTTCAGCAGACACTCGCGCAGGCGATCGGGCTCCCAGCGATGACTGATATGCCGCGCCCAGCCACGATCCTCGGTCCGGTCCACCCCGTAATGGATCTCACTGCCCACCGAGGTAATCCAGACATCCGGGGCGGGCACTCCGTGTTCTTCCAGCACGGCCGCGGCGGAGTCCACCCGGCGACCCGTGGCGACGCCGAACACCACCTGCTTGCGGTGACGCTTGAGCCAGGCCACAAAGGCCCGCGTGGCCCTGGCATCACCCAGCAGGGTGTTGTCGATGTCCGTGATCACGGCGCGATCGGCCTTGGCCAGCCGACCGGAGGTCGAGCGCTGCTCGCGCCGCGTCTGGCGCACCTCCTTGCTTAGCTCCTTGACCAGCTTCACGTACTTCTCGGCATGCCCGTCCCAGGAGTAGTGCTGGCGCACGCCCTTCAGGCCCGCGCGCGAATAGCGCTGCCAGCGCGGGCGGTCCGCGAGGATGCCCTGGATCGCATCGGCGATCCCTTCCGGGTCCAGCGGATCGACCAGCAACCCGTTGTGGCAGCGCGAGATGATCTCCTCGGGACCCCCGTCGTTGGTGGCGACGATCGGGGCGCCGCTGGCGGCGGCCTCGATCAGCGTGAGGCCGAACGGCTCGGTCAGCGCGGGGTTGACGAACACCCCCTTGCTGGATGCGACCAGGCGGTAGAGATCGGGCACGTCCTCCGAGCTGTGGTGCTTCGGATAGGCCACGCGGCCGTAGAGGTCGTGGCGGTCGATGCGCAGCAAGAGGTCCGTCAGTACGTCGCGCGCGCCCTTGTCGAGGTCGCGGATGTCGTCGCGATTACCGGCCACGATCACCAGGTTGGCGTTCTCCTGCAGCCACTCGTTGCCGGCATAGGCCTCGACCAGGGCACGGATGTTCTTGCGCTCGTCGGCCCGGGAAAGCGCCATGATCAGCGGGCGGTCGGGCTTTTGGAGGAACCGCCGGATCGCCGGCCAGATGGGCGGCCTGCGCTGGCCGCGCTTGGGCGGATGGAAGCGTTCGAGGTCGGTCCCCGGCGGGATCACCTCCATGCGCTCGGGCTGGTAGTTGTCGTACGCCGCATACTGCTCCCCGATCTCCTGGCGCGTGCTGGCGATCACCCGGTGGGCATGGGCCAGGGCCTCTTCCTCGGCGTGGATGCGGGTGGCGATGTTGTAGCGCGACTCGATGTCGTCGTCGGACATCCCGCCCTCGCGCAGGCGCTCGCGCTTGACCCGACCCAGGGAATGCCCGGTCTGGAGCATCGACGCGCCCAGCAGGTTGGACAGGCGCACCGCCACATGTCCGGCATCGGCATAGTGCCCGTGAATCACGTCCGGGCGCAGCCCGACCTCGCGGATATGCCCGAGGGCGTTGTCGGCGAAGCAGTCGAGATACGGCCAGAGCTTTTCCTTGCGCAGGTAGCGCCTGGGCCCGCAGTCCAGGCGCACGATGAAGGCGCCGTCGCCGAGCGACTCCTCGCGCCGGGCATAGTCGTCCGAGACGCGGTTATCGACAATGCGCCGTGTCAGCAGGTCGACCCGCCCCACCTGCGGGTGTCGCGCCAGCGCCCGTGCCAGCTCCACCACATAGAGCGTCTGTCCGCCGGTATCGGCGTCGCGTCCCAGCTCCAGATCCTGCCCCCGGATCAACCCGTGGACACTGATCAGGACGAGATACAGACCCTCGCCGTCACGGGCCTTGCTCTGGGTCTTTTTCATCGACGCACATCCTCATGGCAATTCCGGTTCCGGGCTGTCGAACAGGCTCATGGACTCGGGGTTGTCGAGCAGCGCCTGCGACACCAGCACGGCGGTGGCCGACCAGGTCTGCTGGTAGTTGGCGCGCCGGCCGATCAGCCGGCCGTGACGGCCGTCGTAGTACTCCGGCCAGTCGTCGCGGTGCAGGCGTTCCGCCGCCACCGCATGCACGCTGCGCGCGAGATCCGGGCGCCCGACCCGCAGCGCGGCGCCGGTAAACGCCCACAGCAGCGCCGGCCAGTTGCCGCCGTTGTGGTACGACCACGGGGTATTCTTGGGATCGGAGCCGGTTAGTAGGCGCCATTCCTCGCCGCTCATGGCCGGGTAGCAGATCTTGACCGGCATGGTCCCGATCAGGTCCTCGAAGCGCTGCTCGAAGGTCTGCATGATGGAGCGCGACTCGCGCTCGTCGGCCAGGCCGAACAGGACCGCCAGCAGATTGCCGAAGCTGAAGAAGCGAAAGTCCATCCGCCCAGGGCCGAGGTTGCCGACCAGGTACCCGCTCTCCGACGGCAGCCAGTCCACCAGCCAGTCAGGGATGCTCTCGGGGTAGATGTTCAGCGCGTTCTCCGACTCGTGGCCGAAGTGCTCGGTGCGATAGCGATGGATGTCGTTCAGCCGCTCCAGATCCAGCCAGTAGTAGTGGCGGATGTAGTCGGACAACTGCCGGGTACGGATCGCGGACTGCTCGCAGAGCTGCTCGGAGTCGGTATCACAGGGTTCGAGCATCGCCAGCGAGGCCTTCAGCATGCCGTAGAACAGTGCCTGAATCTCCAGCGGGTGGCCGAACACGCCCATGCGCCGGTCGATCATGAAGCTGCCGTCCGGCACCAGCAGGGTCGGGAAGACCTCGAAGCGGTCCTGCAGGCAGATGCTGAGTATCAGCCGGATACCGCGCTGCACATCCTGGCTCTTGATGAAGTCGTGGTCTCCGGTGCGGTTCTGATAAGCACGCAGCAGCAGCACCCACCACATCATGGAGTCCACCGGGGCCACACGGCCAATCGCGCGGTCACCAAAGTCGGCCGCCAGCCCCTCGCGACCGTTCTCGTCGGTAAACACGCGAAAGCTCGCCGGCATCACCCGCGGCAGCCGGCGGTGACCCTCGATCTCCTCCTGGGTATCGCGGATCTGCAGGATCAGCGACAGAAACTCGCGCACGACCTCGGGCTCGTCGTTCAGCAGATAGACAAGCCCGGAGGGCACGAAATCGCGGATGAAGCAGTCGGCGTAGTTCTCCGCTGGCGCGCGCGTATCCAGGCTGGCGACGGTCCCCACCGTGCGCCCCTGATAGCGCACCTCGGCATCACGAAGCAGCTGGAAGGCGGACTCCAGCGTCGGGTTTCGGGCATCGGGCGGAAGCTGGTTCATGGCTCCGAGTCTATGGAAACGCGTGCGCTTGTGCACGTACCTGGCGCCTTGTGGCAGCGCTATAAACTACATAGCGCTTGCATCATTAAAAGGAAAGTGATTAATTACTTGCATGAAACGAAAATCCGGCGAAGAACGACGCGAAGAAATCGTTCAGGCACTGCTCGACCTGACGGCCGAACACGGTGCCCGGGATGTCTCCACTCAGGACATTGCCGATCGGGTCGGGATCGCACAGCCCACAATCTTCCGGCACTTCCCGAACCGCGATGCGATCTTCCGCGCAGCACTGGACTCTATCGGCCGCAAGCTCCTGGACGTACTTACACCAATGTTCTCCGGACGGGGATCTGCAGATGTCCGCCTGCGCAAACTCTTGGCCCGGCAATTGCGATTCATCAGCCGCCGCAAGGGGCTGCCCCGCCTGATCTTCTCCGAACGACTGCATCGGGAAGATCCCGAATTGAAGGCCGTGGTCCGCGACATCATCGATCGCTACACCTCCCGGCTGGAAGAGTTGCTCCGGGAAGGGATCAGCCAGGGATGCTTTCGTCGGGATCTGCAACCGGCCGAAACCGCTCGTCTGATCGTGGCGATGATCCAGGGCCTGGTGATGCGCTGGTCGCTCTCCGACTTCGAGTTTCCACTAGACCAGCAGGGCGAGGTGCTTTGGCGCTTGCTGGAACCGGCATTGCGCACACCGGAGCCCCCGCCCCCACAAGGCTCGACCCGCACCTGAATACACCCGACCAACACCGAGGAGTCTGGATATGTCCCATACCCGTGCTGCAACCCGTACCGTCCTAGTCGTCGCCGCCCTCGCCATGCCGCTGGCCAGCACTGCGGCGGCCGAGACCTTTCAATCCGTGATGCAAGGGCTCGCGGACGACATGAACCGGGTGCAATCCGCGCTGTTCGTCGAGGACTTCGCTACCGTCACCGAGGCGGCCGAGGCGATCGCGGATCACCCGAAACCCTCGCTCGGCGAGCGGCGGCGTGTCCTGTCCGCCGTTGGCAACCGGGTCAGTGAATTCCGCGGGATGGATCAGCAGGTGCACGACACCGCCGAACAGCTCGCCGATGCAGCGCGGGAGCAGGACCTGGACAGGGCCATCCGCTACCACGGCAGACTGGTGACCGAATGCATCGCTTGCCACAGCGCATTCCGCGACAAGGTGAGCAGCGACCTGTCACGCCTGTCGCCGGATAACGCCCCGGAACGCTGAGCGGGACATGAAGGCCTCCCGCACCGTATGCCGTCGCCGCGTTCTGCGGCGGACCCTGGGCCTCCTCGCGCTGGGCGGGGTGGCAATCGTGACCGTCTGGAGCGCGACGGACCGGCTGTCGGAACGGTTTTCTCCCGAGGCTGCGCGCGCGGCGCCACCACCGGCCGTGACCACAATCTCCGCAGAACCCACGGGAGCCACACTCTACAGCGCTGCCTACCGGGGCAGCATCGAGACCCGCGACGAGACCACCGTCTCGGCAAGAGTCACCGCCCGGGTGCTTGAAAGCCCCCTGAACGCCGGGGACCGGGTCGAGGAGGATGAAGTCCTGGTGCGCATGGACACCGACGAGACGTACCTGGAGGTCCAGCAGCGCGAGGCCGCCGAACAGCGCCTGGACGGAGAACGCGCCACCGCACAGCGCAACCTCGATCGCCAACAGGACCTCTTTTCCCGGGATCTGATTCCGGAAAGTGAAATCGACGACGCTCGCCAGCGCGTCGCCACACTGGAGGCCCAACTCCGCGAAAATCGGTCAGCACTGGAACTGGCCCGCAAACGCCTGGAGTACACGACCGAGCGGGCCCCCTTCACCGCCCAGGTTCGGCGCACGCATGTCCGCCCGGGCGATCTCGCGACTTCGGGACAGCCCCTGATCGAACTGGTGGGCCTCGCGGATCTGCATGCGGTTCTGCGCGTGCCGGAGCGTGACACATTGCTACTCAAACCCGGGCTGGACGTCGAGTTGACCATCCCCGCGCTGGATCATACCGTCACGTCCCGGCTTGACCGGGTCTACCCCACGCTGGACACCAGCCGGCGTAGCGGGAGCTTTGAGACGAGGCTAACCGAACCACCGGAGGCCCTGCGCCCCGGCATGGCCGTACAGGCACGGGTCGTCCTGGAACATCTGGACCACGCCATCCGGGTACCGGCCCATGCCATCTGGAGCGACGCCAAGGGCCAATGGGTCTATCGGCTGGAAGACGGACGCGCCTACCACACGGAAGTGGTGTCACGGTCCTTGCCGAATGGAGAACGGGCGATTCTCGAGGGCATTGAGCCCGGTGACCGCATCATCGTGACCCCGGATCGCCGGATCCGGGACGGGATGCCCGTACACGCCGTGGACGACAGCCCCCGATGACCTGGGTCGAAGGCCTCCTGCGGTACCGGCACACGGTGCTGGCCCTTCTGGCTGCCGCCCTGATCCTGGGCCTGCAGGCGCGCTTCGACTTGCCCGTCCAGCTCTTTCCCGACACCGACCCGCCGACCGTCACGGTCATCACGGAATACCCCGGCATGGCGGCCCTGGATGTCGATCGCGAACTCACACGCCTGCTGGAGGAGGAGTTTGCCAGCCTCGACGGCGTCACCCGGATCAGCTCCTCCAGCCAGACCGGCCTGTCCGTGGCACGGGTGGAATTCGACTACGGCATCACCAGCGCCCTTGCCGCCGTGGACGTCCAGAACGCCGTCGGACGGTTGCGCCCGGACCTGCCCGCCACCATCGAAGAACCGCAGATCCTGGAGTTCTCCACCGCCGACAAGCCGATTATCACCATCGCCCTGACCAGTGACACCCTGGCGCTCGACGCGATCCGCGAGCAGGCCGACAACGCGATACGGGAACGGCTCGAATGGATCCCCGGCGTCGCCGCGATCGACGTGGTCGGCGGGCACAAGAGGGAACTGCATGTTGCGCTCGATCCCGAGCGCACCGAGGCCCTCGGGATCGACATGCCCCAGGTACTGGAGGCCCTCGACGACTGGAATCTCATGGCGCCGGGCGGTCGTGTCCGCATCGGTGAACTCGAGAGTGTGGTGCGGTTCGATGCGCCGCTGCGAAGCGAGGCCGATGCACGCGAGATCATCCTCGTCGCGGACGGCGATACGCGTGTGCGCCTGGGCGATATCGCCCGAGTCCGCCTGGAGCCCGGCGAGCCCCGCGCGGCCTACCGTCATGACGGCCAGGCAGCGATCGCCGTGCAGGTGCTGCGGCGGGACGATGCCAACACGGTGGAGGTGGCCGCACGGGTGCGCGAGGCGCTGGAACCCCTGCGCGATGCCGCGCCCGAGCTGAATATCGTCGTCGCCGACGATGATTCGGTGTTCACCGAGAAAGTGATCGCCGACATGACCCAAACCGTGATGATCGCCATCGCCCTGACGATGGTGATCGTCCTGCTGTTTCTCGCCGATCTGCGTCAGGCCGGGATCATCGCCCTCTCCATACCGGCGGCGTTCCTGGCGACCTTCGGCCTGATGCAACTGGCCAGCCTGGATCTGAACATGGTCACCATGTCGGCGCTGATCCTGGCGATCGGCCTGCTGGTCGATGACGGCATCGTGATCCTCGAGAACATCCACCGTCACCTGGACGAAGAGGGCCAGCCCCCGCGCCAGGCCGCCATCGAAGGGGTGGGTGAGGTGTTCGGCGCCAAACTGGGCGGCACCCTGACCACCCTCGGCGTACTGCTTCCCCTGGCATTCATGGGTGGCTTTATAGGAGAGCTGTTCCGGCCCCTCGCGCTGACCCTGGCGTTCGCCTTGAGCGCCTCGTTCGTGATGGCCGTCACCCTGATCCCTCTGCTGGCCACCTACTGGCTGCGACCCGCCACCTCGACCGCCACCCCGCGCTGGCGGGAGACCCTGGAGGCACCGGCGCGCGGCGTCCGTCACCTCTATCTGGACGTGCTGGCCCTGGCGCTAAAGCGTCCGCTGGCGACGCTGGTGGTGGCCGTCATGCTGCTGGCCCTCAGCCTGGGCATGCTCCGCATGACCGGGAGCGAGATGCTGCCGCGGTTCGACTCGGGCAGTTTCCAGGTTCTGGTCGACATGGCGCCGGGCACCCGGCTCGACACCACCCTGGCAACCCTGGAACCCGTCGAGCGGTATCTGGCCGAACACGAATACGTCGTGGATGTCAGCAGCCAGTTCGGCCACGAAACCGGCGCCCGCTCGATGGGCGACCGCGGCGCCATGGGCGTCAATCAGGCCGAGATCACGGTAACGCTGGTGCCGCGGACGCAACGCTCTCTCACACAGTGGGAGATCATGGACGACGTGCGCCAACGCCTGGAGACCACCCCGGGGGTCACCCTGGCCGTCCCCCGGGAACTTGGCGGCACCGCACGCTCGTCAACCGCCGCCCCGATCATCGCCCGGATCAGTGGCGAGCAGGCGCAAACCCTGGACCACACGGCGAGCGACCTGCTGAACCACCTTTCAGGCATCCCCGGCATCACCGACCTGTACAAGGACTGGGCCCTCGACACCCCCGAGGTGCGGGTCCGGGTCGACCATGACCGGGCAGCCGAACTCGGTCTTACCGGGGCCGGGCTCGCCCGTGCGGTTCACCAGGCCATGGACGGCGCCGTGGCCACACGCTTCCGCCAGCCACCAAAGCGGGACCTGGACGTAGTCGTGCGCTACCAGGCCTCGGACCGCCGCTATCCGGAGGACCTGGAGGGGATCCTGCTGCCCACCCGCGAGGGCCCGGTCGCCCTCGGCGAGGTCGCAAGCCTTGAACATACCCTCGGCCCGCGCATTGTCACGCGGGAAAACGGCCAGCGGACCCTGGACATCCTCGGCTTCCACCTGGGACGCCCGCTATCCGAGGTGGTGGCCGACGTGCAGCAGCGCCTGGACACGTTCGCCGCCCCGGATGGCTATCCGGCGACACTGGCCGGCGAGCAGGCGGACTTCGACGAGGCCCGTGACCACATGATGCGCGCGCTGTTGCTGGCCGCCCTGGCCGTCTATCTACTGCTGGTCGTGCAGTTCCGCAGCTTTGCCCACCCGGTCATCATCATGACCGCCATTCCGTTGCAGTTCATCGGAGTGGTCGCGGCACTGCTGATCGCCGGGAAGTACGTATCCATGCCGGCGCTGCTCGGGATCATCCTGCTGATCGGCATCGTGGTGAACAACAGCATCATCCTGCTCGACCTGGCCCGGCGCCGACTGGCCGAGGGCCTGGACGTATACGCCGCCGTCACCGAGGCGGTGGAAACGCGCATGCGCCCCATCATGATGACCGCCCTGTCCACCATCGCCGGCATGCTGCCGCTGGCCCTGGAGATGGCCGTCGGGGCCGAACGTTTCTCGCCGATTGCCACGGTCATCATCGGCGGTATCCTGGCCGCGACCGTTCTGACGCTGGTGGTGATCCCGGCCCTGTTCGTGCTGTTACATCGGCTTGTGCCGGCACTCCACACAGCCAGGGGGTAGAAGCACGCCAGCGCTATGGGAACTCCGGGTGCTGCGGCAGGGGTGGCTCGGCGGCCGGGCGGGCGAACAGGTAGCCCTGGCAGTAGTCGACCCGGTCCTTCAGCCACTGCCACTCCCCCGGGGTCTCGATGCCCTCGGCGATGATCTGTACGTCGAGTTCACGCGCGAGCTCGACGACCTTGTCGAGGATTTTCTGCTGATAGGGATCGCCATCGATACCGCTGACCAGTTCGCGGTCGATCTTCACGAAATCCGGGCGCAACTGAGACAGCATGTTCAGCGAGGCATAGCCTGCGCCGAGATCATCCAGCGCAACCTGGAACCCGGCCCGGCGATACCGGTCGACGATCCCGGCCAGATGATCCAGCTCCTTGACCTGATCACTCTCGATGACTTCGAACACGAAACCGCTCGGACCATCCCCCTCCGGGCGCGACAGGATCTCGCGCACGGTCGTTTCCAGACAGAAGGCGGGGTCGTAGATCGCGGTCGGATTGAAATTGATGAACAGGTGGCTACCGATACCCCGCTCGGCCGCCCGCCGGATGGCATTGATACGCGCGGAGCGGTCCAGATGGAACAGCAGTTCGGCGTTGCGCGCGGTGCGAAACAGCTCGTTCGGGGGGATGATCCCGCCGTCCGGCGCACTGGCCCGAACCAGGGCCTCGTAGGCGAAGACCTCGGTGGGACGTGCCGCATGCACGATCGGCTGAAAGTGAAAGTCCAGCGCGTCGTTCGCCAGGATGACCGACAGATCACGGGCATTGTGACGCGCGATCAGCGTGGACAGCAGATGGGTGTCCTGCAGATGTCCGAGACCGAACTGCTCGCCCTCCGGCACAAAGGTCGCGCGGCAGCCAGCCTGCTCGGATCCGCTCAGCACCTGATCCAGCCGAGCCAGCGCATCCCCCAGCCCGCCCGCGCCGGATA
Organism: Thioalkalivibrio sp. ALJ3; assembly: GCF_000377205.1. Lineage (GTDB taxonomy): Bacteria > Pseudomonadota > Gammaproteobacteria > Ectothiorhodospirales > Ectothiorhodospiraceae > Thioalkalivibrio. The sequence goes on along the minus strand of NZ_KB897911.1, from coordinate 74,825 downwards.
CCGGCATCGCCAGGATACCGGAGGTCGGCTCGCTGCAGGGGATCTGTTCCTCGACCATCCGGCGCCGCAGAGCGCTGCGGGTGTGCGCCAGCACCGGCGCCAGAAAAAGGGTGCCGGCCTCCGCCGGCAACAGGTGGATCCGTTCACAATCCGGGCAACTCACGACCACCTCCAGCGGTCTCGCCTGGCCACGCCATGTCCGGGCTGCCAGTGGTAGGATCAGGCGGGCGGCACAACGTGACAGCACGCATGTGTCATGACCATATCACCCCTGCGGAGGCTGCATGAAAGATTCCGGATTTTCCGACGACGACCTGCGCCGCCGACTGACCCCCGAGCAGTACCGCATCGCCCGCGAAGGTGCCACCGAGCCGCCATTTACCGGCGCCTACAACAACCACAAGGACGATGGCATCTACCACTGCGCGGTCTGCGGGGCCGCCCTGTTCGACTCCGCGACAAAGTTCGATTCCGGCTCGGGCTGGCCCAGCTACACGGCACCGGCGGCCCCCGACGCGGTCACCGAGCATCGTGACCGTTCGCTAGGCATGGAGCGCACCGAGGTCCGCTGCGCGGATTGCGACTCGCATCTGGGGCATGTCTTTCCCGACGGCCCGGCCCCGACCGGTCTGCGCTACTGCATCAACTCCGCCGTGCTCGATTTTCGCCCGCGCGACTGAACAGGTTGCCAACCGACTGGAAAGGAATCCCGTGCCCTCTTCGACCACGCCGCGCGAACGCGTGAACGTCCTGCTGCTGGCCACGGCACAGGCGCTGTTCCTGATCGCCGCAGTCACAGTGATGACGCTGAGCGGCGTGGTCGGCGAACGCCTCGCGGCCGATCCCGCCCTGGCCACCCTGCCGGTCGCCGCGATGATGGTCGGCACGCTGGTCACCACCCTGCCGGCCTCGCTGTTCATGAAGCGCTTCGGACGGCGCACCGGCTTCCTGCTGGGCACCAGCGTGGGCGGGGCCGGCGGCGCCGCGCTGGCCGCGGCCGGGGTCTTCGCCGAGGCCTTCTGGCTGTTCGTGCTGGGCAATCTGCTCCTGGGGGCCTACCAGGCCTTCGCGATGTACTACCGCTTTGCCGCCGCCGACGTGGCCAGCCCCGCCTTTCGCCCGCGCGCGATCTCGCTGGTCATGGCCGGTGGCGTCGTGGCCGCCTTCCTCGGCCCCTGGAACGCCCACCATGCCCAGGCCCTGCTGCCGGGCACGCCGGAGGCTGGCCCCTACCTGGTCCTCGGCGCCCTGGCCCTGCTGGCGATGGCACTGCTGGCCTGGCTGCGCGTGCCGGCGCCGCCGCCGGAGGAACGCGGCCCGGCCCGTCCGATGCGCGAGATCCTGCCGCAAGGGCGCTTCCTCGTGGCACTGACCGCGGCCGCGCTGGGCTATGCGGTCATGGTGCTGTTGATGACGGCGACGCCGCTGGCCATGCGCCAGGCGGGGTTCGACATGGGCCAGATCGCACTGGTGATGCAGTGGCACGTACTGGGGATGTTCGCGCCCTCGTTCGTAACCGGCCACCTGATCACCCGCCTCGGGATCACGCGCATCCTGGCACTCGGCAATGTACTGGTGCTGTTCAGCGTGGCGATCGCCGCGCACGGGGAGACGCTGGGGCATTTCTGGCTGGCGCTGTTCCTGCTGGGGGTCGGCTGGAACTTCCTGTTCATTGGCGGCAGTACGCTGCTGACCACCACGCATACCGCCACCGAGAAAGGCAAGGTCCAGGGGGTGAACGACCTGACCATCTTCACGCTGGTTACCGCCGGCTCGCTGCTGGCCGGGGCGCTGCTGCGGCCACTGGGCTGGGACGGCCTGAACCTGGCCATGCTGTCGGTCGTCGCGCTGCTGACCATTGCCATCGCCTGGCTCTGGTTCGACGACACCCGCGCCCCGGCGCGCACCTGAAACGCCGAACGCGAACGCCGAACCAGGGACCAGCCTCAACAAGGCAGGTGGCCCCGCAACGGGAAATCAGGGTTCGGCGCGGGGGGCGGATGAGGCTCGTGCGCCATGGCGTTCGCCGTCGACGTCGGTGACTTCGGCGTCGAGGTCGTGCAGGCGGCGGGTGGTCGCCAGCGGCGAGGTGGTGCCGCGCGCGACCAGGCTGTAGGCCGCCGGGATCACGAACAGCGTAAACAGCGTGGCAAACAGCACACCGGAGAACACCGCCACCCCGATCACGAAGCGCGTCTCCTCGCCCGGCCCGGAGGCCAGAATCAGCGGAATCGACCCGGCCACGGTGGTCAGCGCGGTCATCAGCACCGGCCGCAGGCGCATCCGCGCCGCCTCGACCACAGCGGTGTCGAAGTCGCGCCCGCGGTCACGCAGCTGGTTGGCGAACTCGACAATCAGGATGCCGTTCTTGGCCGCCAGCCCGATCAGCATGACCATGCCGATCTGGCTGTAGATATTCAGGGTCTGGCCGGTCAGATGCAGCCCAAGTAATGCCCCGACCACCGCGAGTGGCACGGTCAGCATGATCACAAACGGGTGCACGAAGCTCTCGAACTGGGCGGCCAGCACCAGAAACACCACCAGCAGCGCCAGTGCAAAGACGAACAGGATCGCCTCGGAGCCCGTGCGCAGGTCCAGCGACTCGCCCTTGTAGTCGATCCCTGCGTCGGCCGGGAGCAGCTCGGCGGCCTTGGCATCGAGGGCATCCAGGGCCTGGCCAAGCGTCATCCCGTCCTGCAGGCCAGCAGTCAGGGTGACCGAGCGGGCCCGGTTGTAACGCTCCAGCGACGAGGGACCGGCAAACTCTTCGTAGGTGACCAGGCTCGACAGCGGCACCATGGAGCCGGCCGCCGAACGCACGTAGAGGTTGTCGATATCCCCCGGGGTGCGGCGCTGGTCGGTCAGGCCCTCAATGATCACGTCGTACTCCTCGCCGCGATCGACAAAGGTGGTCACGTCGCGACCCCCGAGCACGATGTCGAGCGTGCGTCCGACATCGCGCATGGATACGCCGAGGTCGCCGGCGCGATCGCGGTCCAGGCGCACGTTGATCTGTGGCTGCGTGGGCTCGTAGTCGAGGTCCACGCGGGTCAGCCCGTCGATGCCCTCGGCCGCCTCACGCATGATCTCGCCCCATTCCTCGAGGGTGTCGTAGTCCGGCCCGGAGATCACGAACTGTACTGGCGGACCAATGCGCCCGCGCGAAAGGCCCTGGCGCATGACCACCCTCGCCTCGACCCCCGGCATCTCTTCGATAATCGCCCGGAGCTCGTCGATCACCTCCTGCCCCGACATGTCGCGGTCATCCCAGTGTTCGAGGATGGCAATCACGAAACCGTTGTTCATCAGCTCCGACCCGCCGAATCCTCGGGGCGTGCGCACCAGGGCCCGGCGAATGGGGCCGTCTTCGATCAGTGGCTGGATGCGAGTCTCGATCTCGGCCATCTGTCGGCTCATGTAGTCGAAGTTGGCACCTTCGGGACCGTCCACCATCACGAAGAAGGCGCCGCGATCCTCATGCGGCGCGAACTCTTCGGGCAGGGTGTCAAACAGGTACCAGGCCGCCGCGAGCACCAGGGCGAGGATCGGGACGATCAGCCAGGCTCCCTTCAGTCCGATCTGCAACACACGCCCGTAACCGCGTTCCAGGTAGGAAAAGCCACGGCTGATAAAGCGCGCCGCGCCGGTGTCGTCGTCGCCCTTGTGCATCAGGCGCCCAGACAGCACCGGCGCGAGGGTGAGTGCGACCACACTGGAGAAGAACACGGCGATCGCCATCGCGATCGCGAACTCGGTGAACAGGCGCCCGACCGTGCCCTCAAGGAAGGCCAGCGGCACGAACACCGCGATCAGCACCGAGGTAGTCGCAACGATGGCGAACCCTACCTGCCCGGCGCCGCGATAGGCGGCCAGCAGGCCGGGTTCGCCACGCTCGATGCGGCGGTGGATGTTCTCCAGCATCACGATGGAGTCATCCACCACCAACCCGACCGCAAGCACCAGCGCCAGCAGGGTCAGCAGGTTGACCGAGAACCCGAACAGGTTGATACCGATAAATGCCGCCGTGATTGCCACGGGCACCGTGACCGCCGGGATGAGAGTCGCCCGCCAGCTCCCCAGGAACAACCAGATCACGAACACCACCGCTGCGGTTGCCACGGCCAGGGTGATGTAGACCTCGCGGATCGCCCCCTCGATGAACACCGACTCGTCGTAGGTAGTCACCAGCGAGGTGCCTTCCGGCAGACTGTCCTGCAGATCGGCGGCCAGGGCCTTGACCCCGTTGGCGACCTCGAGCACGTTGGCATTGGACTGGCGGATGATCCCCAGCCCAATCATGTCCTCGCCATTGCCGCGAAATTCGCTGCGCTCGGTGTCCGCGCCAATATTCACGTCGGCGACGTCGCCCAGCCGGACCAGCTGCCCGTCCTCACCGCGCTTGAGCACGAGACTGGCGAAGTCCTCCGGTGTTCGATACTGGCGATCGACGCGGACCGTGAACTCCCGTTCGACCGATTCCAGACGCCCGGCCGGCAGTTCGACGTTCTCCTGTTCCAGTGCGTCGGCGATGTCGGTCACGGTCAATTCGCGCGCGGCCAGGGCCTCGCGATCGGCCCAGATCCGCATGGCATAACTGCGCGCGCCACCTCGCCGAACCAGCGCGACACCATCGACTACCGAGATGCGATCAATAAGATTGCGTTCGGCGTAATCCGCCAGTTCCAGGGCGTCCATCGTTGTGCTGGACAGATTGAGCCAGAGGATCGGGTTGGCATCGGCATCCGCCTTGGTCACCTCCGGCGGATCGATATCCTCGGGCAGATCCCGCATCGCACGACTCACCGCCTCGCGCACGTCGTTGGCGGCCGCGTCCAGGTCGCGATTCAGGTTGAACTCGATGGTGATGCGGGACTGCCCGTCCTCGCTGGAGGATTCGACAAAGCGTATGCCTTCGATCCCCGCCACCCGGTCTTCCAGCCGCTGAGTGACCTCGCGTTCAATGATCTCGCCGCTGGCACCGGGGTACACCGTATTGATCGTGACCACTGGCGGGTCCACGTCGGGGTACTCGCGCAGCGGCAGGTTGTCGTAGGCGATCAGGCCGAAAGTGATCAGCAGCAGATTGAAGACAATCGCCAGGACCGGACGGCGGTTGGCGACATCCGAGATGATCATTGCACGGTGCCGGCCTCGCCGGTTTCCAGTACCTCGGGCACACGCGGCGGCAGCACACGCACGGACTGCCCGTCACGCACCCTGGACACGCCCTCGGAGACAACCACATCCCCACTTTCCACCCCGGAGAGCACCTCGGCAGAACCCGGCATACGTCGACCGATGCGAATGCGCACGCGCTCTACCGTGCCGTCATCCAGATAGCGGAAGGTGAAGTGCTGATCCGCAACCTGCTGAAACGCGCCCTCGGGGATAGCCACGCGTTCCACCGGGTCCAGCGATAGACGCATGTTGACCAGCATTCCCGGACGCAAAATGAGCTCGGGGTTGTCCACGGTCGCGCGCACCGTCAGCGTGCGGGTCGCCACATCAATGCGGTTACTCACCGCCGAGACCTGGCCCTCGAATGCGCCGACCGCACTGCGTCCGAAAACCGTGCTGCCCAGTGGGATCGCGGCTGCATGCCGCTCGGGTACGGCAAAGTCGATCCTCACCCGCTCGATATCGTCCAGTTCCGCAATCGGGGTTCCGGGGCTCACCAGTGACCCAGGGCTTACCTGGCGCATACCCAGCCGGCCGGCAAACGGGGCACGGATCGTACGATTGGCCACGCGCGCCTCGGCGGCCGCCAGCCGGGCTTCGGCCTCGCTCAGGCGCGAGCGCTGCTGATCGACCTGCTGCTGCGTCACGACGCCATCGGCTACACGATCCCGCACGCGTTCCAGTTCGCGCTCGGCGTCATCCACCTGTACCCGCGCCTCGCGCAGGGCCGCCTCGGCCTCGTCCGCGTCCAGGCGCACCAGGACCTGCCCGGCCTCGACCTCGTCGCCGTCGTCGAACAGGACCTCCACAACGCGCTCGGTCACGTTCGCCGTCACCAGCACCGACTCGTTGGCCCGGACGGTCCCCAGGGACTCCACGATGGTTTCGAAGGTCCGCGGTTGCACAGTCGAGGTCCGTACGGGGGTGCGACGATCCGTCTCCTCGGGTGCTTCGTCGGCGGCCTGCGCGTCACTGTTGGATTCCGGAAACTCGCCGTCGAACGCGTACCAGGCGGCCACGCCGAGCGCCACCACGGCCACCAACCCCAGCAACCAGCCAATCGCCTTCACCCAGCCAACCCCTCGATACAAAGGTGGCCCGGGCAAGGCCGGGCCACCGTGATCCGCGCCAATAGTGTAACGACCGTCACGTTTCCGCAGCGTTCCGAAGTCCGGCTGGGAGATCTCCCAGCGGCCGCCCGTGCGGGGCACCGTAATCGAGAGACGGCCCCTTCGGCACGATGCGGCTCGGATTCAGCATCGGGTGACTGCCGTAGTAGTGCGCCTTGATGTGGTCCATACGCACCGTCTCGGCCACGCCGGGACGCTGGTAGAGCATGCGCATATAGGCATGCAGATGCGGGAAGTCGATCAGACGCTGGCGGTTGCACTTGAAATGGCTGTAGTAGACCGGATCGAACCGCACCAGCGTGGTAAACAACCGCCAGTCGGCTTCGGTCAGCCTTTCGCCGACCAGGTAAGGCTGACGTGCAAGACGTTCCTCCAGCCAGTCCAGAGTCTCGAACAGGCGATCCCAGGCGGCCTCATAGGCCGCCTGGGTGCTCGCGAAACCCGAGCGGTAGACCCCGTTGTTCACGTTTTCGTAGATGCGGTCGTTGACCGCGTGGATCTCCTCGCGCAGGTCTTCCGGATAGAAATCCAGGGTGTTGCCGGTGATGTGGTCGAACGCGCTGTTGAACATGCGCACGAGATCCTCGGACTCGTTGTTCACGATGCGATCCGTCTTTTGGTCAAACAGTACCGGCACGGTCACGATGCCCGTGTATTTCGGGTCAGTTCGTGTGTAGAGCTCGTGCATGTAGCCGGAGCCGTGCACCCGGTCGCCGGTACAGCCGTCGCAGCCATCAAACGACCAGCCGGCGTCTCCCATGTAGTGGTGCACGACCGACAGCCCGATGTGCGACTCCAGCCCCTTGAGCTTGCGCAGGATCAACGCCCGATGCGCCCAGGGACAGGCATAGGACACATACAGGTGGTAACGCCCGGATTCGGCCGGGTAACCGCCCTCGCCCAGCGGCCCGGGTGCTCCATCGGCGGTCACGTAGTTGCGGTACTGCTGATCCTGGCGCACGAATTCGCCGCTGTCGTCGGATTCCTCCTCAAGCCAGCCTTCACGCAGTTCGCCATTCACCAAGAGACTCATCGGATTCCCCTGCTCGCCATGCCCCGCACTCACCGGGTCGGACGAACGATATCGACGGACCTCGATCATCCCATCGATTAAATCGAAATTTAATCGCGTTTATTTGCGCTGACGGTTCGCAAATACCGAACGATCAAGCATCAACGGCACGCAAGGTCCCGGAGAAATAGCGCTCCAGGAACGTATCGAAGTCCAGGTTATCGCTCGCCTCAATCTCGGCTTGCTCGCCCAGGCTCTGGCGTGCCAGGGCCTCCAGCGTTTCGGCGCGCGGGAGCGGGCCGTTGAAGCGAAACGCCTCGCGGTGCTGTTCGGACAGGCGACGGGCGTAGCGGTAGAACCCCTCCTCGCGCGCCATCATGTCTTCCAGCATGCGCGCAGAGGGCGTCAGATCCGCCTGCTCCACCTTGCCCCACTGCTCGCTGAGCGCACGACGGTAGGGGTCACCCGGCAATTCCTGGTCCAGGATGGCCGCCACTGGGCGCATCAGGGCGAGAAGTTCGCGGGACCACTGTTGCAAACCCACGGTACCGCCCGCCCGGCGCAACTCCAGTCCGGGGCGCCGCCCATAGTGCGCCACATCCAGCAGGTTTCGGTCGATCGCATCCAGCTCCCCATCGGCGAGCAATGGGCTGGGCTGCAGCAGGCAGGCCAGGGCGAACACTTCAAGAAAGCGCAGCTGGGTCTCGTCGACCCCCAACGGGTGCTGGGCATTAATGTCCACCGAGCGCAGCTCGACGTACTCGATGCCGCGGGCCTCCAGCGCATCGGTCGGCTTTTCGAAGCGCTCCAGCGGCTGCTTCGGGCGCACGGTGGAGTAGTATTCGTTTTCGATCTGCAGGATGTTGGCATTCAACTGGCGGTACTCGCCGTCGACCTTGACACCGATACGTTCCCACTCGGGGCTCGGTGTATTGATCGCACAACGCAGCGAGTCGACATAGCCGGCCAGGGAGTTGTAGTCCGCCTTGATTCCGGTATCGGCCTCCTTGCGGTTGGTGTAGCCGATATCACCCATGCGCAGGCTGGTCGCATGCGGCAGATAGGAGGTGTCGTCGTCGAATTCCTCCAGCACCGCCCCGTGGCCCTCGAGGAAGGAATTGCAAACGGCCGGCGAGGCCCCGAACAGGTATGGCACCAGCCAGCCAAAGCGGAGCAGATTGCGGATCATGCCCATCATGCGCTCGTCGCGGAACGCACGGCCGTCGGTTTCGCCCAGCACCCGCGCGAGCGCCGGCCAGAACTCGGGGCGCGGGGAGTAATTGAAGTGCACCCCGGCGATTACCTGCATCTTGCGCCCGTAGCGGTAGCCCAGCCCGATGCGATAGACCGTCTTCATGCGTCCGGCGTTGGACGTGCCGTATAGCGCAACCGGGATCGCGTTGTCATCAGCGGTCACGCACGGCATGGAAGTCGACCACAGCGTCTCGTCCCCGACATTGGCTGCCGCGAAGGCCTGCAAGTCATGCAGGAAGCCAAGCGTCTCGCGCACGTCCTCGAACGGCGGGGTGACCAGCTCCAGCAGGGCCTCGGAGTAGTCGGTGGTAATGAACGGGTGGGTCAACGCCGAGCCCAGAGCCACAGGGTGCGGCGTGCCCGCAGGCGAGCCCTCGGGACCCACGCGCAGGGTCTCCTTCTCCAGGCCAATGCGTCCGTGCAGGCCGATGCCCGCCAGGCGCTCCGCTAACTGCGCGACCAGTCCCTGCAGATTGCGTTCGTCGGTTCCCACTGGGGTGCGTTTCCTGCCTGTCTGCAAACCCGGCGAACATACCGGAATGCGCCCCCCGGGTCACATGCAACCGGCACGGGGTTGCGGGAAGCACCGCGCCCGCGCAACCTTGCCGGCAACCGTTTGCGCTGACCGGACGCCACCGAGATGTCCAGTAACAAGCTGCCCCCTGAATTAATGGAACGCCTGAATGCGCGGGCCCGCCGCGAGGGTGTGGATCCACAGGTCCTGCTCGAGCGCTGGCTGGAGACGCCGGCGACCGCCGCCAGCCTGTATGTCTCGGCCCCGGTGAACGCTCTGGTCGAGGGGCTTTATCGCGAGGACACGACGATCGCCGACATCCTCGATCGCGGCGATTTCGGGCTGGGTACCTTCAACGACCTCGACGGCGAGATGGTGGTCCTGGATGGCGAGGTCTTCCAGCTGCGTTCGGATGGCCGCGCCTACGCGGTCACACCGGAGACACGCACGCCCTTCGCCTGCGTCACGCGCTTTCGCCCGTGGAGCGAGGAAACCATCGATACCCCGATGGACTACGAAGGGCTGCTCGCCCTGTTCGACCGACTGATCCCGTCGCACAACATGGTCTACGCGATCCGGCTAGACGGCGTGTTCGATTACGTGCGCACCCGCTCGGTCCCGCGCCAGGATGCCTACCGGCCGCTGGTGGAGGTTGCCCGCGAACAGCCGGAATACGAATTCGAGGGCATCGAGGGCTCGATGGCCGGCTTCTGGACCCCCGAGTTCATGCAGTCGGTTGCGGTGCCCGGCTACCACCTGCATTTCGTGGACGCCGACCGCCGCTGCGGCGGTCACCTGCTGGAGGCCCGCCCGCGATCCATCCGTATCGCCCTGCAGCACCTCCCACGCGTGGACCTGGGCCTACCCATGACACTGGACTATCTGACCGCGGACCTGTCGCGGGACACATCCGAGGACCTGAACGAGGCCGAACACTGATCTGCTGTTCGGGATAATCGCCGAATCCTCCACCCCGTCCCCATTTATGCGGTAGCGCGTGGAACATTGGCCAAAACTGGCCTATATGGAACCTCCGGGGTGCCGACGATGCCACAAGATCCATGCAGCATGCTCGACTTCTTTGTTCGGGGGCGGAACACACCGTTCCTGAAGGAAGCGCGAGCGCGAACGGACCCACCGGTTCCGATGATCGAGAATGCCCATCCACCCGGGCGCATGAGCACGCCCCCGGTGCGCGAGCTGATGATCAGCGACACCTGCGGGCCGCCCTTTCGCTTTCGTTGCGATATCGGCGCCGGGGCTTTTTCCGGCTGGGCGCACCCGAAGGAGTTCGTGCTGATCGCCCCCAACGTTCCTACTTACTGCCAGATGCACGACCCCGCCAGGATGCGTTTTCTCGGCATACCTACGGAACTCGCCCGCGCTTGCCTGGAACGCGACCCCGATGACCCTCTGGATTTTGGTTCCCTGCATACCCGCGTGCAGGCCGACCCTCTGGTAAGCCAGGCCCTGGCGGCCCTGTGGCAGGAGATGGGCCGCCCGGACCCAGCGGCTCGCGTGTTTGTGGAGAGCATGATCGCCATACTGGTCATACGGCTGGCACGGCTGGCGGGGCAGAGCGCGGACGTCGACGTCCGGTGTGGCGGACTGGCACCCCACCATTCGACCCGCGTCGTCGAATACATGCGGGCACACCTTGATCAGCGCATCACCCTTTCTGAGCTCGCCGCGCTGTGCGACCTGTCGCCCTGGCATTTCGCCCGTGCCTTTCGCGCCACGCATGGGATCCCTCCGCACCGCTTTCTGATCGGGTTGCGCATACAGTGCGCCCTCGACCTCCTGGAACGGACTCCCCTTTCGATCGGCGCAGTCGCCTCGGAAGTCGGCTATTCCTCGCAGCAATTCGCGCGTCACTTCCGCGCGGTGACCGGCCTTAGCCCCGGTGCCTACCGAAAACGTGCAGGTGTCTGCGAATCCCGCCCCCGCGAAAACCGCAAGATCCGGTCCTGAAGCGCAAGATCGCAGCAGCGCCTTGTCCGGGAGCTGGCTAGTCTCACGGCAATCCCAATCGTTGGAGCCGGTTAATGACTTCCCTGTACGAACGCCTGGGCGGCGAGACAGGCATCCACGAACTCGCCAGCACCATCTTCGACAAGCACACGCAGAACGCCACCGTCCGCAAGCGCTACGTCGACACGGATCGCGATGAAGTGATTCGCCTGGTGACCGAATTCATCTGCAACGGTACCGGCGGCCCCCAGGCCTACAGCGGACGCGACATGCTGACCACCCATCGCGGCATGAACATCAGCGAAGAGGAATTCGTCGCGGTGGTCGACGACATCGTCGAGGCCCTCGACGAACACGAAGTCGGCCAGCGCGAGAAGGAGGAACTGCTGATGATCTCCTGGTCGCTGAAGCCGGAGATCGTGCGGGTCTGACATCACGGAGAAACGAACCATGACGACGCATTCACCTTTCACGGCCCTTGCCCTGTCCTTAGCCGCCGCCACGACCCTGGCCCTGACCGGCCCGGCGGTCGCTGCCGAACCCGACGACCACTTCATCATCCACGACGCCGAGCAACCGCGCGAACAACTGGCAGGAACGATTCGCGAGTTTGCCGAAAACGAAGAAGACTGGATCTTTCTGGCGAAGTTCGACCTGGCCGGTGGCGATATCACGGCACTGAAGGTCTGCTATCTGCCACTGGGCCCGGACATCGTGGATGCCGGACTGCACGTCGGCGCGATGATGCCCTGCGGCCACGTCGCTCTGTACGAGGAGAACGGCAACACGAAACTCTCTATGCTGCATCCGAAATTCATGACTACGCTGCAGCCGCATCCGAGTCTGGAGCGTGCGGTGGAACGGGCCGAACCGGCCTTCGAGGCGTTGCTGGACCATGCCCTGAACCAACGCCCGTGAGGCAATGCCGCCAGAGCCGCACGCCAGTAATCCGCGATGGGGCGGGCCATGCCTGGCAACAGACATGGCCCGCCCGGACACTCTCTGTCCGGAGAGCCGTCCGCCGGAATCATCCTCAGGGCCGCGGTGATTGAATCGCGAAAACCGCTTGTCACAGAACGGTCACCTTCGCGTTGTACGCTGGCGCGATGAAGGACTCACGTTCACGCCACTGGGCCGGAGCGGGAACCGGCCTGTGGCTTCTGCTGCAGACGATCGACGAGACGGGAAAGGCACAGCGTCTGGCCCGCGTCGCCGGTTGGGTCCTGGCACTGGCCGGCGCCGTCGTCGTCGCACTCGGCCTGCTGATCCAGCACACCCCGACAATGATGGAGGGGACTCTGGTCGCACTGCTCGCCGTGGTCGGCGGCTGGCTGCGCAGCCGCATCGCCGCCACGCTCCTGATGCTGCTCATGGCGCTCGGGCTCGCCACCGGCCTCACGGCCGGGGCGGCGACAGGAGGCCTGCTGCTGCAGGTGGCCCTGTTCGGTGTGGCCCTGCGCATGGTCGAAGCCACCTTTCGCTTTCGCACGGTGGCATAACGGTCAATGGATCGCAGAGCACATCCGCCTTCGCCGGGGAGACTTGAACCCTGCCCGTGTGCCAGACAGGATGAGGCTTTCCATCCGCGAAGGAACCGCGCACGCGATGTCTGTTGTCGGCCGTCTGCAAACCCGCCTGCGGCGCTTCATCTGGCCGGGCTGGGCCACCCGTGTCCTGGGGTCACTGTCGATCCCGGGACTGATACTGGCCACTTTGTTCTTTGCCGCTTCGCTGACCCCGAGTTTGATCCCGCGCACCGACGACGTGCAGGGCATCCTGTCCGGTCTGTCGCTCGCCGCGGGCTACGGGCTGGGCGTGTTTTTCCACTGGCTGTGGTCCTACCTGGAGCTGCCCGAACCCAGCGAGCGCGTGCACAACACCCTGGTGCTGATCGCCGGGGGTGGCGCCGCACTGATTGTGCTGGCTTTTCTGTGGCAGGCCACCGAGTGGCAGAACACCATTCGCGAGTTGATGGATCAGGAGCCGGTGGATGGGGGCTTCCCGGTGCGCCTGGGGCTGATCGCCGCGGCCGTGTTCGCCGCGACCCTGACCGTCGCCCGGCTGTTCCAGCTACTGGTGCGCTTTCTAGCGCAGCACCTGCGGCGCTTTATCCCGCGTCGGCTTTCGAATGTGATCGGTGTGGTGGCCGCCGCCGCGGTATTCTGGGCCGTGATCGACGGCGTGGTCCTGGAATACGGCCTGCGCACTGCCGATCGCAGCTTTCAACAGTTCGACGTACGCGAGTACCCCGGCGCCGAACAGCCGACCAATTCCGCCCGCACGGGCAGTGCCGAGTCGCTGGTCTCCTGGGAAGAGGGTCTTGGCCGCCAGGGGCAGCGCTTTGTCGGCGATGCACCTGCTGCCACCGACATCACGGAATTCACCGGCGAGGAAGCCCTGGATCCGATTCGGGTCTACGTCGGGCTGAACGCAGCCGAAACCATCGAAGACCGGGCACGGCTGGCCCTACAGGAACTGGTCCGGGCGAATGCCTTCGAGCGATCCGTGCTGATCCTGGCCACACCCACCGGGCGCGGCTGGGTGGATAACCGCGCGATCGCGCCGGTGGAGTACCTGCACGGCGGCGACATCGCAACCGTCGCCGTGCAGTACTCCTACCTGCCCAGCTGGCTGTCGCTGATGTCCGAATCCCAGTACGGTCACGAGACGGCCCAGGCCGTATTCGCGGAGATATACAGCTACTGGAAACAGCTCCCCGCGGACGCCCGTCCGGAACTGTACCTCTACGGCCTGAGCCTGGGCGCGCTGAACTCCGAACGCGCGGCGGACCTCTACGACGTAATCGGTGACCCGTTCAACGGTGCGTTATGGGCGGGGCCACCTTTCCGCAGCGAGACCTGGCGCGACATCACACGCCAGCGCCAGCCGGATTCCCCGGCCTGGCTACCGCGTTTTCGCGACAGCTCGGTGGTGCGCTTCACCAATCAGGAGAATCATCTGGACATCCCCGGCGCCTCCTGGGGCCCGATGCGCATCGTCTACCTGCAATATGCAAGCGATCCGATCACCTTCTTCGAACCACAGGCGCTGTACCGCAAACCCGAGTGGATGCAGCACCCACGCGGCCCGGATGTCTCGCCGGACCTGACTTGGTACCCGGTGGTCACCATGCTGCAGCTAGCCGTGGACGTGGCTATCGGCGATGCCGCGCCGCGCGGCTACGGACACGTCTATGCCACCGAGCACTACATCGATGCCTGGCAGGCGGTGACGGCCACGGAGTGGCCGGAAGAAGAGCTCGAGTGGCTGAAGCGCCACCTTGCCGATTAAGGAAACACTGGTCAGTGCTTCCTTAAGCTACCGCGGTTACTGGCTCGAAAACTCTGCTTCCTCGATCAGTACGGGATAGGCGTAGCCCGCGCCGAAGTCGCGATCCAGGACCAGTATGCCGGTCACCGAGACCCGATCGCCCACCTCCGGCAACTCGCTGGAGGTAATGGTGATGTAATCACCTTCGTTGCCCGTGCCGTCAACGAAGTGAATGAAATTAACACCCATGATGTCCTCGTTGACCCGGCCGACGATCCCCTCCAGGCGCACTTCTTCACCCTCGAGTTCCGCCGGCGCCTGATTCAGTTGCTCGACCGTATGGACCTCACCCGCGGCCGCGACGCCCCCCCAAAGTACCGCCATCAGCAGCGCTGCCAGGATTCCTGTTTGCTTGTGCATTCGTTCAACTCCATCGCTTGCGTATTGCAGCCGCAGGGGCTACCCGAGCGAGCGATTCTGGCATAGAACCATCGATGCAGTGCCCGCCCCACCGGAAACTGTGCCACCATTCGCCACGCGCGGGACATCCGAATCTCGCCGCACTCACAATAAAATTGGGAGCATAACCATGCACAACAAGACTCGTCTCGGGGTCGCCCTTGCCGGCACCTTCACACTGCTGGCCGCGACCGGATCCGCCCATGCCAGTCCCTTTCACGGCTGGTACGTCGGCGGGCAGCTCGGCTGGGTCGGTTACGACATCGACTACCGCGAAGATGACGATGGCCGCATTTCGGGCATGAGTGCCTCCGGAGCGACCGGAGGCGTGATGACCGGTTGGGGGACAGTGCTGGACAATGGGCTCTATCTGGGCGTCGAGTTCGATGCGCAAACCGAAGATGCCGACCTGACGGTGCGGATTGATGATGCAGAGCTGGGTGTAGACAGCAAATACAGCTACGGCATCACCGGCCGCCTCGGGACCACGGTAAACGACAGCGTCCTGCTCTACGGGCTGGCTGGGTACCAGCGCGCGCGATTCGATTACCGCCTGACCGAAACGGAAGAGGACATGTCCCTCCGTTTCAAGGACAGCACCAATGGCGCCCGGATCGGCGTGGGCATCGAGTACCAACTGGACAGCCGGCTGTTTATGCGCGCCGAGTATTCCTACACCTTCTACGAGCGCGAGCGCTATCGGATCGAGGACGAAATGACGTTGCGCTTCGACTCCGATGCCCAGCGCTTCATGGTCGGCCTCGGCTACCGCTTCTAGGCAACTCGCCGCCCCGCCACCGTCTCCGGTGGCGGGTTCCTGGACGGACTGGTCAACGCTCCCTCCTGCCCCGTCAAACACGGCGAGCCCCCGCACCTCAACGTTTGTCGCTCCCCTGAAGGCAGGCATCCCGGCCACAAACATGCGACGATGTCGCCATGCACGACACGCCTCACTATCCGTTGCGCGGCCTGCTCAAGCGGCTGATCGATCCCTTTGCGGCAAGCCATGCCGGCCGAGTCTCGCTAAGTCCCGATGAATGGGAGACCCTGCGCCGTCAGGTGCCCTTCATCGCAACCCTGTCGCCCGAGGAGTCCGAACGCCTGAAGGGGCTGGTGGAAGAGATCCTGGGCACCCGGGAGTTCGTGGGCATCGAGTCGGAACCCACCCACGGGCAATGCCGCATGATTGCCGCCTACGCCGCGCTGCCGGTACTGGAGCTCGGACTCGCGCCCTACCGCGACTGGCGCACGCTGGTGCTGTATCCGGACACATTCGTGCCAGAACACGAATGGGTAGACGAGGACGGCATCGTGCATCAGGGGGCCATGCCGCAATCCGGCGAGGCCTGGGAGCGCGGGCCGGTGATCCTGTCCTGGGCCGATGTCATTCTCGATGGCGCCGTGGTGGTACATGAAATGACCCATGTACTGGATGCCGGCAACGGCGACGTGAATGGCTTTCCGCCACTGGAACGCGATCACTCCGCCGAAGACTGGACCCGCGACTTCACCTCCGCCTACGAGGCATTTGTCGAGGCCGTGGAGAACGATACCCCCGAAGACCAGCTACCGCTGGACCCCTACGCCGCGACCGCGCCGGAGGAGTTCCTGGCCGTGGCCGCGGAAGTGTTCTTCTTCGAACCTCGGAGGCTGCGCGAGACCCTTCCGGCGGTCTATGATCATCTGAGCCGATATTTTCGCCAGGAACCGCACCGTCGCGCGGCGACCATCGCCACGCAAGGGACCCATTTGCCACACGAGATCTCCGCATGAAGACTGTGTCACTCAGCCTTTCCCTGCTCGCCCTGCTGTGGTGGATCGTCCCCGGCAGTGCCCTTGCGGTCGATGATCTCGACAGCCGCTACGTGACGCTGGAACCCATCGTGGTCAACATGGAGGCGACGGACCGCGCCCGCTACCTTCAGGCCAAGATTCAGCTCGAGGCGGCCGAGATGGAGGATGCCCGCGAGATCCGCGGACATATCCCGGCCGTCCGCGATCGCATCATTCGCATCATGGGAGGCCGCTCCCCGGACAGCCTGCGTGGCAGCGAGGCCCGCGAAGATCTGCGCCATGAGGTACTGGAGGAACTCAACGAACTGCTCGAGGAACTGACTGGCGCCCCCCGCATCGAGGCCCTGTACTTCTCCGACTTTATCCGCCAGTAACGCACGCCTCCGTCCGGATAAAGAAGGCCCCGGCAGTCAGTTCTGCCGGGGCCCAAGCTGCCCGACGGAGGACCGGGCCGGAGTCCCGCCAGGGACCCAGTTAAATCAGTGAGGCCGATGCAGCAACGGCATCTCGCCGCGCTCGACCATGTGCCGGATCAGGGTCGCCCGACCGGGGGCCTCCTGCTCCAGCTCGGCGGCACATTGCGAGTCCTGGTGCGTGGCCTCGGCCAGCAGCACCTCCAGTTCGCGCAGGTCCACTTTCGGCTTCTGCAGGTCCTCCGGCTTCGGGTTTTCCACCATATGGGTCTCCCAGAACATGCGGGGGTGCCAGCAGTGCAATTGTGCGTCCGGGTGGTGAAAGAGTTCGACACAGCGACGATTGAGTTCCTGTGCATTCATTGCGAATGACTCCTCTTGCCGGTGCATTCACTCTACTTGTATAGACGCCTGAATACCTGAGTTCAAGACTCGGACATTAGACCTGACCCACAGAATGCCCGCGGGCCGACTCGAGCTCCTCCAGTGCCTCCATCCATTCCGCCTCGACGGCCTCCAGGCGCGTACGCAGCTCGCCCTGCTCGCGGGTAAGCTCCGCCAGACGGCCCGCGCTGTCTCCGGTGTACAGCGCGGGATCGGCCAGCTCGCCCTCGATCGTCTCTAGCCGCCGTTGTAATTCGCCACAAGCCTGCTCCGCCGCATCGGCCCGCTTCTGTATCGGGCGTAACGCCGCACGCGCCTGCGCGGCCTGCTGGCGGCGTTCCTTCTGCGAAAGCGGCGCTTCCGACGTATTCGACGCCGGCGGCGCGGAGGCAGCCGTCGTCTCCCGTTCGCGTTGCAGTTCGCGCGCGTAGTCGTCCAGATCGCCGTCGAACTCCGTCAGACAGCCGCCTTCGAGCCGCCAGAAACGGTCGCAGACGCGTGCCAGCAACTCACGGTCGTGGGCCACCACGACCAGCCCGCCAGCATAGTTCTCCAGCGCCTCCGCGAGGGCCTCGCGCATATCGAGGTCCAGGTGGTTGGTCGGCTCATCGAGCAACAACAATGCGGGTGCCTGCCAGATCAGCATACCCAGCACCAGGCGCACCCGTTCGCCGCCAGAGCACTGCCCGACGGGTGCATCCGCGCGCTCGCCGGGGAATCCCATACCACCCAGAAAATCACGCAGGCGCTGCTCGGGAGCAGCCGCATCCAGCCGCGTCATATGGGTCAGGGGCGAGGCCGCAAGATCCAGTTGCTCGCGCTGATGCTGGGCGAAATAACCCACCCGCAGGCTGGGGTCGACACGCCGCTCACCCGCCGTTGGCGCGAGCACGCCTGCCAGCAGGGACAACAGTGTCGATTTGCCGGCGCCGTTAGGTCCCAGGACACCAATACGATCTTCCGGGCGCAGCCGCAGGTCGGTCGCGTGCAGGCGGCAGGTCTCGCCGTTACAGACCTCGGCCGCCTCCAGCGCCAGCAGTGGATCGGGCAGGCGCTCCGGCGTCGGGATCTCCAGGTGGATCGGGCGCGCCGCGCGGATCACGGCCACTTCGTCCAGCCGCTCGAGGCGCTTCAGCCGGCTCTGAGCCTGACGCGCCTTGCTTGCCTTGGCGCGAAAACGGCGCACGAAATCCTCCAGGTGTGCACGCTCGGCGGCGACCTTCGCGGCCGCGGCCTCGCTTTGGGCCGCGACCTCCGCGCGTCGGGCCTCCGCCTGGGTGTACCCCCCGCTGTAGGTCTCGATCTGTCCGCGTTCGATATGCGCGATGTGCGTGACCACCCCATCAAGGAAGCGCCGGTCGTGGGCAATCACGATCACGGTACCGGGATAGCGCGCCAGCCAGCCCTCCAGCCAGAGTATGGCCTCCATGTCGAGGTGGTTGGTCGGTTCGTCCAGCAGCAGGAGGTCCGAGCGGGTCATCAGGGTCCGCCCCAGACCCAGGCGCATGCGCCAGCCGCCCGAAAAGTCGCTCATCGGGCGCTCGGCATCCTCCGGCGCAAAACCGAGGCCGGCCAGCAGGCGCCGCGCCCGCGCCTCGGCGGACCAGCCATCGATCGCGTCGATGGCCGCATACAGCCGCGCGTGCTCGGCACCATCCTCGACCGACTCCAGCCGCCGTTCCAGATCACGCAGCTCGGCATCGCCATCGAGTACATAGTCGACCGCACGGCGAGGGCTGCCCGGGACCTCCTGCGGGAGGTGGGCCACCACCCATTCCATCGGCACCTCGACACTACCGGCATCCACTGACAGTTCGCCCTGCAAGGCGGCCAGCAGCGACGATTTGCCGCAGCCGTTGGCACCGGTGAGTCCCACGCGCCAGCCGGCATGAACGGTCAGGTCGCTGCGCTGCAGCAGCACCTGCCGGCCACGCCGCAATTCAATATCGGAAAGTCGGATCATCGGAGCAGTTTAGGGAAACGCTTGCCAGTACACACGCGGGCGTACGTGATCAAAGGCCTGCCCCGAACCCATGTGTCAATTTATTGACACCTCTTGCCGGCCGGGGCGGCCCCCCCTTTGCCACCCCGGCAGACCGGCGCCGTTTTTACGTCACCAGGCCACAACCATAAACCACAAGATGCTGATAATTAATTACATTTTTTAAGTGGCACAAAAATCGCTTGACTCAGGCTCCAAGACTCAGGACACGGCGAGGCCGCCATGAATCGCGACGGAAACGCAGGGAATCTGCGCCTGGTATCGGGCAAGGGAAAATCCACCAAGCGCACCGAGGCACCCTTCGATGCACTGGCCTTCGTCCAGTCCCTGACCACTACGCTGGAGTTCGACACCGTCCTTCAGCGGTTGCACGAACAGCTTCACGCACTCGTGAAGCACTCGGGGTGGATCTTCTACACCGAGGGCGACGACCAGAGCTGGTCGGGCGGCGAGGATGACCGCCACCGTATCGAGTACGGCCTGAGCTACAACGGCGTCAACATGGGCTCGCTGATCCTGATGCGCGGGCGCCGCTTCAGCGACGCAGAGCAAGAACAGATCGAGGCATTGCTGGGTCTTGCCGCACCGTCCCTGCACAACGCCCACCGCTTCCGCCGGCTCATATCCAGCCTGGAGGCCGATGAACTCACGGGGCTGGGGAATCGCCGCGCCTTCGAGATCCAGGGTGCCAAGTGGTTGGCCGACTGCCGGCGCCAGGAGCGCCCCTTGTCCGTGCTGGCGATCGACCTGGATCACTTCAAGCGAATCAACGACGAATACGGCCATTCCGTGGGCGACGAGTTGTTGCGCCGCGTCGCCGATACGCTGCGCACCGCCACTCGGCAGTCCGATCTGCTCGTGCGCATGGGCGGAGAGGAGTTTCTGGCCGTTCTGCCGGGCGCCGATCTGGCATGCGCGATGGAATGCGCGGAGCGCATCCGCCTGGCAATTGGCAACATCCGCACCACCGCGACGGCCGACGATGCGTCGGCTCTGCAAAGCGAGGGCGCGGTCAAGGTCACAGCCAGCATCGGGGTCGCGAGCATTGGCCGCACGACGTCACTGCAGGCCCTCTACCAGAAGGCCGACGAGGCGCTTTACGGCGCCAAGCAATCCGGCCGCAACCGGGTCCTGGCCAGTCACTAGGCCGAACGTTTCATGAACGGTTTGGGCCTGAAGCTCGCCGCCCGGAACTTCAGGGGCTCTCACCGGGTTGAATGAAGTCCACACAGGTCAGCGCCGTCGCCAGCACCGCCTGGCGCAGGGCCTCGATTGCCTCCGGACGCGGGAAGCTGGTTCGCCAGGCCAGTGCCACCCGGCGACTGGGTACCGGCTCCTCGAACCGACGCACAGCCAGCAGGCGCTGGGCGTAGCGATCAGCCCCCACCGCAGTGCACGGCAGAATGGTCACCCCCATACCCGAAGCCACCATATGGCGAATGGTCTCCAGTGAAGACCCCTCCAGGTTACGCGGCGTACTGCCATCCGCGGTGACGGTCCGCTGACAGGCGGCACACCGCTCCAGCACCTGGTCACGGAAACAGTGCCCGGCGCCAAGCATCAGCAAGGTGGCATCCGCCATGTCTTCCAGGGTCAGCGTCTCCTTGTCCTGTAGCGGGTGGCCACCCGGAAGCACCGCAACGAAGGGTTCGTCGTACAACGGCAGCGAAACCACACCCGGCTCTTCGAATGGCAGCGAGATGATGATCGCGTCCAGTTCGCCATGCTTCAGACGCTCACGCAACTGCGCGGTATAGTTCTCTTCGATGACCAGCGGCATCCTGGGGGCCCGTTCGCGCAGCGCCGGAATCAGCTCGGGCAGCAGATAGGGGCCAATGGTGTAGATCGCCCCCAGGCGCAGAGGCCCCGTCAACTGGTCCTGACTCTGCACTGCCACCGCGCGCAGCTGTTCCACCTCGGTCAGCACCCGTCGGGCCTGGGCGACCACCTGCTCGCCAGCCGGGGTCACGCTGACCTCGCCACGACCGCGCTCGAACAGGGGGACGCCCAGTTCGTCCTCGAGTTTGCGAATGGCGACGGACAAAGATGGCTGACTGACATGACAGGCCTCGGCCGCACGGCCAAAATGACGCCGGTCGGCTACCGCAACGACATAGCGCAGCTCGCTCAGTGTCATCGTTCGGGAGTCCGATGCCCGACATTGTCATTGCCCTCGACGAGACGCCCATCATCGGGCAGGTCCAGGGTGACCTGGCGCAGGCGCCGCCCATCCAGCGAGATCTCGCCGACATGCCGGCTGGAACCGTCAATGGCAAATTCAAAGCGGTACTGCCGCCGCCAGGCCAGCCCTCCGGGCTGGCGCCGGATGGCCTGGCGCGTGCGCACCACGCTGCCATCCAGGAACTGCACACCAGCCTGTTCGCAACTACGCCGCGCGATCCGGCGGACCCGTTCGTGCGTGCGCCAGGAATCGTTCACGTAAAAGGCCACCAGAACCAGCGCGAGGATTATCAGCAAAGGCGTCATGGATCGGTATGATACCCACATTCCACTTTTCGCCGACGATTGGCCCAGACCCGACGCCCCATGTCCATTAGCGCCATTGCATTCAATCAACTTGCCGCCGAGCTTCGCACCATCGGCCAGAGCGAACTGCTACCGCGCTTCGAAGCCGGGATCGCTGTGGACTACAAGGCGGACGGCTCGGTGATCACCCAAGCCGACCACGCGGTCGATGCACGGCTGCGCAATCTGCTGGAGTGCGCGGTCACGGACGAGCCCGTGCTGAGCGAGGAACAATCCCGACAGGAGCAGACCCGCGTGCTCGAGCAGGCACCCGCCTTCTGGCTGGTCGATCCACTGGACGGCACCAGCAACTTTGCGGGCGGCATGCCCTTCTTCGCGATCTCCGTTGCCCGCATCGAGGGAGACCGGGTCACCCACGGCGCGACCTATGACCCAGTACGCGACGAGCTCTTTACCGCGCGCGAAGACGGGCCATTACTGCTGAACGAGGCGCCACCCCCGGCCGCCGACCGCGCTCCGGTCAGCCGCCTGGACAAGGCGATCGCGCTGGTCGACTACAAGCGCCTGGACCCCGCCCTGGCCAGTGCGATGGCCACGGACGCCCCGTACCGATCGCAACGCAACCTGGGTGCCTGCGCCCTGGAATGGGCGTGGCTGGCGACCGGACGGGCAGATGTGTATCTGCATGGAGGACAGGCACTGTGGGACAGTGCCGCCGGGAGCCTGATGCTGGCCCGCGCGGGCGGTACGATGAGCAACCTCGACGGTGCGTCGGCGTTTGACCGCTCCTTGGAAAAGCGCTCCGCCATTGCGGCCCGTTCAGCCGCGCTGTTCGATCAATGGCGGGAATGGCTGAACCCACGCCGCCAACCCTCCGTGGCTTCTGTTTCGTGAAATCCAGAAAACCCAGCAACGGGCGCCTGTCTGCGGGGGACTTCACCCCGCGTTATCTGCCCATTGCCTGGAAGATCGTCGCAGTCGTAGCCGTCCTCACCTTGCTTGGCATCGGCACCCTCTCGGTCGTGGTGCTGAACCAGGTCACCAACGTCCTCAATAACCAGGTCCGCGCGCAGGCCGAACTGACCCTGGCGCCGGTTGCCCGCACCTCGGCCGAGCTGATGCTGGCCGAGGACTACCTGACGCTGGAAACCCTGCTGAACTCCCTGGTCGAGGACGGCCGCGTCGAGTCCGTGACCGCCTACGCCATCGACCGCGGCGTCATCGCCTCGGCCGGCACCCCACCATCTCCCGGGGGCATCGGGGAAGGAGTCTGGCCACTGGCCGCCTCGGCAGAGCCCTACCAGCGCGAGGTGCGCTTTCAGGATGTCCAGGTCGGGTACATCGAGGCGCATATCGACACCACCCCGATGCAGGAGCTGATCCGCAACACCATCAACGCAGGGATTGCGACTGCCGTCGGTGTGTTTCTGCTCAGCCTGATCCTGGCAATCGACATCAGCAAGCGCCTGGTGCGTCCACTCGAACGCCTGGCACATGCCATGCGCGAACGCATCCGCCGCCCCGTGGATGAACACGGACGCCCCCTGCCGATGGTGCACGAGGACGAGATCGCCCAACTGACTGCCGCCTTCAATAACATGGCCCAGGATCTGCTGCGCAAGGACCAGGTCGAATCGGCTCTGCGCCGCTACGTCTCCGATGCGATCGCGCAGGACATCCTGGAAAACCTGGACCGGATCGAACTCGGCGGGCGTGCGGTCGAGGGCTCAGTGCTGTTCGCGGACATCAAGGGCTACACCTCGCTGTCGGAACGCTGCACACCCGAAGAACTCGGCCGCATGCTGAACGAATTCTTCGGTCCAATGGCGGAATGTATTGCCCGTCACGGTGGGACGGTAGACAAGTACATGGGCGACTGTACCATGGCGGTATTTGGCCTCGGTGGGGATGACAATCACCGCCAGACCGCCGCCCGAACCGGCCTCGCCCTGCTGGAAACGGTCGCGGCGATCAACGCCGAACGGCAAGGTCGGGGCGAGGAACGCGTCGAGTTTCGCATTGGCCTGAATGCGGGCGAGATGCTGGCCGGCAATATGGGCGCGCAAGACCGCATGCAGTTCACCGTGGTCGGCGACACCGTCAACGTGGCGGCTCGCCTGGTCACGGTCGCGCCTTCCGCCGGCATGGTGACCACAAATTGCTTTATGGAGCATGAGCAGGTGAAAGGGCATTTCGAGACCGAGCATTGGGGAATCCACGAACTGCACGGTGTCAGCGAACCTGTCGAGGTCGTTCGCGTCCTCGCGGTGGCGGACGCCGATTGATGGGTTTCCGGGTCTCGCGGCTTGATCTGCTGCTGGTGGCGCTCGCCCTGTTGTTTTTCCAGGGCTGTGCCGGCATGCAGCCCTTCATGACGGCGGAAGACCAGATCGAAACCGCTGTCGAAGAGGGCCACTACCAGCGAGCTCTGGAACTGCTCGACGAGTACGAACCTGAACCGGCCAACGAATGGGCCACCCGACGCGAAGAGATCGAAGTCCTGGCGCAAGAGGCGGCCGATCAGGCAATGAAGGATGCGCGCGCGGTTTCGGCCGAGGGCGCGGTCGCCGAGGCCCTCGGGATCCTGGAGGATGCCGACTCCCGCTTGCCCGAGAGCGAGGAGCGCACGCGCTTTATGGACCAGCTGGAGCGCCAGCGCCAGGTCGGACTGCGTACTCTGCAGCAACGCCACGACATACTCGAGGCCCGCAATCTGGTCGAACAATTGCGCCTGCTGGAAATCATGCGTCCCCTGGTGCAGGAGACCAACCAATTGCCTGCAGACCCGGACGCCCTGAACGAACGTGCGCCTACCCTGGCCGAGAATCTGGAACGCTATGCCGAGGACAGCGAAGGGCAGGAGCGTCTGGAGCTGTTGCGTCTGGCGCAGGACTTGTCCCCCGCGAGTGAACGTGCCACCCGCATCCGCGAACTCAACGAAGAGTTGCGCACACGCGAAGAAGACGAGGATCGCGAAAAAGAGGCCGAACGGCTGTCCGCGATCAATGCGCAACTGCGTCAGGCCCTAGAGGCGGGCGAGCTGCAGCGGGCCTCCCAGTGGTGCCGGAGCGGGGATCTGCAGCTGGACGAAGACGCCTCGGATCCCGACCAGGCCGCCCAGCGGGCGCGCATATCCTTGTGCGAAGAATGGCGCGCACAGCGCGATGCACGCGCGGAGCAACTGCTGGAGGAGGGGCGCCGCCAGTACACCGCCGGCCAGATCCAGGAGGCAGTCAACACCTGGGAGGAGGGGCTCGCGATGGCCCCCAACCACTCCGGTCTGGCTACAGCCCGGGAACGGGCCCTGCGCGTACTCGAACGCCTGGACACGCTGCGCATCCCCGAGGCCCCGATGCCGGTAGGCCCCGACGGGGCGCCGTTGCCCGAGTCCGATGCCGAGGATGCACCCGAGACGGACGCGGAAGACACTGAAGAATGATCCTGAGGAGGTCGCAGCCCTGAAGCGACCCCAACCGGACACCACTTGAGTCGCAAGCTTGCGATTCAAGTGGTGTCTCCCTAGGATTGCCGCGCTGCAGCCCGCGCGCCCAACCGGACCACCCGCTTGCGATGACCGCCTCCGTTCACGACCTGATCGCCGACGAACCCCACCGCATTCTGCAGCTCGGCGATACCGAGGTGGTCGTGCTCGGCACGGCCCACGTGTCCCGCGCCAGTGCCGACAAGGTGCGCGCACTGGTGGACACCGGCGAATTCGACGCGGTGGCGATCGAACTGTGCGAAAGCCGCCAGCGCGCGATGCTCGACCCGGACGCGGTCCGGCGCATGGACCTGTTCAGCGTGATGCGTCAGGGTCAGGCGCCGATGATCGCCGCAAGCCTCGCGCTGGGCGCCTATCAACAGCGCCTGGCCGAGCAGTACGGGATCGAACCGGGTGCCGAGATGCGTGCGGCCATGGACGTGGCACTGGATCGTGGCCTGCCGCTGGCGCTGATCGACCGCGACCTCGGCCTGACACTGCGGCGCACCTATCGCGCGGTGCCCTGGTGGCAACGCATGGGTCTGATCGGCGGCCTGTTCGGCTCGGTACTTTCGCGCGAGAAGATCGACGAATCGGAGATCGAACGGCTGAAGGAAGGCGACATGCTGGAGTCGACCTTCAGCGAGTTCGCCGAACAGTCGGAGGACCTCTACCGGACGCTGATCCACGAGCGCGACCAGTACATGGCGGCCCACCTGCGGCGCCTGGCCGAGTCCGGCAACCACCGCCGCATCCTCGCCGTGGTCGGTGCCGGGCACCTGTCCGGGATCGCGACCCAGGCGGGCGATGACCTGACGCCCCCCGATGCCATCCTCGATTCCCTCGACCAGCCACCGCCCAAGGCGCGCTGGCCGAAGATCCTGCCGTGGGTCATCGTCGCCGTCATCCTGACCGGCTTCGTGATCGGCTTCCTGCGCAATCCGGACATCGGCCTGCAGATGGTGATGGACTGGGTAATGATCAACGGCGGCCTCGCCGCCATCGGCGCAATCATCGCGCTGGCCCACCCGCTGACCGTGGTCACCGCGGCGCTGGCCGCACCGCTGACCTCGCTGAACCCGACCATCGGGGTCGGCTTCGTCGCCGCCGCGGCCGAGCTTTTCCTGCGCAAACCGCGTGTCGACGACTTTGCGCGCCTGCGCCAGGACACCACCACCCCGCGGGGCTGGTGGCGCAATCGGGTCTCGCGCGTACTGCTGGTCTTCCTGCTGACCACACTGGGCTCTGCCGCCGGCACCTATATCGGCGGTGCGCGCGTGTTCAGCCACCTGTTCGGCAGCTGACCCGCACCCTACTCCGGAATCCGCAGGACGAGCTTGCCGCTGCGCCCGGCGGCCTCGATGCGCCGATGCGCCTCCGCCGCCTCGGCCAGCGGCAGGCTGTCCTCCACATTCACCTGCAGGCGCCCGCTGGCGAGTCGCGCGAGCCCCTCGGCCACCAGCGTGGCCTGGTGCTTCAGGCGTCGCCGGTCGCCTTCCAGCATCGGCGTCAGCATCAGTTCCAGGCTGATGCTCGGGTTGCGCAGGCGCGCCGCGTTCCAGTCCACCTCGTCCGGCGGTGCCAGAAGCGTGATCAGATCGCCACCGTAGGCCACCTGCGCGAGTCCTTCGCGAAAGGCCGGCCCACCCACGGTATCCAGCACAATGTCGAAGCCGCGACCGTCCGTGTAGGCCCGGATCGATTCCTCCGAGTCGGACTGGGTCAGGTCGACCACGTCACCGCCGAGGCCGGTAACCAGGCGCTTGGCCTCCTCGCGCCGTACCAGCCCCAGGACCCGTGCTCCGGCAGTGCGCGCGATCTGTACGGCCATCTGCCCCACCCCACCCGCGGCGGCATGCACCAGCACGGCCTGGCCACGCTGCAGGTCGGCACGCTCGAACAATGCTTCCCAGGCGGTCAGCCAGGCCAGCGGCAAGGCGGCGGCCTGCAAGTCGGTTACCGCGGCCGGCACCGGTACGATGGCCGCCTCCGGGACCACTACCTGCTCGGCATAGGTACCCGGATCCGCTCCCACGCCACCAAAGCAGAACGCCACACGCTGTCCCGGGCGCACATGACGCACACCACTGGAACAGGACTCGACCACACCGACGCCGTCACAGCCGGGCGTGTTCCGCACGGCTCCCGGGACGAGCATGCCGCGCGCCCGGACCTTGGTATCGACGGGGTTCACGCCGGCCGCCAGGAGCCGAATCTTGACGTCGTCCGGCCCTTCAAGCTCGGGCTCGGGGACCTCTCTCATTTCCAGGACATCCGCCCCACCGGGCTCGTCGAAAACGATTGCTCGCATCGAGCGACTCCTCGTGTTTGAACATGCCTTGTGGATTTTGATACCGCTTCGGGAAGTCTTTCCAGAGACGCGCTAGAGGCCAATCCCGATGCCGATCCCGAAACGCACGCCCGACGACGGGCGCGGCGGCTCCGGGTCCGGCCACAGATGCACCGAGTAGGCATCCAGCAGCGGAAAGACATACGCGAGCTCGCCAATCGAGCCCTCCTCGGTCCCCGATACCGTACCCACCGCCGTGACACGCCGCCCCGGACGGTAATCGACCGGATCGGCAAAGCCATCGAGCTTGAGGCGAAAACGCCCCGTGTTGGCTTGCCGTGTCTGGGGCTCCTGGCGCTGCAACGGGTAGCTGACCACCTCGAGCACCGTGCTGTCCGCCCGATTGTCGACCCGCGCGATCACCCCGCCCCAGACCTGGTCCTCGGCAGGCAGGCTGTCGGCGGCCACACTGCGCGGGGGTACCGGGTCACCCACCGCGTCGGGGATCTCCAGCGGGCCCGAGGCACAGCCAGCCAGCAGCACCGGCGCAACAACCAGCACCAGCGCAGCCACTCGCGCGCGCCATGCGTTACCAGTACCAGGGATCATATCGCCAGGGGTCGTGACGCCAGTGGTAGGGATGGGGTCGCCAGTACGGGCCCATGTAGCCCGGCGGGCCCCACGGGTCGTAGTAGTACCGGTCGCGCGGCGGCGGACGCTTGGCCCACAGGTGTACCGTTTGTGCCTCGATGCGAACAAAGCGGTAGTCAAACTCGCCGATCGAGCCTTCCTCGACTCCGTCGATCCGTCCGCGAACGGTGACCTCGCGTCCCTCCTCGTAGACCTGGGGATCAAGGAAGTCATCGATGTAGGCGCGGAAACGCCCTTCCGACTGGTCGACTTCGCGCGGACGGGCCTCGCGACCGAGCGGGCGCGCTACAATCTCGAGCCGGGTGCCGTCCCGGGTGTTCTCGACCTGTGCGATGACGCCGCCCCAGACCACCGCCTGACCCTTGGCCGCCTCGGGATCGGCGAGGACCTCGGCACGACTCAGGGGCTCCTCCGGCAGCGGCTCAATCCCTTCGGGGATGCTCGCGCAGCCCACGAGCAGCCCACCGAGCAGCAACCCGGTCAGCAGAGAAAAATGGCGGCATGGATTCATGTCCATTAAGACCGTCCTCACCGCTGCAAGGTTCGTGTCACTCCGGGCCTGGCGCACAAAGCGCCTCGACATCCACGACCTCGTGCTGTGCCGCCTCCACGGCCTGCAACAAGTCGTCGGGTCCGAGACCGACCATCTCCCAGACCTTCGCATCAACCGGCGGGGCGTCGGCCCAGTCGCGAGAGTCGATCTCGGCCAGGTGGGCTCCCGTATTGGCGAGATGCACCAGCGTCACTTCCGTGCGGTATGCCTCCGGCGCTGAACGGGGATGATGGTGCCCGGCCACACAGGCAACCAGGCCATCCGGCAGTCCCCAATGGGCAGCCAGGGCCCCACCCAGTTCCGCATGGTCGAACCCGAGCTGCTCACGCTCGGCCCCCTGCGGGCTCAGGCCGTCCCCGATATCGAGGCTGGAGAGGAACGCACGATGCGCCGCCTCCGGCGACTGGGTGAACAGCAAGAGCTTGCCCAAATCGTGCAGCAGCCCGGCGAGAAACACGCTGCCGGACTGGCGGGGCAGGACCCGGTCGGCCAGGTGACGGGCGATTACCGCGCAATAGGCAGAATGCCGCCAGAACACCTCCAGTGGCAGACGCTCCTGGTCGGGAATATTGCCGGTCGCACGCGTGATGGCACCCGCGACGACCAGACGCTGCAGGGTATCCCGGCCGAGCAGATTTACCGCCCGTTCCACCGTATCCACGCTGCGCGACTGCGCGTAAACGGGGCTGTTGGCCAGGCGCAGGACCAGCGCCACCAGGCCAGGGTCACGCCCGAGGCTGCTGGCGATCTGCCCCGGTGTGCTGGCGTCATCTTCCAGCAGGCGCGCCACGTCGAACACGACCTGCGGCATTGCCAGGAGCTTGTCGGCCGACTGGACGCGTGTCTTGAGGCTTTCCGTTGCGTTCATCTCGGACATCCCGGTTCTCCATAACGGGGCCCTATGCCCCGTGGTATCTACTGTAGCCCCATGCCCCTCGCCAGGGAAACGAAGTGCGGGCAAATCACGACGGAACGAACCATAATCGGGTACTCGGGTCGTTAATTGTTGCTTGTCCCCCACAATGGAGGTTGTCCCATGGCGTTTCGACTGACCGCTGCACTACTGGCCTTTACCCTCCCCGGCCTGGCGCTGGCCGGCATTCAGACCGAAGAGGTCACATACGAACATGATGGCGAGGAAATGACCGGCTATCTCGCCTACCCCGACAGCGACGGACCCCACCCGGGTGTCCTGGTCGTCCATGAGTGGTGGGGTCACAACGAATATGCTCGCGATCGGGCGGAGCAACTGGCACGCGAGGGCTATGCCGCGTTCGCGCTGGACATGTACGGCAGCGGCAAGAAGGCCGACCATCCGTCTGAGGCGGGAGAGTTCGCCGGCCAGATTCGGGGTAACCGGGAACTCTTGCTGGGCCGTTTCACCGCCGCGCACGACTGGCTCAAGGAGCACGATGCCACGGCCGACCAGCCCCTGGCGGGAGTCGGCTATTGCTTTGGCGGAACCGTGGTTCTCGAAGCGGCACGCGCGGGGATGGATCTGGCGCTGGTGGCCAGCTTCCATGGCGCGCTGGCAACTGACCACCCGGCGGGGACGGGCGACGTCAAGGCAGAGGTCCTGGTCTTCAACGGCGCGGCCGACCCGATGGTACCGCCGGAACAGGTGGCCAACTTCCGCGAGGAGATGGACAACGCCGAAGCCACCTACACCTTCGTCGACTTCTCCGGTGTGGTGCACAGTTTTACCAACCCCGGGGCCGACGAGATCGCCGAGAAGTTCGACATGCCGGTGGGCTACGACGAGCGGGCCGACCGCGACTCCTGGAAGCACCTGCTAAGCGCCCTGGAGCGCATGTAATTCGAGTGCCAGGCTGCGTGAGTGTGGCAGGCGCGGCCCGCCACACTCGATTCATGCCCACGCACGGCCGGCGGCTCAATCAGAAGTTGCGGAAGAAGATCAGGGTCCCCAGACCTACCACGACGGCAACCATGACCAGGATAGCCAGCTTCAGCCAGCGCCAGCCGCGCGAACGCCCCGAACGACTGCGGCGCTTGCGCGATGAAGTCCTGGGAGCGGGTGCATCCGCCGCCAGGGTCGGGCCCGCCGCCAGCACCGCGTCATCGGCCCGAGCCACCAGGGGCTCGCGCTGTTCCATGCGCGTCGAGGGCACTTCACCTCCCTCCCCCGAAAGGGACGCGCTGGCATCCAGCGGGGCCGCCCCCTGCTCCAGTTCGCGGATCCGGCTCCGGAGGGCCTGGTTGCGCTCGCGCGCCTCGGCCAACTCCTGCTCACGCTGTGCCAGCCGTTCACCCAGGGCCGAGGTCGAGCCATCCTGTTCCGTGCAACGGGCCTCCAGATCGGCGCGCGCACGCTCGGCCGCGGCCGCACGTTCGCACTGCTGGTTGCGTTCCTGGCGCAGGCGGGCGGCCTCCTCCAACGCCTGGTCTCGCTCCTTTTGCACGGTCTCGCGCAGACGGTCGGCTTCCACCAGTTCGTGGTCAAGACGGATGTTCTCGTTCTCGAATTCGCGCAACCGAGCGCGCAATCCCTCCACCTCATCGGTCAGCTCTGCGGCATCCGAGACCTGCGCCGACTCGTCCGGGTCTTCGCCCACGATCATCTCGGTCGCCTGCAACTCCGCCAGCTGACGTTCGCTGTCTTCGGCCCGCTGCAGGGCAGCGGTCGCCTCGTCGCGGGCTTCACCCAGCGCCGCACGCAGGCGTTCAATCTCGTACTGGGCTTCGCGCTCGTCGGCCGATTGCTGGCGAAGCATCAGTTCGCGACGCAGCCGATCGAGTTCCTGGCGCAGTGCCTGGTCGCCACCGCCCTCGGGGGCACGCGGCAGCAGGTCATTGACCACGTCGCGCACACGGCCGGGCACGAACGGCTTGATCAATACGGCGTTGGCACCCAGCTCCAGCCATTCACGGCTGGCGGACTCGTCGCTTTCCTGGCCGGTGATAATGACAACCGGCAGATCGGCCGGGAGCCCTTCGACGCCATCACGGATGCGCAGCAACAGATCCTGTCCGTCCAGGCCCGGCATGGAGAGGTCCGTCAGCACCAGACCGACATCGGGGTTGCGCTGCAGGAGCGACCAGGCCTCTTCGCCATCCGCCGCTTCATAAACCACACGCTCGCCCTGCAGGATGCGCTGCAGGGCAATCCGGATCACCTTGGAGTCATCCACCACCAGGATCGCGGTGCGGATCGCTGGCGATTGCTGTTCAGTCATCAAAGTCCCCCGGGGCCCGTCGCGGCTATACATCCCTGCACGGGCAGACTCGAGCCCCCTTGGGAAGGTTACGCATGCGTCCGCCCCGGCGCCAGCACACCACGAGCCCCAGCGCGAACCAGGTCACGTTTTTGCGCACCGACTCAGACGGGCTTCGACTTCCACTGAACCGCATACAGATCCCGCCGACGATCGCGCAGGTTGCGCACCGACCCGTGGTTGCGCAGCTCCTTGAGGTTATCGAGGTCGAGATCGACGATCAGGGTCATCTCGGTATTCGGCGTCGCCTCGGCGGCTACTGCATCGTGCGGGAACGCAAAGTCGGACGGTGTGAACACCGCCGCCTGTGAGTACTGCATGTCCATGTTCTCGACTTTGGGAAGGTTGCCGACGGAACCCGACATGACGACATAGCACTCGTTCTCGATCGCGCGCGCCTGTGCACAGCGGCGCACCCGCAGGTAGGCATTCTTGGTATCGGTCCAGAACGGCACGAACAGGATCTGCAGCCCCTTCTCGGCCATTACCCTGGGCAGCTCCGGGAACTCCACGTCGTAGCAGATCAGGATGCCGATCTTGCCGAAGTCGGTGTCGAATACGTGCACCTCGTCGCCCCCCTGCAGCCCCCAGTAGGCCACCTCGTCGGGGGTGACATGGACCTTGTACTGCCGGTCCCAGGTCCCGTCCCGACGACACAGGTAGGAGACATTGCGCAGGACCTCGTCGCTGTACTCGGGCATCGAGCCGGCGACGATGTTGATGTTGTAGGCGAGCGCCAGGCGCACCATCTCCTCGCGGATCTGCTCGGTGTACTCGGCCAGGTGCCGCACGGCCTCGGCCGGATACTCCTGGTTGAACGCGCCCATCAGCGGACCATTGAAGAACTCCGGGAACAGCACGCAGTCAGAGCGGTAGCCGGAGACGGCATCCACGAAGTACTCGACTTGCTGAAACAGCGAGTCGAGGTCCGGTGTCGGGCGCATCTGCCACTGGACCACGCCGATGCGCACGTCCGAACGGCTGCCCCCGATCAGCTTTTCCTTTTCCTCGTAGTAGATGTTCAGCCACTCGATCAGCGTCGCGTAGGCGCCCGATTTCTCGTCGTCCGGGAGGTAGTTGGTGATGATCTTGCGAACGTGGAAATCGTTGGCCAGCTGGAAGGTCAGGATCGGATCGGTGATCTCGTGATTCTTGACCTTCTCCACGTACTGCTGCGGGGTCAGCTCGTCC
This sequence comes from Thioalkalivibrio sp. ALJ3, assembly GCF_000377205.1. Classification (GTDB taxonomy): domain Bacteria; phylum Pseudomonadota; class Gammaproteobacteria; order Ectothiorhodospirales; family Ectothiorhodospiraceae; genus Thioalkalivibrio. The sequence continues at coordinate 41,558 of NZ_KB897911.1, read as the reverse complement.
CGGTGCTGCTCGTAGCCCGGGATGCGCCCACCGGCCACGATCGCGCGCAGATTGAGCTTCTGACACAGCTCTTTACGCGCGTCATACAAACGACGGCCAAGACGCAGACCGCGATAGTCGGGGTGAACGAAGATATCGACGCCGTACAGGGTGTCGCCGTCCGGGTCGTGGGTTGTCAGAAACCCGTTTCCGGTGATCTGCCAGTAGCTGTGCTGATCGCCAAAACGCTTGTACTCGACGATCAGGCTGATCGCCGCCGCGACCACCTTGCCCTTGTCCTCGATGCAGATCTGCCCTTCGGGGAAACGGGAGATCTGCGAACGAAACTGGGCCTCGCTCCAGGCACCGTCGAGGTCGTGGTAGACCCGCTCCATGATCTCGCGGATGTCGTCGTAGTCCTCCATCCGCGTCGGACGCAGTGTCAGGCGATGCGGGGCGTTGGGGTCGGCGTCTTGCTGATTGCTCACGCGTTCGGTGCTCCGTCGTGGTGGGGGCTACCCGCCGACCGATTCAGAAGATCCAGGCCAGCAGCAGCCAGAAAAAGACAAAAAACAGAAAAAAGCCGGGGATCATGAACTGCAGCTCGCCAATGACGCCCTCGCCGGCCGCCAGTGCGAACACCAGCATGATCAACACCGAGACGATCGCAGCCACCAGGGCCGCCATCTGCAGGCCCATGCCATCATCGAAGGTGTTCGCAACCCACTCGGACAACCCAGGCAGGGTGACGGCCGCGCCCAGAACAATCAACGCCACCAGCAATGCAGCCAGCGCCGAAGTCCCGAACAGGATTCGCAGCGCCAGAAGGCTGTCGCGGCGATCGCCGGAACTCACGCGGCCGCCTCGCGACGATCGCGCACATAGTCGCGCACGCGGTGCGGGTCCGGGATACCGCTAACGCGGAACTCCGGGTTGTCGCCGGTGGTGTACACCGCAATCTCGCCGACCCGGAAGATCCGATTCCAGAAGCTCTGGTCGACCTTCACGGTCCGGATCTGGCCGATATCCAGGTCCACATGGGATTTGCTGAGCAGCCCTTCTTCCAGATGCACCTGGTCGGCGTCGATGCGCAGACGCACCGACCGCGTCTGCAGATACCACCACAGCAGAATCAAGAGCCCAAGACCAAAGGCCGCGATCAGCAAAACACTGAAGAGGAAACCAAACGGGTGATTGCGAAACATCGCCGGATGGGCGTCGATCGCGGGGGCACGACTGGTCATGGGACCTCCGGTTCGCGGACAGGTACCGACAGTGTGCCAGATGGAGTGCCCGACGCGGATATCGCCAGAAAATGCGGCCGCGTCAACCGATAAACGCGGCGTTGGGATCAGGCCGGGCGGCTCATGTTCTTGCCGTAGAAGATCTCCATCATCTCGTGCTTGAGCAGCTTGGCGATGCGCTTGGCCTCCTTGGCCGAGTAGTCATCCTTGCCCAGACCGAACAGGTAGGTATCCAGATCGAAATCCTTGAGCACCATCTTCGTGTGGAACAGGTATTCCTGGTACACGTTCACGTCCACCATCTGATACTTCTCCTTGGTATCACGCGAGAGGAAGTCCTGGATGGAGTTGATCTTGTGGTCGATGAAGTGCTTCTTGCCGCGCACATCGCGCGTAAAGCCGCGCACGCGATAGTCCATGATCACGATGTCCGACTCGAAGCTGTGGATCAGGTAGTTCAGGGCCCGCAGCGGCGAGATGCGCCCGCAGGTGGAGACATCGATATCCGCGCGGAAGGTGGCAATCCCGCCCTCAGGATGCGCTTCCGGATAGGTATGAACCGTGATATGGCTCTTGTCGAGGTGCCCGACAACGGTCTCCGGTAGAGGGCCCGGACCTTCGGTGTACCCAATCATCTCGGTCGCCACCGGCTCCTCGGAGATCAGCATCGTCACCGAGGCGCCCTGCGGGTCGTAGTCCTGGCGCGAGATATCCAGGATGTTGGCCCCGATCAGGTGAGCGACGTCCGTCAGGATCTGCGTCAAGCGCTGGGCGTTGTAGGCATCGTCGATATACGCAATGTACTCGTCCCGATGGCGTTCGCCGGAGGCGTAGCAGATATCGTAGATGTTGAAGCTCAGGCTCTTGGTCAGGTTATTGAACCCGTGGAGCTTGATCTGCTTCTTGTGACGGGGCATGGCGTTTCCTCTTGCCCGGTGCGCAGGGAACGGCGGATTGTAGACGTACCGGCTCGTCAGGGAAACACGCCGCGCCTGCTGGCGGAAATTTCCGCTGCCGACGCGGGTGACTCAGCGCGGTGCCGGCCCCTCGACAATCTCGAAATCGTGGGTGACCCTGGCCGCCGCACCAAGCATCAGCGAGGCCGAACAGTACTTCTCTGCGGACAACTCCACCGCGCGACCCACCTGCTTCTCCGACAAGCCATGGCCATACACCCGAAAGTGGACATGGATATCAGTAAACACCTTGGGCACCGTCTCAGCCCGTGTACCGTCCACGGTAACCTCGCAGTCGAGGACCTCCTGACGCCCTTTCTTGAGCATCGCCACGACATCGAAACTGGTGCATCCACCCAAGCCCAGCAGCAGCATCTCCATCGGACGAGCTCCCAGGTTGCGACCGCCGGCGTCCGGAGGACCATCCATCACGATCGCGTGACCGCTGCCGGTTTCGCCGACAAACGCCACCTGCTCCAGCCACTTCACCCTGACCTGCATGCGCGTCTCCTTTTGCCCACAATTCGGCCCCTTTTGGAAGGCCTTGTGTGGCCTATACTCAACAAAAAATGCATGAACTTTGAGATTCAAAGCACAAAATCAAATCCTGCTCGACGGATTTTGTGACTCGATCCCGACACACGGGTCCCGCTCGCGGAGGGCTGAATTACACTGAAAACCGTCCTCAACAAGCGAGACGTGAGAAGCCATGGATGCCATGACTATGAATAACCCGTTCGTCTATCGCCCGGCACAGCCGTCGCCGGCACTGGAGCGCTTCCTCGGTTACTGCCACCGTCGGCACTATCGCAAGCGTACGACGATCATTCACTCCGGCACGGTACCGGACACGTTGTACTACGTCGTCAACGGTTCTGTTTCTGTGTTGGGCGAAAACAACGGTCACGAACTCGTACTGGCCTACCTGAACAAGGGCGAGTTCTTTGGCGAGCTCGGCATGTTCGAGGATGACCCTCGTTCGGCCACGGTCGTCACCCGCGAGGATACGGAGACCGCCGAGATCCCCTACACCCAGTTCCGCGAGATCGTGCAGCGCGACCCGGAGATCCTGATGCTGCTGACCAGCCAGATCGCCACCCGCCTGCGTCAGACCTCGCGCAAGGTGATGGACTTGGCCTTTGTCGACGTTACCGGCCGCATTGCCCACACCCTGCTGGATCTGGCGCGCCAACCCGACGCCATGACCCACCCGGACGGCATGCAGCTGCGCATCACCCGCCAGGAGATCGCGCGCATCGTCGGCTGCTCGCGCGAGATGGCCGGGCGCGTACTGAAGGACCTGGAAGAACGTGGGCTGATTACCGCCCACGGCAAGACCATCGTGGTATTCGGCACCCGCTGACGGCATCCTGTCGGAGGCCTGCCCGGCCCAGTCGCGGGCAGGTGCTTCGCCGGGGGGAACCCCGCACGATGTGGCGTTTTATTCCTCGCCACGGAACAGCTGCCCCAGCGCCAGCCCCGGATCCTCGGTCCGCATGAAGGCCTCGCCCACCAGGAAGGCATTCACCCCCGCCTCTTGCATGCGTGCCACGTCTTCGCGGGTATGGATACCGCTCTCGGTGACCAGCAGCGCATCCTCGGGCACCTGGGCCTTCAACTCCAGCGTGGTCTCCAGCCGCGTCTCGAAGCTGCGTAGATCGCGGTTGTTGATGCCGATCAGGTCCGCGCCGATCTTCTTCGCACGCTCGAGCTCCTCGGCATCATGCACCTCGACCAGGGCATCCATGCCCAGCTCGCGGGTCAGGAAGTACAGCTCATTCAGCGCGGTGTCATCCAGCGCGGCGGCGATCAGCAGCACACAGTCCGCCCCCAGCACCCGCGCCTCATAGACCTGATAGAGGTCGATCACGAAGTCCTTGCGCAGGATCGGCAGCTTGCAGGCCACGCGCGCATCGCGCAGATCCCCGTCGCGCCCCTTGAAGAAGTCCACGTCGGTCAACACCGACAGGCAGGTGGCGCCGTGTTCCTCGTAGCTGCGGGCAAAGGCCTCGGGGTTGAAGTTCGGGCTAATCTGGCCCTGACTGGGGCTGGCCTTCTTGATCTCCGCGATCACGGCCGCGCGGCCGGCATCGATATCGCGCTGTAGCGCAGCCCGGAACCCGCGCGGCTCCGGGGCCGACCCCATCCAGCCACGCAGCTCGCGCAGGGGCCAGTAGGCCTCGCGTTCCTTCAGCTCCTCGCGCTTGCGTTCGAGGATCCGCTTGAGGATGTCCGGCACGTCAGTCATCAGGTTCCTGCTCCTTGATTGGTCAGTCGCGCACTGGTCGCCTGCAGCCGCTCCAGGCGCTCGCGGGCGGCACCCGAATCGATCGCCTCGGCCGCGCGGCCAACACCCGCGGCCAGCGACTCGGCGCCGCCCCCGGCGTAGATCGCGGCCCCGGCGTTCAGCAGGACGATATCGCGGGCCGCGCCGGCCTGCCCCTCCAGCACCCCGCGCAGCATCGCGGCCGAGGCCTCCACACTGTCGACCCGGAGCGCGTCCAGCCCGCTCCGCGCCAGCCCGAAGTCCTCGGGCACCACGGTGTACTCCTCGATCGCGCCATCCTTCAGCTCGGCCACCCGCGTCGGGGCACCGATGCTGATCTCGTCCAGCCCGTCCTCGGCGTGCACCACCAGCACATGCTCGCTGCCCAGTCCCTTCAGGGCCTCGGCCAGCGGCCGCACCCAGACATCGGAGAACACGCCCAGCACCTGATTCGGCGCCCCGGCAGGGTTGGTCAGCGGACCCAGCACATTGAACAGCGTGCGCACACCCAACTCCTTGCGCGGGCCAATCGCGTGCTTCATCGCGCCATGATGGGCCGGGGCAAACAGGAAGCCGACGCCGACCTCCTCGATACAGGACCCGACCGCCTCCGGCGACAGCCCGAGATGGATCCCCAGGTGCTCCAGCACGTCCGCGGAACCGGACTTCGACGACACCGAACGGTTGCCGTGCTTGGCCACCCGCACGCCACCGGCCGCCGCGACCAGCGCCGAGGCGGTGGAGATATTGAAGGTGCCGGAGGCATCGCCGCCGGTGCCGCAGGTATCGACCAGCCCGGTGCGCGGGACCTCCACGCGTGTGGCCAGCTCGCGCATCACACCGGCCGCCGCGCGGATCTCCTCGATGGTCTCGCCCTTCATGCGCAGGGCCACCAGCAGCCCGCCAATCTGGGCGTCGGTGGCCTCGCCGGTCATCACGGCCTGCATCACCGCGGTCATCGCGGTTTCGTCCAGATTGCGGCGTTCGATCAGGGCCGCTATGGCTTGCTGCACGGTCACAGGGCTGCTCCTGTCGGGGAATCGGAGCGCTAGTGTAACGCCCGCTCCCGCGCGGCACGAACCAGGGAAACGCTGACCCATATGCACACTCGCGCTCGAGTCGCTTTTGCGTGCGAACTAGGCGCGGTGACTGCCGTGCAGCATTCTGCACAAGGGAACCGCAACGCCGTTCCCGCGCAAAAGCGGCCGAGCCCCTGCTTTAAATGGATCGTGGGGTTGGCACCCCAGGTTCCCCGATCCTGCGTTGCGGCCCTTGCCGGTAGAACCACTACCGGCTGCGCACCGCGCCTTGCCTCGGAAAACCTGGGGTGCCAACGCGAGTGTGCATATGGGTCAGCGTTTCCCTAACCCCCCACCAAACCAGACGAAAGCGGCGAATAGCCAAATCAGCGCCGCTCCGGCGACCAGGTGCAGCAGTACGTCATCCAGCCAGTCGACCACGAAGAGCGTGAGCAGGGCTGCAAACCCGAGCTGGATAAAGGCCTGCATCGCCGACGCCATACCGCGCGCGCCCGGATAGCAGTCCAGCGCCAGCAGGGTCAACGAGGGCATCCCCAAGGCCAGGGCAAAGCTGTACAGCGCAAACGGCAGGGTGACCGCTGCCACCGGGGGTTCCGAGGCCAGCGCGGCCCAGCCCACCAGCGCCAGCGAAATACCGGTGAGCAGCAAACCAATGCGGACCGTGACCTCGGGCGCCACGCGCCCGGCACTCCAGCCGGAGGCCACACCCCCCAGCATCAGCCCGACCACCATGGGCGCGAACAGCCACCAGAAATCGCGCTCGCCCCCACCGAGATGGACATAGATCAGCGCAGGCGAGGCCGCGACGAACAGGAACTTGGCCCCGAACAGGGTGGTATGCACCAGCACCGGCTGCAGGAACTGCACATTGCGCAGCGTGCCCGCGTAGCGCCCAAGCACCAGTCGCGGCCGGCTGGAAACACGCCCGACCGGGGGCAGCGTCTCCGGCAGCCACAGGCGCGCGGCCAGCAGCAGCACGACCCCGTAGAGCACCAGGAACGCGAACACCGAGCGCCACCCGAATGCGGATTGCAGATAGCCGCCCAGGATGGGCGCGATCGCGGGCCCCATCGCGAACATGATCGTCACGATGGCGAATACGCGTCGGGCATCGATGGGGTCGAAGCGATCGCGCACCAGGGCACGGCTTACGACAACGCCCGCCGCCGCCGCGAAGCCCTGACCGATACGCAGCCCGATCACCTGCCAGTACTCGACCGCCACCACCAGCAGCGCGGATGTCGCGACAAAGGCCACCAGGGCCCACAGCACGACCGGACGCCGGCCAAAGGCATCCGACAGCGGCCCGGCCACCAGGGTGGCCAGGGCAAACGCGACCAGGTAGGCGGACAGCGTCGCCTGCATCGCCGCACCGTCGACGGCCAGATCCGCGGCCATCGCCGGAAACGACGGCAGGTAGGTATCGAGCGAAAACGGCGCCAGCAGCGCCAAGGGCGCGACCAGCAGCGCGAAACGCAGCCGGGTGCGGCGTTCTAGGGAAGCACCGGTCAATGTACGCGCCCGCGCTCGAGTCGCTTTTGCGTGCGAACAAGGCGCGGTGACCGCCGTGCAGTCATTCTGCACAAGGGAGCCGCAACGCCGTGCGCACACCCGTTTTTGATAACAACGGGCGGCCGAGCCCCCGCATTGAATAGCTTGTGGGGTTGGAGCCCCATGTTCCCCGATCCTGCGTTGCGCCCCGAATCAATCAAAAACGGGCCGATAAAACCACTACCCGCTGCACGATGCTCCTGGTCTCGGAAAACATGGGGCACCAACGCGGGTGCGTACATTGACCAGTGCTTCCCTCCGCTCACGCCGGCTGGGGCAGGCGGCGCAGAAAGTTGTCGAGGAGCTCGTGCCCCTGCCGGGTCAGGATGGATTCGGGGTGGAACTGCACGCCCTCGACGTCCAGTTCACGGTGGCGCAGGCCCATGATCTCGTCGCGGGTGCCATCCTCGCGCTCGGTCCAGGCGGTGACCTCCAGGCAATCGGGCAGCGAGGCCGACTCCACCACCAGAGAGTGATAGCGCGTGGCCTCCAGCGGGTTCTCGAGGCCCGCAAAGACCCCCACCCCGGTGTGATGCACCGGGGAGGTCTTGCCGTGCATGATCTCGCGGGCCCGCACCACGCGCCCGCCGAACACCTGACCGATCGCCTGATGCCCGAGACAGACCCCGAGGATCGGAATCTCCCCGGCAAAGCGGCGGATCACCTCCATGGACACACCCGCCTCGTTCGGGGTGCACGGGCCGGGCGAGATCATGATCCCGGCGGGCGCCAGCTCGTCGACCTGGTCGGGGGTGATCTGGTCGTTGCGATGCACCTCGACCTCCGCCCCCAGCTCGCCCAGGTACTGGACCAGATTGAAGGTGAACGAGTCGTAGTTGTCGATCATCAGGATCATGCCGGGATTCCCTCCGCCGCACCGGACCGGTACAAATCGCAGACTAGCGCGAGTGCACCCGGCGTGCCCGACAACCGCGCTCGCGCTGCCCGTTCTGCGCCCGTCATCACGCCCTCAGCCACGGTGCCTGCGCGGCCCCAGCCCGCCCAACGCCAGCTCGGCCGCACGCACGACCGCACGCCCCTTGTTCAGGGTTTCCTGCCACTCGTTCTCGGACACCGAGTCGTGCACCACGCCAGCCCCGGCCTGGATGTGCAGCTCGCCCTCGTGCAGCACGGCCGTGCGGATCGCGATCGCGGTATCCATGTTGCCGGACCAGGAGAGGTAACCGACCGCCCCGGAATACGGCCCGCGCTTGACCGGCTCCAGCTCGTCGATGATCTCCAGCGCCCGGATCTTCGGCGCGCCGGAGACCGTGCCGGCCGGGAAGGTCGCCCGCAGCACGTCCATCGGCGAGTGCCCCGGGGCGAGCTGGCCCTCCACATTGGAGACGATGTGCATCACGTGCGAGTAGCGCTCGATGCTCATGGTGTCGGTCACCTCCACCGAACCGATCTCGCAGACCCGGCCGACATCGTTGCGCCCGAGATCGATCAGCATCAGGTGCTCGGCGCGCTCCTTCGGGTCGGCCAACAGCTCGACCTCCAGCGCGCGGTCCTCCTCCTCGGTACGCCCGCGCGGCCGGGTGCCGGCGATCGGACGCACGGTCACGCGATCGTCCTCCAGCCGCACCAGGATCTCCGGGGAGGCCCCGACCACGTGGTGGTCGTCCAGGTCCAGGTAGTACATGTAGGGCGACGGGTTCAGCGCCCGCAGCGCGCGGTAGAGGTTCAGCGGTGGCGCCGAGAACGGCACGCTCATGCGCTGCGCCAGCACCACCTGCATCACGTCGCCGTCCATGATGTATTCCTGCGCCCGCGCCACGGCCGCCTGAAAGCCCTCGGCCGACCAGCCCGGCACATACTCCGGCACCGCGTGCGGGTGCGGTGGGTCTTCCGGCGGCACCAGCGGCTCGCCGATCCGGCTCTCCAGCTCGTCGAGGCGTTCCGCGGCCACGGCCTGCCCGTCGGGGCGCGAGGTATCGGCATGCACCACCAGATACAGCCGCCCGGAGAGATTGTCGTAGACCACGACCTCCTCGGAGACCATCAGCAGGATGTCCGGTAGCCCCAACGCATCGGGCTTTTCCGGGCCCTCCAGGCGCGGCTCGATCAGGCGTACGGTCTCGAAGCCGAAGTAGCCGACCAGGCCACCGGTGAAGCGCGGCAGGCCCGGCAGTTCGGCGACCTTGAAGCGCGCCTGGTAGGCCTCGACCCAGGCCAGCGGATCGGTCTCGGTGGTCTGCTCGACCACGTCACCGTCGGTCTCCACCGTGATGTCGTGGCCGTGCACCCGCACCCGGGTCCGCGCCGGCAGGCCGATAAAGGAATAGCGGCCCCAGCGCTCCCCGCCCTGCACCGACTCGAACAGGTAGGAATACGGCCGGTTGGCCAGCTTCAGGAAGATGGACAGCGGGGTCTCGAGATCCGCCAGGACCTCGCGTACCAGCGGGATGCGGTTGTAACCCTCGCGGGCCAGTGCGTCGAAATGTTCGGGGGTCATCACAATGGTTCCTGACAAGAGAGCGGGAAGACGGCGCGAACAATCAGTCGCCGTTTCGCCATCGCCCCATTGTCCGGTCCATTGCGATCATCCTCAGGCCGCCCGGGCGGGCAGCAGTTCCGGGAGTTCGTCCAACCGGTCGAGCACCGCATCCGGGTGCTCGTCGCGGATATCGTCGCCGTGATTGTACCCGTAGGTCATGCAGACGATCTGGAAGCCGGCCGCGCGTGCCGCCTTCACGTCGCTCTTCGAGTCTCCGACCATCAGCGACTCGGAGGGGTCGACACCCAGTTCCTTCGCCGCGTGCAGCAGCGGCGCCGGGTCGGGCTTTTTCTGCGGCAGGGCGTCGCCGGCGACCACGATCTCGAAGTCGTCGAGGATGCCCTTCTCACGCAGCAGCGGCACGGTGAAGCGCTCGGCCTTGTTGGTCACGCAGCCCAGGCGGTAGCCGGCGGCCTTCAGCTGGTCCAGCCCCTCGCGCACCCCCGGGTACAGCGGCGAGCGCCCGGCGGTGTTCTCCTGGTAGATGCGCATGAAGACGGGTAGTGCGCGCTCGAAGGCTTCCGGGTCTGGCTCGCCGTCGAGGTCGTTCACCAGCGCCCGTTTGACCAGTCGCTCCACCCCGTTGCCGACCCAGTTGCGTACGGCCGGCTCGCCGCGTTCGGGCAGACCCAGCTCGCGCATCATCGCGTCCACGCTGAACGCCAGGTCCGGCACGCTGTCGATCAGCGTGCCGTCCAAGTCGATCAGGATCATGCGGGGGCGTTTCAGGGACATCCCGGTCTCCGTGGCGGTCAGGCTCAGGCCTTGGCCATCTCGTCGCGCATCTGCTGGATGATGCTGTTGTAGCGGTTCGCGTCGGAGTCGCTGGACGCGCCGAAGATCGCGGAACCGGCGACGAAAGTATCGGCACCCGCGGCCTTGATCTCGCGGATGTTGTCGGCCTTCACGCCGCCGTCGATCTCGAGGCGGATGTCACGCCCGGATTCGTCGATCATCTTGCGCGCGGCGCGCAGCTTGTCGAGGGTGGCCGGGATGAATTTCTGGCCGCCAAAGCCCGGGTTCACCGACATCAGCAGGATCATGTCGACCTTGTCCATCACGTAGTCGAGATACGACAGCGGCGTGGCCGGGTTGAACACCAGACCCGCCTTGCAGCCCTCGGAGTGGATCAGCTGCAGGGTGCGGTCGATATGGTCGGAGGCCTCCGGGTGGAAGGTGATGTAGCTGGCGCCGGCCTGGGCGAAGTCCGGGATGATGCGGTCCACCGGCTTGACCATCAGGTGCACGTCGATCGGCGCGGTCACGCCGTGCTTGCGCAGGGCATCGCAGACCAGCGGACCGATGGTCAGGTTCGGCACGTAGTGGTTGTCCATCACGTCGAAGTGGACGATGTCCGCGCCGGAGGCCAGGACGTTGTCGACTTCCTCGCCCAGACGGGCAAAGTCGGCGGAGAGGATGGACGGGGCAATGAAATCGGGTTGTGCCATGGGAAGCCTCGCAGAAATCTCTGGGATAGCGGGACCGACCATCGGCCACGCTCTCGGAACCGCGGAACTTTACCGGATGCCGCCATGGCAGGCAAAAGGCGGCGCATGCGACAGGTCCTCCAACGCAAACGGGCCGGGGAAACCCCGGCCCGTCGGCTTGCCACTTCCTCGTTGCCCGAATCAGTTGAATTCGGATTCGATGAAGGCGGCCACGTTGGCGATGTCGTCATCGCTCAGCGCCTGGGCATGCGGGCGCATCAGACCGGAATGAGAACCGATCTCTTCACCGGCACGGTAGCGCTCGAGCTTGTCGGCCACGTACTCGGCGTCACGACCAGCCAGCGGGGGGAAGATCGCCTGACCCTTGCCCTGGGCCCCATGGCAGCTCAGGCAGGTCGACTGGTACTTGGACTGGCCAGCCTGGATGTCGGCCGCTTGCGCGGCGGAGGACAGCATCAGCGCACCCCCTGCGATTCCGGCCAGAACGAACAGCTTGATTTTCATTGTTGTGGTCTCCTCGTTTGCAACTCACCAACGGGGTTGCGGCCCCATCTGAAGCGAACGTTAGCAGGGCTTCCCTGAACGGTGCATTAACATAAAAACCGATAGGGATATGCCGATTCCCGCGTGCTCAGCGCCCGTGCACGTAGCGCTCGTCCGACCAGGTTGCCAACCATTCGGGACGCACCATCACCAGACCGGTCACGACCATGCCGTTGAGGACGGCCTCGGGCAGTACGAGCAGCGCCAGATAGCGCACGTAATCGCGATAGATATCGCCCCAGGCCAGGTCGGTGAACAGCGCGTAGATCACGGCCGAGGTCAATACCGTGGCCGCCACCGTCAGGGCCCCGCCGAGGAAGGCGACCCCGTATAGATAGATGAACATGTGGCGTGGCAGCCAGGTCTCGGTTGCCCGCAGCAAACCCCAGGTCACGGCCACCGGCAGCACGCCCGCCAGCAACACCGTCAGCGGAAAGGCCGCAAGCGGCAGCGCCCCCAGCAGGGCCAGTCCCGCGACCACCAGGAACACCATCAGGATCGCCAGCTGCCAGCCAAACATCAGCGTGATCGTGGCCACGCCGAGAAAGTGCAGCGCCAGTCCCTCAAGGGTCTGCGCGCGCAGCCCCCAGATCAGCAGCAAACACAAAGTGGCGATCACAATTAGTTGCGTGCGCCCGGGAACAAAAAACGCCTCCCAGGGCATGCGCCGGAGCATGATCAGCAGCCCTGCCCCCAGGAGCAACGCAGACAACACGCGGAGCGCAACCGGGAGTTCGCCCACTCCCTCGACCATGGTCAGTCGGGCTCGCGTTCGGCGGCCGCGACGGTGTATTCGCGGCCCTGCTTGACCTTGTCGTAGTTGCCGAACACTTCCTTGAACCCCTTCTCGATGAAACGCCGCAATCCGGTAATGGTTACGACATAGATGCGGCCACTGGGGTTCATCTGCTCGTGGGCATCCAGCAGGTAGGTGTAGAGCATCTCCCGCCCTACCTTGGCGGGCAGATTGGAGGCCACGAGATCGAAGCGCCGCTCGCGGATCTGCGCAAAGCCGTTGCTGTTTATGCACTCGACGTTGGTGATGCCGTTGAGCTCGGCGTTGCGCCGGCTGTACTCGACCGCCAGGAAATTGGTATCCACCAGTATCGTCGTGCCCTGCGGGGCCTTGCGCGCGAGGGTCAGGCCGATCGGGCCATAGCCACAGCCCAGATCGAGACAGTCATCGGTCGGACGCACCTCGACGCGATCCAGCAGCATGCGCGTGCCATCGTCGATCCGGCGCGGCGAAAAAAGCCCCCAGGTCGTGCGAAAGCGCAGAGACTCGCCCGCCAGGGCATCGTCGAATTCCAGGTCGCGCTTGAGCTCCGCCTGACGCGCCCGGCGCGAACGGCTGTCCGGGAATGCCTCGCTCACGCGGACACCCCGGCTGCCCGCGCCAGATCCTGCCAAAGCCCCTCGGCGGTGGACGCCGGGGCCATCGCATCGTCCTCGCCAGGCAGGCCCAGCACGCTCAGGTGCCCCATCTTGCGCCCCGCCCGCGCCTCGCTCTTGCCATACAGATGCAGGCGCGCACGCCCGGCGTCCAGCACGTCGGACCAGTCCGGGCTGCCGTCCGCGGGCCACAAATCCCCCAGCAGGTTGACCATCGCCACCGGGGCGGTCAGGCGCGCCGGGGCCAGCCCCAGACCACAGATCGCACGCACCTGCTGCTCGAACTGGGAGACGGTGCAGGCGTCCAGCGTGTAATGACCGGTGTTGTGCGGGCGCGGGGCGATCTCGTTAACCACCAGATCCCCGCCCATGGTCAGGAAGAACTCGACCGCCAGCACCCCGCAATAGTCCAGGCGATCGGCAATCAACTGCGCGATCGCCACCGCGCGCCCGGACAGCTCCTCGTCGACGCGCGCCGGTACCCGGCTCAGGTGCAGGATGCCATCGCGGTGCACATTTTCGGATACAGGGAAGGCCTCGCTGCGACCGTCCGCCGTGCGCGCCACCACGACCGACAGTTCGCGCTCGAGCTCTACCCGCTCCTCAAGCACACAGTCCACGCCACCGAGCTCCGCATGCGCGGCCGCCAGATCGCCCATGTGATCCATGGGGCGCTGCCCCTTGCCGTCGTACCCCAGGCGGGCCGTCTTCAGGATCGCCGGGAAGGATGGCGCGCCGGTGGCGTCCTCGCCACCATCGCCACCGGCTGTCACCGGACGCCACGGCGCGACCGCTACCCCGATCTCGGCGAGAAAGCGCTTCTCCTCCAGCCGGTCCTGGGCCACGCCCAGCGCGCAAAGTCCGGGCCGCAGACAGGCATTGGCCTCCAGCCACTCCAGTGCCGGGCGCGGGATGTTCTCGAACTCGCAGGTAATCACCGCGCACTGGCCGGTCAGGGCCGACAGCGTCTCCGCATCCTCGTAGGGCTGACAAAGATGACGCGTGGCGACCTGTCCGGCGGGGCTGTGCGGGTCGGGATCCAGCACCCACACGGCATAACCCATCTCGCGCGCGGCCCGCACAAAGTAGCGGCCGAGCTGCCCGCCGCCGAGCAGCCCCAATGTGGCGGGAGGCAGGATCATGATGCGGCCGGCGGCAGGATCTGGTTGAGCACCGTGTCGCGCTGCGCGCGACGGAAGGCATCCAGACGTTCGCACAGGGCGGGGTCGGAGTTGGCCAGCATCGCGGCGGCAAACAGCGCGGCATTGGCCGCGCCGGCCTCGCCAATGGCGAAGGTCGCGACCGGGACCCCCTTCGGCATCTGCACGATCGACAGCAGCGAGTCCTGTCCCTTCAGATGGCGTGAGGCCACCGGCACGCCAAGCACCGGCACCGAGGTTTTGGCCGCCAGCATGCCGGGCAGGTGCGCAGCGCCCCCGGCCCCGGCAATAATCGCGGCCAGGCCCCGTTCGCGGGCCTGTTCGGCATATTCGAACAGGAGATCCGGGGTGCGGTGGGCGGAGACCACACGCGCCTCGTAGGGCACGCCCAGTTCCTCCAGCACCTCCACCGCACGCTCCATCGTCGCCCAGTCGGAGGTGCTGCCCATCACCACGCCCACGCGTGGAGCGGTATTGTCGTTGTTGGCCGTCATGGACGGAACCTTAGCCGCCCCGCCCCGGGGCGACAAGCCCGCGATGCGGCCCAATCCCCACGGCCCCGGGCTGACATCCCTCGATCCGCATCCCGTGCGGCGCTCATCCAAGCTCCGCCAGCAACTGGCGGATCATGTGCTCGGCCTGGGAACCATACCCTCCGCCAAACAGGTGGTCGTGGTTCAGGATGTGGTAGAGGTTGTAGAGCGTCTTGCGCACCGGGTAGCCGGCGTCGACCGGGCGCATCTCCTCGTAGGCATCGAAGAAGTCCTGCCCGGGATGGCCGAACAGCTCCATCATCGCCAGATCCGCCTCCGGATCCCCGTAGTACACGGCCGGATCGAACAGTACGGCCGCACCATCGGACTGGAAGCCCCAGTTGCCGCTCCACAGGTCCCCGTGCAGCAGTGAAGGCTCGGGGCGGTAGTCGCTGAAGAACCCGTCCAGACTCGCTTCCAGCGATTCCAGCGCCTGGATCAGCGAATGCGCGGCCCCGCGCTCGCGCGCCAGACCCCGCTGGAAGCCCAGGCGCTCGTCGCGATAGAACGACACCCAGTCATCATGCTGGCGGTTCGACTGCGGTGTCGAGCCGATGTAATTGTCGTGGTCCAGCCCGAAGCGCGCCGCCATCTTCATGTGCATGTCGGCCACCCCGTGCCCCAGCGCGACCCCGTCGCGACGGCCGTCCAGGTCCAGTTCCTCCAGCACGATGAAGCAGACATCCCCCGCCTTGCCCGTACCGATCACCGCGGGGATTTTCATTCGCTCGCAGCGGGCCAGCTCCTCAAGCCCGCGCGCCTCGGCCGCAAACATCGCCTCGGCCATCGCGCCCCGGTTGAGCTTCGCGAAAAAGGTCCGACCATCGGTCCCGGTCACGCGCTGAGCCTGGTTGATCGAGCCCCCGGAACAGGCCTGGCTTCCTGTCGGCTCGAACGCGCTTGCGGTATGGTCCGTGATGCACTGGGCCACCGCCGCCGTGATGGCGTCAGGGCCCGCAGAATCCAATCGGTTCATCCTCGGTATCCGGCTTGCTGATCAACGTGCAGGTTAACGGTTACCGCAGGATTCGTCAGGAGACCTACCCCATGGCCTTTCGCAAACTCGAGCCACTGTGCGACAAGATCGGCGCCGAGCGCATCCGCTCGGTCATCGACGACTTCTATCGCCGCCTGTCCAGCGACCCCGACGTCGGGCACCATTTCGAGCGCATCCAGGACTTCGAGGATCATGTCCGGCGCATCTCGGACTTCTGGTACATGAACCTGGGTGGCCGCCTGGAGCAACCGCCCACGATCGACATGGTTGGCAAGCACGCCCCGCTGAACCTGACCGACGACGACCTGGCAGTCTGGATGCGGCATTTCAAGGCGACCACCGAGGAGCACCTGGAGGCGCCACTGGCGGCCGAGTGGCAACAGCTGGCGGATGGCATCGCCAGCCGGATGCGCGAGGACATCATTCGCTAGCATCTTCCCACCCGCCTGCCCTGTTGAGGCTGGCCCTGGTTCGTCGTCGGTGTTTACTTGCCTTCGGTCCGCCGCCTGCCATGCGCTCACTCGCGAGCGCGCCGCGAGGTACTTCTTTGCTCGTGCAAAGAAGTACCCAAGAAACACGCCCGACTGCCGCGACCCCGGCCCGCTGTGCGGGCCGGGGTTTCCCTCGCTCCGAGGCTTTTCGCGGGCGGCGCTGAAACTCGCTGCGCTACGCTCCGCTCAAACAGTCAGCGCCTCTCTTCCTGCGAAAACCCTCTCCACTCGGCGCGACGACAACGGGGGGTGAAGGTCAAGACAGCAGCTGTCCCGGCGATTTTGCTTGTAGATGGAGGCTAGGTCTTCGGACATCTTCGGCACGCGCGGCCTGCGGCCGTGGCGTGCCGCGCCCGCCAGCGGGCGCTGGGGGGCGGGCAGGATGCGGATGAGTGCAGCGAATCGCATCAGAGTTGCCCCGACGTCGGAACGGTGCGTTTCGCTGCGCTCAACCGCACCCTACGGCGTCGGAGTTGGGCGAAACGTTGGGGAATGGCTCTTGTCTTGACCTTATCCCCCGTATGAAGCCCCTTGCGGAAGGGTTCTCGGGGCGGAAGAGAGGCGCTGACTGTCTGAGCGAAGCGACAGCGTAGCGAGTTTCAGCGCCGCCGGCCCGAGGGCCCTGGAGCAAGGTCCCCGGGCGGAATCCGGGTGCGCCTCGACGGGTACTTTCTTGGGCAAGCAAGAAAGCCAGTTGTTGATCAAAAACGGGCGCGGCGCGCTCGCGAGTGAGCGCATGGCAGGCGGCCGGACGAAGGCACCGTAAACACCAGAGGCCCAAACAGGCCCAGCCTCAGCGCGTGAAGCAGCCCCGGCCCGTCAGCAGGCGTTATCGGTGTAGCCGGGCGCGTCGCAGAAGGCGCGACCGAGCGCGAGGTCCTCGCGCATGTTGCGCAACGCTCGAAGGTGATCCTCGCGGCTCGCCGCGAGCTTGGACTGCGGCGTTACCGGGAACAGCAGCTGCGACAGCGACGGCGGGTCCTGCCCCAGACGCACCGCATAGACGATCTGGTAGGCATATACCCGGCGCACATAATCGCGGGTCTCCGAGAACGGGATCAGCTCGGCCCAGATATCGGCGTCCATCTCGCCGTCGTCCGGCAGCCAGGAGCGCACGCGATGCGCCCCGGCGTTGTAGGCCGCCGTGGACAGCAGGCTGTGCCCGCCAAAGCGATCCAGGTTGCGCCGCAGGTAATAGGTGCCCAGCGTCGCATTGGTCGCTGGGTCGAGGATGTCCCAGTCGGAGTTGACCCGGACCCCGGCGCTGGAGGCGATCGAGCGCCCGGTCGCCGGCATGATCTGCATCACGCCCAGCGCCCCGGCCCCGGAACGCACGTCATGCAGAAAGGCGCTCTCCTGGCGGGCGATCGCCATCGCCCAGGCCGGGTCGATGCCCTGTTTCTCCGCGCCCGGGACGATCACCGAGTCGAAGGCCAGCGGGAAGCGCAGCTCGATATCGTCCCAGTTGCGGGCCCGCGCAATGGTGAAGATCGCGCGGTCGTACCAGTTCCAGTCGGCGAACGCCGCGGCCGCGGCCTCCAGTTCGGGCGTCTCCATGTTGGCCACCGTGCGGGTCCACTCGCGCCGCGCCTCGGCGTAGCGGCCCAGTGCTACCAGCTCGCGCATGCGCTGCATGGCGGGTAGCCCGCTGACCGACTCACGCGCACCATCGGCTAGCTGCAGGGGCTGGTGTCCGATGCGATATGGCTGCCCTAGGCGGTCGGCGGCCAGGAATCCATGGAAGTTGCGCTCGCGCGCCGCACGCTCGTAGAAGAAGCGTGCCTCGTCGGCATCCCCGAGCTGCTCCAGCGCCCGGGCATACCAGTACTGCCAGGCCGTCTCTTCGCGTGCCTCGCGGCTCATCGCCCGAACCGCGCTCTTGACCGTCTCCCAGTCGCGTTCATGCAGCGCCGCACGCACCTGCCATTGGCGCAGCTGGTCATCGAAGACCTCCGCGTCCAGCCCTTCCATGAACTCCAGCGTCTCGGAGCGGAAGCGCAGAGCAAGGCGCAACGCGAGCGCGTGTTCGATCTCGCGGGCCGTCTCGGCCGGGAAGCCCAGACGCTCGCCACGCTCGGCCCAACCCTTCAGTGCCGCGTCCAGGTCCTGCGGAATCCAGCGCTTGAATGCCTGCTCCAGCATCGCCTCGGCCGAACGGTGATCATCCGCACGGAAGTCGACCTCGACTACGCGCGCGGGGCGTGACTCGAGTTCCAGCCAGCGCTCCGCCCAGCCACGATCGGCGCTCGCCAGATAGCGACGGAGGTAGCGCGCGAGCCCGGTCTGGCGCGCCTGCATCGCCAGGGCGAAACGCTCCCAGGCCAGCTCGTCGGTCAGTCCACCGGCATCCCGCCAGGCCTTGAGTGCGGGGTCACAGGCACTGGGGCGCGACTGGCCGTGCAGCCAGATGGACTCCATATCTTCGATCGCCGCCGAGGTATTGCCAGTCTCGATCAGTGCCTTGCGCCGCTGGCAGTCCTGCGTGACGGAGAGATCGCGGCCGTCGTCGGCAAAGTCGAGATACCGCGACCAGGCCTCTTCGCGGGCCAGATAGGAGAGGTAGTTGCTGCGTAGCTGGCTGGCCAGCGGCGTATCGTCGTGCTCCTCGATAAAGTCACGCACGGCGTCGGGATCGGCCCGGCCGAGATCGCGCGCCAGTTCGCGATGATCCAGGTAGGGCGTCAGCGGATAACCTTCCAGCGTGCTGCGAGCATTGCGGTAGGCCGTCATGTCGCCACGGCTGAGTGCACGTTCGGCAAGGAGGAACAGGCTACGCTCAAAGAGCATACCGGCCGGAACCGGGTCGGCCGCCGGGGCCCCGGCGGCGAAGGCCATGACCAGACCGGTCAGACCCGTGGTGAGTATCCTGGGCAGGCGCATCGGGTGGCTTTCTCGCTTGTCTGATCGGTTCATATTCCGCAGCACCGGTGAAGGACGCAACGGTCTTGTGGTGATTTCGCGCTCCTTTGGACGCATTCCGCGACAATACCGTGGTGTCGCGTGGCGCTGCCGGTGACTGGCGTCACTCGCGTTCGATCACGGAAAATGCTCCGCGTTCCAGGCCATCCAGGGTCCAGGAGGCCACACGATAGCGCACCAGGCGCAGGGTCGGATGTCCCACCGCGGCCGTCATGCGCCGTACCTGGCGGTTGCGACCCTCATGCAGTGTCAACGCGAGCCAAGAGGTCGGGATGGACTTGCGAAAGCGTACGGGCGGGTCGCGCTCCGGCAAGTTGGGCGGTTCCATGGGCTCGATCTTTGCCGGCTGCGTGCGGCCGTCCTTCAACTCCACCCCGGTGCGCAGGGCCTCCAGCGCGGCCTCATCGGGCGCGCCCTCCACCTGCACCCAGTAGCTCTTGCTGGTCTGGTGGCGCGGCTGGGTCAGCCGGGCATTCAGGCGCCCGTCGTCGGTCAGCACCATCAGTCCTTCGCTGTCGCGATCCAGACGCCCGGCCGGATAGACCCCGGGGATGTCGATGTAATCCGCCAGTGTGGGGCGCCCTTCCGGATCGGTGAACTGCGGCAGCACACCCCAGGGCTTGTGGAACAAAACGATTCGATGCATCAGTCGCAGCGCACGGTTACACGCTGGGCGAAATGGCGCCCCAGGTCATAGTCCACTGTGGCCCCGTAATCGAGCATCATGGCCTTGGCAACGAGTTGAGGATCCGGGCGGGGGCGCTCCAGCTCCGCGCTGCAGCCCGCGGCCGCGAGCCCGTCGGCCTCGACGATGCGCGTACCGGCCGGCTCCTCGTGCAGGAGCTCGATGAAATAGGTCGGGTCGTAGACCTTGTACGCCAGGGTCTCGGAACCCACATCGACTGGCTCGTCCAGCGCCAGGCGGAAACGGAAGAACAGCAGCCCGTCTTCCATGCGCATGGACGGATCGGACTCGGCGGCGACGTCCACCTCGCGCCCACCGGCCTCGACATGGCTGTACCACTCGTATTCCTCGAGGTTGCCGAGGATCTCGCGGGCGAGCGCCTGCAGTTTCTCGTCTTCGGTCGCGCCCTCCTGATGCGCCAGGGCATCCTCGTAGAGGTACTGCCCGTAGGTCGGATCGAAGCGCCAGCGATGCAGCATGTGGGTAATGCGCCCCTCGTCATCACGCTCCAGCGTGATCTCCAGGTCGATCCAGGCATGCGGATGCGCCTGTACCGGCGCACTGACCAGCAGCCACACCAGGCCCGCGGCAAGGATGGCGTAGAGAAGGGAACGTGGGCTCATGCAATCTCCGGGGTCGTGGACCGCCAGGCACCGGCGGCCGCCAGCAGGCGACCATGATAATCGCGCGCCACCCCGAGTTCCGCGAGCCAGCGCGGGGCATCGGGTTTCGGCCCGGTAGGGCTCAGAGCCTCGAGCCCCGGCAGGTCGGGGATGCGGTCCGCCAGCCCGGTCAGGCGGCGCGACAGGCGCAGCCGGTCCGGCTGCTCGGCAATGCGCGCGGCCACGGCGTCGGCCCGGCGGATATTGCAGCGCGCCACGGCCGTTGGATCGGCCAGCACCGTTTCCAGGTCGCCCAGGCGGCGAAGGATCCGCGCCGCGGTCCTGGGACCCACACCCTCGATGCCCGGGATGTTGTCGCTGGCATCGCCCGCCAGGGCGAGCATGTCGGCCACCTGCTCCGGACGGATGCGAAAGCGCTTCTCGATCGCGCGGCGATCCAGCGCGGTCCCGCGCTCCGGATCATGCATCCGGTCCTGGTCACCGAGGATGACCTGGGTCAGGTCCTTGTCCGCGCTCTTGACCTCGATGCGACAACCCGCGGCCCGTCCGTCCCGCGCCAGGCTGGCGATCAGGTCATCGGCCTCGTACTCGGGATGGGCCAGCGTCCGGAAACCGAGTTGCCCGAGCAGCTCCCGGATACGCGCGAACTGCTCGCGCAGTTCCGGTGGCGCCGGCGGGCGGTGGGCCTTGTAGGTGGGGTCGAGCCGGTGGCGAAAACCCTGGCGCAGACTCTCGTCGAAACAAAAGGCGATCGGACCCGGGGCGCAGGCGGGCAGCCACTGACCGAGCGAATGCACCAGCCCGTGCACAGCCCCGCCCGGCCGCCCGAGCGGATCCGGGTCCAGCCCGCGCGCGAACCAGGCACGGAATACAAAGATGCTGGAGTCGACCAGCGTCAGGGTCGGGCGCGGCGGCCCCGGGCGCGACTCAGTGCAGGCGCTCAAGGTCCTTGCGCACCCCGGCGATGGACCGGTCGAAGGCCGCGCGTTCATCCGCGTCCAGTTCCAGCTCGATCACCCGTTCCATGCCGCCCTGGCCGAGGATGCAGGGCACGCCCATGGCCACGTCGCGTTCCCCGTATTCGCCCTCCAGCAGGGCCACGGTCGGCAGCACGCGCCGGCGATCCACAGCGATCGCCTCCACCATCTCGGCGATGGCCGCGGCCGGTGCACCATAGGCGCTGGAGGTCTGCTTCAGGGCGAGGATCTCGGCACCCCCGTGGCGGGTACGCTCGACGATGTTGTCGAGCGTCGCCTGGTCCATGAAGTGGTGCAGCGGCACGCCGTTGACACTGGAATAGCGCAACAGCGGCACCATCGCATCGCCATGGCCACCCAGCACCAGGGCCTGGATGTCGTGGGTGGACAACCCCGTCTCCAGGGCGATAAAGGCCTCCATGCGCGAGGTATCCAGCACCCCGGCCTGCCCGAAGATGCGATCGCGGCTCCAGCCGGTCTTCTGCCAGGCGCGATAGGTCAGCACGTCCACCGGGTTGGACACCACCAGGATGCGGCTCTGCGGCGCATGGACGAGGATGTCCTGAAGGATCTGGTCGAGGATCTCGACGTTCTTGTCCAGGACATCGGAGCGCGACATGCCCGGCTTGCGCGGCAGTCCGGCCGTGACGATCACCAGTTCCGCCCCGGCGATCACCGAGGGTTCGTGACTGCCGCTCAGGCGCGTATCGAAGCGCAGCAGGGGCGCGGTCTCCTGGATGTCCAGCGCCGCACCGGCTGCCGCACCCTCGCGCACGTCCAGCAACGCGATCTCGCGGGCGACATCGCGCCGGGCCAGGAACTGGGCGGTGGATTCGCCGACGCGTCCGGCTCCGATGATGGCGATTTTCTGCATGCTTGCCTCGTCTGACGGAGGTGGAGTTTGGGGTTAGCGGCGCGCAACCCCGCTGTCGCGCGCGGCCTGTGCGACCGCCTGCGGCACGGTATCAATCAGGCGCGGATCGAACGGGGTCGGCAGAATGTAGTGCGGACCAAACTCGAGCGCCTCCAGGCCGTAGGCGTCCAGCACGGCCTGCGGGATCGGCTCGCGGGCCAGTTCGGCCAGCGCATGCACGGCCGCGACCAGCATCTCGTCATTGATCCGGCGCGCGCGCACATCCAGCGCACCGCGGAAGATGAACGGGAAGCCCAGCACGTTGTTGACCTGGTTGGGGTAGTCCGAACGGCCTGTCGCCATGATCAGGTCGTCGCGCGTCTCGAGCGCCAGCTCCGGACGGATCTCCGGATCCGGGTTGGACAGCGCGAAGATCACCGGCTTCGGCGCCATGGACTTCAGCATCCCGGGTGTCAGCAGATCGGGGCCCGACAGCCCGATGAAGACATCCGCACCCTCGCAGGCGTCCTCCAGCGTGCGTGCCTCGGTATCGACGGCGAAGATCTGCTTGTATTCGTTCAGGTCGTTGCGCTGGCTGTGGATCACGCCCTTGCGGTCCACCATGAACAGGTTCTTCTTGCTCGCCCCCAGGCGCAGCAGCAGCTGCATGGAGGCGATGCCGGCCGCCCCGGCGCCCACACAGACGATCTTCGCGTCACTGAGCTTCTTGCCCTGGATCTCCAGGGCATTCACCAGACCGGCCGCGGTGATAACCGCCGTGCCGTGCTGGTCGTCGTGAAAGACGGGGATATCCAGGCGCTCGGACAGGCGGCGCTCGATCTCGAAGCAGTGCGGCGCGGCGATGTCCTCGAGGTTGATCCCGCCGAAACCGCCGGCGATGCGGGCCACGGTGTTGATGAAGTCCTCCGGCTGCGGCGCATCCACCTCAATGTCGTAGACGTCGATGTTGGCGAAGGCCTTGAACAACACCCCCTTGCCCTCCATCACCGGCTTGGCTGCCAGCGCGCCGACATTGCCCAGCCCCAGCACCGCCGTGCCATCGGTGATCACAGCGACCAGGTTGCCCTTGCCGGTATAGCGGTAGGCCAGCTCCGGGTCGGAGGCAATCGCGCGCACCGGCGCGGCCACGCCCGGCGAATACGCCAGGGAGAGGTCGTCCTGGGTCGCCGTGGGCTTGGTGATATGGATGGCCAGTTTCCCGGCCGGCTGCTGTTCGTGGTAGTCCAGCGCGCGCTGGGTGAAATCCTTGGACATGGTGTTGCGGGGCCTTTTGGTCAAGCAGTGACTGTCAGAATGCAGCGGGGCTCCGGGGCCGGACCGGCCCCGCGACCGGTCAGTTGACCGGGTGCGTCGGCACCGAGGAGCGCCGGGCCTGTTCGTACAGCGGACGAAATTCGTCGGCCATGCGGGTCAGGTCGCGCTGGCGCGACTCGGGCGCCGGGTGCGTACTCAGGAACACCGGATGGCGGCCGTTGGCCTGCTCCGCCATCTTGCGCCACAGGCTCGCGGCCGCGTCCGGATCATAACCGGCCCGCGCGGCCAGTTCGATCCCGATGCGGTCGGCCTCCGCTTCCATCCGGCGGCTGTGCGGCAGCTGCACCGCGAGTGCGGCCCCCAGGGCGGCACCGGTCAGCGCCACGGGCGAGCGGTCGCCAGTCATCGCGTAACCCGCCACTGCGAGATTGCTGGCCAGGGCCACCGACATCTTCTCGGCCGTGTGCGCGGACAGCGCATGGGCGATCTCGTGGCCGATGATCTGCGCCAGCTCGTCATCGGTCAGCTCCAACTGTTCGATAATGCCGGAATAGATCGCCATCTTGCCACCGGCCATGGCGAAGGCGTTGACCGTGTCCGGCGCCTCGATCACGCGAATCTCCCACTCCCAGTCGGCGGTCTCGGGGCGATACTTGACCGCCTGTGCCACCACGCGCTCGGTGATCTGCTGCACGCGCGCGGTCATCTCGGGGTTGGCGTCCACCCTCCCCTCCTCTCGCGCCGGGGCGAGCATCTCCACATAGGCGGTACGCGAGGCGTCGATCGCCTGGTTCTCGGAGACCAGCATCAACTGCGAGCGCCCGGTGACCGGATTGGTGGTGCAGCCCGGCAGCGCGACGGCCAGGCCCGCGCCGATCAGCAGCGTCAGGGCCAGCGCCGCCCAGCGACGGAGAAACAGGCGGGACAGGGCGTTCATGGATCAAGCACCTCGAGATCAAAGGGGTGGCGGATCCGCATCCGCCCTCGCTCCCTCCAAGGATACACCGCACCGCGCGCAACAACGGTGTTACCCAGCAGTGAGCGTGGTTCCAGATCCTCGAAAAAATCGCGGTCATCCCCGGAGATCAGCAGATCCAGTGGACCGTTCAGGACCAGGACCCAGTGCGGGTCGCGCACGCGCACGTCGATCACCTCGCCCTGGACCCGCAGCCGCCCCTGCGAGCGCTCGCGCGGCGGCTCCAGCCAGTCGACCGGGAAGGCCTCGAGCCGCTCCAGCCAGAGCCCTCGTGACTCTTCGCGTGCCACGGTCTCGGCGCCGTAGTAGCAGTCATCCAGGGGATCCGGTTCCGGCCCTGGACGCGGCATGGCCAGGCCCTCCCCGATCAGGCTGGCGGCCAGCAGCGGTCCGTCGTCGATCCAGGCGTGCATGCGCAGGCGGCCATAGGCGTCGCGGGCCGGACGTCCCGGCAACAGCACCAGGCGGTGATCGACATCGAGCAGGCGGGCCTTCAGGGACTCTCGCAAGTCCAGCCCGAAGCCCACTGGCAGCAGCTGTGGCGCGGCGGACGGAAGCGGGGCTGCCGGTGCCAGACCCAGCAAACGGATGTGTCGCCCGTCTTCCAGCTCCAGGGCATCCGATGCCCAAACACGCTCGCCCGTCACGCGCTGCAGATCGCGCGGATCGTGGTCCTCCAGCGCGCACTGCGCCACGGCGCCCGGGGCAAGCAGCCACGCCGACAGCGCGACCAAACAAACGAGGGCGCCCCGCGGGACGCCCTCGTCAAATGGCACGAGCATCCGCTGGACGCCCCGCCAGAAACCGCCTCGCGCCATCGGGCGCGAATACATTCAGAATGCGAAGCGGCGGTTGAACTTGTCGACCTGACCGGCGGTGTCAACGATCTTCTGCTTGCCGGTGTAGAACGGATGGCACTGCGAGCACACGTCCACGTGCATCTCGTCCTTCGAGAGGGTGGAGCGGGTCTCGAACTGCGTGCCGCAGCTGCAGATAACCTTGACGTTGTGGTAGTTCGGATGAATGTCGGCTTTCATGGTCGGCTCACGCGTGTTCTGGCGAAAAGTGCGATAGCATAGCCGCCTTCCCGGGGCTGTTGCAAGGTCCTCCGTAAAGGGCGGGAGGCGAGCCCTGTGTACGCAAGCCCCTGAAGATAGCGCCCCTTCGCGGCATTCGAGGAGGCCTGTGGATAACCTTGTGGACGAATTGTCAGCGACTCCGGCAACCGGGACCATGCAACATAAGGCGACCGGCTCTCGATCGACTACTTGGCCACGCAACCCGTTAAATCAAAAGAACAATCTGGATAGGCACCGGCTGGCGCATCAAGATTCCGGCGCGCCTGGAACTGGCCCCAGAAGGCGATAACGTACTGTGAATAAAAGCAATACCCTGGACAGCGCGCAGCGCGTCGGCTTTGTCAGCCTCGGCTGTCCGAAGGCCCTGGTGGACTCCGAACAAATCCTGACGCGCCTGCGCGCCGAAGGCTACGAGATCGCCGCCGACTACGACGGCGCGGACCTGGTGGTGGTCAATACCTGCGGCTTTATCGACGATGCGGTGGCCGAATCCCTGGACGCAATCGGCGAGGCCATGGATGCCAATGGCCGGGTGATCGTCACCGGCTGCCTGGGCAAGGATGCCGAGCGCATCCACGAGACCCACCCGGGCGTGCTCGCCGTCACCGGACCGCATGCCTACGAGGAAGTCGTCGGCGCGGTGCACGAACACCTGCCGCCGCCGGCAACCCCGTTCGAGTCACTGGTGCCGCCGCAGGGGATCCGCCTGACGCCGCGCCACTACGCGTACCTGAAGATCTCCGAGGGCTGCAATCACCGCTGCAGCTTCTGCATCATCCCCAGCCTGCGCGGCGACCTGGTCAGCCGCCCGATCGGCGAGGTACTGGCCGAGGCGGAGCGCCTGGCCGCGGCCGGCGTGCGCGAAATCCTGGTGATCTCGCAGGATACTTCGGCCTATGGCGTGGACGTGAAGTACCGCACCGGATTCCATGGCGGTCGCCCGGTCCGTTCCGACATCGCCCACCTGGCCGAGGCGCTGGGCCAGCTCGGCATCTGGGTGCGCCTGCATTACGTCTACCCCTACCCGCACGTGGATCGACTGATCCCGCTGATGGGTTCGGGCGAGGAAGGCGGGATCCTGCCGTACCTGGACATGCCGCTGCAGCATGGCCACCCCCGGGTACTCAAGGCGATGCGCCGCCCGGCCGCCGCCGAGCGCGTGCTGGAACGCATTGCGAGCTGGCGCGAGCAGGTCCCCGACCTGACCCTGCGTTCGACGTTTATCGTAGGCTTTCCCGGCGAGACCGAGGCTGAGTTCGAGACCCTGCTGGAGTTCCTGCACGAGGCGCAGCTCGACCGCGTCGGGGCCTTTGCCTACTCGCCCGTGGAGGGCGCAGCGGCCAACGACCTGCCAGACCCGGTGCCGGAGGCCGTGCGCGAGGAGCGCCTGGCCCGCTTTATGGACGTGCAGGCCCGGATCAGCGCCGAACGGCTGCGCCGCCGGATCGGCAGCCAGCCGGTGGCGCTGGTCGACGAGGTGCACACGGACGGGACCGTAATCGCCCGCTCCGCCGCGGAGGCCCCGGAGATCGACGGCGTAATCCGCGTGGCCGGGGTCGACCCGGAGTCGGTGGATATCGGCGACTTCATCGAGGTCTCGATCACCCGCACGGACGAACATGACCTGATCGCCGAACTCCCTGACGACTGACAACAAGCTGACCGAACGGAAGCACTGATGAGCGATGCCCTGCTGGAAAGTGATCTCCCCGATCTCGAACTCGTCCATCGCGGCAAGGTGCGCGACCTGTACGCGGTCGACGCCGACCACTGGCTGATGGTTACCACGGACCGCCTGTCGGCCTTTGACGTGGTCCTGCCCACCCCGATCCCGGGCAAGGGGCGCATGCTGACCGCGATCACCGAGTTCTGGATGCGCAAGGTCGAACGTGAGCTGGACATTCCCAACCAGTTGACCGACGTCCCGCTGGAACAAGTGATCCCCGACCCGGCGATCCGGGCACCACTGGAGGGTCGCAGCCTGGTGATTCGCCGGCTTGAGGCGCTGCCGGTGGAGGCCGTGGTGCGCGGGTACCTGATCGGGTCCGGCTGGAAGGACTACCAGACCAGCGGCATGGTGTGCGGCATCCCGCTGCCGGCCGGCCTAGAACTGGCCTCGAAGCTGCCGGAGGCCATCTTCACCCCCAGCACCAAGGCGGCGGTTGGCGATCACGACGCGAACATTGACTTCGCCACCGTGGTGGACACGATCGGCAAGGAACGGGCCCGACAGGTACGCGACGCCGCGCTGGCGATCTACGCGATGGCGCGCGACTACGCGGCCGAACGCGGGATCATCATTGCAGACACGAAATTCGAGTTCGGGGTGGACGCCAACGGGACCCTGCATCTGATCGACGAGGTCCTCACCCCCGACTCCTCGCGCTTCTGGCCGGCCGATCAATACGTGCCGGGCCGCAGCCCCGAGTCCTTCGACAAGCAGTACGTGCGGGATTATCTCGAGACCCTGGACTGGGACAAGACCGCCCCCGGACCCGAGCTACCGCCCGATGTCGCCGAACAAACAGCCGCGCGCTACCACGAGGCCCTGGAACGCCTGACCCGCGACGCATGATCGAAATACCACAAGGCCTGTTCGTTACCGGGAGCGACACCGGGGTCGGCAAGACCTTTGTTGCCTGTGCCCTGCTGGCGGCCTGGCGCGCCGAGGGTCTGGCCCCGCAGCCGCGCAAGCCGGTGGAATCCGGCTGCCCCGAACGCGGCGGCACTCTGTTCCCCGAGGATGGCGCCGCCCTGACCGCAGCGGCTGGCCTGCCGGAGACGGCCGTAAAGGACGTAACGCCCTGGCGGTTTCCCGATGCCCTGGCGCCCGATCAGGCCGCGGCACGCCAAGGGGTGCAGCTGACCGTCGCGGAACTCGCCCGGGCCTGCGATGCGGATGGTGCCCCCCTGCTAGTGGAGGGCGCGGGTGGTTTCTATTCACCGCTGTGTAGCGATGGCCTGAACGCCGATCTGGCGCAGGCGCTGGGCCTTCCGGTGCTGCTGGTCGCCGAGGATCGACTGGGAATACTGAACACCTGTCTGCTGACACTGGAGGCGTTGGAACGGCGCGGTCTGCGACTGGCCGGGATCGTGCTGAATCGGCGCCGGGCCGATACCGATCCGTTGCTGGACAACGCAAGCGCGCTGACCCGTTACACCCCCGCGCCAATACTGTCGCTGCCGGAGGGGATCAGCCCGGAGGGCGCGACTCAGAAGCTCTCGACCTGGAAGTCGTCACGGCGGATACCGCCCTCGCCGGGGGGGACCTCGTCGAGGGTTTGATCCGGGCGCATATCGCCATTCCCGGCGGCAGGCTCGGCAGTGTCCTCGGCCTGTCGGAACGAGACCAGCAGATCGCGCAGCTCGCGCGTCCCGGCATGATCCACACGCCGGCTCTCAATGATGTGTACCGGCCGCTGCGACTCGCCGTAGTACGCGTCGTTGAAGTCGTCGCGCACGGTCAGGCGTGAACCGGAGAAGCTCATGCCCAGATAGGCCCCTCGCGCGCGCGAATAGGACAGGAAGTCCGCGGTCGGCGTGGACCCGCGCCCGGCCCCGACCGGTCCGGCCGCAACCGAGGCATCGGCCCCCAGACGGATGGCCGAACCGAACATCGAGTCGACCGCATCCTGGGTACGCGCCACCATGACCACCTCGGCGGCATCACCGCCGAACTGCATACCAAAGCTCACGGAACCCATGGAATAGAAGGCGACCGGGGAATAGTCGCCCTTGTCCTCGTCCCAGGCCAGGAACACACCCAGGCCTCCGGAGCCGCCCACGAGGAAGGCACCACGAGCGATACGCGGGAAGATAACGACACCGCGGGCGGTGCGCAGGTCTTCCTTGAGATGCTCGTATTCAGGGTGTGTGGCCAGACGCTCCAGGGTGACCTTCGCCCGGTCGACGATGTCCTGTGGGTCAACCTCGCGGCTGAACGGGTTTGCGTGGGCGGTGGCGGACAGCGCAGCCACCACCAGCGCGGTCAGGCAAAGATGGATCAGTCGCTGCATTGGGTGAACGCTCCGGATAGTTCGGAAATGGCGACATCATCGCATAAAAAAAGGGGGCCGAAGCCCCCTTTTCCGTGCTGCGATCCGCAGATCAGTTGACCTTCGGATCCAGCTCGCCGCTCTTGTAGCGGGCGACCATGTCGTCCAGCGAGATCGGCTTGATCTTGGACGCCATCCCGGCACAGCCGAAGGCCTCGTAACGCGCCTTGCAGATGTCCTTCATGGCCGCGGTGGAGGCCTTCAGGAATTTGCGCGGATCGAATTCCTTCTGGTTTTCCGCCAGGAACTTGCGCACCGCGCCGGTGGAGGCCATGCGCAGGTCGGTGTCGATGTTGACCTTGCGCACGCCGTGCTTGATGCCTTCCTGGATCTCTTCGACCGGCACGCCATAGGTCTCGCCCATGTCGCCGCCGTACTTGTTGATGATCTCCAGCCACTCCTGCGGCACCGAGGAGGAACCGTGCATGACCAGATGGGTATCCGGGATACGGTTGTGGATCTCCTTGATGCGCTCGATCGCCAGGATGTCACCGGTCGGCGGACGGGTGAACTTATAGGCCCCGTGAGAGGTACCAATGGCGATCGCCAGGGCGTCGCACTTGGTGTTCTTCACAAAGTCGGCGGCCTCGTCCGGATCCGTCAGCAGCTGGTCGTGGGAGAGTTTGCCCTCGGCACCGGAGCCATCTTCCTCGCCGGCCATACCGGTTTCCAGCGAACCCAGGCAGCCCAGCTCACCTTCCACGGACACCCCGCAGGAGTGCGCCATTTCGGAAACCTTGGCGGTCACGTCGCGGTTGTAGTCGTAGCTGGCCGGGGTCTTCATGTCGGGCATCAGGGAGCCGTCCATCATCACCGAGGTGAAGCCTGACTGGATCGAGCGCAGGCAGACCGCCGGCTCGGCGCCGTGGTCCTGGTGCAGGACAATCGGGATGTCCGGGTACTGCTCGGCGGCGGCCTCGATCATGCGACGCAGGAAGGGCTCGCCGGCGTACTTGCGCGCACCGGCGGAGGCCTGAATGATCACCGGAGAGTCGACCTCGGCGGCCGCCTCCATGATCGAATGGATCTGTTCCATGTTGTTCGCGTTGTAGGCCGGCATGCCGTAGCCATGCTCGGCGGCATGGTCCAGCAGTTGGCGAAGGGAGATCAGTGCCATGGGTTCCTCCTTAACGGGATCGGACTGACGTAGTGAAAAATCTTGGTATTGCCAGGGGGCGGCGCGTGCTCACAACTCATCGCCAACGCGCACGATCTTCATGGCGTTCGTACCACCATGTTCGCCCTGCAAATCGCCCTTGGTAATGATAACCAGCCCGCCATCCTGCACGACGCCCTCGGCCTGGAGCAAGTTGACCGCCTCACGGTTCAGGCTCTCGTGGCTTTCGGGAATCGGTTCCAGGATCACGGGATACACCCCTCGATAGAGTGTCATGCGGCGGCTGGTGGACTCATGTTGAGTCAGCGCATAGATCGGGATGCCGGAGCTGATGCGCGACATCCACAGGGCCGTGGAACCGGATTCGGTCAGCGCGGCAATGGCCGCCACGTCGAGGTGGTTCGCCGTGTACATCGTGGCCATTGCGATGGCCTCGTCCACGCGACCGAAGGTCGAATCCATGCGGTGATCCGACTGGCGAGCGGCGCGCTGGCGCTCGGCGGCCTCGCAGATCCGGTCCATGCTCTCGACCACCCGCGCCGGATAGCGACCCGTCGCGGTCTCGCCGGAGAGCATCACCGCGTCCGTCCCGTCGAGCACCGCGTTGGCCACATCGAAGACCTCGGCACGCGTCGGGATCGGGTTCTGGATCATGGTCTCCATCATCTGGGTGGCCGTAATCACCAGACGATTGAGGGTACGCGCCCGCGAGATCAGGGTCTTCTGCACCCCGGGCAGCTCGGCGTCGCCAATCTCCACGCCCAGGTCCCCGCGCGCGATCATGATCACCTCCGAGGCCGCGATGATCTCGTCGATCACCTCCAGGGCCTCGGAGCGCTCGATCTTCGCGCAGACACCGGCCTCCCAGCCGGCATCCTTCAGCAGGCTGCGTGCCAGATGCAGATCCTGGGCGGAGCGCGGGAAGGAAACCGCCAGGTAATCCACCTGCAGCTCGGCCGCCAGACGGATATCATCCCGGTCCTTGTCGGTGATCGCGGGGGCGGACAGGCCGCCACCCTGGCGGTTGATGCCCTTGTTGTTGGACAGCTCCCCCCCTACGACGACGGTCGTCTCGATGCGACCGCCGTTCACGGCGCCGACCTTGAGCACGATGCGCCCGTCATCCAGCAACAGGATGTCGTCGGGACGGACGTCCTGCGGCAGCTCCTTGTAGGTCAGGCCGACCTGGGTCGCATCGCCCGCGTCGCGGTCAAGATCCGCGTCCAGCGCGAATGACGCGCCCTCCTGCAAATGGACCCTGCCTTCACTGAATCGGTCGATACGGATCTTCGGACCCTGGAGGTCGCCAAGGACACCGACACAGCGACCGGCGCGGTCGGCCGCGGCGCGCAGGCGCTTGAGACGGGCACGATGGTCGTCCGGGTCACCATGCGAGAAGTTCAACCGGACGACGTCCACGCCGGCCCGGATGATGGCCTCCATGGCCTCGTCGGTATCCGTGGCCGGCCCGAGAGTGGCCACGATCTTGGTGCGTCTCATCCGCGTCGTTCTCCGTCAGCGGAGAGCGCGCCGAGGCATCAGCCGCGGGCGCGCTCTTCCAGGATGGCGACGGCCGGCAGGGTCTTGCCTTCCAGGAACTCGAGGAAGGCGCCTCCACCGGTGGAGATATAGCTGATGCGATCGGCCAGGTTGTACTTGTCGATCGCGGCCAGGGTGTCACCACCGCCGGCGATGGAGAACGCATTGCTCTCGGCGATGGCCTCGCCCAGGGCCTTGGTACCGGCGGCGAACTGGTCGAATTCGAACACGCCGACCGGGCCGTTCCAGACGATCGTACCGGCGTTGCGCAGGGCCTCGGCATAGGTCGCCGCGGTCTCGGGGCCAACGTCGAAAATCATGTCGTCATCGGCCACGGCATCGACAGACTTGGTCTCGGCCGGGGTGGACTCGGAGAATTCCTTGCCCACGGTCACGTCGGTCGGCACCGGGATCTCGCCGCCCTTGGCGCGGGCCGCCTCCATCAGGCGCTTGGACTCGTCGACCAGATCGGCCTCGTACAGCGACTTGCCGACACCGTGGCCCTGGGCCGCGATGAAGGTGTTGGCGATGCCGCCACCGACGATCAGCTGGTCGACCACACTGGACAGCGACTCCAGCACCGTCAGCTTGGTCGAGACCTTGGAGCCGCCCACGATGGCCACCAGCGGACGCTTCGGGGTCTCAAGCGCCTTGCCCAAAGCCTCGAGTTCCTTGGCCAGCAGCGGGCCGGCGCAGGCCTGCGGGGCAAACTTCGCCACGCCATGGGTCGAGGCCTGGGCGCGGTGGGCCGTACCGAAGGCATCCATCACGAACACGTCGCACAGGGCCGCATACTTCTTCGCCAGCGCCTCGTCGTCCTTCTTCTCGCCCGCATTGAAGCGGACATTTTCGAGCAGGATGACCTCACCCGGCTTAGCGTCCACACCGTCGAGGTAATCCCGCACCAGGCGCACTTCGCGGCCCAGCAGACCGGCCATGTGCTCGGCGACCGGGGCCAGGGAATCCTCCTCGGAAAACTCGCCCTCGGTCGGGCGACCCAGGTGCGACATCAGCATCACCGCAGCACCACCGTCCAGCGCCTTCTGCACGGTCTCGAGGCTCGCGCGAATGCGGGCGTCGGAGGTGACCTTGCCGCCCTTCACCGGCACGTTCAGGTCCTGGCGCACCAGCACACGGCGGCCGTTCAGGTCGAGATCGGTCATCTTGATGACAGACATGGGAGTACCTCTCGAAATTCGGTTGAGAAAAAAGGCTTCGGGCGAGCCCCGTGCGAGGCTCGCCCCAGGCCTCTGGACCCCGGAAAATCCGGGACAGGGAAAACGGCCGGGCCCGTCGGGACCCGACCGTCAGACCTTACTTGGCGACGTGCTCCACCATGCGCAGCATGTTGCAGGTGTAGCCGTACTCGTTGTCGTACCAGGCGACGACCTTCACGAAGGTCGAGTCCAGCTGGATGCCGGCACCGGCATCGAACACGGACGGGGCGGTGTAGCCACGGAAGTCGGTGGAGACCACCAGCTCGTCGGTGTAGTCCAAGACGCCCTTCAGTTCACCACCGGCCGCTTTCTTCATGGCCGCGCAGATGTCGTCGTACTTGGCTTCGCCGTTCAGTTCCACGGTCAGGTCGACCACGGACACGTCGGAGGTCGGCACACGGAAGGCCATACCGGTCAGCTTGCCGTTCAGATCCGGCAGCACCTTGCCCACGGCCTTGGCGGCACCGGTGGAGGACGGGATGATGTTCTCCAGGATGCCGCGACCGCCACGCCAGTCCTTCATGGACGGGCCGTCAACGGTCTTCTGGGTCGCGGTGGCGGCGTGCACGGTGGTCATCAGGCCACGCTTGATGCCGTAGTTGTCATGCAGGACCTTGGCCACCGGGGCCAGGGCGTTGGTGGTGCAAGAGGCCGCGGAAACCATGTTCTGGCCCGAGTAGTCGCCGTGGTTCACGCCATAGACGAACATCGGGGTGTCGTCCTTGGACGGCGCGGACATCACGACCTTCTTGGCGCCGGCGTCCAGGTGCTTCTGGGCGGTCTCGGCGGTCAGGAACAGACCGGTGGACTCGATCACGATATCGGCGCCGATGTCGCCCCACTTCAGCGCGGCCGGGTCCTTCTCGGCAGTCAGGCGAATGCGGTTGCCGTTCACCACCAGGTGATCGCCATCGACGCTGATGTCGCCCTCGAAGCGGCCGTGCACGGAGTCGTAGCGCAGCATGTAGGCCAGGTACTCGGGATCCAGCAGGTCGTTGATACCGACCACCTGCAGGTTCGGAAAGTCCTTGGCGATGGCGCGGAAGGCCATGCGGCCGATACGACCGAAGCCGTTAATACCAACCTTGATCGACATGGGATGTCTCCTCTCTTTCTTGCTTATGCGAAATCGATGCGGACGTAAGCTTAGCCGTTCAGCACGTCACGGGCGATCTGGGCGACGTTCTCCGGCTTGAAGCCGAAGTAGTCGAACAGGGCGCCACCCGGCGCGGACTCGCCGAAGCGATCCATGCCGAACACGGCGCCGTCCAGACCGGTGAACTTGTACCAGGTCGCGGTGGCGCCAGCCTCGACGGCCACGCGCTTGCGTACGGCGGCCGGCAGTACGGCCTCCTGGTAGGCGGGGTCCTGCTGCTCGAACAGCTCGACACAGGGCATGGAGACGACGCGCGCCTTCTTGCCTTCGCCGGCGAGCTCTTCGGCCGCCTTCACCGCCAGCTCGACCTCGGAGCCGGTCGCGATGAAGATCAGGTCCGGGGTGCCGTCGCAATCCTTCAGGATGTAGCCACCGCGGGCGATGTTGGCGAGCTGCTCGCCATCACGCTCCATATGCGGCAGACCCTGACGCGACAGGATGAACGCGGACGGACCGTCGGTACGCTCGATGCCGGCCTTCCAGGCGACGGCGGTCTCGACCGCATCGCAAGGGCGCCAGACGTTCAGGTTGGGGATCAGGCGCAGGCTCGAGGTCTGTTCGATCGGCTGGTGGGTCGGGCCGTCTTCGCCCAGACCGATGGAGTCATGGGTCAGCACGTACATCACGCGCTGCTTCATCAGCGCGGACATGCGGATGCCGTTGCGGGCGTAATCGGAGAAGATCAGGAAGGTGCCGCCATACGGGATAAAGCCGCCGTGCAGGGCGATGCCGTTCATGATCGCGGCCATGCCGAACTCGCGCACGCCGTAGTAGACGTAGTTGCCGGCGGCATCGTCCTTGCTGACACCCTTGGAACCGCTGTACATCGTCAGGTTGGAGCCGGCCAGGTCGGCGGAGCCGCCCAGCAGTTCCGGGACGGCCGGGGCCATGCCGGCGATCGCGTTCTGCGAGGCCTTGCGCGAGGCAACCTTCTCGGCCTTCTCGACGGTTTCCTTGATGTAGGCGTTGGCCTTTTCGGTCCAGTCGGACGGCAGGTCGCCGGCCATGCGGCGCTCGAACTCGGCGGCCAGCTCCGGATGCGCCTGCTTGTAGGCGGCAAAGCGCTCCTTCCACTCGGCCTCGGCCTTCGAACCCTTGTCCTTCGCGTTCCAGCCTTCGTAGATGTCGTTCGGGACCTCGAACGGGGCGTGGTTCCAGCCGAGCTCCTTACGAGTCAGCGCGACTTCGTCGTCGCCCAGGGCGGCGCCGTGGCACTCTTCCTTGCCGCACTTGTTCGGCGAACCGAAGCCGATCACGGTGCGGCAGCAGATCAGGCTCGGCTTGCCGGTTTCCTTGCGGGCCTCTTCAATCGCGGCCTTGACTGCATCGGCATCGTGGCCGTCCACGCCACGCACGACGTGCCAGCCATAGGCCTCGAAGCGGCCCGGGGTGTCGTCGGTGAACCAGCCCTCGACCTCGCCGTCGATGGAGATGCCGTTGTCATCCCAGAAGGCGACCAGTTTGCCCAGGCCCAGGGTGCCGGCCAGCGCGCAGCTCTCGTGGGAGATCCCTTCCATCATGCAGCCGTCGCCGAGGAAGGCGTAGGTGTGGTGATCGACGATGTCGTGGCCGGGCTGGTTGAAGTGCGCGGCCATCACCTTCTCGGCCAGCGCCATGCCCACCGCGTTGGAGATCCCCTGGCCCAGCGGGCCGGTCGTGGTCTCGACACCGGCGGTGTAACCGTACTCCGGGTGACCCGGGGTCTGGGAGTGCAGTTGACGGAACTGCTTGATCTCGTCCATCGGCAGGTCGTAGCCGGTCAAGTGCAGCAGGGAGTAGATCAGCATGGAGCCGTGGCCATTGGACATCACGAAGCGATCGCGATCGGGCCAGTGCGGGTTGGCCGGGTTGTGCTGCATGTAATCGTTCCACAGCACTTCGGCGATATCCGCCATCCCCATCGGCGCGCCCGGATGGCCGGAATTGGCCTTCTGGACGGCATCCATCGACAGGGCGCGAATGGCATTGGCAAGCTCTCTACGGGTCGGCATGCTGAACTCCTGCTCTTTCGAAATAGTGTTTGGGTTCGGCTGGCGGCGATCAGCGGCGCGGGGCGCCAGCGGCGGCCAGACCCGGACAGGTCGACCGATCGAGGGCACTCAGATCCTGCCGGCGCTCAAAGACACGGAACGGTCCGAGCAGCCCCAGCAAAGGCGATGCATTTTGGCCACTTTCCGCGATCGGGGCAAGTCGGCGCCAGGGCGCGCCAGAACGCGGTCTCGAGCTCATTCGCACGTCCCAGGGCCCCAAAAACACCGGGAGGGGGCTTAGAAAATCTCGGCGAGTTGCGTTACAGTACGGGTCGTTTTGCGCAAAACTAAATCGAAACGACCCACAAAGGAACGCCTAATGTCCAACGATTACATCTTCACCTCGGAATCGGTTTCCGCGGGCCATCCCGACAAGATGGCCGACCTGGTTTCCGACACCATTGTCGACGCCATCATCGAGCAGGATCCGCATGCGCGCATCGCCTGCGAGACCGCCACCAAGACCGGCATGGTCATGCTGCTGGGCGAGATCACCACCGGTGCCCAGATCGATTACGAGAAGCTGGTGCGCGATACGGTCTGCGAGATCGGCTACAACGATTCCGACGTCGGCTTCGACGGCAAGACCTGCGCTGTGCTGAACGTGCTGGGTGAACAGTCCCAGGACATCGCCATGGGTGTGGACCGCGACGTCTCCGACCGCGCCACCCAGGGCGCCGGTGACCAGGGCCTGATGTTCGGCTACGCCGCGCGCGAAACCGATACGCTGATGCCCGCCCCGATCTTCTACGCCCACAAGATGGTGCGCATCCAGTCCGAACTGATGAAGAGCGGCAAGCTGCCGTGGCTGCGTCCGGACGCCAAGTCCCAGGTCTCGCTGCGCTACGAAGACGGCAAGCCGGCCGGCCTGGATGCGGTGGTCCTGTCCACCCAGCACAGCCCGGACATCTCGCAGAAGGATCTGCAGGAAGCGATCTACGAAGAGATCTTCAAGAAGGTGCTGCCGAACGAATGGCTGAGCCAGGTCTCCGACGACAAGATCCACATCAACCCGACCGGCAAGTTCGAGATCGGGGGCCCGGTGGGTGACGCCGGCCTGACCGGCCGCAAGATCATCGTCGACACCTACGGCGGCATGGCCCGTCATGGTGGTGGCGCGTTCTCCGGCAAGGACCCGTCCAAGGTGGACCGTTCCGCTGCCTACGCCGGCCGCTACGTGGCCAAGAACGTCGTCGCCGCCGGCCTGGCCGACAAGTGCGAGATCCAGGTCTCCTACGCCATCGGCGTGGCCGAACCGACCTCGATCACCATCGACACCTTCGGCACCGGCAAGATCGACGACCGCAAGATCGAAGGCTTCGTGCGCGATACCTTTGACCTGCGCCCGTGGGGCCTGATCCAGATGATGGATCTGCTGCGCCCGATCTACAAGGCGACCGCCGCCTACGGTCACTTCGGCCGCGAAGACGTCGACCTCCCCTGGGAGCGCACCGACAAGGCCGAGGAACTCAAGAAGATGGCGGGCCTCTAAACAGACCCATATTTGGTAAGCGAAACACCCATCCGGCTGAGGAGCGCTGCAGCGGTTTACCGTCAGGCTCAGCCGGATGTCCCTTGAAACTTGAATACGGCGCTCATCCAGACCATAGGAGAAGTTATCCATGAATGCTGTGATGGATGCTAAGAAGACCAACGACTACGTCGTTAAAGACATCAATCTCGCCGAGTTCGGTCGCAAGGAAATTGCGATCGCCGAGACCGAGATGCCCGGCCTGATTCAGACGCGTGAAGAATTCGCGGCCTCCAAGCCGCTGAAGGGCGCGAAGATTGCCGGCTCCCTGCACATGACCATCCAGACCGCGGTTCTGATCCAGACCCTGGAAGCCCTGGGCGCGGACGTGCGCTGGGCCTCCTGCAACATCTACTCCACCCAGGACCACGCCGCGGCCGCGATCGCCGACAACGGCACCCCGGTCTTCGCCGTGAAGGGCGAGACCCTGGAAGAGTACTGGGACTACTGCCACCGCATCTTCGAATTCGACGGCGGTGCCAACATGATCCTGGACGACGGCGGTGACGCCACGCTGCTGCTGCACATCGGCGCCAAGGCCGAGAAGGACCAGTCCGTCATCTCCAACCCGGAGAACGAAGAAGAAGTCGCCCTGTTTGCCTCGATCAAGGATCGTCTGGCCAAGCAGCCGAACTGGTACTCCGAACAGCTCGCCAAGATCCAGGGTGTGACCGAAGAGACCACCACCGGTGTCCATCGCCTGTACCAGATGGCGAAGGACGGCGAACTGGCCTTCCCGGCGATCAACGTCAACGACTCGGTCACCAAGTCCAAGTTCGACAACCTGTACGGCTGCCGCGAGTCCACCGTGGACTCCATCAAGCGCGCCACCGACGTGATGATCGCGGGCAAGATCGCCGTGGTCGCCGGCTATGGCGACGTCGGCAAGGGTGCCGCCCAGTCGCTGGCCGGCCTCGGCGCCACCGTGTGGATCACCGAGATCGACCCGATCTGCGCCCTGCAGGCCTCGATGGAAGGCTTCCGCGTGGTCACGATGGACGAGGCCGCCGACAAGGCCGAGATCTTCGTTACCGCCACCGGTAACAAGGACGTGATCACCGAAGATCACATGACCCGCATGAAGGACCAGGCCATCGTCTGCAACATCGGTCACTTCGACTCCGAGATCGCCGTGGCCGCGATGCGCAAGTACGAGTGGGAAAACATCAAGCCGCAGGTTGACCACATCATCCTGCCGAACGGCAACCGGATCATCATGCTGGCCGAAGGCCGCCTGGTGAACCTGGGCTGCGGCACCGGTCATCCGAGCTTCGTGATGTCCAACTCCTTCACCAACCAGACCCTGGCTCAGATCGAGCTGTGGACCAAGGGTGACCAGTACGACAAGAACGTCTACGTGCTGCCGAAGCACCTGGACGAGAAGGTCGCTCAGCTGCACCTGAAGAAGCTGGGTGCCAACCTGACCCGTCTGACCGACGATCAGGCCAAGTACCTGGGTCTGCCGGTGGATGGCCCGTTCAAGCCGGAACACTACCGCTACTGATCGGCCAGCCTCACATTTCAATTCGTTGTTAATGTGAACGCCGGGGCGGGCCGCATGTTCGTGCGGTCCGCCTTCTTTTTGTCTGGAGGACAAACATGTCTGACCAAAAACGCGTGTTCAGCGTTGAATTCTTCCCGCCCAAGGACGAGGCCGGGGCCGAGCGTCTGGCCAAGGCCCGCAAGCGCCTGGGCACCCTGAAACCCGAGTTCTATTCCGTCACCTTTGGTGCCGGCGGCTCCACCCGCGACCGCACCCTGGAAACGGTCAGGGACATCATCGACAAGGACGGCATCCCGGCCGCCCCGCATGTCTCCTGCATCTCCTCTACCCGAGGCGAGCTGTATGACCTGCTGGCGACCTACCGTGACATCGGGGTCAAGCGCATCGTCGCGCTGCGCGGCGACCTGCCGTCCGGCACCAAGAACTCCGGCGGTGATTTCCGTTACGCCTCCGAACTCGTCGAGTTCGTGCGCGCCGAGTTCGGCGACCAGTTCAAGATCGAGGTCGCAGCCTATCCGGAATTCCATCCGCAGGCCCCGAATGCCGAGAAGGATCTGGAAAACTTCAAGACCAAGGTGGATGCCGGCGCCGATGCCGCAATCACCCAGTACTTCTACAACGTGGACGCCTACGAAGCCTTCATGGAACGGGTGGAGAAGATGGGCATCACCATCCCGATCATTGTCGGGATCATGCCGATCACCAACTACACCCAGATCGTGCGCTTCTCCGAGATGTGCGGCGCCGAAATCCCGCGCTACATCCGCAAGCGCATGGAGGCCTATGGCGACGACAAGGAGTCGATCCGCAAATTCGGGATCGAGATCGCCACGCGCCTGACCGACGACGTGCTCGAGAAAGGTGCCCCGGGCATCCACTTCTACTCGATGAACCAGGCCGGTCCGACCGAGACCATCTGGAAGAATCTGGACCTGGACAACCGTCGGTAACGCCCGATGCGCTGCCCCCGGCTGCTGATCACCGACACGGATCTGGCCGCGGGGCAGTCCATTTCCGCGTCGCAGGACCGGCTGCACTACGCCACCAACGTCCTGCGTCTGAAAAACGGTACCGCCTGCCGGGTGTTCGACGGCCAGGGCAACGAATTCCACGCCCGCCTGGAGATCACCGGACGTCGGTCCGGCACCTTGCATCTGGGTGACCGCGCCGCCGCCCCCACCACACCCGCACGCCCCATTGAACTGCTCCAAGGCATTGCCCGCGGAGACCATATGGACCTGGCCGTACAAAAGGCGGTAGAGCTGGGTGTCAGCGTGATCCGGCCAGTGCTCTGCGAACGCAGCCGCTCGGCCGCCGCCCACAGGGGGCTGGAGAAGCGCCACGCCCACTGGGCCGGGATCATCCAAGCCGCAGCCGAACAGTGCGGCCGCAACGAGTTGCCCTTTCTGGCCCCACCTGCCGAGTTGAACGAGGCGCTGAGTACCACTTCACCCACGCTAGACCTGGTCGCCGACGAACAGGGGCGACCACTGTCCAGAATCCTGGACGAGGCCACCCCGCCACATGCCGTTCGGATACTGATCGGGCCGGAAGGAGGGCTGACAAACGATGAACGCCACGACACGCTCAAGGCGGGTTTTCAACCAGTCGCCATCGGCCCCCGCACCCTGCGCACGGAGACGGCGGCCATCAGCCTTCTGACCCTGGTGCAATGGAAACTCGGGGATCTCGACAGCGGGACCGCCCTCACCTAGGGAGACGCTGATTTAATCGCACGTCCGCGTTGGTGCCCCCTGTTTTCCGAGACAAGGCGCGTCGTGCAGCGGGTAGTGGTTCTACCCGCCCGTTCTTGATGGATTCGGGGCGCAACGCAGGATCGGGGAACAGGGGGCACCAACCCCACAAGCCATCGAAAGCAGGGGCTCGGCCGCCCGTTGTTGATCAAAAACGGGCGCGCGCAC
>NZ_KB897910.1 GCF_000377205.1 Thioalkalivibrio sp. ALJ3 | reverse complement strand
ATCTTGGATACGACGCCGGCGCCGACGGTGCGGCCGCCTTCACGGATCGCAAAGCGCAGACCATCTTCCATCGCGATCGGGCTGATCAGCGACACGGTCATCTTCACGTTGTCACCCGGCATCACCATCTCGGTGCCTTCCGGCAGCTCCACCGAGCCCGTCACGTCCGTCGTCCGGAAATAGAACTGCGGGCGATAGCCATTGAAGAACGGGGTATGACGGCCGCCCTCGTCCTTGCCCAGGATGTACACCTCGGCTTCGAAGTGCGTGTGCGGGGTGATCGAACCCGGCTTGCACAGCACCTGACCACGCTGCACCTCGTCGCGCTTGGTACCACGCAGCAGCACGCCCACGTTGTCGCCCGCTTCGCCCTGGTCCAGCAGCTTGCGGAACATCTCCACACCGGTAACGGTGGTCTTCTGGGTGTCGCGGATCCCGACAATCTCGATCTCCTCGCCCACCTTGACCACACCGCGCTCGATACGACCCGTCACCACCGTGCCGCGACCAGAGATCGAGAACACGTCTTCCACCGGCATCAGGAAGTCACCGTCCACCGCGCGCTCCGGCTCCGGAATCCAGCTGTCCATCGCCTCGACCAGCTTGTAAATGGCCTGCGCGCCCACTTCGCTGTCGTCCCCTTCCAGCGCCTTCAGCGCGGAACCGGTGACCACCGGAGTGTCGTCACCCGGGAAATCATACGAGGACAGCAGATCGCGCACTTCCATCTCGACCAGCTCAAGCAGCTCGGGGTCGTCAACCATGTCGGCCTTGTTCAGGAACACCACGATGTACGGCACGCCCACCTGACGCGCCAGCAGAATGTGCTCGCGCGTCTGCGGCATCGGGCCGTCGGCCGCCGACACCACCAGGATCGCGCCGTCCATCTGCGCCGCACCCGTGATCATGTTCTTCACGTAGTCCGCGTGCCCGGGGCAGTCCACATGCGCGTAGTGACGAACGTCAGACTCGTATTCCACGTGCGCGGTCGCAATCGTAATCCCGCGCGCCTTCTCTTCCGGCGCATTGTCGATCTGGTCAAACGCACGGGCCTCACTGCCGTACTTCTTGCCCAGCACCGCCGTCATCGCCGCCGTC
This sequence comes from Thioalkalivibrio sp. ALJ3, assembly GCF_000377205.1. Lineage (GTDB taxonomy): Bacteria > Pseudomonadota > Gammaproteobacteria > Ectothiorhodospirales > Ectothiorhodospiraceae > Thioalkalivibrio. The sequence continues at coordinate 113,590 of NZ_KB897910.1, read as the reverse complement.
AGCGTGGTCTTGCCATGGTCCACATGACCAATCGTCCCCACATTCACATGCGGCTTCTTACGCTCGAACTTTTCCTTGGACATCTCTCGCTTCCCCGGATCGTGACGCTTTCACAAGCGACGCAGGTTGTACGCTGACTTACAAAATTTGGAGCTCATGACCGGATTTGAACCGGTGACCTCTTCCTTACCAAGGAAGTGCTCTACCGACTGAGCTACATGAGCCTGACTTACCTGGCCAGGGGCAGACCCGAACCGTTCGGATCAACTGGAGCGGGTGATGGGAATCGAACCCACATCATCAGCTTGGAAGGCTGAGGTTCTACCATTGAACTACACCCGCAGAACCCTGGCTTGCCGAACCACCGCCCGCTACAGGCCGCTGGCTTGAAAACCCGATGGTGGAGGGAGGAGGATTCGAACCTCCGAAGGCTGAGCCAGCAGATTTACAGTCTGCCCCCGTTGACCGCTTGGGTATCCCTCCTCGATCAAGCCGCGTATTCTGAACCAGCGCGAAGCGCAGCGTCAAGCGAGGATTGCATACGCGACACACTGGATGTGATCCGCGCCGCGGGCACCCGGAGCCACTCCTTCCTCACTCCCCCATGGTCTGGCTCATACCCGACGTCTGACGGTTTCCATTCCACCGCAGACGCACGTAGAGTGTGTTTATTAAGGACAAGGATTCGCGCGTAGACGCCCATGCCCAACACGACAACGGCGCCCCGCCTGCCGGGTCTGGCCAAGCGTCTGGTGGACGCTGGCCTGATCGCAGAAGATATTGCTGCCCAGATCGCCGAGGAATCGCGCGCTCAGCAGACCCCGCTAATGCCCCTGCTCGCCAGCAAGGGGCAGGTTTCCGAAGCCCGTCTGGCCGAGGCCGCCGCCGAGGAATTCGGGCTGCCGGTACTGGATTTGTCATGCTTTGATCCAGAGCTGCTGCCCAAGGATCACCTGAACGAGAAGCTGATCCAGAAGCACCACGCCCTGCCGATCATGCAGCGCGGCAACCGGCTTTACATTGCCGTCTCCGACCCCACCAACCTGGGCGCGACCGACGAGTTCAAGTTCGCTACCGGGATGCCCGTTGAGGCCGTGCTGGTGGAGGGGCACAAGCTTGACCGCCTGATCGACAGCGCGCTGAGCGCCGCCTCGTCACTGATGGACGACCTCGGGGACGACGATCTCGAGAACCTCGCGATCGAATCCGGCGGCGGCGAAGACCAGGAGTCTCCGGACGCAGCCGACGCGGTGGACGATGCACCGGTGGTGCGTTTCGTCAACAAACTGCTGATGGACGCGATCAACCGCAAGGCATCGGACATCCACCTCGAGCCGTTCGAAAAGGACTTTCGCGTGCGCTTCCGCATCGACGGGGTACTGCACGAGGTCGCTCACCCACCCAACAACCTGGCGCCGCGCATCACCGCGCGCGTGAAGGTCATGTCACGCATGGACATCGCCGAACGGCGGGTACCGCAGGACGGGCGCATCAAGCTGAAACTCTCGCGCACGCGCTCGATCGACTTCCGTGTTTCCTCGCTGCCCACGCTGTACGGCGAAAAGATCGTCATGCGTATCCTCGACCCGAGCAGCACCCAGATGGGCATTGACCAGCTCGGCTACGAGGAACACCAGAAAGAGGATTATCTCCAGGCACTCAAGCGCCCCTACGGAATGATCCTGGTGACCGGTCCGACCGGCTCGGGGAAGACCGTCTCGCTGTATACCGGTCTCGGGATTCTGAACACGGCGGACCGCAATATCTCCACAGCAGAGGACCCCTCGGAAATCAACATGCCCGGGGTCAACCAGGTCAACATCAACCCAAAAGTCGGACTGACGTTCGCCAGTGCCCTGCGAGCCTTCCTGCGCCAGGATCCCGACGTCATCATGGTGGGGGAGATTCGCGACCTGGAGACCGCGGAGATCGCGATCAAGGCCGCACAGACAGGGCACCTGGTCCTCTCCACGCTGCATACCAACGACGCCCCGCAGACCCTGACCCGACTGGCGAACATGGGGGTACCCCCCTACAACATCGCCTCCTCGATCCTGCTGATCATCGCGCAGCGCCTGGCGCGCCGACTGTGCACTAACTGCAAGGAACCGGAGGATCTCCCGGAAGAGGTCCTGCGCAAGGAGGGCTTCACCGACGCCGACATCCAGGCCGGAGTCACAGCCTACCGGGCGGTGGGCTGCGATCAGTGCACGAACGGCTACAAGGGACGGGTCGGCATCTATCAGGTCATGCCGATCAGCGAAGAAATGCAGCGCGGCATTCTGGAGGGCTACAACTCCATGCAGCTGGCCCAGCAGGCCGAAAAGGAAGGGGTCGAGGATCTGCGTCGCGCCGGCCTGATGAAAGTCATGGCAGGGATGACCAGCCTCGAGGAAGTTAACCGCGTGACCAAGGACTAGGAGACGCCGGAAGGGCTCCGGTTCGGGTCAACAGCACAGGGGGACAGGTAGATGGCCGATTCCGGGACAATCTACGCTTGGGAAGGACTGAACAAGAACGGCGACCGGGTCAAGGGCGAGACCCCGGCCGACAGCGAAGCCGTCGCACGCTCCGAGCTGCGCAAGAACGGCATCAATGTCGTCAAGATTCGCAAGAAACCGAAATCGCTCTTTTCCGCCGGCAAGAAGAAGATCGTCCCCGCGGACATCGCCTACTTCCTGCGGCAGATGACCACGATGCTGCAGTCCGGCGTGCCGCTGGTTCAGGCGTTCGAGATCGTCGGGCGAGGCAACGAGAAGCCGGCGATGCGCGATCTCGTACTCAAGCTCAAGGCCGACGTCGAGGGCGGCGAGACCTTTGCCGCCGCGCTGGCCAAGCAGCCCAAGTACTTCGATGACCTGGTCGTCAATCTGGTCGAGGCCGGCGAGCAGGCGGGGACGCTCGAGACCCTGCTGGACAAGGTGGCCACCTACAAGGAAAAGACCGAGGCGCTGAAGGCCAAGATCCGCAAGGCGATGTTCTACCCGGCAGCGGTCATCGTGGTCGCGATCGTGGTCACGGCCATCCTGCTGATCTACGTGGTCCCGCAGTTCGAATCGCTATTCCAGGGCTTTGGCGCGGACCTGCCGGTCTTTACCCGCATGGTGGTCGATCTCTCGGGGTTTGTGCAGTCCTGGTGGTGGCTGATTCTCGCGGCCATGGTCGCGATCGGCTTCGCCTTCGTACAGATCCGGCAGCGATCACCGCGGTTCGCGCGCTTTCTCGATATCGCCATCCTAAAGGCCCCGGCCTTCGGTCCGATCCTGCGCAAGGCCGCGATCGCCCGCTTCGCGCGAACGCTGTCGACCATGTTTTCGGCCGGTGTACCACTGGTCGATGCCCTCACCTCGGTCTCCGGCGCCACCGGCAACGCCCTGTATCGCGAGGCCACGCTGCGCATGCGGGACGAAACCTCGGCCGGGGCCCAGTTGCAGTGGTCGATGCGCAACACCGGCGTGTTCCCCAACATGGTCGTGCAGATGGTCGCGATCGGCGAGGAATCCGGCTCGCTGGACTCGATGCTGGCGAAAGTGGCGGACTTCTACGAGGCCGAGGTGGACAACGCCGTGGACAGTCTCTCGAGCCTGCTCGAACCCCTGATCATGGTCGTACTCGGCGTACTGGTCGGCGGCCTGGTGATCGCGATGTACCTGCCCATCTTCCAGATGGGTCAGGTCATCTAGGGAAGCCCTGACCAATGTACACACTCACGTTGGTACCCCAGGTTTTCCGAGACAAGGCGCGTCGTGCAGCGGGTAGTGGTTCTACCCGCCCGTTTTCGGTTGATTCGGGGCGCAACGCCGTATCGAGGAACCTGGGGTACCAACCCCACAAACCATTGAAAGCAGGGGCTCGGCCGCCCGTTGTTATTAAAAACGGGCGCGCGCACGGCGTTGCGGCTCCCTTGTGCAGAATGACTGCACGGCAGTCGCCGCGCCTTGTTCGCACGCAAAAGCGACTCGAGCGCGAGCGTGCACATTGGTCAGGGCTTCCCTAGGATGCTCGGCACCGAAGAGTTCCTGTCGCCACCCTGGGCAATCGCGGTCGCAGCGGTATTCGGGCTGCTGATCGGCAGCTTTCTGAACGTGGTGATCGCCCGGCTGCCGGTAATGCTGGAGCGTGGCTGGAATGCCGAGGCGCGGGCCATCCTGGAACAGGAGCCCCCGGCGGACGACACCCCGTTCGACCTGCTGCGCCCGCGTTCGCGCTGTCCCCACTGCGAGCGGCCGATCCGCGCGCACGAGAATATCCCCGTGCTCAGCTTTCTCTGGCTGCGCGGCCGCTGTCCGGGCTGCGGCACGGCCATCAGTTGGCAGTATCCGTTGGTCGAGATCCTCACCGCGGCCCTGTTTGCCCTGACCATCTGGCACTTCGGAGCCGACACGACGGCACTGCTGGCGCTGATTTTCACCGGCATTCTGATCGCCGCCGCCGGAATCGACGCGCGCACCACCCTGCTCCCGGACCAACTGACCCTGCCGTTGCTCTGGCTGGGGCTACTGGTCAATATCCCGGGCACCTTCACCGATCTGCAGTCGGCCGTGATCGGAGCGGCCGCCGGCTACCTGGTCCTGTGGCTGATCTATCATGGCTTTCGCCTGGCCACCGGCAAGGAGGGCATGGGGTATGGCGATTTCAAGCTGCTCGCCGCACTGGGCACATGGCTCGGCTGGCAGGCCCTGCCGGTAATCCTGCTGCTGGCCTCCCTGGTCGGGGCGATCGTCGGCATCCTGCTGATCCTCCTGCGCGGGCGCGACCGCAATATCCCGATCCCATTCGGGCCCTATCTGGCGGCCGCCGGGTGGCTGGCGCTGATCTGGGGCGATACGCTGGTGGCGCTCTACTTCCCACAGGGGCTCTAGTTTCATGCGTCGGGTCGGACTGACAGGGGGGATTGGCTGCGGCAAGAGCCGCGTCGCCGGACTGTTCGCCAGCCTGGGGGTGCCGGTCGTGGATGCCGATCGGATCACCCGTGAACTGCAGCAGCCCGGCCACGACCTGCATGCGGCAATTGTCCGCCGTTTTGGCCCGGGCATACTGGACGCCCGCGGCCGGCTGGATCGCGGGGCTTTGCGCGCACGGGTCTTTGCGCAGCCGGACGAGCGCAAGGCACTGGAAGCACTGGTGCACCCGGCCGTGCACGCGGAGCTGGAACGGCGACTCCGCGAACTGCCAGACGCCACCGGCTATATCCTGATCGTCGTGCCACTCTTGTTCGAGGCCGGATGGGAGAACGGGTTTGACGAGGTCATCGTAGTCGACTGCGAGCCAGCGGAACAGATTGAAAGGGTCGTGACTCGCGACGGTCGCAGCCACGCTGAAATACAGGCGATCATGGACTGCCAGTTGACCCCGGAGGAGCGCCGGCAGCGGGCCGACCACCTCATCACCAATGACAGCGCGACCACTGATGAAAACCTGCGTCAGCAGGTGGCCGCGCTGCACAGGCAGTTGCGTGACGAAACGGGTGATGGGTAACTTCGTACGCGGTCCGGAGTACGGCCACGAGCCGCGTGCAGTTCCGGCGTCTTTCCGGACCGGGTGGAAAGTCGCCCCCGGAATACCGGATACTGCCGAAACCTCGTTGCCCCGCAACACTGCGAACCCAAGCCGGACGGGCCGCCCGTGATCCAATTGCTCACCTTCGAACAACCGCTGCATGAACGTGTGCGACTGCTGCTGCGTTTGGAGGCCCTGGCGCAGCGGTTCGGCGACGCCCTGGAATCCGGCCGGCCCTTCGACCACCACGAGGCACTCGTATCGCTGGTCGACATCTATGCCCTGGTCACACGCGTCGACATCAAGCGCGAACTGATGGGCGAGATCGAGCGCCAGACGGCGAATCTGAACCGACTCACGCACCAGCCCGGCGTCGACCCCGAGCGCTTTACCGAGACGATGGAGGCCCAGACACGCCTGCACACGGCGCTGGAGGCCCAGGCGGGTGCACTCGACCACCGGGTACGCGGTAACGAGTTCTTCAACAGCGTGCGCCAGCGCATGGCCCTGCCTGGAGGGGCCTTCGATTTCGATCTGCCGATCTACCACCACTGGCTGGCCCAGAGCTCCCAGGAACGGACCGCACTGCTACTGGAGTGGTTCGAGCCACTCAACACGGTCGCGGAAGCGACCATCCAGGTATTGTCCTACATGCGCCGCTCCGGGCGTTCCGAGTCAGCACTCGCCGAAGACGGCTATTTCGAACGCAGCCTGGATACGAGTCATGCATGGCAGCTGATCCGGGTCAGTGTCGACCCCGACCTGGGGTACTATCCGGAGATCAGCGCCGGACGCCAGCGCTTCACGGTACGGTTTTTTTCCCCCGAGGACTTTCGCAGCCGCCCCGTCCCAGCGGCGAGAGACATCGAATTCCAGCTGTGCTGCTGCGCCCTGTAAGCCCGCGGCACGCCCCCCAACTCGATCCTGAGCGAGAGGCTTAGCCCAGCAATCCCCGGATCGCCGCGATACCCTGCGCGCCAAGGGCCCGAGCGCGCTCCAGGTCACCCTCCTGCATGCCACCAAGGGCATAAACCGGGATTCCCGCCTCGCGCACCTGCTCGGCAAACGCCTCCCATCCCATACCGGGCACACCACGGTGGGATGCGGTGGCCCGGACCGGACTCAAGACCGCGAAATCGAGCCCCAACCGGGTGGCCATGGACAGCCCCTCGGCATCGTGCACCGAAGCGGCTACCGGTCCCGACACCACCGGGCGCGCGGAGCACTCACGCCAGCGCCGTTCCGGCAGGTGCCAGCCCACACCCGGGAGATCGTCTACCCACGCCCACGGTGCATTCGCGAGTAGCGGGATGCCACGGGCATGGGCGAAGCCATACAGCGGCTCGATCAGGGCACGGTAATCCGCCCGCCCCAGACTCGGGGCACGCACCTGCAACATAGGGCTGGTCAAGCGAGCCAGCGCCGTCTGGACCTGTTCGACCACCGTCGGGATCTCCGCCGCACTAGTGGGCTCCGGGGTGATCAGATAGCGATGCGGCAGGACCAGGGCCTGGAACATCGGATGGTTGGCGGCGGGGAAATCCGTCGGGTCCAGAGTGCCGGGATCACGCCAGGCCCATTCCTGGCCCTCGCGGCCATGCACCTCGCCCGACCAGTCCGTCACCCGGAACACGCGCAGGGCCACGGAGCACTCGGAAAAGTCATGACGCACGGTCAGGCACTGAACACCCGCATGAACGAGAATCCCAAGCTCCTCGTGCAGCTCGCGCGCGAGGCCCGCGAAGGCGCTCTCGCCCGAGTCGATCTTGCCGCCAGGAAACTCCCAGAAGCCGGCCAGGTGCCGGCCCGCCAGCCGACGGCTGACCAGAACCCGCCCCGTCGCATCAAGGACCAGCCCCACCGCAACTTCCAGTGGAGAGTCGGGATCCACCGGCTCAGGACCGGTATTCGGCATTGATACGAACGTACTCGTGGGAGAAGTCACAGGTGTACTTGCGGGCGACTGCGGGACCTCGACCGAGCGCGATGCGGATCTCGATCTCGTCCTGCGCGAAGGCCTGCTGCCCGGCTGCCTCGGTGTAGCCCGGGGAACGCCCGCCCCCGCGCACAATCTCGACATCATTTACGGTGATGGCGACCTGCTCGATCACCAGATCCGTGACGCCGGCGCGACCGACTGCGGCCAGGATGCGCCCCCAATTGGGATCGGACGCGAACAGAGCGGTCTTGACCAGGGGCGACAGGGCCACGGTTTCGGCCACCCGTGCGGCCTCGGCTTCGTCACGTGCCGACTCAACCACCACGGTCACGAACTTGGTCGCACCTTCACCGTCACGCACGATCGCCTGGGCGAGTTCGAGGCACAGCCCCCCGAGAGCGCGCGTAAAAGCCTCGCGGTCCTCGGTCGTGGCCAGCGCCGCACCACTGGCACCCGAGGCCATGCAGACGAGCGCATCGTTGGTGGAGGTATCGCCATCCACCGTAATGGCATTGAAACTGTCCGCATTCGCTTCGCGCAGCAAAGGCAGCAGATCGGCTTCGGTGATGGCGAGATCGGTCCCGATGAACCCGAGCATGGTGGCCATGTTCGGGTGAATCATCCCCGAGCCCTTGGCGATCCCGGTCAGAGTCACGCTACCGCCCGAGAGCTCGATGCGACGACTGCCGCCTTTGAGCACGGTATCCGTGGTCATGATTGCGCGGCCCGCCTGCATCCAGCCATTCGGGACCATAGCGGCGTACAGTGTAGGCAAGGCCGTGGTGATCCGCTCGACTGGCAATGGCTCGCCGATCACGCCGGTGGAAAACGGCAACACCGTGCGAGCTTCGCCACCCACCACATCGGCGACCGCCTCACAGCAGGCCCGCGCAGCGGCGAGTCCCGGCTCGCCGGTACCGGCATTGGCGTTGCCCGCGTTGATCAGCAGCCAGCGGCCCGAAGTCACAGCCTGGTGGTCGCGGGCCACGATGACCGGAGCAGCGCAGAAGGCGTTGGTGGTGTACAGCGCGGCAATGGCGGCATCCGGCCCCGCGTCGATCAACACCAGGTCATCGCGTCCGGCGTAGCGGATACCCGCTGCCGTCGTGGCCAGACGGATGCCCGGCACCGGCAGTAATGTATCCGGGGGTTGCAGCCCAACGGCCATACCTAGACGCTCAGAGCTTGCCGTGGCACTGCTTGTACTTCTTGCCCGAACCGCACCAGCAGGGTTCGTTGCGACCGAGTTTGGGGCCCTCCCGACGATAAGGCGTATCGCCAGTGGCCACCGGCTCGCGTTCCCCCGTCCCGGTATCCAGCGCGCTGTCCGGGTTCTCGTGCTGGAACTTCATGTCCGACTCGGCCGGCGCCTTCTTTTTCGGCTGCAACGCCTCGACCTCTTCGGGTGAACGCAGCTGGATGCGCAGCAAGTACTTGATGACATCGTGCTTGATGCGCTCCAGCAGGGTCTGGAACATCGCAAAGGCTTCTTTCTTGTATTCCTGCTTCGGGTTGCGCTGCGCGTACCCGCGCAGCCCGATGCCCTGACGCAGGTAATCCATCGCCGCCAGATGTTCCTTCCACTGGGTATCCAGAACCTGCAGCATCATGTCGCGCTGCAGGCGATTCATCGTGGTGTCGCCCAACTGTTCGCGCTTGCCGGCGAGCAGCGTGCGGGCATGCTCGACAATGCGCTCGCGCAGCGGCTCCTCGTGCAGATCGTCCTCATCTTCCAGCCACTGCTTCACGGGAAGCTCGATCCCGAACTCCCCGGCCAGGGCCTGCTCCAGGCCCGCGACGTCCCATTCGTCCTCGATCGAGCCCGGCGGGATGTACTCGCTGATCTGGGCATTGACCACGTCGCCGAGCAACGCGTCGATGGTATCGCTGATGTCCTCGGTGGTCAGCAGTTCCGCCCGCTGCTCGTAGATCACCCGCCGCTGGTCATTCGCGACGTCGTCGTACTCCAGCAGTTGTTTGCGGATATCAAAGTTGTGCGCCTCGACCTTGCGCTGGGCGTTCTCGATCGCGCGCGAGACCCAGGCGTTCTCGATCGCCTCGCCCTCCTTCATGCCCAGGCGCTGCATCAGCCCGCGCACGCGCTCGGAGGCGAACACCCGCATCAGGTTGTCTTCCAGCGAGAGGAAGAAGCGGCTGGACCCCGGATCGCCCTGGCGCCCGGAACGACCACGCAACTGGTTGTCGATACGGCGGGATTCGTGGCGCTCGGAACCGATAATGTGCAGGCCGCCGGACTCGAGCACGGCATCGTGGCGCTTCTGCCAGTCGGCCTTGATCTTCTCCTGCGTCTCGGTGTCGTCCGGATCCGCTTCGGCCAGCTCGGCATCCAGCGATCCGCCCAGCACGATGTCGGTCCCGCGACCGGCCATGTTGGTCGCCAGCGTGATCGCGCCCGGGCGCCCGGCATGGGCAATGATCGCGGCCTCGCGCTCGTGCTGCTTCGCGTTGAGCACCTCGAACTTGATCCCGGTCTTTTTCAGGGCCTGGGCCAGGCGCTCGGAGGCCTCGACGGATGCGGTGCCGACCAGCACGGGCTGGCCACGATCCACGCACCACTGGATCTCCTTGATGATCGCCTGGTACTTCTCCTCCTGGGTCAGATAGACGAGGTCCTGCATGTCGTCGCGCACCAGCGGCTTGTTGCCGGGCACCACCACGACTTCGAGACCATAGATCGTCTGGAACTCGTAGGCCTCGGTGTCCGCGGTCCCGGTCATGCCAGACAGCTTTTCGTACAGGCGGAAGTAATTCTGGAAGGTGATCGAGGCCAGCGTCTGGTTCTCGCGCTGGATCGGCACGCCTTCCTTCGCCTCGATCGCCTGATGCAGGCCCTCGGACCAGCGCCGGCCGCCCATGATACGGCCGGTGAATTCGTCGATGATCTGTACCTTGTTGTCGCGCACCAGATAGTCGACATCCCGATGGAACAGGGCGTGGGCCCGCAGCGCGGCGTTCAGGTGATGCAGGACCTGGATCGAACCGGCGTCGTACAGGGACTGGTATTCCTCCAGCAAGCCCTCCTCGCGCAGCAACTGCTCGGCCTTCTCGTGACCGTCCTCGCTCAAAAAGACCTGCTTGGCTTTCTCGTCGACGTAGTAGTCGCCCTCGCTCTCCTCGTCCTCCTGACGGGTGAGCTGGGGCGGGATCTTGTTCAGCCGCTCATACAGCTCGGAGCTGTCGCCGCTGGGGCCGGAGATGATCAGCGGGGTCCGGGCCTCGTCGATCAGGATCGAGTCGACCTCGTCGACTACTGCGAAATTGAGCCCGCGCTGCACGCGCTGATCGGCCGAGAAGGCCATGTTGTCGCGCAGGTAGTCAAAGCCGAACTCGTTGTTGGTGCCGTAGGTGATATCCGCGGCATAGGCCTCGCGGCGGGTCACGGGACGCAGGTGGTCCATCCCCCCTTCCTCGGCCTTGTACTCCGGGTCGTAGAGATACGAAGACGTATCGACACCCTGCCCCCCGGAGGAGTTGACCACGCCAATGCTCAACCCCAGGGCGTGATAGAGCCGCCCCATCCAGGCGGCATCGCGGCGGGCCAGGTAGTCGTTGACCGTAACCACATGTACGCCATCACCAGTCAGGGCGTTGAGGTACACCGGCAACGTGGCGACCAGGGTCTTGCCTTCACCGGTACGCATCTCGGCGATGCGCCCGTCGTTCAGGACCATGCCACCGATCAGCTGCACATCGAAATGGCGCATGCCGAGCACGTGGACGCTCATGGCCCGGCAGACTGCAAAGGCCTCGGGCAGCAGCTTGTCGAGAGACTCGCCGTCCTGGGCGCGCTGGCGCAGTTCCGTGGTCTTGCTGCGAAGCTCCTCGCGTGGCAGGGCCTCCGTGGCTTCCGCCAGGGCGTTTATCTGCTCGACCTGCTTGCGATAACGCTTGATGATGCGGTCGTTGCGACTGCCGAAGAACTTCTGTACGAGCTGCTTGACCATAGGGATCCGCTTGAGGGGGTTTGCTAGAACCCGCCGTTGTCCGAAACCTATCTAGGATAAACCATCCGCCCACCAGCTGCGCGGTGGCGGAGCCGGGAAAGGTTTTCAACGTTCAGTGGACGCTAGCTTAATCGTCCGAGGGCAGGAAATCGTAGGGGTTGACTGCCTGCCCGGCTTTCAGCACCTCGTAATGAAGGTGCGTATCGGTGGCACGCCCCGTACGGCCCATCCGCGCGATGGTGTCACCGGCGCTCACCCGCTGCCCGGGATCGACCAGTAGCTCCGAGTTGTGGGCATAGCGGGTACGCAGGCCACCCCCGTGGTCGATCTCGATCATCTTGCCGTAGGCGTCGCGCTTGCCCGAGAACACGACGATCCCACCACCGGCGGCACGGATCTCAGATCCATGGCTACCGGCGAAATCCATGCCGGAATGGAAGCGCCGCTCACCCGTAAAGGGATCGTTGCGATACCCAAACGCGGAACTGATCCAGGCCTCGTCGTCCACCGGCATGAGCTGCGGGAGCAGGGCCTCACGCGAGGCATCCTCGCGCAGTGTGTCGTCGATCAGGGCCACTGACGCCTGGTGCCGGTTGAGCAGGCGTTCCAGGGCTTGGAGGCGTTCATCCATCGCAACAGGGGAATTCGGGCCCTCGAGCTCGGGGCCACCCTGCCCACCCATCGCGAGCCCCAGCTCGGAGAGGTCCAGGTCGAGGGTCTCGCCGACCGAACGCATACGCAGATCCACACGAGCAAGCTGGCGCTCCAGCGCAACCACACGCTCCGCCAGATGTTTCAGGCCCTCGTGCGCGACCTCGCGCTCGGCGGCCTCGATCACGGCCTGGTCGCTGCCCGGCACCACCGGGACCTGGATGACCTCGCGCTGTTGCTGTCCGACCCAGTAGGCAGCGGCGACCGAGGCCACCACCAGGGCGAGCAGCGTGAAGGCAAGGATCAGGGCGGCACGAAATGGCAGTCGGGTACAAAGGCCATCCGGTCGTAGTACGATCAGTTGCATGCGTTTCTCAATCACTCTTGTACTGTCAGTGTTCGCGGAGCCGCGCCGATGATGCCGCGCCCCGCGAACCGCTTTGTCGCGGCGGACCTGAGCGCTCACTGTTCCCGCGACCGGGAACTGGAACGCGCCCTCGCCCCGCTGGTCGGAGACGAGTTGCAGAGCGGACGCCTGGCGCTGACGCGACAGGGGGCCACCCTGATCGCGGTCTGCGCCGACCGCGCCCTGGCAACCGAGATCCGCTTCCAGCAGCGCGAGCTGCTCAAGACGCTCGCGGCGGCCGGCATCGAGGCCCCCGCCGAGGTGCGTATCCGGCTCGACAGCACGCCGCGCGCGCCGCAACCCGAGCCGGTCGCGGTCCAGCGCGAGATCCCGGAGTCGGCCCGCTCGCTACTCATGCAGACCGCGCGCTCGGTCAGCGACCCGGAACTGGCCGAGGCGCTAAAACGCCTGGCGGCAGTGCCCCCGCAGCGAAGCTAGCCCTCGCTGCACAGGACAGGACCGCCCTAACTGCCAGCGATCGTTGGCGCCAGCTGCCCGAAGGAAATCGGCAGTCGCTCCGAGGGGTCCTCGAAGGTGACCTTTTCCCAGGCCGTCTGGTCCGCTGCCAGTTGGCGAATCAACTGATTGTTGAGGGCGTGTCCGGACTTGTGGCCCGTGAACGCACCGATCAGGCTGTGGCCCAGCAGGTACAGATCACCGACCACGTCGAGGATCTTGTGCTTGACCAGCTCGTTGTCATAGCGCAGACCGTTTTCGTTCAGGATCTTGTAGTCATCGAGCACTACTGCGTTGTCCAGGCTGCCACCCAGTGCCAGCTGATTGGCGCGCAGGGCCTCGATGTCGCGCATGAACCCGAAGGTCCGGGCACGCGAAACCTCCTTCACGAAGGAGGTGGACGAGAAGTCCAGCTCGGCGCGCTGGCTTCCGTCGGTAAACATCGGGTGTTCGAAGTCGATGCAGAAACCGACCTTGAACCCGTCATAGGGGTCGAAGCGCACCCATTTGTCGCCCTCGCGGACTTCCACGCTGCGCTTCACCCGGATGAATTCCTTGGGGGCGTCCTGTTCCTTCAGCCCGGCGGACTGCAACAGGAATACAAACGGCCCGGCACTGCCGTCCATGATCGGGACCTCGGCGGCACTGACATCCACGTGCAGGTTGTCGATGCCCAGCCCCGCGATCGCGGAGAGCAGGTGTTCCACTGTGGAGACGCGCACGTCTCCCTTGACCAGCGTTGTCGACAAGCGCGTGTCGCCCACGTTCTCCGCACGGGCCGGGATTTCCACGACGGGGTCCAGGTCGCTTCGATGGAAGACGATCCCGGTATTCACCGGCGCCGGTCGCAACGTCAGCACGACCTTTTCCCCGGTATGCAGACCCACGCCAGTGGCCCGAATGCTGTTTTTCAGCGTTCTTTGTCGAATCAACGCAGATAACCTCTTGTTTTTAAAGTGCATAGTGGAGCCCGGGCCCTCCCGGGCTCCTCATGCACACAACGATTACCGCATTATTGCAAGTTTCCGCTCTCCCTGCATGCGGCCCCTTGCTCAGTCGGCTTGTTTGCGCAGGAATGCCGGAATATCCAGCACATCAATGCCCTGCTGCTGGTTGTAGTCGACCGCAAGGTTGTCCCCGCCGCGGCGCTTGACCGTCGGCTGATCGAGGTCCACCTCGACATCGGAACCCACTGCGCGCTTCGGTTGGGCATCGACGACGCGCACCTGTGGGCGCTCCTGCTGGGACGACTGGGCGCCCAGACCGGTGGCCACCAGGGTCACGCGGAGCTCGTCGCTCATCTCGGGATCGATCACGGTACCGACCACCACGGTCGCATCCTCGGAGGCGAGGGCCTTCACCGCTTCACCGACCTCCTCGAACTCGCCGATACCGACATCCATGCCCCCGGTGACGTTCACCAGAATCCCGCGGGCACCGGAGATATCGACATCCTCGAGCAGCGGGCTGGCAATCGCGGCCTCGGCAGCCTGACGCGCACGATCCTCGCCGGTACCCGTGCCGGTACCCATCATCGCCATGCCCATCTCGCGCATCACGTTGCGCACGTCGGCAAAGTCGACGTTGATCAGGCCGGGACGGGTGATCAGCTCCGCGATCCCCTGCACCGCACCGAACAGCACGTCATTGGCGGCCTTGAAGGCATCCAGCAGCGTGGTGTTCTTGCCCAGCACGGTCAGCAGCTTCTCGTTCGGGATGGTGATCAGCGAATCGACCTGCTCGGTCAGCGCCTTGATCCCGGACACGGCCACCTGCATGCGCTTCTTGCCCTCGAACGGGAACGGCTTGGTGACCACCGCGACCGTCAGGATGCCCATCTCCTTGGCGATCTGCGCAACGACCGGGGCCGCACCGGTGCCCGTACCGCCACCCATACCGGCGGTAATGAACACCATGTCCGCACCCTGGAGCAGGTCCTGGATGCGCTCGCGATCTTCCAGGGCCGCCTCGCGCCCGACCGACGGATCGGCCCCGGCACCCAGGCCCTTGGTGATATCGCCACCCAGCTGCAGCAGCGTCTTGGAGTCCAGGCTCTTCAGGGCCTGGGCATCGGTATTGGCGCAGATGAAGTCCACGCCGTCGAGTTGCGAGTGAACCATGTGCTGTACGGCATTGCCGCCACCACCCCCAACACCAACGACCTTGATCGTGGCGTTCTGGCTAAAGGTATCCATCAGTTCGAACGTCATGGCTGCGTCCTCTCGATTCGTGTGTACATGTCAGTTGTTTGCCCATGGCCGGAGAGCGGTCCGGCCCCCATAAACCCGGTCGCCCTGATCATCAGAGCTGCCCGGAAAACCAGCGCTTCATGCGCGCCCATACACCCTGGAACCCGCTGCTCACGGGCCGGGCCTCCTGCTCCGCACGCGACTCGCGGGCGTAGAGCAACAGCCCCACCCCCGTCGCGTGGATCGGGTTCTTCACCACATCCAGGAGCCCGGTGACGCGCTGCGGCACCCCCAGGCGTACGGGCATGTGAAAGACCTCTTCGGCGAGGTCCACCACACCTTCCATTCGGGACGAGCCACCGGTGAGCACCACCCCGGCGGCAATCATTTCCTCGGTACCGCTGCGGCGCAGTTCCGCCTGCACCAGCTGCAGCAGCTCCTCGTAGCGCGGCTCGACCACGGAGGCGAGCGTCTGGCGCGACAGCCGGCGCGCGGCGCGATCACCGACACCCGGGACCTCGATGGTCTCGCCCGGGTCGGCCAGCGTGCGCAGCGCACAGGCGTACTTGATCTTGAGTTCATCGGCGTACTGGGTCGGCGTGCGCAGGGCGACCGCGATGTCGTTGGTCACCTGATCCCCGGCAATCGGGATCACCGCGGTGTGCATGATCGCGCCGTGGGCGAACACCGCGATGTCGGTGGTCCCGCCGCCGATGTCCACCAGGCAGACGCCCAGGTCCTTCTCGTCCTCGCTGAGCACCGAATAGCTGGAGGCGAGCTGTTCGAGGATGATGTCGTCCACCCGCAGCCCGCAGCGCTCCACGCACTTGACGATGTTCTGCGCCGCGGACACCGCGCCGGTGACCAGGTGCACCTTGGCCTCCAGCCGCACCCCGGACATCCCGATCGGCTCGCGGATGCCCTCCTGCTCGTCGATGATGTATTCCTGCGGCAGCACGTGGAGGATGCGCTGGTCGGCCGGGATCGCGATCGCGCGGGCGGCATCGATCACCCGATCGACGTCGCCGGCGACCACCTCGCCGTCCTTGATCGCGACCACGCCGGTGGAGTTGTAGCTCTTGATGTGGGAACCGGCGATCCCGGTGTAGACCGAGTGGATCTCGCAGCCGGCCATCAGCTCGGCCTCCTCGACCGCGCGCTGGATCGACTGGACGGTGGACTCGATGTTGACGACCACACCCTTCTTCAGCCCGCGCGACGGCGAGGAGCCGATGCCGATGATCTCGATCTCGCCCTCGTCGGTCAGCTCGCCGACGATCGCCTCGATCTTCGAGGTACCGACATCCAGGCCGACGATCAGTCCGGGTTCCGACTTCTTTGCCATCATCTTTCTGCGTCCTGTCATTCGTGTCATCGGGCGTTGCCGCCGTTGTTGTCCGCTTCCTCGGCCCAGGCCACGGCCAGACCGTGCGGATAGCGCAGGTCCACCCGCGCAATCGGGGCTTCCTCGCGCGCCCGCAGGGCCGGTGCCGCGCGCACCAGCTGGCCCAGCCGATTCAGATTCACGTCACGGCCCATCAGGACCTCGGCGCCATCGGCCAAATGGATGGTCCAGTCATGCCGCTTGCCCTCGTGCACACCCACCACCTCGAACCCGGCATCGGCCAGGCGCGCGGAGACCTCAAGGTAGCGGTGCATCAGCACCACCTGACGGCCGTCCTCGCCGGCCAGTGCGGGCAGGAAATCCCAGTCGGCGAGATCCACCGGTCCGAACAGACGCCCGTGGCGGTCGACCAGGTGGTCGTCGCCCCACTGGGCCACCGGGACCGGCTCGGTCACGTGAATCTCCAGGGTGTCTGGCCAGCGCCGACGCAGCTGCACCGCGTCCACCCAGGGCATCGCCTGCAGCTCCTCACGCAGCACCTCGAGGTCCGTACCCACGAATCCCGGCGCATGCGCCCGCACCTGTTCGAGGATCGCGTCCGTGTCGGCATGACGCGGCTCGCCGGTAATCTGGATGGAGCCAATCGGCAAGTGCTGGTCCGGATCGAAGTGCAGCCACAGGCTGAAGCCCAGCACCAGCGCCCCGGCCAGTCCCATGCCGGCGAGCAGACGCAGCCCCGGCCCCGTCATGGCCTGCAGCCGCGACGGCCCGGCTGGCCGCCGCGCGGGTCGCGTTGTGCGTCGCGCGTTCAACGCAGCCCTCCGCATTCGAAGCTGGAATCGAGGATGCGCAGGCACAGTTCGTCGAAGTCGATGCCCGCATGCGCGGCGGCCTTCGGCACCAGCGAGTGGTCGGTCATACCGGGGATGGTGTTGACCTCGATCAGGAAGTTTTCGCCATGTTCGTCCTGCAGGATGTCCACCCGGCCCCAGCCACAGCCCTCGAGGGCGGCAAAGGCGGCGATTGCCAGCGACTGCAGCTCCAGTTGCGCACTGCGCGACAGGTCCGGGGGCGGGCACAGGTAGCCGGTATCGTCCGCCTCGTACTTCGCGTGGTAGTCGTAGAATCCGGTCGCCGCGCGGATCTCGATCACCGGCAGGGGCTCGTTACCGAGCACCGCAACGGTGTATTCGCGTCCGGTGATCCACTGCTCGGCGAACACCTGCCCCGGCTGCACGCGCGCCGCATCAAAGGCAGCCGGCAGGTCCTCGGCACGATCAACTCGTGTGATACCCAGGCTGGAACCACCGCGCGCGGGCTTCACGATCAATGGCAGGCCGAGGGCGTCGGCCACCGCCTCCGGATCGAAGCCCGGCGTCAGCAGCCGATAGGGCGCACTCGGGAGGTTCGTGCCCGCCCAGAGGCGCTTGCAGGCCAGCTTGTCCATGCCCAGCGCCGAGCCGAGGACCCCGGTCCCGGTGTAGGGCATGCCGGCCATGTCAAGACAGCCCTGCAGTGTCCCGTCTTCGCCGCACTCGCCATGCAGCGCGATGAACACCCGGTCGTAGCCCTCCAGTGCCATGCAGCGCGCCGTCTCGGGTGTGAGATCGACAGCATGGGCATCGACGCCCTGGCGGCACAGCGCGGCCAGCACGGCATTGCCACTCTTGAGCGAGATGTCCCGCTCGCCGGACCAGCCCCCCATCAGGACCGCCACGCGCCCGTAGTCTTCCGGTTTGCGCCTGCTCATTGTCTTCCCTCGATTGTCTCGTCCATGGGGCCCGGTCGACCCAGCAGCCGCACCTCGGGCTCCAGGCGTACACCCAAGCGCCGCTCCACCTCGCTTTGGGCATGGTTCAGCAGCCACTCGATGTCGGCGGCCTGCGCCGAACCATCGTGGGTAATGAAGTTCGCGTGCTTGGAGGAAATCTCCGCGCCGCCGTGACGCAGCCCCTTCAACCCCGCCGCCTCGATCAGGCGCGCGGCGTGATCGCCGGGCGGGTTGCGGAACACCGATCCGCACGACGGCAGACCCAGCGGCTGCTTGCGCGAACGCTCCCGCAGGAGCTCCTTGATACGTGCCGTGCCAGCAGCCGGATCGCCCGGCTCCAGCTGCAGCACACCGCCGGTAAACCACTCGTCCGGGCCCTCCACGCTGCGATAGCCAATGCGGTACTCGCCCGGCTCGCGCTGGTGTTCCTGTCCGGTGGCATCCACGGTGGATACCGACTCGACCAGCGGCCAGATCTCGCCGCCCCAGGCCCCCGCGTTCATGCGCAAGGCACCGCCCAGGGTGCCCGGGATGCCGGCCAGGAATTCACCGCCTACCAGTCCCTGACGGGCGCAGAACCGTGCGGCCTGGGCGCAGGCAAGCCCTGCTCCGAGCCACACGCGGTTGCCCTCCAGACGCTCGCGCTCGTTGATCACACCGGACAGGTGGACCACCAGTCCTTCGATGCCGCCGTCGCGGATCAGCACGTTGCTGCCCAGCCCCAGGAAGGTGACCGGCATCGCGGGGGCCTGGCGAGCGTGATCCGCCAGCGCCGACACCAGGTCGGCCCGATCCACCGGCCGGAACAGCCAGTCAGCCGGACCGCCCACACGCCAGGAAGTCAGCCCCGCCAGCGGGGCATCGGGCCGCACCTCGCCCCGAGGGGCATGTGCAAACGGGCCGTCCACCGGTTCCACCGCGCGTGCCGCCATCATGTCGTCCCCCCGGAGCGCTTCGCCCCCAGCTGTTCCGGTAACAGGCTGGCCAGCCGGCCGATATCGCCGGCCCCCTGGGTGATCACGACGTCGTTCGACTTCAGCATCCCCGACAGGACGTCGGCGACGTCGGCCGCATGCTCGACGAACACCGGCTCGACCTGCCCACGCAGACGGATCGCACGGGCAAGGCTGCGGCCATCGGCGCTGGGGATCGGCTCCTCGCCGGCGGGATACACCTCCAGCAGGATCAGCACATCGGCCTCGGACAAGGCCTCGGCGAAATCCTCGAACAGGTCGCGGGTGCGCGTGTAACGGTGCGGCTGGAACACGGTGATACGCCGCCGGTCGGGCCAGGCGTCACGTGCCGCGGCCTGGGTCGCTGCAATCTCGCGCGGGTGATGGCCGTAGTCGTCGACCAGGGTCAGCGGACCCTGCGCGGTCTCGAGCTCCTGCACCTGGAAGCGCCGCCCGATCCCCTGGAAGCGCTCGAGCGCCGCCTGGATTGCCTCGGGGGCAACCTCCAACTCGTGCGCGACGGCCGCCGCGGCCAGGGCGTTGAGCACGTTGTGCCGCCCGGGCAGGTTCAGGGTGACCGGGAACGCGGTCTGCCCCGGCAGCTTCAGGTCGAAGAACATGCGGACGCCTTCCTGGCGCACGTTCAGGGCGCGCACATCGGCTTCCGCCTCGATGCCGTAGGTCAGACGCGGGCGCTCCAGTTCGGGATAGAGATCGCGCACCTGCGGGTCGTCCGCGCAAAGCACGGCGATGCCGTAGAACGGCAGGTGATGCAGGAACTCCAGGAAGGTCGCCCGCAGGTTGCCGAAGTCGTTGCCGTAGGTCCCGAGGTGGTCGGCATCGATGTTGGTCACGATGCTGATCATCGGCTGCAGGTGCAGGAACGAGGCGTCGCTCTCGTCGGCCTCGGCCACCAGGTAGTCGCCCGCCCCCAGGTTCGAGTGACTGGCGGTGCTGTTCAGCCGACCGCCAATCACGAAGGTGGGATCCATGCCGGCCTCGGCGAGGACGCTTGCCACCAGGCTGGTCGTGGTGGTCTTGCCGTGGGTACCGGCCACTGCGATGCCGTAGCGAAAGCGCATCAGCTCCGCGAGCATTTCTGCGCGCCGCACGATCGGGATCCCGCGGCGGCGGGCCGCCTGCACCTCGGGGTTGGAAGGGTCGATCGCGCTGGAGACAACCAGCACGTCGGCCTCGGCAACATTCTCTTCGGTATGGGCGGGGGCCACCGGGATGCCCATTCCAGTCAGCCGCGCGACCATTGCCGACTGCCCGAGATCCGATCCGGAGACCTCGTAGCCCAGCTGATGCAGGACCTCGGCGATCCCGCTCATGCCGGAACCACCGATCCCGACACAGTGAATACGGCGGATGCGGCGCATCGCGTGGCGTGGCAGGCGCGGGGCGTTCATGAGCTCTTCCTCCCGCGCCGGGCATTGGCCATCTCCAGGCAGGCCTCGGCCAGACGCTCGGCGGTGTCCGGGCAGGCCTGTTCGCGGGCCAGGCGCGCGCGCGCGCGCAGGGCCTCGCGCCCCAACGGACGCACGATCTTGGCGATCCGCTCGGGCGTCAGATCGGCATCCGCCAGGCACCAGGCCGCACCCGCCTCGACCAGGGCGCGGGCATTCGCGGTCTGGTGATCGTCGACCGCATGCGGATAGGGCACGAACAAGGTCGGGACCCCGGCCGCCGCAACCTCGGCCACGGTCAACGCACCAGCGCGGCAGATCACCAGATCCGCCCAGGCATAGGCCTCGGCCATGTCGTCGATGAACGGGGTTACCTCATATTCCAGTGCGGTCTCGGCATAGGCCGCGCGCGCCTCGTCCAGCGTGCGCTCCCCGGCCTGGTGGCGAATGATCAGCGGCTGCGCGTCGCGGGCCTGCTCGAGCCCCGCCGGCACGATGCGGTTCAGCGAGCGCGCCCCAAGGCTGCCACCCAGTATCAGCAGCCGCAGCGGGCCGGACCGCTCGTCGAAGCGCTGCTCCGGCTCCGGCAACGCGGCAATCTCCGCGCGCACCGGATTGCCCACTACGGTCACCGTATGGCGCTCCGGGAAGGCATGATCGAAGCCCGCATAGACCCGGTCCGCGATGCGCGCCAGCCAGCGGTTGGTCAGACCAGCCACCGCGTTCTGCTCATGGATCGCCAGCGGGCGGCCCAGCGCGGCGGCCATCAGGCCACCGGGACCGGCCGCGAAGCCACCAAAGCCGATCACCGCGGCCGGGCGCAACCGGGTAATCAGGGCCAACGCCGCCCACAGCGAGATCCCGAGGCGCCAGGGCGCCAGCAGCAGCCCCATCAGGCCCTTGCCGCGCACCCCACTGATCGGAAGGGTGTGCAGCTCGATTCCCGCCGCAGGCACCAGACGCGTCTCGATCCCGCGCGCGCTGCCCAGCCAGAGGACCTCGGCGCCACGGGCGCGCAGGGCCTCGGCGACGGCCAGTCCCGGAAATACGTGTCCGCCGGTACCGCCGGCCATAATCAGGATGCGCAGGGGATTGTTCATGCCCGCCCCCTCTTGCGCCGCGGCGAGGTCGACTGGCGCGGGGCCGGGATCTGCGCCTCGCGATAAACCCGCATCACCAGACCGATCGCCATCAGCGAGACGATCAGCGAACTGCCGCCGTAGCTGAGAAACGGCAGGGTCATACCCTTGGTCGGCAGCAGGCCCATGTTGACGGCGACGTTGAGAGCGCTTTGCAGCGCCAGCCAGATTGCGACGCCGAAGGCCAGGTGCGAACCGAATGCATGGCCCGCACGCTCCGCCCAGAGTCCAATCTTCACGCAGCGCCAGACCACGACTGCAAACAGCGCGATCAGGGCAATCACACCGACAAATCCGAACTCCTCGGCGAAGACCGCGAACAGGAAGTCGTTGTGGGCCTCCGGCAGGTAGAACAGCTTCTGCACGCTGTTCCCCAGACCGGCACCGAACCAGCCACCCGAGCCGATCGCGATCAGCGACTGTGTCAGCTGGAAGCCGGTCGCGAACGGGTCCTGCCAGGGGTCCAGGAACGCGGTCAGACGCGCGACCCGATAAGGGGCGGCCACCGCGACGAACGCCATCCCCACCGCGATGGTCGCGCCCAGCGCGACGAACTGCCACAACTTGGCGCCAGCCAGGAACAGCATGCCCATGCCGATCGCCAGCATGATGGCCGCGCCGCCAAAGTCCGGTTGCAGCAGCAGGAGCACCGTCCCGAACCCGAGTACGACCAGAGGACGTACAAAGCCCAGCAGGTGCAGCCGCAGAGTGGAGTAGTGGCGCACGATGTAGCCGGCCAGGTACATCACCACCAGCAGCTTCACCGGTTCGGCCACCTGGAGATTGAACATGCCGATCGGGATCCAGCGGGTGGCACCATTAACCGTCCGGCCCACGCCCGGCAGCAACACCGCTATCAGCAGCACCATCACCAGGATCAGTAACCACGGCCCGGCGCGCTCCCAGCGCTGCAGCGGGACCGTCCACATGAGCGTTGCCAGCGCCAACCCGATGGCAGCGAACAGAACCTGGCGCTGGAAGAAGTGCCAGGTATTGGCGAAGTAGCGCTCGCCGAGATCCATCGAGGCAGAAGCCACCATGATCAGGCCAAGCCCCAGCAGCAACGCGGACGCGGCCAGCAGCGGGAGATCCACGCTGTTGCGCAACCCGTCGAGCGAGTCGCGCGAAGGCAGGCCGAGGGGCAGCGATCCGGTACTCATGCCGCTCGCTCCCGCACGGCCCGCGCGAAATCGTCGCCGCGTGCCTGGTAGTTCTCGTACATGTCGAGGCTCGCGCAACCCGGCGAGAGCAGTACGGTGTCGCCGGGCTGCGCCCAGGCGGCCGCCTGCTCGACGGCGGCAGTCATGTCGTCCACCCGCTGAACCGGCACCACTGAGGCCAGCGCCCGGGCGATCAACGGGGCATCCTCGCCAAGCAGCACCACGCCCCGGACCTTGCCGGGTACGTAGTCAGCCAGCGGCGAAAAGTCCTGCCCCTTGCCCTGGCCGCCGGCGATCAGTACCAGCGGCCCCGGCGTGCCCCGCAGCGCGGCGAGGGTCGCGCCCACGTTGGTGCCCTTGGAATCGTTGATGTAGTCGACCTCGGCCACCCGCGCGATCCACTGCGAGCGGTGCGGCAGGCCCGCGAAATCCGCCAGCGCGGCCAGCGCCTCCGCGCGTTGCTGCGGCGACTCCAGCCACGGCCACGCCAGCGCCAGCGCGGCCAGGGCATTGGCCCAGTTGTGTTGCCCGCGCAAACGCAGGCGCGCGGTGGACAACAGGCGTTCCTCGCCACGCACCAGATCTGGTTCGGCCTCGCCCGTGGTCACGCCGAAGTCGGTCAAGGCCAGCGGGGCATCCAGCCCGAACGAGACCACGCGCAGGCCGGCCGGCAGCGGCAACTCGCGCAGCCAGGGGTCATCGCGGTTGAGCACGCCCCGAGCCGCGCGATCGAGGATGCGGGCCTTGGCCCCAATATAAGCGCCGAGGTCCGGATAGCGATCCATGTGATCGGGCGAGATATTCAGAATCGCGGCTCCGGCCGGCGCCAGGTGCTCGCTGCGTTCGAGCTGGAAGCTCGACAGTTCCAGGACATAGACCTCCACCGCCGGGTCCAGGAGATCCAACGCCGGGGTGCCGAAGTTACCGCCGATCGCTACGTTGCGGCCGGTGGCCCTCAGGATCTCACCTACCAGGGCGGTGACCGTGCTCTTACCGTTGGAACCGGTGATCGCGATAACCGGAGCCCGTGCCACTTCTGCAAACAGGTCGATGTCACCGGTGATCACCGCACCCGCTGTGCGGGCCTGTTCGACGCCCGGGTGCTCTAGCGCAACACCCGGGGAGACGATCAGCCGCTCATAGCGAGAGGCCTCAAGCCCGTCCAGCGGTCCGGCCCAGGCCTCGGCCAGCCAAGTGGCGTCGACCCCGGCCGCCAGCGCCGGTGGATCGCGACGCGTGTCGGTGATCGCAAAGGCCTCACCACGCGCACGCAGGAATCGGGCGACGGACTGCCCCGTCGCTCCGGTTCCCACGATCAGGTTGTGCGGCTGTGGCTTCGACATGGCGTCAGCGGATCTTCAGGGTCGCGAGACCGATCAGGACGAACACAACGGTGAGGATCCAGAAGCGCACGATCACACGCGGTTCCGGCCAGCCCTTGAGTTCGAAATGGTGATGCAGCGGCGCCATACGGAAGATGCGCCGCCCGGTGAGCTTGAACGAGGCGACCTGCAACATTACCGACAGCGTCTCCAGCACGAAGATGCCGCCCATGATCAGGAGCACGATCTCCTGGCGGGTCAGGATCGCCATCATGCCTAGTGCCGCCCCCAGGGCCAGGGCTCCGACATCCCCCATGAAGACCTGGGCGGGATAGGCGTTGAACCACAGAAACCCGAGTCCGGCCCCGACCAGTGCAGCGGCAAAAATGCCCACCTCCCCCACGCCCGGGACCGCCGGGATCTGCAGGTACTCGGCAAACACCGCGTGCCCCGCCGCATAGGCAAACACTCCAAGGGCCCCGGCCACCAGTACGGCCGGCATGATCGCCAGGCCATCGAGACCGTCGGTCAAGTTGACGGCATTGGAAGATCCGACCACGACCAGCCAGACCAGCGGGATAAACAGCCAGCCGAGATGAAACTCGAACTCCTTGAAAAAGGGGAGATAGAAGCTCGTCTCCACCGGACTCTGGGCAGTGCCCATGATGACCCCGGCGGCCACCAGCGCGAACAGCGTCTGCCAGAGGATCTTGGCCCTGGCCGTCAGCCCCTTGCTGTTGCCGTAGCGCAGTTTCAGATAATCGTCCCAGCCCCCGACCGCACCAAAGGCCAGCGTGGTCAGCAGCACGATCCAGACAAAGCGGTTGGTCAGGTCGCTCCACAGCAGCGTGGCGACCGCCACCGCGACCAGGATCAGCGCCCCGCCCATGGTCGGCGTGCCGGCCTTGCTCAGGTGTGACTCTGGGCCATCGTCCCGGACCTGCTGGCCCACATTGCCGACTGTCAGCCGACGGATCATCGCCGGACCAATCAGCAATGCGATCGCCAGAGCGGTCACCACGCCCAGGATGGCGCGCAGGGTCAGGTACTGAAAGACCGTGAAGCCACTATGGAACTGCGTTAGATATTCAGTCAGAGCGAACAGCATTCGCAGCCCCCCGCGCCGACTGGGCCAGCTCCAGCCCTTCGATGATTCGTTCCATGTGCTGGCTGCGCGAACCCTTGATCAGAACCGTGGTCTCATCCTCCAGCAGTTCCTGCAGGCGCGCCCGCAAGGCGTCATGATCGTCAAACCACTCCCCCCCCTCGCCAAAGGCCTCGGCGCTGTCGCGCGCGGCCTCGCCCAGGGCCAGGCAGTAGTCCACCCCCATTGCGCAGGCCAGCGCCCCGGTTTCGCGGTGCAGCTCCGGGGTCTCGGCGCCCAGCTCGCCCATCGCACCCAGCACGAGGATGCGCCGACCGGGCATCGCGGCCAGGACCTCGAGCCCCGCTCGCAAGGAATCCGGATTGGCGTTGTAGGTGTCGTCCCAAAGCCGGGCGCCACTGACGTGCCAAAGCTCCTGCAGACGCCCCTGCACCGGTGTCCAGCGCGCCAGCCCGTTGGCGATCGCATCGATCGCCACACCGACCGCATTGGCCGCAGCGGCCGCTGCGACTGCATTGGCAGCGACATGGCGCCCCGGGCTGGCCAAACGCAGGTCTCGACCAGCGCCCAGAATGGTCAGCCGCAGGCAGTCGGGGGCCTGCCACATGCCTTCGATCTCGCCGCCCCCCTCCAGGGAAAACCGCTGGCAATGGTGGTGTTCATTGAGCGACAGCCAGTAGTCCGCGAATGGATCGTCCAGGTTGACCACCGCCGTGCCGCCCTGCGATGGCAGACCGGAATAGATCTCGGCCTTGGCGTGAGCCACGCCCTCGAGACTCCCAAACCCTTCCAGATGGGCACGTCCGGCGTTGGTGATCATCGCGACCATCGGTTCGGTCCAGCGCGCCATGCGGGCAATTTCGCCGGCATGGTTGGCGCCCATCTCGATCACCGCGTAATCGGTATCCTCGGGCATGGCCAGCAGGGTCAGGGGCACGCCGATCTCGTTGTTCAGGTTGCCCTGGGTGGCATGTACCGAACCCACGCCCTCGAGGATGCAGCGCAGCATTTCCTTGGTCGTGGTCTTGCCATTTGATCCGGTCAGCGCAATCACCCGCGCCCGGCTGCGACGGCGCCAATGTTGGGCAAGTCGCCCCAGCGCCTCGCCGGTATCCCCCACCACCACCTGCGGGTGCGGGACGTCCAGCATGCGCTCCACCAGCAAGGCCGCCGCCGGCAGATCGGCCGTGACATGCTCGTGGGCATCAAAACGCGGGCCACGCAGGGCCACGAACAGCCCCCCTTCGAGTGGTTGTCGGGTGTCGGTGAACACCCCCTCGAAGGTGCGTTCCTCACCTGCATTCTCCAGACGCCCGCGCACGGCGTCCGCCAGTTCCTGTCCGGTCATCCGGATCATTGGATCTCCCCCCCACTGTCTCCCGCATTCGCCCCGGCACTGAGCTGTCGGGCCAGGTCGCGATCACTAAACGGATAGAACCGAGTACCCACCTGCTGCGTGGTTTCGTGTCCCTTGCCCGCCAGCAGGATCACGTCACCCGCCCGCGCCTGGGCCACGGCCTCGCGCACTGCCGCCTCCCGGTCGCCCTGCTCGCGACAGGCCCCGGGCCGCTTACAGCCAGCCAGCACGGCGGCGCGGATCGCGGCCGGTTCTTCCGAGCGCGGGTTGTCGTCGGTCACGATCACCTGATCGGCACGAGCGCTAGCGGCCCGCCCCATGGCCGGGCGCTTGGTCACATCGCGATCCCCACCGCAGCCAAAGACGACCATCAGGCGTCCCGTGGTGTGGGGGCGCAGAGCATCCAGCGCCGCGGCCAGGGCCTGCTCGGTGTGGGCATAGTCCACCACCAGCAACGCGCCGCCGGGCAGGTCAAAGCGTTCCATGCGCCCCGGCACCCCACGCAGGCGCGCGATGGCATCGATACCGGCCTGCCAGGAATATCCAAGCGCATGCAGGGCCGCGAGCGTCGCCAGCAGATTCCCCACCTGGAACAGCCCGAACAGCGCCGACGCGACCGGCCATGTCTCGCCTGCCGCCTCCAGCGTGAAACGAATGCCGTCGGCGCCGGCTTCGACATCCCGCGCGACCAGGTCGGCAGCCGAGCCCACAGCGCTGTAGCGCAATGTGCGCCGAGCCGTGGTTTCGCGGACCAGACGCTGCCCGAAGGTGTCGTCGGCATTGACCACGGCGGTTTCCAGGCCTGGCCACGCGAACAGCCGGGCCTTGGCATCGGCATATGCCTGCTGGCTACCGTGAAAGTCCAGATGATCGGAGCCGAGCCGCGTCAGTACGGCCACGCGGACCGGAAGCCCGGCCATACGCCCCTGCTCAAGGCCGTGCGACGAAGCCTCGAGGGCGAGCGCCCGACAGCCGCCAGCGGCCAGCTCGGCCAGGTGCCGGTGCAGATCGATCACGCCCGGGGTCGTGTGGCCACAGTCCTCGAGGGCACCAAACCGTCCCGTGCCGAGCGTCCCTACCACACCCGTGGGGACCCCCAGTTGCTCCAGGGCGCCCGCCACCAACTGACTGACCGACGTCTTGCCATCGGTACCCGTCACCGCGACGACGGGATACTCGTCCGGCCAGGCACCCCAAAGGGCATCGCAGATCGCCGGGAGCGAGGCACGCAGACCGGGGAGATGCAGCACCGGGATATCCAGGGCCGGGGCCGCCTCGGCCTCGTCCCACAGAACAGCCACCGCCCCCTGATCGGCCGCCGCCCGCGCATGGGCAAGGCCGTGTCCCTGGGTCCCGCGCAGGGCCACGAAGACTGCACCCGGGGCCGCCTGGCGGCTGTCCTGAACAAGATCGGTGACGCCCTGATCCGCGACCTCTCGCGGCAATGGCGGCGCAGTAGCGGGCCACAGGCTGCCCAGCGTGGCGACAGACTGGACGGGGCGCGCCGCCATCATGTCGAACCCTCGCGCTCGGCGGCGATCTGCATCGGGATCTCCGGCATCGCATCCGGGCGCACATTGAACATCCGCAGCGCCGAGCCGATCACGTTGCGGAATACCGGCGCGGCCACGGCACCACCGAAGTACGTCCCGGCGTTGGGTTCGTCGATGACCACGGCCATTACGAAACGCGGATCCGAGGCGGGTGCCAGGCCGACAAAGCTGGAGATGTAGCGGTCTTCGGTATAGCCCCCGGGGCCACTCTTGCGGCTGGTACCCGTCTTGCCCGCAATGCGGTACCCATCAATCGCGGCCTGGCGAGCGGTCCCTTCGGAGCCAATGGTGTGCTCCATCATGGCCAGTACACGCTGGGCGGTTTCCGGAGTCATGACACTGGCCGGCTCGCGCAGATCATCGGCGGTGTGGACCAGCCGCACCGGGATGCGCTGGCCCTCGTTGGCAAACGCGGTATAGGACGCGGCCATCTGCAGCGGTGTAATGGACAGTCCGTAGCCATACCCCATCGTGGCCTGCTCGACCTCGCGCCAGGTGGGAAAGTCGCGCAGCCGACCACTGACTTCGCCCGGGAAATGGGTGCCGGAAGACTGGCCGAATCCGGCCTGATGAAGGACCTGCCAGAAGCGATCGGGCGGCATGTCCAGCGCCAGCTTGGTCGCACCAACGTTGCTGGAGCGCGCGATCAGGGTGGTGAGGTCGATGACGCCGTAGTCACGGAAATCACGCACGGTCAAACGCCCGACACGCATGGTGCCCGGGCGAGTATCCAGGGTGACGTTGGGATCGATGATGCCCGCGTCCAGCGCAGCCGCAACGGTAAAGGGCTTGATTACGGACCCCGGCTCCAAGCTGTCCGTCAGTGCACGGTTGCGCGCAAGGTTCGAACGGATCGAGCCACGATTGTTCGGATTGAAGCTCGGCTGATTGACCATCGCCAGGACATCACCCGTGCGAGCATCCAGCAGCACCGCCGACCCACCCTGGGCATCGTGCTCGGCCACCGCGGCCTTCAGTTCGCGGTAGGCCAGATACTGCAGGCGCTGATCGATGGTCAAACGCAGCGTGCGGCCATCACGGGCGGGGCGGATGCTGGCCACATCACGGATGGTACGCCCGTGACGGTCACGCAGAACACGCTTGGCTCCCGGCGAACCCGACAGCCAGTCATTGAAGGCCAGCTCGATACCCTCCTGGCCACGATCGTCAATATCCGTGTAGCCGAGGATGTGCGAGGTCGTTTCGCCATGCGGGTAATAGCGCCGAAACTCGCGCGTCAGCCCCACCCCCTGCACACGCAGGGCCGTCACCTGTTCCGCCTGGGCCGGCAGCATATGGCGACGCAGGTACATGAACTCCCGGCCGGCGCGCGCCTCGATGCGCTCGCCCAGCCAGTCGGCATCGACCTGCAGCGCTTCGGCCAGTTCGGGCCAGCGGTCGCGCTGCTCCAGCAAATCCTTGGGGTTCGCCCAGGCGGTCTGCACCGGAGCCGAGATCGCCAACGGCTCGCCGTTGCGATCGGTCACCATGCCTCGGTTGGCCGACTCGGTCAGCGTGCGCACCTGCCGCTGCTCGCCCTGCTGGGTCAGAAAGTCACGGCTGAGCACCTGCAGATCGATCGCGCGCAGCACCAGGGCCACGAGCACCAGCGCGGACACGACCAGCAGCACCTTCAGGCGCCCATGGCTGACCTGGCGCTTCAGCGCTCCCATGTGCGCCCTCCGATCACCACGATGCGATCCGGCTCGGGCTTGATCATCCCCAGTTCTTCACGAGCCTGCTGCTCGATACGGCCCTGCGTCGCCCAGGTCGATTGCTCGATCTGCAATTGCGTCCATTCCAGATTCAGGGTGTCGCGCTCCGAAAGTTCCGACTGATGCGCGATAAACGCCTGGCGCGCCTCATGCTTGGCCGCGACTACTCCCACGGCGGAGGCGAAGACCCCGGTCGCCAGAATGATCAGGATGAAGCCGCGAAACACCATCAGGTGCGCTCCCCCACGCGCAGCACCGCCGAGCGCGCGCGCGGGTTGCGGCGCTGCTCTTCGGCATCGGCGCGCACGGGCTTTCCGATCTGGCGCCACGGGCGCTCGGGCGTTTCGGGCATCACCGGAAGCCCGCGCGGCAGGCGGGCTTCCGGGCGCGGGCCACGCAGCGCCTGCTTGACCATGCGGTCCTCGAGCGAATGAAAGCTGATCACCACCATCCGCGCGCCCGGGTGCAGGCCCGCCGGGATCGTCTCGAGCCACTGCTCCAACTGCTCGAGCTCCCGGTTCACATGGATCCGCAGGGCCTGAAAGGTGCGTGTAGCCGGATGCTTGCCCGGCTCGCGGCCAGGGACTGCTCGGCGAACGATCTCGGCCAGCTGCGCGGTCCGTGTAATCGGGGCCTCGGCGCGCGCGGCAACGATCGCACGGGCGATGCGGCGGGAATGGCGCTCCTCGCCGTAGTGATAAATCACGTCGGCGATCTCGTCCTGCTCCGCGCGGGCCAGCCAGTCCGCCGCGCTCTCGCCCTGCGTGGGGTCCATGCGCATGTCCAGCGGGCCGTCGTGCTGGAAGCTGAAACCACGCTCGGGAGTGTCCAGTTGAGGGGAAGAGACCCCCAGATCCAGGAACACGCCATCCGGGGTGCGCTCGGGGAAGCGTCGGCGCAGGGTATCGGCCATTGCCGAGAACGGCCCCGGCTCGAAGGAGAAGCGTGGATCGTCCGCAAACGAAGAGGCGGCCGCAGCCGCCTCGGGGTCCCGGTCCATCGCCAGCAGGTTTCCGCCGGCGCCGAGGCGATCGAGAATCGCACGGCTGTGCCCGCCGCGCCCGAAGGTCCCATCCACATAGAACCCGTCAGCGCGCACGGCCAGTCCCTCCAGCACCGCGTCGCGCAGCACCGGGATATGAGCGACGGTTTCCATCATGGTCACAACGCAATGGACTCGAGCGCGTCATCATCCACGTCACCCCCCAGCGCCTGCTCGCAACGGGCATCCCAGGAATCGGCATCCCAGATCTCGAACTTGTTGCCCTGCCCCAGCAGCACCGCACGCTTGTCCAGGCTGGCGTACTGGCGCAGCGGCGTCGGCAGCAGGAGACGGCCGCTGCCATCCAGCTCGCACTCGGTCGCATGACCGACCAGGAGGCGCTGAAGGTTACGGACCTTCGGATTCATGTTGGGGCGGGACATCAGACTTTGCTCGATGCGCTCCCACTCGGGGAACGGATACAGGAGCAGGCAACGGTCGGGGTCAACGGTGATCACCAGCTGGCCGCCACAGGATGCCGCCAGCGCATCGCGATAGCGCGCGGGCATGGCCAAGCGACCCTTGGCATCCAGATTGAGCTGGCTTACGCCTCGAAACATGGCCGGTACCGGTTGCGGTGGTCACCCACCTTTTCCCACCATTCCCCACTTTTCGACACTATAGGTACGGCTATCGCCAGGAGTCAAGAAAATCGACCCGAAAAAATCAAAAATAAGCGTTGAATCACAGAGACTTAGCGAACGCATGCCCAGCGACGGCGCAGCCAAAAAATAAGACCCCAAAAGCCGCGCCTTGAGGGCAACACTTAAGAAACTACTTCACTATTTTTTGGCAAGAACCGCCGACACGGCGAGACACAGGCCCGCAGAGGGGGCCGCAAAGGTGGGAAAAAGTGGGAGCCGGCCGTAAGCCGGGTTCTGTCGTGGACAGTCATTCATCTGGGACGTCCGTCACCGGACGCCTCGAGCAGCCTACCCGGGTGCGATGCGGGCCACACCATGCACCCCTATTTGGCCTTGCTCCGGACGGGGTTTACCCTGCCACGGACTGTTACCAGCCGTGCGGTGCGCTCTTACCGCACCTTTTCACCCTTACCTGTGCCCGAAGGCCATCGGCGGTGTATTTTCTGCGGCACTTTCCGTCGGCTCGCGCCGCCCAGGCGTTACCTGGCGTCCTGCCCTGTGGAGCCCGGACTTTCCTCCGCATCCAGTGGATACAGCGACTGCCAGGCCAGCTCCCGCGCTCCTTTTACGCCCGCACCCGCGGGAACGCAAGCAATATCCCATCAACCCTCGTACTTCAGACGCAGGGCACGGGCATAGACACGGTTGCGCGGCACTCCGGTCGCATCGGCGACGACCCGCACCGCACGTTTCAACGGGAGCTCCCCCAGCAAGGCCACCAGCAGGCGTTCATGTTCGTCGGCCAGCGGGGCATCCTCGGACTCCGGGTCGGCCGCCTGCGGCGCCGGCGCGAGGATCAGGACGAATTCACCTCGCAGGCGATTGGCGTCGGCATCGAGCCAGGCCGGTAGCTCGCCAGCGAGCCCTCTGTAGTGTTCCTCGAACTGCTTGGTCAGCTCGCGCCCCAGGAACACGACCCGCTCCGGGGCCAGCCCGGCCAGGTCGTCGGCGGCAGCGCGCACACGATGCGAGGACTCGAACAGGATCGTCGTCACCGGCTGCGCCAGCAGGGCCGCCAGGCGGCGACGGCGGGCCCCACCGGAGTGTGGCAGGAAACCCTCAAAGCAG
The DNA here is from genome assembly GCF_000377205.1 of Thioalkalivibrio sp. ALJ3. Taxonomy (GTDB): domain Bacteria; phylum Pseudomonadota; class Gammaproteobacteria; order Ectothiorhodospirales; family Ectothiorhodospiraceae; genus Thioalkalivibrio. Next base: position 80,902 of record NZ_KB897910.1, on the reverse strand, counting down.
AAACGGTCGGATGGCAGACCAGCGACGGCAAGCGCGGCGAGCGGCGCGCTGGCGCCAGGCACCGCACGCACCGGCAGTCCTGCCTCGGTGGCCGCCCGTACCAGACGATACCCCGGATCGGAGACCAGCGGCGTACCGGCATCCGAGATCAACGCGAGATCGTCGCCCGCCTCCAGCGCAGACAACAACGAAGGGATCCGCTCGCGCTCGTTATGTTCGTGGAGACTCACCAGCGACGTCTGCACCCCCAGGTGCGCCAGCAACCCGGCGCTGTGTCGCGTATCCTCCGCGGCGATGCGCGACACTCGCGCCAGCACGTCACGGGCTCGGGGACTCAGATCGGCCAGATTGCCGATCGGCGTGGCAACCACCCATAACGTGCCGCAATTCGTTGACACAACCTGATGCGCTTTCAATACTGACTCCCCAATACGCCGAGCATCCCGCTATCGTGAACTTACACCTCTCTCCAGCCGCCGTACGGCGCTACCGGGGCCGCCTGGCCCTGAGCCTGCTCGCCGGTGCGATCCTCGCCGGCTGCGCAACCCCGCGTCCGGATCCCACCCCCGCCCCGGAACCGGAGGAGGAACGCCCCGAGATCGTCGACCTGCCAATGGAGCAGCGGGCGCCTGCCCTCCTTGACGAAGCCTGGGCCGATCCTCAGCCCGACAACGTGCGGGCCGCGATCGACGCAGTCCTGAGCCTGGACGACCCGGATGACGACCTGATCGACCGGGCCGACACACTCTGGGGCGATCTCGATGCCCAGCATCGCGAGCCGCTGGCCGACCGCGTGCGCGGCGGCCGCCTGGCGGCCGCACGCAGCGAGTGGGAGACAGCACGCGAACGGCTCGGCGCCGATGACCCGGACGACGAAACCCGCACGCCCGAGGTCTACCGCGAAGGTCTGGCCCTGCATGCCCGCCTACTGGAACACGAACGCGAATGGTATCAGGCGCTGGACGCCCGTTTGCGCCTGGACAGCATGCTCCTGCTGGAACCGGATGCCCAGACCGGGAATCAGGAGCGAATCTGGGGACTGCTGTCGGGCCTGCGCCCGGGACAGCGCGATCACCTGGCCGCCGGCGCGAATCCCGACGCAGAACCGTGGGTGCGACTCTTTGCAGGGTTGCGGGGCGTCAACTCGCAAGACGATGCACGGCGGGTGGCGGGCCAATGGCGGGAACGGTACCCGTCGCATCCGGCCAATAGCCTCCTCCCCGAGTTGGTCTCGAGCCATCCGCTCCAGAGCGAATCGCCGGAGACCATCCTGGTACTCCTGCCCCTCTCCGGGGATCTCGCCCAACTGGGTAACGCGATCCTCGATGGCATTACTCGAGCCTATTACTCCGAGACCGGTGGGCACGGGCGACTGGTGGTGCGCGATACGCGCGGAGACCCTGAGACGGCGGCCGACCTCTACCGCCGGGGTGTGGAGGATGGCGTGGACCGGATCATCGGGCCGCTGGATCGAGATGCGGTACGAGCGGTGGCCGCAAGCGAAGAGACACGGCCGACCCTGCTCCTCAACCGCACCCGGCTGGATGGCAACGGTGCCTTCGGTACGCTGGCGCTGAACCCGGAGGAGGATGCCTACGCCGTGGTAGACCGGGCGGTGCGGACCGGCTGGCGACATCCACTGGTCATCCTCCCCGAGGGCGAATTCGGGGATCGGGTGGCACAGGCCTACCAAGATGCGCTCTCCGACTACGGGCTACGCCCGCGCGACATCGTGCGCCTGCGCCCGGACGCCGAGGACATCAACGAGCGCGTAGGCAATGCGCTGGGTATCGAGCAGAGCGAGGCACGCATTCGCGATGTCGCGCGCCGCACCGGACTGAGCCTCGAGGGAGATCCCCAAGTACGGGGAGATGCCGACCATCTGTTCGTGACCGGGACATCACGGCAGATGCGCCAGCTTGTGCCGCATCTGCATTTCCACGGCGCACGACAGCTGCCGATCATGGCGACCCCGCACATCTATGCCGGGCAGCCGAACACCAATCGCGACCGCGACCTCAACGGCATCGTCTTCCCCGACGCCCCCCATCTGTTCGCGACCATCGAACCGCTGAACGGCGAGGCGGCGGAGAACACAACCGATGAACTTCCGCGGTTCACTGCACTCGGCATGGATGCCTTGCGCCTGAGCCTGCACGATCGGGCGGTGCGCGCGGCGGCCCACCACCAGATCGTCGGGGGGGCCGGCACCTGGTCGCTCAACCCGGTGAGCGGCGACTGGATACGGGAACCGGCATGGGCGCGATTCGAGGGCGGTGCGCCACGCCAGCTGGGATCCGCCAACGAAGGCAACTGACCAATGTTCCGCCCCGGCACCGCCGGCCAAGCCGCCGAGGACCGAGCGGCACACTACCTGACCGGGCAGGGTCTCATGCTTGTGGCGCGAAACGTCCGGCGCCCCTGGGGCGAGCTGGACCTGGTGGCGCGCGAGGGTGACACACTGGTCCTGGTCGAGGTACGCAAGCGCAGCCATCGTGGCTTTGGTGGCGGCGCCGAGAGCATCGACGCCGGCAAACGCAGACGCCTGCTGCGCGCCGCCGAGGGCTATCTGCAGGAGACCCGCTGGCAAGGCCCCGTGCGCTTCGACGTGGTCCTGCTGGACGGCGAAAACACCATCGAGTGGCTGCCCGACGCCATTCAGGGGGACCCGGCATGACGCCACTGGCGCGCGAGATCGAGCAACTACTGCCCGCCGAGGACCGCCTGCTGGACCCGGCCGACTGCTGGTCCTACGGGGCCGACAACTCGAAGCTCCACGCCGCACCGGATGCGGTGGCCTTCGCCCGCGATGCCGAGACGGTGCGCGAGGTGGTTCGGCTGTGCCGGCGGCTGGGCGCACCCCTGACCTGCCGCGGGCGCGGCACCGGCACCACCGGGGCCGCGGTACCCGATCACGGCGGACTGGTCCTGTCGTTCGAGCGCATGAACCGCATCCTGGAGATCGACCCGGCGAACCGCTGGCTGGTGGCGGAGCCGGGGGTCACCAATAGCGAAGTGCAGGCCGCGGCGGGCGCACACGGTTTTTTCTGGCCACCCGACCCCACGAGCAGTGCCTACTGCACGCTCGGCGGCAATCTTGCCTACAACTCGGCGGGGCCGCATGCAGTGAAGTACGGCACCCCCCGCGACAACACCCTGGGGCTGGCGGGGGTCGCCGGCACGGGCGAGTCCTTCCGCACGGGCGTGCACACGACCAAGGGCGTCGTCGGCTATGACCTCACGCGGCTGCTGATCGGCTCCGAAGGGACGCTCGCCGTCATTACTGAAGCCACGCTCCGCCTCACGCCGCGACCCGAGGCGACCCGGCTGATCCAGGCCGTGTATCGCAGCGTCGGTGACGCGGCAGCCGCGGTTTCCCGGCTGATGGCGCGCACGGAGGTTCCATCGGCCCTGGAGTTCATGGACCACTCGGCGATTGCGATGATCCGCGACTATGCACCAGACAGCCCCCTGCCCGACGACGCCGGGGCCATCCTCATGATCGAGACAGATGGCACCGAGGCCGGGATCGACGCGACGACCCGCGGCATCCGGAATGTGGCAGACGGCACGGGCTGTCTACAGACGCTCAGCGCGGACACCCCGGAAGAGGCCCAGGCCCTGTGGGCCGTACGCAAGGCGCTCTCCCCGGCGCTGCGCACCGTCGCGCCCAAGAAAATCAACGAGGATGTGGTCGTGCCCGTCTCCCGCATCCCCGAGCTGATTGCGGGGCTGGACCAACTCGGGGAGACGCACGCGATCAAGATCGTGAACTTTGGTCACGCCGGCAACGGCAACATCCACGTGAACCTGCTGGTGAACCCGGACGACCCGCGGGAACTGGCCGCCGCCGAGCGCTGCCTGGACGAGGTCTTCACGCTGGTGCTGGGGCTTGGGGGCACGCTGTCCGGGGAGCACGGGATCGGACTGGTGAAGCGCGCATTCATGGGCCGAGAGATCGATCCCGTGGCGCTGAACCTGATGGCCGGGATCAAGCAGAGCTTCGATCCCGACAACATCCTGAACCCCGGCAAGGCGCCGGGGCCCGACATCACAAATACTACTTGACGACCTTCAGGGCAGGGCCCTTGCGCTTGGCGCCCGACTTGTCCCCGTCCTGATCCGAACCCGAGGGACCGGAGTCGTCCGGCCCATCGCCGCCCGGGCCATCCTCCGGCCCCGGACCCGGCTCGCTGCCGAACATCATGCCCTGCCCGTTCTCGCGCGCGTAAACGGCCAGCACTGCCTGCGTGGGCACGTAGACATCCATCGGGTTCCCGGCAAAGCGGGCGGAGAATGCCACGGCCTCGTCTCCGATATTCAGGGCCTGAACGGCCGAAGGGCCAATATTGAGCGTGATCTTGCCCTGTTCGACAAAGGCATCGGGCACCAGCGTACCCTCCACCGTGGCGTCGACCAGGATGTGCGGCGTAAAGCCGTTATCCGTGATCCACTCCCACAGGGCCCGGAGCAGATAGGGACGCGAAGAGGTCACAGCCTCAGCTCGCGCTCGGCCTCGGTGAGACTAATCTGGAAGGATTCGCGCTTGCACACGCGATCCGCGTATTCCTGAATTGCGGTCGGAAGCGAATCGAGATCGATTCCCAGGGCCGGCAGACGCCACATGACCGGGGCGATCGCGCAGTCGACGATGCTGAACTCGTCACTCAGGAAGTACGGTTTCAGCTCGAAGATCTCGGCCGAATTCAGCAGGCTCTCGCGCAGGATCTTGCGCGCCTTGGTCAGGCCCCCACCGGAGGCCTTCTTCACCGCATCGAGCCCCTCGTACCAGTCGCGTTCGACGCGATAGAGCGCCAGACGCGCGGCCGCGCGGGAGACCGGATCCACCGGCATCAGCGGTGGATGCGGGAAACGCTCGTCCAGGTATTCGGTGATCACGTGGGTCCCATACAGCGCCAGATCCCGATCCACCAGGGTCGGCACCTCGTTGTAGGGGTTGAGATCCGAGAGATCCTCGGGAAGCTCGTCCGGCCCGAGGTTGACGACATCCACCGCGATGTCCTTCTCGGCGAGGATAATGCGCACGCGATGGCAGCGCACGCAGTCGTGAGCGGAAAACAGAGTCATTACGGAACGACGATTGGCGACCAGCGCCATGGCTTTCTCCCTAGGGAAACACTGATTGATGTACACGCTCGCGCTCGAGTCGCTTTTGCGTGCGAACAAGGCGCGGTGACTGCCGTGCAGTCATTCTGCACAAAGGAGGCGCAACGCCGTTCCCACGCAAAAGCGGCCGAGCCCCTTGGGGTTGGTACCCCAGGTTCCCCGATCCTGCGTTGCGGCACTTGCCGGTAGAACCACTACCGGCTGCGCACCGCGCCTTGTCTCGGAAAACCTGGAGTACCAACGCGAGTGTGTACATTAATCAGCGTTTCCCTTACCCGATCCAACGGCTTCCCGCGCCGGGCAGACGGTCAATAACACCGGCGGGCACTCATCCGTAAGTGCCCGCCGGCGACGGTTCAGGCCGCCTAGTGTACGTCTTTCCAGTACTCCTTTTTCAAGAAGTAGGCCAACAAGGTAAACACGGCCAGGAAGATCAGGACGTACAGTCCGATACGCTGACGGTCGAGCTGCATCGGCTCACCCATGTACGAGAGGTAGGTGACGATGTCTCGCACCGCGCGATCGTACTCGCTCGGAGTCATGGAACCATTGCGCACCAGTTCGAGACGTTCATTGCCATCATCGTCCTCGACCAGCGCCTGCCAGCCCTGCAGCTCCCACAGCACGTGCGGCATACCGACGTTGCTGAACACCTTGTTATTGGCGCCCAGCGGACGGTCTTCATCGATGTAGAAACTCTTGAGGAAGGTATAGACCCAGTCCTCGCCATGAATCCGGGTCGACAGCGTCAGATCCGGAGGGGTCACGCCGAACGCCTCGTCGGCGTATTCCTTGGTCATGGCGTTGGTCATCAACGAGCCCGGATTCACCAGCTCGCCGTCGCGATCGGTAACGAAGATGAAATTCTGCTCCACCTGCTCCTCAGTCAGGCCGATGTCCCGACCCACGCGGTTGTAGCGCATGTACTGGGTGGAATGGCAGGCCATGCAGTAGTTCATGTACAGCCGGGCGCCCCGCTGAAGCGACGCCTGGTTGGTTACATCCACATTGGCCTTTTGCAGGTCACCGGAACCACCGGCGGCCATGGCCGCCGGGGTTGCGAGCAGGGCCGCGAGGGCCACGAATGTCGTTGCGATAAACGTTTTCATTACGAAGTCACCCTTTCCGGAACGGCGCGGTCACGACCCAGACCCCGGGCAAACACCGGAGCCACCATGCAGACAAACAGGTGCACGGTCGGGATCAGCCAGGACCACATAATCATGCTGGCGTCACTCGGATCGAAACGCAGGATGTCGTAGATCGTGTAGATACCCACAACCACCGCAAACGCGACCAGGCTGAACACCGCGGAACGCTCCTTGCTGAGGAACCACAGCAGGAAGAAGAACGCGAAGTACACGATGGACCAGCGGAAGCTCATCTCGCTGACCATCGTGGTTGCCTGCTGCAGACCCAACCAGCCGAGGATCACGAACGCGACCACGAACGCCGCCAGGTTGAACTTGGCCGCGAACGAGCGATAGCGCATCGACAGAACCGGGTTGCGGTCCAGCCATGGGATAAAGAACAGCATCACCACGGCCAGGCCCATGGCCACCACCCCGAGGAACGGATCCGGCACGGAACGCAGCACCGAGTACATCGAGGTGAAGTACCAAACCGGCGGAATCAGTTCGGGGGTCACCAACGGATCGGCCGGGATCATGTTGTCCGGCTTCAGGAACAAGCCACCGCCCATCGGGAAGAAGAACATGATCACCGCGAACACCATCAGGAAGACGCCGACGCCGACGATGTCCTTCACGGTGTAGTACGGGTGGAACGGGATGCCGTCCTTCGGGATGCCGTTCTCGTCCTTGTTCTTCTTGATTTCGACGCCGTCGGGGTTGTTCGAACCCACTTCGTGCAGCGCGATGATGTGCGCGGCCACCAGCAGGATCAGCACCAGCGGCAGGGCAATCACGTGCAGCGCGAAGAAGCGCGTCAGCGTGGCATCGGACAGCAGGAAGTCACCACGAATCCAGGTCACCAGATCCGGTCCGATGTACGGGATTGTCTGGAACAGGTTCACGATCACCTGCGCGCCCCAGTAGGACATCTGACCCCACGGCAGCAGGTAGCCGGCAAAGGCCTCGGCCATCAGCACCAGATAGATCAGCACACCGAAGATCCAGATCAGCTCGCGTGGCTTCTTGTAGGAGCCGTACAGCAGCGCGCGGAACATGTGCAGATAGACGACCACGAAGAACATCGAGGCGCCGGTGGAGTGCATGTAGCGAATCAGCCAGCCCCACTCCACGTCACGCATGATGTACTCGACCGACGCGAACGCAAGATCCGCATCGGGCTTGTAGAACATGGTCAGGAAGATGCCGGAGACGATCTGGATGACCAGCACCAGCAGGGCAAGGGAGCCGAAGAAGTACCAGAAGTTGAAGTTCTTCGGTGCGTAATACTGAGCCAGATGCTCATTCCACATCTGCGAGAGCGGGAACCGGGCATCGATCCAGCCCAGCAGACCGCCCTGCCACTTCTCAGCGGGGTTACCGGCCATTAGACAGTCCCTCCGTCTTCGTCTTCACCCACAAGCAGCAGGTCATCCGTGATGTAGTGGTGGGGCGGCACCTCGAGGTTGTCGACCGCCGGCATGTTGCGGTAGACGCGACCGGCCATGTCGAAGCGCGAACCGTGGCAGCCGCACAGCCAGCCGCCCTGCCAGTCGGAACCCATATCGGGATGACCGATTTCCGGGCGGAACGTGGGCGAGCACCCGAGGTGGGTGCAGATCCCGATCAGCACCAGGATTTCCGGCTTGATCGAGCGATGCTCATTCTGCGCGTATTCCGGTTGCTGGGCTTCGTTTTCGGAGTCCGGATCGCGCAGGCGATCAGTCACCTTGGACAAACCTTCCAGCATCTCGTCAGTCCGCCGCACGATCCAGATCGGCTGACCGCGCCATTCGATGCTGACGCGCTGACCGGGCTCGACCTCGGACACGTCGAACTCGACCGGAGCTCCTGCCGCCTGAGCGCGAGCGCTGGGCTGCAAGGACGCCAGGAACGGAGTCGCCACCGCCACGACCCCGGCTCCGCCTACGACGGATGTCGCGGCGACGAGGAACCGGCGACGGCCTCGATTTACGCCTTGGTTTGCCATGTTTGTCTCTCCAAACAACGTGTTGAAATCGTGTTCCGGCAACCGCACTGCGCTGGCACGGGGGCACGCAAGGCCCCGCGGAACGGACCGCCCGTAGGCGGTCAGTAAAATCCGATAGAATTCCCGAACACGCTAATAAGGTCAAGTAGGTGAACGCCTTAAGACAGGGCGCACAGGCCCGTCAATAGCGGCTGGAAGACCATAAGTAACTCATAATAAAGGCAGCATTTCGATGCTCACGGTGTGCGTAAAATGTCCCGTCAATGTGCGCACGCCGAAGCCCCGGTTCAGGCGGGGTTGTCGATGTCGATAAACCGGTGCTCCAGACCGAAACGCTGCGCGCACCACTCTCCCAGGGCGGGCGCCCCGTACCGCTCGGTCGCATGATGCCCGGCGGCAAAGTAGTGCACACCCGTTTCACGCGCCTCGTGGGTAGTCTGCTCGGAGATCTCGCCACTGATATAGGCGTCCACGCCCTGCGCCGCCGCCCCCATCAGCAATGACTGCGCCCCACCGGTACACCAGGCGACCCGCCGGATCGGCCGCTCGCCACCCGGCACCCACAGGCACTCACGCTCGAGTACAGCCGAGATGTGGTCGCGCAAATCCGCACCCGACACCTCGGCGGCGGGCCGTCCGTACTGGCCCACGCCGTCCTCGCGCAGCACTCCCTCGATCGCAAAGCCGAGACGATTGGCCAGCTGCGTGTTGTTGCCCAGCTCCGGGTGCGCGTCCAGCGGCAGGTGGTAGGCCACCAGGTTGATATCGTGCTCCAGTAGCCGGCGCAGGCGTTCGCGCTTCATGCCGGTCACCACCTCCGGTTCGCCCTTCCAGAAATAGCCGTGGTGCACCAGGATCGTGTCAGCCCCGTCCTCGATCGCGGCGTCGATCAGTGGCAGCGATGCCGTGACCCCGCTGACGATGCGGCGCACCTCCGATCGCCCCTCCACCTGCAGCCCGTTTGGGCAGTAGTCGCGAAAGCGCTCCGGCTGGAGCTCCTCGTTCAGGGCCTGCATCAATACATCACGTTCGATCACGACGGGTTCTCCGGCTAAACCGGGATCGGCGGCTGTGCAGCCCATCCCATTTCGGTATATTCGCTATATGGTGAATTTCTCGCGTTTCCTGCTGCAAGCCGCCCTGACCGGCGTCGCGATCGCCGTGGTCGTGGCCGTGTTCTTTCCGCACGTCCTGGATCGCGATCGTAGCGACCGGGCGGAATTGCAGGTCGCCGACCCCTTCTCCACGTCGGTCAATCAGGATGCCGCCGTCAGCTATGCCGACGGCGTCGAGCGGGCCGCGCCCGCTGTGGTCAACATCATGACCTCGCGCGTGCTCGACACCCCCGGCGTCCTCGACCTGCACGAATTCTTTGGCCAGCCCATGCCGCCGGGCGACACCGAACAGGCCAGCCTGGGCTCCGGCGTGATCATGACCGATCGGGGCCATATCCTGACCAATCACCACGTGATCGAGGAAGCCGACGCAATCGCCGTCGTCCTGCCCAATGGCGATTCCCACCCGGCCGAAATCATCGGCATCGACCCCGATACCGACCTCGCCGTCCTGCGCATCCGCACCGACGGCGTGGCGGTGGCCACGGTCGGCCACTCCCGCGAACTGCGCGTCGGCGACGTCGTGCTCGCGATCGGCAACCCCTTCGGGGTCGGGCAGACCGTGACCCAGGGGATCGTCTCCGCCACTGGGCGCAACCAGCTCGGGATCAACACCTTCGAGGACTTTATCCAGACCGACGCAGCGATCAACCCCGGCAACTCCGGTGGCGCCCTCATCAACGCCAAAGGTGAGGTCATCGGCATCAATACGGCCATATTCTCGCGCTCGGGCGGCTCCCACGGCATCGGCTTCGCAATCCCCGTTGACCTCGCCCGCGAGGTCATGACCGAGATCATCGAACAAGGCTATGTCGCCCGCGGCTGGCTGGGCATCGAGGTCCAGGCGATGAACCGCGAGTTGGCCGACTCTTTCGGGCTGGATGCCCCGCGCGGAGTGCTGGTCGCCGGCATCCTGCGCGACGGCCCGGCCCAGGACGCCGGCATCGAGATCGGCGACGTGATCACCCACCTCAATGGCGACACGGTCAACAGCCCGCGCGAGGCTCTGAACATCATCGCCCGTACCGATCCGGGCTCCGATCTGTCAATCAAGCTCCTGCGCGAGGGTGAGGAGGTCGAACTCGAGGCCACTGTCGCCCAGCGCCCGATCTGATACCCAATGGCACCTCCCGGATGTCCGGGAGGTGCCCCTTTCTCTACCCGTTGGCCGGGGAACTGACCATGGTCAGTACGGCCGTGACCAGCAGCACCAGCCCCACCAGCCCGATCTCCAGCGCAATACTGCGCCGGAGGCGCTGCGAGGCCCGAGGCTCGCCCCGCTCGAAAGCCGGCACCAGGCGCCACTTGTTGGACGCCGCCAGCAGCAGGAGCAGCGCGACGATCAGTACCTTGCCGATCAGGAACTGCCCGTAGCCGGTCGTGAGCAGTGGTGTGACGCCACCGAGCAGCAGCGCAGCCAGGACAACACCCGCGAGCACCAGCAGGCCGACACCGAACACCGCCACCCGACCGAAACGATCCAGGATACGTACGGCATCCATTCCGCCAGGTGGGTGCCCCGCCAGGCGATACAGCGGCCACAGCGAGCCGATCCAGAACGCGGCTGCCAGCAGGTGGACCACCAGCAGGCTGCCCAGCAGCCATCGGGGTTCGTCGACCGTATGCCCGACCTGCACGAAGGCCAGCATGACCAGCAACACGCCTCCAAGACTCAGGCCATGCCCAAGGCCCGGAAGGCGTCGGGCATCCAGCAGGATCGCCTGCACCAGCAGCAAACCGCTCACGGCGAGGATAAGCTGGGTCCCCTGAGCGCCCTCGAACACCATCCCGAGCAGCGCCGGGTCGAAGGCGGCCGCACCATTGCCACCGCCGAGATACCCGGCTTGCAGTGGCCACTCGATCAGGGCCAGCACGATCGCGACCCAGGCCGCGATCGCCCCCGTGCGGCTGGCCGCCCGACGTTCCGGATCGGGCAGATCCGGAAACGCCAGGCGAAACAACACCGCTCCGGCCGCCAGCAAGGCACCGGCATAGAAGCCGGCCGCCACCAGGATCATGGCGACCGTCCAGGCATCCACACCGGCAAGCGCAGACAGCCAGGCCACGGCTCAGTCCTCTACCGTAAAGCGGAAGGTCCCGGACATCATGTGGCCGTCGCGAGCCAGGCCGCGCCAGCGCACCTCGTAATTGCCGGGCTCCATCGTGCCGGCCGGTTGCACATGGTATTCCTCGGTCGGGTCACTGCCCGGCTTGTTTTCCAGAGACACGCGGCCCTGCGGGCCAATCACATCGAACTGGGTAATGCGCATCGCGCCATCGAAGTGAATCCCGATCTCCTCCGGGGTGCCCTGCACTGTAGAGCCATCCTCCGGGACCTGCCCCATCTCGCCTTCGTGGGCCAGCAGGGGAGAGGCAAAAGCGAGTAGCAGGGCTGCAAGAGCCGAACGCAGGGTATTGCGGGTACGAATCGTCATCATGATGAGTTTCCTCTTTATACAAGTGCAGTTGTGTCGTGTCAGAGTCCACCGACCGCGGGCCACCGGGGCCACCTTGTGTCAGTCCCGGAGCCCGTGCCGGTGGAAGCTCAGTGGTTGTGGCCTCCGTGGCCGTTGTGTCCTCCATGTCCCCCATGACCTCCATGCCCACCGTGGGCATCACGGCTGGGGGTCGGGAGCCCATCGGAATCCGCATCCGCGACCTTGCCGCGACGGACCGGATTGCCGAAATCGGGGTCACTGCTCACTCTCCAGGCGACCTCACCTTCCGGGTGCCAGTACCAGCCCGGATCGCTGAAGTCCCCAGGCTCCTGGTCGTCACGCACCTTGACCAGTGTGAACATGCCGCCCATACCGATGTTGCCGAACGGTCCATGTCCCATACCCATCGGCAGGGTGTTCTCGGGACCGCGCATGTGGCCGCCATCGGTATGGTCCTGGTGGTCCGCCATACCGTGTTCACCCATCGCCATGTAGCCGGGCAGCAGGGAGCGGATCTCCTCCTCGAGGCCGGACTGGTCCACACCCAGGGTGTTGGCGATGCCGTGCCCCATCGGGTTCATCGTGTGGTGGGTCATGTGGCAGTGGAACGCCCAATCACCGGGTGGTGCGATGAACTCGATATCCCGGGTCTGGCCCACCGCCACGATCTCGGTGGTCTCCTTGCGCCACTGCTCGCGCGGCCAGCGCCCGCCATCGGAGCCGGTCACCTCGAAGGACACCCCGTGCACGTGCATCGGGTGGTTCCACATCGAGAGGTTGCCCATGCGGATGCGCACCCGCTCGCCGGTCTTCGCCACCAGCGAGTCGATGGCCGGGAACACCTTGGAGTTCATCGACCACAGGTCGAAGTCGACCATGATCGACGGATCGGGCGTGCGGGTACCGGGATGCAGCGCCCAGTTGTGCAGCAGGATCGCGTAGTCGCGGTCCACCGGCTCGATCTCGCCGTCCTTCGGGTGGATGATGAACATCCCCATCATCCCCATCGCCATCTGCACCATCTCGTCGGCATGCGGGTGGTACATGTGCGTGCCGTGCTGGTTCAGTTCGAACTCGTAGACGAAGGTCTCCCCCGGGTGGATCGGCGGCTGGGTCACACCCTTCACACCGTCCATGCCGGAAGGCAGATGGATGCCGTGCCAGTGCACCGAGGTGTATTCCGGCAGGCGATTGGTCACGTAGATACGGACCTTGTCGCCCTCCACCGCCTCGATGGTCGGCCCCGGGGTGGTGCCGTTGTAGCCCCAGCACTTGGCCACCGAACCGGGCGCGAACTCGTGCTCGATCTCCTCGGCGACCAGGTGGAACTCCTTCACGCCGTTGTTCATCTCGTACGGCAGGGTCCAGCCGTTCGGCGTGTGCACCGGCATGTAGCCCTGTTCGGTGCGTTCGCCGGGCGTGGCATCGCCCTCGTTGTGGTGCTCGTGACCCGTTTCGGCCATTACCCGGGTCAGGGTGGTTGCCGGCAGCATTGCCGCGCCGGCGGCCAGCAGGAAATTACGCCGTTTCATCAGTGATGCCCTCCGTGACCGTCGTCGCCGTGGTCACCGTGATCGCCATGGTCATGATCCTCGTGATCTCCGTGATCTCCGTGATCTCCGTGATCCCCGTGATCCCCGTGATCCCCGTGATCCCCGTGATCCCCGTGGTCACCGTGGTCACCGTGGTCACCGTGGTCACCGTGGTCACCGTGGTCACCGTGGTCACCGTGGTCATGATGGTCGTGATCCATCTCGGACGGGTCATGCTCGAGCGCGTCGGTTTCGAGATAGCCCTCGTCACCCGGCGCCCCGCCCGGCAGCTCGCCGGCCACCGTAAAGGCCAGATCCACCCGGGCCCGCCAGTAGTCACCCAGCGCGGCCACGGCTCGCTGCCAGTCGGCCAGCTCTTCCTGCTTGGTCACCAGCAGGTCGAAGACATCGTCGAACATGAAGTTGACGCGTTCCTGCATGCGCTCCAGCTCGATTTCGCGGGCCGGGAGCAGTTCGTAGCGCTTGGTGCTGAACTTGTCCCGGTTATGGGCCAGCCGGACGAAGTGCTGGTGGACATCGGCGGTCACCGCCTGTTCCAGTTTGGCCTTCCGGGCCTCGCCGTCCTCCAGCCGCGCCTCGGCCCGGGCGATGCCGGCCTGGTTCTGGTTGAAGATCGGCAGGGTGAAGGAGATGCCACCACCCCAAAGGCGGGTGCCATCGGTCTCGCGCTCGAACTCGATACCGGGCTCGATGTCACCCAGCCACCGATAGCGCCGCACCAGGGCCACGCCCTCGGTGAGCCCCTCCAGGGCGTGATCCAGGGCCCGCAGGTCCAGCCGCTGTTCCAGGGCCTGTTCGACCAGGGCGTCGCGGTCATCCACAGCGGCCAGCGGCAGCGGCAGCTTGCCGGGAACCTCCCAGTCATCGACCTCGCCGGGCAGCCCCATCAGGTGGGCCAGTCGCAGACGTGTCTCGCGTTCACGCTGACGCGCATCCTCGAGCTTCAGTCGGGCCTCTGCCGCGCGGATGCGCAGCTGTGCCCGCTTCAGGTCGGTGATATTGCCGGCGTCATAAAAGCGCTCGCCCAGCAGCGAACCGAGATCCGCTGCACGGGTCTCCAGTGCCTGCACCTGAGCCCGCTGGCGCGCAGCCACCGCGTCATACCAGGCACGTTCAGTGTCCGAGGCCAGGGCCACCATCCCCTCGGCCAACTGCAGACGGGTGGACTCCCAGTGGGATTCGGCTATGTCCTGTCGCGCACTGCGCATCAGCAGGCCGGAAATGCCCCAGGCCAGGCCAACCCCGACTTCGTTGCCGCCACCGCCCTCGGGGCGCATCACCGACAGTGACAGGGTGGGATTGGAAAACTGGGAGGCCTCGACCACGTCGGCGGCGGTAAGATCCAGTTTGGCGTAGGCCTGCTGCATGCGCGGGTTGCGCCACAGGGCCTGATGAATGGCCTCTTCGAGCGTCAGCTCGCCGGAGGGTCGGGGCATCTCCGACTCGGGCAGGTCGATCCCCTGTACCGAGATGTCCTCCGCCAGCTCGGAGCGGTCCAGCTCGGGCGCGGTGACCGCGCAACCGGCGAGGAACAGCACCGATACAACGGGGAGCAGCAATCGGGTTGCTCTCATCGTGAAAATCTCCTTGATCGGACTTCGACTCCGCATCCCGCGCGAACGCGCGACACGGCCTTGCCATCCGCCAAACCCGGGTGGAACCGGACGTGCGGACAGCCCCGGCGCTCGGGCCGGTACAGTCAGATCAGGAGAGGATCGGGGGTCGGTATAACGCGGCCGCGGGCGGACCGCTCTGGAAGGAATACAGGCTCAGGGCCTGCGTGACCGGGGCCAGCAGATGCATGCCGGTGATGGACGGCATGCCCTGGCAGTGGCTACAGGCCGAGCAACTCGCCATACAGGCGGCGTCCACGCAATCCACGTGCACGATCACCCCGCTGGCGTCAGAGGAATCCGAAGTCTCGTGGGCGTGGTCGCCGCCATATCGGGTATCGGCATGATCGTCATGCGCATGGTGATCATGGTCGTCGCCGTGCGCATGATCATGTGAGTGGTCATGGGCCGCGTGTTCCGCAGGCTTGTCGCCCTTCGATTGGGCCCCGTGCATCGCATGCTCGGCGTGACCGCCTTCCACGCTCGCGACGGCCGCGAGCGCCGGCAGGCCGGCAATCGCCAGCACCAGCATCCAACACAGCAGTCGATGGAAGACCCTTTTCACGTCGGCCAAATCTCGTTTGGGGGCATCTTGGCCCAGCAATCGGCGGTCAACATACCACACCCCACACCCTTGGGCGCCATCCCTGCAGGAGGCCAGCCCTCTGGCCGATTGGGACTTAATCAACGCCCCATCGGCGAGAGGCTCGCCTCCTACAGATCCGGGGCCACCCCCTGTAGGAGGCCAGCCCTCTGGCCGATTACGACCCGACCAGCACCCCATCGGCCAGAGGGCTGGCCTCCTACGCGAGCGCGCGCTCGATCACGTCGCGCAGGTCGCGTGACAGTTCGAGCGCGGCGAGGCGCTCGAGTTCCGCCCGCATCTGTTCGCCGCGGGCGCTGTCCACCTTTTGCCAGCGGGTCAGCGGCTGGGCCAGGCGGGCGGCTGTCTGCGGGTTCATCGCGTCCAGCTTCTCGACGAAGCCGCCCATACGGCGGTAGCCCGCGCCGTCCTCCTGGTGGAAGTGGCGTTCGTTGCGCGCCATGAACGGCCCGAGCACCGCACGCACCCGGTTCGGGTTGGTCCAGCGAAAGCCTGGATGCTCCAGCAGCGCCTCCAGGCGCTCGAAGCCGCCCGGGACCTGACTGCCAGCCTGCAGGCCGAAGTACTTGTCCAGCACCAGCGGGTCGTCCCGGTAGCGCTGCTCGAAGTCCGTCAGCAGCACCTCGCGGGCCTCGTGATCGAGCTCGTTCACCGCGTTCAGCGCGCCCATGCGCATGGTCATGCTGCGCGCCTTCTGGTACTGCGCCAGGGCCTCGGGCACCGCGGCCTGGTCGCCAGCGGCCACACGCAGCGCCAGCAGGCGGTTGCGTAGCTGGCGTAGACCCATTGCCTCGGCGGTGAAGGCGCCGTTGTCGACGTCGTCCAGCTTCGGCTGGATCTGCTGCATCGCACCCGCCAGCGGGGCATAGAGACGCTTCTCCAGGTCGTCGCGCTCCATGCGCAGCCGCACCGGGTCGACGCGCTCGAACAGCTCGGCCAGCTCGCGCGTGGGCGGCAGCTGCAGGATGGTCGCCAGCAGCACCGGCTCGATCGCCGGGTCCTCGATCAGGGCATGCAGGGCGCGCTCAGTGGCAGCCTCCAGCGCGGAGTCGGCAGCGTCATGTTCGATACGGGCGCGGATCGCGCGGCGGAACAGGGTCTGCGCGGCCTCCCAGCGGGAGAAGGCATCGTCGTCATGCGCGAGCAGGTGGGCCAGTTCATCCACGCCCTGGTTAGCGTTCAGGATCACCGGCGCTGAGAAGCCGCGCAGCCAGGAGATCGCGACCGGCTCGGCGGACAGATTCTCGAAGCAGAAGGTGTGCTCGGCGGCATCCAGCTCCAGAACCCATTCGTCGCACTCGGCGGCGTCGCCCTCGCGGAGGGCCTGGATCCGCCGCCCCTGGGCATCGAGAAAGGCCATGCGCACCGGGATCACGAGCGGATCCTTGTGGTCCTGCCCGGGCGTTGGCGGGGTCTCCTGCGCGAGCGTGATGCGGGCCGGGCCACCGGGGCCGTCAAAGGCGGTACTCGCAGTCACGTGCGGGGTGCCCGCCTGGGTGTACCAGCGCTTGAAGCGGGAGAGATCGCGCCCGCTGGCCTCGGCCATTACCGCGACAAAGTCGTCCGTCGTCACGGCCTGGCCGTCGAAGCGCTCGAAGTAGAGATCCAGCCCCCGGCGGAAGGTCTCGCGACCGATCAGGGTGCGCAGCATGCGGATCAGCTCCGCGCCCTTCTCGTACACCGTCAGCGTGTAGAAGTTGTTGATCTCGGCATAGTGATCCGGGCGCACCGGGTGCGCGAGCGGCCCCGCGTCCTCCGGGAACTGGAAGGCGCGCAGCATGGCGACATCGTCGATGCGCTTGACGCCGAACAGGGTGCAGTCGGTAGTGAACTCCTGGTCGCGGAAGACCGTGAGCCCTTCCTTGAGTGACAGCTGGAACCAGTCGCGACAGGTCACGCGGTTGCCGGACCAGTTGTGGAAATACTCGTGGGCGATCACCGACTCGATGGCGACAAAGTCGCTGTCGGTGGCGGTGTCGGGGCTGGCCAGCACGTACTTGGCGTTGAACAGGTTCAGCCCCTTGTTCTCCATCGCCCCCATGTTGAAGTCGTCCACCGCGACGATCATGTACACGTCCAGATCGTATTCGCGGCCGAAGGCCTCCTCGTCATAGCGCATCGCGCGCTTCAGCGAGGCCAGCGCGTGGTCGCAGCGATCCGCGTTGTGCGCCTCCACAAACAGCTCCAGCGCGACCTCGCGCCCGGATATTGTGGTGAAGGTATCGCGCTGGCAGGCCAGATCTCCGGCAACCAGCGCAAACAGGTACGACGGCTTGGGGAACGGATCCTCCCACACCGCATAGTGGCGCCCGCCATCCAGCTCGCCGGCCTCCACGCGATTGCCATTGGCCAGCAGCACCGGGTACTGCGCCCGGTCCGCCTCCAGCCGCACGCGATAGGTGGTCAGCACATCCGGGCGGTCGGGGAAGAAGGTGATGCGGCGAAAGCCCTCCGGCTCGCACTGCGTGCACAGATTGCCGCTGGAGGCATACAGGCCTTCCAGCGCGGTGTTCTGCTCCGGGTGGCAGCGACTGACGATCTCCAGCCGCGCCAACTCCGGCAGGCCGTGCAGCAGCAGGCCCTCGTCGTCCTGCTCTAGCATGCCCTCGCCCGGCTCCGCGCCATCCACGGCCAGCGACACCAGCTCCACGCCATCGCCGTAGAGCCGCAGCGCCCCGTTCGGCTCCGCCGCCTGCGGATTGCGCCGCACCGCCATGCGCGTGGTCACCTCGGTGGTCGCCGCCGCCAGGTCAAAGTCCAGCTCCAGGCTCTCCACCACAAACGCCGGCGGCTGGTAATCGCTCAGATAAACCGCCTGGGGACTCGCATCACGCATTCCGAACTCCAAATCAAAGGCACTGCAAAAGGTTTAACACGCTGCCGCGGTGCCGACGTCAAACCCGGACCATGGCCCTGTCATTGCCACCGCAGCTCCGGCCCCTCGCCGTGATGACGGCCCGGGAACTGGCACCACACCAACAATCCGTTAGCATACCGCGCATGGAATGGATCGATATCTGCTTCAACCTCACCCACGAATCCTTCAACAAGGAACGCGCCGAGGTCCTCGAGCGCGCCCGCGAGGCCGGCGTCTCCTGGATGCTGATCACCGGCGCCGACGCCCACCAGAGCGAGAAGTGCCTGGAGATCGCCGACCAGTACCCGGACTGCTGCCGCGCGACCCTGGGCGTGCACCCGCACCTGGCCAGACAGTGGACCGATGCGATCGCCGCGCGGTTCAGTGACCTCGCCCGCGCGGACGAAAACGTCGTCGCCATGGGCGAGATGGGGCTGGACTACAACCGCGACCACTCGCCGCGCCCGCAGCAGCGCATCGCCTTCGAGGCCCAGCTGGAGCTGGCAGCCGATCTCGGCCTGCCGGTGTTCCTGCACGAGCGCGACGCCCACCACGACTTCGCCCAGATCCTGCGTCGCTGGCGCGACAAGCTGCCGGCCACCGTGGTGCACTGCTTTACCGGCGAGGCCGACGCCCTGGCCGAATACCTCGACCTCGACTGCCACATCGGCATCACAGGCTGGGTCTGCGACGAACGGCGCGGCACCCACCTGCATCCGCTGGTCCCGCGCATCCCGCGCGGCCGCCTGATGATCGAGACCGACGCCCCCTACCTCCTGCCGCGCACCCTGCCCAAGGGGAGTGGCAAGAAAATCGGCAATGGCCGGCGCAATGAACCCGCGTTCCTCCCCCACATCGGCGAGTACCTGGCCCAACTGCGTGACGAGACCCCTGAAGACCTCGCCGCCCACACCACCGCCACCGCCCGCGCCTTCTACAACCTGCCCGAAACCGCCGACGCCTGAGGCCCCCGCCAGCACCCCCGGCCAACAACCAAGGGGTCTGGCCTTGCGTCTTGTCTCCTCAGCCAGGAAGGGCAAAGGCAAGGCCTGACCCCATGCCACGCCCCGGCTCCGAGCCCGACGCCTGAGAACGGCTGCGTCGTGAGCAACATCCAGCGCATTGTCATGGCCTGCAAGGGCGCGCAGGATGGTTGACCCGATAGCGGCTCGCGTGAGGAAGTGCGTATGAAGACTTCGTTGATTCTGACACTGGTGGGGCCGGACCGGCCGGGGCTGGTGAGCGCGGTGGCGGCGCGGGCTCGGTCGGCGGGCGGCAACTGGCTGGAAAGCCGGATGACGCAGCTGGCCGGGCAGTTTGCCGGGGTGGTACTGCTGGAGGTGGATGCCGAGAACGCCGACGCGCTGGAGGCCGCGCTGCGCGAGCTGGCAGGCGACGGGCTGCAGGTGCATATCCAGCGTGGCAGCGAGCTGCCCCCGGCGGCGCGGCATCCGGTGGTGCTGGACCTGATCGGACACGACCGGCCGGGGATCGTGCAGGATATTACCGCCGTGCTCTCGCGCCACGGCGTGAGCGTCGAGACGCTGGAGACCGCCTGCGAACCGGGCTCGATGACCGGCGAGCCGATGTTCCGCGCAATGGCCCGCCTGGGCGTGCCGGAAGGCCTGGACCTGCACACCCTGCAGGACGACCTGGAGGCTCTGGCCAACGAACTGATGGTCGACCTCGAACTCCACGACCCGCTGCAGGAACCACCCGAGGCCGTGGCCTGACCGCCTGCCGACACAGGCAGGCAACATCCTGATTCTACAACCTTAGGGTGCCGTTGAGCGCAGCGAAACGCACCACTCCCCGCTCGGTGCGGCCCCCGATGCGATTCGCTTCGCTCATCACATCCTACGACGCGGCGACTGGTGGACTCTCGTTGCCAATCAGGGCGCGGCTCGGTGGCGGCGGGCGGCGTCGAGGCGGCGGACGAAGTCCTGCATCAGGGTGGTGTAGAGCGTTTCACCGAGGACCTTGTCCTCGATGCCGGCGTCGAGGTTGGGGTTGTCGTTGACCTCGATGACCATCACGCCGCGCGGGGTCTGTTTGAGATCGACGCCGTAGAGGCCATTGCCGATCAGGTTGGCGGCCTTGACGGCCGTCTTGACCACGGCGGCGGGCACGTCCGCCAGTGTCAGTGTGCGGAAGCCGCCCTCGCGCGGGCCACCCTTGGCGTCGTGGTTGACGATCTGCCAGTGCTTGCGCGACATCAGGTACTGCGAGGCGTACAGCGGCTGGCGGTTGAGCACGCCGATGCGCCAGTCGAACTCGGTGTAGACGAACTCCTGGGCGAGGATCAGATCGCTCTCCTTCAGCAGACGCCGGGCGATGGATTCCAGCTCGGCGCGGTCGTTCGCCTTGAATACCCCGCGCGAGAAGCTGCCATCCGGGATCTTGAGCACCACGGGATAGCCGATCTGTTCCTCCGCACGCAGGATGGTCTCGCGGTTGAGGATCACGGTCATTGGCGTCGGCACACGATGGGCGGCCAGGCGCTCAGCCAGATAGACCTTGTTGGTGCAGCGCAGGATGGAGTCGGCGTCGTCGATCACCACCATGCCCTCGGCCTCGGCCTTGCGCGCGAAGCGATAGGTGTAGTGGTCGATGGCGGTGGTCTCGCGGATGAACAGGGCGTCGAACTCCGCCAGCCGTGGCAGATCGCGTGCCTGGATCAGCTCGACATCCATCCCCTGCTCCTGCCCGGCGCGGGCGAAGCGCTTGAGCGTGGCCGGCGTGGACGGGGCCATCGCCTCGTCCGGGTTGTGCAGGATGGCCAACTCGTAGCGCGCGCTACGCGCCCCGCGGCGGCGGCGCCAGGGCTTGGAGAGGTAGCGCTCCAGCGCGGCGAAGAAGGCTGGTTCCTGCTCGGGTTCCAGCGTGTTCAGCGCGAACGGGCGCAGGGCGTGAATCTGCCAGCGCCCCTGCAACCGGAACTCCACCCGGAACATCGGCGCGGGGAACAGGGCAAACAGCTGCGCGGCAATCTCCTGCAGCGCCGGCTCGTCGCACTGGCCGAACAGCACGGTCAGCTCCAGGCGCTCGGGCTGCGCGCCCTGGCGACTGCGGCCCAGAACGCGCGCCACGCGCTCGTCCAGCTCCTCGGTATCCAGGCTGTAGATGGACTTGCGCGACAGGTCCTGCAGGGTGCGCACGCTGGGGATCACCCGGTGCCCACGCGCCTCCGCCAGTAGCGAGCCATAGTAGCCGGCGGACAGGTAGCGCTGGCTGCGGCACAGGTTGATCACACGCAGGGTAGCCGGGTCGTCGGCGGCCGGTCCGCGCAGGTAGTCGTCGATGGCTATCACCGGCAGGTCGGGGAAGTGCGGCTTCCAGTCCGCCCGCCGCTCGACCAGGATGCGGTGCTCAGGCATGCGCACCCTCCGCCAGACGGCGCGGGCCGACGATCACCGCCGCCTGCAACCCGGCGCGACCGTAGCGCGCCATGCGCTCGAAATCGGCACGCGCGATCGGCATGTTCACCGAGTCCACCGCGCGCTCGCCTTGCTCCACATCCACGAACGGGTCGTGCACGTAGACAAAGCGTTCGTCGAAACCGGTCACCGTGACCCAGTGCGGGAAGCGCTCGGCATATAGCCGCACGCTGCTGATCAGCACCACCGGCACCCCGCCCTCGGCAAAGCGCGCCTCCAGCTGGGACGCGTTCACCGGGCCGTGCACCACCGGCACCCCGAGCTGTTTCAGTTCCTCGATCATGTCCTCCTGCACCAGCTGCATGACCTCCTTCTTCTCCGCACTGCGTACCGAGTCGGCAAACGCCACACCGCGATCGCGCACCAGAAGCTCCACCTCGAACCCGCGATGAGCGGCCGCCAGCGCGAGCCCGTACGGCCCGCAGCCGCCGTGGCCCGAGGTCATGAAGATCGTGGTGGCGTCGCGCCACAGGCGCAGTTCGAGGCGCCGGTCCAGCTTCAGCGCCGGGTCCACCGCGCGCATCGCCATCATCAGCGCGGCCGGGCCGCAGGTGAACTCCAGCGTCTGCGCGTAGTAGGGCGCGCGCACCAGCGCCGGATCGGGCCCGGGCGCCAGCGACTTCTGCAGCCGCAGGGCATCCATGTGGTCCTCGTAGTAGTCGTCGATGGTGCCAAAGTCGCGATACCCGAGCCTGCGGAACAGGGCCAGGCTGGCGGCGTTGTCGCGCCGCACCTCCAGGCGCAGATCGGTCCGCCCGTGCTGGCGCGCCGCGTCCTCCGCCGCCTCGACCAGGTGCCGCCCCAGCCCCTGGCCGCGCGCCCGCGCGCTGACCGCAATCGAGTACAGCCGCGCCAGCGACGTACCGCGGCTGAACAACAGCATCACGTAGCCGAGCAGGCCCTCCCCGCCGGGATCTTCCGCGACCAGCGTGGCCGCATGCCCGCGCGTCAGCAGGTAGCGAAACTGCCGCCGCGAGATCCGATCGATCTCGAACGCCGCATCCTCCAGCGCCACCAGCGCCTCCAGATCCTCCAGCGCGGCCGGACGGATCAAGGGCGATTGTGCGGCGGGCGCAACCCGCTGCTTGACCTGCTGGCTCACGCTCCTCTCCTGGCGGCTGCCCGGTCTCCATCGTAGCGCAACCACCGGGCACCCATGGCCCGTTCCAGCAGGAATATTTGCCGGGGGCGAGACCCCAACTAATGCAGTGCCCCGGCCAGTTCGTCCAGGCCGCCGATGGTGGCCGTGGGCTTCCCGCCCCAAGGGTCGAAAAGGCCCTCCCCTGCCCGGTCGAGCCAGGCCGTGTTGATGCCCGCAGCCTGCGCGCCGATCACGTCGAAGGCGTTGCCTGAAACCAGCCACGCCTGCTGGGGCAGCACATTCGCCCGCTGCAGAAAATGCCGGTACACCCGCGGGTCCGGCTTGAAGCAGCCGATCTCGTCCACGCTGACAAGATCCTCGAAGCGATCCTCCAGCCCGGCGTTCCGCAGCAGCCCACTGACCGTCTCGGCCGTCCCGTTGGAGAACGCAAATAGGCGGTGCCCGTCCGCGCGCAGTCCGTCCAGCGCCGGCCCCGCATCAGCGAAGGCCGGGAGCTCTCGATAGCGCCGCAACAGCTCCGCCTTCTGCTCCGATTCGAGCACGATACCCAGCGCCTCGCAACAGTACTGAAACGCTTGCTCGGTGCAGGCATCGAAGTCCGCGTACGCCCCCATCAGCCCGCGCCGAAAGGTGTACTCCAGCTGCTTCTCGCGCCAGGCACGCGCCAGCACCGGCGCCCGCTCGCCAATCCATCCCTCGAGTGTGGCCGCAATCCCCTGCGTATCAATCAGCGTCCCGTAAACATCAAACGCCAGCGTCTGCCGCATAGCTCCTCCCGGATGTCACCACCAAACCGCCATCTCGCACTACCGGCCGCAAGATGCCAGTATGACCACAGTCCTTGCGTTCCTCACCGCACATGGTGATGTCACGGGAAAAATCATGAAGATCAAAGATCTCATCGACAAAGCCAATTCCCTTCCTGTGGAGGAACGCGGACTGGTGGCCGAATCGCTACTGCGCAGCCTTAACCCGCCCGATGCGGGCGTGGACCGGAAATGGGCGGAGGTCTCCCGAAAACGCCTGGAAGATGTCCGTTCGGGTTCGGTAGACACCGTACCGGGCGACGAGGTCTTCCGGAGAATCTTCAGACATAAAGACTGATCCGCGACTCGATCTCCTGTCCGTCGAAAACGGTCAGCCATGCCGTCCGCGAAGGATCTGGACATGCGGGTACGACACGGCACACTGAGTGCGATGTCCCGTTAATCGAAGCACTGGAGTCGTCGATGAGCATGCAGGAGACCATTACCCGGAAGCTGGAGGAGCACTTTGCGCCCGAGCATCTTGAGGTGGTGAACGAGAGCCACATGCACAACGTGCCACCGGGTTCGGAGTCGCATTTCAAGGTGACGGTGGTGTCCGAGGCCTTTCGTGACCAGAAGCTGATCGCGCGGCACCGGCTGGTGAACCAGGCCCTGGCCGACGAACTGGCCGGAGGCATCCACGCCCTGGCGCTGCACACGCTGGACCCGGACCAGTGGTTCGAGCGTGCCGGCAAGGTCGCCGACTCCCCGCCCTGCATGGGTGGCGACGGCGGCAAGGCCTGACCCTTTGCCGATGACACACCCTCCTGCGGCCGCCTCGGTCGTGGATGACATCCTGCGCGCCCGGCTGCAATCGCCGGGGCTGATGGACCTGCTCGGCCAGATCGAGGCCAGCCTGAACCCGGCGGCCAGCCACCCGCCGCTGGCGGGCGTATCCGAGCACCTCGGGCCGGACTGCCACATCGTGCTGTGGCTGATCGACGGCTTTGCCACCCGCTACCGCCGCCACACGCCGCTACTGGGCGCGGACTACGTAACCGACCTCGAGACCGTGTTCCCCAGCACCACGGCCACGGCGATCAGCAGCATCCTGACCGGGCGCACGCCCGCGCAGCACGGCCTGCTCGGCTGGCACACCCGCCTGCCGTCCGCCGAGCGCACGCTGACGGTGCTGATGGGGCAGGAGCGCGACACCGAGGACCGCCCGGCCACGCTCGGCTACCGCGAGCTGACCGGCCGCGTACAGCCGGACCGACTGGTCGACCGGCTCGGCTGCCACACCACCATGATCGGCCCGGACTGGATCGGCGGCACACCGTACAACCGCATGATGAACGGCTCCGCCGCGTTCATCGGCTTCGAGGACCTGTCCGAGCTGCCGGCGCGGGTGGCCACGCATGTGAACGCAACGCCGGGGCCACATTTCACCTACGTCTACTGGTCGGAGCTGGACCACCTGGGCCACGCCTACGGCCCGGAAAGCCCGGAGGTGGAGCGCCACCTGAAGCAGCTGGACCTGGCCTACACCGCAACCTGCGCGCAGATCCAGCGCCCCGAGAGCATCTTCCTGACCACCGCTGACCACGGCATGCGCACCATGGAACGCCGGCTGGACCTGCGCGAGCACCCGGCGGTGCAGGCCTGCCTGCGCCACCGCCTGACCGGCGAGCCACGTGCCGCCATCGCCCATGTGCGCGAAGGACGCGACACGGACTTCCTGACGGTCCTGGACGCCGCCTTCGGCGCGGACGTAGCCGCAGTCCCCGCCGCTGACTGGCTGGGGCCCGGGACCCTGGGCCTGCCCCCGGGACATGACCGGGAGCACCCCGAACTACGGGCACGCGCCGGCGACTACCTGCTGCTGCCTGCGGAGGACGCCTACCTGGTGGACCCGCCGGACGACGACGAGGGGCCATTCTTCCGCGGTGCCCACGGCGGCCTGTCGCCGGAAGAGCGGCATATTCCCCTGTTTCTTCGGAATATCGGCCAGTAGCGGTAAACTGTCAGGTTCTGTGCCGGCCAAACGGGCGGGCGCTGGCTGAAACAAGACTGTCCCGAGATCCCATGAACGACACCGCCGACCAGACCTACAACAACGCCGCCCAGCACCTGATCGAGCTGGCGAACCGGCTCGCCGATGACGGCCAGGCCGCCGAGACCGGCGACGTCGCCGACGGCCTGCTGGCCGGTGCCGTGCACTTCTGGCTCTACAGCCGCCAGCCCTGCGGCGATCCGTTGTGCGAGGACTGCGCGCCGTTCGCGGACGCCGAGAGCCGTCTGGCCATGCTGCACGAGCTGATCGACGAGCTGGCACGCGACAGCGACTACTTCCACGCCACCACCGACACCACCGTCGGCCACGCCTGACCCGCTACGCCCGAGCCAATGCCGGTCACGCCCTTTCGCCCCGCGACCGACACCTGGTTCGGCGAGGCCTTCGGGCAGGCGACCGCGATCCAGTCGCGCGGCTGGCCCGCGATCCGGGCCGGCCACCACTGCCTGCTGATCGCCCCCACCGGCAGCGGCAAGACCCTCGCCGCGTTCCTGAGCGCCATTGACCGCCTGACCGGCGAGCCCGCGCCGGATGCCCGTCGCGGCTACTCGGTGCTGTACATCTCGCCGCTGAAGGCGCTGGCCACCGACATCGAACGCAACCTGCGCGCCCCGCTGACCGGCATCGCGCAGACCGCCGCGCGCCTGGAGCAGACCACGGGCCAGACTGTAGGTGATGCCCCGAGCGAGCCGGTCGTACACATCCGCACCGGCGACACCCCGCAGGCCGAGCGCCGCGCCCAGGCCCGCGAACCCGGCGACATCCTGGTGACCACGCCGGAATCGCTGTACCTGCTGCTGGGCTCGAAGGCCGCCGAGAACCTCGAGTCAGTGCACACGGTGATCATCGACGAGGTACATGCGCTGGCCGGCAACAAGCGCGGCGCGCATCTCGCCCTGTCGCTGGAACGCCTGGCCGAGCACTGCGGCGAGGACCCGCAGCGCATCGGGCTGTCCGCCACCGTGCACCCGGTGGAGGTGGCGCGCGGCTTCCTTGGCGGCGACCGCGAGGTGGAGGTGATCGACGCCGCCGAGCCCCCGCGCCTGGACCTCGAGATCCTCGCTCCCGAGGAGCCACCCGCCGAGCACGCACCCGCCACCGTCGAGGGCCCGGATACGACAAGCCCGATCCCGTCCGGCTCCATCCTCGGCGCAGTGTACGGCCAGGGCACCGGGCAGCTCCCCGCCGCTGGCGGTGACCGCGCCGCACGCCTGGAGCCGCGCCTGCTGGCCGCGATCCTCGAGCACCGCTCCACCATCGTGTTCGTGAACAGCCGCGGGCTGTGCGAGCGCCTGGTCCAGCGCATCAACGAGGCCTGGCGCGAACAGCAGCCGGAGGACGCCGAACCGGTGGAGGACCTGGTCGCCGCCCACCACGGCAGCGTCTCCCACGAGCGCCGCGCCGAGATCGAGGGCCGGCTGAAGACCGGGCGCCTGCGCGGCATCGTCGCGACCAGCTCGCTGGAGCTGGGCATCGACATGGGCGCGGTGGATCTGGTGATCATGGTCGAATCCCCCGGCGCGGTCGCCCGCGGGCTGCAGCGCGCCGGGCGTGCCGGGCACGGCGTGGGCCAGGTCTCGCGCTCGCTGCTGCTGCCGCGCTTTCGCGGCGACCTGCTCGAATGCGCGGTGATCGGCGAGCGCATGCAGGCCGGCGCACTGGAACCGATCCACGCCCCGCACAACCCGCTCGATGTGCTGGCCCAGCAGCTCGTCGCGATGGTCTGCGAACGCCCGCGCACGGTGGACGAACTGCACGCGCTGGTCCGCCGTGCCGCGCCCTGGCGCGAGCTGTCGCGCCCGCTGCTCGAGGCCACGCTGGACATGCTCTCCGGCCATTACCCCAGCACCGACTTCGCCGACCTGCGCCCCTGGCTCGCCTGGGACCGCGCCCGCGACGAGCTGACCCCGCGCCGGGGCGCGGCACTGGCCGCGCGCCTGAACGCCGGGACCATCCCCGACCGCGGGCTGTACGGCGTACATGTCGGCGAGGGCGGGCCGCGCATCGGCGAACTGGACGAGGAGATGGTGTTCGAGCTGAAGACTGGCGAGAACGTGACCCTCGGCGCCAGCACCTGGCACGTGGAGGCGATCACCCGCGACCGCGTGCTGGTCTCCCCCGCCCCCGGCGAGGTCGGCAAGCTGCCGTTCTGGCATGGCGACGGCCCCGGCCGCCCGATCCAGCTCGGCCAGGCCATCGGCGCCGCCACCGAGCGGCTGGCACGCATGGGCCGCGCCGAGCGCGCCGCCTGGCTCAGGGAACACGCGCCACTGTCGGAGGCGGCGGTGGAGACCCTCTGCGACTACATCGACGAGCAGCGCGAGGCCACCGGGCAGCTGCCCTCGGACCAGCGCATCGTGGTCGAACGCTTCCGCGACGAGGTCGGCGACTGGCGCGTCTGCATCCTGACGCCATTCGGCGCGCGCGTGCACGCCCCCTGGGCGCTGGCCCTGCAGGGCGCGCTGACCAGCCGCTCCGGCTTCGAGGTGCAGGTGATGTACACCGATGACGGCATCGTGCTGCGCCTGGCCGACAGCGAGGACCTGCCCGAGCTGGACGCCTTGTTTCCCGACCCGGAGGAGCTGGAGGAGGCGGTCACCCGCGAGCTGGGCAACTCCACCCTGTTCGCCAGCGCCTTTCGCGAGAACGCGGCACGCGCCCTGCTGCTGGTGCGCAACCGCCCCGGCCAGCGCACCCCGCTGTGGGCGCAGCGGCTGAAGTCGCAGCAGCTGCTGGCCTCGGTGCGCGAGTACGCGAGCTTCCCGGTGGTGCTGGAGACCTACCGCCAGGTACTGGCCGACGTGTTCGATCTGGACGCGCTTCGGCAGATCCTGCGCGGCGTGCAGGAACGCCGCATCCGCGTGCACGAGGTGGAGACGCCACAGGCCTCGCCGTTCGCCCGCAGCCTCGTGTTCGCCTATGTCGCGGCCTACATCTACGAGCAGGACGCGCCGATGGCCGAGCGCAAGGCCCAGGCGCTGACGCTGGACCGCGGAATGCTGGCCGAACTGCTGGGCCAGGCCGAGCTGCGCGAACTGATCGACCCCGAGGCCCTCGCCGAGCTGGAGGCCGAGCTGGCGCACGCCACCGAGGCGACCCGGGTGCAGGACGCCGACGCCCTGCACGACCTGCTGCGCCGGCGCGGCGACCTGACCCGGGACGAGGTCGCAGCCGCCTGCGCCGAGACGCCGGGGCCGTGGCTGGAACAACTCGCCCAGTCCCTGCGCGCGGTGGAGGTGCGCATCGCCGGCGAGCCGCGCTGGATCGCCGCCGAGGACGCCGCACTGTACCGCGATGCCCTCGGTGTGGTGCCCCCGCCCGGCCTGCCCGCCGCCTTCCTGGAACCGCCGCAGCGCCCGCTGGAACAACTGCTGCGCCGCTACGCCCGCACCCACGGCCCGTTCCGCAGCGAAGACCTGGGCGCACGCTACGGCCTCGCACCGGGCGCGCTGCTGCCGGCGCTCGAGAGCCTGGAGCGCGCCGGTGTGCTGCTGCGCGGCGAGATCCGACCGCAGGGCACGGGCGAGGACTGGTGCGAACTGGACATCCTGCGGCGGCTGAAGCGCCGCACCCTGGCGCGGCTGCGCGACGAGGCGGCCGCGGTCGATGCCCGTGCGCTGGGCCGCTTCC
This sequence comes from Thioalkalivibrio sp. ALJ3, assembly GCF_000377205.1. Taxonomy (GTDB): domain Bacteria; phylum Pseudomonadota; class Gammaproteobacteria; order Ectothiorhodospirales; family Ectothiorhodospiraceae; genus Thioalkalivibrio. Next base: position 51,486 of record NZ_KB897910.1, on the reverse strand, counting down.
TGCCCGCCTGGCAAGGCCTGACCGAGCCCGGCCGTGGGGCCGGCGCCCTGCGCGACACGCTGACGCAACTGGAGGGCATCGCCCTGCCCTGGTCCGCCTGGACCGCCCATGTGCTGCCGATGCGGGTGCGCGACTTCTCGCTGGATGCGCTGGACCGCATCACCGCCTCCGGGGAGTTCGTCTGGGTGGGCAGTGGTGCGCTGGGCCAGCGCGACGGACGCATCCGCTTCCTGCGCCGCGAACAGGCGATGGTGCTGCTGGAGCCGGAGGCCGATGCCGCGGATACCCCCGCCAGCGACGACCCGCTGGCGCAGGCGATCCTCGAGGCCCTGGACCGGCGCGGCGCCTGCTTCTACCTGGAGCTGGAACGCGCGGCCCGGACGGCGCAGCCGGACGCCCGCCAGGACGCGATCGAGGCCGCGATCTGGGACCTGGTCTGGGCCGGGCAGATCACCAACGACACCTTCGCGCCGCTGCGCAGCCTCGGCCAGCGCAGGACGTCCACGCGCGGCCGACGGCGACCAGGACAGGGTCTGGCGGGCGGGCGCTGGTCACGGGTCACCGAGCTGATCGACCCCGGCGTGTCGCTGACCGAGCGCGCCCGCGAACAGGCCGAGAACCTGCTGGCCCGCTACGGCGTGGTCAGCCGCGAGATGGCCCGCGCCGAGGGCCTGCCGGGCGGCTTCGGGCGCGTGTATCCCGTCTACCGCGCGATGGAGGACGCCGGCAAGCTGCGCCGCGGCCACTTCGTCGAGGGCCTGACCGGCGCGCAGTTCGCCCGCGCCGGCGCGGTGGACCGCCTGCGCGCCCTGGAACGCGCGGCCGACGACATCCCCGAACCGCAGTGGCTGGCGAGCGTCGACCCCGCCAGCCCCTGGGGCCAGCTCCTGCCCTGGCCGGAACCGCCGGAAGCGGCCGAGGGCCGCCTGCGCCGGGTCGCCGGGGCGCTGGTAGCCCTGGCCGGTGGCCAGCCGCTGCTGTACCTGACCGCCTCCGGCCGCCAGCTGTTCCTCTGGGAGACGATACCCAGCATCGACACCGCGGAGGAACACGCGGCCCTCGTCACCGAGGCCATCCGCCAGCTCGCCGGGAGCCGCTGGCTGCCCAAGCGCCGCGGCGTCACCATCGAAACCATCAACGGCGAACCGGCGCGCCAGTCTCCGTTCGCGGCTGCGCTGCGCGCCGGCGGTGCCATGGGCGAGGTCCGTGGCCTGCGCCTGGAACCACCCACCGGCCGCCGTTGATGCAATTCGCCGCGTTCTTCGCATCCTACGGGGCACGATTGCAGATCGGGGCAGTGTCGTAGGGTGCGTTGAGCCCTGCGAAACGTACCGTTCGCCCGGAATCTCGCGAGGCTCGAACGGCGGCCCCAGCTCATCGGCATATCGCAGTCGCCCATCACCCGAGCTCGGGCAAAAAACGCCTGTCTGGCTGGACACTCGCACCGCCGGTACGGCAGAATCCCGTTCATTCGATGCACCTTCCATTTTTGGTGTAATCGCGTCCATTCACGACAGGATCGCTGCCGATTCCGCCCATCATGCCTTCTATCCTGCTGCTCAACGGCCCCAACCTGAACCTGCTGGGACAGCGGGAGCCGGAGCGGTACGGGCACCATACGCTGGCGGATATCGAGGCCGACCTGACCGCGCACGCCCAGGCCGCCGGGGAGACCCTGGCCTGCTTTCAGAGCAACCATGAAGGCGAGCTGATCGACCGCATCCATGCGGCACGCAGCGAGGGCGTACGCCGCATCCTGATCAACCCGGGCGGCCTGACGCACACCAGCGTAAGCCTGCGCGATGCCCTGCTGGGCGTCGACATCCCGTTTTACGAGATTCACATCAGCAACATCCACGCGCGCGAGGCGTTTCGCCACACCTCGCGCCTGGCCGATGTCGCCGCCGGCACCCTGAGCGGGTTCGGCGTGATCGGCTACCGGATGGCGCTGGACGCGGCAATCGCGGCCCTCAAGGAGTCATAGACACCCCATGGATATTCGCAAGGTCAAGAAACTGATCGATCTGCTCGACGAGAGCGGCATACACGAAATCGAGATCCACGAAGGCGAGGAGTCGGTGCGCATCACCCGCTCGCCGAGTGGCTCCGCCGTGGCCGCCGCCCCGGCAGCGATGCCCGCCCCGGCACCAGCCGCCCCAGCGGCCGCCCCGGCGGGCGAGGCCGCGGCACCGGCGGCGCCGGAAGTGGATGGCCACCCGGTCACCGCGCCGATGGTCGGCACCTTCTACCGCGCCCCGAGCCCCGGCGCGAAGCCCTTTGTCGAGGTCGGCCAGACGGTAGAGGTCGGCGAGACACTGTGCATCATCGAGGCGATGAAGATGCTCAACCCCATCGAGGCGGACCAGGCCGGCACCATCCGCGACATCCTGGTCGAAAACGGCAACCCGGTGGAATACGGCCAGCCCCTATTCATCATCGGCTGACCCCTTCCGACTTCGCTGCCTACAGGTCCGAGCATGTTTGAAAAGATTCTGATCGCCAACCGCGGCGAGATCGCCCTGCGGGTTCTGCGCACCTGCCGCGAGATGGGCATTGCGACGGTTGCGGTGCACTCCAGCGCCGACCGCGACCTGAAGCACGTGCGCCTGGCCGACGAGTCGGTCTGCATCGGTCCGGCCGCCTCCGGTGAGAGCTACCTGAACATCCCCGCGCTGATCGCCGCGGCCGAGGTCACCGATGCCGGTGCGATCCACCCCGGCTACGGCTTCCTGTCGGAGAACGCGGACTTCGCCGAGCGCGTGGAGTCCTCGGGCTTTGCCTTTATCGGCCCGCGCGCCGATACGATTCGCCTGATGGGCGACAAGGTTTCGGCCAAGCAGGCGATGCTGGATGCCGGCGTACCCTGCGTGCCGGGTTCCGGCGGCGCGCTGACCGATGACGCCGACACCAACATGGCGCTGGCCCACGAGATCGGTTACCCGGTCATCATCAAGGCCGCCGCGGGCGGCGGTGGCCGCGGCATGCGCGTGGTGCACACCGAGGGTGCGCTGCTGCATTCGATCTCGCTGACCCGCAACGAGGCCCAGCAGGGGTTCGGCAACGACACCCTGTACATGGAGAAGTATCTCGAGCACCCGCGCCACGTGGAATTCCAGATCCTCTCCGACAGCCATGGCAACGCCGTCTGCCTGGGCGAGCGCGACTGTTCGATGCAGCGCCGCCACCAGAAGGTGATCGAGGAGGCCCCCGCGCCCGGCATCACCGACGAGCAGCGTCAGGCCATGAGCGAGCGGCTGGTGCGGGCCTGTCAGGAGATCGGCTACCGCGGTGCCGGGACCTTCGAGTTCCTCTACGAGAACGGGGAGTTCTACTTCATCGAGATGAACACCCGGCTGCAGGTCGAGCATACGGTGACCGAGCAGGTCACCGGCATCGACCTGGTGCGCGAGCAGATTCTCATCGCGGCGGGCGAGCCGCTTTCCCTGAACCAGGATCAGGTCGAGATCCGCGGGCACGCGATCGAGTGCCGAATCAACGCCGAGAACCCGGCTACATTCATTCCCAGCCCGGGCACTATCCAGCAGTATCACGCCCCGGGCGGGCTTGGCATCCGCATGGATACCCACATCTACAACGGCTATGCGGTGCCGCCCTACTACGACTCGATGATCGGCAAGCTGATCGCCCACGGTCATAACCGCAGCATTGCAATCGCACGCATGCGGGGCGCGCTCGGCGAGATCGTGATCGATGGCATCGAGACCAACATCGCGCTGCACAGCGAACTGATGAACGACGCTAACTTCCAGAACGGTGGGACCGATATCCACTACCTGGAGAAGAAGCTGAAGTCGCTGACCTGATGAGCCTCGCCGAACTGCAGTGCCAGATCGCCCCGGAACAGGCCGAGCCCCTGGAGGATGCCCTGTTCGAGCTCGGCGCGGTCAGCGTGGAGCTGCACGACGGCGCCGACGAGCCGCTGTTCGAGCCCCCGATTGGTACCCATCCGCTGTGGTCCAGTGTGTGCCTGAAGGCCGTGTTCGCCGACGCCACCCATGCCGAACTGGCCGCCGCCTCGCTGGAGCGATATCAGCCGGCACCGGAGTCGGTCGCGGTGGTCGCGATCGAGGACCAGGACTGGGTGCGCGCGGGGCTCGACGGCCTGGGCGCCATCCACTGCGGGGGCCCGCTGTGGATCGTGCCCTCCTGGGAAAACCCGCCCGACGTCGAGGATGGCGTATTCGTCCATCTCGACCCGGGCCTGGCCTTTGGCACCGGCAACCACCCGACAACCGCGATGTGCCTGAAATCGCTGGCAGCAAACCCGCCGCGCGATCAGGAGGTGCTCGACTACGGCTGCGGCTCCGGCATCCTTGCGATCGCCGCGCTGAAGCTGGGGGCACGGCATGCGGTAGGCACCGACATCGACCGCCAGGCCGTCCAAGCCGCCTACAGCAATGCGGCGGCGAACGACATCCCCGAGAACCAGATCGAGGTCGGACTGACCGATCACCCGGTACCGGATGCGGGCTTTGACCTAGTGATCGCCAACATCCTGGCCAAGCCCCTGATCGACCTCGCCCCGGAACTCGCGCGCGCGGCCCGCCCGGGCGCGCGCCTGCTGCTGGCCGGCCTGCTGGAGCGCCAGGCCGACGAGGTCATGGCGGCCTACACGGACGCCTTCGACATCGGGATCGAGGACACCCGCGAGGGCTGGGCCCTGCTCAGCGGGCGCCGGCGCTAGCGTATGCGCACGCGCCCGGTCCGCGAGTGTGTGAATTGGTCAATGTTTCCCTGGCACGGCTGACCGGAGCCCTCCCGCGATGCTCGCCCGCTGTCCCCATTGCGGTGTCGCCCACACCCTGACCCGTGGCGAGGAACTGCGACTGGACCAGGCTCACTGCGATGCCTGTGGTACGGACTTTGCACTGTTTCCCGCACTCGAAATCGGTGGCGCCGGCGAACGGACGACCGGCCCCGGCATCTCTTCGGTACACCACGCGGCCCCCCTGGACATCGAGCGCAGCCCCAGACAGCAAACGCTGGAACTCGATATCGACACCCGACCGTCACGCTCGACGGAACCGCCCGCACACCGCTCAGGGCGCGGGGCCGCCATGGCCAGCCTCGCACTCCTGTTGCTCACGGCCTTCACGCTGCAATTCCTGCTGGTGCCACCCGTGGCCCCGGGCACCTGGAGCGTACTGGATCAGACTCGGGAGAGCCTTTGCACCACGCCTCGTGTCGAGGGTCTCTGCCCGCGGTGGCAAGCACCACGGGAGCCTCGGCTCATCCGCGTCTCGTCCCCCGACTTGGGTCTCGCCAACGCGGGCGACCTGTCCATTCGCTTCGAGTTGACGAGCCCACTGGAACAGGCATGGCCGGTAATGGACGTCCAGATTTCGGACCGCCTGGGCACCCGTCGCGGTGGCTGGCGCCTCCACCCCGAAGATGGCCATGCCAACCTGCAATCCCCGATGAGCGCGGATCAACGCTATGCGATCGAGATCGAATTACCCGATACCGGCCCCCACATCACAGGGGCCCAGATCACATTGCACTGAGTTCGGCTTCCACAGCAGCTGCTAGAATCGCCTGTTTTACGCCGTCGACCCAGCCCCCTATGCAGCTCGGCCCCTACCATTTCCCCGACCCGCCGGTATTCCTGGCCCCCATGGCGGGAGTCAGTGACCGCCCTCTGCGCCTGATCGCGCGGCGCCTGGGTGCCAGCGCGGCCGTCTCGGAGATGGTCACCTCGGACACGCGCCTGTGGGACAGCGAAAAGAGCCGGCACCGTCTGGACCACCGACAGGAGCCCCGCCCACGCATCGTGCAGCTGCTCGGCAACGAACCCGAACCGCTGGCCGAGGCCGCGCGCGAGAACGTGCGCCGCGGAGCGGACGTGATCGACCTGAACCTCGGCTGCCCGGCCAAGAAAGTCTGCAGCAGGGCCGCGGGATCGGCCCTGCTGGGCGAACCGGAGCGGGTACGCGAACTGCTGACCGCACTGGTGGAGAGCGTTGAGGTGCCGGTCACCCTCAAGATGCGCCTGGGACTGGATCGCGAGCGGATCAACGCCGAGACCATCGCGAGCATCGCTCAGGATTGCGGGGTCGCGATGCTGAACGTACACGGGCGCACCCGCGCCGACGCCTATCGTGGTACGGCCGATTACGAGACCATCGCGGGCGTGGTCCGCGCGGTGTCCATCCCGGTTTTGGCCAACGGTGACGTCGTCAACATCGACAGTGCGCGCCGGGCGCTCGCGGTGACCGGCGCGACCGGGTTGATGATCGGTCGCGGGGCACAGGGGCGCCCCTGGCTACCGGGCCAGATCCGCGCCGCCCTTGCCGGCGAGCCGGTGCCGGCCGACCCGGCCTGGGATGCGCGTCTTGCGCTGATCGAGGAGCACTTGCTCGAACTGCATGCGCAATACGGAGAAACGCAGGGCGTACGTATCGCGCGCAAGCATCTGGGCTGGTATCTTCAACATATGGGCCTGGGGGAGGACCCAACTCGGGCGGCACGGGCGTCCCTTCTTGCCGCCACAACCGCTAATGAACAGCTTCGGCGCCTGCGCGCCATCCTGACAGGAACCGCAAGCGAGGCTGCATGAGGATGGACGTACCCACTTTCGAACAAGAACAAAGCGGGGAACCGGCATCATCGGACAACCTCGCATCGGGCTGTGTACTCGCCGAGTCGGTGCGCAATGCGCTGGACCAGTACTTCGAGACGCTGGACGGGCAGAGCAGCCACGACCTCTACGCCCTGGTAATGAACGAGGTCGGACGCCCGCTACTGGCCTGCGTGCTGGAACGCTGCAACGGCAACCAGAGCCGGGCGGCAGCGCTTTTGGGACTTAACCGCGCCACACTGCGCAAGAAGCTGCGCGCCCATGGCCTGATCTGCGAGAACGGCCACGGGAACGGGAACGGCGCCCAGCGCTAACCCACCCAGCCAGACCCGGGACACGCCCGCCGCCTGACGGGCGTGTGCGCAATCATCGACCGACCTATCCCTTCCAGCCGAGGCGCTGCAGCGCCGTGCGGTGCAGTTCCGGTGTCGCGGCCGCCAGCACGTTGGTGGTCTGCAGGTCCAGCTCGCCGCCGGACAGATTGGTGAAAGTCCCGCCCGCCTCGCGCACGATTACGGCAAGCGCCGCGATGTCGAGGATGTTCACGTCCGACTCGATGATCAGATCGATACTGCCGCGCGCCAGCAGGTGGTAGTGGTAGAAGTCGCCATAGCCGCGCGTGCGATTGACCTCGGCCATAATCCCGCCCAGCGCCTTCCAGCCTTCGGCATGCTGCGCGAGGGTCTTCAGGTTCCCCGTGGACAGCGAGGCGCGGCCCAGCTCGGTGGTCGGGGCGACGGCGATCTTTTCGCCGTTGAGGAAGGCGCCCTGGCCCTTTTCCGCCCAGGCACGCTCGCCGAACTGCATGCCGTTGGACAGCCCGAGGATCAACTCGCCCTTGTACATCAGTGCGATCTGGGTGGAGAAGAACGGATAGCGGCGTACGAAGCTCTTGGTGCCGTCGATCGGGTCGATCAGCCAGACATAGTCGGAGTCCATGTCCGACTGCCCGGTTTCCTCGCCGTAGAAGCCGTGATCCGGGAAGCGCTCGCGGATCACCTGGCGGATCGCCTGTTCGCTTTCCACGTCGGCGCGCGTCACGGGCGTGTCGTCGGGCTTGGTCTCGACGTCGACGCCGGCGGCGTAGTAATGACGGATGACCTTGTCCGCGGCATCGGCGGCGGCCTGGGCGGCCTCCATGAACGCGCTTTGCTGCATGCTGCTACCCCTTCAAAAAAAGGAGCTATCTTAGCATGCCGCCCCGAGCGGCTCGGACCAGGAAGCGGCCGGCGGTTGTCCCGACTCCGGCATGCCCCGATAATGCCGCCATCTTTTCGAGGAGTCCGACATGCCCAAGAACCTGCCCGACGTCAGCAATCTCGAACGCTTGGAACTGTTTGGCGAGGACTACAACCCGAGCGCGACCATCGAGAACGTGGACGGCCAGACCCTGTCGCTGCAGATCTACTACCAGCTGGCGCTGGACTACGGTGGCATCGGCCCGAAGGCCGCCAACTCCGGTTTGCTGATGTACGGCAGCCATGCCGACGATGCCCGTGCCAACCCGGGCAAGCACCCGAACATCGACCGCCTGTTCGAGATCCTCGACCAGGGCTACTACCTGTCGGTGAAGGCCGTACCCAAGCGCAAGAGCCGCGCCGGATAGTTTTTCGCAGAGACGTCTTCCCGTTCCGGCGCGCACGCGCAAACCGGAACCGTCTGGTTCGCATCACGGCAGGCGGTTGGTATGGATCACGCGCCAGCCGCGCGTCGGATGTCGGTGCAGCCGGGTCCGGCTCGCATACTCGCATTCCAGCTGGAACAACCGCTCGTCCGGCACGCCCATCACCCAGCCGACCAGCGCGCGTATGACCCCGGCGTGCACGATCACCAGCACGCGTTCCGCCGACTGGCCGTCGACCGTGGCCTCGAAGGCCATCTCCACCCGCCGGCGAAAGGCCCCCAGTGGCTCCGCCCCGGCTGGGCGCGCGTGCACGGGATCGGCATAAAACGCGCGGTACTCCTCCGACCGTTCGCGCTGCAGCTCGACCCGCGTGCGCCCCTCCCACTCGCCAAAGCCGACCTCGCGCAGATCCGGCTCCAGATGCAGGGACAGGTCACGTTCGTCCGCCAGGCGCTCGGCGAATTCGCAGCAACGACGCATTGGCGAGCTGACCACCGCCTGCCAGCCATCATCGTCGCGCACCGCGTGCTCCATCTGCGTCCATCCCTGCGCGCTGAGCGGGTCGTCGCAGCCATGTCCACGGTAGCGTTGCCCGCCTTCTGGCTCGCCGTGTCGCAACAGATCCACAATCATGCCGTGTCCTCGCGCAGGCAGGTCTCCAGGTACGCCCAGTCGAAATGCGGGCCCGGGTCGGTCTTGCGCCCGGGGGCGATGTCGCAGTGACCCGCCAGCGCATCCGGGGTAATGGCGGGAAAGCGTTCGCGCAGCCAGCCGATCAGACGAGCCAGCTCGGCGTACTGTACCGGCGTGAACGGGTCGTCGTCGGTGCCCTCGAGTTCGATGCCAATGGAAAAATCGTTGCAGCGCGCGCGGCCACGCCATTGCGAGGCGCCGGCATGCCAGGCACGCCGGGAGAATGGCACGAACTGGGTCGCCGCCCCCCCGCGATCGATCAGCACATGCGCGGACACGCGCAAATCGGCGATCTGCGCAAAGTACGGGTGGGCATCGGGGTCCAGCCGGTTCTGGAACAGTTCGGCCACGTGCGGCCCGCCGAACGTGCCCGGCGGCAGACTGATGGCATGCACGACGATTAGTTCGGGCTGCATCCCCGCAGGGCGCGCGTCCTGGTTCGGACTTTCGAGCACGTGGGCCGGCGGCCACCAGTTGTGATCGACGGTCATGGCTTCGGTCACGGGGCCTCCTCGGGCGGGCGCTGCAGACAAGCCGTGAGGGCCTTGCGGAGCAACGGCAGACGCGGCGGGGCCTCAAGGCGCCCGTGGTAAGCACCGGCGTTGAAGACGAACAGGGCCGGAAGGTGGAAGACCTCGAACTCGCGCACCAGCGCGGTATCGGTCTCCGCATCGACGACAAACAGGGCGGGCGCTTCGGACTCGGCCTGCCACTGCTCCAGCACCCGGCTCATCACCTTGCAGGCACCGCAGCCCCGACGAGTGAACAGGATCACCGCGGGGCCCGGAACCTCCAGGAGGTGTTGATGGAAGTCGAACTGCGTCAGACGGGACAGGCCCGTCTGACGCAGGGATGAGTCAGTTGGAGTTATCCTCGGCCTGTCGCTCAATGGATTCACCGGCATCCTGCACGTCTTCGCCAAACCCCTCCATAGTGGCGCAACCGGCGACGCCAAGCGAGCCCACCGCCACCAGAAGAATCAGCAAGGCGGCGGAGATACGGAAAGAAAAATGCATACGGCCTCCTCTCTCTTTCGTGATTCGGTCCGTGATACCGACCCTCAAAGGACGTTCCCGGGAGGGTCACACTTTATGAGGCGCACGCACTGGGGTAGTTTACGCGCCGCCCTCTTTTCGTGAAGGAAGTCGCAACCCGGTGTTCGAGCCAGGGAAACACTGATCAATGTACACACTCGCGTTGGTACCCCAGGTTTTCCGAGACAAGGCGCGTCGTGCGGCGGGTAGTGGTTCTACCCGCCCGTTCTTGATGGATTCGGGGCGCAACGCCGGATCGGGGAACAGGGGGTACCAACCCCACAGCTTAATGAACGAAGGGGCTCGGCCGCCCGTTGTTATCAAAAACGGGCGCGGGAACTGCGTTGCGGCTCCCTTGTGCAGAATGACTGCACGGCAGTCACCGCGCCTTGTTCCCACGCAAAAGCGACTCGAGCGCGAGGGTGTCCATTGATCAGTATTTCCCTAAATCCGCAACAACAGGCGGCCGTGACCACCACGGACCGCCCCCTGCTGGTGCTGGCCGGAGCGGGCTCGGGCAAGACCCGCGTGATCACCGAGAAGATCGCGCACCTGATCGAACAGCGCGGAGTCGAGGCGCGCCGGATTGTCGCAATCACCTTTACCAACAAGGCTGCGCGCGAGATGCGTGAACGTGTCCAGGGACGGCTCTCGAACGAACAGGCACGCGGGCTGAATGTTTCGACCTTCCACACCTTCGGGCTGAATTTCCTGCGCCGCGAACTGGCCGCGGCCGGGCTGCGTCCCGGCTTCTCCATCCTCGACCCGGGCGACTGCCGCTCACTGCTGCGCGAGATCACCTACCGTGACGATACCAGCTCCGAGGTCGACGCCCTGATTGGCCACATCAGCCGTTGGAAGAACGACCTGATGACGCCGGAAGCGGCGCTGCACGAGGCCAGTCAGATGAGCGACGCGCCGGAGGCGCTCGCCGCGGCCAACCTCTACCCGCGCTACGAGGACGCCCTGCGCGCCTACAACGCGGTGGACTTCGACGACCTGATCAAGCGCCCGGTGGACTGCCTGCGCGAGGACCCGGAACTGCGCAACCGCTGGCAGGACCGCATCCGACACCTGCTGGTGGACGAGTACCAGGACACCAACTCCGCGCAGTACCAACTGGTGCGCCTGCTGGTCGGCGTCAGCGACGGCCTGACGGTGGTTGGCGACGACGATCAGTCGATCTATGCATGGCGCGGCGCCCGCCCGGAGAACCTCGCACGTCTGCAGCAGGACTTCCCGCGCCTGGAGGTGATCAAGCTGGAGCAGAACTACCGCTCCACCAACCGCATCCTGCACACCGCGAACGCACTGATCGCCAACAACCCCCACGTGTTCGAGAAACGCCTGTGGAGTGCACTCGGCGAGGGCGAGAAGATCGAGGTGATCGGCTGCTCCGACGCCGACACCGAGGCCGCGCGCGTGGTCTCCGAACTGATGCGCCGGCGCTTTCGCCTGAATGCGGGCTGGGGCGAGTTCGCGATCCTCTACCGCAGTAACCACCAGTCCAGGCTGTTCGAGAAGCTCCTGCGCGAGCAGGGCATCCCCTACCGCCTGAGTGGCGGCCAGTCGTTCTTCGAGAAGGCCGAGATCAAGGACCTGGTCGCCTACCTGCGCCTGCTCGCCAACCCCGACGACAACACCGCCTTCCTGCGCGTGGTCAATGTGCCGCGCCGCGAGATCGGTCCGGCCACACTGGAGAAGCTGGGCCACTACGCCAACCAGCGCGGGACTTCGCTATTGCAGGCCGCACGGGGGGCCGGCCTGTCCGAGTACATGGACGCCCGTGCGCAGGCACGTCTGGAGCGCTTTACCGACTGGGTCGACGGCTTCCAGCGCCGCGGCGAAGACGAGGCCCCGGACGCACTGCTGCGCGCCCTGATTGAGGACATCGACTACGAATCGTGGCTACTGGAGAACAGTCCCAACCCGCGTGCCGCGACCCGGCGCATGGAGAACGTGCGCGAGTTCATCGACTGGGTCGGGCGCATGGGTGGTGGCAACACCACGGCCGAGTACGGCGACGACGAGGCGGACGACGACCAAACGATGGATCTGGCCGACATCGTCAACCGCATCAGCCTGATGGACATACTCGACCGCAACCGCGAAGCCCAGGACGGCGACGAATCGGTGCAACTGCTGACCCTGCACACCGCCAAGGGCCTGGAGTTCCCGCATGTCTGCCTGGTGGGTTTCGAGGAAGAGCTGCTGCCGCACCGGGTCAGCGTGGAGGACGACTCCATCGAGGAAGAGCGGCGTCTCGCCTATGTCGGGCTGACCCGCGCCCAGCAGACCCTGCTGATCACCTACGCCCAGAACCGGAGCCGCTACGGCGAGACCATCGACTGCGAACCCTCGCGTTTTCTCGACGAGCTACCCGAAGAACACCTCGAATGGCCGGACGCCAGACCACCGGACCCCGAGACGCAGAAACTCACCGCCCAGGCCCACCTGGCTGGCCTGAAGGCCATGCTCGGCAAGTAGGTGGCCGAAGGAGGCGCAATCCGCTCACGAATAGGGGCGCCCGGCCCGCTCCCCCCTTGTCTTTTTGGCCTGCGCGCCGTGCGCTGTACCGTTTCCGGCACCCGGAAGGTGACGGGCATACTGCGTACGCCAAGTTGCAGCATGCGGCTCGCTCGCCCCAAGCTTCCGGCCCGTCTGGAAAGTATGAAGTTCGTCACACTCTCCTTTGTTTTCTTATAGCAAAGGCTCCACTTCAATTGAATCGGCAAATGCTCTCTATGCTGATTCACCAAGGCGCAACCCTTATCCAGCATCCAGCGCCAGAGGCCTCAGTGTCGGAGTTTCAGGCCGACCTTGGTGATACGGGCGCCGTCCATCTCGCGGATGACCAGGCGCATCGGGCCGAGGTTGACGGCGTCGCCGACGACCGGCTCGGCCTGGAGTTCGCGGCGCAGGTAGGCCTCCAGGGTGTCACCCTGGCGCTCGGGCGGAACCGGGGCGCCGTAGGCCATGCCGACCGCGCCGAGCTGGGCGTCGCCATTGAGGGCGAATTCCCCGAACACGCTGCGCTCGGTCAGGCGCTCCGGCACCTCGTCCTGCGGGACGAACAGGCGGTCGAGGTCATGCAGATCGGCCGGGGCGACCATAATGTAGAGGTGGTCGCCAGCATGCAGATCCAGCAGCTCCAGGGTGTCCAGCAGTTTGCCCTTGCGCAGGTGGGCCACGACCCGCGCGCTGCCCGGCAGACGGAAATTCGACCACGCCTCGCGCACGACCGGTGTGGTTTCGGCCAGGCGATAACCAACCAGCTCCATCTCCTGCTGCCCGGGGATATCCAGCTCGGTGCGCTGTACCCGTGCGGTGGTCGGCGGCAGCTCCAGCCCCAGCCAGCGCGCCGAGGGCGCGACGGTCCAGCCCTGCACCAGCAGCGAGATCAGCACCACGAAGAACACGACGTGGAAGAAATAGCCGGCCAACTCCAACCCGGCGAGCAGCGGGAACAGCGCCAGGATGATCGGTACCGCGCCGCGTAGACCGACCCAGGCAATGAAAACCTGTTCGCGCCAGGGGAAGCGGAACGGGAACAGGCACAGCCATACGGCCAGGGGACGGGCGATCAGGATCAGGACCGCGGCGACCAGCCCGGCGTCCAGGGCCACCGGCGGCAGGCCCGAGGGGGTCACCAGCATGCCGAGCATCAGGAACATCCCGATCTGTGCGAGCGAGGCGATCCCGTCATGGAAGCGCTTGATGTTCTGCGAGGCCTCCAGCGGACGGTTGCCGATCAGCAGCCCCGCCAGGTACACGGCCAGAAAGCCCGAGCCGCCCACCAGACCGGTCAGGCCGAAGATGGCCAGCGCCCCGGCCATCGCGAACAGCGGATACAGCCCGCCCGCCATCGGCACCCGATTGATCAGCGCCAGCAGGGCGAAACCTCCGGCCACACCGAACAGGGCCCCCAGCCCCATCTGCTGGACGAACTCGATGGCAACGACAGCGCCGAACTGCTGATCGGGCATCAACAGCAACTCGATCAGCACGATGGTCAGGAAGATCGCCATCGGATCGTTGGAGCCGGACTCGATCTCGAGCGTGGCACCAACACGGCTTTTCAGCTCGAGCCCGCGCGAGCGCAACAGCGAGAACACCGCAGCCGCGTCGGTGGAACCCACGATGGCCCCCAGCAACAGGCCCTCCAGCCAGGACAGGCCCAGCCACCAGACCGCAAAGACCCCGGTCAGCCCGGAGGTGACGAGCACCCCGAGCGTGGCCAGCCCCAGGGCTGGTTTCAGCCCGATACGGAAATTGCGGGCCGGAGTGCGCATCCCGCCGTCGAAAAGGATAATCGCGAGCGCGGCCGAGCCGACCAGATAGGCCAGGGTGATATTCTCCACCTCGAGACCGCCCGGGCCCTCCGGCCCGAGCAGCATGCCGATCACCAGGAACACCAGCAGCAGGGGCACGCCCAGGCGCGAGGTGATCACGCTCGAAAGGATGCTGCCCAGCAGCACAATGGCCGCCAGGAAGATGATCTGGTTGGAGAGGTCCATGCGTCGATCATACCGGAAGCTCCCGACAACCCGCCCGGCCGGCACGGTGCGCGTTATGGCCTGTGGGCTGGTTGCCGCGCTGGGTCTCGCGGCGGCACCGGCCGCCGCTGAACGCGGCGTCGACGCACTGCACTTCGAGTTCGAGAACGACCTGTTCGCTGGTGAGGACCGCTACTACACCAATGGCTTCCGCATCGGCTGGACGCGCAGCGAAGAGCGCGTACCCCCCTGGCTGCAGCGGGTCGCGGACGCACTGCCGTACTTCGTCGATCGCGAGGAACGCGGCCGCCTGAAATCGGCTATCCACCTGGGCCAGAACATGTACACCCCAGAGGACATCGAGCGGTCGCCCGCAGACCCGGACGACCGCCCCTACGCCGGCTGGCTATACCTGAACTTCAGCCTGGCCGAGGATCATGGCGACCGTCTGGACCGCCTGCAGGTCACCGTGGGCACCGTCGGGCCCGCCTCGCTGGCCGACCGCACACAAAAGGAAGTCCACAGCTGGTCCAGCGCACCGCAACCGCAGGGGTGGGACGACCAGATCGGCAACGAGGCGACCCTGATGGTGGGTTACGAGCGCCAGCTGCGCGGGCGCTCGCATCGCGCCGAGGGCGGCTGGGGCTGGGACCTGACCCCACACTGGGGCGCGACCGTGGGCAGCCCGTTCACGTTCGCCAACGCTGGCGCGATCGTGCGCGCCGGACGGAACCTGCCGCGCGACTACGGCCCGCCCCGGATCAACCCGGCGCTATCAGGTTCGCATACCTTCGAGACGGTCGGCTCCGCGGGCGGCTACCTGTTCGCGGGGGTGGATACCCGGCTGATGGCCTACGACCTGTTTCTGGACGGCCCGCTGTTTCGCGACGGGCCCTCGGTGGACAAGCACCCGGCGGTGGGGGAGTTTACGGCCGGATTCGTGTTCCACGTGGGTGGGGTGCGCCTGGGATACACCCATGTCTGGCGTTCGCGCGAGTTCAGTGGCCAGGCCAAGCGCGCAGCGGAGTTCGGCTCGCTGCACGCCACCTGGCAGTTCTGACGCCGGCCGCGCGCTTCAGAACACGGCAGCCTCCACATCAGGGTAGGTCGTGGCGACCGAGCGGTCGATCTTGTCCTCGAAGCCCGGGTAGTCATCAATGATGTCCGCCATGCGCTCGCGCACGAGCGGCACGGTCTCGAAGTCGGCCAGCCCCTGCTCCACACCCTCCTCGATCGCGCCCCAGAGGGTGACCAGGTAGTTCTGCAGGCGCGGCAGGGTCTCCGCCCCCTCGAGCCGGCCATGGCCGGGCACGACCACATCGGGCTCCAGCGCGATCAGTTCGTCCAGCAGCTCGATCCACTGCACGACGTCGCCATCCCAGACCGAGGGCGCGCGATCGCTGTACACCACATCCCCAGCCAGCAGGACTTTCGTCTGCGGCAACCAGACGATCAGGTCACCCGGGGAGTGGGCGCCGCCGGAGGGCAGGATGACCACCTCCTTTCCGCCGAGATCGCGCGTGATGCGCTCATCCACGGGCGTGTTCGGCAGCAGTGGCGTGGTGTCACCGGTCGCCCCCTCGGTCATCTCGCGAAAATTATCGACCCAGGTCTCGGCTTCGGCCTTCATGCGCTCGATGGCCTCGGGGCCGGCCATGATCTCCGGCTTGTCCTCTGCGAAGGCATGATTGCCCAGCCAGTGGTCGCCATGACTGTGGCTGTTCACGATCCAGCGCACGGGCTGATCGGTCACCTCGCGGATTGCTTCGCGCAGGGCAACGCCCATGGTCTCGGACGACCCCGTATCGAACACGAGCACGCCGTCGCCGGTCACCACGAACGCCATGTTCGCATTCCAGCCGAGATTCTCTCGGCTGGGGAAATCGCGCGCCGGAGTCATCACTGCATAGACCCCCGGGGCCACGACCTCGGGCTGCATTTCGTAATCTTCAGGCGCCGCCGGCTCGCCGGCCGGCGACGATGTCACGAAGACCGATCCCATCGCTACAACCGCCAGTAACATCCCCCATGGCTTCCATCCCTGCATCGCAATAACCCCCGGATATTCTCGATTGTGAAGAATAGACCCGCCAACCCCCACAAAGTGCGGAGCGGCGCCTGCGCGCCCGAAACTGGTAGCATCGGGGCCTCCCCCAGGGAAACACTGATCAATGTACACGCTCGCGTTGGTACCCCAGGTTTTCCGAGACAAGGAGCGTCGTGCAGCGGGTAGTGGTTCTACCCGCAAGCGGCGCAACGCAGGATCGGGGAACCTGGGGTGCCAACCCCACAAACCATTGAACAGCAGGGGCTCGGCCGCTTTTGCGTGCGTACGGCGTTGCGGCTCGCTTATGTAGCTCGGCTACACTGCGCTCACCGCGCCTTGTTCGCACGCAAAAGCGACTCGAGCGCGACGTGTACATTGATCAGTGTTTCCCTAGGATGGAGACTGCAAGTGCGCAAGATTTCCCGGACCTTCCTGACCGGCCTGGCGGCCATCCTGCCGCTGGTCATCACCCTGGCCCTGCTCTGGTGGCTGGGCACCACAGCGGAAACTGTCCTGGGCGGGCTGTTGCGCGCGATCCTGCCCGATGCCCTGTATTTCCCGGGCCTGGGCATCCTCGCCGGGCTGGTGCTCGTGTTCGCACTGGGCGTACTGCTGCAGGCCTATGTGGTACGCGGCCTGTTCGACTGGATGGAATCGCTGATGCAGCGCATCCCGGTGGTCAAGACCATCCACGGGACCGTGCGCGACGTAACGAATCTCCTTTCCGGCGACATCCACCAGCGCTTCGGACAGGCCGTGCTGGTCACCTTCCCGGGCAGCGACTTCAAGCTGGTCGGGTTTGTCACCCGCGAGGATTTCGAGGGACTACCGGACAACCTGGGCGGCCCGGAAACCATCGCCGTATACACACCGATGAGCTACCAGATCGGCGGCTACACGCTGATGCTGCCGCGCAGCCGCGTGGAACCGCTCGATATGTCGCTGGAAGACGCGATGCGCTACGCCCTGACCGCCGGCGTCTCCGCGCGCCAGGAAAAGACCTGAACGGGTAGAATCCGCCGCATGACGGACCATCAAAGCCAACCTAGGATCCTGATCGGCGTCAGTGGCGGCATCGCCGCCTACAAGGCCTGCGAGCTGGTGCGCGAGCTAAAGCGCGCCGGCTGCGAAGTGCGCGTAGTGATGACGGCCGGCGCCCGCGCCTTCGTAACCCCGCTGACCTTCCAGGCCCTGTCCGGCGCGCCGGTGCGTACCGAGCTGCTGGATGCCGAAGCGGAATCCGGCATGGATCACATCGCCCTGGCACGATGGGCGGACCGCATCGTGGTCGCCCCGGCCAGCGCCAGCCTGATCGCCCGCTACGCCCAGGGCCTGGCGGACGATCTGCTGAGTACGCTGCTGCTGGCCACCACCGCGCCGGTCGCCCTGGCACCGGCGATGAACCATCGCATGTGGGCCCACCCGGCCACGCAGGCCAATATTGCAACCCTGAGCGAGCGCGGCGTAACCCTGATCGGGCCGGACAGCGGCGATCAGGCCTGTGGCGAGCAGGGCGAGGGCCGCATGCGCGAGCCCGCCGCGATTGCGCGGGAGCTGCTGCAGCCGGTACACGCCCCGCTGGCCGGACGTCACGTACTGATCACCGCCGGCCCCACCTTCGAGCCGATCGACCCCGTGCGCTTTATCGGCAACCGCAGCTCCGGGCGCATGGGCTTTGCCCTGGCCGCGGCGGCGCGCGATGCGGGCGCACACGTGACCCTGGTGCATGGGCCGACGGCCGAGGCCGTGCCCGCGGGCGTCGCAGGCATCGCCACGGAAACGGCGGCCGCCATGCACGCCGCGGTGATGGAGCGACTGCCCGAGACCGACATCCTGATCGCGGCCGCGGCCGTAGCCGACTACCGCCCGGCCGAACCGCAGGCACAGAAGATCAAGAAATCCGACCCGGTGATGCACCTGGCACTGGAGCGCACCCGGGACATCCTGGCCGAGGCGGCAACACAGGCGGCCTCCCTCCCCCGACGCCCGTTCCTGGTCGGCTTCGCGGCCGAGACCGAGCACCTGCGCGAACACGCCGAGGCCAAGCGCCGCGCCAAGGGACTCGACCTGATCGCCGCCAACCGGGTCGGCGAGGGCCGCGCCTTTGGCACACCCGACAACGAACTGCTGTGCCTCTGGGAGGGCGGCGAGCACCGGCTTCCCAGCCAGCCGAAAACCCAGCTGGCCCGGGCGCTGATCGACCTGATCGTCGAGCGCCTGGCCGAATGCGAAACGGATCAAGGAACCCCGAATGCCCGCCCCCGAGATTAACCTGAAGATCCTGGACCCGCGCATGGGCGCGGACTTCCCGCTGCCCGCCCCGGCCACCAACGGCTCGGCCGGCGTCGACCTGCGCGCGATGATCGAGGCGCCGCTGACGCTGGAGCCGGGCGCCGCCGAACTGATCCCGACCGGGCTCTCGATCCATATCGAGGACCCGGGCTATGCCGGGATGATCCTGCCCCGCTCCGGGCTAGGTCACAAGCACGGCCTGGTGCTGGGGAACCTGGTCGGACTGATCGACGCCGACTACCAGGGGCCGCTGATGGTCTCCTGCTGGAACCGGGGCGCGTACGCCTACACCCTGGAGGTCGGCGAACGCCTGGCGCAGCTGGTCATCGTCCCGGTCGTCCAGCCGCGCTTTCGCGTGGTCGAGGACTTCGAGGAGAGCGCCCGTGGCGCCGGCGGCTTCGGCTCTTCCGGCCGCGGATAGCAGACGGAAGAACCCTCAGCCCGAGGGATAGGGCACGCCCACCCCACCCAGACCGCAGTAGCCGTTAGGCACCTTGGCCAGGTACTGCTGGTGGTAGTCCTCGGCAAAGTACCAGGCGTCCAGTGGCTGGATCTCCGTGGTGATGGCGCCACGCCCTGCGGCATCCAGCGCCGCCTGGTAGCGCTCGCGGCTGACCTCGGCCGCCGCCTGCTGTTCGGCCGATTCCACATAGATCGCGGAGCGGTACTGCGTGCCGACATCATTGCCCTGGCGCATGCCCTGGGTCGGGTCGTGTCCCTCCCAGAACACCCGCAACAGCGTATCGATCGACACTCGGGCCGGGTCGAACACGACACGCACCAACTCGGTGTGCCCGGTCTGCCCGGAACAGACCTCGCGGTAGGTCGGGTTGCGGGTATAGCCGCCGCCATAACCCACACTGGTCGAATACACGCCGTCGATCTGCCAGAACAGCCGCTCCGCACCCCAGAAGCAGCCCATACCCACATGCAGCACCTGCGCGCCCTCCGGATAGGGCAGCACCAGCGGTGTGCCCAGCACCATGTGCCGTGGCGGGACCGGCAGCGGCTCTTCGCGCCCGGGCAAGGCCTCCTCGGGCGCGGGCATGCGCGGCTCGGAAAACGCAAACATCAAAAGGGCTCCTTCCGGAAACGTGGATTCATCAGCCGGGGTCGGCCGGGGTCAGCCGGATCAGCTCGCCCGGGTTGTGGTCGGTCAGCACCCAGATCGCCCCATCGTGCACGCGGACATCACGGATGCGGCGGCCGAGGTCGGGCAGCAGATCTTCCTCGTTGACCAGCTCGCGACCGTCGAAGGTCAGCTTGCGCAGGGTCTGGCCCCGCAGCCCGCCGACCAGCAGATCACCATTCCAGTCGGCAAAGGCGGGGTCGCGCAGGATCGCCATACCGGACGGCGCGATCGCCGGAGTCCAGTAGTGCAGAGGCGACTCCATCCCTTCCTTTTCCGTAAGACCGTCGCCTACCGGCCCGCCGGAATACTCGCGGCCCTGGCTGATCACTGGCCAACCGTAATTCAGACCGCGCTCGATGATATTCACCTCGTCGCCACCGCGCGGACCGTGCTCGTTCTGCCAGAAGGTGCCGGTCTCGGGGTCGATCACCATGCCCTGCGGGTTGCGCACTCCCCAGGCCCACAGTTCCGGTTTGGCCTCGCCTTCACCCACCAGCGGGTTGTCTTCGGGCACCGAGCCATCGTCATGCAGGCGGACAATACTGCCGATGTGGGTGGACGTGTCTTGCGAATGGTCACGCTCTCCCCGGTCCCCGATGCTGATATAGACGTAGTGGTCCGCGTCGAACACGATCCGCGAACCGAAGTGGCGCCCGCCGCGCACCCCCGGCTCCACCGAGAACAGCACCTCGACATCCTGCAGCGCACCATCGGCGAACTGCCCGCGGGCCAGGCGGGTCGTCTGGCCACCATCCACCTGCGCGGAGTAGGTAAAGTACAGCCAGCCGTTGTCCTCGTAATCCGGATGCAGAGCCAGATCGAGCAGCCCGCCCTGGTTCTGAGCGATCAGATCGCCCGGAAGACCGGAAACCATCTCGCCGCGCCCCTCGACGTTCTCCGCGTCGGGGATATAGCGAAGCTGCCCGGGCCGTTCGCTGATCAGCATCCCGCCATCCGGCAGAAAGGCCATCGCCCAGGGATGATTAAGCTCCGAGCTCAGGACCTCGCCGCGCAACTCACCGTCAGCGGCATAGAACTCCTCGGCCGCGATCCCGGCCGCTCCCCCGCAGGCCATCAGGAGCCCGCCCAGCAATGGGGCCGCCAGTAACCGCCCCGGGTATCGCTTGTCCATAATCCCTGCCCTCGCCTAGGTCCGTACCCGTTGGTGGCCCCTACCCGCCTCGGGGTTCCCCAGGGAACCACTGATCAATGTTTCCCTGGCTGACAGGACGGGCACCAGTAGGTGGAACGCAGGTGCTCGCCCGCGAGCGCACGCTCCACCGCTGTCCCGCACGTGCGGCAGGCCTGCCCGCCGCGCCCGTACACGAGTAGATACTCGTCCGTCTCGGCCCGTTCGCGCGTGATGCGTGGACCGGGCTTGAGGTTGCGCCGCAACAGGCGCGCCGCTTCGCGGTAGAGCGCCAGGAGCTCGTCATCCGCAATCACACCGACCGGGTCGAGTGGATATCGCCCGAGCAGGAACAGCACCTCCGACTTGTAGATGTTCCCGATGCCGGACGCCAGCGACTGATCCAGCAGCACGTCCAGGACGGGTCGCGCGGGGTCGCTGCGGGTGCGCACACGTCGTACGACGGCGGTCAGGTCGACCTCCGGGTCCAGCAGATCCGGCCCCACGCGTGCATCCAGTCGCTCCGGGTCGCCGCGCCCCTCCGGCTGTGGCTGCCAGGCGAGTTCGCGCGGATGGAAACAGACCAGCACCCGGTCCGCCAGTCGCAGCACGGCCCAGGCCTGGTGCTCCGGCTTGTGCCAGGCGGCCCCGGGCGCATACTGGTGCCACGTCCCGTACATCCCCAGGTGCGTGCGCAGCTGCCAGGCGCGGCCCGAGGCGTCATTGAGCTCGATCAGCAGGTGCTTGCCGCGCGCACTCACGTTACGCGCAGCCATGGCCCCATGCTCCACCAGTGCCTCACCACACCGCGACCGGGTCAACACAGACTCCAGCGCAGCACCGGTCAGCACCGGACCCAGCGCCCGGGCCAGCTTGTGGATGGTATCGCCTTCGGGCATCGCGGCCGGACGATCAGCGCTTGCGGCTGGGGTAGAGCGGGGGCTCGCCCTCGGGGCGGGTGCGGAACAGACGCATGGACCACAGGTACTGGGCCGGGGCCTGCGTGACCCCGCGCTCGATGGCCTGGTTCATCTGCCGGGTGTCGGCATGGTCATCGCCGCTGGGGAAGCCCTCGAGCGGCGGCCACAGGCGCATCACGTACTGGTCCGCCACCGAGTCGTACCAGACGAAGCTGGGCAGCACGGCCGCCTTCGACATGCGCGCCAGGCGGCCCAGCGCGGTGAGCGTCGCCTTGGGGACCCCGAAGAAGTCGACGAACACCGCCCCCTCGGCCCCCAGATCCTCGTCCGGCAGGTAATAGAAAAAGCGGCCGCGGCGGAGCTGGCGAATGGCCGGGCGCAGGCCCTGCTCGCGGGCGAAGATGTCGCCCGAATAGCGCGTGCGGCTGCGATGGTTGATCCACTCCAGCACCGGGTTCTTCATCGGCTTGGCGAACGACACGCCGTCGTACATCTGGCTCATGCGCACGCCGCCGTAGTCCAGCGCCAGGGAGTGCGGGGCGAGGATAATCACCGGCGTGCCGGCCGCCTGCAGGCGCTCGTAGTGTTCCAGCCCCTCGACTCGGATGCGCGCGGCGTGCTGGCCGGGCTTGCCGAACCAAAGCAGGCCGTAGTCCAGCACGGTCTGCGCCTGGTAGCGGTAATAGGCCTCCATGCGCTTCTCGCGCTCGGCCGGGGTCATCTCGGGGAAACACAGCTCGAGGTTGCGCTCCACCACCGCGCGGCTGCGCCCGGCGCCCTTGCGGATCAGCCGCCCGAGTCCCCGGGCCAACGCATGCACGGCCGGGCGCGGCATCTCCTGCAGCACCCAGACCACGCCCAGCAACAGCCAGCTGCCCCAGTAGCGCGGGGCGAAATGACGGGCGGTCAGCGGGGCCCGATAGGCGCCTGCCTCATGGCCCGAGCGGGTCTCCCCGGCCGGTTCGCTCATGCGCCCCCGCCCGCGTCGAGCTGCTTGCGTGCGCGCTTCGCATAGACCTCCATCTCTTTCACCGCCTGCAGGTCGCCCTTCTCGGTAGCGATGGCAATGCCGCGCTCGCAGGTAGAGAGCGCGGCCTGTGGCCGCTCCAGGTCGACGAGGGTCTTGGCCAGCAGCTTCCAGGCGGCGGAATAGCCACCATCCAGCTCCAGCGCGCGTTCCAGGTGCGGGATCGCGGCCTCCTTCTGGCCGTCGGTCGCCAGGGCATTGCCCAGCGAAAAACGCAGCATCGCGGAGTCCTGTCCGCCATCCAGCATGTTCTGGAAGCGTTCGATCATGTCACTCATAGGGCTCCTCCTTCTGGATATCTTCAGGCTAACGCCGCCAGAAGGCGGGCGACAGAAGCACCAGCACGGTAAAGATTTCCAGCCGGCCCATCAGCATCGCCAGCACCAGCACCCACTTGCTGAAGTCGTTGATCGAGGCGTAGTTGGCCCCAACCTCGCCCAGCCCGGGGCCGAGGTTGTTCAGAGTCGCGGCCACCGCGGAAAACGAGGTGACCTGATCCAGCCCGGAGGCCATGATCAGCAGCATCATTACCACGAAGACCATCACGTAGGCGGCGAGGAAGCCCCAGACCGCCTGGACCACGCGGTCGGGCGCTTCCTTGCCGTTCACCTTCACCGCGATCCGGGCATGGGGATGGATCAGGCGCTTGATCTCGCGCAGTCCCTGCTTGACCAGCAGCAGTACGCGCACCACCTTCATCCCGCCACCAGTGGATCCGGTGCAGGCCCCGATGAACGACAGGAAGATCAGCAGCACCGGCAGGAAGCCCGGCCACAGATAGAAGGCATCGGTGGTAAAGCCCGAGGTAGTCGCCACCGACACCACGTGGAAGACCCCGCGCCGCAGCGCGTCGTTCGTGTCGGTGGCAAAGCCGCTCCACAGCATGTAGCCGACCACGATCACGGCGGCGGAGACGAGCAGGATCAGATAGGTGCGTAGTTCCTCGTCACGCTGATACGGCTTCCAGGTCGCGCGGTGCAGCACCAGAAAGTGCAGCGCGAAATTCATCCCGCCGAGGATCATGAACGCGATCGCGACCGTCTCGATTGCCACCGAATCGAAGTGCCCGATGCTGGCATCGTAGGTGGAGAACCCCCCGATCGCGATGGTCGAAAACGCATGCCCGACCGCGTCGAAGGCCTCCATCCCGGCGGCCCAGTAGGCCAGCGCACAGGCCACGGTCAGACCCAGGTAGATATACCAGAGGTTGCGCGCGGTCTCGGCGATGCGCGGGGTCAGCTTGTTGTCGCGGATCGGGCCGGGGGTTTCGGCCTTGAACAGCTGCATACCGCCCACGCCCAGCAGCGGCAGGATCGCCACCGCCAGCACGATGATCCCCATGCCGCCCAGCCACTGCAGCTGCTGGCGGTACCACAGGATCGCGCGCGGCAGGTCGTCCAGCCCGGTGAGCACCGTCGCGCCGGTGGTGGTGAGCCCGGACATCGACTCGAACACCGCGTCGGTGAACGACACCGGCAGGTTCGGGTCCAGCACCAGCGGTGCCGCCCCGGCAATGCCCAGCCCCAGCCAGAACAGTACGACCAGGATGAAACCGTCGCGCACCTGCAGATCGCAGCGCGCCTTGTACAGCGAGCTCCACAGGATCCCGCCGATCAGCAGCAACAACGCAAACGCCTGCAGAAACACCCAGGCGGTGGATTCGCCATAGAGAAAGCCGATGGCTGCCGGCGGCAGCATCGTCAGGCTGAACAGGGTCAGCAGGACCCCAAGCAGGCGGGCAGTGGATGCGAAATGGAGCATCGGCCAGGACGACCTAGAAAAACAGCGCGGAGGGCTGGAACAGGCGCTGCACCTGCTTGACCTTGCGCCGGTCGGTCAGGAACAGGATCACGTGGTCGCCGGCCTCGATTACCGTATCGTGGTGCGGGATGATCACGTCCTCGCCACGCACCACCGCACCCACACTCGTGCCCTCGGGGAAATCGATCTCCTCGATCCGCCGGCCCACCACCTGCGAGGTGCGGGCATCGCCGTTCACCACCGTCTCGATCGCCTCGGCGGCCCCGCGGCGCAGGGTATGCACGGTGGCCGTTCCGCCCTCGCGCACACGCGCCAAAAGCGCGCTGATGGTCGCCTGCTGCGGCGAGATCGCGACATCGATCGTGCCGCTTTGCAGCAGGTCCACGTAGCTCGGGCGATTGATCAGCGACATCACCTTGCGCACACCCCAGCGCTTGGCCAGCATGCCGGCAAAGATGTTCGCCTGATCGTCGTTGGTTACGGCGCAGAAGACATCGTTGTTCTCGATGCCGATCGATTCGAGGAAGCGGTCGTCCGCGCTGTCGCCATGCAGGACCAGCACATTGCCGGGCAGCGAACGCGCCAGGTGGTCGGCGCGGTCCGGATCGCGCTCGATCACCTTGACTCGGTAGCGCTTGCTCAGCGTCTCCGCCAGGCGCTCGCCGATATTGCCACCTCCGGCGATCATGATGCGCTTGTACGGCTTCTCCATCTTGCGCAGCTCCGAGGTCACCGCGCGGATGTTCTTCTTCGCGGCAACAAAGAAGACCTCGTCGTCGACCTCGATTACGGTATCGCCATCCGGCTGGATGGAGCGGTTCTTGCGAAAAATCGCCGCGACCCGCGTATGGATGCCGGGCATATCGCTTTTGAGGTTCTTCAGCTCGTGTCCGACCAGCGGGCCACCGTAGTAGGCCCGCACGCCGACCAGCGACACCAGTCCTTCGGCGAACTCCAGCACCTGCAGCGAGCCTGGGTGCTCGATCAGGCGATGGATGTGGCGGGTGACGATCGCCTCCGGCGAGATCAGCATATCCACCGGCATCGCATCCTGGGCGAACAGCTCCGGGGTCTCGTGGTAGTCCCGCGAGCGCACACGGGCGATCTTGGTTTCGACATTGAACAGGGTGGAGGCGACCTGACAGGCGATCATGTTCACCTCGTCGGAGTCGGTCACCGCAATGACCATCGAAGCATCCTGCGCGCCCGCGGCCTCCAACACGCTCGGGTGCGAGGCGAAGCCATTCACCGTCTTGATGTCGAACTGATCCTCCAGCTCGGCCAGGCGCTCAGCGCGGGAGTCGACGATGGTGATGTCGATGCCGTCGGCGCTCAGGGCCTCGGCCAGTGACTGGCCCACCTGCCCCGCGCCGAGGATAATGATGTGCTTCATGCGTCTCCCGTCCCGGAGATGTCAGGGCGCCGTGCCAGGAAAACGACCAGAGCCTCAGCCGTCGGCCTTCACCCGTTTTGGATCGATGCCCAGTGCCTTGAACTTGCGATAGAGGTGGGTACGCTCCAGTCCCACCCGCTCGGCCAGCCGTGTCATGTTGCCTTCCGAGCGCTCCAGCTGCTGAATCAGATACTCGCGCTCGAACTGCTCGCGCGCCTCGCGCAGCGGCAGATCCGGGATCGCCAGCACCCCCTCTTCGAACTCCTCGCCGCGCTGCGGCTGCCCGGTCAGGGTGCGTTCGACCTCGTCGCGCGTAATCTCGTCACCGGAGCCGAGGATCATCAGCCGTTGCACCAGATTGCGCAGTTCGCGCACATTGCCGGGCCAATGATACTGCTGCATCCGCTCCAGCGCCGGGCGCTGAAACGCCCGCATCGGCAGGCCTTCCTGCTGGTGCAGATGGCGCATATGGTAGTCGAGCAGCTCCGGGATGTCCTCCGCGTGCTCGCGCAGTGGCGGGATCGCCAGGGGCAGGACATTCAGCCGGTAGTACAGATCCTCGCGAAACCGGCCCTGTTCCACCGCCTCGCCGAGATCGTGCTGGCTGGCGGCAATCACCCGTACATTGACGCTGATCGGCTGATCGCCCCCGATGCGGGTAATGCGCTGGGTGTCCAGGGCATGCAGTAGCCGGCCCTGTGTCTGCATGTCCATCTCGGCGACCTCGTCGAGAAACAGCACACCACCTGCGGCCTGCTCCAGCAAGCCATAGCGCACGCGGTCGCCCTGCTCGCTGCCGAACAACTCGGCCACGGCCTCGTCGCCGGACAGCGAACCGACCGAGACGACAATGAACGGACTGTCCCGGCGCGCACTGCGCGCATGCAGCAGGCGGGCGAAGGTCTGCTTGCCCACCCCGGGCTCTCCGGTGATCAGCACCCAGGTGTCGTGCTGCGCCATGCGCTGCACCTGATCGCGCAGGTTCACCATGACCGCACTGCCGCCCACCGGGTCGGCGACGGTACCGGCGTGGCGTTTCAGGCCCACGTTCTCGCGCTGCAGGCGGGCGGCCTCCAGGGCGTTGTTCAGCGTGATCAGCAGCTTGTCGATCGACAGCGGCTTTTCGATGAAGTCGTAGGCGCCCAGGCGCGTGGCATCGACCGCAGTCTCCACGTTCCCATGCCCGGAGATCATCACCACCGGACAGGGCAGGCCCTCGTCGTCGCCCCACTCCTTGAGCAGCGAAATCCCGTCGCCGTCCGGCATCCAGACATCGAGCAGGATCAGATCCGGCCGCCGACTCCGTCGCTGGGCCTTGGCCTCGGCGACCGAGCCGGCCAGCGCCACCTGGTAGCCCTCGTCCTCAAGGACATCCTGCAGCAACATCCGGATATCCGGTTCGTCGTCGACGACCAGTACGTACGGTTCGCTCATTCCCGTTCCTCGTGGGCCAGGGCCTGCGGGGTATGTTCCACCGGGATGCGGATGCGAAAGACGGCCCCGCCTTCGCCCGCCGGTGCATTATGGCACTCAATCATGCCGCCATGTTCCTCGACGATCTTCTGTGCAACCGCCAAACCGAGACCGGTTCCACGTGGCTTGTCCGTCGTGTAGGGCTCGAAGATGCGTTCCAGGAGCTCGGGCTTGATCCCCGGGCCGGTATCGGTCACGCACAGTTCGATGTGCGGCCCGGCCGGGTCGTCGAGATAGGCGGTCGCGATATGCACCGCGAACGTGTCCTGGCCCTTGCCGGCCTCCAGCGCGTTCTTGATCAGGTTGTGCAGCAACTGACGCAGGCGCCCGGCGTCACCACGAATCCCGGGCAAATCCGGCTCCAGTTCGGTTTCCACCAGGGAATGGCCGTCGGAGTCGACATACAGCTCGCAGACATCCTGAATCAGCTGGTTCAGGTCCACCGACCCCAGCTCCAGTCGCGGGGCCTGGGCGTAATCACGGAAGGCATTGACCAGTGTCTTCATCGCCTCCACCTGCTGAATGATGGTACTGGTCGCACGATCCAGGACCTCGCGGTCGGCGCCGTCCAGGACCTTGCCCAGTCGGCGCGACAGGCGTTCGGCGGAGAGCTGGATGGGGGTCAGCGGATTCTTGATCTCGTGTGCCAGACGCCGGGCCACCTCGCCCCAGGCAGCGTCGCGCTGCGCCTTCAGGAACTCGGTCATGTCATCGAACACGATCGCGTGAAGGCCGCGGCTGGAGCCCGAGGTCGGCAGCCAGACGGCGCGCGTCATCAGCACCTTGCGCCCGGAGCGGGTGAAGACAACGACCTGCCGTGACCACTCGTCTTCCTGGCGCGCCAGGGCATCGTTGATCGCCTCGAAGAACTGCCCCACCAGCGGGCATTCGATGCCCAGCTCGGAGATCGACCGGGTGCGCGCACCCTGCAGGTTGCACTCCAGGATCTGGCCGGCGGCTTCATTGGCGGTGCGCAGGCGCAGACTGCCGTCCAGCGCCAGCACGCCGGAACGAAGATGCTGCAGGACACTCTCCAGATACGCGCGCTCGGCGTCCAGCAGACGACGGTTGCGTTCGGCCTCGTCACGCGCCTCGTTCAGCGTTCGGGTCATGGCGTTGAACGACTGCACGAGAAAGCCCAGCTCGTCCGCCCGCTGCACGGCCAGGCGGGTGGAATAGTCCCCGGCCGCCACCAGTCGTGTCCCCTGCACCAGATCGGAGATCGGACGCACCATGCGCCGCGCGACCAGCAGGCCGGCCCACAGGGCCGCCATCAGCGAGATCGCCAGGGCCAGCGACAGGGTAAAGATAAACCCCTGAATGATCGGACCGCGCAGGTAGGCGAACTCGCGGTAACCGGCGAAGGCATCCTCCACCCGCTGCGACAGGGCCGACATGCGCGGGTCCACCGGATAGATCCCCTGCAGGATGCGGTTCTCCGCCCCCGGGCGCCGACTGCTGGTAGTGGCCACCACGCGAATCACGAGCGAGCCATCGGGCTGCGGTTCCAGCCGCGAATACGGCTGCTCCGGGCGCACCCGCATCAGGATATCGGCCCCCGGAGGACTCGGCAGGCGGCGGATCGGGCTGTCGGTGGAGGAGGCAATGATGCGGTTGTTGGAGCCGACCAGGGTCAGTTCCTGGGCTCCAACCTGGCGGCGGTAGTCATTCAGCGCCAGCGGGACCAGGCCCTCGGAGACCCCTTCCAGCTCGCTCATCATCTCCTGCGTCTCGGTGGCCAGCTGGCGCACGCGCAGATCCAGCGACGAGCGCGACAGTTCCAGGGCGTCTTCCAGCGCGGAGTCCACGCGTACGTCAAACCAGGAGTCCACACCCTCGTTCAGAAACTCGAAGGAAAAGTAATAGACCACCGATACGGGCAACACCGCGACGAGCATGAACCCCCCGACCAGCCGCAGTGTCAGGCGGCTGCCGGGCACACCCTGGCGATACTGGGCGACCATACGCACGAACTGGTGGATGATCAGGCCACCCAGCACCAGGAGGATTGCGGCATGGAATACCAGCAGCCACAGGAACAGCTGCTCGAAGCGGGCCTGATCCTGCGCCGCCCCGCCCATGACCACCAGCGAGGTCAGCAGCAGCAGAAACAGCAGGCCCATGCCCAGAAGGCCCCAAGGGAAGCGTCTTAGGGAAACGCTGATCAATGTAAACACCCGCGTTGGCACCCCAGGTTGTCCGCGACAAGGCACGGTCCGCAGCCCGTAGTAATTCTACCGGCCCGTTTTTGATTGATTCGGGCCGCAACGCCGGATCGGGGAACCTGGGGTACCCATTCCACGAACCATTGAGAGCAAGGGCCCGGCCTCCCTTTGTTGACAAAAACGGGCGCGGCGTTGCGATTCCCTTGCGCAGAATGACTGCACGGCAGTCGCCGCGCCTTGTTTGCACGCAAAAGCGACTCGAACGCGAGCGTGTTCATTGACCAGCATTTCCCTAATCCAAGGACCATCGGTGCCATTCCCGCCGGGTGGTCAGGTCACCGCGCAGGCCGGCATCCAGCTGCAGCGGCAGGGGCAACGCCGAATACACCAGCAACAGGCGCGCCGCCAAGTTGTAGTCTTCCGGCTGCTCGCGCACCGCCTCCGGCACGCCATGCATCGGCAGGCGCCCCAGCCGTCGGGCCACATGCTCCAGGGCATCGCCCAGGGTCGGTTTGAGCTCCATCCGGTCGTCGTTCACGTCGGTTACCAGGTAATATCGGTTCAGCGCAAAGTATTGCAGCTTGACCCGGCGTGTCTCGCGCTGCACGTCTTCCCGGCCCAGCCAGCGATCGCGCTCGATCCGGGCCTCGGCCTCGAACTCCAGCGTGACTCCGTTGGCCAGCGCATCCTCCAGCACCTGCGGCAGCCGCATGTCGAGCATCAAGCGCACGAGCAGAGTGTCATCGCCCATCCACAGGTGGCGAGCGTCGCGTATCTCCAGCGCCTGCGCCGTACCCGGAACGAGCGCCAGGACAAGCGACCACGCCAGCAGGAATCCGATCGGCGACCGACGACCCGCGCCCATGCCCTAGTCCTTTTTCAGCAGTGCGTAGTAGAAACCATCGCCGCCCTCCAGGCCCAGTGGCAGCGCCCAACCTGCTGAACGCGCATGCGCCCCGGCGATCGGCGGGCCACCCTCGGGCTCCGGCGCGCGCGCATCCGGCATCCGCTGGAGAAAGCCCGCAACGACCGCGTCGTTTTCCTCCGCCAGGAGCGAACAGGTCGCATACAGCAGGCGCCCGCCAGGTCGCAGCAGGCCCCAGGCGGCCTCCAGAATACGCGCCTGCTCCGCCGCCAGGCGCGGGATGTCGTCGGCACGGCGCAGGGTCTTGATGTCCGGGTGGCGCCGGATCACCCCGGTCGCCGAGCAGGGGACATCCAGCAAGATCGCGTCGAAGGGGTGACCATCCCACCAGGCAGCGGGATCGGCGACATCGGCTGCGGTCAACTGCGCCGCGAAGCCGAGGCGATCGAGGTTCTCGCGCACCTGCACCAGGCGCTCGGCGTCGCTGTCCAGCGCGGTCAGCTGGAGATCACCACGGGCCCGCTCCAGCAAGTGCCCGGTCTTGCCTCCCGGGGCCGCGCAGGCATCCAGGACGCGCTCGCCCGGCTGCGGATCGAGCAACACCGCCGCCCATTGCGCGGAGGCGTCCTGCACCGAGAGCCGGCCCTCGGCAAAACCGGGCAGCCGGGTCACGTCTGCGGGTTCCTCCAGCGTCAGGGCCATATCCAGCTGAGGATGTGCTTGTGCCGGGTGTCCCGCCGCAACGAGCGCCTGGAGGGCGTCCTCACGCGATGTGCGAGACAGGTTCACGCGCAGGGTCATGGGCGCGGGTCGGGTAGCCGCCTCCAGCAGCGTCTCCCAATCGTCGGGCCAGGAGGCGCGAATCGCCTCCAGCAGCCATTCCGGAACGGCATAACGCAGCGCCGGGTCTTCCCGGACCGCCGCCTCCAGCGCATCCTGCTCGCGCTGCGCGCGCCGCAGTACCGCATTGATCAGCCCCACCGCACCGGGGCGATGGATCGCCCGCGCCAGTTCCGCGGTCTCGCGCACGGCCGCGTGGTCCCGGGTAGAGAAATGCATCAGCTCGACCAGCCCCTGCGCCAGCAGCACACCGATCACCGCGTCTTTCTTGCGCAGTGGGCGATCCAGAAATCCGTTCACCAGCGCCGACAGCTGCGGATACCAGCGCAGCGTGGTGTAAGCCAGCGCCTGCACCCAGGCCGCGTCGCGGGTGTTCAGTCCCTCGACAGCCTGCTCCACCGCGCGCGTCAGGGAATGCCCCTGCAGGACGACCCCCTCGGTCGCCTCCAGCGCCCGCTGGCGCGGGGAGCGCGAGTCCACCCGCGAGGGGACGATGCGTCCGGAGCGCTTGGCTGCCATCGCCTAGGGCCCCGAGAGGCGCTGTCCCACCAGCGCCGTGGTGTTGGCCCAGTCCGCGGCCGCGACTGGCCGCTTGCCTGGCAACTGCACAATTTCCAGACGTAGTCGGCCCTCCCCGGTGCCAACCTCCACCCCGTCGCGGTCCGCGGCACGGATGGTACCGGGCTCCGGGTCCGCCGGCCCGGGCAACGGGCGCGCGGCATGCACGCGGATCACCTGCTCTCCCCAGCGCGCCTGGGCAACCGGCCAGGGGTTGAAGGCCCGCACCTGGCGATCCAGCTCCACCGCCGGGCGGGCAAAGTCCAGCCAGGCCTCGTCCTTCTCCAGCTTGCGCGCGTAGGTCGCGCCGGCATCGTCCTGTGGTTCCGGCTGCGAACGCCCCGCGAGGATCGCGGGCAGCCGTTCAAGCAACAGCTCGGCGCCCAGCGCGGCCAGCGT
Source organism: Thioalkalivibrio sp. ALJ3 (assembly GCF_000377205.1). Lineage (GTDB taxonomy): Bacteria > Pseudomonadota > Gammaproteobacteria > Ectothiorhodospirales > Ectothiorhodospiraceae > Thioalkalivibrio. Next base: position 19,040 of record NZ_KB897910.1, on the reverse strand, counting down.
GTCGTGCAGCTCGCCGGTGGTCGTCGCCGCAGTGATCGGGGTCGAGCGACAGGCGTGCACCGGCCCCGTGTCCAGGCCGGGCGCCATCTGCATCAGGCAGACCCCGGTCTCGGTATCACCGGCGAGGATCGCGCGGTGGATCGGCGCCGCGCCGCGCCAGCGGGGCAACAGCGAGGCGTGGATATTCAGCCCGCCCCGACGGGGGATCTCCAGCACCGCGCGCGGCAGGATCAGCCCGTAGGCCGCGACGATCAGGATATCCGGGTGCCAGGCAGTCAGTTCGGCCTGCGCCTCGGGCGATTTCAGGGATTCCGGCTGCAGCACCGGGATGCCGGCCGCTTCGGCGGCGACCTTGACCGGGCTCGGGCGCAACTGACGCCCACGCCCCGCCGGGCGATCCGGCTGGGTGTACACGGCCACGGGCCGCGGGCCGCGCTCGATCAGGGCCTCCAGCGCGGGGACCGCGAAGTCCGGCGTGCCGGCATAGACAATGCGCAGGGACTCGACGTCCGTGTCCGCCACTCCCATCAGACGGCGGGCGCCGCGGCCTTGTCTCCCGCGCCGCTCCGTGCGCCCTGCTTCTCCAGCTTCTTGCGGATGCGATTGCGCTTCAGGCTGGACAGGTAGTCCACGAACAGCTTGCCGTCGAGGTGGTCGATCTCGTGTTGAATGCAGACGGCCAGAAGGCCGTCGATATCGAGCTCGTAGGGCTGGCCGTCACGCCCGAGGGCCCGCACGCGGATGCGATCGGCGCGCTGCACGCGTTCGTAGAAACCGGGCACCGAAAGGCAACCCTCGTCCATCTCCTCCTCGCCGGAGGTCTCGAGGATCTCGGGGTTGATCAGCACGTGCGGCTCGCTCTGGTCGTCGGAGACGTCCGTCACCAGCACCCGCTTTTGCACGTTGATCTGGGTAGCCGCCAGACCAATGCCCGGGGCGTCGTACATCGTTTCGAGCATGTCGTCGACCAGGGTGCGGATCTCGTCGTCCACCGTCTCGACCGGCTCCGCCTTCAGGCGTAGCCGCGGATCCGGGAAATGCAGTATTTCGCGCTTGGCCATGAAAAACCTCAAACTTTGTACTGTACAGACGTCACAATTCTGCTAACGTTGGACCGCAATATCCGCGGAATTGCGTCATCCGCATGGGGCCGGGCTAGGGCAAAAGGAAGGCTCGGGGAGCGCGCGGACCTGACAGGGGACAGTAATGTACAAGACCAGGGCGACCACGACCTTCGTTCTGCCGGGCATTCTATTTAGTGTAACGCTGTTACTCGGCGCCTGCGCAGCCACCCAGACCGAAGAAGGGGCTGCCACTCCTGCGGACAGCGAAGCCACTCAAACGGCTCGCACCGAGGGCACCTCCCGCGACAACGACCGCGCCTCCGAAACTTCCGGCACCTCCGAGCCGGAACCCGAAATCCGCGAGTCCGCACCCGAACGCTACGTGGTCCGCGAAGGTGACACCCTGTGGGACATCGCCGCGATGTTCCTGCGTGATCCCTGGTACTGGCCGGAGATCTGGCTGGTGAATCCGGAGATCGAGAATCCGCACCTGATCTATCCGGGTGATGTCCTCAGTATCTACTACGTAGATGGTGAACCGCGCATCACCGTGGATGGTGGCCCGCGCGTGCGTCCAACCAAGCGCCTGTCGCCCGAAGTTCGCGTGGTGGATCGCGAAGAGGACGTCACCCCGATCTCCACCCTGCAGTCGTTCATGTTCCGCCCGCAGGTGCTGGACGACGAGACGCTGGACAACGCCCCCTACATCCTGGCCTCGCAGGACGAACGCGTGATTTTCGGCCCGGGCGACCGTGTCTACGTGCGCAACGCCGAAGACACGCAGCAATACGACCTCTATCACATCGTTCGCCGTGACGGCGAGCTGGTGGACCCGGACACGGGCGAGAACCTGGGCATTGCGACTCTGCCAATTGGCGAGGCGGAGATCGTCGAACCCGGCAACGTGGCACGCGCCAACATTCGCAAGGGCGAACGCGAGGCGATCCGTGGCGATCGTCTCGTTCCCTTTGCCGACGAACAGGACATGCTGTTCGAGATCGGACGCCCCCCGGAGGACATGGAGGGCACGATCATCTCCCTGTTCGATGCAATTAGCCAGATCGGCCAGCTGCAGGCCGCGATCATCAATCGCGGCGAGCGCGACGGAATCGAGAACGGCCAGGTCATGACCGCCTACACCGCCGGTCGCCAGGTACGCGACCCAGTCAGCGACCGGCCGAACGAGGTCGTGACCCTGCCCGAGGAATCGGTCGGCACGGTGATGGTGTTCCAGACCTTCGAGAAGGTCTCCTACATCCTGGTTACAGAGTCCGACCGTACCCTGCGCGAGGGCGACAAGGTCCGCCATCCGTCGCGCTGACCCGGCTGCACGGGCGTGATCACCTCCGATGGCAGATGATCGGGAGCGGGCAACACGTCACCGCGACTGGCTGGAACTGATCAATACCCCGGGGCTTGGCCACCAGCGCCTCCTGCATCTAGTCGAGGTCTTTGGCGGTCCCGGCGCTGCCCTGGCCGCACCCCTCAGCGAATGGCGGCGTCACGGCGTCGAGCTGGATATCGACCTGGAGGCCCGCACAGCGGGGGCCGATACCGACCAGGCGTGGCTCGACCAGGACGAACGGCACCATCTGCTGTGCCGGGATGACCCCGACTACCCGCCGCTACTGGCCGAACTCCCCGATCCGCCCCCCGTCCTGTACCTGAACGGCGACCCGAGCCTGCTACATCGGCCGCAGATCGCGGTCATCGGCGCCCGCGAGTGCACGCCGCAGGGCGAACGGCTGGCCGGGGAGTTCGCGCGCGAGCTCGCCGGTGCCGGCGTGGTGGTGACCAGCGGCCTGGCGCGCGGCATCGACGGCGCCGCCCACGAGGGGGCCCTGGCTGCCCCCGGTGGCCACACGATCGCGGTCGTCGCGACCGGCCCGGACCGCATCTACCCGGCCCAGCATCGTCGCCTCGCCCACCGCATCGCGGATCACGGCCTGGTCGTCTCGCTGTGGCCGACCGGCACACGCCCGCTGGCGCGCAACTTTCCGCAGCGCAACCGGGTGATCAGCGGCATGGCCCTGGGCACGGTCGTCGTCGAAGCCGCGCTGAAAAGCGGTTCGCTGATCACCGCCCGGCTGGCTGCGGAACAGGGCCGACAGGTCTACGCGGTGCCGGGCTCGGTACTGAGCTCGGTCAGCCGCGGCTGCCATCGCCTGATCCGCGACGGGGCGCAACTCGTGGAGTCGGCCGACGACGTGCTGGAGGATCTGGCGGACTGGATCGGTGTCGCCCCCGGGGAGACGCCCGAAACGTCGCCGGAGCCGGCTCGGGAACCACTGGACCCGGAGCAGGAACGCGTGCTGAACGCGATGGGTTTTGACCCGATCCCGCTGGAAACCCTGCGGGATCGCACCAAATTGACCATCGAGCGGCTTTCATCCATGCTGGTTTTGCTGGAACTCAACGGCCGTGTGGCCGCCCTCGACCACGGGCGCTACCAGCGCCTCGACGCAGGATCCCCTGAATCATGAACGAAAGCGTGCTGGATGTGCTCATGTACCTGTTCGAGCACACCATGGACGAGGAATCCGAAGAGGAGCCGGATCGCGCGGAACTGGAACGCCACCTGGTGGAAGCCGGTTTCGCCCGCCCCGAGATCGACCGCGCCCTGGGCTGGCTGGATCGCCTGATGAGCGAGGCCCCGCTCACCGGCCGCGGTGGCGACAGCGCGGCCCAGCGCATCTACGCCCCGGAAGAGCGCAAGCGCCTGGATACCGAGGCGCACGGCTTCCTGTTGCACCTGGAACAAAACGGCCTGCTGACCGCCGGCACGCGCGAGCTGGTGCTGGACCGCGTGATGGAGCTGGATGCCGAGGAGATCGACCTCGACCAGCTGCGCTGGGTGGTCCTGATGGTGCTGTTCAACCAGCCCGACGACGCGATCGCCTACTCCCGACTGGAAGAGGTGATGCGCGACGATTCTGGCCCCGCGGCCGTGGATTATCTGCACTGATTTCTCCGTCTCCCGCAGACAGCACGGTAGCCAACCGGCATTTCCTCCTCTAGTCTTTAGCGCCCGTGAACCCGGTCGCTGCCATGCGACCGCGATCGCCCCTAAACGGAACCCGCTGCCACGGAGACGGTCCCGAGCGACATGAGCAAGCACCTCGTCATCGTAGAGTCGCCCGCCAAGGGCAAGACCATCGAAAAATATCTCGGCCCGGACTACCAGGTCATGGCCTCCTATGGCCATGTGCGCGACCTGGTCCCCAAGGAAGGCGCGGTGGACCCGGAAAACGGGTTCCGTATGAAGTACGACGTGATCGAGCGCAGCGAAAAACAGATCGACGCGATCGCCAAGGCGCTGAAGAAATCCGACGACCTGATCCTAGCGACTGACCCCGACCGCGAAGGCGAGGCGATCTCCTGGCACCTCTACGAAGTGCTGCGCGACCGCGGCCTGCTGGACGATCGCGGCGTGCATCGGGTCGTTTTCCACGAGATCACCAGAAAGGCGATCCAGCAGGCGATCGAGGAGCCACGTGACCTGGCCAAGCCGCTGATCGATGCCCAGCAGGCGCGCCGCGCGCTGGACTACCTGGTCGGCTTCAACCTCTCGCCGCTGCTGTGGCGCAAGATCAAGCGCGGCCTGTCCGCCGGACGCGTGCAAAGCCCGGCGCTGCGCATGATCTGCGAGCGCGAGGACGCGATCGAGGCCTTCGTCCCGCGCGAATACTGGACCCTGGATGCGAAGGCCGAGCGCCAGGAGCAGCCGTTCACCGCGCGCCTGACCTACCTGGACGGCAACAAGCTGGACCAGTTCGACCTGAACAGCGCCGAACTCGCACATGACGCCCAGAAGCGCCTGACCGAGGCCGCGAACGGCGAGCTGCGTGTCGCCAAGGTCGAGAAGAAGCAGCGCCGCCGCAACCCGGCCGCGCCGTTCACCACCTCGACCCTGCAGCAGGAGGCCTCGCGCAAGCTGGGCTTTACCGCGTCCCGCACCATGCGCACCGCGCAGCAGTTGTACGAGGGGATCGACCTGGGCTCCGGTGCGATCGGCCTGATCACCTACATGCGTACCGACTCGGTGGCGCTGGCCGGCGAGTCGATCGCCGAGATCCGCGGCCTGATCGGGGAGCGCTACGGCGGCAACAACGTCCCCGACAGCCCGCGCCAGTACAAGACCAAGTCGAAGAACGCGCAGGAGGCCCACGAGGCCATCCGCCCGACCTCCGTGCGCCGCCTGCCGAACGAAATCCGCGCCCGGCTGACCAGCGACCAGGCGCGACTGTACGACCTGATCTGGAAGCGCACCGTCGCCTGCCAGATGATCCACGCGACCTTCGACACCGTCGCCGCCGACCTGGTCCCGGGCGACAGCCGGCATCAGTTCCGCGCCACCGGCTCCACCCTGGTCGACCCCGGCTTCATCGCGGTCTATCAGGAGGGCCGCGACGACGCGCAAGACGATGACGAGGACAAGCGCCTGCCGGAGATGGCCGAGGGCGACACGGTCCAACTCGAAGAAGTCACCGCCGACCAGCACTTCACCGAACCGCCGCCACGCTACACCGAGGCCAGCCTGGTGAAGACGCTGGAGGAATACGGCATCGGCCGTCCGTCGACCTACGCCAGCATCATCTCCACCCTGCAGTCGCGCGAATACGTGGAGATGGACGGCAAGCGCTTCATCCCGACCGATACCGGCCGGATCGTGAACAGCTTCCTGACCCAGCATTTCGACCGCTACGTGGACTACGACTTCACCGCAAAGCTCGAGGACGAGCTGGACGCGATCTCGCGCGGCGAGAAGGACTGGGTCCCGGTGCTGGAGGATTTCTGGGGCGACTTCCGCGACCAGGTAAAGGAAAAGGAAGAGAACGTCACCCGTGCCGAGGCCGTGCAGTCACGCGAGCTGGGCACCGATCCGCAGAGCGGGCGCCCGGTCAGCGTGCGCCTGGGCCGTTTCGGCCCGATCGTGCAGATCGGCACCAAGGACGACGAGGAGAAGCCGCGCTTCGCCGGCCTGCTGCCCGGGCAGAAGATGGACAAGATCACGCTCGACGAGGCACTGGAGCTGTTCAAACTGCCGCGTGACCTCGGCGAGACCCCCGAGGGCGAGCCGGTGATGGTCAACATCGGCCGCTTCGGCCCGTACGTGAAGTACGGCTCCAAGTACGCCTCCCTCGGGCCGGACGACGACGTCTGGACCATCGAGCTGCCACGTGCGCTGGAGATCGTCGCCGAGAAGAAGAAAAAGGACGCCGAACGCTTCATCAAGAGCTTCGACGAAGAGGGTATCCAGGTCCTCAACGGCCGCTACGGGCCGTATGTGACCGATGGCAAGAAAAACGCCAAGATCCCCAAGGAGACCGATCCCAAGTCCCTGACGCTTGAGCAGTGCCAGGAACTGATCGCCGCCGCGCCGGAACGCAAGGGCCGCGGACGCAAGGGGGCGGCCAAGTCGACCGCCAAGTCGTCGACCGCGAAGAAGACGGCCACGAAAAAGACGGCCACCAAGAAGGCTGCCAGCAAGACGGGCACGAAAAAGACCGCCGCCAAGAAGAGCACGTCGAAGAAAGCCCCGGCGAAGAAGGCTTCGACCGCCAAGTCTGGTAGCGCGAAGTCCGGCAGCGGCGACAACGCCGGCGACAGCCGCCTGAGTGCCCAGCCCTCCGGCGACCGTGGATCCGAATAACGCCCCGTTGCTAACCCCCGAGATCGACCCCGTCGCGCAGTGCGTGCGCGACGGCGGCGTGATCGCCTACCCCACCGAGGCGGTCTTCGGCCTTGGCTGCCGCCCGGATAACGCCGAGGCAATCGATCGCATCCTCGAGATCAAGGGCCGCCCGGCCGCCAAGGGGCTGATCGTGGTCACCGACCGGATGGAGCGCCTCGCAACCTGGCTGGCGCCGCTGCCGGCCGAACGCCGGGCCGAGATCGACGCCAGCTGGCCGGGGCCGACCACCTGGCTGTTGCCCGTCACCGATGCCTGCCCGCCGCGGCTACGCGGCGAACACGACAGCCTCGCGGTACGCGTCACCGCCCACCCGGAGACGCGCGCGCTGTGCGCGGCCGCGGGCAGCCCCCTGGTCTCCACCAGCGCCAACCGCGCGGGCGCGGAGCCCTGCCGAACCTGGGACTGCGTGAACGCACAGCTCGGGACAGGCATCGATGCGATCCTGCAGGCAGAATGTGGCGGGCGCACCGCACCCAGCGCGATCCGCGACGCCCGCACCGGGGCCTGGCTCCGGGGCGCGCCGGACCCCGACACCAACACCGAGAACTGATCAATCGGGACGCAGCATGAGCCAGGACCACGTCTCCATCGACCGTGTCATCGAATACCTGCAGGGCCTGCAGGACCGCATCTGCCAAGGCCTCGAGCGCCTGGACGGCCAGGCCCGCTTCCAGGAGGACGCCTGGGAACGCCCGGCCGGCGGCGGCGGCCGCACCCGCGTGCTGCACGAGGGGCGGGTCTTCGAGCAGGCCGGGGTCAACTTCTCCCATGTGATGGGCGACAACCTTCCGGCCTCGGCCACCGCGCACCGCCCGGAGTTGGCCGGGCGTTCGTTCCAGGCCACCGGGGTGTCGCTGGTGATCCACCCGCACAACCCGTATGTACCGACCTCGCACGCAAACGTACGCTTCTTCATCGCCGAGAAGCCCGGCGAGGAGCCGATCTGGTGGTTCGGCGGCGGCTTCGACCTGACCCCGTACTACGGCTTCGACGAGGACTGCATCCACTGGCACCGCACGGCCGAGGCCGCCTGTCGGCCGTTTGGCGAGCACCTTTATCCGGCGCACAAGAAGTGGTGCGACGAGTACTTCCACCTCAAGCACCGCGACGAGCCGCGCGGCGTCGGCGGGCTGTTCTTCGACGACTTCAGCGAGGGCGGCTTCGAGCACGCCTTCGGTTACATGCAGAGCGTCGGCAATGCCTATCTGGATGCCTATGGCCCGATCGTCGACCGGCGCCACGCGACCGAATACGGCGAGCGCGAGCGCCAGTTCCAGCTCTACCGGCGTGGGCGCTATGTCGAGTTCAACCTGGTCTACGACCGCGGTACCCTGTTCGGCCTGCAGTCGGGCGGGCGCACCGAATCGATCCTGATGTCGCTTCCGCCGCTGGTGCGCTGGGAATACAACTACCAGCCGGAGGCCGGCACGCCCGAGGCCGAACTGTACGAACGTTACCTGAAGCCGCGCGACTGGCTGGCCGAGGCCGCTGGCTGACTACGCCAACAAGGATGACCCGCATGACCGCACCGATCGCCCCCTATCCCGCCGGCCGCCCGCGCCGCATGCGTCGCGACGCCTTCTCCCGCCGCCTGATGCGCGAGCACCACCTGCGCACGGACGACCTGATCCTGCCGATATTCGTCACCGAAGGAGAGGGGGTGCGCGAGGCGGTGCCGTCGATGCCCGGCGTGGACCGCGTCACCATTGACCTGCTGCTGGAGGAGGCGGCCGCGGCCGTGCGCCTCGGCATCCCGGCACTGGCCCTGTTCCCGGTGGTCCCGGGCGAAAAGAAGAGCCTGGATGCCGCCGAGGCCTGGAACCCCGAGGGCCTGGCCCAGCGCGCGGTACGCGCCCTGAAGCAGGCCCACCCCGAGCTCGGCGTGATCACCGACGTCGCCCTGGACCCGTTCACCACCCACGGCCAGGACGGCATTGTCGACGACGACGGCTTTGTTGTGAACGACATCACCGTCGAGGCCCTGGTGAGGCAGGCACTGTCGCATGCCGCGGCCGGGGCCGACGTGGTCGCCCCCTCCGACATGATGGACGGGCGCATCGGCGCGATCCGCACCGCGCTGGAGGATGGCGGGCATGTGCACACGCGCATCCTCGCCTACTCCGCCAAGTACGCCTCGGCCTTCTACGGGCCGTTCCGCGACGCGGTGGGCTCGGCCGGCAATCTGGGCAAGGGTGGCAAGGAGACCTACCAGATGGACCCGGCCAACGGCGACGAGGCCCTGCACGAGGTCGCGCTCGACCTGGCCGAAGGCGCCGACATGGTGATGGTCAAGCCGGGGATGCCGTATCTGGATGTGGTCCGCCGTATCCGCGACGAATTCCAGCGCCCGACCTTCGTCTATCACGTCTCCGGCGAGTACGCGATGCTCAAGGCCGCCGCCGAACGCGGCTGGCTGGACGAGCGCGCCTGCGTGCTGGAGACCCTGACCGGCATGAAGCGCGCCGGGGCCGACGGCATCCTCACCTACTACGCCCGCACCGTGGCCGAATGGCTGGAGGAGGACGCGGCCCGATGAGCGAGCCGCGCCCCGATCGTTATGGCGTGGTCGGCAATCCGATTCGTCATTCGCTGTCGCCGCGCATCCACGCCCTGTTCGCCGAACAGACCGGGCAGCACCTGACCTACGAAGCCCTGCTGGGCACCCCGGGGCAGTTCGCCGAGGAGGTCTGGGCGTGGTTCTCCTCCGGGCTCCGGGGCCTGAACGTGACCGTCCCGTTCAAGGAAGAGGCGTTCGCCCTGGCCCGGGTGCTAACCGATCGCGCCCGGCGCGCCGGTGCAGTGAACACCCTCTGGCGCGACGACGAGCGCCAGCTCCACGGCGACAACACCGACGGCATCGGCTTCTGCCGCGACCTCGACCGCCTGGGTGGCGAGGTGCCCGGCCGGCGCATCCTGATCCTCGGGGCCGGCGGCGCGACCCGCGGGCTGCTGCAGCCCCTGCTGGAGCGACATCCCGCACAGCTGGTGATCGCCAACCGCACCGCGGCGCGGGCCGAAGCGCTGGCCGAGGACTTCGCCGACCTGGCGATCGAGACCGAGCTGTCCGCCTGCGGCCTCGACGCCCTGCCCGCCGGCCCGTTCGACCTGGTCATCAACGCCACCGCCGCCGGCCTGTCGGACGAGGGCCTCACCCTGCCCGCGACGCTGGTGCACCCGGACAGCCTGGCCTACGACCTGGTCTACGGCGCGGGCGCGGCCCGGTTCCTCGACTGGGCCAATGACGCCGGCTGCCGGCAGACGGCGGACGGTCTGGGCATGCTGGTCGAGCAGGCCGCCGAGGCCTTCGCGATCTGGCGCGGCATCCACCCCGACACCACCCCGGTATTGCGCCAACTGCGTCACGAAAACGACGCGGCCTGACGCACGGTTCACCTTCCGTTCAAGCAACGGCGCAATCCTGTCCCCAAGCGCGCCCATGGGCGCAGACTGAAACCCGGGAGTTCCTTCCCGGCTGGGGGGCAAGCATGATCTCGCGCATTGGTGTTCTGTTACTGGTCGGTTTTCTGACCTTCGCCATCGGCTGTACCACTGCGGATCCCTATACCGGCGAGGAGCGCGTATCGCGCACTGCGATCGGAGCCGGCGTGGGCGCCGCGGCAGGCGCCGTGGTCGGCAGCATCACCAGCCGCCGCAACCGCACGCAGCGCGCGATGATCGGGGCGGGCATCGGGGCGTTGGCCGGCGGCGCGATCGGCAACTACATGGACCGCCAGGAGGCCGAGCTGCGCGAGCAGCTTCAGGGGACGGGCGTCAGCGTGACCCGCGACGGCGACAACATCATCCTCAACATGCCGGGGCACATCACCTTCGATGTCGATCGCACCGACATCAAGCCGGAGTTCGAGGACGTGCTGGACTCGGTGGCGCTGGTCCTGGCCGAATACGACCAGACCGGGATCGAGGTCGCCGGCCATACCGACATCACCGGACGCGTCGAGTACAACATGGACCTGTCCGAACGCCGTGCACAAAGTGTCGGGCGCGCCCTGATCCGGCGCGGGGTCCAGTCGGTGCGAGTCGACACCATCGGCTTCGGCCCGCATCAGCCCGTCGCGACCAACGAGACCGCCGAGGGCCGCGCGATGAACCGGCGCGTCGAACTGACCCTGTTCCCGCTGACCGCGGACTGAGCGCAGACTACCAGCGGGGTCGCGCCGGGGATTGTCCGGCCCACCCCCTTCCGCATCCATCCGGCACGCCAGGCTGGTAAGCTTGGCCGCCATGGACGCACGTGCACGCCTGTGGGAACTGGCCCGACTGGTCCGCCTGGACCGGCCTGTCGGCATCTATCTGCTGCTGTGGCCGACTCTGTGGGCGCTTTGGATCGCGGCCGAGGGCTGGCCGCCGGGTTCGCTGATCTTCATCTTCGTTGCCGGCGTCGTGCTGATGCGCTCGGCCGGCTGTGCGATCAACGACTACGCGGACCGCGACTTCGACGCCCATGTCGCCCGCACACGCGACCGCCCGCTGGCGCTCGGCACCATTACGCCGAACGAGGCACTGGCGACCTTCGCCGTGCTGGCGCTGACCGCCTTCGTGCTGGTGCTGCTGACCAACCTGCTGACCATTCTCTATTCCCTGGTCGCGGTGGTGCTGGCCGCCACCTACCCCTTCGCCAAGCGCTTCCACCACTTTCCGCAGGTGCACCTGGGCGCGGCCTTCGCCTGGGCGGTGCCCATGGCCTTTACCGCGGTTACCGGGGATCACCCGCCTCCGCTCGCCTGGCTGCTGTACGTGACCGTGCTCGCCTGGACCGTGGTGTACGACACCTTCTACGGGATGGTGGACCGAGAAGACGACCTGGAGATCGGGGTGAAGTCCACCGCCATCGCGTTCGGCGAGATGGACCGGCTGATCACGGCAGGGCTACAGGTGCTCGTCTGGCTGGGGCTGTACCTGATCGGTCAGCATGCCGGGTTCGGCGGCTACTATACGGCGGGGCTGGTGATCGTGGCGATGCTGATGTTCTACCAGCAGTTCCTGATCGCCGAACGCGAGCCGACCGACTGCCTGCGGGCATTCAAGAACAACCACTATCTCGGCGCCGTGGTCATGCTCGCGATGATCGCGGATCACTATCTGGGAGGCTAACGCGCTTACGCGCGAGCGAGTGCCAAGCCCTCGACCGACGCAGCTCCCGCCGCCCGCAGCGCACGGGCCAGCGCATCCAGGGTCGCCCCGGTCGTGACCACATCGTCCACCAATAACACCCGTTCGTCCGCCAGTTCCGCCTTCACGGCAAATGCATCGCGCAGATTCCGGCGACGCTGAGGGCCACTCAGCGTCTGCTGCGAAGGCGTGGCCCGCACGCGGCGAACGCATGCGGCATCCAGCGGGAGCCCCAGGACCTCGGCGACGCACCGCGCCAGCGGCTCGCACTGATTGAACCCGCGCTCGCGCAAACGCGAGGGGTGCAATGGAACGGGCACCACGCGGGTAGGTAACAGTGTCGGCGCAGCCCGGCGTTCGCGGGCCGCCTGCGCGGCCAGTTCCACGAGGATCCGTTCGGCCCGGGCGTAACCACTGCGCTTGTAGGCCAGCAGCACCCGATCCAGCGGCCAGGCATAGGCCCATGGTGCCCGCAGGCTGTCCAGTGCGAGAGGGCGCCGCTGACAGGCAGGGCAGGCCACCGTCACCGGCAAAGGCGCCGCGCAGCCCGGGCACGGTGCCTCCACCCGCACCAGGTCCTCGCGACAGCCGGGACAGATGGCCCCACCCTCCGGTAACGGGGCCAGACACAAGCCGCAGTGGTCCGGGTACAGCGCCCGAGCTGCCCAAGTGGCCAGCGCACGCAACGCGCCCGATCGCCGCCCGATTCGCCCCGGCGTGGCTGAAGGGGGATGAGCCATAATGGTATGCTTTCGCTTTTGCATTCAGGGTAGTCCATGGCGACCAAGACCGTCTCCGCACGCAGTTCGCGGCGCTCCGCTGCGATGTTCGACATCGGCAATCTGATCAGCGTGTCGATTGCCGGCATCCCGCTGTTTGTGGTCAGCAGCGAAGGGGTCGGGGTCGGGTTCATCATTGCCGCGATCATGGGCATCGTGCCGCTAGTGCTGTGGTTTGGTGCCTCCATGCTGGTCTACGCCCTGAACAAGCACCACCCCGATCCGCGCGTGGGCCATTTCACGCAGTGGGCGGCCTATCGCTACTACGCGCTGATGGGCCTGTTGATCGGGGTCGCCACCTTCTTTCCGCCGGATCTGGCCTACTACCGAGCCTACTGGGCCGTGGCGGCCGCCATCCTGCTGCCGTGGACGATATACGCCCTGTTCCGTATCTATCGCGAACCCTGGGCCGATGTCGCCATTCCGGCGGAAGCCGACAAGGAGCCACACTCATGAGCGAGCCCCGCCACGACTGGAACACCGAAGAGGTCGAGGCCCTGCTCGACCTGCCGCTGAACGACCTGATCTTTCGCGCGCAGACGGTGCACCGCGAGCACTTCGACCCGAACGCGGTGCAGGTGAGCACGCTGCTGTCGATCAAGACCGGGGCCTGCCCGGAGGACTGCGCCTATTGCCCGCAGAGCGCCCACCACGACGTGGAGCTGGAACGCGAACGTCTGCTGCCGCTCGACGAGGTCGTCGAGGCCGCGCGCAACGCCCGCGCCCAGGGCGCGACCCGCTTCTGCATGGGTGCCGCCTGGCGCAACCCCACCGACAAGAACCTGGAGCGCGTGATCGAGATGGTGCGCGCGGTTAAGGACGAGGGTCTGGAGACCTGCATGACCCTCGGCATGCTGAAGGCCGAGCAGGCGAAACGCCTGTCCGAGGCGGGGCTGGACTACTACAACCACAACCTCGACACCTCACCCGAGTTCTACGGCCACATCATCTCCACGCGCACCTACGAGGACCGCCTGGAGACCCTGGAGCACGTGCGCGAGGCTGGCATGAACGTCTGCTGTGGCGGCATCCTCGGCATGGGCGAGTCGCGCCGCGACCGCGCGCGCCTGCTGCAGCAGATGGCCAACCTGCCGAAACACCCGGAGTCTGTCCCGATCAACCAGCTGATCCAGGTCGAGGGCACGCCGCTGCACGGGATCGAGGACCTCGACCCGCTCGAGTTCGTGCGCACCATCGCCGCGACCCGCATCCTGATGCCGGCCTCCTACGTGCGCCTGTCCGCCGGGCGCACCGAGATGTCCGACGAGATGCAGGCCCTGTGTTTCCTCGCCGGCGCCAACTCGCTGTTCTACGGCGACACCCTGCTGACCACGCCGAACCCCGGCGAAAACCACGATCTCGCGCTGTTCGAACGCCTGGGCCTGCGCCCGGAGACCGGGCCGGAAGCCCCCGCGGAATCGGACCGGCCCGCCTCCGCATCGGCCTGAGCCGACGGCCGGTGGCGGGCGACTTTCCCGATCACTTCTCGGCGGTGGCGGCGGCTTATGCCCGCCACCGCCCGGACTACCCCGCCGATCTGTTTGACTGGCTGGCCGCACACACCCCGCGCCACGAACGGGCCTGGGACTGCGCCAGCGGCAACGGCCAGGCCGCGCAGGGCCTGAAGCCGCACTTCCCGCAGGTCGTGGCGACGGATGCCGCCCCGGCCCTGCTGGCCGCCCTGCCGGCGACCACCGGGGTCGATCGCGTGGCCTGTGCCGCCGAGGCCTGCGCGCTGGCCGACGCCTCGGTGGATCTGGCCTGTGTCGCCCAGGCCGCACACTGGTTTCGCCACGCCGAGTTCCATGACGAGGTCGCGCGCGTCCTGCGCCCGGGCGGCCTGCTGGCGATCTGGGGCTACGGCATCCTGCGCGCCGAGGACCCGGCGCTGGACCGCCTGCTGACCGACTTCCACGACACGACCCTGGCGCCCTGGTGGCCGGAGGAGCGCAGCCACATCCGCAGCCACTACCGCGACCTGCCCTTCCCCTGGCCGGAGATCGAGACGCCCGAGTTCCGTATCGACCGCGATTGGGACCGCGACACCCTGCTCGGCTATCTCGGCACCTGGTCCGCCATCCGCCGCGCACAGGCCGCCGGCCAGGATCCGCTGGCCGCACTGGAGCCAGCCCTGCACGCACTGTGGCCGAACGCGGACATCACCGCCCGCGTGCACTGGCCGATCTTCCTGCGTGCCGGGCTGCGGCCGTGAGTGAGCCACTCACCATGAGCCACTCACCATGAGTGAGTCGCTGCAGGCCTTCCTGCAGGCCCGTCTCGACCGCGTGCGCACGGACGGTCGCTGGCGCCGGCTGCGCACGCTGGGTGGGCCGCAGCAACCGGAGCAGGTCATCGACGGCCAGCCGGTTGTTGCCTTCTGCTCCAACGACTACCTGGGTCTGGCGGCGGATCCGGCCGTCGCCGCCGCCGCCCGCGAGGCCCTCGACCGCTACGGGGTCGGGGCAGGGGCTGCCCATCTGATCAACGGCCACACCCGCACCCATATGGAACTGGAACAGGCGCTGGCGCGCTTCACCGGGCGCGAGCGCGCACTGCTGTTCTCCACTGGCTACATGGCCAACCTGGCGCTGGTACAGACGCTGGCCGGCCGCCGAGACACGGTGTTCGAGGACCGCTGGAACCATGCCTCGCTAATCGACGCCGTGCGCCTGGCCGGCGCGTGCAGCCAGCGCTATCGCCATGCCGATCCCGGGCATCTGCGCGAACGCCTGCAGCAGGCCCCCGATAGCGGTCACCGCCTGATCGTGACCGACGGGGTGTTCTCCATGGACGGCGACATCGCCCCACTGCCGGAGCTGGCCGCGCTGGCGCGCGAGTACGACGCCTGGCTGATGGTGGACGACGCCCACGGCCTGTCGGTGCTGGGCGCGACCGGCGGCGGCAGCTGCCAGCACCACGGCCTCGGCGCAGACGAGGTTCCGATCCTGATGGGCACACTGGGCAAGGGCTTCGGCACCGCCGGGGCATTCGTCGCCGGCTCCGAGGCCCTGATCGAGACCCTGATCCAGACCGCGCGCCCCTACATCTACACCACCGCGATGCCGGCTGCCCTCGCCGCCGCAACGCTGGCCTCCGTGCGCATCGCCGAGGCTGCCGAGGATCGGCGTGCGCACCTGCAGGGCCTGCTCCAGCGTCTGGGGGCGGGACTGGACCGGCTCGGCCTGCAGCACCCGCCCCCGTTGACCCCGATCCAGCCGGTCCACATTGGTGACGCCCGCCGCGCCAGCGACGTGGCAGAGAGGTTGCTGGCCGCCGGTTTCCTGGTTCCGGCGATCCGTCCACCCACGGTCCCCGAGGGCCAGGCGCGGCTGCGCATCACACTGTCCGCCGCCCACACCGAGGCCCAGGTGGATGCCCTGCTCCACACGCTGGAACACGCCCTCAATCAGGCGGCTCCGTGAACCAGCCCACACCCCGGCATTGATGTCTTTCACGTTTCCGACAACCGCCATTCCCCGTTAAAGAACCGTTCAGCGACCCCACGCGAGGCTGAAGCCGAACACGGTCGAAAGGAGACGGACCATGGCAAGGAATCGCAACCATTCCCGAGGCGGTGTCCCCACCCATCTGAAGGCGCTGGCGGCTGCGGTGCTGCTCGGCTTCGCCGCCGACACCCTGGCCTCCCCGCCGCCCTGGGCACCGGCCCACGGCTGGCGCGCGCAGAACGACCCGGGCTATGCCGGCTACGACGGCTACAGTTACGACCGCTGGGAACACGACTACGGCGTAATGGACGGCCGCTGCAACCGCGACGCGATCGGCGCGGCGATTGGCGGCGGTGCCGGCGCAGTCATCGGCCACCGGGTCGGCGACGGCGATCCGGTGGCCATCCTGATCGGGGCGGCCGGGGGCGCGGTCCTGGGCGGCATGATCGGACGTCAGATGGACCGCAATGACCAGGCCTGCATGGGCCATGCACTGGAACTGGCCGAACCCGGACAGCCCGTGTACTGGGACAACGCCCATGGCCAGCCGGTGCACATGACGCCGGGGCGCGTTCGCGATAACGGCTGCCGGGACTTCGAGATGACGATCGACGGCGAGCGCCATACCGGCATGGCCTGTCCGGACGAACCCGGCCACTGGGAGATCCGCGGATAAGCGCGTCATTGCCCCAAGTGCCCCGGGGGCCTTGAACGCCCCCGGGCACCATCGCCTATCCTGCAGGGCCAACCTGCCCTGACCCGGCCGGCGACGCCTTCCGTCCGGCTACCGAAGGGCCGCACAGCACGGAATGGTTCACTCCATGGCCCGGACCCTGCCCGCCAATACGTCCCCGTCCGCACCGGAACGCGTGATCGTGCTGGATGTACTGCGCGGGGTCGCGATCCTCGGGATCCTGGTGATGAACATCCAGTCGTTTGGGCGCATCTCCAGCGAATACCTGAACCCGATGGCACTGGGTCCCCTCCCGCTGGCGGACTGGATCGCCTGGATCGTGGTCCACGTACTGGCGGACGAGAAGTTCATCAGCATGCTGACCCTGCTGTTCGGGGCCGGGATCGTTCTGATGGCGTCGGGCTCACGCCATCCGGCCGACACCTTCGAACAGCGCTTTCGCCGCCGCATGGGCTGGCTGTTCCTGATCGGGCTGGCACACGGGCTGATCCTGTGGCCCGGCGACATCCTCGCGGCGTACGCGGTGTGCGGACTGGTGGCCATGCATTTTCGCGACCACCCGCCGATGACGCTCCTGGCCTTCGGGATCGCGCTGATCGGAGGACTGACCGCGCTCTGGCTCGCGCTGAGCGTGATCCTGATCTTCCTCGTCCCCGAACACTGGCTGCAGACGCTCAACGAGCGCTACTGGCAGCCCGGCGCCGATGTCGTCAGCGACGAGCTCAACCGGATGTCCCTGCACTGGCTGGCGGCGACCGGCGAGCGGGCGACCGGCGCGCTGACGGCGCAGCTGTGGATGTTCTTTTCCGAGCGCCTGTGGCAGATGCTCGCGATGATGTTCATCGGCATGGCCCTGATGCGGCTT
This sequence comes from Thioalkalivibrio sp. ALJ3, assembly GCF_000377205.1. Lineage (GTDB taxonomy): Bacteria > Pseudomonadota > Gammaproteobacteria > Ectothiorhodospirales > Ectothiorhodospiraceae > Thioalkalivibrio. The sequence goes on along the minus strand of NZ_KB897910.1, from coordinate 1,367 downwards.
GGTTTTCTCCACGGGAGCTGGTCACTGGCCGGCTACCGGCGCGTCGTGCTGGCCGGACTGGGCATCGGCATCCCGCTGGTGCTGGCGGGGTTGTGGTTCAACACGGCCGTGGATTGGGATCTGCGCTACTCGATGTTCCTGGGCCGCATCGCGAATCTCTGGGGCAGTGTCGCGATCGCCCTGGCCTGGGTGGCCCTGGTGATCCTGCTGGCCCATCCCGACGGGCGTCGGCGGATCCTGCCGGGCGTCATCCGCGCCCTGGAGGCAGTCGGCCGCCTCGCGCTGACCAACTACATCGGCCAGTCGATCGTGGCCGCAATGATCTTCTACGGGATCGGGCTCGGCCTGTTCTCGCAGTTCGGGCATCTCGAACTGCTCGGCATCGTGCTGGCGATCTGGGCCGTGCAGATCACCTTCTCCCTGCTGTGGCAGCGCTACATCGGCGCCGGGCCGATCGAGGCACTGTGGCGGCGCCTGGCGCGCTAGCCTGGGTCTATAGCAGCCCCCGCTCGGCCATGGATATCGGGGTGTCGGCGATCACCACGTGATCGAGTATCCGCACATCCACCAGCCCCAGGGCCTCGGTCAAGCGCCGGGTGATCGCGATATCCGAGCGCGAGGGCTCGGCCACCCCGGACGGGTGGTTGTGGGCAAGGATCACCGCGGCCGCATTGTGGTGCAGTACACGCCGCACCACCTCGCGCGGGTGCACGGCGGCGCCGTCAATCGTGCCGCGGAACAGCTCCTCGAAGGCGATCACCCGGTGGCGGTTATCCAGAAACAGGACCGCAAAGACCTCGAAGGGATAGTCGCGCAGACGCGCCGCGAGGAACTGTCGAGTGGCGGTTGGCGACGTCAGCGCATCGCCACGCTCCAGGTCGGCGGCCAGGTGCCGCCGCCCCATCTCGAGTACCGCCTGGAGCTGGGCGTACTTGGCATCGCCCAGCCCCGGCGCCGCGCAGAACCCCGCCTGATCGGCCTGCAGCAGAGGCCGCAGTCCGCCGAAACGGCTGAGCAGATCGCGCGCGACATCGACCGCGCTCTTGCCGGCCACGCCGGTGCGCAGAAAGATCGCCAGCAGTTCTGCATCCGAAAGCGCGGCCGCGCCCCGCTCGATCAGTTTCTCCCGCGGGCGCTCGGCCGCAGGCCAGTCGGTAATCGCCATCCCCACCTCCCTGTGGTTCGGTCGTTTGATTGTTTCGGCCCATGCCGCCCGGCCATCCCGACCGTAACGAAGAACCGTAGGATGCGTTGAGCGGCAGCGAAACGCATCCTTGTGTCTTGCGGTTCACGGATCGCTACCATGGACCGCACCGGACTCGGGGTAACCCGATCGCATCCTGAGGTCACGAACCTTGTGTCTTGCG
>NZ_KB897909.1 GCF_000377205.1 Thioalkalivibrio sp. ALJ3 | reverse complement strand
TCCAGCGTGCGGATCACGCCCTCGACGATGTCGTCGATGTAGGTGAAGTCGCGCCGGTGGTGGCCGTAGTTGAAGACGTCGATCGGCTCGCCCGCCAGGATCTTCCGGGTGAACAGGAACAGCGCCATGTCCGGGCGACCCCAGGGGCCATAGACGGTAAAGAAGCGCAGGCCCGTGACCGGCAGGTTGTAGAGATGGCTGTAGGTGTGCGCCATCAATTCGTTGGCCTTCTTGCTCGCGGCGTAGAGGCTCAGCGGGTGGTCGACGTTGTCGTGCACCGAGAACGGCATCGTGGTGTTGGCGCCGTAGACGGAGCTGGAACTGGCATAGACCAGGTGCTCCACGCCGTTGTGCCGGCAGCCCTCCAGGATGTTGCCAAAACCGACCAGGTTGGTGTCGACATAGGCCGCCGGGTTCTCCAGCGAGTAACGCACCCCGGCCTGGGCCGCCAGGTTCACCACCCGCTCCGGGCGGTGCTCGCGAAACACCCGGTCCATCGCCGCGCGATCCGCAATGTCCTTGTGTTCGAACACAAAGCGTCGGCGGGCGGCCGGCAGGGCGCGAATGCGATCCAGCCGGGCCCGTTTCAGGCTCGGGTCGTAATAGTCATTCATGTCGTCAACACCGATCACAGTGTCGCCGCGCTCCAGCAGGCGCAGGGCCAGGTGGGAGCCGATAAAACCTGCCGCGCCGGTGATCAGGACTTTCATGTCGCCTCTTCCTCGTCGGATGTAATGGGACCGTTGTGCCCGGGCTTCAGGTCATCCGCGGTGCGGTGTGACGGAGGTCCGGGCACTCGTTCATGAGGTGAACGCGTTGGATTCAAGCATCGGCCTGAATGGCCTCGCAACGCCGTTTGCGGGAAACGTGAGGTCGATCCTCTGAAGCTGTGATCAGCCCCTTAAGTTTCGGATCGGGGCATTGCCGGCAAGGGGTCGGCTGCCGATATTTTGCGCCAGTTCGACGAAGATCCGGGCCATTCGTGACATGGTCAGCCCGCTTGAGGCGGAGCCGGTCGGGTTCGCCACGATGAATCGCAAGGTGACGACGCGACCGCTGGTGCCATGGGCGTAGCGGAAACGCGCAAAAGAGGAAGATCCATGAACGAGATTCCCCCCGTACGCTGGACCCTGTTGCTGGTCATCTCGGTGGTGTTGGGTGGCTGCGCCTGGGCCCCTGGCGGGCACATCTCCGAGCGCACCTCGAGCGCCCCGGTCGAGGACATCGTCGATATCGAACCGATTACCTTTGGCCTGATTCGAGCCCAGGAGACGCGATCGGTACCGCCCGATCTGCGCCAGGCCAGTGACGAAATGGCACAAGATCTCGACGAATACGACTACCGCATCGGCCGTGGTGACGTGCTGGCCGTCATTGTCTACGAACACCCTGAACTGACCATTCCGGCCGGGAGCGAGCGTTCCGCCGTCGAATCGGGCAATACCGTGCACCCGGACGGGACCATCTTCTATCCCTATATCGGTCGCGTCGAAGTCGAGGGGTACACCGTTTCCCAAGTGCGTGACCGGATCGCCCGCGACCTCGCGACTTTCGTGAACGAGCCTCAGGTCGAGGTGCGCGTGGCGGCCTTCAACTCGCAAAAGGTGCAGGTGACGGGCTCGGTGCGCGAGCCGGGCGTACAGCCGGTCACCAATGTCCCGCTGACCGTGCTGGATGCGATCCACCATGCAGGTGGGCTTGCCGAAGACGCCAACTGGCATGAGGTGATCCTGACCCGGGAGGGCGAGGAAATCGTCATCTCGCTGTACGACATGCTGCGTTACGGCGACATGTCGCAAAACCGGCTCCTGCGCGATGGCGATGTACTGCATGTCCCGGATACCGCCGGTCAGCAGGTCTATGTGATGGGCGAGGTGGGTGACCCGCAGCGTTTGCCCTTGGGCCGCGGTCAGTTGACGCTGATGGATGCGCTCAGCCAGGCCGGTGGCTTCAACGAAACCCGGGCGGATGCCAGTGGCATCTTCGTGATCCGCCGTGCGTCGCCCGAGAGCGACAAGCTCGCGACTGTCTATCAGCTGGATGCGCGCAACGCCTCCGCATTGATGCTGGGTGCCGAATTCGAGTTGGAGCCGCTGGACATCGTGTACGTAACGACGACGTCGCTGGGCCGCTGGAACCGCGTGATCAGCCAGCTGTTGCCCACGGTCAGCGCCGTTTATCAATCCTCCCGTACCACGCGCGACGTGCGCCGCCTCTCGGATGACTTCTAGCCATGTTTAACCGGATTCTGGTCGTTTGTACCGGCAATATCTGCCGCAGTCCCGTGGGCGAGGCCCTGCTGCGTGACCGTTTGCCCGACCGCTCGGTGGAATCGGCGGGCCTTGGGGCCATGGTCGGGGAGGGCGTCCACCCCGAGGCGCTACGCCTGGCCGAGGCCGACGGTCTGGATGTCTCCGCCCACACGGCGCGGCAGATCGAACCGGACTGGTTGCACAACGCCGATCTGGTGCTGGTGATGAGTGAGGGCCAGCGCCAGGCGGTGGGCGGACAACACCCCGAGGTGCTCGGCAAGACCATGCGCTTTGGCCACTGGCTGGAAGGCGGCCGGGGCCGCGACATTCCCGATCCCTACGGCAAGAGCCCCGAGGTCTTCGCCCAGGCTCATGCCCTGCTCGTGGAGGCCGCCGATGCCTGGGCTTCGCGGCTGAACCGATGATCTCCGACACAGGTATATCCCGATGACAAAGAACCATTCCCCCGGGGTGCCGGAAGGCGAACTGGATATTGGCCGACTGCTTGGCCAGTTGCTGGATCACAAGTGGCTGATCATATTCATCACCGCGCTGTTCGCCCTCGCGGGCGCGGCCTATTCGACACTGTCCACCCCGATCTATCAGGCGGATTCGCTGGTGCAGGTGGAGGACATGGGACGCTTTAGCAGTCCCTTGTCGAACATGCGCGAGATGCTGGGCCAGGAGCCCCGGGTCGAGGCGGAACTGCAGATCTTGCGTTCACGCATGGTGCTCGGGCGCACGGTCGACCAGGAGGCGCTGGATCTGGTGGTGCGCCCGCACCGCATGCCGGTGGTGGGCGACTACCTGGTTCGCCGGGGCATGGAACGCCCCGCCTTTGCCCAGTCCAGTGTCTGGGCGGGCGAGTCGATCAACGTGGGCGAGTTCCAGGTGGCCCGCGCCTACGAAGGGCGCACCTTTACGCTGGAGGTCCTGGACGACGATCGTTACCGCCTGCTCAACGGCGAGAATGAACTGGGTGAGGGGCGTGTTGGCGAGGACGTGGAGTTCTTCGACGGTGATGTACGTCTGCGCCTGGCCGAGCTGGACGCGGGTCCGGGTGCGCGTTTCGATATCCAGCGCCGCTCGCGTCTGGCTGCGATCAATACCCTGCGTACGCAGTTCGAAGCGGGCCAGCAGGGTCGCGAGAGTGGTGTCTTCAGCCTGACGCTGACCGATCCCGATCCGCAGCATGCTCAGCGCGTCCTGAACACGATCAGCCAGATCTACCTGACGCAGAACGTTCAGCGCAAGGCCGCCGAGGCCGAGAAGAGTCTCGAGTTCCTGGAGGACAAAGTGCCGGACGTGCGGGAGCAACTGCAAACGGCCGAGGATGCACTGAACGAGTACCGCACGGAGCGCGACAGCGTGGATCTCTCGCAGGAGACGCGTGCCGTGCTCGACCGGCTGGTCAACCTTGAGCGCCAGCTCAACGAGCTGGAGTTCGAGGAAGCCGAAATCTCCCGGCGGTACACGCCCAGCCATCCGACCTATGCGGCTCTGATCGACAAGCGTCAGAAGCTGCAGGAGGAGCGCAACCGGCTGAACCAGGAGGTCAGCGCCCTGCCGGAAACCCAGCAGCAGATCCTGCGTCTGAACCGAGACGTCGAGGTTAATCAGGACATCTACGTCCAGCTGCTCAATCGCATGCAGGAGATGGATATCGCCCGTGCTAGCACGGTTGGCAATGTCCGCATCCTGGACGATGCCCAGGCGGGGCTCTCGCCGGTCGAGCCGCAGCGAAACATGATCGTGATGCTGTCCACGGTATTTGGCGGTGGCCTGGCCATTGCGCTGGTGCTAGTGCGCGGGATGTTCAACCGCGGGGTGGAATCGCAGGAGGAGATCGAAGGTATCGACCTCCCCGTCTACGCGAGCGTGCCGCGTTCCAGGGCGCAGGAAAATCTCCTGCGCCGGGTGAAGCGGCGCAACCAGTCGCGTGGCCATGACGTCCCCGGGGGCGTGCTGGCCTCGCAGGATCCGGCCGACGATGCCGTCGAGGCCCTTCGTGGCCTGCGCAGCAGCCTGCACTTCGCGATGCTCGAGGCCGAAAACAACCGTCTGGTGATCACCGGCCCGAGCCCGAATGTGGGCAAGAGCTTTGTCTCGGTCAACCTGGCAACTGTTTGTGCCCAGGCGGGGCAACGCGTGCTGATCATCGATGCTGACCTGCGCAAGGGGCATGTGCACCACGCCTTCGGACAGCGCAGCGACGGGGGGCTTTCGGAGTTCCTGGGAGGCCAGGAGTCCCTGGAGGGGGTGCTGCGTCGCACGGACACCCAGGGGTTGGACTACATCGCGCGCGGCAGTGCCCCGCCGAACCCGTCGGAGTTGCTGATGAGTGACCGTTTCAGCCGCATGCTGGAACAGCTCAGCCGCGACTACGACCTGGTGCTGATCGACACGCCGCCGATCCTGGCGGTCACCGATGCCGCCGTGGTCGCGCGCCAGTGCTCGACTACCTTGATGGTGGTGCGCTTCCAGATGAATCCGCTGCGCGAGATCGAGTCGGCACGGCGCCGTCTCGATTCGGCGGGGGTCGATGTGCGTGGCTGTATCCTGAACTCGATCGAGTACAAGGCCTCGACCAGTTACGGCTACGGTTACTACCACTACTCCTACAAATAGAGTGGTCCCAGGGGTCTCTAAACGGCGGTCCCGACTGGCTCACCCCTGGCCCCGGCACTTGCCGGGGCTTTTTTGTGGCGCTGCTCGGGTGCAGTGCGTCATTGGGCGCGCCGCAACCTGGGCGGTGTGGGGCGAATGTGCCAGCTGCGTGGGGGCGAAGTTCCAGCTGCATGCCTGGAGGATGATCGTGGCAGCCTGAACTGGCGACCGGACGTTGGGGTACCCAGTCGTTCGGGCAGCTGGAGAGGATTCCCTGGCCGGCGGTGGAGAGCTGAAAGCCAGCGTACCGGGTGCATCTCGGGAGCGGGCGAAGCCTGCTGGTCGGTTCCGGTCAGGGATGTGCGACCGTCGCGGACCTCTCGATTCAGAGGTGGTCTGGTTGCGTCGAGCGTGGCTGTGGACAAGGGTGCATGCACGCGGGGAGGGTCTGTGGAGGGAGGCGGGTGCCCGGGATTCGGAGCCCCGCCACCTGGCCCTAGCGCCAGGTGGCGTCGGGCTCGTCCCAGTAGCGGCCGACCTGGCGCTCCTCGGTGATGTCGAACAGCTGATGGCGCCGATTCAGGCGTGCACCACCGTCGCGGGTCAGCGGCTGCCAGGCGATGTTGGCCCGGTTGCGGCTGGAGGTCGAGAAGAAGGAGTCGTAGGGGACTGACAGGTACAGGCCCTTGTCGAAACTGCCTTCGCCGAAGTCTTCGCCGGCGTCGGTGAAGGTCGACCAGGCCCCGACCCGCACGCCGTTGGCAAACTCGCGCGAGAAGTCGAGGGTGGTCCCGTAATCGCCGGCCAGATAACGGCCCACGCTCACCCTCGCATGGATGTCCTGTATCCCGGTGTCGACATAAGTGGTGACATGACCGGTCACTTGCTCATAGTCCCGAAGGCCAAACTGCTGGTTGAATTCGCGCTTGCGTACCCAGTTGGCATCCACGCCAATGGCCCAGCGACTGTTGAACGGACGGTAGAGCACCTCGGCCCCCACGCCGGCATACATCGTCTCCAGAATGCCGCCATAGCCCATCGCGTACCAGTTGTCGCCCAGGCGCTTGGTATGGGTAGCCTGAAGGTTGGTAATGCCGACGTTCGTCTCGGCGAGATAGTCACCGATGTGCGTACGCACGCGGGGCAGATCCGAATCGGCAATGTATTCGTAGTTCTCGAGGTTGTCGGCCAGGGTCGTCGAGAGCATCGACGAGATCCAGGTTCCCTGGGCGAGGTGGTAACTGGCGTCGAGATAGGCGGACAGGCGATACAAATAGCCATCCGGTCCGCCAAAATTCTGCTCCAGAGACGGCCCTACCCCCCATTCAAAGCGGCGCGGCTCGGCTGCGTACAGGACCTCGCCACGATCCTCGTTCGCGGTGGGTTCGATGTCGCGTACCCGCACGCTGTGGCGGTAGTCGGTTTCGTGATCAGCGGAGGCCAGGGCGCGGCCGAAGGCCTCGCGGTCATGCAGACTCTCGCGCAGGTCGAGGCCCAGCGTCTGCCAGCGGTACTGGAAGGTGTGGATGCCGGCATCGGCCTGGGCCTCGAGCAGGCGGTTGGCCCGCCCCTCGGATTGTTTCAGGTTGCGGAATCGGCTGGGTTCGCCCGTTACCTCGATGGTGTCGCCGACCTGACGAATCTCGGTGACGTATATCCCGGCATTGGTGTTGAGGTCGGCGGCCACCGCGTCCCAGTCGCGCTGTTCCACATGAGCGGGGTCGACCGGGGCCGGATCGTCGGCCTTGGGCTGTGAGAGTCGCGCGAGATTCGTCGTGAAATGCAGCCCGACCATCGCGGTATTGCCACGCTGCCAGCCGGTATGCAGTTCCACATTGTTGGTCAGGCGCAGCCGCGCGCCGAAATTGAAGCGCGAATCCTGCTCCTGGAAGTTGTCCTGCGGCTCGTTTTGATAGGTGTTGCCCTCGTATTCGACCTGCAGCAGCAGGCGGTCCCAGGGCGTCTGGTACTCGACCCCGCCGAACAGGGCGGCCGGGCCACGGAACATCTGATGCGTCGCGATCTCGCCCCCCTGTCCGCCACCGGCGGAACGTGGCCGCTCGTCGAAACTGTCGTCAATCCAGCCAAGTGGCGATTCGATGTCGCCGTGATTGCCGAGGTAGCCCCAGCCAATGCCCAGAGAAAAGTCGAAGTTGTTCCAGCGTTTGTTGGCAACGAGGTATTCACCGCCAAACAGGGTGGTGCCGCCCAGATCCTGAAAGCCAAGCGCGACCTCCGGAATGAATCGGGTTTCCTCGACCAGGCGGAGTTTCAGGTCCGCCCCCTTGTCGATGTTGTGGCGGTCATCGTCACCCGCGGCCAGGAAGGGGCGGTTCTCGATCTGTACGTAGCGAAATCCGAGTTCCATCCAGTCGAGCGGCTGGACGAACACGCTCCAGCGGCGGTAGGGAAAGGTGCGGTTCCAGCCCGCGGCGAAGTGGCCGGCATCACCGGTGCGGGCCGTTGGGGTTTGCATCAGACCAATACCGCCGGTATCCCGCTGACCCTGGCCAAGCCCGAACTCCTCGGCCTGTGCGGTGGGCAGGCCCAGGCCGAGGAGCACGGCGACCACCAGGTTGCGGCGGCGCATGCGCAAAGGAGTAGCGTTCATGGCATTTTCCGAATTGTGCAGTTGTCACCCGGCAGGCGGGTTGCGAGAAAGCGGGGCAGGCGCTGGTTGAGCAGATCGCCCTCCACCGACCCTCCCAGGTCACGGATATGGAGATGCGCCATCACCCGGGTCCCGGGAGCAATTGCCGTGTTCTCGCGGTTCCAGGGCGCGACCCCAAACTCGTGGACCTCACCCAGGGGAGAGACCACGGCAGCGGTATCGGTACCGCGCAGCGCGGCGCGTGGGGGTTTGGCCAGCAGGTCCTGCAGGGTCATGCCCGGGGTCCATTCGTGGCGGTCGACTCCGTCCAGCGACCACAACTCGACCCAGTCGGGTGGGGTGCAGTAGCCAATGTGCTCGATGTTCGCCGCGGCCGGTGCATGGCGCAGGTTGGCCAGGAGCCATGGCAGGTCGAGGCGTTCCGCGCTGCGTGCCTCGGGTGCCGCCTCCATGGCTTCGACCGTATTGCTCCAGGCCCCCAGTGCCTGGGCCACCTCCGGGCGGCCTGCGATATCCATTGTCTGTCCGACCAGTTCGATCTCGGCCAGAAGCCGCCTGCGCTCGTGCTCGATGGGGCGCACATCGCGGCTGCGCAGTGCGAAGCCATAGGCCCAGTCGATGGGCTCGGACAGTTCGTCCTGCCAGGCCACCCAGGTCTCGGCGAGCGAGTCTTCGGCGGGCGCATCGTCGGCCGAACCAGCAGAAGGGGCCAGGGCCAGCAAGCCGAGGGCCAGCCAAAGGGTGTGGACATGTTTGCGCATCAGGCCTCCTGTGAGGACTACCACCAGGGGCGGGCCACTTGCCAGGCAATCGAGGGGCCGTCCGGCCAGGCCTGGCCGTCGTAGGCCCACAAGTCGAGGGTTTCAGGTTCGCGCCACAGTTCAGCGCGCGTCGTTCCGGCACCTTCCCAGTCAATGCGTTCGCGGCAGCGCTCAAGCTCCAGGGTCACCAGCGGCAAGTCCCGCGATGTGCGAGTCCTGCATTCCAGCGTGCCTTCGCCAACATGCCGCACGACCGCCCCGGTGGGCCCGCGCACATGGCGTTCGACGCGATAGGTTTCGGGGGTTGCCTGGCGCCAGGGGGGCGAGTCGGCACCGGGGTGGTGCGTCCCCAGCAAGTCCTGCTCAAGGCCGGACGTGGCAAACAGCCCGCCGTCCCGCAGTTGCAGCGAGAGCCCCTCAGCGCTCGGCCAGTAGGTGTGCTCATTGGATGTGGCCCCAAGGATCAGCAGCCCCTGGTGATCGTCCGTCTCGACCGCAAGCGAGGCATACGGCATCTCTTCCGCACGGGAGCTGACGTCCGGGCCGCCCGACACCATGCCCTGTAGCGAGGCCCCAAGCGGCGTGGGCCCCCCGCTGCCACAGCCCGTGACCACGCTCACGAAAACTCCAAGCCCCAGACATGCGAAAGCCGCCCGGAGGCGGCCTTCGCGAAGGAAGTGCGAATTGGTTCGCATGGGCTTTCGCTACCGGGTGCCTGTCGCCGGGGTAGTGCCGGTTCCCGGGGTCGTGCCGGTGGAGGCAATCAAGCCCACCAAGCGGCCGGAACGGGTGGCGATACGGGAGACGGCGCCCGGTTCCGAGCGTGCCGCCGCGGAAATGCCACCCGAGGGCGAGCCGCCAGCGACGGGCGAGCTGGCGTTCCCCTGCGGGGCACTGGCACTCGCGCCCGCGCCGGCACCAGCGGAGGCGCCCGCGCCGGCCGACTGCGCCATCACGGGGCCGGATACGAAAAGACTGGCAACAATTGCCGTGGCAAATATCTTCTTGATCATAGTCACATTCCTCGCTTCACCGGGGGTGTCTGTTACCCGCTGGACAGTCTAGGAAGGAGGGCCACGGGGGAACAGGGGATGCAACCAATTCTGAGAGGTCAGTACGAGGTTTCTCGCACGTGTTTTGAACGGATTGGAAGTTTTGCGGACTGGAGGTCACATTCGGTCGGCCGGGTTCGTTTTGCCTGCTGTCTTCACGCAGCGTTCAGGTCTCGCTCGCTAGCCTGATCACTGTAGTTGAGTAGCGCGGTCATGTGGCCGCGCAACGGAGGCAGAGATGAAGAAGGCAGTGGTGTTAGCGGCGGTGGCGAGCATGGTCTTTGTGCTTGCCGGGTGCCAGACCCCGCCCACCAAGGAGCAGACCGGGGCGGTGATTGGCGGCGCGGCCGGTGGCGTGATCGGTTCCCAGATTGGTGGTGGCCGCGGGCGTACCGCGGCGATTATCGCCGGTACCCTCGCGGGTGCGGCAGTCGGCGGATCGGTGGGGCGCACGATGGATCAGGTCGATCGCCAGCAGGTGTCCCATACCCTGGAGCACAACCCGGACCATCGTGCATCCACCTGGCAGAACCCGAATACCGGGCATCAGTATCAGGCAACCCCCACGCGGACCTATGAGTCCGATGGGCAGGACTGCCGGGACTACCAGGTGCAGACGACGATGAACGGACAGCCGGAAACGGTCACCGGTACAGCGTGCCGGAATGCGCAAGGACAGTGGGTGAATCAGTAAGCGCAATAACCACCCACGAAAAAGCCCCGCATTGCGGGGCTTTTTCGTCCCAGGGCCTGCTGCGGGATCAGGCGGGACGATACATGTCCTCGGTCGTTGGGATATAACCGAGGTTGTCCTCGTTGATGCCCTTGACCTTCGGCTCGTTCAGTTCGCTGATGCGTACGCCATCGGTCTGATTGCGCAGGTACTCGGCGACGTTGTCCCAGATCATCGTGCCGGTACCGCCTGGCGGCTCCTGCTGGACACTGGCCCAACCGGCGACAATGTATTCCTTGTCCGGGTCGATCTTCTCGCCGCCCAGCTCCATTTCGGAGATACGGTTGCCAACCTCGGCTTCCGGATCGATCGCGTACCTCAGGCCACCGACGCGCACCATGTCGCCACCCTGCTGGTAGAACGGGTCGGCATTGAACAGGTTGTCGGCGACGTCTTCCAGGATGTCCTTGATCTGCGCGCCGGTCATGGCGTTGCGGGTCGTCTCCGGATAGGTCAGGCCGGTCTGGTCCATGACGTGCTCGAAGGTGATCGGCATGCCGGGGAGCACGGTCGTGCCCCAGCGGAAGCCCGGCGAGAACGCGATCTCGGCGTCGTGGACCTCCATCAGCGCATCACAGATCAGCTGGTCGAAGGTGCCGTTGAAGTTGCCGCGGCGGAACAGCAGGTCCTCGGCCACGGCCAGTTCCTCCGATAGCTTCTCCTCCATATTGAAGGTGTCGCCGTCGTAGGTGACTTCCTGGCTGCGCATGTTGTTGACGAATTCGGCCATTTCCGGATCTTCGTCCAGGAGGTTGGCGAATACCGGGACCAGGCGGTACTCCCAGTCCTTGATCTCGCCGTCGCGGAAATCGAAGTCCAGCACACCGACGAACTTCGCATTGGAGCCGGCGTTGGTGACCAGGCAAGTGCCCCCATCGGGGCGTTCCACTGGCAGCGGCTGCGGGACGGCATCATGCGTGTGACCACCCATGATGGCATCCAGGCCCTCGACCATGCCGGCCATCTTGATATCCACATCCATGCCGTTGTGTGACAGGGCGACCACGATCTCGGCGCCTTCTTCGCGCGCGGCGTTGACCTGCTGCTGCATGTCGTCCGGGCGAATACCGAACGACCACTGCTCGACCATCCAGCGCGGGTTGGCGATTGGGGTGTAGGGGAACGCCTGGCCAATCACCGCGACGTTGACGCCGTTCACTTCCCGAATCACGTACGGTTTGAAGATCAGGTCACCCCAGTCCACGTCACGCACGTTCTGGGCGACGAAGTCGATGCCGGCATCGGCGAAGTCACCATTGACGACCTCTTCCACGCGGTCGGCCCCGTAGGTGAATTCCCAGTGGGCCGTCATGATGTCGATGCCCAGCAGCTTCTGCGCATCGACCATGTCCTGGGCGTTGGTCCACAGCGCGGTCCCCGATCCGCCACCCCAGGTGTCGCCGCCGTCCAGCAGCAGGGAGTTGGGGCGTGAGTCACGCAGCTTCTTGACCAGCGTTTTCAGCTGAGGGAAGCCGCCGACGCGACCGTACTGTTCGGCCGCTTCCATGAAATTCAGGTTGGTATAGGCGTGCGCGAAGATGCTGTCGCGCTCGACGTCATAGTGTTTGAGGAAGTGCTCGCCGACGATGTGTGGCGGGCGGTTGCGCATCTCGGCCACGCCCAGGTTCACGTTGGGCTCGCGAAAATAGATCGGCTTGAGTTGCGCATGGCAGTCGGTGTAGTGCAACAGATGCACATTGCCGAAGCGATCCAGCATGTCGTACGGGTCTCCCGAGGTACCGTACTTGCCACTGGTGGCCTTGCCGCAGCCTGCCAGGGGGAAGCCGGCCACGCTGGCGGCCGCCAGCAGCTGCATGAATTCGCGGCGTGAGATATGCATGAGGGCCCTACCTTTCTCTAAATTGGTTTATTGTGATCTCAAAGCAGCAATCTAGACGCTGGGTCTTTGTGGAACATTCCCCGAGCATGGAACTCCCTTGCCGACCGGGCGGCGCCCGGCTGGTATGAGGCCGTATTCAGCGTGCAGTGCTCCAGAGCCGGATTCCCGGTTTCTGGCCGTGGCGGATGCTGATGTCTGCCTGACCGTGCCCCGTGTCTTCGTGGGGTGCGGCGTCTCCCTAACGGCGCTGCTCGCGCGCCTGCCGCGCGGTTTCCTTGGCCGTGTCGCGCTTGTCCTCGATCCGCTGGATATCGCGCTCGCTGGCATCGCGTGCGTCGATCGCGGCCTCGAACTGGCGCACGGACTCTTCGTACTGTGCCCGGTGGAAGAAATATTCGGCCATGGCCTCGCGGCTGATCGCAATATAGCCGGCTCCGTCGGCGATGTCTGCCTTCAGTCGCAGGAGCTCGGGGTTGGGTGCCCGTTCATGGCGGATCATCTCGTTCACGATGCGGATGGCGCGGTCGGGGTTGCCGAGATCGCGGTGTACGCGGGCCAGCAACTCCTGAATCACCGGGTGGCCCGGGTAGACCGCGTCCAGGTCGTTGAGGATCTCGAGGGCCGCGTCGTGGTCGCCGCGCTCGCGTTCCAATGACGCGCGCGCCAGTTCCAGCGTCATCCCGGGGGCTTCCTCGACGGGGATTTCCTCCAACCGTTCGGCGGCCCGTTCCAGTTCACCACGCTCCAGGTGCGCGACCATGGCGCCGTAGATCTGGTGAGCGGCCGGGTCCGAGGCCCCGCGATGGATCTCGATCGCACGGCGCGGATCCTTCAGGGCGCGCGTTCGCGCCTGCATCCATTGAAACTCGGGTCCGCGGTTGCGCGTCTCCACCGCGGGCAGGCCCGCCGCGCGGTTGCGGGCATCGGTGATGCGGTCGAGCGTGACCGGGTGGGTGCGCAAGTATTCGGGTACTGCGTCGCCCGCGCCGCGCGAGAGTTCCTGCAGACGCTCAAAGAAATCCGCCATGGCGTTCGGGTCGAAGTCGGCGCTGGCCAGGATGCGCATGCCCGCGCGGTCGGCCTCGGCCTCGTTGGCACGGGTAAAGTTGATCTGCTGCTGGATGCCGCCCGCGACACCGCCGGTGATGATGGCCGACCCCAGGGTCGGGTCTGCCATGGATGCCAGGACGCCAGCGAGGATTGCAAGGCCGGTGGTGAAGTTCACCTCCCGTCCACGTGCGAACATGCGGGCCAGGTGGCGCTGCGTGACGTGCGCGATTTCGTGGGCCATGACGGCGGCCAGTTCGGCCTCGTCGCGGACCTCGAGCATCAGTCCCGAGTGCACGCCGATGATGCCGCCGGGCATGGCGAAGGCGTTGACCTGACCATTGTCGATGGTCAGGAAATAGAACGGGCCGTCGGCATCGGGGGCGTTGGCGAGTAACTGCCGACCCAGCGAATCGACGTAGAAAGAGATTTCCGGGTCGGTTACCAGCGGCAGCGACCGTCGGATCTCGCGAAGCAGGGAGCGGCCGAGTTCGCGCTCCTCCGCGGGGGTCAGCACACCACCGGAGGCCTCGCCCAGATCGGGCAGGGCGGTCCCGGAGGCCGAAACTGCTGGCGCTCCCAGCGTGAGCGCCAGGAGCAGGGTCGAAAGTAGTGTAAGAAGCCGTGTCTTCATACGACGGAGGCCGGCCAGTGGGGCCGGCCTCCGAAGGATCTTGGCATCGCGGGGTCGGTTACTTGCCGAGGCCCGGAGCCGAGGAATAGGTACGCATGCTGTCACGGGTTTCCCAGAGCTTCGGCTTGAGCATGGCTTCCGGAACCATGAACTTCTTGCGATCCAGCACCTTGTGGGTGCGCACGATCTTGACCACGTCGTCGTACTTCAGCTTGAACAGCAGGCCCACATCGCCGCCGGAGGTGCGGCGCACGATCATGTAGCCATCCTGCATGTCGTGCACGTAGATGTTGGCCGGGCGCAGCTTGCCGTTTTCGTCCTTCATCGTCACGGCATAGTGGCCGTCGACCTGGAATTCGCTCTTGTCCACCGCAAAGTCCTCCGCGAATGAATCTTAGGGGTTGATCGTCTGGCCGCGCCCGGAAGAGGGCCGCGTCCATCAGTGTTTGCTTCAACTCGGAACGATAGCACGACTTCTGTCCGCGAGAGAACAAACCACCCGCCGCGGGTTGGACATGTTTGCATTTGCGGGCCGTTTCGCTATCCTCCGCGCCCATCCTTTGCGACCGGCCGCCCTGGATGTTGGTGGCTGCGAGCGGGGTGAACAGACTTGGTTTTGGCAACTCGGAGCAATGCACGTGTACGGATTCTCGGAGATTACGGCCGACGAACTCGAACAGTGGCGTGCGGAAGGCAAGAGCTTCCGGCTCGTGGATGTGCGCTCCCCCGGCGAAACCGCGCGGGGGGTCATACCCGGTGCCGAGTTGATGCCGCTTGCTGTCCTCCCGTTGCGCAAGGACGAGTTTCTGGAGGGCGATACGCCGCTGGTTCTGTATTGCCAGAGCGGCGCTCGTTCCGCCCAGGCCTGCGCGTTCCTGGCGCAGCAAGGGCTGGAGACCGCGAATAGTCTGCGTGGCGGTATCGTGGGGTGGGCTCAGGCCGGCAAGTCGGTCGTCACCCCGGATTAGAATTCGGTTGTATTCCGATCCCGTTTCCCCTATAAGGGTGGATTCGGCTGGCAAGGGTTCGATTGTCGTGGTCGCCTGACCACCCCGATCCGGGCCTCAGCACCCAACTGATTTTGGTAACGCACTAAAGGAGACACACCATGGCCAACTTTGACCAAGAACTCGACGCTTCCGGCCTGAACTGCCCGCTGCCGATCCTGCGCGCCAAGAAGGCCCTGGCGGCCATGGATTCCGGTCAGGTTCTGCACATCATCGCCACCGATCCGGGTGCCGTGAAGGACTTCCAGGCCTTTGCCAAGCAGACCGGCAACGAGCTGATGGAACACAAGGAAGAAGGCGGCAAGTTCTACTTCCTCGTGAAGAAAGCCTGAGGCGTCTCTAAGTGCCTGAAACGGGGCGGCGATCCGGCAGGGTCGACCGCCCCGATTCCTGAAAAACGACGGTTGCCATGCGGTAACTGGATAGGTGCCTGGACGAGGTCTAGGCTGGCTGATCAAGGTTCTCAGAAACCTGCATCGCCAACAGCGAAGAGGTGACATATGGCGACATACGCTGAGATGCAGCAAATCTTCGACGACATCCGCGGAGATTTTCGCTACGACCACGAACTCAACGGCTGCCTGAACTGCGGCATCTGCACGGCGACCTGCCCCTCCGCCCAGTTCTACGACTACTCCCCGCGCGAGATCGTCCAGCTGCTGTGGACCGAGAACGTCGAGCAGATCTACGACGCGATGCAGGAGAAGATCTGGGCCTGCGCTCAGTGCATGACCTGTGCCGCGCGCTGCCCGTTCAAGAATTCGCCTGGTGGCCTGGTCGCGATCATGCGCGAAGTGGCCATCAAGCACGAAATGCAATCCGCGAAGGACGTGCTGCGCCCGTTCGGTCGCGTGATGCTGAAGCTGATCACCACGGGTAACCAGCTGTCGCCCGACATGATCCAGCCCGACCACTTCCCCGACTGGGGTCCCAACATCCAGAAGGTGGAAGGTGACCTGCGCATCCTGCGCAAGGCCATTCCGGTGAAGACGCTGCAGACGGTCGAGACCGCCTGGGAAGTGTCCCTGAAAACCTCGGTCGAGATGTACACCATCTGGGAAATGACCGGGGTGCTGAAGTCCCTCGAGCTGATGGACGAGAACCTCTTCGACGTGATCGAAGACTTCATCGACGAGAAGCGCGAGGACTACGAAGACTGGCTCGAGGAGCAGGAAGAGGAAGACGACGAGTAAGTCGTCCCGTTTCCGACTCCACTCCAGGACATCAGGAGAAGCGTTATGAGTGAACAGACCCCAGGCAATCACAATCAGAACGGCGAAGGTGCCGGTGCTGGCACCATGAAGCCCGGTTTCCACAACACCGATGGTCAGGGTATTGCCGGCCACGGTTCCTTCTTCCAGGCGACCGACCTGTCCAAGGAAGATGCGATCAAGGCGACCGACTGGGTGCGCAAGCACGTCGACCGTCGCACGATCGACCTCGGCGACCGCATGGATGACGTCCGCGAGCACATGTACGAGCTCGAGAAGGACGGCCAGATCATCATCCACCGTGTCGAGGACCAGCACGAGCCGGTCACCGTGAACACCCTGTTCGGCTGGGACAAGAAGATTCCGAGCAAGCAGCTGTGGCACCACAAGTCCTGCGGTCAGTGCGGGAACATCCCGGGCTACCCGACCTCGCTGCTGTGGTTCATGAACAAGTTCGGCTTCGAGCCGGGCAAGGACTACCTTGACGAGACCGACCAGACCTCCTGCACCGCGTGGAACTACCACGGCTCCGGTATCGGGAACGTCGAGTCGCTGGCGGCGGTGTTCCTGCGCAACTTCCACCAGGCCTACGTCTCCGGCAAGCAGCACGGTCACGAACTGGGTCACTTCTACCCGCTCGTCCACTGTGGCACCTCCTTCGGCAACTACAAGGAGATCCGCAAGTATCTGGTCGAGTCCGCCGAGCTGCGCGAGAAGGTCACCAAGATCCTTGGCAAGCTGGGTCGCCTGGTGGACGGCAAGCTGGTCATCCCGGAAGAGGTCATCCACTACTCCGAGTGGGTGCACGTGATGCGCAACCGCATCGCCTCCGAGCTGCAGACCATCGATGTCTCCAACATCCGTACCACCGCCCACGTGGCCTGCCATTACTACAAGATGGTCCACGAGGATGCGATCTACGACCCGTCCGTGCTGGGCGGCAACCGTACCGCGATCATCACCTCCACCGCCCAGGCCCTGGGTGCGCAGGTGATCGACTACTCCACGTGGTATGACTGCTGCGGTTTCGGATTCCGCCACATCATCTCCGAGCGCGAGTTCACCCGCTCCTTCACGATGGATCGCAAGATCCGTGTGGCGCGTGAGGAAGCCAACGCCGACGTGCTGCTGGCCAACGACACCGGCTGCGTCACGACCATGGACAAGAACCAGTGGATCGGCAAGGCCCACAACCAGAACTTCCAGATTCCGATCATGGCGGAAGTCCAGTTCGCGGCCCTGGCCTGCGGTGCGGATCCGTTCAAGATCGTCCAGCTGCAGTGGCATGCATCGCCCTGCGAAGATCTGGTCGAGAAGATGGGAATCTCCTGGGATGAGGCCAAGAAGACCTTCCAGGAATACCTGAAGGAAGTCGAGGCCGGCAATATCGAATACCTCTACAATCCTGAGCTCGCTTACGGGGGCAAAGTCTGATGCAGCAAGATACTGTTCTAGTAGTGGGTGGCGGCCCGGCTGGGCTGGCCGCCGCCGCCAATGTCACCTCGGCCGGTTTCAAGGCCGTGATGGTCGAAAAGGAAGACGTCCTCGGTGGCGCGCCGATTCTCTCGGGTTACGCCAAGCTGGTGCCCTCCGGCGAGTGGGCGAAGGACGCCATTGGTCGCATGGTCAAACGCGTGGAAGACGATTCCAGCGCGACTGTGCACAAGGGTGCGAAGGTCGAGAAGCTGGAAGGCGAGGCCGGTAACTTCACCGCCACGCTGACCAACGGCGAATCGGTCCAGGCCGGTGCCGTCGTGCTCGCCACGGGCTTCACCCATTTCGATTCGATCAACAAGCCGGAATGGGGCTTTGGTACGTACGAAGACGTGCTGACCACGACCCAGATGGAACAGATGGTGGGCTCTGGCAAGATCGCCTGCCCGTCCGACGGCCGTGTGCCGGAGCGGGTCTGCATCCTGCTGTGTGTGGGTTCGCGCGATCGCCAGATCGGCCGTGAGTGGTGCTCCAAGATCTGCTGCACCGTCTCCGCCAATCTGGCCATGGAGATCAAGGAACTCTCGCCGGAAACGGACGTGTTCATCTACTACATGGACATCCGTACGTACGGTCTGTACGAGGACAAGTTCTACTGGAAGTCCCAGGAAGAGTTCAAAACCAAGTTCGTCAAGGCGCGTATCGCGGAAGTCACCGCCTCGGGCGACGGCCGGCTGCTGGTCAAGGGTGAGGACACCCTCGTCAAGCGCCCGATCGTGATCCCGTTCGATATCGTCGTGCATGCGATTGGCATGGATCCGAACGCCGACAATCCCGAGATCTCGCAGGTCTTCGGAGTCGGCCTGGAGAAGCACGGATTCATCGAGAAGGCCGAGCAGTACACCAACACCTGTGGCACCACCCGCAAGGGGATCTACTCCTGCGGCGCGGCCTATGGCCCCGAGACGATCGATGACTCGATCACCCAGGGTGCCGCTGCCGGTGGCCGTGCGGTGGCGGATCTGCATGCGCTGGTTTCGAAAGCCGGCTGAGGTCGTCAGTGACGAAGCGGCTTCGGGTGTGCACCCGGAGCCGCTGCAGGTGACCTTTGATCAGGAGATCCTGGCGACGAAGCTGAACAGTCTGAATGAGGCCATCGCCGAAGCCGGCGGGGTCAATGGGCTGGAAACCTTTATCGAGGCCTTGCGGGCGAAGCACGAAGTGTTCGCCACGACCGTCGCCAAGGGCGACGAGATGGATGCCGAGGATTTGCGTACCCTGGGCGGCCTGGTCTTCGCCGTTCGCCGCAAGCTGGCGGGGGTGATGGCCGAACGTCAGGGCGCTCTTGTTGACGGGATGCGCGCTTTGGTGCGCCCGGATACGGACCTGGATTCGCGGCTGGCGGCGTTTGCCGACCTGGCTGGAGACGACAAGAAGCTGCGACGCGGGTTCTGGGACTTCGGTGCCGAGATCCTGCATTTCGCCGATCCCGAGACGGTCCCGCTGTCCACGCGCTGGGTCTGGGACACGGGGACGACGACCGGGGCATTGCGCGAGTTCATTCGCGGGAACGACACCCTGCGTTCGATCCCGATTGGCGAGACCGTCGGCGCGATCGAGGGGGCCAGACGCTGGTTCTATGACGCGCTGGCCGAGGAAGGCTTCTACCGCGACCTGCCGTTCGTAACGGATCTGGTCTGGGTGCAGGCTTACTCGGACTACGCACGGGCGCTGTCGATGAGTCTGGGCATGATCGATAACCAGTTCGGTGCCAAGCAGGATCCACTGGAACTGGGCGTAAAGCTCCTGGGGATTGATTCCCAGGAAGGCCGCCTGAAAGGTCACGATGCGTCGCTGCATTGAATAATGAAACGAACTTGAGCCTGGCTACACAGGTTTTCGGAGAGACGTCATGGCAATACATGAAAAGGCACTGATCGAGGACGAGCGCCTCCAGCAGCACGACGAGCTGGTGGTGGACGGGGTGGATGTGTCCGGGCACTGGAACACCATGATCGCCCCGCGTACGGTCCGCGATTACGACGACGATTTCGAGTCGAAGATCCAGGGCTATGCTGGTGGCGAGTATGTACACCGTTGCTGGCAGTGCGGGTCCTGTACGAACTCCTGCACCATGTACGCGCAGAACGTGCAGTTCAATCCGCGCTACTGGATCTACCTGACCCGCCTCGGGATGAAGGAAGAGCTGGTCAAGGACAAGGACATCATCTGGCAGTGCGTCTCGTGCAACAAGTGCACCAATATCTGCCCGAAGGACGTGAAGCCGGAGGGCGTGATGAAGGCGCTGTCGCACTGGATGGAAGAGGAAGGGATCACCGAGAAGGCCCCGTCCACCATCTTCGACGAAGAGTTTGCCGATCAGATCTACAAGACCGGCCGCATCGAAGACGGCAAGGTTGCGCAGAACTTCTTCAAGAAAACCGGCCAGCCGCTCTTGCAGGAATGGCTGAAGCTGTTCGTGTTCCGCATGATGAAGCATCTGCCGGTGAAGCACCTGATGCGGATGGGCTTCAACACCGTACATACGCCGCGCACCAAGTCCTGGGGCAAAACCGGAGACGTGCTGAAGAATTACGTGCGCGAACAGAAGGAGGCCGCTCATGGCTAAGGTTGCTTACTATCCGGGTTGCGCGCTCGAGGGCTCTGGCGGCCCGTACGACCGCTCCACCCGCGTGCTGGTCAAGGCGCTGGGGCTCGAGATGGAGAACCTGCGCGACTACAACTGCTGTGGCGCGATGGAGGTGAAGAACATTCACCCAATGCTGCAGACCTACCTGTCGGCACGGAACATGGCGATTGCTTCCGAGCAGATGGGCATGGACACCGTGATGGCACCGTGCAACGGCTGCTACCACAACCTGAAGAAGGCCGAGTACGAGACCGCCACTTCCCAGGATGCGATGGACACCGTCCAGGATCTGGCGCGCAAGTCCGACGACCCGGTCTACACCGGTGATGTCCGGACCCTGCATCTGCTCGAGTGGCTGATGGAAGAGCTGGGGCCCGAGGGCATCAAGCAGAAGATGACCAAGAGCCTGAACGGGATCAAGATCGCCAACTACTACGGCTGCATGTACACCCGTCCGCGCCAGATCTTCCCCGAGAAGGACAATGGCCCGGGATCGGATTCCAGCTATCAGCCGCATTTCATGGACGATCTGCTGGGTGCCGCCGGCGCGGTCAACGTGGACTATCCGCTGAAGACCGCCTGCTGCGGTGGTGCGCACACCCTTTCGGATTCCGATACGTCGACCCAGCTGGTGTTGAACCTGCTGCAGTCGGCTGAAGATTCCGGGGCCGAGGTGATCGCCACCGAATGTCCGACCTGCCACTCCGGTCTGGAAATGCACCAGGTCCGGGCCGAGACCGAGTTCGGTATCAAGACCGACGTGAAGGTGCTGTACTTCACGCAGTTGCTGGGTCTGGCGATGGGGCTCTCCCCGCGCAAGCTGGGTATCCACGAGAACGTGAGTGACTCCATCGGGCTGCTGAAGGAGAAGGGGGTCATCTGATCCCCGGATTCAAGGCCCGTATGGCCCAGTAGTATCTTCGAAAAACGGGCGCCTCGCGCCCGTTTTTTGTGTCGATGCCGGGAACGAGGCGAAACATGGATTGCAACGGTTGCGAGTTTCATCCCGAACTGTTCTACGACGACGAGTTTCAGATCTGGCTTCGTCGCGAGGACGACGACACCCTTACCGTGGGGATGACGGATCTGTCGCAGACCATCGCGGGCAAGATCATCCACGTGCGAGTGCGCCGACCCGGGACTCGGCGGCCCCCGGGGAAGCCGGTGGCGACCATCGAGAGCGGCAAGTGGGCCGGGCCGATCCCGAACTTCATCGACTGCAAGATCGTCGAGGGCAATGAAGAGGTGCTGGAGAATCCGGTACTGTTGAACTCCGACCCCTACAATGCATGGATCGCGCGTGTCGAGGCCACTAACGGCGCCGACGACGCCCTGGAGCAGTTCCTCACCGGCGACAAGGCGGAGGAAGGCTACTGCAAGCGGGCCAAGGATGAAGACATCGAGTGTCAGCGCAAGCTGCGATAGAGAGCACGATGGCCGATCTGGACAACGAATATTATCTGGACAATGACGAGCAGACGGTCGTGATCATCATGACCTCCGGTCCGTCGACTCCGCATCGATGTGCCACGCCGTTCTATCTTGGAGCGGTTATGGCCTCGATGGATGTGGATGTCTATATCTTTTTCACCATGGAAGGCGTGCGCCTGATGGAGAAGGGGGTCGCGGACGATCTGCGGGCTATGGAAGACGGCAAGCTGATCAAGGATTTTATCCAGGACGCAAAACGCGCAGGTGTGCGCTTGCACGTTTGCCAGCCCGCTTTGCCGGGGTATAGAATCGACGCGTCTTCGGATCTCATCGACGAGGTCGATGAAGTGAATCGGGCGAGCGAGCTGGCAGACCTGATTTTGCGTAGCGACAAAACGATAACGTTTTAATTTTTCCCGCATTTTTACTTTCACGCTTGGAGGAAAACATGGGCGCAGTACGGGGTTGTGATATTCCGGAAGATCTGATGTACAACGTTGAAAACAACGTGTGGGTGCGCAAGGAAAGCGACGGCACCGCGACCGTGGGCCTGACCTCCTACGCGTGTTCGCTGGCCGGCACGATCGTGTCCTACACCCCCAAGAAAGTCGGCAAGAACGTGAAGAAGGACAAGTCCTGCACCACCGTCGAATCCGGCAAGTGGGTCGGTCCGGCCAAGACCCCGGTGACCGGTGAAGTGACCGAGACCAACGACAAAGTGGCCTCCAACCCGGGTCTGATCAACGAAGATCCCTACGGCGAAGGCTGGCTGATCAAGCTGAAGCCGGAAGACTGGGACGGCGAAGCCGGCGACCTGAAGACCGGCTCCGACGCCCTGTCCGCGTTCGAATCCAAGATGGAAGCGGACGGTTTCGGCGGCTGTTAAGTGCCGATCGAGCCTCGGGCCGCCGTTCCCCAGCGTTCGGCGGCCTTTTTTGATTCTGCGGTATCCGGAGCAAGCTGATGACGACCTGGAACGAGGTGATCCAGCGGGTTGAACCCCTGGAAGACATCCCTGTCGATGCGGCGTTGGTGAACGATCTCCAGCATAGCGCTCAGCCGGGCTCTGATCCCGGATCGGTGCATTTCTACACCCCGACGTTCAAGTCGTACCAGTCCAGCGAGCTTGCGGATTGCGGCAAGAGCGCATGGCCGGCGATGTCGATCACCGGTGGTGACTGCAAGCTCGCCTGTGATCACTGCAAGGCCAAGATTCTGGAGCCGATGATCCCGGTGCGTACCCCGGAAGACCTCTGGGCCCAGGTAAACAATGTGATCGAGTCCGGAGCGCAGGGCATGCTCCTGACCGGCGGCTCGAATCATCGTAATGAGGTCGAGTACGACCCGTACTACTCCACGATTCGCCGCATCAAGGACGAATTCCCCGAATTCCGTATCGCGCTGCACACTGCACTGGTCGACGACAACATCGCGACGTCGATGGAGCAGGCCGGCATCGACGCGGCGATGATGGACGTGATCGGTGCTCAGGACACCATCACGCAGGTCTACCATCTGCGCCGTAGCGTGGATGACTTCGAGCAGACGCTCGAGAGCCTGGTCAACACCAATATGAAGGTGGTGCCGCACATCGTGATCGGCCTGCACTACGGCAAGCTGCTGGGCGAGTGGAACGCGCTGGAGATGCTCGCGCGCCACCTGCCGGACGCCGTGGTGCTGGTGGTCGTGATGCCGTTTTACGCCCCTGCCAGTCGCCCGTTCGAGACCCCGGACGTGCATGCGGTCGGGCGCTTCTTCCACGATGCTCGCGAGCGCCTGGGGGATACCCCGTTGCTGCTGGGCTGTGCGCGTCCGCCGGGCGAGGCCAAGAGCCAGATCGACAGCTATGCGGTGATGGCCGGCCTGTCCGGTATTGCGCACCCGGCCGAGGGTGTGGTCGAACTGGCGGCACGTCTGGGCAAGAAGGTCCGTGTGACGCCGGCCTGCTGTTCGATTGCCGTGGGCGACGAGGTGATGGCGGACGGTACCGCGGTCGACAGCGGTGTCGAGATCGATCTCGACACCATCGTCGCCGAGGAAACCCGGCGTCGCGAGCAAGAACGCAAGGCGCGCCAGGGCCTGGGCGGGATCCGCATCGTGACCGAGGGCAATGTCGCGGCCGGAGGCGGTTGCCATGTCTGAACGAGATCAAAACACCCTGCGCGTTCTCGACACCGGTCTGCGCCCGGCGGCCGAGAACATGGCCTTTAACCGGTCTCTGCTCGAGTGCCACCAGGAAGGCGTGTCTCCGCACACCCTGCGTTTCCTGCAGTTCGAGCCCTGCGCGCTGGTGGGCTTTCACCAGAACGTGGATCAGGAGATCAATACCGAGTACTGCAAGGAAAATGGTATTGCGATCCAGCGCCGGATCACCGGCGGCGGCGCGATCTACTTCGATTCCACCCAGCTTGGCTGGGAGCTGTACCTCGACAAACGCTTCCTCGGGACGGCGGACATGGGGCAGATCGCGCAGCGCATCTGCAATGCCGCGGCCGCCGGGATCCGCACGCTGGGCGTGGATGCACAGTTCCGTCCGCGCAACGACATCGAGGTCGATGGCCGCAAGATCTCCGGCACGGGGGGTGCATTCGACGGCGACTCGATCATGTATCAGGGCACGTTGCTGATCGAGTTCGACGTTGAGGACATGCTGCGCATTCTGCGGATTCCGGCCGAGAAGCTCTCCAACAAGGCGATCGAGTCGGCGCGTGACCGGGTGGTCAATCTGGCCACGCTGTTGGGCGAGCGCCCGGACCTGGACTACGTGAAGGACGCGATTGCCAAGGCCTTTGCGGCAGAGTTCGCGGTCGAACTGGCGCCGTCGGATCTGCTGCCCGAGGAGCAGAAGTCCTTCGAAGAGGCCCTGTCCGAGATCGACACCGAAGAGTGGGTCTACCAACGCAATCGTCCGGCCACCGATGCCCCGATGTTCGAGAGCATCTTCAAGTCTGACGGCGGGTTGATGCGCGTCGGTGTGGCCCTGGACCCGGAGCGCAAGCGCCTGAAGCAGCTGTGGCTGACCGGCGATATCTTCGTGAAGCCCGCGCGCACCATTGCCGATCTCGAAGCGGCCCTGCGCGATACGCCACAGGCCGAGATGGAAGAGCGCGTGCGCGCCTTCTTTGCCGAGCGTGATGTCGAGATGCTGCAGTTGACGGTGGATGACGTCATCGCAGCGATCCAGTCCGCCCTGGCGATGGCCGAGACCGAGGAATCGGCGGGATGAAGTCCCTGCGTACTCTCCTGGCCGGGAGGAAGTCGTAATGCTCCCCGGAAAAGTCGATGTCGTGGTCGTCGGACTGGGGCCGGGCGGCGCCTCGGCGGCACGTGTGTGCGCGTCGGCCGGCCTGTCGGTACTGGCGGTGGAGCGCAACAAGGCCTTCGGCGAGCCGGTGCAGTGTGCCGAGTTCATCCCGAACCCGATGGGCGCTTATGCCAGGGCGGACGGCGTTCTGCTGCAGCGCATCGACTCGATGCAGAGCTTCCTGCCCTCCGGGGCCGTAGAGCACTCCGACTTCCCTGGCCTGATGGTGGATCGCGGCGAGTTCGACCGGGCGATCATCCAGGCGGCGAAGGCCAACGGCGCGCAACTGGTGACCTCGACACCGCTGCAACGCGTGGAGGCCAAACGGCATGTGGCGACCGTGAAGCACCAGGGGCAGGAGCACACGGTCGAGTACCGTGTGCTGATCGCCGCCGATGGCCCGCATTCCCCCGTGGCCGAGTCTCTGGGCCTGCCCGCGCTTCCGGTCGTGCAGACCCGGCAGTACACGGTGCCGCTGAAAAAGCCGTACACCGCGACCGATGTCTGGCTGTCGGACGACTACCCGGGTGGATACGCCTGGCTGTTCCCCAAGGGGGAATGGGCGAACCTCGGGCTGGGCGCGGACAAGCGTATCGAACACGACATGAAGACGCCGCTGGAATCCCTGCATGCCCAGCTCGTCGAGCAGGGGCTGCTGGGCGAGGAGATCCGCCACCGCACGGGTGGCGCGATCCCGGTTGGTGGCCTGCGCGATTCGCTGTACCAGGGCGATGTCCTGTTCGTGGGTGATGCCGGAGGGTTTACCCACCCGATTACCGGGGCGGGGATTGCCGCGGCGGTGGTGTCGGGCGAGGCGGCGGGCGAGGCCGCGATCGCGCATCTCGAGGGTGACGCCGAGGCCTTCGACGATTACGATGAAGAGATGCGCGATCAGTACGGTCCGGCCCTGGAACGCGCCTGCAAGCGCCGCGCGTTCCTCAATGAACACTGGCGGACGCCGCGGGCCCAGGACGATGCCACGCAGCGCCGCGGATGGATTGCTTTTTCCGAATATTTCAACGATGGTGACCAGGCCGCGTAGGCCCGGTTGGCGGGTGCCCCGCACCCGGTGAACAACGCTGGAGGAATTCCATGAGTGCAAGTGCAGAGGAGATGGTCGCGCCGATCAACTTTTACCGGCCCGATTATCACATCAAGACCCCGGACATGCGTTCGCCGGAATACGTGCAGATGTCCACGGCGGCTGCGATCACGCTGGGCTTGGTGCCGGGCACCATGCACCGCACGTCCTGCACCCACTGCCTGAACCTGCTGGTGACCTACCCGGAAGGCTGCCGTGCGAACTGCTCGTACTGCGGCCTGGCGCGCCACCGCGAGGAATCGCGTGACTACGCCGACCGCAACTTCATCCGCGTCGACTGGCCGACCGCCAAGTACGACGAGGTGATCGAACGCGTCAAAAACAACTCCGACGCCGGTCAGTTCGAGCGTATGTGCATCTCCATGATCACGCACCCGAACTCCGATGCCGACACCGTCGAGCTGCTGGAGAAATGGGTCGCCGAGGTCAACCACATCCCGGTGTCGATCCTGTCCAACCCGACCACCATGAGCTACGAGGACCTCCAGCTCCTGCGGGACAAGGGCGCGGACATCTTCACCGTCGCACTGGACGCGGTCACGCCGGAGATCTTCGAGCGCACCCGCGGCAAGTCGGTCGAGAGCCCGCACACCTGGGACAAGTACTGGCAGGCGATCGAGTGGGCCGCCGAGATCTTCGGCCCGGAAAAGTTCGGTGCACACCTGATCTGCGGCATGGGCGAGACCGAGGAAGAGATCCTGCAGGTCTGTCAGCGCATCCGCGACCTGGGCGGCCACAACCACATGTTTGCCTTCTTCCCGGAAGAGGGCTCGCTGATGGAGGACTGGAACCCGGTCCCGCGTGACCAGTGGCGCCGCGTACAGCTGGGCCGCTTCGTGATCGACTACGCCGGCGGCCGTATCGACGACATGAAGTTCAACGCCGACGGCCAGGTGGTGGACTTCGGCCTGCCGCAGTCCGAGGTCGACGAATTGATTGCTTCCGGCAAGCCGTTCCAGACCTCCGGCTGCCCCGGGAAGTCGGACGAGGAGGTCTCGGCCTGTAACCGCCCCTACGGCGATTCCAGCCCGACGGACATCCTGTCCTTTCCGTTTGCCCTCAACTCGACGGACGTCGGGTTTGTCCAGCGGCAAATGGCCGGGGAGGATGTCGGCACCTTCGACTTCGATGCCGACGAGGCCGAGGACGAGAAGTCCGCATAAAACTCGATGTATGCTGAAAGCCCCGGTCTTCCGGGGCTTTCGCACGTCAGGGGGGTCGATTAGACTTTTTGAATATTCAGGTTTCGAGTGGGGATATGTCAGGGGCCCCGCCGAAAGAACTCCCGGGGGGATGGGTCGTCCACCCGCGAGTGGTCGCTGCACCACAAAACCGGACCCGCGGCAGACAAGGGGGCCGCAGGTAACCGGAGGTGCCGGGACCATACAACAAGAAGACCACCAAAGGAGAACAACATGGAAGCACGCATCATTCGCCGCAGTCTGGTGACGCTCGCGGTCGGCCTTGCAATGGGCAGCGCCAGCGTCGCCAATGCCACCAACGGCTATTTCGCTCACGGTTTCGGCACCAAGGCCAAGGGCATGGGCGGGGTCGGCATGGCCATCTCCCAGGACGCCTACGCCCCTGGCATCAACCCCGCCGGTATCGCCGGCATGGAAACCCGCTTCGACGCATCGGTCGCCTACTTCCGCCCGGAACGCTCGTTCGAGGCTAGCGATCCGCACCGGCAGCCACAGCAAGGTGAATTTCCGCTTGCCGGCGGCAGTGTCGACAGCGACAGCAACAACTTCTTCATTCCCTCCCTCGCCTTTGTCCAGCAGATCGATGCGGATCGCTCCTGGGGCATCGCGTTGCTTGGTAACGGAGGGATGAACACTGATTATCCGGCCATTGATAGAGAGTGCCAGGATCAGCAGGGCAATCCCGTGCCAGGGCGAGGTGTTTTTTGTGATGGCACTGCGGGTGTGAATCTCGAACAGCTGGCCATCATTCCCACCTATGCCCAGAAGTTCGCCGATGGCCGGGTGAGTGTTGGTTTCAGTCCGATCATTAGCTACCAGCGGTTCAGCGCCGAGGGGATTGGGTCGTTCGGCCCGATGAGCGAAGACCCTGACAACCTGAGTAGTGGGCGCACCGATTCCAGTTGGGGCTACGGCGCCCAGATCGGGTTTCAGGCCGAGCTTGCCGAAGGTGCCCGGGTCGGCGCGAGCTATCGCTCGAAAATCCGTGCGGGTGACTTCGATCGCTACGCGGGGCTGTTTGCCAATGGGGGAGAATTCGATATCCCGTCGACATACGGTCTTGGCGTCTCGCTGGACGTGAGCCCCCGTGTGACGCTATCGGCCGACTATCAGAAGATTCGCTACTCGGAGATCGATGCGATCTCGAATCCCAGCACCAATCAGGCACCGTTCGGAGCCGACGGCGGACCTGGGTTCGGCTGGGAGGACGTGAATATCTTCAAGTTTGGTGCGCAGATCGACGGTGGCAACGGCTGGACGTGGCGAGTCGGGTACAACCGCGGTGAAAACCCCGTTCAGTCCCGTGATGTGATGCTGAACATCCTGGCACCCGGGGTGGTGAAGCATCACTTTACCGCCGGATTTACTCGCGAGTTTGGTCCTCACGAGGTCAATTTCGCGGCGATGTACGCACCGCGTAACCGAGTATCCGGGGATAACATCATGTACCAGGGGCAGGATATCGAGATCGAGATGCGGCAGTACGAACTCGAGATCGGGTACGCGTACCGCTTCTGATCGATTGTGTCCGGGCGGCCGTCGTCGGCCGCACCGGTGCCCGGCGCGGGCTTCGGGATGAGCGACCGGCCCTTGAATAGGGGCCGGTTGCCGCCAGGGAAGGCGGCCGGCGCCGGGCACCGGGACCCATCGGGGGGTGGGGCCCGGGCCCTTTCGTCGGAAGGCATTCTGATCGAGCCTGTGCTCGAACCAAATCCAAAGGAGGATCCCATGCGAGCAATCCACGCATTGCGCGGAGGCATTCGCGTGCCTGCCGTTCTCGCGTTTTTCAGCGTGTGTCTGCTGACCCTGGGCGCGGCCGCCACGGCATTGGCGGACGATGTCTATCGCCCACTGGTGCTGGCCTATACCACGTCCGGTTCCGATGTCGGCAGTGAGGCGGAGACGGTCCGCGAACGCCTGGAAGGGGCCGATTTCCAGACCCTGGGCGAATATGCCGTCAGCGACGATCGCCATGTGATCGTGGTGACCCACGATGACCTGCTGGCGGTGGCGGGCTCCCAGGATCGGGCGGCATACATCGCACCCATCCGGGTCGCCGTGACCGCGACCAACGGCGAGGTTCAGGTCAGTTACAACAACCTCGAGTACTTTCGGCATGCCTATCGCATCGACGCGTCGGTGAACGACGTCAGTTCGCGCCTGGCCGACGTGCTGGGCGACGAGCAGCACTTTGGCTCGGAAGACGGCATGACGCCGAGGGAACTGCAGCGCTACCGCTACACCTTCGGCATGGAGCGTTTCGACGCCCCGTACGATCTGGGTAGCCATGGCTCGCGTGATGCCGCCCTGTCCGAGCTCGATCGCGGGCTGGAGGAACGGCGTGCGGGGGTATCGGAAATCTACCGGCTGGATATCCCCGGAACGGACGCTACGCTGATCGGCGTGGCGATTCGGGCCGATGATGGCGCCGATTCCGAGGCCACCGACCTCAACACCCTGGAGACGATCGACGTGCGCGAGCTTCGCCACACCGCCTACGTGCCATACGAGATCCTGGTGGAGGGGGGCGATATCGAGGCGCTGCACATGCGTTTTCGTGCGGCGCTGCACTGGCCGGATCTGCGCATGCTCGGCGATCACAGCTTCATGCAGCTTCGCCGCGTCCCGGGCGCGCTGGAAGATGCCCTGCGCGAGGTGGCCGGCTTTGAGGAGCCCGCAGACGACGGTTTCGACTGGTAGAAGCATAACGCCAGGGATGGCGAACGAACCCAGCTAATAGCCCAGGGTTCCTCTCAAGAACCCCGGTCCGCCGGGGTTTTTTTACGGCCGGGGGCTGGACTTGTTTATGCTCCCGGTTCATTCGCGGCAGGATGCACGCCCCATGAAATCGATGAAGATCGCCAACATCGGCGAGATCCGTAACGAGCTCAACAAGTACAAGAAGGGCAAGAAGCTCGATATCCACCAGTTCAACCAGGTGGCGCGTCTGGCCTGGCTGGGCAAGATCGTGATGCAGCCGCTGGATCTCGAGGACCCTGAATGCAAGTCCTTCCTGGTGTATATCCAGGAGCCGGAAGAGTTGGCCGCACATTTTTTGAATACCGACCAGGAGTTGACCGGCGGGATCCACATCATCGACGGCGAGCAGGCCATGGCCATGGTCGAGATCATGCGCGGGGGTGTCGAGGAGCGTGCCAAGCTGTACGAGGACCTCTCGCGCAGCGACTTCTACTTCCGCTACTTCTACAAGCCCGGCAAGGACGACGAGGCCCCGTCCGAGCAGGACAAACCCGAGGGCTGATCCTTGGTCGCATCCACGGTCACCCCGGAATGGATTGATGCCGGGGCCCGCTCCGCGGAAGAACTCCACGCCCTGTATACCGGCCTGGCGGGCAGCACGCCGCCGGAGTCGCCGTTGCGCGTGCTGTGGGTGCACTCGCAGGAGGCGCACATCTCCGTGGGCGCCAGCCAGGACCCGGCCGTGGATCTGGACCTTGCCGCCTGCGAGGCCAATGGCGTGCCCGTGGTGCGCCGTCCGCTCGGGGGTGGCTCCGTGTGGGTGGATGCCGACCAGGCCTGCTTCTTCCTGATTCAGCCCCGCCAGGTCCTTGCCCGTGGCCACCGGCACCTGTTCGCGCTGGGGTTGGGCATCGCGATGGATGTCCTGCGGGACCTGGGGCTCGAAGGCGTCGAGGCGCGCGGCCAGGACGTCTGGGTGCAGGGACGCAAGATCATGGGCACGGGCGCGGCCACGCTGAACGAGGGCTGTGTGTTTGGTGCCAGCTTCCTGCGCCGCTTCCCGGTGGAACAATTTCTCGCCTGCGTGCATGCCCCCAGCGACGGCTACCGAGAATGGCTGCGCCCGGCGCTGGAGGAGGGCATGACCGATTGTGCGGAACAGTGCGCCGAGGCGGCCCCGACGCCGGAACAACTGGGGGCGGCGCTGAGCGAGGTGCTGGAGCGCCGCTTCAGTACCCCCGCGCGGCCTTACCGTCCAAAGCCTGCGGAATGGGACCGGTGGCTGGCGGCCGGGCGCGAGGAGCTCGCCGACCTGGCCGACAGTCAGGGCGGGCCGGCCGTGCGCGACGGTATCCGTGTGAATCGCGACAACCATGTATTCGAGACGCGCGGGCACTGCGGCCGCCTGCGTCTGCATATCGCCGGGACACACATTGCGCGCATCTGGTGCGAGGACCCGAGCGTGGATCGCGTGCTGCGCGAGACCCTGGTGGGTGAGTCGCCGGAGCGACTGCGTGTGCGTTCGCGCCTGAACGGCCAGCTCGACGCGGTGATTGTCGACGAGGTCAGCGCCCGGATCGATGGCCTCTACCGCGGAATCGCCGCCTGATTCGGGTCCGCGCGCCGCTGGATACTTCCCCAAACAAGCTTTACGAGGCGAACCGATGTCCGAACCGACCATTGAACGGCGGCTGGAAAAACGCCTGATCCTGATGAGCCAGGATCAGGCGATGATCGAGCAGATCCGCGCCGCATTACCGGATGACTGGCATTTGCACCCGGTGACCGATCTGGAGGATCTCGGTGCCTGGAACGAGGTGCTGCTCTATCGCTTCCTGCTGCTGGACCTGGACGAGATCGAGGTGTTTGACCCGCTGGATGTGATTCGCATCCTGCGCATGGAGTATCAGATCAACCTGCCCGTGTTCTGTTTTGGCGGGGACCAGGACATCCGCGACGAGATGCGTCTGGCGCGGGCGGATCGCTTCTTCGACCGCGAAGAGATGATCGACAAGATCCCCGAGTTCATCCGCATGTACGACTGGGGCTGAGCGTCCCATCAAAAAGGCCCCGGGCGTCTGCCTCGGGGCCTTTTTGATTCGCGAATCCGCGGCGTGACGCGGATCGCGGGATATGGCTCCTAGCCGATCCAGGCGTGCTCCAGCACGTCGATGCGGATTTTCTCGTGGTAGGTCTCGCCGTTGGCCTCGATCACCAGGTCACCCATGCGGGTGCCGGCGGTATCAAAGCTGAACTTGCAGTCAAAGGTGCCCGGCAGGGACACGCTGCTCTCGCACAGCGCCTCGCCTTCCACCGAGAACTTGCACTGTGCGGTGCCGGAGCCGTTCAGCAGGGCCTGGACCCGGAATTCCTCGTTGATCGGGCGCCGGTAGACTTCCGGATCGCGATTCGGGTTGTACTGCAGGTTGTTCAGCTTGACGAGTTTGACAAGTTTCATACCGGGTCCTCTGTTGAAGCGCTGAATCCGATTTGCGGGCGCCTTCACCTGCCCGATCCCGCACCGGGAAGGGCGTTTGGTTCATGGAAGTGCGCAGGTTCGATAGAATATAAACAGCCAATGATACAACAAAGCCTGCGGGAACACGACGGGATGCCGAGGGGCATGCCGCCAGCCCGGCGGAGGGTAACGCCGCACCCGCGCATACACCAGTCCCGGCCCCAGCGGTCGGCATCGGAGACCCCATGAAGAACCTGATTAACCGTATCCGCGGTGTGGAACGTGACGTGATCGAGAAGCCCGGCGACGCGGGCGATGCCCCGTTCTACAAGGCCCAGGGCGACGAGATCGAGATCTTTCAGGCCGCGTACTCGAAGCGTCTGCCGGTGATGCTCAAAGGCCCGACCGGCTGCGGCAAGACCCGCTTCCTGGAGCATGTCGCGCACACCCTCGGCCAGCCGCTGGTGACCGTCTCCTGCCACGAGGACCTGACCAGCTCCGACCTGGTCGGCCGCTTCCTGCTGGAGGGCGAGGAGACCGTCTGGCAGGACGGCCCGTTGACCCGCTCGGTCAAGGAGGGCGCGATCTGCTACCTCGACGAGATCGTCGAGGCGCGCACCGACACCACCGTGGTCATCCACCCGCTGACCGACCACCGCCGTCAGCTCCCGCTGGACAAGAAGTCCCAGATCATCGACGCGCACGAGGACTTTATGCTGGTGATCTCCTACAACCCCGGCTACCAGACGGTGCTGAAGGACCTGAAGCCCTCGACCAAGCAGCGCTTTGTCGGGATCCACTTCGACTACCCGGCCGAGGATGTCGAGCGCGAGATCGTGGCCAAGGAATCCGGTGGCCTGGATGCCGGCCGGGTAGAAAAACTCGTGGCCGCCGGGCGCAAGGCGCGGGCCCTGAAGGACCACGGACTGGAAGAGGCGACCTCCACCCGTGCGCTGGCCTATGCCGGCGAGCTGATGCAGGCAGGGCTGAGCCCGCGCGTGGCCTGCCGCGCCGCGATGATCGCCCCGATCACCGATGACCCCGAGCTGATCCAGGCGCTGGAAGAGATCTTCGACGCCCACTTCCCCGAGTCTGAAGCCGCGTGAACGACCACGCCCGTAACAACGGCGGGGCGAACACGGAGGCCGAAGACCTCGTCGAGATCGAGGAGGTCCTCCAGCACCTGGAGGACATCAGCTTCGTCGCCCACCGTGACACCAAGGAGGCCCTCCCGGCCATCCGCGCGTTCGGCGCGGCCACCGCGCGGCGCTGGATCGAGACCGTGCGCGACCTGTTCTTCCACGATCGCGAGGCCGGCAAGAGCTTCATGCGCAATTCCGCACGACTCGCGGAGCACATGCAGACAGTGGACCTGTGGCTGGAGCAGGCTGCCCGCTTCAAGCAGTGGGTCAACTCCGCCGATGCACTGGAAGGCTTTATGGCCCAGGCCGATCGCGTGTATGACGCCTGGGGCGAGGCCGGCGAGCGCGAGTGGGCCGAGATCGGTCTGCGCTGGTGCGAACGCAGCCTGCCCGATGCCCGTGCCTACTTTGAGACGCCTTTCGACAAGCTCTCCGCCGGGCGCGGCATCGAGGGCCTGCGTGCGCTGATCGAGCCGGCCGAGACACTGTTCGACGAACGCGGTCTGACCCTGGATG
Source organism: Thioalkalivibrio sp. ALJ3 (assembly GCF_000377205.1). Taxonomy (GTDB): domain Bacteria; phylum Pseudomonadota; class Gammaproteobacteria; order Ectothiorhodospirales; family Ectothiorhodospiraceae; genus Thioalkalivibrio. The sequence goes on along the minus strand of NZ_KB897909.1, from coordinate 130,348 downwards.
CATATCTTGAGGGTGCGCCGATCGCCCGCAATCTGGTCGGCGATCAGGGCCTGCTGTCCTGGGCCCGCCGCGGCGCGGACCTGCTGAAGGCGGGGCGCTCGCGCGGCGAGGCCTACTTTCGCCTGGAGAGCGACGAGAGCCTGAAGCTGCTTTTGGAGGCGCTGCCGGGCTTTCGCCCGCGCATGCACGGGCGTTTCCTGCGCCTGGTGCTGCTGGCCTGGCTGGATGCCGATATCCCGCTGGCCGATTCCAGCTGGAAGCCGGGCGAGGGCCGCCCGATGCTCGAGACCGACGGCCGGCGACTGTTTATGCCGGCGGTGATGGATTCGCGCGAGGAGGCGATGGTCGCCACCCAGCACGCGGCCGCGCATCTCGCCTTCGATACGTATGCGCACGCCGACGTCGAGCGCCTGTTCGAGCGCGCCGGTGCCGAGCATCCGCCTCTGGATGACCGCTCGCGCATCACCTGGCGCCCACTGTTCGCGCCATTCGAGGCGCGCATGTTCCGCTTCCAGGTGCTGTTCGACCTGGCCGAGGACCTGCGTGTGAACGCGCGTCTGGCCCCGCGCATCCCGAACTTCCTGCCGCGCCTGGTGGCGCTGGCCGAAGTCCACGGGCGCCCGGAGGGCGCGGCCGGCGTCTATTTCGACTTCGCGCTGAAGGCCCACCAGGCCCTGCTACGGGGTGAGCCGCAGGACCCGCGTCTGACGCGCGTACTGGAGTCGGACGCGGACGTCGTCACCGCCTGGGCGGTTGGCGAGGAGCTGTTCGCCGACGAAGCTTTTCCCGAGATCACCATCGAGGAACGCGCGGAGGCCTATCTGCCCGGGCTGTCGCTGAACCAGTCGCTGCCGGTGTATCCGCAGAAGAAACGCGATGGCAGTCTGGCCGACTTCCGTGACCACGAGGCGCACGACGAGCACAAGTTCGAGCACCAGAAACAGGAAGAACAGCCGCAGCAGGCCCCGGAGCAGGCGCAGAAAGACCCGGACGCCGACATCCAGACCCCGCAGCAGGAGACCTCCGGCACCGGCGGGCGCATCGGCACGGGTATCCCGCAGCCGGCGCAGGTGGCCAAGCGCGCCGCTCCCTACACCCCGAAGAAGGACGGCATCCCGTATCCCGAGTGGGACTACCGCGAGCAGCGCTATATCTCCGACTGGGTGAACCTCTACGAGCGGGTGCTGGACGACGAGGACCCGGAACGGGCCGCCACCATCCTGTCGGAGAACGCCGATACCCTGAAACGCCTGACCCGCGGCCTGGAGATGCAGCGCCCGATGCGCCTGGCACCGCAGCGCAAGCAGATGGACGGCGACGAGCTGGACACCGAGGCGGTGATCGATTTCATCGCCGACAAGAAGGCGGGGCTGTCGCCGAAGGCCTTCATCTACCGCCGCCGTGCGGTGCAGCACCGTGATACCGGTGTCATGATGCTGGCGGACATGTCCACCTCGATCATGGCACGCCACCCGGGCGGGCAGGGCAAGATCGTCGACCGCGTGCGCGAGGGGATGATGCTGTTCGCCGAGGCGATCGAGAAGGTCGGCGACCCCTACGCGATCTCCGGCTTCGCCTCCAAGCAGCGCGACCAGGTCAACTACTACTGGCTGAAGGACTTCAACGAGGACCTGAACGACACCGTCCGCGCCCGCATCGCCGGGGTCTCCGGGCGCCTGGCCTCGCGCATGGGTGCGGGCATCCGCCATTCGCTGGATGCGTTCCGGCGCAGCTCGGCCCAGCGCCGGCTGCTGCTGATCCTGTCCGACGGCCGCCCGGCGGACTACGACGACGGCGGCGACCAGCGCTACCTGCACGAGGACACGCGCATGGCGATGAAGGAGGCGGTGGACGCCGGCGTGCACCCGTTCTGCATCACCCTGGACCCGTCCGGTTCGGAATACCTGCCGGCGATCTTCGGTCCCGGCCACTACACCATTATCGACCACGTGGACGAGCTGCCGCGCCGTCTGCCCGAGATCTACCTGAGGCTGCGACAGTGAGTGCCACCCCCGAAGCCATCGACGCATCCACCGGGGCCGCGGACCGGCACCCGGAGCCGGCCCGCCGTCATGCCACGCTGCTGCATGCCCCGCGCTACCGCGGCCACAGCTACGGCGACAACCACCCGCTCGGGATCCCGCGCGTTTCGCTGACCATCGACCTGATCGAGGCCTATGACGCGATCACGCCGCAGGAAATGGCTGTATCGCGCAAGGCACAGCCGGCCGAACTCGAGTGGTTCCACACCCGCGAGTACGTGGCCGCGATGCAGCGCGCCGAGGCGCTCGGCAAGGTGTTCCAGCGCTACCGCGACCGCCACAACATCGGCAACTTCGAGAACCCGTTTTTCGCCGGTTTCTACTCCACCCCGGCGACTGCCACCTGGGGCTCCATCCAGGGCGCCGAGGTGGTGCTGGACGGGTGCATGGCCTTCAATCCGGCCGGCGGCATGCACCACGCCGCTCCCGACCAGGCCCGCGGCTTCTGCTACTTCAACGACCCGGCGCTGGCGATCCTGCGCCTGCGTCAGGCCGGGCAGCGCGTGCTCTATCTGGACATCGACGCCCACCACGGCGATGGGGTCGAGGCGGCATTCACCGACGATCCGGACGTGCTCACCGTCTCCCTGCACATGGACACCGAATACGGCTACCCCTTCGAGGGCGGCCGCATCGAGGACACCGGACCGCTGGGCAACGCCGTGAACCTGCCGCTGCCGAAGGAGACCAACGACAGCGAGTTTCGCGCCGCCTTCACGGCCGTCTGGGAGGCCGTGCGCATTCGCTGGCAGCCGGATGCGGTCGTGGTTCAGGCCGGTACCGATGCGCTGCTGCCGGATCCGCTCGGCAAGTTCGGCATCTCCACCCAGTGCTTCCTCGCCTGCATCGACGACGTGATCGAGACCAGCCCGCGCCACGCCGACGGCACGCCGAGGCTCCTGGTCCTGGGAGGCGGCGGCTATCACCCGCTGGCGCTGGCGCGCTGCTGGACCGGGGTCTGGGCCCTGCTGACCGGTCGCGAGCTCCCCGCCGCAATCCCGGAGGCCGGCCAGGCCCTGCTGCGCGAGGTCGACTGGGATATGGACGAAGAAGAGGAATGGTACGAGTCCCTCTTTACCTCCCGTCTCGATGCGGATCGCGCTGGTCCGGTACGCGACGAACTGCGTAATCGTCTTGACCGGCTGCTGGCAGGGCACCCGTTGCTCTGACGTTCGTAGAGGACCTGCAGTGCTGGTGCCTGCGCGTCAGCGGCTGGAGCGGTAATCGCGTTCGATGTAGCGCAGCAGCTCGGTCGTCTCCCGCAGGGTGGCGCGCTGAATGCGGGTCTCCCCGATGAATCCGGGTATCCAGAAGTCCGGTTCCACATGCATGTGTATCGTCAGACGGGTGCCGCCGGCCTCGGGCTGAAGATCCCAGCGGGTGGCGCCCGAGAGCAGATTGCTGTGTTCCGGGTCGACTTCGGCATCGATGCGTTCGGGGTAGTATTCGGTCACTCGCTCGTGCCGGCGGATGGTCCGGCAGAACACGAACACGCAGCTGTGCACGACGCTTGCGACCTCGGCTTGGTCATCGGATCGGGACACGAGCCGGCTCTCGCGGATGGATTCCGAGTAACGGTTCAGTGCGTCGTAATCCGTCAGGTACGACCACAGGGTCTCCGGTGGGACTTCGACCAGGAAGGTTACCTCCAGCGTGTACCGGTCGCCATCGGTATCAAAATGCCGTTCGAGTACCTCCACCGCGAGTGCCGCACCGGGGATCCATGAGATCGAGGCAGCCAGGAGGAGGGCGGGCCACGTTCGCATCGAATGTACCTCCCGGGTTGCGGCTGTCGCTTTATCGGCGGCCTGTCGAAGAATTCGATCTCCGGATGCGACCAGGGTTCATGCCGCCTTGCGGCAGCGGGGCGGATCGTGATGATAGGCAAGGAGTTCAGGGATCACTGTCGTGTCGGGAGTGCGTGCTCGCCGTGACGGCCTCGTTGCGGATTGGCAGGGTGGCGAGAACGGCCAGAAGACCGACGAGGTGGAGCACGATCAGGATCATCAGATAGTTGCTGGTCAGGTCGACCCCAAGCCCGGTGAGGACCGGACCCAGCGCCGCGCCGAGGGCCACGGCGGTGTAGGTCATGCCCAGCAGGCGGCCCAGGCTGTACAGGCCGAACAGGCGGGCCAGGATCGCCGGTGTCAGGGCGATGTACCCGCCGTACCCGAAACCAAGTACCACCGCGAACAGCACGAGGGTGGCATAGCTGTCTGCGGTGCCCCAGATCAGAAAGCTCAGCGTGATCAGCACGAAGCACCCGCGATAGAGATGCATCAGGGAATAGCGATCGCCCAGCATGCCGATCGCCAGCCGCCCGACCACGCTCGCCAGCCCGATGATCCCGACCAGACCCGCCGCGCGCAGCGGATCGATGCCGCCCGCCTCGGCCGCGGGCGGCAGGTGCACGAACGGGACGTACATAATCGTATTGAGCAGAAAGGTCGCCAGGTAGAGCTGGGCGAAGCGGCGCCCACCCCAGCGGGTGGTGGCGGCATGGGTACCATCCGGCGCGCGCCCGGGCCGCGGATACAGGATACCGGCCAGCGGCAGGATGATGGCCGCCGCGAGCGCGTAGAAATGGTATGTCGAGCGCCAGCCGTGGAGCTCGATCAGCCAGGCGGACAAGGGTGCAAAGCCGAGGACGCCCAGCCCGATGCCGGACACCGCGATGCCCAGGGCCATGGAGCGCCTGCGGGAGAACCAGCGCCCGACCGCGGCCACGACGGGTACGAACACGCAGCTCGCCCCGATACCCACGCCGAGACCATAGGCCAGATAGGCCTGCCAGAGTTCGCCGGCACGCGCCGTCCCGACAAGACCCGCCGCGATGAACAGGCCACCCGCAATGAGCAGCGGGCCCGGGCCGATACGGTCGGACAGAGGACCGGTTACGCCACTCAGGCCAAAGAACAACAGGGCAGTTGCGGAAAAGAACAGCGCGGATCCGGCATGCCTTGTACCGAACTCCTGTGCCATGGAGGAGAAAAACGCCCCGTAGCTGTACGCGATGCCAAAGGCCACGAACAGCGCCACAAGGGAGAGCCCGCAGGCGAGCCAGGCGGTCGGGGAGTCCAGGGAGGGATCGCCCTGATGCTGGCGTCGACGGAGGGTCATCGGCGACCCAACAGGCGACCGGCCCCCTTGCGGGTCTGGCGCCAGATCTGGCGCCAGCTTCGGGACGACGGGTGGCGCAGCAGCCGGGTCTTGCGGGTTTGCTGCATGGCCGGGATCAGCGTTTCCAGTTCACTGGTCAGGCCGTCGATGTTGTAGGGCGTTGCGCCATCGAGCCGGGCAGGAATCACCTCCTGTTCGGGCAGGCCGAAGTCCGCGGCGATCGCCTGCCGGGCGGCGGCGATGTTCTGCGCCTTTGGCCGGGCTTCCGGCGGGTCGATCGCATACGGCGGTTCCCATTCGCGTGCGGGGGACAGGCGATCGATATGGCTGGCCACAATGCGAATGGGGGGCTGGCGTCGATCCGGGTGCTCCGCAAAGAAGCGCCGTATGGCTTGCAGCGCCTTGTTGTCCGGGGAACGGTCGGCCTGGTGCGCCGGTGCGACCCAGAGCACCAGGTCCGCGGTCCGGGTGGCTTCAACCAGGGTATCGACATCCATGCGGTCGCCGAGCCCCGGGGTGTCCACCAGCAGCAGTTCCTGGCCGTCCGCGAGGGTCAGCAGATAGCCCTCCTGCTCGGCGGTCAGCGGCAGCACGTCCGTAGCCGCGCGGTATTCCCCCAGTAGCGCGTTGACCAGCGTGGATTTCCCGGCCTGTGGCTGGCCCACGACCAGTATCTTCGGCCGGCCCGGGAACGCCTCCTCTGCAGGATTACTCGCCTGTGTCTCCTGGTCGGCGATCTTGGCCAGGGCGTCGGCATCGTGCTGCAGGCGGCCGGAGTAGAGTTCGATCGCCGCGCGGCCGACCTCCTCAATCCAGATGCGTGCGACCCGTCGCAGCAGGTATTCGCGTGCGGTGCCAGAGAGCTCGTTGAAGAAGCGGTCGCGCAGCTCGGCGGCCAGGGCGTGCAGGGGATTGGCCAGGCGAGCAATACGATAGGCCTTGTAGGCCGTGCGCCCGTAGGACAACCCCGATGTCACCATGGGGCGGTAGCCCCAGATGCGCAGGATCTGGCCCATGCGCAGGCGATCCGACAACGGGACTTCCTCCAGCAGGATCTTGCGCAGCCGGGCGCTGACCCGCTCGCTGAGCAGCAGGGCCTCGGGCACGGTGAATTCCCAGATGGGGTCTTCCTGTTCCGGGTGATAGTGCGCGGCCACCGTACGCAGGGTTTCCTCGCCCGCCTCCCGCAGACGGTCGTAGTCGGTGACGATCTCGCCGCTGGCATGCTCGCTCAGGCGCATGACCTCGGCCCAGGCGGCGTGCTCCAGTGGCGCCCAGTCGCCATCGGCGGGGCGCACGGGCTCGGTCGTCCGCTCGCGGGTGTGGACCTTGATCCGGTAGCGCGCCCACAGCGTCATGCCCCATACGCTGCCCGCGGCGATGGCGGCCGCGGCGATCCAGATCAGCAGGATATTGTGTTCGTAGAGCCAGAGCAGACCCAGGACGAAGGCCACCACAAAGGGCGACAGCAGCAGGACCGCGGCGAAGGTGACGCCCGTGACCTGCAGGCGGGTGAGCCAGCGGCGTTTCATGGCGTGTCGTTCCCCGAGGGCCCGGCCTGGCGGTGCCGGGCCAGGTTCAGGGCCTCGCGCAGGGCATCGCGGTAGGCCTGTTCTACCCCGGCGGTGGCCTCGCGCCCGTCATGTCGACGGGCCAAGTAGTGACGTGCGGCATAGCCCAGCGCATAGGTGGTGGCAAAGCTGGTGGCGGCCGCCGCCGCCGCCCCCGCGGTCTGGCCGTAGACCGGGACCAGCTTGCCGACCTGCCGGGCGCCGTGGCTGAGGCCCAGGCCGAGCAGGGTGCTGGAACCGAGCGCCGCGGAGAACTCGCGCAGGCTGCGGGAATCCCAGGTGACCCCGTAGATGCTGGCCAGGCTGTGCAGCAGCTTTCCCTGGACCGCCGGCACGGAGAACAGACCCAGCAGGGGTACGGCATCGGTAGTCGCGGCCACGCTGGCGTAGCCGATGATGTGCGATCGGGCGCGCAGCCGACGGGCGTCGCCGCCTGTGGACTGGCGCAGCCCCTGCAGGATCACCCCCATGCGTTCGGGAGCCAGATTCTCCAGGGCGTCGAGCAGGGCGTCCAGCCCGTAGTGGGTCGGGGTGAAGCCCTCGTCCTCGGGCGTGATATCGACGGGCACGATCTGCACCGGTCCGGTCCCGGGCAGGTTGCGAAAGGCCTCGGCCTGGGTGCGCCGCGCGCGGTTCAGTTCCTCCAGCCCGGGGCTGCGGTCCAGCTCGGCGTAGGGCGGATGATCGCGCCCGTCGGGATAGCCCTCGTGCAGGCAGGTCTGCACCACCAGGACCGGCCAGTTCGGATGCCGGCGGCGAATGTCCCGCAGGGCATTCAGGACGGGCTCCTGCTGCAGATCCATCGCGCGCGCCACGGCGACCACCATGTGCGCGTGGCCTGCGAGCTCGGCGAGATCCTCGCCGGGGTCATAGGCGACCTCGCCCAGACCCCGCGTGTCCAGGAAGCGCAGCACCGGCGCCTCGGCCGGGAAGTCGTAGGCGCGTGCAGTCCGGGTGCAGCTCTTGAAACCGGTCCCGATCGCCACATTGGAGTCGCCCGTGATCGCGCGCACCAGCGTGCTCTTGCCGGACTGCACCTTGCCCAGCAGCCACAGCACGGGGGCCTGCTCGCGCGCCCGCTCGGCCACGACGTCGGCATCGGGGGCCTCCGCTTCGGGCCGCAGGACGACCTGCATGATCTTGCGCCAGCCGAGGCCCTTCGGCAGGCGGAGGGATTGCCAGGGCATCTTCATGCTGTGATTCCGTTTCGCGGCATGGAAACCTTTCGTCAGTGAAGAGGGCGCAACTGTGCAGGGCTTGTGAGCCAGCCCGCCGCTCAGTGTGCCATGTCTCGGCCAATGTTCGCGGCGGGCGCGGTACACTGAAATGATGAGCAATACTTCCGAAGACGACCTGTTCGGTCCGGATGCGGGCGGACTGCCCCCCGAGCCCGAACCGGCCGTACAGGGTCCGGACCCGAACGCACCGCTGGCCGAGCGCATGCGCCCGGCGCGGCTGGACGAGATGGTGGGCCAGGATCATCTGGTCGGCCCGGATGCCGCCTTGCGCCAGGCGATCGAGCAGGGGCAGACCCCGTCGATGATCCTGTGGGGCCCTCCGGGCTGCGGCAAGACCACGCTGGCCCGCCTGGTAGCGGCGGCCGGGGCGCAGCGCCTGGTGACGCTGTCCGCGGTACTGGCCGGGGTCAAGGACGTGCGCGCGGTGGTGGACGCGGCCAAGGCCCGGCGACGCAACGGGGTCGGTACGTTGCTGTTCATCGACGAGATCCATCGCTTCAACAAGGGCCAGCAGGATGCCCTGCTGCCGCACATCGAGGACGGGACACTGACCTTCGTGGGTGCGACGACCGAGAATCCCTCGTTCGCGCTCAATAGTGCGTTGCTGTCGCGAGCGCGTGTCTATCGCATGGAGTCCGTCGGCGCCGAGGCGATCGAGGCGTTGATTGACCGGGCGCTGAGCGATCCCGAGCGCGGACTCGGGGGGCGCGGGCTGCGGCTGGAGGCCACCGAATGCCAGCGGCTGGCGCGTGCGGCGGATGGCGATGCCCGGCGCGCACTGAACTGGCTGGAGACCGCCTCGGATCTGGCACGCGACGGCGAGATCACCGCCGACGCGCTGCGCGCGGTGATGGGGGCGCAGAGCCTGGCCTTCGATCGCCAGGGCGATGCCTTCTATGACCAGATCTCCGCCCTGCACAAGTCGGTGCGCGGGTCAGACCCCAGTGCGGCTGTGTACTGGCTCACGCGCATGCTGGATGCCGGCTGCGACCCGGATTATCTCGGTCGGCGCCTGCTACGCATGGCCTACGAGGACATCGGGCTGGCGGCCGTGGGGCTGGGGGCGCGGGTGCTGGCGGCCTGGCAGACCATGGAGCGCCTGGGGCGGCCGGAAGGCGACCTCGCGCTGATCCAGGTGGCGATCGAGCTGGCCGCCGCCCCCAAGAGCAACAGCGCCTATGCGGCGTTGAACGAGGTCCGCGCAAGCATCCGCGAGACGGGCAGCCCCGGCGTGCCCCTGCATCTTCGCAATGCCCCTACGGAGTTGATGCGCGAGGAGGGGTTCGGCGCGGGATATCGCTATGATCATGATGAACCGGATGGTTTCGCGCGCGGGCAGGTCTATCTGCCCGAAGGGCTGGAGGATCAGCACTTCTATCGAGCGAAACGCGAGGGTACGGAGCGCGCGCTGGCCGAGCGGCTGGAGCGACTGCGCGGCGACGACAAGGAATAGGGACCCATGCAGATACATCATCCCGGACGCTGGTGGCTGTTGGCCGCGATCCTGCTGGCAGGATCGCTGGGCTGGGTGGCGCTTACCACCGAATGGCCCGAGCTGTTGCCGCTGCAGGACGTCGAGGCGTGGCTCGCCAGCTGGGGGGCGGGCGCCTACATGGTGTTTGTGTTGGCCTTTGTCGTCCTTGCGCTGTTTCCGTTGCCCAGCACCTTCTGGATCCTGTTGGGAGGGGCGTTGTTCGGGCCGTTCACCGGCGGGGCTCTGAGCCTGCTGGCGGCGACCATCGCCGCGATCATCGCGTTCACGCTGGCGCGTACCCTGCTGCAACCCTGGCTGGAACCGCGTCTGGGTCCGCGCAGCGCACGGCTGCGCGAGGATGTGGAGGCCGAGGGCTGGCGCGTGGTCGCACTGACACGGCTGGTGCCGGTGTTCCCGTTCGCCCCGACCAACTACGCCCTGGGCCTGGTGCGCATGCCGCTCACTGTGTTCACAGTCACGACCCTGGTCGCACTGATCCCCAGCCTGTTCGCCTATTCCTGGCTGGGCCACGCCACGCGAGAGATGGTGGCAGGCGATGCGGACAACCGGGTTCAGCTGGGGCTCGCGATTCTCGCCGTACTGGCCCTTGTGCTGTTGCTTCCTCGGCTGTTGCACCGGATCTGGCAGGGGCAGAAATCCGTCCAGTCGCCCGCCTGAGTCCCACGGTAACCATGTCACGGGAGTCACCCTTCCTGTCCGTGATCATCCCGGTGCTGAACGAGGCCGGATCCCTCCCGTCCTTGCTGGATACGCTGGGCGAAATCCTCGACTGTGAGGTGATCGTGGTCGACGGGGGGAGCACGGACGGTACTGTCCAGCAGGCAGAGCAACGCGGCGTGAGCGTGCTGTCCAGTGCCCCCGGCCGCGCACGGCAGATGAATGCCGGTGCCGAGCGCGCCCGCGGCGAGGTGCTCTGGTTCCTGCATGCGGACACGGCGTTCCCGGACAGGGCTGGGGTGGCGGTGCACGCCCTGCGTGATGCGGTGGCCCGGGGCGATCGCGCCTGGGGGCGTTTCGATGTCCGGCTGTCGGGGGGGCGCGCGATATTCGCGCTGATCGGTGCGATGATGAACCTGCGCTCGCGTCTGAGCGGGATCGCGACCGGGGATCAGGGTGTCTTCGTCACGCGTTCGGCGTTCGATACCGTGGGCGGCTGGCCGGATCAGCCGCTGATGGAGGACATCGAGCTCTCGCGGCGACTGAAGCGCTCGGTGGGGCGCCCAAGGTGCCTGCGCACCCGGCTGGTCACGTCGTCGCGGCGTTGGGAACAGAAGGGCGCATGGCGCACGATCTGGCTGATGTGGCGGTTGCGCCTGGCCTACTGGCTGGGTGTAAGCCCGGATGGGCTGGCGCGACTGTATCGTGGCGATGCCTGACCGGCGGCCGTCGGAAGCACTGCGTGTACTGGTCTTTGCCCGCGCGCCCGATCCGGGCCGGACCAAGACCCGGCTGATCCCAGCGCTGGGCGCCGAGGGCGCCGCACGGCTGCACGAGCGGTTGCTGGAGCACGCGCTGGACGTGGCCCGTCAAGTGGCACCGGACCATGTGGAGCTGTGGTGCACCCCGGATACCGATCATCCGTTCCTCGAGCGTTGTGCCGAACGCTTTGGCTGTTCCCTGCACAGCCAGGTGGGTGATGACCTCGGGGCCCGCATGTGCCATGCACTGGAGGCCGGGCCGTTTCCGGCACTGGTGATGGGGTCCGACGCCCCGACGCTGGGTGTTGGGGATCTGGTCGCCGCACGTAGTGCACTGGCCGGAGGCCAGGATGTGGTAGTGATCCCGGCGCTGGATGGCGGTTACGTGCTGTTGGCCGCCGCGCGGCCCGTACCGGAGCTGTTCGAGGCCATCGAGTGGGGCAGCGACTGGGTGTTGGAACAGACCCGTGAGCGGGCCCGGGCTCAGGGTCTTGTCTGGGCGGAGCTGGAAGCGCGGGCCGACATCGACCGCCCGGAGGACCTGGCGCATTGTCCGCCGGTTCTCCTGCGTGGCATAACGACGCCTTGAGAACGGCTCTCCAGGACGCGCCCGGTCCCGGGGCAGTCGCAAGCTGGGCCAGGCTTCGGGTAGGATGCGCGCCATGAAAGCGTTTGTTGCCTGGGTCGACCGTGCCCCGTTGTGGTTGTTCATTCTGTTTGTGGCCACCCTGGGGCTGTCGCCCTATGTCCCCGAGCCGCACATCGTCGAGAAGATCCGCTGGCTCTTCCAGGGCGAACTGACTCGCGCGATCGATATCCTCGACCTGATCATGCACGCCATCCCCTGGTTGCTGATGGCCTTCAAGCTCTATCGCATGAGTATTGCGTCGAAAGGCGCTTCCTGACTCGGCGTCTCCTTGAGGCTTGTGGGAACTCGACGGCCCCGGCTTGGGTCGCTACGGTGCCTGCCACTTTGACGTGACCAAGGAGAGTCCCATGCGTTTTATCGTTTCTGTCACCGCCGGTACCGACGACCCCACCCGTGCCACCCTCGGCATGATCGCCGCCAATGTGGCCAAGCAGCAGGGCCATGACGTGACCGTCTGGCTGCAGGGCGAGGCCGTGAACATCGCCAACCGCAATGTCTACGACAAGATCGTCGGCCACAACATGCCGGCGATGAAGGACATCGTGGACTCGCTGGTCGAGGAAGGCGTCCCGTTCTGGGCCTGCGAGGCCTGCGCCAACGGCCGCGACGTCGGCGAGCACAACTTCCTGCCGAATGCCGAGATGGCCGGCATGGGTCAGTACGTCCAGGCCGTTGCCGAGTTCGATCGCTCCATGAGCTTCTGATCGAGCGGGCCGGTCCGCGGGCGGGGTGTGATCCCCCGCCCGTATTTACCCGCACTTCCTGTGCCAGTCCCTCGAACTGGCACATCGCATGCTTGTTTGTTCCGGGAATGATCCGCGGACGACGAGCATGACCCAGAACGCATCCCCGAGTTTTTCCTTCGAAGAGGCCATTGGCGATTTCCTGGTCGCCTCGCGCAAGTGCGAGGTGGTGAGCCTGGAGCGCCTGCTGGACGCAGTACAGCTGGTCGGGCGCATCCGTGCGCTGGTGCATCAGCTCCAGCGCGAACGCGGGGCCTCCAGCCTCTGGATCGGCTCCGGTGGGCAGCGCTATGCGGACGAGCTGGCGCAGTACCGAGCCGAATCCGACACTACCGCCCAAGCGTTTCGCGAACACCTCGATGGCTGGCTGGAGCCCGGGGCCTGTGCCCACGCGCGCAGTCGTCTGCTGGGGCGCATGGCGCTGGCGCTGCATGGCCTGTCGGGCCTGCCCAGCCTGCGGGCGGAGGTCAGCGAACGCACGCTCTCGCCGATGGAGGCGATGCGCGGCTTCAGCGAGCTGATCCGGTCGCTACTGGCGGTGGTGTTCGAGGCCGCCGATTCCGCCACGGACCCGGAGGTCTCGCGAGCTCTGGTCGCCCTGTTGAACTTCATGCAGGGCAAGGAGCTGGCGGGCCAGGAACGCGCGATCGGGGCCGCCGGCTTTGGCCGGGGCGCGTTTGATGGCGAACTGCGTCAGTCCCTGCTGCATCGGATCGATACGCAGGAACGCTCGTTTCGGATCTTCTCCGCGTTTGCCCCGGAGCCGGCCTGCGCGGCCTGGCAGGAACTGCAGGGCGCGGGCTTCTCGGCGGAGGTCGAGCGGCTGCGCCGTCTGGCCTGCACCCGGGACGAGTCCCTGCCGGACCCGGCCCGTGCCGAGACCTGGTTTGCCTGCACCACCGCGCGCATCGACGCGATGAAGGAGATCGAGGACCTCCTGGAGATGCACCTGAACGAGCGTTGCTCGGCACGCATTACGGCGGATCGCGCGGACCTGGGCGCGGTGCGTGACCGCATCGCCCAACTGGCGGAATCCGAGCTGCGTGACAGCGTTCCGTATGCGGTGTTCTTCGGGGCGCCGGAGGGTCTGGATCACGAGGAGGATGGCGAGACGGTGCTCAACGTCCCGATTGTCGGGCACTCGGTGATGGACCTGGTGCAGCGCCAGGCCGCCCGGTTGCAGTCGGTGGAGGACGAACTGCATGCGGCACGCCAGGCCCTGGCCGAACGCAAGACCATCGAGCGTGCCAAGGCGCTTCTGATCCAGCACCGTGGCCTCAGCGAGGACCAGGCCTACAAGCTCCTGCGCCAGACGGCGATGAACCAGAACCGGCGCCTGGCCGAGGTCGCCGAGGCGACGGTCGCGATGTCGGATCTGCTGGGCAAGGGCTTGTAGTAGTTTCCTCGCGCGGTGCACCAATGCAGTTCACCTGCACCGCCAGCGCGCCCCAGGGTGGTGCCGCTGTCTGCGGGATTGCGGTCGGCGTGGGTCTCCCGGGGTTCGATTGAGTAGCCGAGACCATCCGATTTTCCCGCGCCACGGTGCGATTCTTCCTCGCGGGGTCGATTAGTAACGGCTAACTGGCACACCTCCTGCAGGACATTGAGCAAGACGAGCCAATGGCGGTTCGTCACCTGACAACTGGGAGACCCGATGACCGGGCCTCCCATGGGACTGGACAAAGGCGTCCATCAACCGGCTGCAACCGCGGCCGGGCTGATGCGACGCCTTTTTTCGTTTCTGGGCGGAAATCTGACAAGGGGAGTGAACCCGAAATGACCGATCACACGAATGACACGAAAAAGACCTCCGGCCTGTCGCGCCGGCGTTTCCTGGGCGGCATGGCCGCCGGGATCGGCGCGACCGCGCTGGGCGTGTCCGGGGCCGCGCCCTGGGGCTATGCGAAGGCGGGCAACGGCAAGCCGGAGACCACCGAGGCGAAGCTGGGCTTTATTGCCCTGACCGATGCCGCACCGCTGTTCATCGCGCTGGAGAAGGGCTTCTTTGCCGACCACGGGATGCCAGACGTGCAGGTGCTGAAGCAGTCTTCCTGGGGCACGGTGCGCGACAACCTGGAACTGGGTTCGAGCCGCGGCGGCATCGACGGATCCCACATCCTGACGCCGATGCCCTACCTGATCCATCGCCGCGGTACGCCGATGAGCATCCTCGCGCGGCTGAACCTGGCCGGGCAGTGCATCTCGGTGGGCGATGAGTACGCCGATCTGAAGGTCGGCCTGGATACCGGCGAGTTCAAGACCGCGCTGGCGGAAAAGCGCGCCGGGGGCGACGAGGTGCGCGCGGCGATGACCTTCCCCGGCGGCACCCATGACCTGTGGATTCGCTACTGGATGGCGGCCGGCGGCATCGACCCAAACCGCGACATCTCCACCATCGTCGTGCCGCCGGCGCAGATGGTCGCCAACATGCGTGTCGGCTCCATGGACACCTTCTGTGTCTGCGAGCCCTGGAACATGCAGCTGATCAACCAGGGCATCGGCTATACCGCGAACACCACCGGCGAACTCTGGCACAACCATCCCGAGAAGGCGCTGGGCATGCGCGCGGACTGGGTAGAGGCGAACCCGAATGCGGCCCGTGCCCTGACCATGGCGGTGATGGAGGCGCAGATGTACTGCGAGGACCCGGCGAATATCGAGGAGGTCGCCGAGATCTGCTCGCGCCGGCGCTACATCCATGCCCCGTACGGCGACATCATCGACCGTATGCAGGGGCACTTCGACTACGGCACCGGCCGCGTGGTCGAGGACCACCCCGACCGCATGCGCTACTGGAACGATCAGGCCTCCTATCCCTTCAAGAGCCACGACCTGTGGTTCCTTACCGAGGACATCCGCTGGGGCTACCTGCCGCCGGATCTCGACATGCAGGCCCTGGTAGACGAGGTCAACCGCGAGGATATCTGGCGCGAGGCGGCCGACACGCTCGGCATCGACTCGGCCGCCATCCCCGAGTCGACTTCGCGTGGCAAGGAGGAATTCTTCGACGGCAAGGTCTTCGACCCGGAAGACCCGCAGGCCTACCTCGACAGCCTGGAGATCAAGGCCATCGCGTCCTGACGCGACGGCCCGACGACACCTGTACCGACGATTCAAGAGGATTGGATGATGAGTGCCATTATAGACCGCACCATGACCTTCGGTGCCGGGCGCGAACGCCCGGCGGTGAGGGAAACCTCCACGGCCCCAGTGGCCCGACAGACAGCGCCTCCGGCCCGGTCCGGCGCGGTGCCCGCCGATCCCGGCGTCTGGTCGCGGCGCCTGCGCAACGCCGCCACGGTAGTCCTGCCGCCGGTGATCGTGACTGCGTTTTTTTTGCTCATATGGGAGATGCTCTCGTCTTCCCAGGGAGCCGTGTTGCCCGCCCCGAGTCAGGTGGTCACCGACACCTGGGAACTGATCGTCAATCCGTTCTATGACCACGGTGGCAACGACGTGGGCATGGCCTGGCAGCTGCTCGCGAGTCTCGAGCGGGTGGCCTACGGCTATGCCCTGGCGGTGGTCGCCGGGATCGGTCTAGGCGTGTTGGTCGGCCAGTCCACCTGGGCGATGCGCGGGCTGGACCCGCTGTTCCAGGTGCTGCGCACCGTGCCGCCGCTGGCCTGGCTGCCGATCTCCCTGGCTGCCTTCCAGGCCAGCAACCCGTCGGCGATCTTCGTGATCTTCATCACTGCGATCTGGCCGATCATCATCAACACCTCGGTCGGCATCCGGAACATCTCGCAGGACTACGTGAACGTGGCCCGCGTGCTTCGCCTGAACGGCTACGAGTACTTCACCAAGATCATGCTCCCGGCCGCCGCGCCGTATGTCTTCTCCGGTCTGCGCATCGGCATCGGTCTCGCCTGGCTGGCGATCGTCGCCGCCGAGATGCTGATCGGCGGGGTCGGCATCGGCTTCTTCATCTGGGATGCCTGGAACGCCTCCATGCTCAGCGACATCGTGCTGGCCCTGGTCTACGTCGGCCTGGTCGGGTTCTTCCTCGACCGTCTGGTCGCGATCGTCGGCAACTGGGTCACCCGCGGCACGCAGGCCGGCTGAGCCGGCCCCCTCACAGGAGAATCATCATGACCAGCTATCTCTCCATCGAACACGTCCACAAGACCTTTGGCGAAGGCCCGACGGCGACCGAAGTGCTGCGTGACGTCGACCTGCACGTGGAGCGCGGCGAGTTCCTCTCCATCATCGGCCACTCCGGCTGCGGCAAGTCGACGGTGCTCAACATCGTCGCCGGGCTGCTGGAGACCAGTACCGGCGCGGTGATCCTGGACGGCAAGGAGGTCAGCAAGCCGGGCCCGGATCGCAGCGTCGTGTTCCAGAACCACTCCCTGCTGCCCTGGCTGACCGTGCGCGACAACGTGGCGCTGGCGGTGGACAAGACCTTCAAGGGCAAGAAGTCGGCCGCCGAGCGTCGCGAGTGGGTGAATGCCACCCTCGACATGGTCGGTATGGGCCATGCCCTGGACAAGCGCCCGGACGAGATCTCCGGTGGCATGAAGCAGCGCGTGGGCATCGCCCGAGCCCTGGCGATGGAGCCCAAGGTGCTGCTGATGGACGAGCCCTTCGGTGCGCTGGACGCGCTGACCCGGGCGCACCTGCAGGACGAGGTGATGCGCATCCAGTCGGATCTGGGCAACACCGTACTGATGGTCACCCACGACGTGGACGAGGCGGTGTTGCTGTCCGACCGCATCGTGATGATGACCAACGGCCCGGCCGCGACCATCGGCGAGATCCTGGAGATCGACCTGCCGAAGCCGCGCGAGCGCCTGGCGATGGCCGACAACGCCGAATACAACCACTACCGGGCCGAGGTGTTGCGCTTTCTCCACGAGCGCCACAAGAACCCCGAGTCGGAGGCCGCGTGATGGATACCGCGAACGAGAAGCCGCGGCTGGTCCTGATCGGCAACGGCATGGCCGGAATGCGCACGGTCGAGGAGTTGCTGAAGCTCAAGCCCGACATGTACGACATCACCGTGTTCGGTGCCGAGCCCTGGGGCAACTACAACCGCATCATGCTCTCGCCGGTGCTGGCCTCGGAGAAGACCGTCGACGAGATCATGCTGAACGACGATGCCTGGTATGCCGAACGCGGCATCACCCTGCACAAGGGCAGGCGCATCGAGCAGATCGATCGCGTGAACCGGCGGGTGATCGCCGAGGACGGCACCGAGGCGCCCTATGACCGCCTGCTGCTGGCGACCGGCTCCGATCCGGTGATGATCCCGGTGCCGGGGCACGGGCTCGAGGGCGTGGTCGCCTTCCGCGATATCCACGACGTGGACGCGATGCTCGCGGCCAGCCGCGCACACCAGCATGCGGTGGTGATCGGCGGCGGCCTGCTCGGCCTGGAGGCCGCCAACGGCCTGATGCGCCAGGGCATGGAGGTCACCGTGGTGCACCTGATGGACCACCTGATGGAGCGCCAGCTGGATGCCGAGGCCGCCGGGATGCTGCGCGGCTCGCTGGAGGAGCGCGGCATGCGTTTTCGCATGGCGCATCAGACCGAGGCGATCCTGGGCGAGGGCCGCGTTACCGGCGTGCGTTTCACCGACGGCAGCGAGGTCGAGGCGGATCTGGTGGTGATGGCGGTCGGGATCCGCCCGAACGCCGCGCTGGCCGAGTCCGCCGGGCTGCACTGCGAGCGCGGCGTGGTGGTGAACGACACGATGCAGACCTATGACCCGTCGATCTACGCGGTCGGCGAGTGTGTTCAGCACCGCGGCGCCACCTACGGCCTGGTTGCGCCCCTGTGGGAGCAGGCGAAGGTCTGCGCCAACCACCTGGCCGAGTACGGCATCGGGCGCTACGAGGGTTCGATGACCTCCACCAAGCTGAAGGTGACCGGGATCGACCTGTTCTCCGCCGGCGACTTCACCGGCGACGAGAACACCGAGGACCTGGTGTTCAAGGATGCCGCGCGCGGCGTCTACAAGCGCCTGGTGCTGAAGGACAACCGCATCCAGGGGGCCGTGCTGTACGGCGATACCCTGGACGGTTCCTGGTATTTCCAGCTGATGCGGGACGGAACGCCGGTGGCCGACATCCGCGAGAACCTGCTGTTCGGCCAGGCGCATATCGGCGACTCCGGCCACGGCGACGAGGCCTCGCGGGTCGCGGCGATGCCCGACGAGGCCGAGATCTGCGGCTGCAACGGCGTGTGCAAGGGCGAGATCGTCCAGGCGATCAGCGAGCACAAGCTGTTCACGCTGGAGGACGTGCGTGCCCACACCAAGGCGTCGAACTCCTGTGGCTCCTGCACCGGGCTGGTGGAGTCCGTGCTCGCGACCACGCTGGGTGGCGACTACTCCGACGCCCCGGCGAAAAAGCCGGTCTGCGCCTGCACCGATCACAGCCACGACGAGGTGCGCGCGGCCATTGCCCGCGACGGCCTGAAGTCGATGTCGGCGGTGTTCGAGGCCCTCGACTGGAAGACCCCGAACGGCTGCCATGTCTGCCGTCCGGCGCTCAACTACTACCTGCTGGCGGCCTGGCCGAAGGACTACCAGGACGACGCCCAGTCACGCTTCATCAACGAGCGCGCCCACGGCAACATCCAGAAGGACGGGACCTATTCCGTCGTACCGCGCATCTGGGGCGGGGTGACCACACCGGCCGAGCTGCGCGCGATCGCCGAGGTGGCCGAGCGCTACCAGGTGCCCACGGTCAAGTTCACCGGCGGCCAGCGCATCGACCTGCTGGGGGTGCAGAAGGCCGATCTGCCGGCGATGTGGCGCGATCTTGGCGACGCCGGGTTTGTCTCCGGCCATGCCTATGGCAAGGCCCTGCGCACGGTGAAGACCTGTGTCGGCTCCGAGTGGTGCCGCTTCGGCACCCAGGACTCGACCGGACTCGGCATCCAGCTGGAGCGGATGACCTGGGGCTCCTGGACCCCGCACAAGTTCAAGATGGCGGTCTCCGGCTGTCCGCGTAACTGCGCCGAGGCGACGATCAAGGACCTGGGCGTGGTCTGCGTGGACTCGGGCTACGAGCTGCACGTGGGTGGCAACGGCGGGGTGAAGGTCCGCGCCACCGACTTCCTCTGCAAGGTGGAGACCGAGGCCGAGGTACTCGAATACGCCGGGGCCTTCATGCAGTTCTACCGCGAAGACGCGCGCTATCTGGAACGCACCGCCCCGTGGATCGAGCGCGTCGGACTGACCCGGGTGAAGGAACGCCTCGTGGACGACGCCGAGAACCGCGCCGCGCTGTACGCCCGCTTCCTGGAGTCGCAGGAGGTGGCGCAGGTGGACCCCTGGGCCGAGCGGGCCGCCGGGCATGCGGCGCACGAGTTCATCCCGATCAAGCCGGTGGACGCGACCCCGCGCCAGGGGGTGTCGGCATGAGCTGGCTCGCGATCTGTCCGCTCGAGGACATCCCGTCGCTGGGTGCGCGCGTGGTGGCGGGCCCGAACGGCGACATCGCCGTGTTCCGCACCGCGGATGACCGCGTCTTTGCCCTGCGCGATCAGTGCCCGCACAAGGGTGGGCCGCTGTCGCAGGGCATCGTTCACGGCGAGCGCGTGACCTGCCCGCTGCACAACTGGGTGATCGATCTGCAGTCCGGCGAGGCCACCGGGGCGGACAGTGGCTGCACCCATGCCTTCCCGATCCGGGTGACCGACGGTCAGGTGTGGCTGGACCTCTCCGGCGCCACGGGCGACGCCGCGGACGATACCGCTGCGGCACCGGTCGCCTGCCGCGAGGCGGGCTGAGATGGCTGCGGAACAGTCGGTGACCCGTACGACCTGTCCCTATTGCGGGGTGGGCTGCGGCGTGGAGGTGACCGCGACGCCGGGCGGCGAGTTTCCGGTCGCGGTATGCGGTGATCCCGCCCATCCGGCGAATGCCGGGCGCCTGTGCTCCAAGGGCGCGGCACTGGCCGAGACCCTCGGCGACGAGGGCCGGTTGCTGCACCCGGAGATCGGTGGGCGGCGTGTCGACTGGGAGACCGCGCTGGATCATGTCGCGGACGGCTTTCGCGAGACCATCGCGGCACACGGGCCGGATGCGGTCGCCCTGTACGTCTCCGGGCAGATCCTGACCGAGGACTACTACGTAGCCAACAAGCTGATGAAGGGCTTCGTCGGCTCGGCCAATATCGACACCAACTCCCGGCTCTGCATGTCCACGGCGGTGGCCGCCCACACCCGCGCCTTCGGCGTGGACGGCGTGCCGGGAAGCTATACCGACCTCGAGCAGGCCGATCTGGTCGTGGTCACGGGCTCCAACATGGCCTGGGCCCACCCGGTACTTTTCCAGCGCCTGCAGGCCGCCCGCGCGGCGCGCCCGGAGATGAAGCTGGTGGTGATCGACCCGCGGTGCACGGCCACCGCCCAGGCGGCCGACCTGCACCTGCCGCTGGCGCCAGGCACGGATGCCTGGCTGTTCAACGGCCTGCTGGACCATCTGCGCCGGGAGGATGCGCTGGACCCCGGCTTCCTGGAGCGCCATGTCGAAGGCTTTGCCGACGCCCTGGCGGCCGCGCGGGCCTCCAGCCCGTCGATCGCCGCGACCGCCGAGGCCTGCGAGCTGGAGCCGGAGGCGGTGGCGACGTTCTTCCAGTGGTTTGCCCGTACCGAGCGCACCGTGACCGCCTTCTGCCAGGGCATCAACCAGTCCGACAGCGGCGTGGACAAGGCCGGGACGATCCTCAACGTACACCTGGCCACCGGCCGCATCGGGCGCTCGGGCATGGGCCCGTTCTCGCTGACCGGCCAGCCGAACGCGATGGGCGGGCGCGAAGTCGGCGGACTGGCCAGCCAGCTGGCCGCGCACATGGGCTTCGACGACGCGGCCCTGGACCGGGTTGGGCGCTTCTGGGGCGCACCGAACCTTGCTCGCCAGCCGGGCCTGAAGGCGCTGGACCTGTTTCGCGCGGTCGAGTCGGGGCAGGTGAAGGCGATCTGGATCATCGGCACCAATCCGCTGTTCAGCCTGCCCGAGGCCGCGCGCTTCGAGCGCGCCCTGGCCGAATGCCCGCTGGTCGTGGTCTCCGACTGCGTGCGCGAGACCGAGACCACGCGGGTGGCCGACGTATTGCTGCCGGCGACCACCTGGGGCGAGAAGGACGGCACGGTAACCAACTCCGAGCGCCGCATCTCGCGCCAGCGCCCGTTCCGGGTGCCCCCGGGCGAGGCCCGTCACGACTGGTGGGCGCTGGCCCGGGTCGCGCAGCGCCTGGGTTTCGCCGACGCCTTTCCCTATACCCATCCGGGCGAGATCTTCCGCGAGCATGCGGCGCTGTCCGCCTTCGAGAACCACGGCACGCGCGACTTCGACATCGGCGCGCTGGCCGGGCTTTCCGACGCCGAGTACGACGTCCTGGAGCCGGTGCAGTGGCCGCTGCCGGCGGGGAGCCGGACGGGTGCCGAGCACCTCTATGGCGATGGCCGTTTCTTTACCGCCAGTGGCCGGGCGCAGCTCAAGGCCGTGACCCCGCAGGCCCCGACCGACCCGGTCGCTGCCGATTATCCGCTGCGCCTGAACACCGGCCGCATCCGAGACCAGTGGCACAGCATGACCCGCACCGCACGCACCCCGCGCCTGAGTGCGCATCAGCCGGAACCGTTCGTCGAGATCCATCCGGTGGATGCCGGTCTGTTCCGGCTCCAGGCCGGCGATCTCGCCGAGGTGACCAGTCGCCACGGCCGCCTGCTGGCGCGGGTGCAGACCCGCCGCGAACAGCGCCCGGGCAGCGTGTTCGTGCCCATGCACTGGAGCCGGCCGATCGCGCGGCTCGCCCGTGTGGATGCGCTGGTGCCCGCGCATGTCGACCCGGTCTCCGGGCAGCCGGCGTTCAAGCACACGGCCGTGGCTGTGCGCCCGGCCGCGCTGGACTGGCACGGCTTCGTCTTGAGCCGCGAGCCGATCACCGCGCCGGAGGCGGACTACGCGGTCACCGCCTGCGGTCCCCGGCACCTGCGCACCGAACTGGCCGGGCGGGGCACACCGCCCACGATGGATGCGTGGCGCGAGCGCCTGGACGGGCCGGGGGAATGGCTGGAGTTCGCCGACTCCGCCGGGGGGCGCTACCGCGCCGCGCGGATCCACGAGGGGCGGCTCGCCTGCGTGTTGTTCGCGGGCCCCGATCGGGGCTTGCCCGAGCGCGAGTGGCTGGGTGGCCTGTTCGCGGCCGAGACGATCAGCGATGCCGAACGGATGGCTCTGCTGACCGGGCGACCACCGAACGGCCAGGCCGCGCGCGGACGCATGGTCTGCGCCTGCTTCGGCGTGGACGAGACGCGTATCCGCACCGCGATCCGCGAGCAGGGGCTGGCCACCTGCGAGGCCGTGGGTGCGGCCCTCGAGGCCGGGACCAACTGTGGCTCCTGTCGCCCCGAGATCCAGACCCTGTTGAACGAGGAAGCCGAGGCGCCCACGGACCCCGTGGCGCGGGAGGGATAAGCATGGAACACCTGCCGATCTATATGCAGTTGCACGGCCGCGAGGCCCTGGTGGTCGGGGCTGGGCCGGTCGCCACGCGCAAGGCTGCGCTGCTGCTGGAGGCCGGGGCGCGGGTGCGCCTGCGAGCCCCCGAGTACAGCGAGGCCGCCGAGCGCCTGCTGCGCGAACAACCGGGGTCGATCAGCCGCGATCCGGGGGTCTATGACACCGAATGCCTGGATCGTGTGGCGATCGTGATTGCCGCGACCGATGACGCGGCCGTGAACCGCCAGGTCTCGGAGGACTGCATCGCGCGTTCGATCCCGGTGAACGTCGCCGACCAGCCCGAGCTGTGCAGCTTCATCCTGCCGGCGATCGTGGAGCGCGGGCCGCTGACCATCGCGATCGGCTCGGGTGGCCGCGCCCCGGTGCTGGTGCGCCTGCTGCGCGCGAAGATCGAGAGCCTGATCCCGACCGGCTATGGTCGGCTGGCCGATCTCGCCGGGCGGCTGCGCGACCGGGTGCGCGCCCGTTTCGACCATGTGAACGCCCGCCGCGCCTTCTGGGAGCGGGCCTTTGCCGGGCCGGCCACCGAGCTCGCCCTGGCCGGGCGCATGGACGCGGCCGAGGCGCGCCTGGAGCAGGAACTGGCGGACGCCGCAACCAGCACGCCCGGCGAGGTCTACCTGATCGGCGCCGGGCCGGGCGATCCCGACCTGCTGACCTTTCGCGCGCTGCGCCTGCTGCAGCAGGCGGATGTGGTCGTCTACGACCGGCTGGTGTCCTCCGAGGTGGTGAACCTGGCGCGGCGCGAGGCCGAGCGCTTCTATGTCGGCAAGGAGCGCGACCACCACTGCGTGCCGCAGGAGGAGATCAGCGCGCTGCTCTCCCGCCTGGCGCGCAAGGGCAAGCGGGTGGCCCGGCTGAAGGGCGGCGACCCGTTCGTGTTCGGCCGGGGCGGCGAGGAGCTGGACGTGCTGGCGCGCGACGGCGTGGCCTACCAGGTCGTCCCCGGCATTACCGCGGCCAGCGGCTGTGCCGCCTATGCGGGCATACCGCTGACCCACCGCGACCATGCCCAGTCGGTGCGGTTCATCACCGGCCATACCCGCGAAGGGCGGCTGGATGTGGACTGGTCGCAGCTGACCAGTACCCGCGAGACCCTGGTGTTCTACATGGGCCGCAAGGGGGTGGGCGAGATCTGCCGGGGGCTGAAGGGTGCCGGCCGCGCCGGGCAGACACCGGCGGCGATCATCGAGAACGGCACCACCGCCCGCCAGCGCGTCGTGACCGGCACGCTGGATACGCTGGCCGCACGTGCCGAGCGCGAGCAGGTGGGTTCGCCCAGCCTGATCGTGATCGGCGAGGTGGCGGCCTGCCACACACGTCTGGCCTGGTTCCGGCCGGATGCCGGGGCCACGACGGTGTTCCCGCAGCCGATGCCGCTGTCGGGGGCAGGGTCGCGGGCCGCGGCGGCGAGCGCGGCGTGACGGACGCATCCGTCGTGCCGGAGGCGGCGGCCAGTGGCCTCGCGGGTCGCCGCGTGGCCCTGCCGGAGAGCCGGGCGCTGGAGGTCTTCGCCGGCCTGCTGGAGCGGCGTGGGGCCGAGGTCTGGCGCTGCCCGCTGATCGCGATCCACGACAGCCCCGACCGCACGGCGATCGAGGCCTGGCTGCACAGGGCGATCGAGGCGCCGTTCGACCGCCTGATTTTTCTGACCGGCGAGGGCTTCACCCGCCTGACCGGTTTTGCCCGGCGTGCCGGGCGCGAGGACACCTGGCTGGCGGCCGTGGCGCGGACGCAGACCCTGGTGCGGGGCCCCAAGCCGGGGCGGGCGATGAAGCCCTTCGGCGTGCGGCCGGATGCGGTCGCGGCCGCGCCGACGACCGAGGGCATCATCGAGACCCTTTCCGGACAGGATCGGGCCGGGCAGCATCTGGCCGGGCAGCGCATCGGGGTGCAGCTCTACGGCGCGGAACCCAACCGCCGCCTGCTCGAGTTCCTGGAGCAGGCGGGCGCCGAGGTCTTTCCCGTCTGGCCCTACCGCTATGCGGACGCCGCCGAGACCGAGCGCGTGACCGGGCTGATCGCAGCCCTGATCACGGGGGAGGTGGATGCGATCGCCTTCACCAGCCAGGCCCAGGTGCGGCGACTGCTGCGCGTCGCCCGTGACGCGGGGCACGAGGATGCGCTGCTGTCAGCGCTCGGCCGAACCGTCGTCGCCGCGATCGGCCCGGTGGTGGCCGACGAGCTGCGCGCCCACGGGGTGCACCCGACAGTGGTCCCCGACGGTCAGTACTTCATGAAGCCCCTGGTCTCGACGCTCGCGCGCCACCTGGGTGGGCATCGCGGCTGAATGGCGGGCCCGGCGCGGGTCTCAGTGACCGTCGTGGCCGGCGTACATGGCCTCGATGGCCTCGCTGTAGTGCTCGCTGATCACCGGGCGCTTGAGTTTCATGGTCGGGGTCAGCATGCCGTTTTCCACGGACCAGGCCTCGTGGGTCACATGGACATGGCGGATTTTGGCGTAGCCGGGGAAGTCGCGTAGCTGGTACTGGATGCGCTGCAGCAGGGCGCGTTCGGCCTTGCGCGGCAGCCGGCCCTCGGCCTCGGCTTCGAGGTTGTGGTCACTGGCGAACGAGGCCCAGGCCTCCGGCTCCGGTACGACCAGCGCGGTCAGGAAGGAGCGGTTGTCGCCGACGATCATCACCTGGTCGAACAGCGCATCCAGTGCGATCGCCATCTCCATGTCGGCCGGCGGGACCTTTTCGCCGTTGGTCAGCACCAGGATGTCCTTGATGCGCCCGGTGATGAAGACATGCCCGCTGTCGTCGATGCGGGCCTGGTCGCCACTGTGCAGCCAGCCGTCCGCGTCGATGGTCTCGCCGGTGGCCTCCTCGTTCTTCCAGTAGCCGAGCATCACGCAGGGGCTGCGGGTGAGCAGTTCGTCCATCTCGCCGATCTTCACCTCCACCCCGGGCAGCGGCTTGCCGATCGAGGCGGGCAGGTTGTTGTCCGGGGTGTTCACCGTGACCACCGGACTGGCCTCGGTCATCCCGTAGCCGTGCAGAACCGGCAGGCCCAGGCCGATGAAGAACTGGGCGATCGGTGGGGGCAGGGGGGCGCCGCCGCAGACCGCGAAGCGAAGCTCGCCCCCCAGGCGATCCAGCACCTTGCGCGCGACAATGCGCTCCAGCAGGGGCCAGAGCAGGAAGCCGGGAGACCAGCCGCCTCGGCCCTGCTGATGCTCGAAGCGCTTCCAGCCGATGCTGACGGTCGCCTTGAACAGGGCTCGGCCGAGGCCTGATTTCTGCTTCAGGCCGGCCTGGATGCGTCCGTGCACGCGCTCGTAGATGCGCGGTACCGAGATCAGTACGGTCGGGCGTACGGTGACCAGGTCCTCCCCCAGGCCCTGGATGGAGCGCGCGAAGGCGACCTCGGCACCGATCAGCATGGGCATGTAGAGCCCGGCGGTGCGCTCCAGCATGTGCGACAGCGGCAGGAACGACAGGAACCGGTCGGCAGGGGACAGGGGACCGGTCTGCGAGGAGGCCCAGGCGTTCTCCAGGATGTTGCGGTGCGAGAGGATCACGCCCTTGGGGCGCCCGGTGGTGCCGGAGGTATAGACGATCGTGGCCATGGCCTCTGGATCGAGGTCCGGATAGTGGACGTCCGTACCCTCATGCTGTGCGAGCCAGTCTTCCAGCTCGATTACGCGTTCGTCGTCCGGCTCCGTATCCTCGCCGCCGATGTTCACGATGCGCCGCAGCGACGGCATGTTCTCGAAGTGCTCGGACAACCGCCGGCTGTGGGCGCTCTCGCCCAGCAGCAGGATGCGCGCCTGTGTCTGGCCGATGATGTAGGCGACGTTGTCCGGACGATCGTCGGTGTACAGCGGGACCGGGACCAGCCCCAGCCCCATCGCCGCCTGGTCGAACGCGACCCACTCGCGCGAATTGCCGAGCATCAGCGCGACGCGCTCGCCGGGCTTGAGGCCCTCCGCGGCCAGGGCGGCCTGCCAGCGATCCACCATCGCCCCCATCTCGTGCCAGGAGGTCTGCTGCCACTCCTCGCGCTCGGCGTTGTAGTGGCGGTAGGCCGGGGTATCCGGTGTCTGCTCGACGCGGACGCGGAACAGCGAGGGGAGGGTTGGGGCCTGGTCGGGACGGATCGCGGAATCGGACATCGGCGCGTCTCGCAACTTGGAGTATGTTCGGGACGTTAGAGGACCCGGTCCTGTGCGGCAACCCTGACCCCTAGCGTCTTGCGGTGTTCTACAGTCCCAGCGGGTGTGCGGCGGGCCGGTAGGCGACGGCCCCGATCACCAGGCTGACACCGATGAGCGCGATGATGCCGCCGCCGGCGAGCCCGAAAGCCGGCCCCACGTAGGTCAGGCGGCCGACGCGTGTCGGGCCCAGCCAGCGGCGGGTCCAGTCGCGTGCGGAGACGGCCAGCGTGGCCAGAACGGATACCGTGGCCGCGGTTCCCAGCGACATCGCCAGCACGGCCAGCACGCCAGCCCAGGCCAGGCCCAGGGCCGCCGAGACCGCCATGATCAGCACCGCGCCGGAACAGGGGCGGATGCCCACGGCCGCGACCGTGCCCCACCAGGTCCCGCTGTGGTTCGGGTCGACATGATGCGGCGTGCCGCAGCCGCAGTGGTCGTCATGGGTATGGTGTTCATGGTGATGATGGTCTGCGTGCTCGTGCCGGGTCTCTGTGCGTGCCCGGGCATGGGCCTTGTGCAGGCGCCAGGCGTGGCGCAGGGCGCGCAGCATCAGCCAGATGCCCAGCAGGGCGACCAGCGCGAAGCTGGCGATCTCCAGCGTGCGTACCTGGCCCAGCGTATCGCGCGCCAGCCAGCCGAGCAGGCCGATCAGCACCCCGACCAGCACGATGGCCGTGACCCCCTGGGCCAGTGCCGAGACCGTGGAGAGCAGGATGCCGCGTTTCAGGTTCTGGGGCTGGGTCAGCAGATAGGCGCTGATGACCGCCTTGCCATGGCCTGGGCCGGCCGCGTGGAAGATGCCGTACAGCAGGCTGACCAGGATCAGGGCGCCGGCCGTCTGGGCGGTAGGGGCGTCGCGCAGGGCGTGCAGTCCCTGAGTCAGGTCGCGATGCAACTGGCGCTGGGTCTGCAGCATCCAGGCAGTGACGCGCTCGAGCGCGCCGGGGGGGTCGGCCAGCGTTTCGGGCACGGGCCCGGTGGCGGCATCGGGCGGGGACGGGCGTTCCTCGGTCTCGCCAGCAGGTGCGCCGCCACCCAGAGGATGGGCTGATTCGCCGGCGTGGGCGCTGAAAGCGCCCAGCAACAAGAAGAGTCCCAGGGTCAGGAGGACCAGGGAGGCCGTGAGGCCGCGAAGTCGATGGGCGGGGGCGACGATCATATCGTTACACTATAACGCTTTCCTGCGGGTTCATCGACCGATTCTGGCCTTGAATCGTGTGCGTTCGGACTCAGTCCGAACGGTTCCGGCACTGCAGGGTGGCGGTCTCGGCAAAGTAGCGTCCGAGATTGTCGACAGGACTGCGGTCCTGACGTTCCAGGGTGGCGGCATAGCGCATCAGTTGCGGGTCCGGTCGGGCCTCTTCGATCCGCACCTCGCAGCCCTGGCGATTCTCGATATGTACCACGTCGTCTGCGTCGTGCAGAACCTCGATCCAGTAGGTCGGGTCGAACACGCGATAGGTGAAGCCGTTGGCATCGTCGAGTTCGTGTTCGGCCAGCGGCAGGTCGAAACGCAGATAAAGCCGCCGGTCCTCCAGCGAGAGCCGGGCGTTTTCCGCCCGGGGTACCGAAAGCTCCGCGTCGTCGTGGCGCAGCTCGGTGAAGTAGTCGTAGGCGGCCAGGTTTTCCAGCATGCGCTCGGCGACCCGATCCAGCGCCTCGTCGATGCCGATATCGCCTTCCAGGTCCCGGGTCATCTCTTCCAGCAGCATATGGCTGTAGGTCGGATCGATCAGCCAGGCCTGCTGCATGCGCTCCAGCTGGCCGTTGTCGTCGAACACGAGCCCCACGCGCAGGTCGATCCAGGCGTGGGGGTGTGCCAGCGCGAGGCCCGGGATCAGCAGCGCCAGGCCCAGCAGGAGCCGCCGGATGAGGCGTCGGGCCATGTTCAGGCGACGCTCCCGCTGCGCTGCCAGCGTGTCCCTTCCGGGGTGTCCTCGAGCTCGATCCCGCGGGCGGTGAGCTCGTCGCGGATGGCGTCGGCGGTGGCAAAGTCACGGTTCTTGCGCGCGGCCTGGCGGGCGGCGATGCGTTCCTCCACCCAGGCGGCGAGTTCGTGGTCCTCGCCATCCCCCTGGAACCAGGCCGTCGGGTCCTGCTGCAGCAGTCCAAGCAGCCCGGCGCCGGCCATCAGTTCGCCCTTCAGGCGGGCCCGTTCGGCCGCGTCGCCAGCCGCGGCCAGGGCATCCGCCAGGCGGTGCAGGGCGGTGATGCCGCCGGGGGTGTTCAGGTCGTCCAGCAGCGCCGTGAACACCGGCGTCTCGGCGGCGTCCACGGGGGCCGGTTCGATATCGGAGTGGTCACGCAGCACGCGGTAGAGCCCGTTCAGGGCATTGCGCGACTGGTTCAGCGTGTCCTCGGAGAAGTTCAGCGGCGCGCGGTAGTGGCGCGACAGCAGCGCCATGCGCAGGACCTCGCCCGGATAGGCCTGCAGCAGGTCGTGCAGCAGCTGGAAGTTGCCCAGCGACTTGGACATCTTCTCGCCGTCGATGGTCACGTGCCCGTTGTGCACCCAGTAGCGGGCGTAGTGCGTGCCGTGCTCGGCGCAACCCTCCGCCGCGCAGCCCTGGGCGATCTCGTTTTCGTGGTGAGGGAAGACGAGATCGTGCCCGCCGCCGTGGATGTCGATCATCGCGCCCAGGTGGCTGCGGATCATCGCGGTGCATTCGAGGTGCCAGCCGGGACGGCCATAGCCCCAGGGGCTGTCCCAGCCCGGTTCGCCCTCGGCGGCCGGCTTCCACAGCACGAAGTCGCCGGGGTGGCGCTTGTAGCTGGCGACCTCGACCCGGGCGCCGGCCTGCATGTCTTCCAGCGTGCGCCCGGACAGCGCGCCATAGTCCGGGTAGGAGGTGACGTCGAACAGCACGTGCCCCTCGGCCGGGTAGGCGTGGCCGCGCTCGATCAACCGTTCGATCAGCTCGATCATCGGCTGGATGTGATCGGTGGCGCGCGGCTCGAGGGTCGGCGGCAGCGTGCCCAGCTCGGCGATGTCCTCGTGGAAGGCACGGGTGAAGCGCTCGGTCAGCGCGGCGATCGGCTCGCTGTTCTCGGCCGCGGCCTTGTTGATCTTGTCGTCGACGTCGGTGATGTTGCGCGCGTAGATCACGTGCTCCGGGCCGTACAGCTCGCGCAGTACGCGAAACAGCACGTCGAACACCACCACCGGGCGGCCATTGCCCACGTGCACCCGGTTGTACACCGTGGGGCCGCAGACGTAGAGCGTGACGCGCTTGGGGTCTTGCGGATGAAAGGGCTCGTCGTGCCCGCCGAGCGTGTTGTGCAGGATCAGCTCGCGGCCGGGGTTGGCGCTCATTGCGGGTCGTCCTTGTGGCCGTACAGGGTCTCGGGGGCGATCTCCGGGTCGCTGGTGATCACGGCCTCGTCGTTGTCGATCTGCACGTAGAAGCAGCTGCGCCGGCCGGTGTGGCAGGCGGGCCCCGTCTGGTCGACCTTCAGCAGGATGGTGTCGCCGTCGCAGTCCAGGTGCAGGGACTGCAGCTGCTGCACCTGACCCGACTGCTCGCCCTTGCGCCACAGCGCCTGGCGCGAGCGCGAGTAGTAGCACACGCGCCCGGTGCGCAGCGTCTCGTCCAGCGCCTCGCGGTTCATCCAGGCCATCATCAGGACCTCGCCGCTGTCGAACTGCTGGGCGATCGCGGGAATCAGGCCGTCCGAATTCAGCTTGAGTTTTTCCAGTACCTCGGCGGCTGGCTGGCGGGTGTTGCGCGAGGCTTTTTCCAGTGTCTTGAACATGTACGCCGGTATCGCGGAAACCAGCGCCAAGGGTACCATCCCGCGCCCCCGATGAGCAGAACGGGACACGCATTCCGATGCGACTTCCGGGAAAACCGTTGTAACCCGATATCGAATACAAACAGCGAGCAAGGACGGTTGGCAGCCGGCGTTTTGGAGGCTCTTGCATCCCCGGGCCGGCTGGTCGATCCTCAAACTAAAGTAGCAATACGCAGAGGGATTTCTGCGCGGGCTGGGGAACGGGATTGAGGCACGAGACAAGGGATAAGGCCGGTATTCCCGAAAGGGGGATGAGTGCCTGGCGTACCGCCAGCTGGGTGGCGCTGGTCTATCTGGCGCTCGGGCTGCTGTGGATTGCGCTGTCCGACAAGGCGTTGCTTTGGCTGGTGGACGATATCCAGCTGCTTGGCTGGTTGCAGACGGTCAAGGGCTTTTTCTATGTCACTGTGACCGCTCTGGTTCTCTTTCTGCTGTTGTACTGGGTGCTCGCGGCCCGTGATCGGGCGTCGGCCGAAGCCCGCTACCTGACCGAAGTGGTCAATCGTTCGCCGGTAGTCGCCATCGAGTGGGCCGCGCGTCCCGGCTGGCCGGTGGTGTATGTGTCCCCGAATGTGCGGCGCTGGGGCCTCGAGCCGGAGGATCTGACCTCCGGTGCGGCGGACTATGCGCAACGGATTCACCCCGAGGATCGGGAGGCCATCATCAAGGACGTGCACCGGCATATGGAGCGTGGGCCGGACGAATATGTGCAGTACTACCGCCTGGATGTGGGGGGGAGGCGCTGGATCTGGGTCGAGGATCGGACCTGGCTGGAGCGGGACTCCGGTGGCGAGGTCCACGGCTTTCATGGCCTGCTGACGGATGTTACCGAACGGGTCGAAGCCGAGCGCGGCCTGCGTGACAGCGAGAAGCGCTTTCGTGCCATCTTCGACAACGTGCAGGAGGGTGTTCTGTTGCAGGACTTCGAGACAGGCGTCTTTGTCGGGGCGAATGCCTCGGCGCTGGCCATGTATGGCTACGAGCGCGAGGAGATTCTGCGTTGCACGGTCAGTGACCTTAGCGCCCAGGAGCCCGGCTACGAGTTCGAACGCCAGCAGGCCTTGATCAACCGCGCGCGGCGTGGCGAGCAACTTTCGTTCGAGTGGCGCGCTCGCCACCGCGATGGTCATGTCTTCTGGGTGGAAGCGAACCTGCAGGCAACCGAGATCGCCAACGAGCAGCTGCTTCTGGTGACCCTGCGCAATATCGAGCCGCGCAAAAAGGCCGAGCAGGCGTTGAATTGCCAGTTGGATCGCCTGGAACGCGCCGAGCGTCATGCGGGCCTCGGCTCGTGGGAGTACGTGGTCGAGACCGGGCGACTGTGGTGGTCCGATCACCTGTACAACCTGATGGGGCTGGATCCGCGCCACTATACGCCCAGTCTGAGTGACGTCTGGGATGTGCAATTCGACCCGGATGCCGGAGATGCGGAACAAATGCGGGAGGTTTTGCGCGAGCTGGCCCCCGGCCAGGAGGGTGTTGGTCGGCGCTTCCGGCTGCGGCGGCATCCCTCGCGCGGCGAAGAGCGCTGGTTCAGCCTGGTGGTGGACTCGGTGGTCGAGGGCGACGACGGTCTGCACGCGGTCCAGGGGACGATGCTGGATATCACGGATCTGTAGTGGGAAGAGCCGTCATCTCGGGGTGTTGAAAGCGGAAGGGCCCATATACGGCCCCGCTGCGACCGAAAAAGCGGTTTGACCTCTTCCGCTTGAAGTAGCCGCCGGCTCGCGCCCACAAGGCGCGCGCGTACAATGGCGGGCTGATCCCCCGTTCGCCGGAGCTCTTGTTATGTCGTCCCAGCTGCATCCCACCGCCATGCGTTCCCTGACCTTCCACGGCCTGACCCCGGGGCCGCGGTTGATCGTGCTGGGTGCGGTGCATGGCAACGAGACCTGCGGCACGCAGGCGGCCGAGCGGTTGCACGGCGAGCTGGAGAGCGGCGAGCGCCGCCTGCAGTGCGGGACGCTGACGCTGGTCCCGCGCACGAACCCACTGGCCTACCAGCTGGGGCAGCGCATGGGTGAGCGCAACCTGAACCGCAACCTGCGCGTGACCGAAGACCCGCAGGACTTCGAGGACCGCATTGCCAACGTACTGTGCCCCCTGCTGGCGGCCCATGACGTCCTGCTGGATCTGCACTCGTTTCATACCGGCGGCCAGCCGTTCATCATGCTCGGTCCGCGGAACAACGAAGGCGGGCTGGAGGGCTTTACCCGTGCCCGCGAGGAGGAGGCCCTGGCCGCCTGCCTCGGCCCGCGGCGCATGGTCGAGGGCTGGCTGGATACCTACGCGCGCGGAGTTGCCCGGCGCATGAAGAACCCGAACGCCAGTCACCGCGCGCAGATGCTGTCTACCGACCCCAGCTACGGCATCGGTACCACCGAGTACATGCGCTCGCAGGGCGGCTACGGCGTGACGCTGGAGTGCGGCCAGCACGACGATCCGCAGGCGCCGGTGGTGGCCTACAACGCGATCCTCAATACTCTGGCCCATCTCGGCATGATCGAGGCCCCGGCCACGCCCGGGCAGGACGACCCGGAGGTCCTGCGCCTGGTCGAAGTGATCGACCGCGACCACCCCGATGACCGGTTCGTGCGTGAGTGGAAGAGCTTCGATGCGCTGCACGAGGGTGATGTGATCGGCGTTCGCGCGGACGGGACCGAGGTGAAGGCGCCGGCCGACGGCTTCATCGTGTTCCCCAACCCCAACTCGCTGCCGGGCAACGAGTGGTTTTATCGCGCCGAGTTCAGTGACCGCCGCGTGATCTGACGCCCCGTGGAGTTCGCCTTCTCCGGCGTCGCCGCGCTGCTGTTTGCGGCCGGATTCTTCGCCGGTGCCTTGAATGCCCTGGCCGGGGGCGGCAGCTTTCTTACGCTGCCGGCCCTAATGGCCGTGGGGGTCCCGCCGGTGGCGGCTAATGCCACCGGGACGGCGGCATTGCTGCCCGGGTATGCGGCCAGCCTGCTGGTGGACCATCGACGCCTGCGTACCCTCTGGCGGGATCTGGGCATGCGCCTGCTGGCGCTGTTCCTGATTGTGGGTGCGCTGGGCGGGGCGCTGGGTGCGGCCCTGCTCCTGCTGACAGGGGACGCGCGTTTTCGGGCCTTCATCCCCTGGCTGCTGTTGCTGGCGACACTGCTGTTTGCACTGGGTCCGTGGCTGCAGCGTCGCGCGGCCCATACGGCCCACCCGGCACTCGCCCGGGTGGCGGGCGCGGGGCTTGGCTGCGTCTACGGTGGCTATTTCAACGGCGGGGTCGGCATCCTGCTGCTGGCGATCCTGCGGGGACAGGGGATGGCCGACCTGACACAGGCCAATGCCCTGAAGAACGTGCTCTCCACTGTGCTGACGTTGATTGCGGTGGTGGTTTTTGTCATGGGCGGGCAGGTGGTCGCGACCGGGTTGCTGGCCGTCGGGGCCGGGGCCATTCTCGGCGCCCGGGTCGGGATTGGGCTACTGGGGGTTCTGCCCGAACCGTGGTACCGGTATCTGGTCACGCTGGTGGGTGCCGGCACCACCGTGCTCTTCTTCGTCGATCCGGGCTGGCTGGGGTAGTTGTTCGGCGTGGGTTTGATGCAATTCGCGGGGCTCATTGCATCCTACGGTTGTCCTGGAGGCGCGCGTAGGATGCGATGAGCGTAGCGAATCGCATCGGCTGCCCCGACCACACCCGAGGCTTATAGCGTGGTGTACTGAGCATCGGTGTGAGCCTGTTGCAGCGCGTGGTCGAAGGTGTCCAGTGCCCGGGCGTCGGTCTCTGGCAGGATGGCCTCGATGCGGGGGCGGGTGCCGGCGGCTGGCGCTTCCATGGCCTCAAGACCGCCGTCGCCGCCCACGCGGTTGATGCGCTGCCAGCCCTGATCGGTCCGCACGAGGCCCTTGAGGCGTTCTCCGGTGAAACCGCTCACCAGCGCCTCCAGCGCCGCGTGGTCGAGCGCCTGCCCCTCGGGCAGCAGCCAGCTGCGGCCCAGGTAGCCATCGCCGCGGGTGTCGATGGTCACGGGCTCGTCCCCGTGCTCGTGCGGTGCATGGTCATGCCCATGGTCGTGATCGTGGGCATGATCGTGCTGGTCACCGGCGGACAGAAAGGCCCGGGCCTCCGGGAACAGGGCCCCGCCTCGTTCCAGCCGGGGGCGCTCCAGCCATGCCGATTCCACACGCCCCTGGGTCGTTTCGACCACCAGTGGGCGTGGCGGCGACATGTCGGCGACAAACGCCTGCAGGGCCTCGCGGTCCGCCTCGCTGTAGAGGTCGGCCTTGTTGGCTAGCAGCACATCGGCCAGCGCAATCTGGTCGTTCCAGTTCGGGTGTTCGCGGTGGCGCGGCGAGGACAGGTGGCGGGCGTCCATGACTGTGATCGTCGCACGCAGGTCCAGCACGCCGTCGTAGGGGGGCTGGGTGAGGGTGCGGATGATCTCGGCCGGGTGCCCGAGCCCGGTGGGCTCGATCAGGATGCGGTCGGGGTGCTGTGAGCGGATCAGCCGGTTCAGGCCGACGGTGAACATCTGCGCGGAGACGCAGCAAAGACAGCCGCCTGGGATCTCCTCCAGCGCGACGCCGGTATCCGCGAGCAGGCCGCCGTCCACCCCGATCTCGCCAAACTCGTTGACCAGCACGGCCCAGTGCTCGCCCTCGGGGCGCAGTGCGAGCAGCTGGCGGATAGTGGTCGTCTTGCCCACCCCCAGAAAGCCGGTAATCAGGTGGGTGGGGATGTCATGGTGGGTGGTCATGTGGCGTTCGCCAGGTTGGCGAGAGGACCCGGATAGCGGGTCCTCCCGAGGATGGATTCAGTCGTTGGCGCGCAGTTCGCCCTGATAGAACGCCTCGGCGTCGTTGAACAGGGCCTCGTTGGTGTCCGCCCGCATGTACAGCATGTGCCCGCCGGGGTAGGCGCGGGGGATGATGCGCGAGTCGGCCTCGTCGCCGGCGGCGAACGCGATCTGGCCCAGCAGCCACTCGGTCGTGAAGTAGGGCGTGATCAGGTCCGCCTCGCCGTGCACGCTGAAGATACGGAAGTCGCGGTTGAGTGACAGGGCGGTGGCCAGCTCGTCCATCGCGGTGAAGTGTCCCTCGCGGCCACTGGCCTCCCAGTCCCAGGCGCGGAACACGTCGCGGCTGAGCAGGCGGTACTGGTGCCCGTGCTCCCAGTCCAGGGTGTTGCGCAGGTGGTCCAGCATCGCGGTGGACAGCGGTGCGGTCAGGCCGTCCAGGATGGCGTCCGCCTGCGGTTGCAGGTGCGTGGGCACCGGGTCGAGGTTGTCGATGCCGCCGTCGTACAGGCTGACCAGCCGGCCTTCATCCATCAGCAGGCCGCGCTGGGTCATATCCAGCGTGATGCGTCCCCGTGTGGCCTTCAGACGGTCGCGTGATAGGCCGGTGAAGCGGGCGACCTCGTCAATCCAGTCGTCGTCGATCTGCCCGGGGTGGATCAGGCCCTGCAGGTAATCGCCCAGGGCAAAGGCCTCGGCCTCTTCCAGGCTGGGCGGGTCGTCGCCCAGCCGACCCTGCGCCTTCGCGGCGGCGGTGATCGCCGGCAGGCTCAGGGCCCAGCCGATCGGGCGGGCGGTGCCGTGTTCCAGCATGCCGTAATCCAGCGCGGGCGAGATCAGCACCGTGCCGCTCAGGCTGATGCCGGAGCCCTTGGCGATGCGTGCCGGCAGCGCCGCGGCACGGTAGCCCCCGTAGCTCTCGCCCGCCAGGTACACCGCGTCGCCGCGCCGGCCGTGTTCATCGAGCCAGCGCTCCAGCGTCTCTTCCATCGCGGCCAGGTCGCCATCACGGGAGTAGTACTGATCCGCTTCGCCTCCCATCACGCGCGAGAAGCCGGTCCCGACCGGGTCGATGAAGACCAGATCGGTGAAGGCCAGCCAGGTCTTGGGATTGTCGACCAGCCGGGGCGGGGTGGAGGAAGCCAGGCCCTTGTCGTCGGTCTCCAGCACCCGCGGGCCCAGGCCGCCCACGTTCAGGTAGGCCGAGGCCGCGCCGGGGCCGCCGTTGACCATGAAGGTGACCGGGCGGTCGTGGTCGCTGTCCACCGTGTAGCTGACGGTGAAGACCCGGGCATCGGGTTCGTCCAGCGACTCGCCCAGCGGGACATAGCCGACCGTGGCCTGGTACTCGAGCGCGCTGCCGTCAAGCAACTCCAGCGAGTGCTCGGTGGTCACGGGATCGGGCAGGGGGGGCGTCGGTTCGGTCTCGTCCGCCAGCAGGGGGGCGGACATCCCGGGACCGATCAGCAGGCCGAGCGCCAGCCCGTAGAGCGGGCCGGCGACGGTGCGTGGTGCAGATGTGAGTTTGAGCGGGCGTCGTTCCGGCGCCGTTATCAGCATTGAGCGGTCTCCTCGTGATCGGGGCAGTCATGGCGTACGACACGATCGTCGTCCAGCCATTCCATGATCCCGTCGGTCACGTTGTAGATCTTGTCGTAGCCGAGCCCCTCCGAAAGGGCCTGGGCGAGTGCGCTGGTGCGGTTGCCCACGCGGCAGATCAGGATCACCTCGTCGTCGGAGTCGACCAGCGCGGTGAACTGGCTGCCGAAGTCGGGATTGAGGCTGCCGTCTTCCTCGAACGCGGTGATGCGGTGGCTGCCTTCCACGACGCCGGTTTCGGCCCATTCATCCGGGCGACGGATGTCGACGATGGTTACCCCTTCGTCCAGCTTCTCGGCCAGGCCTTTGTTGTCCAGGCCGGTGAACGGGGCCCGATCCACTTCGACGACCTCGATCTCGAACCGCAGGGTGGCGTTCGGCGGAATGATGTTGCCGGCACCCCGTTCGCCGTAGGCCAGCTCTGGCGGGATGATGGCCTCGCGCTTGCCGCCCAGGCGCATGCCCTTTACCGCCTGCTCGAAGCCGGGGATGGTCTGGCCGGAGCCGATGGTCACGGACAGGGGTTGGCCACCCCGGCTGGAGTCGAACTCGGAACCGTCCTCCTCAAGCTTGCCGACATAGTGGACCAGGGCGCTGTCGTGCCGCACGAGTTCGGCGCCCTCGCCCTCCTCGATGTCGCGAATCTCGATGCTGTCGGCCAGCGCAAAGGCCGGGGTCAGGAATAGGGCGAACAGAAACCACGCTTTCATCATTTTATCCTTATAAAGTGCAAGTTTTTGTTTTTTGAGGAGGCTTATAAAGGACCACAAAATTGCTCCCAAAATTCCCCGAAAAAACCTTTGAAATATATTTGAACCTGGTCTAAATGACTCAAGGATCCCCAAGCCGAAAAGGTGTTGTTGGGGATTCTAACCGCAAGGATCCACGCGACGGAGGAGCCAATGACCAAGAAACAAGAAAACCAGTTCTGGGACCGACTGCGAGGCGTAACGGAAGACGCCGGGGCGGACCCCCAGACCCTCGAGATCTTTGACGAAGCCGTCTCGCGGCGTCGTTTCATGGGCCGCATGGGCGTGGGGGGCGCCGCCCTGACGCTGTTCGGCTTTGGTGCCGGTACCGACGCCGCGATGCGCGGCCTGTTCGGGCGCGGTCTGATCCCGGCTGCCTGGGCGGACGAGGCGAATGGCCTCGAGGACGAGCAGGCGAAGGCCGCGATGTCCGACGCCGGCAAGGAAGACGGCCTGATCGTGCACAACGATCGCCCGCTGAACGTCGAGACCCCGCCGCACCTGCTGGAGGACGAGGTCACCCCGGCCAGCCGGCATTTTATTCGCAACAACGACCTGATCCCGCAGCAAGCACTGGATCGTGACCCGAACGGCTGGTCGCTGAAGATCGACGGCGAGGTGCACGACGAGCTCGAGATCGGTCTCGACGACCTGAAGAGCATGGACAGCAAGGACCTGGTCCTGCACATCGAGTGTGGCGGCAACGGCCGCGCCAACTTCGATCCGCAGCCGCGAGGCAACCCCTGGGACCGCGGTGCAGTGGGTAACGCCAAGTGGACCGGCGTGCCGCTGAAGGACATCCTCGAGCGGGCCGGCGTGAAGGACAGCGCCGTCTACACCGCGCACGAGGGCTACGAGCCGATCCTCGGTGACCGAGGTCCGTTCTCCCGTGGCGTGCCGATCGACAAGGCGATGGAAGAGCACACCATCGTGGCCTATGCGATGAACGGAGAGGACATACCTGCGACCCACGGTTTCCCCGTGCGTCTGGTGGTGCCGGGCTGGTATGGCTCCTGCTCGCACAAGTGGCTGAACAAGATCACGCTGCGCGATCAAGAACACGACGGCCGCGGCATGACTGGCTACTCCTACCGCATGCCCAAGTACCCGGTGGCCCCGGGCGAGCGCCCGCCGGAAGAGGACATGAAGGTTGGCGGCCCGTGGCTGATCAAGTCCGTGATCACCGGTCCGAAGAAGGACACCGGTCTGGAGCGTGGCGAGACCGTCAAGGTCACCGGTCATGCCTGGGCAGGCGAGGACGAGGTCGCGGAAGTCTGGATCTCCACCGACTTTGGCCTCAACTGGGAAAAGGCCGATCTCAAGGGCGACCCGGTCAACAAGTACGCCTGGGTGCACTTCGAGAAGGAACTGTCCTTCGAGAATCGCGGCTACTACGAGATCTGGGCGCGTGCGGTGGACGACAAGGGCAATACTCAGCCCATTGTCCAGCCGTGGAACCCGCGTGGCTACGACGGCAACATCGTCCACAAGATCCCGGTCACAGTCGCTGCGTGACAAACCTCTATACCCGGGGCATCATTTGCCCCGGGTTTCTTTTTGATCAGAACGGAGTACGCATGAAGCGTTTTGTAATGCTTTCGCTGCTGGGGTTTGCGTTCGCGGCCCTGGCTTTGCCCGTTGTTGCCGACGAGGCGATATCAGAGGAAGAACAACAAGCCCAGGAAGAGAAGGCCGAAGAGGTCTCGGCGACAAAGGAACTGTTTGAGCAGACCTGTTCCGCCTGCCACGGCATCCGTCAGGCCACCAATCAGAACCTGAATCGTGCTGACTGGAACTGGGTCATGGACGACATGGAAGACTACGGCATGACCTGGCTCACCGACGAGCAGCGTGATGACATCGTGGACTTCCTGGTGGAGAACTACGGTTACGGCGACTAGTCCGTACCGGATACTCCGCAGTCAGAGGCAGTATCTTCAGGCGCCCCAAGGGGCGCCTTTTTTGTGGTGGCCTCTGTGAAGCGCGGCACCGGGTTTCCGCTCCGCGAGCCTGTCCGCCGCCCGTGAATGGCCGGTGGCGATACCGGGTCTTGTGGCGTGTCAGTCCGTTGAGTGCGAGATGGCCCAGCAGCGATGGGGTGGCGGTGGTCGGCGGAAGTCTTCATCCAGTGTCTCACGCGTGATGTGGCGGACCTCGAGCCCCGCAAGTGACTCGGTATCCAGCTCGAAACGGCGGCGGTTGGTCGAGAAGTACAGGATGCCGTCCTCGGTCAGCAGGCGCGCGGCATCCAGGATCAGTTCGACATGGTCGCGTTGCACCTCGAAGTCCGCCTCGGTGCGTTTCGAGTTCGAGAAGGTCGGGGGATCGAGGAAGATCCGCTCGAAGCGCAGGGCCGGGTCGTCGGCGGCCTCCCGCACCCAGGTGATGCAGTCGGCACGTAGCAGGGCGTGGGTATCCGGTCGGCGCCGACTGCGCCCGTCACGCACGGTGGCCTCGAAACCATTGGCTGCGAGGTTGTCGGCGGCCCAGTCGAGGTAGGTATTGGACAGGTCCACCGAGACGGTCTGGCGGGCACCCCCGACGGCGGCATGGGCACTGACCGCGGCGGTGTAGCAGAACAGGTTCAGCAACCGCAGTCCGCGGCATTCTTCCTGCAGGCGGCGCCGCATTGGGCGGTGGTCCAGGAACAGGCCGCTGTCCAGGTAGGCATCCAGCTCCACCTTGAGTCGGCAGCCATGTTCCTTGACCCAGAAGGGGGCGGGTTGGGCGGTCTCGGCGCGCTGGTACTGCGAGCGGCCTTTCTGGGCACGCCGCTGCTTGTAGTGCAGGTGGGCGGGCAAGACGCCGGTGACTTCCAGGGTCGCGGCCAGCGCCCCGCGCAGGCGCGCCTCGGCGCGCGCGGGTTCGACCGACGCCGGGGCGGCGAACTCCTGCAGGTGCAGGTGCACGGAGCCGTCGGTGGCCTGGTAACGGTCGATCAGCAGCGGATACTCGTCCAGGTCCGCGCTGTAAATGCGGTAGCAGGTGACCCCCTGGCGCCGCGCCCAGCGATCCAGGTGTTTCAGGTTCTTGCGCAGGCGGTTGGCGAACTCGGGTGCCGGGGGCGCCGCCTCGGCCTGTCCCTCGCGGGCATGGATGTCGAACTCCAGCAGCTGGCAGTCGATCGGGCCGTTGTGTACGCGGTACTTGCGCGTGGCGCGCAGCCCGAGGCGGCGGGAGTCGGTGGTGTCCGCGACCAGCAGGGCCACCTGCCAGCCGCCAAAGGCCTGTTTCAGATGCTCGCCCAGCAGGCTGTAGAGCTTGATCAGCTCGGGCTGGTCACCGATGCGTTCGCCGTAGGGCGGGTTGCTGATCAGCAGCCCGCTCGGTGCGGGGGGCGCCAGGGTCAGCACGTCGGCGACCTCGAATCGGGTGCAGGCGGCGACCCCAGCCGTCCGGGCCGCCTGGCGTGCGGCCTGCACCGCGCGCGGGTCGCGATCCGACCCCAGCAGCGCCGGGCCCTGCCAGGGGCGGACCGCCGCCCGGGCCGTGTCCACACAGCGCTGCCACAGGGCGGTGTCGTGCCCGGCCCAACCCTGCGGCCGGAAGTCGTGGCGCAGCAGTCCGGGCGCGGTCCGCGTGGCGATCAGGGCGGCTTCAATCACCAGGGTGCCGCTGCCGCAGAACGGGTCCAGC
The DNA here is from genome assembly GCF_000377205.1 of Thioalkalivibrio sp. ALJ3. Lineage (GTDB taxonomy): Bacteria > Pseudomonadota > Gammaproteobacteria > Ectothiorhodospirales > Ectothiorhodospiraceae > Thioalkalivibrio. Next base: position 88,891 of record NZ_KB897909.1, on the reverse strand, counting down.
AGCTGCGCCTGTTCCGGGTGGTCCTCGACGCGTGCGGGCCAGCCGGCGCGGGCGAGCAGGGCCGCGGCGAGGTTCTCGCGCAGCGGGGCGGCCCCGCCGGCGCCGCGATAGCCGCGCCGGTGCAGGCCGCCGTTGCCGATATCCACGGACAGCCGGGCGTGATCGCCCTGCAGCTGCAGCAGGATGCGCACGTCGGGGTGTTTCGGGTCCACGTCCGGGCGCGCGCCGGTCGCCTCGCGGAAGGCGTCGGCCACCGCGTCCTTGATGCGTACCCCGGCGAAGTGGGTATGGCGGATGTGGCGGCTCTTGCCGCTGACCTCGACCGCGAAGGTCGCGCCGGGCTCCAGCAGCGCGGGCCAGTCGATCGCGCGGGCGGCGCTGTAGCAGCCGTCGCCGTCCGGCTGCTCGAAGCGTGCCAGTGGCAGCAGGATACGGCTGGCAATGCGGCTGCCCAGCAGTACCCGGTACAGCGTCTCGAGATCGGCCGAGAAGTGCACCGCGCCGCCTTCCTCGCGCACGTCGGTGGCACCGAGGGTGCCCAGTTCCTCGGCCAGCAGGGGGCCGAGCCCGCGGGCGACGGTGGCGCGGTATTCCTGCGGGGTGCTGGGGTCGTTCTCGGGTGTGGCCATGCGGTGTCTTCCTGGGACGGGGGGCTATCTTGCCACAGCCGCCGTTGTGGTCAGCGCAGCAGGCGGCGTCGAATCAGCGCGGTCGCCAGGATGATGGCCGCCGCGCCGTAGCCCACGATCACCACCAGGTGCGGCCAGATGCTGGTCGGCCAGCTGCCGGTCATCAGCGGACGCACGATCTCGACCACGTGCGCCAGCGGCAGGGCCAGCGCCAGGGTCTGCACCCAGTCGGGCAGCTCCTGCAGCGGGAAGAACACCCCGGAGAGCAGGAGCATGGGGGTCACCGCCAGGGTGAAGTAGTACAGGAAGAAGTCGTAGCTGCGCGCCAGCGCGGTGATGACCAGGGCCAGCGCGCCGAAGGTGAACGCGGCGAGGAAGATCACCGGCAGCGCGAGCAGGGCGCGGGCGTCGCTCACCAGCCCCAGGACGGAGGCGACGACCAGGATGGTGATGGCGCTGATCAGGCCCTTGCTCGCGGCCCAGATCGCCTCGGCGAACACGATGTCGTCCAGTGTCAGTGGTGTGGCCAGCATTCCGAGCCAGGTGTTCTGCTCCGCCATGCGCGTGTAGGCGGAATACATGCCCTCGAAGCTGGCAGTGAACATCGCCGAGGAGCAGATGATCCCGGAGGCGATGAACACCATGTAGCTCATGCCGTCGAGATCGCCCACCAGACGGCCGAAGCCGTAGCCGAAGGCCAGCAGGTAGAGGATCGGCTCGCCGAAGTTGCCGAGCATGGACGGCACCAGCAGCTTGCGCCAGACCAGCAGGTTGCGCCGCCAGACCGCGACGAAGCGCAGGCTGGGGCGGGGGAGCCAGGTCGAGGTCGGGTCGGACATCAGTCGCGCAGCTCGTGGCCGGTGAGTTTCAGGAACACGTCTTCCAGGTCCGCCTCGCGCAGGGTCGGCTCGAGGCCGCGTGCGCGCAGGCGTTCGCGCAGCCGGTCCGGTTCGGCCGTATACACGAGCCAGGTATCCGCTACCTGGTGGGCGCGATCGCGGTGGCCGATCTCCTGCTCGATCGCGGTGCCGGCCTCGGGGCCGCCGACCGTGAGTACCCAGGGTTCGATGTGCTCGGCGATCAGGCGGCCGGGTCGGTCACAGGCGATGATGCGGCCATGGTCGATGATCGCGATGCGATCGCACAGCTCCTGGGCCTCCTCCATGTAGTGCGTGGTCAGTACCAGCGTGACGCCGGACGCGCGTAGTTGTCGGAGCTGGCGCCAGAGGTGGTGGCGCGCCTGCGGGTCCAGCCCGGTTGTGGGTTCGTCGAGGACGACGACCTCGGGTTCGTTGATCAGGGCGCGTGCGAGGGTCAGCCGGCGTTTCATGCCGCCGGACAGGGCATTGATGCGCGCACCGCGCTTGTCGTTCAGGTTGACCTGTCCGAGCAGGTGATCGATGCGAGCCTGAACCGTTGCGCCGGCAAGACCGAAGTACGCGGCATAGGTGCGCATGTTCTCGATCACGGTGAAGTCCGGGTCCAGCGTGTCGAACTGCGGGACGATGCCCAGGCGCTTGCGCACCTCGCGTTCGCCTTCGGGCATTGGCAGACCCAGTACTTCGACATGACCGCCGTCGATCGGGGTCATTCCCAGCAGCATGCGCAAGGTCGTCGTCTTGCCAGCACCGTTGGGCCCGAGCAGCCCGAAGAACTCGCCGGAGGCAATCTCGAGGTCCACGCCGTCGACCACCGCTACCCCGTCGTAGGTTTTGCACAGTTGCTGAATGCGGATGGCGGACAATGGCGGTCCCGGGGTTTGCGAGATGCCTACCATACCCTTTCCCCGGGCCTTCCCCAATGGCCGAATCCTGGTCACAAAAAAGCCCGGGCCTGCTGGCCCGGGCATGCCCGTGTGATGCCGGGGTGTGGCTTACGGCTTGCTGTAGGTGAAGCCTTTGTGCTGCAGGTAGGAGATGTGCGCGACGCCGCTGGGGATCACGTCATCCTCGGAGGCGTCATAGAGGTCGTTGTGCAGGTCGATGTTCCGCCCGGCCAGCGTATTCGCGCAGACCATGAATTCGACGTTCTGCATCTTCAGGTTGTCGATGCGGGCCCGCAGGTCTTCATTGTCCTTCGCGCGCTGCAACAGACCCAGGCCATCGCCGTGCATCACGACCTTGATCTCCATGTTCTCGGCGCCCACGGCATTGATGTGGTTCTGGATGTTGCCCGTGGCGGCCATGTAGCGGCGCTCGTCGTCATAGTTCACGTGGTAGACGACCTTGTGGGTGCCGTAGTCAAAAGCAGATGCCATGCCCGGTACGCTCAGGGCGAGCGCAATCAGACTCAGGGCGACAAGCTTCATTGCTTTCATGTTTCGAGTTCCTCTTCGTTCCGTAAAATTCCGTGCGGCTGTGTGCCGTTCGGTGTGTCGCGCCAGCGAAAGCGCACTGGTCGAATCACTACGCAGGCGGATCGACCAGCTACTTAATAAGACGGGCGGAAATTTTGGTTATTCCCGATTCGGAAGATATTTTTATGTGACAAAGAAAACGACAAAGGATCGTTGGAATATGGTTCCGTGACCATGGCCGAGAAAAGAAAAAGGGTCCGGAAAATCCGGACCCTGAAAGATCGCCGGGAGAACGCGGCGATCCAAAGGCTTTACTGCCTGGTGTTTACGGCTTGCTGTAGCTGAACCCGTTGTTCTGCAGATAGGAGATGTGCGCGACGCCGCTCGGAATCACGTCATCCTCGGAGGCATCGTAGAGGTCTTCGTGCAGATCGATGTCACGCCCCGCGAGTGTGTTCGCACAGACCTGGAAATCAACGTCTTGCATCTTCAGGTTGTCCACCCGGGCCCGCAGGTCGTCATGATCCTTGGCGGTGCTGAGGAGCCCCAGGCCATCGCCGTGCATAACGACCTTGATCTCCATGTTCTCGGCGCCCACGGCATTGATGTGGTTCTGGATGTTGCCCATCGCGGCCATGTAGCGGGCGGTGTCGTCATAGTTTACGTGGTACACCACCTTGTGCTCGCCGTAGTCGAAATCGGACGCGGCGGCCGTCCCCGGAAGGACAAAAGCGGCGGCGGCCAGGGCAATCGGGAGGATAAAGGTTTTGTTCATGTCAGAACTCCTCGCGGGTTTCCCGTTACTTTAGGGATATGCGTTAAGGCGTATGTCTGGCTTTCAGGAAGCCCACCGGACTGTTTTGCCTCCGTGGCTTTTCGAATCCTGTTGGGGGTAGGACGGGAACCCATCGTAATTATTCCGATCAAATAATAGATAAGTGCATTACGAAATACCGAAAATTATTCAATACTGATTTAAGAGGCGCGGGGCTGGTGGAGGAGACGTCTTCTAAGGCCGTTTCAGGATTCCGACGGTCCCGTGGATCGCCAGCGTCAGGAGGACCAGGCCACCAGCGGCGAGCGTGATCATGCCGGGGGCCTCGGCGAGAAACAGCCAGACCCAGAGCGTACCGAACACCGCCTCGAGGACCAGGAACAGGGCGACCTCGCCCGCGGGGAGATGGCGGGTGGCCAGCGCGATCAGACTCAGTGCCAGGGGCATCTGGATCAGCCCCATCAGGGCCAGGACCGCTAACGACTCCGGCCCGACGTCGAGCGGCGTGGCCAGCGGCCACGCGATCAGGGCTGCGAGCAGCCCGCCGGCCGCGATCACGGCGAGGCGGTCCACTTGAGGTGCGCGCCGAAGGATGGTCAGGTTGAGGCCAATTACCAGTGCGGCGGCCAGGGCCATGGTGTCGCCAATCCAGCCGCCGGCCTCAAGGGACCCCGCGAAGACGCCGAGGATGCCGCCGAGGCAGATCAGGATTGCCACCCAGGTCCGCAGTGGTACCCACTCGCGCAGCAACAGGCCCGAGAAGAGCGCTGCGAACAGAGGGGAGGCCGCGAGGATCACGACGACATTGGCGACGGTCGTGTTCAGGATTGCGAACACGAACAGAAGTGTGGTGGCGGCGAATCCCAGGCTCACCCAGCCGGCATCCCGTCCGCCACGGCGAAGGTGCCGGCCGATCCATTCGCCGTCGAGGACACGCAGCACCAGGATCAGGGCGACACCCATGAACAGCCCGCGCCAGAACACGATGTTCATGCCGGAGGTGTCGGCAAGGCGGACCAGGCCGTCGAAGCTAAGTGCCATGACGCCGGCAAATGCCAGGAGCGAGCCAACGAGGCGGGGGGGCATGCGATCCATCGTGGTTTCCAGTCTCCCAGGGTGTATATCGATGCGTGTTTCCCTAGAGTGTGGGCCCTTCACTCAACCGGACGGCTAGTTCGACGGCCGTCCCCGTCAGGAGCCTTCGCCATGAACACAGTATCCAGCCTCCCCGAAGCCCTGCAGCCGATCGGTTGTGTGGGACTGGGCATCATGGGTGGTCCCATGACCCGGAACCTGCTCCGCAGCGGAGCGGATATCCGGGTCTGGGCACGCCGTCCGGAGGCGGCCGAGGCCCTGGTGGCGGAGGGAGCCGGGGCGGCCTCTAGCCTGGCGGAACTGGCCTCCAGCGTACGCGTGTTGGTGCTGAATGTTTCCGACACTCCGGACGTGGAGCAGCTGATGCTGGGCCCGGACGGCGTGCTCGAACATGCCCGTCCGGGGCTGCTGGTGATCGATCACAGTACGATCGACCCGATCCGCACCCGCGCGATTGCGCAGGCGGCGGCGGAGCAGGAGGTTACGTTCGTGGATGCGCCGGTCTCGGGCGGCGAGCCGGGCGCGCGCAATGGCACGCTGAGCCTGATGGTCGGCGGCCCGGAGGATGCGGTCAACCGTCTGCGGCCGATCTTCGATGTCGTTGGCTCGACGCTGACCCATGTCGGGGCCAGCGGAGCCGGACAGATCACCAAGGCCTGCAACCAGCTGGTGGTGGGCGAGACGCTGGTCGCCATCGGGGAGGCCTTCGCGCTGGCGGAACAGACCGGAGTCGATCCGGCGCGGCTGCGCGAGGCGCTGATGGGTGGCTTTGCCGCTTCGCGTATCCTCGAGGTGCACGGTCAGCGCCTGCTGGACGGCGACTTCGAGCCCGGTTTTCAGGCCGGGCTCTACCACAAGGATCTGGGCATTGTGGCTGGCCTGGGCGAGCAGGTGGGGCTCAGCCTGGACGGGCTGGAGCCGGTGCGCCGCGCGGTGGACAAGGCGCTGGAGGCCGGTCAGGCCGATCACGATGTCGCGATCCTGGCGCGTTTCTGCCTGCATGCCCGTGGCGAGGGCACGAGGGATTGAAGCGGGAGCTCAGCCGAGCAGTCGCCAGAGGATATACAGCAGCGAGAAGATCAGGCTGAACGTGATACCGGCCCAGGCCAGAGCGCGCAGACCGCGCCCCGGGCGGGCCGCCTCCGGCATGTCCGGCGACATGACCACCTTGAAGGTGATCCACGCGAGTACCGGAGCGGAGAGGAAGGACAGCAGCGTGGCGATATCCACCAGCCGTGTGAAATGCTCCCCGGCCTGCGAGATCAGCAGCAGGGCGCCGCTGGCGACGGCCAGCAGCGCAATGCGATAGCCCCACCAGTGGAGCCCACGCTCGCCCTTGCGGGACGGGTCCATGGTCTGCGGTGCGTGGCCATCCTCGCGCAGGGTGCGGATGATGGCCACGATCACGCGGGGATAGGCATCGGTGACCGCCAGGGTGGTCGAGAACATCGTGGTCAGGGCCGCGACGGCGATCAGGGTGCGGCTCCATTCGCCCAGGCTCTGGGCATACAGGTCCACCAGTTGAGCCGAGAATGCGGCCGCCCCGGCGGCAAAGCCGATGCCGCTGCCGTACATCAGCACCGCGCCCAGCAGCATGAACGCCACGGCGATCACTACTGCGCCCAGATAGCCCAGGCGGAAGTCGAAGATCGCCTCGCGCACGGTCGGGGCGTGCCCCGTCTGGCGGGCGCGCTCCTGAGTCCAGATCGAGTGCCAGGCGGCGACATCCAGCGGGATGGGCATCCAGCCCAGCAGCGCGAGAATGAAGGCGAAGCCGGCCAGGGTCCAGAGGTTCGACCACTCCTGGGCACCGGACAGGGTGGCCAGGTCCGGGGCCTCGCGGAAGGCCAGTGCCACCGCGGCCACGGTCGATACGCTCAGAGCGGCCATGATGATCTTCATGCCCAGGTCCAGGCCGCGGTAGGCCCCGATCATCAGGAATGCAATGCAGGCGGCGAGGACCAGTGCCGATACCAGCGTGACCGAGAGCTCGAGACCGAACACCAGCGTGACCAGCCCTGCGGTGGTCAGTGTGACCACTGCCTGGATGGTGAACAGGGTGCCCAGGGTTACCGCGATGTACAGCCCTAGCGCCCAGTTGCCCAGACGATGGTAGCCCGTCAGCAGGTGGTGGCCGGTAGCGGCGGCATAGCGCGGGCCGAACTCCAGGAATGGATATTTGAACAGGCAGGCCAGCAGCACGATCGGGATCAGCAGCAGGCCGTACTCCGCCCCGCCCCGCGTGGCCTGGACCAGGTGCGACACCCCGACGGCCGCACCGGCCATCAGCAGGCCCGGGCCGATGGCGGCCCGCAGAGAGGCGCGAGTCGACGGGCTCATCCAGGCTCCTAGTGATCAGAAAATACGGCCCGCGATTATAGGGGAATAGCCCGCTACCGCCAGCCGGCGGCGCGGAGGGCCGTGATCCTGCTGTTACGTGGCTACAGCGCCAGCGGTGTGCGGCGGTAGAGTTCGGGGGCGGGGGGCTTGAGTTCGTCGGACTCCGGGAAGCGTTGCACCAGCTTGTCGTAGTAGCTGCGGATGTTCTGCACGTAATGCACCGGCTCCCAGCCGCGGGCGTAGCCGTAGCGCGTTTGTTCATACCACTCCGACTGCGCCAGACGCGGCAGCCATTGCATGACATCCAGCCAGCGATCCGGGTCGTCACCATTGGCAGCGGCCAGACGCCGGGCGTCGTGTAGATGCCCCAGTCCTACGTTGTAGGCAGCCAGCGTCATCCAGGTACGATCGGGCTCGGGGATCGATTCCGGCAGGCGTTCGCGCAGATTGATCAGATAGCGTGTGCCTCCGTCCACGCTGGCGGCCGGGTCGGTACGGTCCTCGACACCCAGTCCCTCGGCGGTCACCTGGGTCAGCATCATCAGCCCGCGCACGCCGGTAGGGGACACCGCGTCGGGGTTCCAGTGGGACTCCTGGTAAGCCACTGCCGCGATGAAGCGCCAGTCGAGACCGTGGGCCTCCCCGGCCTCCTCGAACAGCGGGCGGAATTGCTCCAGACGGTGTTCGACTCGACGCGCGAAGGTCAGCGCGTCCACGAGGTCATGCGTTTCCAGGTGGCCGAGATAACGGTCGAGCAACAATTCCAGTTCGCGGCTGTCGCGCAACTCGGCGACGTACTGCTCGGCCGCCTCGATCAGGCTGCGATCAAGACCCGACGGAAACAACCAGCGCACCTCGGTACTGCGCTCCAGTTCGTGCGCCAGGCGCAGGTCCGGATGCAGACGCCGAAGGCGTCGGTATTCCAGGGAGTTCATCACTGCATAGTCGATCTCGCCGTGTTCCAGGGCCTCCCGCAGCGCTTCGGCATTGGCGTAGGGGACGAGTTCGCCATTCGCATCATTGGCTGGCCGTTCGCGGTCGGGTGTCTCATCCGCGTATTCGGGCGTGTACTCCTCCAGTGATGCCTCGTCATCGGCAGGATCTGCCGGTGGCTCCAGGGTTTCGGGGTCCAGCCTGACCTCGGCCAGCAGGGGTTGGCTCAGGCTTTCGGGGACAGGTGCCTGGGCAGTAATGCCGATGCGCGCCCCGGCGGGCATGTCGGCGAGCGACAGCAGGGGGGTGGCCAACTCGCTTCCGGCCCAGTAGGCCACGATATGCTGCACGTTCAGGATTTCGGGACCCGGTTTGATCAGGGGGTCGTGTGGCGGGACCAGCAATCCGGCGGCTATGTCGACGCGGCGCTGTCGCAGCAAGCGGTGGGCGGTGGCGGCGTCGTCCACGCGGGTCACGCGCAGACGGGTGCCCAGTTCCTCGGCGAAGCCGTGCAGCAGTTCCAGATCGAGCTGGTCGCGCCCCGCGGTGGAGGCGAGTTCGGAGCGCCCCAGCGGACGTTCGACCAGCGCTACCCGCAGCTCGTCTCGGAAGGTGAGCTGCTCCAGCGCCGCCGGCGGGTTGTAGTACACCCGCAGTACGATGGCGGTTAGCAGCACGATGAAGAGCCCCAGTTCGATCTGGCGCCAGGTGCTGCTTGGGGGGCGGAGTTTCAGATGCGTGCCCATGGCACTGGATCATACCCAATTGCCCCGGTGGCCACCGGGGACGGTTGGGAAACACGGATGAATGTACACACTCGCGTTGGCACCCCAGGTTTTCCGAGACAAGGCGCGGTGCGCAGCCGGAAGTGGTTCTACCGGCAAGGGCCGCAACGCGGACTCGGGGAACCTGGGGTGCCAACCCCAAGGGGTTCGGCCGCTTTTGCGCGGGAACGGCGTTGCGCCTCCTTTGTGCAGAATGACTGCACGGCAGTCACCGCGCCTTGTTCGTACGCAAAAGCGACTCGAGCGCGAGCGTGTACATTCATCCGTGTTTCCCTAGCGCCAGTCGAGCACCAGACCCTGGTCGCGCAGGATCTTGAGCGCGGGGTCGACGCAGGTGTCGATGAAGGAGGCGCGGCGCGGGTTCTCGCGGGCGATGCGGCGATAGTCCGGGCCCTCGGGCAGGCCAGCCAGTTCGTAGATATCACGGGTTGGGTAGTAGAACGCGTGTACGAACTGGCGGAACACGCGCCGCATCAGCGGGCGGTAGGCCCATTTCTGCCAGGACGGGAGCGTATCCAGATAGGACTCCAGCGTGTCGCGGGCATGCGCCATGTGGCGCGCCTCGTCGATCATGTGCCGGGTTACGATGTCGTCCACCGTCGGGCTGATCGCGTCCTTGTGCTGGCGGATCAGCCGGTTCATGCGGTCCGGGACTTCCTCGCCGATCATCACCGCGATCCAGAAGATCGAAGACTCGAACGGCGAGAAACGACCGACCAGGGTGGCCAGCTTTGGTTTCGGGAAACGACGTTCCGGCAGGGGCAGCCCGCTGCGGCGCATGAACTCGATGAACATCAGGCTGTGGCCGGCTTCCTCGCGCAGCTCGTGCAGGCGATAATTCAGCCGGTCCAGGCGGCCGGTCGAGTGCATGGAGATCCGCGAGATGCGCTCCATGAACAGCCCTTCCAGCCACAGCGCCCCGCTGATGAAATACAGAAACTCGTATTGCGACAGGCGCCGTTTGCGGGCATCGTCCAGCGCCGAGTACTCCGGGGTGCCGAAGAGCGAGACGGCCTCTTCCGGGATCCAGAAATCGTCCAGCGACAGTGCGTCCCAGCGCACGTGTGTGAGCGGGTCCTCGTACGGCTGGCTGTTGCGGCTCAATAGATCGAGCAGCTCCTGCGAGGAATTCATCGAAGGCGTACCGAAGGCGCTGGGCGGTTAAACGCTCGAATCATACCGGCATTGTCGGTCCGGACCAACGCCAACCCGTTGCAATCTGCGGTTGCTACCCCAATATGAGTCAAATGAATATGTCCGCCACCCGTTATCGCGTCAGCTTCCTCAACCAGGGCAAGGTCTACGAGATCTTTGCCCGCGAGGTCTATCAGGACGAGCTGTACGGCTTTGTCACCGTCGAGGGGTTGCTGTTTGGCGAGCGCTCGCAGGTGGTTGTCGACCCGTCAGAGGAACGTCTTCGCACCGAATTCGAGGGGGTCGAGCGCTTCCATGTGCCGATGCATGCCCTGATCCGGATTGATGAAGTGGCCGATGTGGGCATCCCGCGTATCCGTGATGCCAGCCAGGACAGCGGCAATGTCCACGCCTTCCCGTCGTTGCCGAGCCGCGGCCCGGGCAAGCCCACAGGCGGCTGATACTGTCCGTGGCGGGTGTCTGCATTGCTAACCGCCCGCCGCTGGTTTACCCTTTCGCGCTTCGCGTGGGCCAGCGCCTTCGCGGAACAAAACGGAGAGGTGGCCGAGCGGTCGAAGGCGCACGCCTGGAAAGTGTGTATACGGTAACCCCGTATCGAGGGTTCGAATCCCTCCCTCTCCGCCAGATTCGAGCAAAGGGGTCCGAGTGGCCCCTTTCGCATGTATAGCCCCGGAGGTACGGGGATTCGAACCCGAGAAATAGAAAATGATGGTTCGACGGGTGACGCGCAGCGGCACCCGAACGTCGCCGCAGGGGACGACCCGGAGGGCGAGGCACGCAGTGCCGAGTAATCCCTCCCTCTCCGCCAGATTCAAGCAAAGGGGTCCAAGTGGCCCCTTTCGCATGTCTGGCCCCTGACATATCGGGATTCGAACCCTCGATACATGAGAAAGACGGGTTCGACGGGTGACGCGTAGCGGCACCCGAACGTCGCCGCAGGCGACGACCCGGAGGGCGAGGCGCGTAGCGCCGAGTAATCCCTCCCTCTCCGTCAGATTCAAGCAAAGGGGCCCAACTGGCCCCTTATTTGTATGTCCGGCCCCCGCAATACCGGGGCTCGATGTCCTCGCGACGAGGCCTGGGCGAAGGCGTTTCACGAGGGTCCAGTGGCCATTCTCGTTGGACGTCGCGCGCGGCGCTCGCGTACACTTGCAGCCGAAACCGCACCCGTCCTTTAGCCGCCGAACCGTTGTCCGAACGCGGGGTCCAGCCCCAGCGAAACGGTGCGGGCAAGGCCGGGTCGAAGATCCCGAACGAATCGCAGTACCGCCGCCGGCAAATGGCCTGGCGGCCTCGACCCAGACCATCCGGAGGTCCACGTGTCCGCGCCTGCTCTGCTTGTCCTGGAAGATGGCACTGTTTTTCATGGTCAGGCGATTGGCGCCCAGGGCCAGACAGTCGGCGAGGTGGTGTTCAACACCGCGATGACCGGCTATCAGGAGATCCTGACGGATCCTTCCTATCACCGGCAGCTGGTCACGCTGACCTATCCGCATATCGGCAATACCGGCACCAACCCGGAAGACGACGAGTCCGCGCGCGCCCATGCTGCGGGGCTGATCATCCGCGACCTGCCGCCGCTGGTATCGAACTTTCGTTCGCGCGAGTCGCTGCCGGACTACCTGCTGCGCCATGGGATTGTGGCAATCAGCGGGATCGACACCCGCAAGCTGACGCGCATCCTGCGCGAGAAGGGTGCACTCAACGGCTGCATCCAGGCCGGGGATGTCGACGAGACCGCGGCCCTGGCAGCCGCGCGCGAGTTCCCCGGCATCAAGGGGATGGACTTGGCGCGCGAGGTCACCACGCGGACTCGCTACGAATGGCTCGAAGGGACCTGGAAGCTGGGAGAGGCGCCGGCGCGGGTCAATCCGGATAAGGCCGAATACCATGTGGTGGCCTACGACTTCGGCATGAAGCGGAACATCCTGCGCAAACTGGCGGAGCGCGGATGCCGCGTGACCGTGGTGCCGGCCGAGACGCCGGTGGACGAGGTCATGGAGCTGAAGCCCGATGGGGTATTCCTGTCCAACGGCCCGGGCGACCCCGAGCCCTGCACCTATGCCATCGAGGCGATCCGCGGGTTCTGCGAGCGCAAGCTGCCGCTGTTCGGCATCTGCCTCGGGCACCAACTGCTGGGCATTGCCAGCGGCGGCAAGAGCGTGAAGATGAAGTTCGGCCATCACGGGGCGAACCACCCGATCCGCCACGAGGAAAGCGGGCGGGTGATGATCTCGTCGCAGAATCACGGCTTTGCGATCGACGAGGACAACCTGCCCGATACGCTGACGCCGACCTACCGGTCGCTGTTCGACGGCACGCTGCAGGGGATCGCCCGCACCGACTGCCCGGCCTTCAGCCTGCAGGGACATCCCGAGGCCAGCCCGGGCCCGCACGATGTGTCCCCGGCGTTCGACGACTTCGTCGAGATGATGCGCGCCGCGCGTCGCTAAAGCTCCCCCTCCGAATTTCCGATTTCGACAGCCTGCGAGAGCCGTCACATGCCCAAGCGTACTGACATCCAGAGCATCCTGATCCTCGGGGCCGGCCCGATCGTGATCGGCCAGGCCTGCGAGTTCGACTACTCCGGCGCCCAGGCCTGCAAGGCCCTGCGCGAGGAGGGCTACCGGGTGATCCTGGTGAACTCCAACCCGGCGACGATCATGACCGACCCGGAGATGGCGGATGCCACCTACATCGAGCCGGTGGAATGGCAAACCGTCGCCCAGATCATCGAGAAGGAGCGGCCGGATGCGATCCTGCCGACCATGGGCGGGCAGACCGCGCTGAACTGTGCGCTGGATCTGTCGAACGAAGGCGTGCTCAAGAAGTTCGGGGTGGAGATGATCGGCGCCAACGAGGCGGCGATCGACATGGCCGAGGACCGCGATCACTTCAAGGCGGCGATGGCCGATATCGGCCTCGATACCCCGACCGCGATGCTCGCGCATTCCTGGGAAGAGGCACAGGAGATCCAGCCGAAGATCGGCTTCCCGGTGATTATCCGGCCGTCGTTCACCCTCGGCGGCTCGGGCGGCGGTATCGCATACAACCGCGAGGAGTTCGAGTACATCGTCAAGAACGGGCTCGACCTTTCGCCGGTGAACCAGGTGCTGCTGGAGGAATCGGCGCTTGGCTGGAAGGAGTTCGAGATGGAGGTGGTCCGCGACAAGGCGGACAACTGCATCATCATCTGCTCCATCGAGAACCTGGACCCGATGGGCATCCACACCGGGGACTCGATCACCGTGGCCCCGGCGCAGACCCTGACCGACAAGGAATACCAGATCATGCGCGACGCCTCGCTGGCGGTGCTGCGCAAGATCGGTGTGGAGACCGGCGGCTCCAACGTGCAGTTCGCGATCAACCCGGAGAACGGGCGCATGATCGTGATCGAGATGAACCCGCGGGTGTCACGCTCCTCGGCGCTGGCCTCCAAGGCGACCGGTTTCCCGATCGCCAAGGTCGCGGCCAAGCTGGCGGTGGGCTACACCCTCGACGAGCTGAAGAACGAAATCACCGGCGGGCTGACCCCGGCCTCGTTCGAGCCGTCCATTGACTATGTGGTCACCAAGATCCCGCGCTTCACCTTCGAGAAATTCCCGCAGGCCGAGGCGCGGCTGACCACGCAGATGAAGGCGGTCGGCGAGGCGATGGCCATCGGCCGCACCTTTCAGGAGTCGTTCCAGAAGGCGCTGCGTTCGATGGAAACGGGCATGGACGGTCTCGACGAGCGTATCGACCTGGCGGCCGACGATGTCGTCGATCAGCTGCGCACGAAGCTCGCCAACCCCAGCCCCGACCAGGTGCTGTACGTGGCCGATGCCTTCCGCGCCGGCTTCTCGATCCAGGACATCTTCGACCTGACCGCGATCGACCCCTGGTTCCTGGCGCAGATCCAGGAGCTGGTGGACGTCGAGAAGGGCCTCAAGGACCGCATCCTGGGTGATATCTCGGCCGAGGAGATGTATCGCGTGAAGCAGCGCGGCTTCTCCGACCTGCGCCTGGCGAAGCTTCTCAACGAGACCGAGAAGGCCGTGCGCAAGCAGCGTCACAAGCTGGGTGTTCGCCCCGTGTACAAGCGGGTGGATACCTGTGCGGCCGAGTTCGCGACCACCACCGCCTACATGTACTCCTCCTACGAGGAGGAGAACGAGGCGGAGCCGACCGACAAGCAGAAGATCATGGTCCTGGGCGGCGGGCCGAACCGAATCGGCCAGGGTATCGAGTTCGACTACTGCTGCGTGCATGCCGCACTCGCCATGCGCGAGGACGGCTACGAGACCATCATGGTCAACTGCAACCCGGAGACCGTCTCCACCGACTACGACACCTCCGACCGGCTTTATTTCGAGCCGCTGACCCTGGAGGACGTGCTGGAGGTCGTCGAGACCGAGAAGCCGATGGGCGTGATCGTGCAGTACGGCGGACAGACCCCGTTGAAGCTCGCGCGGGATCTCGAGGCGGCCGGCGTACCGATCATCGGCACCAGCCCGGACTCGATCGATCTGGCCGAGGACCGTGAACGTTTCCAGGCCCTGTTGCACAAGCTTGGCCTCAAGCAGCCGCCCAACCGCACCGCACGCAGCGAGGAAGAGGCGGAGAAGCTGGCTGACGAGATCGGCTATCCCCTCGTGGTGCGCCCGTCCTACGTACTCGGTGGCCGCGCGATGGAGATCGTGCGGGACCGCGAGGATCTGCGTAGCTATATGCAGAACGCGGTGTCCGTCTCCAATGATGCGCCGGTGCTGCTGGACCGCTTTCTGGACGACGCGATCGAGGTCGATGTCGACGCGATCTCGGATGGCGAGAACGTGATCATCGGCGGGATCATGGAGCACATCGAGCAGGCCGGTGTGCATTCGGGCGACTCCGCCTGTTCGCTGCCGCCGTTCTCGCTGTCAATGGAACTGCAGGACGAGATGGTCGAGCAGGTACGCAAGATGGCGCTGGGGCTGAAGGTCGTCGGCCTGATGAACACCCAGTTCGCGATCAAGGGCGATGACATCTACGTGCTGGAGGTGAATCCGCGCGCCTCGCGCACGGTGCCGTATGTGTCCAAGGCCGTCGGACGGCCGCTGGCCAAGATCGCCGCGCGCTGCATGGCCGGGCAGACCCTGCCCGAGCAGGGCGTGGGTGACGCCGTCTACCCCGACTACTATTCGGTGAAGGAATCGGTGTTCCCGTTCGCCAAGTTCCAGGGCGTGGACCCGATCCTGGGCCCGGAGATGAAGTCCACCGGCGAGGTGATGGGGGTCGGCCGCAGTTTCGCCGAGGCCTTTGCCAAGAGCCAGCTGGGTGCGGGCGTGCTGCTGCCTTCCACCGGCAAGGCCTTCGTCTCCGTGCGCGAGATCGACAAGCCCCATGTGGCCGAGGTGGGCCGGCGCCTGGTGGAGCTGGGCTTCGAGGTCCTGGCGACCCGTGGCACGGCCAAGATCCTGGAGGATGCCGACATCGCGGTCACGCGCGTGAACAAGGTGACCGAGGGCCGCCCGCACATCGTCGACATGATCAAGAACGATGAGATCAGCTTCATCATCAATACCGTGGAGGGCAAGCAGTCGACCTCCGACTCCTACACCATTCGCCGTGAGGCGTTGATGCACAAGGTGGGTTATACCACCACCATCGCCGGGGCCAAGGCCACGGTGCAGGCCCTGGATCATCTGGGGGCGAACGACGTGTTCCGGCTGCAGGACCTCCACCAGGAGAATCTCGGAGGGAAAAGCGCATGAACAAGACCCCGCTGACCGTAACCGGCGCCGAGAAGATGAAGGCGGAGCTGAAAAAGCTGAAGGGCGAGGATCGCCCGCGGGTGGTCAATGCAATCGCCGAGGCGCGCGAACACGGCGACCTGAAGGAGAACGCCGAATACCATGCCGCGCGTGAGCAGCAGAGCTTTATCGAGGGGCGCATTCGCGAACTGGAAGGCAAGCTCTCCAACGCCCAGATCATCGACGTCACGGCCCTGCCGCAGACCGGCAAGGTGGTATTCGGCACCACCGTGGTGCTTGAGGCGACCGAGGACGGTCGCCAGGTGACCTACAAGATCGTGGGCGAGGACGAGGCCGACATCAAGAACAACATGATTTCGGTGTCCTCGCCGATCGCGCGCGCGCTGATCGGAAAGGAAGAGGGTGACGTCGTGACCGTACAGGCGCCGGGCGGAGAGACGGAGTACGAGATCCTGGAAGTGCGCTACGTCAATTGACGCAGCGGCCTGCGTGCGCGGTCAGGCCGGGTCGAGGGTGACCTTGTGCTCGTCCGGATTGCGCCGGAACAGGGTCGCCACAAAGCCGATTCGCTGGACCAGTGCCGCATTCGTGCGTTCGCACACGGCCTCGACGGTGCCATTGCGGGCCTCGCGGTCGCCGATATTGACCTTGATCTTGACCAGTTCGTGATGCGCCAGTGCCTGTTCCAGCTCCTTGATCACCGAGTCCGTCAGGCCGTTGCGGCCGATGGTCACGATGGGCTTGCGCGGATGGGCGAGGCTGCGCAGGTGGCGGCGTTGCGCGTCGGTCAGATTCACGTGGGAGTCGATTCGGTGTTGAAACGCGGAAAGTGTAGCACGTGGATCGCGTGTTTGACCCAGGAGAACCCCGGTGCCCAAGCGTAGCCGTTCCAGCCAGCGCTGGCTGAAGGAACACTTCGACGACCCGTACGTACAGCAGGCGCAGCAGGAGGGCTATCGCGGTCGCGCCGTCTACAAGCTGCAGGAGCTCGACGAACGTGATCGGTTGCTCAAACCCGGCATGCGCGTAGTGGATCTGGGTGCGGCGCCGGGTGGCTGGACGCAATATGCCGCGCAGAAGATTGGCCGTAAGGGCGTATTGGTGGCCTCCGACATCCTGCCGATGGACCCGGTGCCCGGTGCCACGATCATCACCGGTGATTTTCGTGAAGATGCGGTCCTGGAAGCGATCCTGGACGCGCTGGACGGACAGCGCGCGGACCTTGTGCTTTCCGATATGGCCCCCAACCTTACCGGTACGGACGCCATCGATCAGCCGCGCTCGATCCATCTGTGCGAGCTGGCGCTGGAGCTGGCTTGCGATGTGCTGAACCCTCGGGGTGCGATGCTGGTCAAGTTGTTTCAGGGCGAGGGATCGGACGCCTATCTGGCCGAGGTGCGGCGTCGGTTCGAGAAGGTGCAGGTGCGCAAACCGCAAGCCTCGCGCCCACGGTCACGCGAAGTGTACGTATTGGCGCGCGGCCCTCGGGATGTGTAAAGCTCGCAGGAATCCACGTTGGTAAAGTTTTTCGAGGTGTCGTTTTGAACGGTCTGGCCAAGAATTTGATCATCTGGGCGGTCATCGCGATCGTCCTGATGTCGGTGTTCAACAACTTCAGCCCGCAACAGCAGCAGGATGTGCGGAGTATTACCTATTCCGAGTTCATCCGGGATGTGCAGGGCGGCCGTATCGACAGCGTCACCATTGAGGGCGACAAGATCCGCGGCCAGACCATCGAGGGTCAGCGCTTCACCACGGTCAATCCCAACGACACCGGCCTGATCGGTGATCTCCTGCAGAACAATGTGGAGATCAATGCGCAGGAGGATGGCGAGCGCTCGCTACTGATGAGCATCCTGATCTCCTGGTTCCCGATGCTGCTGCTGATCGCCGTGTGGATCTACTTCATGCGCCAGATGCAGGGTGGCGGTGGCGCCGGTCGCGGGGCGATGTCCTTCGGCAAGTCCAAGGCCAAGCTGATGTCCGAGGACCAGGTAAAGGTCACTTTCGGTGACGTGGCCGGCTGCGACGAGGCGAAGGACGAGGTCTCCGAACTGGTCGATTTTCTGCGCGACCCGTCCAAGTTCCAGAAGCTGGGTGGCCAGATCCCGCGTGGCGTACTGATGGTGGGTTCGCCCGGTACCGGCAAGACCTTGCTGGCCAAGGCCATCGCCGGCGAGGCCAAGGTGCCGTTCTTCAGCATCTCCGGTTCCGATTTCGTGGAGATGTTCGTGGGGGTGGGCGCTTCGCGCGTGCGTGACATGTTCTCGGAGGCCAAGAAGCACGCCCCCTGCATCATCTTCATCGACGAGATCGATGCGGTGGGGCGCCAGCGTGGCGCCGGCATGGGCGGCGGTCACGACGAACGCGAGCAGACCCTGAACCAGTTGCTGGTCGAGATGGACGGCTTCGAAGGTACGGAGGGCGTGATCGTCATCGCCGCGACCAACCGTCCGGACGTGCTCGACCCCGCACTCCTGCGTCCGGGACGTTTCGATCGCCAGGTTGTGGTGCCGCCGCCGGATGTCAGGGGCCGCGAACAGATCCTCAAGGTCCACATGAAGAAGACGCCGATCGCCGACGACGTGCGTCCGGACCTGATCGCGCGTGGTACGCCCGGCTTCTCGGGCGCGGACCTGGCCAACCTGGTCAACGAGGCGGCCCTGTTTGCGGCCCGGGCCGGCAAGCGCCTGGTGGATATGAGCGACTTCGAGCGCGCCAAGGACAAGATCATGATGGGCGCCGAGCGCAAGTCCATGGTGATGTCCGAGGACGAGAAGAAGCTGACCGCGTACCACGAGGCGGGGCACGCGATCGTCGGACTCACCGTCCCCGAGCACGACCCGGTCTACAAGGTCAGTATCATCCCGCGTGGACGCGCCCTGGGCGTGACCATGTTCCTGCCCGAAGAAGACCGCTACAGCCATTCCAAGACCCGGCTGGAGAGCCAGTTGGCAAGTCTGTTCGGCGGGCGCCTGGCGGAAGAGATCATCTTTGGTGACGACAAGGTGACCACCGGTGCCTCCAACGACATCGAGCGCGCCACCCAGATCGCCCGCAACATGGTGACCAAGTGGGGGTTGTCCGAGAAGCTGGGCCCGCTGGATTACGGCGAAGAGGAAGGGCACCCGTTCCTGGGGGGACAGATGGGCAAATCCAAGCCCATGTCCGACGAGACCGCGCGTCAGATCGATGCCGAGGTGCGCCGGATCATCGACACCAACTACCAGAATGCGAAGCAGATCCTGCTGGACAATCTCGACAAGCTGCACGCGATGGCCAAGGCCCTGATGAAGTACGAGACCATCGATGACAAGCAGATCGAGGACATCATGGCCGGACGCGATCCCCGTGAGCCGGCGGACTGGGACAGCGACAGCGGTTCCGGTGGGTCGCCGCAGGCGAACGACGAGTCCGTCGCCGATTCCGATGATGGACGCGAGGACGACGACAGCAAGGGCGTCGTCGGCGGGCCTGCCCCGCAGTCCTGACTGGGGCGTATCAACGGGGTGGTATCGGGCCACCATGGGCCGCCAGGGTTTCTCTGGCGGCCTTTTCATTTGGCGGGGAGGCAAGACACATGGGCACGGATACGCAAGGCACGACTGCGGTCCTGCGCTGCGGAAGGCACCGGCTGGCGCTGGATCGTCCGCGAATCATGGGCATCCTGAATGTCACGCCCGACTCGTTCTCCGATGGCGGGTCCCATCAGCACGTGGAGCAGGCGCTGGCGCACGCCCGTGCAATGGTGGAGCAGGGCGCCCACCTGATCGATATCGGGGGCGAGTCGACGCGTCCGGGGGCGCAGCCGGTGGCGCTGGACGAGGAACGGCGCCGAGTATTGCCCGTCGTCGAGGCGTTGTCCGCGGAACTCGACGTGCCCCTGTCGGTGGACACGATGAAACCGGAACTGATGCGCGAGGCCGTGGCGGCCGGGGCCACGCTGCTGAACGACGTCAACGGGTTTCGCGCCGAGGGGGCCTGGGAGGCCGCGGTCGCAGCCGCTCGCGAGCAGGGCGTGGCCCTGTGCGCGATGCACATGCAGGGGCAACCGCAGTCCATGCAGCAGGCCCCGCACTACGACGACGTCGCACAAGAGGTCGGCGAGTTTCTGCGCGATCGGCGCGAGACGTTGGTGCGGGCGGGCGTTCCAGGCGAGCAGTTGCTGCTGGATCCGGGCTTCGGGTTCGGCAAGACGCTGGAGCACAACCTGGCGCTGTTCCACGCGTTGCCCGTGCTGGCCGAGCTCGGGTCGCCACTGCTGGTGGGGGTGTCGCGCAAGTCGATGATCGGGGCCCTGATGGGCGATCGTCCGGTGCAGGAACGTGATGCCGGTTCCGCGATTGCCGCGCTATTGGCCGCGCAGGCCGGTGCGCGTGTGCTGCGTGTGCACGACGTCGCAGGGACACACGATGCGCTGGCGCTATACTCCGCATTGTTCAGTGTTTCCTTAACACCGCGAACGGGAAGCGATCCCGGCGGTTCGTGATGCGAAAGGTTTGATTTCAAGGAGAAGTGACCGGCATGGGGCGTTATTTCGGTACCGACGGGATTCGAGGGCGTACAGGCGACTGGCCGATGACGCCCGAGTTCGCGCTGCGTCTGGGCTATGCGGTGGGCGAGGTGCTGGGCGCGCGGGCCCAGCGTCAGGGTCCGGTGCTGGTGGGCAAGGACACCCGGGTCTCGGGGTATATGTTCGAGTCGGCGTTGCAGGCAGGGTTGTCGGCCGCGGGACTGGATGTGGCCCTGCTGGGGCCGATGCCGACACCCGCGGTGGCCTATCTCACCCGCACCTTCCGTGCGACCGCCGGCGTCGTGATCAGCGCGTCCCACAACCCGTTTCACGATAACGGCTTCAAGTTCTTCACCCCGGAGGGCGACAAGCTCGCCGATGCGGTGGAAGAGGCCATCGAGGCGCGGCTGGAAGAGCCGCAACGCTCGGTGGACGGGGCGCATCTTGGCAAAGCCGTCCGTATCGCGGATGCGGCCGGGCGCTACATCGAGTTCTGTAAGAGCGCGATCCCGGCGCGCTCCGAGCTGCGCGGCCTGCGCGTCGTGGTCGATTGTGCCCATGGTGCAACCTACAACGTCGCCCCGCCGGTATTCGAGGAACTGGGGGCCGAAGTCGAGGTGCTGGGTGCCCGTCCGGATGGCTACAACATCAATGCCGGCGTGGGCGCCCTGTACCCGGAGGTCATGGCCGAGCAGGTGAAGGCCTCCGGGGCCGACCTCGGGATTGCCCTTGACGGCGACGGTGACCGCGTGATCCTCGCGGATGCGAACGGCAGCGTGGTCGATGGCGACCAGATCCTGGGGATTCTCGCCCTCGATCGCCAGCAGTCGGGCCTGCTCCAGGGTGGCGTGGTCGGTACTCTGATGACCAACCTGGGGCTCGAGAATGCCCTGGGTGAACACGGGATCCCGTTTGTCCGCGCGAAGGTGGGCGACCGCTATGTGCTCGAGGAACTGCGTCAGCGGGCCTGGATGCTGGGCGGGGAAGGATCCGGGCATATCGTCTGCCTCGAACACACGACCACAGGTGACGGGACCGTTGCGGCGTTGCAGGTGGCCCACCTGATGCATCGCACCGGCTGCTCGCTCGCGGAACTCGCGGCCAGCATCCCGAAGCTGCCGCAGTGCCTCGTGAACGTCCCGGTCGCGGGTAAGGCCAATGGCTGTCTCGAGGCGCCTGCCGTGCGTTCCGAGGTCGCCGCGGTGGAGGCGGAGCTGGGTACGCACGGGCGAGTGCTCCTGCGGCCCTCCGGCACCGAGCCGCTGGTGCGCGTGATGGTCGAAGCCGAGGACGAAGGCGTTACCCGTCTGGCCGCCGAGCGAATTGCCGACAGTATCCGCGCCGCCGTTTGATCCCGGTCTTTGGGTGCCGGCCAGCCGTTGGCCGTGCATCCGGGGCTCCATCGCCGGTTCGCCCAGTGCCGGGCTTGGTTGATTTGCACCGGGTGCGCCGGTAACATCCCGCCGCTCTAATCATCATGATCGGACTCCGTGTATCCGCGCGGATCCGACCGTTCTCGCAGGAGGAAGATCCGCATGCGCAAGCCGCTGGTCGCCGGTAACTGGAAGATGAACGGTTCGCGTGAAGCGAACGGCGCCCTCCTGTCGGCCCTGAAGGGCAGTCTGGGTGACCTGCAGGGTGTCGATGTTGCGGTGTGTCCGCCCGCCGTCTACCTGGCCGAGATCGCCGAGACCCTGTCGGGCAGCGTGATCGAGGTCGGTGCGCAGGACTGCTCGGATCAGGAGAAGGGCGCCTATACCGGCGAGCTCGCCGGGTCCATGCTGGCCGAGGTGGGCTGCCGCTACGTGATCGTCGGGCATTCCGAGCGTCGCGAACGTCAGAACGAGACCAGCGAAGGGGTGGCGGCGAAGTTTATTGCCGCCCAGGCCGCCGGACTGACCCCGATCCTGTGTGTCGGCGAACAGAAGAGTGACCGTGAAGGCGGGCGCACCGAGTCGGTCGTGTCCGAACAGCTGGACGCGGTGCTCGACGCGGCGGGCATTGAAGCCTTTGATCGGGCCGTGATTGCCTACGAGCCCGTCTGGGCGATCGGTACCGGTCTGACCGCGACGCCCGAGCAGGCGCAGGAAGTTCACGCCTTCATCCGCAATCGGGTGGCGGGCCGTGACCCGCGTGTGGCCGCGGATCTGCGCATTCTCTATGGCGGCAGCATGAAGGCTGACAATGCTGCGGGTCTGCTGGCGCTGGAAGACATCGACGGTGGGCTGATCGGCGGTGCCTCGCTGGACGCCGATGGGTTCACCGCGATCGCCCGTGCAGCGGGCGAGCGGGTCGCGGCATGATCTATGGGTTGCTTCTGGTCGTTCAGGTCGCGGTCTCGATCGCCCTGATCGCCCTCGTGCTGATGCAGCATGGCAAGGGCGCCGACGCCGGTGCCGCCTTCGGCAGCGGCGCGTCCGCAACCGTGTTCGGTGCCCGCGGCTCGGCCAACTTCCTGAGTCGCTCGACGGCCTTTCTGGCCGTGGTCTTCTTCGCGAACAGCTTGACGCTGGCCTACCTCGCCTCTTCGACCCCGCAGGCCGAAAGCCTGATGGATCAACTCGAGGCCCAGGAGATGCAGGAAGAGGGTGATATCCCGGAAGGCGTGCCGGGAACGGTGCCGCAGGAAGATGATCAGGATGCCCCGGCGCCGGATCGCCCGGCCGACGTGCCGGAATAATAGGCCGGTTCTAGGGAAACACTGAACAGCGTTTCCCCAGGTCTCGCGCAGATGTGGTGGAATTGGTAGACACGCTATCTTGAGGGGGTAGTGGCGAAAGCCGTGTGGGTTCGAGTCCCACCATCTGCACCATTTCAAAGGCTTGCGGCGTCGTTCGAGAATGGCGTCTTGAGCCAAAATAGAGCAAAATCAGTAACTTATAAAATAACAAACACTTGACACCGTTTTTACGGTTCACCTAGACTCCGTGCCCGGTATGCGCCCCGGCCTCGTCCATCGAGGTGGCCACCTGCCGGCGCATTCAACCAGCAACGCTAGAACGGCTCGCGGACGCGCCGGATCCACGCGGCACCCTGCGAACCGACCCGCCCGAGGGCGGTGTACGGGAGAGAGACATGCTGGAAGGTTATCTACCCATCCTGCTGTTCATCGCAGTGGGCGTCGTGATCGGCATCGTGCCGCTGGTGGTCGGGATGGCCGTCGGGCCGCGCAAGCCCGATGCCGCGAAGAACTCGCCATACGAATGTGGCTTCGAGGCCTTCGAGGACTCGCGGCTGAAGTTCGACGTGCGCTTCTACCTGGTCGCGATCCTGTTCATTATTTTTGATCTCGAGATCGCCTTTCTCTTCCCGTGGGCGGTATCGCTGGATGCCATTGGCCTGTTCGGGCTTCTTGCGATGGCCGTGTTTTTGCTCATTCTGGTCGTTGGGTTCATTTACGAGTGGAAGAAGGGGGCGCTGGAATGGGAATAGAAGGCGTTCTTGAAAAGGGCTTTGTCACCACCTCGGCTGACAAGCTCATCAACTGGGCCCGTACCGGTTCTCTGTGGCCGATGACCTTCGGCCTGGCCTGCTGCGCGGTGGAGATGATGCACGCCGGTGCCGCGCGCTATGACCTCGACCGCTTCGGGATCATCTTCCGGCCCAGCCCGCGCCAGTCCGACGTGATGATCGTGGCCGGCACGCTGGTCAACAAGATGGCCCCGGCGCTGCGCAAGGTATACGACCAGATGCCCGAGCCGCGCTGGGTGATCTCGATGGGTTCCTGCGCGAATGGCGGCGGCTACTACCACTACTCCTATGCCGTGGTGCGCGGGTGCGACCGCATCGTGCCGGTGGATGTCTACGTGCCGGGCTGTCCGCCAACGGCCGAGGCACTGCTCTACGGCATCATCCAGCTGCAGAACAAGATCCGGCGCACGAACACCATCGCGCGCTGACGCACCCGGGGTTTCAGATGGCTGAACAAGACAACTGGATCGACGCCCTGCGGGCGGAACTGGGCGACGCCCTGGAGACGATCACGGAGGCCTATGACGAGGTCACCGTCGACATCCGGCCGGAGTCGTGGCGCGAGGCCGCCGAGAAGCTGCGCGACACGTTCGGTTTCGAGATCATGATTGACCTGTGTGGGGTCGACTACCTCGAGTATGGCCAGGACGAGTGGGGCACCGAGTCCGCGACCAACACGGGTTTCTCCCGCGGGGTCGAGCCGGCCACCTCCGGGCGCTTCACCTTCGACGATGCGCCGGAAGACAGCCTTTGGGACGGGCCGCGCTTTACCGTGGCCGTGCAGTTGCTGTCGATCCAGCACAATCGCCGTCTGCGCATGCGCGCCTGGCTGGCGGATGACGAATTCCCCGAGGTCGAGTCGCTGGTGGAGGTCTGGGCCTCGGCCAACTGGTTCGAGCGCGAGGCCTTTGACCTGTTCGGCATCCTGTTTTCCGGACATCCGGACCTGCGCCGCATCCTTACCGACTACGGCTTCGTCGGGCATCCGTTCCGCAAGGATTTCCCGCTGATCGGACATGTCGAGATGCGCTACGACGCCGAGCAGGCACGCGTGCTCTACCAGCCCGTGACGATCGAGCCGCGCGTGCTGGTGCCCAAGGTGATCCGCGACGACCATCGCTACAGCGAGGGCGAGAAGCCGGGCGAAGGAGCCGAGAATGCCTGAGATTCGCAACTTCACCCTGAACTTCGGGCCGCAGCATCCGTCTGCCCACGGCGTGCTGCGCCTGGTGCTGGAGATGGATGGCGAGGTCGTCCAGCGTGCCGATCCGCATATCGGTCTGCTCCACCGCGGCACCGAAAAGCTCGCCGAGAGCAAACCGTACAATCAGTCCATCGGCTACATGGACCGCCTCGACTACGTGTCGATGATGGCCAATGAGCACGGGTATGTGCTCGCGATGGAAAAGCTGCTCCAGATCGAGGCCCCGCTGCGAGCGCAGTACATCCGGGTGATGTTCGACGAGATCACCCGCATCCTCAATCACCTGATGTGGCTGGGCGCGCACGCGCTGGATATCGGCGCGATGGCGGTGTTCCTGTATGCCTTCCGCGAGCGCGAAGACCTGATGGACTGCTACGAGGCGGTCTCGGGTGCGCGGATGCACGCGACCTACTATCGCCCAGGCGGCGTTGCGCGCGACCTGCCGAGTACGATGCCGCAGTACCAGCCGTCTTCGTGGAAGTCCCAGGACGTCGTGGATGACCTGAACAGGATTCGTCAGGGCTCGCTGCTGGACTTCATTGAGGCGTTTACCGAGCGTTTCCCGGGGTGCGTGGACGAGTACGAGACTCTGTTGACCGACAACCGTATCTGGAAGCAGCGCACCGTGGGTATCGGGGTGGTCGACCCCGAACGTGCCATGCAACTGGGCTTTACCGGCCCGATGCTGCGCGGCTCCGGCATCGAGTGGGATCTGCGCAAGAAGCAGCCCTACGAGGTCTATGACCGGCTCGATTTCGATATTCCGGTCGGCGCCAACGGCGACTGCTATGACCGCTACCTGGTGCGCATCGAGGAGATGCGCCAGTCCAACCGCATCATCCGCCAGTGTGTGGACTGGCTGCGCCAGAACCCGGGTCCGGTGCTGCTGGAGGATCACAAGATCACCCCGCCCAAGCGCGAGGAGATGAAGGCCGACATGGAGGCCCTGATCCACCACTTCAAGCTGTTCACCGAGGGGATGTGCCTGCCGGAAGGCGAGGCCTATGCCGCAGTGGAGCATCCGAAGGGCGAGTTCGGCGTGTACCTCGTCTCGGATGGTTCCAACAAGCCCTATCGCCTGAAGGTCCGTCCGCCGGGCTTTGTGCACCTGTCCGCGCTGGACGAGATGGCGCGCGGCCACATGCTGGCCGATGTGGTCGCGATCATCGGGACACAGGACATCGTATTCGGGGAGATCGACCGCTGATGGCTGCCGAACAGAAAACCGTCGCCTTCCACAAGCCCGCCGGCAAGCAGGTGGAGCTCAGCGAACACGAGCGCGAGGAGATCGATACCTGGCTGGCGCGCTACCCGGACGACCAGAAGCGCTCCGCGGTACTGGCTGCCCTGCGTGCGGTTCAGCACGAGGATGGCTACCTCTCCACCGCGAAGATGGACGCTGTGGCCGAGTATCTCGATTTGCCGGCAATCGCGGTCTACGAGGTCGGCTCGTTCTACTCCATGTATTCGCTGGAACCGGTTGGGAAGCACACCATCATGGTGTGCAACAACATCTCCTGCATGCTGCGCGGCTCGGAACAGATCATCGAGCACCTGGAGAAACGTCTCGGCATCAAGCTTGGTGAGAGCACGCCGGACGGCAAGTTCTACCTGAAGATGGAAGAGGAGTGCCTGGCGGCCTGCTGTGGCGCCCCGATGATGCAGGTAGATCACGTCTACTACGAGAATCTCACCCCCGAGAAGGTGGACGAGATTCTCGACGGTCTGGAGAAGTAGCATGGCCAACCAGATCTGCTTTGCGACCCGCTACCTGGACGATCCGGCCTCGCTCGAGACCTACAAGAGCGTCGGCGGCTACCAGGCGCTGGAGAAGGTTTACAAGGGCAAGATGGCCCCCGAGGACGTGATCGAGGAGGTCAAGACCTCCAACCTGCGCGGCCGCGGCGGGGCGGGCTTCCCGACCGGGCTCAAGTGGTCCTTCATGCCGCGCAACACCCCGGGGCAGAAGTACATCGTCTGCAACTCGGACGAGTCCGAGCCGGGCACCTGCAAGGACCGCGAAATCCTGATGTACAACCCGCATGCCCTGATCGAGGGCATGGCGATCGCCGGCTACGCGATTGGCGCGACGGTGGGCTACAACTACATGCGCGGCGAGTTCATGGACGAGGTCAACACCCGCTTCATGGCCGCGCTGGACGAAGCCTACGCGAACGGTTACCTGGGCAAGGACATCTTCGGCTCCGGGGTCGATTTCGATCTCTACCCGTCGCTGGGAGCCGGGGCCTACATCTGCGGCGAGGAGACAGCACTGCTCGAGTCCCTGGAAGGCAAGAAGGGCCAGCCGCGTTTCAAGCCGCCGTTCCCGGCCAACTTTGGCCTCTACGGCAAGCCGACCACCATCAACAACACCGAGTCCCTGGCCTCGATACCGGCCATCATCCGCAACGGCGGGCAGTGGTTCGCCGATCTGGGGGTGCCGAAGTCCGGTGGCGAGAAGCTGTTCTCCGTCTCCGGGCACGTGAACAATCCGGGCAACTTCGAGATCGCGCTGGGCACGCCGTTCAAGGATCTGCTGGAAATGGCCGGCGGCGTGCTGAACGGGCGCAAGCTGAAGGCCGTGATTCCCGGCGGGTCGTCGGTGCCGGTGGTGCCGGGTGACGTGATGCTGAAGGCCAACATGGACTTCGACTCCATCGCCCAGGCCGGGTCCATGCTGGGCTCCGGCGCGGTGATCGTGATGGACGAGACCGCCGACATGGTCAAGGCCCTGCAGCGCATCTCGCGGTTCTACTTCTCCGAGTCCTGCGGTCAGTGCACGCCCTGCCGCGAGGGGACCGGCTGGCTCTATCGCATGCTGACCCGCATCGTGGAGGGGCAGGGCCGTCCCGAGGACCTGGAACGCCTGGACGACGTGGCCAGCAAGATCGAGGGGCACACCATCTGCGCCCTGGGCGATGCCGCCGCGATGCCGGTGCGCAGCTTCGTCAAGCATTTCCGCCACGAATTCGAATACTACATCCAGCACGGTCGGAGTCCGGTGGCAGACGCCGCCTGACGCCCTCCGCGCATCCGCAGCAGGAATCGAGCATGAGTCAGGATCAGAAGCAGGATCTGGTCAGCATCGAGATTGACGGCCGTACGATCGAGGCGCCCAAGGGCGCCATGCTGATCGACGTGGCGGACGATGCCGATATCCGCATTCCGCGGTTTTGCTACCACAAGAAGCTGTCGGTGGCGGCGAACTGCCGTATGTGTCTGGTCGAGGTGGAGAAGGCGCCCAAGCCGCTGCCCGCCTGCGCGACCCCGGTCATGGACGGGATGAAGGTCTACACCCAGTCTCCGCTGGCGCTGCGCGCGCAGAAGGGGACCATGGAATTCCTGCTGATCAACCATCCGCTGGACTGCCCGATCTGCGACCAGGGCGGCGAGTGCGAGCTCCAGGACGTGGCCATGGGCTACGGCGACAGTGTATCCAAGTACACCGAAGCCAAGCGCGTGGTCAAGGACAAGGACATCGGGCCGCTGATCGAGACCGAGATGACCCGCTGCATCCACTGCACCCGCTGCGTGCGCTTTGGCGAAGAGATCGCCGGGGTGCGCGAGCTGGGCGCGACCGGGCGTGGCGAGCACATGCGCATCGGCACCTATGTCGAGAAGACCGTGGCCCACGAGCTGTCCGGCAACGTGATCGACCTGTGCCCGGTCGGTGCGCTGACCGCCAAGCCGTCGCGCTACACCGCGCGTGCCTGGGAGCTGTCGCAGGCCGCCACGATCGCCCCGCACGACGCGGTCGGCTCCAATCTCTACCTGCATACTTACGACGGACGTGCGATGCGCGTGGTGCCGCGTGACAACGAGGCGGTCAACGAGACCTGGATCTCCGACCGGGATCGCTTCAGCTACACCGGCCTGTATGCCGAGGACCGCCTGACCTGTCCGCGCATGAAGGTGGACGGCCAGTGGCAGGATGTCTCCTGGGAGACGGCGCTGAGCTATGCGGTCGAGGGGCTGAAGGAGATCGCCCCCGAGCGTATCGGCGCGCTGCTGTCGCCGTCGCTGTCGGTGGAAGAGCACTACCTGGCGCAGAAGGTTCTGCGCGGGATGGGGGTCGTCGACATCGATCACCGGCTGGACCAGGTCGACTTCTCCGACGAGTCGGCCGCACCGCTGTTCCCCTATCTGGGCGTGGCGATCGGTGATCTCGAGGATGCTGACGCGGTGCTGCTGGTCGGCTGCAATCCGCGCCGCGAGCAGCCGCTGCTGGCCCATCGTCTGCGCAAGGCGGCCTCGCGCGGGGCGCGGGTCAGTCTGATTAACGACATGCTGCTCGACCTGACCTATCCCGTCCAGGCCCAGCTGGTTGGCCACGAGCGCGACCAGGTAATGGCCCTGGCGGGCGTCGCCGGGCAAATCGCCGCTGCCGGCAAGTCGCTGCCGAAAAAGCTGGAAAAAATCGTCAAGGACGCCGAGAGCCGGGATGCCGACACGCGTGCCGCCTTCGAGCACATTGCGAAATCGCTGCTGGAAGGGAAACAGGGACATGTCCTGCTCGGTCAGGTCGCGATCCACGGACCCGCCTTTGGCACCTTGCGCGCCCTGGCGGGCTGGATCGCCAAGCATACCGGTGCCCGTTTGGGCTACCTGCCGGCAGGTGCCAATGCCGCGGGGGCCTGGCTGGCCGGGGTGCTGCCGCACCGCGGTCCTGCCGGGGGCGAGGTCGAGTCCACCGGCAACAACGCTGCCGAAATGATCGCCGAGGGTCGCGAGGCATTCGTGATTGCCGGGATCGAGCCCGGGCACGACGGGGCGGACCCGGTCGCATTGCGGGCCACGCTGGAAAAGGCGGGATTCGTCGTGGCGTTGTCCGCGTTTGCCAGCGCCGACATGGAAGCCGTGGCCGATGTCCTGCTGCCGGTCGCGACCAGCTTCGAGAATTCCGGCACCTTCGTGAATGTCGAGGGTCGCTGGCAAAGCTATCGTGCCGCAGCCCGTGCGCCGGAAGACGTTCGCCCCGGCTGGAAGGTCTGGCGTGTGCTGGGCAATCTGCTGGATCAACGCGGCATGGACTATCTGGACTCGCGTGCCGTGCGGGACGAGCTGAAGGGCCTGCTCGCGGCGGCCAGCTTCGATACCGCGGTCAACATGAACAAGGCCCAGTTGGCCATGCCGGAGCCGATACAAGGAGACCTGTATCGCGTGCAGGCCGCTGGGCTCTACAGCACCGATGCCCTGGTGCGCCGCGCCGAGCCGCTGCAAACCAGCCCCGAGGGTCGGCTGGCCGAGTGCGTGATGGTGCATCCGGAGTCGGCTGGCGGGCTTGATACGGGGTCGCGCGTGAAACTGCGCCAGGACGGCGCCGAGACGGAGCTGACCCTGATTCTGGACGACGCCGTGCCGGTGGGCCTGGCGGTGACCTTTGCGGGCTCGACGGCCATGGGCCGGCTGGGCGCCCCGAACGCCACGGTCACGCTCGCGCGTGCCTGAGGGAACGTAAGACATGTTCGACTGGATGATGAACCTCTACAGCAGCCTGCCGACGGTGATGCAGATCCTGATCGGCATTCAGCTGATCGTGATCCCGCTGATGCTGGCCGTCGCCTACACGACCTTCGCCGAGCGCAAGGTCATCGGCTATGCCCACGTGCGCGTGGGGCCGAACCGGGTGGGCCCGCGCGGCTGGCTGCAGCCGATCGCGGATGCGCTGAAGCTGTTGACCAAGGAGGTCATCCTCCCGACCAATGCCAACCGCTTCCTGTTCCTCAGTGCCCCGGTGCTGACCATTGCCCCGGCACTGGCGGCCTGGGCGGTGATCCCGTTTTTCGAGGGCGGAGCCCTGGCCGATGTGAATGCCGGTCTGTTGTACCTGCTGGCCCTGACTTCGCTGGGCGTGTACGGCATCATCATCGCCGGCTGGGCCTCGAACTCGAAGTACGCGCTGCTGGGCTCGCTGCGTTCGGCCGCACAGCTGGTGTCCTACGAAATTGCGATGGGCTTCGCCCTGGTGGGCGTGCTGATGGCTGCCGGCACACTGAATGTCGGCGGTATCGTCGAGGCGCAGTCCGGCAGCATATACCACTGGTTCCTGCTGCCGCTGCTGCCGCTGTTCTTTGTGTATTTCATCTCCGGGATCGCCGAGACCAACCGTGCCCCGTTCGACGTGGCCGAGGGCGAGTCCGAGATCGTCGCCGGTTTCCACGTCGAGTACTCGGGCATGGCCTTTGCCGTGTTCTTCCTGGCCGAGTACGCGAACATGATCCTGATCTCGGCACTGGTCGCGATCCTGTTCCTCGGTGGCTGGCTGTCGCCGTTCCAGGGGATCCTGCCGCAAGCGGCTTTTGACCTGCCGGTCATCGGTGCGCTGCTGGGTCACGGTATCCACTGGTTCCTGTTCAAGACGGCCGTGTTCCTGTTTGCCTTCTTGTGGTTCCGCGCCACTTTCCCCCGGTATCGCTATGACCAGATCATGCGTCTGGGCTGGAAGGTTCTGATCCCGGTGACCATCCTCTGGCTGTTTGTCGAGGGCGTGCTGGTCGCATTCAACGTCGGCCCGTGGTTCGCCTGAGGAGTTCGTCATGAAAGCGTTGCGCCGTTACCTGAAGAGTTTTCTGTTCTTTGAGCTGCTGCTGGGTCTGCGCCTGACCGGGCGTTACCTGCTGAGCCGGAAGTTCACTGTGCAGTACCCGGACGAGAAGACCCCGATGTCGCCGCGCTTCCGGGGCCTGCACGCCCTGCGCCGCTATCCGAACGGCGAGGAGCGCTGCATCGCCTGCAAGCTGTGCGAGGCCGTCTGCCCGGCGTTGGCGATCACCATCGAGTCCGAGGAACGCGCGGATGGTACGCGTCGTACCACGCGCTACGACATCGACCTGTTCAAGTGCATCTTCTGCGGCTTCTGCGAGGAGGCCTGCCCGGTGGATTCCATCGTCGAGACGCACATCTTCGAGTACCACTTCGAAAACCGGGGCGAGCAGATCATGACCAAGGACAAGCTCCTGGCCATTGGTGACCGCTTCGAGAAAGAGATCGCCGAGGCCCGCGCGGTCGACGCCCCGTACCGGTAACGCAGGGAACGCCCCATGACCTTCGAGCTGCTTCTTTTCTACCTCTTCGGCGCGATCCTGCTGGGCGGCGCACTGGCGATGATCAGCGTGCGCAACCCGGTACACGCGGCCCTGTTCCTCGTGCTGTGCTTTTTCGCTGCGGCCGCGATCTGGCTCCTGGCGGAGGCCGAGTTCCTCGGCATCGTGCTGGTGCTGGTCTATGTCGGCGCGGTCATGGTGTTGTTCCTGTTCGTGGTGATGATGCTTGATATCAACCTGGCCAAGCTGCGTGAGGGCTTCACCGAATATCTGCCGGTGGGCATCGTGGTCGCGGTTGCGATGTCGGTTGTGCTGGTAGCCGTGATCACCCGCTACATCACAATGGATGTGCCGGAGCGTGCCGGGCCGGAATACGCCAACACCGAGGCGCTGGGCGCGATCCTCTACACCGAATACGTCTATCCGTTCGAGATCGCGGCCGTGATCCTGCTGGTCGCGATCATCGCGGCGATCTCGCTGACCATGCGCAAGCGCCCGGACAACAAGTCGATCGATCCGGGCCAGCAGATGGCGGTCTCGCGCGAGGGTCGGGTGCGCATGGTCTCCATGCCCTCCGAGAAGAAGAAGTCGCCGCGTCGTGGTGCCCAGGGCGGCGACGCGGAAGGGGAGCAGGACGACCCGTCGAAATAGCAATCCGGAAATAGACAATCCGAGTAACTAGGCATTCCGGCCAGAGGTCGGGACCCGGACACCGGGGGCGGATGCCGCCCCCGAAAGAACTCAGGGCTAGAACATGATTACGCTAGAGCACTACCTGGTGCTGGCCGCGCTGTTGTTTTCGATCAGTGTGGCCGGGATCTTCCTGAACCGGAAAAACGTGATCGTGCTGTTGATGTGCATCGAGCTGATGCTGCTCGCGGTGAACATCAACTTCATTGCCTTTTCGTTCTTCCTGCAGGACCTCGCGGGCCAGGTGTTCGTGTTCTTCATCCTGACCGTCGCCGCGGCCGAGGCGGCCATCGGCCTCGCCATCCTGGTGTTGCTGTTCCGTAATCGCGGAACCATCAACGTCCAGGATCTGGACGCAATGAAGGGATAACGGGCCATGGATACCATCTATCTACTGATCGTCCTGGCGCCGCTGTTCGGCGCGATCATCGCCGGCCTGTTTGGCCGTCAGATCGGCCGCGCCGGGGCGCACAGCGTCACCATCCTCGGGGTGGCGATCTCGTTCATCCTGTCCGTGGTGGTCTTCTGGGCCCATGTGTTCGGCGATGCCGGGGTCTACAACGAGACGGTCTATACCTGGATGGTCTCCGACGGCATCCAGTTCGAGGTCGGGTTCCTGGTCGACAACCTGACCGCGCTGATGATGCTGGTCGTCACCTTCGTCTCGCTGATGGTGCACATCTACACCATCGGCTACATGCAGGACGATCCGGGCTACCAGCGCTTCTTTGCCTACATCTCGCTGTTCACCTTCTCGATGCTGATGCTGGTGATGGCGAACAACTTCATGCAGCTGTTCTTCGGCTGGGAGGCCGTGGGGCTGGTTTCCTACCTGCTGATCGGCTTCTGGTACAAGCGCCCGACCGCCATCTACGCCAACATGAAGGCGTTCATCGTGAACCGCGTGGGGGACTTCGGCTTCCTGATCGGGATCGCCGCGCTGGTCTTCTACACCGGCAGCCTGAACTACGCCGATGTGTTCGCCGAAGGCCAGTCGATGAGCGAGGCGACCATCACCATCTGGCCGGGCTGGACCTTCGGCCTGCTGGATCTGGCGCTGATCTTCCTGTTCATCGGCGCGATGGGTAAATCCGCCCAGGTGCCGTTGCACGTCTGGCTGCCGGACTCCATGGAAGGCCCGACCCCGATCTCCGCGCTGATCCACGCGGCGACCATGGTGACCGCGGGCATCTTCATGGTGGCGCGTATGTCGCCGCTGTACGAGTTCTCCGTGCCGGCGCTGTCGATGATCCTGATCATCGGGGCGATCACCGCGTTCTTCATGGGCCTGATCGGGCTCGTCCAGAACGACATCAAGCGAGTGGTGGCCTATTCGACGCTGTCGCAACTGGGCTACATGACCGTGGCGCTGGGCGCCTCCGCCTATGCCGCCGGTCTGTTCCACCTGATGACGCATGCCTTCTTCAAGGCGCTGCTGTTCCTGGCCGCGGGCTCGGTGATCATCGCGATGCACCACCTGCAGGACATGCGCGCGATGGGCGGGCTGCGCCGGCACATGCCGATTACCTATGCGACCGCGCTGATCGGCTCGCTGGCGCTGATCGGCTTCCCGTTCTTCTCCGGGTTCTTCTCCAAGGACGCGATCATCGAGGCGGTCGGCTACTCCGAGATTCCGGGGGCGACCTTTGCCTACTGGCTGGTCCTGGCCGGGGTGTTCGTGACCGCGCTGTACACCTTCCGCATGTTCTTCCTCGTCTTCCATGGCGAGGAGCGCTATGACCAGGCGCACAAGTATATGCCCGACCATGGTGATGACCACGACGACGAGCACGGCGACGATCATCACCACGGCCCGTTGCAACCGAAGGAATCGCCGTGGGTGGTGACGGTGCCACTAATCTTGCTGGCGATCCCGTCGGTGGTGGCCGGCTACTTCATCGGCCCGATGCTGTTTGGCGACTTCTTCGCTGATAGCCTGTTCGTGCTGCCGGAGCAGGATGTGCTGGCCACCAAAGGCGAGACCTACACCGGCGTGATCGGCTTCGTGTTGCATGGCCTGATGCTGCCCGCATTCTGGCTGGCGATGGCCGGCCTGGGCACGGCCTGGTACCTGTACATGAAGCGGCCCGAGCTGCCGGGCGTGATCGCCGAACGGCTGAAGCTGGGCGTACGCATCCTCGAGGACAAGTACGGCTTCGACCGCTTCAATGACTGGTTCTTCGCGGGCGGGACCGTCCGTCTGGGCCGCGCGCTGTGGCGCTATGGTGATGCGCTGATCATCGACGGGCTGCTGGTGAACGGCACCGCACGCTCGGTCGGCTGGATCTCGGCGCGCATCCGCCATATGCAGTCCGGTTTCCTCTACCACTACGCGTTCGTGATGATCATCGGCCTGCTGGTCCTGATGTTCGCCTTCGTGATCTGAGCGGCTTCGACACCCATGCGCTCGAAGCCCATCGCTGTTTCAAGGAACGACCATGTTTGCTGACTGGCCTATCTTGAGTCTGTTGATCTGGCTGCCGATTCTCGGCGGCTTCCTGGTGCTTGCCGCCGGGCGCGATGCGCCCCATGTGGCGCGGCGGCTCGGGCTCGCGGTGGCCGTGGCGACGTTTGTGGCCAGTCTGCCGTTGTGGTTTGCGTTCGAGCGTGGCACCGCCGAGATGCAGTTCCAGGAACTGGCCTCGTGGATCCCGGCGTTCAACGTGAATTACCACTTGGGCGTGGACGGCATCTCCATGCCGCTGATCCTGCTGACCACGCTGATCACCGTAATCGTGATCATTGCGGCCTGGGAGTCGGTGAAAGATCGGATCGCCTACTACATGTCGGCGATGCTGGTGATGGAAGGCCTGATGATCGGCATGTTCGCGGCGATGGACGCGGTGCTGTTCTACGTGTTTTTCGAGGCGATGCTGATCCCGATGTTCCTGGTGATCGGGATCTGGGGCGGGCCGCGGCGCGTCTACGCGACCATCAAGTTCTTCCTCTATACCTTCCTGGGCTCGGTGTTCATGCTGGTCGCGCTGATCTGGATGTACATCCAGTCCGGCAGCTTCCTGATCCAGGACTTCCATGCCCTGCAGATCGGCATGACCGCGCAGATACTGATTTTCCTCGCGTTCTTCATGGCGTTCGCGGTGAAGATCCCGATGTTCCCGGTGCATACCTGGCTGCCGGATGCGCACGTGGAGGCACCGACCGGCGGCTCGGTGATCCTGGCGGCGATCATGCTGAAGATTGGGGGCTACGGCTTCCTGCGCTTCTCGCTGCCGATCACGCCGGATGCCTCGGCGGTGCTGGATACGCTGATGATCGTGCTGTCGCTGATTGCGATCGTCTACATCGGCCTGGTGGCGCTGATCCAGAGCGACATGAAGAAGCTGATCGCCTATTCGTCGATCGCCCACATGGGCTTTGTGACGCTGGGCTTCTTCCTCGCCTTCTACATCTATTCGAACACCGGTGACTGGGAAGGCGCCTCGCTGGGTATCGCCGGCGGCATGGTGCAGATGATCTCGCACGGCTTTATCTCCGCGGCGATGTTCCTCGCAGTCGGCGTGCTGTACGACCGCCTGCACAGCCGGCAGATCTCGGACTACGGCGGTGTGGTGAACACCATGCCCTGGTTCGCCGCGTTCTTCGTGCTGTTCGCGATGGCCAACACCGGCCTGCCGGGCACCTCCGGCTTCGTCGGCGAGTTCATGGTCATCCTGGCCGCGTTCAAGGCGGATTTCTGGATTGCCTTCCTCGCCGCGACCACGCTGATCCTGGCGGCGGGCTACACCCTGTGGCTGGTCAAGCGCGTGATCTTCGGCGCGGTGGCCAACGACAACGTGGCCGGTCTGTCCGACATGAACCGCCGCGAGTTCTTCCTGATGGGCGTGCTGGCCTTCTTCACCCTGCTGCTGGGTGTGTGGCCGGCGCCGCTGCTGGATGTGATGAACGCGACCATCGACCACCTCGTGGCGCATATCGCGCAGTCGAAGCTCTGAACGGACGCCTGACATGACTTTCGAGATCCCCAACTTCCTCCCCGCCGTGCCCGAGATGTTCGTGCTCGGGATGGCGTGCCTGATCCTGGTGATCGACGCGTTCCTGCCGGATTCGCGGCGCGACATCACCTACGGCCTGGTGCAGGCGACCCTGGTCGCGGCCGCCGGCCTTACCCTTTGGATGATGGGTCCGGAGACGGTGCTGACCTTCTCGGACAGCTTCATTAAGGATCCGATGGCGGACATCCTGAAGGTCGCGGTCTATGTGACC
The DNA here is from genome assembly GCF_000377205.1 of Thioalkalivibrio sp. ALJ3. Taxonomy (GTDB): domain Bacteria; phylum Pseudomonadota; class Gammaproteobacteria; order Ectothiorhodospirales; family Ectothiorhodospiraceae; genus Thioalkalivibrio. The sequence goes on along the minus strand of NZ_KB897909.1, from coordinate 52,003 downwards.
AGCTTCCTGGTGTTCTTGTATGCGCGTCCGTACCTGATGGAGCGCGGAATCCACAAGGGCGAGTTCTACATCCTGGGCCTGTTCGCCGTGCTCGGGATGATGATCATGATCTCCGGGCACAACCTGCTGACGCTGTACCTGGGTCTGGAGCTGCTGTCGCTGTCGTCCTATGCGCTGGTCGCGTTCTGGCGCGACAACACCCGCGCGACCGAAGCGGCGATGAAATACTTCGTCCTGGGCGCGCTGGCTTCTGGTCTGCTGCTCTACGGCATGTCGATGATCTACGGCATGACCGGCTCGCTGGATATCGCGGTTATTGCCGCCGAGCTGGTGGCGGCCGATGAGACGCTTAACATCCCGCTGGTCTTCGGCCTGGTGTTCCTGGTGGTCGCGATCGCGTTCAAGCTGGGGGCCGTGCCGTTCCACATGTGGGTGCCGGACGTCTACGACGGCGCCCCGACGGCGGTCACGCTGTTCATCGCCACCGCGCCGAAGATCGCCGCCTTTGCTTTCCTGATGCGCCTGCTGGTGGAGGGTATGGGCCCGATGCATGCCGACTGGCAGGGCATGTTCGTGATCCTGGCCGTGCTGTCGCTGGCGGTGGGCAACGTGATCGCGATCGCACAGACCAGCATCAAGCGCATGCTGGCCTACTCGACCATCGCGCATGTCGGCTTCGTGTTCATGGGTATCCTGGCCGGGACCGACAGCGGCTACGCCTCGGCGATGTTCTATGTGATCGTCTACGCGATTACCGCGGCCGGTGGCTTCGGCATGATCGTGTTCCTGTCGCGCAAGGGCTTTGAAGCCGACCAGATTGATGATTTCAAGGGCCTGGCCAAGCGTAACCCATGGTTTGCGTTCATCATGCTGCTGCTGATGTTCTCGATGGCCGGGGTGCCTCCGACGGTCGGCTTCTACGCCAAGCTCGCGGTGATCCAGGCCGCGGTGGGCGCCGATCTGGTCTGGCTGGCGGTGGTCGCCGTGATCTTCTCGATCATCGGGGCGTTCTACTACCTGCGCGTGGTCAAGATGATGTTCTTCGACGACCCGCAGGAAGACGCGAAGGAGCCGATTCAGCCCTCCGGCGCGTTTGCCACCGCGCTCAGTATTAACGGGCTCGCAGTGCTGCTTCTTGGAATTTTTCCGGGCCTGCTGTTGTCTGTCACCCACTACGCAATCATGGGCTAAGTCGTGACACAGTGGATTCCGTTTGAAGTTCTGGTCTGGGGTTTTGTCGTTGTCGCCTTTATTTCGGCGAACCTGCCCTGGCTCACCGAGCGCATCGGCCTGATGGTCCTGCCGGCCAGCGGCGTGAAGGGCCCCTGGATCCGCATCTTTGAATGGGTCGGGCTCTACTTCCTGGCGGGGCTGATCGGCAAGGGCCTGGAATATCAGGCGACCGGTGGGATCCATACGCAGGGTTGGGAGTTCTACGTGATCACCCTGTCCATGTTCGCGGTGTTCGCGCTGCCGGGATACATCTGGCGCTACGATCTCAAGCAGCATCTGAGGAGCCGGGCGCACCGCTCGCGGTAAGCGATCTCGAAAGGCGCGAGGGGGGCTTCCGACCCGGAAAAAACTCGCGCTTCTCCTTGCGGGCCCCAACCCGCTTTGCTATAGTTTCGCGTCTCGGATGCGGGGTGGAGCAGTCTGGCAGCTCGTCGGGCTCATAACCCGAAGGTCGCAGGTTCAAATCCTGCCCCCGCTACCAATTTTCAGAGAGGCCCCATATGGGGCCTTTTTGTTAGGCAGGTCCGATATGGTCTTGCCGGGCTGCGCTCCCGCGCGCCATGCAGTCGGTACGACTGGCTGCAGTCATCGCTGAGGTGTTCGAGGGGCGTTTATCGCCCTTTTTTTGTTTCCGGGCCTTGGAAAGGGCCGTTGCGCGAATCGTGCCGAGTGGAGTCAGGTGGCGGAAAAGTCCGAACAACTGAGCGCACTGCTGGCCCCGGTGGTCGAGGGGCAGGGGTTCGTGTTCTGGGGGCTGGAGTACCACCCCGGTTCCAAGCCCGTGATGCTGCGCATCTACATCGACAGTCCCGAAGGGGTGACGGTGGATGATTGCGCGCTGGTGAGCGAACAGGCCGGTGCGGTGCTCGAGGTCGAACAGGCCCTGCGTGGCAACTACACCCTGGAGGTCTCCAGTCCGGGCATCGAACGGCCGCTGTTCACGCCCGATCAGTACCGGGGGTATATCGGTCATCCGGTGAAGGTGCGGTTGAGCTGGCCCGAGCACGGTCGGCGGAACTATCGCGGCACGCTGATCGGGGTGGACGAGGAGATGATCGAAGTCGAGGTCGACGGCATGGCCTACGAGCTGCCGTTGAACGCTATCCACAATGCGCGGGTCCTGGAACAGCTGTAGACCGGCGTACGGTTTTGTTGAATCGGCGGGTGACCGCCGAGGTGCGGAGAGACAAGAGATGAACAAGGAGATCCTGCTGGTCGCGGATGCCGTGGCGAACGAGAAAGGTGTCGAGAAGGACATCATCTTCGATGCCCTGGAATCGGCACTGGCCATGGCGACCCGCAAGTACCACGGCGGCAAGATGGACGTGCGCGTGAGCATCGACCGCGAGGAAGGTGACTACGAGGCCTTCCGCCGCTGGACCGTGGTGGATGACGAGGACCCCGAGTTCGAATCCCCGGAATACCAGATCCTGCTGTCCTATGCGCAGCAGAAGAACGCCGATGCGCAGGTCGGTGATGTGATCGAAGAGCCGGTGGAGGCCGTTGATTTCGGCCGCATCGCCGCGCAGACCGCGAAGCAGGTGATCGTGCAGAAGGTGCGCGAGGCCGAGCGCGCCAAGGTGGTCGAGGAGTATCAGGATCGAGTGGGTACGCTGGTGATGGGTATCGTCAAGCGTACCGACCGCAACGGCACCTATGTCGATCTCGGCAGCAACGCCGAGGCCCTGATCCCGCGCGAGCACATGATCCCGCGCGAAACCGTGCGCACCAACGACCGCCTGCGTGGTTATCTCAAGGAGATTCGCCCCGACGCGCGCGGGCCGCAGTTGATCCTGAGCCGTACCGTGCCGGAGTTCCTGATCGAGCTGTTCAAGCTCGAGGTGCCGGAGGTCGGGCAGGAGATCATCGATATCATGGGTGCGGCGCGTGACCCGGGCCAGCGCGCGAAGATCGCGGTGCGCTCCAACGACCCGCGTCTGGATCCGGTCGGTGCCTGCGTCGGCATGCGCGGTTCGCGCGTGCAGTCGGTGTCCAACGAGCTGGCCGGCGAGCGTATCGACATTATCGTCTGGGACGAGAATCCGGCGCAGTTCGTGATCAACGCCATGTCCCCGGCCGAAGTCCTGTCGATCGTGGTCGACGAGGACAAGCAGTCGATGGACATCGCGGTCGAGGAGGACAAGCTCTCCCTGGCCATTGGCCGTGGGGGGCAGAATATCCGTCTGGCCTCCCAGCTGACTGGCTGGGAACTGAATGTGATGACCGAGGAGCAGGCGGCCGAGAAGAGCGAGGCCGAGGCGCAGCAACTGGTGACCTTCTTCATGGAGGCGCTGGATGTGGACGAGGAAGTGGCCGGCATCCTGGTGCAGGAAGGTTTCAGCACGCTGGACGAGGTGGCCTATGTCGACGAGGCCGAACTGCTGGCGATCGAGGAGTTCGACGAGGACATCGTGGCCGAGTTGCGCAACCGCGCCAGCGACGCCCTGCTGACCCGTGCGATCGCGGGCGGCGAGAACTACCAGCCCGCCGAGGACCTGCTGAACATGGACGGCATGACCCAGGGCGTGGCCAACAAGCTGGCCTCGCACGGCGTCTGCACCATGGAAGACCTCGCGGAGCAGGCAGCCGACGACGTGGTCGAAATGACTGGATTGAGCACGGAAGAGGCGTCCGAGCTGATTATGACGGCGCGCGCCCCGTGGTTCGAAACCGGCGAATAACGCCCGGACGAATGGATCGCGAAGCCCGTGTGACAGGCCGTCGGCTGGCCTGAAAAGAATATGGAATGGAGGTAAGGCGCCATGGCGCAAATGACAGTGCAGCAATTCGCGGAATCGGTTGGCAAGCCGGTGGACCGCCTCATGGAACAGCTCAAGGAGGCGGGCGTCGCGGTGGATGGCCCGGAAGCGGCGATTACCGATGCCGAGAAGCGCAAGCTGCTCGATCACCTCCGGCAGTCGCATGGCGAGAGTGAGGGCGGCCGTGTGACGCTCAAGCGCCGCTCTCAGGCCCAGACGCTGAAGGTGAGTTCCGGGCCGGGTCGCTCCAAGACCGTGAACGTCGAGGTGCGCAAGAAGCGCACGATCAAGCGCAAACCGGCTGAGGAGCCCGTCGAGGCCTCGGTCGAGGCCGACGTCGCGCCGACCGCCGAGCCGACCCCGACCCCGAAAGAGGTTCCGGCCGAGCCCGTGGCCGAGGAGCCCAAGCCGCAGGAGGCCGAGGAGAGCACTACGCCCGAAGTCGAGGCCGCCGAGGAAGAGCCGGTTGAGGCTGCGGCTAGCGAAGAGATCGAGAAGTCGGAATCCGAGGCAGAGCCCGAGCCCGAGCCCGAGCCCGAGGCAGCCCCGGACAAACCGAAACGCGCGCTGAGTCGCACCGAGCAGCTGGCCATGCAGGTCGAGGCCGAGCGCGACGCCCAGCGCAAGGCGCTTGAGGCGCGCAAGCAGGAGGAGGCCGAGCGCGGCGAGCGCCAGAAGCGCCGCCAGCAGGAACTGGAGGCGCAGGAGGCCAAGCGCGAGAAAGAAGAGCAGGCGCGTCTGGAGCGCGAGGCGGCCCAGCGCCAGGCTGCGGCCGAGGCCGAATCGGCCAAGAGCGGCGGCAAGGCACGCAAGGGTGCTCGCAAGGACGACCGCAAGGAACTGCATGTGGCGGGGGACCGTCGGGGTCGCCGCAAGAAGGGCGAGGGCCGCAAGGCGCAGTCGGCCGCAGCGCAAGCCGTCGCCAGCAAGCATGGCTTTGCCAAGCCGACCGCACCGGTGGTGCGCGAAGTCGAAGTGCCGGAGACGATTACCGTCGCCGATCTCGCGCAGGCGATGGCGATCAAGGCGCCGCAGTTGATCAAGTCCCTGATGGGCATGGGGGTCATGGCGACCATCAATCAGTCCATCGACCAGGACACGGCAATGCTGGTGGTCGAGGAGATGGGACACAAGCCGATCGCCGCGAAGGAAACCTCCGTCGAGGACGAGATCGACACGGGTCTGGAACAGACCGCCGAGGCCAAGCCGCGCCCGCCGGTCGTGACCGTGATGGGCCATGTCGACCACGGCAAGACCTCGCTGCTGGACTACATCCGCAAGGAAAAGGTCGCATCCGGCGAGGCCGGTGGGATCACCCAGCACATCGGCGCCTATCACGTCGACAATGGCCACGATGGGGTGACGTTCCTGGATACTCCGGGGCATGCCGCGTTTACCGCGATGCGCGCCCGTGGGGCGCAGTCCACCGATATCGTGATCCTGGTGGTCGCGGCGGACGACGGCGTGATGCCGCAGACGCTCGAGGCCATCCAGCACTCAAAGGCCGCCGGTGTGCCGATGGTGGTTGCGGTCAACAAGATCGACAAGGCGGAGGCCGAACCCGAGCGCGTGATGAACGATCTCGCCCAGCACGAGGTCATCCCCGAGGCCTGGGGTGGCGATACGCAGTTCATCAATGTGTCGGCGCATACGGGCGAGGGGATCGACCAGCTGCTGGAGGCCCTGGGCCTGCAGGCCGAGGTGATGGAACTGAAGGCCCCGGACGAGGGCCCCGCACGTGGCGTGGTGATCGAATCGCGCCTGGACAAGGGCCGCGGTCCGGTGGCGACCATCCTGGTTCAGTCCGGTCGCCTCAAGCATGGCGACATCCTGCTCTCGGGCAAGGAATACGGTCGCGTGCGTGCGATGTTCAACGATACTGGCAAGCCGGTTAAGGAAATCGGTCCGTCCATGCCGGTCGAGGTGCTGGGCCTGTCCGGCGTGCCGGAGGCCGGCGACGAGGTCCTGGTCGTCGCGGACGACAAGACCGCCCGCGAGGTCGCCGAGCACCGCGACGCCAAGCAGCGCGAGCGCAAGCTGGCCGCGCAGCAGGCCGCCAAGCTGGAGAACATCTTCAACCAGATGCAGGAAGGCGAGATCGCTACCGTGAACATCCTGATCAAGGCGGATGTTCAGGGCTCGGCCGAGGCGCTGCGCGAGTCGCTGGTCAAGCTGTCGACCGACGAGGTCCGCGTGAAGGTGGTGTCTGCTGGGGTCGGCGGGATCTCCGAGTCCGACCTGAACCTCGCCATGGCCTCCGAGGCGATCGTGATCGCGTTCAACGTGCGTGCCGATGCCGGCGCCAAGCGCCTGGCCGCCGAGAACGAGCTCGACGTGCGCTATTACTCGGTAATCTACGAGGCGATCGACGATGTCAAGCAGGCGCTGTCGGGCCTGCTGTCCGCTGAGATCCGCGAAGAGGTCATCGGTCTGGCGGAAGTCCGCGACGTGTTCAAGGCCTCCGGCTTTGGTCAGGTCGCCGGCTGTCTCGTGGTCGAGGGTGCGGTCAAGCGGGGCAACCCGATCCGCGTGCTGCGCGACAACGTGGTGATCTACGAGGGCGAGCTGGAGAGCCTGCGCCGCTTCAAGGACGACGTGAACGAGGTCAAGGCCGGTACCGAGTGCGGGATCGCGGTGAAGAACTACAACGACGTGAAGGCCGGTGACCAGATTGAGGTCTTCCAGCGCGTCGAGGTGGCCCGGACGCTCTGATGCCCGGTAATCGCGAGTTTCATCGTTCGGACCGGGTCGGGGACCAGATCCTGCGCGAGCTGGCGGACCTGATTCGTCTGGAGGTCAAGGATCCGCGCGTGGGGATGATCACGCTGGCGGATGTCGAGGTTTCGCGGGATCTCGCCCATGCCAAGGTGTTCTTTACCCAGCTGGGGGGCGAGGAGAAAGGACGCGAGGCACAGCAGGGGCTGAATCACGCGGCGGGATTTCTGCGCCGGGCACTCGGTCAGCGCATGCGACTGCGCAGCGTTCCCCAGCTCCGGTTTGTCTACGACGACACGCCGGAGCGCGGTGCTCGCATGTCCTCCCTGATCGACCAGGCCCTGGCCGAGGATCGTGCCCACCACGCAGATGCCGAGGGAACCGGCAGTGGCGAGCAGGACGGGGCCGAGGATTCGCAGGACCCGGGCCGCGGGGCCTGACCGCCGGCTTCCGATGGCGCGCGTACGTCGCGAGGTCGACGGTATCCTGCTGCTGGACAAGCCCCGGGGACCGAGTTCCACGCAGGTCCTGGGGCGCGTGAAGTATCTGCTGCAGGCCAAAAAGGCCGGTCACACCGGGGCGCTGGATCCGCGTGCGACCGGCCTTTTGCCGTTGTGCTTCGGTCAGGCCACCAAGGTTTCGGGCTGGCTGCTGGATGCCGACAAGCACTACATCGCCGAGGCACAGTTGGGGATCGAGACCGACAGTGCGGATCTCGATGGCGCGATCATTCGCGAGGCGTCGGTGCCGGCCATCGAGTCGGAGCAACTGCGGGCGCTGGAGCGGCAGTTCAGTGGGGCGCAGGGGCAGGTGCCGCCCATGGTCTCGGCCCTAAAGCATGACGGCAAACGGCTGTATGAGCTGGCGCGTCAGGGTGTGGAAGTCGAACGCCCCCCGCGGCCGGTGCAGATCCACGCCCTGTCCATCGAGCACACCGCTCCCGATCGGCTACGTATCGATGTGCGCTGCAGCAAGGGCACCTATGTGCGTTCGTTGGTGGCGGATATTGGGCATGAGCTGGGTTGCGGGGCCGCGGTCGACAGTCTGCGCCGGGTCGGGCATGGCCCGTTCGAGGCCGCCGCCATGGTCACGATGGATCAGGTAGAGGCCGCCTTCGACGCGGGGGGCGCGGCCGCGATCGAGGTCATGCTGCAGCCCCCGGAGGCCGCATTGAGAGACTGGCCTTCCGTGTCCCTGAACGAGCAGGCCAGTACGGCCCTGCGTCACGGCCACCCGGCGTTTTCCGAGGCGGTCGAGGCGCAAGCCGCGGGAGCGGGAGATACGCCGCTAGACCCCGAAACCGGCTGGCCGCTGCTGCGGGTGCATGACGGTGAAGGCCGTTTTCTGGCGGTGGGCGTGCGTACGCCCGACGGTCAGGTACGGCCTCGCCGCCTGTTTGTTTCGGCCCCCTGAAGGGGCCGGGATTCTTCCTATCCAAGGCCCGCGTGTCGTGCTAACATTGCGCGCCTATCGCCAGCGCCACTGGTCGATTAACGGTCAAGAAATTTCAGGAGTCAGGTTTTCATGTCGCTCACTACCGAAGAAAAATCGGCCATCGTCGAGAAACACAAACGCGATGCCAACGACACCGGTTCGCCGGAAGTCCAGGTCGCGCTGCTGACGGCCCGCATCCAGCATCTGATGGGGCATTTCGAAAAGCACAAGCAGGATCACCACTCGCGTCGCGGGCTGCTGAAGATGGTCAGCCAGCGCCGCAAGCTGCTGACCTATCTCAAGCGCAATGACCAGGACCGCTATCAGGCCCTGGTTCAGGAGCTTGGCCTGCGCCGCTAAGGCAGGCACAACGGGCCCGCGCCACTGGTGCGGGCCCGTTCATTTTCAGGGGTGGCCGCGCAGGGGCGCGAGCCGGCCCGTCGCAAGCAAGTTCGATGCACGCACTACGGGAAACGGGATATAACGTGGCACACAAGAAGTCGTTCCAGTACGGAAACCATACGGTCACCTTCGAGACCGGTGACATCGCCCGCCAGGCCAGTGGCGCCGTCCTCGTCAACATGGCCGAGACCGTGGTCCTGGTGACTGCCGTCGCGCGCAAGGAGGCCGATCCCGGCCGCGACTTCTTCCCGCTGACCGTGAATTACCAGGAACGGACCTACGCCGCTGGCAAGATTCCGGGTGGCTTCTTCAAGCGCGAAGGGCGTCCGAACGAGAAGGAAACGCTGACCTCGCGTCTGATCGACCGTCCGATCCGTCCGCTGTTCCCCGAGGGTTTCAAGAACGAGACCCAGATCGTGGCCACGGTCATGTCGATCAACCCCGACATCGATCCCGACATCCCCGCCCTGCTGGGCGCCTCGGCGGCGCTGGCGCTGTCCGGTGTCCCGTTCGCCGGCCCGATCGGTGCCGCGCGTGTCGGCTACCGTGCCGGCGAATACCTGCTGAACCCGACCTACAGCGCCCTGGAAGAGTCGGACCTCGACCTGGTCGTGGCAGGCACCGAGCAGGCCGTGCTCATGGTGGAATCGGAAGCCAGTGAGCTCTCCGAGGAAGTGATGCTGGGCGCGGTGATGTTTGGTCACGAACAGATGCAGGCCGCGATCCAGGCGATCAAGGAACTGGCCGCGGAGGCTGGCAAGCCAGCCTGGGACTGGCAGGCACCGCCGTCCGAGGCGTCGCTGGAAGACCGCGTCAAGGAGGCCGTGGGCAACGACCTCGTCGCGGCTTACCAGATCGCGGAGAAGCAGGCCCGCACCCAGCGCATCAGCGAACTGCGCAACCAGGCCGTCGAGGCGATCGCGAGCGAAGACGACTCAGGTCCCAGCGCGGAAGACGTGAAGACGGCGTTCCATGATCTCGAGTACCGTCTGGTGCGCGACCGCATCCTGGATGCCAACCCGCGCATCGACGGGCGCGACAACAAGACCGTGCGTCCGATCAGCGTCCAGACCGGGGTCCTGCCGCGCGCTCACGGCTCGGCAGTATTTACTCGTGGCGAGACCCAAGCGCTGGTGGTGGCCACGCTGGGTACGGACCGCGATGCCCAGGTGATCGACGCGATCGAGGGCGAGCGCCGCGACCGCTTCATGCTGCACTACAATTTCCCGCCCTACTGCACCGGCGAGACCGGGTTCGTCGGTTCCCCCAAGCGCCGCGAGATCGGTCATGGCCGTCTGGCCAAGCGGGGCGTGGCCGCGGTGATGCCGACGGCCGAAGACTTTCCCTATGTGGTTCGCGTGGTGTCCGAGATCACCGAATCCAATGGCTCCAGCTCCATGGCCTCCGTTTGTGGAACCTCGCTGGCCCTGATGGATGCGGGCGTGCCGCTGAAGGCCCCGGTCGCGGGCATCGCGATGGGGCTGATCAAGGAAGGCGAGCGCTTTGCCGTGCTGTCGGACATCCTCGGTGACGAGGACCATCTCGGCGACATGGACTTCAAGGTGGCTGGCACCACCAACGGGGTGACTGCGCTGCAGATGGACATCAAGATCGACGGGATTACCCGCGAGATCATGGAGCAGGCGCTGGCACAGGCGCGCGAAGGCCGGATGCATATCCTGGGCTGCATGAACGAGGTGCTGCCGAGCCACCGCGAGGAGATGTCCTCGCACGCGCCGCGCTTTATCACCATGAAGATCAACCCGGACAAGATCCGCGACGTGATCGGCAAGGGCGGGGCCACGATCCGCGCCCTGACCGAGGAAACCGGCGCGACGATCGACATCCAGGACGATGGTACCGTCAAGGTCGCCTCCACCGACCAGGCTGCGGGCCTTGAGGCCAAGCGCCGTATCGAGGAGCTGACTGCCGACATCGAGGTCGGCCGCCAGTACACTGGCAAGGTCGCGAAGATCATGGACTTCGGGGCGTTCGTCTCCATCCTGCCGGGCCGCGACGGCCTGGTGCACATCTCGCAGATCTCCGACGAGCGGGTGGAGAACGTGGCCGATTTTCTGGCCGAGGGTGACTCGGTCACCGTCAAGGTGCTGGAAGTGGACAAGCAGGGACGCATCCGCCTGAGCATGAAGGCGGTCGAGCCCGAGGCCTGATTGGGCCTGTCACGCAGCGGGCACCCGCGGGTGCCCGGCCATCGGTATTCGGGACGTAACGGCATGGATCTGGTCAGTATCCGCAAGAGTTACAAGCGCTACGCCCGCCACTACGACGCCACCTTCGGACGGGTGTTCGCCACCGGTCGCGAGCGCGCCCAGGAGACGCTGGCGCCGCTGCCCGGCAAGCGTGTGCTGGAGGTGGGTGTGGGCACCGGTCTCTCGCTGCCGGACTATCCGGACGACTGCGAGGTGGTCGGGATCGATATCTCCCGCGAGATGCTGGATGTGGCGCGCGGCCGTCTGAATGGCGGGCTGCCCGCGGTTTCCGGACTGTGCGAGATGGATGCCGAGCAGCTTGGCTTCGCCGACGGCAGTTTTGATGCCGTGGTGGCGATGTATGTCGCCACCGTGGTACCGAACCCCGATCGCCTGTTTGCCGAGATGTGGCGGGTCTGCCGGCCCGGCGGCCAGATCCTTGTGATCAACCACTTTGCCTCGCGGCAATGGCTGCTGCGCGGGTTCGAGCGCTGCCTGCGGCCGTTGTCGCGTGCGGTCGGGTTTCGTCCGGACATGGAATTCGAGGACTTCGTGCATGTGACCGGCCAGGAGCCGGCTACGGTGGCGCCGGCCAGCCTGTTCGGCTACTGGAAGCAGGTGGAGTTTCGCAAGCCCGCGCACGCCTGATGCGAGCGTTCTCAGCTGCGTGCGTCCGGGGGCGAGTTTGCCTACACTACGCGCCGCAAGCTGCTTCTGCTCGGCACGCACGCGCCCGGGCGGTCATTGCTGATGCCTCCCTGGAGCCCGCCGTTCGGCGAAGGCTCGCGCTCGCGAAGCAAGAGAACACCCGAATTTGTCAACGTTAGTCAGGAGAGCCGATATGGCCGCAGAACGTACCTTGTCCATCATCAAGCCGGATGCCGTTTCCAAGAACGTGATTGGCGAGATCTACAGCCGCTTCGAGAAGGCCGGTCTGAAGATCGTCGCCGCGCGCATGATGCAGTTGAGCCGCGAGCAGGCCGAGGGCTTTTACGATGTGCACAAGGAGCGCCCGTTCTTTAACGATCTGGTCGAATTCATGATCTCCGGTCCGGTGATTGTGCAGGTCCTCGAAGGCGAGGATGCGATCGCCAAGAACCGTGAAATCATGGGTGCGACCAATCCGAAGGAAGCGGCCCCGGGCACGATCCGTGCGGACTTCGCGACCTCGATCGACGAGAATGCCGTCCATGGTTCGGATGCCGCAGAAACCGCCGCGCGCGAGATCGAATTCTTCTTCGGCAACGACGGGATCTGCCCGCGCACCCGTTAAGTACCGGTTCGGGGACGTGGAGGGAGCCACCCGCTTCCTTTTGGCTGTCGCGGGGCCTTTTGCGGGCCCCATAGGCAGGAATCCCCCATGCACAGTACACTAGGGGGTGTTTTCAACCGGTCGCGAACATGGCAGCGGGAACCTCTACACCTCTGAATCTGCTGGGTTACAGCCGCCGTCAGCTCACCGAGCTGCTGGCGCAGTGGGGTGAGCCGCGTTTTCGTGCCACCCAGCTGGTCAAGTGGATGCACCGGCGTGGCGTGACCGACTACGCCGCGATGACGGACGTCTCGCGCAAGCTGCGCGAGCGCCTGGCGCGCGAAACCGAGATCGCCCTGCCCGAGATCGCACTGGAGAAGGCCTCCGGCGACGGTACCGTGAAGTGGGTACTGCGTCTGCATGACGGCAATGCGATCGAGACGGTCTACATCCCCGAGTCCGGACGCGGGACCCTGTGCATCTCCTCCCAGGTGGGCTGTGCGCTGGATTGTACCTTCTGTTCTACCGCCCAGCAGGGCTTTAACCGCAATCTGACGGCCGCCGAGATCATCGGACAGGTCTGGCTGGCGATGCAGCGCCTGCCAGCGCCGGAGGGTCGCCCACGGGCGGTCAGCAACGTGGTACTGATGGGCATGGGCGAGCCCCTGGCCAACTACGATGCCGTGGTCGCCGCCTGCCAACTGATGACTGACGACAATGCCTACGGTCTGAGCCGTCGACGGGTGACGCTTTCCACTTCCGGCCTGGTGCCGGCGCTGGACCGGCTGAGCGAGCACACCGACGTGGCCCTGGCGGTCAGCCTGCATGCCCCGAACGACGAACTGCGCGACCGTCTGGTACCGATCAACCGCAAGTATCCAATTGCGCGCCTGATGGAGAGTTGCCGGCGCTATGTCGAGGCGACCGGCGCGCACAGTGGTGTGACCTTCGAGTACGTGCTGCTGGCCGGTGTGAATGACCGGCCCGAGCATGCGAATCAGCTCGCCGGTGTCCTGCGGGGGATTCCGGGCAAGATCAACCTGATCCCGTTCAACCCGTTTCCCGGTGCACCCTTCGACCGTCCCGCGGAACCGGACATCGAGCGTTTCGAGCGTCAGCTGCAAAAGGCGGGCTATGTTACCACCGTGCGTCGGACGCGCGGAGACGACATCGATGCGGCCTGTGGTCAGCTGGTGGGGCAGGTGGAGGACCGTACCAATCGGGGGATGCGCATGATTCGTCTGCACGCGGAACTGCCTGATCGGCCACGGAGGGCCTCTTGATGGGACTGCGCTGGTGGCGTCCGGCCGCCGTGATGTTACTGGGGCTGGTACTCGGGGGATGCGCGGCGATGGCCGAGCGCGAGGTGACCGGGGAGCGTGCGGAGGCCGCCGAGGTCAACGCCGAGCTGGGTATTGGCTATCTGCGCGAGGGGGAGGTCGACCAGGCGGAGCGCAATCTGAAGCGGGCGCTGGAGTTCGATCCGAACCATCCGCTCGCCAATCTGGGTATGGCCAATGTCTACGAGCGTCGTGGTGCGCATGACCGGGCGGAAGATCACTACCGCCGGGCGCTGCGCCGGGACGAAGGAAACCCTTACGTGCAGACCAGCCTTGGGGCCCTGTTGTGTCGACGCCAGGCCTTTGACGAGGCGCAGGAGTTGTTTGCCAAGGCGATCGACAATCCGGATTACGACCAGCGCGAGATCGCGCTGATGAATTCGGGGGTGTGCTTCGCCGATGCCGGACAGACCGAACGCGCCGAAGAGAAGCTGCGCGAGGCGCTGCGCATCAATCCGCAGTATCCGCGGGCCCTTCTGGAAATGGCCAACCTGACCTACGAGGACGATCGTCCGATGCAGACACGGGCATTCCTCCAGCGTCTGGAAGGAATGGGCGTGGAAAACTCGGAGACGCTGTTCCTCTGCTATCAGGCGGAACTGGCGCTCGGTAACCGCCGAGTGGCGAATGACTGTGCCGAGCGTCTGCGTCGTCAGTACCCGGACAGCATGGAGCTGGTCCGGTTGGAAGACATGGAGCGCAATGGTGGCTGAGCCGCGTGATGACAAGGAGCCGGGTCTGGGCCGGGTCGACGAAGTCGACGATTCCGTTTCCGAGATGGAACCGTTACGTACCACGGACGACGACCCCCATGCGGCGCTGGAGTTTCCCGCCGCCAGTGGTCTGACGACGCGGGATCAGCCCCCGCCACCCGATCCCGAGGGTGGCGAAGGCGAGCCCGGGAACAGTCTGCGACGGGCGCGCGAGGCGGCCGGTCTGGATACCGCAACGCTGGCCCATCGTATCCACCTCGGCCGAGGAACGCTGGAAGACCTGGAGGCGAACCGATTCGACCACATGGCCCCGGCGTATGTACGAGGCTACCTGCGGGCCTGCGCTCGCGAGCTGGGGGTCAATGTCGATCCGTGGCTTCGGTCGTTCGAGACGCACGGTCTGGCGGATCCTGAACTGCGTGCCGTGGCCACCTCCTCTGCACGTTCCAGGGGAAGCCGTCGTTCCAGCGCTCCTTACTGGCTGACTTTCCTGCTGCTGCTGGCGCTGCTGGCGCTGGGGGTCTACGCATGGACGGAACGCGGAGGCGGTACGCCGTCATTCCCGTCACTGGGATGGACTCACGAAGACTCGGGTGCTGCGTCCGAAGATGCAGTTGGCAGGGCGCCGGCCGACGAGTTGAGCGCGCCCCCGGCGCTGGCCAAGGAGCCGGAGCCCGAGTCGGAGACCACCGCCGATGCCGACGCGAGTGGGGCCGACGAGGAACGGGACCCAGAACCCGCGCTGGACACCCTGACCGAGCCGGTACCCTCGGACGACACCGCGGCCGACGAGACAGAGGCGGATCATACGGCCGAGTCGTCGACATCCGGCCCCGTCTCGGACATGGTGCTGCTGACCGGTGGCGCCAGTACGGACCCGGCGCAGGATGAGGACGCGGCCGAGCCCGATGCGGCACAACGCGAGGGTCTGAACCGCCTGGTCCTGGAAGTCAGCGAGACCTCGTGGGTCGAGATTCGCGACGCCGACGACGAAGTGGTATTGACCGGGGTGCTGAGCGGCGGCGATCGCGAGGAACTGGAATTGATGCTGCCCGGGCGCGTGGTTCTCGGGAACGCCCGTGGGGTCGAGCTGACCCTGGATGGCGAGCCCTTTGATTTCGAGCCGCACATACGGGGCGACCGGACCGCCCGTTTCGACCTCGAGCCCTGAATTTTCGACCCCGGGTGCGCTAGTCAATCAAAGCGTGGCCGGCCCCGAATCCACAAAGGCAACATGAAAGCAATCAAGTCCATCCGCGGGATGCACGACATCCTGCCCGAGTCGATCCATGTCTGGCAGCACCTGGAGGACCGCCTGCGCGACCTGCTCGATCGCTACGGATACCAGGAAATTCGCATGCCGATTGTCGAGGCGACGGAACTGTTCAAGCGCTCCATCGGTGATGTCACGGATATCGTCGAGAAGGAGATGTACACCTTCGAGGACCGCAATGGCGACAGCCTGAGCCTGCGGCCAGAGGGAACCGCCTCCTGTGTGCGGGCCGGGATTCAGCACGGCTTGCTGCACAACCAGGTCCAGCGCCTTTGGTATCTGGGGCCGATGTTCCGGCACGAGCGCCCGCAAAAGGGTCGCTACCGTCAGTTTCATCAAGTCGGTGTGGAGGTGTTCGGGCTTCACGGTCCGGACGTGGATGCCGAGATGATCGCCATGACCGCGCGGCTCTGGCAGATGCTGGGCCTGGACAATGTGCGCCTGGAGTTGAACACCCTGGGTACGCCCGCGAGTCGTGCCCGGTATCGAGAGCATCTGATCGCTTACCTTGAACAGCATCGGGACTCGCTGGACGAAGAGGCGCTGCGACGCCTGCATGACAACCCCATGCGCATCCTGGACAGCAAGCATCCCGAGACGCGGGCTGTGGTCGCCAACGCGCCCAGCCTGATGGACCACCTGGACGCCGAGTCGCGCGCGCACTTCGACGCCTTGCGCTCGCATCTGGATGTGCTGGGTATCCGGTACGTTCATAACCCACGTCTGGTACGTGGGCTGGACTACTATACGCACACCGTGTTCGAGTGGATCACGGACGACCTTGGAGCCCAGGGCACGGTCTGCGCCGGGGGCCGTTTCGATGGGCTGGTCGAGCAGCTGGGTGGACGCGGCACCCCGGCCATTGGTATGGCCATGGGACTGGAGCGGCTGGTCGCGCTGCTGGAGGCTCGGGAAGCCGCACCGCAGTCGCCGGCGCCGGATGCCTACCTGATTGTGGGCGGTGACGAGTTGGTGGGCCCGGCGCTGGAACTGGCCGAGCGGCTGCGCAACGAACTGCCCGGATTGCGGCTGGTCCAGCATTGCGGGGGCGGCAGCTTCAAGTCGCAGATGAAGCGGGCGGACCGCCTGGGCGCGCATTTTGCGCTGGTGCTCGGAACTGACGAACACGCCGCGGGCACGGTGACGGTGAAGCCGTTAAGATCGCCGGGAGCCGAACAAAGTGCCGTACCGCGCGAGGATCTGGCGCGCCATCTGGAACAGGCCCTGCACACGCCCGCTGCCTGACCGGCGTTCAGGTGCGTACCGTTACTGAAGGATCAAGAGGACGATGAGCTACCTCACTGACGAAGAAAAAGCCGAGCGCATCAAGCAATGGTGGTCGGATAACGCGATCGCGATTATTGCCGGTCTGGTGCTGGGTATTGGCGGCCTGATCGGCTGGAACTGGTGGACCGGTCACCAGGAGGAACGCGCGGCCGGGGCCTCCGACATGTATATCGCCATGCAGGGCGCCGCCCAGACCGGCGACAATGTCCGTGCGATGGAACTGGCTGACCAGTTGATCGAACAGGGGCGGGGTACGCCATACCGCGCGTTGGCCTGGATGTTTCGTGCCGATCTGGCAGTTTCCGAGGGTGATCACGAGGCGGCGATCGAGGCGCTGCGGTCGGCACGTGATGCCTCGCCGGATCGCGGCTACCGCGAACTGCTGACTTTGCGCATGGCGCGTCAGATGATCCTTGCGGAGCAGTATGACGACGCCGAATCGGCCCTTGGAGATGTGCGTCGTGACGCGTTTCGCGGCCTGCGTCTGGAACTGGAAGGGGACCTCGCGCGGGCGCGCGGGGATCGCGACCTGGCCCGCGAGCGCTATCGCGAAGCGCTCGACCATGGCCATACACCCGAATACCTGAGCCTGAAGTACGAAGAGCTCTCCGCCTAAAGGAACTGACCTCCCATGTCCGTGTCTGCCCCGACGAAGACTGCCGTGCGCCTGCTGATTGCCGGTGCGCTCATGCTGTCGCTGAGTGCCTGTGGCCTTTGGCAACGCGATACCACGGAGCCGCCGGCCGACCTGCCCGAATTCGAGGCGGAGGCACAACCGGAACAGTTGTGGTCACGCTCGGTGGGAAGCGGTGGTGAACGCTTCCTCTGGCAGGTCTATCCAGGGGTGGCGGACGACATGCTGGTGATGGTCGATGCCGATGGCCGCGTCTCCGGGTTGAACCCGGAAACGGGGAGCCAGCGCTGGCGCGTGCGCCTGGACGACGCGCGGGTGTCGGCAGGTGTTGGTGTGGGCGACGAGATCGCGGTGGTCGGTACCCTGGATGGCGAGGCCATCGCGGTGGATCTGCAGGGTGACGGCGAGCGTTGGCGCTCGCGTCTGTCCAGCGAGGTTGTGGCGATTTCGGATGTCGCCTCGGGCGTCGTGATTGCACGCACCAACGATGGCCGTGTTCATGCCCTGGATGCAGCCTCCGGCGCCACGCAGTGGACCGCGCTGCGGACCACACCCTCGCTGAGCCTGCGCGGTGCGCATCGGCCCCAGATGACGGCCGGTCGCGTGCTCACTGGCTTTGATAACGGGCGCGTGGTGATGCTCGGGCGGGAGCGTGGCAATGTGCTGTGGGAAACCACCCTCGGCATCCCGACCGGCCGCTCCGAGGTGGAGCGCATGGTCGACGTGGATGGCTACATGCCGATCTATCAGGGCGCGGCGATCGCATCCGGCTATCAGGGGCGTCTGGCCGCCATCGACCTGAACTCCGGCGAGATCTTCTGGGCACGCGACTTTTCGTCCTACCAGGGCGGGGATGTGACGAACGAGGCGAACGTCCTCGCGGTGACCGATGCCGAGAGCCACCTGTGGGGTCTGGATCCGCGCAATGGTGCCGACCTCTGGCAAAACGACCAGCTGCGCCTGCGTGGCGTCACCGCCCCGGTCGTGGTGGGTGACTACGCCATCGTCGGGGATTACGAAGGCTACCTTCACTGGTTCCACCTGGAGGACGGGCGCATCGTGGCGCGTCTGCGGGCGAGTTCCGGCGCGGTCGTGACCCGCCCCGTGCTGGTGGACGATATCCTCTACGTGGTGACCGACAACGGTCGGCTCACCGCCGTCAATCCGCGTTTGGGCTCCGGGGGATGAGCGTCGCTGGCGCTCACCCCCGGATCCTGCGGTTGCGGTAACGTTGCCTCATGATCCCCGTCATTGCTCTGGTCGGCCGACCGAATGTTGGCAAATCGACCCTGTTCAATCAGCTCACGCGCTCGCGTGATGCGCTGGTGGCCGATGTCGCGGGCCTGACTCGCGATCGTCAGTACGGCATCGGCAAGGTGGGCGACTTTCCCTACCTGGTGGTGGATACCGGTGGTCTGTCGGGCGAGGGTGCCGAGATGGATCGGGCGATGGCCGAGCAGACCCAGCGGGCCGTCGCGGAGGCGGATCATGTCCTGTTTCTGGTGGATGCGCGCGATGGCCTGACGCCTCAGGACCAGGCCATCGCCGACCAACTGCGTTCGGCCGGGGTCAAGGCCCGAGTCGTGGTGAACAAGACCGACGGTCTGGATGCCGACGCCGTGAGTGCCGAGTTCTATACCCTGGGGATGGGCGAGATCACCTCGATCGCCGCGGCCCATGGTCGCGGCATCAAGGGCCTGATGCAGAAGGTCCGGCGCGCCGTCGCCGCCGAGCGGCGCGAGGCCGAAGCAGCCGAGGGGGCGGGGGACGAGGCCGCGGAGGCCGCGGAGGATGGGCTGGACAAGGCCTCGCAGCAGGCCGCGCTGGATGACTGGCCGGGTATCCGCGTAGCCATCGTCGGGCGCCCGAATGTCGGCAAGTCCACACTGGTCAATCGCATCCTCGGTGATGAACGCGTGGTGGCCACGGATGTCGCCGGCACGACCCGCGACTCCATCTTTGTCCCGTTCGCGCGCGACGGGGAGGACTACACCCTGATCGACACCGCGGGGGTGCGGCGGCGGGCGCGTGTGCACGAGACCATCGAGAAGTTCAGCGTGATCAAGACGCTGCAGGCGATCGAGGCCGCGCATGTCGTGATCCTGGTGATGGATGCCCAGGCGGGGCTGTCGGAACAGGATGCCCACCTGCTGGGCCTGGTGATCGACTCCGGCCGCGCGCTGGTGCTCGCCGTGAACAAGTGGGACGGCATGGCGCCGGAGGAACGCGAGCGCGTGCGCGACGATCTGGACCGACGCCTTGGCTTCGTCAACTTTGCCCGGCTGCGGCTGATCTCCGCCCTGCATGGGACCAACGTGGGTCACCTGCTCGAAGACGTGCAGGAGGCCCATGCCAGTGCGTTCGCCAAGGTCTCGACCCCCGAGTTGACCCGTCTGCTGGAGAGTGCAGTCGCCGAGCATGCGCCACCGCTGGTCAGCGGTCGCCGCATCAAACTGCGCTATGCCCATCAGGGCGGACAGAATCCCCCGGTCATCGTGATCCACGGCAACCAGACGGACGCCTTGCCAGGCAGTTACAAGCGCTATCTGGAGAACTTTTTCCGCAAGCACCTCGGGCTGATCGGAACACCGCTGCGCATGGAGTTTCGCTCCGGACGGAATCCATACGCCGGGCGTCGCAACATCCTCACTCCCCGCCAGCAGCGCAAGCGCAAGCGCATGATGCGCCATGTCCGGCGCTGATCCGACCCAGTCCCCGGCGAGCGCGCCGCACGCCCCCGAGTTGTCCGCATTCGGCCGAGCGGTGGAGCCCTTCCGGGTGATGGACATCCTGGCACGCGCCCAAGCCGCCGAACGTGCCGGGCGCGACATCATCCACCTCGAGGTGGGGGAACCGGACTTCCCCACGCCCCCTGCGGTCCTGCGCGCCGGGGAGCTGGCGCTGGCGGCCGGGGATACCCGCTACACCCCCGCGCACGGCACCCGCGAACTGCGTGAGGCCGTCTCGGCCGACTACCGGCGCCGCCATCAGGCCGACATCGATCCCGAGCGCATCGTGATCACGGCGGGGGCCTCTGCTGCGATCCTGCTCGCGCTGGCCGCCGGAGTGAACCCCGGCGAGGAAGTGCTGCTCCCGGACCCGGGCTATGCCTGCAACCGTCAGTTTGTCGCGGCGCGTGGGGCCGTCCCGGTTGGCCTTCCAGTAACGGCCGAACATGCCTTCCAGCCCACCGCGGAGACGGTGGCGCAGGCCTGGGGGGAGCGTACCCGGGCCGTGCTGCTCGGCTCACCTGCAAATCCCACCGGTACCCGGCTGTCCGCTGATCGTCTCGCGGACATCGTCGACGTCGTACGGGCGCGGGGCGGTCTGGTAATCGTGGACGAGATCTACGGCCAGATCCTGTTCGACGAACCGCAGCGCAGTGCCGCGGCCTTCCATCCCGATGTGATCGTAATCAACAGCTTTTCCAAGTATTTCGCGATGACCGGCTGGCGGCTGGGGTGGATGGTGGTCCCGCAGATGTGGATCGACCCGGCTCGCCGGATCGCCCAGAACCTGTTCGTGGCCCCGGCCAGCATGGCGCAGACGGCCGCTGTCGAGGCCTTCGCGCCCGAGACCGAGGAGAGACTGCAACGCCAGGTGCGCGAGTTGCAGACACGGCGTGACGTGCTGCTGGAGGCCCTCCCGGCACTGGGCCTCGCGGTCCAGGCCCGCCCCGATGGGGCGTTCTACATCTACGCCGACTGCACGGCACACGGGGACGACTCCGAGGCGCTTTGTGCACGCATCCTCGACGAGGCGGGCGTGGCCCTGACGCCGGGCACAGACTTCAGCCCCAGCGCGGGCCAGCGCTACCTGCGCATCGCCTACACCCAGCGCGAATCCCGCCTGCGCGAAGCACTGGACCGCCTCGCGTCTGTCCTCGCCTGACACTCACCTGTTTGAGGCTGACCCTGGTTCGGCATCCGGTGTTTACGGTGGCTTCGTCTTGCCGCCTGCCTGCGCTGTTTCGCCAGCGCGCCGCGAGGTACTTCTTTGCTCGTGCAAAGAAGTACCCAAGAAACACGCCCGGGATTCGCCCGGGAACCTTGCTCCGGCCGCGCCAGGCCGGCGGCGCTGAAACTCGCTACGCCTTTGGCTTCGCTCAGACAGTCAGCGCCTTCTCCCGGCCTGTCACGCCCTCCACAAGGGGTTCATATCGGGAGGGAAGGTCAAAACAGGCGGTGTTCCAGCACGTGCCGTAGGCCCCGAGCTGTAGGGTGCGTTGAGCGCAGCGAAACGCACCATGCCAACGTCGGGGCAACCCTGATGCGATTCGCGGCGCTCATCCGCATCCTACGATGGGGTCTGGCGCCCGCTCGCGGGCGCGGCACGCCAGGGCCGAAGGCCGCGCGTGCCCAGGATGCTGGAACACCTTGCCTCCATCCATTCGCAAGAACATCAGGTTAGCCGTTGTCTTGACCTTCATTCCCCGTATGAAGCCCCTTGCGGAAGGGTCCTCGGGACGGAAGAGAGGCGCTGACTGTCTGAGCGGAGCGTAGCGCAGCGAGTTTCAGCGCCGCCGGCCCGAGGGCCCTGGAGCAAGGTCCCCGGGCGGAATCCGGGTGCCCTTCTTTGGGTACTTTCTTGGGCAAGCAAGAAAGTACCTCGCGGCGCGCTCGCGAGTGAGCGCACGGCAGTATGCGGACCGAAGGCACGTAAACACCGACGACGAACCAGGGCCAGCCACAACGGCGTATGCGGCTGGATATCGGCTCTCAGCGAGGCTTAACGCGAAGCGGTTACGAGTCGAGGCGCAGGGAGAAGTCGATGGCGCGGACGTGCTTGGTCAGGGCGCCGACCGAGATGTAGTCGACGCCGGTGGCCGCGATCTCGGCGAGGCTGTCCGGCGTGACCCCGCCCGAGGCTTCGGAGATGGCCCGCCCCCGGATACGCTGCACGGCGGTGGCGAGGTCGTCCCGCGAGAGTTCGTCCAGCATGATCACGTCGGCGCCGGCGGCCAAGGCCTGGTCGACCTCGTCCAGGTTCTCGGTTTCCACCTCCACCCAGCGCCCGACCCTGAGCGCGCGGGCGCGCTCCACGGCGGCCGCGATCGAGCCACAGGCGGCGATGTGGTTCTCCTTGATCAGCACGGCATCCCAGAGCCCCAGGCGATGGTTGTACCCGCCGCCGATGCGCACGGCGTATTTCTGTCCATGACGCAGGCCCGGGAGTGTCTTCCGGGTATCGAGGATGCGACTGTGGGCGTTTCCCAAGCGGGCGACCCAACGGGCGGTCTCGGTGGCGGTCCCGGACAGCGTTTGCAGCAGGTTGAGTGCGGCGCGCTCGGCGGCCAGTACGGCGCGTGCCGGGCCCTCGAGCGTGGCGACGGGCTGTGCTCCCTCGGGTTCCAGCGCGGCGCCCTCGGCTACCTGCCAGTCGATCCGAATTTCGGGTGCAAGGCGCGCAAACACGCGGTCGAACCACGCCTGGCCACACAGCACGCCGGGTTCTTTCAGCAGCAGAGTGGCGCGGGCGACGCGGTCCTCCGGTACCAGTGCCGCGGTGATGTCGCCGGCGAGTGCATCGGGCCCGAGGTCCTCATCGAGCGCCATCTCGACCTCGCGCACCAGCATGGCCCCGTCCGGCCGGGCGGGGCCCTGGGCAAACGGGTCATGCGGCGCGCGTTGGTGGTCGTGCTCAGCCATCATGGCGATCGGGCATCGGACGGCCGGACACATAGTCGTCGCGCAGTTTCTTCACCAGCCCGGCCAGCAGGATCAGCGCGATCAGATTGGGCGCGGCCATCAGAATGTTGGCGATATCGGAGAAGTTCCAGACCATGCCCAGCGGGATGGTCGCCCCGATGACGATCAGGATCACGAACGTGATGCGATAAGGCATCACCGCGCGGTCGCCGAACAGGAAGTAGGCCGAGCGGTCGCCATAGTAGGACCAGGCAATCATCGTGGAGAAGGCGAACAGCATCAGGCTGAAGCCGACCACCATCGCGCCGAACGGCCCCAGCGTGCTGCTGAACGCGGTGGCGGTCAGCGAGGCGCCGACCACGTCGTCGGCGCGGTCGATATAGGCGCCGGTGACCACGATCGCCAGCCCGGTCAGGGTGCAGACGACGATGGTGTCGATGAACGGCTCAAGCATGGCCACCGAGCCTTCGCGGGGCGGATCGCCGTTTTTGGCCGCGGCGTGGGCCATCGCGGAGGAGCCCAGGCCCGCTTCGTTGGAGAACATGCCGCGCGCGACTCCGTACTGGATGGCCAGGCCAATGGCGCCACCCCCGGCGGCCCATGGATTCAGCGCGAGGTTCAGGATGGTGGCGACGGCCGCCGGCACGGCCTCGATATTCGCCACGATTACGATGAATGCGCCCAGCATGTATACCACCGCCATGAACGGCACGATGGCGGAGGCGATCATCGCAATGCGCTTGACCCCGCCAATGATCACCAGCGCGACCAGCACGGCCATGGTCAGGCCGATGATCAGCGCCATCCAGCCCATGATGTCGTCATCGGCGCGCAGGTCCGGGACCATGAAGGTGAGGCCATCGACCACCGAGTTCGCCTGCACCATGTTGCCGATACCGAACGAGGCGATCAGGGTGAAGGCGGCGAACAGGATCGCCATCTTCTTCATGTTCAGGCCGTGCAGCAGGGTGAACATCGGGCCACCGGCGATGGTGCCGTCCGGTCCCACTTCGCGGTAGCGCACGGCGAGCGTGGTCTCGGCGAACTTGGTGGCCATGCCGAAGAAGGCGGTCACCCACATCCAGAAGAGTGCGCCGGGGCCACCGAGGGCAATGGCCGTGGCCACGCCGGCGATGTTCCCGGTCCCGATGGTGCCGGACAGGGCCGTGGACAGAGCCTGGAATGGCGAGATCTGGCCAGCGCCACCGGCACGCCCGTCGGTGCCGCGCAGCGCGCGCCAGCCCTGGCGGAAGGCGACAACCTGGACCAGTCCCAGGCGGATGGTCAGGTAGAGTCCTGTGCCCAGCAGCAGGATCAGCGTGATCGGGTTGCCCCACAGGAGGCTGGCGGTATCGCCGAGGAACTGGTCGAGGGTATCGAGCATCGCGAAGGTCCTTTTGCCGGGCATGCAGTGGGCACTCCGGGCGAATGTACCGCGCCTTTTCCGCGTTGACGATAGGAAAACTCGAATGCCGCGATAGAAAACGTGCGGGAACCGGGGCGAAATCGCGCCTTCTCAACAGCCAAGGGAATGGATCTCAGGGAGGGAACATGACGGAGGATCGAGAACAGCCGAGTCATCAGGGCGATGTCGATTCGGCCAAGCCCGTTCCGCGGATCTTTCTGGTCGGATCACTGATTGCATTGGCCGCGTTCATCTGGCTGGTCAGCGTGATCTGGCCGACCCTGGAAGGGCACATCGCGGGCATGAGCACCCTGCAGATCGGTCTGCTGGCGAGCTTTGTTGCCGGTCTGATGACGGCCGTGGGCGCGATTCCGATCTTCTTCCTGCGCCGGATCAGCCAGTCGGTCGAGGACGCGATGATGGGCTTCGGGGCCGGGGTCATGCTCTCGGCCACCGCCTTCGAGTTGGTGCTGCCATCGGTGGAGCATGCCGAGGTTCAGTACGGCGGGGTCGGCATGGCGATCCTGGTGCTGTCGGTGGGTATGGCCCTGGGCGGCGGGGCGTTACTGGCACTGCACAAGCTGGTCCCGCACGAACACTTTCACATCGGTCGCCAAAGTGGCGCCGATCCGGCCAAGATCCGGCGTGTCTGGCTGTTCATCTTCGCGATCGCCTTGCACAACCTGCCGGAGGGTCTGGCCGTCGGGGTCGGCTTCGGCGGCGACGACGTCAGTGACGGCATCACCCTGGCGATCGCGATCGGGCTGCAGAACATGCCCGAGGGGCTGGTGGTTGCGGTTGCGCTGCTGTCACTGGGCTACAGCAAGTGGGCCGCTTTCGGCGTGACCCTGCTGACCGGCTTGGTGCAGCCGATCGGCGGGTTGATCGGGGCCGGCGCGATCACGTTGATGGAGTTCCTGCTGCCCTGGGGCCTGGCCTTCGCCGCGGGGGCGATGCTGTTCGTGATCAGCCACGAGATCATCCCTGAATCGCACCGCAAGGGGCACGAGGCCCAGGCGACCGTCGGCGTGCTGGTCGGCTTCGTCGCGCTCCTGGCGATCGACCTGGCGTTGTAGCGCCGGCGCGGGTTCCGACGCTGTCCTTGCGAGGCGTGTAGTGGCAGCGCCCCTTAGGTTCGGCTGGGGGTGAGATGGGGCCGCAAGCCCGGCGCCGAAAAGTCGCCGCCACCCGTCTGGGCTTTCGCGAAGGAGGTATTTGGGTGTACAATTAGTTTCGTCTGCGGGTGCCCGACAATGCCCGCACACCGTTCTGGAAGAGATCTGCGATCGCGATCGATTGGCAGACGCCGAAGGCGCAACATCCGCCCGGAATCGCTCAGGCTACCGGACCGGAACGGTGCAGGAGACACACTCTGGAGAGCGGCCGGCGACGGCCCACCGAAGGGGGCGGCCCTGCAGCGAGTAATCGCTGGCACGGCGCAAACTCTCAGGTTTCAGGACAGAGGGGCGGCTGGCAGGTAGACCCTGCTGGCCGCCCTTTTTTTATGCCCCGCGTACGCGCCGCGTGTATGGCAGGGGCCGCGTCGGGTCGGCAGCCGACCCGTCTCACGAACTGGGTAAACGCCGATTGATCGGCGTTTACCGGCGGCAAACAGGGACGTGCCGCCGGAACCGACACCGTAGGGGTTGGTTCCGAAGCAAGCTGCAAACCGCGTTTGTAGCGCCGCGTGCGCTGAGAAAGCCAGGATGGCTTTGTTCAGCGCCTCACAAAAGACGCAAGGCGACAAAAGATGAGTCTGAAGAAAACGCCGCTTCACGCCGCGCACCAGCGCGCCGGGGCCAAGCTGGTCGATTTCGCCGGCTGGGAGATGCCGTTGCACTACGGCTCCCAGATGGAGGAGCACAAGATGGTGCGCGCCGGGGCCGGCATGTTCGATGTCTCGCACATGCAGGTCGTCGACATCCACGGCCCGCAGGCGCAGGCCTTCCTGCGCTACCTGTTGGCCAATGACGTCGCCAAGCTGAAGACCGAGGGCCGCGCCCTGTACAGCTGCATGCTGAACGAGGCCGGTGGCGTAATCGACGACCTGATCATCTACTGGACCGGGGGCGACAGCTACCGCGCCGTGGTCAACGCCGCGACCGCCGAGGGTGATATCGCCCACATGCAGCAGGTGGCGAAGGACTTCGAGGTGAACGTCGAGCCGCGCCCGGAGTTCGCGCTGATCGCGATCCAGGGCCCGCAGGCCGTGCAGAAGACGCTGCCGCTGCTGCCGGAAGACCTGCGCAAGGCCGACGATCTCAAGCCCTTCTCCGCCGTCTGGAACGATTTCTGGTTTGTCGCCCGAACCGGCTACACCGGCGAGGACGGCTTCGAGGTGATGCTGCCGGCGGAGCAGGCCGACGGCTTCTGGGAACAGCTGAAGGACGCCGGCGTGAACCCGATCGGCCTGGGCGCGCGGGACACGCTGCGCCTGGAGGCCGGCATGAATCTCTACGGCACGGACATGGACGACCGGACCAATCCGCTGACCGCGAACCTCGGCTGGACCATCGCCCTGAAGGACGCCGAACGCGACTTCATCGGCCGCAAGGCCATCGAGCAGTGGAAGGCCGAGGGCGTGCCGGAGCGCATGGTCGGGCTGGTGCTCGAAGGCCGCGGCGTGCTGCGTGGCGGCACTCGGATCGAGACCCCGGCCGGCGACGGCGTGGTGACCTCCGGCAGCTTCTCGCCGAGCTTGGGCGTGTCGGTTGCGTTCGCGCGCATCCCGGCCGCGGTGGACGCCGAGGAGCTGCAGGCCGACATCCGCGGGCGCATGCTGCCGGTGCGGGTGGTCAAGCCCGTGTTCGTGCGCAACGGCGAGCCGCAGATCGAACTGAATCGCTAGCGATTTTATTGCCTCATGCCGCCTGCCACAGACTACACTGCGCAGGCGGGATCCAAACGAGAAAGGAAGACGTCATGAGCGAAGCACCGAAGGATCTGAAGTACACCAAGAGCCACGAGTGGGTGCGCCAGGAGGCCGACGGCAGCGTGACCATCGGCATTACCGATCACGCGCAGGAACTGCTGGGCGATCTGGTGTTCGTGGAGGCCCCGGAGGCGGGCGCCTCGGTCGAGGCCGGTTCCGCCTGCGCGACGGTGGAGTCGGTCAAGGCCGCCTCGGACGTGTATGCCCCGCTGTCCGGCGAGGTGACCGAGGCCAACGAAGAACTGGCCGACAGCCCCGAGAAGGTTAACGAGTCCCCGTTTGACGAGGGCTGGCTGTTCAAGATGAAGCCCTCCGACGCGAGCCAGCTCGACGCCCTGATGGACGCCGACGCCTACGCCGCGCACGTCGAGGCCGAGTCCTGATTCGACGTTCCCCACGGGGCGGTTCCTGACGGAAGCCGACCTGGCAGGAGCGAGAAGGCGCCCCGGGCATCCGGCCCGGGGCCCGATCCGAACTTCGCAGTAGCGAAAGCGAGTACGACATGCCCTTTATCCCGCATACCGAAGAAGACATCCGCGCGATGCTCGACCGCATCGGCGCCGATTCCATCGAGGATCTGTTCGACGAGATCCCGAAAGAACTGCGCGCACCGGCGCTCGAGAAGGTCCCCGAGGGCCTGAACGAGATGGCGATCTCGCGCCTGATGCAGGAGCGTGCGGCGCGGGACGGCATGGCGTCCAATTTCATCGGCGCCGGGGCCTACGAGCACCATATCCCGGCGGCCGTGTGGCAGATCGCCACGCGTGGCGAGTTCTACAGCGCCTACACGCCGTACCAGGCGGAGGCCAGCCAGGGCACGCTGCAGCTGATCTACGAATACCAGACGATGATCAGCCGTCTGACCGGCATGGAGGCCTCCAACGCCTCGCTGTATGACGGCGCCTCCGCGCTGGCCGAAGCCGTGCTGATGGCCGTGCGCGTGAACCGCCGCTCGAAGAGCAAGAAGGTGCTGGTCCCGGGCGCGCTGCACCCGGATTATCGCCGCGTGATCCACACCCTGATCGGCAACCAGGGCATCGAACTGGTCGAGATCCCGTTCGACGAGACCTCCGGCCAGACGCCGGTCGAGGCG
The DNA here is from genome assembly GCF_000377205.1 of Thioalkalivibrio sp. ALJ3. Classification (GTDB taxonomy): domain Bacteria; phylum Pseudomonadota; class Gammaproteobacteria; order Ectothiorhodospirales; family Ectothiorhodospiraceae; genus Thioalkalivibrio. The sequence goes on along the minus strand of NZ_KB897909.1, from coordinate 23,673 downwards.
CTGGCGCCGTTCGCGGACGACGACGTCACCGCGATGATCATCAGCCAGCCGAACTTCTTCGGGATCCTGGAAGATGTCGACGCACTCACCGGCTGGGCCGAGCAGCGCGAAATCCCGGTGATCGCCGTGGTCAACCCGGTCTCGCTGGCCCTGCTGAAGCCGCCGGGCGAGTGGGGCAGCAACGGTGTCGATATCGTGGTGGGCGAGGGCCAGCCGCTGGGAGCCCCGCTGTCCTCCGGCGGGCCGTACTTCGGCTTCATGACCACGCGGAAGAAGCACATTCGGCAGATGCCGGGGCGCATCGTCGGCCGTGCCGAGGATGCCGACGGCAAACCGGGCTACGTGCTGACACTGCAGGCGCGCGAGCAGCACATCCGCCGCTCCAAGGCGACCTCGAACATCTGCACCAACCAGGGCCTGGTGGTCACCGCCGCGACCATCCACATGTCCATGCTGGGTGACGAGGGCCTGACCCGCGTGGCCGAGGCCTGCTACGCCAACACCCACGCGCTGGTGGAGAAGCTCGCGGCCAAGGGCATCAAGCCGCGCTTTACCGGCGAGTACTTCCACGAAGTCGCGCTGGACTTCGGCGGGGACGCCGCGAGTCGCGTGCAGGCGATGGCCGATGCCGGTGTGCTGGCCGGTTACCAACTCGGCCGCGACTACGCCCAGCTCGACGGCTGCGTGCTGGCCTGCGCGACCGAGACCAAGACGGATGCCGATCTTGAGCAGTATGTGACGACCTGCGAGCAGGCGAAGGCCGCCTGACGCGGGTTGCACCCGACGCGCCATACACCACAAGCCTGAGGAGGCACGCCATGGCCGAAGTCAAACTGAAGGGTAATCCGATCCATACCAACGGCGACCTGCCGCACGTCGGCTCGCCGGCCCCGGATTTCAAGCTCACGACCAAGGACCTCGAGGACGTCTCGCTCGCCAACTTTGGCGACAAGCGCAAGCTGATCTCGATCGTCCCGAGCCTGGACACCCCGGTCTGTGCCGAGTCCACCAAGAAGTTCGAGGATATGGTCAAGCAGCGCCCGGATCTGGAGATCCTGGTGGTCTCCGCCGACCTGCCGTTCGCGATGGGCCGCTTCTGTGCCGCCGAGAACCTCGAGCGCGTGACCGTGCTGTCGATGATGCGCGATCGCAACTTCGCCAAGGACTACGGCGTGCTGATCCAGGACGGCCCGCTTGAGGGCATCACCGCCCGCGGCGTCGTGCTGCTGGACACCGACAATCTGGTGATGCACGCGGAGCTTGTCTCCGAGATCGGCGAGGAGCCGGACTATGACGCCATCTTCAAGGGTCTGGATGACCGGGCCGATCTGAGCCCGACGCAATAAATCACGGGCCATTGGCGGCCGGACTTTCGGGCCCGGCCGCCTTCAACGAATTCCTGAAGCGAGAAACCGCTATGAACACCACGGAAAACCATCTGATCTTCGAACGTTCGCGTGCCGGTCGCTCGGCCGTGGCCCAGGCGCCGCGCGCGCATGCCACGACCGCCATCCCCGCGAACCTGCAGCGCAAATCGGCCCCCGGCCTGCCTGCGGCCTCGGAGCTGGATGTGGTGCGTCACTACACGCGGTTGTCGCAGAAGAACTTCTCCATCGATACCGAGTTCTACCCGCTGGGCTCGTGCACGATGAAATACAACCCGCGCGCCTGTAACAGCCTGGCCATGCTGCCCGGCTTCCTGAACCGGCACCCGCATGCCCCGGCCAGCCACAGCCAGGGCTTCCTGCACACGATGTTCGAGCTGCAGGAGATGCTGAAGGACGTGACCGGCATGAAGGCCGTGTCGCTGGCGCCGATGGCCGGTGCGCAGGGCGAGTACACCGGTGTGGCGATGATCCGTGCCTACCACGATGCGCGCGGCGACAGCGAACGCCGCGAGATCATCGTCCCGGATGCCGCGCACGGCACCAATCCGGCCACCGCGATCATGTGCGGCTACGAGGTACGCGAGATCCCCACCGACGCGAGCGGCGACGTGAACCTTGAGGCCTTGAAGGAGGCCGTGGGCCCGCAGACCGCCGGGATTATGCTGACCAACCCGTCCACCGTGGGCGTGTTCGAGCGCCGCATCTCCGAGATCGCGAAGATCGTCCACGACGCCGGCGGCCTGCTGTACTACGACGGCGCCAACCTGAACGCGATCCTCGGCAAGGTGCGTCCCGGCGACATGGGCTTCGACGTGATCCACATGAACCTGCACAAGACCTTCTCCACGCCGCATGGCGGGGGTGGCCCGGGGTCCGGTGCGGTCGGGGTCGGCGAGCGCCTGCTGCCGTACCTGCCGGTGCCGCACGTGGTCGAGAACGGTGAAGATGGGTACCGCTTCGCCACCGAGACGGACTATCCGGAGACCATCGGCCGCCTGTCTGCATTTGCCGGCAACGCCGGCGTGCTGCTGCGCGCCTATGTCTACATGCGCATGCTGGGCCGCGAGGGCATGCAACGCGTGTCCGAGTTCGCCACGCTGAACGCCAACTACCTGGCGCGCGAGCTGGAGAGTGCCGGCTTCGACCTGGCCTATCCCGAGCGCCGCGCGACCCACGAGTTCATCGTCACGCTGAAGAAGCAGGCGAAGGAGCTGGGGCTGACCGCGGGTGATGTCGCCAAGCGTCTGCTCGACCACGGCTACCATGCGCCGACGACCTATTTCCCGCTGCTGGTGCCGGAGTGCCTGCTGGTCGAACCGACCGAGACCGAGTCGAAGGAGACGCTGGACGGGTTTGTCGAGGCGATGGCCGCGATCCTGGAAGAGGCCGGTCGCGATATCGACACGATCAAGGCCTCGCCGCACAACCTGCCGAACCGCCGCTTCAACGAGGTCGCTGCCGCGAAGGCGCTCGACGTGGTCTACCTTGAACCGGGCGCTCAGGATGGCGAGCCTGCCCCGCGTACCGGAACCAGCGGCTAGCACCCGCCCCTGTACAGTTGGCCATTTGGTACAAGCCCCCGGTCTCGGGGGCTTTTTTTTGTGTCTTGTCGGGTCCTTTTCTTGACGAGGGCGCGAAATAATCCCAAGTTTTGTGGTAAGTTTTAGACTGGATATCGAAATCCATTACCACGTCCGTGGGGTCTCCCGGCAGGGGGGTGGAAGGGCCAGCAGGTCTTTTCGTGGCGGGCAAGGACGAGGAATGACGGAGATTTGTGCCGTCCATGGGTACGCCGCGCTATTCGAACACGCGCCGGTGGGACTGGCGGAGATGGACACGGAGGGGCGCATCCTGCGCGCCAACCCGCGCCTGGGTGAAATGCTCGCGTGCGACCCGGTGGATCTGGCAGGAGCGTGGCTGCACGATCGCCTGTGTCCCGACGATGTCGAGCCTTGCGAGGCGTGGCGTCGCGACCTGCTCGACGGGGTCTGCCCCAATTGTCGGGTGGAGGTTCGCCTGATTGACGCCACGGGTGCACCCCGCTGGGTCGAGATCAGCATAAGCCGCATTCCCGCGACTTCCGACGGCCCGGAGGCCCTGCTGGGGGCGTTTGCCGACATCGAAGCGCGCAAGCGAACCGAACAGCGCATGGACACCCTGCTGCGCGCCAGTCCGGCGGTCATCTACACCATGGATCCCGATGACCTGGGCACCATGACCTGGCTTAGCCGAAATTCGATCGCGGTGACCGGATGGACCCCCGAGCAGATCAGTTCGACTGCCGACTGGTTACGCACCCATCTCTCGCCCGAGGACTATAGCCGTTGCGCCAGCCAGGTGAGGCGATGGCTCGACGACGGTGCGCGCGGTTTCTGCCGGCTGAACTACCGTCAGCGGATGCCCAATGGCCACTGGCAGTGGCTGGAGGACCAGATCACCGCCATTCGTGACGAAACGGGCGCGGTGACCGAACTGGTGGGTGCGTTCCAGGATGTCGGCGCACGGATCGAGACCGAACGTCATCTGGAAAAGATCGCCCACAACCTGCCCGGCGTGATCTACCAGTACCGCCAGCATCCCGACGGGCGTGCCTGCTACCCGTATGCCAGTGAGGGTATGACCGATATCTTCGGCATCGCGCCCGAGGAGGCGATGCGCGATGCCGAGGCTGTTTTTCGGGTGATCCATCCGGAAGATGTCGACCGCATCCGTGCGAGCATCGAGGCATCGATGCGTTCGCTGGAGCCATGGTTGCAGCGCTACCGCGTGATGCGCCCCGGACGGAGCGAGATCTGGCTGGAAGGCCACGCGAGTCCCGAATCGCTGGAAGATGGCAGTGTCCTCTGGCATGGCGTGATTCTGGATATTACCCAACGGGTTCGTGTTGAGCGGGCCTTGCAGCGCAGTGAACGCGAGTTGGCCCTGGCGCAGCGGATCGCGCATGTCGGCAACTGGGTTTCCGATTTCCAGAACCGTGAGGTTCGCTGGTCCGACGAGGTCTATCGCATCTTCGGGATGGACCGATCCCGCTGGGCGGGTACGCATGGGGCATTCATGCAGGCCGTGCATCCGGAGGATCGAGAGAGTGTCCAGGCGGCGGTAGATCGGGCCCTGGCAGGGGTGGAGCAGTTCGATGTTACTCACCGCATCGTGCGTCCGGACGGAACCGAGCGCGTAGTGCGCGAACGCGGTTCCGTCGAGCTTGGTCCCTGCGGCATGCCCGAGCGCATGGTGGGCACGGTGCAGGACATCACCGAGCAGCACCACCTGGAACAGGAGCAACGTCTACTGGCGGCGACCTTCGAGACCAGTCAGGCCATTTTCATTACCGATGTCGCGGGTACGATCCAGCGGGTGAATGCGACGTTCACCAGGCTCACCGGCTATACGGAGGAGGAGGCGGTGGGGGCCAATCCGCGCATCCTGAATTCCGGGCGCCAGGACCGCGATTTCTACGAGGCAATGTTCCGTACGGTGCGGGAGACCGGATACTGGGAGGGCGACATCTGGAATCGCCGCAAGGATGGCGAGATTTTTCCATTGCACGAGATCATCACGGCGATTCGCGATGATCGCGGCGAAGTCGAGTACTACGTGGCCATGTTCCACGACATCACGCGGCAGAAAGAGCTGGAAGCGGCTCTTGAGCACCAGGCCTTCTACGATCCGCTGACCGACGCCGCCAACCGAGGCTATTTCGAAACTTTGCTGGAACAGGAGGCACGCCGCGCGCAGCGGTACGAACACCCCTGCTCGCTCCTGTTGCTGGATATCGACCACTTCAAGCGCGTTAACGATACCTTTGGCCATGAAGTGGGCGATGAGGTCCTGCACAGACTGGTGCAGGTCATGACATCCCGCTTGCGCGAGACCGATACGCTGGGGCGCTGGGGCGGAGAAGAATTTGTGGTGCTGCTGCCGGGCACCGAAGCCGAGCGTGCCCACCATGTCGCGGAACAGCTGCGCGAGCAGGTTGCCGGTACGCCGTTTCCGCGCGTGGGCTCTATTACGATCAGCCTGGGGGTTTCAGAGTACCGGCTCGGCGAGCCCATCAAGGACTGGATCAAACGGGCGGACGATGCCATGTATGCAGCCAAGAAAGGCGGACGTAATCGTGTCGTGCAACTGAGTGCATGACGATCAATCCAGGTCACTGCTCAGCGCCGACCCTAGGGTGACTCCGCGGCCCAGGTCTACGAGCAGCCCTTTACCATCAGTACCCGCACCCCAGTTGCTTGGCGAGCCTGCCGCAGCGGGCTTCTACCGTTATTCCGCCGAGACACTCAAGCTTATGCGGGCGCGGGTGGCACAGCATGAGTTCCCGGGGGCCGGCCGGGTTACGATCAGCCTCGGTGTGGCGGCCTCTTCTCCGGGCGAGCCGCGTACCGGATTGCTGCGCCGGGTCGACGAGGCGCTTTATCGCGCCAAGGGCGAGGGCCGCAACCGAGTGGCGGTAGCGGCTTTGCCGGAAGCGACTTCATGATCCCTCGGCCGTAACTCAACCGCGTAGGGTGCGTTGAGTGCAGCGAAACGCACCGCCTTGGCTTGTCCCGCGGGCTATTCCTTCCTCAGGCAGTCGGCAAAGCCGTCCGCCATGTTCTGCATCAACTCGAACCAGGCATCCGGGCCGGGTTCCAACTCGGCACCGACCGGGTCCAGCACGCCAAGTCGTGTATCGGTGCCCTCGGCCACGGTTTCGGCCAGGGCCGGACGGAATTGCGGCTCGGTGAACAGGCAGACCACGTCGCCGTCGGCGACGCGTTCGCGCAGCTCGCTGATGCGTCGTGGCCCCGGGCTGCGCGAGGGGTCGATGCTGATTGAACCGGCGGCGTTCAGGCCGTAGTGCTGCTCGAAGTACTGGTAGGCGTCGTGGAACACGATAAAGGCCTGATCGCGCACCGGCCTGAGCTGCTCCGCCAGGCGTTCGTCCAGATCGTCGATGTGTTCGAGCAGGGCATCGCGGTTGGCCTCCACGGTCTCGGCGCGTTCCGGATCCCATTGCATCAGCTTGTCAGCGAGCTGCTCGGTGATCGCGCGCACCACTGCGGGCGAAAGCCAGATATGGGCATCGTAGTCGCCGTGATGGTGATCATGGTCGTGCCCATGGGCCTCGTCGTGGTGGCCGTGATCATGGTTGTGGCCATGGCCGTTGTGGCCGTGATTGTCGTCGGGGTGCCCGTCGTCGTGGCTGTGGCCATGGCCATTGTGATCGTGGTCATGGTCGCCGTGGCCGTGATCATCGTCCCCGTGGTCGTGGTGATGCTCCCAGACGCCCCCTTCGCGCGTGGGCTTCAGGTCCAGGTCGAGGTCGTCCATCAGGCTGATAATCTCGCGGCTGCCGGCACTGCGGAGCGGACGCTCCAGAAAGGTCTCGAGATCCGGGCCGACCCAGACCACCATGTCCGCGTTCTGCAGACGGCGCGCCTCGGATGGCCGCATGGAGTATCCGTGCGGCGAGGCGGTGGCGGGGACCAGCAGTTCCACGTCGAAGGCGTCCTCGCCCAGGGCGGCGACGATGCTGTGAATCGGTAGAATGGTCGCGACGATGCGCGGCTTGTCCGCGGCGGCCATCCCCGGGAGCAACAGGCCCAGGATGGCCAGCAGGCTGACGGTCAGCGAAATCCCGAAGGGGTGGCACGGGCGCGAGTGCATGGCGGAGTCTCCAGGGTGTCGGATCGCAATCAGAGAACGTTATAGTATATCAACATGAACAAGGGAAGCCCTGCCACCATGTCCGCACCGGAATCGGACCACAGCCCGCTGCTGGATGCCCGTGACATCTCCCTGGAGCGCGGGGGCAAGCTGATCCTGGACCGGGTCTCGGTGCAGATCCCGCCGGCCGAGGTCGCAGTGGTGATTGGTCCCAATGGTGCGGGCAAGACATCCCTGCTGCGTGTGTTGCTGGGCCTGTGGCAGCCGACGCGGGGGCAGGTGAAGCGTCGTCGCGGGCTGCGCATCGGCTACATGCCGCAGCGCCTGCAGATCGAACCAGTGCTGCCGCTGTCGGTGCGGCGGTTTCTGACGCTGCGCCAGCGCGCGCCGAGGGCCGAGTTGCTGGCCCACCTGGAGCGAGTGGGTGTCCCGCATCTGCTGGACAAGCCGGTGCAGTCCCTGTCCGGGGGCGAGATGCAGCGTGTGCTGCTGGCACGGGCCCTGCTCAACCGGCCCAACCTGCTGGTGCTGGACGAGCCGGCGCAGGGCGTGGATATCGTCGGGCAGGGGGAGGTCTTTCGCCTGATCGACGACATTCGGCGCGAGACGGGCTGCGGGGTACTGATGGTCTCGCATGACCTGCATCTAGTCATGGCGGGTGCAGATGCCGTGATCTGCCTGAACCAGCACGTCTGCTGCACCGGCCGGCCAGAGGAGGTCTCGCGCCACCCGGAGTACCAGCGCCTGTTCCCCACCGCCGATGTGCAGGGCATCGGTATCTACAAACATGACCACAACCATGTCCACGACCTGCACGGCGAGGTGCATGATCTGGACGACAACGGGACGGGCGGGTCACACGGCTGTGGCCACGCTCACCATCACGGACAGGGAAGGCCGAAACGATGATCGACGCCTGGCTGGACGACTTCCTGGTCCGCGCGGTGCTGGCCGGGCTGATGGTGGCGGCCGTGGCCGGACCGCTGGGTGCCTTTGTGGTCTGGCGGCGCATGGCCTATTTCGGCGACACGATCTCGCATTCCGCCCTGCTGGGGGTAGCGCTCGGGTTTCTGCTGGGGACGAATCTCAACCTGATGGTGACCATCGTCTGCGTCGCGATCGCGGTGCTGCTGGTGATCCTCCAGCGGCGCCAGGAGTTGGCCTCCGACACGCTGCTGGGGATCCTCGCGCACAGCGCGCTGTCGCTGGGGATCGTGGCGGTCACCTTTATTGAGGGCCTGCGGGTGGATCTGATGGCCTATCTGTTTGGCGACATCCTCGCGGTGGGCACGAGCGACCTGCTGGCGATCGCCATCGGCGGCGGCATTGCGCTGTTGCTGCTGGTGCTGCTCTGGCGGCCGCTGCTGGCGCTGACCGTGCACGAGGAGCTGGCGCGGGTCGAGGGCGTACCGGTGCTGGCCGTGCGTCTGGGGCTGATGCTGCTGATCGCGCTGGTGATCGCGGCGGCGATGCAGGTGGTGGGCGTGCTGCTGATCACGGCGTTGATGATCATCCCGGCCGCGAGTGCCCGGCGCTTTGCCTCGACGCCGGAGCAGATGGCACTGCTGGCGGGTGTGATCGGCATGCTGGCGGTCATCGCCGGTGTCTGGGGTTCGTTCCAGTATGACACCCCTACCGGGCCCACGATCGTCGTCGCCGCGATGCTGGGCTTTATCCTGGTCCACCTGTTGCCCGCGCGTCTGCTGCCCCAGTTCGGCGGGCGCTGAGCAACGAAGCCGTGTCGCAGGACCGGTCGTGGTCCGCCGTCAGTCGCGGATGTAGTCCAGCGGCAGCGAGGTGCGATCCACCACGCGGCGCAGCACGAAGCTCGAGTGCACCGAGTCCACTCCTTCCAGCCGGGTGACCCGGCGCAGCAGGAAGTCCTGGTAGGCATCCATGTCCGGGACCACGACCTGCAGCATGTAGTCGGCTGATTGTCCGGTGATCAGATACAGGTGCTGCACCTCGGGATAGCTGGAGATCGCCTCCTCGAAGCGGGCGAAGCGCTCCGGGGTGTGGCGGTCCATGCCGATGTGGATCAGCGCGGTCAGTTCCAGCCCCAGGGCGCGCCGGTCGAGCAGGGCCACGCGCCGGATCAGGATTCCGGCCTGTTCCAGTGCTCGGACCCGCCGCAGGCACGGCGAAGGACTCAGCCCCACGCGATCGGCGAGTGCCTGGTTCGACAGGCTCGCGTCCTCCTGCAGGATCTCCAGGATGTGGCGATCAAAGCGGTCGAGCTTGTGCGGTTGCGGTTCCATGGTGGAATATTGCGATAAATTCGCTCTTCTGCGCAATAATGAGCCTCATCGAGGCGGTTCCATGCGAAATAAGCAAGGTTCTGTCCGCATAAATTCGTTAGGATAATGTGCAAGTGGACGAATCGCCGCAGATGAACGCTGCGGCCCCAGGAGAGAATCAAGATGGCCTTCGATCACACCAAATATGCCCCGTTCCCGCCGATCGACAAGGCGGATCGCCGCTGGCCGGCGAAGCGCACCACGGTTGCGCCGCGCTTCTGCGCGGTGGACCTGCGCGACGGCAACCAGGCGCTGGTGCATCCGATGAGCGTCGAGCAGAAGATGCGCTTCTTCGAGGTGCTGGTGGACATCGGCCTGACCGAGATCGAGATCGGCTTCCCCTCCGCCTCGCAGATTGACTACGACTTCACCCGCCGCCTGATCGAGGAAGACCGTATCCCCGAGGGCGTGTATATCCAGGTGCTGACCCAGGCGCGCGAGGACCTGATCCAGAAGACCTTCGCGGCATTGGAGGGCTCACCGCGCGCGGTGGTGCACGTGTACAACTCCACCAACCCGGCCCAGCGCGAGCAGGTCTTCCGCATGGACCGCGCCGGCATCCGCGGCATCGCCGAGAACGGCGCGCGCTGGGTGCGTGACTACGCGGCGAAGTACTCGCAGACGGACTGGATCTTCCAGTACTCGCCGGAAAGCTTTTCCACCACCGAGCTGGACTACGCGGTCGAGGTCGTGGATGCAGTAAACGCGATCTGGCGCCCGGATCAGGGCCAGAAGGTGGTGATCAACCTGCCGGCCACGGTCGAGTCGGCCACGCCGAATGTCTTCGCCGACCAGGTCGAGTGGTTCTGCGACCACGTGCAGTATCGCGAGCACTTCTGCGTGTCGCTGCACACGCACAACGACCGGGGCACCGGTGTGGCCGCGGCCGAACTGGGCCTGCTGGCCGGGGCCGACCGCCTGGAGGGCACGCTGTTCGGCAACGGCGAGCGCACCGGCAACATGGACCTGGTCACCGTCGGCATGAACCTGTACTCGCAGGGGATCGACCCGACCATCGACCTGTCCGACATGGAACGGCTGATGGACGTGTACAAGGAGTGCACCGACATGCCCGTCCATCCGCGCCACCCGTGGGCCGGCGAGCTGGTCTACACCGCGTTCTCCGGCAGCCATCAGGATGCGATCCGCAAGGGCCTGGCGCACTACAAGGAGAAGGGCGGCCACTGGAACGTGCCCTACCTGCCGATCGACCCGAGCGATCTGGGTCGGCGCTACGAAGAGGTTGTGCGCATCAACAGCCAGTCCGGCAAGGGCGGGGTGTCCCATGTGCTGGAGCGCGACTACGGCATTGAGCTGCCGCGCTGGCTGGCGATCGAGTTCGCCCGCATCGTGCAGAAGGACGCCGAGACCACCCAGGTTGAGGTCTCCTCGAAGCGTATCCACCGGCTGTTCGAACAGCACTACCTGACGCCGGTCGCCGGCTGGGATCTGGTGCGCTACGAAATCGAGAAGGAAGGCGCGGTGGTGCGGCTGGACGCAACCATGGGCCCGCCCGGACGCGAGTCACGCCTGAAGGGCGAGGGCCACGGCGCGGTCGAGGCCCTGACCGCCGCGATGAAGGCCGACCGGGGCGTGGAGGTCAAGGTGAACCACTTTGACGAGCATGCGATGGAGGCGGGCACCGAGGCGCGCGCCATGGCCGCGGTGGACGTACAGGTCGACGGCGAGCGTTCCGTCGGCGTCGCCCTGGGCGAGGACACGACCGCCGCCACGCTGCAGGCCGTACTCAACGCCACCGGCCGCCGTCTGGGCGAACCCGCGGCCGAGCAGGTCGCCGCCAACGCCTGATCCAGCGACCACGGACTACCGGAGGCTTCGTAGGGTGCGTTGAGCCTCGCGAAACGCACCGGTCGCTGGGGGGCGGCGCGGCATTGATGCAATTCGCTGCGCTCATTGCATCCTACGGATTTCCATGGGCCCGGAGGACATTCCGGACCCTGCGGGAGCGTGCTCGCACGCGAACCGTGCGCATGCCGCCATTCGTCAGGTCGTCACTTCACCCGTTTCTCCAGCATGCTCTGCATGCGGATCAGGCGTTCCTGGAGTTTGACCGTCTCCTGCTGCAGCTCGTGGATCTCCGAATGCAGCGCCTTGTTCTCCTCGTGCACGCTGTCGTGGATCATCTGCTGCTCGATCTCCATCGCGCGGTCATGCATGCGCTGCATCGCGTCCACGATAATCGCGATGAACAGGTTCAACACGGTGAACGTGGCGATCAGGATGAACGGTACGAAGAACGCCCAGGCCCAGGGGTAGACCTCCATCACCGGGCGTGCGATGTCTTCGGACCAGCCTTCCAGTGTCATCACCTGGAACAGGCTATACATCGAGGCCCCGAGCGTCCCGAATTTTTGCGGAAACGAGTCGCTGAAAAGCCCGGTCGCGATGATCGCGAACACGTAGAAGATCAGTATCAACAGGCCCATGATCGACATGATCCCGGGAATGGCCCTCAACAGCGCCTCCACGATAAAGCGCAGTTTCGGCACCATCGACACCAGGCGCAGCAGTCGCAGCACGCGCAACACCTGGAATGGCCCGGTGGCCGGGACCAGGGCGATCGCCACCACGAGGAAATCAAAGACGTTCCACGGGTTGCGCCAGAAGCTGAGGCGATAGACAAACAGCTTGATCAGCACCTCGGCGGTGAAGATCGACAGGATGGTCACGTCTGCGGCGATGATCACCGGCCCCATCCAGCCCATCACGGTGTCGGACGTCTCCAGTCCGAGCGTCACGGCATTCAGCAGGATGATTGCGATGATGGCGCGCTGGGTCAGGCGCGCCTCGATGAACTGGCCGAGACGGCCGCGCAGCGTGATGGGCTCGCTCATGGTGCTTGGTTGCCTGGTATTGATTACGAATGGAGCTTCCCGCGGCGGCGCGGCTGTGTGACTGCCGGGCGCCACGCGGGGAAGGCGCCAAAGAGTAGGCGAAACCCGAATCAGCGGCAATCATCGACCGGCCTTGCGTGGCAATGCCCCCTGCGCCGACCGCACAAAGCGAAGCCATGTGACTGATTGGATTTGCCAAAACGAATGAAATGATCGTTGATCTTTTGGAGAAAACACCGTTCATCGTTCACACGGCGCCGTTCGGCAAAAAACGCGGAATAAGTCTAGAAATCGGTAAACGGTGTGCTACTTTTAACCGCGAAGGCAGGGACGCCTTCACTAGAGCCGCCCAGGAACGGAAGCCCGGGTGGCTCTTTCTTTTTGTACCTGTCCCTCGTCACCAGCCAGCACGGCCCGTAGGGTGCGAAGAGCAACGCGAATCGCACCGAAAAGCTGGCTTCCTGTGGTTTCTGTTCTTCCCTGAACGCAGCGAGCAGTGTGGCGAGCGAACAGCGACCGAGCCATGGACATGCCCCGCAGATAGCAGCACTGCCGCCGTGTAGCCAGATCCACCGACTGCTGGGGCGCGCCTATGGCCGAGCCCGACCGTCCGCAATAGATCTCTGCATCGCTGCATGCACGCAACGCCCCAGCGCATCGGTCAGTTCCAGATGATCCTCGAACGAAGACGGGATGGCCTTCTCGAACCGGCCGGTAGCATTGAAGAGAGAAAAGCGGATGCCGCATAGATGCCCCACAGGCGACAGGTCTCGGTGGGTCACGGCACTGGTACGGACCGCGGCTGGATGTCGCGGGAAAGGTACAGAAGAGCCGCTAACAGTAGGCTGGCCGCAATCAGCTCCACCGACTCCTCCAGCAGATGGTCGACGAGCAGGTACTCAAGGGTGAGGCTGTAACTTTCACGAATTTCCCTGGGCCGTTCCATAATCTCGAGCGCATCCTGCCAGTATGGAAGGCCGTACAGGTCGAATCGCTCCATCAGCCATGTACCGAGACGTTCCTGCCAGTTCCCGATTCGTCGCAAGGCGGATCCAAACCCCACGGAACCGTAGACGACGAACGCGAGAGAAAGCCACACGAGTGTCTTCCGGCGGGGCCTGTGGCGAAGAACAATAGTCGCGATCGAACCAAGCATCATCGCCGCCAACATGGAATAGAAGGACAATTCCCATATGAGCCGGTTAATGAAGGACTCGGTAAAGGGCAGGTGGCTGTGCAGAAGCGGCAGATAGTCATCCGCTACGACATGTCGTAGGTTCAGGGAGTCCTCGACCAGCATCAAGAGCAGTGCGCTGGCCAGCAATAGAAACGGCAACCGTTCGGCGGACGAGGCGGTGCTTCGGCGCGAGAACCACCAGCTGGTGGCCAGCACGGTTGACAGGAAAAGCAAGGCCCACTGCACCATCTCCACAGCCCTGCCTTCGCTAAACAGCGTATACCAGAGGAGCGGAAGCGGGGAGTCGGCGAGTAGCCAGTCGGTTCGTGCCACCTCCATCGCTGCGATATCCGCGAGCGCGACCCAGGCCCATAAGACGCTGAGGGCAGATAGGGAAAGGCCAACAACAACGCTGGGCGGCAGTCGAGAGATCATGAGATGGCCGAGAGTAGGATGGAGGAAAGTGGGTGTCCCGTAGATGCGCAGATGATCCGAGGGCATCGCCGGGGCTTATGACAACCAGGGAAGTGGGTGTGCCACAGAAATGCAAAGTGCCTAGGTACCGGAAAAAGAAAAAGCCCCGGCACAAGGCCGGGGCTCTAGTGCTAAGTGGGTGTACCTACGTACCAGCCCCATCCCAGCAAAAGGTCTGACATATTTGTGGACTTTAGCTGCCTTCCGGACGACAGGCAGTCGGGAGGAACCTAGTGTCAAGGCCATCGCATTCCCAGCGACGAATCTGATTTCCGGCTGTATTAAGAATCGCCTCAAGCGTCATCGTTTCACCGTTATGAACGCCAGAGTCAAAAGCAATGGAAATGGTTCCTTCGTCAGTAAGGGAAGCGTCCCCTGCGCCAAAATAGTTGCCTTCAAGTTCAGCCAGAGTGGAATCGATTTCCGCATCGTCTCCAGCATCTGGTAGCTCGCCGTTCTCGGAGAGATAGACGCCGATATCAGCACGTACGCCAGAAGTCGCGCTAAACGCTTCAGACGCCTGCGCGCGCCCCGTATAATCCTGATAAGCCGGCAGCGCAATCGCCGCCAAAATCCCGATGATCGCCACAACGATCATCAGTTCGATAAGCGTAAAACCCTGTTGGGTGGTTTTCTTCTGCATTGTGTTACTCCCTGTGTGTGACGGAAGACGGAGCGCCGCCGTGCGGCATCCGTTCTGGTGGATGCAAGGCGGGTGCCAACTCGTCCGATTTCGCGAAAAGCCCCGTAGTCAGGCGGGTATGGGTTGCCTGATGCCCCGAGTATGACGGCTTTGGTCACTCTGTGACAGGGGGCATGTGACCAATTTTGTCATGTGAACTGACGCACATTGTCAGTGTTCGGGGTTTGCGGGGTGTTGTGCCGGGCGGATGGCGCCAGGCAGGGGTTTCGGCTGGGGGTGGAGATCCGGGCTCTTCGCTGCGCTGGGGCCGGGATGACGGGGGTGCAGCCGAGATGACAAAGCGATTCGCAGGGTGGGTTGAGCCTGGTGAAACGCACCGGTTGTGGGCAGGTGTGATGATGCGATTCGCTGCGCTCATCGCATCCTACGGGTGGTCGATGGGCGTAGCCGGGCGGGCGGTCAGAGGCCGAGCATGGCGACGGCGACGCCGAAGTAGATCAGGATGCCGACGATGTCGATCACGGAGGTGATCAGCGGGGCGCTGGCCACGGCCGGGTCGAAGCCGACGCGGGTGAGGGCGAACGGCAGGAACAGGCCGAACAGCGAGCCGAAGATGATCACGAAAAACATGCCCAGGGCGATCGCGTTGGCGACCTCGACGGTGCCCAGCCAGTTGCCGGAGACCCAGATGGCTGCGGCGAGGGTGACGCCGAGCGCGGTGGCGACCAGGACTTCCTTGCCGCCGAGGCGCCACCAGTCGCGTAGCTGTATGTCGTTTACCGCCAGTGATCGCACGACCAGCGTGGCGGCCTGGGCCCCGGCGTTGCCGCCGGAGGCGATGACCATGGGCAGGAAGAAGACCAGCGCCACGACCGCCTCGATCGCGGCCTCGTAGTAGCCGATGGCGATGCCGGCAAAGATGTTGACCGCGACCAGGATGAGCAGCCAGCCGATGCGCTTGCGGTAGAGCAGGCTCATGCTGGCGTCGCGCAGTGAGAGCACCATGTCGCCGACCGCCGCCATGCGGTGGAAGTCCTCGGTGGTCTCGGCGCGCAGCACGTCCATCACGTCGTCGACGGTGATGATGCCGAGCAGGTGGCCGTTGTCGTCGACCACGGGGAGGACGTCGAGGTCGTAATGACCGATGCGGTGGGCCGCCTCTTCGCGGTCTTCCTCGGCCGCGATGCTGACGACATCGGTGTGCATGCGCTCGCGCACGCTGGTGGTGGGGCGCGACAGCAGCAGTTCCTTCAGGCGCACCCAGCCCAGCAGCTCGCCCTCCGGCGTGGTCACGAAGATGGTGTTGACCGTCTCCGCCAGTTCGTGGTGTTCGCGCAGGTGGTCCATCGCCTCGCCGACCGACCAGTCCGGCTGCACGGTGGCGTACTCGGGCGTCATCAGGCGCCCGGCGCTTTCCTCCGGGTAGCCGAGCAGGGTTTCCAGCGCCTCCTGGTCGTCGTCCGGCAGGGTCTCGAGCAGGGATTCGGCGTGGTCGTCCTGGAGGCCTTCCAGGACCGAGGCGGCGTCGTCGTAGGACAGCGCCGACATCAGCTGGCTGGCATGGTCCTCGTCGAGCGCGTGCAGCACGCGCGTCTGGTGGTCGGGCTCCAGGTGCGCGTAGACATCGGCGGTGCAGGACACGTCGAGACGCCGGAAGAAGTCCAGCATTTGGTCTTCCGGCAGGGCCTCCAGCGCGTCCGACAGGTCGGCGCCCGCATGGGCGTCGCAAAGTCCCTGAAGCGAGTCTTCCGTGGGCTGGTTCAGCGCGGTCTTGAGTGTCTGCGGCAGGGTCTGGATGTCGTCGTCGGTCGGGCTCATCGGTCAGTCCCCTACGGAGTCGCCAGGCCGAGCATTGCCACGGCCAGGGAGAAATAGATCATGATGCCGCCCAGGTCGGCGATCGCGGTGATCAGCGGCACGCTGGCGGTCGCCGGGTCCAGCTTCAGGCGGCTGAGGATGAACGGCAGCAGCATGCCCACCATGCTGGCGAACGCGACGATCAGCGTCATCGCGATCGCGACCAGCAGGGCGATGTCGGCCCCGCCGCGCCACAGGCCGAGAACCGATACGGCCAGGCCCATGGTTACGCCGATCCCGACGGCCACGCCGAGTTCCTTGCCCCACAGCCGCAGCCAGTCCTTGGACGTGACCTCGCCGGTGGCCAGGGCACGCACCATCAGCGTGGCGCTCTGGGCGCCCGCGTTGCCGCCTGAGTCGATAATCAGCGGCAGGAAGAACACCAGCACCACCAGCGCCTCAATGGCCTCCTCGTACTGCGAGATCATCAGCGCGCCGATGGTGTTGAACGCGACCAGACCGATCAGCCAGCCCACGCGCTTGCGGTACAAAAGGAACGGGCTCGCATCCTGTGGCGAGAGCGGGAGGGTCCCGACCGCCCCGATCTTGTGGAAGTCCTCGGTGGATTCCGCCTCCAGCACGTCCATCACGTCGTCGACCGTGATCACCCCCAGCAGCTCGCCGGTCTCGCCGACCACGGGCAGGGTCTCCAGGTCGTAGTGCTGGATCTTGCGCGCGGCCTCGACGGCAGTGGCGGATACCGGGATGGAGATCGGATCGGATTCGCCCAGCAGCTCGCGCACCGGGCTGTCCGCCGAGGCGCGCAGGAAGTGCCGGATCGGCACGGCCGCAAGCAGCACGCGGTCCTGATCGACCACGAAGATCACGTTGTTCGAGTGTTCGTCCGCGTTGCGACGGATGAAGGCCAGTGCGCGCTTGAGCGTCCAGTCGGGGTCCACCGCGACGACGTCCGGGGACATCACGCGACCGGCGGAGTCCTCCGGGTAGTTGAGCTGCTTGAGGGCGCGGCGGATGGCACGAAACGGCAGCAGCCGCAGGTAGCCGCGCAGGGTCTCCGGGTCCAGCGTCTGGAGCAGGCCGGTGAGGTCGTCGGCCTCCATCTCGGAGAGGATGAAGCGGGCGTCGTCCTTCGGCGAGGCCTCGAGCAGCCGGATCTGGTGCGGGGTGTCGAGGTAGGAAAAGACATCCGCCTTGCGCCCGGGCTCCAGCAGGTTGAACACCGCGCACAGGTCGTCGTCGCCCAGTTCCATCAGCGCATGCGCGATATCCTGCACGCGCGTGTAGTCGAGCAGTTCCTGGATGCCGTCGCGGTCGTCCAGACGCAGCAGCTCCTTCAGCTCGATGATGGATTGTTCCAGATGCAAATCCATGCCCTTACTCCCGGCTGCCATCCGCGGGCCAGGGGGCTGGATACACAGCCTCACAAGGCGCCGCACGGATGCGGTGTCTTGGTCCGGTCGGGATCGGGCTGGGGCCCGGCCGCTCCCGGCACTCTAGTACTTAGAGGCCCAGCGGGAAGCGTCCGGTTCGGGAAGAAGGCGCTTACCGCGAGGCGCAGATAGATCGACTGCGTGATCGACGTTTCAAGGCGCGTTCCCGTGTGTGGAGATACCGGTATTCTAACGGATGTCGGGCCGCAATCAACCGCTTGGGGGCTTTTTTGAAACATTCCTCTCCTGTCAGGGGTCTGTCTCGGCAGGATGCGGGTTGCACGTTGCAGCGATATGAAGGGGCATATGGAGCAGCCGTTTCGACACGATTCGACCGGCCAGGCAGGGGCTACGTAATGACAGAACGAAACGATCCCGGGACAAGGGTGCTGGCGATGCGCGGCGTGGCCTTCGGCTACCCCGGCGAGGGGCGCGTACTGCATGACGTGGAGCTGGCGCTGGCACCCGGCGAGCGCGTGGCGATCGTCGGCGAGAGCGGCTCCGGCAAGTCCACGCTGCTGCATCTGGCCGCCGGGCTGGAGCCGGCCGATAACGGCACGGTGGAACTAACCGGTCAGGCGCTGGCGGGGCTGGACGAGGCGGCGCGCACGCGGCTGCGCCGTGCGCAGGTCGGCATCGTGTTCCAGTCGTTTCATCTGATCCCCACGCTCACGGCGCTGGAGAACGTGATGCTGCCGCTGGAGCTGGCGACGGAACTTGATGCCGCGCAGCGCCGTGAGCAGGCCGTGGAGCAACTGGCGGCCGTGGGTCTTGGGGACAAGGGTGGGCGCGAGCCGGAGCAGCTCTCCGGCGGCGAGCAGCAGCGCGTGGCAATCGCGCGGGCGCTGGTGCATCGGCCGGCGTTGATCCTGGCCGACGAGCCGACCGGCAACCTCGACTCGCGCACTGGCGAGGCGGTGTTCGGCCTGTTGCTGGAGCAGGTGCGCGCGACCGGCTGCGCCCTGTTGCTGGTTACGCATAGTGAAGACCTGGCTGGGCGTCTGGACCGCGTGCTGCGCATGCAGGACGGCCACCTGCAGGATCTCGCCGTGGAAGCTTCGGCGACGTGAGCTCACTGCTGGTGAAAGCCTGGCTGCGCGACTGGCGAAGGCGCCCGTTGCAGCGGCTGCTGACGCTGGTGGGAGTGGTGATCGCCGTGGCCGTGGTGCTGGCGGTGGATCTGGCCAACCAGTCGGCGCAGCGTGCGTTCGATCGCTCGATGGACGAGGTGGCGGGTACGGCGACCCACCAGATTCTGGGGCCGGCCCGGGGCTTCGACGAGGCGCATTATCGCGATCTGCGGCTGGCCGGCTGGCGCGATGCCGCACCGATCGTGGAAGGACCCGCGCGGCTTCCGGACGGGCGCACGATCTATGTACTGGGGGTCGATCCGCTGGCCGAGGGCCCGTTCCGCGGGGCCGCCTCGGATATCGGGGATGCCCCGGTTCAGCGGCTGGTCACCGAGCCGGGCACGATCCTGCCGCCGAGTGGCTGGTGGGCGGATGCCGGGATGACCCACGAGGATCGCCTGGCACTCGAGACCGCTGCCGGGCGCTTCGAGGTCACCCTGCTTGACCGTGAAGCGGAGCGCGATGAAGCGGCGTCCGGATCGGACGATGAGGGCGGTTCGCTGTGGGTCACGGACATCGCCACCGCGCAGACGCTGCTCGGCCGGCCGGGGCGGCTCGATCGCATCGACGTGCGCCTCGACGACGCCGACATCGGCGCCTTCGCGGAGCAGCTTCCGGATGACCTGGAACTCGTGCCGGTCGCGGCGCGCGACCAGGCCTCGCGCGAGCTGGCGCAGGCCTTTCGCATCAATCTGACGGCGATGAGCCTGCTGGCATTGCTGATTGCGGCGTTCCTGATCTACAACACGCAGACCTTCGCGGTACTGCGCCGACGCGAGGTGCTGGCGAGCCTGCGCCTGGTTGGGGCCGGCCGGCGGGCGCTGTTCGGTGTGGTGATGCTGGAGGCCTTGCTGGTCGGTGTGATCGGCACGCTGCTGGGTGTGCTGGTCGGGATCGGCCTGGCGCAGGTGCTGGTCGGTCAGGTCGCGCAGACGGTGACGGATCATTTCTTTGTGGTGGCGGTAACGGAGGTGACGCCGCGCCCGCTGGCGCTGCTGGCGGTGATCGCGTTGGGGGTGGGGCTGTCGCTGCTGGCGGCGCTGGCCCCGGCCTGGGAGGCGGCGCGGGCGGCCAGCCCCGGCAGCCTTGGACGCGGGCGGTTGGAGCGCCGGGCGCGCCGGGGCCTGCGCGGGCTGGCGGCAGCGGCCGTCGTGCTGCTGGCGGCGGGTGGCGCGATGCTGCTGCTCGGGGTCGGAGGGCTGGTGGGCAGCTTTGTCGCGCTGTTCCTGCTGATCACCGGCTTTGTGCTGTTGCTTCCGCTGGTGCTGGCCTGGGTCCTGCGCGGTCTGGCGCGGCTGGGTCGCGGGCAGACGCTACCGCGTATCGGGGTGCGTAGCTTGGAGCGGAGCCTGTCGCGCAGCGCGCCGGCTACCTCGGCGCTGACGCTGGCCCTGGCGGCCGCGATCAGCGTGTCGGTGATGGTCGGGAGCTTTCGCGACAGCGTGGAGCAGTGGCTGGGCCAGGCACTCACCTCGGATTTGTACGTAGTACCAGTGGCCCCCGCCGCGGCGCGCAGCGGGGCGCGACTGCCTGCGGACTGGGGGGAGACGCTCGCCCGCATCGCCGAGGCGGAGTCGGTCAGCACCGGCTCCAGCCAGGACACACCGAGTGACGTCGGGATGATCGATCTCTACGTGGTCGAGCCGCATCCGGTCTGGCTGGATTACCTGCCACTGCTGCGGGCCGAGGCCAAGGGAGAAGAACTCGACCGGCGCCTGCGCGAGACCGATGCGGTGCTGGTCACTGAGCCCTTTGCCGCCCATCACGACGTGGGTGTGGGTGATCGGCTGGATATCCGTGTGGATGACGGGCGGCGGATGTTCGAGGTGGCGGGCGTGTATCGCGACTACGGTAGTCCGCAGGGCACCGTGCTGATGCTGGGCGAGCGGTTCTATGCAGGCACGGCCGGTGCAGAGGAGGTGGGCTCGTTTGGGCTGCGCCTGCCCGACGGCGTGGATGCCGGCGCGGCGATCGAGCGCCTGGAGGCGTGGCTGGCCGAGCGCGAGACGGCGGCGATGGTTACGCGGCCCGGCGATATAGAGCAGGAGTCCATGGCGATCTTCGACCGCACCTTTGCGATCACGCACCTGCTGCGGGTGATCACGCTGCTGGTCGCGTTCATCGCGATCCTCGGGGCGTTGATGGCCCTGCAGATGGAACGCGCGCGCGAGTTCGCCACGCTGCGCAGCCTTGGCCTGCTGCCCGGCGGGGTGCGCGGGCTGGTGGTGTTTCAGGGGGCGGTACTGGGTGCCTTCGCTGCGCTGGCCGCGATCCCGCTGGGGTTGGGCATGGGCTGGCTACTGATCGAGGTGATCAACCGCGAGGCCTTCGGCTGGGGCATGGACCTGCGCTGGCCGGGCCGCGAGATCGCCGAGACCGTCGCCCTGGGCGTGGGGGCGGCGCTGCTGGCGGCGCTGATCCCGGCCTGGCGAATGGCGCGCATGCGGTTGGTGCCCGCCTTGCGGGAGGTGCCCTGATGGCCTGGTTGCAGCATGTTGGAGTGGGCTTTGTGGGAGCGGGCTTGCCCGCGAAGCCCCTGCCCGCGCCAGGCTCTGGCAAGGTCCTTTCGCGGGCAAGCCCGCTCCCACAGAAGTCCCCAAAGATGTTTCCTCAGAAGGTCCTGCGCCTGTTGGTGCTGGTTGGGCTTGTTGTGCTGCTGGCGGCCTGTGATGGGGCGGAGCCGCCCGATGCGCGCGAGGCCGAGGTGTCCGGCCTGCGCGTGGGCGAGGCCCTGGGCGGGGAGGAGACGGCCGGGTTCCGGCGTGCGGATGCGCCGCGGGAGTTCGATTTTCCGCGTGACCACGGGCCGCACCCGGGGTTTCGCAACGAGTGGTGGTATGTGACCGGCAACCTCGACGGGCCGGAGGGCGAGCGGCTGGGCTTTCACATCACTTTCTTCCGCGTCGGGCTGGCGCCGGAGTTGGCGGGGGACGCCCGCTGGCACGAGTCGGCCTGGGCCAGCCCGGATATCTGGATGGCGCATACGGCAGTGATTGACCGCGAGGCCGGGCACCACGCCTCCGAGGAGCGCTTCGTGCGCGACGGGGCGGGGCTGGCCGGGGCCACGGAGCCGGTCGGCCGGGTCTGGGCCGAGGACTGGCAGCTGGCGGATCTGGACCGGGATCGCTGGACGCTGGATTTCAGCGTGGACGACTACCGGCTGGCGCTGGAACTGGAGCCCCTGCGCGGCCCGGTCCTCCAGGGCGAGGCGGGCCTCAGCCAGAAGGGCCCGGAGCCGGGCAATGCCTCCTATTACTACTCCATGCCCCGCATCAAAGTGAGCGGCGAGGTCGAGCGTGCTCAGCTCGGACCCCTGGCGGTGACCGGTCAGGCCTGGATGGACCGCGAGTGGAGCACCAGTGCGCTGTCCGAGGATCAGGTGGGCTGGGACTGGTTCGCGCTGCAGTTCGACGACGGGCTGGACGTGATGTATTACCAGCTACGCAAGGAGGACGGGGAGCCGCACCCGCTGTCCAAGGGCCGCTGGATGCCGGCGGATGCCGACGACCGGCTGCTGGAACCCTTCCAGGTCGAACTGGAGCCCCGACGCTGGGCCACGCAGCCGTCCGGCAATCGCTATCCCGTGGAATGGGCGATGCGCATCGAACCGCCGGACGGCTCGGCTCCACGCGAATTCACTGTGCGTGCCATCCGCGACGAACAGGAGATGGACACCGTGATCCGCTATTGGGAAGGCGCGGTGGATATCTTGGATGCGGATGGCGAGCCGGTGGGTCGCGGCTTCGTGGAGCTGACCGGGTACGATGACGAGTAGGCGGGGGCTTGGGCGGTGTCGTGCATTGATGCGATTCGCGGGGCTCATCGCATCTTACGGTCGGGGTATAGGGTGTGCCTCGGGGGGTAATGCTTGGGTAGGATGTGATGAGCGAAGCGAATCGCATCATTCCGCAACAACGTTGAAGACCATGAACCCAGGGAAGGGGGCTATGGATGACGGATTATCGCCGCGTATACGTGCCCGGCGGCACGTACTTTTTTACCGTGAACGCCGCCTGGCGTCGCAACACCACCCTGCTGATCGATCATATTGATGCCCTGAGGGACGCATTTCGCGAGGTACGGCGACGGCACCCGTTCGTTATAGACGCAATGGTGGTGCTGCCCGAGCATCTGCACTGCATCTGGCGGTTGCCTGACGGCGATACCGATTTCAGTCGGAGATGGCGACTGATCAAGGCACGCTTTTCGCGTTCGATTGCGCCGTTCGAAACCCGAACATACAGCCGGGCTCAGCGCGGCGAGCGCGGCATCTGGCAGCGCCGGTTCTGGGAACGTTGCATCCGTGACGAGCAGGATTGGGCGCGGCACGTCGATTACATCCATTACAACCCGGTCAAGCACGGCTGGGTTCGGGCCGTGGCGGATTGGCCATATTCCAGCTTCCACCGGTTTGTGCGGGCTGGGGTGTATCCGGCGGACTGGGGCGGGGTGCCTGAGATGGAGGATTGGCCTTTGGGGGAGAGGGATTGAGGGGTTGGAGATTCAGGGATTGATGCGATTCGCTTTGCTCATCGCATCCTTGTGTCTTGCGGTTCACGGATCGCTACCATGGACCGCACCGGACTCGGGGTAACCCGATCGCATCCTGAGGTCACGAACCTGTGCCGTAGATGGGCCCCCGAGTCCTTTTTCATCTCGAAGTTTGAACGGTATCCAAGCTCCCCGTGAAGGGCGGGTGAGGCTGTACGGACAAGGTGAGAGGACGAGATGGCTCATATTGGCATTGATGTCAGCAAGAACAAGCTCGACTGCATGTGGGTCCGGGATCTGGAGGCGGGCAAGGTCAAG
>NZ_KB897908.1 GCF_000377205.1 Thioalkalivibrio sp. ALJ3 | reverse complement strand
AGCGGGTAGTGGTTCTACCCGCAAGCGGCGCAACGCAGGATCGGGGAACAGGGGGCACCAACCCCACAAGCCATTGAAAGCAGGGGCTCGGCCGCTTTTGCGCGGGAACGGCGTTGCGGCTCCTTTGTGCAGAATGACTGCACGGCAGTCACCGCGCCTTGTTCCCACGCAAAAGCGACTCGAGCGCGGACGCGCGATTAAATCAGCGTCTCCCTAGACATGCGCATCGGACGCGACCTCTTTCTCGGCGACTTTCTCGACACCACCAACCACAAGGACAAGCTGATCGCTCTGGTGGGCGCGGTGATCGGGCTGTACCTTTCACTGGAAGTCGCGGCTTCCGTTACCGAGAGCGGGATCAATGGCCTCATCCTGGCCTCTCTGGGGGCGACCGCGGTCCTGCTCTTCGCCGCACCTCGGGCCGCGCTTTCGCAACCCTGGAATGTGCTCGGTGGCCACGCGATTGCTGCCATGGTCGGGGTCGCCGTTCGACACGCGGTGGATCACCCGCTAGTAGCGGCCGCGCTCGCGGTCGGTCTCACTGTCTATGCGATGTACTACCTGCGCTGCCTGCACCCTCCCGGGGGTGCAACGGCGTTGTATGCCGTGATCGGCGGCGCCTCGGTCGAAGAACTGGGCCTACTGTTCATCCTGCACCCGGTCCTCTCCAGTGTGGCCGTCATGTTGCTGGTCGCGGTCGCGATCAACTACCCGTTTCCCTGGCGCCGCTATCCGGCCGCCCTGGCGCGACTGAGCGAGCCCTCGCCTACAGACCCATCCGGCGCACTGGAGCGCTCGGGCATGAGCCAGGCCGATCTGGAGCACGCGATGCGCGATCTCAATCTGTACCTCGACCTGACCGAAGACGACCTTGCGCGTCTGTATCTCCTGGCGCGGCGTCATCACGAGCACCCGGATGCCATCGAGCTCGACGACATTCAGTCCGGGCAGTGCTACAGCAATGGTGCGCAGGACGGCGCCTGGAGTGTACGCAAGGTCCTCGCACGGGACGATGGTCAGGTCACGTATCGCGTGATCAGCGGCGCAGGCGTACCCGAGGAAGGCCACTGCCCCGTCGCGGACTTTGTCGCCTGGGCACACCACCGCGTGGATGCACGCGAATGGCCGTCGCAGTAGCCACTTCGAGGCCCCGCCCCTTTGGCGCGAATCCTGCCGCGCGCTTATACTCGCGACGCGATTGTCTCCGTAGCTCAGCTGGATAGAGCAGCCCCCTCCTAAGGGGCAGGTCGCAGGTTCGAATCCTGCCGGGGACACCATTTTCTTGACCTTCCCCCCAACGTCGCATCTCGATCCCCCACTGCGTCGAGTCTTTTTTGTCATTCGACAAAACCCGATCGCAATGCCTGACGTCACGGCAAAATTACATGAACACAGCTCGCTCATTGTGTTTGGGGCTGCTCACGCCATTCTTTGAACCCGACACTGTATTGCACTAACATCCAAGCCTCGCTCTCGGGTGCCCCTTGGCCATTCAGGTCAAGGTGTTAAACGGGAACCCGGTGAGGTGGTTGTGTTTACAGCAAGCGCCAAACCCGGGACTGCCCCCGCAACGGTGAGCGTGTAGAGACAGGCCAATTAGTGCCACTGCGGTCCCAGCCCGTGGGAAGGCGGCCTGCCTGGGTGAACCTGCGCCCGCACGCGAGTCCGGATACCGGCCCGACGAGTAAGGCCTCGCCACACCTGTGGCTCGGCCGGCCGTCTGGTGGTGCGTGGGGCACAACCGACGAGGAACAGATGGACTCGGTCCAGGCCTTGTCACGTCCGCACGGTTCCGATTTATCGAGAACCCTGTGCTGTTTTGCGCTTCCTCGTATTGCTCCCGCTCAACTGGTCAATGAACCCGTGAAGGAGCACATGCAACATGAGCACGACGCATCTCGGCACTATCAAGCCGTGTCACCGCCTGAAATACATCACTTTCGCGATGACGGTGGGACTAGCTAGCGCCCCGCAGATGGCTCCCGCTGACGAAACTCGTTTGTCGACTGTGTTGGTCGAGGCGGACCGATACAGTAGCGAACTGAACCTGGATGATTCTGCACCCACGGCAAGCCGTCTGGGTATCACGCTCGACGAACTCCCGGCCAGTGCAACGATCATAGACGCGGAAGAGCAACTTGCTCGTGGCGTCCGCAACACTCGAGAGGCTGTAGAAGCTGCAGGAGGTTTCTCTGGAGGAAACCCACCAGGTGCGCCGGCCTCATTCTCGAGCCGGGGATTCACCGGAAACGACATCACCATTCTGTACGACGGAGTGCGAGTCGCCGAACCAAGCATGTTCGCCCGCCCTGGTAGCAACTGGATGTACGACCGCGTCGAGGTCCTGCGCGGGCCGGCATCGGTCCTCCATGGTGAGGGGGCAATTGCCGGAGCCATAAACTACGTGCCGCGCCGGCCGGATCCGGACCGGACCTCCGGGGATCTGCTGCTGGGTGCCGGCTCGTTTGGCGAGAATCGGATTGGCGCTGGCATCGGTGGCCCGACCGATATCGACGGTCTCTCGTATCGTATCGATGGCAGCATCCTGACTCGCGATGGCGAGACCGACCGCACAGGGGAGCACTACGAGAACCTGAGTGCATCCCTGCGGTATGACGCGTCCGACCGACTGCAATTCACGCTTTCCGGTGAATGGATGCGCGATGACATTGAGGCTAATTTTGGTTTGCCTGTCATCGATGGCGGTATCGACGATCGAACAATCGGCAACAACTACAACGTCTCCGACGCCGAGATGGACATGGAAGGCTACTGGGTCCGCTTCGATACCGACTTTGCCGCTACCGACCGGCTTACTTTCCGCAATCAAGTCTACGTCCACGAGGCTAAACGCAACTGGAAGAACATCGAGGCCTATAGCTACGACCCCGAGAACGACGCCATTGAACGTTCAGTTCCGATCCAGATTGCTCATGATCAGGCCCTTGTGGGAAACCGCTTGGAAGCGATTCATGAACACACCCTCTTCGGTCTTCCTCACCGCGTCAGCGTAGGCGCCGAGGTGAGTCGAAATCGCTTCGAACACCACAACAACTCGCCCTACGCTGGACAGGACCGTGTAGACGTACACAATCCCGATCCGGGGCTGTATTTTTCGGACTCCCCGTTCGAACCTGGCATCCGTACGGTCAACCAGCGCTACGCAATCTTCGGCGAAAACCGGCTTGTGTTGGGCGGCGGCGTCAGCGTGATTGGGGGGCTGCGCCATGAACTGATCCGGCTGGATGGCGAGAACCTTCGCGAGAGCGAACGTACAGTTGAACATTACCGCCCGACCACCGGGCGTGTGGGGATTGTCTGGGACTTGCCAGCGGGTTTTACGGCATACGGCCAGTATGCAACCGGCGCCAAGCCCGTCGGCAGCACCGTGACCTTTTCCCCGGGGGCCGAAGGTAACCGCCTGGAGCGATCACGCTCTGTCGAAGCCGGACTTCGACAGAGGACCTGGGACGATCGACTGGAGTGGAGCTTGGCTTTCTACGACATCGCCAAGCGCAATCTCACTACCGAAGTCGCTGGAAATCCGGACGAGCAACGCCAGATCGGGCGTCAAGAATCGCGAGGCGCAGAGCTAACGCTCGCCATCCGTCCGTCGCGGCACTGGCGTTTACAAGCTGACGGGACCGTGCTAAACGCCGAGTTTGCCGACTATCGAGCAGGTGGAGAAAGCTTCGACGGCAACACACCGCCCAACGTGCCGGAACGCCTGGCAAACCTGCGTGCAGAATGGTTCGCAACTGACCGCCTTACTCTGGAGACCAATGCCCGTTATGTCGGTCCGCGAACAGGTGATGACGCGAACACCATCGAAATACCCTCCTACACACTATTAGGAGCTGCTGCCACATGGCATTTTCGAGAGTTTGACCTGACTCTAAGAGGTCGCAATCTAACCAATGAGCAACATGTAACGTGGAGTTCTTTTGGTGGCTCTCAATGGATTCTCGGCGAATCTCGCAGTCTTGAGTTAACCCTTAGCATGCAGTTCTGATGTTCGCCCGGCGCAGTATCTACCTGGCGCATCGCTACCTGGGGATCGCTCTTGGTTTGCTTATGGCCATGTGGTTTACCTCGGGCATGGTGCTCATGTACGTGGGCTACCCTTCACTTTCGCAGGACGAACGACTCTCCGGCTTGCCAAAACTAACGAAGCTTGATGATCTGCTCTCACCCGGTGAGGTGGTGGCCGGCCATGGTCCTATCGACGAGCTTCGCCTCAACAATGCGGGGGGGCGTCCCGTTTACCACATTCGCGACGGAAACGGACGGCGTAGCATCGACGCGCGGACTGGCGACCCGGTGTTGATGTCTGAAGAAATCCTTAATAGAACGGTGCGGCACCATTTGGGCGACAGTGTTGTGGCTGCCACCCTAATATCCGTGGACCAATGGACTGTCCCCAACCGGTTCGACACGCACCGGCCATTGATCCGAGCAAAAACGGACGACGATGCAGGGACATGGATTTATGTCTCCTCTCGTACCGGGGAAGTGGTGCAGTCCGCGACGCGCGCGGAGCGTCGATGGAACTGGGTGGGATCGGTGGTGCACTGGATCTACCCCTGGCAACTTCGCCAGCACCCCGAGATGTGGCGCCAGACTGTCATTTGGCTTTCCGTCCCCGCTTTGCTCCTGGTGGTCACGGGTGTTGTGATCGGCATCTGGCGGCTTCGGCTGCGACGGCGCTACAAGAACAACTGGATAACACCCTATCAGGGCTGGCAACGCTGGCATCACCTGCTGGGCATTACCTGCGCATTGTTCGTCTTTACCTTTATGTTGAGTGGCTTGCTATCGATGAATCCGGGGCAGATTTTTTCCTCGGCCAACCCGACCAAGGAGCTGGAAAAGGCCTGGCAGGGCGGGAAAATCCTCGGCACCACCAAGCTGGCGGGCATGCCACCTGGCGAATTTCTGGACCGTGACGATGATGTTCGCGAAATCGAGTGGCGGCGTCATGCCGACACTCCCCTCATCTTGCTGCACACCACTAGCGAAACGCGAGCCTTGCGCGCCAATGGGAAACCGGCCACATTCACCGACGTACGTCTGGAAGAACACGCCAACCAGGTTCTTCCCGGGGCATCTGTCCTAGAGGTTAAACGCCTTTCGGAACGCGACGCCTACTACTACGCCCGACGTAACGAACGGCCGTTTCCGGTGCTGCGCATTACCTTGGACGACGCCGATCGAACGGCGCTGTACGTCGATCCAGAAATTGGATCAATCGAATCCATTATCGATGACAAAGGACGATGGCGCCGGTGGTCATACAATGCCCTGCACAGCCTGGATATTCCTGTGTTGTGGGAAAACCGTCCTCTATGGGACATAACCATGCTGTCTCTTTCCCTGGCAGGTCTCGGCTTTAGTCTGACCGGCGTCGTGATTGGCTGGAGAAGACTCAACGGAGAGGAACGCACCAAGCGTCGGCCCAGAGGCAAGGACATCCGGGCCAAAAGTTAGCGAGACCGTTGTTTGCCCTACGGGCTGGCATCGTTCTGAAAAGCGCCGTAAGGTAAGCCAATGGCGACGCTCAGCACGGAACAGGCCGAACGACTGGTCGAGCTCCTGGCACCGTTGATCGGGGTGCAGGGGGAGGTGGACGGCCGCATGGTGGAACTGGTCGAGGTCCTCGACGAAGGCCCCCGCGGCGAGCCGGGTGTCGCGTTGATGGAGACCGGCCTGGACCGCCCAATTCAGGCCAATCAGTACGGCGACCCGCTGTCACGACATTCGCTCATCCGCACCCTGCCGCTGCTGTCCGAGGTCGAATCCGATGTCCATCCGGTGCTGCGCCAACTCCTCCCCGAGGATGTACTGGCGGATCTGCGCCGGGCGCTAGGGAAGCACTGATCGGTGTTTCCCTAGGAGACTGAAGCTGCGTCGTCCAGACAGGCCTCGATCCCGCGTATCATGGGCTCCAGGTGGGGCCACACGGCATCCAGCATGTAGGGCTGTGCCTCGGGCGTCGGATGGATTCCGTCATCCATGATCATGCCGTCGCGAAAGGCGACCTCGTGCAGAAAGAACGGCTCGAACACCAGTCCGCGTTCCCGTGCCAGATCCGCGAACACCGCCTCGAAGCGCTGGCTGTATTGGGGGCCATAATTCGGCGGGATACGGATCCCGAGCAACAGCGTCTGAGCACCCGTCGCGTCGATCGCCTCCAGCATCGCCTCCAGGTTCTCGCGCATGGCCCGTGGCGATAGCCCGCGCAGGCCGTCATTGCCGCCCAGGGCCAAAATCACGAGATCGGGACTCTCGCGCTCCAGGACCTCCGGCAGGCGCTCACGTCCCCCGGCCGTGGTCTCGCCACTAATCGAGGCATTCGCGATGCGCCAGGGGTGGTTGCGGTTGCCCAGGCGCTCTTCCAGCAGCCCCACCCAGCCTTCGGCGTCGCTCATTCCATAGGCCGAACTCAGGGAGTCGCCGAACACCAGCATTTTCGCGTGCTCTTTCCCTGAATTTTCCGCGCTGATGGAATTCGCAAGACCAAGCGGACTCCATAGCAACGCGAGCCACGCAAACACCATCAGGGAATAACGCCACATGGATGCATCCTCATCATCGGTTCTGGAAGCCCGAGACCTGCAACAGCGGATCGCCGGTCCCAGCGGTGTACTGGATATTCTGCAAGGAGTAACACTTGCGGTTCACGCCGGCGAGACGGTCGCCATACTCGGCGCATCGGGCTCGGGAAAATCGACGTTGCTTGGGCTTCTTGCAGGTCTGGACGCTCCAACGGCCGGAGAAGTTCGCCTGCTGGGGCAAACCATCAGCGAACTGGACGAGGACGGCCGAGCGGCCCTGCGCGCCGGGCGCGTTGGCTTCGTGTTCCAGTCATTTCAGCTACTCCCGGCACTAACTGCGTTCGAGAACGTACTGTTGCCGCTGGAACTGAACCCCGAACATGAGAGGCGCTCGCAGGCCGATATCTCCGCCTGGGCCCGCGACGCCCTGCAACGCGTGGGACTGAGCGAACGCGAAGCCCACTACCCGTACCAGCTCTCGGGAGGTGAACAACAACGCGTCGCCATCGCCCGCGCGATCGTGGATCGTCCGGCGGTATTGTTCGCGGACGAGCCCACCGGCAACCTCGACGGACAGACCGGCGGTCGCATCATCGAGCTGCTGTTCAGCCTGGCCCGACAACCGGATGACCATGACCAGCGCACCGCACTGATCCTGGTGACACACGACGCCGATCTGGCGCAGCAATGCGACCGCATCCTCCATATCCAGGACGGCGTGCTGGCATGACGTGGCTTGCTGGACGCGGGAGTCCGCGCGAATGGATTCGCGGTACCTGGCGCGAGTGGCGCAGCGCCGAACTGCGCGTGCTGGCTGCGGCGCTGGTCGTCGCGGTGGCAGCGGTCGCGGCGGTCGGATTCTTTACCGACCGCGTGGATCGCGGCATGGCGCAGCAGGCGACGCTGTTGCTGGGTGGGGACATGGCCGTCGTCGGCGACCAGCCGATCCCGGAGGACTGGATCGCAGAGGCCCAACGCCGAGACCTGCAGACCGCACGCACGGCCGCCCTGCCCAGCGTGCTGTTTACCCCCGAGGACGACTCCCGCCTATCCGCGCTGCGGGCGGTGGATCGTGACTGGCCGCTTCTCGGAGAAGCCCTCGTCCGGAGCAACCCGGACGCAGAACCCCAGCCACGCACGCAGGGTCCTGAATCTGGTACGGCCTGGCTGGAAGGCGCCCTGCTGCAAGCCCTGGAGTTGGAGATCGGCGATACGGTCGAGGTCGGCGAACTGGAACTGGAAGTGGCCGGCGAGATCACCCGCGAGCCGGACCGCGGCAGCGCCCTGCTGGATATAGCGCCCCGGCTAATGCTTGCCTATGAAGACCTGGGGGTCAGTGGGCTGATTGGGCCCGGCAGCCGCGTGCGCTACGAACTCTTCGTGACCGGCCCGGCGGCCCAGATCGAAAACTACCGCGACTGGATCGAGGAACGCCTGGAGCCAGGCCAGCGCCTGCGCGGTCTCGATGACGCCAACCCGGAGCTGCAGGTCGCCATCGAGCGCGCCGAGCGCTTCCTCGGGCTGGCCTCTCTGATGGCGGTCCTGCTAGCCGGTGCGGCAATTGCGGTCGCCGCTCATCATTTCGCCCAGCGTCGCGCCGATTCCGCCGCCATAATGCGCGCGCTGGGGGCCAGCGGGCGCCGGGTGCTCAAACTGTATTTTGGCCATGTCCTGATGATTGCCCTGTTGGCAAGCGGCCTGGGCTTGGTCATCGGCTTTGCCGCGCAGTTCGTACTCTCCGCACTGCTCGGCGAGTGGCTGGCGGGCGACCTGCCTCCGCCGGGGTTGCGCCCGGTGGCCGCCGGGCTCGGCGTGGGTCTGATCACCGCGATCGGCTTCGCCCTGCCCGCGTTGCTACGCATCGGCCAGGTGTCGCCCCTGCGCGTACTGCGGCGTGATCTGGGGCTCCCGCCCGCGTCCGTCTGGCTGTCGGGGCTGCTGGCCCTGCTGGCCTTCGGTGCGCTGTTGTACTGGCAGGCGGCCGACCCACGCCTGGCCGCCTGGGTCCTGCTGGGGACTGCGGGCGCGCTGATCGTGCTCGGGGCACTGGGCCTGCTGTTGGTGCTCGCGTTGCGACCACTGCGCAACCACGGGGGCATGGCCATGCGCTTTGGTCTCGCCAACCTCTCCCGCCGCGGCGGCCTGAGCGCCGTGCAGCTGGTCGCCTTCAGCATCGGCATCCTCGCGCTTCTGCTGCTGGCGATCGTGCGCGTGGACCTGCTCTCGGCCTGGGATGCAAGCATCCCCGAAGACGCCCCGAACCAGTTCTTCGTCAATATCCAGCCCGGGCAGGAAGAGGCGTTCGCTGACCGGATCGAGGCCTCCGGGCTCGAACGCCCGCAAATGGATCCGATGATTCGCGGCCGCCTGATCGCGATCAACGACCAGCCGGTCCAGCCCGATGACTTTGAGGACGACCAGACCCGGCGCCTGGTGGACCGAGAGTTTAACCTCTCCTACGCGGAAGAACCGCCGGAGCATAACCGCGTGGTGGAAGGCCACTGGTTCCACCACGGCCCGACCGGCGAGGCCGCGGACGGTGCCTGGTCGGTCGAGGCCGGACTGATGGAGCGTTTTGGTCTGGAGATCGGCGACAGCCTGACCTTTCGGGTCGCCGGGCAGCCCGTGCGCGGTGTCATCGCCAACGTACGCGAGGTCGACTGGGACAGCTTCCGGGTCAACTTCTTTGTCATCGGCCCACCCGCCCTGCTGGGCGAGCAGCCGCGCACCTACATCACTGCACTGCATGTGCCCGAAGGTATGGGCGCAGAGCAGAACCGCTGGCTGCGGGAGTTTCCGGCCATCTCCGCGATTGATGTCGGCGCGATCCTCGAACAGGTCCGGGACGTGATGGATCAGGCCACGCGGGCTGTGGAGTATGTGTTCCTGTTTACGCTGCTCGCAGGCCTGACCGTGCTGTTCGCCGCCGTGCAAGCCACGCGCGACGTGAGGCGACGCGAAACCGCCCTGTTGCGCACGCTGGGGGCACGACGCCACCACATCCGTCGCGCGCTGCTGGCCGAGTTCGGGAGCCTGGGCTTTCTGGCCGGCCTGCTCGCGGCCATCATCGCCACCGCCGTGGGGGCCCTGCTGGCCTGGCAGGTGTTCGAATTCGACTACCGCATCAACCCGATGACATTCGTCTTCGGGATCGCCGGGGGCACCCTGGGAATCGCGCTTGCCGGCTGGCTGGGCACTCGCAGCGTTCTGCGACAGGCGCCACTCGAGGTCCTGCGTGGCCCCGAGTGATGCGCCAGACGGCCCACTTCAGGAAACCCCGATCAGTGACCGTACATGATGTCGACGTCGAGGAAGCCGAACAGCACCAGGGCCGCCAGCGCCCAGACATAGAAGGAAAAGACCTTCAGTCGCGCGCGATAGAGGAAGAACAGCACCATCTTCAGGGAGACCACCCCGACCACCGCGGAGACCACGAACCCCACGATCAGTGGCGTCCATCCGAGTTCACCCAATCCGTTTCCATTGGTCCAGACGTCCAGCGACTGGACGGCGGTTGCCGCCAGGATGGTCGGGATCGCGAGAAAGAAACTGTATTCCGCCGCCCAGCGCCGCTTGAGGCCCGAGAACAGGGCAAAGGTGATGGTCATGCCGCTGCGGCTCAGCCCGGGGACCAGTGCGAAGCCCTGGGCCACACCAATGACCGTGGCAATCTTCGGCCCCAGCTTGCGCAGACCCAACGGGCGGCGACTGAGACGGTCCGTCCACCACAACAGGATGCCCGTCAGCGTGAGTGTGCCGGCGATCAGCGTCGGGTTGGCGAACACGTGCTCGAAGCTCGCCTTCAGCGTAAAGCCGATCACGGCCGTCGCGAAAACCGACAGCCCGCAAAGCAATGCGAGGCGCAGGAACAGCATCTCGCGGCCCGCGCTTCCGCCCGCCGAGGCCCATTGCCAGCTCTCGCGGGCGATCCCGCCGCTCAGGCGCCAGAGACTCTGGCGGAATACATAGACAATCGACACCAGCGTGCCGACATGCACCACCAGGTCGAACAGAATCATCTCCGGGCTTTCCGGCGGCGGCAGCGGTTCGCCACTAAGGATCAGCCAGTGCTGGGTGAGCACCAGGTGCGCGGTCGAGCTGACCGGCAAGAACATGAAGATTCCCTGCACAACACCGAGCAGGGTGGCAACCCAAACTGTCATTCCGATTCCGGTTTTGTCCCAAAGGCGCGCGCAGTATACGGAAACGGCCCGGAAAACGTTGCTACGAGGTTCGCGGAGCGGGGCTCGGTTTCATGCACCCAGCCTGCTTGTTTTTCCACCAGCACGGCTTTATCGTGCCATTAGACATTCACATAGCCGCATATTTGGCAGCCGGCCAACCGAACCTGTTTGCGCGCACGCGCCCGCGGGACCTGGCGAGCGCCGATGAGGCCTGCAATCCGCCAACGAGCCACCTCAATGCAACTAACCCGCTTCACGGACTTCTCCCTGCGCGTCCTGATGTACCTGACAGTCAAACCCAACGACCAGCGTGTCACGGTAACCGAGATCTCCGAACGCTTTGGCATCCCGCGCAACCACCTCGTCAAGATCGTCCACCAGCTGGGCCAGAAAGGCTATCTGGTTACCCGCCGCGGCAAGGGTGGCGGCATCTCGCTCGCACGCGACCCCGAAGCAATCAACATCGGGGCGGTCATCCGTGACATGGAACCCAACCTCAACGTCGTCGATTGCGAAAACCCGATGTGCCCTATTCTGCCTGGCTGCCAGTTGCGCGGGGTACTGGACGACGCACGCGACGCCTTCCTCGCCGTGCTCGACCAGTACAGCATCCGCGACGTGACGCAGTCACCCGATCACTTGCGATCCCTGCTACGCTTTAGCGCCTGAGTCAGCCATCCCGAGGACGCCGCCATGGATCGGCACGTTCCGTCCCATCGCCGCGCACCGCTCTCCGCCGTGCCGGTGCTCTTCGCAACTCTTCTGGCCGCGCCCGTCGCTCAAGCGCTAGCCCCGACGTGTCCGTTCGATGCGGCCAGCCTGACGACCGAGGACTTGCTCGACGATCCACCATCAGACGGTACATCCGTCGTGCTGGAGGGTATCGTCACTGGCGTCTTCATGGACGCTGACGAGCTGGGCGGCTTTTATCTCCAGGATGACGAACCCGACACGCCGACCGGGCTGTTCGTCTACGCCCCGCACCACGACCCGGTAACGCCGGGCGATCGCCTGCGCGTCCAGGGCCGTTTTGGCCATCACCACGGTCGCCCCCAGCTGGCCCGTATCGACGGCATCGAGGCTTGCGGCAGCGGTCGGCTGCCCGAGGCGGTGACGCTCGAGCTCCCACGCGACGCCCAGCGACTTTCGGACTTCGAAGACGTACGCGTGCGCTTTGATCAGACGTTGACCGTAACCGGGCACCATGAGCTTGAGCGTTATGGCAGCCTGAAGCTCTCCGCCGACGGGCGCCTGTGGCACCCGGGGCAGACGGGCGCATTCGACGACCACGACCATGTCGAACGCCGCATCGTGCTGGACGATGGCAGCTACCGCGCCCGCCCGGACCCCATCCCCTATCTGGACGATGAGGGGACACGTCGCGTCGGGAGCCAGGTCACAGGCCTGACCGGCATCCTGACGCATGCCTTCGATGCCCACCGCCTGCACCCGACCGAACCGCCTCAGTGGGAGGGGGGCACTCGCCCAGACGTGCCCGAGCCGGTCACAGGCGGCGCACTGCGCATCGTTACTGCCAACATGGAGAACGACTTTGTCACGTTGGGCGAACGCGGCGCGGCCAGTCGTGCCGAGCGCGAGCGGCAGGAGGCCAAGCTGAATGCCGCCCTGCTTCCCCTGAAAGCAGACCTGATTACGACAATCGAACTGGAAAACCGACCCGCCGCCCGCGAACGCCTGATCGAGCGCCTGAATCAGCACGGCGACATCCCCTACGAGGCCATCCGGCATCCGGCGCCCGGTACCGACGCCATCAAGGTGGGCATTACCTACCGCCCCGATCGGCTGGAACTGCTGGATGTCGTCGCCGACGAAGACCGGGTCCACCACCGTCCGCCGCTACTCGCGTGGTTCGGCACACCGGACGGCGCCCCCCTGTTCGGGGTGGTAGCGGTACATTTCAAGGCCAAGGTCGGCTGTCCGTCCAGCGGCGACGTGGATCGTGGACAGGGCTGCTGGAACGAGCGGCGCACGGCCCAGGCCGAACGCCTGGCGCAGTGGATCGAGCGGGAGCGTCGTGACGGACTGCCCGTGATCATTGCCGGCGATCTGAACGCCTATGCCGCCGAGGATCCATTACGTGTATTGCGCGAGGCGGGCAAGCGCGATCTGGTTTATGCCGAGCCCGACCAGGCCTACAGCTATGTCTTTCGCGGACAGTCCGGCCAACTGGACTACCTGCTCGGCCCAGCGGGAATCGCCGAACGTATCAGGGACGCCGGCTCATGGGGGATCAACGCCGACGAGCCGGCCTTTCTGGGATTCGATGGGAGCCAACCCGCCGAGGGACCATGGCGCGCCTCCGACCACGACCCGGTCTGGCTGAACCTGTGGGTCGACTAGTCGCGCGTCGGGAGTTGCTCTGACGCTCCTGCGTCGGCCTCCGGCTCCGTGGCCTCCTCGTCGATCTTCTCGGCGGCCTCCGTCTCCTCGTCGCTCAGGTTGTCCTGGATCAGGCGCACGGGGATCGGCCCGCCATCGATATGGCTCAGGGTGCGCTGCGGGAACGGGATCTCGATACCGGCCTCGTCCAGTGCGGCCTTCACCTGCATGTGCATGCTGTTGCGCAGATCCAGGAATTTCTCGCGCCGCGCCCATACGGACAGTTGAATCTTTAGCGCGGAATCCCCGTATTCGAGGAAGATGAACAGCGGCTTGGGCTCCTCCAGGCAGACCGGGTTGCGGTCCGCCACGCCCATCAGGATGTCGCGCAGCGCCTTCAGGTCGGTGCGATAGGCGACCCCGATCTGCATGTCCAGGCGACGGATCGGGAAGCGCGTCATGTTGGTGATCTGCGACTTCACCAGGCTCTCGTTCGGAACCCGCACCAGCAGGTTGTCGAAGGTGCGCAGCTTCACCGACAGCAGATCGATGGACAGCACCTCGCCCGTCGCATCCCCCACCTTGATGATGTCGCCCACCGAGAAGGGCCGCTCGCCGATCAGGAACAGCCCCGAGATCAGGTTGGACGCCGAGGTCTGCGAGGCAAAGCCCAGGGCCACCGTCAGGATACCCGCCGCCCCCAGCAGCACGGTGAGATCGAAACCCAGCTCGCGGAGCCCGGAGACGACTGCCAGGACGATGATGATGTAGAAGCTGATACGGCGCATCAGCATGATCTGCTGGGCATCCATGTGCCGCCCAAAGGCCCGCGTCAGATTGCGCGAAACCAGCCGCGCCAGAATCAAACCGACAATGATGTACAGCGAGGCCCGCAGCGCGGCGAGAAAACCGTCGCTGGTCAGAAAATCCATGGTGCCTTGCATCCAGCCGTCCATCCTGTGTTCCTATTGAAACAGGGCGCTGAACGCCCGCACCATCACATGCCGCCCGCCAACCTCGCGCGGCTCGGCGATCCGCTCCGCCCCCTCGGCCTCGGCGGGCGGGCCGGCGTCGATCTTCATCGCCGCCATGTCCTTGTCTTCCTCGCGCTCCATGCGTACCGCCGGGGTCCACAAGCGGTTGTGGCGGTCGGCATATACCGGGAGGCGCGGCACAGGAAGATTCACACGCTCAAGGAACAGCGCATCCACCGCCTTGTTGTGAATCGTCAGTGGCGTGACCACGCGATGCGGGCGCTCGGGGACATCCTCCAGGGCCAGCCGCGCCTGGGTGCGCGTGGCATAGCACAGCTCCCCCTCGACCGTGTTGGGCCCAAACCAGGTGTCCGAGGGTGCGTAAACAGGGAATTCGTGGGCTCGCGCATCGCCCAGATAGAACTGGACCCAGGCGGGCGAACTGAGAAACAGCGTGACCCGGCCCTGGGCAGGCACGTAGAAGGGATTTTCGGGCCGGCTGACCATCGGTCGATCGGCCAGCGCAATGCGCAGCTCCGGCTGTGTGTCGCCGGTGGCACCGGCAAAGCGCAGACGCTCGGAGAGCGATTCGGGCCATTCGGCGTCGGTCGGTACGTCGATATCCAGCGTCGCATCGGCGGCATCTCGCGGCCGATCCAGGCCCAGGCGCCATTCCGCCGGTGTATGTTCAAGCCAGATATCCAGTGGCCCGACGGACCAGCGCCCGATACGTCCCTGTGGCAACGACCAGCTCCCCCACCAGGTCGGTCGCTTCCCTGTCTTGTCCTTGTCGGTCATCCCTGCGGGTGTCCTGTGTCCGGTACCGATGTGCTCCGTGCCCACTGTAGCGCACTCAAGCGTATTCCTAGAATAGGTCCAGCTGCGGACCGCGCTCGGTCTGTGGCGCGGCGGGCGGACGAAAGCGCGTGGTATCCAGATCCGCAAGGCGCCCGGCCAGACCCGCCCGGCGCCGGGCCATCCGAAAGCGCTGACGCAGCAATGCGGCATAGGGTCCGGCGCCCACCATGCGGTGCCCGAAAGTCGAGTCATACAGTCGGCCCCCATGCGCCTCGCGCAGGCGCTGCAGCACATGATCCGCTTTCAGCGGGTGGTGCGTGCGCAGCCAGTCCTCGAACAGCGGCGCCACCTCCCGCGGCAGACGCAGCAACACGTATCCGGCACTGGTTGCCCCGGCCTCGCGCGCCGCATCCAGCAACGACTCCACCTCCCCGTCGGTCAGCACCGGGATCAGGGGTGCGACCAGCACCGCCACCGGTATTCCGGCCTCGCTCAGCCGCCGAATGGTCTCCAGACGACGCTGAGGAGCGGCGGCACGCGGTTCCAGGTGGCGCGACAGTGCCCGGTCCAGCGTGGTCACGGAGATCGCCACCTGCACCAGCCCCTGCTCCGCCATGGGTCCCAGCAGATCCAGGTCCCGCTCCACCAGCGCGGACTTCGTCACGATGGAGACCGGATGACGCGCCTCTGCCAGCACCTCCAGGA
The DNA here is from genome assembly GCF_000377205.1 of Thioalkalivibrio sp. ALJ3. Classification (GTDB taxonomy): domain Bacteria; phylum Pseudomonadota; class Gammaproteobacteria; order Ectothiorhodospirales; family Ectothiorhodospiraceae; genus Thioalkalivibrio. The sequence continues at coordinate 270,646 of NZ_KB897908.1, read as the reverse complement.
TCTCGCGGGTGATCCGCCACTCGCGCTCCACCGGCTGGTAGGCATCCGTATTAATACCCAGCGCCAGCGGCGTCACGCGATGCGCGGGTCGTGCCAGTTCGCGGCGCAGGCAGTCCGCCGCGCCGACCTTGGCGAACAGCCGGCTCTCGAAGTCCAGCCCCGGAGAGAGCCCGACATAGGCATGCGCCGGCCGCGCGAAACAGTACGCGCAGCCGTGTTCACAACCCCGGTAGGGGTTCAGGGACAGTTCGAACGGGACATCCGGCGACTGGTTCCAGGACAGCACCTTGCGTGGGTGTTCCGGCGTCACCTCGGTCCGCAGCGGCCGGGGCTCCTCGTCGTCGCCCACCCAGCCATCATCAAACGCTTCGCGGTGGGTGGTCTCGAAGCGCGCCAGGGGCTGGATCGTCGCGCCGCGGCCACGAACCGGTCCATCGCGCTGGTTCATCGGCGCAGGTCGTCAAGGGAAGCACTGATCCATGTACACGCTCGCGCCCGAGCGCGCCCGTGTACATCAATCGGTGCATCCCTGGAAGACAGCATGCGTCAATGTCCCAGCCGTTCGCGGTAGACATCCGCATCGGCCGCACTGAATGCGCAGACCAGCAGACGGCGAAACTGGTCCTCCTGCGCACGCAGCTGTTCCAGCGCGATGCCCGCCGCGCGGTCCTTCGGAAAGCGGTAGACACCCGTGCTGATCAGGGGAAAGGCCACCTCGCGCAGGCCATATTCGATCGCCAGTTCCAGGCTTGCGCGGTAGCAGGCGGCCAGCAGCGTGTCCTCGCCCGCCTGGCCGCCCTGCCACACGGGGCCGACGGTGTGGATCACGTATTCGGCTGGGAGGCGAAACCCGGGGGTGATGCGCGCCTCGCCCGTAGGACAGCCCCCAATGGCTCGGGTTACCTCCAGGAGCTCGGGGCCGGCGGCGCGATGAATGGCCCCGTCGACACCGCCACCGCCCAGAAGGCTCTCGTTGGCGGCGTTAACGATCGCATCCACCTCCAGGGTGGTGATGTCGTCCTGTACGACCGAGATCATCGCGGGCCTACGCCGGCACCATCCAGAGGGTGAGCGACAACAGGATGGCGGTCATGCTCAGGCCGATCACCGGCAGCATCATGATCCCCGCCAGCGGCTCGCGCCGAAACAGCCGGAACGCCATCCCGATGAGCGTCAGGGCCCAGCCGAAAGCAACGAAAAACGCAAGCGCAAAGATCTCGTTGCTCCACAGCACGATCAGGGCCACCGGAAGCGCCAGGTTCAGAAACACCACCCCCAGCTCCTGCGAGCCGGCGGCGCGCCCTGCTGTCAGCGCGTAGCCATAGGCGGCCCAGACCATGACCATGCCAAACGCCAGTGCGCCCGCGGCCGGTGACTCCAGCGGGGCACGCAGGATCGCCGCGCCATGCGGCTCCAGGCCGACGCCCAGCGCAATGATCAGCAGGGCCACACCCACACTGATCAGTAGCCAGAACCACAGGGTTCCGCGTTGTACATCCGGTTCGGTCATGTGCCCTCCCTGGGGTAGGAAATGGAAACGCCATACAAACATTGTCTGTACTACCGGGGACCACCGGGACGGCTTGAGGTTCGACCCGGCCACGATCGGTGCCGGGTCAGTCACGTCGAAGGATCAGTACCGAGCCAACTGCCAGGCAACCGTCTCGCCCGCGCGCAGGGGCACACCCGGGTCATGGCCAAACAGCACGGCCTCCGGCACGGTCCAGTCGACCCGTTCCAGCGTGATGCTGTCGGTATTGCGCGGCAGGCGGTAGAAATCCGGGCCGTGGAAGCTGGCGAAGGCCTCCAGCTTGTCCAGCGCGTCCACCGAGGCGAAGGCCTCGGCATAGAACTCGATCGCGGCGTGGGCCGAGTAGATGCCCGCGCAGCCACAGGCGGACTCCTTCGCATGCCGCGGGTGCGGTGCGCTGTCCGTCCCGAGGAAGAAGCGTGGGTGTCCGCTGGTGGCCGCACGCAGCAGTGTCTGGCGATGGCGTTCGCGCTTCAGGACCGGCAGGCAGTAGTGATGCGGCCGGATGCCGCCGGCGAACAGCGCATTGCGATTGTACAGAAGGTGCTGCGGGGTGATGGTCGCCGCGATGTTCTCGGGGCCCGATTCGACAAACTCCACCCCCGATTCGGTCGTGGTGTGCTCCAGCACCACGCGCAGCTCCGGGAACTCTCGGATCAGCGGCTGCAGGTGGCGCTCGATAAACACCGCCTCGCGGTCGAAAATGTCGACCTCCGGATCGGTCACCTCGCCGTGCACCAGGAGCGGCAGATCGACCCGCTGCATGGCCTCGAATACGGGATAGCAACGCCGGATATCGGCGACCCCGCTGGCCGCATTGGTCGTAGCCCCCGCCGGATACAGTTTCACCCCGTGGATGAACCCGCTGGCCTTGGCGGCCTCGATCATCCCGGGCGTCGTTGCCTCGGTCAGATAAAGCGTCATCAGCGGCTCGAAGTCCGCCTCCTCCGGCAAGGCGGCGAGGATGCGCTCGCGATACTCGGCCGCCGCCTCCACCGTCGTCACCGGCGGCTTGAGGTTCGGCATGATGATCGCGCGGCGAAAACGCCGGGCGGTATCCGGCAGCACGCTGCCCAGCACGTCACCATCACGCAGGTGCAGGTGCCAGTCGTCGGGTCGGGTAATGGTTAGTCGATGCATCGGGTCGGACTCGTCTCGAGGCGCTACCGCCCACTACCGGCGAGAGCGCTTGTTACGGTGAGTTGGATGGTAACGCGCGGCGCAGATCCGCCTCGCTGTAACCCTCGATCGCCACGGTCTTGTCTCGCCCGGTCACGCCCGCCACCACGCTCACGTCCCGGGGCGGGCAACCCAGCGTCTTTGCCAGCAAAGCACAAACGGCCTCGTTCGCGCGGCCCTTTTCTGGCGGGGCCTGAACCTGCAGTTTGAGGATATCGCCCATCCACGGGCCGAGCCCCTGCTTTCAATGGCTTGTGGGGTTGGTGCCCCCTGTTCCCCGATCCTGCGTTGCGCCGCTTGCGGGTAGAACCACTACCCGCTACACGACGCGCCTTGTCTCGGAAAACAGGGGGCACCAACGCGGACGTGCGATTAAATCAGCGTCTCCTTAACCGGGCCACAAGTCCTATTCCGCCGGCCGGGTCGCCCGATAGGCGCTGAAAACGCCGAGTTGCACTTCACGCTCGACGTCGCGAAAGCCGACATCCTCCAGCACGCCCATGATTCTCTCCGGCGGCACGCACTCGTTGATCGTGTCCCAGAAATAGCGCATCAGGAGGTGGCCATCCGGGTCGCGCGTCAGCAGACGACTGAGAAACGGGATGAAGTCGCGGAAATAGAACCGCGCCATCTTGAACTGGCGCTCGGTGCTGGGGCGGGAGACCTCCAGGATCATGCAGCGGCCGCCGGGCTTGAGTACGCGGAAGTACTCGCCAAACAGCTCGTGCAGGTCGCGCACATGGCGCAGGCCGTAGCCCATGTAAACGCGGTCGAACTGCTTGTCCGGTAGCGGGAGTTGCTCGCCCAGGCCCTCGATAAAACGCGCCTTGATCGAGCGCCGGGCCACGTCGATCATGCCACGGCTGGGATCGACACAGGTGATGTTCTCGTCACCGACCACCTTGCGCACCTCGCGCGCCACCGGGCCCGTGCCCGTCGCGACATCCAGGATGTCCATGCCGGGCTTCAGGCCGGACTTCTTCAGCGCGTAGCGGCGATATGCCTGCCCGGTGCCGAGAAAGCCCCAGCGCAAAATACGGTCGTAATGCGGCGCCGTCCGGTCGAACAGGTCGTCGACAAACGCCCGCTTTTCCGACTCGTCGCCGTAATAGTCCTTCAGCACCGGATGCGGTTCATAGCCCGTATCACTCATCAAAGCCCCCCATTTTTTCGTGTGCTGCGTGCCGACCCCCGCGTGACTGTACACAGCGAGCGACCCCAAACGGCTACCCCTCGCGGTACAGCCCTTCGATCTCCACCAAAAGCTCGCTGCGGCAGATGTCGCCATGCAGGATCAGTACGTCTACGTCGTCGCCCAGACACTGGCGCAGATGACGCCACGCTCGCGCGCCGTCCGCGCGATGGCGCAGATAGACCTTCAGCATCGAGAGCTCGCCTGGATCGCGCAGGGCCACGGAGCCCTCCTCGGAGGCCGCCTCCAGCAGCACGCCAATGTTGCGCAGACTCTCGTCAATCTGTGCCTCGAGATCACCGGCATGCCGACTCTCGTGACCCACAATGCTTGCCGTGCCGGAGATGAACAGCTCCGCAGCCCCGCCCGCTTCCTGACTCATCCGTGCGCGCGCGAACGACGGGCTGCGCGGGCCGTACTGCCGCGGATAGCGAAATGCACTGACCTGACGCGGATTCTCGATGCGCAGCGTGGTCTCGCGCATGGCGATGAAATAGATCAGCATGCCGTCGACATGCGTGCCGATAGCCGTCGCTGCCGGCAAGTGCCGCTCGAAATCCGGCAGCGCCTCGAACACCCGAGCGCGCCCGGCACAAAAGCTGCGATAACGCTCTTGGCCGTGCAACTCCTGGTTGATCTCGGGGAAGTAGTTCCAGGCGCGCACCAGATGCCCAAAGCCTCGCTGCTGGCAGGCCTCGAGAATGGCGTGATAGGCGTGCTCGGTGATCGCCTCGGGATCCTCGTCGGCACCATGCGCCCTATACCAGCAGCCCACGAGCCGGTCGCCCGCTTGCGCCAGCATCAGGTCAGCAATCTGTTCGGTGCGTACGGCCCCCGCCGCATACCAGAGCTCGGGCGCCACCTCACTGCCTTCCGGGATCTCCAGCGGCTCGAGACCCAGGGCGATGTCGATACCATCGGGACGCAAAGTAGCGCCGGTAGCGCCCCCAAAACGCAGCGTCAGGATTGGCGCGGCATCCCGGCCTTCCTGTCGTCCGATCGCGAGCCCCGGAGGGCCAAGTTCAAGTTGAGGCATTCATGCGTCCATGCGGTTCGAGGCAGGCACAAAAGCAGGAGATTTTATCACCACGCCTATCCCTCGTCCCCTTCTTCCGACCGCTCCGGCGGACGCAGCTCCAGACCCGCGTCTTCCAGAAACTCGCGCAGACCTTCGGTATAGCGGGGCCCCGTGGCGCGGAACGCGTCGTTATGGCCACCGTCCATTTTCATCAAGCGCGCGCCGTCGCCACTCGCCTCCAGCAGGCGCTCGGAGTGCGCAAACGGCACGATCTCGTCATCGCGCGCATGCGCCAGTAGCAGTGGCGCCTCGATCGCCCCAACCCGCCCCAGCACGTCATATTCATGCCGGATCAGGGCGCGCACGGGCAGCCAGGGATAGATCTCCGCTCCCAGGTCGGCCGCCGAGGTGAATGCCGCCTCCAGGATCACCGCCGCAGGATTCTTCGTTTCCGCCAGCCGCGCCGCCACGGCGGCGCCCAGAGAGCGACCGAACAGCACGATTTCGTCGGGTTCGTACTCCAGGTGTTCGCGCAGCCAGTTCCAGGCCGCGCGGGCGTCCTGATGGGTCCCCTCCTCGTCCGGGCGACCCTGGCTCTGGCCGTACCCACGGTAGTCGATGATCAGCACGGCCAGCCCCAGATGGTGGAACTGCTCGAGTGACTCCAGGCGGTGCCCGATGTTGCCCGCATTGCCATGCAGGAACAGCAGGACGGGCGCATCGTCCGCCGGCCCCGGCAGATACCACCCGTGCAACTGGACACCGTCCTCGGTCTCCAGCGCCACATCCTCGTACTCCAGACCGATGTTCGAGGGATTACCGATTACATTGCTGCTCGGCATGTAGATCAGCCGGTCCTGTGTCAGATAGACCAGACCCACAATCAGGGCATATCCGACCAACAGAACGAGGACCAGCTTGATAAGGTTCAGCATGCCCTGATCGTGACCGGGCATCGGTGCGAAGGCAAGCCAAACCCGACACCCGTCACACAAGTTGCCGTCAATCGCGGCCTTGGCCCCAGGTAAGCCTGACGTACAATACGCATTCACCATGCGCCACTCGCTACTCACCAACACCGACCTGCAGGGCCTGGACCGCGACCAGCTGGTGGCGCACTTTGCAGGGCCCAACGGCGATTCGACGTCATCCGACGCACTGACAGACGCGCTGGCCATGGCGCTGGCTTCGGTGGACACCTCGAGTCTCGAAGCGCACCCCCTGGACGTTGCCGAGATCCTGCGCCAACTGAACGTGGATCGGCAGACGATCACCGCCGTCCTTCTGGTCAGCGCGTATCTCGCCCGACAGGTCAACGAACACTCCCTCAAGGAACGCTTTGGCGACTCCATCGCACGTTTGACGGTCAACGTGGCCACGCTGGTGAGCCGTCGTTTCGAGGCCCCGGCAGGGCGTCCGGAACAGGCCGAACGCCTGCGCCGCATGCTGATGGCGATGGTCGACGACGTGCGCGCGGTGCTGATCAAACTCGCCTATCGGGTGCAGCACCTGCGCCTGGCCGTCAAGGAGCCGGACGACGGCGCTCGCGTACTCGCACAGGAAACCCTTGACGTGATCGCCCCGCTGGCGAACCGTCTGGGCGTAGGTCAGCTGAAATGGGAGATGGAAGACCTCGCTCTGCGCATCCTCGAACCCGAGACCTACCGCGAGATCGCCAAGGGGCTGGAGGAAAACCGCACCGAGCGCGAGACCTATATCGAGCGCTTCGCCCATAGCCTGCGCGACCGGCTGGCCGAAGCCGGTATCCGGGCGCGGGTATTCGGACGGCCGAAGCACATCTACAGCATCTGGAAAAAGCTGCAGCGCAAGCAGACCTCGCTGGACGAGCTCTACGACCTGCGCGCCACCCGCGTAATCGTCGACGAGCTCGCCACCTGCTACACCGTACTCGGCATCGTGCACAACGACTGGCGCCACCTGCCCAGCGAGTTCGACGACTACATCGCCAACCCCAAGGACAACGGCTACCAGTCACTGCACACCGCCGTGGTCGGTCCCGAGGGCAAGGTCGTCGAGGTGCAGATCCGCACCCGCGAGATGGACGACTTCGCCGAGCTCGGGGTCGCCGCGCACTGGCGCTACAAGGAGGGCGGGCGCGAGGACCAGGCACTCAACCGGGCGATCAGCAGCCTACGGCAACTGCTGGAGGCCACCGACAACTCGGATCAGAACCTGCTCGACGAGATCCAGAGCGAGCCACTGCACCAGCGCGTATTCGTGCTCACGCCCCAGGGCGAGGTGATGGACCTGACCCAGGGCGCCACGCCACTGGATTTCGCCTACGCCGTGCACACCGAGGTCGGCCACCGCTGCCGGGGGGCCAAGGTGGACGGGCATATCGTACCGCTCACCTACAAGCTTAAGTCCGGCGAACGCGTCGAGGTGCTGACCACCCGTGAGGGCGCCCCCAGTCGCGACTGGCTCAATCCCAATCTCGGCTATCTGAACACCGCCCGCGCCCGCTCCAAGGTGCGCACCTGGTTCCGCCAGCAGCACCAGGACGAACACCTGGCCACCGGCAAGCACCTGCTCGACCGCGAATGCCAGCGCCTGGGCTGCGGCACCGACCTGGACCGCAGCGCCCTCGCCGAAGCCATGAAGTTTCAGACCTTCGACGAACTGCTGATCGCGCTGGGCGCTGGCGATATCACCACGAACCAGATTGCCGGGCGCATCTCCCAACAGCTGCGCGAGCAGCGCCAGGCAGAGAAAAGCCGTACCGAAGAAGCCGCCCCACCCCGGCCGGCCGAACCCCGCCGGGAAGGCCGCATCCAGGACGACGAGATCCGCATCCGCGGCGTCGGCGGACTGCTGACCACCCGCGCGCGCTGCTGCAACCCGCAAACGGGCGACTCGATCGTCGGCTTCATCACCCGCGGCGCCGGCGTCTCCGTCCACCGCAGCGACTGCGTCAACATCCTGCGCATGCCGGAGGAAAAGCGCGGCCGCCTGATTCCCGTATCCTGGGGCGACGAACCCGAACGCGAACCCATCACCCTCGAGCTCGAGGCCCACGACCGCGCCGGCCTGCTGGGCGAAGTCGGCAACGCCTTCTCCGCCAGCGGCATCAACCTGCTGCGCGTAAGCACCCGCACCGACCCCAACGACCGCAGCGTGCACATGGAACTCGAAGCCGAAATCACGGACCTCGGCGAACTCAGCACCCTGTTCGACCGCCTGCAATCCCTCGGCAGCGTCCAGTCCGTCCGCCGCATCCCCAGCCCTGGGGACGCTGCGAAGCCGTAGCCACCCCGGCTGTTTCGCGGCATCGGGCAGCGCGCTGCGCGATTACCACGCCAGCCTGTGCCTGCCTTGATTTCCCCACTTACTGCAGCAGGGCCAGGGCGTTCTGCGGGACCGCATTCGCCTGCGACAGCACCGAGGTACCGGCCTGCTGCAGGATCTGTGCCCGGGTCAGCTCGGCCGTCTCGGTCGCGAAGTCCGCATCGCGGATACGGGACCGGGATTCCTCCAGGTTCTCCGAGGTCTGCGTCAGGTTGGAGATCGTCGACTCGAAGCGGTTCTGGATCGCCCCGAAGTCACTACGGATGTCACTCACCGCGGTCAGCGCCGAGTCCACTCGCTCGATCACGTTGTTGGCGTTGGCGACCGTCAGCACATCCACGCCCGCCAGGCTGCCACCAGGCTCATTCTCCTCGCTGAAATTGAGCACGTTCAGCCCGACTGTCCCCCCAATGGTGATCTCCGAAGAGGAACGCACGTTCAACTGACCATCCTCGCCCACAAACGCTCGGGCCTCGCCGACCAGCGCGGCATTCATCGCGTCGATTAAATCCTGCTGGCTCGAATAGGTGCCGGCCGCCACCTCGACAGACTCGTTATCACCCGTCCGGATTGTAAAATCACCTTCGCCAACTTCGATGGTCTGGGCAGGGGTCAACGTCCCAGCGGCCTGGACCGTATTTGACTCAGTGCCCGTGTTATCGCTCATTTCAAAATCGGTGATTACGAAGTCGGTCGTATCGTTATTTTCGACGAGAAGGTTCGTACCGTCGTAAATAACCGTGATGTTGTTTTCGTCTATCGCGTTTGTGATTGCTGTCGCCACATCCCCGCCAGAGTCGCCCTCATTCCAGCTGAAGGTCACGTCAACGTCACCACTGCCAAAATCATAGGTGAACGAGCCACTGCCGCCGGTCGACAAATCCAGATTGTTAATCGGGCCGAGAGATGTCGTCGAATTGGAACCTGCAATCACTGACCTAGGCCCCACCGTGTTGGCATCTTCACCCGTGTCATCGGACAGGTTGACGTCAATGGCCAGGTCGCCGCCCGCATATGCCTCGGTCAGGCCGATCACCAGCTCGCCATCGACCACGGAGGCCTGAACGCCGTCCGGAAGATCGCCCCAGCCGTTGATCGCAGCCGCCAGATCCTCAAGATCGTCGACATCCCCGGCCGAAATCGTCAGGGTCTCGCCACCCATCTCGATGGTCCCGGTAACCCCGTCCCCCTCATCGAAGTCCAGATCCCCGAATCCACCAATCGTCAGTTCGGGGTTGCCTTCGGAAAGCACATCACCAAGATCAACGTCACTGGTCGCAGTCGCGATCTTGCCGATATCGCCCAGACGAGTGCTCGACTGCAGGTCCAGATCGATGGTCTCGCCCACATTGGCGCCCACCTGGAACTTGGCATCCCCAAAGCTGCCATCCAGGATCTTCTGGCCGTTGAACGAGGTCTGGTCCGCAATCCGGTCGATCTCCTGCAGACGCTGCTGCACCTCGCGGTTGATCGCCTCGCGGTCGGAGTCGGAGTTGGTCGCGTTCGCCGACTGCACGGCCAGCTCGCGAATACGCTGCAGGTTGTTCTGCACCTCCTGCAGGGCCCCTTCACCGGTCTGCGCCAGCGAAATGCCGTCGTTCGCGTTACGCACGGCCTGGTTCAGACCGCGAATCTGCGTGGTAAAGCGCTCGGAGATCGCCAGCCCGGCGGCGTCATCCTTGGCGCTGTTGATGCGCAGGCCCGAGGACAGTCGCTCAAGGCTCTGGGCAAGCGCGCCCTGCGAATTGCTCAGATTGCGCTGAGCATTCAGGGACATGATGTTGGTGTTGATGATCTGAGACATGGTCGCTCTCCTGTAAGAGTCTTGCGTCACCGCCTCGGCGGTTCTGGCGAACGGGCCAATCCCCGCTCTCAGGAGCCTTAACGACCTCCCCCTGAGAACCTTTAGCTCAGAACCACAATTTTTTTCATCCCCCCGGCAAATGCTTGCCACCCCCACCGCAGCGCCATCCCGATCCCGACTGCCGCACCCGAGTCGTCAACAAAGCGGACCCCAGTTCTTTGGTTGCCCCCTGTAGGAGGCCAGCCCTCTGGCCGATCGATGTTCAGCAGTGCCCCATCGGCCAGAGGGCTGGCCTCCTACAGGGCGGGCGCATCAGATCAGCCAGGTGGTGCCGATGCGGGTCTCGGGGGTGGCGCCGGGGATCAGGTCCATCAGCAGCCAGCCGAAGATGAGGGTGATGAAGGCGCCGCAGAAGACGGTGGCCACGAACAGGCCGATGCGATTGCCACGCTTCAGACCGAGGATGCCGCACAGTGACCAATACAGCAGCCACAGGCTGTAGAGAATCAGCAGCAGGCCGACGGTGTTGCCCCAGGGCCAGGGAAAGGCGGCGGCAACCTTCCCCACCCAGGCAGGCAGCAAGCCGATGGTCACGGCCAGCATCGCCTGATCCGGATGGGAGTAGCCCTGGAATAGCTCGGTCAGGTAGTGCGCGGACCAGGCCAGGCCCAGCACCCCGATGCTCATCGCCAACACACTGTAGACGCCAAAGCCCCACGCGCCCGGCATTGCCCCCGGTGGCAACCCCGTCGGGATGATCTGGTACAGCCACTGGCTGACGATCACACTGACCAGCAGCACCGGGAACGCCAGATGGAGAAAGGTCTGCCACCAGGGCGGGGCCGTTTCCAGTTCGGCCGCCTCGCGTACCGCGCGCAGTGGATTCGTCAGCGTACGCAGGACTAACCGGCCCGGGTTCAGGCGGGAGGGAAATGAGCTCATCCCGTCAGTATGTGGCAATCCCGTGACGCTTTCGTGACAACACCGGCCTCGCACCTCGCCTTGGCCGACCAGCGCCTAGCCCGCGAGTGCCAGCACCAGAATCACGAGCGTCAGGGTTTCCACCAGCTCCAGCGCCGCCCCGGCCGTATCGCCGGTGAACCCTCCCAGCCAGCGCCTCAGCACGCGCGTCGCGGCCCACAGCAGCAGGCCAACGGCGAGCAAAGCCGGTATCACGCCCCAAAGGCCGGACAGCAGGCCCAGCACCAGCACCACGGTGGCCGAGGCGGCGACAACGCCGATGGCGGCGCCCCGTGGAAGGTGCTGCGCCATGTCCGCACCCAATCCCACGGGGTTCACGTAGGGGGTGGTTAGAAACAGAACCGGCGGAACCACGCGCCCCAGCAGCACCGCGAGCAGCAGCGCAATCCAGGCACCGGCCTCGACCACTGCCACCAGCGCCGTACCTTTCAGCAACAGGATCAGGACCAGCGCCGCGACCGCCATCGGGCCACAGGCCGGGTCTTTCATGATGGCCTGGGCCCGCTCCGGATGCCGCTGGCCGCCGACCCAGGCATCTACCGTGTCCGCCAGCCCGTCCAGGTGCAGCGCGCCGGTCAGCGCCACCCAGAACGTCAGCACCAGCGCCGCGACCAGCAACACCGGCGCTCCGGGAATCGCGGACAGCCCGATGCCCACCAGTACCAGCAGCAGCCCCAGGATCAGCCCCACCAGTGGATAGGCGAGAACCGAGCGACCGAGGTCCTCGGGTCGGGGATCCAGCGCAGGTGTCGGCACGCGCGTCAGGAACTGAAGAGCCAGCCAGAAGGGGGCAAACACGGAGTTCATTGCGCCTCTCCTTCCAATCTTACTGTAGGAGGCCAGCCCTCTGGCCGATTGGGAATATGCCAACGCCCCATCGGCCAGGGGGCTGGCCTCCTACATAGGTTCTGCCGGATCACGAGGGCATCCCTGCGCGCTGGCTTGGTTCGACTACGTGCAGCGAGGCCAACGGGACTTCGATCGACAATAGCTTCTCCAGCGGCCAGCCCTCCTGGTGGGCACGCAGCAGGCGGATCACTCCGGCGTGTGTGACGACGAGGACGCGATCGGCCGTCGCGACCACGCTTTGCTCCCAGCCGGCCAGCACCCGGTCGCGGAAGCTGCCGAGGTCTTCGCCGTTCGGTGGCGGGTAGCCGAACGGGTCCTCCCAGAACCGACCCAGCGCTTCGGCGTCCGTCTGCATTAGGGCCTCGGCCGTTTTCCCCTCCCAGTCACCGAAATGTAGTTCCTGCAAGCGGGGATCGCATTGAACCGGAATCCCGGCCGCGCGGGCAAAGCCTTCGGCCGGGAGTCGGCAGCGCTGCAGTGGCGAGCACACAACGCGATCCCACTCGCCGGAGGATTCGAACGCCGCGCGCATCGCCCGCTCACCTTCCGGGGTCAGCGGATCGTCGCAGCCGCGCCCGCGAAAGCCGGTGCCGGTCGTCTCGCCGTGGCGCAGCAGGCCGACCCGGGCTGCCGCATTCACGGGGTATCGCCCGATACGCCAGCCTCGGCGAAGGTGGCCATGCCGGAGTGCAGCTCACAGGCCAGGCGCAGCAGGGGCACGGCAGTGGCTGCCCCGCTGCCCTCGCCGAGGCGCATGCCCAGATCGAGCAGCGGCTCGGCCGCCAGTGCTTCCAGCAGCCGCTGGTGCCCCGGCTCCGCCGAACTGTGGGCATAGAAAAACCAGTCCGCTGTGCCCGGGCACAGCCGCTCGGCCACCAGCGCCGCCGAGGTGCTGATGAAACCATCGACCAGCACCGGCAGCCCGATCTGCGCCGCGGCGATGTAGGCACCGGCCAGCCCCGCGATCTCGAAGCCCCCAAGACAGCGCAGGCTGCCCAGTGCCTCGCCACGCACCCCTGCGTGGGTGCGCAGGGCCTGCTCGATCACTTCGGCCTTGTGGCGTACGCCATTCGCGTCCAGACCCGTGCCGGGCCCGGCCAGATCGACCGGCGGCAGATCCAGCAGTGAGCAGGCGAGTGCAGCGGCCGCCGTCGTGTTCCCGATGCCCATCTCGCCACCGATGAACAGTTGTGCCCCACCCCGTCGCGCACGCTCGGCACACTGGCGGCCGGCGTTCAGCGCGCGTTCCAGTTGCGCCGGTGTCATCGCGGGTTCCCGGGCCAGGTTGGCGGTGCCGGGGCCCAGGTTCAGCTGCTGTACACCGCTGACGGCCGGTGGCTGTGCCACGGTACCTAGATTGATCACCTCGATGGACGCGCCCAGGTGCCGCGCCAGCACCGAGATCGCCGCGCCGCCATTCGCGAAGTTCGCGACCATCTGCGCGGTCACCGCCTGCGGGAAACGCGAAATGCCCTCCGCCACCACACCGTGATCGCCCGCAAAAACCGCAACATGGACACGCTCGAGCGTAGGCTGGGCCGCACCCTGCATAGCGGCCAGGCGCTCGGCGATCGCCTCCAGCCGCCCGAGCGATCCCGGCGGCTTGGTCAGCTGGGCCTGCCGCTCGGCCGCCGCCTGGCGCGCATCGGCGCTCAGGGGTGCCGGCGGCACCTGCAGCCAGTCACAGTCTTCGGTCACTTGTTCCTCCGATATCGAAACCAACGCCCTACATCCATGCGTAGCATCCACAAGCCCCGTCATTGCTTCGTCGTTGCGCGTTGGTGCATTCATTCCAGCCGTTCGCCCTTGAGCACGTGCGGGAGGCCAGCAACGGTCAGCACGACACGGTCCATCGCCGGGGCCAGGCGCTGGTGCAGCCAGCCCGCCTCGTCGGCGAAGCGGCGGGACAGCGCGTCCATCGGGGTAATGCCCATGCCGGTCTCGTTAGACACAAACACCAGTGTGCCCGGCAGGCGGGGCACGGTGGCGATCAGGGCCTCCCGCTCGCGCTCGATCAGGGCCTCGTTCTCGGTGCACAGGAGCTGGGTCAGCCACAGGGTCAGGCAATCCACCAGCAGGCATTCATCTGGCCTTGCGGCCTCTTCCAGCGCGGCGGCCAGACCGGTATCCGCCTCGATCAGCCCCCAGTCCCCGGGACGGTCGGCACGGTGGCGCTCGATGCGGCGTGCCATCTCGGCGTCGTCGGCACGCGCGGTAGCGACATAGGTCACGTGCAAGCCGCTGGCATCGGCCAGCTGCTCCGCCAGCCGACTCTTGCCGGAACGCACACCCCCCAGTACCAGGGCCTTCATGTCACAGGCTCCGTGTTCCCTGCCCGCAGCAGGGCAAGGATGCGCCCCAGGTCCAGATGCGCCTCCAGGGTATCGGCCAGGCGTTCCAGGCCGCGCTCGCGTGCGGTCGTCAGGTCTTCGCCGTGCTCCGTCTCCGTGCGCATGCCGGCCCAGCGCAGAAGGGCCTCGGCTGCGGCGGAGGTATCGAATACCCCGTGGACATAGGTCCCCGCCACGGCCTCGTCCTCGCTGCGTGCGCCATCCGGGCCATGCTGCAGCTCCAGCAACGGGCGATCCAGCCCGGGCCCGGTCGTCACACCGGCATGAATCTCGTAGCCCTCCACGTGGGCTTCCTGGCCCAGCACACGATCCCCGTGAACACGTTCCAGGCGCTTTTCCGGTGCTAGACGCGTCTCGATGTCCAGCCAGCCCAGTCCCGGCGTGGAGCCGGGCCGCCCCTCGACACCGTCGGGGTCGTGCACGGTACGGCCCAGCATCTGGAAACCGCCACACATCCCGAGCACCTTGCCGCCATAACGCACATGGCGCTGCAGCTCTTCTTCCCAGCCCTGTTCGCGCAACCAGGCGAGGTCGTCGCGCACGGCCTTGGACCCCGGCAGGATGACCACGTCCGCCGGCTGCAGCGACTCGCCCGGCCCGGCGAAGCGAAGGTCCACACCAGGGTGCAGGCGCAGCGGATCGAAATCGGTATGGTTGGAGATGCGCGGTAGGGTGGGCACGACGACCTTCAGGGCATCCGCCGCCTTTTCCGGCACCGCCTCGCGCGGCAGGGCATCCTCGGCATCCAGGTACAGCCCGTGCAGGTACGGGATCACGCCCAGCACGGGCTTGCCGGTCTCCTGCTCCAGCCAGTCCAGCCCCGGCTGCAGGAGCGCGATATCGCCGCGAAACCGGTTGATCACAAAACCCTGCACCCGTGTGCGTTCGGTCTCGCTCAGCAACGCCAGCGTGCCCACCAGATGCGCGAACACGCCGCCGCGGTCGATATCCGCGACCAGGATCACCGGACAGTCCACCGCCTCGGCAAACCCCATGTTGGCGATATCGCCTGCGCGCAGGTTGATCTCCGCCGGGGAGCCCGCGCCTTCCACCAGTACATGCGCGTACTGCACCGTCAGCCGTCGATGGGAGGCCAGCACGGCCTCGCGGGCGACGGGCTTGTAGTCGTGGTAGGCACGGGCATCCAGCTCGGCCGCCGGGCGGCCGTGGATGATCACCTGCGCCCCCTGATCGGAACTGGGCTTGAGCAGCACCGGATTCATGTCGGTATGCGGCTCCAGGCCGCAGGCGGCGGCCTGCAGGGCCTGGGCACGCCCGATCTCGCCGCCGTCCAGGGTGACCGCGCTGTTCAGCGCCATGTTCTGCGGCTTGAACGGCACCACCGACAGCCCACGCCGATGCAGCACCCGCGCCAGCCCGGCCACCAGCACGCTCTTGCCGGCATCCGAGGTGGTGCCCTGCACCATGAGCGTTGTACCAGTCATGTCTGTCGCAGCCCCGCTTCCAGCCGCTCCCATTCGGCCTCGCTCCCTGGCAGACCGAAGCGCAGGCTGGCCGGACGGTCGAAACGACGCACGAGGATGCCCTGACGCGCCAGCGCATCCTGAATCACCTGGGCGCGCTCGGTCCGGCACCACTGGAACAGCGGCGTCCTGCCCGCCGGCGGCAAACCGGCATCCCGCAGCAGCGTCTCGAGCCGGCGCCCCGCCTCCTGTAGTCGCCAGCGTGTTTGGGCCTGCCACTCCCGGTCTTCCAGCGCCTGAGTCGCCACCCAACGCGCGGGACCCGGCACGCTCCACGGCCCCAGCAGCTCGGCGATACGCCGCAGCCAGTCATCCGGGGCCAGTACGAAGCCGACCCGCGCCCCGGCCAGGCCAAAGAACTTGCCCAGCGAGCGCAGCACGAACAGTCCCTCGCGCGGCGTATATCCGGCCAGGCTCCGTTCGGGCGTGGTGTCCATGAAGGCCTCGTCCACCACCAGCCAGCCACCGCGCGCGGCAAGCGTGCGGTGCCAGTCGAGCAGCGTCTCGAGGTCGAAATACACGGCGGTGGGGTTGTTCGGATTGACCAGCACCAGTACGTCCAGCGTGGCCGCCGCCCCCGCGAGCTCGTCTTCGCTCACCGCGACCACTTCGTGTCCGGCCGCGCGCCAGGCTCGGGCGTGCTCGTTGTAGCTCGGCTCCAGTACCCCGACCCGCGCACGCCCCGCGCGCAGCCTTGGCAGCGCCTGGATCGCCGCCTGGGAACCGGCGACCGGCAGCAGCGATTCAGCGCTGTAGTACGCCCGGGCCGCCGCCTCCAGCCCGTCCTCGTCCTCCGGCAGGCGTTGCCAGACCTCGACGGGGACTGGCCCTACTGGATAACCCTGCGGGTTGATGCCCGTGGACAGGTCCAGCCACTGCGCCACGGGGATTCCGTAATGCACGGCCGCCGCACGCACACCGCCCCCGTGGACCTGCTCCAGCGGCCCGTTCACGGATTCGGTTGTGGCGTTAGACGAATACAAGAATCAGCACTCCTGTTGCGATGGCCACCAGCCAGATCGCCAGCGCGCGATCAACCAGCTGCAGTGCGCCGTCGATCGTGCTCGGGCCCGGGGCGGCGCCGGCACCGAGAACCGGCCGGTCCTCGGTACCCCCGGCATAGCGTGCCGGGCCACCCAGCGTCACCCCCAGCGCCCCCGCCCCGGCGGCCATCACCGGCCCCGCGTTCGGGCTCTTCCAGCGCGTGCCCTGATCGCGCCAGCAGCGCAGCGCCGTACGTGTCTGCCCGGCCAGCGCATAGGCCAGGCTGGTCAGGCGTGCCGGAACCGAGTTCAGGATATCGTCCAGCCGCGCCGCGACCCGCCCGAAGCGTGCATGGCGCGGTGTGCGGTAGCCCCACATCGCATCCAGCGTGTTCACCAGCCGGTAGACCACGACACCCGCCGCACCCGCGACCAGGAACCAGAATACCGTCGCGAACACCGCATCGTTGCCGTTCTCCAGCACCGACTCCGCCGTGGCCGCACGAACACCCGACGCGTCCAGCTCGGAGGTATCGCGGCTGACCAGCATGCCGACCGCCAGTCGGGCGCCAGGAAGGTCCCCGGCCTGAAGGGCATCAGCCACGCGACGGGCATGCTGCTCCAGCCCGCGCCCACCGAGCGCCAGCCACAGCACGGCCAGCTCCACCAGCCAGCCGCCCGGGAGGCGGCTCAGCCACCAGGCCGCGAGCCCGAAGGGCAAGACCAGTACCAGTACCCAGAAGCCGCCGCGCCAGACCGAATCCGCGTGGCCGAGCCGCTCCGCCCCGGCCGCCAGCATCCCGAAGCCAGCCAGTGGATGGCCGCGCCGAGGGTCCCCCAGCAGCCGATCCAGCACCAGCGCGGCGACCAGCAGGGCGAAGGTGGTCATGCGCGGCGTCGAGCCGTGCGCGGCGCATCCGCACTTGAGTCCCGTTGTTCCCAGCGATTCTCGAACACCAGTTCGTCCAGCGACCGCCGTTGATCCCAACCCTCGGTTTCCAGCATCGGCCGCTCATAGAACGCATCCACATGACCCAGACACAGGATCGCGATCGGCCAGGCCCCTTCCGGCATTCCCAGCTCCCCGGCCAGCCAGTCCGGGTCGAACAGGGAGACCCAGCCCATGCCCAGCCCCTCGGCCCGGGCCGCCAGCCACAGGTTCTGGATCGCACAGGCGGCGGAGCACAGGTCCATCTCCGGGATCGTGCGCCGGCCCAGCACGTAGCGTTCACGCCCGTCGGTCAGGGCGACCACCAGCAGCTCGCCGGCATCGCGGATGCCTTCGAGCTTCAGCCGGTGCACCTCGGCGGCGCGCTCGCCGCAGGCCTCGGCCGTACGCGCCTGCTCCGCCGCTACATGGCCGTGCAGCGCATCGCGCAGCCGCGCGTCTGTCACCCGCAGAAAGCGCCAGGGCTGCATGTACCCCACGCTGGGCGCCTGGTGCGCGGCCTCCAGTAGCCGCCGCAGCGTATCGACGTCCACCGGGTCGGGGCGAAAATGGCGCATGTCCCGGCGCTCGCCGATCACGCGATAGACTGCCGCACGTTCGGCCGAGGCGAACGCGTTCGGATTCTCTTCTGCCTGGTTGGGAACTGGGGCCGTCATGAGGTTCCGTCGAGACGACGGCACGGCGAAACACCGAAGGAGCAGGTGCCTGAGATGGCGCCTGCGCCCCCGACCGTTGCCCGCCGCACGGTCGCAGGATGAATCACAGCCAGGCCGGTCTCCGGGCTCGCGAGCGTCGGGCGATGCCGATCGGCAGACGCCTTCCCAGGCACAGGCCCCAGTGGCCAGTCTGCCGAGCATTGGGTCGCTCGCTTACCGTTGCGGGGGCAGCGCCGGACTTGCACCGGCTTCCCGTTTCACCTGCGCACTGCAGGCACCTGACTAAAGCGAACAATGATACGCGGTCAGGCCACCCGCGGCCAATTTGGGCACCAAACCATCTTGCCCTTGCTGCTATGATGAGACGCTTTCGCTGACCGCAGGCCGCTCCAAAAGCTCCATATTTTTAACGTTATGTTCTTTCGACAACCAACGGATATTAAATGACTTTCAAAGTCTTCCACCGCCACCTGACCTTCCTCGTAGCCACGCTCCTGTGCACGGCGCCGGCACTGGCCGAACCGGTCACAGTGACCGACGATGACGATCGGGAGGTCACACTCGACCGACCCGCCGAACGCATCGTCAGCCTGGCCCCGCACATCACGGAAGTCCTGTTCGCCGTCGGTGCCGGAGACAAGCTGGTAGGCGTCACCCAGCACAGCGATTTCCCGCCGGAGGCGGAGATGATCCCGCGGGTCGGCGGCTACAGCCGCATCGACCTGGAACGCGTGGTTGAAATGGACCCGGACCTGGTGGTGGCCTGGCGCAGTGGCAATTCCAGCTCGCAGATCGAGCGCCTGCGCGACCTGGGGATGAACGTCTATGTCTCGGAACCACGCAGCTTCGAGGGCGTCGCCTCCAGCATGCGGCGCATGGCCCAGCTCGCCGGTACCGAGGAACGCGGCGAAGCGGCGATACAGGCCTTTCTCGACGAGATCGAAACGCTGCGGCTCGACTATGCCGACCGCGACCCGGTCCCGCTGTTCTACCAGGTGTGGGAACAGCCCCTGATGACGGTCAACGACGATCACCTGATCGGCGAGGCCATCCGCCTGTGCGGGGGCAAGAATGTGTTCGGCCACCTGGATCGTCTGGTGCCGCGCATGGACCGCGAGGCCGTGATCGAGGCCGACCCGGAGGTGATCATCGGCGGGGGCATGGGCGAAGACCGGCCGGACTGGGTGATTGCCTGGGAACAATGGGAGGACATGACCGCGGTGCAGCGCGACAACCTGTTCTTCATCCCGCCGTCGCTGCTCCAGCGTCACACCCCGCGGATTGCCGAAGGGACCCGCCTGATGTGCGAGGAACTCGAACGCGCCCGCCAGCGCCGGGCGGACTGACCCTTCGTGACCCGCTCCTTCCTCCTCGCCACGGGGGTCCTGCTCCCGGCGTCGCTGCTCGCGATCCTGATCGCACTGGCCTATGGCAGTGTCGCCATTCCTGCCGGGGACCTGATCGCCGTGATTCAGGGCGAAGGGAGTCGCCTGCACAGCACCCTGGTGCTGGAACTGCGCCTGCCACGCGCCCTGGCCGCGTTCGCCGCCGGCGGGCTGCTGGGCGTCGCTGGCGCCCTGATGCAGGTGTTGCTGCGCAACCCGCTTGCCGACCCCTATGTGCTGGGTCTGTCCGGGGGTGCTTCCGTCGGTGCGCTGCTGGCCATGCTCGCTGGCCTGTCGATGTTCTCGGTCTCGGTCGCCGCCTTCACCGGTGCCTTGCTGTCCACGGTGATCGTATTCGGCCTCGCGCACGGCACCGGCAGCTGGACCCCAACACGGTTGCTGCTGACCGGCGTGGTCGTGGCGGCCGGCTGGGGGGCGGTGATCAGCTTCCTGCTCGCCGTGAGCCCGACCGCGGAGCTGCCCGGGATGCTCTACTGGCTAATGGGCGATGTCTCCCACGCCCGCAACCCCTACCCCGCCTGGGGTGTGCTGGTGCTGGTCGTGCTGCTGGCCCTGCCCCTGGGGCGGACGCTGAACGTCCTGGCGCGCGGCCCGATGCAGGCGGCGGCGCTGGGCGTGGCCGTACGGCCAGTGGAGTGGACGATCTACGTCGCGGCGGCACTGATCACGGCCACCGCGGTCATGCAGGTCGGCGCGGTCGGCTTTGTCGGGCTGATCGTGCCGCACATGCTCCGGCTGGTCTTCGGCAACGACCAGCGCGTGATCCTGCCCGCCTCGGCACTCGGGGGCGGCATTCTGCTGACGCTGGCCGACACCCTCGCCCGCACGATGATCGCCCCGGAGCAGTTGCCCGTCGGCGTGATCACCGCGATGCTGGGCGTCCCCGTGTTCCTGTTCTTGCTGTACCGGAGCCGCTGATGCCTCCGCACACTGCCGATCCCCAACGTCACGGCGATCCCCACGCGTCCAGCACCGAGAGCGTGCACGAGGCGCCGGGGCCTGACACCCTGCTGGCCACCCACGATCTGGTTATCGACATCCCGGAACGCGCCAGCGGCTCGCCCATCGAACTGACCATCAATCCGGGACAGTGCTGGGGCATCCTCGGCCCGAATGGGGCTGGCAAAAGCACCTTGCTTCATACCCTGGCCGGGCTGCGCGCGGCCCGCACGGGAGAGATCCATGTGCAAGGCCGTTCGCTCCCCGAATACTCCCGCGCCCGGCTGGCGCGCGAACTGGGCCTGGTCTTCCAGAAGCACCACGACGGATTCCCCGCGACCGTGCTGGAGACGGCCCTGATCGGCCGCCACCCCTACCTGCGGCCCTGGGACATCGAGACCGCCGAGGACTACGCCCAGGCCCGTGCCGCCCTGGCCCGGATGGACCTAGCCGAGCTGGAGCACCGCCTGGTGGACACCCTGTCCGGCGGCGAGCGCCAGCGCCTGGCCATCGCCACCGTGCTCACCCAGAACCCGCGCCTCCTGCTGCTGGACGAGCCCACCAGCCAGCTCGACCTGCATCATCAAATCGCGGTGCTGGATCACATACGCCGTATCGCCCGGGGCGACCGCGCCGCAATCCTGGTGCTGCACGACGTGAACCTGGCGGTACGCTACTGCGATCACCTGCTTCTGATGTTCCCCGACGGCAAGGCCTGCTGGGGTCCCACCCGAACCATGCTGGTGCCGTCCGCGCTGGAACGGCTGTACAACCAGCCCCTGGGGGTCGGCGAGATCGACGGATACCCGGTTTTCATGCCACGCCCCGATTAGGGGGACGCTGATTGCATCACACGTCCGCGTTGGTACCCCCAATTCCCCGATCCTGCGTTGCGGCTCCCTTATGCAGAATGCTGCACGGCGGTCACCGCGCCCTGTTCGCACGCAAAAGCGACTCGAGCGCGGACGTGTGATGCAATCAGCGTCTCCCTAGCGCTCAGCGGATACCCCTCCGGTCGCAAACCGCCCCATGAAAGGGCGCAGTGCAATTTTCTTTTGTTTTCATGGTCGGTATGGTGCAGGCCTTGTTGCGAAGGAGACCGCCATGAACCCGACCCCCCCGGACACCGTACGCACCGCTCAACCGACCCAGGATGGCGCCGGGGTAAAGATTCGCCGTATTCACGACTTTAACGGGGGACTCGATCCGTTCCTGATGCTGGACGAGCTGAAGGCCAGCGCCAGGGAGGACTACATCGGCGGTTTTCCCTCCCACCCGCACCGCGGCTTCGAGACGCTGACCTACCTCGTCCACGGCGGTCTGACCCACGAGGATTCGATGGGCAACCAGGGCCGTGTGGAGGCCGGCGAGGCCCAGTGGATGAGCGCCGGGCGCGGGGTTATCCACTCCGAGATGCCCCTGCTGGACTCGGACGGGCTGCACGGCTTCCAGCTCTGGGTGAACCTGCCGGCACGGCGCAAGATGGACCCGCCGCGCTACCGCGACGTGCGCGCCGATGAGATGCGTCACTTGCCGGAAGACGACGGCCCGCTGCACTTCAAGGCGATCGCCGGTTCGTGGCAGACCAGCGCCGGGGATACCGAAGGCCCGCTGGAACAGATCGGCGAAAGCGCGGCCATGGCAGATCTCAGCCTGCCGGCCGGGTACCGCCTGTCACTGGCCGTCCAGCTGGACGATCGGGTGCTCGCCTACGTCTACGACGGGGAACTGACCGGGCTGAAGACCGGCCAGCTGGGCACCTGGAGCGGACAGACGCAGATCCACCTGATCGCACAGCAGGATGCGCGGGTGCTACTGTTCAAGGGCCGCCCGCTGGGCGAACCGATCGCCCACTACGGCCCGTTCGTGATGAACACCTCCGACGAGATCGAGCAGGCGATCAGCGACTACCAGTCCGGCCAGCTCGCGGCCGAGCCAGCCAGCATCAACTAGTCAGGCAGAGGGGCTGACTCTGGGAGGGACTTCGCCGCCAGGGCGGCTCCCACAGGGGGCAGAGCGCTGGTTTCGACATCCGGCGCCACCCAGATCACTCTGGGAGCGGGCCTGCCCGCGAAGCCCCTGCCCACACCGGCCAGGCCACCCGCCCGCTAGTCGGTCGCCTCGTTGTCGTCCTCGCGTGCCCAGCCCATCGTGCGCTGTACAGCCTTCTTCCACCCCCGGTAGTAGCGATCGCGGGTGGCCGCATCCATCTGCGGCTCGAATACCCGGTCCAGCTGGCTTTTTTGCTCCAGTTCGTCGCGCGACCAGAAACCCACGGCCAGCCCCGCCAGATAAGCAGCTCCCAGCGCGGTTGACTCCGTAACCGTCGGCCGCTCGACATTGACCCCGAGCATGTCGGCCTGGAACTGCATCATCACGTTGTTGGCAACCGCGCCGCCGTCGACGCGCAGGCCTTTCAGTGCGATGCCGGAGTCCTGCTCCATCGCGTCGATCACGTCCTTAGTCTGGTAGGCCAGAGAGTCCAGCGTGGCGCGGGTGATGTGTTCCTTGCGCGTACCCCGCGTCAGCCCGAAGATCGCGCCGCGGGCATACATGTCCCAGTACGGCGCCCCGAGCCCCGCGAAT
The DNA here is from genome assembly GCF_000377205.1 of Thioalkalivibrio sp. ALJ3. Taxonomy (GTDB): domain Bacteria; phylum Pseudomonadota; class Gammaproteobacteria; order Ectothiorhodospirales; family Ectothiorhodospiraceae; genus Thioalkalivibrio. The sequence goes on along the minus strand of NZ_KB897908.1, from coordinate 247,432 downwards.
GCCGGGACGACATACACGCCGTCGGAGTCCTCCACCTTGCTCGCGTAGTATTCCGAGTCCTCGGCCGAGTCGATCAGCTTGAGTTCGTCGCGCAGCCACTGGATCGCGGCGCCGGCGATGAAGATGGAGCCCTCCAGGGCGTACTCGACCTGGCCATCGATGCTCCAGGCGACAGTCGTGAGCAGACCCGAGTGCGACGTGACCGGCTCGGTGCCGGTATTCATCAGGAGAAAGCAGCCAGTGCCATAGGTGTTCTTGGCCATGCCGCGTTCGAAACAGGTCTGCCCGAAGAGCGCGGCATGCTGGTCGCCGGCCACGCCGGCGATGGGGATCTCGTTGCCCCCGAACATCTCGGTGCCTGTATGGCCCAGCACCTCGCTCGAGGCGCGGACCTCCGGGAGCATGGCCCTAGGGATCTCAAGCTCGCCCAGCAGCGTGTCATCCCATTCGAGTTCGTGGATGTTGAACAGCTGCGTGCGCGAGGCATTGGAGACATCCGTCACATGCCGTTCGCCACGGGTGAGGTTCCAGATCAGCCAGGTGTCCATGGTGCCGAACAGCAGCTCGCCGCGCTCCGCGCGCTCGCGCGCACCGTCCACCTGCTCCAGCAGCCAGCGAAGCTTGGTGCCGGAGAAATAGGCATCCACCACCAGACCGGTGCGGCTGCGGATCGTCTCCTCCAGCCCGCGTGCCTTCAGCTCGTCGCAGAAACTCGCGGTGCGTCGGTCCTGCCAGACGATCGCCGGGTGGATGGGCTTGCCGGTTTCACGGTCCCAGACCACGGTGGTTTCGCGCTGGTTGGTGATGCCGATGGCTGCGAGCTGGGCCGGCTTGATGCCGCGGGTCTCCAGCACCTCGCGTGCCGCCCCGATCTGGGTGCCCCAGATTTCCATCGCGTCGTGCTCGACCCAGCCGGGCTGCGGGTAGTGCTGGGTGAACTCGCGCTGGGCGACACCGATAATCGCCGCATCACGATCGAACAGGATCGCCCGGCAACTGGTCGTGCCCTGATCCAGGGCCAGGATGTACTCGCCGTCCATGTTCCCTCCTCGTGCAGCGGGGGTTTCGGCGCGGCGCACCCGCGCGGTGTCAGCCCGCCTCGATCAGTTCGACGGTGTTGCCGTCCGGGTCGCGGACGAACGCGGCCGGTCGCCCCGACTGGCTGCGCTCGGCCGTGTGACCAGCGTCTTCCAGGCGCTGCAGCAAGGAGTCCAGACCACGTACGCGCAAGGCCAGATGCCGATCGCGTCCCCCGCGAACATCGCGTTCGGTGGCGTCCGGGTTGGGCACACCCAGCAGGTGCAGGGTCTGCCCGCCACCCAGGTCATACCACAACCCCGGAAAGCCGAGATCCGGACGTTCCACGGAGCGCAGTCCCAGGATCTCGCCATAGAACCGCGCAGACTCCTCCAGGTCGGTGATCACGACACTGACGTGATCCAGACCCAGCACACTTGGGGATTGAACCGCCGTCATACGTGCATCAGCCCCGAATAAGGCTCCAGCAGCACCACTGCCTGGGCCGCCACGCCTTCTCCGCGTCCGGTAAAGCCCAGGCGCTCGGTGGTCGTCGCCTTGACGTTCACGCAATCAGCCGCAAGCCCCAGGTCCGCGGCAATGTGGTCCTCCATCGCCGCCACATGCGGGGCCATCTTCGGTGCCTGTGCGATCACGGTCGCATCGACGTTCACCGGACGCCAGCCGGCCTCCTGGACCCGACGCAGGGTCTCGCGCAGCAGATCGCGGCTGTTCGCCCCACGAAAGCGCTCGTCGGTATCGGGAAAGTGGCGACCGATATCTCCCAGCCCCGCGGCCCCGAACAAGGCATCGCAGATCGCGTGCAGCAGAACGTCGCCATCGGAATGCGCGACAAAGCCGTGATCGAAGGGGATGCGCACACCGCCCAGGACCAGATGCTCGCCAGGCCCGAAGGCATGCACGTCGAAGCCCTGTCCCACGCGCATGCGGCTCATGGCCGGAATCTCCCGTCCAGACGCCGCTGTTGCATCAGGTACAGCTGGGCCAGCTCCAGATCCTCGGCCCGGGTGATCTTGATGTTCATCATCGAGCCCTCGATCAGGCGCGGACGGGCACCATGCCACTCGATCGCGCTGGCCTCGTCGGTAACCGGGTGACCAGCCTCGCGTGCGGCCCGATTGGCCTCCCGCAACATGCCCAGGCGAAACATCTGCGGGGTCAGTGCACGCCAGACGCGCTCGCGTTCCAGCGTGCGCTCGACCCGCCCATACTCGTCGCTCCACTTGACCGTGTCGGTGCTGGGCGTGGCCAGCAAACCGCCTACCGGATCATCCCGGAGCGATTGCAGCAAATGGTCCAGGTCCGCGCGTGGCAGGCAGGGTCGCGCCGCATCGTGCACCAGCACCCAGTCGTCGGGAGAAGCCCGCTCCTGCAGGAAATCGAGGCCGTTCTGGACCGAATCGGCCCGCTCGGCACCACCGGCTACCCGGAACAGGCGGCCGCCCGCCGTCGGAAGATCCAGCGCGTCCGGGTCCACATCCGGCCCTAGTACCAGGACAACACCGCGAATGCGCGGGTGCTCCAAAAAGATCGACAGGGTATGCGAGAGGATGGTGCGCGAACCCAGCGTCAGGAACTGCTTGGGTCGGTCCGAGCCCATGCGCCGGCCCACACCAGCGGCCGGAATCAGAGCCCAGTAGGCGGGTTCCGTGGAGGAACTGGTTGCGTCGGGATCAGCCATCAAACGGATCCTCGGGTGGCAGCGTATCGGTTGCCGGCTCGCGCTCGCGGTCCGGGATCTCGGCAGGCCCCGGGGACACGTCCCGCGCCGGATCCGGCAGCGGCTCTGGCACCGGGCGCCGGTCGTCGTCCTCGCCAACCACGAAGAAGAAGATTTCGTCTTCGCGGATCATGCCCAGGTCGCGACGCGCGCGTTCTTCCACTGCATCGGTGCCGGTACGCAGGTCCTGTACCTCGGCCTCCAGCGCCTGATTGCGCTGTTCCAGCTCGGCATTGGCCGCGCGCTGCTCCTCTACCTGCTTGCGCAGGTCGCGCACATCGCGCCAGCTGCCCTCGCCCAGCCACAGCGGCCACTGCAACAGCAGCAGCACCACGGCCAGACCGATCAGCAACCCGCGCATCAGCGATTCCCGCGACCGCGACCGGCCGCCTCGGCCAGCCGCAAGGGAGAGAGTCGAGCTTCCATGCCCGGCATTCTACGGCCCATTCGTCGTGGGGCACAGGAACCGCCCCGCAGGCTGTGAACCCCGGACGTGGCAAACGACGCAACCGCCGCCCTATCGCCGGATGTTGAACGCATCCATGCCGGGATACCGCGCCCGGGACCCCAGATGCTCCTCGATCCGGATCAGCTGGTTGTACTTGGCTACGCGATCCGAGCGCGAGAGCGAGCCGGTCTTGATCTGGCCTACCCCAGTGGCCACGGCCAGATCGGCGATGGTCACGTCTTCGGTCTCGCCGGAACGATGGGAGATGACCGCCGTGTACATCGCCTTGCGCGCCAGCTCGATGGCCTCCAGGGTCTCGGTCACGGTGCCGATCTGGTTCAGCTTGATCAGGATCGAGTTGGCCACGCCCTTGTCGATCCCTTCCTGCAGGATCTGCGTGTTGGTCACGAACAGGTCGTCGCCGACCAGCTGCACGCGATCACCCAGGCGCTCGGTCAGGACCTTCCAGCCATCCCAATCGTCCTCGCCCATACCGTCCTCGATGGTCAGGATCGGGTACTGGTCGACCCAGTGTGCAAGGTAGTCGCAGAACTCGTCGGCAGAGAAGGCTTTGCCTTCGGAATCGAGGTGGTAACGGCCGTCGCGGTAGAACTCGGAGCTGGCGCAGTCCAGCCCCAGCCAGATGTCCTGCCCGGCCTTGAATCCAGCCTTGTGGATGGCCTCGAGGATGACCTCGATCGCGGCCGAGTTGGACGGCAGGTCCGGGGCAAAACCACCCTCGTCCCCCACTCCTGTCGCCAGATTGCGCTGGCCCAGCACCTTCTTCAGGGCATGGAACACCTCGGCACCGTAACGCACGGCCTCGCGCACGGAATCCGCGCCCACCGGCAGGATCATGAACTCCTGCATGTCGACGCTGTTGTCGGCGTGAGCCCCGCCGTTGATGATGTTCATCATCGGCACGGGCAGCAGGTTCGCCTGCTCCCCGCCCATGACTTCGAACAGCGGCTGTTCGCGATCGGCCGCCTGCGCGTGCGCCGCCGCCATCGACACAGCCAGCAGCGCGTTCGCGCCCAAGCGCGACTTGTTCTCGGTACCGTCCAGCTCGAGCATGCGGCGGTCGACCGCCGTCTGGTCCAGTTCCATGCCGCGCAGGGCGTTACGGATCTCGCCATTCACATGGCCCACGGCCTTTTGCACACCCTTGCCGCCATAGCGCGCCTCGTCGTCGCGCAGTTCCAGCGCCTCGCGGGCCCCGGTGGAGGCCCCCGACGGCACCGCGGCGCGACCCATCGCGCCGGAATCCAGGACAACGTCGGCCTCGACCGTCGGGTTGCCCCGCGAGTCGATGATCTCGCGGGCATGAATCTCCGCAATCTGGGACATGCTTTCTCCTTGAAAAATAAACCCATCCGCCTCGACAGTTGGAAGCGGAAGTTAAACGAAACTCTTGAATCTGTAATCGTGCCTCAACCCAGCCCGTACTCGGCCTCGGCAAACGGCTGGGCCTTGGTGGCCGCATCCAGCGCCTTGAGCGTGGTCAGCAGCTCCGCCATGCGCTGCAGCGGCCAGGCATTGGGCCCATCGGAGAGTGCGTGCTCCGGGTCCGGGTGGGTCTCCATGAACAGACCCGACACCCCGGAGGCGACGGCGGCCCGCGCCAGCACGGGCACGTATTCGCGCTGGCCCCCGGAGCTCGCGCCCTGCCCGCCCGGCTGCTGGACCGAATGCGTGGCGTCGAACACCACCGGGCAGCCGGTCTGGCGCATCTGGGCCAGACCCCGCATGTCCGAGATCAGTGTGTTGTAGCCGAAGGAGACGCCGCGTTCGCAGACCATGATCTGGTCATTGCCCGCCTCGCGCGCCTTGTCTACAACATTGCCCATATCCCAGGGCGCCAGGAACTGGCCCTTCTTGATGTTCACCGGGCGCCCCTGGCGCGCGACGTTCTGGATGAAGTTCGTCTGCCGGCAAAGGAACGCGGGTGTTTGCAGCACGTCCACCACGGCCGCAACCTCCTCCAGCGGCGTGTCCTCGTGGACATCGGTCAGCACCGGGACGCCCAGTTGCTGCTTCACCTGTTCCAGGATGCGCAGGCCCTCATCCATCCCCAGACCACGGAAGCTCTTCGTCGAGGAGCGATTCGCCTTGTCGAACGAGGACTTGTAGATAAACGGGATACCCAGCTCGTCGGTGATCGCCTTGAGCGCACCCGCGGTGTCCAGGGCCATCGCCTCGGATTCGATAACGCACGGGCCGGCAATCAGAAAAAAGGGCCGATCGAGGCCGATTTCAAAACCACAAAGCTGCATGCTCTGTCCTGTCCGGCGACCGACCCTCACGGGACCAGCCGCGAAGCGTAGTTAGTCCGTCAGCGCCGTCGTGGTCTCCGGCTCGCGCGTGTCCTGATACGTACGCGCGGCACGAATGAACCCGGTGAACAGCGGATGCCCGTCGCGCGGGGTGGAGGTGAATTCCGGGTGGAACTGGCAACCGATGAACCACGGGTGGTCCGCCAGTTCGACCGCTTCGACCAGCTCGCCGGATTCGGAGACGCCGGAGATGTTCAGACCGGCTGCCTCCAGCCGCTCGCGATAGGCATTGTTGAACTCGAACCGGTGGCGATGGCGTTCGCTGACATCCTCGCGACCATAGGCCTCCGCAATTCGCGAACCCTGAGCCAGTCGCGCGGACTGCGCCCCAAGGCGCATCGTACCGCCGAGATCGCTCTCGGCATCGCGCCGCTCGATACGACCCTCGCGGTCCTGCCACTCGGTGATCAGGGCGATGACCGGATGCGGGGTATCCGGGGCGAACTCCGTACTGTGCGCGTCTTCGAGCCCGGCCCGGTCACGCGCGAATTCGATCACCGCCACCTGCATGCCGAGGCAGATGCCCAGATACGGCACCCCGTGCTCGCGCGCATAGCGGACGGCCGCGATCTTGCCCTCGACACCGCGCTCGCCAAAGCCACCGGGTACGAGGATCGCATCCAGGCCCTCCATCTCGCCCTGGATCTCGGCTTCCGCCCCTTCGAGCTTTTCCGAATCGAGATAGCGAATCCGCACTCGGGTCCCGACCTGCACACCCGCATGGGTCAGCGCCTCGTTCACGGACTTGTAGGACTCGGTCAGATCGACGTACTTGCCGATCATGCCGACGGTCACCTCGGATTCCGGAAATTCCATGGCATTGACCACGTGCTTCCAGTCCGACAGGTCGGCCTGCGGGGCCTCAATGTGCAGCTTGCGCAGCACGATCTCGTCCAGCTTCTGCGAATGCAGCCACAACGGGATCTTGTAGATGTTGTCCACGTCCACCGCGGAGATGACAGCCTTCTCCTCGACGTTGGTGAACAGCGCAATCTTGCGCCGCTCCCCCTCGGGTATCGCCTGGGTCGAGCGGCACAGCAGGATATCCGGCTGGATCCCGATCGAGCGCAGTTCCTTGACCGAGTGCTGGGTCGGCTTGGTCTTGATCTCGCCGGCGGCGGCAATGAAGGGCACCAGGGTCAGGTGCATGAACAGGGCATTCTCGTGCCCCAGCTCCACCCCCATCTGGCGGATGGCCTCAAGGAACGGCAGAGACTCGATATCGCCCACCGTACCGCCGATCTCGATCAGCGCGATGTCGGCATCGCCCGCGCCCTCGCGGATCGAGCGCTTGATCTCGTCGGTGATATGCGGGATCACCTGCACCGTACCACCCAGGTAGTCGCCGCGGCGCTCCTTGCGGATCACGTTCTCGTAGATCTGCCCGGTGGTGAAGTTGTTGCGCCGCGAGGTGCGGATACGCACGAAGCGCTCGTAATGCCCCAGGTCCAGGTCCGTCTCCGCGCCGTCGTCGGTCACGAAGACCTCGCCGTGCTGGAACGGGCTCATGGTGCCCGGATCGACGTTGATATAGGGGTCGAGCTTGAGCAGCGTCACCTTGAGACCGCGCGCCTCGAGGATGGCCCCCAGCGAGGCGGATGCAATGCCTTTGCCCAGAGACGAAACCACGCCTCCGGTAATGAATACATAACGCGTCATGCGGGAAACCTGGCTAGGTGACGACGGACCCCCGCCACAAAAGGGCTCACGGGCGGCTCAAATCGGCCGAAATGCTACCAGAGAGCCCCTGTCGGCTCAATCGGCGGTGGCCTCGCGAAGCACACTTTGCGCATTGGGTGGAAGCGGCCGAAAGGCCACCAGCGTCATGTCGTCACGCCGCGGTTCGCCGCCGCGATAATCCTCCAGCACCCGGACCACGGAGTCGATCTTGGCGCTCAGGTCACGCGGGGACTTTTCCGCCAACACCTGGCGCAGACGCCGGCGCCCGAACAGTCGCGGCGGCTCGCCACCCACATGGTCGTGGGCTCCGTCGGTAATCAGGAAGAATTCCATGCCGGGTTCCACCGACACCACGTGATCCACCGGCTGCGCAGGCTCGAGGCTGCGATACCCCAGACCGCCACGAACGCCGCGAATCTCCTCAACCTCTCCCCCGCGATCAATGATGAGCGGAAGCCCCACACCGGCAAAGTTCAATGTCCGGCCATCCGGATCATAGACGCAGACTGCCGCCTCCAGCCCGTCATCGGAATCGGAGTCCTGGCCGTCCTGGCGCAGGCGCGAGCGCACCAGGCGATCCATCTCGCGCAGGATTGCCGACGGCTCCAGCAGCCGGTGTTCATGCAGGATGCGATCCAGCGCGGAAGCCAGCACCAGGGTAATAAACGCACCCGGGACGCCATGCCCGGTGCAGTCCGCCGCGACCAGTACGCTGCGCCCGTCGATGGCTTCCAGCCAGAAGTAGTCGCCCCCGACCAGATGCAGCGGCTCCCAGTAGACCTGTACTTCGTCCAGGTGCCCGTCCAGGGCGTGCTTGTCCGGAAGCATCGCCGTCTGGATGCGCCGTGCGTAGCGAATACTCTCCACGACGAGCCGATTGCTGCGCTCGAGCTCGCGGTTGGCCTCGTCCACCCGTGCCAGCGCACGTTCCGTTTCCTGCTTCTCCGCCTCCAGTTCGCGGGTTCGTTCGACCACTCGACGTTCCAGGTCCTCGTTCAGGGCCTTCAGTTCGCCCCGCGCGCCGTCGCGGGCATCGAGACCCTGCTGAAAGGCATGCAGGAGCCGATCCAGCGACCGGTCCAGGGCCCCCAGTTCGTCGTTGGCGTGATGCCCCATTTCGGGCCGCGGCCACTGGGCCGGGCGGTCGGGGTCGGTACCCGCCACGGCCCGGGAGATGCGCAGCATCGGACGCAGCATCAGGCCGTAGAACAGCAGCACGACCACGAGCGAGACGATCAGCGCCTGTACCACGCTGGTGATTACGCTGTTGCGCAGGCGCTCGACCAGGGCAGCCGCCAGGACATCGGGGGCAAGCTCCACGCGCAACGTGCCGACCGCGCCATTGGTCTCGCGCAGATCCGGGTGGAGCAATTCGCGCTCGTGCTGACGATCGGCGCCGAACAGACGCTCTCCCAGCCAGGAGGCGCCACCCCCCTCGCGTTCCACCTCGGCCAGGGTGCGCCCAAAGTCGTCGAGGATCTCGGCGCGATGGATCTCGTCAAAGGCCTGCAGCCCCGCCACCAGCGATTCGGCCTGATCCGCATTCAACTGGTAGGCCGCCTCGGCCGCCGGAGGCGCAACCAGCCGTTGCAGCCGGTCAATCTGTTCCAGGGTTTCGGCGTGAAAGGCTCGCGAGTCGGCCGCGATCACATAGGCGCTCGCCAGCAGGCTGAGCGCGAGCGCAACCAGCAGGGTCGCAAGCGCCAGTTTGGCGACCAGGCTGCGGCTGCGCGCCGGTCCGGACTCCGTCATGCAGGCTCGCCGTGGAACTGGACCTCGACGCGGTTACGGCCTTTGTTCTTCGCGCGGTAGAGCAGATCATCCGCCGCGGCGACCAGTGCCCCGGCGTCCGGCCAGCGCTCGGTCGTGACCACCAGCCCAATGGAAACCTCGAGGTGAAGCGGCTGGTCGTTCCAGCGCGGGATTGTCTCCTCGACACTGGTACGAATGCGCTCTGCCAGAGTCACGGCCCCATCGAAATCGAGATCCGCGGCCACCACCAGAAACTCCTCGCCCCCCATGCGCCCGGCGTACTGATCGGCGCCGAGCTCCCCGCGCAGGATATCGGCGAAGCTCTGCAGGGCGTAATCTCCGGCCGCATGGCCGTGTGTGTCATTCAGGGCCTTGAAGTCGTCGAGGTCGAGCATCATCACGGTGATGGAACGGGTCTGGTCGCCCACGGTCTCGGCCAGACCTTCCACGCAGTCGATCACCCGGCGGCGAGAGAACAGCCCGGTTAGGGCATCTTCCAGCGCCAGGCGCTCAAGCTCCACCGTCAGGCGTTCGCGCTCGCGCACCTCGTCCGACAGCGCGCAGTTGAGCTGCTCCAGATGGGTGGCCTGCTCGCGCAGCTGGCGGTTCGCGGCCTGCAGATCCAGCTGCATGCGGTCGCTCATACGCATCATGCGGCGCTGAATGCGGTATCCCTCGGAGTAGGCCTTGGCCAGCATACGCACGCCTTCGGCCACGTCATCCAGCGCCTCCAGCATCTGCTCGGAGCGCTGCATAATCTGTTTTTCCTGCTCGAACAGCGAAAAGTCGGCAAGGGATTCCGGATCGTCGCCGTCGCCTGAGGTGGGCGGCATCGTCACTGGCTGTTTGGAGTCGCGAGAGGCGTTCATGATGTCGGGCACATACGGTAGTCAGCGTGGGCAAAGTCCTCGGAAAAGTCCTCGCCGAACTCTTCCATCGTCTCGTCATCCTCGTGGTAGCACCAATTGATCCGTACACTCATGCCGGCCTCCGCGGCGTCCTCAAGGATCTGGAAAAGGTTCATCAGGGCCTTCGCGGTCGAGCTGTTGAAGTAGATCATCTCGACGCTGAACTCCAGCGACTCGCTGGCCCGCTCCTCGACCGCCTGACGCAACCCCTGGGTTAGGGGCCCATAGAAGCTCGCGGCGTCCTCCGGATAGGACTCGCCGGCGATGCGATATTGCCCCGCCGCGAAATCGAACAGGACCTCCGGGGTGCGGTCCGTTGCCTCGTGTCGAATGGGGTCCAATGCTGCCATCAGATATAGGCCTTCAGTACAAAATAGGAATACGCGTCGGAGAGGTGCTCGAAATCGAACTGGATCGGCTCGCTCGCACGGCGCGCGATCTCGATCAGCCCGATGCTGGCGCCTTTACTGCCCTCGTCCGGCGGCTCGCGGAGCTTTTCCTTGTAGAACCGCCTCAGGGCTTCCGGGTCCATCCCCTGCAACTCGCGGAGCCGCCCGCCCAGAGTATCGGCGTCTTCGCGGGCGATGATATTGCCGCAAATCACGAAAAACCGGCCTTTTTCGGAACCAACGGTAATCATTCCCGAGCTCAGTTCCACCGGCGGTTCTGCATCATGCTCGATGCGTTCGGCCGAGTAGCGGATGATGTTCTGCACCTGCTCGACGAACACCGAGAACACCCTATTCACGGTCTTGTTGTCCGTCGACTCCAGCCGGATCTTCTGGCGCAGCGCGTCGCCGAGCGCCTTCAGGATGCCTTCCGAGATATAGCCGGTGAACGAAAAGATGATGCCGCGCCGGGTCATGTTGCGCTGAAAGTCCAGCACCTCTTCGGCGATCAGGCCACCCCGATCGGCTTCGCGCTGCGTGGCGAACTCAGTCATCCGCGCCTCCGTTACTGTCGAGTACATCACTGACGATCGCTGCGTAGCGGCCATCCTCGCGCATGGCATCCAGCGCGACCTGGAGGCGGTCCAGCCGATCGCGATCGGTATCCCGGTGGCAGGCGAGCGACATCACCGTGTCGTTGAAGGCAAACAGCGAGCGCAGTTCGCCGATCTCTTCCAGACGCGCGTACCAGGGTGCGAGATGCTCGCCACTGACCCAGACATCAATCCGGTCGGCCGCGAGCTTACGCGCATTCAGTCGGTCATTGGGGGCGGTATCGACCTCAATCCCCCGTGCCTCGACATATAACGCGACGGCATCATCCCGGTAACCGCCCACTCGATAGTCGTGCAGGTCTTCGAGCGAGTACGCTGCGACGTCGGAGCCCTCAAGGGCATAGGCATGCCACTGATTCTCCACCAGAGGGCCGACCCACTCGAACAGCTCTTCGCGCTCCGGCGTGCGGGTCGTGGAAAACACGCAGGTGTCGGGGCTCGACTGCGCTTCGGCGTAGGCGCGACTCCAGGGCAGCAAGCGGATCTCCGCCTCGATCCCGGTCTCCTTGAGCAGCTGGTTCATCACGCGCACGGAGATACCGTCGAGCTCGCCATCCGGCGTCTCGAAGTTGAATGGCGGATAACTCTCGGTGGCCAGGTTGAGGCTTCCGGCCTGCGCCGATGCGATACCCAGCACCGCGACCACAAGCGCAAGCCCCTGGGCACATTCTCCGACCCGACGACTGATCGATCTCACACTTGGGGCCCCTAAAAAGCGTGACGAAGCTCAAGCATTGGCTTTTACGATCGCCCCGTCAACTGCGCCGAAACCACAGTGTCGGGCGCCGCGCCATCCTGGGGCGCTCAACCGTCAGAGTCCCAATGCCCCATCCCGCCAGACAATGGCCACGACGTGCCTGTCCGATCGCCGCATCACCAGCGGCAGACGTTCGCGCTCCCATGGTGGAACACCCCTCTCCTGCAGCAGCTTTTTCAAGGGTCGACGCCCCGCCGGAGTCACGACCGTTTCGCCTCCTGCGCGATAACCAATCTCCAACTCTTCCAGAGGGTCCACACCCAAAGCGCTCAGCGCCGCGCGCTCCAGCACGCGGCCGTCCGCGAGTGTCAGGCGCGCTTGCCCCGGTGGCCAGGGGGTTACGTCACCCGGCCCGGGTGGATTCGCACCAGGGGCTTGGGTGTGGATCATGCCCCGATAGACACCCATCCAGCCGCCCGCCCAGCGCAGCTCGGGACTGCGATCCGGCGCATGGGTTTCCAGTTGTCGGCAGTACTCTTCCAGCCGGGCGTGCCCCGGGGGACTTAGGCCCTGTGCGCGCAACCATGCTCGCATCCGTGCCCGCCGCTCTGCCGCATCCAGACCCGCCAACGCAGCAACAGGCAACGGGGCGTCATCGGGGAGTTGCTCATCCAGACTCGCCAGTCGGTCGACAGCCTCCTGCTGCCAGCGGGCACAGCGCGCCAGGGATTGATGAACCGGGAAGCGTTCCGCCAGCCGCGGGAGGATCTCGCGGCGCAGGAAATTGCGATCGAAGCGGGTGTCCTCATTGCTCGGATCGTCGTACCAGCCGAGCCCCGAAGTCCGTGCGTAGTCCGCGATGGCCTCGCCCGGGACCTCCAGCAGCGGCCGCCCCAGCCAGGTATCTCCTTCGCGACGCATTGCCCGCATGCCCTGAAGGCCCTCCGGCCCGCTCCCGCGCAGCGCGGCGAGCAAGAAGGTCTCAGCCTGGTCGTCGGCATGCTGGGCGGTCAGGATCAGGTCCCGTCCCCCGAGGCCCTCGCGCAGGGCCGTGTAGCGTGCACGGCGCGCGGCAGCCTCCGGCCCCTCGGAGGCGTCATCAAGAACGGTCACCTTGCGTACGGTCAGCGGTACATCCAGCACCTCGGCAACGCGCACACAGAACGCCGCCTGCGCATCGGCATCCGGTCGCAGACCGTGATTCACATGCCAGGCCTCAAGCCCTTGAGGGCGCAATCGCGCGAGCGCATGCAGCAAAACAGAGGAGTCGCGGCCGCCGCTAAAGGCAACCCGCAGGGAAGTAGAACCGGGGTGATCCTGCAAAAAGGCCCGAACGGCGACCATCACCGGGTGGGCGCGATCCGGCCCCCGGCCCGATGTCTCAGGAGGCGGCTTCCTGGAAGGCACCGTAGTCCATCAGGCGGCGGTAACGCCGATCCAACCGCTTGGCCGGGTCCAGCGCCTCCAGGCCATCGAGGGTTTCCAGCAGTGCCGAGCGCAACTGCGCCGACATCGTCTCGGGATCGCGATGGGCGCCGCCCAGCGGCTCGGGGACGATGCGATCGACCAGCCCCAGATCGTGCAGGCGCTGCGAGGTAATACCCAGCGCCTCCGCCGCCTCGGACGCGCGTTCGGCACTCTTCCAGAGAATGGAGGCACAACCCTCCGGTGAGATGACCGAGTAGGTCGAGTACTGCAGCATCAGCGTGGCATCCCCGACCCCGATCGCCAGCGCGCCGCCCGAGCCGCCCTCGCCAATCACGGTCGCGATGATCGGCGTATCCAGCCGCGCCATCACCATCAGATTGCGGGCAATCGCCTCGCTCTGGCCGCGCTCCTCGGCACCCACGCCCGGATAGGCGCCCGGGGTGTCGATAAACGTGAGGACCGGAAGCCGGAAGCGCTCGGCCGTCTCCATCAGTCGCAGGGCCTTGCGATAGCCCTCCGGGCGCGGCATCCCGAAGTTGCGGTAGACCTTCTCGCGCGTCTGGCGGCCCTTCTGGTGGCCAATGATCATCACCGGGCGCCCGTCGAGGCGCGCCACGCCACCGACAATCGCTGGGTCATCCGCATAGGTCCGGTCACCGTGGAGCTCCTCGAACTCGTCGAACAGCTGAGGGATATAGTCCAACGTGTACGGGCGCTTCGGATGGCGCGACATCTGCGCGACCTGCCAGGGGCTCAGCTTGGCGAAGATGCTCTCCGTCAGCGAACGGCACTTCTCCTCCAGGCGCTGGATCTCTTCCTGGATGTTGACCTCGGCATCGTCACCCACATAGCGCAGATCCCGAATCTTGGCTTCCAGTTCGGCAATGGGTTGTTCGAAGTCGAGAAAATCCGGATTCATGCAGGGTCCCGCGTCGGAAAGATGGGCGTCAGGCGCGGAATTGTAACCAATTACCCCGCACTTCGCTGCCGATTCGAGACCGACCGAGACCTGTCCCCGAAGATGCGGCCGGACCATGCGTCCCTCCTGGCCGCCCGATTCCGCGGGACTCGGCGCCTTCAGCGACCGTACAGGATCTGGGCCTCGCAGTCGGGGCCCAGGGTCTGCTGCAGATTGCGCAGCAGCCGCTCGTCCGGACGAATGGCCCAGGCCTCGGGCAGGCTCAGATCGGCCTCGACGCCATCCCGGCGATAGCACAGGTGGACCCGGCACTGGCCATCGCGATGCTCTTCCATCAGGCCGCGCAGGTTTTGCACCTGTTCCGCGCGCACCCCCTCCAGGCACAAGTGCAGGGCGCGTGCCCACTGCGCCCGTGCCTCGTCCAGGGTGTACACGGCCCGGGCGCGCATGCGGATGCCGCCGGCATAGTCATCCAGCGTCACCGTTCCCTCGGCCACCAGAAGGGTGTCCGGCTCCAGCCGATCGCGGTAGGTATTGAAGTCGTCGTTGAACAGCACGATCTCGGCACGCCCGCTGCGGTCATCCAGGGTCGCGATCCCCATGCGCCCGTTCTGCGTATTGCGTACCCGTACTCCTACCACCAGCCCGGCGATGCGCACGGTCTCGGGGCGTCCACGTCGCCCCTGCTGGCCGCTGTCATCGGGCCGCTGCTCCAGCTTCGCCTCCAGTTCGGCGAACGTGCTGCCCGTCAGCCGCTTGAGCTCGGCACGATAGCGTTCGACCGGATGCCCGGTCAGATACAGGCCCAGTGTTTCTTTCTCCCCGCGCAGGCGGTCGTCGTCCTCCATCTCCGGCAGGGTCTCGCTCTCCGGGACGACGGCGGCGGCCGGATCGCCAAACAGATCCACCACGCCCAGGCTCGCGTTTCGCTCCGTCTGTTCCGCCGCGGCGACGGCCGTGGGGATGTCGTTCAGCAGCGTCGCGCGGTTCGCGCCAATCGCATCCAGCGCACCCGCGCGCACCAGTGTGTCCAGCACCCGCTTGTTGAGCTTGGACAGGTCCACCCGCTGGCACAGGTCGATCAGCCCGTGGAAGGACCCGTCCGCGGCACGTGCCTTCAGCAGCGTGTCGATCGCGGACTCGCCCACGCCCTTGATCGCGCCCAGGCCATAGACCACGGTCCCGGCATCGCGACAGGTAAAGCGGTAGTCCGACTGGTTCACGTCGGGAGGCAGGACGTCCAGCCCCATATTCCGGCATTCGTCGATCAGGCCCACGACCTTGTCGGTGTTGTCCATATCCGCGGACAGCACCGCCGCCATGAACGGCGCCGGGTAGTGCGCCTTGAGCCAGGCGGTCTGATAGGCGACCAGGGCGTAGGCCGCCGAGTGCGACTTGTTGAAGCCGTAGCCGGCGAATTTCTCCATCAGATCGAAGATGTAGGTCGCGGTCCCCTCCTCGACCCCGCGCCCCAGTGCACCCTCCATGAAGATCTGGCGTTGCTTGGCCATCTCCTCGGGCTTTTTCTTGCCCATCGCGCGCCGCAGAAGGTCGGCTCCGCCCAGGGTGTAGTTCGCCAGCACCTGGGCGATCTGCATCACCTGCTCCTGGTACAGGATGACCCCGTAGGTCGGCTGCAGGATCGGCTCCAGGTCCGGATGCGGGTATTCCACCTGCGCGCGGCCATGCTTGCGGTCGATGAAGTCGTCCACCATCCCCGACTGCAGCGGGCCCGGTCGGTACAGCGCCACCAGCGCAATGATCTCCTCGAAGCTGTCCGGCTGCAGGCGCCGGATCAGGTCCTTCATCCCGCCCGATTCCAGCTGGAACACGGCAGTGGTCTGGTAGGCCTTGAGCAACTTGAAGGTTTCGGGGTCATCCAGCGGGACCGCGTCCAGGTCGATACGGGCCTCCGGGTCCATCTTGCGCACGTTCTCGACCGCCCAGTCGATGATCGTCAGCGTGCGCAGTCCGAGAAAGTCGAACTTCACCAGCCCCACGGCCTCGACATCGTCCTTGTCGAAGTGAGTGACCAGCGAGCCGCCGTCGTCTTCGCAGTACAACGGCGAGAAGTCGGTCAGCGCCGACGGTGCGATCACCACGCCGCCGGCGTGCTTGCCCGCGTTGCGCGTAAGCCCCTCGAGCTTGAGCGCCAGATCGATGATCCCGCGCACCTCCTCGTCCTGGTCGTACTGCGCCTTCAGATCCTCGCTCTCGGCCAGGGCCTTCTCCAAGGTCATGCCCAGCTCGAACGGAATCAGCTTGGCGATGCGGTCGACAAATCCATAGCCATAGCCCAGTACGCGGCCACAGTCGCGCACAACCGCCTTCGCGGCCATGGTGCCGTGGGTGATGATCTGCGAAACCTTGTCGCGCCCGTAGCGCTCGGCCACGTAGTCGATCACGTCATCGCGTTTCTCCATGCAGAAATCGACATCGAAGTCGGGCATGGAAACGCGCTCAGGATTAAGAAATCGCTCAAAGAGAAGCTCGTAACGCAATGGATCCAGGTCGGTAATACCCAGCACATAGGCGACCAGCGAGCCTGCACCGGAGCCGCGCCCTGGCCCCACCGGGATGCCGTTGTCCTTGGCCCACTGGATGAAGTCGGCCACGATCAGGAAGTAGCCGGGAAAACCCATCTGGCAGATCACGTCCAGTTCGAGCTTCAGGCGTTCTTCATACTCCGAACGCTCGGCGAACTGAAAACGTTCCAGCCGGGCGTCGAGCCCCTGCGCGGAAATCTCGCGCAGGTGGTCCTCGACCGTGTAGCCTTCCGGCACCGGGAAATCGGGCAACACAGACTCCCCAAGCGTCAGGCTGACACTGCAGCGACGCGCGATCGCCACCGAGTTCGCCAGGGCCTCGGGGATATCCGAGAAGCGTTCCGCCATCTCCTCCGGGCTGCACAGGTACTGATGCTCGGAGTAGCGCCGCGGGCGCGAGGGGTCATCCAGCGTGGTGCCGTCATGGATGCAGACGCGCGCCTCGTGGGCCTCGAAGTCCTCGGCCTTTAGAAAGCGCACGTCGTTGGTTGCCACAACGGGCAGATCGAACTGCTCCGACGCCGCCAGAGCCTGCTCGATCCAGGCCTCCTCGCCCGGGCGCTCGGTGCGTGTCAACTCCAGGTAGAAGCGTCCGGGAAAGCGCCGTTGCCAGGGCTCGAGATCATCGGGGGTCAGTGCGCGCGCAACTCCCGACCCATTCACGAACAGGCCATCGATGCCGCCCGACAGTGCGATCAGGCCCTCGGCCGCGCTGTCCAGCCATTCGGCGTCGATCCGCGGGATGCCCTTTTCCTGACCTTCCTGCCAGGCACGCGAAATCAGTCGGGTGAGGTTGCGGTAGCCGGGGTCGTTCTGCGCGAGCAGGGTCATGCGCGCCACGCTCCCGTCTGCGCGGGCGTCCCGCACCAGCAGATCGGCCCCGATAATCGGCTGCACACCCTGAGCGATGGCCGCCCGGTAGAACTTGACCAGCCCGAACAGGTTGCAGTGATCGGTCACCGCAACGGCGGGCATGCCCTTTTCCGCCACCGCCGCGACCAGCGGTTTCAGGCGCACCAGCCCGTCGATCAGCGAGTACTCGGAGTGCACCCGCAGGTGCACAAAGCCGGGATCATGCAATTCGCCGCTCACGCCTCTTCCCCCGCGACATCGGCCAGCGCCCGCGCCACCGGCCCAAAGCTGCGGCGATGCTCCGTACACGGCCCAAGGCGCGCCAGCGCGTCGCGGTGGTAGGCCGTCGGGTAGCCTGCATGGCGATCGAAGCCGTAGTCGGGATAGCGCTCGTGCAGGGCGGACATCTCCGCGTCACGCGCCACCTTGGCGATGATTGACGCCGCACTGATCGCCGCCACGGAGCCATCCCCCCCGACGATCGCCTCGGCGCTCCAGGGACCCTCTGGTGTGAAGCGGCCGTCAACCAGCAGGTGATCAGGCGGCTGCGACAATGCGGCCACCGCGCGCTGCATCGCCAGCAGGGTCGCGCAATGGATGTTCAATGCGTCAATCTCGGCCGCCTCGGCCCGCCCCAGCGCCCAGGCCACTGCCCGTTCGCGAATCTCGACATCCAGCGCCTGCCGGCGCCGTGCCGAAAGCTTCTTGGAATCGGTCAGTCCCGGTGCTTCGAAACCCTCCGGCAGGATTACCGCGGCCGCCACCACCGGCCCGGCCAGCGGGCCACGCCCCACTTCGTCGACGCCCGCGACCCAAGCGTTTGCCACCCTGTTTGCGGACATCGAACCCCCGATCGGGCCTGGACACCAAGGGAACACTGACACCCGTGTTTCCCTGGACAATAGCGGGAATGGATCGCGGACATGCGCGGTCCGGGCGATCCGTTACAATAGCGCCGGAAATCCTAGCACACGCCCCACGAACCTCGAGCCCGCCCATGTCTCAGAATCCCCTGCGCTGCGCCGCGATCGGCGTCGGTCACCTTGGCAAGTGGCATGCCGCCAAGTACGCCGCCCTGCCCGACACCGATCTGGTCGCCGTAGCCGATGCCGACGCCGCCACCGCCGAGCGTGTCGCCGCCGAACATGGCTGCGCCGCGGTCACCGATCACCGCGAACTACTTGGCCGCGTCGATGCGGTTTCCATCGCCGCACCGACCACCCTGCACTACGACATCGCGCGGGACTTTCTCGACGCCGGGTGCCATGTTCTGGTCGAAAAACCGATCACCGCTACCCTGGAACAAGCCGAAGAACTGAATCGGCTGGCCGAGGCCAAGGGTGTCGTCTTGCAGGTCGGTCATCTGGAGCGCTTCAATGCCGCTCTGCGCCGGCTGACTGACGATCCGCTGCATCCGCGCTTTATCGAATCGCACCGCCTGGCGCCCTACAAGCCCCGCGCGACCGACGTCTCGGTAGTGCTGGATTTGATGATCCACGACATCGACATCATCCTGTCCCTGACGGATTCGCCGCTGACCGAGGTCCGTGCCTCTGGCGCCCGCGTGCTCACGCAGGACATTGACATCGCCAACGCCCGCCTGGAGTTCGCCAACGGCTGCGTGGCGAACGTGACCTCCTCGCGCGTGAGCAACAAGTCCGAGCGCCGCATGCGCATCTTCCAGTCGCACGCCTACGCCTCGGTAGACTTTCAGAACCGCATCCTGTCGCTGAACCGCATTGGCGAGCTCGACCCGGAGACCGGCGCCCCCGAGATCCACCGGGACGAAAGCGTGTTCGACGAGGCTGATGCCCTGCTGGCGGAAATCCGCGCCTTCGTGGCCGCCGTGCGTGGCGAAGGGCCGGTTGTAGTCAGTGGCCGCGACGGACAGCGGGCACTGGCCACCGCGGACCAGATCACCGCGCTCGTCTACCAGAACCTCAATGTGATGGGCCATGCCGATGGCCCCCACAGCCACCTCGACAACCCCCGCACAGGAGTCAAGCCGTGATCCCGATGGTCGACCTGCAGCGCCAGTACCAGAGCCTGCGCCCTGAAATCGATGCCGCGCTGCAGGAGGTCCTGGCCGGGGCCCGCTATATCCTGGGCCCGAATGTCCAGACGCTGGAAGATGAACTGGCACGCTATCTGGGGGTGGACCACGCAATCACCTGTGCCTCGGGGACGGATGCACTGCACCTGGCCCTTGCCGCCGGGGGTATAGGCCCGGGTGATGAGGTCATCACCACGCCGTTCACCTTTATCGCCACCGCCGAGGCGATTCGCTATGTCGGGGCCGACCCCGTGTTCGTGGACATCGATCCCGACACCTTCAACATCGACCCGGAACAGGTGGAAGCCGCGATCACCGAGCGCACCAAGGCCATCATCCCCGTGCATCTGTTCGGACAGCCAGCGGACCTGCCGCGCCTGCAAGCCATCGCCGAACGCCACAAGCTGCTCATCGTCGAGGATTGCGCCCAGTCCTTTGGTGCCGCCATCGACGGTGCACAGACCGGGTCCGCCAGTGCCTTTGGCTGCTTCTCGTTTTTCCCGTCGAAGAACCTTGGGGCCTTCGGCGACGGTGGCTTGGTCACGACCAGCTGCCCGACCTCCGCCGAGGCCCTGAAGCGGCTGCGCAACCATGGCTCCAGCGAGCGGTACTACCACGACGAGGTGGGCTACAACAGCCGCCTGGACGAGATGCAGGCGGCGATCCTGCGCGTAAAACTGCCGCACATCGACGAATACAACGCCCAGCGCCGCCGCGTCGCCGCCAGTTACCGCAAGGGGCTGGAGGGCCTGCCGGTGCAGACTCCGCACGAGGACGGGATCGGCACACATGTCTACCACCAGTACACGCTGCTGACCGATCATCGCGACGCGATCATGCAGGCCCTGAAGGAGGCCGAGATTGCGCACGCGATCTACTACCCGGTCCCGCTGCACCAGCAAAAAGCCTTCGTGGACCTGCCGAACCTGCCGGAAAGTCTCCCGGTCACGGAGTCGGTCGCAGCGCGCTGCCTCTCCCTGCCGGTCTTCCCCGAGCTCGAGGACGAACAGATCGAGACGATCTGCGCCACGATCCGGCGTTCCCTGGCCTAGTCGGGGCAAGGCCCGGCCCCATGGAACGCCACGTGGTCATCTGCGCCGGAGAGAGCTCCGGCGATGCCCTCGGTGCCGGACTGGTTCGCGAACTGGCGTCCCTGGAGCCCGAAGTGCGCTACTCCGGCATGGGGGGCGCGCAGATGCGCGCCGCGGGCGTCGAGACGCTGATCGATGTCGAGGATCTGGCCGTGGTCGGACTCGTCGACGTGCTGGTGAACTACCCGCGCCTGCTGCGGCTGTTCCGGCGCATGTGTACCCACCTGGAGAATAACCGTCCGGACCTGCTGGTCCTGGTCGACTACGTCGAATTCAACCTGCGCCTGGCGGCCCATGCGCGGCGCCTGGGTATCCGCGTCCTGTTCTACGTGAGCCCCCAGTTGTGGGCCTGGCGATCCGGCCGTATCCGCCGAATTCAGCGGTGCGTGGACGCAATGGCGGTACTGTTTCCTTTCGAAACCGACATCTACGAACGCGCCGGCGTCCCGGTGCGCTACGTCGGCAATCCGCTGGTGGACCGGGTGCAGCCACCCTCGGTGCGCCTGGCCGAACGGATCTCCGTTGCCGAGGACGCGCGCGTGATCGGGCTCCTGCCCGGCAGCCGGAGCGGGGAACTCAAACGCCACTGGCCACTACTGGTCGAAACCGTGCAACGCATGCACCAGGAAGACCCCTCGCTGCACTTCGTCGTCGCGCTGGCACCCGGTGTCGACGATACACGCCTGGATGCGCTGGCCCCGCGCGACGGCCTGCCGATCTCATTCATTTCCGGAGAGGATGGAACACATGCGCTGATGGCGGACGCCGATCTGTTGCTGATCGCCTCGGGCACGGCCACGCTGGAGGCCGGTCTGCTCCAGGCACCCATGCTGGTGTTCTACCGGATGGGCGGCCTCAGTCATGCGGTCTTTTCGCGGCTGGTCAGCCTGGAAAATATCGCCCTGGTTAATATCGTCGCGGGGGAACGACTGGTACCGGAATACCTTCAACGCCAGGCCAACCCCGAACGCCTCGCGTCGGATGCGCTCGACCTGCTCCGGCACCCGGAGCGGCTCGGTGCGATGCGGGAATCCCTGGCCTCGATTCGCGAGCGCCTGGGGGACGGTGGGGCCGATCACCGCATCGCGGAAATGGCCCGGGAGCTGCTCAGCCAGGGGCACCTCTCCGCAGGCTGAACTCGCACGCAGTGTTCTCCCTAGTGCGGCCGCCCGCCACGGAGAATGCCCCGCTGGCTATTGCGCACGAAGCCGATCAGGTTGCGCACCTCCGGAACGTCCGTTTCGTCGAACATCGTCTCGAGATGTCGCTCGCGACCGGCCCGGCCGCGCATACCCAGAATAAACACACGATGCAGCGCCTGGATCGCCTCGTTGGAGAAGCCATTGCGGCGCAGCCCAACCTTGTTGATTCCGATTAGCCGCGCATAGTTGCCGCTGGCCAGACAGTACGGAGGCAGGTCGCGGTTCAGCGCCGCCCCCATGCTGGTGAAGGCAAAGGTTCCCACGCGACAGAACTGGTGCACCAGGGTAAAGCCGCCCAGTGTCACGTTGTCCTGAATCTCGACATGGCCGGCCAGCGAGGTCGCGTTGGAAAAGATGATCTTGTTGCCGATGGTGCAGTCGTGCGCGATATGCACATAGGCCATGATCAGATTGTCGTGCCCGATCACGGTCTCGCCCAGCCCTTTCTCGGTGCCCCGATGCAGCGTGACGGATTCGCGGATCACGTTGCGATCTCCGATCACCAGCCGCGTCGGCTCGCCCTTGTAGCTCGTGTCCTGGGGTTCCTCACCGATCGAGGAGAACTGGAAAATGCGGTTCTCGCGACCGATCTCGGTGGGGCCCCGAATCACTACATGAGGCCCCACACGGGTACCGGCCCCGATACGCACATTCGGGCCAATCACGCTGAAAGGCCCGACCTCGACCGAGGAGTCCAGCTCCGCGCTCGGATGTACGTCGGCCCGCGGGTCGATCACGAGGGGATTTCCTGCCCGGAACACATCAGCTGGGCCGTGGCACAAACGTCGTCACCCACACGGGCGACCGCATCAAAGCGCCAGATACCGCGCATGGTGCGCTTGAGATCAACACGCAGGTGGAGTTGATCGCCGGGCACCACCTGGCGCCGGAAACGTGCCTCGTCGATGCCCACGAACAGATACAGCTGTTGCTTGTCCTGATTCTCGTTGCGCGCCTCTTCGGTCTTGAACGCCAGGAGGCCGGTGGCCTGCGCCAGCGCCTCAAGAATCAGGACCCCGGGCATCACCGGCTTGATCGGGAAGTGACCCTGAAAATAGGGCTCGTTGATACTGACGTTCTTGATACCGGTCAGGTAGGCGCCGGCCTCCCACTCCAGTACCCGGTCGACCATGAGAAACGGATATCGATGCGGCAGATAGCGCATGATCTCCTGGACATTGAAGTCATCCACGCGGCATTCCTTTTTTGTTGATTCTGATGAGCCGAGACCAAAGGACGACTCCAACGCAAGCAGGACTCATGCATCCCGTGTCCGGGCAAGCCGACGCAGCCGCGCCAGCATTCGGTTCCACAACCGAGCTTCCTGGTGAGGCACACCGGATGCATACTCACCAGGCTGATCGATAGAGCGCGTGACGAGTGTCATCGCGTGCAGTGTCACCCGATCGGCGATGGTGAGGTGGCCGAGAATCCCGACCCCGCCCCCAATGGCGCAATGCGCCCCGATGCGGGCGCTACCAGCAATCCCCACGCACCCGGCTATGGCCGTATGGTCGCCAATCTGAACGTTATGGGCAACATGAACCAGGTTGTCGATCTTGACTCCGTTGCCGATCCGCGTGGACTCCAGCGACCCGCGGTCGATGGTGGAATTCGCCCCGATCTCCACGTCGTCCCCCACGCGGACATCACCCAGCTGCTCGATTTTCTCCCAGGTGGAGTCCGCCCCCGCCGCGAATCCAAAGCCGTCCGCACCCAGCACCGCGCCGCTGTGGATGATGGCTCGTCGGCCGACCTTCACCTCATCCAGCAGGCTGACCCGAGGATGCAGATAGCTCCCCTCCCCCAACTCGACCCGCTCGCCCAGCACGCTGTGTGCGCCAATCACCACACCCGCGCCGATCCGACAACCGGCGCCAATCACCACGCCGGGCCCCAACTCCGCATCGGCAGCGACGCGCGCGTCCGGATGCACGCGCGCGCTCGGATCGATACCCGGAACAACCGTCCGGCGCCCGGCACCAAACCAGCGGGAGACCAGCCCGTAGGCACGGTAGGGGTCATCGACGGCAATCCATGCTCGTGGCTGCCTACCGATCCACGCGACGCCTGATCGGGGCACCAGGACACAGCCGGCTTCGGTCCGCTCCAGGGCATCCCGATAGCGTTCGGGATCCGTGACAAAGGCCACGTCCGCCGGCCCGGCCTGAGCCAGGGTCGAAAGGCCCCGCAACGGGATATCGGGCGGCCCGGCGAGCTCGCCGGTCACGTACTCGGCCAGCTCCCCGGCGGTGATCACCCGATCAGTCGTCACGCTGCATTGCGGCAAGGATATCGTCCGTGATGTCGACCCGGTCGCTGGCGTAGAGCACGTTGCGTTCGGTCAGGATGACGTCGATCTCGCGTTCGCGCGCAAGTTCCACGATCGCATCGTTGATGCGCCGCTGCAGGCGGGAAAGTTCTTCGTTGCGTCGAACGTTCAGGTCCTCGCTGAAGCTCTCCTGTGCGCGGCGGAACTCACGGGAACGCTGGGAGAACTCGCGCTCGAGATCGGCCCGTTCGGAGGGGTTCATCATGTCGCCGTCCCGCTCGAGCCGGTCACGCATGCGCTGCAGTTCTTCGCGCTCGGCCACCAACTCGGCGTCCCGCGGCGAGAACTCCCGCTCCAGTTCGCGCATGGCCTGCTCGGCCTGCGGCGAATCCTCCAGGATCCGGTTCATCGTCACGAACGCCACGTTCTGGGCCCCGGCCTGTGCGGGGATAGCCAGCCAGCCAGCCAACAAGAGTACGGCGGACAGCACCAGGGCGCCGCCCTTCATGGTCCCACTGCGCTGACTCATCGTTTCTTGCTCCTCACGCTCAGAAGGACGCCCCCAGCAGGAACTGGAAGCGCTGAATATCGTCTTCCGGCTGGTCGTTCAGCGGCTCCGCAACACTGAAACTGAGTGGTCCCACCGGCGAGAACCATGTGATCGCAAACCCTGCGGAGGCCCGCAGTTCACCGGCATCCCAGTCGCCCGGATCGTTGAATACATTACCCGCGTCGACAAAGGTACTCATGCGTACCGCATCGTTGTCGGCCGCAAACGGCATCGGGTAGAACAACTCGCCCGAGATCGTGGTACGGAACCGGCCGCCGTACGGGTCGTCGTTGGAGTCCCGCGTGGCGGGCCTCAATTCACCGTCGAATTCGCGCAACTCGCGCTGATCGCCCAAACGGTTGTCTTCGTAGCCACGCACCGATCGGATACCACCGGCGAACAGGCGTTCATAGAACGGCAGCTCCGACCCGCCGTACCCGTCCGCGTAGGCGATGCCACCCGAAAGACTGAACGAGTAACGGTCCGATAAACGGAAGATCTCCTCACCCGAGTAAGTGAGCTTGTAGAACTCCCGATCACTACCGGGCACCGCCACTTCCAGGCCAATACGGTGTCGCCGACCCTGGGTCGCAAACGTAGTGCGATCCCGCGTGTCGTGGATGTAACTTGTCTCGATCTTGTAGAAGTTGGCGGAACTCCCGAATTCGTCGACTTCCGCGAAGATCTCGTCCGGGCTTCCCCGCCGCCCATCGCGGTCAACCGTATCGATATCGATGTGTTCGAATCCAGGTGCAATCCGGATCCGGTCGAATTCCGACAGCGGGATCCCATAGCTCACGTCAAACCCGTAGCGGTTCGAGGAGTAGCGCGAGATGTTCGCCCGCTCTGCATCAATCTTGCGATAGAAGACGGAGAACCCGCGACTGGCCCCGGCCGGGGTGAAATGCGGATTGGTCACGCTCATGCGGAAGATCTGGTTGACCCGACTGGTGCTGACCTCCGCATTAAAGCGATTCCCGGTTCCCAGGAAGTTGTCCTGCTGCAGCCCCGCCGTCAGCAGAACGCCCTGGTTCTGCGAGAAACCTGCCCCCAGTGTCAGGGCGCCGGATTGCTGCTCGGTAATCGTAATGTTCAGATCCACCTCGTCATCGGTACCTGGCACACGCTGCGTCTCCACGTTCACGCTCTGCACGAATGGCAGGCGCTGGAGCCGCACACGCGAGCGCTCGATCAGCGCCCCGTTGTACCAGGAGCTTTCCATCTGCCGCAGCTCGCGACGATAGACCCGCTCTTCGGTGTTCTTGTTACCAGTGATCTGGATACGGCGCACATACACGCGCGGACCCGGATCGATGAAGAAGGTGATATCGACCTCGCGGCTGTCCTCGTCAACATCCGGCACGGGATTGACATTGGCAAACGCATACCCGTCCTGCATCAACCGATTGGTGATCCGTTCGGCCGACTCCGTCACCTGGCTGCGGGAGAAGGGTTCGCCGACATCGATATCGACCAGTTCCTCCAGTTCGTCGCGCGAGACCACGAAATCCCCGGCCAGGTCGAAGCCGGTGACCGTATAGCGCTCCCCCTCGTCGACGTTAATGGTGATGAACAGGTCGCGGCGATCGGGCGTAAGCGTCACCTGGGTAGAATCGATATCGAACTCGAGAAAGCCCTCGTCGAGATAGTGCGAACGCAGCTTCTCGAGATCGCCCGACAGCTTCTCGCGGGAATAGTGATCGCGGCGGCTGAAGAACGCCCACCAGCGGGGTACGCCCGAATCAAAGCGGCGGGTCAGCTGGCGGTCAGTGAAGGTCTCGTTGCCCACCACATTGACCTGCTGGATACGGGCCACAGGGCCCTCGGCGATATCGATTTCGATATCCACGCGGTTGCGCGGCAGGTCAATGACCTCAACATCGACATCGACGTTGTAGCGACCGCGTGCGAAATACTGCTGACGCAGCTCGCTCTCTATTCGGTCCAACATCGTCCGGTTGAACACCCGGCCACTGCGCAGCCCGGCCGCCTCCAGCGCCTCGCGCAGGCCGTCGTCCGGGATGTCGCGGTTCCCGGAAAAGTTGATCTGGTTGATCGCCGGACGTTCCGAGACAATCACCACCAGCACGTTTCCGCGCCGCGCGATCTCCACGTCATCGAAGAACCCTGTCTGGAACATCTCGCGGATGATCTCCGGGCTCTGACTTTCGTCGAAGGTATCGCCCACTTCGACTGGCAGATAGCTGAGTGCCGTCCCTGCGGTAATCCGTTCCAGCCCCTCGATCTCGATGTCCTCGATCTGGTAGGTCTGGGCCCAGGCCGTACCCGCCAGACCCATAAGGCCGACCAGGGCCATTGCTCTCAAGCTGTTTCGCGACATGCTTTCCGCCAATCAGAAGGGCTGTTTCGGGGTCACCCGAACAGACGTGTCAAATCGTTGTAGAGGGCCAGCAACATCAACCCGGCAATCGCGAGGATTCCGAACTGCTGCCCGATAATCTGGGCGCGCTCGGAGACCGGACTCCCCTTTACCGCCTCCACCGCGTAATACAGCAGGTGGCCACCATCCAGTAGCGGGATCGGCAACAAGTTAATGATCCCGAGCGAGACACTTACCAGCGCCAGAAAACCCAGAAAGGCCGAAATCCCGATCACCGCGGTCGTACCCGCAAACTCGGCTATGGTAACCGGTCCGCTAATATTTTTGACCGACGCCTCCCCGGTCACCATGCGCCAGAGAATGCCGACCGTCAGTATCGAGACATCCCAGGTGCGGGCCACACCCGATACCATGGCCTCCATGGGGCCCTGGCGCACCAGTACAGCCATCTCGCGTGCTGCCGGCTGATCGGGATCGACCCCAGCGCCGATACGTCCTATCGTCTCGCCATTGGTTGCAACCGCATCGGGTGTCACCCGCAACTCGAGCGTCTGGCCGGCACGGTCAACCTGTACCACCTGTTCACGCTCCGGGCTGGCCTGAATACGACGCACCCACTCGTTCCAGTCGTCGATCGCGTCCCCATCAACCGCAAGAATGCGATCACCGGGCTCGAGTCCCGCCGACGCGGCCGGGCTGCCCGACTCGATCTGTCCAATCCTGGGCTCCAGTGCGGGACGGTAGGGCGCCAACCCAACCTGTTCCAGGAACTGGCCCTGGCCCAGAATCGCCTGGCGATCCCGCAGATCCAGCGTTCGTTCCACCTCACGACCATCGCGATCACGCACGAGAACCGGCACCGTATCACCCCGCACGGCGTGGTCAAGCAGACGCAGGTTCGTCTGCTCCCAGTCGCGTACCGAGCGGCCACCCACCGCGAGAATCTCCTCGCCGCGCTCCAGACCGGCGACCGCTGCCGGACTCTCCGGAGCAATCTCCCCGACCACCGGGCGTACACCCCCGACGCCGATCATGAACATCGCGGCGTAGGCGACAATCGCGAACAGGAAATTCGCCAGCGGACCGGCGGACACAATAAACGTACGTGCCTTCAGCCCCTTGTTGTTGAAAGCCCGATCCAGCTCCTCGGGCGCTACATCGCCCTCGCGCTCGTCGAGCATCTTCACATACCCGCCCAGGGGCAGCGCGGCCACGACGAACTCCGTGCGGTCCCGCCCAATCCGGCGACTCAACAGGGGGCGACCGAAACCGACCGAAAAACGCAGCACCTTGACGCCCATTGCGCGGGCCGCAAGGTAATGACCATACTCGTGCACCGTCACCAGAACGCCGATGGCCACGGCGAACGCCAGCAGACTGGTCAGCAGCGTCATGACACTGCCTGGCGCTGCAGACGCCCGATCTCGCTGCCGGCATGGGCCCGCGCCTCCGTATCCGCTGCGAGCACACGCTCGAGGGAATCAGCAACCTCGGCCGACAGCGCTTCCAGTGTTCGCTCGATCACCACCGCGATGTCACTGAATGCTAGACGGCCTGACAAAAAGGCCTCCACCGCGACCTCGTTCGCCGCATTCAGCACCGCAGTGGCGGTTCCCCCTCGCTCCATGGCTCGATAAGCGAGCCCCAACGCCGGGAACCGTTCCGGTTCGGGGTGGCGGAACTCCAGGGGCCCGACGCTCAGCAAATCCAGCGCAGACACCCCCGACGCCACCCGGTCGGGCCATGCCAGCGCATGCGCAATCGGGGTGCGCATGTCGGGGTTGCCCATTTGCGCGAGCACCGACCCGTCGTTGTACGCGACCATGGAGTGCACGATGCTTTGCGGGTGCAGCACCACCTGAATCGCCGAAGGCTCGACCGCGAACAGCCAGCAGGCCTCGATCACCTCCAGCCCCTTGTTCATCATGGTCGCGGAATCCACCGAGATCTTGCGCCCCATTTCCCAGTTCGGGTGGGCGCAGGCTTCTTCCGGCGTAATGTGATCGAACGTATCGAGAGGGCGATCACGGAATGGGCCGCCCGAGGCCGTCAGCCAGATCCGTTCGGCCCCATGGGGCGTCACGGCGTCGGCGCAAACGTAACCGGTCGGCAAGCACTGAAAAATGGCGTTGTGCTCACTGTCGATCGGCAGCAGGCAGGCCCCCGAACGGCGCACGGCGTCGATCAGCAGCGCGCCGGACATCACCAGTGCTTCCTTGTTGGCCAGCAGCACGCGCTTTCCAGCCTCGGCCGCTGCCAGAGTCGGCAGCAGCCCGGCCGCTCCGACAATGGCGGCCATCACCGCATCGACCTCCGGGGCCGCCGCCACCTCGGCCAGGGCCTCGGGCCCCGCTCGCACTTCAGTGGCACATCCAGCCGCCTCCAGTTCGCGCTGAAGCTCGCTCGCGGCCGTCTCCTCGGCCACCACGGCCACACGAGGCCGTACCTCCAGGCACTGTTCCTTCAACCGTTCGACATTGCGATGGGCGGTCAGGGCATGGACATGAAAGCGATCCGGCTGACGCGACACCACATCCAGCGTGCTGACGCCAATGCTGCCGGTGGAACCGAGTATGGTGATCCGCGTGGGGGTCATAACGTGCTACACCTGCGAGTTTTCAAGCCTCGGGCCCGAGGGCGGGCAACAAGGCCAGCCACAGCAAACCGGCCAGGAAGATCGGAGCCGCCGCGATCAGGCTGTCGATTCGATCCAGAATACCCCCGTGGCCGGGCAGCAAGGAACCGCTGTCCTTCGCCCCTGCCTGGCGCTTGAGGATACTCTCGAACAGGTCACCCACCACCGACACCAGGGCAATCAGCACCGACAGCAGCACGAACACCAGTGCATCCATGGGCACAAGGCCCCAGATACCGGCCACCACGACGGACCATGCGAACGCGGCGGCCAGTCCGCCAAGAAGGCCCTCGCGCGTCTTCCCCGGGCTGATATGCGGAGCCAGTGCGTTACGCCCGAAGGCCCTGCCAGCGAAATAGGCGCCGGTATCGGCCAGCCCCACCAAAACGATCAGGTACACCACCAGCAAGGGCGCCAGCGCGTGCAGCCACACCATGGCCATTCCCGCCGGCACCAGCGTAAGAACTGCCGCAACGGTGAGCAGTTTGGGCCGCGGCCCACGGCCATCGACCCCCGAGCGGTAGAACGGCAGCGCCAACACGATCAGAAGCCACCACAGTACCGCGAACAGGAGCACCACCAGATGCATCGGCTGCGCCAGCGTAATGCCCAGCGCAACCAGCGGAGCGACGACCAGAGTCACCAGCACCCCGCGTTCCCAGGCCGCGTGCAATCCGGTCAACTCACCCCATTCCCAGGTGGCCAGCCCAATCGCGGCCGCGATCAGCGCCAGCACCGCCCAGTTGGGCCCGAACGCAATCAGCGCCAGCGCGGGCAACCCGATCGCGGCAGCCGTCACCACGCGGGTCTTAAGCACCGGGAACCTCACTGGCCGAGGGCTTCCCGGCGGGTACACAACCAAAGCGTCGCTGCCGTCGCGCATACCAGGCGAGACTGCGCTCGAAATCTTTCTCGCCCACATCCGGCCAGTAGGTCTCGAGAAACAGGACTTCGGCATAGGCTGCCTGCCACAAGAGAAAATTGCTGATGCGCTGCTCTCCCCCGGTGCGGATCAGCAGGTCCACGTCGCTCAGACCGGCGGTACTCAGCTCGGCCGCGAAGGCCGCCTCGGCATTGCCATCGTGCTCCGATCCACCCTTGGCCGCCCAGCGCCGTGCCGCCTGGAGGATATCCCACCGGCCGCCATAACCCAGCGCCACCACCAGACACATGCCGTCATTGCCGGCCGTGGCCACCTCGGCCTCGTCCATGCGCCCCTGCAGGGTTGGGGGAAAGGTGGCGCGGTCGCCAATAAACCGCAGGCGAATGCCACGCTCCACTAGCTCGGGCAGTTCCGCCTCGATGGCCGAAACGAACAGTTCAAAGAGGGCCTCGACCTCGGCACGGGGCCGGCCCCAGTTCTCACTGCTGAAGGCAAACAGCGTCAGGGTATGGACACCGTGTTCGGCGTAATAGCGCACGGCCCGACGCGTCGCCTCCAGCCCCTCGCGGTGCCCTGCGGAGCGGTCCAGTCCACGGGCCTGGGCCCAGCGCCCGTTGCCATCCATGATGACGGCAACGTGGCCGGGCAGTGCGGGATCGGTAGCGGAGGTAACCGGCATGGCTGGATGGCCGGTCAGACTTCCATCAACTCGGCTTCCTTGTCCTCGAGCAATGCGTCGATCTTGGCGATGTGATCGTCGGTGAGCTTCTGCACCTGTTCCTGGGCCTTGTGCTCGTCGTCTTCCGAGATCTCCTTGTCCTTCACCGCCTGCTTGAAGGTGTTGTTCGCGTCGCGCCGGATGTTGCGCACTGCAACGCGCGCATTCTCGGCCTCGGCCCTGACCACCTTGACCAGGTCACGGCGGCGTTCTTCCGTCAGCGCCGGCAGCGGAACGCGGATCACCGTGCCCATGCTGGCCGGATTCAACCCCAGGTCGGAGGTCATGATCGCCTTTTCCACCTTGGCGACCATGTCCTTCTCGTAGGGGACCACGGCCAGCGTGCGCGAGTCTTCGGCGTTGATGTTCGCCACCTGATTGATCGGAACTTCCATGCCGTAGTAGTCGACATGCACATGTTCGAGCAGACTGGGGTGCGCGCGCCCCGTGCGAATCTTGGCCAATTCGTTGCGCAGCGCCTCGATGCTCTTGTCCATCCGCTGGCGTGCGTCCTTGATCGTGGCGTCAGTCATCTCGGGATCCCTCGACCAGGGTCCCCACCGGCTCGCCCATCACCAGCCGACGGAGATCCCCTTTAGCAAACATGTTCATCACGCGGATCGGCAGGCCGTTGTCGCGGCACATGACCAGCGCGGTCGTATCCATTACGCCCAGCCGCCGCTCCAGCGCATCGTCGAACGTCAGGCGTTCGAACCTGCGCGCATCCTTTCGCGTCATCGGGTCCGAATCATAGACCCCATCCACCTTGGTGGCCTTGATCATCAACTCGGCATTGATTTCGATGGCGCGCAGTGCAGCGGCGGAGTCCGTCGTAAAGAACGGGTTGCCAGTCCCCGCGGCAAAAACCACGATACGGCCCTTTTCCAGGTGACGCACGGCGCGGCGTCGGATGTAGTCTTCACAGACCTGGTTGATGCGGATGGCCGACATCACGCGGGAAAAACGGCCCGCGCGCTCGATCGCATCCTGAATGGCCAGGGCATTGATCACCGTGGCCAGCATGCCCATGTGGTCACCCGTGACACGGTCCATGCCGCCCTGGGCGAGACCGGCGCCACGAAAGATGTTGCCCCCTCCGATCACGATGCCGACCTCGACACCCATGCTCGAAAGCTCCGACACCTCTTCGGCGACTTGCGCCAGGACATCCGGGTCCACCCCGTAGGAGTGCTGGCCCATCAGGGCCTCCCCGCTCAACTTCAGAAGGATGCGCCTGTACGCGGGCTGCCTGTCCTGACTCATTGGGCTCCTTTATCGGGCTCGGGTCCTGCGCCTGCCATGTGGATGGCCGGATTCCGGCCGGGGCCGGTGCGAGCGCGTCCCGCGCCCGCACCGGGAGTCTACGCGAAAGCGATCTGGCGAATCAGGCCCCGCGGGCCTGAGCCATCACTTCTTCGGCGAAGTTCTCTTTTTTCTTCTCAATGCCTTCGCCCACCTCGTAGCGCAGGAAACCGGCCACCGAGGCGCCCTTCGATTCCAGCAGCTGGCCAACGGTCTGATCGGGGTCCTTCACAAACGGCTGACCGACCAGGGTGATCTCGGCGAGGTACTTGCGAATGCGGCCTTCGATCATCTTCTCGATGATGTTCTCCGGCTTGCCCGACTCCTCGGCCTGGGCCTTGAAGATCGCGCGCTCCTTGTCGAGCAGATCCTGCGGCACGCCGGTCTCATCCACGCATACCGGCTTCGAAGCCGCGATGTGCATGGCGACATCCTTCGCGAGGGCCTCGTCGCCCCCCTTCAGGCTGACCACGACGCCAATCCGGGCGCCGTGCTGGTAAAAGCCCAGCGCGTCTTCGGCCTGCAGCCGATCAAAGCGGCGCACCTGGACGTTCTCGCCAACCTTCGCGATCAGCTGGGTCCGGTGCTCCTCGAGGTTCTGGCCATCGACGGTTTCGGCCATCAGGGCCTCAACGTCATCCGCGCCCGAATTCAGCGCGACCTGGGCACAGCGAGCGGCAAAGGCGCGGAAGTTGTCGTCGTTACCGACAAAGTCGGTCTCGCAGTTGATCTCCACCAGCACGGCCTTCTTGTTGCCCTCGGTGACGATCTCGACCCGGCCTTCGGCGGCCACACGACCGGCCTTCTTGTCGGCCTTGGCCATACCGGACTTGCGCATGGCCTCCACGGCGGCCTCGAGGTCACCGCCGGTCTCGGTCAGTGCCTTCTTGCACTCCATCATGCCGGCGCCGGTGCGCTCGCGCAGTTCTTTAACTTGGGCAGCAGTAATCTGCATCGGGATGTACTCCTGAAAAATTCGTCAATCGGACCGGCTGCGTGGCAATCTGCAGCCGGCCCTTGCGTTCAACCAGCCCGAGCGCGATCACACGCATCGAGCCTGAGGCCGACTCAGGCCGGGTTGGCCGGAGCCGCCTCGCTGGATTCGGCGCCACCGTCGGTTGCGGCATCCGAGCCCGCGAACTCGTCCTCGGACACGCCGCCCGTGGTCACCGCGCCCTTGGCCTCGATGATCGTGTCGGCGATCGCAGCCACGTACAGCTGGATCGCCCGCATCGCGTCATCGTTGCCCGGGATCACGTAGTCCACGCCTTCCGGCGAGTGGTTGGAATCGACCACCGCCACGACCGGGATACCGCGCTTCTTCGCCTCGGCAACCGCGATCTTCTCGTAGCCGACATCGATCACGAACATCGCATCCGGCATGCGGTTCATGTCCTTGATGCCGCCCAGGCTGCGCTCGAGCTTGTCCTTTTCCCGGCGGCGGGTCAGTGCTTCGCGCTTGTTCAGCACCTCGAAGCTGCCATCGGCGTCCATGGTCTCCAGGTCCTTCAGGCGCTTGATCGACTGCTTGACCGTACTGAAGTTGGTCAGCATGCCGCCCAGCCAGCGATGGGACACATGGGGCATGCCGCAACGACGGGCCTCTTCGGCGACCACGTCACGCGCGGAGCGCTTGGTACCGACGAACATGATCTTGCCGCCGTCCGCGGCGATCTTGCCAAGGAAGTTCAACGCGTCGTTGAACATCGGCAGGGACTTCTCGAGGTTGATGATATGAATCTTGTTGCGTTCCCCGAAGATGTACGGGGCCATCTTGGGATGCCAGTAGCGCGTCTGGTGGCCGAAATGGACACCGGCTTCCAGCATCTGTCGCATAGTCACGAGGGACATGAGGTTTCTCCTGTAACGGGTTGAGCCTCCACGCATCCCGATCTGAAACCCGGCACGAGACCGAAGCCTCCTGGCAGGCACCCGACAGACCGTGTCGATGCGTGTGTGGATTAAGGTTCGCGAGAACGCCGCCTGTTGGCCGCCTCACGGCCCCGCCGAATTGCCAGCGAGGCGCGCGCTTTATAGCATAGGACGCTGACTCGAACCAACTGTCCGGGCCCTGTTTGGCGCCGTGTCGCCGGCTCCCGAAGACACCGCGCGACGCCGCTCACAGGTCTCGACCGGAGCCCTCATGCCCGTATCCATCAAGACCCCTGAAGAGATCGAACACATGCGCGTCGCCGGCCGTCTGGCCGCCGAGGTCCTGGAGATGATCGAGCCACACGTCCAGGCCGGGGTCACCACCGGCGAGTTGGACCGCATCTGCCACGACTACATCGTGAACACCCAAGATGCGATCCCCGCCCCGCTCAATTACCGCGGCTTCCCCAAGTCGATCTGCACCTCGGTCAACCATCAGGTGTGTCACGGCATCCCGGGCGATCGCAAACTGAAAAACGGCGACATCCTCAATATCGACATCACGGTGATCAAGAACGGTTTTCACGGCGACACATCGCGAATGTTCGTGATCGGCAAACCCAGCATCCAGGCCCAGCGCGTGATCGACGTCGCCCGCACCAGCATGTATCTCGGCATCCAGCAGGTGCGCCCCGGCGCCACCCTCGGCGATATCGGGCATGCGATCCAGCAGTATGCCGAAGGCCAGCGCTGCTCGGTGGTGCGCGAGTTCTGCGGCCATGGCATCGGTCGCGGTTTCCACGAAGACCCGCAGGTGCTGCACTACGGCAAGCCGGGGACCGGCCTCAAGCTCGAGGAAGGCATGTGCTTCACCATCGAGCCGATGGTCAACGCGGGGCGCCGGCATACCCGCATCCTCGCCGATGGCTGGACTGCGGTGACCAAGGATCACAGCCCGTCCGCGCAGTGGGAACACACCATCCTGGTGACCGCCGACGGCTATGAAATACTGACCATGCGCAAGGACGAAACGCCCCCGCAGGAACTCGCGGCCTGAGATGACCACCCTGCCCGCCGGTGACACGCCCAGCGAGGCGGACAGCCCTGCGTTCTCCCCGGACTGGGGCGAGGACTACCAGCATCTGAGCCGTAACCCCGGGAACATCTCCTTGTTCCGGGATCGCCGCCGCGCCATCCTCGAACAGCAGTACCAGGGCTTTCGCGACGGGATGCCGATCGAGGAACTGATCCTCGGCCATGCCCGACGCATTGACGAAATGCTCAAGCTCATCTGGGCCCAACAGGGGCTGGCCGACGACGACCGCCTTTGTCTGGTTGCGGTCGGCGGTTACGGACGCGGCGAGCTGCACCCCGCCTCCGACATCGACCTGCAGATCGTCATTGATGACACCACAGACCGCGAGGTGTTCGACCGCATCAGCGCGTTCGTCACCTTCCTCTGGGATATCGGAATCGAAGTCGGCCACAGCGTACGCAGCATCAAGGACTGCACCCGCGAGGCCCACGACGACATCACGGTCGCAACCAACCTGATCGAATCACGCTACTTAAGCGGAAATTTGAGCCTGTTCAACGATTTTCGCGCCGCAATCGACTCCGATCACATCTGGGATTCGCGCAGTTTCTACGCCGCCAAGCTCGCGGAACAACAGGCCCGGCATCGCCGCTTCGGGGAAACCGGCTACCGCCTGGAACCCAATGTGAAGGAAGGTCCCGGCGGGCTGCGCGACATCCAGATGATCGGCTGGGTGACCAAGCGCCACTACGGCGCCGAACGCATCGAAGAGCTGGTGTCGCTGGGCTTCCTGCGCGAGGGCGAGCTTCACGAGATGCTGGAGGGCCAGAGCTTTCTCTGGAGGGTGCGCTTCGCCCTGCACATGCTGGCCGGGCGCCGCGAGGATCGGTTGCTGTTCGACCTGCAGCGCCAGCTGGCCAACACATTCGGCTTCGTGGACCAGAACCACAACCGTGCGGTCGAGCAGTTCATGCAGCGCTACTTCCGCACGATCAACGATCTGGAACGACTCAACGAACTGCTGCTGCAGCACTTCAACGAAGCCATCCTCGATGATCCACAGGCCCTGCAGGACCCGGCCCGCATCCATCAGCGCTTCCAGGTGCGCGGCGGCTATCTGGAAGCGGCACATGACCAGGTCTTCATGATCTACCCACCGGCTCTGCTGGAGGTCTTTCGCCTGCTGCAGGAGCACCCGGAGATCCAGGGTATCCGCGCCTCGACCATCCGCCTGATCCGCGCCCACCGACATCTGATCGACGGGCACTTCCGCCGCAACCCCGTCTGCCGTGCGCTGTTTATGGACATCCTGCGCGCACCCCGCGGAATTACCAGCCAGCTGCGCCGCATGAACCGTTATGGTGTGCTGGGCAACTACCTCCCCGCCTTCGGGCGCATCATCGGGCGTATGCAGTACGACCTGTTCCACGCCTACACGGTCGACGAACACACCCTCAACGTGGTGCGCAACGCCCGCCGGCTGGCTTTGCCAGAGTTTGCCCACGAGCAGCCGCTGGCCCACCGCATCCATACGGAACTGGAGCGCCCCGAACGGCTGGTGCTGGCAGCCCTGTTTCATGACATCGCCAAGGGCCGCGGCGGCGACCACTCGGAGCTGGGCGCCCACGATGCCCTGCACTTCTGCCAGCAGCACGGCCTGTCGGACGAAGACGCCGGGCTGGTGGCCTGGCTGGTGCGCTCCCACCTCCTGATGTCCCTCACCGCCCAGCGCAAGGACATCTCCGATCCCGATGTCGTACTGGCCTTCGCCCGCGAGGTCCACACCCGAGAACGCCTCGACTTCCTGTACCTGCTGACCATCGCCGATATCCGTGGCACCAATCCGGAACTGTGGAACAGCTGGAAGGACTCGCTGCTGCAGACCCTCTACCACGCGACAGGCAACGTCCTGGAACGCGGGCTCGACGAGGCGCCGAACATGGACGCACAGATCCGCGAAACCCGCGGCGAGGCACTGCAACTGCTCGAGGATCGCGGCTTCGGCACAGGCGAGGCGGAGGCCCTGTGGGACGAACTCGACGACGAGTACTTCCTCCGCCACTCCGCCGACGAGGTCGCCTGGCACGGACAGGCACTGCTGCCACTGAAAGCCGACGACCTGCCATTGATCCTGGTACGCCCCAAGACCTCGCGCGGCAGCACCGAGATCTTCGTCTATGCCGAAGACCACCCCTACCTGTTTGCCCGGATCACCAGTGCGCTGACCCAGCTGGGCCTCGACATCGTCGACGCCCGCATCATCACCACAGCCGGGGGGCGTACGCTGGACACCTTCCTGGTACTCGAGAGTGGTGGCGGGCAGACCGTGGACGCTGGCTACCGCAGTGACGAAATCCGCCAATACCTGGCCAACGAGCTCACCCGCACCGATGGCGAGAACACCCCCGTCAGCCGCCAGCTACCGCGTCGCCTGAAACATTTCGATGTGGATACCCGAATCGAATTCGAACCTGCCTCCAGCGGGCAGGCCACGCGCATGCGCCTGCGCGCGCTCGACCGTCCTGGACTGCTGTCGACCATCGGCCATGTCCTGGCCGCACACGCGATCGACGTACGCACGGCCCGAATCGCCACCGCCGGCGAGCAGGTGGAAGACAGCTTCCTGCTGGCGCGTAACGACCAGGGGCCACTCGAGCCCACGCAGCAAGAGCAACTCCGCCGCGCCCTGCTCGAGGCCATCTGAACCAGGCTACCGTGCCCGCGCCTCCACCGGCGCAGGCGCGTCCGGCGCTCCGAGCAGACGCGCCTCGAAGTCCGTCAGGACGCTGAACTCCACCCGCCGCGAGGCCTCGCGGTCTTCCCGTCCATCCGCATCCAGCACCCGCCGCGAGGACGACAAGCCTACCGCCGCCACCCGCGAACGGAACCAGTCATCTTCCTGCAGTGGCTCGAGCCGATAGGCATGCTCGAGCACCGCCCGGGTACGCCGCTGGCTCAGGTCCATATTGCCGAAATAGGCATCGATCGCATCGTCGCTACCCGCCCATTCGCTGGAGGTATGCCCCTCGATGCGCACCTCGCGGATCACGTCGGCAAACGGGCGCAACTGCTCCGCGTAGCGCGGCATGAAGTCGTCCAGGATCGCCTCGAAGCGCGGCCGGATACTCGCGGAACTACGCTCGAACAAGACCTCCGGCTCGCGGAAACGCAGCGTCAGTGTGTCGCGGTCGAGTTCCGCATTCCAGCGCGGCAGGTCATCGCGGAACTCCTCCTCCAGCACCGAATAGATCGCCGCGCGCAAAGCGGAGGCCTCGTTGCGTACCTCGGCATGGGCCGCACTGGAGCGCTCGACCTGCACCATGTGCAACAGCGCCAGGAACAGGAAGATCATCATCAACGCGGCCATCAGGTCCGCCACCGCCAGCCAGTGCGAGCCCTGATCCGCCTCGTGCGATGTGCCGCGGGCACGTGCGCGGCGCTGCAACAGCCAGCGCAGGATCACGACCGCGCCCCCAAGGTGTCGGCCGGGGTGGCCACACCCACTGCGAATGCCTCGCCCCGCCAGCGCGACTCGGCCGCACGCCCGGACTGCACGGCGCTCTCGATGCTCTCCAGCATCGCCTCCAACCGTGCATCCATTGCGGGGAAAGCCTCGGTGGCTCGATCACGCAGCGCGGCGATGGCACTCAACAGGGCCTCCAGCTCCACCGTCTCCCGCCGCAGACTGGACAGCGTCGCATCCTGCTCTTCGACATGCCGGGTAATCTTCAGCGCCTGTCCAGTCAGACGCTCCAGCGCACCTTCGCTCTGTTCGACGCCCTCCCGCGCCTGGTCGAACGCCCGGTGCAGGGTATCCATCTGCTCGCGGTAGCGATCCTGCCAGTCCACCAGCCGCGCCACGGAGTCGTCCAGTCGGCGGAAGTTCTCGCCGAACTGCTCGCCCAGACGGTCGTTGAAATCGCGAATCACCTGCTCCAGCGCGGCCACCAGATGCCCGCTGCTGAGCTCGCTCATGCGATCCGCCAGCCCCTCCAGGCTCTGCTTCAGCTCGTGGTGTTGATCTTTCAACCGATCATCCAGACGGCGATCCATGCGCTGCACCGCCTGTAGCAGGGCCCGTGTGGCGTCGCGCTGCTCGGCCAGCACACGTTCGGGGTCATCGCTGGCTTGAGGGTCCACCCCACCACCCGGGACCGCGTCCGGGGCCGGCATCATCACCTGCAGAACGCGCAATACCGCCGCCAGCAGGAGACCCACGATGCTGGTCACGAAGGCGAGCTTCAGGCCCTCCAGCAATGCCGGGATGCTCGCTTCCACCCGAGCGGCGTCGAAATCGATCAGCCCGATGGCAACACCAAGGAACGTACCGAGGATCCCCAATGTGGTCAGCAACGCGGGCGCGGCGCCCTGCAGGGCGGGCGCTCGACGCAGGGCCAGGGCCATCAACGCCACGAGAAACAGCCCGAACAGCAACAGCGAAAAAGCGCCGATGACCGTCAGGGGTGTCAAATCCTGCAGCATGGCGAGAAGGGCCTCCGCCACGCGATCGAATACGTTCATGTCCATTCCTCCGGCCGTGTCCGTCGACACGGTGATCTGCATGCCGGAGGC
Source organism: Thioalkalivibrio sp. ALJ3 (assembly GCF_000377205.1). Classification (GTDB taxonomy): domain Bacteria; phylum Pseudomonadota; class Gammaproteobacteria; order Ectothiorhodospirales; family Ectothiorhodospiraceae; genus Thioalkalivibrio. The sequence goes on along the minus strand of NZ_KB897908.1, from coordinate 207,581 downwards.
CTCATGCAAGATTAGCGCCAGCTCCCCGCCACCCACGGGAGAAGACCATTCAACGTTCTCGTTAACGAAATCCCGTCAGGCCACGCGGGGAGCCCGCGGCCACTCCGCCAAGTTGTTGACACATGATGGACAGGCCCCTCGATACGCGCTATGGATAGCAAGACGAGCAGCCGCAGGGAGGAGGCGCATGCGAGCCCCCGGGCCACGCGTTTGGTCGTCATGCCGATTTGCCGTGCGTTCGCGGCGGGTGGGGGCTTGCCTCACAATCCTGCTCACACTCCTGATGGCATCCCCGGTCACCGCCGACACATGGACCCTGGGTGTGCAGCCCTTCGCCAGCCCGCCCGTACTGTTCGAACGCTATGCGCCCTTGCGCGACTGGATCGCCGAAGAGCGCGGCGACCCCGTGTTTCTGGAGTCATCCCGGGATTTGTCACAGTTCATTGAGCGCCTCCACGACGAACGCTACGAAATCGCCATCGTCGCCCCCCATGTGGTGCCCCTGCTCGACGCGGCCGGGCCCTATGCGCCCGTCGCACGCTCAAGAGATATCTTCGCCATTGTGATCGTCGCCCCCGCTGACAGCGCGATCAGGAGTCTGACTGACCTTGAAGGCACCACACTGGCCACACCCTTCCGCCACAGCATAGGCGCCACCCTGGCGCGCACCCTCCTGGAGATCGAATTTGCGCCCAATGAGCCAGCAGTCGAATACCTGGAGTTCCCGCACCACCAGGGAGCCACATCGGCCATGCTGCTGGGCCTGGCCGACGCAAGTGTGGTGGTGATCGACGGGGTCGCCCTGCAACCGCGTGAAGAGACGGTCGACACCGCACGACTGATCGCCCTCGCCGACGGCACTCTGGCCCGCATCATCGCTCAGTCGGAGAGTTTCCCCGGCTTCACGGTTGTGCTCCACCAACGTGCGCGCAGCGATGATCTAGGGAGACGCTGATTTAATCGCACGTCCGCGTTGGTGCCCCCTGTTTTCCGAGACAAGGCGCGTCGTGCAGCGGGTAGTGGTTCTACCCGCAAGCGGCGCAACGCAGGATCGGGGAACAGGGGGCGCCAACCCCACAAGCCATTGAAAGCAGGGGCTCGGCCGCTTTTGCGTGGGAACGGCGTTGCGGTTCCCTTGTGCAGAATGACTGCACGGCAGTCACCGCGCCTTGTTCGCACGCAAAAGCGACTCGAGCGCGGACGTGTGATTAAATCAGCGTCTCCCTAGACTTGCAGGGGAAATTCGAGCGGCTGTCGGATACTCCAGACGGACGCGCGCTTCTGCAGGCGATTCGACACGAACGGGGCTTCGATGCCGCCGGCCCGGACGATTTTTCGCGGCTCGCGGGCCTGCTCGAGGACAAAGAACAGCCCGTTTCCTCACCGGATACCCACCCACCATCCACTTACAAGGAGACCACGGATGGACAACATACTGGACGATAGTGGCAAGCTCATTCTGCGCCTGGCCCTGGGCGTAATGATCCTGCTCCACGGGATCGACAAGATCTCTGGCGGTGTCGGGCACATCGAAGGCATGCTGGCCGGCGCTGGCCTGCCGGGGATACTTGCCTACGGTGCCTATATTGGCGAGGTGCTGGCACCGGTCCTGTTGATCATTGGTCTGTATGCGCGCATCGGTGCCGTGCTGATCGCAGTGAACATGCTGTTCGCCATCGGTCTCGCCCATGCGGACGAGGTTGTTCAGTTGACCCAGCACGGCGGCTGGGCCATCGAACTGCAGGCCATGTTCCTGTTCTCGGCAATCGCCCTGGCCCTGACCGGCCCCGGCCGCCTCGCCATCAACCGCTACTAGGGAGACGACACCCCGCGATCAGACGACACCCGCCGTCCAGGGCCATCCCCAGCACGGATCCCTGGACGGCGAATCGGGGAGCGCCAACGGTCGGGCATCATGCCTCCGTGTGAGGAAAGTCATCCTCCATTCAGGTAGCATAATGGACCTTGCAGGCGCTGAAGCCCGGTCAACACGGGCGCCTACGGACGGACCATGTTCCATCTCCCACTCGAATCCAAGCTGCACTGCGTCATGCCGCGCCGTGCCCGTTCTGACGGGTCTACGGGGCCTGCATGCGCCTGAACGTCGCCTGGCAGATCATCATCGGGACCGTCGCGATCCAGGTCGTGATGGTCGGGGCTTTGCTCTTTAGCGGCATCACCCAAGTCCAGCAGAATCAGCAGGAAGTACTGGAACGCACCGCGGAACAGCAAAGCCGGCTGCTGGGGTCGGCCCTCACTCCCGGCCTGGCCTATGCGGACCCCGCGATGCTGCAGGATCTGCTCGGCCTGCTGGCCGACGACTCGAACGTGCTGTACGCAGTGGTACTCGACGCCAGCGATCGCCCCCTGGCCTCGGTCGGCGTCGCACCGGACCACCTTCCCGCGGTCGAGCAAGGCGTACGCAGAGAGGCCGGCCAGGTCGAAATCGCCCGCAGTATCGAGCTTTCCGATCAACCCCTTGGCTCAGTGGCCGTCGGCTACTCCACCGAGGCAATCGAGCAGCTCTCGGCGAACCTCCTGGAACGCAATGTTCTGCTGGCCCTGGGCGTGCTGGGGCTGTCGATCCTCGCGGCCATCCTGTTCGCCCTGATGATGACCCGGCGCCTGCGTCTGCTGTTGCAAGGGAGCAAGGCACTGGAGGCCGGACACCTGGACCATCGAGTGCGTATCGACTCGCGCGACGAATTCGGCGATCTGGCCCTGACGTTCAACGACATGGCAGCCCATCTGGGTACCACTCAATCGACCCTGCAACAGCAAAACCAGCAGCTGAACCGGTCCGTGGCCCGACTGGAATCGATGCTGGGCGGGGCCAACGCCATCCTGTGGGAAGCCAACCCTGACAGCCATGAATGGGAGTTCGTTGCGGGGGATACACGCAAGCTGCTGGGCTTTCCCTCGCGCAACCTGGGCCGCGGCGAGCTCCGCGCGCGGCATATCCACCCGGCCGATCTGCCCCGTGTTCGCGAGGCGGCGCGCGAACCCGGTGCCGGTCCCAAGGTGGTGGACTACCGTTTCGCCCACCGCAACGGGCAATGGATCTGGCTGCGCGACATCCTCTCCTGGGCCGATGATTCAGGGAACCGCCGCAGTCTCCGCGGCCTCACGCTGGACATCACTGCCCACCGGCGCGCCACCGCGGCCCTGAAGGAAAGCGAGAACCGCTACAAGGACGTCGTCAACCACATCTCCGAGGTGATCTTCCGCACCGATGCCGATGGCCGATGGACGCTCCTGAACCCGGCATGGGAAGCCATGACCGGCTTTCCAGTGGAAGAGACCTTGGGCGAACCGCTATGCAACTACGTGGTCCCACACGACCGCGACGACGCGCAAAGCTTCTGCGCCACCCTGCTCGAAGGGGGCACCCACGCGCAGTCCGAAGAGATCCGGCTGCGCACCCACGACGGCGGCCATCGCTGGGTCAGCGTCTACGCCAGTGCCCGCTTCGATGACGATGGCCAGGTCATGGCCATGTTCGGCACCATGATGGATATTTCCGACCGCAAGGAGGCCGAGGAGGAGATTCGCCGCCTTGCCTTCTTCGATGGATTGACCGGACTTCCCAACCGTACACTGCTGCATGACCGGCTGGGCCAGGCACTCGCGAACACGGCTCGCACAGGCCAGCATGGTGCTGTTCTGTTCATCGACCTGGACAACTTCAAGGACATCAACGATACCCTGGGCCATGCGGTTGGCGATGACCTGCTGCGGCAGGTCGCACGTCGCATGGCAAATTCCGTGCGCGAAGCCGACACGCTGGCGCGCCTGGGTGGCGACGAGTTCGTGATCATTCTCAACGACCTCCACCCGGATCCGGCCAGGGCCGCCACCGAAGCGGAGGCGGTCGGACGCAAGCTGATCAACCTCCTGCGCGAACCTTTCGAGCTCGCAGGTCAGAACCGGCATGTCACCCCCAGCATTGGCGCCACGCTCTTCAGTGGCCGCAGCCTCGGCGTGGAGGAGGTCCTCAAGCAGGCGGACCTGGCCATGTATCGCGCGAAGAACGCCGGGCGCAACACGGTACGTTTCTACGACCCCGAGCTGCATCGAGCCGTGGAGGCCCGCTTCGAACTGGAGAGCGAACTGCGCCAGGCACTCGACCACGACGGATTCACCGTGGCCTACCAACCTCAAGTGGAAGCCGATGGACATGTGATCGGCGCCGAGTTGCTACTGCGCTGGCCGCATCCGCAGCGGGGCGAAATCGCCCCTACCGTGTTTATCCCCGTCGCGGAGCAAACGGGTCTGATCGTTCCCATCGGGCGCCAGGTACTGCGTACCGCCTGTGAGCGGCTTGCCGCATGGCAGCATTCTGCTGCGTTCCGCAAACTCACCCTTTCCGTCAATGTCAGCGCTCGGCAGTTTCGCCACAAGCAGTTCGTCCAGGATCTGCACACGATGCTGCAGGAGACTGGCGCCCCGGCCAGCCGCCTGAAGCTCGAACTGACCGAGAGCATGCTGCTTGAGGATGTCGACACGGTCGTCTCCCATATCGACGATCTGCGGCTGCTGGGGGTCGAATTCGCCCTCGACGACTTCGGCACCGGTTATTCCTCCCTTGCCTACCTCAAGCGACTTCCGCTGTCGCAGCTCAAGATCGACCAGTCATTCGTACGGGACGTACTGGACGACCCGAACGACGCCGCGATCGCCCAGATGGTCGTCAATCTCGCCCACACGCTGGATCTGGACGTCATTGCCGAAGGTGTCGAAACCGACGAGCAGCGCGCCTTCCTGTTCGGTCTGGGCTGCCGCCACTTCCAGGGGTTCCTGTACGGTTACCCAGGAGACCTCGAAGGGTTGGAAACTGCCGTGCTCGCCGCATCCCCCGTGAGCCTGGAGCCCACTTTACGGCCCCAAATCGATTCGATTAAATCGAATCGATAAGCCGTATAAAAGGCATTTTCGTTCGCTTTGACAGGAATTACTCTGGGACAGTCAATGCACCCACGAGGTTGATTCCATGAGCACCAAAGTCCTGATTCTGTATTACTCCACCTGGGGTCACATCGAACAGATGGCCGAGGCCGTCGCCCGCGGCGCCCGCGAGGTCTCCGGCACCGAGGTGACGATCAAGCGCGTCCCGGAGCTGATGCCCGAGGAAGTCGCCAAACAGGCCGGGGCCAAACTTGACCAGGCCGCCCCCATCGCCAAGCCAGAAGAACTGGCGGAGTATGATGCAGTCATCATCGGCACCCCGACCCGTTACGGCCGCATGTGCGCGCAGATGGCCAACTTCCTCGATCAAACCGGCGCGCTGTGGTTTGGCGACAAGCTGGTCGGCAAGATCGGCTCGGCATTCAGCTCGACCGCCTCGCAACACGGCGGCCAGGAGACCACACTGGTCTCGACCATCGTCAACCTGATGCACTACGGCATGACCATTGTGGGGCTGCCTTACAGCGAGAAACGCCTGCTCGACATGAGCGAGATCAGCGGCGGCACCCCCTACGGCGCCACCACCCTGGCCGATGGCGATGGCTCGCGTCAGCCAAGCGAGAACGAACTCGCGATGGCCGCCTCCCAGGGCCGGCACGTCGCCGAAATCGCCCGCGCGCAGGCCCTAGGGCGCCAGGCGGCATAGAAACACGGGGGCGCCCCGGGGCGCCCCTTTGGGGTACCATGCGCGGCCGAACCCCCTCGGTCTGGCCTCTCATGTCGACACCCCAAACACTGGTCCTCAGTGCCTCGCAGATTCTTCCGGTGATCCCGCGCGACACGGTGCTCGCCAATCACGCGCTGGTCATTCGCGACGGACTCATCGAGGCCCTGCTGCCGCGTGAGGAAGCCCTCGCGCAACACCCCGATGCCGAACACCTGCACCGCGAAGGCCATGCCCTGATTCCGGGCCTGGTCAACGTGCATACGCATTCGGGCATGAGCCTGTTGCGCGGGTTGGGCAGCGACCGTCCGCTCATGGAGTGGCTCAAGCGTTACATCTGGCCCGCCGAAGGCCGTCTGCTCTCACCCGAGTTCGTGCGGGCGGGCACGCGCCTCTCCATCGCCGAGATGCTGCGCGGCGGGACCACCTGCTTCAGCGATATGTACCTGTTCGTCGACGACGCCGCGCGCGTGGTCGACGAATCCGGCATCCGTGCTGCACTGGGCCTGACGGTGTTTGACTTCCCCACACCCTGGGCCCAGACGACGGACGAGTACTTCCAGCGGGGCGCCGAAGTCGTCGATAACTGGCAGCACCACGACCGCATTCACTACACCGTCGCGCCACATGCCCCCTACACCGTGGGGGACGAGAGCCTGCAGCGCGTGGCGCAGCGCGCCCGCGAACTGGCCGTCCCTATCCACATGCATGTACACGAGACTGCCGGCGAAACCGCCGATGCCGAACGCGACCACGGCGAGCGGCCGCTGGCCCGCCTGGCGCGCCTGGGTCTGCTGGACCAGCCGTTCATCGCCGTACACATGACCCAGGTCAGTGCACAGGACCGCGAGTTGCTTCAAGGGCGTCCCGTGTCAGTAGCGCACTGCCCGGAATCCAACCTGAAACTCGCCTCCGGTTTTTGTCCGGCCGCCGAACTACTGGGCGCCGGCGTGAACGTGGGGCTGGGCACCGATGGCACCGCTTCCAACAACGATCTCGACATGATCGGGGAGATACGCACGGCGGCGTTGCTGGCCAAGGGCGTCAGTGGCGATGCCTCGGCCCTCCCCGCCACCGCCGCACTGGAGATGGCCACGCTGGGCAGCGCCCGTGCACTGGGCCTGGCCGACCGCATCGGGAGCCTGGAGCCCGGCAAGCAGGCCGACGTGATCAGCATCGACCTTCGCGCCATCGAACTTCAGCCCATGCACGAACCCGCCGCACAGATCGTCTACGCCGCCACCCGCGAGGCCGTAACCGACGTCCACGTCGCCGGGCGGCCATTGCTCAGGGATCGGGAACTGCTTACGCTGGACCTGGACGAGCTCCAGGCCGAGGCCCGCGAATGGGGCGCGCGCGTGCTGGAAATCCAGCGCGAACTGGCCGCGTAATCGAGATGATCATGACCCGCGAATCCCACGCCAGTACTGGCGAAAACGTCGATCACGCCGAACTGCACAAGTTCACGCACCGGGCACACGAGTGGTGGGACCCGAACGGCGCCTTTGCCACCCTCCATGCGATCAACCCCCTGCGCCTGGAATGGATCGACCAGCACGCCGATCTGGCCGGCAAAAAGGTGCTGGATGTCGGCTGTGGCGCGGGCATCCTGTCCGAGGCGATGGCGGTACGCGGCGCACAGGTGACCGCCCTCGATGCCGGGGCCGAGCATCTGGAAGTCGCGCGCGAGCACGCACACGACTCCGGGCTGGAGATCCACTACCTGCACACAACCGCCGAGGCCCATGCCGAGCATCATGCAGGCGACTACGATGTGGTCACCTGCCTGGAGATGCTGGAACACGTGCCCGATCCCGAGGCGGTCATCGACGCCCTGGTCAAGCTGGTACGCCCGGGTGGCTGGCTGTTCCTCTCGACCATCAACCGCACCCCTCGCGCGTTCGCCGAGGCGATCGTCGGTGCCGAATACGTGCTGCGCCTGCTGCCCACTGGCACGCACGAGTTCAGCCGCTTTATCCGGCCCTCGGAACTGGGCGCGGTCCTGCGCAAGCACCGCTTCGAGGTCGTCGACATGACGGGGCTCACCTACTCGCCGCTGTCCGGCCGCTATCGGCTGGTCCCGCGCACGGACGTCAACTACCTGATGGCCGCGCGCCGCCCGGACAGCGACAGCGAGACTCCATGAGCCGCGAACTCCGCGGGGTCCTGTTCGACCTGGACGGGACCCTGCTCGACACGGCCCCGGACATGCATGCCGCGCTGACCGTGCTGCTGGCTGAAAACGATCGCCCGCCACTGCCGTTCGAGGCGGTGCGCAATCACGTTTCGCACGGGTCCCAGGCCCTCGTGCAGCTGGGCTTTCCGGATGTCGAGGGTGCGCGCCGCGAGACCCTCAAGCAGCGCTACCTCGAGATCTACGCTCGCGATCTGTGCGTCGACACCAGCCTCTTTCCCGGGCTGGACCAGGTGCTGGACGCCTGCGCACAGCGCGGCTGGCCGCTTGGTGTGGTGACCAACAAGCCCGCCTGGCTGACCGAGCCGCTCCTGGACGCCCTGGGCCTGACGCCCAGACTGGCCGCGATCGTCAGCGGCGACACCCTCCCGCAACGCAAGCCGGACCCCGAGCCCATGTGGCTGGCCGCACGGCAGACGGGGCTCGCGCCCGAACAGCACTGCTACTGGGGCGACGCCGAACGCGATATCGCGGCCGGTCGCGCCGCCGGCATGGCCACCCTGATCGCGCGCTGGGGCTACATCGACGCCACCCAGGACCCGGACAGCTGGGGGGCTGACGGTGCCCTCGATCAACCGGACGACTTCTGGCACTGGCACCAGGCCAAGGCAGGCCCGCAATGGCTGGCGAGCTGACCGCACTCCCCCTCACCGCCTGGACCGCCCTCGGTGCCGCCCTGCTGGTCGGGCTGGTGCTCGGCTATGCCCTGGCCGGCCTGCGCCTCAATCGCCGCGTGGGCGATCTGCAGACGCGCAATGCCCGCCTGGAGGCCGAACTCGAAGCTGCCGAACAGCGCCGTGAGGACCTGCGCCAGAGCTTCGAGACCGCGCGCCAGGAACTCGACCGCTCCTTCTCGGCGCTCGCCAACGAGGCGCTGGAGGCCAACTCCAACCAGTTCCTGCGTCTGGCCCAGTCGATCCTGTCGCAGAAGCTCAGCGAGGGCCAGAACGAGATCGAGCGCTCGGAGAACAAGGTCGAGGCAATGCTCAAGCCCATCCGCGAGACGCTGGGCAAGACCGAGGCCGAGATCAACGCGATGGAGCGCTCGCGGGCACAGGCCTTCGCCGCACTGAATGAACAGATCCAGCGCCTTAGCTCGGACAACGCCACGCTCCAGCGCGAGGCCCACAACCTGGTGCAGGCCCTGTCGCGTCCCGGGGTGCGCGGGCGCTGGGGCGAGCTGACCCTCAAGCGCGCGGTGGAACTGGCCGGGCTCTCGGCGCACTGCGACTTCACCGAACAACCGGCGCTGGACGGCGACGGCGGCCGCCAGCGCCCGGACCTGCTGGTCCACATGCCCGGCAATCGCGCCCTGGTCGTGGACGCCAAGACCCCCCTGGATGCCTATCTCGACGCCGTCGCCGCGGCTGACCCGGAGCCGCGCGCAGCGGCCTTCAAGCGTCATGCCCAACACCTGCGCTCGCGTGTTACCGAGCTCTCCAGCAAGCAATACTGGGCCAGCGTCGAGCAGTCCCCCGAGTTCGCCGTGCTGTTCCTGCCTGGCGACCCGTTCCTTGCCGCCGCGCTGGAACACGAACCCGGTCTGCTGGAATACGCGCTGGAGCGCCAGGTGCTGCTCGCCACCCCGAGCACGCTGATCGCCCTGCTGCGCACGGTCGAGTACGGCTGGCAGCAGGCGCAGCTGACCGAGCACGCGCTGGAGATTCGGGACCTCGGGGCGGAGCTCTCTCACCGCCTGGGCACCATGACCGAACACCTGGCGCGCCTCGGCAAAGCACTGGATCAAAGCACTGACGCCTACAACAAGACCGTGGGCAGCCTGGAGCGCCAGGTCATGCCGAGCGCCCGCCGCTTCCAGGAACTGGGCATCCGCGCGCGCAAGAGCCCCGAAACACCGGACACCCTGAATAATCGCGCGCGCCAGCCCGTCGATCAGGGCCATGACACGGATCGTCCGGACGACGAGTCGAACGACGATAACGGCCCGGACACGGGTTCGCGGGACTAAGCCGCATGGCGGGCCACCCCGACATCCGCGCCGCCTACCGCCACTGCCGGCGCCGTGCGGCGGCGCACTACGAGAACTTCCCGGTCGCCTCCTGGCTGTTGCCCGCGCGCCTGCGCGGGCCGGTCGCCGCGATCTACTGCTTCGCCCGCGATGCCGACGATCTCGCCGACGAGGACCAACGACCGGTCGACGAGCGGCGGGCCGACCTGATCGCAATGCAGGAGCGCGTGCAGATCCTCGAAAGCCCCGCCGCGGAATCCGAACCGGAATGGATCGCGCTGGCCGATGCACGGCAGCGCTTCAGCCTGCCCGCCGCCCCGTTCGTCGATCTGGTCGACGCCTTCATCCAGGATCTGGAACAGACACGCTACGCCACCTTTGGCGAGGTCATGGAGTACTGCCGCCGCTCCGCCAACCCGGTCGGGCGGCTGATGCTGTACCTCGATGGCAACCCGACCGAGGAGATGATCGGCTACTCCGACGCGGTCTGCTCCGCGCTGCAGCTGATCAACTTCTATCAGGACCTGCACCAGGACATCACCGAGAACAACCGGATCTACCTGCCAAAGGACGAGATGGCGCAGTACGGCGTCAGCGAGGAGATGATCGCGGCCGGCCAGACAACCTTTCCGTTACGCAACCTGATGCAGTTCCAGTACGCCCGCGCCGACCGCCTGCTGCGCGCCGGGGCACCGCTCGGCGGCATGCTGCGCGGACGCATGGGCCTGGAGATCCGCGCGATCATCAACGGCGGCGCCCGCGTACTCTGGCGCCTGCGCCAGCAGGACGACGTCTTCGCCCGCCCGCGCCTGCGCGCCCGCGACGCCTGGATCATCCTCGCCCACAGCCTGCGCCCCCGCCGCCGCAAGCGCTGAAAGCGGCCTAAACGCCCCGTTCAGGCCGCTATACCCTCAACGGTCAAGTGCTGCAGGTCGGTACGCTCACTGGCATGTTCGAAGGTGATCGCGCAGACCTCGCCCTGGGCGTCCACATCCAGTGTCGTATTCTCGTCCAGGGAACGGGTCTCGGCCACGTTCTCGCCCCGGAATTCGATGTACAGCGTGTCGGTATCCGCGAAGTACTGGAGCTTCATGGCTTGAACCCTAGGGAAACACTGATCAATGTACACGCTCGCGCTCGAGTCGCTTTTGCGTGCGAACAAGGCGCGGTGACCGCCGTGCAGTCATTCTGCACAAGGGAACCGCAACGCCGTGCGCGCGCAAAAGCGGCCGAGCCCCTTCGGGGTTGGCACCCCAGGTTCCCCGATCCTGCGTTGCGGTCCTTGCCGGTAGAACCACTACCGGCTGCGCACCGCGCCTGGTCTCGGAAAACCTGGGGTACCAACGCGAGTGTGTACATTAATCAGTGTTTCCCTAGATCAAAAAGGCGTTGTGGACCGTCACACCGTCAGGAAGCAACACCACGCGAAGATAGCGGCCATCCGCTTCATCGATCCGGGCCCATCGGCGGATACGACCATCGCCTTGCACTTCTTCCCGGATGGGGTGATCGATCGCGGCCTCGATCCATGTGTCCTTGATGTTGCGGCGATCGGGCCGCACACGTACGGTCTCGAAGTAACGTGTTGTCTTCACCGGAACGTCCCTGTTGCCGGTTCATGAACCTCAAGCTTTCGCCAACGCTGTCGAAACGTCAACCACTGGTCAAACCACCTTGGAGTAACGCCGCTCTTCACGGTGCAAATAGGCGTCGAAGGCCATGGCGATGTTGCGCAGCAGGAGCCGGCCGCGTGGCTGGACCTCCAGGCAATCGCTGCCGATGGTGACCAGGCCGTCGGCCTCCATCTCGGCCAGGCGGTTCAGGGCATCGCCGAAGGTCTCCCGGAAGTCGATGCCGAATGCGTCCTCAATGCCGCCGAAATCGACTCTGGAGTGGCACATCAGCTCGCTGATCACAGAGCGCCGCAGACGGTCGTCCTCGCCCAGCTCCAGGCCGCGGAACACGGGCAGTTGGCCGGCTGCCAGCCGTTCCTGATAGGCATCGGCCTCGCGCAGGTTCTGGCTGTAGCTGTCCCCGATCTTGCCGATGGCGGTGGGCCCCAGCGCGACGAGGTCGTATTCGGCGCGCGTCGAGTAGCCCTGGAAGTTTCGCTGCAGCGTGCCCGCGCGCTGGGCGATCGCGAGTTCGTCATCGGGCAGCGCAAAGTGATCCATGCCGATGTACACGTACCCTGCGTCGGTCAGGCGCTGGATGGTCATCTCGAGGATCGCGAGCCGCTCCGTGGCCGGCGGAAGGTCGCCGTCGCGGATCTGGCGCTGCGTCTTGAACAGCTCCGGCAGGTGCGCGTAGTTGTAAACGGCCAGCCGCTCAGGGCGCAGTTCCAACACGCGGTCCAGTGTCGCCGAGAACGTGTCCACCGTCTGCAGGGGCAGTCCGTAGATCAGATCCAGGTTGGTGGAGACAAACCCGTGCTCGCGCGCCTGGCGTACCACCTGCTCGGTGACCTCGAACGGCTGGATGCGGTTGACGGCCTTCTGCACGGCAGGATCGACATCCTGCACCCCGACACTGATGCGGTTAAAGCCCAGCGACGCGAGAAGCGGCAGGGTACCGGGCCGCACGGCACGCGGATCGATCTCGATCGAGAATTCCCGCTCCGGACCGGTCTCCAGCGTGAAATGCCGGCCCAGGGTCTTCATGACGCGGGTCAGGTCTTCGTCGGACAGGTAGGTCGGTGTCCCGCCCCCGAAGTGCAACTGCCGCACCGGCCGGTCCCGATCGAACAACTCGCCCTGCAGGGTGATCTCCTGTTCCAGCGAGTCCAGATAGTTCGTCGCCCGCCGATAATTGCCGGTAATCACCTTGTTGCAGGCACAGTAGAAACACACCGTGTCGCAGAAGGGCACGTGGACATAGAGCGACAGCGGACGCCCCGCCCCTTCGGCATTCGTCTCTTGAGCCACCCGCACATAGGCCTGCGCGTCGAACCCCTCGTGGAACTGCGGCGCCGTGGGGTAGGACGTGTAGCGAGGGCCGCTCACGTCATAGCGACGCAACACCTCGGGATCGAATACCAGACGCTGTTCCATACGGCTCTCCGCATCGGGAGGGCGGGCCCCTTGCGCCACCCTGACACCCTCACCCTACGCGCCCTCCAGCTGGGCACGGTTGATGTATGTCAAACGTGGCTTCGATCACCGCCGCCATCCGCATCCCGGGCCCGCTGTGCTAGCCTTGCCATCCCAAGACGGTACCCCGATCCCGAGCGCGTATGTCCCCCGACGAATATTGCGAGGAGAAGGCCGCGAAGAGCGGCTCCAGCTTCTACTACGCATTCCGGTTCCTGGAGCCCGACCGGCGCCGTGCGATCACCGCGCTGTACGCCTTCTGCCGCGAGGTGGACGACATCGTCGACGAGGTCAGCGAGGAAAGCGTGGCGCGCACCAAGCTCCAGTGGTGGCGCGAGGAGATCGAGCGCCTGTTCGACCACCAGCCACGCCACCCGATCACCCAGGCCCTGCAGCCGCATCTGGCGCCGTTCGATCTCAGCCGCGAGTATTTCGACGAGATCATCGACGGCATGCAGATGGACCTCGACTACGACAGCTACCCGGATTTCACCACGCTGTCGCTGTACTGCTACCGCGCGGCCAGCGTGGTCGGGATCCTGTCCGCCCATATCTTCGGCTTCTCGGATCGGCGCACGCTGAAATACGCGCATGACCTGGGGATGGCCCTGCAGCTGACCAACATCCTGCGTGATGTCCATGAAGACGCGATGCGCGGCCGGGTCTACATCCCGATGGACGAACTGAAAAAGCACGGCGTAAAGCCCGAGGAATTTCAGGTCAATGTCACGGACGACCGCCATCGTGCCCTGTTCACCGAGCAGGCCGAACGGGCCCGCCGCTACTACCAGCGCGCGGAGGAGCACCTGCCCGCCGAGGACCGCTACGCCCAGCGCCCGGGCCTGATCATGGCCGCGATCTACCGCACCCTGCTCGACGAGATCCAGGACGACGGCTATCGCGTGCTGGAGCACCGCGTGCGGCTGACCCCGATCCGCAAGCTGTGGATCGCCTGGCGCACCGCGCGCCGCCTGAAGCGCGAATACCGCCGCGCGGGCTGACCCCGCCCGCCCCATGGCCGCCGTTCCCGCATCGCATCCGGTCGTCGTGCTCGGCGCCGGCTGGGCCGGCCTGACCGCCGCGCTGACCCTCGCCCGGGCCGGCATCGCGGTCCACCTGATCGAGGCCGCCGCAAACGCAGGCGGGCGCGCCCGCAGCCTGGACCGCGACGGTGCGGAACTGGACAACGGCCAGCACGTGCTGGTCGGCGCCTGTCACGCCACCCTGGAACAGCTGCGCTCGGTCGGCACCGACCCGGAGCGCACCTTCGTGGCCCTGCCGTTCGGTCTGCGCATGCATGCACCGGGCCGCCCTCACCCGGCCTTTGCCCTGGAGCCCCACTCGCCACGCCTGCCGACCCTCGCCAGTGCCCTGTGGCAAAGCCTTGCGGGCATCCCGCTGCACAGACGCCTCCCGGCCCTGCTGGGGGCGGCCTCGATCCTGCATCGGCCGCTGGAGGAGGACGTTGACGTACTCGAATGGCTGCAGGCGCGCCATCAGCCGGACACGCTGATCCGTCAGCTCTGGGAACCGCTGTGCCTCGCGGTCATGAACACGCCAATCCGCAGCGCCTCGGCGCAGATCTTCCAGAACGTGCTGCGCCTGGCCCTGAACCACGGGCCGGACGACGCCCGGCTACTTATCCCGACCCAACCGCTGGGATCGCTGTACCCGGAACCCGCCCTGCGCGAACTGCGCGAGCGCGGTGCCACGGTCGAGACCGGACGGCGCATTGCCGCCATCGAATCCGGGGGCGCCGAGGCCCGCTACCAGCTCCGTGACCGCAACCACCGCGTCACCCATGCCAACGCGGTGATCATCGCCACGTCGCCCAGCGCAGCCGCTCGACTCCTGCCCAAAGCCCCCGAGCTACAACCCCACCATCGGGCCCTGATGGCCATGGGCGAGCGCAGCATCTGCACGGTATACCTGCGCTACCCGGCCCCCCTCCTGGAACGCCCACCGCTACAGGGACTCCTCGACCAGCACGGACAATGGCTTATTCCCCGCCAGGTGGCCGGCGAGCCGAACTGGCTGGCCGTCGTAATCTCCACAGCGGACGACCTGCCGGCGATGACGGCAGAGGAGCGTTGGCGTCGGATCGCGGAAGAACTGGAACGAACCTTCCCCGAACTGGGAATGGCCCAGGCCGGTCGTGTGGTGTGCGAGAAACGCGCCACCATCGATGCCCGCGTCGATCTGGACGCATTGCGCCCGGTAGCCGGCACCCCCTGGCCCGGACTGTTCCTGGCTGGCGACTATGTGACGCCGGGCCTGCCTTCGACCCTCGAAGCCGCCGTGCGGTCTGGATTAGAATCAGCCCACAAGCTACTGGAGACCCTGCCTTGACCGATATCGACATCCCCGCCCTGCTGGACTATCGCCCGGAGCCGGGTGCCTTCAACGACCGCGTGATCCTGGTAACCGGCGCGGCCGCGGGCATCGGGCGTGCGATCGCGCAGGCCTGCGCGGCGGCGGGCGCGATCGTCGTGCTGCTGGACAAGGACATCAAGGGGCTGGAGAAGACCTACGACCTGATCGAGCAGGAAGGCCACCCGCAGCCGGCCATCTATCCGCTCAACCTGGAGGGTGCCACGGTCAAGGACTACGGCGACCTGGCCGAGAACATCCGCGACTCCCTCGGGCGCCTGGACGGGCTGGTGCTGCACGCCGGCTGGGCCGGGACGCTGACGCCACTGAAGGGATACGACCCCGAGCTGTGGTTCAAGGTCATCAACACAAACCTGCACGGCCCGTTCTTCCTCGCCCAGGCGGTACTGCCACTGCTGGAGGCCAGCCCGCACGGCAGCCTGGTCGTCTCCACCCAGGACTGCCGCAAGGCCTTCTGGGGCGCCTTCGGCATGGCCAAGGCCGCGCAGGACGCGCTGATCGACATCCTCGCGCGCGAGCACCGCAACGAAAAGCACTTCATCCATGTGAACGGCATCGACACCGGCCCCGTGCGCTCGCGCTTCCGCGCCAGCCACTACCCCGCCGAAAACGCCGAGAAGCTGCCACGCCCGGAAGACGTCGTCGGCCCCTACCTCTACCTGCTCGACACCACCGATCCGGAACACACCGGCCTGCACCTGTCCCTGGAGGGCCATGTGCCCGAACCGGCACCCCGCCCGCACCGCCAGCCCCAGGAGGGCTAACCGCCGCCCCCCGTAGGAGGCCAGCCCCCTGGCCGATTGGATGCCGGACAGACCCCATCGGCCAGGGGGCTGGCCTCCTACAAGACATTTTCTCTCCCGACGCCCCAACAACCGTGCAGCGGCTATCCGGGATGCCGGGGAGGCAGAGCAACACGATGACCAGGACCGCGGGTCATGGCGGCAGGATGGCAAGGGTCGACACCCCCAACGGCCAGAATAAGGGCATTCCCCGACCCGGCCCTACGCGCCCCTGTAGGAGGCCAGCCCTCTGGCCGATCGGGTGTCGGACATGCTCCATCGGCCAGAGGGCTGGCCTCCTACGCAATTCGAGCAGCGGAGATGGAGTCTACGGGCGCTGCGGTCGGCGCTTGCCGGGGCGGGATTTGGCCCGGGGCGGGCCCTTCTTCGGGCCGGGGCCTGCCGGGCGGGCGGCGGTCTCCACGCCCTTGTGCTGGGTCTGGAAGGTCTGGCCGCGTTTTTTCAGGGCCTTGCCGCCGCGGGTCACACGGCCGCCGGTGGCGGGCCGAGCCCCGCCCGTACCCTGGCCGGTGCCGGCCGGCTGCCAGGTGGGGATCAGGTGATGCTTGCCATTGCCGATCAGATCCGCGCGACCCATGCGCTTGAGCGCATCGCGCAACAGGGGCCAGTTGTTCGGATCATGATAGCGCAGGAACGCCTTGTGCAGGCGCCGCGCCCGTGCGCCGCGCGCGACCGGCACCCGGTCCCCCGCTTTGCGCTTGATGCCCCGTAGCGGATCACGCCCGGAGTGCCACATCGCGGTCGCGAGCGCCATCGGGCTTGGCAGAAAGGCCTGCACCTGATCGGCGCGGAAGTTGTGCCGCTTGAGCCACAGCGCAAGGTTCAGCATGTCCTCGTCGGACGTACCCGGGTGCGCGGCGATGAAATACGGGATCAGGTACTGCTCCTTGCCCGCCTGCTTCGAGTATTTCTCGAACATCGCCTTGAAGCGGTCGTAGGCACCCATGCCCGGCTTCATCATGCGAGAAAGCGGTCCAGATTCCGTATGTTCCGGCGCAATCTTCAGGTAGCCTCCCACATGGTGGGTAACCAGCTCCTTCACATACTCCGGTGACTCCACGGCCAGGTCGTAGCGCAGGCCCGACGCGATCAGGATCTTCTTGATCCCGGGCAGCGCCCGCGCCTTGCGGTAGAGGTTCACCAGCGGCGTGTGATCGGTATCGAGGTTCTTGCAGATGCCGGGATAGACACAGGACAGCCGGCGGCAGCTGCGCTCGATCTCCGGGTCCTTGCAGGCCAGACGGTACATGTTCGCGGTCGGCCCGCCGAGATCGGAGACCACGCCGGTAAAGCCGTCGACCTTGTCGCGGATTTCCTCGATCTCCTTGAGCACGCTCTCCTCGGAGCGACTCTGGATGATGCGACCCTCGTGCTCGGTGATCGAGCAGAACGTACAGCCGCCGAAACAGCCGCGCATGATGTTCACCGAGAAGCGGATCATCTCCCAGGCCGGGATGCGCGCATCGCCATAGGAGGGATGCGGCGCGCGGGCATACGGCAGGTCGAATACCGCATCCATCTCCGCGGTGGTCAGGGGGATCGGCGGCGGGTTCAGCCACACCTCCTTGTCGCCATGGCGCTGCACGATGGCGCGGGCATTGCCCGGGTTGGTCTCCAGATGCAGCACGCGGGAGGCATGGGCGTACAGCACGGAGTCGCCTTTGACCTGTTCAAAGGCCGGGATGCGGATGACGGTCAGGTCTCGCGGCGTACCACGCGGGATGTCGCGGTGGAAGCGAACGACCTGAGCGCCGCCCTCCTCGGTGGCACTCTTCGGTTCCTGCTTCGTTTCGGCGTCGGCACAGGTCGACGGCGAGACCATCGCGTAGGGGTCCGGGTTGGCATCCACCGGCCCCGGGGTATCGACTTCGCTGGAGTCCAGCTCCACATAACCGCCCGGCACCGCATCGCGCAGGAACGCGGTACCCCGCAGGTCGGTGATCTCCCGCGGGTGCTCGCCGGCGGCCACACGATGGGCCAGTTCGACCAGGGCGCGCTCGGCATTGCCGAACAGCAGGATGTCGGCGCGCGAGTCCAGCAGCACCGAACGGCGAACCTTGTCCTGCCAGTAGTCGTAGTGGGCGATGCGGCGCAGGCTCGCCTCGATGCCGCCGGCGACCACCGGCACGTCCTTGTACGCCTCGCGGGCGCGCTGGGCGTAGACAATCACCGCCCGGTCCGGCCGGTGGCCGTGCACATCCCCGGGGGTATAGGCGTCGTTGGAGCGGATCTTTCGGTCAGCCGTGTAGTGGTTGACCATCGAGTCCATATTGCCGGCGGTGACGCCGAAGAACAGATTGGGGCGACCCAGCGCGCGGAACGGCTCGGCAGAGGTCCAGTCCGGCTGCGCGATGATGCCGACGCGAAAGCCCTGTGCCTCCAGCAGCCGCCCGATGATCGCCATGCCGAAACTCGGGTGATCCACATAGGCGTCCCCCGTGACCAGCACGATGTCGCAGCTGTCCCAGCCGAGGTCGTCCATCTCCTCGCGGGTGGTCGGCAGAAACGGGGCGGTGCCGAAGCGCTTGGCCCAATAGGGCTTGCGCGCAAACAGCGAAGGCGGGAAATCGGGGACAGCAGACATGGGCTCGGGCTCCCGGCGCGGGACCGGTGAATTCAAACCCGCGCATTACACGCCGGAATTGACGCCAGATCAAACGGCCCCGGCGCCTGCGGGGCCGAAATTTCGCTTGACGCGACCGACTTCAATACAGCCTTGTGAACAGGTCAACGCCCCTCGCTGGCTATGGTACCGGCCCAGTGCAACTGGGAGAACAGATCCACCGTCGGAGCGGTCGCCGCGCGCCAGCGCATCTCCAGCTCATCGCGCCACTCGGGGTCGGTATCCCGAGCCGCCTCGATCAGGGAATTCACCCAGCAGTCATTCAGTGCAGGCTCCACCGGCACACGGCCATTGGCACCATGAACCATGGCCATCGTATGTACCGGGGCCCGTCCGTCGCTGCGACGCTCGGCAAAGTCCAGTGCCGCCAACACCGATTCGTTGAGGATGTGCTCCTGACGCGCGGGCCCGCTGTCGCCAAACACTTCGGGGATCCGCGGGTCCGACGCCATCAACAACAGTCGGAAGTGGCGCAGGAAGGCATCGGTTCGTGTGCAGCGATCATGGCTCGCACGGACATCGGGAAATAGCATGCGGGACTCCGCTAAAGGGTCCCGCAATGCTACGTAGCCGCACGATTACCCGCGATAACCCATGCTAACGCGGCTCGCCGCGCCGACCTGCACGCACCCAGTCAGGACTTCGGGTACACCCCGGCGTACTGAATGCCCGCCAGTTGCGCCAGTTCGCGGTCGAACGTCGTCAGGTCGTTCGGGCCGAAGTCCTCCAGGCGGCTGTGGCCGCAGGCCCGCGACAGCACACACATCAACTCGGTCGAGGCCCGCAGGAAGCGGCCCAGCCGCTCCCCACCCTCCTGGGCATCGAGCCGCGCGCGCAGCTTCGGGTCCTGTGTCGCCACGCCCGTCGGGCAGCGGTTCGTGTGGCAGATCCGCGCACCCACACAGCCCACCGCCTGGATCGCGGCATTCGCCAGCGCAATGCCGTCCGCCCCCAGCGCCAGGGCCTTCACGAAGTCTGCGGGTGTACGCAGCCCACCCGTCACCAGCAACGTGACCCGGCCACTGGCGCCATTGGCATCCAGGAAGCGCCGCGCACGGCCCAGCGCCGGGATCGTGGGCACACTGATGTGATCGCGCAGCAGCGCGGGCGAGGCGCCGGTCCCCCCACCGCGACCGTCCAGGATCACGTAGTCCGCCCCCGCCTCCAGGGCAAAGGCCAGATCCGCCTCGATATGGTTGGCCGACAGCTTGAAGCCGACGGGAATGCCCCCGGTCTTTTCCCGTACCTCGGCCGCAAATCGACGATAATCCGAGGGCGTCTCGAACCCGTCCAGGCTCGGCGGAGAGAGCGCATCCTGTCCCGCGTCGATCCCGCGCACCCGAGCGATCTCGTCACTCACCTTCGCCCCCGGCAGCACACCGCCGACGCCCGTTTTGGCCGCCTGACCGGCCTTGAAGTGGAAGGCCTGCACCTGTTCCAGCACCTCTTCGGAATAGCCAAACCGTGCCGGGCCCAATTCGAACAGATAGCGCGAGTTCTCCGCTTGTTCGGCGTCGAGCATCCCACCCTCGCCGGAGCAGATCCCCGTGCCGGCCTGCTCCGCGCCGCGCGCCAGCGCAATCTTCGCCTCGCGCGACAACGCGCCAAAGCTCATATCCGACACCAGCATCGGGATATCCAGTTGCAGCGGCCGCTTGGCCTCCGGCCCAATCACCAGGCCCGTCTCGACCGGCGCGCCGTCCGGCAGCGGCCGGCTCGCCAGCTGCGCCACCAGCAGTTGCAGGTCGTCCCAGATCGGGAGCCGGCTGCGCGGAACGCCCATCGCCACCGTCGGCCCGTAGTGGCCCACCTCGTCCAGCCCCGAACGGGCCATGCGATGGATCAACTCGACATGCGGCTCCGTCTCGGTATTGCTCGGGTCCGGCGCCTCGTTACCTTCATCCTGGTCCGATTCGCCCTTTGACTCCGGCTCGGTGCCAATATCGTCCTCGTCGAACTGCTGGTGCGTGCCGTCGCAATACGGAAGATCACCCGACTGCTTGCACTGGCAAAGAAACGCCTCGCCGTCTTCCTTGGGAGTAAAGGCGATGGGCTCAAGCCCCGTACCCTCGTGCGAGCCGTCACAGAACGGCTGGTCCTTTGATCGCCCGCAGCGGCAGAAGTAGTACTCCTCCCCCTTCTTGAGCTCGACACCCTTGGGTTCTACCGCCGCGATCTTCGCTCCAGCCATCTTCCGCTCCTTGCTGTTAGGTACACACGGGAATGTGCAATGTCCCTGTGACAAAAAAGGCACTGCAAATTTCCCGTGCCGTCCGAGACAGCTGCCATTATCATGGTTGTAAACGCCACCGGGAGACCCGATGAGCCCCACCGACCACCGCCACACCCGCCGCGACTACACCCAGGGCGAACTCCACCGCCGCGACCTGCTCGACAATCCGCTGACCCTGCTCGACCGCTGGCTGAAAGACGCGCACGAAGCCGGAAACCCGGACCCCACCGCGATGATCCTCGCCACCGCCGACGCCGACGGCCAGCCGTCCGCGCGAACCGTTCTGCTCAAACACGTGGAAGGCGATGACCTCTGCTGGTACACCGACTCCCGCAGCCGCAAGGGCCAGGACCTCACCGAGAACCCGCGCGCCGCACTCCTGTTCTACTGGCCCGAGACCGAGCGCCAGATTCGCGTCGAAGGCAGCGTAACCGCCCTGCCCGCCGAGGCCGCGGATGACTACTTCGCCCAGCGCCCGCGCGCCAGCCAGCTGGCCGCAGCCGCGTCGATCCAGAGCCAGCCCATCGGCACGCGCGCCGAACTCGAGGCCCGCGTTCACGCACTGGAGAAGCAATACCCGGAAGGCGCGATCCCGCGGGACCCCGCCTGGATCGGCTACCGCCTGCAACCCGAACTGTTCGAATTCTGGCAGGGCCGGGCGGGCCGCCTGCACGACCGCTTCCAGTACCACCGGACGGACGATGGCTGGAAGGTCACCCGCCTGATGCCCTGACGCGCTACCGCTGCGGCCTCCGAATCTGCTAGGATTCGCTCCGCCGTCGCGGCTCGACCCCGCGCGGTGATCCAATTCGGAGAGGTGCCGGAGTGGTCGAACGGGGCGGTCTCGAAAACCGTTGTACTCTCGCGAGTACCGAGGGTTCGAATCCCTCCCTCTCCGCCAGATTTTCGCAAAGGGGCCCGTTTGGCCCCTTTCGCACGTCTGGCCCCTGAGGTATCGGGATTCGAACCCGAGGAATAGAGAATGGTGGTTCGACGAGTGACGCGCAGCGGCACCCGAACGTCGCCGCAGGCGACGGCCCGCAGGGCGAGGCGCGCCGCGCCGAGTAATCCCTCCCTCTCCGCCAGATTCAAGCAAAGGGGCCCAAGTGGCCCCTTTCGCACGTCTGGCCCCTCGTAATCCGTCCGCCGTACAGCCGCTCGCAGTCCCGATCGATCGCAGCCCCCTCCAGACCCTTTCGACTAGTTTCACCAACCATGTCGATTTTCCCGATTGCCGTTCGTCTACAGTTCAAAGGGCCCGCTGAACCGCGCCCGTTTGTTTGATCCCGCCAGAGGAGATACCACCATGGCCGCCAATCCCGTCGTCTGGTT
The DNA here is from genome assembly GCF_000377205.1 of Thioalkalivibrio sp. ALJ3. Classification (GTDB taxonomy): domain Bacteria; phylum Pseudomonadota; class Gammaproteobacteria; order Ectothiorhodospirales; family Ectothiorhodospiraceae; genus Thioalkalivibrio. Next base: position 185,318 of record NZ_KB897908.1, on the reverse strand, counting down.
CGAGATTCCCACCGAGGATATCGGCCGTGCCCGTGCGTTCTACGAAGCCGTCCTGGACATGTCGCTCACACAAGCCGATACCAGCGCATTCGCCCCCAGCACGGAGATCTGGATGTTTCCGATGGAGGAGGACCGGCCGGGGTGTGCTGGCGCGCTGGTACAGGGTCCCGACAACCCGGTCGGTTCCGGCGGCTGCATGGTCTATTTCGGCTGCGACGACTGCGGGATCGAGGCGGAACGCGTCGCGACCGCCGGTGGTTCGATCGAAAGCCCCAAGGAGTCGATTGGCGACTACGGATTCTGCGTCATCGCACGCGATCCGGACGGCAATCGATTCGGTCTCCACTCAATGCGTTAGGGGATACCCACGATGAACTTTCTGTTGCTCATCCTCGAAGATCACGGCGACCGCGATGCCCGCAGCGATGCCGAGGGGCAGGCGCTTTACGCGGAAATGCTCGCTTTTGGCGCCGAACTCGACGCGCGTGGCCAGTTGCTTGCCAGCGAATCCCTGCGACCCGACCGCCACGGCGTCCGCATCCGATCCGACGAAGGAAAAACCCGTTTCATCGACGGCCCGTTCATCGAGTCACGCGAGATGATCGGCGGATTCTTCCTGATCGACTGCGCCGACCGCGAAGAAGCGGTGGAATGGGCCACACGCTGCCCCGCCGCGCGATTTGCAACGGTCGAGGTACGCGAATGCGCCCCCTGCCACCAACGCTGACGGCATCACGCCCCTTCTCCCACCTATCGGAGGCCATCAGCCATGTCCATTGACCGCAATGTTCACCTGCACCGCGTCCTGCGCGCGCCGCCGGAGCGCGTCTATCGCGCATTCTTGGAACCCGACGCTATTACCAAATGGAATGCACCGTACGGCTTTACCGCACGCGTCCACGAGATGGATGCTCGCGTAGGCGGCGGCTACCGGATGAGTTTCGTCAACTTTGCTACGGGGACTCATCACGAGTTTAGTGGCGAGTACCGCGAACTGGAGCCGGGCCGTCGAATTGTCGTCAGCGACCGCTTCGACGATCCCTCGCTCGGCGGCGAGATGACGCTCACCGTAACGCTGGATCCAGTCTCCTGCGGCACCGCACTGGATATGCTTCAGGAAGGTCTGCCGGAGGCAATACCACCGGAGCTCTGTGTCCTCGGCTGGCAGGAATCGCTGACCCTGCTCGCCTACCTGGTCGAACCCGAGATCCCCGATGGCGGCTGACCCAGCACCCCCGCAGAAGGAGCGGTCCTTGCTCAAGATCCGGCGCCTTGGTCCGGCGGATCGGACAGCCGCGCATGCCCTGCTCGACCTGTTTACAGCCGTGTTTGGGGAGCCGGGCACCTACTCGGGTGCGCGTCCCTCCGACGACTACCTCAAGCGCCTGCTGGCAAGAGAAACGTTCATCGCCCTGATCGCCGAAACGGAAGGCCACGTCGTCGGCGGGCTGGTCGCTTATGTCCTGGACAAACTCGAACAGGCCCGCAGCGAGGTCTACATCTATGATCTCGCCGTGGCCGACGACTTCCGCCGACGCGGCATTGCCACAGCCCTGATCCGCCACACCCAGGCCATCGCCGCCGAGCTGGGTGCCTGGGTGGTATTTGTCCAGGCCGACCGAACCGACAATGCCGCCATAGCGCTCTACAGCGGCCTGGGCCAGCGCGAGGACGTGCTCCACTTCGACTTGCCCCTGAACAATCCGCGCAATGCACCCCCATCGCACTCCGGCACCGACTTGGGGAACACCGAGGTTCCCCACACCGGGGCCTTCGCGATCAAGCGCTCCGAAACAGGAGACGAGACGCCATGAGCCATTTATCCCAAATCATTGTTCCCCACCTCATGTTCGACAACGAGGCCCGGGAGGCGGCGGACTCTTATTGCTCGATCTTTCCCGACTCGAGCATCACACACCTGACCACGCTACATGATACACCGGGGGGCGACTGCGACGTCGTGTCGTTCGCTCTATGGGGTCATGCGTTCATGGCGATCAACGCGGGCTCGATGTCCCGATTCAACCCGTCGATCTCGTTCATGGTCAATTTCGACCCCTCGCGTGATCCCGACGCCAGAGCACGGATCGACGAGATCTGGGCGAAGCTTGCCGACGGCGGCCAGGTACTCATGCCACTGGACCGCTATCCATTCAGCGAGCGCTACGGCTGGATTCAGGACCGGTTCGGGCTGTCATGGCAGCTGATCCTGACCGATCCGCGAGGGGAAGAACGCCCGCCGATCATTCCGTCGCTACTGTTTGTCGGAAATGTCTGCGGCAAGGCGGAAGAGGCATCCGATTTCTACCTGTCGAAGTTTCGCCATTCGCAGCGCGGGCAGCTCGTCCGCTACCCCAGCGACATGGAACCCGACCGCGAAGGAACGGTGATGTTCACCGACTTCATGTTGGAAGGCCAATGGTTCGCCGCTATGGACAGCGCGCAGGAGCACGATTTCGCCTTCAACGATGCCATATCATTCGTCGTGAACTGCGCCGACCAGCAGGAGATCGACCAGCGCTGGGAATCCCTGTCGGCCTTCCCGGAGGCCGAGCAATGCGGCTGGCTCAAGGACCCATACGGGATCTCCTGGCATATCGTCCCCGAACAGCTGTCCCACATGCTGAAAGATCCCGATCCGGACAAGCTCAGCCGGGTCACCCAGTGCATCCTCAAGATGAAGAAAGTCGATCTCGCTGCCCTGCAAGGTGCATACGATGATCGCTAACCCAGACCAGAAAACGGCCCCCTACCGCACGACCGGGGCCCGGCTCGCTCGGGTACCCGCCCTTATCCCGTCCGATTCTCCAAAGGAGCCAGACCATGAACTACGTTGACGGCTATGTAATACCGATTCCACGAGACCGGATCGAGGACTACCGCCAGCAGGCGGACCTCGCCGCACAAATCTGGCGCGAGCACGGCGCACTGGAAGTCATCGAGTGCGTGGCTGATGACGTCGCGCCGGGCGAGGTGACGTCGTTCCCGCGCAGCGTCCAGGCCCGCGATAACGAAACGGTGGTGTTTTCGTGGATCCGCTTCGAATCGCGCGAGCATCGGGATCGCGTCAATGCCGACGTCATGGCGGACCCTCGCCTGCCTTGTCCGGACAAAACACCGGACCAAGACCCACCGTTCGACCTGCAGCGCATGTTCTGGGGCGGCTTCGAGGTACTGGTGGAACGGTGAGCGGCCGCGACCAGTCCGGTGCACATCCGGCACCTGGGGAGCAGGATACCCAGCGCCGCATCGAGTCCATCTGGCGTCTGGATGCGAGCCGTATCGTCGCATCCCTGGCGCGCTGGAGCGGCAACTACGCCCTCGCCGAGGACGTGGCACAGGATGCCCTGATCGCCGCCCTCAGACACTGGCCCACCCAGGGAATCCCGGAAAACCCGACCGCGTGGCTGCTTCATACGGCGCGCAACCGCGCGGTCGACCACCTGCGACGCGAACATCGGGGCGATGCCCTGGTCGCCGATTACGGCCGTGAAATCGCATGCAGCCACCTGGGGGCATCGACGCCCCAATGGAGCGACGATGTCCGTCACGACACGCTCGCCCTGCTGTTCATCGCCTGCCACCCAATCCTCTCCCCCGACACTCGCTGCGCACTTGCCCTGCGCACCCTCGCCGGGCTCGACAACACCGCCCTCGCCCGTGCCTTCCTGGTCTCCGAGACCACCATCGCGCAGCGCATCGTCCGCGGCAAACGCAAACTCGCCCAAGCCAACGTCCGGTTCGAAACGCCATCGGCGACCGAATGCCGGGAACGCCTGGGATCCGTGCACGAAGTGATCTACCGGCTGTTCACCGAGGGGCATGTAGCCAGCCAGGGCGATGCCTGGACGCACGGCGAGTTCTGTCATGAGGCACTGCGTATGGCCCGCGTGCTCGCACAGGCCATCCCCGAGGACATCGAGACCCAGGCACTGCTCGGCCTGATCGAACTGCATGGTGCGCGCCTGGCCGCGCGCATGGATGCGCAAGGCAACCCAGTTCTGCTCAAGAACCAGGATCGCGGCGCGTGGGATCGCGGCGGCATCCGCCGCGGCCTGATCGCCCTGTCCCGCGCCAACAGGCTCGCCCGAGATCAGAACGCCGGGCCGAGCCCATTTCGCCTTCAAGCCGCCATCGCCGCCTGCCATGCGACAGCGCCCAGCTTTTCCGACACCGACTGGCCACAGATCGCGGGTCACTACGCAACGTTGTTCGCGACCACGGGATCGCCAGCCGCACGCATCCATCAGGCCCAGGCCGCCGCCCAGTTCGACGACCCTGCGCAGGTACTGGCTGCGCTCGACGCCGACATTGATGCCCAGGCGCTATTCAGCTACGTGCCTCTGCACGCCGTACGCGGGGATCTGTTGGAGCGCTGCGGCGAACGCGAGGCCGCGGCAGCGGCGTTCCGGCGGGCTGCCGCGCATTCCGGAAATGAAGCGGAGAAACGCCTGCTGCTTGACCGCGCGCACGCAGCCGCACCCCCAACAAAAAAGGGTTAGGCCCGCATGGACCTAACCCTTTGATAATGCTGGTGGGCGGTACTAGGTTCGAACTAGTGACCCCTGCCGTGTGAAGGCGTTCCGAATCCGCACGCCAAGGCACCCTCGAACCCATCGGAACACTGTATCTCGCTGTTTTAATTATACTTAAACATTTTTTCCAGGGTACCTCCGTGCTCATGGAGTATACTGAGGGATAACTCCACTGCACCCCTATTGCACCCCGAGCAACCATGAAAAAGAAGATCACGAAGTCCCTCCTTAATACCTTCTCCTCTGAATCGGAAGTCGATATCTATGACACCGACCTGCCTGGATTCATCCTGCGCTTTCGACCTAACGGCCGTCACTCCTATCGAGCGCAGTATGCTCGCGGCCGTGCGATCACCATCGGCTCTTCAGCACACCTGACACCAGCTCAAGCACGAGAGGAAGCCACTCGGATCCTCAGCGAGGCCGCATTGGGGAAGGATCCACGAAGCAAGAAACTCCGATCGGACGTTATGACTTTCGGTCACTTCATCCGAGAAACATATGGACCGTGGCTCGTGGCACGCAACCGTACCGGCCAGGCCACCGTCAAGCGATTGAGTTCGGTTTTCGGCACGCTATGGGACAGGCAGCTTTCCTCGATCTCGATTCACGACATCGAGAAAATCAGAGAGCAACGACTTCGGGAAGGCAAAAAAGCGAGCACGATCAACCGTGAGCTCAACGACCTCAAAGCCGCTCTACGACGCGCTGAAGAGTGGCAATACCTAGAGCATTACCCGATCCCGACACTGAAAGCCCTCCGCACCGACAACAACCGTGAACCGCGTTACCTGGGTGAGGCCGAGGAGAAACGCCTTCGGCTCGCTCTCGAAGAACGTGATGAGCTAGCCCGCCGGAAGAGATCCTCAATGAATCTATGGCGACGGGAACGGCGAAAGCCGGAGAAAACCGAAATTTCTCCGAATCGCCCCCCAGACCATCTCACCCCCCTGGTGCTCCTTGCGTTGAATACAGGACTCCGGCGCGGCGAGCTCTTACAGCTCCGATGGAACAATGTCGACCTTGACCGGAACATCCTGACGGTCGATGGGGCAAATGCGAAGTCCGCTATGACCAGACACGTCCCGCTCAATGCGGAGGCTTCTCGAGTGTTCTCTTCGTGGGCAGGAAGAGGTAAGCCGTCTCCGTATGTATTCCCCGGAAGCGACGGACAACCTATGAAAGACCTCAAGTCGTCGTGGAAACGCCTGAAGAATCGAGCCGGATTGCCAGACATCCGGTTCCACGATTTACGGCATACATTCGCTTCAAAGTTGGTCATGCATGCGGTAGACCTTAATACAGTCCGCGAGCTCCTTGGTCATTCCGACATCAAGCAAACCCTTCGCTACGCCCACCTGGCACCCAAGCAGAAGGCCGCCGCTGTCCAGCTACTTGATACGGCCTAACCAACTCCATTCAAACCTCGGAGGCACGTCTGGCTGGCGCCTCCTGATCTCAGGTGGTGATGAATAACAGAGCGCAAGGGCACAGGAAGCCAGAATCCACACGCAAATAAGCCCCGGACAAGCCGGGGCAGTGATCAACAGTAGCTATAGAATAAGGTCGCGGCATCATCAAAACGGAGGTAGCGCCTCTCCCACCACATGACTCCTACCGAGCGAAAATAGGCAATGAGATGGTCCGGTATGTCATACCCAGCCTGGAGATTGTAGTGCTTCGAAAAACGCGTGATGTGCCGCCGTGCCTCGAGCTCATCGCTCACCAGAAAAACGATCGAAGAAATTGCATCGCCAGCAAGCATCGGACCCGGCCTCCGCTCGAGTTTGGGCTTCGTGATCATTTCAACGGTATGGATGAGCCTTCGGTACTCTCGCCGCTTCTTCCACGCCCGTTCGACTTCGACCCACGTCCAACCATCAGAGGTTTTGAACATCAGGTCTGGCACCTTCCCCGGCAGGATGTCGCGACGCCCAGCCGGGTTCCGTCCTGCCTGGATCTCGCGCTCTGTAAGAACGGGGTGGCGTTGGGAGAGCTCACACGCCGTGTCATTCGCCAGCTTCCGGTGGCGCCACAAACGACTCTTGATGAAGCTCGCATCGTCGTTTGTCCGCCTCACCTCACGCCCGAGGTGAAGGCTCAGTTCGGAAGCCCCGGCCTGACGCATCACATACACTGGATCGCCGTCTGGAAGTCGCTTCATCGAGACCATCCTTCGGTCCTGAAGCCGTTTCAAAACACGCTGTACGGACCGGCGAGAAAGCCGACTCATCATCGAGAGTTGCCAGCTCGTCGAATGCCCGAGGCGCTCAATCGCATGCAGCAACAGCAACTCGTTGTGCGTGCCCGTCACGCGACCGTCGGGTGCCTTTTCTTGGCTCGGCCCAACCTGCTGGCGCCCGCCCGTTTCGGGTGAGTAAAGGACCGATTCCGCCTGTAGATGCGACTCTTTGGGTGACGGAACCGGCGCGTTATCGAAGAGGATCTCATTAGGCACTTTCATTGGGAGTGCTCCTGTTTTGGCTTACACCCCCATGTGCGCGGCCCTGTGACACCCCTACGCTTGCTGCCACCGGTCACACCCCTTCGCGCGTGACACAACTTCGAACGCCCATTCGGGCGCTCTGCGCGGCGCTGGCTGAACGCCATCGCCTTGCCACTACGGGCCTCGCTGGACGCAAGGCCCTGCGCACCCCGCCGCTGAACGCGACGGGCCTTGCCCCGCCCCCGCCTCCGCTTTGCTCCCGGCGGGAAACCTCAAATCTCGCCCCGCGCAGCGGGACGACTCCGGTCATCACTCGCCCGGTGGCTCATTCGACTCTTTGAGGTTTCCCGCCGACCACAAGGTCGCCGGGGGCGGCCAGGACCACCCCTTGTCGCTGGGGCGACAAGGGGTTCCTAGTCGCCGGGGGCGCCGACTAGGCCCTTCTCGGCACGTCTGTTCGCCTCGGGGCTCACAGACTTTTCGGCGCGTGGGCGCGCCTACAGCCTCACGGGCTCTGCCGCTGGGGCGGCTGCGCGATTAAAGCCTGGCTGGGGCCAGTCATTAATCTTCCCATCACCACGGCGTAGACGCCGTTTGGTTCCCCACCTTCGCCTCGGTGCCTGACGTACGATCAGGAAGCAGACGTTGAGCGAGGTGCGCCTGCCGCGTTAGCCACCCAACGAGTGATGCAAGAACACATGCCGTGTTGCTTGGCAGCAATACCCCGTGCGCCTAGGATGTTGGCGCCTAACCAGCAACCGGAATGCCCTGATGGCTTTGCCCGACATACAATTCGAGCAGATCCGAGAACACGAGGGTTCTCGCGACCGAGCCTTCGAGGAACTATGTTGCCAACTCGCGGCCCTGGACCCTCGGCCCGACGACTCGGTCTTCTACCGCAAAGGTCGGGGGCGAGACGCCGGGCTAGAATGCTTCTTCCGCCGACCGGACGGCACCGAGTGCGGATGGCAGGCAAAGTATTTCTGGAAGATGGACGCCAACCTCACACGCTCCCTCAGCGACTCTCTTGATTCAGCGCTTCAGCGGCATCCATACCTCACCACCTTCATCGTCTGCATCCCATTTGATCTTTCGAATCCTGGTGGCTCAGAAGATCCCGGCGCCATCGGAAAGTGGAGAACCTGGAAAGAAAAACGGGAGGCTCAGGCGCAAGCCGAGGGGCGCACCCTCGTGATCGACTTATGGTCGGCAAGCACCATCAAGGAACGCCTGACGCGGAGTGGCGCACTCGGCACCGGTCGCATCCTGTTCTGGTTCAACAAGCAACTGCTTTCATCTGACTGGTGCAAGGCGAAGCTGATAACGGCACTAGCGGACTTGGGGAACCGCTACACGGCAGAGAGCCATGTCGACCTACCCATCCGCCGTGCCCTTCTCGGGCTCAGTCGCGATCCGGCCCTGTGGCGGGAACGCCAGACGTGGACCAAGGGGTTCCAACGATTCGCCACCGGTGCTGTCCGCACCTGCACCAAACTTGAGCCGGACGCGGAGGCTCCACTGCCCTGCGATCTGAGCGGTGCAATTGAGGAATTACAAACCGCTCTTGAGGCCCGGCCGCCCGAGCCTTGTGAAACCTCCCCTATCCCTGAGTGGAAGCGTCGGCTGGCCAAAGCCAAGGACGCTGTCGCGCAGACTTTCCGTTGGTGGATGGATCACGGGTGCACGGCCGGCGGCGATGAGGAGACGCAGAACAAAGCCCGGTATTGGCTCTCCGAGCTTGAAAACCGGCTAGAAACAATCGCGGAGGCACTGAACGATCCCCTGTGGCAGCACGTGGATGATCGAGCCGTCGTCATCACAGGTGAAGGCGGCGTCGGCAAGTCCCACCTCTTGGCCGACGTCGCACAATACCAGATCGATAAGGGCCGGCCCGCTGTCCTATTGCTCGGCCAGCACTTCACCGATGGCGATCCGTGGCCCCAGATTATTGGGGGACTCGATCTCCCGACCGGGACAACGACAGACGACTTCCTAGGTGCCCTTGATGCGGCAGCGGAAGGGGCCGGTGTCCGGGGGTTGCTCATCATCGACGCCTTGAACGAAAAGCACGGGCTAGACTTGTGGCCGGACCGCTTGGCTGGGCTCCTCCACAAGGTCCAGGGTTACCCGCATCTTGCGGTAGTCCTGTCGTGCCGGACGACATTCTTGTCCCGCGTTCTTCCAGACACACTGGACGAAGACAGGCTCCCCCGCCTGGAACATCCTGGATTCAGGCCCGAGGACGCCCGGGCGTACCTGAAAGCGCGCGGGTTCGTCCTGCCAGGCACCCCGGTGCCCGCCCCAGAGTTTTCCAACCCCCTCTTCCTGCGGACCTGCTGCGACACGTTGGAACGGGATGGCGTCCAGGAATTCCCGAAGGGCCTGCATGGCGCCACCAATATCTTCAAGTTCTATTTGGAGGCGGTCAGCCGACAGGTGGATGGGCGCCTCGGGCTCTCAACTCACAGGAGGGTCGTGCAAAAGGCGGTCGATGCCTTGGCCAAGAGAATGGCAGACAGACTGAGCGACTATCTGCCAATGGAGGAGACCCTCACGAGTCTGGACCACATCCAGACAACAAACGGCGGCCTTCGCGGCGAGCTTTTGGAAGAACTGACTAGCGAAGGCCTGCTGTCGGCCGAAGTCCAAGGCGACAACGCCGACAATGACCACGTCGTTCGCTTCACCTTCCAACGCTTCAGCGACCACATGATCGCTGCCTCACTACTGGACAGGTATGTTGAGGGCGATGACCCTACGGCGGCTTTTTCCGAAGGCGGCCCCTTGCATGCCTATCTCGCAGGGGAGCCATCCTGGCGCATGGCGGGCGTTGTGGAAGCGCTCGCGGTTCAGTTGCCCGAGCGCTATGGACGGGAAATCATGGACTTCGCTCCAGACGCGCACATGTGGCCACTATCGCATGCCTTCGAGGAAAGCCTCCTCTGGCGAGACCAACGCACATTCACGCGCCGGACCCTCGACCTTGTCCAGGAGATTTTTGGGCTTGGCGGGACGATGGATATCCTCCTGCGCATCGCCACTGAGCCTGACAACGAGTTCAACGCCGACTTCCTTGACGAAAAGCTCCAAAGCTTGCCGATGCCGGAGCGGGATGCATTCTGGTCTATTCCCGTGGCCGAACACGCTAGGGACGACGAAGCGGCCTACTGGACTTTGGTCGACTGGGTCTGGACCGGTGGTTTTGGGCAGATAGAGGACCGGCGGGCCGAACTAGCCAGCGTGGCGCTGACTTGGTTCCTCACGACATCCCACCGCCCCCTTCGGGACAGAGCGACCAAGGCCCTGGCAACCCTCTTCGCGCCGCGCGGGTGGCTGATGCACCGACTGCTGGAGCGATTCTGGGCGGTCGATGACGACTACCTTCGGGAACGCCTTCTTGCCGCGATCTATGGAGGCACCTTACAGGGATTCCTGAACCGTGAGGAGCTTGAGGGCCTCACGACGGAGGTATACATGCGCCTGTTTGCCGATGGCGCGCCTCCGCCCAACACGTTGCTCCGCGATCATGGTCGATGGCTCGTGGAGTATGCGCTTTCACAAGGCGGCTGCCCCGAGAGCGTGGACATCGCCAAGGTACGGCCACCCTACCAAAGCCCCTGGCCCCTGGAGATTGTCCCCGATGACATCATCGAGGGATACACTGCCACCTATCCCAGCGGCGCGACCCTCACAGATGACATTGTCAGGTCTACCGTTAAGGACGGCGACTTCGCGCGCTACATCATCGACCCCTACATCTCGCACTGGAGCGCAGCCCCGATTGGCGTGAAACGCCTCCCGTCACCGCAGGATATTGCCAAGGAATGGAAATCTGATTTCGATTGCTTCGCGAATGTGGACACCCAGGAACGCTATTCGGACGTTTTGAAGTGCAGAAAGGCGCTAGACAATCTCTCACGCCGGGACAAGACTCCCGAACGTGAAGCCTACGACTTGGCTCTGAAGCGGTTCCAGGAGGCGCTGTCCTCCGAACAATGGGAGGACTATCGCACCCGAGCTGGCGAATGGTGGGCCGACGGCATGTTCAATGGCTCGGCGAGCCGAGAACTCGCCATTTTCAACCTGTCTTGGGCGCGTCGCTGGGTCTGCATGCGAGCACACGACCTTGGCTGGTCGGAGGAGCTCCACAATGATTTCGATTCGGGGAGGCTGCCGAGCCGCGACCGAAGGTCCAATGCCATTGAACGAATCGGCAAAAAGTACCAATGGATGGCACTCTACGAACTCGGCGCCCGCCTGGCCGACAACCGCGCTTTCATCGGTGACCGCTGGGGGGCGAAGGAACCCGCGCCGTACGACGGGGAGTGTTTCGGCACGCTCCGGGATCTAGACCCGTCTCTCCTGATCAGGCGGTCGTATGACGACGGCTGGACGACCTTTCCGGAGCCGACATGGTGGGCACCCATCCTGCCACGGCTTGAGTCGACAACGACCGAAGAACGATTTATCTGGATGTATGGCGATGATGGCTTCATCGACGACAGCCAGTGCCTCGACCTCACCGATCCCGACGACCGCCGCTGGTTAACCCTGCAAAATTTTCTGTCAGTCCGCGAGTGGTCGTCTGGAGGGGACAGCCTTCAACGGGAAACATCGTCCCGTATTTCCTGCTTCGTTGTACCTCGCGACGACCTACCGGCTGCGTTGGAAGCGCTCAAGCACCAATCCCTTATCGACCCTCGCGCGGTTCCTTCCCTCGACGTGTCAGGGCACCAGACATATTTCGGCGAATACCCATGGCATCCCGTTCTGGAAGATCTTCCCGATTGGTTTGAAACAGAGACCTATCCCGCCCTGCCCTACCCCACGCGAGCAACGGCAGGCACCTACACCTGTGCGCAGGGTGACTTTGACTATTCACTCGACAACACGATTCGAGTCGCCATCCCCGCTCCTTGGCTTTGCGACCACATGGGGCTTCACCTCTCTGACGGCAAAGCCGCGACGTACGTCGACGATGGTGGATTCGTGCGATTCTGGGATCCCTCTCTTTCGGAGAAAGGACCCCATGCCGGCCTCGTGGATCGAGCCGCTTTCCTGTCCGTTCTTGCGGACCAGAACCTCGCTGCCGTCTGGGTAATCGCTGGAGAAAAAGGCGTCTACGGCGGTTCTATGGGATCAATGACATTCGGCGGTAGGACCGTTTTCACCACCCTCTACACCCTAGAAGACGGAGTTTGGAAGCAACAGCATTACCGGACCCTTGAAGCGCCGACCCGCGAACAAGTCGAACCCATGTTTCAGGACGGAGTCCCCGACTGGATCCAGCTCAGATTAGCGTAGAACCGTCCTTCACAGCCACACCGCTCACCCCATATTTTGGGTCAATCGTCTACTTTCGCCAGCTCAAACATCCCTCTAGAACACTCGCCACCTCGAGCCGCAAACGCAGAGCTCAGCCGCTGAGGCGCATCTGCGCCGATGTCGGCTGAAGCGAAATGTTACACTTCATATTTTTCCATTAACTCAAGCATAGAATCGGATAATTCACGGCGAGTGATCCAAACGTTCTCCCCTACATGCCAAACCGTTCCGTAATCAGTGTTTATTCCAGGAAATGCGAACTGCCGATCAGTATCCTTGTACCTTCTAGCTGCCTCCAATTTTGCCAAGGGCATGCGAATACGTTCGAACTTCCTTTTTAGTTGCTGAAGACTTTTCCTAGTTTCGTCTTCGCTGCTGCGATTTTCTCGGGCTCTCTGATCAAGGGTGCGAACAACCTCATACGCTCCCAACACCCACAAATAGGACATGGTTATTTGCTCGTTCAAGTCTCCCGCCGGGCTGCTAGAACGTTTGTTTCCCAGTATATATTCATCTTCCTTTATCAGCTTCGAATCGAGTACGCCTAGACTTTGAATTGTCATCATCACCCATGGATCCGAGCTCATTAACTTAAATGCTGCGTCGGCCCATTTTTGGTGACGTTCATGGTCACACCCATGTTGATATTCAAGCCTCTTTGCGAGCTGCATTGGATCTAAACCATCAAGCATCACTTAGCCTTCACGTATAACGCGCCGCTGACCGGCGCGACGACAGGATCGTTCAGTTGAGCGGCCTATTATGCTATGTGAAATCAATGACCGCACTTAGGTATCTTCCTTCATCAGTGAGGTTCCAAACCGCTCCCTTACTGCCCAGGGTTCGTTGGGCGTAGCCGTTCTCTACCAGCCAGTCGAGTGCACGGCGGACTTCCTCGGAGGACAGCCCTGTATCCTTCTTTATACCGCCAAAATAGCGCCACGTGTAGTCCGGGTGGTGCAAAGCGTTAACAACTGACCGGGTGGCGGCATCGATACGCGATACATCCGGCACTGGCTTGCGCTCCTCGCCAGACGCCAGTGGCTCGGTTTCCTTCTCTATGACTGCTTCTACCTTCTTGAATTTTTCGCGCAGTTCCGCCTCAAACCCCGCGCCTTTGATACGGCTGAATTTGTCGAGATCAGAAAATGCCAGCGCGATTGCACCAGCGATAATCGCCAAGCCCATTTCGGCGGGCTTTCCCATGAAGCCGAGCGTGGTGGTCACCACAAGCAACACAACATAGCCAGCGATCTGCACCACTATAACCATGGGCACTCCTTATTCGGCATAACGGCCGGCTCACGCGCGGGTTTGTTGCTGCGAAGCAGCGGAAGACCGGTCGCCGTGCAGCCGATTTTTAACGCGTTCAGTTACCTCAACCTGTACGCAACCGACCAAGCCTCGTTCACTGCTCCCAACCAAGACAGTGCTGGAGCGGATAGCCATGGCCACCTTATCCTGGCCTATTCGATCTCCACTGACCAAAGCTGATTCAAGTGTCCAACCTTCCGATCCAGCGTCAGGACGATAAGCCCGATTTACTATCTTCGTCACTGCTTTTGCATCGGTTAACTCACCTTTCCTGATGTCAACTTGAGCCATGCTCGTCCTTTAGCTTTAACGCCGCGTTAAGCGGCCGCGGGCCAACCAAACATCAGGAAACGCGATGGCGTCTCCCCGCGTCGGCTTGAACGCATAGTTAGGTGTTGGCGCAAGCAGGGCAAACGTTTTCGTTCTCAGCGACTTCAAAGCGCTGGCCGCATTGCTTACAGACGCGGCGGACGACACATGACGCCTCTGCTCTCGCGGTTGCGGAGACTGTTATGCCCATGAAGAGCTTGTTGAGGAATTTCATTGCAAACTGCCGGGGAGTGCTGCCTGCGTCGATCTGGACGTGATGGACGCCCGCGTGGGCCGCGACCTTCTTTGCACCGGCCTGGAGTGGCAAAGGCGAAACGATAATACCCCCATCAGAACCGGTGTCGAGAAGGGTGAACGCAAGCGCCCCTACCTTGGCCTGTGATTGGCGAGCCTTCGTGTTCCGCACCTCAACGACAACTATGCGCTCACAATCCTCTGTGACGCCCTTCGCGTCGATCTCCCAGTGCGTGCCGCTGGCGCCGGGAATGGTTTGCTTCCCCTCGAAGCGATCCACACCGAGCTCATTGGCGATCAGGTTGAGAAGCTCTGCCGCAACCTGCTCGTAGCGCTCCCATTCTCTAGACATCGCCGAACCCTCTATGACAACACCTAACGTCTAAGCTAAGCGGCGCGGCGTTAGCCGCGTCCGGTGGAGCGCGAAGCGCGGAACGAACTTGAGCGATTTGTTAGGCTCCATTGCTGTTGGCTCTTTGACGAAGTTGGTCAATGATGTCGTCTCGCCACATTCCTTTATTGCGCACGACAACGCGGCCACCTCCGCCCATACGCCCCGCAAGTTCGCCTAAATCTTTAGCGTGCTTATCCTTCCATCCATTCTTCGCGGCCCAGGATGCGATTTCATCTTCGTTAAGTATCTCTCCCTCTTTATGCAGCAATTTAAATAGTTCCTTTGCTGCTGACTCGTCAGAATAGTGCAGAAGGCCGGTTGAGAGATTCACTCGGTTGGTCAGACTTATTAATGCTTCTTCTACGAGCGGGCTCATACTTTCTCCTTGTAAGCCTAACAGTGTATTAGACAGAATCTGGAACATTTTGCGTTATACAGATTCTGGATAACACCGACATGGCCGTGATATGCCGCAAGCAAGGCGGTCCATACCGTCCGGTTACCAACGCGCAGATGGGAGACCGCTTGGCAACCGAACTGCGGGATGGCGGTGTTGTGCGTTTCAACCCCTCGGGTTGCCGAAGTGAGCGCCAATGCCCTGAGACGCTTGTTCATGGAGCGGGCCTCGTGGGTGTCGAGCGTTGGTCGCCTGCCCCGGCGGTCAGCAGGCGCAGGATCAGCAGGGCGAAGTCGCGTTGGCGCTCCGGGTCGTCGAGGACCTGCATGGAAAGTTTTTCGTGGTCGGTCATGGCGTCGAGGACGGTGTCGGTGACGCGCTTGGGGAACAGGCCGTGCATCACTTGGTCGGGGCTGTGATTCTCGACCTGGGCCATCACGGCGTCGTCGCGGCGGATGCGGTCGGCGATGCCGTTGGCGAACTGGAGCTTGTCTTCGTCGCTCACTTCGGCGCCAAACAATTCGTTGAGCTGGTCGATGATCTCGGAGAGGCGTTTCTTTTCCGGGTCGTGGGGCTTGCCGGAGCCGACGTCGGAGACAGGTTTGAGGCCGTCGTAGTCGGCGCCGTCCTCGGCGAGGCTCAGGCGCTGTTCAGCACGCTTGTTCAGGCGGTAGTGGGTCAGCTCCAGCTCGTCGACGTCGATGGCGTCTTCTTCGATGTTTTCGATGCGCAGCAGCGGGTGCAGGGCGCGGGCGTAGACGTTGAGCTGTTCCAGCTCGCGGTCTTCGAAGTCGACGATCTGTGACAGGAACTCGTAGCTGCGCACGAAGCTCTGCAGGTTCTTGCGGAACAAGTCGAGCTCGTCGCGGGTGGTGTGGGCGTCCTTCAGCTCCTGTTCGGCGCGGTGCAGGCCGGCCTTATTATTGTTGCGCTCGGCTTCGGCGTGGGCGGCCTTCCAGGTCTGGATCTGCTCCAGCACCGCCTTGTAGCGGGTGTGGTAGCGCTCCTTCGCGGGCTGGCAGTAGTAACTGAGCTGGCTGGCGCCGGCCTTCGGATCAAAGAAGGCGCGGGCGAAGTTCTCCACCTCGTCCCAGTGGTAGATCCCGGCGGCGTCCAGGCTCTTCTGCAGGTCGTAGACGATCTGGTGGTCGGAGACGTCGGCCAGCTCGGCCTTGTTGTAGTACGGGCGGAAGGCCTCGAGGATGTCTTCGGCGTCATTGAAGAAGTCGAGGACAAAGGTCGCCTCCTTGCCCGGAAAGGTGCGGTTCAGGCGCGAGAGGGTCTGCACGCACTCCACGCCCTGCAGCTTCTTGTCCACGTACATGGCGCAGAGCTTAGGCTGGTCGAACCCGGTCTGGAACTTGTTGGCGACGATCATCACGTTGTATTCGTCGGTCTTGAACGCTTCGGCCAGGTCGCGGCCCTTCAGCCCCGGGTTCAGCAGCGAGCTGGTCTCGGTCACCTCCTCGGGGATCACCTCGTCCGGCAGGACGGAGCCGGAGAAGGCGACCAGCGCGTGCACGTCGGTGTAGCCCTTGCCCTGGATGTACGCGCGCATGGCCAGCGCGTAGCGCACGGCCTCCTGGCGGCTGCCGGTCACCACCATCGCCTTGGCCTGGCCGTCCAGCAGGTGGCGCACGTTAGCGCGGAAGTGCTCGACGATCACCTCCACCCTCTGCGAGATGTTGTACGGGTGCAGGCGTACCCAGCGGGCGATCTTGGTCGAGGCCTTGCGCGACTCCACCTCCTGCTCGTCGGCGTGCGGGTGCGCCAGCTTCCAAGCCGTGGAGTACGTGGTGTAGTTCTTCAGCACGTCGAGGATGAAGCCTTCCTCGATCGCCTGGCGCATGGAGTACAGATGGAAGGGCTCGGGCTTGTTGTCCGCCGAGGGCGGCAGATCCGGGTCGGGCGGGCGGCCGAACAGCTCCAGGGTCTTCGCCTTGGGGGTGGCGGTGAAGGCGTAGTAGCTGATGCGCTCGGCGGGCTTGCGCGCGGCCACGGCCGCGTCCAGCAGCTCTTCGGCGCTGATCTCCTCGTCTTCCGGCTTGTCCGTTCCGAGAATCGCCTTCAGCTTGGTGGCGGAGGAGCCGGTCTGCGAGGAATGCGCCTCGTCGGCGATCACCGCGTAGCGCCCGGCAGCCAGGTCCGGGCGCTTGTCCAGGGCGTCGAACAGCGCCGGGAAGGTCTGAATGGTCACGATGATAATGCGGGTCTGCTCGGCCAGCGCCTCGGCCAGTTGCTCCGACTTGCTCTGGCTACCGACATCGCGGGTGATCGGCCGCACCACGCCGTGCGCATGATCGAACTGGTAGATGGTGTCCTGGAGCTGGTCGTCCAGCACCGTGCGATCAGTGACCACCACCACGGAGTTGAACAGCTTGCCGCCTACCTCGTCGTACAGCGCGGCGAGCTGGTGCGCGATCCAGGCGATGGAGTTGGACTTGCCGGAGCCAGCGCTGTGCTGGATCAGGTAGCGCCGCCCGGCCCCTTCCTCGCGCGTGGCTTCGATCAGGCGGTTCACCACGTCCCACTGGTGAAAGCGCGGGAAGATCAACGCCTCCTTCTTGCGGCGCTTGCCGTGGAAGTCCTCCTCGGTCTTATGCTCCAGGTGCAGGAAGCGGCCGATGATCCGGAGCCAGGCATCCGGCTGGAACACGCGCTGCCACAGGTAACCGGTGGCGTAGCTGTCTGCGTCCGGGGGTGCGGGATTGCCGGACCCACCGTCTTCCGTGCCCAGGTTGAAGGGCAGAAAGAAGGTGTCCTTGCCGTTCAGGCGCGTGGTCATCGCCACCTGGTCCTGGCTGACCGCAAAGTGCACGAGCGCGCCGCGCTTAAAGGTCAACAGCGGTTCCGGCTTGCGGGTGACCGGGTCCTTCAGCGGGCGGTCGCGCCGGTACTGGCGCTTGGCGTTCTCCACCGACTGCTTGAATTCGCTCTTCAGCTCCAGCGTGGCGGTGGGGATGCCGTTGACGAACAGCACCAGGTCCAGCCGCGGGTTGTACTCGCCGCTACGCGCATGCGGCGAGTACGAGACCTCCGGCACCACCCGCAGGCGGTTGGCGCGGTAGCGCGCCAGGGACTCGGGGTTCATCTCGTGATCGGGCTTGAAGCTGCACAGCTCCAGCTTCACCCCCGGGGTCTTCACCCCGTGGCGCAGCACTTCCAGCGTGCCGTCGCGCTCCAGCTCTCGGGTGACCGCGCGCACCAGGGCCTTCTGCGGATCCTGCGGGTTCTTTGCAGCGAACTTCTCCCAGCGCTGCGGCCAAGCGTCCCGCAGATAGGCGACCAGATCCTCGATGTACAGCGCATTCGCGGCGTCATACCCGCCTGCCGGACCGGTCAGCCAGCCATCGGCGGTCATCGCATCGATGATGTCCTGCTGAAACTGCGCTTCCCTGCTGTCCGCCATTGGCTTCCTCACACCATAGCTTGGTTTTCATTCGGGTAGCTGAGCCCTAGCCCCGGCCGATTATGGCAAACACGCCACCGCGCCCGCTGCCCAATCGACAAGGGTATATCCGTTCATCGAGCCAACCGCCCCTTCTCCACCGTCCCAGTCTCGATGGCAGCAACACCAATGACGCTCAACAACCACGGCCTCTACGGAAGCGAAGGGCTACGGCTACCATGCCGTTATCCAGGATGCTTGAACTAGAAGGATCCCGTTAGCCATATAGGTAGAGAAGAGACGCTATTACGGTTACTACAACATAGGGCAACCAAAACAAATACCTCTTGAGCATAAATAAATCCCTCCAATCCTTCAAAGAAGGCGTTGACAACTTCGTGCTAATGCCCTCAGATGGAAGGAATGGCTCAGGCTCCCCGGCCAATATATCAGTTAACGTTCTCTCTATTTCAAGAGACTTTCGAATGTACTGAATCTCAATCCTTTTGTGCCCCCCTTCAAGCATAAGGAACAGCAGAGACGCGAGAAGCACTAACATATAGATAAACGCTTGTTCTGTTGCATATGCTGCACTCATTAGCGCAGACACTATCGCGTAGAATGTCGCTCGAATCTTCCAAATCGCGTCCGACGAATTGCGAACTAGATCTTGGTATTGACTCCAAGCTGCCAAGGCGATATCCGCACTCTTATCCATCACGACAAAGCTCGAAGCACATCGGTTAGGAATTCCGAAATGAACCGTTCAATGGATTCCGAATGATCCACGTAGTCCTTTCTAAAGAGTGTATTTTCGCTCTCCCGAAGAGCCGCGTTCACCGTTTGAACTAGCCCGACGTTCTCATGATCCGGATTCTCTTCAATAAACTTGTTCAATCGCCTTCTTAACATCATGCGATTATGAGGGGTGGAACCTGTTACCTGGTGACAAATTTGCGAGCACATTCCGTCGAAGGCAACGCGCAAGCGCCCAAGATCATGACCCTTTACGTACACTTCCGGATCGGAAATTGCTCTTTCAATCTCGCGACGTATTTTGTCCTTGATCACATCATGATCCTTTCATTGAGCGTGCGGTCAATCCGATCGAAAAAATCCAGAAGGGGGGCGAACGTTAATAATTCTGGAGAGATTTCACTCGGTTCGAGGTGCCGTTCAAAGATTCGATTCACTCGAATAAGTAAGTCTATATCCTCCTCGGGGAGCTGGGGGAGAAACGCTTCGAGAACTTCTCGTTTTTCAAAAATATATCGCCCTTGCTGCGCCATAGAGAACACCCCTAAATTCTTTAATGCACGGAAGGTATATGATAGCAGCGCATACTCAGCACCTTCGAACTGCGATGGATCTCTTAGCCAGCGGTAGAGCTCGAGCTGCGACTCGATCTCTTGGGTGAAATCTTCTTGAACATGAAACGATCGTTGGAGTAGAGACCATGCACTTTTAGATCCCCCTAGGAGCCTGCCCTCGGACAGGATATGCTTTATAAAAAGTGAACCCTTGTGGTAAAGCCTGAAGAATGTCGCCTGATCGTAATCCACGTAACTTAATGGTCCAAGGACATCGGCTACTTCAGGAATCACGCTGACATCTGCTGCGCGCCGATGGCCAATACGAACGACATCAATGTCGGATTCAAACGTGGATGTTCCGCGCGCGCAAGATCCAATCAGAAGGGTGAATTGATTACCTTCGCTCATAAAGACTTCTGGCCCCTGCCCCGGACTAGCTCGCAGAGCTTGCCAAGCGGACGAATCAGCACATGCCCAGTCCAGTTCATGATCTGGGTCGTCAACAGCCCATGCGGGGTGCCATCGACCAGGAAGAGGCGGAAGCTCCGACCCCGTGTCACGTCGCACCTCCCTGCGCCGAGTATCCGGCCTGCTCCTCCGCGACCATTGCAAGCTCCGATTCCTCCTGCTCAGCAGCACCCGCCCAACCACGCACGTCGATCTTGCCGGTGACCGCTGCAGAGATCAGGGAAGAACGACGCTCTTGCAACACATCAACCGCATTTTTGGATGCATCCAAGAGTCCTTCGATCTGCCCCGTTTGTTGTTCAATATGGCCGACTATCTCGTCCTGCTCGTGTAGCGGAGGCACCGTGATATATAGCCCCTTGATTGTTGCTTGGGATAGGTTATTAGCTAGACCCTCAGCCCCGTTGATCGATTGCTCAATCTGACGACGCAATGGGTTGCTGCCCAATGTTCGAGCGACAAACTTGGCCGACACCTTCAGACTGAAGATCAATCGGAAGAGCTTATCCGATAGCATTAGATTTCCGCGTGAAGATTCCACATAGGCCACCGACCCAATGAGGTCTGTAGATCCGCTGGCGCGGCACATCAGAACGTCCCCACTGCAGACCTCCAGATCTGGCCGCGGATGTAGGGCGTGAGGGAGGGCTTTGTTCTCGCTTTCTCGATAAACTCCGTTATTCACCGCCCCTGCCTTGAGGATCCCCCACATGCCATTCTCTGCTGGCGTGCTGTGGCACTCTGGACTCCAGCCTTGCTCTATTCCTTCTAAGACCCGACGCAACATTACTACGTCCCACTGAGCCGGAACCTCGCCCAACCATTCGACGCCGGAATCCTTCATGGGCACGTTGGGGTCGAGACCCTTGGTAACGGCGTGGGAAATCACCGCCTGCCGCTTCTCCTTCAGCAGCTCGATCAGCCGCCGCTGCTCCTCGATCAGCGCATCGATCTTCCCAGTCTCGTGGTCGAGGAAGGCGGCAATTACCCGCTGCTCGCTCACACTTGGAACCAATACCGGCAACGACAAGAGATCATCGCGGCTCATCTGCAGCGAGTTGGGTCGAATTCCCGTCAAATATTTTGTGTAGCCCGTAACGTACGCCTGACTTCTCATAAGATGATGAGCGAATCGACTTTCAAGATCAGGCAGAATCCAATAGCTGCGATATGCGGGGCTTACATGCCCTACGTATTCGGAAACACCCAACCCTGCATAATTCAACCACATTGTGTTGACAACGAGCTGGCCCGGGCGAACAATCCGGTAGCCGATTAACTCTTCATGCGTCCGGCGTTTATTGTCATCCTCGTACTGCTTAACCTCCACCCCTCGATAACCCGAAACAGATAGCATCACGCCTACGGGCTTTTCATCGATTTTTTCACTACTCTCTTGGAAGACGTGCCTGAATTTGCGTATCTGCCAATGCGCCGGCACCTCGCCCAGCCATTCGACACCGGAGTCCTTGTACTCGGGATACTTCGGGAAGCTCACGCTGACAGCTCCTCGATCATCTGCTTGATGCGGGTGGTGACGGCCTTCAGGTCGGCGTCGATCTCTTCCAGCGGACGTGGGGGCTGGAACACGTAGAAGTGGCGGTTGAAGGGGATCTCGAAGCCGACGATGCCGATCTCACCGTCCTGTTCGTCGCGCTTGTCCTCGTCGATCCACGCATCGGGGACGTGCGGCTTCACCTCGCGCTCGAAGTACTCGAACACGTCCTCGCCCAGCGGGACGTTCTCGGTATCGCGCAGGTCGCTGTCCGGTTCCGGATTACCCTTCTTGTCGGTGCAGATGTCGGCTTCCGGGTCGCGTTCGCTCAGGCCGTTCCACACGGCTTTCAGCGCGGCGGCGGGCAGCTTTACGTCCAGCGCCTTCAACTGGGCCTTCAGGTCGGTCAGGAAGTCCTCGCGGTTGGTGTACGTGCGCTCGGCGTCCAGCCGCTCGCAGGCGGCCTGCACACCCAGGCGGGTGGTCTCGTCCAGCTTCTGGATCGGCTTTTCGGCCAGCATGCGTTCGATGCGCTCGGGGCTGGCCTGGAAATTCAGGCGCAGTGGGCGTTCGACGGTGATGCGGCGGTAGCCGAAGGCCTCGTTCGGGAAGATCTTGCTCTTGTCGCTCTCTTCGAAGGCGCCGTAGCTGCGCACGATGGCGTCGATATTGGCGTCGTCGATGTACTGGCGCTTGGAGCCGAGCGACTTGCGCATCTTCGCGTAGCGCTCGGTGGCGTCGATGAGCTGCACGCGGCCCCGACGCTCGGCCGGCTTGTTGTTGTTCAGCACCCAGATGTAGGTGGCGATGCCGGTATTGTAGAACATGTCGGTGGGCAGGCCGATGATGGCCTCCACCATGTCGTGCTGCAGCAGGTAGCGGCGGATCTCGGACTCGCCGCTGCCGGCCCCACCGGTGAACAGCGGAGAGCCATTGAGGATGATGCCGATGCGCGAGCCACCCTTGCGCGGGTCACGCATCTTGCTGACCAGGTGCAGCAGGAACAGCAAAGAGCCGTCGGATACACGCGGCAGGCCGGGGCCGAAACGGCCGTTGAAGCCCTTGTGCTGGTGCTCGTCCACCACCTGCTTCTGGACCTTCTTCCACTCCACGCCGAACGGCGGGTTGGCGAGCATGTAGTCGGCGCGCAGTTCTTCGAGCTGGTCGTCGGACAGGGTGTTGCCGAGCTTGATGTTCTCGACCTTCTGGCCCTTGATCAGCATGTCCGCCTTGCAGATCGCATAGGACTCGGGGTTCAGCTCCTGCCCGTGCAGGGACACGCTGACATCCTGGCTGATCTGCTGGATGTACTCCTCGCTCTCGGACAGGAAGCCGCCGGTGCCGCAGGTCGGGTCGTAAACAGTGACGATGCCGTGTGGCTGGAGCTTGTGGTCCTGCCCGGTGAGCACCAGCGAGGTGGTCAGGTGCACCACGTCACGCGGGGTGAAGTGCTCCCCGGCGGTCTCGTTGGAGCTTTCCGCGAACTTGCGGATCAACTCCTCGAACACCAGCCCCATGCCGAAGTTGGACAGCCGCGCCGGGCGCAGGTCGATGGCGGCGAAGCGCTGCACCACCTGGTACAGCAGGTTGTTGCTGGCGAGCTGCTCGACGAAGTCCTCGAAGTGGAAGTGATCGAAGATCTCGCGCGCATCCTTGCTGAAGGACTCGATGTAGCTCATCAGGTCCTCGGCCGTCTGCGTATCCGACAGACTCGCGAGCGACAGCGGTGAGGTATTGAAGAACGGCTGCTCCGCTTGCCGCAGCAGGAATTGCTCGCGGACCGTCTCCGACTTGTTCTCGTGCTCCTTTGCAGCAGCCAGCACGCCGTCCTTGGTCGGCTCCAGCACGCACTCCAGCCGCCGCAGCAGCGTGAACGGCAGGATCACCCGCCCGTACTGCGACTGCTTGAAGTCCCCCCGCAGCAGATCCGCCACCGTCCAGATCCACGCGGCGGTCTCCGAATGATTCTCCGTGTTCAAGCCCTGCTCCCCTGTGTGTGACCCGGTTACCGATACCCACATTGTTGCAGCACCGCACCGCATGTGCGAACGGATCGCCCCCGAACTCCGCCCTATCGTTTCCTCACTGGGTTACTCGATCCAGCCCCTGTTGTATGCACTCCAATGACTGTGTTGACCTCAAACGCCACCCAGAGCTAGCCGCTGCATGCAATACAAAAATGCAATACTTTCAGCGCCATGGAAATTTTTTTCCAACCTACCCTTCTCAATCATGCGACAATGTATAGCGTGGAGACACAAAAAACCCCCGGACGGAAACCGGCCGGGGGTAATTCAATCCTAACTCTGTAACGCGGTACTTCAAGCCGAGGATAGCGGTCCTCGGAGACACTGAAGGTACACTCCACTGCTTGTGTCGTCAACAGAACGTACCGCACCAACACAAGGTGCACATCATTGAAACCAGAACAGGATCCTCAGAAACCTCAGCTTGTCCCGGAATCGGAAGCCGCCGAATTGCTCGGCGTCTCTACCTACACACTGAAAAACGCCCGTTTGCACAGGCTCCAGACGAATGCCCTCCGCGACCTTCCCTACGTCAAGATTGGGCGCTGCGTCCGGTATAGCATCGATGACATCCGATCCTGGATCATCAAACATACCGTAGGGGGTGCGTAATGGCCTCCTTCGTCAATCCCTCCACGGCTACCGGGTCCACGAGTGACTGTCAGGCCCCAACCCTGGGGTGGCCGCCACTCCAGCCTATTTTCACCGAAGAGCTTTCCGGAATGGACTTGCGACTCGCTCCCGACGTGCTTCGATGCCACGCAGAGTCGATCGCTCACCATACCGAAACGCCGGTCGAGTTAGCGTTCACACAATTACTTGGCGTCGCGGCGGTTGCGACCGCCCGCCGGTTCCGAATTGAAACCGCTCCGGGACATCATGAGCCTACGAATCTTTGGCTCGCGACAGCGTTATCCTCCGGACAACGGAAGTCGGCTGTCCACAAAATCTGCACACAGGTATTGGTGGGATGGCAAAAACGTGAAGCGAAGAGGCTTCAGGCATTAAAGCAGGAGGTCGATGCCCACAACCAGATCATTGATGCGAAGATAAAGCGCTTAACAAAGTCTCTGGCTTCCACAGCGGACCCTAACGTGTCCGATCAAAAGCTATCTGAGCTCCAGGCACTCGAAGAAAAAAAACGGGAAGAGGTGGTGCTCCCACTCCTTTGGACCAGTGATTCAACCCCAGAAAAGCTCGCCATTTTGTTAGCGGAACACCAAGAGCGCATGGCCTGGATGTCATCGGAAGCGGGGCTCTTCGGGTTCTTGGCCGGGCGATACCAGCGCGGAACCCCAAACCTCGACTTGATGCTGAAGAGTCACTCAGGGGATGCTGAACAGGTCCACAGGGTCGGCAGGGACTCCGTATTGCTTTCCGAGCCCCTCGTAACGATCTGCGTCACACCACAACCTTCGATTCTCGAAAGCCTATCCGGATTGGACGACTTCCGTGATCGAGGACTGCTGGCTCGCTTCCTGTACCTGCAACCGAAAAGCACCTTGGGATACAGGCAATTGGTTGAAGTACCATTGGATCAACAAGCCAAGATCGATTTCGAGGCGGCAGTTGAGGCAATCCTTGACTGCGAAGAAGACACCAACCAAGGCTCGTGGACGCTAACAATCGCGGATGAGGCCCGGGTGGAGCTTCGGCAGTTCGCCCTTGAGATCGAGCACGACATGCGGCCGGACGAACTGGCGGAACACGCGCAAGACTGGGCGGGTAAGGCGCCAGGCGCGACAGCACGAATCGCTGGCGTGCTGCATGCGCTCGAACATGCCCATCGAAGTCCATCAAAGGTTGATGTCTCCTTGAAAACCATGCAGTGCGCCATCTCCATGATGCGAACCTTCTACCAACATAGCTTGGCGGTGCTGGACACAACAGATAACAAAAGCCCGAGAGGTGCCGCGACACGCGTTTGGGGCTGGATCTCGAAACAGAAGCTTGAGACGTTCACACAACGGGATGTTCACCAGGCCTTGAGGGCATCCTTCAAGGAGTCCCGAGAGCTCGAAAAGCCTCTCATGGTGCTCGAGGAACGGGGTTATATTCGGCGATTAGAAACGGGCCAGAGGGGCGCTGGGCGTCGCTCCGTCCAGTTTGAGGTCAACCCGATATTCCTTGGCCAGTAGCTCGGCCTGAGGCCTACGATCCGCGGCTGGTGCCTTGAGGTACCAGCCGTTTTAGCTTTGGCCTCTTCTCCTGCCGAAAGGCCGCTGGTAGCTACCCCGAAGGGATCACAAGCAGCGGCATAGATTGTGTATTTTGAGGATATTGTGGCCAGTTTATGGTTGGCACATTTATAAGCCTGCCCTATTTTAACCGCCCTACCGACAGAGAGGGGTCACCCCCAACCAGAAGGGGGTGGAAGATCCTTCAGGGTCACCTGACCTAGCTGTAATCCGAGGAGGCTGTTACCCCCATTTCAGCCATCCATTCCACATCAACGCCGCCTAGCCATAAGCTGAACACCACTCATCCTGGATGGGGTCACAATCCCAGCCATTCAGATTCCACCACAGCGCTCAGAATCCACAGAATCCTCAAAAACACCCCCTCTCGACCCAGACTCAAGCACGATACTTGCACTGCCCCTTGGGTCGAAGCGCTACGAAGGGCGTAAGCATCGGACTTTCGGACTCGCGCCTGAGATGGGGGAACAGGAGTGGTGCCTAGCATAGAACCGAGCGTTCATGGCTCCGATGCAGCGCCATGACACCCCACCGGTGGCGGTGAACGACATCGGCTGCGGCGATGCTGAACATATGCCCCGCAGGATGGTGAGCGGCCCATGATCCGACCACTGGAATCCGAGCTGGCCTACATTACGCTGCGTATGACGCAGCAGAGCCAGCAGCCTGGACCGGTCCTGGTGGTGCACTCCGATCAGGGGTGTCATCACATCAGCGGTGCCTGGACACGCCTGCTGGCGCATCGTGGCGGACGAACCACCCTGAGTCATCGAATGCACTGGACCCAGCGCTACCTGCGGCTCAACGCCAGGGAGATAAGACGGACAGCCACCCCATCGGGGTGACCACTATCACGTGATTACTCATCCCTGTGACTCGACGGTCAGGGACGAAGCCAATTCGGCACTAAGTACGGAGGGTTGCCCACAAAAAAACCCCGGCACTGGCCGGGGTCGAATGGTGATGCATTAAGCTGCTCCGGCTAGTGCCCGGAACATTAGATCAGCATAGTGCTGCTGCTCTTCCGGGCTATGACGCCCCGCAGGCAGCCAGATTTCCGAAGAAATCCACTGGTCATCATCATCTTCCAGATGAAGGACTAGCCGAACTTGCACGCCGACCTGCCTCCAGTCGTCGCTCGGAATGCGGCGGTGGTAGATAGTTACTCCGTTGGCGGTGAGGTGTGCGGCGAAAGAATCCGCGTCCCCACTGCTACTCTGCTGTGCACGGGCTAAACGCTCGACCAACTTTCCTCGGTCTTGCGAGGTCCCGGCCAATTGCGATGCTTGATGTGATACGACCTTTCTCATGAGTGCCTCCTCGGCTTCTGGGGGTTCACTCACCCTATGCAAGGCCTTATGACACCAGGATCCAGCGAGCCCCCTGTACCCGGCTCGGGAAAAGCTGGTCATACCCAATTTCGGAGCCGCTTTGGGTCCGGGGATGAACGAGCGATGAGCGAGACGGCACGTCACAGCAGGGCCACCGGGATGGCGCTCTGCCATGCGGTTTTAAGCCAGCGGTGCTGCCGTGTGCGGGGGCTATGCCTCAGCGGAGTGCTTCAGCTCGCAGTGGCGGAGAGAGAGGGAATAAGGCCAGGCAATACGGCGGGACACCTCCGCATTCAATGCTCAGGTAGATCTGGGCCACCACGAGCAATAGTGCGGGATTCATCGGTGCCAACCTTGGACACCATGCACCCCTACTGCACCCCCAACAAAAAAGGGTTAGGCCCGCGTGGACCTAACCCTTTGATAATGCTGGTGGGCGGTACTAGGTTCGAACTAGTGACCCCTGCCGTGTGAAGGCAGTGCTCTACCGCTGAGCTAACCGCCCAGAACGGCGGCAAGATTACGTCCAGCCGGAATCGGCGTCAAGGGAGACCCGATCCGCCACAAGGGTCAATTCGTCGCACCACCGCAGGATGTGATGAGCAAAGCGAATCGCATCGGGCTTTCGCTCGACGCAGGGCATGGTGCGTTTCGCGGCGCTCAACCGCACCCTACGAGTGTCTTGCACGATCCCGCGACGGGCTAAACCGTGCAAACCCTGGGAAATGGCGGAGGGGGTGGGATTTGAACCCACGAGGGACGTGAGTCCCTGCCGGTTTTCAAGACCGGTGCATTCAACCGCTCTGCCACCCCTCCGGTGGCCGGCATTCTCCGGGATGCGGGACAGGCTGGCAATGGCGGGCGGGAAGTCCCTACAACCGATTCGTTTCGCGCGCCAGGGCCTGCAGTTCGGCGGCGCGGCCCTCAGGCACCTGCTTCCAGGAGAAGCGCCAGCGCCAGTTGCCATCGTCCATCGTGCCGGGACGATTCATGCGGGCTCGTGCGTCGAGGGCGAGCGCGTCCTGCATGGGGACAATGGCCAGCTGCGCCACGGAACGATAGGCGGCACGGATCAGCGGCCACGGCATCTCCTCGGCACCGCCCTCGTTCAGCGTATTGATCACATGCGCCTGCATCTCGGCAGAGAGCGAGTAAAACCAGCCCAGCGTGGTGTCGTTGTCGTGCGTCCCGGTATAAACGGCGCTGGCCTCGTCGTGGTTGTCCGGCAGATACGGGTTGTCCCAGCCGCCCTCGAAGGCGAACTGCAGGATGCGCATGCCCGGCAGGTCGAAATGCTGGCGCAGCGCCGTCACCTCGGCGGTGATCACGCCGAGGTCCTCCGCCAGCAACGGCAGCGTACCCAGCTCGTCCTGCAACCGGCGGAAAAACGGCTCGCCCGGGCCCGGCACCCAGCGCCCGTTGGTCGCATCGGACTCTTCGGCCGGGATCCCCCAACTCGCCTCGAAGCCTCGAAAATGGTCGATGCGCACCGCATCCACCGTCTGAAGCACCCAGCGCATGCGCTCGACCCACCAGCGGTAGCCGGTCTCCTCCAGGCGGTCCCAGCGATAATGGGGATTGCCCCAGCGCTGCCCGGTCTCGGAGAAGTAGTCGGGGGGAACCCCCGCCACGGTGACCGGGTGCCCCGTCTCGTCCAGGTCGAACAGGTCGCGATGAGCCCAGACATCGGCCGAATCATGCGCGACGAAGATCGGCATATCGCCCAGGATCAGAATGCCCAAATCGGCCGCCTGACGGCGCAGGTCGTGCCACTGGTCGAAAAACACGAACTGGGAAAAGCGCACGCGCTCCAGCTCTTCGCGCGCCTCCTCCTCGACCCGTTCCAGGGCATCCGGATCGCGATCGCGCAACTCCGGCGACCATTCCCACCAGGGCCGATCCTGCTCGCGTGCGCGGATCGCCACGAAGCGCGCATAGTCGTCCAGCCAGACCGGCCCCTGCTCCTGGCAGAATCGCTCATAGGCCTCCCGCCAGACCGCCGGCGTATCGTTCAACCGGGCATGCGCCCGGGCCAGCATCGCTTCCCCGGTGCCGGTGTCCGCGGACAACCCGACCCGCTCGGCCAGCAGCCGGGGATCGATCAGGCGAGTATCGCCGGCAAACGCGGAGATACTCGCGTAGGGCGAGCCGTCCTCGTGTGGAGGATGAAGCGGCAGGATCTGCCATAGCGAAAACCCTGCCCGGCGAGCCCATTCGAGAAAGGCGTAGGCCTCGCCGCCGAGTGTACCGACCGGTTCGCTTCCTGGCAGGGAGGTAGGATGCAGCAGGACTCCCGCCCGCCGTCTCCGCATCAGGGGGTTACAGTGGGCCTCGCCCACCATCAGCCCGTCTGTCCCATGCGCATCGTGCCGCCGGCGGCCGGATCCCCGCCGCCTACCGACAGCACCTCGCCCAGGGACTCGGGAACGTTGAGATTGGCGAGCTGATAAAGCCGTGCCAGATGCCGGCGATAAAGCTGCTCGAAGTCACTAACCGAGCCGGCAGGGTTGTACGCGCCGAACCACCAGCACCAGTCAGATCCTTCGCAGATCGCCAGTTGTTCGCGCAATGCCGGGGTATCCAGCGAGGGATCCTCGGCCACTGCCCGGTCCACCGCCTCGCGGGCCTCGATCAGGCTGTCCCAGCCCCGGTTCTTGTCCGGGTCGCCAATCCAGGTAGAGAACGTCCCGTATACCCAGCTTCCGGCGACCAGCCCCGACAGTTCGCCGCGGTCACGGCTCTTCCCGCTGCGGCGGCACACATCGAAGAAGGTGCAGAGGTTCAGCCCGGTGTGCTTACCCAGCCGTTCGTACAACGCATTGAGGAAGTGGTACCCGTTCTCCGGGTAGTACTCCCAGGCGTTCTCGCCATCCAGAATCACCGAAACCACCCCGCCCTGGGGCGAGACGGCAGCGATGTTTTCCAAGTGGTGGATGAAATCCCCCACCGCGTCGTCCGCATGCCAGTCCGCATACCGAAAACCAATGGCATCGGACAGTCCGTCATCGCGGAAGAACAGCTCGATCTTGCTTCCCTGTAGCTGGTAAGGCCTGTGCAGCCAGCCCTCCTCCTCGGCCGAGCCGGTATTGGACTCGGCCGTCTCGCCCGCCGCCGCAAGGCTGTTGGCGAGCACCGTCTGGCCACTGGCCGTCCAGCACAGCTTGTATTCGTCCAGCAGACGGACGGTGGCCTCGCTCAGGCTCCCTTCGGACGGCCAGCACCCATGAGGCCGAAAGCCAAAATGCTTCTCGAAGATCTCCAGCCCGCGCTCGATATGCCAGCGCACCCGCGCTTCCCCGTCGGGATAGGCGGGGGCCTTGGGCAGTTCGATCTCCGGCATGGCCTCGCGGGCCGAGGCCAGATCGATCATAAGCGGCATGATCGGATGGGCGTACGGGGTAAACGAGAGCTCGACCCGGCCACTGTCCGCCAGCTCGCGATAGCGCGGCAGGATGCCCTTCACCTCGTCGCGGATCAGCGTCAGCAGACGCTGGCGCATGCCGGGCTCGAAGCTGGTATCGGTCTTCAGCCAGCCGCGTACCTCGGGATACGCCCAACGGATGGTCTCGCCCATCCAGGCCAGGTGGTAGCAGGTGGCCAGGTCCTGGAAAAAGCGGGCGTCCAGATGCCCCAAGAGCAGCGGTTCATCCAGCGCGTTACGGGCGATATCGGCGAGCCGCTGGAACAGCGGGAACGGCTCGATCATCCGCGGGGCATGGGCCCGCAGGCACACGCGCAGGATCTCCTGGCGCTGTGCGAGATCCGTCGGCACCACATCCATGTGCAGCAAATCCAGTACCGGATCGCCCACCGGCCGGTGCTCGCGCACACAGACATCGAGGCGCTCACCATAATCCGCCAGCTGCTCCAGCAGGATCGGCGCGAAATTGACTACCGCGCGCGCCTTCGGGCAGGCCTCCAGGTGGGCGGCCATGTCCGTGTAGTCCTTCAGCGCGTGGAGGTACGTCCAGGGCAGCGCGTACTCGCCGGCGCCGCTTTCGAAGTACTGTGGCTGGTGCATATGCCAGCACAGCACCACATCGAGTTTGGGTGGAGTCGGCACCAGCGTGGTACTAGCGGACATAGTGCGTGGCCTGCCCGAGCATCTCGGGTGTCACCACCCGCACGCCTTCGGGCGATATGTAGTAGTCGCGGGCATCCGCCTCGTCGTCCACACCGATCTGGGTTCCGTCGGGCACCCTGCAGCCCTTGTCGATCACCGCCTTCTGGATCACGCAGTCCTCGCCGACCGTCACGCTGGGCAGGACTACCGCGTCTTCCACCGTGGAACCGGCGTTCACCTGCACGTTGGAGAACAGCAGCGAGTGGCGGATCGTGCTGCCCGAGATGATGCATCCACCCGACACCATGGAGTCGATCGCCATGCCCCGGCGATCGTCGTCGTCGAACACGAACTTGGCCGGCGGCAGCTGCTCCTGATACGTCCAGATCGGCCAGTCGGAGTCGTACAGGTTCAGCTCCGGCGTCACGCCGATCAGCTCCAGGTTCGCCTGCCAGTAGGAGTCGATCGTCCCCACATCACGCCAGTAGCCCTGGCGCGCGCCCTGCTCGTCGCGGAACGGGTAGGCCATCACCTGAAAGCGCTCGATGATGCTGGGGATGATGTCCTTGCCGAAGTCGTGCGTGGAGAAGGTGTCGTCCGCATCGGTGATCAGTTGATCGAACAGGAACTCGGTGTTGATCACGTAGATCCCCATCGAGGCCAGCGAGTGGGTGCTCTTGCCCGGAATGCTCGCCGGGTCGTCCGGCTTTTCGGCAAACGACGTAATACGGCTGGAGGCATCCACACCCATCACGCCAAAGGCCTTGGCACGCTCGCGCTCCACCTCCAGGCAGCCCACCGTCATGTCCGCCCCGCTCTCCACGTGGAAGGCGATCATCTGGCCGTAGTCCATCTTGTAGATGTGGTCGCCGGCCAGGATCAGCACGTACCGCGGGGCATGCTGCCGGATGATGTCGATGTTCTGGTAGACCGCGTCCGCCGTGCCCTGGTACCAGGACGTCTCGATGCGCTGTTGCGCCGGCAACAGCTCGATAAACTCGCCGAACTCCCCGCGCAGGAAGCTCCAGCCACGCTGGATATGCTGGATCAGCGAATGCGCCTTGTACTGCGTCAGCACCGCGACCTGGCGAATGCCCGAGTTGATACAGTTGGAGAGGGGAAAGTCGATGATGCGGAACTTGCCGCCAAACGGTACGGCCGGCTTGGCCCGCCAGAGCGTCAGTTGCTTCAGCCGCGAACCGCGCCCACCGGCGAGGATCAGGGCCAGAGTCTCGCGGGTCAGACGACTAACAAAACGTTGCGGTTGCGGATTCATGCACCCATCCTTGCCAATAAACCTCTTCGGGGTTGTGACCCCGGCTAAACACGGAGCGTGATTCGAGTATGACAACAGCCTCCAGCAAATGCATCACACCCGTTGCCGATACCCTGGCGCGTTTGCCGGAGGCGCGCCTCCATGATCCACACAGCGTCCTGGGGCTTCATGCGCTGGATCAAGAGACTGCCTGCTACCGGGCATGGCTGCCGCACGCCAGCGAGGCCTCGATCACACTTTCGGGCGGATCCGACGAACCGCTCACACCCAGTACCAGAATCCCCGGACTCTTCACCTGGCAGGGCAAACGCAATGCCCTCCCCGCACACCCGGAACTCCACTGGAAGCCCGAGGGTGGCACGGATACGTTACGGACCGTTGACCCGTGGAGCTTCGGCCCGGACATCCCGGAGTTCGACCGCCATCTGTTCGCCGAAGGTCGCCACTGGCACGCCCACCGCATGCTTGGCGCCCACCCGCAGAGCCGCGACGGCATCGACGGCGTGCGCTTCGCCGTCTGGGCCCCGAACGCCGAGCGCGTCTCCGTCGTCGGCGACTTCAACCGCTGGGACGGCCGCTGCCACCCCATGACCGTGCACCCGGGCAGCGGCATCTGGGAACTGTTTGTACCCGGTCTGGACCGCGAGACGTTGTACAAGTTCGAGGTCCGCAACCGTGACCACGGCACCATCCATGTCCGCACCGACCCCTACGCCCGCGCCTACCAGCTGCGCCCGGAAACGGCCGCCCGAATCCAGCCGCAAAGCGACTACACCTGGGGCGACCAGAACTGGCTGGACAACCGCGATCCCGAGGGCTGGAAGCACCGCCCCATGAGCATCTACGAGGTGCATCTCGGCTCATGGCAGCGCAGCCCCGAGGGCCAGTGGCCCAACTACCGCGAGCTGGCCGAACGGCTGGTGCCCTATGCCCGCGACATGGGCTTCACCCATCTCGAGCTGCTGCCGATCACCGAGCACCCATTCGACGGTTCCTGGGGCTATCAGAGCACCGGCTTCTTCGCTCCCACCTCGCGCTTTGGCGACCCGGACGATTTCCGCTACTTCGTCGACCAGGCCCACCAGGCCGGACTCGGCGTACTGCTCGACTGGGTGCCCGGCCACTTCCCGCGCGACGAATTCGCCCTCGCCCGCTTCGACGGCACCGCACTGTACGAACACGAAGACCCGCGCATCGGCGAACACCGCGGCTGGGGCACGCTGATCTTCAACTACTCCCGCCCCGAGGTACGCAACTTCCTGCTCTCCAGCGCGCTGTGCTGGGTCGAGGACTTCCACATCGACGGCCTGCGCGTCGATGCCGTCGCCTCCATGCTCTACCGCGACTACGACCGCGAACCGCACGACTGGCTGCCCAACATCCACGGCGGCAACGAAAACCTGGAGGCGATCGACTTCCTGCGCCACCTGAACGAGACCGTACAGACCGCGCACCCGGGCGTGGTCATGATCGCCGAGGAATCCACCGCCTGGCCCGGCGTCAGCCGCCCGCCGTCCATGGGTGGGCTCGGCTTCACCATGAAATGGAACATGGGCTGGATGCACGACACCCTGACCTATTTCGGCATGGACCCGATCTACCGCCACTACCACCACAACCAGCTCACCTTCGGCCAGATCTACGCCTACAGCGAGAACTTCGTCCTGCCCTTCTCCCACGACGAAGTCGTGCACGGCAAACGCAGCCTGCGCGGCCGCATGCCCGGCAACGAATGGGAGCAGCACGCCAACCTGCGCCTGCTCTATGCCTGGCAGTGGCTCTACCCCGGCAAGAAGCTCCTGTTCATGGGCCAGGAATTTGGCCAGGGTCCCGAATGGTCCGAGGACAGCGAGCTGGACTGGTACGTCCTGCAATACCCACTGCACCAGGGCCTGCAACAACTCGTGCGCGACCTCAACTGGATCTACCGCGACCACGCGGCCCTGCACGGCCGCGAATTCGAGCCCGACGGCTTCTCCTGGCTGGACTGCGACGACGCCTCGCACTCCACCCTCAGCTTCCTGCGCCGCGACATCCACGGCCACGAACGCATCGTCGTGCTCAACCTCACCCCCATCGAACGCGGCGCCCACCCGGTCCCCGCCCCGCACCCCGGCGCCTGGCGCGTCGTCCTCAACACCGACGCCCAGGCCTACGGCGGCGAATCGCGCGGACCCGCCCACGCCCACGCCGAACCCATCGAGCGCAACGGCCACCCCGCCACGCTCTACCTCCACCTGCCCCCGCTGACCGCGCTCCTCCTGGAGCCTGCCGGCTGACGGCGCACTACTACCGGACAGGCCCAAATCGGCCAGAGGGCTGGCCTCCTACATCCAACCCCAACCGCCCCCTGTAGGAGCGCAGCCCCCTGCGCGATCACCCACGCCAACCCAACCCCATCGGCCAGAGGGCTGGCCTCCTACGCCAACCCCAACCACCCCTGTAGGAGCGCAGCCCCCTGCGCGATTACCCACGCCAACCCAACCCCATCGGCCAGAGGGCTGGCCTCCTACGCCAACCCCAACCGCCCCCTGTAGGAGCGCAGCCCCCTGCGCGATAAACCACGCCAACCCAACCCCATCGGCCAGAGGGCTGGCCTCCTACGCCAACCCCAACCACTCCTGTAGGAGCGCAGCCCCCTGCGCGATCACCCACGCCAGCCCAACCCCATCGGCCAGAGGGCTGGCCTCCTGCGAATCTAGGCCCATCTGCAGAAACCCATCCCCCTGGGTGATGATCACGCACCACCAAGCCGCCAACACTCGGCATTGAAATCCATCCGCGGGCGCCCCAATATGGCTGATATCACTTTCTGATATCGGATTCCGAAGCCATGCGCACCATCGTCGACATCCCCGAACAGGAACTGCGCGCCATCAAGGCACTGGCACGCCGGGAGAAGATCTCCCAGACCGAAGCCATCCGCCGCGCGGTCAGGTCCTACCTGAAGGACCACCCGCCCCCGGGGCAGGACGCCCCGGCATTCGGCATCTGGGGACAACGCCAGGACGGGGTGGAGTATCAAGAGGCGCGACGCGATGAGTGGTCGCGGTGAAGGCCGTCTTTGACACCAACATCCTGGTGGACTACCTCAATGGCCAGCCTCAAGCCGCCGAGGAGTTTGCCCTCTATCCGGTGCGCCTCATCAGTCAGATCACCTGGATGGAAATCCTCGTCGGCTGCAAAGAAAAACAAGAAGAACAGGAAGTCCGGCAGTTTCTCGAGACCTTCGAAATCACGCCAATCGACCAGCCGATCGCCGAAGCAGCCGTACAACTACGCAAGACACATCGGCTACGCCTGCCCGATGCGATCATCCTCGCAACAGCCGATACCCAGGGGGCCCTTCTCGTCACACGGGATACCAAGGCCTTCTCGCCCGAACTCCCGGGCATCCGCGTTCCGTACAGGCTTTAGATACCCGCCAAACGAGAGAGGCCCTTCCGATGGGGAAGGGCCTCTCTTGAAGAAACATCACGCCTTGATCAAACCGCTAGCCACGCCCCTCGACCAGCGCCTGCGTCTCGCCATCCAGCGCACCCCAGTGGCTGCGCAGCCGCTCCGCCACATCCGCCGGCTCCAGCAAAATCACCGGCATCGCCAGCTCCGCCGCCTGCTCACGCGCCTCCGGCGCAAACCCGGCCAGGCTCACATACATCCCGCGATCAACTCCCTCGCGCCCCGCGGCAAAGGCCTCCAGCTCCGGCGGCTCCACCTCGCTGTCACGATCACGCGCCACGCCCACAATCAAGCGCGGTGCGTCGTCGCCACCGCGCGCCGGAGCCACCACATACTCCTGCCACACATTGCGATCATCCGGCGGCGCATCCACCAGCACATACCCCATCCCGCGCAGCATCCCTTCGATGACACGCCCAATCTCCGAAGTCCCCAACCCCGCCAAACGCTCGGCCCACTCGTCCATCACAACCTCTCCAACTCACGACACCCCGCACGCTAATCCAAACCCCATCACAAAACCACCCACCCCACCATCCCGTACCCGTACCCGTAGGAGGCCAGCCCCCTGGCCGATTGGGGTTGGTCTGGCGTGGGTGATCGGCCAGGGGGCTGGCCTCCTACTCCGAATACCCGTTGTAGAGGTGCGGCCCGTGCGCGATACGCCTTTCATACGGAAGGAAACGACAGAAACCCAAATTCGCACCAAAGGCGAATGCGCTACTGTCGGTAAACATGGTTCCGATGCGCCACCCGAACGACGAGTATCCGCAGCGCTTCGTCCTCGATGGTGGCCAGCACGCGGTAGGGCCCCACTCGATACCGCCAATACTCGCCCAACTCCCCAGAAAGCGGTTTACCGAACCGGCGAGGATCATCCGCGGGCGCGACCCGCTCGGCCAGATACTTCAGAATGCGGTTTACTGCTTGCTTATCGAGCGCTCGCAGGTCCTTCTCTACGCGCTTGTCGAACTCAATCGTCCAGCTCAAGTCGGCGCCTCATCTCATCCATGGAGACCGTTTCTCCGCTTCCCTTGCGGTGGTCAATCAGGCGCTGCTCAGCCAAATAGATGTCTTCGAGATCCTCAAGGTGCTGCACGATCGCTTCGCGCGCATAGAAGCTTTTGCTGCGCCCTGTCGCTTTCGCCAAAGCGGCCAAACGCTTCTCGACATCTTCAGGCAGACGCAAAGCCAACATGTTTCTTCCTCCAGACAGCTGCTATACAAGTATAGCAAACCCCTCTCTATGTAGGAGGCCAGCCCCCTGGCCGATCACCCACACCAACCCAACCCCATCCCTGTAGGAGGCCAGCCCCCTGGCCGATTGGATGTTGGACAGGCCCCATCGGCCAGGGGGCTGGCCTCCTACACCGACTGCCACCCCCTGTGGGAGCGGGCCCGCCCGCGAAGCCCCCCGCCGCCGCGATACCGACACGCGGTCAATGCGCCGCCACCCAATTCTCCACCTGCAGCCCGGATACACGCTCGAAT
Organism: Thioalkalivibrio sp. ALJ3; assembly: GCF_000377205.1. Classification (GTDB taxonomy): domain Bacteria; phylum Pseudomonadota; class Gammaproteobacteria; order Ectothiorhodospirales; family Ectothiorhodospiraceae; genus Thioalkalivibrio. The sequence goes on along the minus strand of NZ_KB897908.1, from coordinate 147,834 downwards.
TCACGTCCGTTATTCGTTACCAGCACGGCCCCAATGGCCCGAGCATGCGCTGCGATCAACAGGTCGTTTGCACCAATCGGAGTACCCACGCGTTCCAGCTCGGCGCGGATGTCGCCGTAATGTTCGGCCGCTTCTTCCGGCCAGTCGCACACCCTCGCAAAAGCCAGAAAGCGCTCCAGTGCAGCCTCGCTACGTTCCCTCTGACTTGACCGGCGAACCCCATACCGCAATTCCGCCAGAACGACAGCAGAAAGGCCCACCTCCCCAACTGGGACACCACGCAGCCGGGCGTGCACCTCCGGCGGTCGGCGTTTCATGATGTAGATACAGATGTTCGTATCCAGCATGTAACGCATAGATCACAACGCCTCGCGATCCTGCGCCACGCGATCCTCGATCGAATCGGGAAAGTCATCCGGCAGGGTCTCTCCAGCCCCCTGGAAATAATCATCCCAGGACCTCGGCTTGGCGCGCAGAATCAATGCATCCCCACGCTTTTCAATCACCACCTCATCCGCATCGAACGCAAAACCCTTGGGCAGCCGAACTGCCTGGCTACGTCCATTTCGGAACAAACTCGCCGTGCGCCGCTTCATCGCCAAACCCCACATCCTTTGCATATGCCTCAAGCATATCCCCCACCCAACCACATTCCAAGGCCCCCGCTGCCACCCCCCTGTAGGAGGCCAGCCCTCTGGCCGATTGGGCCTGTCCAACATCCAATCGGCCAGAGGGCTGGCCTCCTACACCGAATGCTTCCCTCTGTGGGGCCGGACCCACCCGCGAAGGCCCCTAACCACAACCCGACGCACGCAGGCATTTCGCGGCAAGCCGGCTTCTCGTCGCTTGCCCTGAACCGGATTTTGTGTACAGTTTATGTGTACACATTGAAATCTGGAGCGACATGAAAGAGGTCAACGTCCGCGATGCGCGCGAACAGCTCTCGAGCATCCTGAAAGAGGTAGAGCGAGGCGAGGAGGTCTGCATCCTGCGTCGGGGTCGGCCTGTCGCACGCGTGGTACGGCCCGCGGGGGAGCCCCCGGCGTTTCGTTCCCGTGCAGACTTGCGGCAGAGCGTGCCGGCCATGCGGGAGGCGTCCGTCGATACGGTTCGCACCCTGCGGGATACCGAACGCTACTGATGTTCTACGCAGACACCAGTGCAGTCCTGCCGTTTTACCGCAGCGAACCCGCCAGTGACACCATCGAACGACTCTTGCTCGCACAGCGCCAGCCGCCCGTCATCAGTGAACTGGTGCGTGTCGAGTTTGCTTCGGCACTGGCCCGGTGGGTCCGCATGGGTGAACTGGACGAGGCCCAGGCCAACCGGATCGAGTCGGCCTTTCACGAAGACGTTCGCGAGGGGCGTTTTCGCCTCGTTGCACTGGACCCAAGTGCCTTTGACCGAGCCATGCACTGGCTGCTCACACGCCGTACAAGCCTGAGGACGCTGGACGCCCTGCATCTGGCGTGCGCCGAGGCCAGCGGGGCTCCATTGCTAACCCTCGATCAGGCACTCCTGGCATCAGCAGAATTTTTCGGCGTCCCTACATTCTCCGATCTCACCCCCCTGTAGGAGGCCAGCCCTCTGGCCGATGGGGGTTGGTCTGGCGTGGGATATCGGCCAAAGGCTGGCCTCCTATGCGCCATGCCGTTATCGGCGGGGGTCGAACGGGCTCGACAGGCGATAGACTCCATGCTGCGCCCACAGCGGTAGCAACGACCTGAAAAAAGGAGCAAAACAGGCCACCTGCTTCCAGACAGGCAGGCCCACCTTTCGTGAGCCGCGAAAGCCGATTACACCCTGCCTCCACGCCGCCAAGGTGCTTTGCTTCTTGTGCGTATCACGATTAAACCGGTACCAGATCAACGGCTCTCCGATGTTCGCGAAGCGCCCTCCTGCCTGCGCCACACGAAACCACAACTCATAATCCTGCCGCCGTCGAAGCGACGCATCATAACCACCAACACCCCGTATCAGATCCCGCCGAAACATCACCGAGGGGTGAATAAACGGACACGCCCAAAGCCGCCCTACCAGCGCGTCATGTTCCTCGGCCACTCGCCTGAGCGGGCCCGGATTCCCCTCCAGATCCAGCTCCTGAGCCGAACTACCCACCAAAGCGATATCCAGGTTCTTCTCCATGAAGGCGCCCTGACGCTCCAGGCGTACCGGAAACGCCAGGTCGTCTGCGTCCATTCTCGCCACTAGGGGATACTGGCACCGTTGAAGTCCAGTGTTCAGCGCCCCTCCGAGGCCAGAACTTTCATGGAGCGAGACCACCTCCAGTCCTTGCCCAAGCCGAGACTGCCACCGGTCCACCACCTGGCTGTGTTTCACAGGCAACGGGCCATCCTTGACCAACACCAACTGGTCCGGCTTCCGAGTCTGCTCGACGGTGATACTGGCAATCGCTGCGTCCAAAAGATCCGTAGCGTCGCTGGCATGGACTGCCATCAGCACAGAGATGCCCAACTGGTTACCCTCAGTCAATGCTGTATACCGAATAACCAGAACGCGCCTCCCGATGGAATGCAGTGGGGCAAAAACAGTGTAATCCACCCATGAGCCGATCCAGGCAATATGAGTTCAAGGTTGCTTGCTCGCCAGCGCCTGTTCCCACCGCCAAGCGTCTGCAACGATGGTCTCCAGATCGTCATACGCTGGTTCCCAGCCCATCATCTGCCGCAACGCTGATCCATCGGCCACCAGCCGTGGCGGATCCCCTTCCCGGCGTGGTCCGTAGCTCACCGGAATCGTCCGGCCAGTTACTTGGCTGCAAGCGTCGATCACGTCACGCACCGAATATCCACGCCCATAGCCACAATTAAACGCCCGCGAGCCGCCCCCGCTTTCGAGGTAATCAAGAGCCAATGCATGAGCCTGGACCAGATCCTGGACGTGGATGTAGTCCCGTACGCAGGTTCCATCTGGAGTCGGATAATCCTCTCCAAACACTGTAATTTCATCACCCCGCCCCGATGCAGCCTGCAACACGCGCGGAATCAGGTGCGTCTCCGGCTCATGACATTCCCCCAGTTGGGCATCCGGCGCTGCGCCGGCAGCGTTGAAGTACCGCAGCGACACGTGCGGAATACCGACATCCATCAGCAACCGTTCGCAGGCCGCCTTGGTCGCTCCATAGGGGTTGATGGGATGCAACGCCTGGTCTTCGGCAATCAAGTCCACACCCGGCTCACCGTAGACCGCAGCGGTGGACGAAAACACAAATCGCTCCACGCCACGTTTCAGACAGGCATGCACCAAGTTGAGGGTGCCGCCCACATTGTTCTCGTAATAGGCCAACGGCAGCCGCCGCGACTCCCCTACCAGACTACTCGCTGCAAAGTGGATCACCGCCTCAATGTCATAACGAGCGAAAACGGCTTCCACCGCCGCGCGGTCCGTCAGATCAGCCACCTCCAGGAGTCCATCGGGGACCGCCCACCGATGCCCAGTAGACAAGTCGTCCAAAACCACCACTGCCCGCCCCTGCTCCTGCAGATAGCGAACCATGTGGCTGCCAATATACCCTGCACCACCCGTCACCAAAGTCGTCATTGGAAAGCCGCCCTCCAATCGGGAAGTGCCTTTTCATGCACCACTCCCACCTGGGCTGGTATGCGTTCGATCTCCAGCAGTCGTGCCACAGCAAGCCGATGGCACCCTCGTCGCCCAAAAATGGGGCGCCCATGGCGATCCACATGCACCAGGATGCCGTCGTACTCTCGGAAGCTCCAAGGCGCGATCTCACCCTGTGGCCGCAATAAACCTTCGGCCTTCACCTGCTCGAACAAACGGTCCAGCCGCTCATAGCGTGCGCGCACGTCCGCCATGGTTCGGCACCCATCCCTTTGTCCACGCTTTTCCAGCGCCTTGGCAAAGTGATCGAACACCCCCGCCTCATCCCACGTGTATCCTTCCAGCCAATGTTTCCGGCAGGCAATCGTCACCCGATCGTCCTCACGCAGGGGTTTGGCGGCCTGATCCCAGCCCCCCCCTAGAACAACACCTGACCCAGCTCCCGACAAATTAATACGCCGATCCAGCGCCCGTGGATCCACCCAGATACGTTCAGCAAAGCGCGGAGCACCTTTGCCGTAACGCAGACGCATTCCCGCATCCTGCCACTGGGCCCGGCCGACGTTCCGTAACCAACGAAGAGGCTCGCGCATCATTTCAACAACTGCTCGTATTCGGCCTGATAACGCCTTGCCATGGTGGCCGCACCAAGCTCGCCGCGCGCCAATGCCAGCGCGGCCTCCGCCATGGACGCGTGTTCCGCGGCCAACAGGTTCTGTAACTGCAGCGCAAAATCCGCCGCATCATTCACCCTGAACAACCGTCCCACACTGGGTGCCAGCGAGACGATCTCACGGTGAGGTGGTATATCCGACAACAACAGCGGCAGTCCCGCCGCCAGCGCCTCAATCGCCGCCATTGGCAAACCTTCGGCGACAGACGGCGACAGATAGAGATCGCAGGCCCTCATGTATTCATTCACATTGCCTACCCGACCCATCAGATGGATGGAGGAATCCCCCTTCGCCTCTTCCCGGCAGGCCTCCAACAACTCGCCATCGCCCAGGAAAAGCAGCTGCGCCTCCCCCGCAGCTGGCTGGAGCGCCTGCCACCGGCGGATCAGGAACAATGGGTTCTTGCGCCTTGAGAGATGGCCGACCACCACTCCAATGGGTCCCTTCTCAGGCAATTCCAACCGACGGCGCAGGGCCCGCTTCTCATCAAGGTCAGCCACGGTATCCGCAACGGAGAAAACCCCATTCGGGATACCAACCGCACGCTCAACCCCATACCGTTCGGACAAGTTCTGTGCCACGGCTCCAGACACCCCGATGCACAAATCCAATCGCCGCATGGCTGCCACATGCGCGCACACCATGAGCCACCCCACAGTCCTGCCATAGGTCAGCGGATAATCCAATTCCGGGAAGTTGTGGATCGTAGCCACCCGCGGCCACGGGCCCTTCAGCCTGGCAGCAAGTCGATCCGCACGAATGCCATGCGTATGCACCAAATCCGGGGTCATGGTTTCGAGCAGCCGCTCAAGACGACGCCGCGCGACGAGCAGCCCCTCCCAGCGAGAAAGCCCGAGAGAAAGGCACTCCACATCCAGGGCGGCAAAATCTTTCCAAAGAGAATCGGATGGCTCGGGCGACAACGTCACGACCGATGGAACAAAACGCGTACGATCCAGATGAGCCAACAACGAATGAAGCTGATTCGTGGGTCCCCTTCGCCGCAGGGTACTCACCACCCATACCACCTTCACCACACCCCGCTGTTTATCTGCCAGCTGACCACCGCTCATTCAATCATCCGTTTCGCACCGAGTCAGCCACGCCCCACTCACCAGCAAAGATTCATACCGGGCTACAACGTGTTCGACGAGAAACCGGTTGGCGGTTCCGCGCACGGCCTCCCGGTCAATATTTCCGGCGAGAATGTTCAGAAAGGCATCCCTGAGCCTGTCCACGTCGCCCTCGGGAACCAGATAGCCATTCACCCCGTCGACCACGATCTCGGACGGGCCATTCGGGCAGTCGAAACTCACCACCGGCGTTCCCAGCGCGATCGACTCGATCAGCACATTCGGCAGGCCCTCATAATGCGAGGTCAGCACTGTCGCACAAGCATGCCGATACCAAGGCTCAAGATCGTGCTGATAACCCAGAAAATGCACCCGGTCTCCAGCTCCAAGCTCTTCGGCTTGTGCTTCCAGGTCTTCCTTCAGGCTTCCGTCCCCGAGCATCACGAGCTGTAGCTCGGGGCATTGGTCCATCGTGCGGGCAAAGGCTGCGAGCAGCCGATCAAGACCCTTCTGTGGCTCAAGGCGACCGGCATACAGCAGGTACGGACCCTCCACGGGCAACCGCACGCTTTGCTCGCCCCCCGCCAGCAAAACCGGGGACACAGGGTTGGGAATTACGCTAAGCCTGTCGCGCGGCACACGGTACCGCTCCATCAGTTCAGCCGCCATCCCCTGCGACTGCGCCACCACATGATCCGCACGTCGGTACACCACCCGAAGACCATAATCCAGCCATCGCCGCGTTAACGAGCGAGAAGAACCGGCGACCGCACTGAGTGTATTGATGGTCCGCACCACCAGGCGGAAACGCGCTCGCATGCGCCACCGCACAGCCATCATCAGCACCCACAGTTCCACAGCAAACGCCAGTACCGCATCCGGAGGGGCCGCCCGGTAATGCGCCACCAGCGGGCGCCAGGCACCGCGGGCGCGCTGCACACCCAGATCCACGATGCGCACCTGAGCACTAACATCTGCCATACGGCGGGCATCCTTGGTCGTCAAAGCGACGACCTCCACATCGTGCCCCCGATCCGCCAGCCCGTTGGCCAGCGTCACGCAAACCCCCTGAGCCCCCCCACCGCCCAGGTTGGCGACAAGCAGGCTCAGCCGCGCCACTGATGAATCGCTTCGGCAATCCGCCGCGCATGCACCTCCGCGGGCTCCCGGCCATCATTGACGACATCAAGCCAGTGAACGCCGTGGTCCACGAATGCATCACGTAACCACCTCTCCCGCTCGCGCACGGGCTGGTTTCGTAACGCCGCTCCATCCTTCTCCGTCAACGGCTGGTCAATCGACTCCTCCAACATCGTTTGAAGGATGCTGTCGTCCAGCACGGGGCGGCACTGCCACCGACTCCACGCCCGCAGGCAACGCAAAGCCTCATCTGGCCCCCAAAGCGCATTCCACTGTCGTGCGCGAGCGCTTCCTGCCTCAATCGCCTGTGCACCGGCCAAGTAGCGTTTGGGCATATGGTCCGACTTGTCACGCAACGCGACCCGCGCCGCCCTGACGGCGCCGGGAGCCGAAACGTGAACAACCATGTCTGGCAGCGGCAGCCGCGCCACAAGGGCTGCCGCGCTCGCGCCACCATCTTTTCGCAACGAATTGGCCATGGCTTGATCGATCACATATACGCGTTGGTGAGGCAATGTCCACTGTCGAGCCCGCTGGATCGCAACGACCCCTGCCCACGTACAGGCTCCGGGGCCATCGATACCCTTGCGATTACAAGCCACCAGGAGACGCCCTAGAGACCACGACAGCGGAAAAGCCAACGGAAGGAGCCAGTCAGCAGGGGAAAGAATGCGTCTTATGCCTTGTGGTGGCACCAGGAATCCGCTCTCGGCTACCGCGAGCCCCAAAAGCGTGGATTTTCCGGTACCCGCACCGCCAATGAAATGAACAATCACTGCAACACCTGCTGCCACAGCGCCATGATGCGTTCCTCTGAAAATGCCTTCCGCACCTGAACGGCCTGCCCACCAAGCTCCGTCCGGATAGCCGCATTGGCCACCAAGCCAGCCATACGGTCGCGCAACTTCTCGACATCTTCAGCAGGCACCAACAAGCCATTTACACCATCCTCAATAATGTCACGCGGCCCCGTATCACAATCAAACGCAACGCATGGACACCCGGCGGCCATCGCCTCCAGTAGCACGTTCGGGAAGCCCTCGTAGCGGGAGCTGAGCACAAAGATATCGGCGCGCTCGTACCACTCCATCACATTGCCAACTCGTCCCGGCAGATGGAGCCGCTCCGATAGCCCACTCTGCTCAGCCAGCCGCTCAACCACGGCACTACCGCCACAGGCCGCCGACGAGCCCGCGTCCACACCGAGGATCACCAGGTCCCATTCGGGCCAATCTTTCGCCAGAGTGGAGAAGGCACGCACCAGCAGGTCGAACCCCTTCTGCTCCGGCTTGCTGCCCACCGCCAGGATGACCTTGCGCTCCGGCGACACAACGCTCCCCGTGGCTACCTCGGGGGGGAAGGAGGGAATCGGCCAGATCACCGGGTTGGGGATCACATGAACATTACGCGCACCAGTGTGGCGCTCCAGCCAGACCGCCGCCTCCCGGGTCTGCGCAATGTGGCCAGCGGCCAAACGGTAGACGAGCCTTCGCAGTAAAGCCCAGGGGCGGCCGGTCGTCTTGCGCCCGGGGTAGTTGCGCTCGGAACCGTATACCCGCACGGGCAAACCGACGGCTGCAAGAATGGCGAGAACGATGGATGTCGTCATCATCGCCACCACCACATCGGGCTGCTCGGCCTTCAAAGCCCGGTGCAGTGCCCGCCAGCGCCTGTAGTTGGCGGTGAGCTTGCCCACCCCTCGGTTGACACCCACCAGGTCCAGCGGGACTCGGCGCACACGATCATCAAGCGGGTAGAAATCCCCCTCCGCCGAAGCCAGGGTCACCACGCCGACATCATGGCCCTGGGCCACCAGATGCCGGGCCAAGGCTGCCGTTACACGCTCGGCCCCGCCGCCGGTCAGCGACTGGATGTAAAAGAAAATCTTCAAGCGCTTACTGCCCCAATCCGACGCAGCTCCGAGAGGATATGACCAGCACGGGCATCCCATGTATGCCGCGCTTCATAGTCCGAACGAGCCTGCTCCCCCAACCGCCGCGCCAACTCCCCATCGTCGCGTAGCAGTTCCAGCGCTCGCACCCACTCCTCTACGTTCCCCGGCCCGGCCAGCAAGGCATTCTCACCATCTCTCAGTACCTCGCGCAGAACCGGCAAGTCGGCCGCCACAATCGGACGCAACATTGCCATGTATTCAAACAGCTTTAGCGGCGACATCCATCGCGCCACATCCCCGCCCCCACCATGAACCGACACCTTCTCCAGATAGGGCGCCACCAGCACGTCACACTCCGCCATCATTGTGGGAAGTTCGCGGTGCGCATAATGCCCCAAGAAATGCACATTGGCAGGTATTACGTGCTCTTCTCGCCAAGTCTGGATGGTCGAGGGGTCCCCGCCGACAATCCGAAAGGTGGCCCAGGGGCAGCGAGGTGCAACCTCCAGCAAGGTCTCCACACCTTTCCCCTTGTGAAGGCTGCCAAAGTAGCCGACAACAAACTCTTCCGATTCGACGAAGGCGTCAGACCTCCCTAAGGTCGGCGCTGCGTCATGGGCCACGATAGTCCGCCCTTTCAGTTCCGGGAACGCACCCACAAGATGGGCCTCCAAAGCTGCGGAAATACAGACGATTGCGCTGAAACCTTTTCCCCCGACAAGCCGCTCCAAGTCGGCACGATTGCGGTCGTTGACCTCCCACTCCGGCTTATGTAGTTCGAAGACCGTAGGCATCCCGCTTTCGGCAGCAATGCGGCAGCCCTGGAGCGACCGTCCATAGGCCATGTGCGCTCCAGAGGTACACAACAGCCATCTCAGCGCCAGCCGGTAGACCAGCCCTCCGCCCCGAACCTGCGGATTCCACAGGGGATAAATCCCGATCGTACGTTGCACCCCATAGAGACCCAAGCTTGAATGCGACGAGCGCGGTAACGATAAAGAAGGAGGAGCAATGGTTACCTCCAGCCCATGCCCCATGAACGCATCGCACATGTGCGCGACATGAACCGAATTGGCTGCTTCCGACGGTACGGGACCACTTGCAATGTAGAGCCACCTAAAAGACACGGAAGCACCTGGGCATAACGTTCATTTCTATATCAACGCCAGATCTCAAGGACGACCATACAGCGACGAACCAGCTTAACGCCGCCAAGGGCCGTGGAACCCGACTAATGCCCCAATCCTGTAAAGCACTAAGTAGTTTCAAAACATCCGCCCACACACCCTTTAAGACCCAGCAACACACGAGTCAATACACCAATTTTAAATAGAATCACGAGCACTGAGCGAGAACCTCAGACATCACCCGTTCGTAATACCCCTCTGTCACTGCAATTGCCCGTGACCTTGCCGAGCGCCCAACGCCTGGCACATCGCCCCAATTCTCAGCAATACCAAAAAGACAATTCGAAAGACGGCCTCCATCCAGCTCACTGACCCACCCATCCCTCCAGTGTGTCAAAATCTCCCCACCCCCTACTGAATTTGCCACAACTGGACTCCCTCTCAACATGGATTCCAGAACGGTTCTCGGAAACCCTTCCGAATAACTCACGCTGATAAGAACATGAATGTCTTTCTCCAAAAGCTTATCTAGATCAACACGACCAAGATCCTCGACACCATCAATCCTATTGAGCTCTCGCCTGATCCGTCTCTGCGACGGACTGATAGCACCACAAACTCTAAGCGTACCCGGCCCACCAAGTTTCTTATACTTTTTCCAAGCGTCCAGCACCACATGAAGCCCTTTTCTTACACCGTGATTGCCAACCCACAGAAAAAGCGGATCAGTCGACAACTCCGGGCAACCCTCTACTACCGGTGTTACCGGTGGTGTGTGGCAAACAATCTTTCGATCATCGACACCTGCACTCAAAAACGTCCTTTTCGCATGCCGACTAAAAACGATAACGCGCGTCGCCAAATCAATCGCTGCGACAGCTGATCTGACATAAGGATAATAATCCCAAGGATCTCTATCTCCACGAAGACCAAGCCCTGCGTCCGAATGGGCCATCTCAAGTTGGTCCCACATATACTTCGGAAAATCAGTGTCACACTCAAGCAACACCGGGATTTCATGCATCTTCGCCCGGCGAACTAGCCCGAGAAAATACGGCTGCGTAAGGACTACGTCAGGATCTATCTTTGACATCAAATTGCAGGCCTTACGCGACAGTAGCCGACAAACGAGAAATCTCTTAAAAGTATTTGGGATAACACGCAATCGTACAAAAGAAAACAACGCTAAGGCCATCCGGGCCATCGTAGATTGTGTAATTGTGCAATTGGTTTGCTCCTCATGGGTCCGGACACTCGTTCCCCGCTCGGGAAGACCAATGTAAGTAATACTAAATCCAGCACTTGCAAGCTTATCCAAGTAATTAGAAACCCTCTCGGCCTTGAAGCCCGCCCCACTAGACGTACTATAAAACACAACAAGAGCTTTCTTCACGACACGAAGCCTCTCACTTCATCGACCGCTTCATCTAGAGAGAGATCAACGGTATCCACACTGCAAACCGAGAACCCCCTCCCAGATAACCAATCGAACAAACCATGAGTATAGGTTTGCGCATCGAAAAGCCCTTGCGAAAAATCATCTCTGTTTCTTAAGGGCAACGGGACTCCCGCACTCCGCGTTTGCATTCGCGAAATACAGATATCAACAGGGCACTTCACGTACACAATTTTAGCGGCAACAGGAAGGCAATCTATAATGTAGTTCGAAAACACCCATGACGAATCTACGCACCCTCGAAAGCCAAAAAGAGACACCAACCGCTGAAGCAGCCCATCGTCATCATAGTATACCTGATCATATTTCCGAGCCACGACCCCAAACACATAATCTCTTTCAATCGCTTTAAGCTGACCCATAAGGCCTCTTCTGCTATCTCTATCAAAGTTAACGTTACAAAAAAACAGCTCATACAATAAAGCGATCCGCATTTCCAACTCTGGATCGCTAGCGATCTTATGATACGACCAGGCGTCAAAAATCCTGAGCTGTTTTCTCAATTGCGAACCGCTCCGCAGAAGAAAACGAAATCGATAGCTCAACTCTGAACACATCTCAGGCCTGGCTATAACGTCATATTTATGAGCAACACCGTTTGAGAGCGCCACTCTTTTCGCCAATGTCGTCTTGCCAGCACCTGGCAGTCCAAAGTAATAAATCATGGCGCCCTCTTGTTTAGAAATGGGCCGGCATCTCTGTACGAACCGATTCACGACACCCAGACCACCAAAACTGCGCCGCCGAGCGTCACGTTCCAACCAAGCCTGCACACTCGAACCAGCCGAAGTTTGTGGGTTCACGAGCCACCTCATCGGATGTGAATGCGACGAGGTTTTCGAGTTCGGCCCACCACAAAGACGACGACCATAAAGAAGCATTCCAGCGGCCGTCAAACCTTCCTATTTCGGAAAAGCATGACCGCTCTGGGCAACGAAAATCCAATCGGCTCGAATCCCTGATCGCGAAGTATAGATTCGACTTCCAATAGAGTGGACTCCTTATTTATCCCACGTTCAGCTCCCACGTCCGCCGACACAAACTGAACCCGCTCCAATGTCCTCTTCGCCCCCAACAACACTTCCGGCTCAGCGCCTTCTGTCTCAAGCTTCATCAACTTAATCGTTTCCCAACTTTCAACAACTCTACTATTCGAAAGTATCTCGTCTAACGTTCGACACTCGACTCTTAGTGGTTGTATGTCTTCACGGGATTGGAAGAGTGATGAATCCCCAGTTTCATTGCCGGGATAAAATTCTTTATAACAAGATTCACTCCATAATGCGACGCCATAGACTTCATGATCGATGCCCTCCATATTGATTTTGAGAGCTTCCACTTCCAACTCATCCGGTTCAACTGCAAGAACCCTAATTTTAGCCCTTCTTCGTAGCGCCTTTGAGAACTCCCCAACGTTCGCACCAACATCAATAACGATATCCCCATCAACCAATGGCACTTCGCCCGCCATGTACTCGTTCTCAATCACATCTAACCGGGCATTGGCTCCATCCTTATACTTTTTTAAGCGCTCTTTTCTAGGGAATACCACCTTGCAACCGGCATCATCTATAATGGTATATTGTTTAGCCCTGTCGTCCCATCGAAGGCTCGCGCGATACCTCAACACTCCCTTGACTAAATTGAATTTTATTGCAAATAACGTCTTTTCACTCCCTTGAACCCATCGATAAAAAAAATCCTGAATGTATTTTTTTTCAATTGAGAACATAGCGACCCCAAATTTTCAACGTCAACCAATCACAAATAGCGAGCCCACTTGCAATCCTCGAGCTACAGATAAAGAGATGCTAATGACCTAGCCGCGCTGTAGGCTGGTCCATTCTAATAAATCCTATCGGATAGATATTATATTCTTTCTTCTTGTCAAAGTTTTACGCACAAATTCTGATTGGTATGACATGATGAACTCCGCGGGCTGTTCCGCGCATAGATGATCAATTCACGAATCTTACAGGTTGCGATTTGGCGTGGAAACCACTTAAACTTGACGCGGGCTGCACATACCTAAAGCTGGCAATGAAGCCGCGGTTTTCAGTACGTAAAAGCCATAGCCCGAAACCGCTCATTGGCCGCAGCGAGCTCGTCGAAGCCCCCCTGCCCCTTCACCTCGCCCGTCTCCATCAGGAAGATCTGTTCGCACTCGCGCACGGTGGAGAGCCTGTGTGCGATGAGGATAATGGTCTTACGGTGCCCAAGATTGTGCACCGCCTCCATCACTGCCTGCTCGGTGAGGTTGTCCAAAGCGCTAGTGGCCTCGTCGAGGATCAGCACCTCGGGATCGTGGTAGAGGGCGCGGGCAATGCCTATACGTTGGCGTTGGCCTCCGGACAGGCGTACGCCGCGCTCGCCGACGGGGGTGGCGTAGCCTTGGGGCATATCGTTTACCACGAACTCGTGCAGGTTGGCGATGCGGGCGGCACGCTCTACCGCGGTCTGGTCGATCTTCTCCGACGGGACACCAAAGGCGATGTTGGCGGCGACGGTATCGTCGGACAGGTAGATATGCTGTGGTACGTAGCCGATGGTGCGCTGCCAGGCGCGAACGTTTGCGTGGGTGATCGGTGCCCCGTCCACTTTGAGCGCTCCTGCGCCGGGAGTGAGCAGGCCGAGGATGATATCCACCGTGGTGGTCTTGCCGCTGCCGGTGGCGCCCACCAGTCCGACTGTGGCGCGGGCCGGAATGGTGAGGGTTAGATCGTTGAGCGCCGGGCGCTCCGCGCCGGGATAGGTGTAGTTGATGTGGTCCAGCTCTATGGCGTGGTTCAGGCCCAGGGGCTCTGGCTGACGTCCTTTCAGTTCCTTTGTTGACAGCGTCTCTTCTCGCCGCAGGCGCGCGAGGTCCTGGTGCAGGTTGTCCAGGGCGGCGTCGGTGAACCGCATCAGGCTCAGGTTCTTGTATACGTCGCCAAGGGCGGGCAACAACCGCTGCGCGCCGAGGGCGAAAACGGCCAGCGTAGGGATAGCCGCCTGAAGCCCCCCGGGCTGGCGCAGCAGGTAAAGGACGACGAGAAAGGCACCGCCGTAGGTCATGGCCTGGAGGGCGTATTTTGGCACCTCCTTGAACAGCACGGCGGAGGCCTGAGTACGGGCGTACCGCTTGGCGGGCTGCTCGAAGCGCTTCAGGTAGGGACCTTCCAGCCCGGTGACCTTTACCTCTTTGATCCCACCAAAGCACTCCTGCACCGCCTCGAAGCGGCCACGATTGGCGGCCACCCGGCGGCGGCCCAGGCGGTTGAGAATGCCGCGAGCCACGAGATAGATGCCGCCGTAGCCCAGAGCCAGCCCCGCAGTGATGGCTCCGGCCAACCTTGGGTCGACGATGAACAGCAGGATGATGATGGCGAGGCTTACCGCCGCGCCGGCGAGGAACAGCATGAGCGGTTTCAGGGCGCCTTTTACGACCTGTTCTGCCTCGGCGAGGATAGACTTGCCAAGGTCCGCGCTGTGCCGGTTAAGAAAGTGGTCGTAAGGCTGGCGCAGGTAGCTTTCCACCAGGTGGCGGCTCAGGGCGTAGCTGCGCATGTGCATGAAGCGCTGCATCAGGTAGGTAACCAGCGCCTTGAAGGTGATGGTGGTGAGCAACGCCAACATCATGACGACGCCGAGGAAGAACATGAACCGATCGGTACTCTCGAACCCGAGCGCGGTGTAGACGGCGTTCAGGTGGCGGTTGGTCTCGACCACTTCCGGGTTCGCCAGCACCATGACGAAGGGCATGATGGAGGCCACGCCGATCATTTCCACGAACGCCAGGGCCACGATGAGCAGCAGCATCAGGTAGGCACGGCGCCGGCCTGGGGCATCGAGCAATGCGTGCAGTTTGCGGATGGTGTTCAGCATGAGGCGTTATTGTGGCTCGACGAGGGTGTCGGCGTTGTGGAGCGACCCGAGTGCGGCGCCAATGAGTGGCCATTACAGGTGGTGATGAGGGTGTTCACGAGGGCTGGGTTCCGCGGGCGGGTCTTCCAGGTAGGAGGCGAGCCTTCTGGCCGATGGCTTGGCGTGCACGCGTGATCGGCCAGGGGTCGGCCTCCTACAGGGGTGCGTTCAGTAGTTGAACACGGATTGGAGCATGTTTTTGGGGTCGGGCTCAAGGTTTGGTGGGGTGTGGACGGGTGAGGGGCGTTGTGGGTGGTCTCCTTGTAGGAGCGCAGCCCTCTGCGCGATTGCTCTCCTTCAGCTTCCTATCGGCCAGGGGGCTGGCCTCCTACGGGGGCGGGGGGTGGGTGGGTTTTGTGGGGGTGGGGATCTCTGCGGGATGGCGTGCGGAGGTTAGGCGCGGGGCCTGGGTTTTACCCCCGGGATGGCGCGACGGCGCGTCTTAGGCCTTCGTCGACACTGACGGGGGGCTCCCAGCTCAGTGTCTGGCGTGTATGCGTGATATCCACCTGCAAGGAATCGAGCAGCCGCGTGGCGATCTCGGCACGGCCCACGGCGCGTGCCCCTGCGCGCAAGAGCGCCGGGGGCACGGGCACCAGCCGCGCTCGCCGCCCCATCGCCGCCGCCACTCTTCGCAGCAGGCCCGTCGTTGAAAGGTCTTCCCCGTCCCCGGCGAGGAACACTCGGTTTGCTGCCGCCGGGTGTTCCAGGCACGTAACCAGCAGGTCGACGAGGTTGTCCAGCCCCACCAGGGAGCGGCGATTGTCCAGTGCTCCCAGCGGGAGCGGCACGCCCTTGCCCACCCAGCGCGCCATCCGCGCGAAGTTGCCTCCGGCGCCTGGGCCGTACACCAGCGGGGGGCGAACAACGACCACCTCCATGCCAGTCTCGCGGGCCAGCGCAAACAGCCCCGCCTCCGCTTCCGCCTTCGAAACACCATAGGGGTCCACCGGGGCCGGGGCATCCTCCGCGGTAAACGCACAATGGGGCGACGTCTGCTCGCCATTCACCTTGATGGAGCTGACGAACACGAAGCGCCGCACACCCGCCTGCGCGGCCTGCCAGGCCAGTGCCAGCGTGCCCTCCACATTGGTGTGCCGATATTCCGCCAGCGGATCGGCCGCTTCCTCGTCCATTACGTGGACGCGCGCGGCCGCATGCACTACGCCCTCCACGCCTTGCAGCGCATCGCTCCAATCCGCATCTGCGCCAAGCGACGGGGTTATTGCCAGCTCCGCACCGTCGGGCAACAGCGCGTGGCGACGAGAAGCGGCCACCGGGGTCCAGCGGCGCTCACGCGCCAGGCTGGAAACCACCGCGCCGCCCACAAAGCCCGTCGCTCCGGTTACCAGAACCTTCATGGTTGCCGCTTGATGGGGTGCAGCACCCCCATTCTGGTTGCCAGGCCCGGGAAGCGGCGTCGCAGTACGCCTCTCAGTGCGTACTGGCCGAAGTAGTACCAGGCCTTGGGTGGCGACAACCCCTCTACGTCCCGATACATCCGCCAGGTATAGAAGGCCGTTGAGGCCTTGTTCGACGAAATCGAATCAGAGCGGACGCGATACAGACCGAGGACTTCATTCAGACCCATCGCTGTCTCGCCGTCTCTGAGCAGTTCCAGCCACAATGCATAATCCTGCCGCCTGCGAATCAGCGGCATATAGCGTTTGCCCAACACGCTCGTATCATACATGGCCGTCAAACAGCCCACGTAACATGTCTTGAGGAGGTCGGAATAATGGAGCCGCGTGGGGACTCCAACAGGCGAGATGGGGAAGCCGTTTTCATCCACCCGCTGATAGGCACCGTAGGAAAACGTGGCGCCTGTCTCGCGCATGAAGGCGACCTGTCGATCAAGCTTGTGGGGCAGCCAGAGGTCATCTCCATCCAGGAAGGCGATATACCTTCCGCGGGCGAGCTCGGTGGCCTTGTTACGCGCCACCGCAGCGCCGCCATTGTGCTCCAGCTGGACTACACGGATTCGCGAATCTTCCTCCGCTAGCTTGCGTATAACCAAGCCGGAAGAATCGCTGGAGGCATCGTCGACTACGATCAATTCCCAATCGGCAAACGTTTGCGCGATTACCGACCGTATACTTGCCTCTACGAACCTTTCACCGTTGTAGACGGGCATTACGACCGAAACGGCGGGGCTGCCTGCATTCCCTAGTTCATCCACGGGAAACCCATCTCAGTAGAGTCCACGTCGCCTGTGTCGTAGAGATCTCCGGCCGCCTTTCACCCCCCTGTGTTTGCGCGAACCGGCAACCAACACCTGCAAAGAACGCCTGATGGAAAACCCGTCGCTTCGGCCAAAAACCGGAAGGTCCGGGCACCACACGAGCGCTTTGCAGCCGCATAACCAAGTCCAACCTATCATGGTCATGAAAGGCACAAACTGCCCGGATCAACGAACCGGACACTGTCTTGTTTGAACTGTGACCCGTACCGAAATTTGCGAGCCTCGCCGGGGTTATTTCCGCTTCTTCCGCGGCCACTGCGGATCGCTCTGACGGCTGCACTGCCCGCCCCGCCCTACCCGCTGGATAGCATTACCATGACGCCGTCGGATACCTCATGCGTGGTCCACAAGCCACCACCGCAATGGCGTCTACATGCGCGCGCGCTCACTCCCGGCGCGCCTGGATCGGCGCACAAAGCCGAGTACTTCACGGATCGTCAGTCGGCGAAACATCGGCCAGAACAAGCCATTTGCGAAGGCTTCCCGCAGCACCCGGAAGAACACCAAGGGCCCTTGCTGCAAGCCCCGGTAAAGATAGCCACCCGCATGCATCCGGCCGGACACGGGCAGCACCTCAAGCGCCTGGTTGACGCGCCCCAGAACCCGCATCCTCGCCAGCAGCGCCTCCACGTTCTCTGCTCCTGTGAGGCTCCCCTTACGTCGAAACAGCCTATAGACCGTCTTCGGAACCACTCGTATGCGCGTCGCCTGGACGGCCGCCAACACATTGAAGCGAACATCGTTACTCACATGCGTCTCTTCGAACCTGCCGATGACCGATTCGATGAAATCGCGCGAATAGACCTTCGCCACAGGATTCACATGCCCCAGCTTTAGCGCTTCCAGTTTCTTGTCGGAGGGGGCATCCAGATACCCCAGGCATAGCTCGTTCATCCGATCGGTCCGGTTGGATGGCGAGCGATCGACTTCCTGCACGGCTTCGGCCAGAAAATAAACAAGCTCGTCCCCGGGGCCGACATGCTCGTCAAACACATCGAACGCGCCCGGTAGAAACTCGTCGTCGGCATCGGCGAAAACGAGCCACATGCCTCGAGCATGTTCCAGCCCCACGTTGCGCGCCGCTCCCGCACCCCCATTTCTTGTGGTCGACATCCAGCGCACCCGAGGCCACTCCTCCTTTAGAGGGTCAAGCGCTGACGGATCCGGGCTGCAATCATCGACCACGATCACCTCCAGCCCGTCGCGGTCAGTCGGCACGGTCCTCAGCAACCGGGCCAGTCTCTCCGGGTCGTTAAAGTGCGGGATAATCAATGAATAACGCATGATCAATCGACGGTTTTCCGGATGGGGTTCCAGGCGATCCAAATGATGTAGCCACGTAACGAGGGCCAGCCCGGGCCCTCACGAGCGCTGACCACTCAACGCGCATAAGAACTTACGACGAGCGAGCCGACACCCAGCGCTGCCCGCCTGCACTGTCGAGGGCTGCACCGCCAGGTGGTCTTTTTGAGAGATACCCCCAGACGATCCCCAGCGGAACAAACAAAGCGATCCAGTCATAAAGGTTTGTGCTCGTCTGAGCGCTCAGCGCGACCACCAGCAGAATCCCCACCAGGCCATAGCCCCACCACTCGGGCCGCCGCCAGATGCGTACAACGGCTCCAACCAGAGCAGCTGCGACCAGGATCATCAAGATCCACGTCGCGAGAATTCCGCCATCTTCCGCCGCATGCAGAAAGACGTTGTGTGCGTAGGTCGGGTGGATGTCGCGGTACGATCCAACCCCGCCCCCCATCCATGGCGCTTGAGCAATGGCCTCAATCGAGCGTTCCCAGATCAAGAATCGGGATTCCGCTTCTAGCGGGTTCTCGAGTACACGGCGTATCCGGCCCTCGGAGCGTGGATCCAGCATCGCCAGCCACGTGACGACCACCGGGAGCACAGGGACCGCCAGCCAGATCCACATGGCCCGCCTGGCGCGCACCAGGCGAACCGACCGGCCGCCCTGCATCAAGCTGGCCGTAAGCCCTATGACCACCACGACCATGGCCGCCACCACGCCCCACAACATTGCACCGCGGCCGTGGTTCAACGCGAGCCCAACGGCCGCCACCGCGCACAGGAGCACGAGCATGATGGTTCGCCGTGAACGGCCTCCGAAAGCCGCCACAGCGACCAGGATGCCGGCCGCAGCGGCGAGCGCCATGGCTTGCCTCAGGCCCGTAGCCAGGTAGCCATCCCGCTCCTGCAACACCTCAAGCCCGAGCCCGGTGACCGTCACACCAATCACCGCCACGGAAAAGAACAAGCCCCCTCCCACCACGACAAGCACGAAGGCGCGAAACGCCTCCGGCACTCTCAATACCGTGCCAAGCGAAAGAGCGACGACCAGCACGGCGAGACGCATCGCGTCGACTGTCTCAAGGGATCCATTGATCATCGATGACGCCGTCAGCGCCGCCACAAACGCCATCATCAACGAAATGCCGAGCAACTGCGGACGGGCGACAGATGGGCGCGCCACGACCACCAGTGTGGCGGCGACCACACTCAACACAGCGGGCACCGCCCAGACCCAATAACCAACCCCAAACACGGAGCGCACAAGGGGTACGAGCACCATCAGCCCCAGGAGGACGGCCAGGGTGACTTCCGCTTGACGCTTCGACACCGACATCCATGACGGAGGCACCCAGGTAGTGACCATTGGCACTCAGACTCCGTGGCCGGAATGGGGGCGCGCAAGGCCTGGAGCTCGGTCGACAGACGACCAATCCAGCATCCCGGACAACACGGTCAAAAGAACCGCCCCCACCCTCGCCTCCAGCGCGGATACAGGCGCTCCGTGAAGGTGCGCGGCAGAACAAGCTGTACAGCCCGCAGGTATGACTGCCAGCTATACGGGCTCGCAGTGAGCGCAGCCAGCAACTCCTTTGCGGCCATGCGCCGGTGCCCAGCCGCCACAAGCTGCGACATCTTCTGCATGTGGTAGTTACGCACAACAGCGGCTCGAGTGCGGTCGTCGACCAGCTTCATGTACGGGCGGCGAACGGCAATCCAGGAGTCGTCCTCGAGCGCTTTCTTGGCTGAGATCCGCTCGTCACCGGACACGTCGCGCCGAGTCAGCACTTCGTCAACAAAGACCGGCTCGCGGCCCGATGCGAGGATTCGCAGAATGATATCGGCCTCCTGACTAGAGGGCAGGTCTGCAAAGCCCCCGATTGACCTGAAAACTTCACATGGGATCACGAGCGATGAGGTGGTCGCCAGGGACTTCTTCATCTGCTGAGCAAGCGGGTCGCTCGAAGGCGGCTCACCAGACAACACTTCTGAATACCCGTCGCTGATCCGCTCGCGGTTGTACAGAAATCCTGTGTTTTCCGCGCCCGCAGCCCGATAGGCCGCTGCATGCAATTCCAGCTTCCGGGGGTACCAGGAATCATCACTGTCCAGAAACGCGAAGAGATCACCTGTTGCGTATTCTGCGCCAGTATTCCGGGCGGCGGCCCCACCACGGTTGATCCTGTGTGTGACGTACTTCACGGCACCCGTTGAAAGGTACGGCTCCAGCTGCCGGCGAGTTTCGATCTGGAAACGAGAATCTTCGCCATTGTCATCCACGACAATGAGCTCCCAGGGGCCATACGTCTGCTCAAGTACGCTTTCGACGGCGGCCAGCGTGGCCTCCGGGCGACGATAGGTTGGCAGGATTACCGAGATCTTGACCATCATCGAAGGGGAGTCACGAGCTCGGGAAGCCGAACCGAGCGGCGGCACGCCAGGCTACTCGAGGCTGCCACTCGGTTGCCCGTACCCGGGGTCGCCGCGACGCGACTCGGGCCGACGCAGGGCCTGCAGGGGCATCGCCCAACATCACACGTGGGCCCGTCACCGTTTCTCGAAAACGAAGAAGCGGTGATAGGGGTACTCCGGAACCCGGAACGTCCGGCCCAAGCGCACCGTGGCATCCGTCAGAAAGGCATTCGTGACTCGCTCCAGTGAGTACCCCGCCTTGTTGATCTCCCAGTAGTGCTGCCCATCGAACTGATGCCGTGGTGCCTTTAGCCGTGGTTTGGGGATCGAAAATTTGACCGCTCCGATCCTTGGCACATGGATCGATACCGGCCAACGGGTGGCCGCGTCCGGCAAGGAGATGACCACCGCCTTTCGCGCCACGCGGGCCATCTCCTGGAAGGCCTCGAGACTCCGCTCGAACGGCAAATGCTCCAGCATCTGGAACGCGCAGACGACGTCGAATACATCCGCATCGAAGGGCAAATGGAACACCGAGGCGACATAGTCAGGACGAAGTTCCGGGTCCAGATCCAGCGTCTCGACGTGAACGCCAATCACGCCTGCCGCCGCCTTGAACAGGCCCGGGCCCGGACCCACCTCCAGGACCCGCTCGGGTTCCAGCCTGGTGACCTCGTCCAGCTGATGCCACACGCTCGCCCACCGACGTTTGTGTACGTAGTCGCCAAAGGCGTAGTGCGACTTGTCCACCTGCTTTCTCATATTCCAGGTCCCAATGATCTCAGCGCAAAGGCCAACCAAGCCCATGAGCATTCGGCGATACTATGCTCTGTACTTTTGCAATTCCCGGTGAATGATCAGTGCCGACTCACCGGGATCCCGTTCGCCCGAGACACGGATAATGGGCCGACCCCGCTGCTGGATGTGGTCGATCAGTTCGCAATAGTGCTTTGCCGCAGCTCGCTTCCAATCCTTACCGTCCCGTTGTTCGAGACGCTCCGCGGCTATTTGATCGTCTGCCTCCACATACACGTAAACATCTGCGAGGGGCATGTTGGCGTAGTGATGCATGATCACCCTGCCCGAAACACCGGAAAGCAGCGCACTCACGCCCCTTTGGGCAACGCCTTCATCCATTACGTAAACACCCCCGGCCGACCGACTTTGCAGTGTCAGATGCCGGACCAAATCCCTCACCAGTGCGTTGCGCCGCATACGCTGGATACGCCGATCCCGCTCGGTCTGTCGAAGGCCGTCCAGGTACATTCGCAATGTTCCATTGGCTACATACGGATGCCTTCGGAAGGTCGTCTTCAAGTGCCCCATGGAAGCGATATAGTCCATTCGGGACCGGCGCAGCATTCGATCCAGCAAGCTTCGCTGGATCGAAGGCACATGCACATCCGATCCAGAACCCGCCTGCTCGGCCAGTGCGCGGCAAATCGTGGACTTGCCCGCTCCCGGCAGGCCGATGAACTCCACCAGGAGCGGCTTTGAAGGCATGCTCACGCAAGCCCGATGCGCTGGATGGATTGATCTGTCACAACCGTGTCCGCACGTCTGAGTGTCCAGACGACAAGGAGACAACCTGACTGCACTTTTCTACAGTGGACAAACGATGCGCGATCAGGATGAGCGTCTTGGTTGCAGCGAGCCGCTCGACGGCCTGCATGAGTGCCGCCTCAGTCTCGGTATCCAGGGCGCTTGTGGCCTCGTCGAACACCAGTACGGGCGGGTCGTGGTAAAGGGCGCGCGCTATGCCGATTCGCTGCAATTGGCCGCCTGAAAGCCGAACTCCGCGCTCGCCGACCAAGGTGGCGTAGCCCTGCGGCATCTCACCCACAATGAAGTCGTGTACCTGAGCCATACGGGCGCATCGCTCGACCTGTTCATGGTCGATCTGATCGGCAGGGACACCCAGCGCGATGTTCTCGGCCACGCTGGAATCAGTAAGGAAAATGTTCTGTGGCACGTAGCCCAGCGCCTGCTGCCACGCGCGCAGATTGTCGGCAGTGATGGGCTGATCATCCACCACGATCGCCCCCTCAGTGGGCCGCAAAAGCCCCAGGAGTACGTCGACCAGCGTGGTTTTGCCGGAGCCGGACGTACCGACGATCCCCACGGACGTGCCCACCGGGATTTCCAGATTGATGCCCTTCAACGCCGGGTGCTCGGCGTTCGGGTACGTGTAGTGGATGTTTTGCAGAGCAATCATCTGCTGTGGGACCAGAGGCTCCGGGGCCCGTTTATAGAGCTCGGCCAATGCCTCCCCCTGGCAAAGGTCGTTGTACGCATTGTCCACGGCCGCCCCACCGAACCGTAATTTGGCGAAGCCCTTGTAGATGTACTGAGCGGCGGGGAGCAGTCGGTAACCGGCAAAGGCATAAAGCCCAAGAATCGGCAGGATGTCGCCCAGAGCATTGCTGTCCGTGCCACCCTGGGTGGCCAGCAGCACCAGCGCAAGCGCGATCACACCACCGAATCCGACAGCCTCGATGATGAACTTGGGGACTTCGCTGAGCGTCTGGTTCGTGGCTTGGTGACGAGCCTGACGGCTGGAGGGGCCGTCGAACCGGGACAGGTAGGCGCGCTCGCGGCCGAGCAGTTTGATGTCCTTGATACCGCCCAGGGCCTCGCTGGCGGCAGTGAAGCGTTCCTGGTTGGCGCGTGCTCGATCGCGCCCCACCCTACCGAGCAGGCCGCGCACACTGCCAAAGATGAGTGCGTACATCCCGCCGATGACCACCGCCACACCTAACGCCAGCCAGGGGTCGACCACCACCAACAGGATGACCAGTGCGAGAAGCACGACGCTGTAGGCGACCATCTGCATCCCGGGCCGAAAGACATTCTGTACGAGCTGGTCCACCTCGGAGAGGATGTTCTTGGCCATGTCGCCACTGTGGCGATCGAGAAAGAACGCGTAGGGCTGGCGCAGGTAGGTTTCCAGCAGCCGCTTGCCGATGCTGTGACGACGCGTCTCGATGAAGCGATTCATCACGTAATGCGTGAGCGAGCGGAAGCAGGCAGAGAACAGGATCAGCCCGAAGGCGGCCGCGCCCAGCGCGAAGATGAAGGCATCCACCGAGGTAAAACCGAGGCCATCGTAGAGGGCGTTGAGCACCGTGTTGGTCTGCACCACTTCGGGGTTGCCCAGCACGCTCAGAAACGGCATGACCGAGGCGACACCGGCGGTTTCCAGCACGGCCATGACGATGACCATACCGAGCACGAGCCCGCCGCGGCGCTTTTCCCTGGGGGTGAGAAGGGCCAGGGCTTTGCGCCAGGTGTTCATCAGGCAAGGCTCCGTTGGCGAGCCTTTTCCTGTAGGAGGCCAGCCCTCTGGCCGATTGGGCCCTGCACACACCCCATCGCGCAGGGGCCTGCGCTCCTACAGGGGGACTGGGCCCGAGATGCGTAGGAGGCCAGCCCTCTGGCCGAGAGGGCCCTGGACACGCCCCATCGCGCAGGGGGCTGCGCTCCTACAGGGGGCGTCTTGCGTAGGAGGCCAGCCCTCTGGCCGATTGGGCCCTGGACACACCGTATCGCGCAGGGGGCTGCGCTCCTACAGGGGGATTGTTGCTGGGCGCAGGGGGTGGTGGGGCCGGGGGTCACTGGGGTTGGGTTCCGTTGGGGTGTTGCTCTGCAGGAGGTTGGCTGCTTGGCTCAAGGGTGATCGGCCAGGGGGCTGGCCTCCTACAGGGTGGTGCGTTCAGTGGTTGAACGCGGATTGGAGCATGGTTGGGGGGTTGGGCTCAAGGTTTGGGGGGTGGCGCGGCATTGGTGGTGGCTGGCGCTCTGGCCGATGGGGCCTGTCCAACGCCCAAATCGGCCAGGGGGCTGGCCTCCTACATTTTCGGTCGGGATGCGGCCGTAGGGGCGTTTACGGGTCAACGGGGAATCCGGTGGACGTGCAGGCCGGGTACCTTTTCAAAGTCGCCATCGCCCGTCACGAAGGCGCCTTGCGGGTCGACTGCGAGCAGGGATGCTGCCTGAATGGCGTCGGGTGTGCGCAGTCCATGGTGAGCACGCAGTTCCGTCGCTTTGTCCAGAATGGCCGTATCCAGCGCAACGACCGACAACCCCGGGTCGTCGAAAAATGCATCCAGTTGTTCAAGAACCGGGGTGTTCGATTCGCGCAGCGGGCGCACGCGGCATTCCAGGCGGCTCAAGGCGGAGACCACCAGCGCCGGAGGGCCGTCGCTCTGCTCCAGATTTCTGAGCACCTGGCGAACCGCCTCTCGGGTACGAGTATCGCCCTCCAGGAGATAGATGATGGCACTGGCATCCAG
The DNA here is from genome assembly GCF_000377205.1 of Thioalkalivibrio sp. ALJ3. Taxonomy (GTDB): domain Bacteria; phylum Pseudomonadota; class Gammaproteobacteria; order Ectothiorhodospirales; family Ectothiorhodospiraceae; genus Thioalkalivibrio. Next base: position 122,737 of record NZ_KB897908.1, on the reverse strand, counting down.
GAATGCCAGCATCAATCGGACCAGCCTTCGCGCTCCGATTGCAATTCACGGTCCAGATCCTCCCGGCTTCGGGGTGCAGCCGGCGTTGCATCGTCTTCCAGCAACCGGTGCCACAGGTGCCCCCGGGCCTCTACGCCCGCCGCCAAACGCTGGTAGGACTCCTCGCTCAGGATCACGTAACGCGGACGATTGCGCTGGATCACGTGCACCGGCCCCTTCTCCAGCGCCCGATCCACCGCGCTAATGCCGCGCCGCTTGATCTCCTGCGCCGAAATCACATTCTCCATACACCCTCCAGTACCGATTTGAGTACCGATTATAGCACCTGTAGGAGGCCAGCCCCCTGGCCGATTGGGACATCACCACCGCCCCATCGCGCAGAGGGCTGCGCTCCTACAGCAGAGGGTGACGGGTTGTCGCTTACACCAGGCGGATGGGGCCTGGGTACTGGGCCAGGCGGGTGTCGCTGGTGAGCAGGAGGTAGCCTTCGGACTCGGCCTGGGCAATCAGGATCCGGTCGAACGGGTCCTTGTGGATCTCCGGCAAGTGGCCCACCGCCAGCGCATGGGTCCCGTCGATGGGTAGTTCCGTATAGCCGTGCTCGCGAAGCTCCCGTCGCAGGACAGCTGGCTCGACGACGAAGTCGCTACGCCCGAGGCCCCTCTTGATGGTGACTTCCCACAGGCTGGCGGCACTGTACGCGAGGTCATACTCAGGGTTGAGGATTAGCTCGCGCGCCTCGGAAGGCAGCCGTGGGGAATCGGCAGCCGCCCACAGGAGGATGTGCGTATCAAGAAGGAGATGCATCGTCGCCCTCGAACGCCTCGACAATGGCCTCCTCGCCCATCCGTTCGAAGTCGTCCGGCACACTCACCTGCCCTTTGAGGAAACCGACGCGGCTGGCCACAGCCGGTACCGGGGCCTCGACACGCGTAAGGCGGGCAATCGGCTTGCCGGCCCGAGCGATCACCACCGGCTCGCCCCGGCTAACCTTGTCCAGCAGGCGGGACAAATGCGTCTTGGCCTCATGGATGTTTACCGTCTCGTTCATGTCTGCCCTCGCACCGGTATCCGACTTAGTTTAATTGACTAGACTAGATTATACCCAGGATAAGCACCACGATGCAGGGGGCGGCCTCGGGCCGATTGGGGGTATACCCGGCGCCGCATCGCGCAGGGGGCTGCGCTCCTACAACAATCGAACACCCCCTGTAGGAGGCCAGCCCCCTGGCCGATCGGGGCATCACCACCACCCCATCGCGCACAGGGCTGCGCTCCTACAGCAACCCGACCCCCGTGTAGGAGGCCAGCCCTCTGGCCGATTGGGCGTTCGGCGCAACCCCACCGATCAAAGCCAGATCGCGTCCCAGTGAGGATAGTCACCCAGGTTGCGCACCAAACCGGCACGCAAGGGATTGGCGGCGATATAGCGGGCCAGCGCCGTCAGGTCTTCTTCGCGGCGTACCGCGTGATCGTGGAACCCGGGCTGCCAGAGCGCTCGCCCGAGCCTGCGGGCGGTGACTGCCTTGACCGACCGCACGACGGTGGACAGGGACATGTTGTCGCCGAGCGTCATCAGCCAGTGCAGATGATCGGGCATCACCACATACGCCAGCGTATCCGCATGCCCGAGCGATTGCGCGTGGCGCAGCGTAGCGACCAGTGCACGGGCGGCGGTGAAATCGCGGAACACCGGTGTGCGATCCCGCGTGACGGTGGTGATGAGGTAGATGCGCCCGGGCTCGGAATAGCGGCCACGGCGCAGGGCCTGAGCGTGAGGTTTGCCATCCATGGCATCGCTCCCGTTGTCGGATTGGTGTGTTCGCCGAGGGGCGGGTGGGGGTTGTCTGGTGTTCTCTTCGGCTGGCCATGAACCAGGTTCTGGTCGTTGGGGCTTTGTCTGGCTTCCCATCGCGCAGGGGGCTGCGCTCCTACAGGATGCCCGGGACCCATCGTAGGAGGCCAGCCCCCTGGCCGATTGGATATGTCCAACACCCCATCGGCCAGAGGGCTGGCCTCCTACAGGGGATGCCTCGGGATGTAGTGAACGGCCGGAAGCCCGTCGAAATCCGCGTCCTGGGTCCAGAGATCGGCCTGATGGGCGCGCGCGGTGGCGTAGATAATGCTGTCGGCGAGCGGGAGACGGTGCTGGTTGCCAAGGCTGGCGGCGGACAGCGCCAAAGGCCCCGTGAGTTCGACGAGTTCGCCCTGCTGCATCAGTGCGGCGGCCTGCAGGGCCGCCGCCTCGCCTCGTTGCTGGAGTACCCGTTTGAAGACTTCGTAGAGGCTGATTGTGGGCACGATCAGTTCTGCCGTGGTCTCGATTGCATCTGCAAACACATCGGCATTGGGGCCGTCGGCAAAGTATTCCAGCCACGCGGACGAATCGACCACGTTCACACGCGGTCTCCGTCGCGCGGGATGTCTGGGGCAATGCCCTTGAGGAACCCCCGCATCTCGCTCATACGCCGTTCGGGAATCAGTTCGATGCGGTCGTCGTACGCGACAATCTGAACCTTCTGGCCCGCACGAAGATGCAGCGCCTCGCGTACCGCCTTGGGGATGACGACCTGATATTTCGGAGAGATGGTGAGGGCTTCCATTACAGCACCTTGATCGATCGATGGTTCGTTTTACGAATTTAGCATCGATGCGGCAGATTGGCGAACGCTCCTTGTGCCCCCTGTAGGAGGCCAGCCCCCTGGCCGATCGTGCGCTAAGGGTTACGGATGAACCCCATGGCCTCCAGCTTGAGCAGAATGCGGTGGGCGGCTTCGTCCGGAGTCATCTCGCGGGTGTCGAGGCGCAGCTCGGGGTTTTGCGGCTCCTGGTAGGGGTCGTCGATGCCGGTGAATTCCTTGATGATACCGGCGCGGGCCTTGGCGTAGAGGCCCTTGCGGTCGCGGGCCTCGCAGGTGTCCAGGGGCGTGGCGACGTGGACTTCGATAAAGCCCCCTACCCGCTCGATGCGTTCGCGCACGCGGCGGCGCATGTCGGTGTACGGCGCGATGGGTGCGCAGATGGCGCAGCCGCCATTCTTGGTGATCTCGCTGGCAACAAAGCCGATGCGCTGGACGTTGATGTCGCGGTGCTCCCTGGAGAAGCCGAGCTCGCTGGAGAGCTCCTTGCGCACGATATCGCCATCCAGCAGCGTGACGGCGCGCCCGCCCAGTTCCATCAGCTTGACCCGCAGGGCGTTGGCCATGGTGGACTTGCCTGAACCGGACAGGCCGGTGAAGAACACGGTGAAGCCCTGGCGGTCGCGCGGCGGGAAGCTGCGGCGAAGCTCCTGCACTACCTCCGGGTAGGAGAACCATTCCGGGATCTCCAGACCTTCGCGCAGGCGGCGGCGGAATTCCGAGCTGGGGAGGCTGAGGGTGTGTTCGCCCTCGCGCACCTCGTCGGCCGGCACGAAGTCCGCCCGATCCTGCACGTAGGTCATGGCCTGGAAAGGGACCATTTCGATGCCGATCTCGTCGGCATGGTGCTGAATCAGTTCCTGTGCCTCATAGGGGCCGTAGAAGGCCTGCTCGTCCGGGCCTGCATCGGGGCTGGCATGGTCGCGGCCGACGATCATGTGCGTGCAGCCGTAGTTGCGGCGGATGATCGCGTGCCACAGGGCCTCACGCGGGCCGCCCATGCGCATCGCCAGCGGCAAGAGGCTCAGCTGGGTGGTCTGCTCCGGGGCCTGACGCAGCACATGCTCGTAACAGCGCACGCGGGCGTAATGATCCACGTCGCCCGGGGCGGTCACGCCCACTACCGGATGAATCAGCAGGTTGGCCTCGGTCTGGCGCACGGCGCGCCGGGTGAGCTCCACCTGGGCGCGGTGCATGGGGTTACGCGTCTGGAAGGCGACTACGCGGCTCCAGCCGAGCTTCTGGAAGTATTCGCGCAGCTCTCTCGGGCTGTAGCGGTAGTTGCGAAAGTCGTGGTGGACCGGGGCCTCGAGACCATGCAGCGTGCCGCCCAGATAGACGGGGCCCGTGCGATGCAACAGCTCGTTGACGCCCGGGTGCACGGTATCGCGAGTGCCAAATACCTGTTCCGCCTCGCGAGTGCGATCGGGCGTCCAGCGATGCTCCACGTCCATCACCGCGACGAGCATACCCTCGTCATCGCGCAGGGCGATGCGGCTGCCCTCCTCCACCTGCGCGGCGAAGGCTTCGGTCACATCCAGCGCGATCGGCATCGGCCACAGCGTGCCGTCGGCCAGGCGCATGTTCTCGAGCACGCCGTCGTAGTCCGCCGGGCCCATGAAGCCCGTCAGCGGGGAGAAACCCCCATTCAGCAGCAGCTCTGCGTCACACTGCTGGCGCAGGGTCAGGTCCCAGGAGGGCATATCCCGCGCCGCTTCCCTCAATTCGCGGGCCGTCGCCTCGTCCACATAGCGCTCGCAGAGCACATCGCCATAAGGCGTAATCAATTCCATTCCGTCATCCGTTCTCGTTTCGCGTTCTGTAGGAGGCCAGCCTTCTGGCCGATTGGGGCATCACCAACACCCCATCGCGCAGAGGGCTGCGCTCCTACAGGTACGTACATGCCACCGCGGTGCGCGTCGCCCGCCCGCGTGCCGCCGTACGGCGTGACCCATTCCACTCCGTCATCCGTCGTCGCCTCGCCTTCTGTAGGAGGCCAGCCCCCTGGCCGATTGGGGCATCACCAACGCCCCATCGCTCAGGGGGGCTGGCCTCCTACAGGGGGATGCTCGGGGGTGGATGCGAATTTGACCACGCACACGCAGGATGGGCAAATGCCAAGCTCGGGCGTTTTCTGAGACGGAACTAACGTCCGTCCATTGGCCGGATTCCCTTTATTCGACTAAATCCGGACAATGCGTGCGCTTGAACAATGACCCGAGACCGCTCGATGGCTGCGAACGACCACAAGACCAGCACACCCTCGTCGCCGCCAGAGCGCGACAAGATGCTCTCCCGTCCCTACGACGACGAGATCAGTCTGATCGACTTGTGGAAGGTGCTGGAGCAGCGCAAATGGTGGTTGATCGGGATTGCGCTCGCCGTACTGCTGGCAGGCGTGATGTATGCCTTGATGCAGACGCCGCGCTATGCGTTCGACACGTGGATTACCCTGCCAGCGGATATCGAGGGCAAGGCCCTGGTGGACGTGGCGGCCCTGCGCGAAGAAACGGAACTTCAGTTGGTTGACGCGGCCATCGCAGAGTTGGCCAGCGAACACGACGTACGCGGGCTCTCGGCCTCCCTGGAGAGACTGGGAGAAATGCCGTTGGTGACGCTGTCGACTCTGGCTCCCAAAGAACGTGCCTCGTCGGTGGAGGCATTGCACGCCCGAGTTGCGGACAACCTGCAGGCTCGGGCAGCGCAACGTATTGCCGTGGCACGCCAGGAACTCGAGGGTAAATGGATGGCGCTGCAGCGGCAGCACGAATTCCGCCAGGCATCCCTCGACCGAGAGGAGCAGGAGCTTGGCCTGGCGCTGGACTCCGCAGAGCGCCAACTGGAGCGCCTCGCAGCACGAGAGGAGTTGCTGGGCGAACAACGGTCGGAGGTTCAGTTGCTACTCGACGACCTTGCTGGTCTCGGTGGTGACCTGCCGGCCAACGTGCGTGTCGAACGACAGACCACCCGTGCAGCACTGATGGAGCGCTCTCAGCACCTGCAAGAAGAAATTGAGGTCACTATTCCGGCCTCGCGCGAAGAACTGCAGCAAAAGGTGGAACGCAAGACCATGGCGCTGCAGGAGATTCCCTTCGCTCGCGCGCTGGACCGAGACTGGTTCGAATCTGCGCGCCTGCAACATGAACCAGCCATCGAGCGTTACTCCAACCTGGAAATCGGCGAGATCGCCGTGATGTCGGCCTCTCCGGCTGAAGACCGCCGGGGTCTGATCATTGCGCTTTCTGTGGTACTGGGACTGATGTTGGGCGTGTTTGGCGCCTTTTTCCGAGAGTTTCTGGCGAACGTCAGGGCTACGGAAAACAATTAAATCGCCCTCCAGCCAACGGCCCATCACCGTAGGAGGCCAGCCCCCTGGCCGATCGGGCCCGAGATACACCCCATCGCGCAGGGGGCTACGCTCCTACAGGCGGGAAGGCCCAAGATCCGTAGGAGGCCAGCCTCTGGCCGATTAGGCCTGTCCGACACCCCCGATCGGCCAGGGGGCTGGCCTCCTACAGGGGTGTTGGTGTGTAGAAGGGTTAGTCGCTGCCGAAGAGGTCGCGGGTGTAGATCTTGTCGGTCTGGTCGCGGATGTCGTCGGTGATGCGGTTGGCGACGATCACGTCGCTCATGCGCTTGAACTCTTCGAGGTCGCGGATAACACGGGAGCGATAGAACTCCTCGTCCGGGAGCTCCGGCTCGTAGACGACCACCTCGATGCCCTTGGCCTTGATGCGTTTCATCACGCCTTGGATGGCGGAGGCGCGGAAGTTGTCGGAGCCGCTCTTCATCACCAGCCGGTAGACACCGACGATCTTGGGATTGCGGCGAATGATCGCGTCGGCCACGAAGTCTTTGCGGGTACGATTGGCGTCCACGATGGCCCCGATGATGTTGTTGGGGACTTCGTCGTAGTTGGCCAGCAGCTGCTTGGTGTCCTTCGGCAGGCAGTAGCCCCCGTAGCCGAACGACGGGTTGTTGTAGTGGCTGCCGATGCGCGGGTCCAGACATACGCCGTCAATGATCTGGCGGGTGTCCAGGCCATGGGTCTCGGCATAGGTGTCCAGCTCGTTGAAGTACGCCACCCGCATGGCCAGATAGGTGTTGGCGAACAGCTTGATCGCCTCGGCCTCGGTGGAGTTGGTGAACAGCATCGGGATGTCGTCGTCGATCGCACCCTCGGCCAGGAGGTTGGCGAAGGTCTCGGCCCGCTCGGATTGTTCACCGACGATAATGCGGGAGGGGTGCAGGTTGTCGTACAGCGCCCGGCCCTCGCGCAGGAACTCCGGCGAGAACAGGATGTTGTCGGTCTCCATTTGCGCCTTGATCTCGCGCGTGTAGCCGACCGGCACGGTGGACTTGATCACCATGGTGGCGTGCGGGTTGATCGCCAGCACATCGCGGATCACGGACTCGACCGTGTTGGTGTTGAAGTAGTTGGTCTGCGGGTCGTAGTCCGTGGGCGTGGCGACAACGATGAAGTCCGCCCCCTCGTAGGCCTGCTGCTTGTCGAGCGTGGCGGTCAGGTTGAGGGATCGGTTCTGCAGGAAATCCTGGATCTCGGCGTCGATGATCGGCGATTCCTTGCGGTTGATCTGCTCGACCTTCTCGGGCACCACATCCAGCGCCACCACCTCGTGGTGCTGCGCCAGCAACACCGCATTGGAAAGGCCTACATAGCCGGTACCGGCAACTGCGATCTTCATCCCGAATTCCTTGTCATTCCTGTTTGTTGATGTGCGCATTGGTTGAGGTTAGCCACCGTTTGCGGCTGGCCGGTACCGTATCGGCGAGGATCCGCCCTCTGGCCCCGAAACCGTAGGAGGCCAGCCCCCTGGCCGATAGGGCCTGTCCAACACCCCATCGCGCAGGGGGCTGCGCTCCTACATCCGCAGAGGCATCCCCCCCTGTAGGAGGCCAGCCCTCTGGCCGATGGGGCCTGTCCAGCACCCCATCGCGCAGAGGGCTGCGCTCCTACAGTGACAGCCCGCGGGGCGGTCGGGCTTCTCCTAACCGACTCGCTGGGTTAGCGCGCGCAGAATACCGGTGCCTGGCGATGGCGTGTCGTGCACGGTGCGCGTTCCCCGCTGAACGACCGTGGCTTCAGTCACGTTCCTGGCGCCCCACCTCGGCCCGCAGCTGTTCGATCTCGGCCATCAAGGCCTCGTGTTCCGCGCGTTTACGTTGCAGGAAGTAATAGGCCAGTCGTGCCTTTTCGCTCACGCCGCTCGGGGTGAGCTTATACAGATATCCGCGTTTGTTACCGCTGCGCGTGAAATTCTGCGCCTTGACCCAGCCACGCGCGAGCAGCGCCCGGAGGGCGTGATTGGTCCCCCCGACGGAAATACCCAGCTCGCGCGCCAGAGCGCGCTGCGATCGCGTGGGGTCTTCCTCCAGCAAGCGCAGGAGTTTGAAATGAAGTTCGTCGGAAGGCATGGAGTCGCAATTTCGGCTGCGCGGGGGGCAGCACGCGGTTGGCTGTTCATTCAATGAACGGCGATTCCAGCACGGCACCCGGCACGCTGCAAGCCCGCATGCGAAAGTTGGCCCCGTTGCTCACCCCGATGGCAAGCCCATACGTTCGAGCGTCTGCGGGGAATGCTCCGCTGGTGAGTACTCGTGTACGACGCCACGGAGCGTTGTGCAGGCTTGTTCGGTATCCATTTCGCGGTCCGCTTGGTCGAGTTGTGCGAGCGCGGCGCGAACATCGGCAGGGGCAACACAGTCCTCGCGAGCACGCATGATCCGCGGGTGCACGGTAGCTTCCACATTGTCGCCGATCAGCAGCTCCTCGTAGAGCTTCTCGCCGGGACGCAATCCGGTAAACACGATCTCGATGCCGTCTTCGGGGTAGCCGTCTTCCTTCACCTGACGTCCGTGCAGCCGGATCATTCGACGTGCCAGGTCGACAATACGTACGGGTTCGCCCATATCCAGCACGTAGACCTCGCCCCCCTGGGCCATCGCCCCGGCCTGAATCACCAGCTCGGCCGCTTCCGGGATCGACATGAAATAGCGAGTGATTTCGGGATGGGTAACGGTGACCGGACCGCCATCGCGGATCTGCTGATGGAACAACGGCACCACCGAGCCCGAGGAGCCCAGAACGTTGCCAAAGCGCACCATACTGAAGATGGTGTCGCGCTTCTCGCGGGCGCGGTCCTGCAGGACCATTTCGGCCATGCGCTTGGTCGCGCCCATTACGTTCGTAGGCCTGACGGCCTTGTCGGTGGAGATCAGGATGAAGCGCTCGACCCCGGCTTCGATGGCAGCATCCGCGAGGATGGCCGTGCCGAACACATTGTTCCGCACGCCTTCGATCAGATTGGCTTCCACGATCGGCACGTGCTTGTAGGCGGCGGCGTGATAAAGCGTTTGCACCCCGTATTCGCTCAATACGGCGGAAACCCTGCGTGGATTGGCAACGGACCCGAGAATGGCGTGAATCGCGGGCATCCGGCCAGACGGCACCGATCGCTCCAGCAGCTCGCGTTCAATGCTGTAGAGCGCGAACTCGTTGCGTTCATAGAGCACCAGTGCGGCGGGTTCCTCCAGCACGATGCGGCGGCACAGCTCGGAGCCAATGGAGCCGCCGGCGCCCGTGACCATGACGACACGGCCCCGAATACTGCGCTGCAGCAACTCGGGCTCGGGCGGGACCGGATCTCGACCGAGCAGATCCGCCACATCGATATCTTCCAGCTGTTCCAGGCTGGCCTGTCCAGAGACGACCGCCTCCATCGACGGCACGGACTGAACATACAGGGGCAGGTGTTCCAGCCTTTCCAGGATGTGCCGACGCTCGTTGCGGGTGGCCGAGGGAAGCGCGAGCAACAAACGCCCCACACCGAACCGATCCACCACGCCGGACAGTTGCTCCGGAGAATGAACCGGTACCCCGTCGATCGAACTACCCTGCAGCGCTCGATCTTCATCCACGAACGCCACAATGCGGAAGCGGCCGCCCGCCTTGAGCGCCGACAGGAGCTGGACCCCTGCCTCGCCGGCGCCATAGACCACAACTGGCTCGGCCCCTTGTGCAACATCCACGACCGAGCGATACCAGGCTCGCACCAGGAAGCGGCTGCCACCGACATAGAGAAAGGCCACAATGGCGAAGTTGATCGGTACCGAGCGCGGGAACCCCTCCAGCTGGGCAATCGCGACGGACGCCCATATGACCATCGCCAGCACCACGACCCCGGACCCTACCGCCCAGATAGCGCGTGACCCCATGAAACGCACGACGGCACGGTACAGGCCCAGACGGGCAAACAACGGGATCCCCACGATCACGATCAAGGGGAAAAGCCACCAGGCCTGCTGCATGACCGGAGGGAACGGCTCGGCCAGGCGGATCATGAAACCCGACCACAGCGCGAGTGGCAGCATGACTGCATCGGCCGCAATCATCAGCCAGCGCTTCTTGCCGCGCGGCAGCCTCAGCAGACGTTCCAGCCCACGGTTCAACATAGTGTGATGTGCCCGTCCGGCATCCTGATCGTGGCCTCAAGCCCTGTCGACAAAACCCAGCCCGACCACACTACATCAAGTGCCGGACCCTGGCGCCCGCCGCACTCCATCGCGGCGCGCGAAGCATAAGCAACCCCTGATGAAAATGCATCCATCCAGCGCCCCAGGCCATCGCTACACCCCCTGTAGGAGGCGAGCCTCTCGCCGATAGGGTGCTGGATACGCCCCATCGGCCAGAGGGCTGGCCTCCTACGCAAGACACCCCCCGGTAGGAGCGCAGCCCCCTGCGCGATGCGATGCCGGACACGCCCCATCGGCCAGGGGGCTGGCCTCCTACAGGGGGGATTCGTTGAGGAGCTCGGCGAGGTCGTCGGGGCCGAGGATGGGGATGCCGAGGGATTCGGCCTTGGTGACCTTGGAGCCGGGGTCGGCGCCGGCGATGACTGCGGTCGTCTTCTTGGAGACGGAGCCGGTGACCTTGGCGCCGCGGGCCTCGAGGGCGGCTTTGGCTTCTTCGCGGGTCATGGTGTCGAAGCTGCCGGTCAGGACATAGGTGTTGCCGGCCAGTGGGGTCGCGTCGCTCGATTCTGCCGCTTGCGACCGCGGCGGGTCGGGCCAGTGGACGCCGGCGTCGCGCAGGGCCTGGATCACGTCGCGGTTGTGGGGCTCGGCGAAGAAGTTGGCGATGTGTTCGGCGACGATGGGGCCGACGTCCGGAACCTCCTGCAGGGCCTCGGCATCGGCCTGCATCAGTGCGTCCAGGTCACCGTAGTACGTGGCCAGGTTGCGGGCGGTGACCTCGCCCACCTCGCGGATGCCGAGGGCGAAGATGAACCGCGCAAGCGTGGTCTCGCGCGCCTGTTCCAGGGCATTCACGAGGTTCTCGGCGAGCTTGGGGCCGACCCGCTCCAGGGCCTCCAGGCGTTCGGCGTCCAGCGCGAACAGGTCGGCCGGGCTTTGCACGATGCCGCCATCGGCGAGCTGTTCGATCAGCTTTTCACCGAAGCCTTCGATGTCCATGGCCCGGCGCGAGACGAAGTGCTTGAGGGCCTCGCGGCGCTGCGCGGGGCAGACGAGCCCGCCGGTGCAGCGGGCGACGGCCTCGCCCTCCGGGCGTTCGATATGCGAATCGCACTCCGGGCAGCGCGACGGCATCTCGATCGCGCGGGTGTCCTGCGGGCGCTCCCCGCCGGCGCGGCCGACCACCTCGGGGATCACGTCACCGGCGCGGCGCACAATCACGCGATCGCCGATGCGGATGTCCTTGCGCGCGATCTCGTCCATGTTGTGCAGCGTGGCATTGCTGACCGTGACCCCGCCGACCAGTACCGGCTCCAGCCGCGCGACCGGGGTCAGCGCCCCGGTGCGGCCGACGCGGAAGTCGACGGCGCGCAGCGTGGTCGTCTGCTCCTCGGCCGGGAACTTGTGGGCGATGGCCCAGCGCGGCGCGCGCGAGACGAAGCCCAGTTGCTGCTGGTCCTCCAGCGAGTCGACCTTGTAGACGATGCCGTCGATCTCGTAGTCCAGCTCGTGACGGCGCTCGGCCAGGCGCTCGTAGTAGGCAAGGCAGCCCTCCGCACCCTCCAGCACTGCCCGCTCGGGGCAGACCGGGAAGCCCAGGTGATGCAACCAGTCCAGCGTTCCGGACTGGGTGTCCGGCAGCGTGCCGCCCTCGACATGGCCGATGGAGTAGGCAAAAAAGCTCAAGGGGCGCCGCGCCGTCACCTTCGGGTCCAGCTGACGCAGACTGCCGGCAGCGGCGTTGCGCGGGTTCATGAAACCGCGCTGGCTATCGGCCTCCAGGCCCTGGTTAAGACGCACGAAATCCGAGCGGCGCATGAACACCTCGCCGCGCACCTCCAGCACGCCCGGCGCATCGTCGGTATAGCGATCGCCGAGATGCAGCGGGATCGGGCGCACGGTGCGGACATTGCCGGTCACGTCCTCGCCGGTCTCGCCGTCGCCGCGCGTGGCGGCCTGCACCAGGCGGCCGTTCTCGTAGATCAGGCTGATCGCCAGGCCGTCCAGCTTGGGCTCGGCCATGTAGGCGACGGCATGTTCGACACGGTCGGGCTCGCCGGTCTGCTTCGCCAGGCGCTCGCGCACGCGGCGGTCGAAGTCGCGGATCTCGTCCGCTTCGAAGCCGTTGGCCAGCGACAGCATTGGCAGGCGATGCCGCACCGTGTCGAAACCGGTGGCTGGGGTGCCGCCGACACGCTGGGTGGGAGAATCCGGGGTGACCAGCTCGGGGTGTTCGGCCTCGAGTAGTTCGAGTTCGCGCATCAGTGTGTCGAACTCGGCGTCGGAGACCTCCGGGTCGTCGAGGACGTAGTAGCGGTAGTTGTGGTGCTCGATCTGGCGCCGCAGCTGCTCGACCCGTTCGCCCGCCTCCCCCACCGCGCCCCCCCGGGACGCGGAGGGGGAACTCACCGCGCCCTCCGCCGCCGCAGCAGATCCGGGCGGTGGCGCATCAGCCACTCGTTCAGGTCCTCGCGCATGTAGGCAAGCGTCTGGTTGGTGGCAGTGGACTGCTGGGCATCGAGGATGGAGCCGCCCAGATCCCGCGCCAGGCCGTGCGCATTCTCCAGCAGCGCCTCGAACGCGCGTTGCGGATCAGCGCTGTTATGCACCTGCACGAACAACGTGATGCCAGGGGTCATCGTGTCCGTCAGATCCTGTTCGCGCAGCGTGCCCGGCGGCACCATGTTCGCGGCGGAGAACAGCGCCTGGCGGCTGTCGATCTCGGCATCGTGGTAGTGGTAGATGTCCATCGCGCCCGACTTGAGCCCCGCGCGCTGCAGTGCAGCCCCCAGGGCCACGCCGGTAAACGGCCGGTTGCGCGGCGCGACCACATGCAACAGCAGGATCTTCTCGTCGGAACTCGGTCCACCCCGTAGAGGATTGCGCCCGACCACACGGGGTTCGGACACATGTTCGCCCAGTGTTTCCATGTCGGGGGACGGTTCCTCGATCAGTTCGGGGTCCACCTCGTGATCCGGGTGCAGTTGCTCGCCGAGCGTCTCTTCCGCACGCGGGCGACGCAGACGAACACTGCGCAGCGCGGCGATGCCCGAGCGCATGCGACCACCCAGCTCGTCCATCATGCTCTTCGCGGTTTCCGCGGCACGGGATTTGGGGCGACGGCGTGGCGCGTCCTCCGGGTCCGGTTCGAACGCGCCATGCGGCGGTGGCGGAACCGGCTCTTCGTCGTTGTCCAGGACGCCGTAAATATCCTGTGCTCGATCGGCATGCCGCTCGCCCGTGGCCAGGAGTTCGTCGTCCTCCGCCGAGGTCACACCCAGATGCGGCTCCGCGCGCTCGCGCTGGGGAATGCGCACATCGTCGAAGCCCTCATCGGAATCCACTTCCTCGGCATCCCGCGTGTACTCGCGCGAGGTTTCCAGTGGATCGGCCCAGCCTGCTTCTGCCCCCAGACTGTCGGTTTCCCCCTCCCGGCGTCGCGGACGGGCATCGTCCTGGGCGCGAATGTGTACGGCATCGTCGCTCCAGTCCGTGGCGTCATCATCCAGATCCGGCGCGCGATCGCGCGTGCGCAGGCGATGGGCCATCCAGATACCGGCGACCAGTACGATGCCCAGGATCACCAGACTGATGCGCATCCAATCCACTCAATACCTCGTCATTACGTGTTGTACGGCCGCGCGAATTCGGACGGAACCGCTCAGGCCTCGGCCAGTTCCACGGCCTCGTCGATGTCCACGCTCACCAGACGCGAGACCCCCGGTTCGTGCATGGTAACGCCGATCAGCTGTTCCGCCATCGCCATCGTGGCCTTGTTATGGGTGATGAAGATGAACTGGATCTGCTCGGACATGTCCTGAAGCAGCTCGCAGAAGCGCCCGACGTTGGCCTCGTCGAGCGGCGCATCCACCTCGTCCAGCATGCAGAAGGGTGCCGGATTCAACTCAAAGATAGCGAACACCAGCGCCGATGCTGTGAGCGCCTTCTCGCCTCCGGACATTAGATGGATGGTGGAAAGCCGCTTGCCCGGCGGGCGGGCCATGATGTTCACGCCGGTATCCAGCAGGTCGTCGCCGGTCATCTCCAGGCGCGCCTCGCCGCCGCCGAACAGGCGCTGGAATTTCTGCCCCAGCCCGGCGTTCACCTGATCGAAGGTCTGCTTGAACAGCTGGCGCGTCTCGCGGTCGATGCGGTGCATCGCCGCCTCCAGCGTCTCCAGCGCCTCGATCAGATCGGCATGCTGCTCTTCGAGATAGCGTGAACGTTCCTCCAGGCTGCGCGCCTCGTCGATCGCCGCCAGGTTGATCGGTCCCAGGCGTTCGATCTTGCGGTCGAGCTCCGCAATCGCCTGCTCCCAGGCCGGGACGGTCGCATCCTCCGCGAGCCCCTCCGCCAGCGGCCCGGCCTCGAACCCCGACTCCTGAAATTGACTCTTCAACTGTTCGATCTGCACCGAGCGTTCGCGCTGGTCCAGGCGCAGCTCCTCGCAGGTGGAACGCTGTGCCTCGACACGGCTGTCCAGCTCGCCGGCCTGCGTGGCCAGCTCGCGCAGCCGCGCATCGCAGGCCTCGAGATCCGCGCGCGCCCGGGTCAGCCGTTCTTCTGCCTGCTGGCGCTGCTCCGCGGCAGCCTGCAGATCTCCGCGCCATTGCTCCAGCGGCCCCTCGCGCCCGGCCAGGCCCTGCTGCAGCTTCTCCAGGCGCTCGCGATCCTCCGCGCGCTGGCGTTCCAGACGTTCGCGTTCGCTTTGCTCGCGCTCCAGCCGATGGCGCGCCTCCTGCTCCGCCATCCGCGCCCGCCCAGAGACATCGCGCGCCTCACGCACCGCATCGCGGGCCTGACTATGGGCGTCGCGCGCGGCCTCCAGCCGACTCTCCAGCGTTCCGCGGTCGGCCTCCAGTGTTTCCAGCGTGGCGAGGGCCTGGTTGCGCTCCTGCTGGGCGGTCTCGAACTGCTCCCGTGCGCGAACCGTTTCTTCTTCCAGCTCGCCCGCCTCGCGATCGATCCGCGCCTGCTGCTGTTCCAGCTGCCGGGCCTGATCGCGCAGACGCTGGATCCGCCGGTCGCGTTCGTCGATCTCGCCCTGCTGCTCACGCAGCTGGGCATCCAGCCGATCGCGCTCGGCCTGTGCGGCATCGATGGCCTCGCCCCGTTCCGCCAGGGTGGCCTGGTGCTGCTCGATCTGACCCTGCAGCTGCTCTTCCTGTTCGCGCAGCTCGCGCGCCAGGCGCACCCGCGCGACCGCGCCGGAGGCACCGCCTTCCAGCGTGCGGTGGGCGACCCACCCCGGCCCCATCCAGGTACCGTCGGGCGTGATCACGCTCTCGTCCGGTGCGAGGCTCGCAACGCGGCGCCGAGCCTCGTCCAGATCCTGCGCACAGTGAATGCGTGACAGCCACTGCGTCACGGCCGCGGAGCCGCGCACGCGGACGGCGAGCGAGTCGTCCGAGATCGCCGCGCCGGCATCCGTCTGCGTACTCACCAGACGCAGCGCGGCATCTGGCCAGTCTTGCGTAGCCTCGGGTGCGTCCAGCACGGCAGCCTCCAGCCAGGCCCCCAGCACCAGCTCCACGGCCGTATCCCAGCCGTCGTCGACCTCCAGCTGCTGCACCAGGGGCCGCGAGAGGTCCAGCCCCTGTTCGCGCGCCCAGGCCTCGCGGCGCTCGCGCGTCTGGGCGGGGTCGTCCTCGCCGGCGAAGTGCTCCAGCCCCGCCAGACGCCCCGCGACCTCGCGCGCCTCGCGCTCGGCCTGGTGCAGGGCGTCGCGGGCTTCGCGGCGGGCCTCGTTGAGCTGGTTCAGTTGTTCCTGTTGCTGCTCGCGCTGCTGACGCAGCTGCTCCAGGCGCTCGGCCAGGGCATCGCGCTCGCCCTGCAGCCGTTCGGCCTCCTCGCCGGGATGGGTCTGCGGCAGGGCCGCGCGCTCGGCGTCGAGGCGTTCGCGGCGCTGCTCAAGGCGCGCGAGCTGGTGCTCGGCGTGATCCATGCGCGAACGCGCGAGCTGCGCATTCTGGCGCGGCTCGGCCAGGGCGCGCTCCCACTCGGACTGGGCCTCGCGCGCGGCCTGAAATTCCGTTTCGGCCTGCTCCGCCGCAGCCTCCAGCCGTTCGCGCTCGGCCTCCGCGGTCTCTGCCTCGTGCTGGCGCTGGTCGCGCTCGTGTTCGGCCTGGGCAATGCGCTGCTCCAGTGCCGCAAACGCCTCGCCGGCCGTCTGCAGACGCTGTTCCAGCTGCTGCAGCTCGGCACGCTCGCGGGCCAGTTCGTCCTCCGCATGGCGGATCGACTGTTCCAGGCGCGAGACTTCGGCCGCGCGGTCGTAGTAGGCGGACTGCGCCTCGGTGGTGGCCGCCTCCAGGTCTACGCGCGTCTGGCGTTGTTGTTCGGTTTCGGTGCGCACCTTTTGCGCCTCCGACTGCATGCCGGCCAACTGGGTCTCGGCCTCCTGCAATCGACGCCGGCTCGCCTCCAGTTCCTGTTCCTGCGCACGCAGACGCAGCAGGATCGCCTCGGCGCGTTTCTGCCGCCGCTCGGCGGCGAGGGTCTGGTACTGCTCGGCCGTGGCGGCCTGGCGATTGAGGCGTTCGGCCTGCTTGGCGACTTCGTCGCGCACGTCGTCCAGGCGCTCGAGGTTCTCGCGGGTGTGACGCACGCGGTTCTCGGTTTCGCGTCGGCGCTCCTTGTACTTGGAGATGCCGGCGGCCTCCTCGAGATAGACCCGCAGTTCCTCGGGGCGCGCGTCGATCAGGCGCGCGATCATGCCCTGCTCGATGATCGCGTAGCTGCGCGGGCCGAGGCCGGTGCCCAGGAACAGGTCCACCACGTCGCGTTTGCGGGCACGCTGGCCGTTGAGGAAGTACTTGGACTGGCCGTCACGCGTCAGCGCCCGGCGCACGGCGATCTCGCCGTAGGCGCTGTACTCGCCGCCCAGGCGGCCATCGGAGTTGTCGAAAATCAGCTCGATCGAGGCCTGCCCGACCGGCTTGCGGCTGGAGGAGCCGTTGAAGATCACGTCCTCGCTGGAGTCGCCGCGCAGGTGCTTGGCCGAGGACTCGCCCATCACCCAGCGCACGGCGTCGATGGTGTTCGACTTGCCGCAGCCGTTCGGCCCGACGATGCCCACCCGGTTTCCGGGCAGCACCAGCGTCGTCGGGTCGACGAAGGACTTGAAGCCGGCCAGCTTGATTCGGGCGAGTCGCACGTTCGGCGTAATCCGCGGTCAGGACACTCGGGGGTAGAATGGTACACGCTTGTGCCGGTAACGTGACCGTCCCGTTCACCATCACAACATAACGCCTGTGAAAGCCTGCTTGCAGGTGTGCCCGTCCGCAGGCGGGACCATTCATTCGGAAACGAGAAACGTAGATGCCCAGCCAGCCGAGCAAGACTCTGGAGACCTTCGACAACCCGGCGCCGGAGAACGATTTCGCGATCTATATCCGCATCCCGGAGTTCACCTGCCTGTGTCCGGCCACCGGCCAGCCCGACTTCGCGGAACTGCACCTGGAGTACGTGGCCGACCACAAGTGCGTGGAGCTGAAGTCGCTGAAGAACTATATGTGGTCGTTCCGTGACGAGGGGGCCTTTCACGAGGCCGTGACCAACCAGATCCTGGCGGATCTGGTCGCGGCAACCGAGCCGCGCTTCATGCGCCTGACCTCGTACTTCAACGTGCGCGGCGGTATCTACACCTCGGTCGTGGCCGAACACCGCCAGCCCGGCTGGACCCCACCGGAGCGGGTCACGCTTCCGCCTCCGGGACGCAGCCCGCTGCATTCGGGTCTCTAGCCGAGTTCCATGCACGCGATTGGCCTCGACCTGGGGACTTCCGGCATCCGCCTGGCGCTGGTGGACCCGGACGGCGCACGGGTGTACTCCGCCTCACGGGATCTCCCGGAACCGGAAGCCGACGGCGACGGCATCGCGGAACAGGACCCTGCCCAGTGGTGGACCCTGGTGCGCGACCTGCTGCGCGAGGCCGCGGAACACCTGAAGGGCGAGCCCGTGGCGATCGCGGTGGACGGCACCTCTGCCACGCTGTTGTTCCTGGATGCCGACGGCCGGCCGGTACGCCCGGCGATGATGTACAACGACGCCCGCGCCATCGACATGACTGCGATCCTCGCCGGGGTCGCGCCCAGCGGGTCGGCCGTGCACAGCCCCAGCTCCTCGGCGGCGAAGCTGCTGTGGGTGCGCCGCCACGAGAGCCTCTCCGGCGTGCGCCGCGTGCTGCATCAGGCCGACTGGATCGCCGGGCGCCTGCGCGGACGCTTCGACGTGATGGATGAGAACAACGCCCTGAAGCTCGGCTATGACGCCCTCTGGCACGGTTGGCCCGACTGGCTGGAGGACATCCTGACCACCGATGCCAATCTGCTGCCGGAGGTTGTACCGGCGGGAACGAACCTGGGGCCGGTCGCCCCGGAAATGGCGCAGCACCTGGGCCTGAACCCGGCCTCGCGGGTGATTGCCGGGACCACCGACAGCATCGCCGGCTTTCTCGCCTCCGGCGTGGAGGACGACCGCACCGGCGTCACCAGCCTGGGTTCGACCATGGTGATCAAGCAGCTCTCGTCGGAGCCCGTGTTTGCCCCCGAGCTGGGCATTTACAGCCATCACCTGTTCGGCCAATGGCTGATCGGCGGTGCCTCCAACAGCGGCGGCGCGGTACTGCGCCAGCACTTTGACGACGACACGCTACAGCGACTCAGTGAGCAAATGGATCCGGATACGGACACGGGTCTCGATTACCTGCCTCTGCCCCGACGGGGCGAGCGCTTTCCGGTCAGTGATCCGGAACTGGAACCCCGCCTTACGCCACGCCCGGATGAAGACGCGCGCTTTCTCCAGGGGCTGTTCGAGGGGATCGCGCGCATCGAGCGCGACGGCTACCGGCGTCTGACGGAGCTCGGGGCTCCACGCGTGGAGCGCATCATCACGCTCGGTGGCGGGGCCGCGAACCCCACATGGACGCGCATCCGCGAGCGCATCCTGGATATCCCGGTGATGGCCGCAGACAACGACGACGCCGCACACGGTGCCGCACGCCTGGCGCGCATCGGCATGGATCTGGAGGCTTTCTCGCCTTCTCGCTGAGGGCCAACGGCGATCGGCCAGAGGGCGGGCCTCCTACGCAAGACACCCCCTGTAGGAGCGCAGCCCCCTGCGCGATACAACGCCGGACAAGCCCATCGGCCAGAGGGCTGGCCTCCTACGCGGGACACCCCTGCGCGACAGGGCGCCGGACAGGGAAACTGGCGTTTCTCGGGATACGTCACCGCCAGCGCCGGATATCAGTGCTACATTCAGGCAAAGCACCACAACAACAAAAGGACGCAAACATGCACTGGAGTCGTATTCTCGGAATCGCCCTGCTGGTGGGTGGCGTCATCCTGCTGGTGATGGGGTACAACGCAACGGACAGCCTGGGTGAGGAGTTGCACGAAACCTTCACTGGGCGCTACACCGACGAGACCCGCATGTATCTGATTGGCGGCGGGATCATGGCGGTGGTCGGCCTGGTCCTGACGCTGTTCGGGGCCCGCCGCTGAATCAGCGGGCAAGGCCTCTCTCGCCGCTTTACGCGTTCCTCGCCCCGTTCCGGGGCCTGACACGCGTGCACGAACCCGCCCTGCGCGGGCTCGTGATCATTCCGCTGATCATCAACATTGTGCTGGTGGGCGCCCTGGTCGCGGCCGCCGCCGTGGGCTTTGACGCTCTGCTGGCCGCCTGGCTGCCGCAGGCCTGGGACTGGCTGGCCTGGCTGCTATGGCCGCTGTTCGCCCTGTTCCTGCTGCTGGTGATCGGGATTTCCGCCGTGGCCCTGGCCGCGATCGTGGCCAGCCCCTTTTCCGGGCCGCTTGCTTACCGCACGGCAGAAGGACTGGGCCACCCGCCCCAGGCGGAGCCCCGCTCGCTGACCGGGGAGTTCGTACATGCGCTTGCCACCGCTGCGCGCAAGCTCGGGTATTACGCCCTGCTGCTGATCCCGGTGCTGATCATCACCTTCGTGCCCGGGCTCAACCTGCTCGCGCCCGCAGCCTGGTTCCTCTATGGCAGCTGGGTCCTGGCGGTGGAGTTCATGGAGGTTCCGCTGGCCAACGACGGCCTGGCATTCCATGCAGTGCGCCAGCGCCTGCGGGCGCGCCGGCTGCAAACCCTCGCGTTCGGCGCCGGGACGACCCTGCTGGCGATGGTGCCCCTGGTGAACCTGCTACTGGTGCCAGCTGCGGTGGTCGGGGCCACGCATCTGCGCACCCGCCAGTTGGTCGCAACCCCGTAAATCACGGGCAGACGACGGTCAGTCGGCGCGCAAAAAGCGTTTCTGGAGTGCGCGCCGATCACGCTGTACCGGGCTCGGCGTCGGTTCGAGCCTTCGCTCCGCGTACTCCGCCAGCATCCAGAGCATGCGTTCGACGCGGTGCGTTCGCTGCAGCACGCGATCCAGTGCACTCCCGGGCTGGAAATGATCGGGGTCGAGGTAGCGGGCACGCAGGGCATCGAAGCGGCTGCGCTGATTGGCCGTCATGTCGCGCAGCCATGCCAGGTCGTCGTGGTCCGTGGAACTCACGGCCATGGTCGCGGTATCCAGCAGACCGCGCAGGGCCTCGAGAACGCGCCCTTCCAGGGCCCGCGCCATCTCGTCGGCCGCGGTTTCGGCGTCGGTCGCGGTCTCACGCAGGTGGTCATACATCTGCTGCTCCAGACGCGCGACCAGCCGAAAGCGGTCACGCAGGGCCTCGTGCCGGCGCGCGGCGGCCTCCAGCAGGGGCTCGCCCGCCAGCCGGTCCAACTCGGCCAACACCGGCTGCAGCAGGTATTCGAAATCCTTGTGCAGGCGTTCCAGCTCCCCGGGCTCGGCCGGGCGAGCTCGCCCCTCGGCATCCTCGGTGAGGTAGGAAGTCAGGCTCGACCAGGCCTCGGTTTCGCGGCGTACCAGTGCATCCAGACGCCGTTCGGGCAGGGTATGCGGGTCACCCATCTGCAACGGGTTGGGACGACCCCAGTAGAGAACTCCAAGACGCGCCAGGAACAGCAGCACGATCACCGCATGCGTCGCGATCAGGATAAACCCGAGGCTCAGCTCCACCGGGGGCCAGAGCAGGATCAGCGAATAGAGAATGCCGCCCAGGACCGAGATCTCGGCGAAGGAGTCGCGCTTGAGCATGTCGATATTGAAGTCCGAGCGCACCACATCGCGCATGATCACGCCGAACGAGGCGGTCACCACGGCCATTACCGGGCCCCAGAGCCACAACGGGCTGGCCTGCGACTCGACCGCCACCCCGACCCCGATCACGGTGAACGAGGCCACTGCCCAGGCATCCAGTCCACGCTGCAGATTCCCCACGACGCGCCCGCCCAATCCCTTCCGCTGCCGCGCCAGAAGTTCCTGGACGACATGCCAGCGCACCAGCACATGGTCATGCAGCTTGTACAACACGAAGCCGACTCCCACGACAACAATCGGGACCAGCAGGAACTCCGGCGTCTCGAAGATGAAGATCGGGTCGCGGCCCAGCAGCAGATCGCGCAGCACGCCGCCACCGATGGCCGGCAGCGAGGCCAGGACCAGGGCACCGAACAGGTTGTAGCGTTCGCGCCGGGCGAGGATCAGCCCGGAGGCGGAAAACGCGAGGATCCCCAGCAGGGTGAGCGTATTGAACCAGGTCTCGCTGGTGGCCATTGAGAGAAACGCGGGCAGCACATGCTCGACTTCCAGCGCGACAATCCGGCGGCTGTCCTCCAGTGCCTGCAACTGCGAGTTGAACTGCTCGACGAAGGACTCGGGGACCGTGGCGCGGGAGAACATCACGCGCACGCCAACGGCGCCCAGGTCCAGGGGATGCACCTGAATCAGACGGGCGCGATCCGTTCGTGCCAGCAGCAGATCCACAATCACGGGATCCGCGACAAAGCCATCAATCCGGCCCTCAACCAGCGCCTGGATGTGGGCCTCGTCACCGGCGGCGGGGTACAGGCGCGCGTCCTCCCCCGGATCCGCGACCAGATCGGCCAGCTCGCTGGAGGCGTAGGCATAGCCCGTGGTCACACCCAGCCGGAAGTCTCCGTCCCGTACCGCACGGACCAGGGCCGTGCGGTCCTCGAACACGTAATCACCGCGCTCGCCGGCGCGCACATAGAGGGCGTTCCGTTCCTGGCGGTAAGGCCGCGAATAATGCGCATAGTCGAGGCGCCCGGGCTCGAGATAGGTACCGACGACAAAGTCGATCGCACCGTGGCGCAATGCGGTGAGCTGCTCGCTCCAGGCAAGCGGTACGAACTCGGCGCCATGCCCGACACCGGCCAGCGCCTCCTGCGCGACCAGCACGTCGAGCCCGGTCGGGGATCCCCGGGACGCGCTGTCGGAATCGGCCTGATACGGGGGACGCTCGAACCAGCCAGAGCGCAGCACGTCCGGTGCCGATTGTTGCGTGATCGGGATCGGGGTACCGATATCGGCTGCGGACGGGGACGAGGATGCAACGGCGGTTAACGGCGCGAGGACTGCCAGTGCCAAGGCCATCCACATAACCCCTAACCCACACGCGACACGCGAACGCCACTCTCCCAGCATTCCCCGATACCACCACTCCCGTATAACGCCCGTCTGACGCCCGGCGCGCGCCCGGGTGCGCCCACCGGGACACCCCGGTATGCTGTCGCCGTCTAAGACCGTCACGGCCTGCCCCTTCTCCATGGACGCTGCATACGCACGATTCCCCAATCCGGCGGCCAATGGCTTCCGCCTCCCCCGGTGCCGCGCCGTTGCCCTGGTGGCGGCCCTGCTCCTTTTCACCAGCACCGCAATGGCCGGCACGCAGACCCTGCGCTTTCAACCCCACTGGGTACCCCAGGCGCAGTTCGCCGGCTTTTACCTTGCCAAGGACATGGGGTGGTACCAGAACGCCGGGGTGGAGCTGGAAATCCTCCCGCACGGCGCGGAGCACCCCGCCCCCGCCACACTGGCCAACGGAGAGGCCGATGTGGCTCTGCTCTACCTCACGCAGGCACTGGAACTCCGCGAACAGGGCGTGGACGTGGTCAACGTAGCACAACTGATCCAGGACTCCTCGCTGGTGCTGGTGTCCCTGGCGGAATCCGGGATCATGGTACCGGAGGATCTCGACGGACGGCGCGTCTCGCGCTGGGCCAGCTTTAGCCTCCAGCCGGAGGCCTTGTTCCGCACCTACGGGGTAGCGCCCGATACGGTCGACCAGGGAGCAACGATGGCTGCATTGCGCACCGGTGCCGTCACGGCGGCAATGGCAACGCGGTACAACGAGTTGGTGGACCTGTATCTATCCGGTCTGGACCCGGACGAAATCGACATCATGCCGCTGGAAGATCACGGCGTAGGCCTGGCCGAAGACGGCATCTACGTCCTGGAATCGACGCTGCGCGAACATCCCGACGCCATCCGCTCGTTTGTCGAGGTTTCCCTGCGCGGTTGGGAGCACGCATTTGCCCATCCGGATGCTGCGCTGGACGCGGTGATGGATCGCATCATCCGCGCCGGGGAGCCGACCAACCGCGCCCACCAGCGTCTGATGCTGGAGGCGTTACGGCCGCTGTACCTGAAAGACGAGACCCTGCGGGGGCCGCGCCTGAACCGGCAGGACTACCAGCTGGCCGTCAGTCTGATGCGCAACCTGGGGCACCTGGAATGGGAGCCCGTGCCGTACGAACAGTTTCACCGGGACGTGATGCATGAACGGCCGTAAGAGCCTCGCGGTCCGCCTGGCGCTGGTCACCCTGCTGACGACCGGCTCGATCTTTTTCGTTTCCTCCGGCGCGCTGTATTTTCTGGTGCGTGACATCATGCTGGAGCACGCCGAGGACCAGGCACGCGAGCTGACTCACGCGACGGCCAACCGCATCCGTTCGTCGCTGAACGAGGTGGCCGGGTCGGCCCAGGGCCTCGCCAGCGCCCTGAACTCGGGACAGATCCGGCCCGATGGCCTGTTCCCGGTGCTGGATGACGTGACCCTCCAGTCCGATGCCGTACAGGGCGCCGCCGTCACCTACGAGCCCTATGCCGCCGACCCCGACGAGCGCTACTACGGCCCGTTTTCCTACGAGACGCCGGATGGCGTCGCGCGGATGAAACTGGGCGGCGACGACTTCGACTACTTCACTCGGGACTGGTACCAGATCTCGGCACTCACGCGTAGCGGCTTCTGGACCGAACCGTTCCCCTCGGCCGCCGACCCGAACCGGCTGATCACCACCCACTCGCGCCCTTTCTTCGACCCCGACGATACGGACAAACTGCGCGGCATCGTCACCATGGACATCGAACTGCCGGCTTTGACCGAGCGGGTCGACGAAGTGGAGATTTTTGACACCGGCTTCGCCTTTCTGGTCAGCCCGCGCACCCGGTTTATCACCTACCCGCAGCGCGACTGGATCATGCGCGAGAGCCTGTTCAGTCTGGCCGAGACACTCGGTGAACCGGATTTGCGCGAGCTGGGCCGACACATCCAGCGTACCGACGAAGGATTCACGCGCGTTCCGAAAGCACTCCTGGATGAGCCGGCACGGCTCTACCATGTGCGCCTGCCCGAGACGAACTGGGCAGTGGGCGTGATCATCCCCGAACGCGAGCTGTTTGGGGACATCCTGCGGGTGATGCACTGGGTGCTGATCATCGCCGCAATCGGCTTTTTCATTCTGCTCGGCACCATCATCGGCATATCGCGCGGGATTACACGGCCATTGAAGGGCCTGGCAACCAGCGCCGGCGAGATCGCCCGCGGAAACCTGGAGCGCCCGCTGCCAGCGATCCGCACCGGCGACGAGGTGGGCCAGCTCGCCCATTCACTGGACGAAATGCGCCTGTCGCTGAAGGACTACATCAATGACTTGACCGCGACCACCGCCGCCAAGGAGCGCATGGAAAGCGAGCTGAAGATCGCACGCAACATCCAGATGAGCTTCCTGCCCAAGCGGCTCGACCTGTCCGACCTGGACGTGGGCATCGATCTCGCGGCGCGCCTGATACCGGCCAAGGAGGTCGGCGGTGACCTGTACGACTTCTTCCCCCTGCGCGAGCACAACGCCCTGTTCTTTGCCGTCGGCGATGTCTCCGACAAGGGCGTGCCGGCCGCGCTGTTCATGGCTGTGACCAAGACTCTGGTCAAGGGCATCGCCGAGCAGGACCCGCGCGATCCCGGCGAGATCCTGACCCGAGTCAATAACGAGCTGTGTCTGAACAACGAAAACGGCATGTTCGTAACCTATCTGTGCGGGGTGCTGGATCTGGGCACTGGCGAGGTCCACTTTGCCAACGCGGGCCACAACCCGCCGCTGATCCGCCGCGCTGATGGCGCGTACGACTGGCTGAGGCTGCCGCCGGGGCTGGTCCTGGGAGCGATGGAAGACATGGAGTACCCGGTGCACACCGTCCAGCTGGCACCCGGCGATTCCTTGCTGCTGTACACCGACGGGGTCACAGAGGCGGCGGATGCGGCGCAGAGTCTCTACGACGAACAGCGGCTGTTCACACTGTTTGGTGAAATTGCCGCGCGCCCGGCGCGACAGCAGGTCGATGCGATACTGGAATCCGTCGCGAATTTCGCCGGCGGCGCCACACAGGCGGATGACATTACCGTGCTGGCGCTACGTTACTGCCCAGGGGACAGGGAGGCCTGCCAGGGAGATGCCCCGGCCGATCGGCGCTAGCGGATCATGGCGTCCAGTGGGTTATCGCGCGGTAGCGCGCGCATCCGACCTTCGCGCATTTCGTGCGCCACACCCTGCAGGCTGTGGCGACGGCTGGTCACGCCGTCCAGCGACAGGAACAGAAAGCGCCGCGTCGCTTCGCCACGCCAGACCAGCGCCATACGCTGTGCCTCGCCCGTGGCCTTGTCGGCAAACTCGAACCAGTCACCGATACGAATACGCGTCGCCTCGAACACATAGGTATCGTCCTGGTCCGCCAGCAGGTCTGGGTCGTCGTCCTCGAAGCGCACGGAACGGCGCGCCCGGATACGTTCCTGCGGATCGAAGCGGGGCTCGTCCCCGGAGGCCCGGATCCGTTGCAGGTGCGCCTGCCCAAGGTGCTGCACCACGGCCTTCACGCGTTCTTCGGTAACACCGGCGTCGCGCGCGGTCGCGACGATGCGTTGCACCATCGGGTTGACCTCCTGCGGGGTCGCCCGATTACAGATCGCCTTGGCCACGTCCTTCACCGTCTGGTCCAGTTGCTCGGCCGCGTCACCATCGGCGGCCAGCAGATCTTCCCAAGCCTCGGCGATCTGCTCGGCCGAGCGCTCCGGAAGCTCCGCACCCGTCTCCAGTACGCAGATCGTCAGGCTGCGCCGGGCGCGCGCGGAGCGCTCTTCCTGACGCAACGGATCGATGTGGAGGTCCTGCTGATCCTGCCAGCGCGCATCCTCCTCCTCGATCGCCGCCAGCCAGTCGTCCAGCAGGGCCTGCGCGGCGTCGCGATCCATGCTGTCGGCCTCGTGGCGCAGCCGATTCACCGAGTCCTGGATGTGCTGCAGATAGGCCTCGATCGCTTCGTTGCCCTCGGCCTGGTCATCGGGGCTGACGCGCACACCGGTATTGATCAGGCTGCCGATCCACAACCGGAGCGGGTGCGAGCGATCGCGGAAGAAGGCGAGATCCCGGATCACCACGCGCGCCAGCGAAAACTGCATGTCCGCGATGGCCGCCCGCACGCGCGAGTTGAACCCGACCTGCCGAAAGATGTGATCGAACATCCCCTGCAGCAGATCGAGGATGAACGGCGTCAGCGATTCGCGCGAAAAGTCCGCGGACTCCGGATCGGTGCGTGCACCACCGGCACCCGGAACAGCCCCGCCCCCTTCCGGCACGCCGACCGCATGGGGCGAACTGGCAGGCATGCCCTGCGCCTGGACCATTCCCCGCGCCCATTGGGCCCAGGCGGCAGGATCGGCATCCGGCGTCGGCATTTCGCGCGACCCGGCAGTAGCCGCGGCTCCCAGGCCCAGCGCCGCCATATCGCCATCGTCGGAAGAGTGCGCCGGGCTTTTCGGTTTACTGGTCGCGGTGTACTGGGCCCAGCTCGCACGTTGTTGGGGCACGCTCTCCGCTGTCTGTGTCTCCGGGTTTCGCGGCGGCTCCTTGACCAGACCGCACTCGTCAATGGTTTCCACCACGAATGCCAGCATCGGGGCCCCGGTACGGCCCATGCACTGCACATAGGCACGCATCAGGTCCAGGGTCATCGCCGTACGGCCAAACTGGCGCTCCGCCGCCTCGATCAGGCGTTCGTACCAGTGCAGCGGTGACCACGGCGCCCAGCCCGGATGCTCGAAACGATGTTCCTCACGCGCGGCCTGCTGGAACATGTAGTACGAATAGCGATTGTGCTCGCGGATCACGCCTTCGAGCTTGTGACGCAAGGAACGCCGAGTACTCTGGTAGTCGTCGAGGATTTGCAGACCGGAGTCATTCCCCGCATAGCGCGTCCCGGAGAAATCGTACTGGGGCGGATAGGTGGTAGTACGCAGATCGCGCTCAAGGGCCTCTTCGAACTCCCGTCGCAGCACGTACTGGTACGCCTGAAGCTGGTTGGCCCACTCGACCGCATCGCCCGCGTGTTCCCCCCAGGCCCGGCCGGCATCCCACTCGGACGCGACCCAACCCATGCATTGGTCCAGGTGATCGACCACGCGCGGGGCGATGCCCCCCGCCAGTTCTGCGCGCTGAACCTCGGACAGCCCCGACAGACCACTCCAGATCGCCGTATCGTCGTGGTACTGACCTCGTTCCTTCGAGTCCGATCCCGCCATGCGTTCCGCCTTCGCGACCGGCCGCGACGCGGCCGTTAGCCCGGTGTTAGGCAGCTAGTGTACAGATCGGGAAGCGGTATAACAGCTACAATTTCCGTTTTTCGCCGCGAACGGGTGTGGAAATGGGTCACCTAGGGAGACGCTGATTGAATCGCACGTCCGCGTTGGTGCCCCCTGTTTTCCGAGACAAGGCGCGTTGTGCAGCGGGTAGTGGTTCTACCCGCCCGTTGCTGATTGATTCGGGGCGCAACGCAGGATCGGGGAACAGGGGGCACCAACCCCACAAGCCATTGAAAGCAGGGGCTCGGCCGCCCGTTGTTGATCAAAAACGGGCGCGGGAACGGCGTTGCGGCTCCTTTGTGCAGAATGACTGCACGGCCGTCACCGCGCCTTGTTCCCACGCAAAAGCGACTTGAGCGCGGACGCGCGATTAAATCAGCGTCTCCCTAGTCGTCCAGCGGCTCGGAACCCACCTGCACCATGCCGTCATGCACACGGGTGGGGAAGCGGGTCAGGGGGTCTTCCGCCGGAGGCTCCATGACCTCGCCGGTGCGCAGGCAGAACTGGGCCTCGTGTAACGGACAGGTGATGCAGTCGTCATCATCCAGTTCGCCATCGGCGATGGGCACCTCCTCATGCGTACAGAGGTTTTCCACCGCGTAGAACTCGCCAGCCAGGTTGAAGATCGCGACCTCGGTCCCCGCCGTCTCCACCAGGCGGTGGTCGCCGTCCTCGATACTGTCCGCCGGTGCCACGTCGATCCAGTCGCTCATCGTTCCCCCGAAGATTTCCGAGTCGGTTGTGTCATTTCCGGGCCCACGCTCCCCATGTCAGTGATTGGCGTCCAGCGCCGCCGTTGCGGCCGGATCGATCTCGATCAGTCGCCCTTCCTCCGGGTGGTAACTGAAGCGTCCAACCACGCGGATGTGTTCACCCAGCCGGTCCGATACCTCTTCGTGCGGCTCGACCGCCACGCGGTTTACATCCTCGTCCTCCAGCCAGTAGTGGTAGCGCTCGGGATCCTCGTCGAAACGCTTGACCACACCTTCGGTCTGCACCAGTTCGCCGTTGAACTCGGCAGCCGCCCCTGCGAGCTGGGCCAGAGTCACCTCCGAGACGCGCTCCCCGCCCCCACAGGCGGAAAGACCGAGTACCAGCAAAGGAACCAGGGACAGGGGGCGTAGCAGAGTCGTCATGAGCATCTCCGGACAGAACTAACCTTGTAGTAATCTACCGAGGGTATCGAAACACGCTTTCGACGTCCCGATTCACCCTGCCGCAAGCGGTAATGCGATGGCCAAGACCTTTCCCGAGCTGGATGAACGGCTCACCACCTTTATCCATGAACAGCCGGTGTACTTCGTGGGGTCGGCACCCCTCGCAGCCGACGGGCACGTAAACCTGTCCCCCAAGGGACTGGACACCCTGCGCGTTCTCGGTCCTCATCGGGTGGCCTATCTGGACCTGACAGGCTCGGGCAACGAAACCTCCGCTCATCTGGCCGAAAACGGCCGCATCACGCTGATGTTCTGCGCCTTTTCCGGAAAACCGAAGATTTTGCGGCTGTACGGCCAGGGCAGGAGCGTGCTCCCGTCCGACGCTGACTGGGACGCACTGAACAGTGCCTTTCCGGAACATCCGGGGACGCGTCAGATCGTCGATGTCGAGATCCACCGCATCCAGACCTCCTGTGGGTTTGGCGTCCCCGAGGGCGAGCTCCGGCCACGCGCCACATTGACCGAGTGGAGCGAACGCAAGGGCCCGGAAGGCCTGAAACGCTACTGGGAGGAGAAGAACGCGGTCAGTATCGATGGACTGGACACGCCGCTAGGGAAACACTGATTGATCAGCTAACGAGTTTTCGCCTGACGCGTCAGCAGGCGGTCGAGCTGGTTGGCAAAGGCCTGGCGATCGGCCTGGCTGAACGCCGCCGGGCCGCCCGTATCCACACCACTGGAACGCAGGGTCTCCATGAAATCACGCATGCTCAGGCGCTCGCGTATCGTGCCCTCGGTATACAGTTCGCCGCGCGGATTCAGCGCCTGGGCGCCCTTGGCGATGGCCTCGGCGGCCAGCGGTATATCAGCGGTGATCACCAGGTCACCCGCCTCCAGCCGCCGCACGATCTCGTTGTCCGCCACGTCAAAGCCGGCGCCGACCTGAAGGGAGTCGATCCACTTCGAGGGCGGCGTCCGCAGGGGCTGGTTGGCCACCAGCGTCAGCGGTACCTGGGTGCGCTTGGCCGCCCGGAACAGGATCTCCTTGATCACCGCGGGACAGGCGTCCGCGTCTACCCATATCTTCATGCTCATCGATCGCTGGCCCGAGAAAGTTCCGCAGCATAGTCGGTTCGGCGATCGGGGGCACACTCCACCACTTGCGGGTTGGCCGTGACCCCATCCCTCGTGCCACGGTGATACGCTCAACGGAAACGACGCACCCGCGTACGTCGACAAGGAGCACCCCATGGGTATCGAAGTCACCGGAATTCTCGGTCTGATCTGGCTGATCATCGTGATCTGGGCCATCGTCCGTACCGCACAGAGTCCGGCGGGGCCTGTGGTCAAGCTACTGTGGATTCTGATCCTGCTGTTCCTGCCGGTGTTGGGCCTGATCGCCTGGCTGCTCCTCGGGCCGAAGTAGTCCAGGGCCCCCGCCGGGGGAGACGCTGGGCTAGTCGCCGTCCCCGCGTCGCTCCAGTTGCTCGATCAGTAGCTGGCCTTCGGCCCGCGAATCGCGCAACCACTCCAGCAAAGCCTGCTGAGACCCGAAGACGGCCACGTCCACGCGGTGTACGGCATCGGGTTTCGTGTTCGGCGTTTTTCGTTCACTGACCGCCAGCGGGCCATATCGGCCAAAATCCGGCGTTACGACGTTATCGGTTGCAGGCCCCTCCTGGACAACACCCCCGTCTCCCGATTCGTCGCTTCCTTGGCGATCCAGACGCTCGTGGATACGGGCCAGCACGCCTTCACAGGTGCCGGGATGCTGAATGATCCACTCGATCAGGGCCTCGGGATCCACCGCGGGGATGCCAAAACGATCACGGTAGTCGGCTTCCAGTGCCTGGATCCATTCGGCCATTGCACACGGCTCGTCGAGCTCGCTTGCCAGACTGCGAAACTCCTTACGCAAGGCCTCGAATCGTTCCTTCACGCTATTGCGGGATCCCGATACCGGCGCGTCCACAGGCGGAGTGGAGTCCGGTTCCGCGGGTAACTGCTCCGATGCCGTTGCAGCGGCCCCGGAATCCGCATCCGCGGGCTCTTCCGGCCTGGGCGCACGCAACAGCTGACGAAACCAGAAGCGGCTGAACGACGAGCGGTTCGAGGAATCCCAGGGCAGCTCGTTCAGGGCCTGTGCAAGCCGCTGAAACGGGCGCACCGACGGATCATGCTCCGAGAACATCGCCACGGGGTGCTGCAAGGTCACGGCCGCCCGCAGGCTTTCATCGCGCTGGATAAAGCCGAGAAAGCCCACCGAGATCCCCAGGTACTTTTCCACCGCGCCGCTGAAGCGCTGATAAACGGCACGCGCCTCGCTGATATCGGCCACCATGTTCACGACCACCTGGCAATCCACCGGATGCCGGCGCAGCGCGACTTTCAGCAACGAGAAGGCGTCGGTGAGCGACGTCGGCTCCGGCGTGATCACCAGCAGCGCCTGATGCCCGGCCGCGACGAAGTCCAGCGTGGTGTCGCCAATCCCCGCGGCGGTATCCAGGATCAGATCATCGAAATGCTGCTCGATCCGCGCCAGCTCGGTCACCAGCCGCCGCTGCCGCGCAGCCGACAGCTCCACGCAATCGCGGATACCCGAAGCCCCGGGGATGATCTTCATCCCGTATGGCCCATCGAGCAGGATGTCCTCGATCGGGCATTCCCCGGCCAAGACGTCCGCCAACCCCTTTTGTGGGTGCAGCCCCAGCAGGATATTGACGTTTGCCAGCCCAGTATCCGCATCCAGGACACATACCCTGCGTCCGGCCCGGGCCAGCGTGATCCCCAGGTTGACCGCGATACTGGACTTGCCCACCCCTCCCTTGCCACTGGTGACCGCGAGCACGCGGGGTATCGATATCGGCGTACGGTTACTGTCGGACTCCGGGTGATTCATGGGCTTCAAAGCCTCCTGCCTCTCGAACGGCCTCACGGACACCTCACACTTGATCTAACGGAATCGCTGGCACAAGGCAAGTCCGAGCAGTATAGTCAGGAACCAGAAGGCCTTTGCGGCGCGGTGGACCACGCGGCGGACCGGCCACGGATCGGGGAAATTGAAGGGCACCGTCTCAGGTCCCCGGGGAGGAGCATGGCCACGGCGTATACGGCAACGGAAACGGAGACGATTCCCAGCCTCCCCCAGGCTCTGATTTCCGTTCTGGATGCCAGCCAGGCAGGCGAGGCCGATTTCGAGGCCCTGAGCCGGGCCATTCTTCGCGACACGGGCATGACCAGCCGACTCCTGGCCGCAGCCAACTCCCCCTTCTATTACCGCGGCTCGCCGTGCCGCACCATTGACCGCGCCCTGTTCAGCCTCGGGCTGGACACCGTGCGCAGCCTGGCGCTGACCGCTGCGATTCAGCAACTTTTCGGACACTACCAGCCCCGGCATCGCAGTGCACTGCGGATCATCTGGCGCCAGGCCCTGACCACTGCGATGCTCGGCCAGGTCCTCGCCTCGCTCACACGCTACCCACGGCCCGAAGACGCCTACCTGGCGGGATTACTGGTCGACCTCGGCAAGCTGATGCGCCTGGCCACCGACGAGGCCAGTTACTGGCCGGTGCTCGAGGGCAGTGCCAATGATCGCGAGCTGGTGGACCGTGAACGCGAAACCTACGGTCAGCACCATGCGGAGCTTGCTGCCCAGCGCCTGGGCCAGTGGGGTCTGAATGGCTTTGTCGCCGATGCCGTACGCTTCCATCTGGAGCCCACCGACCAGGTACGCGATGCACACCATCTGGTCAAGGTCACTCATCTCGCCCACCGTCTTGGCTGCGAAGACCCCGATGACTTGAGCGACCCGGCGCTCGCTGCAGCACATGACCTGTTTGGCCTCAACGAGGGCTTGACGCGAGAGCTGCGCAAGCGGATCGAAGACGACGTCGAGCGGGTGGCGGGGTCGCTCGGGATCGAGCTGGATTCGAGGCCGGACCCGGCACAAGGCGACGAGACCGATCCCGATCAGGCCGCGCGCGAGGCATTGGGGATGCGCGTACGCGACCTGACCGAGCTGGAACGGCTAACGGGCGAGATGCTCCGCACCGAGGGCCCACACGAGCGGGCCCGGGCCGCCCAACGAACCCTGTTCCTCACGCTGGGCCTCGAGCGTAGCCTGATTTTCCTGACGGACACCGATGGCATGTCGGTTTCCGCATGGCTCGACGAAGAAGACGAACCCGACTTCACACTGCCCCTGCTCCCCGGACGGAGCCTCGTGACCGACACCCTGCTGGAACGCGAGATGCGCCGCCACGAACTCGCCACCGAGACGGCGGCTCCGGTAATCGATCAGCAACTGTTTCGGTTATGCGAGGCCGAGATCCTCTGGGCCTTTCCCCTGCTGGCCGATCGCCAGGCACCTCCGGCAGGCGTACTGATACTCGGGCTGGACACGGCGCGGGCACAGGCGCTCGAAGAGCGCAGCGAGTTCATTCGGGCGCTGGCGCGCGAGATTGCGCGTGCGCTTGTGGCGCCCGACACCCCACACGTGGAACCGCTTGAGCGAAGGCGCAGCGACCAAGCGACTCAGCAGCGAATCCGCGAGACGCTGCACGAAGCGGGCAACCCGCTCAGCATCATTCAGAACTATCTGGGCGTACTGAACGCGAAGCTGGGCGAGGAACACGAAGCCAACCACGAGCTGGCCCTGATCAAGGAAGAGATCGATCGCGTCGGACGCATCCTGCTGCGGCTGCAAGACCCCAACCGGGACATCACGGGGCCGACGGCAACGTTGAATCGCCTGGTCCAGGACGTGGCCGAGATCGTGGATCATTCGCTTTGCCGCACGCGCGGGATCCGCATGGAGCTCGACCTGGCACCCGGCGACCCGCCCCTGTCCGTCCCCAGCGACCATGTACGCCAGATACTGACCAACTTGCTCAAGAACGCCGCCGAGGCACTCGAGTCCGGAGGCTGCATTCGCTTGCAGACCCGGGACCCCGAGGACCTTCACGGACAACGCGTGGTAACCCTGGTTGTCGCAGATGATGGCCCGGGGCTTCCCGAGGAGGTTCGCGCGGCGCACTATCGCCCGGTCAAGTCACAAAAAGGCGCAAGTCATGCAGGACTGGGCCTGAGCATTGTCCGCCGCCTGGCGGACGAGATCGGCGCCCACATCCACTGCGACAGTGACCGCGAAGGAACGCGGTTCGAAATTCGTCTTCCGCATCGCGAAACCGAAGCGGGAGAGGTCGGAACGGGACAGGGATAGTCCGCAAACGATGATGCGAGCCTACGGCGGGAGCCACCCATGACCGAATCCGGCCAGACCAAATCGCCGCGCATTCTCGTCGTCGACGACGACGCCCGCCTCCTCGACAGCGTGCGCCAGCTGCTGGAGCTACAAACGTTCACGGTGGAAACCGCCCCGGGCGGAGGGGCCGCCATCGAGATCCTCCGACGCGACCCGCCCGATCTCCTGCTGCTCGACCTTTGCATGCCGGAACTGGGGGGACGGGATGTCCTGCGTTTCATACAGGCCGCCGGCCTCGCGGTCCCGGTCGTTGTGATCAGCGGCAACACCTCGGTTGACGATGTCGCCGGGGCCCTGCGTGAAGGCGCCTCCGATTATCTGAAAAAGCCGTACCAGCCGGACGAGCTGCTGGCGACCGTGCGCAATGCCCTGCACAAGAAAGAACTCGAAGACGCCAACCGCAACATGCGCACGCGCCTGGAGCGTTCCGAGCGCCTGCACCGGCTGATCGTGAACAACTCCCCGGACATCGTTTCATCCTGGACCGCGAAGGGCGTTTTCGTTTCGTGAATTCGCGCGTACACGAACTGCTTGGCTACTCCCGCCAGGACCTTCTGGACACCCGTGTGCTGGACCTCGTGGAGCCGGATGACCACGAAAAGGCGGAGTATTTCTTCGAACAGGCCGGACGCAGCCATGCCCATATCCGCTCCGTGGAACTGGCGCTGAAACCCCGTGAAATGGCCCGTACCCGGCGCTATTTCGAGGTCGCGGTCTGGCCCACGGCGGCCAGCGACGACACGGGCGAGACCCTGATCTACGGGACCGCTCGCGACATCACCGACCGCAAGGAATCCGAGGCCTTTATCAATTTTCAGGCCTACCATGACCTGCTCACCCGCCTGCCGAACCGTGCCCTGTTCCGCGACCGCGTCGACGTGGCCATCGCCCAGGCCCAACGGCACAGTCACCCGCTGGCAGTGATGTTCATCGACCTCAACCGCTTCAAGGTAATCAACGATTCACTGGGCCACACCATCGGCGACCGCCTGCTGCAGGCGGTCGCCCAGCGCCTGCTCGGCTGCATCCGCAAGGGGGACACACTGTCGCGATTCGGCGGTGACGAATTCACCCTGCTGCTACCGGAGATCAGCGACAAGAATGCGGCCGTCGAGGTCGCCGAAAAGATCCTGCAGAGCCTGAGCACTCCGTTTCACCTGGGCGGGGACCACGAGCTGTATGTCGGGGCAAGCATCGGGATCGCCATCTACCCCGAGGGGGGCGATACGCTCGAAGCGCTGATCCGCCACGCTGACATCGCGATGTACCGCGAAAAGAACACGGGCAAGAACGGCATCCGCCTGTTCGCCCCGGAGATGCACGGCAACACACCCCACCGTCTGCAACTTGAGCAGGACCTGCGCAAGGCGCTTGAGCGTGAAGAGTTCCACATCCTCTACCAGCCGCAGGTCGACGGCGAGACGGGACAGCTCCTGGGGGTCGAGGCGCTGATTCGCTGGGATCACCCCGATCGCGGCGTGCTCGGGCCGGCCGAGTTCATCCCGGTAGCCGAGGACACACGCCTGATTGTCGACCTGGATCGCGCCACCCTGCGCAACGCCCTCTGCGACATCCGCGATGCCCATCGACGGGTAAAGGATCTGCGCCTGGCGGTAAATCTGTCGCCGGTTCTGATCGAGCGTGATGACTTTGTCGACGGCGTCCTGGGCCTGTTGGTGGAGACCGGCTTCCCTCCCGAGTTGCTGGAGATCGAGATCACCG
Organism: Thioalkalivibrio sp. ALJ3; assembly: GCF_000377205.1. Classification (GTDB taxonomy): domain Bacteria; phylum Pseudomonadota; class Gammaproteobacteria; order Ectothiorhodospirales; family Ectothiorhodospiraceae; genus Thioalkalivibrio. The sequence goes on along the minus strand of NZ_KB897908.1, from coordinate 86,664 downwards.
AAAGCCTGTTGATGAGCGACACCCACGACACCGTGGCCAAGCTGAACCGCCTGTGCGAGGCCGGGGTCCAGGTCGCTGTGGACGACTTTGGTACCGGCTATTCGTCTCTCAGCTATCTACAGAAGCTCCCGGTCCACACGCTGAAGATCGACCGTAGCTTTACCCACACCATCTGCACCGAGGGCGAGGCCTGCATTGTCAACGCGATTGTTTCCATGGCGCGCGGCCTGCAGATGAACATCATCGCGGAGGGCGTGGAAACCTCGTCCCAACAGAACTATCTGCGCCGCCTCGGCTGCCCGATGATGCAGGGCTTCCTGTTCGGCCATCCCTCCCCGCTCGCGGACCTGTTGCAACAGGAATCGGACTTCGGGCGTCACACCGTCCGATCCTGAGTCCGGTTACAGCCACATCCCGCCCTCGCGGCAGGCTATGCGTCAATACCTTGCAGAGCCTTGTCGGCCGGTGCCGGACGACCCAGCAGATAACCCTGCCCGAAACGACAGCCCTCGCCCAGCAGGAAGGCCTGCTGTCCGGCCTCTTCCACACCCTCGGCGATCAGATCCAGCCCCAGCGCCTCGGCCAGGGCAATGATCGCGCATATGATCGATTCGTTATTGCGGGAGTAGCCGATATCGCGGACCAGTGACTGGTCGATCTTCAACCGCCGCAGCGGCAGCCGGCGCAGATGCGCCAGGTTGGAGTAGCCCGAACCGAAGTCATCCATGGCCAGTGTCACACCCAGGGTCTCCAGGCGGTGCAGAACGGCCAGGGCCCGCTCCGGCTGCTCCATCATCATGGTCTCGGTCAATTCCAGCTCGAGCCGGCCGGGCTCCAGAGCATGACGCGCCAGGATCTCCTGAATCGCCGCCACCAGAGTCTCGTCATGCAGTTCCCGGGCCGAGAGATTCACCGCCACCGTCGGTATCTTGCGGCCTTCCTGGTCCCAGTGCGCCAGTTGGGCACAGGCCGCGTTCAGCACCCAACGGTCGATGGCCTGAATCATCCCGGTCTCCTCCGCCAGTGGTATGAATTCCGCCGGCGAAACCATTCCCCTTTGCGGGTGGCGCCAGCGCACCAGCGCCTCCATACCCACCAGTCGGCCCGTCCGCATGTCCCGCTGCGGCTGGAAGTAGAGCAGCAATTCATTGTTGGCGACCGCGCTACGCAAATCGTTTTCCAGGAACAGGCGATGTTCGGTCTGAGCTCCCATTCCCGGTTCGTAGACATGCCACGTATCGCCACCAACGCTGCGTGACACGGCCATCGCAATCTCCGCCGCTGTCAGCAGTTCGTCGCGCGTAGTGCCATGTTCGGGGAACGTCGCCATCCCCACACTCGCGGTGGTCACCAGCGAGCGTCCGCCAACGGCACTGGGCTCGCGCAGAACCTCCAGCAAGCGCTCGAGGAAGGGGACAGCACCCGTGTCCAGCGGTGGCGACTCGACGATCAGGCAGAACTCGTCGGCACCCACACGCGAAATGGTATCCTGCGGCCCCAGCAGGCGCCCGAGCCGCTCGCCCATGGCCTCCAGCACCCGGTCTCCCGCGGATGTTCCAAGGGTTTCGTTGACATTCCGAAAGCGGTCAAGGTCAATCAGCACGACCCAGCGAACCTGGCCATCGGCCAGCGCCCGCTCCAGCGTGTGTCCCAGACGATCATGCAGCAATACGCGATTGGGCAGCCCCGTGCACGAGTCATAGTGCGCCATCTGCCGCAACGCTTCCTTTTGTTCCATGCTGGCGGTCAGGTCCGTCCAGCTGCCAACCACCTCGGCTCCGCCCTGCCCCTGGATTCTGCCAGGCACGATCCGCAGCTCGTCGCGGATATGGCGCAGCTTGCCCCAGCCATCGAACAGCCGTAGCTCACGGACCATATGACGTTCCTGGAGCAGACGCCGATTCTCGCGCAGGGCGGTCGGCCGGTCCTCCGGGTGCACTTGTTGTTCCCACCAGCCCGGTTGCAGGGCGGTCTCGGGATCGAACCCGAACAGGCGCTGGAAATTGCCACTTACCCAAAGGAGTTTGAAATCCTGCGCATTGAGTTGATAGAGCACCACGGGCCCACTCTCCAGCAGATGCTCGAGCCGCTGGTTGGCTTCGCGCAAATCATGCGTCCTTGCGCGCACCGTGCGCCTCAGCCAAAGCGCCATCAGCGCCAGAACAAGCGCGCTCCCCCCAGCGGCGGCCAGGGCCGGCCACGCCCACGCCGGAATCTCGCTCCCGAGGGTCGTCGGCTCCAGAGCCTGCTCCATCGCCTGGTGATAGGGCGAACCGGCCTCACCCTTCCAACGCTGCAGATAGGCGTCAAGGACGTCCAGTCGCTCAGCCTGCCTCCCGGGCGCGGCCGCAAAATAGAGACCGACCTGGTCAAAGGTGATGGGCGTTTCCACCAGCATGTGCTGACGAGCGTGACGGCGTCCATAAAAGTTGTTGCTGATCGCAACGTCGGCCTCGCCCGCGGTGACTGCACCCAGCACGGATTGCATGTCGGGACGAAGTACGAGTGTCCAGTCCAGACCCTCGCTCCGCGCATACTCGCGCAGATAATCGCTTTGAACCGAACCATCGAGCACCGCCAGCCGGAGGCCTTCCAGTGACTCCATGCGGTCCAGGCCCGAGTTGACGGGAGCCAGCACCTGACTCCACGCCTGAACCACCGGAATCGAATGGAACGCAAGGCTTTCACGACGTTCCGGAGTCAGGGCGACATCCGGCATCAGGTCGATCTCGCCCGCTTCCAGTGCATCCAGACAGGCCGACCACTCGCACGAGACGTACTCCACCTGCCAGTGCTCGCGGCGGGCAATGGCCTCCAGAAGCTCCACGAACACGCCACCGGCCGCCCCGTCGTCGCCGGTGCCGACCTTGGGCACATTCTCGTAAAGCCCGACGCGCACGTTCTCGTCCGCGCTGACCCCAACCGACAGGCACATTGTGGCGGCGAGCAGAAGGCCCATGGCCGACGCTCGCCATGGTCTCCACACACAGCTGCTGATGTCGTTGAAGAAAATCAATGCACGCCCCTGTGCGACAGGCCCCGAATAGTGCCATGAATGGCCACAGCGTGAACCCCTGTCAGTCGTCCGTCCTTTAGCTCAACCGCGCCTCCACGAGTTCACGCGTGCGTTCCATGATCCAGCGCCCGGGTTCGTCCATGGCCTGTTCCAGCGTGATCGTGCCATCACAAAGAGCGCGTGCGTCGGCGAGTCCCACCGCTTCGAGTTCCTCTGGCGTGGCGTCGATGGACCCGGCAACGGCGACGGCCGGCACACAGCAGCGCCGTGCCCGCCGGACCACCTCGGCCACGACCTTGCCATGCACGGTCTGCCCATCGACCTGTCCCTCGCCCGTGATGACCAGATCACTGCCGGCAATCGCCGCATCGAGATCGATCATGTCCGCCAGATACACCGCCCCCATACGCGACTGTCCACGCAGGACACAGGCCAGGGCGAAACCCAGACCTCCAGCGGCACCCGCCCCGGGCATAGCGCCCGGGCGGCGCAGCTCCCCCGCCGCGTCAATGGCGCGTTCCAGGCGCTCCATGCAGGCATCCATGCGCCGGACGTCGGACTCCGCCAGCCCTTTTTGCGGACCGAACACCGCCGCCGCACCCCGGTTGCCCGTCAACGGATTGTCGACATCGTTCAGCACCGTGATGCGAAGCCCCGACAAACGGGGCTCCAGACCGGAAAAATCGGCACTTTTCACATCCTCCAGCCGCTCCGGAACGGGATCCAGGTCGCGCCCTTCGCGGTCACGGAAGCGAACCCCCAGCGCGTGCAGCATCCCGGCACCACCATCCACCGTGCCGCTACCGCCGAGTCCGATCAGCACATGCCGGGCACCCGCATCCAGTGCTGCCAGGATCAGGTGCCCCACGCCACGGGTATCGAGCTTCCATGGATCTCGCTCGGCCTCGGGTATCAGGCCCAGCCCACACGCAGAGGCCACATCGATCACCGCACGCCGCGTGACGTCGTCGCAGCCCCAGCCCGCCGATACATGCTGCCCGCGCGGGTCACGGACATCGGACAGATGCCAGGCCCATCCCAGCGTGTAGCTCACCAGCTCCGCCGTCCCTTCTCCACCATCGGCCATCGGCAGGGCCCGGATACGGGTCGATGGACTCGCGGCATGCACGCCACGAGCCATCGCCTGGGCCACATCCTCCGCATCCAGACTGCCCTTGAAGCTGTCCGGACACAACACGACCCGCCTCAGCTCAGACAAAGACGAGCCCCAGCAGGTAGATCACGATCATCGCGCTCACACCCTGCAACAGCGTGGCGGTCGTATAGGCCTTGTAGGCGGTCGACACCTTCATGCGGCTGAACTGGCTGACCACCCAGAAGAAGCTGTCGTTGGCGTGAGAGACGGTCATCGCCCCGGCGCCCACCGCCATCACCGCCAGCACCATGCCCATGTCCGAATCCAGTCCCAGCGCGGGCAGCAGCGGCGCCACCATGCTGGAGGCCGCGACCAGTGCCACCGTCGACGAGCCCTGGGCAGACTTGAGCGCAGCCGCCAGCAGGAACGGCACCAGAAGCCCCAGTCCAAGACCCGTCAGCATGTCGCCGAGCTGATCACCAATCGGGGTCTCCTGCAGGACCGAACCAAACGCGCCGCCCGCCCCGGTAATCAACAGGATTGGCGCCGCGAGCAGGACCGCATCGACCGTCATCTGGTGGAAACGGCCTCGCTTGTCGTCACCCTTGACCAACAGCAGGGCGAACACCACGCCAATCGCCAGCGCGACCACCGGCTGACCCAGGAAGATCAGCGCCGCCGCGAGCATGCCGGGGTCGACGTCGCGTGTGGCCAGCGACGCGATCGAGCCGATCGAGATCAGCACGATCGGTGCCAGGATCGGCATGAATGCCGCCAGGGTCGTCGGACGGTGGGTCAGATCGGGCTCCGGCTTCTTCACCTCCTGGCCGGTGGCCTCCTCGATCGGATCCGGCTCCAGCAGTTCATCATCATTCGCATGGGTATAGCGACTCGCCCAGAGCCAGCCCACCGCAGCCGCCACCGCGGCCACCACGAGGCCGAACAGGATCACCAGTCCCAGCGCATCGGCGATCCCGATGTTGCTCGCCGCGGCGATCGGGCCCGGGGTCGGCGGAACGAAGTTGTGCGTGGCGAACAGACCCGTCGCCAGCGCGACACTCATCGCCACCAGGGACACGCCGGCCTTCTTCGCCAGCGCATTCTTCAGGGAGTTCAGGATTACGTAGCCGGAGTCACAGAACACCGGGATCGACACGATGTAGCCGATGATCGTAGCCGTCAGGTTGGGGAAACGGTCCGACAGCGCGCGGATGATCGCCTCCGCCATCACGATCGCCGCCCCGGTGCGATCCAGGATCACTCCGATGATCGTGCCCAGCGCGATCACGATCCCGATATAGCCGAGCGTCCCGCCGAAGCCGTCGTTGATGACGCTAATCGCCTCTTTCGGGGCAATACCCCCGATCAACGCCATCACAAAGGCCGCCAACAACAGGGCGAGGAACGGGTGGACCCGCAGCTTCACGGTAGCAAACACCAGTGCCGCCACGACGATAATCAGGCCAATAATCAGCATCTCGCGTCCCCCATCTTGTTTTGGTTATTGAAGGAAACGAACGTTTCCCCAGAAGAGCATAGACCCTGTAACCCTTCCTGGGACGAGAATTTTCATACCGGTTTCAGCACAGTGGGGAAACCAAAAAGAAAAGACCGCCCGAAGGCGGCCCTGGCACGAAGCGCAATGATGGAGGCTGGGGTCGGAATCGAACCGGCGTACACGGATTTGCAGTCCGCTGCATAACCACTCTGCCACCCAGCCTGTATCGGGTGGGTCCCGGCCCGCAAGAAGCAGCATGCGGAGGCCGAAACAGAAAACCCCGGCCGAACCGGGGTTTCAGGAATCTGTTGGAGCGGGAAACGAGATTCGAACTCGCGACCCCAACCTTGGCAAGGTTGTGCTCTACCAGCTGAGCTATTCCCGCTCTTCGTTAACGGCGCGTATTCTACCGTACCAGAGGCGGACGTCAATAGTCTGCCCGGGTCCGGCACGCCACATCAGCGTCCGCGCGCGGCCGCCAGCATGTACTGCACCATCGACACCAGCGTGAGGATGGCCGCCAGATACAGCAGCCATACACCGATCGCGAAAGTCGGCAGCCCAGCGACCGGCTCCGCCCACAGGAGCAGGAAGATCGCCACCATCTGGGCGGTGGTCTTGACCTTGCCGACCCAGGACACCGCCACCTTCGCACTGGCGCCGACCTCGGCCATCCACTCGCGCAGGGCCGAGATTGCGATCTCGCGCCCGATGATTACGACCGCCGCCAGCGCCAGACCCACACCCGGGTTGTGATCGACCACCAGAACCAGCGCGGCCGCGACGATCAGCTTGTCCGCCACCGGATCGAGGAACGCACCGAAGCGGCTGGTCACCTCCCAGCGCCGTGCCAGATAACCGTCCGCCCAGTCCGTGATCGCGGCGAGGGCGAAGATGATCGCCGCGACGATGCCGGCCGTGGGCATCGGCAACGCATAGAACACAACGATCAGCAGCGGGATCATCACGATCCGCGACCAGGTCAGCCAGTTGGGGAGTTCACGGATCATCTGCTGGTTAGTCCAAGGGAAACACTGATTAATGTACACGCTCGTGCTCGAGTCGCTTTTGCGTGCGAACAAGGCGCGGCGACTGCCGTGCAGTCATTCTGCACAAGGGAACCGCAACGCCGTTCCCACGCCAAAGCGGCCGAGCCCCTTCGGGGTTGGCACCCCAGGTTCCCCGATCCGGCGTTGCGCCACTTGCGGGTAGAACCACTACCCGCTGCACGACGCGCCTTGTCTCGGAAAACCTGGGGTGCCAACACGAGTGTGTACATTAATCAGTGTTTCCCTAGTGAAACTGGTCGTAGATCGCCTGCGCGAGCCGCCGGTGGATGCCCGGCACCTTGGACAGCTCGTCGACGCCGGCGCGTGCCACCCCGCGCAGCCCCCCGAAGTGGCGCAGCAACGCGCTACGGCGCTTCGGCCCCAGCCCCGGAATCGACTCCAGTGTCGATTCCTTGCGCGCCTTGGCCCGGCGCGCACGGTGCCCGGTGATCGCGAACCGGTGCGCCTCGTCGCGAATCTGCTGGATCAGGTGTAGCGCACCCGAGTGCGCGGGGAGTATAGAGGGGGCCTCCACCCCGCTCAATATCAGCGTTTCCATACCCGGCCGGCGTTCCTCGCCCTTGGCGACGCCGATCACACGGATGTGATCCAGCCCGAGGTCCGCCAGCACATTGAGCGCCTGCGTAACCTGGCCCTTGCCGCCGTCGATGAACAGGATGTCCGGCTCCTGCCCTTCCCCCTTCTTCAGGCGGGCGAAGCGCCGGCTCAGGGCCTGATGCATCGCGGCGTAATCGTCACCGGGCTCGATCCCGTCGATGTTGAACCGCCGGTAGTCGGACTTGATCGGCCCCTCTGGCCCGAACACCACGCAAGAAGCGACCGTGCGCTCGCCGCCGGTGTGCGAGATGTCGAAGCACTCCATGCGCTTCGGGGGATTCTCCAGATTCAGTTCGGCGGTGAGCGCGTCCAGGCGCGCAGCCTGTCCGGCCTGACTGGCGATGCGGGTCTTCAGGGCCAGTTCGGCATTGCGCCGTGCCATATCCAGCCAGCGCGCCCGATCCCCGCGCAACGACCAGGCGAGCTGGACCTTGCGGCCGTCGCGGCGCTCCATCAGGAAGGCCTCCAGCGCCGGCGCGCCTTCCGGCTCATGCGACAGCAGCACGCGCGCCGGCGGTTCGCGTTCGGCGTAGTACTGCGCCAGCACCGCCGCCATAATCTCGGACGTGTCGGTGGCCTCCGGCACGTTCGGGAACAGCTCGCGGTTGCCCAGGTTCTGCCCCCCGCGCACGAAGAAGATCTCCACGGCCACCGCGCCCGCCTCCTGCGCCAGGGCAATCACGTCGGCGTCACCCTCGCCGCCGGAGACAAACTGCTGCTCGGAGATCTGACGCAGCCGCGCGATCTGGTCCCGCAGTCGCGCCGCATGCTCGAAATCGAGGCGTTCGGAGGCCGCCTCCATGCGCTGCATCAGGTCGGCGATCACCACCTCGCTCTTGCCCTGCAGGAACTGCACGGAGGACTCGACGTCGCGGGCATACTCCTCGGGCGTGATATAGCCCACGCAGGGCGCCGTACAACGCCCGATCTGATACTGCAGACAAGGCCGGGAACGGTGCGCGAACACGCTGTCCTCGCACTGGCGAACCTGAAACAGCTTCTGCAGCAGCGCCAGGCTCTCGCGCACGGCCCCGGCTGAAGGGTACGGGCCGAAATAGCGCACCCCTTTCTTTTTCGCGCCCCGGTGAAAACCCAGGCGCGGGTACTCCTGGCTGGACACGAAGATGTAGGGGTAGCTCTTGTCGTCGCGCAGCAGCACGTTGTAGCGCGGCCGGTGGCGCTTGATCAGGTTGGCCTCGAGCAGCAGGGCTTCGGCCTCGGTATGCGTGACCGCAACACGGATGTCCGCGATCTGGCGCACCATCGACCGGATCCGCGGCCCGCGATCGTCCGAACCGCGAAAGTAGCTGGCCACACGACTCCTGAGATTGCGCGCTTTGCCGACATACAGCACGCCGCCGCTGGCATCCAGCATCTGATAGACACCGGGCGACTGCGTCAGCGTCTTCAGGAAGGCCTTGGAATCGAAACCGGTTTCGGGCGCGCTCATGACAGCTTCAGGATACCGGAACGGCCAAAGGAGTCAGCCAAACCTGTACGGCAACTGGGCGTGGGAAACATCAGCAGTGGGCGTTCAACGCCCTTGGCACTTTGGCACCCCGCAACATTGGGCGCCACGCCCTCACGGGCAGCCGGGCCGCCACAGGTTTTCTACTTGAGATGAGTACGGATGCGGGCGAACAGTTCGCCGAACATGGCCGGGGTGAGGCGGCGGGTCTGGGTGTTGTAGCGCGAGCAGTGGTAGGAATCGACCAGACGCAGGCCATCCAGGTCATGCTCGGCGCCGTGGGCAAAGCGCCGGCTCGATAACGGCAAGCCACGCGCCCGAAGGACCGCGTCATGGGCGATCTTGCCCAGTGCGAGGATCACTTGGGGCTGCATCGTATCCATCTCGGAGGCCAGGAAACCGTTGCAGGTGCGGATTTCCTCGGTGGTGGGCTTGTTCTGCGGCGGCAGGCACTTGACGGCATTGGTGATGCGGCAGTCCAGCAGTTGCAGCCCGTCGTCCGCGTTCACGCTCTCGGGGGCCGTCGCAAAGCCGTAGTGGTGCAGGGTCTCGTAGAGCAGCACCCCGGCGTAATCCCCGGTGAAGGGGCGCCCCGTGGCGTTGGCCCCGTGCATTCCCGGGGCGAGTCCGACGATCAGCAGGCGGGCATCCAGCGGGCCGAACGAAGGGACCGGCGCCGCATGGTAGTCCGGGTGCTTCGCTCGCACGTCTTCCAGAAAACCGGCCAGGCGCGGGCAGCGCCGGCAGTCCGGATCGAACACGGGAAAGGAATCAGCTTGCATCGGGCCAGTCGCGGTAGGGGTTCCGGGCCAGCTCGGTGTTGTAGTAGCGCGGGTCGTGCGAGACCTCCGCACCCAGCCACTCGGGGCGCGGGAAGTCGGCATCGCTCGCGGGCAATTCCAGCTCGGCCACGATCAGGCCGGCATTGGCGCCCTCGAACACGTCGATCTCGTATTCCCAGCCGTCGACATCCACCCAGTAGCGTGTCTTCTCGACCTGCGGGCCGGCGAGGGTATCGAGCAGACGGTGGGCCTCGACGACCGGGATCGCGTACTGGTACTCGTCGCGTTCGACACCCAGGGTCGCGCTCTTGATATTCAGGTTCGCGCCCTCCTCGTCCACGCGCACGCGGATCGAGGCGCGGTCGTTGCCGCACAGGTAGCCCTGGCGCATGCGCTGGGAGCGGACCACGGCCTCGCGCCAGGCATCACTGGCCAGCAGAAACTTGCGTTCGATCTCGCGACCCATGTCGTCGACTCCCGTCTTTCGGCGAACCACTTCGTATCAGGCTTTGGCAGGGGCTTCGCCTGCAAGCAGGCTCCCACAGGAGGGGAATCGCGAAGCGGCGCGTGCTACATCCGGATCAGCGCGGAGCCCCAGGTAAAGCCGCCGCCAAAGGCCTCGGTCAGGATCAGGTCGCCCTTCTTGATACGCCCGTCGCGCACGGCGGTATCCAGCGCCAGCGGGATCGACGCGGCGGAAGTGTTGCCGTGCTGGTCGACCGTGACCACGACGTGATCCATGGACATGTTCAGCTTCTTGGCCGTGGCCTGGATGATGCGGATGTTGGCCTGATGCGGGACCAGCCAGTCCAGCTCGGACTTCTCGATCCCGTTGTATTCGAGCGTCTCGTCAACGATCTGGTCGAGCGTGTTGACCGCAACACGGAAGACCGCGCGGCCTTCCATGCGGATAAACTCGAGATCCGGGTTGTCGCCAGGCTGCGAGACCCCGCCCGGGACCTCCAGCAGGCCCTTGTGGTGGCCATCCGCGTGCAGGTGGGTGGAGATGATGCCCGGATCCGGCGAACGCGAAAGCACCACCGCGCCCGCACCATCGCCCCACAGGATACAGTTGCCGCGGTCGGTGTAGTCGGTGATACGCGAGAGCGTCTCGGCCCCGACGACCAGCACATGCCGGATTTCGTCGCTCTGCATGAAGCGGTCGGCCGTGGCCAGGGCATAGACAAACCCGGAGCACACCGCCTGTATGTCGAAGGCCGGGCAGCCGCCGATCCCGAGCTTGGCCTGCAGGATGCAAGCGGTGCTGGGGAAGATCTGGTCCGGGGTCGTGGTGGCGACGATGATCAGGTCCAGGTCGGCGGGGCGGATGCCCGCGGCGTCCAGCGCGCGCTCGGCGGCCTTCAGCGCCAGGTCGGAGGTCACCTGGTTCTCGGCCACGATGTGCCGCTCGCGAATCCCGGTACGCTCCTGGATCCAGGCGTCCGAGGTATCCACCATGGCCTCGAGATCGGCGTTGGTCAGGATCCGCTCGGGCAGGTAGCTCCCGGTCCCGCTGATGCGTGCATGCTTCACTGCGCGTGCTCCTGCCCCAGTAGCTGCTCCAGCTGCTTGTCGATGCGGCTGGAGATGTTTGCCTCGGCCTCGATCCGGGCAATGCGAATCGCGTATTCGAATGCTAGGGCATCGGCACTGCCATGGCTCTTGATCACCACGCCCTGCAACCCCAGCAGCGAGGCCCCGTTGTAGCGCCGGTGGTCAAAGCGGTGGCGCAACCGGCGCAGCACGGGCAGTGCGAACAGACCGGCCAGTCGCGAATACAGCGAGGCGCGGAACTCGGCCTTCATGTTGGTGGAAATCATCTTGGCCACGCCCTCGCTGACCTTCAGCGCGACGTTGCCAACAAAGCCGTCGCAGACGACCACGTCGACATCACTGCAGTAGACGTCGTTGCCCTCCACGAACCCGACATAGTTCAGGCTGGATTCCTCCAGCATGCGACCCGCCTCGCGTACCCGATCGTTACCCTTGATGGCCTCCGACCCGATATTGAGCAACCCCACCTTGGGGGCCTCGAGCCCGTCTACTGCATTCGCCAGCACCGAGCCCATCACCGCGAACTGGTACAGGTGCTCCGCCTCGACATCCACATTGGCGCCGAGATCCAGCATGTGGGTATGGCCATACAGGGAAGGCAGCGCGGTCGCGATGGCCGGACGATCGATCCCCGGCAGGGTCTTCAGCACATAGCGCGCGGTGGCCATCAGCCCGCCGGTGTTACCGGCCGACACGCAGGCCTGCGCGGTACCTTTCTTGACCTGGTCGATGGCGACGCGCATCGACGAGTCGCGTTTGGTACGCAGGGCGACGGCCGGCGGTTCCTCCATGCCGACCACCTGGCTGGCATGCACGATCTCCACGCGTTCGCGCTCGGCCGCCGTCCAGCCTGCAAGCCCCGACTCGATGGTCGCTTCGTCTCCCACCAGCAGCAGACGGAAGTCGTCGGCCACCTTCAGCGCCCGACGCGCGGCCGGCAGCACCACGGAGGCCCCGTGATCGCCCCCCATCACATCCAGCGCAATAGTGAATTCGCGGCTCATGCGCGCGCCTGTGACAGGCCCGAGGAACGGGTCCAGTTAAACGCGGAAAGGCCACGGTGCAGCCGCAGCCGTGGCCCCAGCAAGGTCATCACGCCGAACTTAGTCTTCGTCGTCTTCGACTTCGACGTCCTGCTGGATCACCTGGCGACCACGGTAGAACCCGTCCGGGGTCACATGATGCCGGCGATGGACCTCTCCGGTGGTCGGATCGGTGGACAGGGTCGCGCCCTTCAGCCCGTCGTGGGAACGGCGCATGTCGCGCTTGGAACGGGTTTTGCGGCGTTGTTGCACAGCCATGATGAATCTCCAGATTAATCAAATCCCGCCTGGGCGGGGTTAGCCCGAATCAAAAACGGGCGCAAGTATAGCGTTTCGAGCCGGGCGGCGCCCCACTCCACCAATCTATCGGTCGTCGCCGTTGCGCGAACTGCCCTTTAGCTGTTCGAGCACCGCAAACGGATTGTCCTCGCGCTGTCCGGGAACAAATTCGGGTTCCACGGCAGGCTCGCAGTCCGCGTGGCGCGGCACCAGCGGCCTGGCCAGCAGCACCTCGTCCTCGGCCCAGACCGCCGGGTGCAGCCGCCCATCGTCCTCCAGTTCGAGGATATCCTCGTCCGCGCCCAGGCCTTCCACGGAACCGCCCGCCGGCAGGATCACTGCATCGGTCTCGAGCCGGAATTCCCAGGCCAACGGTTGCAGACAACGCTGGCAGGTCTGCCACAGCTCGCCGGTGATCACTCCGGTCAGCCGCATCTCGTCCAGCGCGCCGCGCTCCAACCCGAAACGGACATGAATCCATAGCGTGTGCTCGGCCAGCGCCTCGTCCCGCAGGCGCGGCAGATCCTCCGCAGACAAATCGCCTTCGAATTCCTGGTGCCGGGCCCGTGGCTGCCACGGGTCGAGAGATACGGGAATACGACTCATAGAACACTCTCGTGCAAGGGCGCGGAATATACGCGTGCGAGACCTATTCTGTCAAAGCGAAACAGAAACTTGCAGCCCTTCGACTGCATGTCGATACTCGGGCTGTCACTGACCTTCCCGGGACCTTCCGTTTGATCCGCAAGCTGCTCATAGCCAACCGGGGCGAGATCGCCGTGCGCCTGACCCGGGCCTGCGCGGAGATGGGGATTACCTCGGTCGCGGTGCATACCGACGCCGACCGCCACGCCCTGCACGTAAAAAAAGCGGACGAGGCCTACGCCATCGGTCCTGACAGCATGGGTGGCTACCTGAGCATCCACCGGCTGCTCAGCGTCGCCCGGGCCGCCGGATGCGACGCTGTGCACCCGGGATACGGTTTTCTCTCCGAGAATGCGGATTTCGCGGCCGCCTGCGCCGCGCGCGGGCTCATCTGGGTCGGCCCGGACGCCAGCGTCATTCGCCGCATGGGCGACAAGGTGGCCGCGCGGCAGGCCATGATCGAGGCCGGGGTGCCGATCACACCAGGGTCAGAGGGCAACCTGGAGACGCTGGAGGCCGCTCTGGAGGCCGCCGAGGCAATCGGCTACCCCGTGATGCTCAAGGCGACCAGTGGCGGCGGCGGGCGCGGCATCCGCCTGTGCGAAGATCCGGACGCCCTGAGGCACAACTTCGACCGCGTACGCTCGGAGGCCACACGCGCGTTCGGCAGCACCGAGATCTTCCTGGAAAAAGCCGTGGTCAACCCGCGTCACATCGAGGTACAGATCCTCGCGGATATGCATGGCAATGCCGTTCACCTGTACGAGCGTGACTGCTCCGTGCAGCGGCGCCATCAGAAACTGATCGAGATCGCCCCTTCGCCGCAATTGTGCGAGGCCCAGCGCGAACGCCTGGGCTCGCTGGCCGTCACGGCCGCGCAGACGGTCGGGTACCAGAACGCCGGGACCGTCGAGTTCCTGATGGACGGCGATGACACTTTTTATTTCATGGAGATGAACACACGTCTTCAAGTCGAACATCCAGCTACTGAGATGATCACGGGCGTGGACATCGTGCAGGAGCAGTTGCGCATTGCCAGTGGCGAACCGCTGCGCTATGAGCAATCACAGATCACCCGACGCGGCTTCGCCATGGAGTTTCGCATCAACGCGGAAGATCCGACCAACGACTTCCTGCCGAGCTTTGGTCGCATTACGCGCTACTTTGCCCCCGGCGGCCCGGGTGTTCGCACGGACGGCGCGATCTACACCGGCTACGAGATCCCGCCGCACTACGACTCGATGTGCGCCAAGCTGATCTGCTGGGCGCTGGAGTGGGACGACCTGCTGGCACGCAGCAATCGTGCCCTGCGGGACATGGGCGTGTTCGGGGTGAAGACCACCATCCCCTACCATCTTGCAATCGTGAACCACCCGGATTTTCGGCGCGCGGATTTCAATACCGGCTTCATCGCAGATCACCCTGAACTGACCAATCTGCCGGCCAAGCGCTCCGAGCGCCAGATGGCCGTCGCAATCGCGGCCGCAATCGCCGCCCACCACGGGCTTTAGCAAGACATTGCCCCCCGGACCACCGGACTAGCCATGGACCGAGTTCACATAACGGATGTCACTCTGCGCGACGGCCACCAGAGCCTGATCGCCACGCGCATGCGCACCGAGGACATGCTGCCGATCTGCGAGCAGATGGACGCGATCGGCTTTCACTCCCTCGAGGCCTGGGGTGGAGCCACGTTCGACGCCTGCGTGCGTTTTCTCAAGGAAGACCCATGGGAACGCCTGCACCAGCTCAAGGCCGCACTGCCCAACACGCCGCTGCAAATGCTGCTGCGTGGGCAGAACCTGCTCGGCTACCGCCACTATGCGGATGACGTCGTGCGCGCCTTCGTCGAGCGGTCCGTGGCCGGCGGCATCGACATCATCCGCATCTTCGACGCGATGAACGATGCACGGAACCTGCGCACCGCGATCGAGGCCACTCGCAAGGCCGGTGGCCATGCCCAGGGCACGCTCTGCTACACCACCGGGCCGGTACACTCCGCCGCGCAATTCGTCGTCCTCGCCCGCGAGCTGGTGGACATGGGGGCACAGAGCATCGCAATCAAGGACATGGCCGGGCTGCTGACTCCAGCGGCCACCCGTGAGCTGGTTACCGAGCTGGTGGATGCGCTGGATGTACCCATCCACCTGCATGCGCATGCCACCTCGGGTCTGTCCGAGCTGTGTCACTGGCAGGCGATCGAGGCCGGCTGCCGCCACATCGAGACGGCGATCTCCGCCTTCGCCGGGGGCACCAGCCACCCCCCCACGGAGAGCCTGGTCGCAGCGTTGTCCGGCACCGAGCACGACACGGGCCTGGATCTCGTGGCCCTGCAGAAGATCGGGCTGTATTTCCACGAGGTGCGCAAGAAGTACCGGCGCTTCGAGAGCGAGTACACCGGCGTCGATACCCGAGTACAGGTGAACCAGGTACCGGGTGGCATGATCTCCAACCTCGCCAACCAGCTGCGCGACCAGAACGCGCTGGATCGCTTTGATGCCGTGCTGGAGGAGATCCCGCGCGTGCGCGAGGATCTCGGCTATCCGCCCCTGGTCACGCCGACCTCGCAGATTGTTGGCACCCAGGCGGTGATGAACGTCCTCGCCGGGGAGCGCTACAAAACCATCACCAACGAGGTGAAGCAGTACCTGACCGGACACTACGGCCGCGCGCCGGGATCCATCAATCGCGTGATCCAGCGCAAGGCAATCGGCAACGCCGAGGTCATTGACGTGCGCCCGGCGGACCTGTTGAAGCCGGAGATGGACCATCTGACCCGGGAGATCGGCGACCTGGCCCAAGGGCCCGAGGACGTGCTGACCTTCGCGCTGTTTCCCGAGGTAGGCCGGACGTTCCTCGAACAACGCCGCGACGACACGCTTGAACCGGAACCGTTGAACCCACCAGACAGCACCCAGGCCGGCTGCCCGGCACCGGTGGAATTCAACGTCAGCTTCCATGGGGAGTCGTACCACATCCGGGTCAATGGCAGTGGACACCATCGCGAGGACACGCGCCCGATGTACATCACAGTCGACGGCATGCCGGAAGAGGTTCTGATCGAGACGCTCGATACCATCGACACGGCCGGCGGCGGTGGCGCCGAATCGCCGCGCGCAGGCACAAGATCCCGGCGCGCCACCCGCCCGGGCGATGTCACCACCTCCATGCCCGGCACCATCATCGACGTACTGGTGGCCGAGGGTGACGTTGTGGAGGCCGGACAGCCCGTACTCGTAATCGAGGCGATGAAGATGGAATCGGAAATCGCCGCGCCTATTGCCGGCACAGTGCGCGCAGTAAACGTGGCCAAGGGTGCGGCCGCCAACCCGGACGATGCCCTGATCGAGATCGACGCCCTCGATGGGTAACCCCATGCACGAGATCGTCCTCGCCTCCACCTCGCCCTATCGCGCGCAGCTGTTGCAGCGGCTGCATCTGCCGTTCACGACCGCTGCCCCGCAGGTTGACGAGGCTCGACTCCCGGACGAAGAAGCGGCGGCCCTCGTACAGCGCCTCGCAGAGGCCAAGGCCCGTGCAGTTGCCGATATCCACCCGGACGCATTGATCATTGGATCCGACCAAAGCGCCAGCCATCAGGGCCGCATCCTGGGCAAGCCGGGCAATGCCGAGCGCGCCCGCGAACAGCTTGCCTCGCTGTCCGGCGGCACGGTCACCTTTCACACCGGGCTGTGCCTGCTGGATGCCCCCAGCGGGAAGACACGGGTGGCGGACGTTGAATACATCGTCAGCTTCCGCCCGCTGTCAGATGCCGAGATTCGCGCCTATGTGGCGCTGGACAATCCCGTGGACTGTGCCGGCAGTTTCAAGTCGGAAGGGCTGGGTGTCAGCCTGTTCGAGCGCATGGAGGGCGCGGACCCCACCGCCCTGGTGGGTCTGCCGCTGATCCGCCTGTGTCAGTGGCTGCGGGAAGCAGGCATTGCCATGCCTCCCGCCGAGGAACACTGATCAGGTTTCCGACGAGCGCCGAGAGTCCGGCAGCCCCAGATCGGCATCACGCCACATCGCCTGCAGGCGCGCATGATCCTCGCGGAGTGTGCCATCGATGCGCGAAGCCTCGGCCGTCGACGCCAGGACCTCACGGGCCCAGTCCGGCAGCTTCGGGTGCAACCGATAGTAGATCCAGTTGCCTTCGCGCCGCGTCGTCACCACGCCCTGTTGACGCAATGCGGCCAGATGGCGCGAGACTTTCGGTTGCGAGGCCTCCAGTGCGCTCATCAGCTCGCACACGCAGAGTTCGCGCTCGATGTGAATCAGGAGCAGTGAACGCAGTCGGGTATCGTCCGCCAGTAGGCTGAACAACACGGTAGGGGTCAGGGACATAGGAAATCCACTTCGGCCGATCCGGCCACCATAAGTCGGCCATTAAAGGCAAGATTAGCACGCACGGGAACCCAAGAGCCCCAGTGCGTGCGGGTATTCAGCAAAACCATCTAGTGGTGATGATCGTGACGCAGGAACACGCCAAACCGGGTCGTTTCAGGCTCATGCTGGTGAAGGCTTTGGAGCAATTCTGCGCCGAGCGTAACCGCTGACGCCGCTCCGGGCACCACCAATCCGGCCGACAGGGCCATGCCGGCCTTGAGAAAATTCCTGCGATGCATACGCGTCGTCCTCCGTTCCTTCGGGGGAAGCGAAAACGCGGGGCTGACAACCGCCTTGTTGTTCTTGTAATCCGGAACCATGCCAGGGCGATGGCTCCATGACGATCGCGGGAGAACCGTCGCCCGCCCCCAGTATCGCGGCGTAACGCATCCTCCCGGGGTACCGCGGACCCTTGCCAGGCCCGAGCTTCCCTGTACCCGCTCACAAGTAGGCCACCACCCAAACGGCTGGATGGGGGCCGACCGGCCCATAACATAGACGAAAATGGGAGAATTACCAATCATTCGGGAGACCGACGTCACAAAGTCGCACCGAAAGCCTTGCGCACGAAAGACTGCCAGGGAGGCGCGCCATGCGCCAAAGGGTCCTCTCGGGCCCCTTTGCTGGGTCTGGCGGAGAGTGAGGGATTACTCGGCGCTTAGCGCCTCGCCCTTCGGGCCGTCGCCTGCGGCGACGTTCGGGCGCCGCTACGCGTCACCCGTCGAACCACCATTTTCTATATCTCGGGTTCGAATCCCGATACCTCGGGGGCCATACGTGCGAAAGGGGCCTCTCGGGCCCCTTTGCTGGGTCTGGCGGAGAGTGAGGGATTACTCGGCGCTTTGCGCTTCGCCCTTCGGGCCGTCGCCTGCGGCGACGTTCGGGTGCCGCTGCGCGTCACCCGTCGAACCATCATTCTCTATGTCTCGGGTTCGAATCTCGATACCTCGGGGGCCATACGTGCGAAAGGGGCCTCTCGGGCCCCTTTGCTGGGTCTGGCGGAGAGTGAGGGATTCGAACCCTCGATGGGCTTTTGACCCATACTCCCTTAGCAGGGGAGCGCCTTCGACCACTCGGCCAACTCTCCGGAATGCGCGGCACAGGATACGGACTTGTGCCCATAAAGAAAAGGCCCGGCGGTTGCCGCAACCGCCGGGCCTGACAGGCTTGGTCAGTCGTCGCGCGAGGAAGCCGCCACACTCCCTCCCGGGGCGGACCCACCGCCGGACGAGCCCTGATCATCGCCGGTCGCGCTGGATTCGCGCTGAATACGCTGGAAGATCTCCTCGCGGTGGACCGCCACGTCCTGAGGCGCATTGATCCCGATACGAACCTGATTGCCCTTGACCCCCAGGACGGTGACGGAAACGTCCTCGCCGATCATGAGGGTCTCGCCCACACGTCGAGTCAAAATGAGCATGCTCTTCTCCGCAGTGCCTGTGTCGGACGCAGTCGGTCGTCCGGTAACCGTTTTACGGTTTGTCATCCTTAACCGTCCTCCTGTTGACCGACAGGTTCCTGCTCAAGTTCAAAGGCATCATGCAGGGCGCGTACAGCAAGTTCGAGGTACTTCTCATCCACAACCACCGAGATCTTGATCTCGGAAGTGGAGATCATTCGGATGTTGATCGTCTCGCGCGAGAGTGCCTCGAACATCTGGCTGGCGATCCCGGCATGCGAGCGCATGCCGACACCAACCACGGAGATCTTCACAATGTGCGTATCTCCGGAAACCTCGCGCGCATTCAGTGCCCTGCAGGCATCCTGCAGAATCGCCAACGCCTTGTCGTAGTCGTTGCGATGCACCGTGAAGGTGAAGTCGGTGGTCTGATCCGCGCCCACGTTCTGCACGATCATGTCCACTTCGATGTTGGCGTCCGCGATCGGCCCGAGGATACGATGCGCGACCCCCGGCTGATCGGGGACGCCCTGAACCGTTAGCTGGGCCTCGTTCTGATTGAACGCGATACCCGCAACCAGCGCCTGTTCCACCTGCGCATCCTCCTCCGTGGTAATCAGGGTCCCCGGTCCTTCCTCGAACGAGGACAGCACTCTAAGAGGGACGTTGTACTTGCCCGCAAATTCCACCGCGCGGATCTGCAGCACCTTCGAGCCGAGGCTCGCCATCTCCAGCATCTCCTCGAAGGTAATGCTATGCAGCCGCCGTGCCTGGGGCACCAGGCGGGGATCCGTGGTGTACACACCATCGACGTCGGTGTAAATCCGGCATTCATCGGCCTTGAGTGCCGCGGCCAGCGCGACGGCCGTCGTATCCGACCCGCCGCGGCCCAGCGTGGTGATCGCGCCGTGCTCGTCCACCCCCTGGAATCCGGCCACAACGACGACTCGGCCGGCCTGCAGATCCGCCCGCACGCGGGCATCGTCGATACTGCGGATGCGCGCCTTGTTGTGCGCACTGTCGGTGCGAATCGTGACCTGGGCGCCGGTATAGGAGCGTGCGGGACAACCATGCGCCTCCAGCGACATCGCCAGCAGGGCAATCGTCACCTGCTCGCCGGTGGACAACAGCACGTCCAGCTCGCGGCCATCGGCTCGTGGATTCAGCGCATGGGCGAGACCCAGAAGGCGATCCGTCTCGCCGCTCATCGCAGAGACAACGATCACCACTTGATGACCCTCCTCGCGCAGCTTCAAAGCCCGCTCCGCGACCGCCTGGATGCGCTCGGTGGTGCCCACCGAGGTGCCCCCGAATTTCAGTACCAGCAACGCCATTGCACGATTCCATTCACCGCCACCCGGAAAGGCGGCGCATTAAACATCATTCAGGTCGTTATTGCGAGAACCCCCGGGCCTTCACGAGACGCGCCGAGGGCTGTTCCGGACACGGGTCGCCACCGCGGTGCGCGCCCCGCGATGACGAGGCGTCGTCAGGCGCGTTCGCGTACCCAGTCGGCGACCGAGGCGAGCGCGGCATCCAGCTTGTCCGGGCTCTGGCCGCCGGCCATCGCCATGTCCGGGCGACCGCCACCCTTGCCATCCACCTGCGCGGCAACGTGACCGACCAGGTCGCCAGCCTTGAAGCGGTCGGTCTCGGCCTTGGTCACGCCGGCCACCAGGCTGACCTTGCCCTCGCCGGTCGCGGTGCCCAGCACCACCACACCCTGCCCCAACTTCTGCTTGAGCTGGTCGACCATGTCGCGCAGGGCCTTGGGCTCCACGCCCTCGACCTTCGCGGCCAGCACCTGCACGCCGCCGACCTCCTGCGCCTGCGAGGCCAGATCGCTGCCGGCCTGGCTGGCCAGCTTGCCCTTGAGCTGTTCGATCTGTTTCTCCAGTTCGCGCGAGCGCTCCTGCAACTGGGCGACCTTGTCGGCCGCCTCGCCGCGCCCGGAGCGCAGGCGATCGGCGATCGCATCCAGATAGCCGAGCTGCTGGTCAACCCAGCGCAGCGCCACCTCGCCGGCCACCGCCTCGATACGGCGGATACCAGCGGCCACCCCGCCCTCGGAGGTGATGCGCAACAACCCGATGTCACCGGTGCGGTCCACATGCGTGCCGCCGCACAGCTCCACGGAGGTGCCGATCTTCAGCACCCGGACCTGATCGCCGTACTTCTCGCCGAACAGCGCGACCGCGCCGGACTCCATCGCCGACTCGATGTCCATCACGCGGGTATCGGTGGCCTCGTTGGCCAGAATCTCCGCGTTCACCTGGGCCTCGATGGCGCGCAGTTGCTCGTCGGTCAGCGGCTCCATGTGGGTAAAGTCGAAGCGCAGGCGCTCGGCATCCACCAGCGAGCCCTTCTGTTGCACGTGGTCGCCCAGCTGATCGCGCAGGGCCTTGTGCAGCAGGTGCGTCGCCGAATGGTGACGGCGGATGTTCTCGCGGCGTGGGCCTTCGACCGCGGCCTGCAGCCTCTGGCCGACCTCCAGCGTGCCGGCGCGAACCTGGCCGACATGGATATGCGCCGCGCCCTGCTTGCGGGTGTCGGCGACCTGAAAGCGCACGCCGGAACCGCTCAGCGTGCCGACATCGCCAACCTGGCCACCGGACTCGCCGTAGAACGGCGTGCGGTCCAGTACCACCAGGCCCTCGGCGCCGACCTCGAGTCGCTCGACCGGCTCGCCGTTCTGGTACAGCGCGACCACGCGACCCTCGTCGTCGACGGTCTCGTAGCCGGAGAATTCGGTTTCCTGATCGACCTGCGGCAGGCCGCCGTCGTCCATGGAGAAGTGACTCGCGGCGCGGGCACGGGCGCGCTGATCCGCCATCGCGGACTCGAAGCCCTCCATGTCCAGTTCCAGGCCGCGCTCGCGCGCGATGTCGCCGGTCAGGTCCACCGGGAAGCCGTAGGTGTCATACAGCAGGAAGATGGTCTCGCCCGGGATCACCTTGCCCTCGAGATCGCGCAGGTCGTCCTCGAGGATCTTCATGCCCTTGTCGAGCGTCTCCAGGAACTTGCGTTCCTCCTTCTCCAGCACCTTCTCGACCCGGGCCTGAGCTTCGGCGAGCTCCGGGAAGGCCTCGCCCATCGCGCGCACGAGGTCGCCGACCATCTGGTAGAGGAAGGCATCCTGCGCACCCATCTTGAACCCGTGGCGCGCGGCGCGGCGGATGATGCGGCGCAGCACGTAGCCGCGGCCTTCGTTCGACGGCAGCACGCCGTCGGTAATCAGGAAGGCGATGGAACGGATGTGGTCGGCGATCACGCGCAGCGAGGCGGAGTCCTGCTCCTGCGCCCCGGTCACTCGCGCGGCGGCCGCGATCAGGTCCTGAAACAGGTCGATCTCGTAGTTGGAGTGCACGCCCTGCAGCACCGCGGCCAGGCGCTCCAGGCCCATGCCGGTATCCACCGACGGGCGCGGCAGCGGATTCAGCGTGCCGTCCGCATCGCGGTCGTACTGCATGAACACCAGATTCCAGATCTCGATGTAGCGGTCGCCGTCCTCGTCCGGGGAACCGGGCGGGCCGCCCTCCACCTCCGGACCGTGGTCGTAGAAGACCTCGGTGCAGGGGCCGCAGGGGCCGGTGTCGCCCATCTGCCAGAAGTTGTCGGAACCGCCGCCCGGCTTGTCGCCAATACGCACGATTCGCTCGGCCGGAACCTGAATCTCGTTCGCCCAGACGTTGTAGGCGTCGTCGTCCGTCTCGTAGACGGTGACCCAGAGCTTTTCCGGCGGCAGGCCGATGGTCTCGGTCAGGAACTGCCAGGCGTAGTGGATCGCATCGCGCTTGAAGTAGTCGCCAAAGCTGAAGTTGCCCAGCATCTCAAAGAAGGTGTGATGCCGTGCGGTGTAACCGACGTTCTCGAGGTCGTTGTGCTTGCCGCCCGCCCGCACGCAGCGCTGGCTGGACACCGCACGGTTGTACGAACGCTTCTCGCGACCGAGGAACACATCCTTGAACTGCACCATCCCCGCATTGGTGAACAGCAGCGTGGGATCGTTGCCCGGCACGAGCGGGCTGGAGGGCACGATCGTATGGCCATGCCCTTCAAAGAATTCGAGGAAACTCCGGCGAATGTCGGCGCTTTTCATGCGGTTCCGATTGAATATGGGGTCAAAACCGGAATCCTATCACGCAAGCCCCCAACCCGCGTATTGCCGCCCCCGCCTTCGGGCCATGATGTAGGAGGCCAGCCCCCTGGCCGATGGGGCACCGCCAACGCCCCATCGCGCAAGGGGCTGCGCTCCTACAACGACAAAGCCACCACCCCTGTAGGAGGCCAGCCCTCTGGCCGATGGGGCATTATCAACGTCGCATCGGCCAGGGGGCTGGCCTCCTACGTCCTACGTCCTACCGGGTCCCGTCTTTCCAGGCGGCGAGGGCCTGGTGGGCGACGCCACCGGGGAAGCCGCGGCCGGCCAGGTGGCGGAGCATGCGGGCCTCGTCCTCGCGGGTCTCGGGGGGATGACGGAAGTGGCGTTCGAGCTGGCCACGGGCCTGCTCGGTCCAGTCGACCTCCAGGGATTCAATGGCGGCATTAACGGTATCGCTGCCGATGCCGTTGTGGGCGAGCTCGGCGCGGATGCGCTGTTCGCCGTAGCCCTGATCGGTGCGGTGGCGGGCGATGAAGTCGGCGTAACGGGTGTCGCTCAGGTAGTCGAGTTCGCGCGCACGCTCGAGCGCGGCATCCACTGCGTCGCGCTCGAAACCGCGTTCGGCGAGCTTGCGCGCGAGCTCCAGCGCGGAATGCTCGCGCCGCACCAGAAGCCGAAGCCCAGCCTCCAGTGCGGCGTCCGGGTCGGCCGGATCAGCCTTGCTCCTCGACCGAGGCATCGGCCGGCACGTCCTCTACCGGGGCCTTGTTGCGCTTCGGCAGCAGGCGTTCGCGCAGGGTCTTCTCGACTTCCTCGGCGATCTGCGGGTTGTCCTTCAGGTACTGGCGGGCGTTCTCCTTGCCCTGGCCGATACGCTCGCCGTTGTAGCTGTACCAGGCGCCGGCCTTGTCGATCAGGCCTTCCTTCACGCCCATCTCGATGATCTCGCCCACGCGCGAGATACCCTCGCCATAGAGGATCTCGAAGTACGCCTCCTTGAACGGGGGCGCCATCTTGTTCTTGACGACCTTCACGCGGGTCTCGTTGCCGATCACCTCGTCGCCCTTCTTGATCGCGCCGATGCGGCGGATATCCATGCGCACGGAGGAGTAGAACTTGAGCGCGTTGCCGCCGGTAGTGGTTTCGGGACTGCCAAACATCACGCCGATCTTCATGCGGATCTGGTTGATGAAGATGACCAGCGTGTTCGAACGCTTGATGTTGGCGGTCAGCTTGCGCAGGGCCTGCGACATCAACCGCGCCTGCAGGCCAACGTGGGAGTCACCCATCTCGCCCTCGATCTCCGCCTTGGGCGTCAGCGCGGCCACGGAGTCGACGATCACCACGTCCACCGCACCGGAGCGAACCAGCA
This sequence comes from Thioalkalivibrio sp. ALJ3, assembly GCF_000377205.1. Classification (GTDB taxonomy): domain Bacteria; phylum Pseudomonadota; class Gammaproteobacteria; order Ectothiorhodospirales; family Ectothiorhodospiraceae; genus Thioalkalivibrio. The sequence goes on along the minus strand of NZ_KB897908.1, from coordinate 62,357 downwards.
TGTCGGCGATCTCCAGCGCCTGCTCGCCGGTATCCGGCTGCGAGACCAGCAGATCGTCGACGTTTACGCCCAGCTTCTCGGCGTAGGTCGGGTCCAGGGCGTGCTCGGCATCCACGAACGCGGCGGTGCCGCCCACCTTCTGTGCCTCGGCCACCACCTGCAGGGTCAGGGTCGTCTTGCCCGAGGACTCCGGCCCGTAGATCTCGACCACGCGCCCGCGTGGCACGCCACCGATGCCCAGCGCGATATCCAGCGCTAGGGAACCCGTGGAGATGGCCGGCACGTCCACCGCCTGCTGATCGCCCATGCGCATCACCGCGCCCTTGCCGAATTGGCGTTCGATCTGCCCCAGTGCGGCGGTCAGGGCCTTCTTGCGATTCTCGTCCACGGTATGCCTCCCGATGCTTGCAGCGATGGTTTCCGATCCGTTGCGGGGCGGATACGGGGCCGCAGTATCCCACAGGGCGGGGAGCGACCCAACCCGGGTTCACGGTTCTAAAGGGATCACCGGGGACGGCCGGCCCCGGACTGGTCGACGGGTCAAGCGGCCTCGTGCGCCAGCAACGCACTGAGGGCGTGCAGCATCGCCCGCAGGCGCACCTGGTGGCGTTCGCCGTCAAAATGCAGGGTCTCGACCCGCGCATCCTGCCCGCGCTCCTGCCAGCCGAAGCAGACCGTACCCACCGGCCTGTCCGCGCTGCCGCCACCGGGCCCGGCGATGCCGGTCACCGAGAGCGCCAGGTCGGCATCGCAGTGGGCAAGCCCGCCCTCGACCATCGCGCGCGCCACGGCCTCGCTGACGGCGCCGTGCTGCTCGATCAGCTCGCCCGGCACCCCGACCATCCGCGTCTTGGCCACGTTGGAGTATGCCACCCAGCCGCACTCGAACCAGCCCGAGCTGCCGGGGACATCGGTAATCGCCTGGGCAATCCCGCCGCCGGTGCAGGACTCGATGGTGCACAGCTTGCGTTCACTGGCGAGCAGCCGCTCGCCGAGGTCGTAGACCAGCGCCGAGAGCCCGGCCAGATCGGGCTCGTGCGGGATCACAATCGACGTCGTTTGCGCTTCCATGTCCGAATCATCCCTCGCTGTCAAAGGCAATGGCCACCCGCCAGATCACCTGATCGTCGCCCAGGGGCTCGCAGCGCACTACCTGGCCGGCACGCTCCAGCGCGGCCAGTCGCCCGTCCGGGTTGTTGATCGCAATGCTCACACGCTCGCCCGCCTGTGGCGCATGGGGCCAACGAAAGGCACAGCCGCTGGCCGACAGGTCCTCCAGCCGTACCTCATCCACCGCACCGGTCGCCATCCAGGTCACTTGTGCGGGGGTGTCGACCTGCATGCGCCGGAAGCCCCGGCGGTCATCTTCTCCCAGCATGCGTACCCTCCTTGACTCCACCCGAGTGTGGCACATCACGTCCCGTGATGGTGCACCTGCCACACGGGGCCGCGCATCCGTATACTGCGCGGCAGGGAAACACTGATTAATGTACACGCTCGCGTTGGCACCCCAGGTTTTCCGAGACAAGGCGCGCCGTGCAGCGGGTAGTGGTTCTACCCGCCCGTTGCTGATTGATTCGGGGCGCAACGCCGTATCGGGGAACCTGGGGTGCCAACCCCACAAACCATTGAAAGCAGAGGCTCGGCCGCTTTTGCGTGGGAACGGCGTTGCGGTTCCCTTGTGCAGAATGACTGCACGGCAGTTACCGCGCCTTGTTCGCACGCAAAAGCGACTCGAGCGCGAACGTGTACATTAATCAGTGTTTCCCCAAGCCCGGATCGACCACAGCCGAACCGATGAGCACCGCCGAGCCCCTCTCCGCCCACACTCCGATGATGCAACAGTATCTCGCCATCAAGGCCGAGTACCCGGATACGTTGCTGCTCTACCGCATGGGGGATTTTTACGAGTTGTTCTACGACGACGCCGAGCGCGCCGCCGGGCTGCTCGACATCACCCTGACCCGGCGCGGCGAATCGGCCGGGGCGCCCATCCCGATGGCCGGGATCCCCGTGCACACCCTGGAGAGCTACCTGGCCCGCCTGCTGAAGATGGGCGAGAGCGCCGCGATCTGTGAACAGACCGGCACCGTCGGCGCGCAGAAGGGGCCGGTCAAGCGCGAGGTCGTGCGTATCGTGACCCCGGGCACAGTCACCGAGGAGGCGTTGCTGGATGCCCGCCAGGTGAACCGCCTGGTCGCGGTCTGCCCGGCCGCCTCCGCCGCCGTGAAGGGCCGCAAGACCGGCTACGGCATCGCCAGCCTGGAGTTCGCCAGCGGCCAGTTCCGCGTACTGGAGGTGGGCGACGAAACCGAACTGGCCGCCGAACTGGCGCGGCTCGACCCGGTGGAGCTGCTCGTGCCGGACCAGGCGGGTGCGCTCCCGGGCACCGAGCCCTTCGCCCCCCAGCGCCACGCCGACTGGCATTTCGACGCGGTCTCCGCCCATCGCCTGCTGATCACCCATTTCGGCACCCGCGACCTGTCCGGCTTTGGCTGCGAGGGACTGGACCTGGGCATCGCCGCCGCCGGCGCCCTGCTCGCCTACGTGCAGAACCGCCATCGCGGCGATCTCGCCCACATCACCAGCCTGGCGCACGAGCAGCGCAGCCAGATGCTGGTACTGGACCCGGCCACCCGCCGCAACCTGGAACTCACCCGCACCCTCACAGGCGAGCGCCGTGGCTCCCTGCTCGCCCTGCTGGATACGACGCAATCGGCGATGGGCGCCCGCCGCCTGATGCAGTGGCTGCACCAGCCACTGCGCGACCGCGCGATCATCCGCGACCGTCAGACCGCGATCACCGCCCTGCTGGAACAGGAGGCCGTCACCCCGATCCGCGACGCTCTGGCCGGCAGCGCCGACAGCGAACGCATCCTCTCGCGCATCGTGCTGGGCAGCGCCCGTCCGCGCGACCTGACCGCCCTGCTCGCCAGCCTGGAGCGCCTGCCGGCCCTGTACGCGGCCCTGGCGCCGCTGGCCGATGCCGCCGAACGCCTGTCCGCCCTGCATGCCGCGCTGGCGCCGGAAGATGACCTGACCGCCCGGCTCGGTGCGGCCCTGGTGGAGGAGCCACCGCTGCGCGTGACCGACGGCGGCATGATCCGCGCGGGCTACGACCCTGAGCTGGATCGCCTGCGCACGCTGGAAAGCGACGCCGATACCTTCCTTCGCGAGATCGAGGCCCGCGAGCGCGAGGCCACCGGCATCCCCACGCTGAAGGTCGCGTACAACCGCGTGCACGGCTACTACATCGAGGTCTCGCGCAGCCGCTCGGCCGAGCTCCCCGGCCGCTTCATGCGCCGTCAGACGCTGAAGAACGCCGAGCGCTACACCACCGAGGAACTCAAGCGCTTCGAGGACGAGATCCTGTCCGCCCGCGAGCAGGCCATGCTGCGCGAGCGCGCACTGTTCGACGACCTGATCGCCGACCTGCAGGCGCGTGCGCCGCGCCTGCGCACGATCGCGGACGCGGTGGCCGAGCTGGATGTGCTCGCCTGCCTGGCCGAGCGCGCGGCCCGCCTCGACTGGCATTGCCCGGAACTGGTCCAGGATCCCGGCATCCAGATCGAGCAGGGCCGGCATCCGGTGGTCGAGGCCGGGCTCGACGCCCCGTTCGTCGCCAACGACACCGAACTGGACCCGGAGGCGCGCCGCCTGCTGGTGATCACCGGCCCCAACATGGGCGGCAAGTCCACCTACATGCGCCAGACAGCGCTGATCGTGCTGCTCGCCTGCATGGGCAGCTTCGTACCGGCCGCGCGTGCGCAGATCGGCCCCGTGGACCGCATCTTTACCCGCATCGGCGCCTCCGATGACCTGACCTCCGGACGCTCGACCTTCATGGTCGAGATGACCGAGGCCGCCAACATCCTGCACAACGCCGGCCCCGAGAGCCTGGTGCTGATGGACGAGATCGGCCGCGGCACCAGCACCTTCGACGGGCTGGCCCTCGCCCTGGCCTGCGCCGAACGTCTGACGCGCCACAACCGCGCGCTGACGCTGTTCGCCACGCATTACTTCGAGCTGACCGCGCTGGCCGAGCGCGAACCGGCCGTGGCCAACGTGCACACGGACGCGATGGAGCACGAACACAGCATCGTGTTCCTGCACCAGGTCCGCGAAGGCCCGGCGAACCAGAGTTACGGGTTGCAGGTCGCGCAGCTGGCCGGCGTCCCGGCCGATGTACTGAAGCTCGCCCGCACCCACCTGCGCGAGCTGGAGGACCGGGCCGCGGCGACCGACTCGCCACAGCTGGGCCTGTTCACACCGGAGCCCGCGTCAGCCGCCCACGAGGTCGCCGAGGCGACCCCGGAAACCGAACCGCCCAGCCCCGAAGAACGGGCCCTGAAAGCCCTGTTCGACACGCTCGACCCGGACGAGATGAGCCCGCGCGAGGCCCTGGACGCCCTCTACCGCATGAAGGACGCCCTGCGTAGTTAGGTAGACAACCAGGTACGCAGGCCGCCGCTGCGTCGGGTCGGCTGGCGGCTCGCTTGCTGCAGCACCCCTGCCTCCGGCTCGAACAGGCTCAGCCAGCCGCTCGCGCGCGTGATCGCCGTGTAGGCCAGCTCGCGCGTGAGCAGCGGGCTCTCCGGCGGGGGCAGCAGGAAGGCGACATGCTCGAACTCCGAGCCCTGGGACTTGTGCACCGTCAGCGCGAACGCCGTCTCCACGGACTCCAGGCGCTGCGGGATCATCCAGCGCACATGCCCGTCCGCCGCGACGAAGGCGACCCGCAGGGCCGTTTCCGCCGTGTCACTCTCGTCCGTTCCCACGTCACCCCGGACCAGCCAGGCGGGCACGCTCAGGGTTACGCCGATATCGCCGTTGATCAGTCCCAGCGCGTAGTCGTTGCGCGTCACGATCACCGGGCGTCCCTCGTACCAGGCACTCTCCGCCTGCAACACACCACGCGCCGTCAGCGCCCCGGCGACGCGGCGGTTCATCCGGTCCACACCCCAGGGCCCCTCGCGCACGGCGCACAGCAACTGGAAGCGCCCGTGCTCGCGCAGGGTGCCGCGCGCCCATTCCTCCCACGCGCCGCGCGCATCGCGGTATGCCGGGCGTTCGGCCGTCAAATGCTCCAGATAACGGACCACCCCGAACGGTGCCGCATCGGCATGCCCGGCCCCGTCCAGCACCCGCCGCAGCAGGGCCGGATCGTCCGGGCCCTGCAGCACCGCCGCGTGGACATCCTCGCCCGGGTGGCCCGTCACCTCGGCCGTGCCGTCGTTCACCGCCGCGGCCAGACGACCGATCCCGCTGTCCGCGCCGAAGCGTCGGCTGCGGCGCAGCATCGCCACATGCTGGTCCAGTGCCCGCCCGTCCTCGTCCACGTAGCGCGCGGGCAGCTCCATCCCGGCTGTCTCGCGCAGCCAGGCGGCCGTCTGCGGCGTGTAATGCCCGCCGTCGGCCCGCGCGCACAGCTCGCCCAGCACCGCCCCGGCCTCCACCGAGGCGAGCTGGTCGCGATCCCCCAGCAGCACCAGCCGCGCCTGGGCCGGCACCGCGGCTATCAGGCTGGCCATCAGCTCCAGATCCACCATCGAGGCCTCGTCGACCACCAGTACATCCACCGGCAGGGGGTTGCGCGCATCGTGGCGGAAGCGCCGGGTATCCGGTCGCGCGCCCAGCAGGCGGTGGAGCGTGACGACCTCGCGCGGGATCGCGGCGCGCAGGCGCTCGCCGCCGGGGAAGCGTTCCAGCCCCAGCGCGTCCACCGCCCCCGCGACCGAGGCATTCAGCCGCGCGGCGGCCTTGCCGGTCGGCGCCGCCAGGCGGACGCGCAGCGGCTCGCCCTCCCCCTGCAGGCCCTGCAGCAGCGCGAGCAGCTGCAGCACCGTGTAGGTCTTGCCGGTGCCCGGCCCGCCGGTAATCACGCTGAACGCGGACCCGGCCGCCAGTACACAGGCCAGGCGCTGCCAGTCCGGTTCGCCATCGCCCTCCTCGGCCGGACCGAACAGCCGATCCAGCCAGGTGCGCATCGCATCCACATCCAGCCCCTCGCACCAGGCCGGCTGCTCGCGCAGGCGCCCGGCCACCGCCTCCCCGATCCGGCGCTCGGCCTCGCGGTAGCGGCGCAGATACAGCCGGTCCTGCGCCCGCACCAGCGGAGTCCCCGCGTCCGCGTCGACACCACAGATCCGATGCCCCTCCAGCGCGGTGTCGACTGCCGCACGGTCCAGGCCGCGCAGGATATCCGAGGGCCTAGGAAGCCCCCGCTCCGCGCCCTCCGGCGGAAGCGACAGCATCCGGTCCGGGGCCTCCAGCAGGCCGTCGAGGTCCAGGCAGACATGCCCGCGCCCGGCCTGGTGGCTGGTCAGCGCCGCAAGCAGAAGCGTCAGCGGCGGGGCGGCGGGCACCTGTTCGCGCAGAAAACGCACCAGCACGCGGTCGACGCCGCGCACCCAGCCCGCGTGCTCCCACTCCCCGAGCAGATCCAGCAGCGCCCCGGTGTCCTGCAATGCGCGCTCGGCCGTCATGCCCGCGCCTCCCGCGGCCGGTCCGGCCCCTCGGCGAACCAGCCGTCCAGTTGCTCGATCAGCGCCCGTGGCGGGCAGTCGTGGAACACGCCACGCCCCGGCGCATCGATCCCGCGCAGGAACAGGTACACCCCGCCCCCCATGTGGCGGTCGTAGTCGTACCCCGGCATCCGCGCCTGAAGCTGGCGATGCAGGGCCAGGGTGTAGATCACCAACTGCAGGTCGTAGCGGTGTTCCAGCACCGCGTCGCGCAGGCGCTCGGCCACATAGGCCTCGGGACCGGGCCCCAGCCAGTTGGACTTGTAGTCGGCCACGTAATAGCGGCCCTCGTGCTCGAAGACGAGGTCGACAAAACCCTTGAGCATCCCGTTCAGCAGCCGGTCGCCCGCCGGCGGCCGGGGCTGTCCGGGCAGCAACTGCGCGCGCACGGCGGCATCCAGCCGCCGGCTCTGCAGCCAGCGCGTCTCGAACAGGAACTCGAGCTCCGGCTGATACACGCCCAGCCCGTCCAGGCGGAACGCGCCGCCGGAGGCCAGCGCGTACTCGGCCGTGATCAGCCGGCGCATCCAGTCCTGCACGACCGGTGTCCAGTCGCCCCAGGCGCGCTGTTCGCAGCGCTTTTGCACCTCGTCATCCATCCGAGCGCGATCGGCCATGACGGCCGACCAGCCCTGCTCGGCCGCCCATTCCAGCAGGCCGTGCAGGAAGGTCCCCGGCGCCGGCCCGCGCGGGAAGTCGTGCAACCCGCCGGCCACCGGTACCTCGGGCAACGGGTCATGCCCGGTCCCGGGTTCGGCCGCGCTCTCGCGCAGCATGTCCTCCAGCGCGGAATCCGGGGCCACCGGGTCAGCGACCAGCGGCGCCGGCGCATCCGCCTCGTCCGGGTGCGCAATCGCGCTGTAGCTGGCCACCCACCAGGGCTCGCGTACCGGGCGTGTCGGGGTGCGGGCGCGCCCGGGGGCCGCCGTCTGTTGCGCCAGCCGCATGCCCGAGGCCGTGATCTCGGGCAGGGGTTCGATCGCAATCGCGGCCTCGTCGCCTCGGGCCGCCTGCAGCCGGCCCTCCAGCTCGCCGTTCGGCATCGGTTCCGGGCCACTCAGCAGATAGCCGACCGCGCTGCGGTGCAGCTCGTTTTCCTTGCGCCCGCCCGGCGCGATCGGGGCCAGCCCCATCCAGCAGGCGTGGCGCGCACGGGTCATGCCCACATACAGCAGGCGCAGGTCCTCGGCCAGGCGCTCGCGGTCGGCGCGTTCCTGGGCACGGGTATCCATGTGGAAGATCCAGCGCGGCCTGCCGTCCGGCGGGCGATCGATACACGGCACGTCCTTCTTCGGGTCGACCGCCCGAAACCAGGACACGAACGGCAGGAACACCAGCGGGTACTCCAGCCCCTTGGACTTGTGCAGCGTGACCACCTTGACCAGGTCCTCGTCGCTCTCCAGACGCAGCACCTGCTCGTCAGCCTTCGCGCGATCCCCCTCGCGGTGCTCCACCAGGTGCCGGATCAGGGCCTGCTCGCCATCCAGCTCCGCGGCCGCACGCTGCAGGAGCTCGCTCAGGTGCAGCAGGTTGGTCAGCGCGCGCTCGCCATCGGCACTGGCCAGCAGCCGGCGCGGCACGTCGAAGTCGTGCAGCAGGCGGCGCAGCATCGGCAGCACGCCGCGCGTCTGCCACAGGCGGCGGTACTCGCGGAACTGCTCGACGCGGTGCTCCCAGCGCAGTTCGTCGGTGGTCAGCCGGTGCAGATCGGCCAGCGACTGCCCCAGCGTCGGGGTCGCCAGCGCCGCGCGCAGCAGGCGCTCGCTGGTCGGCTCGGCACAGGCCCGCAGCCAGCGCAGCAGGTCCCCCGCCTCCGGGGTCGCGAACACCGATTCGCCCTCGGACAGGTACACGCTGCGCACCCCCCGCGCGCGCAGCGCGTCCTGCATGATGCGGGCCTCGACCTTGCTGCGCACCAGCACGGCGATATCCCGCGGACGCACCGGCCGCAACGCCTGTGAATCGCGAAAGCCGCAGGTCCCGTCCACCCCGCCATTGAGCAGCTGCACCATCTGCTCGGCTGCGGCCGTGGCCATCTGTTCGCGATAGGCACCGGTGCCGACCGACGTGCCCGGATCCGCGCACCACAGGGTCAGCGCCGGCACCTCGGCCCCGTCCTGTTCCAGGCGTTCGCCGCGATCCTGGGCGTCCACCGCGTGGAACGGCAGCTCGCCGGCATCGCCCTGGCCGAACAGGAACGCACCCTCCGGCCAGCCGTCGGCATGGGCGAACAGGCGGTTCACCGCGCCGACCAGGCGCGCGGTCGAGCGGAAGTTGCGCGGCAGCGTGTAGTGGCGCCCGGCGGTCGCGCGGCGCGCCTTCAGGTAGCTGTGGATGTCCGCGCCGCGAAAGCCGTAGATCGCCTGCTTGGGGTCGCCGATCAGCAGCAGGCCCTGCTCGGTCGGGTTGTCCTCGATGCGGTAGACGCGTTCGAGGATGCGGTACTGCACCGGGTCGGTGTCCTGGAACTCGTCCACCAGGGCGACCGGGAATTGTCGCCGCAGCGTCTCGGCCAGCGCCTCCCCGCCGGGCCCCTCCAGGGCATCGCGCAGGCGCAGCAGCAGGTCGTGGAAACCCATCTGTACCCGCACGCGCTGGGCCTGGCGGAACTGGAGATCGATCTCCACGGCCGCCGCCTGCAGCAGGCGTTCGCTGTCATCCGCGCAGACCTCGGCGGCGGCATTGAGCGCGGTAAACGCCGGGTGCAGGTCGTCCGGCAGGGACTTGTCCTTCTTCAGCCTTTCGGCCATCCCCGCCGCGCACATGCGCTCCAGAACAGGCGTCGAGCCAACGTTTTCCGGCAGCAGTGCGGCCGGGTCTTCGGCCCAGGCATGCATCACCGCGATCAGCTCGTCCGGCTTCTGGTACTTCGTGCCCAGAAGCACGCTCGCGTGCAGCTCGCGGAACTGTCGTTCCACCTCGGCGGCATCGTCGCGCCAGACGGCCTTCAGCTCGGCCAGGCGCGCGAGGCGCGTGGCCAGCTCCGCGTACAGCCCGTCCGGCGTGCGGTAGGGCTCCAGCCCCGCCGTGTCCGTCAGATGGCCCAGAAGCGGCCGCACCCGGGCCTGCAGCTCGTCGGGCCCCTCGCCAAAGGCCTGGCGCAGCAGCTTCAGGTGGTCCGCCGGCTGCGGGTAGACAAAGCGGCGCCAGTAGTCGCGCGCCGCCTCCGCCTGCAGCTCGCTCTGGTCCGCCTCCAGGCGCTGGTTGAACAGGCTGCCGCTGTCGAACGCATGCTCGCGCAGCATGCGATAGCACCACGAGTGGATGGTCGAGACCGCCGCCTCGTCCATCCACTCGGCGGCCAGCTCCAGCCGCCGCGCGGCCCCGGCACGCGCGGCCGGCTCCGGGTAGGCGTCCAGCAGCGCCGGCCACAACGCCTCGTGGGCCGGGGCCGGTTCGCCGCGCAGGACGCGCGCCCCGCGCGCCAGCACCGCGCGGATGCGCTCGCGCAGTTCACGGGTCGCCGCCTCGGTAAAGGTCATCACCAGAATCTGCGGCGGGGTCAGCTCGACGGTGCCCTCCGGCAGCTCGCCGTGGCCCAGCACCAGCCGCAGATACAGCGCGGCTATCGTGTAGGTCTTGCCGGTGCCGGCACTGGCCTCGATCAGGCGGCTGCCGTGCAGCGGCAGTTCCATCAGCTCCAGCGGCTGCGCACCTGCACTCATTCCATCTCCTCCCCGGCGGCCAGCGCCTCGAACAGCGGCCGGTACAGCCGGTCGCGCCAGTGCCCGAACGCCGGATCCTGCAACAGCGCCTCCGGGTCCGGCCAGGCACGCGCCAGGGCCGGGCTGCGCGCCCATTCACCGGGGCTGAAGTCGTCCCCGACCAGCACCTTGCGCGCCCGCGCCAGTGGGTCGGGGTCGTCCTTCGCCTCGGCCTGCAGCCAGGCGAAGGCGGTGGCGCAGGCCACCGGCAGCGGGCGCTCCAGCCCGGCCACCCAGCCCTCGACCAGGGCCCCGAGGTGCTCGCGGGCCTGCTCTGGCCCCACGCCCGGCAGGCGCATCCCGGTATCCAGCCCGATCACCTCGGTGGCGACCGGGCCGCCTTCGCCTGTGCCCTGGTTCGCCAGCAGGTGTTCGAGCCAGGGCTTGGCCACCTTGTCCACTCGCCAGTCCTTTTTCTGTTTCAGCCGGCTCACGGTGTAGTCCAACAGCACGGCCTGCCCGGCCCCGCCGCGCAGGGGCGGGGTGGCACCCTCCAGCATCCAGCCCCCCTGCCCCAGACGCACGGCGGGCGATGGCGGCAGCCGTTCCGGCCAGACGGCCAGACGCAGGCCGATGCGCTCCAGCAGACGTGCGGCCTCGGCGATCATCGCCTCGCGTTCCAGCTCGCCAGCCGCGCCGAGCGGCAGCGCACCGGCGCGCTGCAGCCGCGCGGCCTCGGCCTCCAGCACCGGGCCCCAGGTCTCGGGGTCCTCGCCGTGGTCCAGCGCGGCCGCGACCAGGGCCTCGCGCACCTGCCACTGCTCCAGCCCGGCCAGGGTGAAGGGCTCCAGGTCCTCGCTCGGGGCCTCCTCGCGATCGAACACCACGCCCAGCCTGTGGCGGAAGAACGCCTCCGCCGGGTCGCGCAGGAAGCGCATCAGCGTATCCGGGCCCAGCACGCGTTCGTCGTCGGCTTCGTCCGGCGGCGGCAGTTCGAGCGCGTCCGGCACCGGGGTCTCGTCGGCGTGGTGGACCGCCTCCCACTCGCGCGCGTAGGTGTAGTGCCGGGCATGCGCCAGGTCGGGCGGGAAGTTGGCCGGCGAGAACGGCTGCAGGGTGTGCACGGTGGTCAGGTGTTCCAGCAGCGGATCCTTCCGGGCCTGTCCATTGGCCTCCTCCGCGCCCTGGAGCCGCCAGCCGGCGGCCAGGTGATCGCGCAGCTGTGCGACCAGCACCGAGGGCGGCTGCGACTCGTTGTCGCGCGCGCTGTGGCCGACCCAGCTGACATGCAGCTGTCGCCGCGCGGACAACAGCGCCTCCAGGAACAGGTAGCGGTCGTCCTCGCGGCGCGAGCGGTCGCCGGGGCGATAATCGCGGCGCATCAGGTCGAAGTCCACCGGCGTCGGGCTGCGCGGATAGTCGCCGTCGTTCATGCCCAACAGGCAGACGATGCGAAACGGGATCGCGCGCATCGGCATCAGCGTGCCGAAGTTGACCGAACCGGCCAGGAAACGCTGCCCCAGCCCGCTGTCCTCCTGGCTGGCCAGCCACTGCTCGCGCACGACGCCCAGGGGCAGGGAGTCGTCCAGCTCCGCCTCCTCGCAGTCGGCGCGCCATTGGTCCAGCGCCTCCCGCAGGCGCCCCAGGGTGAACAGCTCGGCATCGGTCTCGCCGGCGAAGAAGGTATCCAGCAGTTCCCGCAGCCGGGTGTTCCATTCGCCGGGGGTATGGGCGTGGCGCAGCCAGCCCCAGGCCTCGGCCAGCGCGGTGATCAGGTCATCCATCGGGCCCAGCAGCACGGCATCCAGCCCGCCGATCTCGTCGAACGGCTCCAGCCCCTGCCAGGCCCCGGCGCCCCCGGACGCATAGCCCAGCAGCATCCGCCGCAGGCCGAAGCGCCAGGTGTTCTGCTCCAGCCCCTCCGGCAGGCCGAGCCCGGCGCGCTGCTCGGCATCCAGCCCCCAGCGCACGCCCGAGCCCTCGGCCCAGCGGTGCAGCGTGGTCAGGTCCTCTTCCGCGATCCCGAATCGCCGGCGCAGCGCGGGCACGTCCAGCAGGTCCAGCACCTCGGCCACGCCCATCCGGCTCTCCGGCAGCGACAGCAGGCGCTCCAGCGCGATCAGCACCGGGTCGCGCCCGCGCGGCCCCTGGTCGGACAGGGTGTAGGGGATGTAGCGCGGGTCGTCCGGCGGGAGCTGGCCGAACACGGCCTCGATATGCGGGGCGTAGGCGTCGATGTCCGGCACCATCACGATCACGTCGCGCGGGCGCAGGCCCGGGTCGGCGTCGAAGTGCGCAAGCAGCCGGTCGTGCAGGATCTCCACCTCGCGCAGCGGGCCATGGGCGACATGGAACTGGATGGAGTCGTCGTCCGCCGCCACCGCCGGCCAGGCCTCGCGGGTCTCGCCCAGCGGGCGCAGCTCGCGGATGTCCTCCTGCAACTGATGCAGCAGGCAGTCGCCGCCGTGCGGCTCGAAGTAGTCGACCCGCTTCCAGGCGAGGGTCTGCAGCACCGCGTCGTAGGCGGTGGGGTCGTCGTGTTCGTCCAGCAGGCCGATGTAGTCGCGGCCCTGTTTGCCCCAGGCGGCCAGCAGCGGGTGCGCGTGCTGGTGCAGCTCGGCGTCGTCCAGCACGCTGGGCATCCCGGCCTTGCGCGCCTGGCGCTGGCGCGTCGCGCGCAGCAGGTCCTTGTCGGCGACGATATCGGCCCAGTAGTGCTCGCAGGGGTTGTGCACGCAGACGAGGATCTGGCACACGCCGGCCAGCCCCTCCAGGGCCTCCAGGATCTGCCCGGGCATCGAGGAGATACCGAACACGATCAGCCGCCGCGGCAGCCCCGGCGGGCGCTCGCTCAGGCCCTGCACGGCCTCGCAGTAGCGGGCGTGGACCGTGGCCCGGCTAGTGTCGGCCGCGCCCTCGCCGATGTCCTCGCGCAGCAGGCGCCACAGCGCGGCCTGCCAGCGGTCGTCATCCGCCAGCGGTGTCTCGCGGCCACGGGCATCGCGCAGGACATCGCGCCCGGCGGCCCAGGAGGTCAGCCAGTCGGCGCGGTAGACCTGGTACTGGTCGAACAGGTCGGCCAGGCGTTCGGCGAGCTGGTGGCGCTTGCGCAGGTCGCCACCGTCGCGCGGGTCGTCATCGGCGAGAAAGCGCGCCAGCGGGGCGAACTCGGGGCGCGCCAGACACTCCGGCAGCAGGCGCATCAGGCGCCAGATCAGCGGGCGCTTGGCATACGGGGATTCCAGCGGCACGGCCTCGAGCCCGAGCACCGCGCGATAGGCCGACCAGACAAAGCGCGACGGCAACTGCATGTCCAGCGCGGCGGCGATGCCGCAGCCGGGCGGGTCGGCATCCGGGTGCGCGGCCAGGGCGTAGCGCAGCCATTGCGCCATGCCGTTGCTCTGCACCAGCAGGGTCTCGTTCTCCAGTGGGCCGAGCGGCGCACGCTGCATCCACTCGACCACCAGGGCACGCAGCGACTCCAGATGGTTGCCGTGCAGCACCACCATCCCTGGCTCTAGCTCGCCGGACTGCGTCACCCCTGCTCCTTGTGCCCCATGTGAGCGCCGTGTAATGCGCCTACCCTACCAATGTGCACGCCCCTGCGCCCGCCCCCATTGGCATCCGTGTAAAAGCCGGTATCCTGTGCGGTTTTTGAACGCCGTCACAGAATCGAAGGGGACCGCATGCTCGCACTGCAAGCCGGGCTGGGACTGCTCGTATTCGTGGCCATCGCCTGGCTGCTGAGCGAACACAAGACACGCTTCCCCTGGCGCGAGGTGCTGGCCGGGCTGGCGCTGCAGTTCGGTATCGCCGTACTGCTGTTGAGCGTCCCCGGCGCGCAGCATGCGTTCCTGTGGCTGAACCAGGTCGTGATCGCCCTGACCGATGCCACCCAGGCCGGCACCTCGTTCGTGTTCGGCTATATCGGCGGGGACGACCCGCCGTTCGCGGTCGACGCCCCGGCCAACAACTTCATCCTCGCGTTCCAGGCGCTGCCGCTGGTGCTGGTGCTCTCGGCCCTGTCGGCCCTGCTGTTCTACTGGCGCGTACTGCCGGTGCTGATCCGCGGGGCCTCGCTGGTACTGCAGCGGGCATTCGGCATCGGCGGCGCCCTGGGCGTGGGCACGGCGTCGAACGTGTTCCTCTCCATGGTCGAATCCCCGCTGGTGATCCGCCCGTACCTGCGTCAGATGACCCGCAGCGAGCTGTTCGCGCTGATGAGCGTGGGCATGGCGACGCTGGCCGGCACGATGCTGGTGCTGTACTCGACCATCATCGGCACGGTGCTGGACGACGCGCTGGGCCACCTGATCGTCGCCTCGCTGATCAGCCTGCCGGCCGCGCTGCTGATCGCGACCGTGATGATCCCGCCGACCGCGCCCTCCACCGCCGGCGAGCTGCTCCCCGAGACCGAGGGCGCGACCAGCGCCATGGACGCGATCACCCGCGGCACCCTGCGCGGGCTGGAACTGCTGCTGCAGATCATCGCGCTGCTGATCGTGGTGATCGCCCTGGTCGCGCTGGTCAACGTGATACTGGGTGCGCTGCCCGAGGTCGCGGGGGCCGCGCTGAGCCTGGAGCGCATCCTGGGCTGGGTCTTCGCCCCGCTGGCCTGGCTGATGGGTATCCCCTGGGCCGAGGCCACCACCGCCGGATCGCTGCTGGGGGTCAAGACCATCCTCAACGAGATGGTCGCCTTCCTGCAGATGGCCGAGCTGGGTGACGACGCGCTGTCCGCGCGCAGCGAGCTGATCCTGATCTATGCACTGAGCGGCTTCGCCAACCTGGGCAGCCTCGGCATCCTGATTGGCGGCCTCGGCGCGTTGGTGCCGGAGCGGCGCAGCGAGATCGTGAGCCTGGGCATCCGCGCCATCGTCGCCGGCACGCTGGCCACGCTGATGACCGGCGCCGTGGTCGGCATCGTGCATATCGCCTGACGCGCGGCCAGGCCTGCCAAACCGTTGGCAGCCGGAGGCCGTTCCGGTGTAGGCTTCTGGCTGGCGATATGCAAACTGAAATATAACGAACCGCATATCCCCAGCCTCACCGTCACTGCGAGGAGCACCGCGACGAAGCAGTCGCCAGACGAAACCACCCGAGCCAACCATAACCCGCACCCACAGGGAACTATCCCCACCCATGCACCTGCGCCTACTGCTCCTGACCCTCGTCCTGCTGCCCGGCCTGGCGCACGCCTCCGGCCCGCTGACCATCGCCGCCGCCTCCGACCTGCGCTTCGCCCTGGACGAGATCGTGGAGGCCTACCGCGAGGAATATCCGGGCGACCGCGTGCGCGTGACCTACGGCTCCTCCGGGCGCATGACCACACAGATCCTGAACGGCGCGCCCTACGACCTCTTCTTCTCCGCCGACATCGCCTACCCGAAGCGGCTCCACGCGGAGGGGGCCGCCGTCACCGAGCCGTCCGTCTACGCGATCGGCCGCATCGTGCTGTGGAGCAACCGCATGGATGCCTCCGAGCTGACACTGGAGGACCTGACGCGCGACGACATCCGCCGCGTGGCCATCGCCTCGCCCACGCACGCCCCGTACGGCGTGCGCGCGAAGGAGGCGCTAAAGGCCGCCGGCGTCTGGGACGAGCTGCAGCCGAAGATCGTCAACGGCGACAACATCGCCCAGACCGCGCGCATGGTGCAGGCCGGCGGCGCGGACATCGGCATCATCGCGCTGTCGCTGGCAGAGTTCCCCGACCTCGCCGAACACCCGCACCAGCTGATCGACGACGCGCTGCACGAACCCCTGACCCAGGGCTTCGTAATCACCCGTCGCGGCGCGGACAAGGACACCGCGCACCGCTTCGCCGGGTTCATGGGCCGCGACAGCGCGCGCGAGATCATGCGCCGCTACGGCTTCGAGATGCCCGAGGGCGAATAACGCATGTTCGACCTGAGCCCCACGGACTGGATGGCGATCGAGGTCACCCTCAAGCTCGCGCTCTACACCACGCTGATCCTGCTGGTGATCGCCACGCCGATCGCCTGGTGGCTGGCCAACGGGCGCGGCTCCCCCGGCGTGCGCACCGCGGTGCAGGCCCTCGTCGCCCTGCCGCTGGTGCTGCCGCCCACCGTGCTCGGCTTCTACCTGCTGGTACTGCTCGGCCCGGCCGGGCCGGTCGGCAGCACGCTGGAGAGCTGGGGCCTGAACCACCTGGCCTTTACCTTTCAGGGCATCCTGATCGGCTCGGTGATCTACTCCCTGCCGTTCGCGGTGCAGCCGCTGCAGCAGGCCTTCGCCAACCTCGGCCGCCGCCCGGTGGAGATCGCCGGCTCGCTGGGCGCCGGGCGCATCGACCGCTTCGTCACCGTGATCCTGCCGATGACCCGCGGCGGCTTCATCGTCGCCGCCACGCTCGCCTTTGCCCACACCCTCGGCGAGTTCGGCGTGATCCTGATGCTGGGTGGCGCGATCCCCGGCGAGACCCAGGTGCTGTCCATCCTGATCTACGACCACGCCGAGGCGATGGACTTCGACTCCGCCCACCGCCTGTCCTTCGGGCTGCTGATCTTCGCCTTCGCCGTGCTGTTCATCGTCTACGCGATCAACCGCCGCTTCGACACGGTGCGCCTGTGACCCGACCCGAGCCCGACACGCTACGCATAAAGGCCCGGCTGGAACGCCCCGGCTTCGCGCTGGACGTGGACACCGCCTTCCCGCTGGAGGGCGTGACCGCCCTGTTCGGCCGCTCCGGCTGCGGCAAAACGACGCTGCTGCGCATCATCGCCGGGCTGGAACACCCGCCCGGCGGCGAGGTGCACTTTCGCGATAGCGTCTGGCAGTCCGGCAAGACCTTCATCCCGCTGCACCGCCGCCGCGTCGGCCTCGTGTTCCAGGAATCCACCCTGCTCCCGCACCTGTCCGTACGCGGCAACCTGCTCTACGGCTACAAGCGCACGCCGGAGCCCCTGCGCCGCCTGCACCTGGACGAGGTTGCCCGCCTGCTCGGCATCGACGACCTGCTGGAGCGCCGCGCCGACCAGCTCTCCGGCGGCCAGCGCCAGCGCGTCGCCCTCGGCCGTGCCCTGCTCACCAGCCCCGACCTACTCCTGCTCGACGAACCGCTGAACGCCCTGGACACCCAGACCAAGCGCGAGATCATGCCCTTCCTCGCCCGCCTGTCCGAGGAGACCGGCATCCCCAGCCTGCTCGTCACCCACGCCCCGGACGAAGTCGAACGCCTCGCCACCCGCGTCGCCTTCATGCACGACGGCCAACTCGAACGCCTGGAGCCCCTGCGCGAGGCCCTCGCCCGCGCCGATTCTCCCCTGTTCCGCGACGAAGGCGCCGTCTCCGTCCTGCAGGGCGAACTCGGCCCGGCCGACACCCACGGCCTGCACCCCTTCGGCCCGCCCGAGGCCCGCTACCGCGTGCCGTCCACCCCCGGCGCCGCCAACGGCGCCGGCCGCCCGGCCCGCCTGCGCATCGACGCCCGGGACGTGTCCATCGCCCTGACCCCGCCTCAGGACGTCTCCATCCTCAACATCATCCCCGTCACCATTGAGACGCTGGACGAGGCGCCCGGGCACCACGGGCCCGCGCGCGTCCTCGCCGTGTGCCGTCAGGACGATGGGCACACTTTGATGGCGGAGCTGACGAAGTTATCTACTGAGCGGCTGGGCCTCCAGCCCCGCACGCGCGCTCATGCGCTCGTCAAATCGGTCGCCTTACTGGACTGACCGTCCCCAACTCCGTCAAGAGTTCATACCACTCGAGTGATCGGCTCGCAAAACCACAATAACCGTGTCAGAATAACCCTGAAGACAAAACCAAGACCACGACCCCCGACCAACGCCGTACCTCAACGACTCTCAACCGCCCCACATCCAAGAACCATCGTCGCCCATGAACCATCCCTACCTAGATTACGGACCTTTTCTGGCGACACATCATCCGGGACATTTAGCGCGCACGATCCATCACTCTCCGTGCACGCCACCTAATCACTGTTAGCCGCAAGAATCACCAGGAACGATGCCAACCGTGGATTCAGAATTCACATATGACGAGCTAGCGAAGCTCGCGCAGCGCTTTCTTGCTGAGCGCCCGGTCGTTGTGCTCGGTACGGGAGCTACAATTCCTCATGGTCTCCCATCCATGTCAGCCCTTGCCGACGGGCTCCTGTCCGCCATCACGGACAATCCCGAGGGCTGGGATGTCTTCGCCGAACGATTACAAGCGACGAAAGACCTTGAGCAAGCGCTTCACGATGTACCACTGCCACAGGACACCGTCGAACATCTGGTCCGGGCAACATGGGAGATTGTCTCGTCAGAAGATATCTGCCTTTATAAACAGCTCCTGAGAGGCGAAGCAGCCTTTCCGCTCTCCGACTTGTTCGCCTACCTTCTGAGAACTGCGGACTCTCATCTCCGCGTTATCACCACGAATTATGACCGCGTTGCAGAGTATGCTGCGAACGCAGTAGGAGCGTATGCTTCTACGGGCGTCACCGCCGGATGGCTTCAGCGTTTTGTACCAGCGTCCGTTGATCGGGAGCGAGCACCTTCTCCCGGATTTGAGGGCCTTGTGACCATCCTCAAGGTTCACGGCTCCCTTGACTGGTTTCGTGACCCGACAGACGACGTGATAGCGGTACCCCTTGCGCCAGCGGTCCCTGACCAGATGAAGCCTCTTGTTGTAACTCCCGGCGTCAGCAAGTACAGGGAGGTCCACAAGGACCCTTTCCGCACCGTTATGAGCGCGGCGGATACTGCGCTCCGAAAAGCGACATGCTATGTGTGCATCGGCTACGGTTTCAATGACGAGCATGTACAGCCGGTGCTGGTAAACCGTGTCATGAAACACGACATTCCTCTCGTTATCGTCACCAAGAAGCTTACAACGCAAACTAGGAGCTCATTCTTGAACCAACCGCCAAAACACTTCCTGTTCATGGAGGAAGCTCCAACCGGCACCATGGTGTACACACCGAACAACCCCGGCGGCGCCATCTTAGACGGAGTGTGGGTTTGGAAACTACAGAACTTCATGAGCATGCTAACCGGAGGAAGAGGGAGTTAGCGAATGGCGATTTTTGACTACAACGCCGACCACGCCATCGGATCGGTATATAGTGTGGATACCGGAACCGTTCTGGTGAGTGTATCGGATATAAATGCGCTTCGTAGAATGCAGGTCAATCATCTCGTAGTTCTGCGCAGTTCACGCGCGGGCCAACACCTAATTGGGCTGATTAACAAGATCATGCGCAAGGCCCTCGTTGGCATAAGCGAGAACGAACAGCACAACGACGACACCCAGGAGGATCATGCTGTCGTCGAAAACATTGTCCGAGTGACGCTCATCGGCACCCATATTGATGCCGTGGGCACCGAACAGAATGTCTTCCGGCGGACGCTCGAAACGGTACCCGAGATCGACGCGCCGTGTTTCATGCTGAGCGGCGACAGGCTCACGGCGTTCATGCGCGCCATCTCAAAGCAAATTGTCGAAGGGCAGGAACCGCTACGCCTGGGCAAGTATACGATTGACGAAGAAGCCGACGCCTGGATTGACGGAAACCGCTTCTTCCAGCGCCACGCTGTTGTGGTGGGTAGCACAGGGTCCGGGAAGTCGTGGACGGTCGCCCAAATACTCGAGCAGGTCGCCCAACTACCGAATGCCAGCGCTCTTCTATTCGACATTCACGGTGAGTACACACCATTGGACGGTGACGGCATCAGCCAGTTAAAAGTGGCTGGCCCAGGCGATATAACCGCCGGAAGAACCCTCACTGATGGCGTGCTCTATCTACCCTACTGGCTACTAACATACGAAGAAATGCTCGCTATGCTCCTTGACCGGAGCGACCAGAATGCACCCAATCAGGCGATGATTTTCAACCGCGAAGTGATCGACGCGAAACGGGCCTATCTTGAAGAGACCGACAAGAAAGACGTGCTTGCCAACTTCACCATCGATAGTCCAATTCCATATAGCATCGAAGCGGTTCTAGCGAAGCTTCTGGAGTCTGATACCGAGATGGTCCCTGGGGCGAACAACCGAGACAAGCAGGGCCCTTTTCATGGCAAGCTGACACGATTCATTCAGCGGCTCGAGTCTAAAACCGCGGACCGCCGCCTTGGTTTCCTTTTCAGTGCGGGCGACGATGCAATGCGGTACGAATGGATGCAGGAACTCGCGACCGTTCTGCTTGGCAGCACCACGGTCCGGGGGGCGGGCGGCGTCAAAATTATCGACTTTTCGGAGGTTCCCTCGGACGTCCTGCCCCTAATTATCGGTCTGGTGGCACGCGTGGTCTTCTCGGTCCAGCAATGGACCGAGAAAAACAAACAGCATCCCGTCGCGATGCTTTGTGATGAAGCCCACCTCTATATACCGGAACGGCATGAATCCGGCGCCTCCGAAGAGGGACTGAAGTCGTTCGAGCGCATCGCCAAAGAGGGGCGAAAGTACGGCGTGGGACTTGCCGTTATTAGTCAGCGGCCCGCGGAAGTGAACCGAACAGTGTTAAGCCAGTGCAATAACTTTCTGGCGATGCGTTTGACTAATGCAGAAGACCAAGCAGTCATTCGTCGTTTAATGCCAGACACACTCGGGAGCTTTGCGGAACTCTTGCCGATCCTGGACATTGGTGAAGCGTTAGTAGTTGGTGACGCCGCTATCCTACCCAGCCGCATCCGCATTGACGAGCCGACCAAGCATCCCACCAGCGCAACCGTGAATTTCTGGGATCGTTGGGCGGCAGAGACCATTGAGAGTGGAATCACAGATGCCGTCGAGGCACTTCGAAAGCAGCAAACGTCCAGCCCATGAGCGGAAGAAGAGGACACCCATCATTTTCGGGCCCGCCCGGCAACGAACTCGGCGCCCGGAGGCGCCGATCAAAGTGGGTGGGAAAGTGCCGGGCCCTAGCCCCAGGTGTCCTGAGTGATGCCGGTGTCGCCTTCCCGTAAATTCGGTCCATTGAAAACTGGGGGCATAGGGGTCAGACCTTGCCTTTTGCCTCCCTGCAGAAGGAGAGGACACCCACTTTCTTCTGGGCGTCTTGCCCGTTGCCCCTTTTCCGTCATGGCGAGGTCCCGCAGGGGCCGTGGCCATCTCCGGACGCTACCTTCCGCGTCGGCGCTGGCCAGCACCGGGGACACCCTCGGAGATCACCACGGCGCTGCGCGCCTCGCGATGACCGGGTTTGGTTGGGCGGTCGATGGACAGGTCCCTGCTTGCGCTGCAAGCGGGCGGGAAAGTGGACACCCATCTTTTCGCTGCACTGCTGCAATGAAGCATCCCTAGCAGCGGCCCGGCATGATTATCCTCCGTCAGAGGCCAAGGGCGATCTCCAGGCGTGCCGTACTGCGGCGATGCAACGCGCGGGATCGTGGGCTTAGGTATCCCGCTTTGGGTACATCACGATCATGTACGCCATCAGCGGAAGGAGAGGACACCCACATTCTTCTTGCCGTCATGGCGAGGTCCCGCAGGGGCCGTGGCCATCTCCGAACGCTACCTTCCGCGTCGGCGCTGGCCAGCACCGGGGACACCCTCGGAGATCGCCACGGCGCTGCGCGCCTCGCGATGACCGGGTTTGGTTGGGCGGTCGATGGAAAGACCTGGGAATTCGGGGTCGGACCACGATAAGCGGCGGAAAACCTGGACCTTAATGCGCTCGCCTCGCCCACATAGAGCCTTAGACGTGCAGTTTCATGGGCGAAAATGGCCGACTAACGGGCAAAACGGGGTCGGGCCTCGATACTCCGCTGAATCTAAAAGGCTAGTTTCCTCTCTTGGCGCTGCACAGGCGCTTAAACGGCCCATTTTCGGGCCGAAAAGCCCAAGCGAAGTGGACACCCATGGCCGTGCGCCGGAAAGCTGGCTGGCCATGCAGGGCCGGCACGACCTCTGGTTTGCTCGGAAGGGTGTGGAGCTGGACACCGTGCGCCCGGTGCGGTTCGATGGGCCTGGCGACAGCGGGCAAGCTGACGCTTAGCGCCGCAGGAAGTACGCCAGGGAAGTAGGAACAAGAGGACACCCATCTTCTCGATGCGGTGGCTACTCGTTGTTCAAGGTCAAGATGAGCAAGATGAGGACACCCACCTTCTTGATACGCTGCTTACCGGGCCGCCTCGGCTTCCAGCATATCCACGAGTTCGGCGGCGGAGACAAGGCCGTACCTGATCCGGCCCTGGGGGGTGATGATGGTGGGGGTGCCCCGGAACCGCTGCTCCCGGGCGATGGCCAGATGGTCGGCCACGGGATGCGGGCAGTCTTCCGCCTTTATGGTCTCGCCCAGCTTGGCCCGGGTGATGGCATCCTGCCGGTCGTCGCTGCACCACACCGCCTCCATCTGCTCGAAGGCGTTGCCGATGACGGGAAACGCCGCATAGCGAATGCGGATGTCCCACAATAGGTAGTCGTCGATTTGCTGGTGGAATTCGCGGCAATAGGGGCAGTTGACGTCGGTAAAGACCGTCACGGTGTACTGGGCGTCGTCCGGCTCAAAGACAATGAGCTCGTCCTCGTCCAGGCCCTCCACCAGTTGCGCGATCTCGGCCTCCCGTTCCCCGGCGGCCGCGTTGCCGATCAGGCCGAACACGAGAAGCGCCACGACCACCAGGACCATGGGGCATGCGCAGATCCTGTTCCGTATCACGTCCACCGTCCTTCCGGCTTGATGCACTGACAGCCGGTGTTTGTCAGCCTGCCGGATCCCCTGCCCCGATACTTATACCGATGGACCATTGCGAGAAATCCGGGTTCCGCCTGACCGGAAGGCGTAAGCCAGCGGGAAACGGGCTCCGACCTCGATAGCATCATTTTCTGGTCTGTTATGGCGAGGCCCCAAGGGCCGTGGCCATCTCCAACACAACTTCTGACGTTTGCCTCTGCCAGCGCCGAGGTTATCCATGGAGATCGCCACGGCGCTGCGCGCCGCGCGATGGCGATGCCTGGTTTCGAAGAAGAGGACACCCGCCTTCTCAATGCGGTAGCTACTCGTTGTTCAGTACCAATTGCCCCCTCACCTGGCGGCGGACGAACCAGATCAGCAGGAGCGGCAGGATCACCCACTGAACGAGCGGCAGCAGGCCCGTGCCCAGGATCGGCAAGGTGGGCATGGTGTCGGCGTACTGCCAGCGGTCGTCGATTTCCGTTGCGTGCCACTCCAGGCCGATGGTGATCACGACCCCGATCGCCACGAACAACAGCACGGTGCGCAGAGTGGGCTGGAGAATCCAGCTCCGGTTCCGGGCGAGCGCCGCCACGCCCCAGAAGGCCGCGAGTGCGATCAGTACATCGCCAAGCGTTGCCCGGGTGCAGAACACCACGGCCTCCCAGTGCGGCATGGTGGGCATATCGTCGAAGAAGGGTACCTGCAGAAACTCCCATGGGTAGTTCAGCAGGAACGCGAACACGGCCACGTTGAACTCGGGTAGGGCCAGGATGCGCTGCCGCGACATGGGAGCCTCCTGTTGGTCTTGGTACGAGCACTCCGATACCGGGAAGGTACACGATGATGCTGCCGACTTGCCTCAAGGCCATCGGCGACAGGCTGGCGCGGACGGTTTACCCTCAGGGACATTGATCGAGTAAGGGCTTGCCCATGCCGTTTCCCGCGCAGAAGACGAAGATCGTGGCCACGATCGGGCCGGCGTCCGACTCCCCGGACACGCTGCGCCGAATGATGCAGGCCGGGCTCAACGTGGTGCGGCTGAATTTCTCGCATGGTGACCCGGCCTACCACGCCGAGGTGATCGGGCGTATCCGGGAGGCGGCGCAGGACACCGGCACCCGCGTTGCGATCCTCGGCGACTTGCCGGGGCCGAAGATGCGCATCGGCGAGCTGGGCGAGGAGCCGATCGAGCTGGAACCCGGCGAGACCATTGCGCTGACTACCGAGGACTGCAGCGGCGATGCCTCGCGCGTGAGTGTGTCGTTCTCCGGGCTGCCGGACGCGGTGCAGCCCGGTGATGCGCTGTTTCTGAACGATGGCTACATCGAGCTGGAGGTTGTGTCGGTCGAAGGCCACGACGTCAACTGCCGCGTGCAGACCGGTGGGGAGCTGCGCTCGCGCAAGGGCCTGAACCTGCCGGGCATCGATCTCGGCATCCGCGCCTTTACCCTGGACGATCACGACTGGCTGCGGTTTGCGGCGGAACACGGCGTGGATGCCGTCAGCCAGAGCTTCGTTGTCGATGGCGACGACATCCTGGCCGTGCGCAAGGCGGCGGAGGCGCTGGGCTACAGCCCCTTCATCATCGCCAAGATCGAGCGGGCCGCGGCGCTGGAGCAGCTCGACAGCATCCTGGAGGCGGCGGACGGCATCATGGTGGCGCGCGGGGATCTGGGGGTGGAG
The DNA here is from genome assembly GCF_000377205.1 of Thioalkalivibrio sp. ALJ3. GTDB lineage: Bacteria > Pseudomonadota > Gammaproteobacteria > Ectothiorhodospirales > Ectothiorhodospiraceae > Thioalkalivibrio. The sequence continues at coordinate 37,857 of NZ_KB897908.1, read as the reverse complement.
ATCCCGATCGCGAGCATCGCCCTCGCCCAGCGCCGCATCACCCGGCGCGCCAACCAGTACCACCGCCCGGTGATCACCGCGACCCAGATGCTGGAGTCCATGGTCACCTCGCGCCGCCCGACCCGTGCCGAGGCGACCGACGTGGCGAATGCCATCCTCGGCGGTACCGACTGCGTGATGCTCTCCGGCGAATCGGCCATGGGACGCTACCCGGTGGAATCCGTGGCGATGCTTGCGGCCATTGCCCGCTCCATCGAGCCAGAGCGCGACCGAGGCATGATGCCTGATGGCCCGAACGACCATGACGAGGCCGGGCGCGACCGCGCCGTCGATCTGATCGTGCGCAGCGTATTCCACACCGCGCAGCGGCGCCTGCCACAGGTGACCCTGGCGCCCACGCTCAGCGGCACCACGGCCCGGCGCATCGCCTGCCTGCGCCTGCCCTGCTGGACGGTCGCTTTCACCCCGAACCCCGCAACCGCGCAGGGTCTGCAGTTCTCCTACGGCGTCGAGCCGGTGGAGGTCAGCGAGGACCGCAGCGACTGGAACGACTTCGCCCGGGCGTGGCTCGCCGAGAACGACATCAACGACGGCCTCGCGCTCCTCATCCAGGGCCCCTCGGGCCCCAACCCGACCGGCAACCACCGCCTGGAACTGCTCGAACTCGACAGCCCCCGCCAGGGGGACGCACCAGGGCATACCTGAGAAAAGGTCAACGAGAACGCACCCTTCTTCCCTGCCCCGTCATGGCGAGGCCCCGCAGGGGCCGTGGCCATCCCCGAACGCGACGCCAGACGTCCGCCTGGGCCTAGGCCGGGGCCATCCACCGAAATCACCACAGCGGTGCGCGTCTCGCGATGACAGTGTCTGCTTGTCGCGTCGGAAACAGCGGAGGGACACCCACCTTAGTACGCTACTTGCGCACGGGTTTAACCGCCGCGCACGCCCTGCTCGATCCGCTCGCCGACGTCAGGGTCGACGTTTTTCCAGTACTCGAAGGCGCGCTCGAGCACAGGGTCCGAGACCCCATCCTTCAGGTGCCCCACCACGTTGGAAACCAGCCTTTCCCGGGCGTCGTCATCCATAACCTCACGCACCAGAGTTCCAGGCTGACCGAAGTCGTCATCGTCCTGGCGCTTGGTGTACGGGGCGCGGACGAGCTCGCCATCCGCCGCCCATGTCGCCATCTCCGGATAGCGCTCGCTGTCCGCCGCTGGGCCGCCCTTGGAGTTGGGTGCATACACGGGATCCGCGACGTTCTGGACCCGCATCGCGCCATCTTTGCTGTAGCTGTGAACCGGTGCCTGCGGTGCGTTGACCGGGATCTGCTTGTAGTTCACCCCCAGGCGTGCCCGGTGGGCATCGGCATAGGAGAAGACCCGCGCCAGCAGCATCTTGTCCGGGCTGAATCCAGTGCCGGGGACCTGGTTGTTGGGCTCGAACGCGGCCTGTTCGATCTCGGTGTGGAAATCCGTGGGGTTGCGGTTCAGGGTCAGCTTGCCCACTTCGATCAACGGGTAGTCGCCATGTGGCCAGACCTTGGTCAGGTCGAAGGGGTTGAAGCGGTAGGTCTCGGCCTCCTTGAACGGCATGATCTGCATGTACAGCGTCCAGCTCGGGTGATCGCCCCGATCAATGGCCTGGTAGAGGTCCCGGGTGTGGTAGTCGGCGTCTTCGCCAGCCAGCCGGTCGGCCTCTTCCTGGGTCAGAAACTCGATGCCCTGGTCGGTCTTGAAGTGATACTTCACCCAGAATTTTTCGCCCTCGGCGTTCACCCACATATACGTGTGGCTGGAGTAGCCATTCATATGCCGCCAGGTTTTCGGAATGCCGCGATCGCCCATCAGCCAGGTGACCTGGTGCGCGGACTCCGGCGACAGGGTCCAGAAATCCCACTGCATGTCGTGATCGCGCAGGTTGCTGTCGGCACGGCGCTTCTGCGAACGGATGAAGTGCTGGAACTTCATCGGATCGCGAACGAAGAACACCGGCGTGTTGTTGCCCACCATGTCGAAGTTGCCTTCGCTGGTGTAGAACTTCACCGCGAAGCCGCGCGGATCCCGCCAGGTGTCCGGGCTTCCACGCTCGCCGGCCACCGTGGAGAAACGCAGCAGCACGTCGGTCTTGGTGCCGGGCTGAAACACGGCGGCCCTGGTGTAGCGGCTGACGTCGCTGGTCACCTCGAAGTGCCCGAATGCGCCGGCCCCCTTCGCATGTGGCTGGCGCTCCGTGATCCGCTCACGATTGAAGTTCGCCATCTGCTCGATGAGGTAGTGGTCATGGAGCGCGATGGGCCCGTCGGGTCCGATGGTGAGCGAATGCTCGTCACTCGCGACGGGAATGCCTGCATCGGTGGTGGTCGGTTTGTTAGTCGCCATGGAGGTGCCTCGCTGATTACTGGTTCGCGGCGTGCCGCGTTGCGATATTGGGAAGCCCCTTGGCGGGCACGATGCCCGGAGTGCTCCACAGGAGGCACGAAAAAACGTGCCCTCCCGGCGGGACGGACCGGCGTCGCGGGGATCCACAAGGGGTCTCGATTTGCTTACATCGCCTACGAGACTAGACCCCCTGTATCGGCCATTACCACGGCGAAAATGAGCGGCTGATCGCAGTAACGAGGGCGGCCTTGTCCGGCCGCTTAGCTGGCTAATACCTATGGGCTGTCGACTGCCTCAACGTCCTGGCGCAGGGAATTCAGGCGCTCCTGCACCGCCTCGGGGTAGTCGGCCTGGTGACGGCCACCCAGGTGTTCGGCCAGGAAGATTTCCAGCCCGGCGAAGAAGGCGAGCCGGTTGGTCTGGTCGACCAGACCGTGGCCCTCGTCCGGGGCCAGCAGGTACTCGACCGGATGCCCGGCCTCGCGCATCGCCGCGACGATCTGGTCGGACTCCTGCTGCTTCACGCGCGGGTCATTCGCGCCCTGCCCGACCATCAGCGGGGCCTGGATGTTCTCGACGTGGAACAGCGGCGACTGGGCCTTGAGGCGCTCGCGATCATCCGCGTCTTCCGGGTCGCCGACGCGGCCGTGCATGCGGCGGATGCCGGCCTCCCAGTACGGCGGGATGGATTCCATCAACGTAATCAGATTGGACGGCCCCACCATGGAGATGCCGGCGGCGTACAGCTCGGGCGTCCAGGTGAGCCCGGCCAGGGCCGAGTAGCCCCCGTAGGAGGCACCAAAGATCGCGACCCGGTCGGGATCGGCGATGCCCTGGTCGATCAGGTATTTCACGCCGTCGGTGACGTCGTGCTGCATCACGCCCGTGCCCCACTCCTGGTTGCCGGCGTTGAGGAACGCCTTGCCGAAACCGGAAGAGCCACGGAAGTTGGGCTGAAATACCGCATAGCCGCGGTTGGCGAGGAACTGCACGGTGCCACTGTAACCCCAGGTATCGCGAATCCACGGGCCGCCGTGCGGCATCACCACCAGCGGCAGGCCTTCCGGCTCCGCGCCATGCGGCAGCGTCAGGTAGCCGGGGATCTCCTGGCCGTCACGCGCGGTGTAACGGATCGGCTCCATCGGCGCGAGGTGCTCGCGCGGCAGGTCCGGGCGCCCCTCGTACAAGAGCTCGATCTCACGCGCGTCGACGTTCGCGAGATATACGCTGCCCGGGTCGGTGTCCCGGATGACCCCGACCGTCCACAGGGACTCGTCGCGGGTGCGCGAGGTAATCTCCAGCTCGCCCTCGCCCAGCTCGTCGCGCAACCATTCCAGGTGCGACTCGAAGTCCTCGTCATGGGCGTAGATGCGCTGGCGATCCCCGGTGTACGCCGTGGCCAGCAGGCGATGGTCCTGGTCGGAGAACGTCGCGCTGCCGAGATCGACCTCGCCCTCCGGATCACGATGCACCAGTTCCTCTTCGCCGGTGGTCGGGTTAAACAGGACCAGCTCGATCAGGTCGCGCTCGTCCCCCGCGTTAGTGCGCATATAGAGCCGCTCGCCGTCGGAGTGGAAGTTGGCAATGGAGCAGGTCTCGCCGAACGCGCAGGTATAGATGGATTCGAACTCGTCCTGCGACTTCACGCGCAGGATTTCGGTGCCCGCGTCGTCCGTGGTGCGCACGGCCTTGCGCAGTTCGCCTTCGTGGAAGCCCCAGCCCTCGATCTCGGCGGTGTTCTTCGCCACAAGCGTCTTCTCGCCGGTCTCGAGCGATACACGATAGACATCGTGCAGGCGCGGGTCGCGTTCGTTCAGCCCGACGAAGATGTACTCCGGGGTCGAGCGCGGGACATGCTGCACCCGCGCCTGCACGCCATCACCCCCGGCGAGCCGGCGCGACTCGGGGATGCCGTCCCGCCCGGCGGCGTCCTCCAGCGCGATCACGCGCAGCTCCAGGTTCTCGTCGCCATCACGATCGCGCACGAAGATCAGGTGCCGCCCGTCGCGAGACCAGAAAAAGCCCATGATGGAACGCGGTTCCTCGGTCAGCGGGCGCGCCGACTCCAGGGGCTCGCCCCGCTCCATAAGGTGCAGATTCATCGCGCCCTCGTGGGCGCTCACCAGGGCCACGTAGTCACCATCCGGCGAGATGCGCCCGGCGGCATGCTGCGGATCGCGGAAGAACTGCTCCAATTCGAGCAGCGGGGGCGCCTCGCCCTCGGCCCACGGGCCTTCGCTACCTTCCACGAATTCGGCTTCGACCTCTATCTCGGCCGCGCCGACGGCCGGTACGGCGAACAACGCGAGCGACAAGCTCAGCGCGACGGCCGTGGGCGACCAGCGCTTCGTGATCCCGTGACTCGCCAGACGCTGACCCGTGGACTGCATACCTTGTCTCCCGTTACGTGCTGCACCAGCGACAGCCACGGGTGCCCACGGGTTCCCGACGAGGCCGGGAAAGGCCTTCCGGTCAACGAATTGCTAGTCTTTCCAGCCGCGAAAGCCCTCCCGTACCGAGAGACAGCGTGCATAGCCCAGCTCCCGCAGCAGTTCGGCGGCGCGCAGGCTGCGGCGACCGCTGTTGCACAGGCACAGCAGGATCTGATCCTGCGTCACGTGGTAGCGATTGATCAGCGAGAGGAAGTGCTGAAAGTCGCGATCATCCGGTTCGTCCGCGTCCAGCAACTCCTGCTCTTCCTCCGAGATCTGCCGCCCCAGCAACTGCTTCAGCCGGAACAGCGGCACCGACACCGCACCTTCCACCTCGCCCTCCAACTCCAGCTCGAAGGGCTGGCGGATATCCAGCAACACGGCCAGGCCGATATCCACCAGTTCGCGCGCCGAGCTGACGCTGATTTCCAGTTGCGGGTCGTTCGTCTCGTTCGCCATGAAGGCTCCTTTGCACTCGGGATCGAAAAAATCGGGATTAGGCACACTAAAAATGCCACGATTCACATGGATTTGCCTTTTTTCGGGTGCCTGGGTAGCATCCTTATTTCTTTAATTCTAACAGACACTTATCAAAGGATGGAGCACGCGATGACGGGAACCCTCACTTAGGCCGGGCGCCGAATGTTCCGCGCCCGGCCCATGCCTTCTTCTATCACCTGAACAGGAGATGCGACCGTGGCGCGCAAGAATTCGTCTTACCTTCGTCAAGCCTACGATTCCCATGTCAATCGTTGGGTCCGCCAGGACTACTGGGGCGCGATTGGTACACCAGTCGACCTGGCCTCGCTACTCGAGAAGATCGAGAGCGAGACGCCTCATACGGACACCACCCCCCGGTGCGGACAAGTGATCCAGACTGGCTGCAGCGTGCGCCTGCTGGACTTGCAGACCGAAGAAACCTATCGGGTCGAGCTTTGCGAGCCGGAGCATGCCCAGCCCGAGCGCGGCAAGATCTCGATCCTGTCCCCTCTGGGCTCGCAGCTGCTGGGACTGCGCAAGAACTCACTGGCCGAGATCACGCTGCTCCGCAGCCGACTGCGGTTCCTGGTGGTCGAAATACTGGAACCGGGGCACGATCCCGACCAATGATCCATACATGCCTGCCGGAGGTTCGCGCCCCCGGCGGGCGTTCATCAGGCTGGAATACCGTATCCGTGTGCTGCCTCTTCGTCTTCGCGGAAAGCTTTGGGCACAATCATCTCGTAGCGGTGTCACCACAAATTTCTTGCACCCTGCCCGAGGAGGATGCGTGAGGCTCTGGTCGAAGTGGAAAAAAGGCGGGGCGCTACTGGCCGACGTGCTCAAGCGTAACGGGATTGACCCGACTGCAGCAGCGGCCCAGGAGGTATTCAGCAAGATCCTGAACGAAGCCGAGGCGGCAGCCGATACACGCCTGAAGAACGAGCAGGCGGATGGGACCCTCTCGCCCGACGAGCACAACACGCGCTGGGAGGCGCTGTTTTTCGAGGAGATTCGCGCCCGGGCCAAGGACTACGCCCAATCGGCGCGCAAGCAGCGCTAGGATTAAACCACCCCCATTGCCTTGTCCATTTCGTGGCGTCCGTCGCACTTCGTGCTACCCTCCGCCGCGTTTCCCAATCCACCGGTCCCGCCCCATGAAGTTCTTTCGCCTGATCAGCGTTCTTGAGGGTTTGTCGCTCATTACCCTGCTGTTTATCGCGATGCCGCTGCGCACCTATGCGGATATGCCGCTGGCCGTCACCTACGCCGGCTGGGTGCACGGCATCCTGTTCATCATCTACGGCGCGACTTCGCTGATCGCCAGCCACCTGAGCGGCTGGTCGGTGTGGAAGTGGCTGCTGGTCCTGTTCCTCGGCGTCGTCCCGTTTGGCTTCCTGTACGTGGACCGCATAATCCGCCGGGAGAGCTCCCCCACTGGCGAGGCCGAGACGGCCTGACCCCCGTCCATCACCGACTTCCACCTAGGGAGACGCTGATTTAATCGCGCGTCCGCGCTCGAGTCGCTTTTGCGTGCGCACAAGGCGCGGTGACCGCCGTGCAGTCATTCTGCACAAGGGAGCCGCAACGCCGTGCGCGCGCCCGTTTTTGATCAACAACGGGCGGCCGAGCCCCTGCTTTCGATGGCTTGTGGGGTTGGTGCCCCCTGTTCCCCGATCCTGCGTTGCGCCCCGAATCCATCAAGAACGGGCGGGTAGAACCACTACCCGCTGCACGACGCGCCTTGTCTCGGAAAACAGGGGGCACCAACGCGGACGTGCGATTAAATCAGCGTCTCCCTAGCCGACTCTGGCGTGGTTTAATCGGCGCTCCATCCCGCCGATAGCGAAGCCGCCATGATTGCCGTGATCTTTGAAGTGGAACCGCATGCCGAGCGCAAACAGGACTACCTGGATGCGGCCGCGCAGTTGCGCGAGCACCTGAAGGATGTGGAGGGGTTCATCTCCATCGAGCGCTTCGAGAGTCTGAGCCAGCCGGGCAAGGTGCTGTCACTGTCGTTCTGGCGCGACGAGGACGCGGTGCGTCAGTGGCGTAATCTGGAGGCGCACCGCCAGGTGCAGGCGGCCGGGCGCGGCGGCATCTTTGTCGACTACCGCTTGCGCGTGGCCGAGGTCGTACGCGACTACGGCATGCACGACCGCGACCAGGCGCCATCGGACTCCCGCGCCGCCCACGGTTCCTGAAACGCTGATCATTGCAGCTCGCCCCCAGCAACAAGGAGACACTGCTCGCGGAGATCCGCGACCAGCTGAAGTTGAAGTAGCGGCGAGGCGCAACCCCCGCCAACAGGCTTCAGAAGCCCTCGAACTCCATCGCGCGGAAGACGCGCCCGGCGTTTTGGCGGTGGAGCTCGTCGTAGGTGTCCAGGTGGCGGTAGGCCGACTGGTCAATGTTGTAAGCGTCGTTCAGCGTGCCGCCGGTGTCGATGATCTCCTGCACCTCCCCGCGCAGGAAGACGAGGTAGTCCCGGGTGTACTTGCGCAGCTGCTCAAAGTCGGTCACCGGACCACCGTGGCCCGGGATGATGTAGTCGGCCTCGATCGCCTCCAGCTTGTCCCAGGTCTCGATCCAGCCGGCGGTGTCGGTATATTCGAAGATCGGCAGCATGCGCTCGTGGAAGGCGAGGTCGCCGGTGATCAGCGTCTTGCGATCCGGCGCCCACAGGGCGATATCCCCCGGGGCATGCGCGGGGCCGAGAAAGAGCACCTCGATGGTCTCGCCGCCCATGTCCAGCTCGACGCGATCCTCGAAGATCTTGTCCGGCGTGCCGAGCTCGGTCAGAAACGCCTTGTCGCGGGTGCGGTTCGGCGCGCCCTCCAGACTGCGCTGGCCGTTCTGCTCGATCTCGCGCGCGGCGTCCTCGTGCGCGATCACGGTGGCGCCCTGCTCCTGCCAGTAGGTCATGCCGAGCATCGCGTGCCCCTGGGCGTTTTCCAGCACCACGTACTTCACCGGCTGGTCAGTGAGCTTCTTGATCTCCTCGTGCAGGGACTGGGCCAGCAGGTAGTTGTCGCCGGCGTTCATGACCACCACGCCGTCGTCGGTGATGATGAACGACAGGTTGTTGTTATGGCCCGAGTTCTCGTAGGTCGAAGGCTGGGTGGCACCGATCGCGGACCACACGCCATCGGTCACCTCCTGGGGCATGGCGTAGAGGAAGGAATCCAGTGCCTTGTCGAGCACGTACAGGGGCCCGTCGGCTTCCTGCCATTCGCGGAAGCCGCCCGCGTAGTTGTGCACGTTGGTATAGCCCATGCTCTGGAGCGTCTGAGCCGCCAGCGCGGAACGCCGATTCTCCTCGCTGTAGACGACGATCGGCGTGTCTTTTTCGGACACCTCGCCCGCGATGCGAAACTCCAGTTCGCCACGCGGAATGTTTAGTGTGAGATGCGAACGAATCTGCCCGCCACCCATCTCGATCTCCTGGTGAGAGCGCACATCAATCAGAACGTGATCTGGTTCGTTCGTGATGAGATTTGCCACCCCTTCGCGATCGATCTCGCTGGTCGCCGACCGCGCATCATCGACCAGCGCATCCGCAGAGATTTCTTCGCCATGGGCCACACCGCCCACCGCGAACAGCATCAAAACCAGCCAATGTGCGCGCATGTTATCCACCTACCAATTGAAGAGACCATCTCCAGAACATAGACAGCCTGTGCGGCCGCTTCCACATCAGCGATACCCTCTTGTGGTTGGGCTTCCGGCGACGTGGGCCATTGGCGGTTACGGGTCTATAGTCGAGCCGTAGGTCTGGCCGGAATTACCGGGAGGAAGTCTTGATGAATCAGCACATGGCGGATGTCACCATCCACATTGACGAAGCGATCGACCGCGTCGTCCGTGAACGCATTCAGGACGAGTTACGGTCTCTGGACGGCGTCATGGCTGCCTCCAGCCACGACAATCGGCCTCACCTACTGGTGGTGGAATACGACCCGGCACGGGTCAACAGCCGGCAGCTGCTGGATACGGTGACGGCAAACGGGTTGAACGCGGAACTGATCGGGCTGTAAGGGGCACCCGCGGAGGCGCCGGGGGGCGATTCCAGTGACCCTCCCCCCAAAAGGCCGCCACCTCCCTGTGACGGCTAACCGGGCGCGAATGCTGGGTCTCGGAGGTACTCAGTAGACCGGGACCAGTGCGTAACCCTGGTTCTGGTAGCCCATGACAGCGATGAAGCCGCTGCGCACCGGTTTGATCGCATCCAGGACTTTGTCGTTGTCCACTCCATAGGCACGCGTCGCCGCGGCACAAACCTCCATACGCACGCCCAACTCGTCCAGACGCTCAACAGCCTTCGCGATCTCCCCCAGCGTGTCGCCATGGTCCATCGCGATCTCGGGCTCCGGGTCGGTGGTGATGAACTTGACCGCCTCGGCGATAAACACCATGCGCAGGTCCGGTTCCACGCCTTCCTTGACCAGGTTCTCGTGGTTGGTGGCGATGCCGCGCAGGTAGGCCAGCATCACGTCGGGGTCGGACTTGCGGATGTCGTAGACCGCGCGCATGGTCTCGATGCCCTGGGTGGCCTCGCGGTTGTCCAGACCCTCTGCATTCGCCTTCGAGATCAGCCCGAGCGGGAGCAGCAGGGCCAGCAGCAGGATCATGATTCGGTTTCGCATCAGCTATGTCTCCTTTGGGGTTGGAGTCCTTTTCTTGTTTTCGGACCCGATATTGCCGCAGTGCGCGGCTCAGTAGATCGGGATCACCGCGTAGCTCTGGGCCTGGTAACCGGTCAGCGAGACGAAGGTATTGCGCACAGGCTCGATGCCGGGCAGCAGTTCGCCGTGATCGACACCGAACAGCCGTGTGGCCACGGAACAGGACTCCATCCGTACGCCCTTCCCCTTCAGCGCGGCGATATGTCCCTCGATCGCGTCCAGGTGATCGAACTCGGTCAACTCGAAGCGCTCGCGGTCCTCGCCGATCATGGTCACCGCGCGACCGCGAAAGGCGAGGATCATGTCGGGCTCGACGCCCTGATCGGTCAGATCCTCGAAGGTCTCGCGGATCACCATCAGGTACAGCGCGAGCAGTTCGGGGTCGTTGTTGTTCAGGTCGAACACGACCCGGCCCTGATCGACCCCTTCCAGGGCCCGGGTATCAGTCGGTTCCGCCTGTGCGGACAGTGACACCACGGACAGCGTCAGGGTCAGGTAAAGAACGGCCAGCAGCTTCATTCTTCGGTCTCCTTGATGAGATGTTTTGCGGGCGCAGGCGGATCACTCGCAATCGCCCGCCAGGCCGCGTCCTGCATCGACGCCAGATAGCGCGACAGAGGTTTTTCGAGGACACCATCCAGGTGCAGTTGGACCAGCCGGATCGCCCCGCCAAAAGCCGCCGTGGCGGCGACCGGAACCTCGATGGGGCAGACCTCGCCAGAGGCGATGCCCTGCTCGATGCACTCGCGCATCCGCATGAAGGGCCGCGACGAACACACCGGTGGCTCGTCCGGAAGGAACTCGCGATGACGGGACTCGAGCACGAAGCGCATGGTGCGCGGATCGTCGGTCGCCGCCCGGAACATGAAGGCGATGATGCCGTCGCAGCGCGCCCGGCAACCACGCTCCCGCTCCATGACCTCGCGCAGCCCGGCATCCATGCGCTCCAGCAGCTCGTCGTAGAGCGCCTTGGCCAACGCCTCCTTGTTGCCAAAGTGGTGGTAGATGGAACCGATCGAGACATCCGCCTCTCGACGGATGTCGTGGATAGACGTGTTGAAGTAGCCACACGTACTGAACAGCTCCAGGGCCGTCTCCAGCACACGCTGGCGCAACACCTCACCGCGCAGCTTCTTGTTCACAACCGTCGACATGAGCAAAAACCGAACGAACGTTCGTTCTAATATAAGCGGGATCATCGGCCATTGCCACCCCGCCACCGAAGACGGGCGAAATGCGCGGCGTTCTGCCACCATTGGCTGAGGGAGACCCGCCAATGAACCCTCCGACCACCCTGCATACCCTCAACAGCAGGCACGCGACCGGGTCTGGATCGTTACATTGTGGATGACTGCGTGCCGGTCGAGGCCTGACTCTTTCGGCCCACGCCAGGTCCAAACTGTACTCAAGGGAGATCTCGGATAACGCCATGACCGAACCGACGCCCGCACGTACCACGATCCGCCAGCAACTGGAACAGCTGGCCGCCCTCGCTCGCGAGGACCAGCAAGAGGCGGCCCGCCAGCTGGTGGGGCAGATCAAGGAGGCCCTGGACCATTTGCCATCGGAGGCGGCCGCCCCTGTGCACCCGGAACCGGCGCGCAAGCCGCCACGCGAGCCCACCACCGAAGCAGTCAAGTGCCCACGCTGCACCTTGCGGGCCTTTGCCTATCAGCCGGACACCCTGCGCGAACAGCCCGGGCATCCAGGCCATTTCGAGGGGCGCTATCACTGCATGAGCTGCGGCCACGAGGACTGGCGACCCGTCACGTGATCCCTGGACATTTCCGCCGCCGCCTGGCTATAGTGCGCGCACCCTCAGGGGAGTAGTCGCTCCGGCCATCCGCGCCGGAGGCACACGTCAACAGACTTGGCCGCATGGCCGTGGCGTGTGCAGCCCACCCGAAGGTGCCCGGGCGCGCCTTCGTCGTACGGCCTGACGAGACCTGTGGCACCGATATCCGGTTCGCCTGTTGGCGATCTTGGCCCGTGGGCGGGCGGCGATGGCGGTGTCACTGGTTGTGTCGTGCCGCTCGCCCCGGATTGTATCCATGGAACTCTTCCTGCTCTCCATTGTGGCGGTTGCCATTGCCGAGATCGGCGATCGTTCGATGTTTCTGGCCGCTCTGTTCGGCATGCGTTGCCGCAGCGCGTGGGCCGTCTTCTGGGGCATGGCCACCGGCTTGTTCCTGAATCAGCTGCTGTCCGCGGTGGCGGGCATCTGGCTGTTCGCGGTGATCTCGACCGACTGGCACCTGTGGGTGGTCGGCACGGCATTCCTGGTCATGGCCGTGTGGGTGCTGATCCCCGAGGACGACGAATTCGAGAAAGACACACGCGCACGCAGCGCCTTCCTCGCGGCCGCCATCGCCTTCTTCGTATTCGAGATGCTCGACAAGACCCAGCTGGCGGTGATCACCCTCGCCGGGGCTTCCGGGGCCCTGCTGCCGGTTGTGCTGGGGGCCACCGTTGGAATCCTGCTGATTACCACCCCTGCCCTGATCCTCGGCAAGCGTTTTGCCGAGCGCATCCCGGCCGCCACGATGCGTTACATCGCTTCCGGCATGTTCCTGCTGATTGGTCTGTGGACGTGGGCCGAGGCCGGAGGCTGGATGCCGGATCTGGGCCTGCCGGACTTGTCAGAATGGCTGTTGCGTGCGGTGGAGAACCACCAGTAGACGGGGGGCCCAGCGGCTCGGGGTCGGGGCGTCCGGGACCCTCGGCCGGGACGGCGAGCGCCCATCCCCCTCCGGCTAGTAACGACGACGCGGGTGGGTGTGCACCCAGGTACGGAGCTGGCGGGTCTTTTCCACCATGCGCCACAACGACCGGCTGTTGTTGAAGCGCGAGACGTGCTGCAGCGGCACCCAGAGGATGTCGTGCGATTCGTGGCTGCCCGGTACCGGCAGGCGGTCGTCGATCTCCAGCAGGAAGCGCACGTCGATATGCTCGTGCATGGGGAAGTGCGGGCTCGCCGGGATGGTATGGATATCGAGGTCGAAGATATCCTCGGCCACCAGGTGGATATGCTCCGAGGGAATGCCGGTCTCCTCGTGGATCTCGCGCAGGGCGACCTGCAGGATGTCGGCTTGCCCGTCGGCATGCCCGCCCGGCTGAAACCAGCGATGGTGCTTGCCATGCAGCAACAGCAGCACCCGCTCGCGGTCGGGGCTAACCACCCAGGCCGACCCGGTTACATGTGCCGGGAGCAGGTCGCAGTGAAAGCAGTCCGGGTGCTGCCCAACAAACTCAAGCGCACGCCTGACAAATCCCGCTTCCTCGATGAATCGACTCTGATGACGGGCCAGCAGTTCCAGCAGTTGCGCGCGATGCATGCTACGTCCCTGCGGGGTTGTGCAAGGCGTGGATCGCCGCCCGCGCCGCCTCGTCGATGTCCGCCTCGGAGCCCGCCAGCGTCAGGCGACCGAACGCGCCCACCGCGCGCACGTCAATCAGCGACACATGGGATGCCTTCAGGGCCTGGTTGGCCGCATAGATGATGTAGCCAGCGGGCTCCGCCTCGAGGATGAACATGCTCTGGTCCGGCAGGATCATGTTGCCGCGCCGGTTCTGGCGGTTGATCAGTACCGTGTGGTCCGGCGTCATGCCGCGGATGGTTTCCTGCCACGGGATACGGCAGGGCTGGCGTTCGGACTGATCCGCTCCCAGGCGCTGCAGCAGAACGCGCCCGGCCTCCTGCACATCGCTCTGGTCGCGATGGTGGATCACCATGGAACCGAACTCGCGCTCCACGACCTGCTGCGCAAGGTGCACCCGGGTGGCCTTCAGCGCGACGTCGGTCAGCCGGTGCACGGCCATGCCCGGCGAGACCTCCACCCACAGGCACGCATCCCCCGGCACGGGCAGGAAGCCCTGGGAGACAGTGGCCATGTATTCCGCCAGCTGGGGCTGGAGGGAATCCATGTAGACGTAAGTGCGCAGCTTGATCATCGATTTGCTCACCGGGGCAACGCCCCGTTATCCCGCGTGGCGCGGCCCGAGCCCGCGCGGGAACCCGCACACACGCGTTTGAGCCGCCAGAAAACCGCCGGCTTGTCCGCGCACACGGGAGAATAGAGGGGCGTATTGTGAACGCACCGCCCGCGAAGCTCAATGTCGGGCGGCCGTCTCGGAAGCGTGCAGAGCCCCCAATCTGTGAAATGTACCAGAGACATTTCGCTTGACCGCTTCTAGGCTCAAGGACGAAGCGTCCATGCTTATCGCCACCCATACCGGGAGCATGCATGACCATCGACCGGGAAACGGACCTGACCCGCCATCACGAACCGCGCGATCTCTCCGACCGTGTCGCACGGGCTTTTACCTCATTGATGCGCCTGTTTGCCGATACCGTGTTTGCTCGCCGCTACGGCCACCGTGCGGTCGTGCTGGAAACCGTGGCCGGGGTACCCGGCATGGTCGGCGCCACGTTGCAGCATCTGCGTTCGCTGCGGCGCATGGAGGACGACCACGGCTGGATCCGCACCCTGATGGACGAGGCCGAAAACGAGCGCATGCACCTGCTCACCTTCATCGAAATCGCCTCGCCCAACTGGTTCGAACGGGTCCTGATTATCCTGGCGCAGGGTTTTTTCTACACACTGTACTTCCTGATCTATCTCGTCTCCTCGCGGACAGCCCATCGCATCGTGGGCTATTTCGAGGAAGAGGCGGTGGCCAGCTACACGGAGTATCTGGAGGAAGTGGAAACCGGCGCGATCGAGAACATCCCCGCTCCCGAGCGTGCCATCCAGTACTGGGACCTGCCGGAGGACGCGCGCCTGATAGACGTGATCCGCGCCGTGCGTGAAGACGAGGCGGGCCATCGTGACGTCAACCACGGCTTCGCCGACCTGCTGGGCAAGAAATCCTGAATGAACGCGCAGCGGCTGAGGCAGGCCGTTGGTTGAGGCGCTGTCAGTACCTATTTTCTGCTACTTTTGGAGTTACTACCGCACCCGCGGCAATCGGGGACTCCAGATAGAAGCACCATGAAAACGTCCCTGAACACCCTTGGTGGCCTGACACTGGCCGCCGGCGCCTTGCTGGTGGTGCTGGGCGCCATGGTGCTTCTTGGCTGGCACACGGGCTGGACCCCACTGGTCCAGGTCCATCCGGACTGGGCGCCCGTGCAGTACAACACGGCCCTGGCCTTTGTGCTGGCTGGCGGCGCGCTGCTCCTGTTTCTGGCCCAGCGCCCAGCCAGTGCCGCGGCACTGGGCGCCATTACAGGGCTGCTCGGGCTGTTCAGCTTGTCGCAGTACATCCTGGCGATAGACCTCGGGATCGACGAACTGCTCATGCGGCATGACCTCACTGTGCAAACCTCGCACCCCGGTCGCATGGCACCCAATACCGCGCTCAGCTTTCTCCTGGCAGGCACTGGCCTGCTCCTGAACGGCTGGCTACGCGGACAGGTCTGGGCACCGATGGCAAAGGCGGTGCTCGCCGCCCTGGTCCTGGGGTTGGGCCTGGTCGCGCTGGTCGGGTACTTGATCGGGCTCCCCACCGCCTATGGCTGGGGTGCCCTGGCACAAATGGCGATTCAGACCTCCCTCGGGTTTCTCGTCCTTGGTTTCGGGCTGCTGGCGCTGGCCTGGCGCGAGGCCACCGAGCTGGAAATGGACCCGCTAGCCTGGATACCCATTCCGGCGGGTATTGCGGTCCTGACCGTCTCCCTGCTGCTGTGGCAGGCGCTGAGCAATGAGCTGCGCGAAAGGGGCGTGGAGGATACCTTCTTTCCGTCGCTCGTTTTGGTGTTCGGCGGTGTCCTGGCACTGACCCTGGGTGCGGCCCTGAATCAGCTGCACCGGGCGCGTAACCGTACCGAGGCCGCCGAGCGCGCACAGCACGAGCTGGCGCTTCTGGCCGCCCAGCATCAACAGGCGGAACAGGCCCTGCGCGAAAGTGAGACGCTGCTGCAGTCCACGAGCAGCCTCGCCAGGGTCGGTGGCTGGGAGATGGACTTGGCCACTCAAGCGGTCGTCTGTACGCCGGAGACGCAGCGCATTCTCGACCTGCCCCCCGGAATCGAACCGCCACTGGAAGAGGCCATCGGGCTCTTTCATCCTGATGATCGCCCCATGCTCCGCCGTGCCATCGACGAGGCCATCCACCATGGGACCCCCTACGACCTGGAACTGCGCCTGAGCCGTGCCGATGGAAGCGAGATCTGGACCCGGGCCAACTGCCAGCCCGAGGTGGTCGACAGACGCGTCGTGCGTTTGCGCGGTGCATTCCAGGACATCCACGACCGCAAACAGTTCGAGCTGCGTCTGGCGTCCAGCCAGCGGCTGCTCGAGATCGCCGAACGCATCGGGAACGTCGGCGGCTGGGAGGCTGATCTGGAAGCAGGCGTCGTGCACTGGTCCGATCAAGTGGCGCGGATTCATGGCCTGCCACAGGCGAGAAGCGTGCCGGTAGATCAGGGTGTCGGCTACTACGCACCGGAGTACCAGGACCACATCCGCCGGGTTTTCTCGGCCTGCGCCGAGAACGGCGTCCCGTTCGACGAGGAGTTGCAGATCATAGACGCGCATGGCGATCGCGTCTGGGTCCGCACAATCGGCGAGCCCGTACGCGACGAGACGGGCAGCATCCGCACCGTTCAGGGGGCGTTCCAGGATATCAGCGCAAGAAAGCGCAACGAGACCGCGCTCGTTCAAGCCGCCATGGTGTTCGACCACACGCACGACGGGATCATGGTGACCGCTCCGGATGCCCGTATCGTGTCCGTCAACCCGGCCTTTACGGAGATCACCGGCTACACGGAAGAGGAAGTCCTGGGACAAACGCCAGCCTTGATCCGCAGCGCTCGTCACCGATCATCGTTCTACAGGGCGATGTGGAAAGCCCTGCGCACCTCCGGACACTGGCAGGGCGAGATCTGGAACCGCCGCAAGAGTGGAGAAGAATATCCCGAGTGGCTCACGATCAACGCCGTACGCAATGCCCAGAATGAAACGACCCACTATGTCGGCATATTCACGGACATCTCCGACATCAGGCAAAGCCAGGATCGCCTCGAGTACCTGGCTCACCACGATACCCTGACGGACCTTCCCAACCGTGCCCTGTTCGAGTTCAAGCTGGACAAAGCCATCGAACACAGCAAACGCCACGGGGAACGCATCGCGGTGCTGATCATCGACCTTGACCGGTTCAAGGCGATCAACGACAGCCTCGGCCATTCGGTCGGCGACGAGCTCCTGGCGGCGATCCCCGAACGCCTCGCATTGCGGCTGCGGGGGGAGGACACCTTTGCCCGCCTGGGGGGTGACGAGTTCGCCGTGCTACTGGGCCGAATCGAGCGCCCCGAGGACGCCGGCACCGTGGCGCAGGATGTGATCACCCGGCTGGCCGCGCCGTTCTCCCTGCCCAGCGGGTATGAGGTCTTCATCGGCGCCAGTATCGGCATCAGCGTGTTCCCGAACGACGGCAACACGCTGGAAGAGATGATGCGCAACGCCGACAGCGCGATGTACGAGGCCAAGGAGCAGGGTCGTAACAACTACCAGTTCTACACGCAGGACCTGACCCGACAGGCGGTCGAGCGATTGTCCCTGGAGAACCGACTGCGCCGCGCGATCGCGCAGGAGGAATTCGAGCTGCACTATCAGCCGTTCATCCGCATTGCCGACGGCCGGGTGATCGGCGCGGAGGCCCTGCTGCGCTGGCGGGATCCCGAACAGGGGTTGATCCTGCCCTCCGAGTTCATCGAGGTGGCCGAGGACAGCGGCCTGATCGCGGGTATCGGCGAGCAGGTACTGCGCGAAGGCTGTCGCCAGATGCGAACGTGGCGCGACGAAGGCATGGACCTGGACGCGCTGGCCATCAACCTCTCGCCACAACAGTTTCTACTGCAGGACGTCCCCGATGTCGTCCGCCAGACACTGGCGGAAACAGGACTCCCGGCACATCACCTGGAGCTGGAAATTACCGAGAGCACGATTATCCAGCAAAGCCAGGCCTCCCGGAATACGCTGGAGGCCTTGCGGGCCCTGGGGATACGGCTGTCGATCGATGATTTCGGCACCGGGTATTCGTCGCTGGCCTATCTACAGCACTTCCCGCTCGACAAACTCAAGATCGATCAGCGCTTCATCCGGGATCTGGTCGCGCACGAAGACAACCGCGAGCTGACGGCCGCCATCATCACGATGGGCCACGGCCTGCGGCTCGAAGTGCTGGCCGAAGGTGTCGAAACCGAGGAGCACCTGGACCTGCTGCGCCAAATGGGCTGTGATGCCTATCAGGGTTACCTCGCCACCCGCCCCCAGCCGCCCGATGCGTTCGCTAAATGGCTACGCCGATACCAGGGAGTACCGGCCTAGAACGCCTCCTCGTGCGGAGGACCCCAACGCTCGAGGCACGCTGAACACGCCTGTGCTGTCCGTATAATGGGCGCATTCCGATTGCGCAGGGAGCGTTATGCAGAACCCGGACGATGCCGCACAGCTGCTGGACGCGTTGCAAGATGACAGTCAGTGCGATCTCGCCGAGACCCTGCGTCGCATCGTTGACTGGCTGCGCCCGGCCAGCCCGCGCAACGTCGCACCGGTCATTGCCCGCATCGAAAGCCTTGCACTGGCGCTCAACGAGCAGCCGGAAGTACGTGAAAGGCTGCGCGAGCGCCTGGAGGCCGGGCTGGAGGACGCCCGCCACCTGACGCTGTACACCGGTGTGGGCCTGTTCTCCCGCAAGGGCTTCTTCCGCGAGGCGGCGGAGCTCCTGTACGAGCGCATCAACCCGCGCCCGATGGAACGTACGGATCTCCGGGACGTCCTCTACCACGTCTTCCACGACCCCGATGACGCCATCTGGGTATCCGCGCTCCCGGACGATGCCTGGTCACGTCTGCTCGGGGCACTGGGCTGCCTGTCAGGCGAACACCCCGGCGTTCTGGACCGCGCTCGCAGCGAGACGCTCTACGCCCTGGAGATGCTCTCGATCTGGATCGCAGCCGAGGAGCTGGAACCGGAATTGCTGCGCCTGGACCCGTCGATTGCCGAGCGCAACTCAGCCTTCGTCGCACAGGAGCGCGAGATCTCCGCCTATGTGCGCGACTACCGCGCCTGGCTGCAGGACCCCAGCCACGAACGCATGGACGACGCCCACGCACGAGTGCTGCTGGAGCAGTGCGGGGATCAGATCCTGCGCCTGCGTCGGCGCGCGATCACGCACGGCAGCAGCCTGTCGCTGACCCACCTGCTGGAGCGCCTGGACCAGACGCTGTCGCGAATCCACAAGCTGCTGGACCTGCTGGAACCGCGTGAGGAGGCACACACCCGAGCCACCGCGGTGGGCGTGTTCCGCGAGCTGGTCACGACCAGTGCCCGTCGCCATGGGCTGCGCGCGCTGTGGCAGGACAACATCCGCCTGGTCTCGCGCAGCATCACCCAGCATGTCTCCGATACCGGCGAGCACTACATCACCCGTGATCGTGGCGAATATCTGATGATGCTGCGCTCGGGGGCCGGGGCGGGCCTGATCATCGCCTTCATGGCGCTGATCAAGATCCAGGTGGAATCCCTGGGCCTGTCCGAGGGCTGGAACGCCTTGTGGGTCAGCCTGAACTACGGCCTGGGCTTCGTGCTGATCCACATCCTTCACTTCACCGTCGCGACCAAACAGCCAGCGATGACCGCCGCGCGGCTGGCGGCCGCGATCGAGGAGAACGAACGCGGCACCGCAGACGCCTCGAAACTCGCGGAACTGCTGGTACGGGTCGGACGCTCCCAGTTCGCGGCCGTGCTGGGCAACGTGGGCGTCGCGCTCCCCACAGCACTGCTGATCGGACTCCTCGCGGCCTGGGGTTTCGGCACACCGATTTTGTCGGGCGCCGAGGCGGATTATCTGCTGGACGGCCTGCGCCCGATCATGGGCCTGGCGCTGTTCTTCGCGGCCATCGCCGGGGTGTGGCTGTTCGTCTCCGGCCTGATCGCCGGCTTCTTCGACAACCGCTGCGCCTATCTCGATCTGCCCGGTCGTCTGCGCGAACACCCACTGCTGCAACGGCTGCTGCCAACCACCACGCGCCATCGACTCGCCGACTGGGTCGGATACAACTACGGCGCGGTGCTGGGCAATTTCCTGTTCGGCATGCTGCTGGGCATGACCGGTTTTGTCGGCTACCTGCTGAACCTGCCGCTGGACATTCAGCATGTGGCCTTCGCCTCCGCGAACCTCGGCTACGTGACCGCCAGCGAGTCCATCGGCATGTTCACCTTCCTGCTGTTCCTGGTGTTCGTGCTGCTGATTGGCGCGGTCAACCTGTGGGTCAGCTTTGGCCTCGCCCTGTACGTCGCCCTGCGCGCCCGCGGCGTGCGTATCGGGGCCTTCGACCGCGTACTGAAGGCCTATGGCCGGCACCTGCGCCAGCATCCGGCGCAATTCCTGCTCCCGCCCCGGGATGGCGCGACACAGGAAGGTGACGGGGCACCGCCCAGGTGAACTCGCCATGATGCGCGTCTGGTGGGTCGTCCTCGCAACCTTCTGGCTGGCCTCCTGCGCCGGAAGCCCACCATACCCGGACGCGGACGACGCCCTGGAGGAGCGCCCGGACGCCGAGGTCCTCAAGGCCGCGGACGGGACCCGTCTGCCGCTGCAACGCTGGGGCCCGGAGGAACCCCGCCGTGTCGCGCTGGTTTTGCACGGCTTCAATGACCACGGCGGCAGCATGGCGCCGCTGGGCGAGGCCCTGGCCGAACACGGAATCGCGGTCTACGCGTATGACCAGCGTGGCTTCGGCGCCAACCGCGATGTCGGCCGCTGGGCGGGCTACGAGACCCTGGCCGAGGATGCCCGCTCGGCGCTGCGCATGCTGGCCGAGCGTTATCCGGAGCAGCCACCCCACCTGATCGGCAAGAGCATGGGCGGCGGCGTGGCCGTGCTGGCCGCCACCGGGGACGACCTGCCCCCCATGCGCGGGACCATTCTCATCAGCCCGGCCGTCTGGAGCCGCGATCAAATGCCCTGGTATCAGCGCTTTGGTCTCTGGGTCGGCGCGCGCCTGGCCCCCGGCATGCGACTGTCGGGAGAGATGGCGGCGGAGTTCGACATCCGGCCCACCGATGACCCGGCGGTCCTGGAGCAGATGCGCGACGACCCGCTCGTCCTCCGCGATGCCCGCATCGATGCCCTGGATGGTCTGACCACGCTAATGGGGCGTGCGCTGAACGCCGGGGGTGCTCTCCCCGCCCCAAGCCTGCTGCTCTATGGCGCGAAGGATGACCTGGTACCACCAGGGCCCACGGCCGCGCTGGCCGAACACCTGGCCGCGACCGGCAATCCCGGCCACCGCATGGTGCTCTACCCCGAGGGCTACCACATGCTCACGCGCTACACCCGAGCGGACGACACCTTCGCGGATCTTGTCACCTGGATGCTGGACCCCGAGGCCACCCTGCCCTCCGGCCATGAACGCGCCCCGGAGACCATGGTGCAAAACCTGCGAGAACTCGACGAACAGCACTGATCGCGACCAGGCGCAGGGCGACCACCCGGCAGGCAAACGGCACATGGCCGGCCCGCCCGGGAATGGAATGTGATACAGATCAAAGTACACGGGTATGAGTTATCTCATACTCGGGCCCCTGTAATCGCGTCCAGGAAGGCACTCATCGATGTCCGCGGAACGTCCCGCATCCCCGCGCCGGGCCTTGCGACTGCGGCTGTTCATCATCACGGCCATCATGGGCGTGGCCCTGCTCGTCTTCCTGGCAGTGCACATCACCTCCACGCTGATCTACGAGCGCACGATGACGCGCCAGGCGGAGCAGACCGCCAGCGGCATCGCCCACCAGACATTCGCCTCGATGTTTCAGATCATGCGCGAGGGCTGGACCCGCGAGCAGCTGGAGGCCTTCTCGGCCGGGATCGAGGAGTCCCTGGCGGATACACCGCTACGGCTGGACTTCTATCGCGGCGAGAAGGTGGCGGCCCTGTATGGCGAAGTGGAGCAGCCCACGTGGCACGAACGGATCGAGCATGCATTCGAGACGGGGGCCATCGAGAGCCGCGAGGACAACGGCGAACTGCACTACACCTTTCCTCTGCGTGCTCGCAACGAATGCCTGAGCTGCCATGGCAACACCTCCACTGGCGACGTGCTCGGAGTATTGGAGGTGCGCCAGGATCTGGGTACGGCCATCAGCGAGGCGCGCAACCAGCAGGTCTGGACGTTCCTCGGGACCGGGTTGGGCACGCTGCTGCTGGGCTCACTGATCGCGGCCTGGGCAACGGCACCCATCACCCGATCGGTGCGCCGTTTCCAGGATCAGGTAACCCGCGTCAATGCGATCAAGGACCTCAACCACGTCGAGACGCAGGCGATCGACACCGGGTTCGTGGAGCTCAACCAGGTGGTGGACCAGGTAGACGACTTGGTGCGCAAACTGCGCTCGGTCGCGGTGGACAAGGACATCCTCGAGTTCGAGCTGAAGCTCCTGGACAAATTCATCATCACGTCGGATGTGGTGCGTGACTGGCGCGAGTACATCGGGGTACTGCTGACCGAGATCAACACGATCATCGATGCCTACACGCTGTTCACCCTGTTCAAGGCCAACGACGACGTCTACGAGCTGGAAATCTTCTGGCGCGCGGAACCCTCGGAGGCCACCCGGCGCACCGTGGAGCGCCTGGCCACGCACCGTATCCGGACGGCCGAGGAATTCGCCCGGGACGCGAACATCACCGTCCGCCACAACGTGGCCGACCCCTCCCGTCACCTCATGGAACTCTCGCCCCGCCAGATCGAACTGGCGACCAAGTCACTGGTACTGGATACCCCGCGCATCGGGGGTGTAGTCGGCATCGGGGTGCAGTCAGAGCTCGTGCGCGACCCGGTCCGCCACGTGGTGATCGAGAGCATCCTTTCAACTCTGCTGAATCTGGTTGGATCCGTGAAAGCAATCTACAAGTACACCCAGGATCTTGAGTACTACGCCACCCGCGACCCGTTGACGAACCTGTACAACCAGCGGGTCTTCTGGGAACTGCTCAACTACGAGATCAAGCGGGCCGAGGGGCATGGCTACCCCTTTGCGGTCATGGTCGTGGACCTCGACAACTTCAAGACCATCAACGACCGCTATGGCCATGCCTTCGGCGACCGTTTCCTGCAGGCCTACGCGAACACCATCCAGGACGCGATCCGCAACGAGGACATCCTGGCCCGTTACGGCGGAGACGAGTTCGCGCTGATCCTCCCCGAGACCGACCAGCAGTCCGCCTGGCAGCTGGCCGCCCACATGGCCGAGGCCACCGACGGCCTCTCGCTCCCTGCCCCCGACGGCTCGCGCGTCAAGGCCACCACCTGCATCGGCATCGCCGCCTATCCGCGCCATGGCAAGGACACGCGCGACCTGTTCCTGGTGGCCGACAACATGATGTACAAGGCCAAGCGCGAGGGGAAAAACGCAGTATGCGTACCCAGCGACGAGGAAGTGGCCGCGGTGTTTCGCGAGGCGGGCGAGACCGGGATCATGATCATGGAGGCGCTGGAGGACCGCCGCATCGTGCCCTACTTCCAGCCAATCATGGATACCGCCACCGGCGAGGCCCATATCCACGAGCTGCTGATGCGCATCCGCGTGGGCGACGAATTGATCCCGGCGGGCCAGTTCGTCGAGGTTGCCGAGACCATGGGGGTGATGCACCAGCTCGATTATGTGCTGATCGAACAGGCCTTTATCGAGGTCAGCCGCTCCGGTTACACGGGCTTGTTGTTCATCAACCTCTCCCCACGCGCGCTGATCATCGGCGAATTCATCGGCAAGGTCCGCCAGCTCGCGCGCGACCACGGTATCGATCCCGCCAAGGTGGTATTCGAAATCACCGAACGTGACACGGTGAAGAACATGGCCGTGCTGGAACAGTTCGTACTCGACCTGAAACAGCAGGGGTTCCAGTTCGCGGTCGACGACTTCGGCTCGGGCTTTTCGTCGTTCCACTACCTCAAGCGCTTCCCGATCGACTTCGTGAAGATCGAGGGCGATTTTGTGCGCAATATGGTCCACGACCCGCGCGATCAGGCATTCGTCCGCTCCATCGCGGCGCTGGCGCGCGATCTCAATGTGCGTACCATTGCCGAGTTCGTGGAGGACGCCGAGATCCTGGACGCCGTGAAATCCATTGGCATTCACTATGCCCAGGGCTTCCACGTGGGCCATCCCGGCCCGGGACCCTTGCCCGGCTCGCCACCGACTCCTGCACCCGACAACCCGAACGACTGACAGGCCTCGCCTGACAGCCCTCGCTGTTCTATTGTGGTGGTACCCGTACCGGAACCAATCTGGCCGGAGGCACAATGGGACAGCAACGCAAGGGGTCTTCCGAACGGCTGGACGCACTGGTCGCGCAAAGCCACCGCTCCAAGGCGGAACGCGAGCAGGGCTATCGCGAGCAGGCACTCAAGATGTACCCATGGGTCTGCGGGCGCTGCGGACGCGAGTTCACGCGTGCCAACCTGCAGGAGCTGACGGTGCACCACCGCGACCACGACCACGACAACAACCCGTCCGACGGCAGCAACTGGGAGCTGCTGTGCCTGTACTGCCACGACAACGAACACCAGCGCTACACCGACGCGACCCCTGGCACAGGAAAGGGCGCCAGCACCTCGGCGACCCACAACCCGTTCGCCGGGCTCGCCGACCTGCTGAATCGCGATGACGACTCGAAATAATGCCTGCGAGGTGCCCCCGAGGGCTCGTTTAAAGTGACCGCCACCAGAACTGGAGTGGCTTCCAGGTTTCCTCGTCCTCGCCCAGATCCGGCCAGTGGTAGTGGCACACCAGCCCCTCGGCCGGCTCGTAACCACGTTTACACCAGAAGTCGTCCAGCGGGCGATAGCCAGCCGGGCGTGCCGGATGATCATCCGGCCGGATAACGGCGCAGAAGGTCGCATGCCCATAACCCGACTCCCGCGCGGCGGCCTCGCGGACATCGAAGAAGCGATGGCCGGCCCCCTGGCCCCGATATGGGCGCCGCAGGACCGACTCCGCGAGATAGAAATACCGCTCGGGGTCCAGTCCGTTCCGGGCGAACGGGGCACGAAAATCGGCGTCGGCTGCCGCCAGCGGCAGCGAGGTCGAGGCCCCCACCAGGTCATCCCCATCCCAGGCGAGTACCACCGCGCTTTGCGGACAATCGACATAGGCGGCCAGGTAGTCCCGCTCGTATTCGACCGAGCCCGCATACAGATAGGGCCACTCGCGAAAGATCTCGATGCGCAAACGCGCAATGGCCTCAAGATGCGGCTCCAGGGCCCTGCCACGCTCGATCGTATAGTCCATTCACATCTCCCCTGTCGGCCATCCTGTGACGCACATCGAAGGCACAGACTTGACGCCTCACAGGACCAGGAAACTCAGCCATAACGATCTACACTAAAGGATAAAGGTTGCAGGATCCCGCGCGGGTTCGAGTCCGGAACCGGGCCCGCCTGCGGTTGGTGTGTTCCGTTTCGCCCCTCGGGGCATTCACGTCCGTCCAACAGGAGGCACTGTATGGATACCGTATGGATCGTTGTGGCCGATGCCGCCCGCGCGCGCATCCTCAGTTGCGAAGGCCGCGCCTGTCAGGGTCTGCACGAGATCGAAACCCTGACGCACTCCGAGTCCCGCGTACATGCTCAGGAGCTGGTCACCGACCGACCCGGCCGCAGCTGGAGCAGCGCCAGTGGCGATGGCCGCCACGCCATGCAGGAAAGTACCGATCCAAGCGTTAATGAGCGCAACCGCTTTGCCCGCGAAGTGGCCGAACGCCTCAAGTCGGGCTATCACAAAGGCACCTACCAGAGACTGGTGATCCTGGCCGCGCCCCAGTTCCTGGGGGCCCTTCGCGATCTGCTGGATCCGCAGGTATCCCAGATCGTCACCGCCCAGATCGCCAAGAACGTTGCCAAGATCCAGGACCCGGCCGCCCTGCGCAATCATCTGCCGGACTTTCTCTACTAATTTACCCAGCCCGACCTCGGCGAGGGCCCGCCCCAAGGCGGGCCCTTTTCATTTGGATCGAATCTCGGGGCACAAGGCGGTTTCGGCTTACAACGGGCCGTGGAGAGTGAGAAGCGACGCGGACCGCGAGATCACTCCTAATCCGGATCGGAGGCCTCGCGCTCGGGGGTCCCCGGCACGGGCGCAATGCGATCAACGTCCGGCTCGGGGAAATCGGCCGGTGCCAGAACCCCGAGCAGCTCGGGGCCATCGTGCGCGGGCACGAAGACCGCCAGTTCGGCCTCCTGTATCTCGAGGCCCACGGCCTGGCGCAAATTGAGGTCATGCCCCACGACCACGATGTTGGAGGCGGGATCCTTCGGCGGGGTGTGAAGATGGCGTGTCAGGCCGTCGATTAGATGGGCGCGGCGCGCCTCGTCCTGCACCCACGGGAGGTTGAACAGGTCGTAGCGGATCTCGTAGTCATCGAAGGCAAGCGCGGCGGTCTCCCAGTTTCGGCAAAAAGGGCTTGTAAGTACCTGTTCCACCGAAATACCCAGCGCGCGGAAGCCATCCCCGACCCGCCGCGCATGGTTGCGGCCGAGGGTGCTGAGATTGCGTTGCCCCGCACAGTCATCCATGTCGCTGAGGTCGTAGTCGTCGTACGAGCGGTCGGTCTCCGCATGACGCCAGAACACGACCAGCCCACCGCCCTGGAGGCGCTCGATCAATTGGTCCGCGCTCAATTCCTCGGCCCCGAGCCCCACTGGCACAAGACCGAGGAGGAACGCCCCCAGAATCCAGAACGCCCGTCCCGACATCGCGCTGCTCCCCGTTCGTCTCCTTGCATAGGTAGACGAAAAACCCGGGCGCTGCCGATGCGGGGTGGGTCAGAAGTCGTCGGGTGTCAGCACGCCCAGCAGCCGTGGATGCTCTTCTCCGGGTTCGAAGACCGCGATCTCGCCCTCGTCGATCTGCACCCGGGCCGCCCGCTGCAGGTTGATATTGTGGCCGACGATCACGACGTTCCGGCTGGCATCCTCGGGGGGCGTGTTCAGGTAACGCTGCAACGCGCGCACCAGCTCGTCCTGACGCGTGCGATCGCGTACCGGCGGCACGTTGAACAGATCTTCGCGGATCTCGTAGGAGTCCTCGCCAAAGGCGATGCGGGCAGTGTCCACGTTGCGACAGAACGCGGAACTCAGGATCGACTCCACAGGAATGGCATGGCGGTCGAAGCCCTCGCCCACCTTGCGCGCCTCTTCCTTGCCCTGATCATTGAGGTTGCGTTGCAGGTCGCAGCGGGACATGTCCGACAGGTCGCGGTCACGGTAGCTGCGGTCGGTCGTCGCGTGGCGCCAGTAGATCACCAGCCCGCCGTCCTGCATGCGCTCGAGCAGTGCCTCGGCAGCCAACTCCGAATCGGCGTGGCCCGCCGCCGGAACGAACAGACTCACGATAAGAACAAAAGCCATGCGCCATATGCGTTCGACTCTCATGTTTCCCACCCGCCATGCAAATGGTTCAGACCACCCGTACCGCCTGATGTTCGCCCTACGCGATCGTTGACGCCCCCCCAGCTCGGCCCTAGTATGCCGTTCTCCCCAGCCCGGAATCCCGCCCTCGCATGACCTACTGTGTCGCCATCGATCTGGACGACGGCCTCGTGTTCGCCTCCGACTCGCGCACCAATGCCGGCGTCGACCAGGTCAGCACCTACAGCAAGATGCATACCTTCGAGGTCGAGGGTCAGCGTCTGTTCGTTGTGCTGACCGCCGGGAACCTCGCCACCACGCAGGCCGTGGTACACCGGCTCAAGCGCGATATGGAGGACAACGCCGAGGAAAGCCTGGCAACGGTGGAACGCATGTCGGATGCCGCCGAGTACCTGGGGCGCCTGAATCGCGAGGAAACCGAGAAACACTCGGAAGCCCTGTCACGGTCCGGCATGCAGGCCGATGCAACCCTGATCATCGGAGGCCAGATCGCAGACGATGCCCCTGGCGTCTACCTGATCTATCCCCAGGGCAACTACATCACCACCTCGCAGCAGACACGGTTTCTGCAGATCGGAGAGAGCAAGTACGGCAAACCGATCCTGGATCGCATCATCGAGCACGACACCACGCTCGGCGATGCAGCCCGCTGTGCGCTGGTCTCGATCGATTCCACCATCCGCTCCAACCTGACCGTCGGGCCACCGATCGAGGTACTGGTCTACGAGCGCGGCACCCTCGCCTTCGACCACTACCTGTGCATGGAGGCCGACGACGAATACCTGCGCTCTTTGACGCAAGCCTGGGACACGAATATCAAACGGGCCTTTACCGACCTCCCCCGTTTCGACTGGGAAGGCGCGCACGGGCGCAAGCAGCGCGGGACGCGAGTCAGCCGCGGATCCAGCAAGACCGCTGGCGGCAGCAAGGCCAGCTCGACCAAGACAACCACCAAGTCCCGGAAGCCCCGCCGCTAATCCCCCTGGTTGCGGGAGCGGGTTTGCAAGCGAACGTCCCTGCCAGCGTTCGGAGGGGGCCAGTTACGCGGCTTGTGCAGGGGCCGCCAGGAACCAGGTCTCGGCGTTGGCGCCGTGGATATCCGCGATGTCCTGCTGGAGCCGGTCGACAAAGTCGTGCAGACCGTCTTCGGCCAGCAGTTCGTCCACACTGGCGTTCATCGCGTGGCGCCGGGCCTGGATCACCAGCCGCAGCGGGACTTCGTTGTTCGGCAAGCTTTCCAGCGCGTCCTGCACCTGGGTCAGGGCATGCGTCACCGAGCGCGGGAACGCCTTGTCCTGCAGCAGGAAACGCACCACGTCCACACCGTTGATCCGCCGCTTCACGTGCTGGCGGTACATCTGAAAGCCGCTCTCGGAGCGCAGGATGCTGGTCCACAGCAGGCCCTCGTAGGGCTCCGGGTCGTCGTTGTTCTTCTTCAGGAGCTTCAGTGCACCGACATCCACCTGGCGCGTGCCCATGTCCGCGCGCTCCAGATTCCGCCCGAGACGGATGAAGTCATAGGCTGCATCGTGGCTCATCGTCCCCGCCAGCAGGCCTGTCAGGGTCTGACAGCGCTGGATGATGCTCGACAGGAATTCAAAACGTCCGCGCTTGCCAATGCCCTGGTCGATCTCGTCGCGCGCGAACAGGTAGAGCTCGTTCATCACCTCCCAGGCCTCGGATGGCACCAGATCGCGGGTGGTACGCACGTTCTCGCGCGCCGCGCGCAGAGAGTTGAGCACCGAGCTGGGGTTGTCGGCGTCGGCCAGCAGGAACTTCACGCAGTTGCGCTCGTCCTCGCGCTGGTAGTGGTTGTCGAACAGCTCGTCGTTCCCGGTCACCTCGACCAGGCCCTTCCAGGAGAGCTGTACCGACTTCGGCATGTCCAGCGCCAGCAGATGGAAGGCCGTGACCATGCGCGCGGTGTTCTCCGCGCGCTCCACGTAGCGTGCCATCCAGTACACGCGTTCCGCGACTCTCGAGAGCATCTTAGTTCTCCTCGTCCACGATCCAGGTGTCCTTGCTGCCCCCGCCCTGCGAGGAATTGACCACCAGCGAGCCCTTGCGCATCGCGACGCGGGTCAGACCGCCCGCGGTCACGTCGGTGCGCACGCCCTGCAGGATGAACGGCCGCAGATCCAGGTGGCGCGGTTCGATATCGTCGCCGCACAGCGTCGGCGCAACGGACAGGGCCAGGGTCGGCTGCGCGATGTAGTTGCGCGGGTCCTTCTGGATCAACTGGGCAAACTCCGCACGCTGCTTCTTGGTCGCGTGTGGGCCGACCAGCATCCCGTATCCTCCGGACTCGTTGGCCGGCTTCACCACCAGCTCGTCCAGGTGATCAAGCACGTACTCGCGGTCCTTCTCGTTCACGCACAGGTAGGTCGGCACATTGGGCAGGATCGGCTCCTCGTCCAGGTAGTAGCGGATCACCTCGGGGACAAAGGCGTACATCACCTTGTCGTCGGCGACCCCGGCCCCGGGGGCATTGGCCAGCCCGACATTGCCCTTGCGCCAGGCCCGCATCAGGCCGGGCACACCCAGCATTGACTCCGGGTTGAAGACCTCCGGGTCGAGGAATTCGTCGTCGATCCGGCGATAGATCACGTCGACCCGTTCCAGGCCGTCGATGGTGCGCATGTAGACGCAGTCATCGTCGCCGACCACCAGATCCGCGCCCTCGACCAGTTCCGCGCCCATGCGCTGGGCCAGGAAGGAGTGCTCGAAATAGGCCGAGTTGTAGATACCCGGGGTCAGTACCGCGATCTCCGGGTAGTCCTGCGGGCGCGGGGAGATCGAGGCCAGCATGTCGAACAGCTGGGTTGGATACTCATCCACCGGCAGGATGCTCGAGCTCTCGAACAGTTCCGGGAACACGCGCTTGGTCACCTGCCGGTTTTCCAGCATGTAGGACACGCCGGAGGGCACGCGCAGGTTGTCTTCCAGCACGTAGAAGTCGCCCTTGCCGTCGCGCACCAGATCGGTGCCGCAGATGTGCGCCCAGACGCCGTGCGGCGGCGTGATCCCGACGCACTGCTCGCGGAAGTTCTTGGACTGCTTCAGTACGTAGCGCGGGACGACCTTGTCTTTGAAGATCTGCTGCTTGTTGTAGATGTCGTTGATGAACATGTTGAGCGCCGTGAGGCGCTGCTCAAGTCCCCTGGTCACGCGCTCCCACTCGGTTTTGGTGATCACCCTCGGGATGATGTCGAATGGCCAGGCACGGTCGATGTTCTCGCCTTCGGTGTAGACCGTGAAGCTGATGCCCATTTCGAGGATGGCGCTATCGGCCGCGGTCTTGCGGCTCTGGATCTCGGTGTCGTCCAGACTGCTGAGGTAATCGGTCAGGGGTTTGGCAGGTTTGCGCGGTTTACCGGGCTTCGCGATCAGTTCATCAAAGAAAGGCTTGGGATCGTATTGCTTCCAGTCAATCGCCATACGTCGGGTCCTCTGACGCGGGGAATGGTTTGCTCTACAGTAGCGCCTTTTCCGGCACCACGAGCAACAGCCGCACTCGGGTGGTGTACGTCTTTCGTCCCCCTGACCCGCCAGAGGTTCCCATGAGCGACACCCTCGAACAGCGTCTGATCGCGCTCTACGAGCATCCGAAGATCCAAGGATGCAACTGGCAGCCGCGTCTTTTCTGGTATCCGGCCACCGATGGCGGATCCTATGGCGGGCTGCGCGTGGAGGGCCGCGAGCTGGAGGTGTTTTTTGCCACAATTCTGGGCGAGGAGTCGAGCGAGCGCGCCGGTCTGGACGCCGAACAGGACGGGCGCGGAAGCTTCATCGCGGCCAATGCGCGGCGCCACGAGTTGCCCCTTTTTACCCGGCGTTAGGGCCGATGGGATTCGCGTTGTTCATCCCATCCTACGAGGTTGGTGCCACGCTGTAGGATGGGATGAGCGAAGCGAATCCCATCAAGGGGCATTACAACGGAAAGCGTGCTACTGCACGAAGAATTGCTGGAACAGCGCGGCGAGAATCACCAGCGCAAACCCGGCATAAAGCCCGGCGACCACGTCATCCATCATGATCCCGTGCCCGTCCTTCCACTTGGCATCGAAGTAGTTGGCGGGCCACGGCTTGAGGATGTCAAACAGCCGGAACAGCAGGAATCCGATCACGATCCAGACAAGCCCTGCGGGTGCGAAGGCCAGGGTAATCAGCATTCCCGCCCATTCGTCCCATACGATACCGGGATGATCGTGCACACCCAGCCGGCGTGCGCTCTCCCCGCAGATATGAAACCCGGCCATCACCACGATCACGGTAACGGCCAGATACGCCCACTCCGGGAAGTTCATGATCGCGAAGTAGAGCACCAGCGCGCCGAGCGACCCGGTAGTCCCCGGTGCCCAGCGCGACAGGCCACTTCCGAACCCGAAGGCCAGCAGATGGATCGGGTCGGTGAATACCGTCTTCGCCGACGGCATCTTCGGCTTTGAGCTTTGGGCGGGTGCGGCACCGGCGCCGGTCTTCTTCCTGGCCATGATGTCCCTTGGCTTTGTTCTTGTGTTTTTTGTGTTTCTGGCTAACCGGCGAAATGATCGTGGCCCCGGCGCGCGACGTCCAGCCGCGCGCCATCGGCATCCACCACCTCGATCTCGCTGCCGCTGGTGAACTCGCCGATCACGGTCAGCGAGGTACGCACGCTCAGGCTGAGCAACTCCAGCGGCTCGGTGGGCGGCAGGGCAAACAACAGTTCGTAATCCTCACCACCGGCGAGCGTCCCATCGCGAACCGTTTCCTCCGGCTGCCCATCCAGCAACGGATCGACGGGCACCTGCGACCAGTCGACCCGGGCACCACAGCCGGATGCCGCACACAGATGGCCCAGATCAGCCAGCAGCCCGTCGGAGATATCGAGCGCGGCCCGCGCTCGGTTACGCAGCCCCCGCCCCAGCGCCAGACGCGGGTTCGGCCAGAACAGGCGCGCACAGCTTGGAGCCGCCTCGTCCGGCGACGACTGGCCCTGCTCGCGGCGCTGGCGCTCGAAAGCGAAACCCGCGGCCGCCCCCCCCAGCGCCCCGCTGACCACCAGCCGGTCACCGGGACGGGCGCCGGTGCGACGCAGGGCCTGCCCGACCGGGACCTGGCCCAGTGCAGTCACGCTGACAGCTCCAGGGCCACGGGTGGTATCCCCCCCCACGAGGGGCACCGACGTTTGTTCGGCCAGCGCCATGAAGCCCCTGCTAAAGGCGGCCAGCCAGTCATGGTCCACGGAAGGCAGTGTCAGGGACAGGACCACCCCCAGCGGATCGGCCCCCATCGCGGCAAGGTCGCTCAGGTTGGCTGCCAGTGCCTTGTGCCCCAGGCTGGCCGGCGGGTGGTCCGGGTAGTAATGCGTGCCCTCGACCAGGGTATCGACGGTGACAACCAGTTCATGGCCGGCCTGCACCACGAGCAGTGCCCCGTCATCGCCAATGCCCAGGCGCACGTCCGGGCTAGTCCCGGCCGGCTCGGCAAAATAGCGCCGGATCAGATCGAATTCGGAGACGGGACCGGTCATGGCGAGAGGCGGCCCATGTGAATCAGCGCTGAAGCGAGCGCTCGGGGCCGCGTAGATCGGCAGACAGCCGATCCAGCACCCCATTGATGTAGCGGTGCGACTGCTCGGCGCCGAAACGCTTGGCCAGGTCCACCGCCTCGTTGATCACCACGCGATAGGGCACGTCCATGCGCTCGGCGAGCTCCCACTGGCCCAGCCACAGCAGGGCCCGCTCGACCGGGTCGAGCTGATCCAGCGGGCGGCCCAGGTACGGTTCCATACGGGCATCCAGGGCCTCGCGGTTGCGAGTCACACCGATCAGGATTTCGCGGAAGTACTCCGCGTCCGCCTTGGCGTGTTCCTCGTCGTCGCGAAACTCGGCCAGGATGTCCTTGGGCTCGCCCGCCGTCATCTGCCAGGAGTACAGCGCCTGCATCGCACGACGCCGCGCGACCGAGCGCGCGTGGCGGGCGCGCTGTTCGGGCGTGCTGCGCGGGCGTTTGCCCCGCCCGCCCTGGCGCGGGGCCTTGCCCGCGGGCTGCGATGGGTTATGCGATTCACTCACGGCGTGCAGGGGACCCACCCGCTTAGGGAAACACTGATCCATGTACACGCTCGCGCTCGAGTCGCTTTTGCGTGCGAACAAGGCGCGGCGACTGCCGTGCAGTGACTCTGCACAAGGGAGCCGCAACGCAGTTCCCACGCCCGTCTTTGATAACAACGGGCGGCCGAGCCCCTTCGGGGTTGGCACCCCAGGTTCCCCGATCCTGCGTTGCGGCCCTTGCCGGTAGTACCACTACCGGCTACGCACCGCGCCTTGTCTCGGCAAACCTGGGGTATCAACGCGAGTGTGTACATGGATCAGTGTTTCCCTTAGGAATCGGCGCGCAGCTTGCGCATCAGGCTGACCATCTCGATCGCGCCCATTGCGGCATCCGCGCCCTTGTTGCCGGCCTTGGTGCCGGCGCGTTCGATCGCTTGCTCGATGGAGTCCGTCGTCAGCACCCCAAAGCTGATCGGCAGGTCCTCGGCCATCTGCACCTGAGCCAGGCCCTTGGCGGCCTCGCCTGCGACATAGTCAAAGTGCGGGGTCGAACCCCGGATCACGCAGCCCAGTGCGATCACCGCGTCATAACGGCCGGAACGGGCCATCGCCTGCGCCGCCAGCGGCAGCTCGTAGGCGCCGGGCACGCGCGCGATGGTCAGGTTCTTCTCCGCCACGCCGTGGCGCTTCAGGGTGTCGACTGCGCCTTCCAGCAGGCGCTCGACGATCAGGCTGTTGAAGCGCGCCAGCAGCAGGCCGTAGCGATGGTTGGCGGCATCCGTGAACTCGCCTTCCAGGGTCTCGATCTCGTGCATGATGGTGTGGTTCCGGTCGGAATGGGGCGGACACACGGCCCGCAAAATCCTGTGTAGTGTAGCATCGCGGCGCGCCTAGGGAGACGCTGATGGACGGAGCTTCAGGAGGCAGTGGCGGCCCTGCGCGCCCGCACCCTTCGCGCCGAGATCCAGGAATGGACCACGCGCCAGCCGAGCAGGAAAGCCAGGATCGCGGCGTACAGCGTAACTTCACCATAATCGGCCCGCGCCAGCCAGAGAAAATGCAGGATCGCCAGCACCCCGGCCACGTACACCCCGCGGTGCAGCCAGACCCATTTCTTCCGGAGCCAGCGCTGCGCCCCGTCGGTGGAGGTTGCCGCCAGGGCGAGCAGGATCACCCAGGCGGCAAAGCCGACCATCACGAACGGGCGCTCGGTCAGGTCGTAGAGCACCAGTTCCCAGTCGAAGAACAGGTCCAGCCCCAGCCAGGTCAGGGCATGCGCGGTGACATAGCCGAACGCCACCAGCCCCAGCATCCGGCGCAACCGAGTGATCCAGGCCAGCCCCGTCAACTGCCGCAGCGGGGTCACGGCCAGCGCAATCAACAGTGCGATCATTGCGTGCGTGCCGGAGAGCTCCAGCAGCTTCTCGATCGGGTTCGCCCCCAGCCCGCCGAACCATCCGAGCGTACGCAGACCGATCCAGACCGCTGGCACGAGCGAGAGCAGCAGCACGCCCGTCCAGACGCCTTTTGGGGGCTGCCCTTTGCGGCGTTGGGTCATTGCCACGCCGAATCCGTCAGAAGTACTCGGTCAGGTCCATCCCCTCGTACATCGAGGCGACTTCATCCCCATACCCGTTGAACATCTCCGTGCGACGACGACGGAACTCGCCGATGCGCCGCTCGGTGCGCTGCGACCAGCGCGGGTGGTCCACGTCCGGGTTCACGTTGCTGTAGAAGCCGTATTCATCGGGCTGCGCCTGATTCCACAGTGTCGGCGGCTCGTCCTCTACGAAGCGGATGTGCTTGATGGACTTGATGCTCTTGAAGCCGTACTTCCAGGGCACGACCAGGCGAATCGGCGCCCCGTTCTGGTTCGGCAGCACCTCGTCGTACAGCCCCACGGCGAGGATCGTCAGCGGGTGCATCGCCTCGTCCATGCGCAGGCCCTCGGTATAGGGCCACTGCAGCCCGCCGGAGCTGGCCGGCCGACGCCGCTGGCCGCGCAGGTTGTCCGGGTCGTAGATGCTCTCGAAGGCCACATAGCGGGCATCGCCCCAAGGCTCGGCCTTGTCGATGATGCGATTCAGCTCGAAGCCGATCCACGGGATCACCATGGACCAGCCCTCGACACAGCGCATGCGGTAGATCCGCTCCTCCAGCGACCAGGGGCTGATGAAGTCCTCCACCGCGTACTCGCCCGGGTTATCACACAGCCCGTCCACCTTGATGCTCCACGGGTCCGTCTTCAACTGGTCGGCATAGGTCTTGGGATCGCCCTTGCCCGGACCCATCTCGAAGAAATTGTTGTAGCTGGTTACTTCGTCGTAGGGCGTCTTCGACTCGTCGGTGGAGAAATCGCCGGGTTCAAAGTCGAGCTCATAGCCGCGCAGGGCGGCCGACGCAGGAACCGCCATACCCAGACCGCCCAGGGCCAGACCGGCACCCATCCCGACACCCGCGCGCAGGAATTCCCGCCGCCGCTGGTAGATCGCCTTCGGGGTGATTTCGCTGCGGGCAGGATCGGAACGACGCCGCGTACGAATCAGCATGAACAACCTCGCATCTCGACCATTCGGGACCAACCGGACCGCCAGTCCATTCCCTGCCGGGCGGCACCGCAGGTGCCTGTCCAAGTGTCTCCTTCGGGATGGACCGGCAACCCGTCGCCAAGTTCGAAAACCCTGGCACTTTTGCCGCTGTCATGCTCCTACCGCAGACAATAAGGAAACGCGACAAGGCATAAGAATTTTCTGCTTGCGCCCAGGCGCGGTCGCTATATAAGACTTTCCTGATGCCGTAGTACCGGGGTGGCCCGGCCGGCATACCCGGAGACCCCGCATGGACCTCAATCTCGATACCGGTTTCGACAGCACCGAAGACCTCACCGGCCTGTTCGAGAATCCGCTCGTCAACGACCGCGGCCCGAGCAAACACGCCGCCCGCCGCACCCTCGAACGCATGATGGAAGAACGCGCCCTGCGCGCCCACCTGCAGGACGACTTCGACCTCGACCACGCCAGCGACCCGCTGGACTGGTAACCAGGAGAAGGGTGGCCCATATGGGCCACCCTGCGTTTATCAGCGATGCGATTCGCTTTGCTCATCGCATCCTACGCGACTGGATGCCGGGGAATTGACGGTGTGGGTGCGCGGGCGTTGTTGATGCGTTTCGCGGGGCTCAACGCATCCTACGAGGGGAAGGGGGTAGCCGTAGATACCGTCTTGCCCTATGAGGTGCAAGGCGTGTCATTTCGGGGTTGATACGGAGTTTGCGACTTGAGGACGCCGAAGGCGATGTGCAGGAGCTTGCGCATGGCTGCCCCGATCGCGGCCATCTTGGCCTTGCCCCGCCTCAGAAGACGGTGGTACTGGTGCCGTACGTCCGGGTTGTGGCGGCTGGCCACGACGGCGGCCATGTAGAGCGTTTTGCGCAGCCGCCCCGAGCCGGCCTTCGCCAGCCGCGGGGGTCGCTGGACCGAGGTCCCGGACTCCTGCAGGACCGGTACCAGTCCATGGAACGCCGCCGCCTGCCGAGCACTCGTGAACGCACGGCTGCGCAACGTCGCGGCCATCGACGCCGACAACACCCGGCCGATGCCGGGGATGCTCTCCAGCAAGGCCCGATCCCGCTTGAGATGATCATGCGCGTCGAAGTGATCATCGATCTGCTGCTGTAGCCGACGGTATTCCTCGCGCAGGGCTTGCAGCACGTTGTCGATCGACGCCTGGGCGAGGGTGTCCTCGCTGAACTGCGCCTTCTCCAGGCGATTCTCCTCGCGCCGGATGTCCTGCTCAAGGGC
The DNA here is from genome assembly GCF_000377205.1 of Thioalkalivibrio sp. ALJ3. Classification (GTDB taxonomy): domain Bacteria; phylum Pseudomonadota; class Gammaproteobacteria; order Ectothiorhodospirales; family Ectothiorhodospiraceae; genus Thioalkalivibrio. The sequence continues at coordinate 610 of NZ_KB897908.1, read as the reverse complement.
TTCCAGCCGGCTGAGCAGGCGTTTGAGCTCCCGCACCTCGGGCGGCTCAGGTTGCCAGCGCCGTGGCGCGCGCTCGATGCCGTAACGCGCCAGCATCATGCTGTCCTTGCGATCCGTCTTGTTGCGCACCCCCATGCCTTGGGCGTGGAAGCGCACCTGAGCCGGGTTCAGCACATAGACCCGAACCCCCTGCTCATGCAGCCAGTAGGCTAGCGGTTCGTGATAGATGCCGGTGGCTTCCAGATACACCTGAAGCGTCTCGGGCGCTTCACCCGTGTTGCGCTGCAGCCAGCGCAGCAACTCCGGGTACTGGTCCTGGCGGTTCGGGAATACCTTCGGCTTGACCTTGCCCGCCTCCAGATCCCGGACCCACATGCAGTCGAGCTTGTTCTTGCTGACATCAATGCCAATATGAGCCATCTCGTCCTCTCACCTTGTCCGTACAGCCTCACCCGCCCTTCACGGGGAGCTTGGATACCGTTCAAACTTCGAGATGAAAAAGGACTCGGGGGCCCATCTACGGCACAGGTTCGTGACCTCAGGATGCGATCGGGTTACCCCGAGTCCGGTGCGGTCCATGGTAGCGATCCGTGAACCGCAAGACACAAGG
>NZ_KB897907.1 GCF_000377205.1 Thioalkalivibrio sp. ALJ3 | reverse complement strand
TGTCCAAGGAAAAGTTCGAGCGTAAGAAGCCGCATGTGAATGTGGGGACGATTGGTCATGTGGACCATGGCAAGACCACGCTGACGGCGGCGATGACGGCGGTGCTGGGCAAGAAGTACGGCAGTGAGGCCCGTGCGTTTGACCAGATCGACAATGCGCCGGAAGAGAAGGCGCGCGGGATTACGATTGCGACCGCGCACGTGGAATACGAGTCTGACGTTCGTCACTACGCGCATGTGGACTGCCCCGGGCACGCGGACTACGTGAAGAACATGATCACGGGTGCGGCGCAGATGGACGGCGCGATCCTGGTGGTGTCGGCGGCCGACGGCCCGATGCCGCAGACGCGCGAGCACATTCTGCTGGCGCGTCAGGTGGGCGTGCCGTACATCGTGGTGTTCCTGAACAAGGCCGACATGGTTGACGACCCCGAGCTGCTTGAGCTGGTCGAGATGGAAGTGCGCGATCTGCTGTCCTCGTATGATTTCCCGGGTGACGACACTCCGGTGGTCACCGGTTCCGCGCTGAAGGCGCTGGAAGGGGACGACAGCGAAGTGGGCGCGCAGGCCATTTACAAGCTGGTCGAGGCGATGGACAGCTGGATTCCGGAGCCGGAGCGCGCGGTGGACGGTGACTTCCTGATGCCGGTGGAAGACGTGTTCTCGATCTCTGGTCGCGGCACGGTGGTGACGGGTCGTATCGAGCGCGGTGTGGTCAAGGTGGGCGAGGAGATCGAGATTGTCGGGATCCGCGACACCCAGAAGACCACCGTTACCGGTGTGGAGATGTTCCGCAAGCTGCTGGACCAGGGCGAAGCGGGCGACAACGTGGGCGTGCTGCTGCGTGGTACCAAGCGCGACGAGGTGCAGCGTGGTCAGGTGCTGTGCAAGCCGGGTTCGATCACCCCGCACACGCACTTCGAAGCCGAGGTGTACATCCTGGGCAAGGACGAGGGCGGCCGTCATACCCCGTTCTTCAATGGCTATCGCCCGCAGTTCTATTTCCGGACGACGGACGTGACGGGCTCGGTGGAGCTGCCGGAAGGCACCGAGATGGTGATGCCGGGTGACAACGTGAAGATGACCGTGTCGCTGATCAGCCCGATCGCGATGGAAGATGGTCTGCGCTTTGCGATCCGTGAAGGCGGCCGCACCGTCGGCGCCGGCGTCGTATCCAAGATTATTGAGTGAGCGAGATGGCAAACCAGCGTATTCGAATTCGCCTGAAGGCCTTTGACCATCGACTGATCGACCGCTCGGCGGCCGAGATTGTCGAAACCGCGAAGCGCACTGGCGCTCGCGTCAAGGGTCCGATCCCGCTTCCGACCAAGCGTGAATCGTACACCGTGCTGATTTCGCCGCATGTCAACAAGGACGCGCGCGACCAGTACGAGCTGCGTACGCACAAGCGTTTGATGGACATCCTCGATCCGACCGACAAGACCGTGGATGCCCTGATGAAGCTGGATCTCGCTGCCGGCGTGAATGTTCAGATTCGACTTAACTAACTCGTAACTTTCTGCCATACTATTGGGCTTTCCGTGGCCCGGCGGGATTGTTCGCCGGGCCACGGCTTTAGGGCGCTTGCCAGCGCCGTTCGATACGGAAGGGGTTTTGCAATGGCCATTGGACTCATCGGTCGCAAACTAGGCATGAGCCGCGTCTTCACTGACGACGGTGTCTCCGTGCCGGTGACTGTGCTGCAGGTGGACAACAATCGCGTGGTCCAGATCAAGCGCACTGAGGGCGACGGTTACAACGCGGTCCAGGTGACGGCGGGCAGCCGCAAGCCGTCTCGCGTCAGCAAGCCCGAAGCCGGGCACTACGCCGCGGCGTCGGTCGAGCCGGGTCGCGGCCTGTGGGAATTCCGGGTCGAGGAGGCCGAGCTCGACGGGCTGGCCCCGGGCGATGCCATCACGGTTGATCGCTTTGAAGAAGGTCAGGTGGTTGACGTGACCTCGCAGAGCAAGGGCAAGGGTTTTCAGGGTGCGGTCAAGCGTCACAATTTCCGCACCCAGGATGCGACCCACGGCAACTCGCTGGCGCATCGCGCCCCGGGGTCGATCGGGCAGAACCAGAGCCCGGGTCGCGTGTTCAAGGGCAAGAAGATGGCCGGCCATATGGGTGCCGAACGCAAGACCATCCAGAACCTGAAGGTGGTTCGGGTGGACGCGGATCGAAGCCTGGTGCTGATCCAGGGCGCGGTGCCGGGTGCGCCGAGCACCGACGTCATGATTCGTCCGGCCGTCAAGGCGAAGGGTTGAAGACAATGCAAGTAACGACAGCCGATACCGGCGCCAGCGTGGAGTTGTCGTCCGTGTGCTTCGAACGCGACTTTAACGAGTCGCTGGTGCATCAGAGCGTGGTCGCGTTTCTCGCCGGCCAGCGTCAGGGCACCCGTGCTCAGAAGACGCGTTCGGACGTAAGCGGCGGCGGCGCCAAGCCGTTTCGCCAGAAGGGCACTGGACGTGCCCGTGCGGGTACGATCCGCAGCCCGCTGTGGACCGGTGGCGGCAAGGTGTTCGCCGCCCGTACTCGCGACTTCTCGCAGAAGCTGAACAAGAAAATGTATCGCGCCGCGATGGCGTCGATTCTCTCCGAGCTGGTCCGTCAGGAACGGCTGAAGGTGGTGGCCGACTTCGCCGTGGCATCGGGCAAGACCCGCGATGGCGTTGCCAAGCTCAAGGAGCTCGGTCTCGCGAAGGGGCTGGTCGTTCTCGCCGAGGCGGATGACACGACGGCCCGTGCGCTGGGTAATGTGCCGCACATCGACGTCGTTGGCGTGGCCGGCATCAACCCGGCCAATCTGGTCGGCGCGGAGACGGTCGTAATGACCGAAGCGGCGATCCGGAAGGTTGAGGAGTGGCTGGCATGAATGCGCGTCTGATGCAGGTAATTCAGGGGCCGGTGGTCTCGGAAAAGTCCACCATGGCCGGCGAGATTGGTCAGTACGTTTTTCGCGTGCTGCCCGATGCGAGCAAGGACGAGATCAAGGCGGCGGTCGAACAGCTGTTCGAGGTGCGTGTGGAGAACGTGCGCACTCTGAATCAGCAAGGCAAGCAGAAGCGCTTCGGGCGTCTCTTTGGTCGCCGTAACCACTGGAAGAAGGCCTATGTGTCGCTCGCCGAAGGCGAAAGCATCGACATGGGTGAAGGAGACCAGGTCTAGTCATGGCGATTATCAAGACGAATCCGACCTCGGCCGGGCGGCGCCACGCGGTACAGATCCGTGGCGACAACCTGTACAAGGGTGCGCCGCATCCCGCGCTGGTCGAAAAGAAGACCCGTTCCGGTGGTCGTAACAATACGGGCCGGATCACCACCCGGCACGTGGGTGGTGGCCACAAGCAGCGTTACCGCGTGGTCGACTTCAAGCGCAACAAGGACAACGTCCCTGCCCGTGTGGAGCGCCTCGAATACGATCCGAACCGCAGCGCCCATCTGGCCCTGCTGCTGTACGCCGATGGTGAGCGTCGCTACATCATCGCGCCGAAGGGTCTGAACCAGGGCGATCAGGTGGCGAGCGGGAACCAGGCGCCGATTCGTCCGGGTAACGCCATGCCGCTGCGTTCGATCCCGGTCGGCACCACCGTGCATTGCGTCGAGCTCAAGCCCGGCAAAGGCGCGCAGCTGGTCCGCTCCGCCGGAACCTCCGCTCAGGTCGTGGCTCGCGAAGGCCAGCATGCGACGCTTCGGCTGGGCTCCGGCGAGATGCGCCGTGTGCAGTCCGAGTGCCGCGCGGTGGTGGGCGAAGTTGGCCATTCCGAACACAGTCTGAAGAAGTTCGGCAAGGCCGGCGCCAAGCGCTGGAAGGGCGTGCGTCCGACCGTGCGTGGTACGGCCATGAACCCGGTGGACCACCCGCATGGTGGTGGTGAAGGCCGCAACTTTGGCCGCCATCCGGTGACCCCGTGGGGTCGGCCGACCAAGGGTTACAAGACCCGCAATAACAAGCGTACCGACGGCATGATTGTGCGTCGGCGGAAGAAGTAACGGAGTCCCAGCATGCCGCGTTCACTGAAGAAAGGCCCGTTCGTCGACCACCACCTGCGCAAGAAGGTGGAAGAAGCGGCCGAGAAGAACGATCGTCGACCGATCAAGACCTGGTCCCGGCGTTCGATGATCATCCCGCAGATGGTCGGGCTGACCATCGCCGTCCACAACGGTCGGCAGCACGTGCCCGTGCTCGTCAACGAGAACATGGTCGGCCACAAGCTGGGCGAATTTGCCTTGACGCGGACCTTCAAGGGTCATATCGCGAACAAGAAGTCGCGCTGAGGACGAACGATGGAAACGATTGCAAAATTGCGTTTCGCGCGGATCTCCCCGCAAAAGGCTCGCCTGGTCGCTGACCAGGTGCGTGGCCTGCGGGTGGAGGAGGCGCTCAACGAGCTCACGTTCAGCGCGAAGAAGCCGGCCGCCATTGTGAAGAAGGTGCTGGAGTCGGCGATCGCGAACGCGGAGAACAACGACGGTGCCGATATCGACGAGCTGCGCGTCTCGCGCATCCAGGTCGACGAGGGGCCGGTGCTCAAAAGGATGCATGCCCGCGCCAAAGGTCGCGGTAACCGCATCCTGAAGCGCACCAGCCATATCGTCATCGGCGTCAGCGAGAAGGGAGCCTAAGCATGGGTCAGAAAGTACATCCGACCGGCATCCGCCTGGGCATTTCTCGCCCGTGGTCGGCCACCTGGTACGCCGATGGTCGCGAGTTTGGCGAGACACTGAATAACGACATTCAGTTGCGGGAGTTTCTGCAGAAGAAGCTTGCGCACGCGTCCGTCAGCCGGATCAGCATCGAGCGCCCGGCCAAGGCCGCGCACATCACCATCCAGACCGCGCGTCCGGGGATCGTGATTGGCAAGAAGGGCGAGGATATCGAAAAGCTGCGCCAGGACGTGGCCCGCGAAACCGGGCTCGACCAGGGCAGCGTGAAGATCAACATCGAAGAGGTGCGCAAGCCCGAGATCGAGGCACAACTGGTTGCCGAAGGGATCGCGCAGCAGCTCGAGCGCCGCATTATGTTCCGTCGTGCGATGAAGCGTGCCGTTGGCAATGCGATGCGTCTCGGCGCCCAGGGCATCAAGGTGCATGTGTCCGGCCGCCTGAACGGCGCCGAGATCGCGCGCTCGGAGTGGTACCGCGAAGGCCGTGTGCCGCTGCACACGCTGCGCGCGGACATCGACTACGGGTTTGCGGAAGCGCGGACCACCTACGGGATCATTGGTGTGAAGGTGTGGATCTTCAAGGGCGAGGTCTTTGGCCTGGAGCCGACCGAAGGGACCCGCGCCGCCGCCAACGCGAGCTAGGACTGAAAGATCATGCTGCAGCCAAAAAGAACCAAGTTCCGCAAGCAGTTCAAGGGCCGTAACCGGGGTATGGCCTCGACCGGCGCCAAGGTCAGCTTCGGTGAGTACGGCCTGCAGGCCGTCGAGCGGGGTCGCATTACGGCCCGCCAGATCGAGGCCGCGCGTCGCGCGATGGTCCGTCACATCAAGCGTGGCGGGAAGATCTGGATCCGGGTGTTCCCGGACGTGCCGGTGACCAAGAAGCCGCTTGAAGTCCGTATGGGCAAGGGTAAGGGCGGTGTCGAATACTGGGTGTGCAAGGTGCAGCCCGGTCGCATGCTCTACGAAATGGAAGGTGTGCAGGAAGACGTGGCGCGCGAAGCGATGCGTCTGGCGGCCGCCAAGTTGCCGGTGAAGACGGTGTTTACCCGTCGGCAGGTGATGTGATGAAAGCGAGCGAATTGAGAAAGAAATCCGACGACGAGCTCAACACCGAGCTCGAGGCGCTCTACAAGGAGCAGTTCGGGCTGCGCATGCAGAAGGCCGTCGGCCAGCTCGCGCGCCCCGATCGAGTGGGCAAGGTGCGGCGCGAGATCGCGCAGATCAAGACGCTGATGAACGAACGAAAGGCAGGCTAAGACGATGACCGAGCAAGTCTCCAAAACCCAGCGATCCGTCGTTGGGCGCGTGATCAGCGACAAGATGGACAAGACCCGGACGGTCCTGGTCGAGCGCCGCGTGCGTCATCCGTTGTACGGCAAGTTCATTCGGCGCAGCACCAAGCTGCACGTCCATGACGAGGACAATGTGTCGCGCATGGGTGACCGCGTGCGTATCCGGGAATGCCGGCCGATGTCCAAGCAGAAGCGCTTTGCCCTGATCGAAGTGGTCGGGCAAGACGCGCTTTAATCGGCCGCTGGGAGAGAAGTCATGATTCAAATGCAGACCGTTCTCGAGGCCGCCGACAACAGCGGCGCCCGTCGCATCCAGTGCATCAAGGTGCTGGGTGGCTCGCACCGTCGCTATGCGCGCGTGGGCGATGTGATCAAGGTGAGCGTAAAGGACGCCATCCCGCGGGGGAAGGTGAAAAAGGGTGACGTGTACAACGCGGTCGTGGTGCGTACTGCGTCGGGCGTGCGCCGCCCCGACGGTTCGATCATTCGTTTCGATCGTAATGCAGCGGTGTTGCTGAATAATCAGCACCAGCCGATCGGCACTCGTATCTTCGGGCCGGTGACGCGTGAACTGCGAGGGGAGAAGTACATGAAGATCATCTCCCTCGCCCCGGAAGTGCTGTGAGGTCGTGATGAATAAGATTCGCAAAGGTGACGACGTCGTCGTGATCGCAGGAAAGGACAAAGGCCGGCGCGGCACCATCATCAAGGTGCTGGACGGCAAGGTCCTGGTACAGAACATCAACATGGTGAAGAAGCATCAGAAGCCGAATCCGCAGCGCGGGATCGGTGGCGGGATCATCGAGAAGGAAATGCCGATCGATGTCTCCAACGTGATGCTTTTCAACCCGGCAACCGACAAGGGTGATCGCGTGTCGTTCAAGACCCTGGAAGACGGCCGCAAGGTGCGTGTCTTCCGATCGAACGGCGAGGTCGTGGACGCATAACGCGGACGGACGGTTTATGGAACGCTTGAGAGAAGAATACGAATCCAACGTGAAGCAGGCGCTGCAGCAGCAGTTCAGCTATGCCAACGTGATGGAGATCCCGCGTGTCACCAAGGTGACCCTGAACATGGGGCTGGGTGACGCGGTTGCGGACAAGAAGATCATTGAGCACGCGGTGAGCGACATGACGGCCATCGCCGGGCAGAAGCCCGTGGTGACGAAGGCGCGGAAGTCGATCGCCGGCTTCAAGATCCGTGACGGGTACCCGATTGGTTGCAAGGTCACGCTGCGTAGCCGCCAGATGTACGAATTCCTGGATCGCCTGATCAACGTGGCGCTGCCGCGTGTGCGGGACTTCCGGGGTTTCAGCCCCAAGGCGTTCGATGGTCGCGGGAACTACTCGCTGGGGATCAAGGAACAGATCATCTTCCCCGAGATTGACTATGATCGCGTCGACAAACTGCGCGGCATGGACATCACGATTACAACCAGCGCAAAGACGGACGAGGAAGCCAAGGCCCTGCTGGAAGCCTTCCGGTTCCCGTTCCGCAACTAAGAGGTAGGCGCAGATGGCGAAGACATCGATGATCGAGCGCGAAAAGAAACGCGCCCGTCTGGTCAAGAAATACGCAGCGAAGCGTGCGGAACTCAAGGCGATCCTGGTGGACGAAACCAAATCCTCCGAAGAGCGCTTGGCCGCGATGCACGCCCTGCAGAAGCTACCGCGTGACTCCGCGGCGGTACGACAGAAGAATCGCTGTGGCATCACCGGTCGCCCGAAGGGTTATTACCGTCGGTTCGGCCTTGGGCGGAACAAGCTGCGGGAGCACGCCATGAAGGGCGAAATCCCGGGCCTGCGCAAGTCGAGCTGGTAAGGAGACAAAAGCAATGATGACCGATCCGATTTCCGACATGCTTACCCGCGTGCGCAATGCGCAGCGCGCGAACAAGGAGCAGGTCGCGATCCCGTTCAGCAAGGCCAAGGAACGCATCCTCAAGGTGTTTGCCGACGAGGGGTTTGTGGGCGACGTCCAGGTCGAGGGCGAGGCCGCGCAGAAGAAGCTGGTGGTGAAGCTGAAATATTTCGAGGGGCGTCCGGTCATCGAGAGCGTTGAACGGATATCCCGCCCGGGTCTGCGGATCTATCGCGGCAAGGACGAGCTCCCGCGTATCAACCAGGGGCTCGGTGTCGCGGTGATCTCCACGCCGCAGGGTGTCATGAGTGATCGCGCAGCCCGGGCCGCCGGCCAGGGCGGCGAGGTCCTCTGCAAGATTTACTGAGGAATCAGCCATGTCGCGCATTGCAAATCTGCCGATCAAGCTGCCCAACGGCGTGGCCGTGGAGCAGGCCGACGGCGAGATCAAGGTCAAGGGCCCGAAGGGCGAGCTGCAGTTGGCTTGCCCGGAGGCTGTCACGGTCACGGTCGAGGACGGCATCGTCCGGGTGAAGGCCGACGAAAACGCCAGGAACATGGCTCTGGCCGGTACCATCCGCGCCATTCTGGGCAATCATGTGCACGGTGTGAGCGAGGGCTTCGAGCGTACGCTCGAGTTGGTCGGCGTCGGCTATCGCGCGCAGATGCAGGGCGCGAAGCTCAATCTGACGCTGGGTTATTCCCACCCGATCGAATTCGATGTCCCCGAAGGGGTCACGATCGAGACGCCCAGCGCGACCGAGGTGGTGGTGAAGGGAACGGATCGCCAGAAGGTGGGGCAGGTGGCGGCGAATATTCGCGCCTTCCGTCCGCCGGAGCCCTACAAGGGCAAGGGCGTGAAGTACAAAGACGAGCGCATTGTGCGTAAAGAAGCCAAGAAGAAGTAGGTAGGCACCAGTGGACAAGAAAGAGGCCAGACTCAAGAGGGCGCGTCGCGCGCGGTTCAAGATCCGCGAGCTGGGGGTGCATCGTCTCTGTATTCACCGGACGCCGCGCCACATGTATGCGCAGATCATTGCCCCTTCGGGCGACGCGGTGGTGGCTGCGGCCTCCACCGTCGAGAAGGAGCTGAAGAGCGCCGGCAACACCGGGAACGCCGAAGCGGCGGCTCGTGTGGGGCAGGTGATCGCCGAGCGCGCGAAGAAAGCCGGAATCGAACAGGTCGCGTTCGACCGTGCGGGCTTTCGTTATCACGGGCGGGTGAAGGCCCTGGCCGACGCCGCCCGTGAAAACGGCCTGCAGTTCTAGACCAACGCGACCCACCGGAGAAGATGAATGGCACGTAATGATGTAAGCGAAGCCACCGACGGCCTGCAGGAAAAGCTGATCGGCGTGAACCGCGTGGCCAAGGTGGTCAAGGGCGGGCGTCAGTTCCGCTTTGCCGCACTGACCGTCGTGGGCGATGGCGAAGGCCGTGTTGGATTCGGCTATGGCAAGGCCCGCGAAGTCCCGCAGGCCATCCAGAAGGCGATGCAGCAGGCGCGTCAGGAGATGCGCGACGTCTCGCTGAACGATGGCACCCTGCACTATGCGGTTAACGGCCGTCACGGTGCGGCCAAGGTGTACATGCAGCCAGCCTCGGAAGGTACGGGCGTGATCGCAGGTGGTGCGATGCGCGCGGTGCTTGAGGTCGCGGGCGTGCACAACGTGTTGGCCAAGTGCGTCGGTTCGCGCAATCCGATCAACGTCGTGCAGGCGACGATCGACGGGCTCACCAAGGTGAACTCGCCGGAACGTGTCGCTGCCAAGCGCGGCAAGACTGTCGACGAAGTGACGAGCTAGTCATGAGCAAGCTGAAACTGACCCTGGTGCGCAGCACCGCCGGAAGGCTGAAGAACCACAAGGCCTGTGTCCGCGGCCTCGGCCTGCGCAAGACCCACAGCACCTCCGTGATCGAGGCCACCCCCGAGAATCTCGGCATGGTCCACAAGGTGTCGTACCTGCTGAAGGTAGAGGAAGTCTGACCTATGCGACTCAACGACATTTCCAGCCCCGCCGGTGCCCGCAAGCCGGGCAAGCGCGTGGGTCGTGGTATCGGCTCCGGCCTGGGCAAGACCGGCGGGCGCGGCCACAAGGGGCAGAAGTCCCGCTCGGGCGGCTTCACCAAGACCGGCTTCGAAGGCGGCCAGATGCCGCTGCAGCGTCGTCTGCCCAAGGTGGGCTTTCGTTCGCGCAAGCAGCGCTACGCAGCCGAGGTTCGCCTCAGCGAGCTGGCCAAGGTAGAAGGTGAGGTTACGCTGGACAGTCTGAAAAAGGCCGGTGTGATTCCCGAGATCGCCCAGAGCGCGAAGATCTTCGCGTCCGGTGAAGTCACCCAAGCCTGCGTCGTCAAGGGCGTGGGCGTGACCAAGGGGGCCAAGGCAGCCATTGAGGCGGCCGGCGGGAGCGTCGAGGCCGAATAATGGCGCGCGGAGCGACAGCACGATCCGGTGGCGGACTCACCGGCTTTACCGAGTTGCGTCAACGCCTGCTGTTCGTGCTGGGCGCTCTGGTCGTCTACCGCATCGGGACGTTTATCCCGGTGCCGGGGATCAATCCGGTCGCCGTTTCGCAGTTCTTCGAGCAGCAAAGTGGCACGATCCTGGACATGTTCAACATGTTCTCCGGGGGTGCGCTGGAGCGACTGTCGATCTTCGCCCTCGGGGTGATGCCGTATATCTCCGCGGCGATCATCATGCAGCTGCTTGCGGCCACCGTGCCGGCGCTGCAGCAGCTGAAAAAGGAAGGCGAGCAGGGCCGCCGGAAGATTACGCAGTACACGCGCTACGGGACTGTGGCGTTGGCGCTGTTTCAGAGTATCGGAATTGGGATCGCGCTGAACGGGCAGACCATTCAGGGCATGCCGATGGCGCTGAATCCGGGGCCGATCTTTATCTTTACGGTGGTCGTGTCGCTGGTGACCGGGACGCTGTTCCTGATGTGGCTGGGCGAACAGATTACCGAGCGCGGCATCGGTAACGGCATCTCGATCATCATCTTTGCCGGGATCGTCGCGGGCCTGCCCGGTGCGATCGGCGGCACTCTGGAGCTGGCGCGTACCGGTGAGCTGGCGGCCGCGTTCGTGGTGATTCTGATCGTGCTGGCGCTCGCGGTAACCGCCTTCGTGGTGTTCGTCGAGCGGGGACAGAGGCGGGTCACGATCAATTACGCGAAGCGCCAGGTCGGGCGAAAGGTCGTAGGCGGCCAGTCTTCCCACCTGCCGCTGAAGTTGAATATGGCGGGGGTGATCCCGCCGATCTTCGCATCGAGTATCATCCTGTTCCCCTCGACTCTGGGGCAATGGTTTGGACAGGCGGAGGGCATGGACTGGCTGCGCGAGCTGTCGACGACGCTTGCGCCCGGGCAGCCGTTGTACGTGGGCTTCTACGCGGCGGCGATCATTTTCTTCTGTTTCTTCTATACCGCGCTGGTGTTCAACTCGCGCGATACGGCGGAAAACCTGAAGAAGCAGGGCGCCTTTATCCCGGGGATCCGGCCGGGCGTCCAGACGGAACGGTTTATCGACGGGGTCATGACCCGGTTGACCGCGGTGGGTGCGGTGTACATTACCGCCGTGTGTCTGCTGCCGGAATTCCTGATCCTGTACTGGAACGTGCCCTTCTACTTTGGTGGGACGTCGTTGTTGATCATCGTGATCGTGGTGATGGACTTCATGGCCCAGTTGCAATCGCATCTGGTGTCGCACCAGTACGAAGGACTGATGAAAAAGGCGAATCTGAAGGGTTTCGGCGGGACCGGGATCCGCTAGACCAGGAGAAAGACCATGAAGGTACGGGCATCCGTAAAGCCGATCTGCCGCAACTGCAAGGTGATCCGGCGTAATGGCGTGGTCCGCGTGATTTGCTCGGACAAGCGCCACAAGCAACGCCAGGGCTAAGGCTTGGCGTCACTGGTATTCATTGCTACTATAGCCGGCTTTGCCGGATTCTGATGGAGATGTTGGATGGCTCGCGTCGCTGGAATCAATATTCCTGACCAGAAGCACACCGTGGTTGCGCTGACCGCGGTCTATGGCATTGGCCCGACTCGGGCCCGCCAGATCTGCGAGGCCGCCGGTGTGCGTCCGGAAATCAAGGTGCGGGATCTGACCGATGCCGAAGTCGACGCTCTGCGTGCGCAGATCGATCGGATTCCGGTGGAAGGGGATCTGCGCCGCGAGATCAGCATGAACATCAAGCGGTTGATGGATCTGGGCTGCTATCGCGGGGTGCGTCATCGCCGTGGCCTGCCGTTGCGCGGCCAGCAGACGCAGACGAACGCCCGGACCCGCAAGGGCCCGCGTCGCCCGATTCGTAAGTAATCAGACTGGGATCACAGGTACATGGCACAAGCGCAGACCCGGACCAAGAAAAAGGTCCGCAAGAATATCGCTGAGGGCGTGGCTCACGTATACGCCACGTTCAACAACACGATCATCACCATCACCGATCGTCAGGGCAACACGATCAGCTGGGCCACTTCGGGTGGCTCCGGCTTCCGTGGCTCGCGCAAGTCGACCCCGTTCGCGGCCCAGGTGGCCGCGGAACGGGCCGGTTCGGCGGCCGCCGAGCACGGCGTGAAGAACCTCGACGTGATGGTGCGCGGTCCGGGCCCGGGTCGCGAGTCGGCGGTCCGTGCGCTGAACAACGTGGGGTTCAAGATCACCAACATCAGTGATGTCACCCCGATCCCTCACAACGGCTGCCGGCCGCCCAAGAAACGCCGCGTTTAAGGCTGGAGTTCAAGAATGGCTCGTTACATTGGACCGAAGTGCAAACTGAGTCGCCGCGAAGGCGTGGACCTGGGGCTGAAGAGCCGGGCACGCGCGCTGGAGACCAAGTGCAAGCTGGACAAGGCCCCGGGGCAGCACGGCGAACGCCGTACCCGCCTGTCCGACTACGCCGTGCAGCTGCGCGAAAAGCAGAAGCTGCGCCGCATCTACGGGGTACTGGAAAAGCAGTTCCGTAACTATTACAAGAAGGCCGCTCAGCGCAAGGGCTCCACGGGTGAGAACCTGCTGAAGCTGCTGGAAGGCCGTCTGGACAATGTCGTGTATCGCATGGGCTTCGGCAGTACCCGCTCCGAGGCACGTCAGCTGGTGTCGCACCGCGCGGTGCTGGTCAATGGTCAGGTGGTCAACATCGCCGCCTACCAGGTGCAGCCGTCCGACGTGGTCAGCATTCGCGAGAAGGCACGCAAGCAGGTGCGTATCCAGGATTCCATGACCCTGGCCGAGCAGAGCGGTTTTCCGTCTTGGGTGGAAGTGGACACGAGCAAGTTCGAGGGCACCTTCAAGGCGATCCCGGACCGCTCCGACCTGCCCGCCGACATCAACGAGTCGCTCGTCGTCGAGCTGTACTCGAAGTAACCGTATAGCGGCCTTCCGCCAGGAGACACCATGCAGTCCAACGAACTGGTCAAGAAACAACAGATCGAGGTCGAGGCCGAGAACCGGAACCAGGCCAAGGTAGCGCTGGAGCCGCTCGAGCGGGGTTTCGGTCATACGCTGGGCAACGCCCTGCGCCGCGTGCTGCTGTCGTCGATCCCGGGTGCGGCGATCGTCGAGGCCCGTATCGAGGGCGTGCTGCACGAATACACCGCGATCGAAGGTGTGCAGGAAGACGTGGTCGATATCCTGCTGAACCTCAAGGGTGTAGCGCTGCGCATGCACAGCCGCGAAGAATCGACGCTAAGTCTGAAGAAAAAGGGTCCGTGCGTGGTCACCGCCGGTGACATCACCGTGGATCACGATGTCGAAGTCGTGAACCCCGAGCACGTGATTGCGACGATCACCAAGAATGTCGAACTCGACATGACCCTGACCGCCCGCGCCGGGCGCGGTTACGAACCGGTGAGCACTCGCCGTCAGGCCGAAGGGGACGAGACCGGTATTGGTCGGCTGCTGCTGGATGCCAGCTTCAGCCCGATCCGCCGCGTGGCCTACCGAGTCGAGAGCGCGCGTCTGGCGCAGCGCACCGACATGGATCGCCTGGTGCTCGAGCTGGAGACCAATGGTGCGATCGCGCCGGATGACGCGGTGCGTCAGGCGGCGACGATCCTGCAGGGTCAGTTGGCCCCGTTCGTCGATCTCCAGGAAGAGACGGGCGAGGTGCCGGGCACGACCGCGGGCGCGATCGATCCGATCCTGCTGCGTCCGGTGGACGAGCTGGAACTGACCGTGCGGTCGGCGAACTGCCTGAAGGCCGAAAACCTGTACTACATCGGTGATCTGGTGCAGCGCACCGAGGTTGAGCTGCTGCGTGCGCCCAACCTGGGCAAGAAGTCGCTGACCGAGATCAAGGACACGCTGGCCACTCACGGTCTGTCGCTCGGGATGCGTCTCGAGAACTGGCCGCCGCCGGGTCTGCGCGACGACAACGAGTAATCACGGCGCTTCGCGCCAACCGTATTTCAGAGGAAATCTCTCATGCGTCATCGTCATTCCGGCCGTCAGCTGGGCCGTAACAGCTCGCACCGCAAGGCCACTTTTCAGGCCCTGTCTGTGGCCCTGTTCCGGCACGAACTGATCAAGACCACGCTGCCGAAGGCCAAGGAACTGCGCCGCGTGGCCGAGCCGCTGATCACCCTCGCGAAGGAAGATAGCGTGCACGGTCGCCGGACCGCGTTCGCCCGTCTGCGTGACAAGGAGATCGTGGGCAAACTGTTCAACGAGCTGGGTCCGCGCTACGACGGTCGTCCGGGTGGCTATCTGCGCATCCTGAAGTGTGGCTACCGGGCGGGTGACAATGCCCCGATGGCCTATGTCGAACTGGTCGATCGTCCGGAGCCGAGTGAAGATCAGGGGAACGGCGAAGCCGCCTGATCGAACACTGCTCGTGGATTATAGAGAGCCGGCCGCTTGGCCGGCTTTTTTGCGTCTGGGGAAGCCAGACTCCGCCGCGGTGGTCCGTCAGGCGGACGCGACTTGATTCTGGCGTGTCTGGAGCAAGGGCGCGAGGAAGCGCCCCGTGTGGCTGCGCGGGGTGCCAGCCACTGTCTCGGGCGTGCCGGCGACGAGCAGCTCGCCGCCGCCACTGCCACCCTCCGGGCCGATGTCGATCAGCCAGTCGGCGGTCTTGATCACGTCGAGGTTGTGCTCGATCACGACGATCGTGTTGCCGTGGTCGCGCAGGCGGTGGAGCACTCGCAGCAACTGGGCTATGTCCTCGAAGTGCAGGCCGGTGGTCGGCTCATCCAGGATATACAGGGTGCGACCGGTATCGCGTTTGGACAGCTCGCGCGCCAGCTTGATGCGCTGGGCCTCGCCGCCGGACAGGGTGGTCGCGTTCTGGCCGAGCTGGATGTAGGAGAGCCCGACCTCCATCAGCATCTCGAGCTTGCGATGGATCACGGGGACCGGCTGGAAGAACTCCAGGGCCTCCTCGACGGTCATTTCCAGCACCTCGTGGATGCTCTTGCCCTTGTAGCGGACCTCCAGGGTCTCGCGGTTGTAGCGCCTGCCTTTGCAGGCGTCGCAGGGGACGAAGACATCCGGCAGGAAGTGCATCTCCACCTTGATCACGCCATCGCCCTGGCAGGCCTCGCAGCGGCCGCCGCGGACGTTGAACGAAAAGCGGCCTGGCTTGTAGCCGCGCGAGCGGGCCTCGGCCGTGGCGGCGAACAGCTCGCGGATCGGGGTGAACAGACCGGTGTAGGTCGCGGGGTTCGAGCGCGGGGTGCGGCCGATCGGACTCTGGTCGATGTCGACGACCTTGTCGATCAGCTCGAGCCCGTCGATGCGCTCGTGCGGCGCGATCGTGTGGCGACCGCCATGCAGAGCCACGGCGACGGCGGGGTAAAGCGTGTTGTTGACCAGCGTCGACTTGCCGGAGCCGGAGACTCCGGTGACGCAGGTCAGCAGGCCCGTGGGAAATGCGAAGTCGCCACCCTTCAGGTTGTTGCCGCGCGCCCCGATCACGCGGATCTCGCGTTCGGGGTCCGGCTCGATGCGCTGTTCCGGCACCGCAATCGCCCGTGTCCCGTTGAGATAGGCGCCGGTCAGGGAATCCGGGTTCCGGGCCACCTCGTCCGGCGTGCCGGCCGCCACGATCTGGCCGCCGTGGCGGCCGGCGCCCGGGCCGATGTCGATGACATGATCCGCCGCGCGAATCGCGTCCTCGTCGTGCTCCACTACCATGACGGTGTTGCCGAGGTCGCGCAGGTGACACAAGGTGTTCAGGAGCCGCTCGTTGTCGCGCTGATGCAGGCCGATCGACGGTTCGTCGAGGATGTACATCACCCCCACCAGGGCCGACCCGATCTGGGAGGCTAGCCGAATCCGCTGCGCCTCGCCGCCAGAGAGCGTGTCAGCGGAGCGATCCAGCGTCAGGTAGTCCAGCCCCACGTCGTTCAGGAATCCTAGGCGCGCGCCGATCTCGCGCACGATCTTCTCCGCGATCTGGGCGAAGCGGCCCGGCAGACGCAGCTCGGCGAAGAAGGCCCGCGCGTCGGCCACGCTCATGTGGGTGACCTCGGGCAGGGTGAGGTCGCTGACGAACACATGACGCGCCGCGGAGTTCAGGCGCGTGCCGTGGCACTCGGGGCAGGCCTGTTCGGCCAGATAACGCCCCAGCTCCTCGCGAACGGCGGCGGAGTCGGTCTCGCGGTAGCGTCGTTCCAGGTTTGGGATCACCCCTTCGAACACGCGCTCGTCGGTGCGCAGGCGGCCATTGGCGGCTGGGGTCGACAGCTTGACCTTCTCCTTGCCGGAGCCGTGCAGTACGACGGCCCGGACCTCGGCCGGCAGCTCCTGCCAGGGCGCCTCGACGTCAAAGCCGTAATGTCGGGCGAGGCTGTTCAGCAGGCTGAAATACCAGGCGTTGCGCCGGTCCCAGCCACGCACCGCGCCGCCGGCCAGGCTCAATTCGGGTTGTGAGACGACCCGCTCCGGGTCGAAGTACTGGCGCACGCCGAGCCCATCACAGGTGGGGCAGGCGCCAGCCGGGTTGTTGAAAGAGAACAGCCGGGGCTCCAGCTCGCGCAGCGCATAGCCACAGACGGGGCAGGCATAGCGCGCGGAAAAAATCATTGGCTCGCGTTCGGGCTCGTCCATCCAGGTGACCAGTGCCAGCCCGTCGGCCAGTTCGGTCGCTGTCTCGAAGGACTCGGCCAGGCGTTGGCGCAGGTCCTCGCGGACTTTGAAACGGTCGATCACGATCTCGATGCTGTGATTGCGCTTGGGATCGAGCGCGGGTACGGCGTCGAGCTCGTGGATCTCGCCGTTGATGCGGGCGCGCAGGTAGCCCTGGGCGCGCATGGACTCCAGCAGCTTGTGGTGCTCGCCCTTGCGTCCGCGCACGATCGGGGCCAGCAGCATCACCTTCTCGCCCTCGGGCAGGTCCAGCACCTGATCCACCATCTGCGAGATGGTCTGGGCAGCCAGGGTCTCGCCGTGTTCGGGGCAGCGCGGCTCGCCTGCGCGGGCGAACAGCAGGCGCAGGTAGTCGTAGATCTCGGTGATGGTGCCGACCGTGGAGCGCGGGTTGTGCGAGGTGCTCTTCTGCTCGATGGAGATCGCTGGCGAGAGCCCCTCGATCTGGTCCACGTCCGGCTTTTCCATCATCGACAGGAACTGCCGGGCATAGGTGGAGAGGCTCTCCACGTAGCGGCGCTGCCCCTCGGCGAACAGCGTGTCGAAGGCCAGCGACGACTTGCCGGAGCCGGACACGCCCGTGATCACGATCAGCCGGTCGCGCGGCAGGTCGAGATCGATGTTCTTCAGGTTATGGGTGCGGGCCCCGCGGATGCTGATGCTGTCCATGGATCGGTATCGACTCCACCTGGTTATGCGAGCGGCGCCCGACAGACTGCCCTGGGGCGCAAACCGTTCATGGTAACACCGTGGCGAACGCCGCCATGGTTTCCGTGGCGTTGTTGCCGGTAAACTCGGCACGCATGACAGCCCGTCCTTCCCTGCGGATTTCACCGGCATGACGCCCCGCGAGCTGCGCGCAACCTCCGGGCTCGCGGCCATCTATGGTGTGCGCATGGCCGGTCTATTCATGGTCCTGCCGGTGTTCATGCTGCATCTGGACACGCTGGCGGGTGCCACGCCGTTCCTGATGGGGCTGGCACTGGGGATCTACGGGCTGACCCAGGCGCTGCTGCAGATCCCGTTCGGGCTGTTGTCCGACCGGCTGGGCCGCAAGCCGCTGATCCTCGGCGGGCTCGCGCTGTTCGTGCTCGGAAGCCTGGTCGCGGCCCTGGCGGAGACCGTGCACGGAGTGATCCTGGGCCGGGCGCTGCAGGGCGCCGGGGCGGTGGCCGCGGTGATCCTGGCGCTGACCGCGGATCTAGTGGGCGAGGAGCGGCGCATGCGTGCACTTGCGGTGATCGGACTGACCATCGGGCTGACCTTTACCGCCTCGATGGCGCTGGGGCCGGTGGTGGATCGCGCGGCCGGGTTGAGCGGGGTCTTCGGCCTGTCCGCGCTGCTCGGGGTGCTGGCGATCGTGATCCTGCTGTTATGGGTGCCGAACCCGGAGCGCTCGCGGCAGCACCCGGACATGGTCCCCATCTGGTCCGCGTTGCCGCAGGTGCTGCGTGAACCGGAATTGCAGCGGCTGAACCTCGGCATCTTCGTGCTGCATCTGGTGCTGGCGGCCAATTTCCTCGTGATCCCGTTACTGCTGGTCGAATATCTGGGACTGGCCGGCGCCGAGCACTGGCGTTTTTACGTCCCCGTGCTGCTGGCGGGCTTCGCCCTGATGCTGCCGGGGATCATTCTGGGCGAGCGCCGCCGACGGGTGCATACGGTGATGCGCGGGGCGATCGCCCTGCTCGTGCTGGTCCAGCTGCTGCTGGCGTTGGTCCTCTTCAATGGCATGGGCATGTGGCTGTTTGTGGCCCTGATGGTGGCGTTTTTCGCCGCCTTCAACCTGCTGGAGGCCGGGCTGCCGTCACTGGTCGCGCGGGTGGCCCCGGTCGCGCACAAGGGCACGGCCATGGGCGGATTCGCGACCGCGCAGTTTCTGGGGATCTTCGCCGGCGGGCTGGTCGGGGGTGGCGTGCTGACCCTGGCGGGGCCCGCCGGCGTCTTTCTCGTGGCCGCGCCGCTGCTGCTGATCTGGTTCGCGGTCGCCTGGCGCATGCAGCCGCGCTACCGTTCCAACCGTGTGCTGGGGGTTCCTGCCCACTGGGCCGGTCGCGAGGCCGAACTGCGCTACGCGCTGGTGGGCTGGCCCGGCATTGTGGAGGTGGCGCTGTCACCCGATGCACGCTCGCTGTACCTCAAGGTCGACCCGGGCGGGCCGGATACGGAGGCCCTGGTGTCCTGGCTGGCCCAGCCACCCGATGTGGTCGCCCGCAGCGGGTGAGCGGCACCATCGGTGTTTGAGGCAATACCGCAAACGGGCGCTGCCGGCTCGCGGGCGCCCTGCTACAATTAAGGAAACACTGACCAATGTACGCGCTCGCGCTCGAGTCGCTTTTGCGTGCGAACAAGGCGCGGTGACCGCCGTGCAGTCATTCTGCACAAGGGAACCGCAACGCCGTTCCCGCGCAAAAGCGGCCGAGCCCCTTGGGGTTGGTACCCCAGGTTCCCCGATCCTGCGTTACGCCGCTTGCGGGTAGAACCACTACCCGCTGCACGACGCGCCTTGTCTCGGAAAACCTGGGGTACCAACGCGAGTGTGTACATTGATCAGTGTTTCCTTAACGGTTCGTTTCCCGCGCCCTGCAAAGGCGTCAGATACTAAGGAGTTCCCATGGCCCGTGGCGTCAACAAAGTGATCCTGCTCGGCAACCTCGGGGCCGACCCGGAAAAGCGCGAGACCCCCAACGGGGTTACCGTGACCAATCTGCGTGTGGCCACCTCGGAGCAGTGGACCGACAAGAACTCCGGCGAGAAACGCGAGAACACCGAATGGCACCGCGTGGTGATGTTCGGGCGCCTGGCCGATATCGCCGCGCAGTACCTGTCCAAGGGCTCGCAGGTCTATATCGAAGGCAAGATCCAGACTCGCAAGTGGCAGGATCAGCAGGGCAACGACCGCTACTCCACCGAGATCGTGGCTAACGAGATGCAACTGCTGGGCGGCCGCGGAGGGGGCGGTGGCTTCGACCAGGATTCCGGCTACGGTGGTGGCAGCAGCTACGGCGGGGCCCAGGGCGGCCGCGCCAATGCGCCCGCCTCCAGCGGGGCATTCGATGACGACGACGTCCCGTTTTAATCTGATATTCGTAACTCGACACGCAGCCAGCCGCGAAGCAACGTCCGATGATCCGCAAGGTATACATCCAGACACATGGGTGTCAGATGAACGAGTACGACTCCGACCGCATGCTCGACGCCCTGCGCGAGTTGCATGGGGCGGAGCGTACCGATGACCCCGAGCAGGCCGATGTCCTGCTCATGAATACCTGCTCCATCCGCGAAAAGGCGCAGGAGAAGGTCTTCTCGCTGTTGGGGCGCTGGCGCCAGATCAAGGAGCGCCGGCCGGAGGTGATCATCGGGGTCGGCGGCTGTGTCGCCAGCCAGGAGGGCGACGCCCTGCGCGAGCGGGCCCCGTACGTGGACCTGGTGTTCGGGCCGCAGACCCTGCACCGCCTGCCGGCGATGATCCAGTCGGTGCGCCGCGAGCGGGCGCCGTTGGTGGATATCTCCTTTCCCGAGATCGAAAAGTTCGACCGCCTGCCCGAGCCGAAGGCCGATGGCCCGACCGCGTTCGTGTCGGTGATGGAGGGCTGTTCCAAGTACTGCAGCTTCTGCGTGGTGCCCTATACCCGGGGTGACGAGATCAGCCGGCCGTTCGACGACGTGATCGCCGAGGTGGTGGCCCTGGCCGGGCAGGGGGTCAAGGAGATCAACCTGCTGGGGCAGAACGTGAATGCCTACCGCGGGCCGATGGAGGACGGTGATACCGCCGACCTCGCGCTGCTGATTCACTACGTCGCCGCGGTGGACGGTATCGAGCGAATCCGCTTCACCACTTCGCATCCGGTGGAGTTCTCCGATTCGCTGATCCAGGCCTATGCCGACGAACCCAAGCTGGTCAGCCACTTGCACCTGCCGGTACAGAGCGGTTCCGACCGCATCCTGGCGCAGATGAAACGTGGTCACACGATCCTGGAATACAAGTCCAAGATCCGCCGCCTGCGCGAGGCGCGCCCGGACCTGGACCTGTCCTCCGATTTCATCGTCGGCTTCCCCGGCGAGACGGACGCCGACCACGCGTCGACCATGAAACTGATCGAGGAGCTGCACTTCGACTTCTCCTTCAGCTTCATCTACAGCGCGCGCCCGGGTACGCCGGCGGCCTCGCTGCCGGACGACGTGCCGCTGGCCACCAAGAAGGCCCGCCTGGCCGAGCTGCAGGCCCTGATCGAACAGCACGGGCGCGAACGCAATCAGGCCATGGTCGGCAACATCGAGCTGGTCCTGGTCGAGGGCCCGGCCAAGCGCAATCCCGGCGAACTGGCCGGACGCACGGCGAACAATCGCATCGTGAACTTCGCGGGCGACCCCAGCCTGATCGGACTGATGATCCCGGTCGAGATCACCGAGGCCCTGGCGCATTCCCTGCGCGGCCGCGCGGCGGAGCGGGCGATGCCCGCCGCCGTCGGCGCCTGATTGATGAGTAACCGTCTGGATTTCACCCTGGAGCCGGGGGACCAGGAGACGCTGACGCGTCTTTCCGGGCCGCTGGATGCCCATCTGCGACTGATCGAGTCGCGCCTGGGCGTGGCCGTGCACAACCGCGGGCCGCGCTTCAACCTGACCGGACCGAAGAATGCGGTACGCGCCGCCGGCGCGCTGATTCACGACCTCCACCGCATGGCGCAGGAGGAACCGGTCAGCCTGGAGCAGGTGCACACCGCACTGCAGACCGCACACATGGAAGGGCTGGCGGAGGCCGAGCCAGCCGCAGCCGATCCGGCCCTGCGCCTGAAGCGCGCGGTAATCCGGGGCCGTGGTCCGCGCCAGAGTGGCTACCTGGCCTCGATCCAGCAGCACGACCTGAGCTTCGGGATCGGTCCCGCCGGGACCGGCAAGACCTTTCTCGCGGTCGCCGCCGCCGTCGCGGCGCTGGAGCAGGATCGCGTGCAACGCCTGGTTCTGGTGCGCCCGGCGGTGGAGGCGGGCGAGCGCCTGGGCTTCCTGCCCGGCGACTTGGCGCAGAAGATCGACCCCTACCTGCGCCCGATGTACGACGCGCTGTATGAACTGATGGGCTTCGACCAGACCGCGCGCCTGATGGAGCGCCAGGTGATCGAGGTGGCCCCGCTGGCCTACATGCGTGGGCGCACTCTGAACGAGGCCTTCATCATCCTCGACGAGGCACAGAACACCACCGTCGAGCAGATGAAGATGTTCCTCACCCGCATCGGCTTTGGTTCCACGGCGGTCGTCAACGGCGATATCACCCAGGTGGATCTGCCGCGCGGCCAGCGCTCGGGCCTGAAACACGCGATGCAGATCCTGCAGGGTGTGGACGGTGTGAGCATCACGCGGTTCCAGGCCGGTGACGTGGTGCGCCACCCGCTGGTGCAGCGCATCGTCGAGGCCTATGACGCACACGAGGATGACACGGCACAGGAGGGCGGACCCCGAGGCGATGGCGACGCTTGAGGTCGTGGTCCAGTATGCCCTGCCGCGCCGGGGGCTCCCGTCCGCCGTTACCCTGCACCGGGCCGCGCGCGCCGCATGGCGCGGGGCCGGCCGGGCCGGCGTAACCCTGCGCGTGGTGGATGCCGACGAGGGCCTGGAGCTGAACCGGGGCTTTCGCGGGCGTGACTACGCCACCAACGTACTGTCCTTCCCCGCACCCGATCTGCCCGTGCTGGCGGAGGGCGAGCCGCGCTATCTCGGCGACATCGTGCTCTGTGCACCGGTGCTGGCGCGCGAGGCGGCCGAGCAGGGAAAGTCCCTGCGGGCCCATTACAACCACATGGTGGTGCATGGCCTGCTGCATCTGCAGGGCATGGATCACCAGGAACCCTGCGAGGCCGAGGCGATGGAGGCCGTTGAGCGCTCGATCCTGGCCGGGTTAGGCTATCCCGACCCCTATCAGACCGGCTCTCCGGCCCGTGACCTGAACGCGCCCGCCACCGGAACCGTCCCCAATGCCTGAACCCGTACCCGACGAGCAACCTACCTGGCGGCGCTGGCTGGAGCGCGCGAAGACGCGCCTGTGGCCGCGCCGCGATCCTGTTACCCGCCGCGAACTGATCGAGACGCTACGCGACGCGCACGGGCGCGAGCTGGTCGACCCCGAGGCCCTGACCATGCTCGAGGGCGTCCTCAACGTGGCCGACATGCAGGTCCGCGACATCATGATCCCGCGCGCGCAGATGGAGGTCGTCCGCCGCGACGCGCGCCTGTCCGAGTTCCTGCCCGATGTGGTCGCCTCTGCCCACTCGCGCCTGCCGGTGGTCGGGGACCATCGCGACGAGGTCGTTGGCGTATTGCTGGCCAAGGACCTGTTGCGCTTTTTCGGTGATCCGGAGGATGCCGCCTTCGACATGCAGGAGATCCTGCGCCCCGCGGTATTCGTGCCGGAGAGCAAGCGCCTGAACGTGCTGCTGAAGGAATTCCGTCTGAGCCGCAACCATATGGCCATTGTCGTAGACGAATACGGTGGCGTAGCCGGGCTGGTGACCATCGAGGACGTGCTGGAGCAGATCGTCGGCGAGATCGAGGACGAGCACGATGTCGAGGACTACCTGACCCAGATCATGCAGCACCCCGGCGGGCGCTACACCATCAAGGCGTTGACGCCGATGGAGGAGTTCAACGCCTACTTCCAGACCGCCTATAGCGAGGACGACTTCGACACCATCGGCGGACTGGTACTGTCGCACTTTGGTCATGTGCCGCGCCGCGGCGAGCAGATCGTGATCGACGGCATGCGTTTTCGTGTGCTGCGTGCGGACAATCGCCGCCTGCATCTGCTGGAGATGCGTCTGCCGGAACCCGACCTGTCCCCGGCCACGGATGAACCCGGCCAGACCTTCGAAGGCCAGCCGGCCGACGGCGGCGAGCGCAAGGGAACCTGATGCAGCCACTGGCCGAGCGTCTGCCCGCCTGGGCCATCGTCGTGCTGGCTCTGGTCGCGGGCGCGGGGGCGACCCTCGCCTTTGCCCCGGTGGGCTGGTTTCTGGCCGCACCTCTGGCCCTGGCCGTCTGGTTCGGCCTGCTGATTGGCGCGCCGACGCGGCAGGCCGCGTTGACCGGCTATGCCTTCGGGCTCGGATTTTTCGGGACTGGTGTTACCTGGATCTTCAACAGCCTGCTGGTGTTCGGGCAGGCGCCCCTGGTGGTGGCCTCGTTCATCACCGTACTCT
The DNA here is from genome assembly GCF_000377205.1 of Thioalkalivibrio sp. ALJ3. Taxonomy (GTDB): domain Bacteria; phylum Pseudomonadota; class Gammaproteobacteria; order Ectothiorhodospirales; family Ectothiorhodospiraceae; genus Thioalkalivibrio. The sequence continues at coordinate 420,543 of NZ_KB897907.1, read as the reverse complement.
TCGTGCTGATCATGGCCCTTTATCCGGCCCTGCTCGCGGGGCTGGCTGCTCGTTTTCTGCCGTTGACGCGCCCGGCCGGGCTGCTGGCCCTGGCCGGGGGCGTTGTGCTGATGGAGCTCGCCCGGTCCTGGCTGTTCTCGGGCTTCCCGTGGCTGTTGTTCGGGCATACGGTGCTGGATACCCCGCTGCAGGGCTGGCTGCCACTGGCCGGGGAGCTGGGTGCCGGCCTGATGGTGGCGCTGCTCGCGGTGGCGGTGGTCAGCGTGTTCCTTGCGGGGCAGCGCTGGGTGGGGGCCGGGTTGGCCGTAGCGGTGGTGATCGCGTCGCTGGCACTGGGGCTCGTGCGCTGGGTGGAGCCCACCGGCGAGGAGATCCCGGTGGCGATGGTGCAGGGCAACGTCGACCAGGCCCGCAAGTGGGCCCCGGACGGCATCGAGTATTCGCTGGGTATCTACCGGGAGCTGACCCGCGAGGCCGTCGGGGACACCCTGATCGTCTGGCCGGAGACCGCGATCCCGGCGTTCTACACCGAGGTGCATGATCCCCTGGAAGGCATTGCGAGCGAGCTGGCCGAGGCCGGTGGCGAGCTGGTGGTCGGCATCTTCGACTACGAGGCCGAGGGGCGGGATGTCTTCAACTCGGTGGTGCACGTCGGCAGTGGCGCGGGCTACAATAAGCGCCAGCTGGTGCCTTTTGGCGAGTACATCCCGCTGCGCGACCGCCTGGCCTGGCTGGACCGGCTGCTGCAGATCCCGATGTCGGACCTCTCCCCGGGTACGGGCGATGGCCGCATGGAGATGGCCGGGACGACTGCCGGGGTCAGTATCTGCTACGAGTCCGCCTATGCCCGTCACATCCGCGCGGCACTGCCGGAGGCCGGATTCCTGGTCAACGTCTCCAACGACGCCTGGTTCGGCGACAGCCTGGCCCCGGCCCAGCACCTGCAGATCGCCCGGGTGCGGGCGGTGGAGACCGGGCGCCCGATGGTGCGCTCGACCAACACCGGCATCTCGGCGCTGATCGACGCCGATGGTCGCATCCTGGAACGCTCGGGTCTGTTTACCCGCGAGGTGGTCCGCGGAACGCTGGAGCCGCGCACCGGGCTGACCCCCGCCGCCGCGCTGGGCGAGGGCCCGGCTGTGCTGGCCGCGCTGGTCCTGTTGGTGCTGGGTGCGGCGGTGGGTCGCCGCCACACCCGGTCACAGTCGGTCTGACGACCCGTCCGTCTCCCTAGGCCTCTGTGGCCTCGGGGCCGCCCGGGCCACGGCGGAAGGTCGTGTTGTGGCAGTTGGAGCAGGGCGGGATGCGCGCGACCTTGGTCATGTGCAGTGCGTGGCCGCATTTCTTGCACAGCAATTCACCCGGGCCGGTGATCTCGCCTGTGTGCCATTCGCCCATGACCTGAGCGCGAGCGGTCAACTCGGTGATCTCGATCCGGGTCCTGTCGGCAATACGTTCCAGTGCATTGAGGATGCTGGCCTCGATTAACCCCAGGTCGATCCGCAGCCAGCCGCGCCAGTCCTCGCTGCGGCTGTCCAGATAGGCCCCCAGATCCTGCAGGTCGCGGCGCAGATAGTCCATGACCTCGTGGGCCTCCTCGCGCGTGAGGTCGCTGGCTTTCTGCACGCGGTCGCGTGCGTTCTCCAGTGTCTCGGTGATGGCCTTGCTGGTCTTGTCTTCCAGCTTGTCGAGATCCTCTGTGACCTCGTGCAGCATCCGATGATAGGCGCTGCTCAGTCGGTTCTCCCGTTCCTCGTCCCTGCGTTCTTCGCTCATCGATTCCTCCGTCGATTACAAGGGGAGGGACAGGCGTCCCTCCCCGTAGATTAGAGCCTTTTTACGGAGTTTCGACCAGATCCCGATAGCCATGCCACATCGCGAAGCCGAGCCACGGGAAGATCACGATCAGGGCCAGCAGCGCGGTGGCCACCGATACCGTAAACAGCGCGGTAATGATCAGGCCCCACAGGATCAGTGTGCCGCGGTTGTGGTTGAAGGCCTTCAGGCTCATGCCGATCGCGTCGATCAGCGTGGTCTGCGGGGCCTCCTCGCGGGCGCGGTGATCGATCATGGCCGGCAGCGTGACAAGACTCAGCGCGAACACGATGAGTCCGAAAACCACTGCGGCCACGATCACCCCGATCAGCGAGATGATCCCGGAGCCGGTGGTCAGCATCGTGCCTACCAGGTGGTGCAATTGCCCGGTCACACCGAGTTCGCCGATATTCAGCACGGCGATCCACATCCAGACAAAGCTCGCCCAGATGGTGAAGATCAGGGCCAGGAGCAGGGCGAACACCCATACTGACCCCCCCAGATGGGTGAGCCAGCCCAGGCCCGCGCCTGTGGAGTGCCCCTGCTCACGCTCCATTGCCAGATAGTTCACGCCAACCGCGAGCACCGGCCCCAGGAACAGCAAACCGGCCAGGAAGGAAAAGGCCATCCACGGCTGGTTCCACGACAGACCCATGACCACCAGGCCGACAAAGGCAATCACCAACCCGTGGATCAGCGCAACTGGCGTCTTCCAGAGGTCTCGCCAGCCCTTGCCCAGCCATGTCCCGAGGTGGTCAGGCTCGATGGTGCGGATCGAGGGGCCCTCGGTCTCGGGGGTGTGTTCGTCTGCGACTTCGCCCAGGTCTTCGGGGTAGGCGCGCTTTACAACGGGGATTTCGTCCTTTTCCTCACTCATGTCCTCGGCTCCTTCGGACTTTTCGTGGACTCACTTATTCCGTCCATGGAAATGCGGAGTGGTTCCTGTGGATTTTGGAAGGCGATTCCGAAAACCGGGGTGGTGGGGCGGGCGTCGCGCGCGCCCTCCTTGCTTGGAGGGGGTCGGGGTGGCTGGTATTCTGCGCAGTTCTTTGTTTCCCGCGATAAAGGCACAGGTGAGGCGCATGCAGGAGCAGTATTCCCCGGAGGTGATCGAGGCGCAGGTACAGCGCCAGTGGGAGGAGGCCGACTGCTTCCGCGCGCGCGAGGACGCCCCCGGCGAGCCGTTCTACTGCCTGTCCATGTTCCCTTACCCCTCGGGCAAGCTGCACATGGGGCATGTGCGCAACTACACGATCGGCGACGTGATCGCCCGCTTCCAGCGCATGCAGGGCCGGAGCGTGCTGCAGCCGATGGGCTGGGATGCCTTCGGCCTGCCCGCCGAGAACGCGGCGATGCAGAACCACGTCCCGCCGGCCGCGTGGACGCGCCAGAACATCGAGCAGATGCGCACCCAGCTCAAGCGTCTGGGATTCGCCTACGACTGGTCACGCGAGTTCGCGACCTGCGATGCCGACTACTACCGCTGGGAACAGTGGCTGTTCGTGCGCCTGCTGAAGAAGGGCCTGGTCTACCGTAAAAAGGCGACCGTGAACTGGGACCCGGTGGACCAGACCGTGCTCGCCAACGAGCAGGTGATCGAGGGCCGCGGCTGGCGCTCCGGCGCGCTGGTCGAGCGCCGCGAGATGCCGCAGTGGTTCCTGCGCATCACTGACTACGCCGACGAGCTGCTGGAGGCCCTGGACGGGCTGGACGGCTGGCCGGACCAGGTGCGCACCATGCAGCGCAACTGGATTGGCCGTTCCGAGGGCGTGGAGCTCGAATTCGCGGTGGACGGCGGCGAGCCGCTGACCGTCTACACTACGCGCCCGGATACCCTGTTCGGCGTCTCCTACATGGCGCTGGCCCCGGAGCACCCGCGGGTGCAGGCGCTGGCGGAGCATGACGCCGAACTGGCCGCGTTCGTCGCCGACTGCGCGCAGGGCGGAGTGGCCGAGGCCGATCTGGCGACCATGGAGAAGAAGGGCCGGTCGCTGGGCTTTACCGCCCGTCATCCGCTGACCGGAGCGGAGGTCCCGGTGTGGGTCGCCAACTTCGTGCTGATGGAATACGGCACCGGCGCGGTGATGGCGGTGCCGGCACACGACGAACGCGACCACGAGTTCGCGACGCAATACGGTCTGCCGATCCGGCAGGTGATCGCCCCGGCCGACGGCGCCGAGTGCGATGTGCAGGCCGCGGCCTTCACCGATCCCGGCGTGCTGGTGAACTCCGGCGACTTCGACGGGCAGGCATCCGAGGCGGCCAAGGCCGCGATCGCCGAGCACCTGGAACGGGCCGGGCTTGGCCGGCGCCGTCGCAACTACCGCCTGCGCGACTGGGGCATCTCGCGCCAGCGCTACTGGGGCTGCCCGATCCCGGTGATCCACTGCGAGGCCTGCGGGGCAGTGCCGGTGCCGGAAGCCGATCTGCCGGTGCGCCTGCCGGAGGACGTGATCCCGGACGGCGCTGGCTCGCCCCTGGCGCGCATGCCGGAGTTCTTCGAGGCGACCTGCCCGGAATGCGGCAAGTCGGCGCGGCGCGAGACCGACACCTTCGACACCTTCTTCGAATCCAGCTGGTACTTCGCCCGCTATGCCTGCGCGGACAATGACAGTGCGATGCTGGACCCGCGCGCCGATCACTGGTTGCCGGTGGACCAGTACGTCGGCGGTATCGAGCATGCGGTGCTGCATCTGCTGTATGCGCGCTTCTTCCACAAGCTGCTGCGTGACGAGGGCCTGGTGGCCTCCGACGAGCCGTTCACCCGGCTGCTGACCCAGGGCATGGTGATCGCGCCGACCTTCTACCGCGAACGCGCTGACGGCGGGAAGGACTGGATCAACCCGGCCGATGTCGAGCTGGAACGCGCGGAGGACGGCTCGGTGAAGGCCGCGCGCCATCGCGAGGACGGCCAGCCGGTCGTCGTGGGCGGTATGGAGAAGATGTCCAAGTCGAAGAACAACGGCGTGGACCCGCAGGCCCTGATCGAGCGCTTCGGCGCCGACACCGCGCGGCTCTTCACCATGTTCGCCGCGCCGCCGGACCTGTCGCTGGAGTGGTCCGACTCCGGCGTCGAGGGCGCGCAGCGCTTCATCAAGCGCCTGTGGCGGGCGGTGCACGAGCACGTGAACGGCGATGCCCCGGGGACGCTTAACGTGGACGCGCTGGACGACGCCGGGCGCGAACTGCGGCGCAAGCTGCACGACACCATCGCCAAGGTCACCGACGACATCGGCCGGCGCCAGACCTTCAACACGGCCGTGGCCGCGAACATGGAGCTGCTGAACGACCTCGGCAAATTCCCGAAGGATGCGCCCCTGGCTGCAGTCGTGCGCCAGGAGGCCCTGGAGGGCATCGTGCGCATGCTGGCCCCGATCATCCCGCACGTGACCGAGACCCTGTGGCGCGCGCTAGGCCATGACGGGCTGGTCGCGACCACCGCTTGGCCGACGGTCGACGAGGCCGCGCGCCAGGCCGCGCAGGAGACCCTGGGGGTGCAGGTGAATGGCAAGCGCCGCGCCGAGATCGCGGTCCCCGCCGGTGCCGACCGCGACGCGATCGAGGCCACCGCGCGGGGTGACGAGAACGTGCAGCGGCACATCGAGGGGCAGAATGTGGTGAAGGTGATCGTGGTGCCCGGCCGCTTGGTGAACTTCGTGGTGAAGCCGCAATGAGCGCGGTGCTGCGCGCGGTGCTGGTCGTATGGCTGGCGGTTGCCGTGGCCGCCTGCGGCTTCCAGCTGCGCGGCAGCATGGACTGGCCGGAGGCCCTGGCCCCGGTGCAGATCACCGGTGTAAATCCGCGGGACTCCCTGTACCGCGAGCTGGCGGTGGCCTTCGGCTCGGCCGGGGTCGAGGTTGTCGATCAGCGCCCCGAGGGGCAGGGGGCCACCCTGGACGTGCGCTCCGTGCGCGATCGCCGGCGCACGCTGTCGGTGACCGACGCGGCACGGGTCGCGGAGTACGAGCTGATCCGGTCGGTGGAGGTGCGCCTGCGCCCGGTGGGCGGTGAGGCTGTGGATCTGGGCACGTTGCACGCAAGCCGGATCTACCTGTTCGACGGCTCGGCGGTGCTCAGCCGTTCTGAGCGTGAGGAGACCCTGCGCGAGGCGATGAACCGCGACATCGTCAGCCAGTTGCAACGCCGCATCGAGGCGGTGATCGGCCCCGACGGCCAGTTGCGCAAGGACGTAGAGTTCGAAGACGACGAGCCGATAACCGGAGAGGCCACCGACTGATGGCCCAGGATCTCGCCCGCCTGGAACAGGATCTGGCGCGCGGCGTGGCGCCGATCTACCTGCTGCTGGCCGAGGAGCCATTGCAGGCGATCGAGGCGGCCGATGCGATCCGCGCGGCGGCCCGCGATCAGGGCTATCTGGAACGGACCGTGCTGGACATGACCGCGCAGTCCGACTGGGGGCCGTTCGAGTCCGCGATCCGTGACCGATCCCTGTTCGCCGAGCGCAGCGTGCTGGACCTGCGCCTGGCCACCGGGAAGCCGGGCAAGGTAGGTGGTGATCACCTGAAGGCCTATGCGGTCGATCCCCAGGACGACCTCGTACTGCTGTTGCAGCTCCCGCGGCCGGATCGGGACATGCGCCGGGCGGCCTGGTTCAAGGCGCTGGAGAACCGTGCGGTGGTGCTCCACGCGCGCCCGATCCCGCCATCCCAGCTGGGTCCGTGGGTCCGCGCCCGTCTCCAGCGCCATGGCCTGACGATCACGGAGCCGGCGCTGGCGCTGCTGGTCTCGCGTATCGAGGGCAATCTGCTGGCCGCGCGCCAGGAGATCGAGAAGCTGGCGCTGGCGGGCGTGACCGAGATCGACGAGGCCGTGCTGGCGGAGGCCACCACCGACGCCGCGCGCTTCGAGCTGTTTGCACTGGCCCCGACGGCACTGTGCGGCGATGCCCGCCATGCCCTGCGCATGCTGGAGGGGCTGCTGGACGAGGGGCAGCCGGAGCCCCTGATCCTCTGGGCGCTGGCGCGCGAATGCCGCCTGCTGGTGCAGGCGATGGAGCGCAAGGCGGCCGGGGCGCCGGATCGCGAGGCCTTCCAGGGCAGCTTCGGGGACGGTCAGAAGGCCCTGCGCCAGGCGATGTCGCGGCTGAGCCTGCCGGCGGCGCGCGGGTTGCTGGGCGAGGCCGCGCGTGCGGATCGGGTCATCAAGGGTCAGGAAAACGGCAACGCACGACAGGGGTTGCTAGACTTGGTAGCCCGAATGGCGGGACGCCGGTTGTCCCGGCCATTGCCCGCATTGAACACCGAACGAGTCTGACTGCATGAACGCTGCCGTACACCCGACCGAATCCGCTGCCGCTGACGTGATCGCGCAGGTCGAAGCCCTAGGGCGTGCCGCCCGCGTGGCCTCGCGGCGCATGGCCGAGGCCGAGCCTGGTGCGAAGAACGCGGCACTGCACGCGATCGCCGAGGGTATCGCCGCGCGGCGTGCGGAGCTGGTGGAGGCCAACGGCCGCGATCTGGAGGCCGGGCGCGCGCGCGGCCTGGACACCGCGATGCTGGACCGCCTGGCGCTGACCGACGCACGCATCGACACCATGATCGAGGGCTGCCGCCAGGTGGCCGGGCTGCCCGATCCGGTGGGCACGATATCCGATATGGCCTACCAGCCGAGCGGCATCCAGGTGGGCCAGATGCGCGTGCCGCTGGGCGTGATCGGCATTATCTACGAGTCGCGTCCGAACGTGACCATCGACGCCGCCGCCCTGTGCCTGAAGTCCGGAAACGCCGCGATCCTGCGTGGCGGCTCCGAGGCCCTGCACTCCAACCAGGCCCTGGCCGCGATCATTCAGGCCGGGCTGGAGCAGGCCGGGCTGCCGCGCGAAGCGGTGCAGGTGGTGCCGACCACCGACCGCGCGGCGGTGGGCGCGCTGCTGCGCATGCCGCAGTACGTGGACGTAATCGTCCCGCGCGGCGGCAAGGGCCTGATCGAGCGTGTCAGCAACGAGTCGCAGATCCCGGTGATCAAGCACCTGGACGGCGTCTGCCACGTGTACGTGGATGGCGGGGCCGATCTCGACAAGGCGCTGGCCGTGGCGGTGAACGCCAAGACCCAGCGCTACGGCACCTGCAACACCATGGAGACGCTGCTGGTGCACGCCGACCAGGCCGAGGCCTTCCTGCCGCGCCTGGCCATGGCGCTGGGCGAGCACCAGGTGAGCCTGCGTGGCTGTGCCCGAACCCGCGCCATCCTCGCTGACAGCGGGGCGGATATCGTCGAGGCCACCGAGGACGACTGGGTGGCCGAATACCTGGGACCGATCCTCGCGATCCGTGTGGTCGACGACCTGGACGCGGCGATCGACCACATCAACACTTATGGTTCGCACCATACCGACAGCATCGTGACCGAGGACTACACCCGGGCCCGGCGCTTCCTGCGCGCGGTGGACTCCAGCTCGGTGATGGTGAACGCCTCCACCCGCTTCGCCGATGGCTTCGAGTACGGCCTGGGCGCGGAGATCGGTATCTCCACCGACAAGCTGCACGCGCGCGGTCCGGTGGGCCTGCACGGCCTGACTACCCTCAAGTACGTGGTGTTCGGCGACGGTCATGTGCGTAGCTAGGAGCCTGCCGGGTTTGGGAGTGATCTTCTGCGCGCGATTGAACCAGCGTCTCCCTGGAGCGATTCCCGCGTGATCGGGATTCTCGGCGGCACCTTCGACCCGATCCACTTCGGCCACCTGCGGCCCGCGCTGGAGATCCAGCAGCACCTGGGGCTGGAGCGGGTACATTTCATCCCCTGTCATGTCCCGCCACACCGCGCGAGCCCGGGCACCGGCAGCGACGACCGCCTGGCAATGGTGGAACGGGCGATCCGCGATGTGCCGGGCTTCGTGGCCGACCGCCGCGAGCTGGACCGCGAAGGGCCCTCCTACACGGTCGATACCCTGCTCAGCTTCCGCGAAGAGCTGGGGCCGGAGGCCCCGCTGGTGCTGATCATGGGCATGGACGCCTTCGCCGGCCTGCCGTCGTGGAACCGCTGGGAACAGCTGTTCGAACTCGCGCATATGGTGGTCTCGCACCGGCCAGGCAGTCCGGCCTCGCAGGAGCTGGGCGGCTGGCTGGGCAATGCAGCCACGCATGACCCGGCTACACTGCGCTCCAGCCCGGCGGGCCGGGTGTATTTCCAGGCGGTGACCCAGCTTGATATCTCCGCCACGGCCATACGCGACGAACTGCTTGCCGGGGGCAGCCCGCGCTTTCTGCTCCCCGAGGCCGTCAACCGCTACATTCAGGACCACGGCCTGTACCGGGCCGGGGCCCAACGACATCACGGAACTTGATCGACACATGAACAGTGAACAACTGCTTGAACTCGTGACCACCGCGCTGGAAGACATCAAGGCGCAGAACATCCGCACCCTTGATGTGCGTGGCAAGACCACACTGGCCGACTTCATGGTGATCGCCTCCGGGACCTCCGGGCGGCATGTGCAGTCGGCGGCCGAATCGGTCGCGCTCGAGGCGAAGAAGGCCGGCATCCAGCCGCTGGGGGTCGAGGGCCAGGAGAGCCAGGAGTGGGTGCTGGTGGACCTGAATGACGTGATCGTCCACGTGATGCTCCCGGAGACCCGCGACTTCTACAACCTGGAAAAGCTCTGGCTGGCCGAGGAGGCCGCGGATGCCGAAAAGGCCGCCCCGGAAGACCCCAGCCTGGAGCGCGTCCGCCGCCTGCGCGGCTGACCGCCGCGCGCCGCCATGCGCCTGGACCTGATCGCGATCGGCAAGCGCATGCCCGACTGGGTGGCCGCCGGGTTCGACGAGTACGCCGGACGCCTGCCGCGCGAGCTGAACCTGAACCTGCAGGCCCTGGCCGGCCCGTCCGGGGCCAAGTCCATGGATACGGCTACGCTGCTACGGCGCGAGGGCGAGATCCTGCTGAAGGCGATTCCCGATGGCGCCCGCGTGATCCTGCTGGACGAGCGCGGCAAGGGCGTGGACACGAAGGGCGTCGCGCGGCGCCTGGCGGATTGGCAGCAGGACGGGCGCGATGTCGCACTGGTGATCGGCGGGGCCGCCGGCCTCGATGACACCGTGCGTGCCCGCGCGGAATGGGCCTGGTCGTTGTCGCCGCTGACCTTCCCGCACATGCTGGTGCGGGTGCTGGTCGCCGAGCAGCTCTACCGTGCCTGGTCGCTGCTGAACAACCACCCCTACCATCGCGCGTGATGCCCGTGGCGCATCCGCTGTTGCTGGCCTCCGCCTCCCCGCGCCGCCGCGAACTGCTGGAGCAGATCCAGCTCGTCTTCGAGGTGGCCCCGATGGACTTGGACGAGGCCGCACTACCGGGCGAGCCACCGGAGGCGTTGGTCGAGCGCCTCGCGATCGCCAAGGCGGAGGCAGCCCTCGAACGCGGCATCCCGGGGCAGTGGGTGCTGGCCGCGGATACGGTGGTCGCTGTGGGCGGCGAGGCCATGGGAAAGCCCGTAGATTTCGCCGACGCCGAGGCTATGCTGCAACGCCTCTCCGGCGGGGAGCACCAGGTGGTGTCCGGCATGGCCCTTTGTCGGCCCGGTGAATCCATGCGGGCATGCACTGTTACGACCCGCGTGCGCATGCGGCCGCTGATGCCATCCGACATCGAGCACTACTGGGCGACGGGCGAGCCGCGCGGCAAGGCCGGGGCCTATGCGATCCAGGGGCGCGGTGCTGCCTTTGTCGAGTGGATCGCCGGTTCCTATACCAACGTGGTGGGGCTTCCGCTGTTCGAGCTGGAGCAATGGCTGGCGGAGATCCCCGACCCGCCGCCACGCAGCGCCTGATACGTCCCTCTCACTCGATCCCGAGCTTCTTGAGCCGGTAGCGCAGCTGGCGAAAACTGAGCCCGAGCAGGCGTGCCGCGGCCGTACGGTTGCCGCCGGTCTGCTGCAACGCCGTCGCGATGGCCTGGCGTTCCTGCTCGGCCAGGCGCTGGTCCAGGGCGACGTCGTCCGCTGAGGCGGTTGGTATCTCGCGCTGTGGCGCGGGTGGCACAAAGCCCGGGGCCTCGGCCGATGGCATGGGTTCGCCATGCGTAGAACGGGGCAGGTCGATGCTGTCGGCGTGGATCGTGGGGCCCTCGCTGAGGGTGGCGGCGCGTTCGAGGATGTTCTCCAGTTCGCGGACGTTCCCCGGGAATGGATGCCGGGCGAGGGTCTCGAGGGCGTCTGGCGCCAGTTCCAGCGGTTCGGTACCCCACTGCTCGCTGATCCGGGTCAGTACGCACTGGGCGAGCACGGGGATGTCCTCGCGTCGTTCGCGTAGCGCAGGGACCTTCAGCTCGATCACGTTCAGGCGGTAATAGAGGTCCTGGCGGAAGCGCGCCTCGGCCACCGCGCGTTCCAGGTCGTGGTGCGTGGCCGATAGCAGGCGCACGTCCACCGGGATCTCGCGCGTGCCCCCCACGGGCTTGATCGCGCGCTCCTGGATCGCGCGCAGCAGCTTGACCTGCATGGGCAGCGGCAGGTCGGCGACCTCGTCGAGAAACAGCGTGCCACCGCTGGCCGCCTGGAACAGCCCGGTGTGATCCTGCGTGGCCCCGGTGAAGGCCCCCTTGCGGTGGCCGAAGAACTCGCTCTCCATCAGCTCGCTCGGGATCGCCCCGCAATTGACCGGCACGAACGGGCGGTCACTACGCGGCCCCAGGCGATGGATCTCGCGCGCCACCAGCTCCTTGCCGGAGCCGGATTCGCCGCGGATGAACACCGGTGCCTGGCTGCGTGCCAGTTTGTGGATCGTCGCGCGCAGGACCTGCATCGGCGGTGCCTGTCCGAGCAGCGGGCTGTCGATGTGGGTGGTTTCGGCGTCCGGGACCGTGTCGGCATTCAGCGCGCCGGGCAGGTCGGGGGCGGGTTCCAGCCGCAGCGCGGTGTCGATCAGTTCGCGCAGTTGCTGCAGGTCCACGGGCTTGCTGACAAAGTCGAATGCGCCGAGCTTCAGGGCCTGGACCGCGGTGTCCACGCTCCCGTGGGCGGTGATCACGGCTACCGGAAGATCCGGACGTTGCCCCTGGATGTGGCGCACCAGATCCAGCCCGTCGCCATCGGGCAGACGCATGTCGGTCAGGCAGAGGTCAAAGTCCTGCCGCGCGATCAGTTCGCGCGCCCCGGTCAGGCGTTCCGTCGTGGTGGCCTCGATCCCCATGCGGGACAGTGTGATCTCGAGGAGTTCGCAGATGTCCGGCTCGTCGTCCACGACCAGGACGTGGCGAATGCTCATGCGCGTTCCCTCGCGGGCTCCGTCGACGACGCTTTCGTGTCCGCCTCGCCCGTGTCGACATCCGTCGGGGCGAACAGGATGCGGAAGCATCCGCCGGTGGGTGTGCTGACATACTCCAGGGTTGCCCCGTTGTTCTCGCACAACATGCGCGAGATGTACAGGCCCAGTCCGGTCCCTCCGCGGTTGCCCGAGACAAACGGCTCGAAAAGGTCGGAGCGTTGTTCGGGGGCAATGCCGGGGCCGGCGTCGAGGACATCGAGGCTGACCACGCGGGCGACCTGACCCGCCCCGCCACGCAGCACGATCGGTGGTGCGCCCGGTTGGTCGTGTCCCCCGTGCACGCGTGCATTGGTGCACAGATTCCACAGGACCTGGTTCAGCTGCGACGGATCGAACAGCACTTCGGAATCATATGGCTCGACCTTGGCGTGCAGCGCGACGCGAGGGATCTGCATCGCGCCGCAGAACTCGTCGACAAAGCGGTCGAGGAATTCCTGCAGGTTCAGGCGTTCACGTTGTCCGGTATCGCGTCGCGACAGGCTCAGCACATTGGAGATCAGTTCGTTCACGCGCTTGCTCTGCTTGTTGATGATGGTCAGCAGACGCTGGTCGGCCCTGGTCAGTTGTGGAGACTCGGCGAGCAGTTGGGCGCTGTGGCTGATTGCGCCCAGCGGGTTGCGGATCTCGTGGGCGATGCTCGCGGTCAGGCGACCCAGCGCCTGCAGCTTGCTAGCCTGCGCCTGGCGCTGGATCTCGGCCAGATCCTCGAGGATCAGTAGTGTCCCGCGGTCGCCCAACGGGGTCAGACGGACCTGCAGGGCGGGCTGGTCGCGATCGCCCGGCAACTGGTGTGTGTCGGTGCGCATGCCCGCGTTCTGCCATTGATCGACCAGCTGGGCCAGCGAGGGCGAGATTGCGGACAGCTGGCGCCCGGGGCGGGGCGGGAGCAGGCGGCGTGCGGCTTCGTTGATCGAACGGATGTTGCCATCCGGGGCGACGGCAATGACCCCGGCGCTCATGCGCGCGATGATCTGGGCGTTAAGCTCGGCGAGACTGGCAAGATCTTCTTCCTGGCGTTCGACCTGGGCGCGTGTTGCACCCGCGCGGCGTGCTACATGGCGTGCCAGGAGCCCGGCAGCAAACAACGTGGCACCGAGCAGTCCGGCCTGGGTCAGGCCGGAGCCGTCCTGGACCAGCAGGACAATTGCGGCTGCTTCGGCCGTCAGCAGGCCCAGCGTGGCCACGGCCGCCAGCGACAAGCTCAGCCGTCCGCCGGAAAGCAGCGTGGCGGCGACCACTGCAGGGATCAGAAGCAGGCCAATGCCGGTGCCCACGCCACCGGCGACCAGCACCAGCGCGACCAGGCCGATGGTGTCGCCAATCCCGCCCAGCAGTGCCAGGGCCGCCAGACTGGTGGTATCGGGATCGCGGCTGGGGCGCCAGGTCATGGCCGCGACGAACAGCGCAAAGACCAGATAGCCGCCGGCGAGCGCTGGATACATTTCCGGGGCCGCGGCCTGCAGCCCCACCGGACCCTCCGGGACCAGTCCCAGGATCAGCAGGACGCTGGCAACAAAGACCCGGTAGAGCGCGAACAGCCAAGCCGAACGGCGTGTGTCGGCATCAAGCGTGATGGGGGCCCCCATGGATGCCGGCCTCCCGGCGGATCAGTCGGCGCCCGAATCGGAGCCGGGCCCGGCGTTTTGCCGTTTGCGGTCGATCTCGGCGTGTTGCGGGGAGCAGTAGAGGCGATCGCCATCGCGGTAGGCCTCGGCCTCCGGGACGTGTACGCCACAGAAGGCGCAACGAATCACTGCGCCTCCTTCCTTGAGGCGCTCGGGGCGGGCGTCGCGGGACACGGGCTCCTTGCGCGCGCCGGAGGAACGCACCAGAGTTCGGACCGCGAGAAAGATCGCGACGATGGCAACGATGAGCAGGAGCAGGCGCATGCCGCGATTCTAACGCAAGGAGATGGGTACCGCCCCCGGGCCCGCGTGGGGACGGATGATTGCGCTCAGCCGGTGTTGCGCATGCCTGCCGCAATTGCGTTGATCGAACGCAGCAGTGGCGACAGCCAGGGATTGTCCGCGTCGTCGTCGGCCTCGGCATCAAATTGGCGCGACTCGCGCAGCAGGTGGATCTGGATACTGTTGAGGGGGTCCAGATACGGGTTACGCCGTTGCAACGAGCGCGCCAGCAGCGGCGTCTCGTCCATCAGGTTGTCCAGCCGCGCAACGCGCAGCACCTCGTTAACTGTTCGCGTGTGCTCCTCGCGCACCAGTGAGTACAGGCGCTCGGCCAGCTCCGCGTCGTTGCAAAGGCGCGCGTACTCGGCGGCCGTGCGCATGTCGGCCTTGGTGAGCGCCATCTGGCAGTTCGACAGCAGAGAGCGAAAGAACGGCCATTCCTGATACATCCGCTGTAGCTGCTCCAGCCGCCCGGGATCGTTGCTGCGCCACTGTTCCAGGGCCGACCCGATCCCGTACCAGGCAGGGAGGGTGTGGCGTGACTGCGCCCAGCCGAACACCCAGGGGATCGCACGGATGGAACTCTTGGAGCGATCCGTCTTGCGCCGGTGCGAGGGACGCGAGCCGATATTCAGGAAACCGATCTCCTGTACCGGGGTGATCTCGTAGAAGTAGTCCAGGACACCCGGTGTGCGGTCGATCAGGTCGCGATAGGCATCCTCGCCCGCGCGCGCCAGCTCGTCCATGGTGGCGCGGTACTCGTCGCGATCCTGGCGGGCCGGGCGGATCAGGCTGCGCGAGGCGAGCATCAGACCGGTCGCCCCCATGCCCAGTTCGTAGACCGCCGTCTCCGCGTTGGAGTACTTGTACGACAGCACCTCGCCCTGCTCGGTGAACTTGATCCGCCCCTGCACGGTGGCCGGAGGTTGGGCGAGGATGGATTCATGCGTCGGGCCGCCGCCGCGGCCAACGGTGCCACCGCGGCCGTGGAACAGCTGGCAGCGCACGCCAAAGCGGTCGGTGATCCCGACGATCTTCTTCTGCGCCTCGTAGAGGTTCCAGCTGGAGGCGAGGATGCCTCCATCCTTGCAGGAGTCGGAGTAGCCGAGCATCACGTCCTGGACGTTGCCGGAGGCGGACAGCAGGCGGGCATACACGGGGTTGGACAGCAGGCCTTCCAGCACGTCCTCGACATGCAGCAGGTCCTCGATGGTCTCGAACAGCGGCGAGATGCGCAGGTGGCAGAACGGCTCGCCGTTCTCGTCCTCGCCGGCCAGGCCTGCCAGGCGGCCCAGCAGCAGGACCTCCAGCACATGCGAGGCGGCGTGGGTCATCGAGATCACGTAGGTGCCGATGCCGTCCGGACCGATCTCGCGGCGCATTGCATGGATGACGTCGAATACGCGCAGGGTCTCCAGCGCGCCCTCGTCCAGGGCCTCGCGATTCAGATCGGACAGCGCTGGCGCCGCGATCAGATCGCTCAGGACTTTCTGGCGGCCGGATTCGTCCAGCGTGTTGTAGTCGACCTCCGGGGCCAGTTGCTGCAGCAGCTGGGCGATGGCCTCGCTGTGGACCGTGGACTCCTGGCGTACATCCAGGTGATGCAGGTGGAAGCCGCAGGTCTCGACCAGGCGGATCAGGTCGGTCAGCGCGCCCGAGGCGATGTTGCGATCGCCATGGCTGACCAGCGAGTCGCGGATCAGGTTCAGATCCTGCAGAAACGCCTCGGCGTCGGCGTAGGCGCTGTTGGTCGGCAGCACGGCCGCCTCACCCTGGATGCGTCGGCAGACCGTCTCCAGCGTCTCGCGCAGGCGGTAGCGCATGATGTACAGCTTGCGCCGGTAGGGTTCGCTCTCGAAACGGTCGGAGGCGCCGTGGAACACCGCGTTGGCGATGTTGCTGTCGGCGTCCAGGCTGTCGAGGAATTCCTGCGACGGCTGACACATGTAGGCCGAATGGGTAAGTACATTGCGCAGGTGGTTGACCCGCTTGATGTATTCACGCAGGACCTGTTCCATCGCCAGGCGGCAGGCCAGTTCGGTGACTTCCGGGGTGACGTTCGGGTTGCCGTCGCGGTCACCGCCGATCCAGGAACCGAAGTGCAGAAAGGCCGGGATGCGCATTGGCAGACTGCCGTCGGGGTGCACGCCGTAGATGCGCCGGATCGCCTTCTCCAGGAAGCGATAGGACTGCGGTATCGCCTCGAACAGACTCTCCTCGAAGTAGAAGAGCCCGTACTTGATCTCGTCCTGGACCTGCGGCTTCTTCACTCGCACCTCGTTGGTGCGCCACAGCAGCTGGATCTGGGTTTCCAGCTCCTCGATGATCAGGCGGCGTTCCTCTTCTCCCAGCCCTGGCTGGTTGAGGCGGTCGGCCGTCTCGAACACGCGGCGCTGGTTTTCCATCGTGGTTCGGCGGCGGGCCTCGGTCGGATGCGCGGTGAATACCGGCTGGTAGTGCAGTTCCGCGAGCAGGCGCTCCAGCTCGGCGGCGGTCACGCCCTCGTCATGCAGCTCACGCAGCGTCTGATCGAAAGAGCCGGTCCACAGCGGTTCGCCACTGGAAACCTGCGCGCGGCGCCAGCGATAGAACAGGTCCTCCTCGGCGATGTTGACCAGGCTGAAGTAGATGCTGAACGCGCGGATCACGCGTTCGGTCAGGGCAGCGTCGAAATGGGTGATGTCCGCCATCAGGCGCTGGCGCAGCTGGGAATCCTCTTCCTTGCGCAGGCTCACAAAACCGCGGCGGAGTTTCTCCACGGCGTCGAACACGGTCTGGCCTTCGAGCTTGCGGATCACATTGCCCAGCAGTTCGCCGAACAGGCGCACACGGGCCCGCAGTTCCTTGTCCTTGGGCAGGAATCGGTCGTCTTGGTCGCTATGAGTCATAAGCCCTTCTGCAAGCACAAGGCCGGCGCTGGGCCGGCCTTGTGGGGATCGTTGCATTCACTGCGTGCGCGAAACGGTCACGGATTATAGCGCAGATCAGGCTGTTGCAGTCTGTCGCTTGCGGGGCGCCAGCTGGCGATACAGGGAGAGGTAGTGTTCGGCGCTGGTGGACCAGTCGAACTCCTGGCCCATACCGGTGCGCAGGAGCTGTTCCCAGCGCCCGTCGGCGCGCCTGTGGTAGAGGTCCAGGGCGCTTTCCAGGGCCTGCGTCAGCGCGCTGACCGTGTCGGGCGTGAAACTGAATCCGTTGGCGGTGCCGTCGGCCAGGTGTTCGGGGGTGGCGTCGACGACGGTATCCGCCAGCCCACCCGTGGCATGTACCACCGGCGGTGTGCCGTAGCGCAGGCTGTACATCTGGTTCAGGCCGCAGGGCTCGAAGCGAGAGGGCATCAGGAACAGGTCGGCCCCGGCCTCGATCTGGTGCGCCAGCGGCTCGTCGTAGCCGATGTGCACCCCGACGCGGCCGGTGTAGGTCCGCGCCAGGGCGCCGGTCGCGTGTTCCAGGTCCTTCTGTCCGGAACCGACCAGGGCGAGTTGCACGCGTCCGGACTCCAGCAAGGGGGTGCAGGCCGCATGGATCAGGTCCACGCCCTTTTGTTCGACCATGCGGCCGACATGACCGAGGAGCGGTACGTCGGGATCGACCTCCAGTCCCATGCGTTTTTGCAGGGCGGCCTTGTTCTCGGCCTTGCCTGACAGGTCCTCCGCCGAGTAGGTCCGGGCGATGTGGCGATCGCGGGAGGGATCCCAGGCACGGTAGTCCACCCCGTTCAGGATGCCGTAGAGGTCCTTGGTGCGGGCGCGCAGCACGCCATCCAGGCCCATGCCCGATTCCGGCTCCTGGATCTCCCGGGCGTAGGTGGGCGAGACCGTGGTGATGGCGTCGGCGAAGACCAGCCCGGCCTTCATGAAGGACAGGTGGTCGTGAAACTCCAGGGCGTCCGGGGTCCACAGATCGGACGGCAGGCCCAGATCGTCCATCGCCTTCGCCGGGAACAGCCCCTGATAGGCGAGGTTGTGGATCGTGAAGATCGTGCGCGGGCGCGGGAGACCGCTGCGCTCGGGGTCCAGGAATACGGGAACGAGACCGGTCTGCCAGTCGTTCAGGTGCACGAGTTCCGGTGCCCAGTCGAGCCCGGCCTTGTCGCGGGCAATCGCCGTGATCGCCCGCGCGAACCCGGCGAAACGCTGGGCGTTGTCCGGCCAGTCCATGCCATTGCTGGCGCTGTAGGGGTTGCCGGCCCGCTGGAAGTACTCCGGCCAGTCGACCAGGTAGACCGGCAGTTTGGTGCCGGGCAGGTGGCCTTCGATCAACTGCCAGGGCGCATCCGGGGGGCCGGGCAAGGGTTGCGCGTGGGCCAGCTGGCTGCAGGCCTCCGGATAGCCGGGCACGACCAGCCGTACGTCCTGCCGACGACGGCGCAGGGCAACGGGCAGGCTGGCGCTGACGTCGGCGAGGCCCCCGGTCTTGGTCAGGCCGTACGCCTCGCTGCTGGCAAAAAGGATGCGCATAACAATTCCCTGGGGAAACACTGGTGGAACCGGGAGCCCCGGTTGCGTTTCCAAGAGTGTAACTCAGGCGCCCGGAGCGATATGGAACGGGACGACATGGAACGCCGGGGCATTGAACGGTTGGACGGAGCGCTGCAATCTGGAGTCACCATCGCGAGGGGCACACGGATGATCTCAGGGAACGAACCGGCACGGAATGATGATCTGGCTGCACATAGAGCGCGGCTGAACGAGCGTCCCCTGCGAAACTTGTTGGAAGAGGACCCGGGCCGGGTGCAGCGGGATGTGCAGGAGATCGCGGGGCTGCGCCTGGACTGGACGCGCCAGCGGCTGGACGGCCCGGGCTGGCAGGCCCTGACGGCGCATGCGGAGCATTGCGGTGTGGCCGGGGCGCTGGAGCGCTTGTTCGCGGGCGAGCGTGTGAACATCACCGAGGACCGAGCGGCCCTGCACTCGGCGCTGCGCCTGCCGCCCGGCACGCGCTGCGAGGTCGCAGGCGAGGACCTGGCCGGGCCGGTGCACGCGGAACTCGAGCGCATGGAGGCCTTCGTGCGCCGGGTTCACGCGGGCGAACATACGGGCCATACGGGCCGACCGATCCGGCGGGTGATCAATATCGGCATTGGCGGCTCCGACCTGGGCCCGCGCATGGTCTGCCGTGCCCTGGCCGCACATGCCCGGCCGACCGCCGAGGGCGATCCGCTGACCGTGCGCTTTGTCTCCAACGTGGATGGTGCCGCGCTGTCCACCGAACTGCGCGAGGCCGACCCCGAGACGACCCTGTTCATCGTCGCCTCCAAGACCTTCGGCACGCAGGAGACCCTGACCAACGCCCGCGCCGCGCGCGACTGGCTGCTTGGCCACTTTCCCGCGGAGGCGGTTGCCCGCCATTTCGTCGCGGTGTCCACCGCGCGCGAGCGGGTGGTGGAGTTCGGGATCGACCCGGCCAACATGTTCGGCTTCTGGGACTGGGTCGGCGGGCGTTATTCGGTGTGGTCGGTGATCGGTCTGCCGGTGGCGTTACTTTTGGGCATGGATGGCTTCCGCGCCTTCCTTGGCGGGGCGCACATGATGGACGAGCACGTGCGCGGCACGACCCTCGCCGACAATGCCGCCGTACGCATGGCCCTGGTCGACTACTGGAACCAGAATCTGCTGGGGGGCTGCGCCCGCGCGGTCCTGCCCTATGACGAACGTCTGGCCCTGCTGCCCGCCTATCTGCAGCAGGCGGAGATGGAGAGTCTCGGCAAGCAGGTGCGGCTGGATGGCCGCCCGGTGGACGAGGATACCGGCAGCATCGTCTGGGGGGCCGTCGGCACCGATGGCCAGCACGCGTTCTTCCAGCTGCTGCATCAGGGCACGCGGGTGATCCCGGCGGAATTCATCGGCGTGGCCCGGCCGGAGCACGACCTTCCGGCCCAGCACCCGCTGCTGCTGGCGAATCTAGTGGCGCAGGCGCAGGCCCTGGCGCTGGGCAAGGACGAAGGGACGGTGCGCGCGGAGATGGCTGCGGCCGGTATCGCGCCCGAGCAGATCGATGCCCTGGCCCCGCACCGCACCTTCCCGGGCAACCGGCCCAGCACCGTAATCCTGCTGGAGCAGCTCGATCCGGCCACGCTGGGGGCCCTGATCGCGCTGTACGAGCACAAAATCTATGTGCTCGCGACGCTCTGGGGCATCAATGCTTTCGACCAGTGGGGTGTGGAGCTTGGCAAGCAGCTGGCCGGCGAGGCTCTGCAGGCCCTGCGCGGCGAGGGTGGACAGCCGGATGCGGCCACGGCCGCGACGCTGGACTGGCTGCGCCCGCGGCTGCCGACTGCCGACTGAGTCCGTTCCTGGTCCGATCCGCTACACGGCCAGGGCGTCGTCCGATTCCTCGATCTGCGGGACGTCGGTGGGCAGGGTGATGGTCTGTTCCTCGCCGTCCAGCCAGAAGCGGATCTCCGCCTCTTCGCCATCCGGGGTCTCGGAGACTGCATCCAGGAACTCGATCGGGGTCTCGGGAGTTTGCCCGTTCACCTCCAGGATCAGCGCGCCCTGCGCCAGGCCGGCGGCTGCGGCCGCGCCCTCAGCGCGGCTCACCAGCACGCCGGGTTCGTCCGGCAGTTCCAGCGCCTCGCGCAGGTCGTCGCGCACCGCGATTACGGTGATGCCGAGCGCGGTCACCACCTCGTCGTCGCCGGGCGGGCTGTATTCGAACGGCACATCGGCCTCGAGGACGTCGGGCGAGACCGCAATCGTGGCGCCGGTGCGCACAGCCAGAGCCAGACCGTCGCTGGGGCGGGTGTCGATGTAGCGCGGCTCGTCCTCGCCCTCCACGCGCAGCTCCAGCCAGCCGAGGTACGTGCCGTCGACCAGGCCGTCGACGATCACGCGTTCCAGAGTTGCATCCAGTTCGTCCAGTAGGTTGATCATCAAGTCGTGCGTCTGGGGGCGCGACAGCTGAACGTCGTGCATCGCCAGCAGGATGGACTGCGCTTGATCGGGGCCAATCACGATCGGGACCACCTCGCGGGAGTCGGGGTCGCGTAAAAGGGCGATCGGGGCGCCGGTCTGGGCATCCATGCCAACGGTTGCCAGTTCCACCGGTAGCACGCGCTCCAGCGCCTCCGGGTCGACTTCGCGGGCGAGGGCGTCACTGGCGGCGAGCACCAGGGTGAGTGCCAGGACCAGGGGCCAGGCAAACCGGTGGCGATGCGACATGGGGTGGGCCTGTGTTCGGGGTGTCCCTCGATCATGGCAGTCCGCTCCAGGTGCGTCCAGAATGACCCGAATTCAGGTGCAGGAGAGATTATGTCGCGCCACAAGCCCCACGCCTCGGCCGCGGAGGAGAATCGCGACCCCATCCTGTCCGTGCTGCGCGAGCGTTTTGCCGCACCCGGCCGGGTATTGGAGGTCGGGGCGGGCACGGGACAGCACGCGGTGTATTTCGCCGGTGCCCTGCCACACCTCGACTGGCTTCCGAGCGATGTTGCGGAGAATCTCCCGGGGGTGGAGGCCTGGCGCAGGGACGCGGCGCTGCCGAACCTGCGGGCAGCGGTGGCGCTGGACGTGCTGAGCGACCCCTGGCCCGAGGGGCCGTTCGACTATGTCTACAGCGCGAATACCGTGCACATCATGCGCTGGCTGGCGGTCGAGGCCTTTTTCGCGGGTGTGGGGCGGGTGCTGGCACCGGGCGGGTTATTCGCGCTGTACGGCCCGTTCGCACATGACGGCGCGCACACGGCGCCGTCGAATGCGCGCTTCGACGCGATGCTGCGTCAGCAGAAACTGGGCATGGGTGTGCGCGACCGCGCCGATCTGGACGCGCTGGCCGGGCAGCATGGACTTGGCCGGGCCGAGGTGGTGGAGATGCCGGTCAACAATCAGGTGCTGATCTGGCACAAGGCCTGAAGAGTCCGTGTTTCCCTGGCGTGGTGCGTGTCAGATGTTGTGGTGCTCAAGCGGGTAGCCGCGTTCCTTGAAGTAGCGATAGCGGGCGCGGCCCGCCTCGCGTTCCGATTCCTCCCCACCGACGATATCCGCGACGCGCTTGAAGCGTCCACAGTATTCCGGCACCTCCGGCGCCAGGTTGATCAGCACGTCGCAGCGATCCGACGGGGCGTGGGCCTCGTGCAGGGAGACCGGGACGTCCGCATCGCGTACGTCGGTGCTGTGCGGCAGGAAGGCGGTGTCCTCGAAGGTCCACAGCCACTCGTCCAGGGTCCGCGTCAGCTCCGGCGAGCCGGTGTGGATGTGCACGCGATGGCCCTGGCCGCTGGCCTTCTTCGCCAGGCGGCAGGTGAAGCGCAGGCGTGCCTCCGGGGCCGGGTCCTGCAGCAGGTAGAAGCTGACGTGGGTCATCCGCGCCCGACCCGGGTCAGGCCTGGTCGAGCAGGTAGCGCATCAGCATCGGCACCGGGCGGCCGGTCGCGCCCTTTTCCTTGCCGCTCTTCCAGGCCACGCCGGCGATGTCGACATGCGCCCAGGTGTAGTCCTCGGTATAGCGCGACAGGAAGCAGGCGGCGGTGATCGTGCCGGCCGGGCGCCCGCCGATATTGGCCATGTCGGCGAAATTGCTCTTCAGCTGTTCCTGATACTCCGGCCACAGGGGGAGCTGCCAGCCACGGTCACCGGTCTCCTCGCCGGCAGCCAGCAGGCTCTTCGCCAGGCGCTCGTTGTTGCCCAGGATCGCCGCACCCTGATGGCCCAGTGCGACGATGCAGGCCCCGGTCAGGGTGGCGATATCGATCACTGCCTTTGGTTTGTAGCGCTCGACCCAGGTCAGCGCATCGGCCAGCACCAGGCGGCCTTCGGCGTCGGTGTTCAGGATCTCTACCGTCTGCCCGGACAGCGTGGTGACGATGTCGCCGGGGCGGGTCGCGCGGCCGTCGGGCATGTTCTCGGCACTGGTGACCACGCCGACCACGTTAATCGGCAGCCCCAGTTCGCAGCAGGCCTCGATGACCCCGAACACGCTGGCGGCCCCGCACATGTCGTACTTCATCTCGTCCATCTCGGCGCCGGGCTTCAGCGAGATCCCGCCGGTGTCGAAGGTGATGCCCTTGCCGACCAGCACCACCGGGGCGTCGCCCTTCTTGCCGCCGGAGTATTCCATCGCGATCAGGCGCGGCGGGCGCTCGGAACCCTTGCCTACCGCCAGGATGGCCCCGGCGCCGAGCTTCTCCAGGTCCTTCTCGTCCAGCACCGTGGCCTTCAGCTTCTTGTGCTGTTTCGCCATCTCGCGGGCGGTGTCGGCCAGGCTCTCCGGGTAGCAGACATTCGGCGGGGTGTTGCCCAGGTCCTTCGCGCGGTTCACGCCGGTGGCGATCGCCGCGGCCTCGGTGCAGGCCTTCTTCGCGGCCTCGGCGTCCTTGCGCTCTACGCACAGCTGGATTTTGTCCAGCTTCACCGGGGTGGTCTTCTCCTTGCCCTTGAACGGGGTGAAGCGGTAGGCGGCATCCGAGATCGCCGCGACCAGGGTGTGCACCACCCAGGCGATGTCCTTGCCGCGCGGCTGGAAGTCGGCGACCGCGATCGCGGCGCTGGTGGCCGGGCGCTCGACCAGTGCGGCGGCCAGGGCCTGCGCCGCCTTGCGCGCGGCACGGGCGTCGAAGTCCTTCTTCGCCCCCAGGCCGATCAGGAGTGCGCTACCCTTCCCTTGATTGCCTGGGCTGCCACCGCCGGGCAGCAACAGCCGGCTGCCGGCCTCGCCATCCATCTCGCCGGCCTTCAGCAGGGCCGCGATCTCGCCGTCGCGCGCGGCATCCAGGGCGCTGGCGCCCGCGGCCGGCTTGCGCTTGTGGGCGATCCCGGCGGCGCGGATGCCGACGCGGGGTTTGTCGAGGGTCGAGGTGGTGACGGAGAATTGCATCAAATGCCTCCCGAAAATGAGTCCGATCATGTTACCAGCGCCGAGCGGCGCCCGACCACGCGTCGCGTCCGGCGCGGGGTGATGCGCGCGTGATCCTGCGTCGCGCCGAGCGCTTCATTGCCCGCGAACTGTGGCTGACCCAGGCCGCGGTCAGTGTGGTGCTGCTGCTGGTCATTATCGGCGGCGTGCTGGCGCGGGTGCTGCGCGATGTCGCTGAGGGCAGCCTGCCGGTCGATTTCCTCCCCGGCATGGTTGCGTTCGGGGCGTTCAAGGGCATCGTCTTCCTCTGGCCGGTCGCCCTGTTTCTGGCGTTCATGCTGGTCTTCGGGCGCATGCAGCGCGACAGCGAGATGACCGCGCTGCAGGCCAGCGGGATGTCGTTCGCGGCCCTTTACCGTGCGCTGTTCTGGGTGGCTGCGCCGGCCGCGATCCTGTTGCTGGTGCTGATGACCATGGTCGTGCCCCGCACCGAGGCGCAGATCGACCAGTTGCGCGACCTGGCCGAGCAGCGTTCCGACCTGGTGGGGGTTGCCCCGGGCCGGTTCCTGCGCTCGCGGGTGGGGGATCAGGTCTTTTTCGCCGAGCGCATGAGTGCGGACCGCGAGGCCTTGCTGGAGGTCTTCATCTATCGCGAGGTGGATGGCGAGTCGCAGATTACCGTGGCCGAGCGCGCGGTACCGGATCCCGACGCCGAGGGTAGCGGCTTCCTCATGCTGGAGAACGGCTATCGCTATGTCGGCGAGCCGGGTACCGCGAGCTTCCGCATGCTGGAGTTCGAGCGCCTGCGCACCCAGATTACCGAGCCCGACCCAACCACGCGGCGCGCCAGCCTGGATGCGCTGCCGACCTCCGCGCTGTGGGCGCAGCGCGACGATCCCGAGGCGCGCGCCGAGCTGGAATGGCGTCTGGCGATGCCGCTTTCAATCCTGGTGCTGGCATTGCTCGCGCTGCCGCTGGCGCAGGTGCCGCCACGCACTGGGCGCTATGCGCGTATCCCGGCTGCGATCGGCGTGTACGTGCTGTACGCGAACTTCCTGATCCTCGGGCAGGGACAGCTGGCCGACGGCCGCACGCCGCTGGCCCTGGGGCTGTGGTGGACCCATGGCCTGATGCTGGTGCTGTGGGTAGTGCTGGCCTGGCACAAGGGCCTGCTGCGACTGCGGTCGGCCAGCCCTCGCTTGCGTGATGCTGGAGGAGCACCATGACCACGGTGCTGGGGCGCTATGTGATCCGCCAGGTGCTGATCGGCACCGGACTGGCCGTTGTGCTGCTGGTTGCGCTGGATGCGGTGTTTGCGATGATCGACGAACTGCGCGACACCGGTACTGGCAACTACGGGGTTGCCGAGGCGATGCTCTACGTGGCCATGACCCTGCCGCGACGGATGTACGAAATGCTGCCGCCTGCCGCACTGGTCGGCGGGCTGTTGTGGCTGGGCAACCTCGCGGCCAACAGCGAACTGACGGCGATGCGGGCCGCCGGCATGACGCTGGGCCGGTTCATCGTCTGGGTGCTGCAGGCGGGGTTGGTGGTGGTGATGGTGATGCTGATCGTCGGCGAGTTCTTCGCCCCGGCCTCGGAGACGCGTGCCCAGGCGCTGAAGGCTTCGGCCTTCGACGAGGAGATCAGTGTGGGGTCGATGGGGCTGTGGGCGCGCGACGGTCAGCGTATGATCCACGCCGAGTCGGTGCTGGCCGGGAATCAGCTTGTGGGTGTGCGCATCATCGAGTTCACCGGGGATCGCGAGCCGAGCCAGATCACCCGTGCGGCGCGGGCCCAGTTTGTCGATGGCGACTGGCGGCTGGAGGACGTGGAACGCTCGCAGCTGTCACATGACCGCGTGGTTGCCGAACACCGTGAGCAGGAGACGATCGACCGGCTGATCGCCCCCGAGTATTTCGACGTGCTGGTGGTCGAGCCCAGCCAGATGGCCGCGCTCGACCTGTCCCGCTACATCGATTATCTGCGCGAGAATCAGCTGGACGCCGCCCCGTACGAGGTTGCGTTCTGGCAGCGCTTTACTCTGCCCGCCAGCACCTTCGTGATGCTGCTGCTCGCGATCCCCTTCCTGTTCGGCTCGCAGCGCGAGGGCGGCGCCGGCCAGCGCCTGTTTATCGGGATCGCGATCGGCGTCTCGTTCGTGATCGTGATGCGCGCGATCACTCACCTGGGGCTGGTGTACAACCTGCCACCGCTGCTGGCGGCCAGCCTGCCGGTGCTGCTGTTCCTGGCCATCGCGCTGCTGGCGCTGCGACGCATGGCGGTGCGGGCATGATCGCTTCCTCGCGGCGGATATTTCTCGCGGGCGCTCTGGCGGGGCTGCTGGCCCTGCTCGCCGGCTGTGGCGGCAGCGGACCCGGTGACCTGGAGCCGCTGCCGCGTTCGGCCACCGTGCTGGCGTTCGGGGACAGCGTGACTCACGGGACCGGTGCCTCGCGCGGAGAGGATTTTCCGGCGAGGCTGGCCGAAATCACAGGATGGAGGGTGGTGAACGACGGTGTGCCGGGGGATCGGGCGGACAGCGCACGTGACCGTTTGGGCCCCAGTCTGCGCGAGCACGAGCCCGATCTGGTGATCATCGGCCTCGGCGGCAATGACTTCCTGCGCCAGCGCGCAGCGGCGTCGGTCAAGGAGGACCTGCGGGCAATGATCCACGAGGTGCGTGAGCATGGCGCCCAGCCCCTGCTGCTTGGCGTGCCCTCGGCCTCGGCCTTCGCGGCTGCGACGGGGCGCCTGCGCGACGACGGCATCTATGGCGAGCTGGCGCGCGAGGAGGGGGTCCCGCTGATCGGTTCAGTGCTCTCGGGGGTGCTCTCGAACGGCGATCTGCGCGCGGATCGCATCCATCCGAACGCGGAGGGCTATCGGCAAATGGCGGAGCAAATCGCCGACGGGCTGGAGGATCTCGGCCTGTGGCTTGCCCCGTGATGCAAGATCCCTGCGGGCTCCGGGATCCGGGACCGCAGGCGACGTCGGTTCAGACTGCCTTGTCCTTTTTCCAGCGAGGCTTGGCGAGGCCCGGGATGCGCACCAGTTCGGTTCCGGACAGCCAGTCGTGCAGCATCCAGCGCCGCGGGTGGAACTGCGACAGACCCAGAGCGAAGATCGCCGCGGCGGTAACCGCCACGGTCGCCACGGCACCGTGCTGACGCACCGCCCAGATCGCCATCAGAACCACCAGCCACTGTGCGGCCGCGACCATATAGCGCAGCGTGGCCTGCCAAGCGTTGACTGGCTGGCCATGTTCGGTGCGCAGCTGGATGTTCCAGGTCTGCATGCCCAGGGTCTGCCCGGTACGCGTCCAGAACCAGAAAAAGAACGCCCAGCCCACGAACAGGTTGGCAATGAAATGCGCGCGGGTGGAGTACAGGCCGGTCAGATTGCCCAGTGCCACCACGATCATGCCCAGCACCATCCAGATCGCGACCAGCAACAGGGCGTCGTAGATGATCGCGCCGAAGCGGCGCAGCAGGCCGGCGGGCAGGCCTTCGATATTCTTGGGGTCTTGGCTCATGGGCAGGGTCGGGATCGGTATGCAGGTTGGAGGAATGGGCAAGGAGCGCGTAGTCTTCCTGTATGGAGCGACGGTTTCAACGTATCCCCCTGGAGTTTCCGGCCACCCTGATCCATGCGAACGGGGAGTCTCCCGTGCGCGTCGAGGATATCTCGCTGCGTGGCGTCCTGGTCGAGGGGTCGCAGATCCCGACTCTGGAGGCGGGTGCCGTGGTCACGCTGGACATCCCGTTGTCCGACGAGGCGCGGATCGCGTTCGAGGGCCGTGCGCGCTGGCAGGAGGGCCTGTGGCTGGGGCTCGAGATCGAGGCGATGCCGCTGGAATCGGCGACGCACCTGCGCCGGCTGGTCGAGCTCAACCTGGGCGACGAGGCTCTGCTGGAACGTGAATTCGCCGCCATGGCCGAGTCCGTCCCGACTCGCGAGTAGCTCGGCTGCATTGAGCGTTCATTGGCGGCGCCCCGGATGGGGTAATCAGAAGACTTCCCGGAACGGGAGCACCTCCACCCATTCGCCCACGCGCGCCCCGTCCGACTCGCGCGGCAGCACGATGTAGGCGTTGGCCTCGCTCATCGCGCGCAGTTGGTGCGAGCTCTGGCCGCCGGCCGAGCGCACGATCCACCCACGATCATCGGTCGCGAGCACGGCCCGCTGGAAGTCCTTGCGCCCGGGGGTCTTGCGCAGGTCCTCCACCAGGCGTGCACTGATGGTCTGCGGCGGCGCGGTGTCGTGTCCGGCCAGGATCTGCAGGGCGGGGCGGACCAGCAGGGCGAAGGTCGTCATGACCGCAACCGGGTTGCCGGGCAGGCCCAGGAAATGAGCATTGCCGAAACGCCCGAAGGCCAGTGGGCGACCAGGCTTGATTGCGATCTTCCAGAAGCCGACCTGGCCCGAGGCCTGCAGCACACGGGTCACATGGTCGGCATCGCCGACCGAGACCCCGCCGGTGGTGATGATCAGATCCGCCTCCTGCCCGGCGCGCTCCAGTGCTTCGCGCACGGCCGCCTCGGTATCGCGGATCACGCCGTAGTCCAGTGCCTCGACCGGGTAGGCCGCCAGCAGCGCGCGCAGCGTGTGGCGGTTGGAGTCGTGGATCTGGCCCGGGCCCAGCGTCTGTCCCAGCGGCATCAGTTCGTCGCCGGTGGAGAAGAACGCGACCCGCGGCTTGCGCAGCACGCGCAGTTCCGCGATCCCCTGGCTGGCCAGTACGCCGATCTCGGCGGCGCCAATGACTTGTCCCTGGTCGAAAAGCGCGATCCCTCTGGCGGTGTCGCTGCCCGGGCCGCGGATGTTGTGCCCGGGCGCCAGACCGCCGTTGTTCAGGCGGATCCCGGACTCGCCGATGCGCTCGACCTGTTCCTGCATGATCACGACATCGGCCCCGTCCGGGACCACGGCGCCGGTCAGGATGCGCACGCACTGGCCCGGTTCCACGGTGCCGTCCCAGGGGTGCCCGGCGGCCGAGGTCCCGGCCAGTATCAGCTCGCGACCTTCGACGGCGTCGTCGGCGCGCAGGGCGTAGCCATCCATCGCGGAGACGGCGGCTGGCGGGACGTCGATACGAGCGGCGATCGGTTCGGCCAGGGTGCGCCCCAGTGCGGATTCCAGCGGTACGGTCTCGAATTCAGTCAGCGCATCGCAGGCCTGCAGGATGGCCGCGCGCGCCTGTTCCAGGGTCAGGGCGTTGGGGTCGAACTCGTCGCAGCTAGGTGCGGCCTGGGCCATGGAGGTCTCCGGATCAGGGATTCAGGTTGAAGTGGTCAATGATAAAACGCGCGATCGTATCGGGGTCGTTAATCGGCAGCAGGGGACCGTCGAAGTCCAGCTCGGTGGCATCGGTCGCGACCGCGATCACACCGGGGATCTCCGGGTAGAGCGGGGGCTTGCCGACGGCCGGCCGGTGGACCTCGATCTTTGGCAGGTCGGCCTGCTTGAAACCCTCGACCAGGATCAGGTCCGCGCGCTCCGGGTCCAGGCGCGAGCAGAGCATGTCCAGATCCGGGACACGGCCATCGCCGGTCTCCGGGGTCTCCACCATCAGCGCATAGCGGCGGCAGGAGGCAACCAGCATCTGATCCGAGCCGGCGTGGCGCAGTTCAAAGCTGTCCTTGCCGGGGGTATCTACGTCGAACGCATGGTGCGCATGCTTGATGACGGCGGCTCGCTGCCCACGGGCACGCAGGGCGGGAATCAGCGCCTTGAGCAGGGTGGTTTTGCCGCTCCCACTCCAGGCCGCAAAGCCGATGCGCGGGAGGCTGAGAGGATATGGGTTCATGGTCGTCTGCTCGCGTTATGCGCGCCTGAGTATATCGCTAAGCCGGGAGAGCGGAAGGGCGTGCGCGAACTGTTCATCAGCCGTCGAGATCCTCGGGCGTATTCAGGTTGACGAAGTTGTCGGGCTGGTCGGAGAAGTCGACGACCGTGGCGCCGATGTCGCGAAACCAGCGCCCGACCGCCAGTGACCCACCCCCGAGGTCCGCCTCCAGGCGCGTAGCCAGCTCGGGTCTGAGCAGGGCGAACAGCGGTTGCAGGCGTTCGCCGTCATGGGCGATTGCGGCCGGAGCGTCGCCAGGACCCAGCGCCTGGCCCAGCCGTTCGGCCAGGTTGGGCGGCAGAGACGGGGCATCCACCGGGACACAGAGCAGGCTGTGCCCGGGGTAGTACGCCCATGCCGTGGCGATCCCGGCC
This sequence comes from Thioalkalivibrio sp. ALJ3, assembly GCF_000377205.1. GTDB lineage: Bacteria > Pseudomonadota > Gammaproteobacteria > Ectothiorhodospirales > Ectothiorhodospiraceae > Thioalkalivibrio. Next base: position 390,530 of record NZ_KB897907.1, on the reverse strand, counting down.
AGTGGTCCGGGATAGTCTGGCCGAGTATCCGGACGACAGGGAAACCCCAGCGCGCGATAACGGTCGATATCGGTGTTGGCGCTGATCACGATGGAGTCCACTTGCGGCTGGATGCGTTCGATCACCTGTTCTACCAGCGGGCGGCCCCGATACTTCACCCAGCCCTTGTTGCGCCCACCCATGCGCTGCCCGCGCCCGCCGGCCAGGATCAGACCGAGCAACGGATGCGAGGTGTTGGCTCCAGGTATTTCAGGCATCGTATCTGGGGGTTCGGGGCCGCAATGGCCTATGGTTTAGGGTGTACGTGCGTGACGGTATGGCCGTCGCGGAGTGTACGACGAAACAGGATCGACGGGAGAGGAAGCCCATGAAGCGAGGCGGCATGCGCCTCTGGCGGACCGCAATCTGGCTGGTGTTCCTGCTGCTGGGGGCTGGCTGGCTGGCGGCTTCCACGCTGGCGGAAACCGGGCAACGGCACGCACTGGTGCTGACCGTGGAAGATGCCATTGGGCCGGCTACTGGCGATTACATCCGCCGGGGCATCGAGCGTGCGGAGACCGAGGACGCCGAGATCATGGTCCTGATGTTGGACACCCCCGGTGGGCTGGATTCCAGCATGCGCAGCATCATCCGCAACATCCTGCAGTCGGATGTCCCGGTGGTCACCTACGTCCACCCCTCGGGTGCCCGCGCAGCCAGCGCGGGGACCTACATCCTCTACGGGTCGCATGTGGCCGCGATGACCCCGGCCACCAACCTCGGCTCCGCCACGCCGGTGCAGATGGGCGGTGGCGGCCTGCCGGGCATGGACCCGCCGGAAGAGGAAGCCACCGACGAGGCCAATGACAATGGCAACGGGGATAACGGTACCGAGGACGGAGACAACGGCGAAAACGGTAACGGTAACGGCAACGGCGACAACGGCGAGATCGAACCGGCCACCGAGGAAGAACTGCTGGACGACGATCCCCCCTCGCCCCGCCGGGGCGGTGATGCGATGGAGCGCAAGGTGCTGGAAGATGCGGTGTCCTACATCCGCGGCCTGGCCGAGCGCTACGACCGCAACGCCGATTGGGCCGAGGAGACGGTGCGCGAGGGTTCCAACCTGACCGCGACCGCCGCGCTGGAACAGAACGTGATCGACTTCGTTGCGGACAACCTCGACGACCTGCTGGCGCAGATCGACGGCCACACCGTGCGTATGCATGATGGCGAGCGCACATTGTCCACCGAGGGGCTGGAGATCGTGCGCATGGATCCGGACTGGCGCACCCAGCTGCTGTCGCTGATCACCAACCCGAATATCGCCTACATCCTGATGCTGATCGGGATCTACGGCATCATCTTCGAGCTGGCCAATCCGGGTGCGATCTATCCCGGGGTGATCGGCTCAATCGCGCTGATCCTGGCATTCTTCGCGCTGCAGGTGATGCCGGTGAACTACGCAGGCCTGGCGCTGATGCTGCTGGGCATGATCTTCATGATTGCAGAGGCCTTCGTACCCAGTTTCGGGGCGCTGGGCATAGGAGGAATCGTGGCCTTCATCGTTGGCTCCATCATCCTGTGGGACGACCCGCAGCTCAACGTGGCGATCCCGCTGGTGGTCGGCACCGCCATTGCCATTGGCATCCTGTCGGTTTGGGTGCTGGGTCGGCTGTTCAGTCTGCGCGGCAAGAAGCCCGCCACCGGCTATGAAGAGATGATCGGCATGATCGGCGAGGCGCGCGAGGACTTCGACCGCAGCGGGCGGGTCTGGGTCCACAGCGAACAGTGGAACGCGGAGACCTCGGCACCGGTCCGCGAAGGACAGAAGGTGCGCGTGACCGCGATTGAAGGACTCAGGCTTCGGGTCGAACCCGTGACCGAAGAAGACACCCCGGGCACTGCCTCGGCCGGCTAGCCGGCCCGGCACCCTCAACATAGAAGGAGCAGGACATGAACGATCTCGGTTTCTTTGTCGTCCCGCTAGTCATCCTGATCGCCATCATTGTGATGTCGATCAAGGTGCTGCGCGAGTACGAGCGTGGCGTCATCTTCTTCCTCGGCCGCTTCCAGTCGGTGAAGGGCCCGGGCCTGATTATCGTGATCCCGGGCATCCAGCAGATGGTCCGGATCGACCTGCGCATCATCACACTGGACGTGCCCAGCCAGGACGTGATCTCGCAGGACAACGTGACGGTCAGGGTGAACGCGGTGTTGTACTTCCGCGTAGTGGATTCCGCCAAGTCGGTCATCCAGGTCGAGGACTACTACGCCGCGACCAGTCAGCTCGCGCAGACCACGCTGCGCTCCGTACTCGGCAAGCATGACCTGGACGAGATGCTCTCCGAGCGTGACAAGCTGAACAACGACATCCAGGAGATCCTCGACTCGCAGACCGATGCCTGGGGCATCAAGGTCACCAACGTCGAGATCAAGCATGTGGACCTGGACGACTCGATGATCCGTGCGATCGCCCGCCAGGCCGAGGCCGAGCGCGAACGGCGTGCCAAGGTCATCCACGCCGAGGGCGAACTGCAGGCGGCCGAGAAGCTGGTGCAGGCGGCGCAGAAGATGGAATCCAGTCCGGCCGCGCTGCAGCTGCGCTACCTGCAGACGATGTCCGACATGTCGACCAACGGCAACGCGAACTCGATCTTCTTCCCGCTGCCGCTGGAGCTGACCAAGGTGTTCGAGAATCTCGCCGGCAAGTTCCGCGCGGAGAACCCGGAAGCCCCGGGCAATCCTGCTAACCCGGGAGGCAACTCGTAGGCCGAGCACGGGAAGTGACCGTCGCGGCTGTCCAGTCCGACACCCTCGACCGTTTCCTCGACGAACTCTGGGCGGTCGAGGGCCTGTCGGATCACACCCTGGCGGCCTATCGCCGCGACCTCGAGGCCCTGGCGCGCTGGCTGCACGGGCGCGGGGTCGCGCTGGAGGCGGCCAGTGGTGCCGATCTGCTGGGGTTCGTCAGCGCCCGCATGCAGGCGGGGGCGCGGCCGAAGTCGATTACGCGTGCCCTGTCCAGCGTGCGGCGGTTCTACCGCTATCTGGTGCACCAGGGCGAGCGCGAGGATGACCCCAGCGCCGGGATCGAGTCCCCGCGCGCCGGGCGGCCGCTGCCGGACAGCCTGTCCGAGGGCCAGGTCGACGCCCTGCTGGCGGCCCCGGAACTGGACACCGCGGTCGGCCTGCGCGACCGCGCGATGCTGGAGCTGATGTACGCGACCGGCCTGCGCGTGTCCGAGCTGGTCGGTCTGGAACAGTCCGAGGTGAACACCCGCCAGGGCGTGGTCCGCGTGACCGGCAAGGGCGACAAGGAACGCCTGGTGCCGCTGGGCGAGGAGGCCGTGCACTGGCTGACACGCTATCTGCGCGAGGCGCGGGGCGAGCTGATGGCCGGTCACCCGCCGGTGGATACCGTGTTCGTGACCCGGCGTGGCCGGGGGCTGACGCGCCAGGCCTTCTGGTATCGCATCAAGCACTATGCGCGGGCGGCCGGTATCGAGGCGCCCCTGTCGCCGCATACCCTGCGCCATGCGTTCGCGACCCATCTGCTCGACCACGGTGCGGACCTGCGCGTGGTGCAGATGTTGCTGGGCCACTCCAGCCTTTCGACCACGCAGATTTATACCCACGTCGCACGCGCCCGCCTGCAGAGCCTGCATGCGGAACATCATCCCCGCGGCTGACGTCTACTACCCCGATCTCGCCGGTTTTAACAGGCACCCTGTGTCGGGGCTGCTAGACTGGCGCCGTTTTTTGCACAGCCACGAGAGAGTCCATGTTTTTGATACGCGCACTGCCCCTGGCCGTCCTGCTGACCGCCTTCACCTCTACCGCCACAGCGACTGATGCCATCGAAGAGCGCATGGCGGAGGTCATTCCCAACGCCGAGATCGACAGCATCCAGGAAACCGGTATGGAGGGGATCTTTGAAGTGCGTTACGGCACCGAGATCTTCTATGTATCCGGGGATGGCAAGTACCTGCTGCAGGGCAACCTGATTGACCTGGATACTCGCGACAATCTCACTCAGGAGTCGCTGCGTGGGGTGCGCGCCGACATGTTTGCCGCGATCGACGACGAGGAACTGGTTGTCTACTCGCCAAACGGCGACACCCGCGGCGTGCTGAACGTGTTTACCGATCCCAACTGCCCCTATTGCCGCGAGCTTCACCAGGACATCCCGCAGTACCTGGAGGCCGGCATCAAGGTGCGTTATTTGATGTTCCCGGTGCTGGGGCGTGATTCCCCGCAGATCATGGACCGAATCTGGTGTGCGGACGATCGCGAGGACGCGATGGATCGCGCGAAGGTCGGTGAAAAGCTGGAAGAAATCGATGGCAGCTGCGACACCCCGCAGGACGCGCACATGGCGCTGGGCCAGCAGCTGAACCTGCGCGGCACCCCGGCGCTGGTGACCGAGGACGGCCAGCAGATGTCCGGCTATCAGGAGCCGGAGGCCGTCATCGAGCGGATCGTCGGCGGTAGCTGAGCCAGCACCCCCCTGTAGGAGGCCAGCCCTCTGGCCGATGCAGCACCTGCAGGAGCGGCTTGCCTGTGAGGTCCCCACCTGCGCGGATGAGGGCGTCGGTGTTTGCCTGATCAATACAGCAACGAGGCCATCTGCCGCCGGTACTGTCCGACCAGCGGATGGTCATCGCCCAGCACCTTGAACGCAGCCAGCAGGCCGTTCTGGCCGGCGCCGTCGTTATAGGAGCGGTGTTGTTTCAACAGTTGCAGGTAAAGCCCCAGGGCTTCCTCGGCACGTCCGGAAAGCATCGCGTAGGCGGCCATTTTCTCCAGAGCCTCGGGGCTGGGGTCGCCGGACTGGATTTCCTTCGCCACGGCCTGCGGGTCGATGCCGGCCGCGGTCCTGGCGAACACCAGCCGCGCGCGCAGTTCCTTCACCGCGTCCTGTTCGTGCTGGTCCATCGGCAGCTTGTTCAGCTCCGCCTCGGCGGCGCCCGCATCGCCGGACTGGGCCAGGGCACGGGCTAGTTCGATGCGCAGGTCGCCATTGTCGGCGTCTTCCTCAAGCGCGGCCTTGAGCGTGGCCAGGGCCCCGTCCACGTCGCCGATTTTGGCCTGTTCACGAGCCTGTTCGATGATCCTGTCCGAAGGCTTTTCCAGATAGCGGTCGATCATCGCGCGGATATTCGGTTCCGGCTGTACGCCCATGAACTGGTCCACCGGCTTGCCGTGGCGGAACACCATCACGGTGGGCAGGCTGCGCACGCCGTACTGCTGGGCCAGGGCCTGCTGTTCGTCGCTGTTGACCTTGGCCAGGCGGAACTGGCCGGCGTACTGCGCGGCCAGTTGCTGCAGCAGCGGCATCAGCTGCTGGCAGGGCCCACACCAGGACGCCCAGAAGTCGACCACCACCGGGCGTTGATGGGACTCGTCCAGTACGGCCTGCTGAAAGCTTTCCTGGGTGACGTCGAGGATGTCCTCGCCGGTTGCGCTTGCGGCCTCTGCCATGGGAATCCTCCTGAAACGTTGAATACGGAATTTGCCATGCAATTGTTGGGATCATGGGGGCGATTGCAAGCAGCCCTGATTTGCTACCCTTCGCGCATCCGCGAGCGCGCGATCGAAACAGGAACCATCACGTGAGCTACTCCGCATCCGATATCGAGGTCCTCGAGGGGCTGGACCCGGTGCGCAAGCGCCCGGGCATGTACACCGACACCACCCGTCCGAATCACCTCGCGCAGGAGGTGATCGACAACTCGGTGGACGAGGCGATCAGCGGCCACGCCAAGCGCATCGACGTGATCCTGCACAAGGACGACTCGGTCTCCGTTTCGGATGACGGCCGCGGTATGCCGGTGGATCTGCACCCGCGCGAGAACCGCCCGGGGGTGGAGGTGATCCTGTCCACGCTGCATGCGGGCGGTAAGTTCTCGGACAAGAACTACCAGTTCTCCGGCGGCCTGCACGGGGTGGGCGTCTCGGTGGTTAATGCGCTGTCGCAGCAGCTCGAGGTGCAGATCAAGCGTGACGGCCGCGAGTACCGCATGGCCTTCGCCGGCGGCCACAAGACACAGGACCTGGAAGCGGTCGGCGAGGTCGGCAAGCGCAATACCGGCACCACGCTGCACTTCTGGCCGGACCCGCAGTACTTCGATTCCGCGAAGTTCTCGGTCCCCCGGCTCAAGCACATCCTGCGCGCCAAGGCCGTGCTGTGCCCGGGCCTGACCGTCACCTTCCGCGACGAAACCACCGGCGAGGCCTGCGAGTGGTGCTATCAGGCGGGTCTGCGCGACTACCTGGTGGAGGCGCTGGATGGCCTGGAGCGTCTGCCGGGGGAGCCGTTCATGGGCTCGATGGCCGGCGCCACCGAGGCGGTGGACTGGGCGGTGACCTGGCTGCCGGAGGGTGGCGAGGTCGTCAGCGAGAGCTACGTGAATCTGATCCCGACCACGCAGGGTGGCACGCACGTGAACGGCCTGCGCACCGGTTTGACCGACGCGGTGCGCGAGTTCTGCGAATTCCGCAGCCTGCTGCCGCGTGGCATCAAGCTGGCGCCGGAAGACGTCTGGGAACGGGTTTGCAGCGTACTGTCATTCAAGATGCAGGACCCGCAGTTTGCCGGGCAGACGAAGGAGCGCCTTTCCTCCCGTCAGGCCGCGCCGTTTGTCTCCGGCGTGGTCAAGGATGCCTTCAGCCTGTGGCTGAACCAGCACCCGCAGCAGGGCGAGCGCATCGCCGAACTGGCGATCCAGAACGCGCAGAAGCGCAGCCGCGCCGGGCGCAAGGTGGTGCGCAAGAAGGTCACTCAGGGCCCGACCCTGCCGGGCAAACTGGCGGACTGCGCCAGCCAGGACCTGGAGCGCACCGAGCTGTTCCTGGTCGAGGGTGACTCGGCCGGTGGCTCCGCCAAGCAGGCGCGCGACCGCGATTTTCAGGCGATCATGCCGCTGCGCGGCAAGATTCTGAACGCCTGGGAGGTCGACCCGGACCAGGTGCTGGGCTCGCAGGAAATCCACGACATTTCCGTGGCCCTGGGCGTGGACCCGGGCCAGGCCAGCCTGGACGGGCTGCGCTACGGCAAGGTCTGCATACTGGCCGATGCCGACTCCGACGGTGCGCACATCGCCACGCTCCTGTGTGCGCTGTTCCTGAGGCACTTCCGCCCGCTGGTCGAGCGCGGGCATATCTACATCGCAATGCCGCCGCTTTATCGCGTGGATGTCGGCAAGCAGACGTTCTACGCCCTGGACGACGACGAGAAGGCCGGCGTGCTGGAACGCATCGAGGCGGAGAAGATGAAGGGCAAGGTCGCCGTGACCCGCTTCAAGGGCCTCGGCGAGATGAACCCGCTGCAACTGCGCGAGACGACCATGAATCCGGACACCCGGCGCCTGGTGCAGCTCACGCTGAATGCCGCCGACGATACCCAGCAGTTGATGGATATGCTGCTCGGCAAGAAGCGCGCCGCCGAACGCCGCGCCTGGCTGGAAGGCAAGGGTCACCTGGCCGACGTCGCCGTTTGAAGATTGCCGAGTCTCCTTGAGGTGCTGCGGCCCGTCATCGAGCCCGTAACTTAGCGGCGCTTGCGGCGTTTGCGGCGGCCGAGCTTGATGCGCTTCAGGGCGGTTTGCAGCTCGCCCTGAGCCTCGCGGGGGATGGACCCGGAGGCGCGCAGGCGCGCGCCCTCGCGAGTGCGCATCGCGGTCACGCGCCCGCGCTGGATCCCGTAGCGCCGGGCGACATCCCGGGCGGTATGTTCGAAGTGCATGGGCACGTCACCACGCCGCGCCCGCGGCTTGCCGTCCACGATCTCGAGGCTGAACAGGATGCTGGCCTGCCAGATGATCCATGCCGCCGCAGCGAGCAGCAGCGCAATCATCAGCAGTAGCGCGGTGAGCATGGACATGTTGGTCTAATCCGACTCCGGTTCCGGTAGTGCTTCGACCTCGCGGCGAAAGCGCTGGAAATCATCGCTGTCTCGCGCCAGCCCGTCCAGTGTTTCCTGCGGGAGCGAGTCGATCCGAGCCTGGGTGTTCTCGACGCGCTCGCGGGTGGTGGGATGGGTGGCGAAGAACTGCTCAACCCGGCCGGGATCCCGGTCGCGCTCGTCCAGCAGGGTCTCGAAGAACGAGACGAGGCCGATGGGGTGGATGCCGGCATCCACCATATAGCCAATGGCCACGTCGTCCGCCTCGCGCTCCGCCTCGCGGCTGTAGCCGGCGAATACACCCGCCGCACCGACCTGCACGGCGACTTGCTCCGCCGCGCCAGGATCGCGTCCAAGAATCACGCCGTAGACGACGGCAAGCCCCATTTCCGCCTGTTGCGCGCGGCGCCACTGGTCGATGCCGTGGCGCTTCACCACATGCCCGACCTCGTGTGCCAGCACGCCGGCCAGCTCGGACATGTCATCCGCCCGCTCGATCAGGCCGCGGTAGACATAGATATGGCCGCCGGGCACGGCGAAGGCGTTTACGTCCGGCCCGTTGACGACGTAGAAGGTGTAGTCGATCTCTTCGCGATCGTCGGCCACCGCCGCAATCGAACGACCCAGCGAATTGATGTAGTCGTTGATGGCCGGCTCTTCGACGATGGGCAGCTCCGCGTTCAGGTCCGCAGCCAGATCCTCGCCCAGCTGGCGCTCCTCCTGCACCGACACCCGTGGTGCGCAGGCGCTCGCCAGTACAAATACACCGATCAGGGCCAGCACTGCGGCCAGCCGCCCGTACACCGTTCGCATACCAATGGCTGTCATACCCGTCCCTCTCGATTCGTGTTGACCCATTTCCCCAACATAGAGGGTTTTCGCATGGATCGGGAGCCCCGGCACCCTGGTGCACGCCTGCTTCGTGACATCCCGCCCGTTGCGTGATGCAGGGTCCACGGTGGTTTCTCTGGTCTGGCGCTTTGGGCTCCACAGGTTTATAGTGTGCAGTAAGCACATAATAATTAAATATGTGCGTAATGGTGGTTCCTGGAGGTTGCCCATGAGTGTCGCAACAGTTGCAGCGCCGGAGCGCGCGGATGTCCTGCGCGAGGCACTGGTCAACGCCGGCAAGGCGCTGGGTCTTACCCAGGCGGATCTGGGCGAGGTCGTCGGGCGCGGACGCACGGATATCAGTCGAGGCAACATCGACCCGGCCAGCAAGCCGGGGGAGTTGGCGTTGCTGCTGATCCGCTGCTATCGCGCCTTGTATGTGCTGACCGGCGGGGATGCCGCGGCGATGAAGCACTGGATGCACACGCAGAACCACCACACCGGCGGCGTGCCGGCCGAGCAAATCCGTACCGTGCAGGGGCTGGTGGGCGTGCTGGAGTATCTCGACGCGATTCGCGGCAAGCTGTGAGCTGAGTGTCTGCCACGCCGGACTGGAATGCGCTGGTGAAAGCCGCGCCGCGCGTCCCACTGCGTGGCGAGGTCCTGCGTCTGGTGGAGAGCCAGGAACAGGTAGCCACCAACCAGATCGTTTCCTCGCTGGACCGCCAGGCCGTGCTGGAAGAGATGCTGGAGGCGACCAAGCCACCCCGGCGCGCCGGCACCGAACGGCTGCACTACCTGCTGGCGACCCCGTTTCGCTACCCCCCGCTGCGCCACGGCTCGCGCTTTGGCCGCCGTCACGAGCCCAGTCTTTTCTATGGCGCCCGGAGCGAGCGCACCGTACTGGCCGAGGCGGCCTTCTATCGCTTCGTCTTCTGGTACGGCATGGCCACACCGCCGTCGCGCAAGCTCGACACCCAGCACACGTTATTCGCCGCGCGCTACCTGAGCCCCGAAGGCCTGCAGCTCCAGGAGCCGCCGTTCGCGCAGCACGCAGAACGGCTGCGCCACCCTGCCGACTACCGTGCCACCCAGGCCCTGGGCGCGGTCCTGCGCGAGGCCGGGATCGACCTGTTCGAGTACACCTCTGCCCGCGATACCGGGGGCGGCCTCAACCTCGCGCTCTACAACCCGCGGCCGTTTACCCGCAACAAGCCCACGCGCCAGGACCCCTGGCTGTGCCAGCTCAGCGCCGAGCACGTCCGCTTCCTCAAGCCCCGCGACGGGACCCTGTACGATTTTCCTCTGAGTCCGTTCCTCTATCAGGGCCGCCTGCCGCTACCCGCCTGAGTACCTTCCCCGTACGTCGATCGGCACAGAGCAGGCCGGCCCCGGTAGTCAGGGCAGCGGGATGAACTCGTGTTCGTCGCCGGGGACCTTCGGGAAGCGGCCGTCCTGCCAGTCCTGCTTGGCCTGTTCGATGCGTTCGCGGCGGCTGGAGACGAAATTCCATTCGATGTGGCGCTCGCCCACGGGGGCGCCGCCGACCAGGGCGATGGTCGAGGCCGTGGTGGCGGTGACCGCAATGCCGGACTGGTGCGAGAAGATCGTCATCGAATGGGTCGGCATCGCAGTGTCCTGCGCGCGCAGCTCGCCGGATACCACGTAGACCGCGCGTTCGTCGGCATCGGGCAGTGTCAGGGTCTGGCCGGGCTGCAGGCGGGCCTCCAGATAGAGCGTCTCGGAGAACACCCGCACCGGCGACTGCTCGCCGTAGGCGCTGCCCATCATCACGCGCACGGGGACCCCGTCGACGGTGACGGTCGGGATCGACTGTTCCGGATAGTGATGAAACGCGGGCTCGGTTTCCTCGTCGGCTTCCGGCAGGGCGAGCCAGAGCTGCAGCCCGTGCTGGATGTGGGCCTCGGCGCTGACCTCCGGGCGTTCGCGTTCGGAATGGACGATGCTGTGTCCGGCGACCATCAGGTTGAGATCCCCGGGGCGAATCGCCTGCAGTGAACCCAGCGAATCGCGATGCAGGATTTCGCCCTCGAACAGGTAGGTGACCGTTGCGATCCCGATATGCGGGTGCGGGCGCACGTTGATCCCCTCGTCTGCGGGGAAGTGCGCCGGCCCCATGTGATCGAAAAAGATCCACGGCCCGACCATCCGGCGCTGTGCGGTGGGCAGCACCCGGCGCACGGAGAAGCCGCCCAGGTCGCGCTCGCGGGGCTGCAGCACGGTCTCGATCGCCGCGCAGGGGGCAGGCGAGGCGGTACAGGGCTGTTCGGTGGTCTCCAGGGTGTTGCTCATCAGGGGGCTCCGGGTGTCGTGTCGCGCATGGGCTGGAGGGCGCGGGCCCATTTCGCCAGTTCCTCCAGCATGCCCCGGGCGGAGTCATCGTGCATCGGTTCGGGGACGAATCGGCGCTTGTCGTCCAGGTGGTTCCAGGGCATCTGGATCATCACGCCCTCCGGGATCGGCATCATCTTGAGGGCTGTCACCATCTGCCGGGCCATCTGCGCCGAGCGCAGGCCGCCGGAGGCCCCGCCGTAGCTCACGAACGCGCAGGGCTTGTAGTTCCACTCTGTATAGACGTAGTCGAGGGCGTTGATCAGCGCGGGTGGAGCCGAGTAGTTGTACTCGGGGATCACGAACACGTAGGCGTCGGCGCTCGCGACGCTGCGCGACCAGGCCCGGGTGTGTTCGTGTTCGTACTGCTGTGTGCGCGGATGCTGGGGTTCGTCATAGACCGGCAGCTGGAAGTCCGCCAGGTCGACCCGCTCGCTCTGGAACGCGCCCTGTTCGCTGGCCAGGGCATGAAACCAGTCGCCCACCGAGGGGCCGATACGGCCCGGGCGAGTGCTGGCGATGATCGTCTGAAGCTGCAGTGACATTGGTGTGTCCTCGTCAGTGGGCGGCATCAGCCGCCGCGCAGATCGAACAGCAGGGCCTCGGCCTTGCCGTCGGTGGTGAATTCGAGCCCGTGTTCCTGACGGACCGTGGCGCCGTCGCCGGCGGCCATCGTCTGGCCGTTCAGGCTCAGTTCGCCCCGGGTGATCTGTACGTATCAATCAGCGTCTCCCTAGCACACAGGTGATGATCTCCATGTCCCGATGCGGGTGGGCGCCGAAGCCGGCACCCGGGGCGACCCGGTCCTCGTTGATGACGCGCAGGTCCGATACGCCCATATGGTCCGGATCAAAATAGTTGGCAAACGAGAAGGTATGGCGGGACTCCAGCCAGCCGTGGCAGGCATGGTCGCGTTCGGCACTGGGGCGCAGGGTGATCATGGTGTCCTCCTCCCGGGTGTTACCCATCAGGCGACCCATGCCGAGCCAGGTGGCCCGGCATGGGGTATTTCGACTAGCCGCGGTACATCCCGGCGAGGTGGTTGTCGACCGAGGCCCGGCCCGCGCCGCTGATCGCCAGTGCGACGGAGACGGCCAGCAGCGACAGCGCGAACTCGTAGCCGTTGTTGCTCATGAACAGGCCATGTTCGAAGTGTACGGCGAAGATCGCCACGACCATGGTGAAGGCCAGCACGGCCGCCGCCGGGCGCACCAGCAAACCGATGATCAGGGCCAGACCGCCGAAGAACTCGGCGCCACCGGCCAGCAGGGCCATCAGAAAGCCCGGCTCCAGCCCGATCGAGGCCATCCACTGGCCGGTCCCCTCCAGACCGTGACCGCCAAACCAGCCGAACAGTTTCTGGGCGCCATGCGCCATGAAAATGATCCCGACCGGGATGCGCAGGGCGAGGGCCGCCCAGCCGGCGTTGGTGCCAAACAGCTGCTGCATGAAGGACGAATTCATTTGGACTCTCCTGGATGGTTTGCGAAGGCCGGCGGTTCTGGCCGGTCAGGGAGAGTCTGTCTATTTCCTGGTAAGCAATAAACAGCTATAAAAGGCACATATAGTTGCGCATAGTGAAACAATGGATCGTTTCCAGCAGATGCAGATTTTCGTGGCCGTGGTCGAGGCCGGGCACTTCGTGCATGCGGCGGAGGCGCTGGGCCTGTCCAAGGCGGCCGTCTCGCGCGCGGTGAACGGCCTGGAGGAACGGCTGGGCGCGCGGCTGCTGCACCGCACGACCCGGCGCCTGTCGCTGACCAGCGAGGGCGAGACCTTCTTTGGGCGCAGCAAGCTGCTGCTGGAGGAACTGGCCGCCGCCGAGGGCGAGATCAGCGAGCGCGGCACCGCCGTCAGCGGGCGGCTGCGGATTAACGTCCCGGTGAGCTACGGCATCCAGCACCTGGCCCCGCTGTGGGGCGCATTCACGGCGCGGCATCCCCGGATGGAACTGGACGTCACCCTGAACGACCGCTCGGTGGATCTGGTCGACGAAGGTTTCGACCTGGCCGTGCGCATTGGCACGCTCGACAGCTCCAGCCTGGTCGCGCGCCGCCTGGCGACCACGCGCATGCGCATCTGTGCCGCGCCGGACTACCTGGCGGCCAGCGGTCGACCCGAACACCCGCGCGAGCTGGCGGACCACGCCACCATCGCCTACAGCTACCACGCGACCGGCGACGACTGGACCCTCACGGGCCCGGACGGGCCGGTCGCGGTCACGACCCGCCCCGTGCTGCGCAGCAACAACGGCGAGACCTGCGTCGCCGCGGCCCTGGCCGGACAGGGCATCGTCTACCAGTCGGAGTTCCTGCTGCAGCCACATCTGCAGACCGGCGCCCTGCAGGCGCTGTTCCCCGACTGGGAAACCGCCACGCTCGGCATCTACGCCGTCTACCCCAGTCGCCGCTACCTCCTGCCCAAGACCCGCGCCCTGATCGACTTCCTGGCGGAGCAGCTAGGTACGCCGAACGAGCTGGCGTCGCGGTAGGCCTGGCATCGGTTGGTCGGCGCATGTCATCACGGCCGCCGCGAAGCGAAGAGCCGGGATCTCCGGCATATGAAGATCCCGGTGATGTCGCTCCTGCTACTCCGCGGGCCACTAGCAGGCGGATTACGGCGCCGCGAGAGTTCGTTACGGTGACGAGTCCAGAGAAATGGATGCGACGGGAGTGATGGCCATGGGGTCGAACAACACGCGGGAGCTGGATGAGCTGGCGGCGCGGCTGGAGGCGTTTGTCGAAGAGCGCGACTGGGCGCAGTTCCATTCGCCGAAGAATCTTTCGATGGCGTTGGCGGGCGAGGTCGGCGAGCTGATTGAGCACTTCCAGTGGCTGACCGAGGAGCAGTCGCGCGGCCTGTCCGGCGAGGCGCTGGAGGAGGTTCGAGCCGAGATCGCGGATGTGCAGATCTATCTGTTGATGTTGGCCCGCAAGCTGAACATCGACCTCGTGCAGGCCGCGAGCGACAAGCTGGAAACCAACGCGAAAAAATACCCGGTGGACAAGGCGCGAGGCCTCGCACGCAAGTACACGAACCTGTAATTCGCTCGTTCGGTTCGCCGGGAGGTGTATGCGGCAAGAGTCGTGACCCGGATCAAGATTCCTGGCCTTTGCCCGGCTGATAATGGTTTTATCCGCGAGCGTCTTGCCGCGATTCCCCGACTGCATGACGAAGGAGACACAGCATGAGCCCCCTGGAAGGAAAAGTGATCGCAATCACCGGTGGCGCCGGTGGTATCGGCGAGAGCACGGCGCGCATGGCGTACGAGCAGGGCGCGAGTGTGGTGATTACCGACCGCGAGGCCGGGCCGGTGGAGGCCATCGCCCAGTCCCTGGGTGAGCGGGCGGTGGGCCTGGCCGTGGACGTCACGCGGCGCGAAGACAACGAGCGCATGGTCGCGACGGCACTGGAACGTTTCGGGCGCCTGGATGGCGTGTTCCTGAACGCCGGGATCGAGGGCGAGGTCGGCCCGTTCGACAGCCGTTCCGACGCGGCGTGGGAGAAGGTCTTTGCCGTCAACGTGCATGGCGTGCGCCTGGGCGCGGAGGCGGCCCTGCCGGCGCTGCGTCGCGGCAATGGCGGCAGCATCGTGATCACCTCCAGCGTAGCCGGGCTGCGCGGGGCGGCCGGCCTGTCGCCGTACGTGTCCAGCAAGCACGCGGTGGTGGGCATGATGAAGTGCCTGGCCGCCGAGCTGGGACCGGAGAACATCCGCGTCAATACGCTCAACCCCGGCCCGGTCGCGAACCGCATGATGCAGTCCATTGAAGAGCAGGCGGACCCGGGCCACGCCGACGAGGTGCACAAGTCCTTCGAGGCGCGCATCCCGCTGGGCCGCTACGTGAACAACGAGGAATGCGCCGGGATGGCGGTGTTCCTGCTGTCCGATGCGGCCTCCGGCTGCACCGGCAATACCTTTGTTGTCGACGGCGGCCTTTGCTCGCAGTAGTTTGCAGGCGCGCGCCACTCGTCATCGTTCGGCGCGCAAGGCGGTGACGTCATTGCGAGGCCCCGCAGGGGCCGCGGCAATATGTCGATTGAACCCGCAAGCGAGGCTCCGGAATCTATGCCGGAGCCTCGCATCAGCGCCCCACGCAGTGGTTCGCAAAGGCGAAGGCGTCGTTCATCGACCACTGGGCCTGGGGCGTGTTGGCCATGGCGTCACACCATGCGGGACTGCCAACCGTCTGCGCGCCACCGGCGAACGTGGCTTCCATCTGCCGTTCCAGCCGCTCGTTGGTCCGGGCGAAGTTCAGCCACGCCATCTCCAGTGCCGGCGTTGCATGTGTGGTCTCGACACGCATGATGTTTTCTTCCAGTCGATCCAGCGACTGCTCCATGCGTCCTTCCAGTTCCAGCATGCGTTGGTGGTTTTCCGGGGCATCAAACGACGCCTCCATGACCTCCATCTCGTGTTCCTCGATCGACTCCATGAAGACGATCATCTCGCCTGCCAGTTGTTCCAGGCGCGGCGTCAGTTCTTCGGTCAGCCAGGTGGCGTGCTCATTGGCGGCCTCCCGGCTGTCGACCCCGGCCAATTCCGCACTCATGGTGTCGAACAACTCGATCCAGGACTCCATGAAGCCGATCGCGCGCTCCATCGCTGGCGCATCTGGCTCTTCCTGGATCAGGGTGTCCGGTTCCGCAGCCTGGGCCGAGTCGTTCGACTGGCCGCAACCGGAAAACGTGATCAATGCGAACGCCAGCCCCGCGATGGCTGGCACGGTAAAGCTCGGTAGGGTGTTCATGGCTGCCTCCCTCGGTTCCCCCTAACCGAACACAAATCACTACAACAGGACGGGAACCGCGGCCAACAGCGAATGGAGTGCGAACAGGCGGCGATTACATAGTTCATAGCACCAAATGCACGCGTTTGCGCTGGGTTTTGGGAGCCGCAGCGCATTTGCGAGTCCCGCGTGCGAGCCAGGGCGGCTCCGAAGGGTCTGTCCTGCCGCTATCTCGGGCCGGGTGGAACGAACTCGAGGGCTCCGCGGTCCCAGCGGCCATTGTCGGCAGCCGCCTGGTAGGTGCTCTGCAGAAAGCTCAGCAGTGCGGCATCGGGATCCGTCGACGTTCGAACAGCGTCGAGTGGCAGGATGTATTCCCCGAGGCCCTCGTGGAAACGGGCCGCGGCGGGCTGGATGGCGGCCTCGCGATATCGGTCGGGTTCCGGGTAGGCATACGCATAGAAGGCCGCTTCGCCCAGCCCCGTGCCGGGCCAGAAGCCGGAGCTCGCCAGCTCATGGGAATAAGCCTCGTCCATCACCCAGTCGGCACAGTTGGGGACACCGCCGGGATACTTCGGCGCCTCGCGGCCGGAAAAGCGCGTGACGGCCAGATCGAACGCACCCCAAAAGAAGTGCACGGGGCTGCACTTTCCCAGAAAGCCCGCGCGGAACTCCGAGAACACCCTGTTCGCCTGCACCAATGCCTGCCAGAAAGCGTGGATGGCATGGCGATCGTAGCTGCGGTTTCGCGTGTTCCTGGCAAAGGGGGTGGCTTCCGGTACCTCCACCGGGCGCGCGAGGATGGCTACACGAATGCCGAGGAACGCAAGTGCGTCAAAGATCTTGTCGTGGAAATCGGCAACGCTCATCGGTTCCAGCGTAAAGAGCACCTTGCGGCCGTTCGATGTGGTGATCACCAGCTGGTGCGCGACGAAATCGAAGTCGATGGTGAAGGTCTGCCCCTGATAGGGGATCGGCAATGTCGTCAGCCCGGTGCTGGTGACATACAGCGTGGAACCCCACGAGTGATTCACCCAGGGCCCCAGTTCGAGACGGATCTTGCCGACAATCTGCGTCCACATGTGGACCGTGGTACAGGTATCCTCCCACTGATCAAGGGGTGGGAGTTCGGGCCAGTGGGTGGGTCCATTCTGCGAGTGGGCGGGCATGCGATCCTCCGGGGCTGATCCGGGGCCATTGCGAATCGAGCGGAAGCGCTAGCACAAGGGCGCGCCCATCAATCCCGAGGAATCTGTTAGGCCATCCTGAGGAGTGTAGACCCCCGCGAAGGGCTTGCTGTCGAACATCCCGCTTGTGATCCCGGCCGCGTACGAAGCCGGTGCTCAGCCCAGCAGGCCGCTTTGCTCGAGGCCGTCGAATATGAACTGCATGGCCAGTGCGCAAAGCAGCACGCCGAGGATACGGGTCAGCACATGGGCGCCGGTGACCCCCAGCAGGTGCTGCAGGCGCGATGCGACCAGCAGGCAGATCAGGGCCAGCACCATGATCGCCGCCAGGGCGCCCAGCACCACCGCCTGAGCCATCCAGTCATCGCCGGCCCGGCTCATCAGCAGGATTGCCGCCCCCATCGCGCCCGGCCCGGCCAGCATGGGTGTCGCCAACGGGAACACCGAGATGTCGCCCCGGCTGCGCGCCTCGCTGGTTTCCGCCGGAGTCGCCGACACCCCACCGGAACTGCGCGCGAAGACCATGTCGATCCCGATCAGCAACAGCAGGATGCCGCCGGCCGTGTACAGCGCCGGCATGGTGATGCCCAGCACCGAAAGCACGGCCTCGCCGAACAGCGCGAACAGCAGCAGGATGCCGGTCGCCAGCAATGCCGCGCGCCAGGCCATCCGGCGTCGCTGGGCCCGTGTCATGCCCTGGCTCAGCACGGCAAAGACGACCGCCACGTCCACGGGCCCAACGGTCACGAAGAAGGTCGCCAGTGCGACCACACCCAGTTCCAGCATTGATCTCCCCGATACCCTTCGCGTTGCGAACTGTTCCTGGCTACCGGCGCGTTGCCTGCGGGCTGCACAGACCCTGCATCATTGCAGATGGTGCGCGCGGCAGGGCAGTCCAGCGCTTGGCCGTGCGGTGCTGTCGGTGCTACCGCCCTGTCGCCTCGGCTTATCCGTAACGCCCGTCGATGCGAGGTTTGATCAGCATCGGCGCGTAGACCCAGACGAACCCGGCGAAGGCCGCGATCCACAGGAACTGCGAGGCCCCCATCCAAGTTGCGGTCA
Organism: Thioalkalivibrio sp. ALJ3; assembly: GCF_000377205.1. Lineage (GTDB taxonomy): Bacteria > Pseudomonadota > Gammaproteobacteria > Ectothiorhodospirales > Ectothiorhodospiraceae > Thioalkalivibrio. Next base: position 372,483 of record NZ_KB897907.1, on the reverse strand, counting down.
GGGCCGGCCAGAGCAGGGGTCCGGCCACCCGTGCCAGCGTCCCGATGGCCAGCAAGGCGAAGAGTACCCCGAGGATGCGCGGTGGATCGAAGACATTGCGCCCGGTATGGCCCAGGGCCACGCGCGTCATCATGCCCAGGGTTATCAGGCCGATGCCCCCGTAGGTAAAGGCGTGCAGTGCGGCCATCGGCGCGAGGGGCGTGAACTCGGCCGCGGCCCGCAGCGCAAAGCCGATCACGATCCAGCCGTAGGCCAGCATCAACACCCAGAGCAGTGGCTTGCGCCACAGCGCCGGCGTATGCCAGCCCGCCCAGCGCACGCCGTGTGCCACGGCCAGGCCGGCCGCCAGCGCCGCTGCGACGGTTGACCAGGGCAGGAAGACTTCGACCAGCCAGAAGGCCAGCAACAGCACCAGAGCCAGGCGGTCCAGCCAGGCCCGGTTTACCGGCGTAAAGGCCCCGTCCAGGCCGCGCTCGATAAAGAACGGGATGACCCGGCGGCCCATCATCAGGATCAGCGACAGCAGCAGGTAGACCCCGGAGTACAGCCCCAGGCGCTGGCCGCCATCGAGCAGGTCGAAGGCGCCCAGGTAGAACAGCCCGTTACTGGCCCCCAGCAAGGCGACTTTGCCGATCACTGCCAGCTGGCCCCACTGGCGCGCCTTCCACACCGGGCGGGCCAGGGCGGCCAGCAGCCAGAGGGTGAAGCCGAGATCAAACAGCGCCATCGCGACCAGCCCGGGGTCCCCGAACAAGGCCGCCACGCGGCCGCCGAGCCAGAGCCCGGCCAGCACCAGCAGCGCGGGCCCGTGGGTCGTCTGCATCTCGGTCCAGTTGCGCACGGCCGTGAGCAGGAACCCGGCGACGACCGCCATGCCGTAGCCAAAGATCAGTGTATGGCCATGCCAGGCAAAGGGCCCGCCAAAGACGGCCGTGGGCAGCGCCGCCATGTCGACGTGGTAAAGCCAGGTCCACAGACCCGCGACCAGCACGGCGTACAGCCCGGCCAGCAAGAAGAACGGGCGAAATCCCAGATGGCTCAGGCCAAAGCGGTACTGCCCGGGCTGCTCGATGTTCAGCTTCACGTTCGCCCCCTTTGGCTCCGCCGTGCCGGTACCCACTATCGCTGCGGGCACCTCCCGGAAAATCGGTCCGCTCCCATATCTTGCATTTTTATTACTGTTTAGTGCGAGTACAGCGAGTAATCCGCTGCTCCAGGCTGCTATCCCGTCGCGCGCATGCCGCCGCTACCTCCGCCGCCCGGCGGGGGCGCCCAGACGTTGCGAAAGGCCTGGTGGGTCTTTGCTGGCAGATCGCGGGAGAAGCGAAGCTGAACACCCGCGTCGGTCCGCACCGCAGCGATCCGGCCCCGCTTGAGCCCGAACTGTCGTGCCACGTCCTCGCAGCCGCGCACGAATCCAGCCGGCGGCTTGCCGCGCCGGACACGGACCGAACCACGACGCAGCTCCACGGAAAACACCTGCCGGGCATGCCAGATCATCAGGGCGATACCCAGTCCCAGTACGAAGAGCATGACCAACAGCGTGAGGAGCATGACCGGTTGCGGTGCCAGGCGTGATGCGGGTTGGCGCCCAGTGTAGCGCACACGATCGTGGGTCTATCACATTGCGCGGGGCCGGGGCATCCCGTTGCCTGCGGTTCAAAGTGAGGACGGGTCGGCATGGCCCGAGCGCCGACGCCTTCTGTATGCACTACAGTCCAGGGAGAGACACGAAGATGCCGTGGCTGGAGGCACTGCCGGGGGGTGGCTAATGGAGCTTCGGGAAGGGCGTCGCAGGGCGGTCTGCATGACCGCCGAGATACAGAATCCACCCGGTGCCCCGGGGTACCGGGTCAGTGGCCGGATCCGGGATGTCAGTCTCAGCGGGCTGTATCTGGAGTTGCCGGTTGCGGGTCTCTCCGAGAATTCCAGACTGCGGTTGCTCGTCAGTCCGGAAGAGGCGGCCGATGGTCGGGCTCATGTCTGGCATTGCATCGTTATGCGCCTGGACGAGTATGGAGTGGGAGCGATGTTCGAGACCGAGGATCCGTCCAGGGTCGATGGCCTGCTCGACCTGATGCGCGAGAGTTTCGGGCTCCCGCCCGATTCGAGATAGCCCGCGCCCTGATGGCAGTGCCCTTGTCTCCGGGCGCCGCCCCGGCGCTGGGGTCATCCACAGAAATCGCCACGACGCCGGTCCGTTGGCGAGGCCGGAGTGGGGTTAAAGCCAGCGGCGTCGGCGGAACAGGTAGAGCATCCCGAGAACGACGGCGAGCATGATGCCGAGCAGGACGGGGTAGCCGTAGTAGGTGTAGAGCTCGGGCATCGACCATGGGCTTTCGGGGTGGTCGAAGTTCATGCCGTAGATGCCGACGATGAAGGTGAGCGGGATGAAGATGGTGGCGATGATGGTGAGAACACGGATCACGTCGTTGGAGCGCTGATTGATGGCCGAGAGGTAGGCCTCGATCAGGCTGGAGGCCATTTCGCGGTAGGACTCAAGCAGGTCCATGATCTGGATAGTGTGATCGTGGACGTCACGCAGCCAGGGCATCATCTCTGGGCCGAACGGGTCCTGGTTGTCGCGCATCAGGCGGGTAACTACGTCGCGCGTGGGCCAGAGTTGGCGGCGCAGCACCAGCAGTTCGCGGCGTACGACATGGATGCGGCTCAGGGTGTCGTGGTTGGGCTGTGAGAGTACGCGTTCTTCCAGGTCTTCGATACGGTCGCCGAGTTGCTCCATCAGCGGGAAGGCCTGATCCACGACGACATCCATCAGGGCATAGGCCAGGTACGGGGCACCCAGGCGGTTGAAGTTGCGGTTGCTGCCGCGCATGCGCTGGCGGATGGGCTCGAACGGGTCGGTATCGCCGCTGTGTACGCTGATCACGAACTTCGCGTGTACAAACAGGTTGAGCTGGTCCAGTCGCACGGTATCGCCATCCAGCTGCGGCTGGTTGAGGATGATCACTGCGTGCTCGCCGAAGTAGTCGAGCTTGGGGCGCTGGCCGCGATGGCGCACGTCCTCCAGCGCCAGCGGGTGCAGCCCGAACGTCTCGCCCAGGCGGTGTAATTGGCCCGGACCGGGTGTGCCCTGGAAGTGCAGCCAGACGAACCCGTCCGCCGGCGCACCGTCGTGCAGCACGGTTTCAGGGTCCAGGGGATTGAGTTGTTCGTTGTGGTAGTGCCAGGCGGAAACGCTGGCGTCGGAAGTGTGGGAATGTTCGTGAGCGTGTACCCCGTGGCCCGGGGGCGTTCCGGGTTGCGGATAGGTCTTCTCGAACAGTCGTGTCATGGGGTCTTCCGGAGCGGAGTTGCTCCGAGTATAGGGCGTTCATGCGTGAGGGCGACACGCGGCTGCGCACGCGCGGCGAGTCTGGCAGGCTGCATCGCGGTGACCCTGGACAGAGGACGGATATGTCGCGGCTTTCCATCGACCTGCACGAGTGCTTTCGTAACGGGCGCAAGATCGATGCGGCGCTGAATGGCGCGATCGAAGAGGCCTGCGACAAGCGTATCAAGACGGTAGAGATCATCCACGGCAAGGGTAGCGGACAACTGAAAAAGCGCGTGCTGCGCTTTTTGCAGCAGCCGGAGATCAAGCAGCGCTACCACCGGGTGGAGAAGGACTCGAAGAACCACGGCCGACTGTTTGTGCATTTCAAGCACTGAGCAAGGCCGTTCCCTCTTTCCTTGTAGGAGGCCAGCCCTCTGGCCGATCCGGGGCCAGCAGAACCCCATCGGCCAGGGGGCTGGCCTCCTACAGGGGGAAGGGGGTGGGGCTTACGGCCTTTGGTCGCCCAGGCTGCGTTCGGCGAGGTGGTAGCCGAGTTCGATCATCTCGCGGGCGCGGTGGAAGTCGAAGATGCCGCAGGCGTTGACGGGCACCTCGATCAGGTGCTCGGGGTTGTAGGCGGCAATGCGAAAGCGTGCGATCGAGCCCTGCATGGCCTCGATGGAATGGGAGACGACGTCGATCATGCTGAGCGCCCGGGCCTCCTGGGCGCGGCTCATGCCGGCGGTCGTGGAGCCCAGCCCCAGCTTGCCTGGCCAGTCCTGGAGCCAGCCGCCGACCCGGTCCGGCAATACGCCCTGCAGTCGCTGATTCAGGCGGCTGCGCCCCAGTTTTTCGGCGTCGACGTCATCGAAGGCGTTGGGGCGGGTGACGCGCGTGAGTTCGTCGCCCATGCGCCCGTTCAGGCTGACGGCCACGGTTATGTCGGTGTGGTCGTTCAGGGTCGGTGCGATGGGTACGGGGTTCAGCAGGGCGCCATCCACCAGCAGCCGCCCGTGATGGTGCACGGGGGTGAACACAGTGGGGATGGCGATGGAGGCGCGAATGGCGTTGAACAGCGAGCCGGTGTTCAGCCAGACCTCGCGTTCGCGCTCGATATCGGTGGCTACTGCGGTAAAGGAGATCGATAGCTCTTCGATGTCGATGTCGCCCAGCATGTCACGCAGTTTGCCGATCAGGCGATCGCCCCGGATCAGCCCGGCACCGCGAAACGAGAAATCCAGCAGCCGCCAGACATCCTGGCGGCGCAGCGTTTTCACCCAGTCCTCGTAGATATCCAGCTTGCCTGCTGCGTAGATGCCGCCGATCAGCGCGCCCATGGAGGCGCCCGAGATGGAGCGGATGCGATAGTCGGAGTGCTCCTCCAGCCAGCGGATGACCCCGATCTGCGCCAAGCCGCGAGCCCCGCCGCTGCCCAGTACCAGCGAAATCGACTGTTCGCGATCGTCCATCGCCGGGTCGCTAGGAGGAGGCGTCGCCTAGCAGGAAGTCGTGCAGCGTTCGCGCAGACTCGGTGGCCGAATCTTCCAGGCGGACCTGCCAAACAGCCACCGGGTTTTCCGGCGACCATTCGCTGACCACCACCAGCCCCGAATAGACGTTCGTGCCGCGAACCGTACCGACGGTGACGCGCCCGGTATCGTCGCCGAACAGGCGGACTTCGAACTCCGAACCGGGAGTGGGCAGGGACCAGTACCCGTTCTGGCCTGTCTCGCGGAAGTCCTCGTCGGAGGGGTGAACCGCCTCGCCAAAGTGGCGGCGCAACAGTGGCACGGCGAGCCGGTGAGGCAGGCCCAGCACGGTCTCGATCCCCGAGCGGCCGCGGTCGATCGCCCGCGCGGCCCCGCTCAGGGGGTCTTCTCGGCCCAGCCAGCGTTTTACGGCATTCAGCATGCCCTCGATGATCCGCGTGACGGCGGGCGGCTGCAACCGGTTGGTGTGGGCCCGGGGTGCACGTTAGGGTGGCGGGTACGTATTGATCAGGAGATTGGCGATGGGTTTTGCACTGTCCGACATGCAGCTGTCCAGTTCCGCGTTCGGCCCCGGTCAGCCGATCCCGAAGCGCCATACGGGCGAGGGCGAGGACACCTCGCCAGCGCTCAAGTGGAGCAACCTCCCGCAGGAGACGCGCTCGCTGGCCGTCATCTGCCATGACCCGGATGCCCCGCTGATCAAGTCCGGCACCTACGGCTTTGTGCACTGGGTGCTGTACAACCTGCCGCCGGATACCGACGGCCTGCCCGAGGCGGCCAGCCTGGGCGATGTCGGCGAGAACGACTTTGGCGGCACCGGCTACGGCGGCCCGATGCCGCCCGAGGGCCACGGCAAACACCATTACTTCTTCTGGCTGCTGGCGCTGGACCGCGACCTGCAGCTCCCCGCCGGCCTCACGCTCTGGCAGTTCCTGGAGCGCGCCGAGCCCCATGTGATCGGCATGAACCGGCTGGTGGGCACTTACCAACGCGGTTGACGCCTTGAGGGAGTGGGAGCCGGCCGTCCGACAAAGCTCCTGTCAGGCGTCAGACGCGGGCAGGGGCTCCGCCCGTAAGCAGACCTCTGCAGAGCGCTAACAAAAAAGGCCCGGACCGAGGAAACTCGGGCCGGGCCTTTTGCGTTCCCGGGCGGGTGCCCGGGGCGGCGTCAGGTGGCTCAGTAGCGGTACCCGAAGGCCCTTTCGAACTGGTCGGCGAACGCTTCCGGCGTGAAGTGGTGGTTCTGGGTGCCGGAGTGGGCGATCTTGATCGAGCCGATCAGCGAGGCGATGCGGCCGGTGGTTTCCCAGTCATAGCCCTGTTCCAGGCCGAACAGGATGCCGGCGCGGTAGGAGTCGCCACAGCCGGTCGGGTCCTTGATCGCGGCCGGCTCGACCGACGGAATGGTGATCTTCTTGCCGCCGGTGTAGATGTCGGAGCCCTCGCCACCGCGGGTGACGATCATCGCGTCGACCATCTCGGCCATCTGCTCCAGGCTCAGGCCGGTGCGGTCGGCGGTCAGCTGCGCTTCGTAGTCGTTGAACGCGGCGTAGGTGGCGTTCTCCATGAAGCGCTTCAGGTCGTCTCCGTCGAACATCGGCAGGCCCTGGCCCGGGTCAAACATGAACGGGATACCGGCGTCGGCAAACTGCTGGGCGTGTTCGATCATGCCGTCACGGCCGTCCGGGGAGACGATGCCGACCTTGATGCCGTCGGCCTCGGTGACCTTCTGCTGGTGCGAGAAGCCCATCGCGCCCGGGTGGAAGGCGGTGATCTGGTTGTCGTCCTGGTCGGTGGTGATGAACGCCTGACCGGTATAGGTGTCGTTCAGCTCCTTGATGTGCTTGCGCGAGATGCCGTGCTTGTCCATCCAGTCGGCATAGGGGGCGAAGTCGCCGCCGACGGTGGCCATGATGGTCGGGTTGCCGCCCAGCAGCTTCATGTTGTAGGCGATGTTGCCGGCGCAACCGCCGAACTCGCGACGCATGTCCGGGACCAGGAAGGACACGTTCAGCATGTGCACCTTGTCCGGCAGGATGTGGTTCTTGAAGCGGTCGGGGAACACCATGATGGTGTCGTACGCGATGGATCCACAGATGAGTGCGGACATGTTGACTCCTTGCGTTGTTGAAACGGGTTGGCATGGCACCGCTTGTAGTGCCAAAACGGCTCTGCGGCGCGCGATTTCGGGATGCTCGGCGCGTCTGCGGCAGGCCGGACGGTGCGCATAGGGTAAATATTTGGGCGCAAAACAACAAATCGGGGGCGCATCGCGAGCCGCGTCGGGCGTGCCTGTCGTTGCTGGTCATCCCGGCCGACGGTGCCTGGCCCGACGCCGTGCCGGGGGCTTTGTGGCAGCATTGGGGTACTGTCGCGAGCGAGGGCCTGTCCGATGAATCCGCGCGTACTGATTCCAATACTAATTATTCTGCTGTTGCTGCTGAGCCTGTGGTCCATGAGCCTGGACGGCGAGGGCGGCATCCTGCCAAGCGCGCCCGAGCCGGGTGCCGCGGCGCCGCAGACCACGCACGTGGTGGCCGCTCCCGCATGAGCGCATCCCCGGCTCCTGCGGCCACGCGGGAGGTGATGTTTCGCGCGGCGGGGGTGACCAAGGTTTACCGCATGGGCGAGGTGACCATCCACGCCCTGCGCGGGGTGGATCTGGAGCTCTACACCGGCGAGCTGGTGGTGATGCTGGGGGCCTCGGGTTCCGGCAAGTCGACGCTCCTGAACATCATGGGTGGGCTGGACACCGCGACCGAGGGCGAGGTGCGCTACCGCGACCAGGATCTGGCGCAGGCCTCCGAGCGCACGCTGACGGCCTTTCGCCGCGACCATGTCGGCTTCGTGTTCCAGTTCTACAACCTGATCGCCAGCCTGACCGCGCGCGAGAACGTGGCCATCGTCACCGAGATCTCGCGCGACCCGATGCCACCGGAAGAGGCGCTCGCGCTGGTCGGGCTGGAGAACCGCATGGACCACTTCCCCTCGCAGCTCTCCGGCGGCGAGCAGCAGCGGGTGGCCATTGCCCGCGCGATCGCCAAGCAGCCGGCCGTGCTGCTGTGCGATGAGCCAACGGGCGCGTTGGATTCGAAGACCGGCATCCGTGTGTTGGAGGTGCTGCAGCACATCAACGAGCGTCTGGACACGACGGTGGCGATCATCACCCACAACGCGGTGATCGGCGAGATGGCCGACCGGGTGATCCACCTTAGCGACGGCCGCGTGAGCGAGATCCACGAGAACGCCACGCGCCAGTCCCCGGCCGAACTGCACTGGTAGCGACGGCGGCCGACCATGCGTGCGCTGAACCGCAAGATCCTGCGTGATCTCGGTCACCTGAAGGGACAGGCGGCGGCGATCGCGCTGGTGATCGCCAGCGGCGTAATGACGCTGGTGATCGCCGTGACCAGCCTCGATGCCCTCACGATCACCAAGGACCGTTTCTACTCGGAATACCAGTTCGCCGATGTATTCGCGGAGATCACGCGCGCGCCGGAGAGCGCGGTGGAGCGCTTTCGCGATACGCCGGGGATCAACCAGATCGAGACCCGGGTGCAGGCCCCGGTGCGCCTGGAGGTCGCCGATTTTGACGAGCCGATCCGTGGCACCGTGCTCTCCATACCCGACGGGGGTGAGCCGCTGCTGAACCGGCTCTACCTGCGCGAGGGGCGGCTGCCGGAGGCCGGCCGCGAGCGCGAGGCGGTCGTCAGCGAGGCCTTTGCCGAGGCCCACGAGCTGCGGGCCGGCGATTCTTTGCGCGCGATCATCGACGGGCGCCTGACCGACCTGCAGATCAGCGGCATCGCGCTGTCGCCGGAGTTTGTCTATCAGATCAGCCCCACCGATCTGCTGCCGGACTACGAGCGCTACGGCATCCTGTGGATGAACCGCCGCGCGCTGGCTGCCGCCTACGGGATGGAGGGGGCATTCAACTCGGTGGCCGTGAGCCTGGAGGCGGGTGCGGACCCGGCCCCCGTGATCGAGGCAATGGACCGGGAGCTCGCGCGCTACGGCGGCATGGGGGCCTATGGCCGCGATGACCAGTTCTCGCATCGCTTTCTGTCCGAGGAGCTGACCCAGCTGCGGGCGCAGGCGGCGATCCTCCCGACCATCTTCCTGGCCGTCGCGGCCTTTCTGCTGAACGTCGTCGTCGGCCGCATCATCCGCTCCCAGCGCGAGCCGATCGCCGTGCTCAAGGCCTTCGGCTACGGCAACGGCGCGATCGCCGGGCACTATGCCCTGCTGACCGGCGGCATCGTGCTGGTGGGCTGCGCGCTGGGGCTCGCATTCGGGGCCTGGGCCGCGCAGGGCCTGGCCGGCATCTACGCGGAGTACTTCCGCTTCCCGGAGATGAGCTTTCGTCTGCAGGGCTGGGTGATGGTGCTGGCGGTGGGCGTGGCCATGGGCGCGGCCATGCTCGGCACCTTCCGTGCGGTCTGGCAGGCGGTGCGCATGCAACCGGCCGAGGCTATGCGCCCGCCGGCCCCGGAACGTTTTCATCGCGGCTGGCTGGAGCGCTCGGCGGCCTGGGGCGCGTTCGATCAGCCGACCCGGATCATCCTGCGCAACCTTGCGCGCCACCGGCTCAAGTCCGTGCTGTCGGTGATCGGTATTGGCCTGTCCGGCGGGCTGCTGCTGATGGGCGCCTACCAGCTGAACGCGGTGACCCAGATGCTGGACACCCAGTACGGGCAGGTGCTGCAGATGGACATCGATCTGCAGTTCACCGATCCCGTGCCGGCGCGTGCGGCCGGCGAGCTGCGCCACGAGCCGGGCGTGCTGGCGGTGGAGACCTTCCGGGCGGTGCCGGTGCGGCTGGTCGGCGTGAACCGCGAGGAGCGCGTGCGCCTGCTGGGGCTGGACGCCGAACCGCGCCTGCGGCAACTGCCGATGGGCGGCGGGCGTGGCCGACTGCCGGACGAGGGCATCCTGCTGACCGACTACTTGGCGGAACAGCTCGGGCTGCGCGTGGGCGACCCGGTGGAGGTGGAGATCCTGGAGGGCCGCCGCCGCACGGTCACGGTGCCGCTGGCCGGTGTGGTGGAAGAGCCCATCGGCGTCGGCGCCTATATGTACCGCCCGGCCCTGAACCGCATGATCGGCGAGGGGCCCGCGGTCTCCGGCGCCTGGTTGCTGACCGACCGCGCACAAGAAGATGCACTGTTCCGTAGCCTGTCCGACCGCCCGCGGGTCGCCAGTGTCGGACTGATCGCGGAGGCCGAGCGCAACATCCGCGAATACATCGGCGAGACCATCATCGTGTTCGCAATGGTGTTCGTCGCGCTCGCTGTCTCTATCGCCTTTGCGGTGACCTACAACAACGCCCGCATCACCTATGCCGAGCGCGCTCGCGACCTGGCCACGCTGGAGGTACTCGGCTACTCGCGTGGTCAGGTCAGCTGGATCCTGCTCGGCGAGATCGCGGTGCTCACCCTCGCCGCGATCCCGGTCGCCTGGCTGACGGGCACGGGCTTCGCATGGCTACTGAACCAGGCCTTTGCGATGGACCTGTTCCGCGTGCCGCTGGTGATTACGCCGCAGGCCTACGGCTTCGCCGCCCTCGGCATCCTGGTCGCGGCCAGCCTGACCGCCTTTCTCGCCTGGCGGCGCCTGCAGCAGCTCGACCGCGTACAGGCCCTGAAGGCGGCCGAGTAACGGTCGTTATTGCCCGCCTTTTTGTGGCTGGTCCTGGTTCGGCATCCGGTGTTTACGGTGGCTTTGGTCCGCCGCCTGCCAAGCGCTGTTTCGGCAGCGCGCCCCGAGGTACTTTCTTGCTTGCCCAAGAAAGTACCCAAAGAAGGGCACCCGGATTCCGCCCGGGGACCTTGCTCCAGGGCCCTCGGGCCGGCGGCGCTGAAACTCGCTGCGCCTTTGGCTTCGCTCAGACAGTCAGCGCCTCTCTTCCGTCCCGAGGACCCTTCCGCAAGGGGCTTCATACGGGGGGATAAGGTCAAGACAACGGCTGACCTGACGTTTGTGCCAATGGACGGAGGCTAGGTATTCGGACATCCGGGCACGCGCGGCCTGCGGCCCTGGCGTGCCGCGCCCGCCAGCGGGCGCCAAAGGCCTTGTCTCTACGTAATCGTGTGGATGTCTGGCTCTTCGCCGGAATACCGCCTGTTTTAACCTACCCTCCCGATATGAGCCCCTTGTGGAGGGCGTGACAGGCCGGACGATTCAAAATAGACACGGGGCGCTGACTGTTTGAGCGAAGCGACAGCTTAGCGAGTTTCAGCGCCGCCGGTCTGGCGCGGCCGGAGCAAGGTTCCCGGGCGAATCCCGGGCGTGTTTCTTGGTTACTTCTTTGCACGAGCAAAGAAGTAACTCGTGGTGCGCTGCCGAGACAGCGCTTGGCAGGCGGCGGATCAAAGCCACCGTAAACACCGGATGCCGAACCATGCTTAGCCTCACAGCGGCTGGTTGCCAACCACCGTTCAGGTGATAACCGAGTGTGGCAACTTGCAGATATACGCCCCGGCACGCCGGGCGATGAGGGGGGAAGCGCGGAGTGGCGGGATTTGCGAGACTGATCCTATGGCGATGAAAAAGCGAATCACGGTTGGGCTCATCGTGCTGGCAGGGGTGGCCGCGCTGGTATGGGCGCTGCGCCCGCAGCCGGTGCCGGTATCGCTGACCACGGTCGAGGCCGGCCCGTTCGAAGAGACCGTGCGCGAGGAAGGGCGCACGCGGCTGCGCGACACCTTTACGGTGTCGGCGCCGATCGCCGGCTTCCTGCATCGCGTCCGGCTCGAAGAGGGCGATGCCGTCGAGCTCGGCGACGCGCTCTTCCGCATGGAGCCTTTGCCGACCCCGGCGCTGGATGCACGTTCGCGTGAGCAGGCGCGCGAGAATCTTGCCGCTGCTCGGTCGCGGCTGCGAAGCGCCGAGGCGAATCTGGAGAATCTGCAGTCGGAGGCCCGCTTCGCGGAATCGGAATATCGCCGTTATCAAGAGCTGTTCGATCGGGGTGCGGTTTCCGCCACCGAGGTGGAGCGTATGGAGACCGCACGCGATCGGGCGCGCTCGGCGGTTCGCGCCGGCGAATCCGCGGTGGAGGTCGCGCGCAGCGAGGTCGAGAGCGCGCGGGTGGTGCTGGATATTGCCAGTGGACAGATGCCGGAGTCCGAGGCCGATGCCCTGACGGTTCGTTCGCCCGCCGCAGGCGTGATCCTGGAGCGGTATCGCTGCTGCGAGGGCACGATCGGGGCCGGCGAGCCGGTGCTGGTCGTGGGCGATCTCGACGACCTCGAGGTGCAGGTGGATCTGCTGTCCATGGACGCGGTGCGCGTAGTGCCGGGCATGCGCGTGCGCCTGACCGACTGGGGGCGCGATGCCGAACTGGAGGGCACCGTGCGCCGCGTGCAGCCGTTCGGCTTTACCAAGATCTCCGCGCTGGGCGTGGACGAGCAGCGCGTGCCGGTGATCCTCGACCTCGACGCGGTGGAGGCACGCATGGCCGGGCTGGCGGTGGGCTACCGCGTGGAGGCCGAGTTCCTGCTGTGGGAAGGGGATGACGTGCTGCAGGTCCCCACCAGCGCGCTGTTCCGCGACCGCGGCGAGTGGTCGGTGTTCGTGGTCGAGGACGGCCGTGCCGAGCCACGCCGGGTCGAGGTGGGCCGTCGCTCGGGCTTCGCCACACAGATCCTCGAGGGCCTGGAGGCGGGCGAGCGTGTGGTCACCCGCCCGGGGGACCGGGTGCAGGCCGGCACGCGCGTGGTCGAGAACTGACCGCTGTAGATGGCGAAAGAGTTGAATGAGGCGCCGCAGGCCCGGGCGCTGGAAGATCTGCTAACCCCTCTGGATGCCGCGCTGCAGACGCGCGGTGCCGCCGTGCTGGTGGCCGAGCCAGGCGCCGGCAAGACCACCGGCGTGCCGCTGCATCTGATGCAGGCAGCCGGCGCGCGCGGCCGCGTCGTGGTGTTGCAGCCCCGGCGACTGGCGGCGCGCATGGCGGCGACCTACATGGCCGGGCAGCTGGGTGAACCGGCCGGGCAGACGGTCGGCTACCGCGTGCGCGACGAGCAGAAGGTTTCCGAGCGCACCCGGGTGGAGCTGGTCACCGATGGGCTGTTCCTGCGCCGCATCCAGGGTGACCCGCTGCTGGAAGGGGTCGGCACCGTGGTCTTCGACGAATTCCATCTGCGCCGGCCCGAGGCCGAACTGGCGCTGGCCTTTGCGTTGCAGGTGCGTCGGCTGCTGCGCCCGGAGCTGCGCATCGTGGTGATGTCGGCGACCCTCGACGACGAGGCCGTGGCCAGGCTGCTGGCCGGCCCGGAGGCGGACGCCGTGCCGGTGCTGCGAGCGCGCGGGCGGCAGTTTCCGGTCGAGGTCCGTTACGCCCCAACGGCGAAGGATGCCCCGCTGGCTGACGGCGTGGCGCAGGCGGTGCGGGAGGCGCTGGCGGCGGAGATGGGCTCGGTTCTGGTCTTTCTGCCCGGCGAGCGCGAGATCCGCGAGGTGGCAGCGCGCCTGTGCAACGGGGTGGGCGAAGGGGTGGACACACCCGCCGGCCCCGCGCGCATTTCGCCGCTGTTCGGGCGGCTGTCGGCACAGGAGCAGGCCCGGGCCGTGCGCCCGGCGCCCACGGGCGAGCGCAAGGTGGTGCTGGCGACCGACATCGCCGAGACCAGCCTGACCATCGAGGGCGTGCGCGTGGTGATCGACGCGGGGCTCTCCCGCGAGCCGCGCTTCGATGCCGCGACCGGGCTCTCGCGGCTGGTGACGCTGCCGGCCTCGAAGGCCGCCGCCGAGCAGCGGGCCGGGCGTGCCGGGCGCACCGAACCGGGGGTGGCCATCCGCCTGTGGTCGCGGGCCGACGAGGTCGCGCGCCCGGATTACGCGACGCCGGGGATGCAGCAGGTGGACCTGCTGCCGTTGGCCCTGGAACTGGCCGGCTGGGGCGAGGCGGTGGCCGAGCTCGACTGGCTGGAGCCGCCGCCCGCTCAGGGGCTGGCCTCCGCGCAGGCGGTACTGGCCGAACTGGGTGCGGTGGATGCCGATGGGCGGATGACCGGGCACGGGCGGGCCCTGCTGCGGCTGCCGACCCACCCGCGGTTGGCGCACATGCTGTTGCGGGGCCGGGAGCGGGGGCTTGCGCGCCTGGCCTGCGAACTGGCGGTGGCGGTGGAAGAACCGGGCGTGGCCGGGCCGGAGGCCCCGCTGGAGCTGGGCACGCGCCTGGAGCGCGCTCGGCACTCGGGTGGCCGGGTCTGGCAATCCGGGTTGCGGCGTCTGGAGCAGGCGCTGGCACGATTCGGGGATCGCCCCGCTGGCACTGATGCGGTGCTGGATGAAGGCACCGCGCTGGGCGTGCTGGCGGCGCTGGCCTGGCCGGAGCGCATCGCGCGCCGCCGTGGCGAGGCGGCCGGGCGCTTCGTGATGGGGAATGGTCGTGGCGCGTGGCTGCCGGAGCGCGAGCGTCTGGCGCATGCCGACTACCTGGTGGCGGTGGACTGCACGGACGCCGACCGCGAGGCCCGCATCCGCTGTGCGGTGGTGCTGAATCTGGCGGCACTGGAGCAGGAGGCCTCGGAGCTCTTTCACCGCGAGACGCGCTGCGACTGGGTGGAGGACGGTCCACGGCTGGAGAACGCGCGGATCCGGCGGATCGGCACGCTGGTGGTGGAGCGGCAGATGGTCGCGCTGGACGACCCCGCCGCCACCATCCCGCGCTGGTGCGAGCGGCTGCGCCGCGAGGGCCTTGCGCTGCTGCCATGGGATGACGCGGCGACCCAGCTGCGCGCCCGCATCCAGTTGCTGCACGAGACCCTGCCCGCGGCCGGTTTTCCGGATCTGCGCGACGCCGCGTTGCTGATGACCTTGGAGGACTGGCTGGGGCCGTATCTGGCCGGCATAACGCGGCGCCGGGATCTGGAGCGGCTGGATCTGGCGGCGATCCTGCGCGCGCGGCTGGACTGGGACCACCAGCAGCAATTGGAACGGGAGGCGCCGGCGCGGATCCAGGTCCCCTCCGGCTCCGCCCACCGCATCGATTACACGCAGGACCCGCCGGTGCTGGCGGTCAAGCTGCAGGAGCTGTTCGGCCTGGGCGAGACACCCCGGGTGGCGGGCGGTCGCGTGGCGCTGGTGCTGCACCTGCTGTCGCCGGCGCGGCGCCCGGTGCAGGTCACGCAGGATCTCGCGAGCTTCTGGGAGAACGGCTATCCGGAGGTGCGCCGCGAGCTGAAGGGGCGCTATCCGAAACACCCCTGGCCGGAGGATCCGTGGAATGCCCCAGCCACGCGGCATACCAAGCGGCGCGGGTAGGTAGGCGCGGTCCTGGCGGGCGTTCGATGCGGCGGGTCGCATTCTCGGGTAGTGTCGCGTTCAGAGTTGACCCGGGTCGAGTGCGAGGAAACGAACCACGATGCTGAAGTTCCTGACCGTTGTCCTGATCCTGCTGTTCATATGGTGGCGGGTATCGCGCTGGCTGGAGGTACGGCGCCGGCGGGCACGCGGGGAGGACGTCTCCTACGAGGTGAGGGTGAAGGGCTTTCGCCCGATTACCATCCTCAGCATCGTGTTCCTGATTCTCTATGGGGGCTACGTGATCTGGTTCGCCCTGACGGAGTGGGCCGAGTTGTTCTAGTCAGCAGCTTCGGTCTTGATATCAGTCTGGAACGGTCAGTCGCGAGGCAATGTGCGAGGGTGCAAAGCCTTCCCGTGCGCGCAGGTAGGCCGCCAGACGCGCCGCGAAGTCGGAGGGGACCGACGCGGACACCGCTTCTATGTTGCGCAGCGCATCCCAGCGTTGGGCGAGGCGCGGAAATGCCCCGGGTTCCCAGGGATTGTCGATGTCATCGATCAGGCTGTAGCGCAGCAGGATCGGTGCGAGAGTGGCGTCGATCAGGGTGAACTCGTGCCCTGCGAGTAGTGGATCGACCGCCAGTTCCCGCTCCAGCCGCTCTAGTCCGCGCGACGCTGCATGGCGTTCCATCTCGAAGGTGCCTTCGTTCGCCGCCGTCATCCAGCGATACTGGGTCATGGTTTGCTCCCCCAGATATTCGATCCAGGCGCGCGTGCGGGCCTGGTGCAGCGGTGTGTCCGGCATTAGCGGGGGCTGGGTGATGGCATCGACGTATTCGTTGATCACCGCCGACTCGAACAGCACGGTGTCGTGATCGACTTTAAGGATCGGCACCTTGCCGAGCGGGGACTGCTCGCGAAACCAGTCCGGTGGATCCGCGAGATCGATATAGGTCACTTCGAACGGGGCCTGCTTGTATTTCAGCGTGATCACGCTACGCTGAACGAAAGGACAAAGGTCAAAGCTGATCAGGTGCAGATGCGGGAGTTTCATGACGTATCGAAGCCCCATGCGGGGCCCCATCCTCTGATGGTGGAAAGCCGCGCATTGTCCATGCCCGTGACCCGGCGGGAAAGTCCAGTGTCTCCAGTGCGAGGGTTCCTTGGCCGGGGCTGAGGCACGCGCAGCGCCCGCCGACGGGCTGCGCATCGACAAGTGGCTTTGGGCCGCGCGCTTTTTCAAGACCCGCGCGATGGCGACCGAGGCCGTCAGTGGTGGCAAGGTCCATGTGAACGGCGAGCGCTGCAAGCCGGCGCGCCGGGTGCACCCGGGCGATCGCCTGACGATTCATCGTGGCCAGCAGACCTGGGAGATCGACGTGCGGGCGCTGAATGACCAGCGTCGGCCCGCGACCGAGGCGCGCGAGCTGTATGCCGAGACACCCGAGAGCGAGGCCCGGCGCGAGGCCGAGTCCGAACGCCGGCGCGCGGAACGGGCGGTGGCCGACAGCGCCCCCAGTCGCCGCCCGGACAAGCGCCAGCGCCGCCAGATCCGGCGTTTCATCCGCCAGGACGGTCAGGACGAATGAGTGGCCCACCGCAAACTCCCTTGCTGGCCGCGGATGTGGTGATCCATCACCCGGCCCATCCTGGCTGCGTGCTGGTGATCGAGCGCCGCAACCCGCCCCATGGCTGGGCCCTCCCCGGAGGCTTCGTGGATGTCGGCGAGTCGGTCGAGCGGGCCGCTGTGCGCGAGGCCCTGGAGGAAACCGGTCTGGAGGTCACGCTGGAGGCCTTGCTGGGCGTCTATTCCGACCCCGCGCGGGATCCGCGCGGGCACACCGTCAGCGCCGTATTCGTGGCGCGCGGCGCGGGCGAGGCCCGTGCGGCCGATGACGCCGCGGACTGTGCCTGGCTGGATCCCGACGATCAGGGCCAGCCTCTGGCCTTTGACCACCGGCGCATCCTTGATGACTATCTGCGCTATCGCCTGACCGGAGAGACCGCGCCGCTACGCCTGCAGTCGCCGAGGGCAGGGAGATGATATCCGCCCGTCTGGTCCTATACCGAACCGGCTTGCTGTTACCATACTGCGCTTTCGTTCACGGAACCCGAACCGAGTGACCCAGGCCGATCCTGCAACCCCGTCTGCCGCGATCCCCGAGCCGCGCGTGTATTCACGCGAGGAGCACGGCATTTCGCGCGCCGCGATCGACGACAACGCCCTGAAGGTGCTCTATCGCCTGCGCGATGCGGGCTATCGCGCCTGTCTGGTGGGCGGGGGTGTGCGTGACCTGCTGTTGGGGCGCGAGCCCAAGGACTTCGATGTGGCCACCGATGCCACGCCGGATCAGGTACGCGGGTTGTTCCGCAACTGCCGCCTGATCGGGCGCCGTTTTCGCCTCGCCCATGTCCTGTTCGGCCGCGAGGTGATTGAGGTCGCCACCTTCCGTGCGCCGCACGACGAGGACGACGACAGCGACGGGCAGGTGGCGCTGAGCGACGAAGGTCGCATCCTGCGCGATAACCGCTACGGCACGATCGAGCAGGATGCGGTGCGGCGGGACTTCAGCGTGAACGCGCTGTACTACGACATCGACGATTTCTCGGTGCTCGATTACACCGGCGGGGTTGAAGACCTGCGCGAGGGCGTACTGCGACTGATCGGAGATGATGTCGAGACGCGGCTGCGCGAGGACCCGGTGCGCATGCTGCGCGCCGTGCGCTTCTCCGCGAAGCTGGGGCTGCGCATCGCGCCCGAGGTCGAGGCCGGGATCCATGAACTCGCGAGCCTGATGCAGACGGTGGCGCCGGCGCGGCTTTTCGACGAGGTGATCAAGCTGTTCCACAGCGGTGCGGCGGTCACCTGTCTGGACGAGCTGGAGCGCTTCGGTTTGTTCGCGCCGATGTTCCCGGAGGCGGCCGAGTGCTTTGCCGACCCGGATCGGGGTGCCGAGCGGCGGCAGTTCCTGGTCGAGTCGCTGCTCAATACTGACAAGCGCATCAACGAGGAGCTCGGGGTCAACCCGGCGTTTCTCTACGCCGCTATCCTGTGGGCCCCGGTGCAGGTGGCGGCGGCCCGGCGCATCGAGGAAGACGAGCAGGAGATCCCGGCCTGGCAGCAGGCGATGGCCGAGGTGCTGGATCGCCAGGTCAAGACGGTCTCGATCCCCAAGCGCTTCAGCCTGATCGTGCGCGAAATATGGGAGCTGCAGGCGCGACTGGAACGGGCGCGCGGCGGCCGCGCGCTGCGCCTGCTGACGCATCCGCGTTTCCGTGCGGGTTACGATTTCCTCTGCCTGCGCGCCCGCGCGGGCGATGCCGACCCGGAACTGTGCCGTTGGTGGACCGAGTTCCAGGAAAAGGACGAGGGCGAACAGAAAAAGATGGCCGGGGGCGGCGGCAAGGCTAAGGGGCGTGCCCGCCGTGGTGGTCGTCGTCGCAAGCGCCGACGCAAGGGCGATGGCGAGTCCGGCGGATCGAATGATGGGGGTGACGCGGCATGACCGATGCCGGCTTGCAGGTATTCGTGGGCATCGGCGCCAACCTTGGCGACCCCGAGGCCCAGGTGCGCGAGGCCTTCCGGCGCCTGGCCGGTGATGTGCCACAAACGCGGCTGACGGGGCAGTCGCGGTTGTACCGCAATCCGCCGATGGGTCCGCAGGACCAGCCGGATTACGTGAATGCCGTGGCCCGGCTGCACACCCGGCTCGAACCCCTGGATCTGCTGCATGCGTTGCAGGCGATCGAGGCCGACTGTGGCCGCGAGCGCGATGGCACACGCTGGGGCCCGCGCCTGCTCGATCTGGACATCCTGCTGTTCGGCGATCAGGTGCTGGATTTGCCTGGTCTGCATGTACCCCATCCGGGCCTGACCGAGCGCGATTTCGTGGTCCTGCCGCTGGCCGAGTTGGCTCCGGACCTGAAGATTCCGGGCGAGGGCTCGGTAGATCGGCTCGCCAGCCGCTTCGATGGCGCTTCGCTTGTCGCGCTGGAAGACCCAGACATTGCCCGTGCCGGGGGGCAATGGTGAGTCTGACCGATTTTGACTTTGTTGCCGTGGAAGGGCCGATCGGGGTGGGCAAGTCGAGCCTTGCGCGTCTGCTGTCGGAGCATTTGCGCGCCGAGGGGATCTTCGAGGCGCCGGACGAGAACCCGTTCCTCGAGCGCTTCTACCAGGAGCCGGACAAGCATGCCCTGGCCACGCAGCTGCATTTTCTGGTTCAGCGTGTCCGGCAGCTGACGCCGGTCAGTCAGAAGGGTCTGTTCGAGCAGCGCCACGTGGCCGACTATGTGATGGACAAGGATCCGCTGTTTGCCGAGCTCAACCTGCACCCCGACGAGCTGGAGATCTATCGCGAGATGTTCCGGCATCTTCGAGAAGGATTGCCGCGGCCGGATCTGGTGATCTACCTGCAGGCGCCCGTGGAGGTCCTGATGGATCGCATTCGCCAGCGCGCGCGACCGTACGAACGTCACATCGAGGCGCATTACCTGGAGCGCCTGAACGCGGCTTATGCGGAATTCTTCTATCATTTCGAAGGGGCGGCGCTGGTGATTGTGAACGCCACCGAGATCGACTGGGTGAACAACCCGGCCGATTTTGAACAGCTGGTGCAATTCCTGGAGCCGATCCAGGGTGGCCGACACTATTTCAATCCGCTGCCAATTACGCTCTGACGTGTGGCAGATCGACCCCGCCCGGGAGGCAGACTGATGCGGCCGATCACGGTCAACACGCTGGCCAGGCGCAAGCAGGCCGGCGAACCGATTACCTGTCTGACGGCGTATGACGCATCCTTTGCCGCGCTGCTGGATCGCTGTGGCGTGGACGTCATCCTGGTCGGGGATTCCCTGGGCATGGTGGTGCAGGGGCATCCGACCACACTGCCGGTGACGATCGACGACATGTGCTATCACGTCGCCAGTGTCGCGCGGGTGGCCCATAACGCAATGATCATGGCGGATCTGCCGTTTCTTGGAGACGCCGATGCCCCGACCGCGCTGCAGCAGTCCGGGGCCCTGCTGCGTGCCGGCGCGCACATGGTCAAGGTCGAGTGTGGCCTGGCCGAGCTGCCGATCGTCGAGCGGCTGGTGGCCGCTGGTATTCCTGTATGCGCACATCTGGGGCTGACACCACAAGCCGTGCATCGCATGGGAGGCTTCCGTGTGCAGGGCCGCGACCCGCACGCGGCTGCCGAGATGGAATCTCTGGCGGCGCGACTGGAGGCGGCCGGGGCCCAGGGGTTGCTGCTGGAAAGCGTCCCGGAGGAGCTGGCGGATGCGATCGTGCGCGCGACGGATATACCGGTCATCGGAATCGGGGCGAGTCCGCAGTGCGATGGTCAGGTGCTGGTGATCCAGGATGTGATTGGCCTGACCCCCGAGCCGCCGCGCTTCGCCCGCGACTTCCTGGCCGAGGGCGGCTCGCTGGAGGGCGCCGTGCGCGCTTATTGTGAAGCGGTGCGCTCGCGCGCGTTCCCCGAATCTGGTGTGCATACCTATCGTTAAACTGTCCATGAGGACCCCGGCCCGAGGGATATCCGGCCCATGAGAATCCTGCGTGACCGGCCCCAGCTGGTGGCCATGCATCGAGAGTGGGCCCGCAAGGGCCGCGGAACCATTGCCCTGGTCCCCACCATGGGCCACCTTCATGAGGGGCACATGACGCTGATCCGGCATGCGCGGGCCCGTGCGCAGCGCGTGGTGGTGTCGATCTTCGTCAATCCGATGCAGTTCGACCGTGCCGAGGACCTGGAGCGCTATCCGCGCACCCTGGAGGAAGATTCGCGTCTGCTGACCGAGGCCGGTGTGGACGCGGTGTTTTGTCCATCGGAAGAGGACATGTACCCGAACGACGGCATGCCTCCTGTACGGGTGGTCGTGCCGCAGTTGTCGGAGATACTGGAAGGAGCCTTTCGTCCCGGGCATTTCGATGGTGTGGCCACGGTAGTGACCAAGCTCTTCAATCTGGTGCGGCCCGATCTCGCGTTGTTCGGCGAGAAGGACTACCAGCAGTTCAAACTGGTCGAGCGCATGGTGCAGGGGCTGGATATCCCGGTGCGCGTCGAGGCGATCCCGACGGTACGCGAGAAGGACGGCCTGGCCTGCAGCTCGCGCAATGACCAGCTGCCCGAGGAGGCGCGCGCGATTGCGCCGGAGCTCAAGCGCGTGCTGGACGAGGTGGCCACGGTTTGCCGCGGGGCGACGGTATTCGATGCCGAACGCATACCCGAAGTCGAGGGGCGTGCCTGCGACCGGCTGCGCGAGGTCGGGTTCGATCCCGAGTACCTGTCCATTCGGCGTGCGGAGGACCTGGCCGAGCCGGAGAACGGCGTGCCGCTGGCTAACCAGGATCTGGTCGTGCTGGCCGCCGCGTGGCTGGCGGAAGTCCGCCTGATCGACAGCGTGCGCACCCGTCCGGCGGGCTGATCCGCGCCTTCGCCGGAGCGGGGCATTTGCCGCGCCCGGCTCAATTGCGGATAATTTTCCGCCCCCAGAGGTTATCGCCGGGAAATTCGCCGATGCACGTCACCATGCTCAAGGGCAAGCTGCACAAGGCCCAGGTCACTCATTGTGAGCTGGAGTACGAGGGCTCGTGCGCCATCGATACGCGGCTGCTGGATGCCGCCGGTATCCTGCCGTTCGAGCAGATCCAGATCTACAACGTGGACAACGGCGAGCGCTTTACCACCTACGCGATCGAGGGCGAGCCGGGCTCCGGCATCGTCTCGGTCAATGGCGCGGCTGCGCACAAAGCGGCAGTGGGCCATCGCGTGATCATCTGCGCCTATGCGCAGATGGAGGCCGCCGAGGCCCGCGAATTTACCCCGAATCTCGTGTATCTCGACGACCGCAACGCGATCGTGCGTACTGGTCACGGCATCCCGGTGCAGGCCGCCTGAGGAAACGCTGATTGATCTGCGTTTTCGTGTGGCACAGGGGTGTCCCGCCGGGATTGGCCACCGTAGGTGGTTGATCCCGGAGCAAGCTGCAAACCCCTTTGCCCGTGCAAGGGCATCAAGAACGTTGCAGCGCAGCGTGCCCTGAGAAAGCCAGGATGGCTCTATTCAGCGCTGCCATAAGCACACGCCCTCGCATTCGCCCCTGCAGTTGTCGGGCCCCACAGTTGTCGGGCAACGGCCTCGCCGCTATCCTCCACACCCATGAATCTCCACGAATTTCAGGCCAAGGCGCGCTTTCGCGACGCCGGCATCCCCGTTCCCGACGGACAGGTGATCACCCACACGGATGAATTCCCCGTTGCCTGGCAGGCGCTGGGCGCCGAGCGTGTGCTGGTCAAGGCTCAGGTGCATTCCGGTGGGCGCGGCAAGGCCGGCGGTGTGGTGATGGCGGATTCCCCCGATACTGCACGCGAGGCGGTGGAAAAGCTGCTGGGTTCGCGCCTGGTCACCGGGCAGAGCGGCCCCGAAGGCCTGCCGGTGGATCAGCTCCTGCTGGAGCCGGCCGCGGACATCGCCCGCGAGTTCTACTTTGCACTGCTGGTGGATCGGACCCGCGAGCGCCTGGCGCTGGTGGTCTCCGCCGAGGGGGGTATGGATATCGAGACTCTGGCCGCCGAACGGCCCGAGGCCGTGGTCACCCTGCCGATCCACCCGGCCACGGGCGTGATGCCGTTTCACGGTCGGCGCGTGGCCTTTGCCCTTGGGCTCTCGGGCGAGCCGGCGAAGGCGATGGCCCAGCTGGTGAACAACGCCCATGCCCTGTTCCAGCAGGTGGATGCGCAGCTGCTGGAGATCAACCCGCTGGTGCTGACCGCTGACGACCAGTTGCTGGCCATCGACGCCAAGCTGACCGTGGACGACTCTGCCGCCTACCGCCAGAAGGCGCTGATGGCCGAACGTGACGCGCGCCAGCGCGACCCGGCCGAGGAAGAGGCGCACGAGCACGACCTCAACTACATCCGTCTGGACGGCTCCATCGGCTGTATGGTGAACGGCGCGGGCCTGGCGATGGCCACGATGGACCTGATCAAGCACCACGGCGGCGAGCCGGCCAACTTCCTGGATGTCGGCGGCGGCACGACGGTGGAGCGGGTCACGGCCGCGTTCAAGCTGATCCTGTCGGATACCTCGGTCAAGGCGGTTCTGGTGAACATCTTCGGCGGCATCGTGCGCTGCGACCTGATCGCCGAGGGCATCATCGCCGCGATCCGCGAGGTGCAGGTCCAGATTCCGGTGGTGGTGCGGCTGGAAGGCACCAACGCGGAGCAGGGCCGCGAGGCGCTGGCCAGCTCCGGTCTGGACGTGATCCCGGCCGCGGACCTCGACCGCGCGGCGCGCACGGTGGTGGAGGCCGTGGCATGAGTATCCTCGTCGACCGCGATACGAAGGTGATCTGCCAGGGCTTTACCGGCAAGCAGGGCAGCTTCCACTCCGAGCAGGCGATCGCCTACGGCACCCGTCTGGTCGGGGGTGTGACGCCCGGCAAGGGCGGACAGACGCATCTCGACCGTCCGGTGTTCGATACCGTCGTCGATGCGGTGGCGCAGACCGGCGCGACCGTCAGCATGATCTATGTCCCGGCCCCGTTCGCGGCCGATGCGATCTGCGAGGCGGCGGATGCCGGCATCGAGCTGGCCGTGTGCATCACCGAAGGCATCCCGGTGCAGGACATGATCCGCGTGAAGCAAGTGCTGGCCGGCAGCCCGACCCGCCTGATCGGCCCGAACTGCCCCGGCATCATCACCCCGGATGCCTGCAAGGTCGGCATCATGCCCGGCTATATCCACCAGCGAGGGCGCATCGGCATCATCTCGCGCTCCGGCACCCTGACTTACGAGGCGGTCAAGCAGACCTCGGACCGGGGGCTGGGCCAGAGCACCTGCATCGGCATCGGCGGCGACCCGATCCAGGGGCTCGACTTCGTCGACTGCCTGCGGCTGTTCCGCGACGACCCGGAGACCGACGGCGTGCTGCTGGTCGGCGAGATCGGCGGCGATGCCGAGGAACGCGCCGCGCGCTATATCGAGCATGAATTCGACAAGCCGGTGGCGGCCTATATCGCGGGCGCTACCGCGCCGCCCGGACGTCGCATGGGCCATGCCGGGGCGATCATCGCCGGCGGCCAGGGCACGGCCGAACAGAAGATGGCAGCCCTGCGCGCGGCGGGTGCGAGCGTGGCCGAGAGCCCGGCCGAACTCGGCCAGGCCATGCAGTCCGCGCTCGATCGCGCCTGACACGCCGCGATGGCGTCTGCCGATAACCTGCCGCTGGCCCTGGCCCAGATCAACCCGATCGTGGGCGGGCTGGATACGAACCGCCACCTGATCGAGGACGCGATCGAACAGGCCCGCGCCGCCGGTGCGCGCGCAGTGGTCTTCCCCGAACTCGCCCTGACCGGCTACCCCCCGGAGGACCTGCTGCTGCGCCCGGCCTTCCTGCGCGCGGTGGAGCAGTCCCTGGCCGCGATTACGCGCTCGGTAGCGGGCATCGACGTGATCCTCGGCGCGCCCGTCACCACCGAGCAGGGTCTGGTGAACGCCGCGCTGTGGCTGCGCGATGGCCGCGAGATCGCGCGCTATGCCAAGCAGGTCCTGCCCAACTATTCGGTGTTTGACGAACAGCGCTATTTCGTCGCGGGCGAGCAGGCCTGCGTGGTCGAGCTGGCGGGTTGGCGGATCGGCCTG
Organism: Thioalkalivibrio sp. ALJ3; assembly: GCF_000377205.1. Taxonomy (GTDB): domain Bacteria; phylum Pseudomonadota; class Gammaproteobacteria; order Ectothiorhodospirales; family Ectothiorhodospiraceae; genus Thioalkalivibrio. The sequence continues at coordinate 347,819 of NZ_KB897907.1, read as the reverse complement.
ACCGTCTGCGAGGACATCTGGCAACCGGCGCCAGCGGCCGCCGCGCAGGCGGCCGGCGCCGAACTGATCCTGAACCTGAATGCCTCCCCCTATCATCGCGGCAAGGCCGAGGAGCGCCTGCAGGTGGTGGGGGCGCGTGTGGCCCAGACCGGCTGCCCGGTGGTCTACGTGAACCAGGTGGGCGGGCAGGACGAGCTGGTGTTCGACGGCCGCTCCTTCGTGCACGACGCCGCGCATGGGGCGCGCGCGGTGCTGCCGGCCTGGGCGACCGGGTATGCCCTGGTGGAGGCCCGGCGTGGAACATCGGGCATCGAGTTGTACCCGCGGCCCGAGACCATGCACTTGTCCGCCTGCGGCATCCGCCCGACGCTGACCGACCCCGGCCCGGAGCCGGACGAGGCGGATGCCCGCGACCTCTACCAGGCCCTGATGATCGGCATCCGTGACTACGTCTCCAAAAACGGATTTCCCGGTGTGTTGCTGGGCCTGTCCGGCGGCATCGACTCGGGGCTGACGGCCGCGTTGGCGGTGGATGCGCTGGGTCCGGCCGCGGTGACCGCGGTGATGATGCCGTATCGCTATACCGCGTCGATGAGTATCGAGGACGCCGAGGCACAGGCCCGGTTGCTGGGTATTGAGTACCACGAGATCGCGATCGAACCGATGGTGCAGGACTTCCTCGGCGGGCTGTCATCGGCGTTCGTCGACATGCCCGCCCACGCGGGGGATGTGACCGAGGAGAACCTGCAGTCGCGTGCCCGCGGGGTGCTGCTGATGGCGCTGTCGAACCGCAGTGGCAGGCTGCTGTTGGCGACCGGTAACAAGTCCGAGATGTCCGTGGGCTACTCCACGCTGTACGGCGACATGAACGGTGGTTTCGCACCGCTCAAAGACGTCTCGAAGCAGTGGGTTTACCGCCTGGCGCGCTGGCGCAACACGCGCAGCGCGGCGATCCCCGAGCGCGTGATCGAGCGCCCGCCCAGCGCCGAACTGGCGCCCGACCAGAAGGATGCCGACTCGCTGCCCCCCTACGAGGTGCTGGATGCGGTGCTGGAGGCGTTCGTCGAACAGGAGCGCTCGGTGGAGGAAATCGTGGCCGATGGCTTTGACCGGGCCATCGTGGAGCGTATCGCGCGGCTGGTGTTTCTGGCCGAGTACAAGCGCCGCCAGGCCCCGCCTGGCGTGCGCGTCAGCCGACGGGCCTTCGGGCGCGACCGTCGTTATCCGATCACCTCCGGTTACCGCCCGGGTTGATCGCCGTCGGTATCGCCTGCGCGCTATGACGGGAAGATGAATCAGCCTGCCATGACGGCTCCGCGGTGGCGGTTTGGTACACTTTCGGGCACAAGACGAGCGCCCGCGCGGCGGGCACAACCAAAGGGATTCGCATGAAGAAGATCGAGGCGATCATCAAGCCGTTCAAGCTGGAGGATGTCCGCGAGGCCCTGACGGAGATGGGTATTGCCGGCATGACCGCGACCGAGGTCCAGGGCTTTGGTCGGCAGAAGGGCCACACCGAGCTCTACCGGGGTGCGGAATACGTGGTCGACTTTCTGCCCAAGGTGAAGCTGGAGTTGGTCGTGGATGACGACCGAGTGGACCCTTGCATCGACGCGATCGTGAAGGCCTCGCGCACCGGCAAGATCGGGGACGGCAAGATCTTTGTCTCCGACATGACCCGCGTGGTGCGTATCCGTACCGGTGAAGAGGGCAGCGAGGCGCTGTAAACCTCGGGCCTTGCCCCGTCATTGCGAGGAGCGCAGGGACGCAGCAATCGGCCGGGTTGAACCGCGCGCCGGCCCCGGCCGCTGCGGGTTCAGGAAACCGTTTGCCGCCCCGCAATGACGGTCTGGTCGCGTGCCGGGGAGTACGGATGCTCCCCGGTCAGTTCGTGAAGAAGGGCAGGCGGTCGAACACGCGCCACAGGCCTCCGCGCGGCTCGCGTATTTCGATGGGTTCGCCGGCCCGCACGGCTGCGGCCGCGTCCGGGTAGTTCAGCTCCAGGACCATCATTGTCGCGTCGGCGTAGTCCTCGAGCCCCAGTTCGCTATAGGCGCGCCACAGTACGCCCAGGGCCTGCGGCTGGACCTCGGCACCGGGGTAGGTGGCCAGCAGGTGACGCGCGCGTTCGGCGCCCGCGACCCAGGCGGTGCGCTCCATGTAGAACTCGGCCACGCGCAGTTCGTAGGCGGCCAGTGCGTTGCGGATGTAGACCATCCGCAGGTAGGAGTCCTGCGCGTAGCGGCTGTCCGGGAACTCGCGGATCAGGCGGTCGAAATCCTGGAAGGACTGCTCGAAGGGCTCCGGATCCATCTCCGCCGGGTCACGCGGGAACAGATTGGTAAGAAAGCCCTGATGGCGGTTGAAGTTGATCAGCCCGCGCAGGTAGTACGCATAATCCAGGTTCGGGTGGCGCGGATTGAGCTGGATGAAGCGGTCCACCGCGGCGATGGCGGCTTCCGGTTCGCGCGCCTTGTAGTAGGCGTACGGGATCTCGATCTGCGCCTGCTGGGCATAGCGGCCGAACGGGTAGCGCGCCTCGAGCTTTTCGTAGTATTCAACGGCCTGATCGTAGTTCCCTTCGTTCAGGGCGTTCTTCGCCTCGCCGTAGAGCTGACTGGCGGACCAGCCCAGTGTCGGGTCCTCGCGCCCGGCGCAACCGGCAATCAAAAGTGCCAGGAGCAGGATGGCGGTCAGGCGCAGCAGGTTCGGGGCAGAAATCACGATGGGGCCTCGCAGATGAAGCGGTGTTCGCGGATTCTACAACATCATGCCGTGCCTGGCCGTCCGCGGGTGCGGGAAAATCGAGACGAGTATCGCCAATGAACGAACCGCGATCTGCGGAACTCCCCGAGGAAGAGGCCGGCCAGCGGCTGGATGCCGCGCTGGCGCGGCTGTTCCCGGAGTATTCGCGCAGCCAGCTGACCCAGTGGCTGAAGGAAGGGGCCCTGACCGTGAACGGTGGCCAGCCAAAACCGCGCACGCCGGTGCAGGGCGGCGAGCATGTCGTGCTGGAGCCCCCGGGGGCCCCGGTCCTGGAGGCGGAACCCGAGCCCATTGCGCTGGATGTCGTCCATGAGGACCCCGCCGTACTGGTGATCAACAAGCCGGCCGGGCTGGTCGTGCACCCGGCGGCGGGGCATCGGGCCGGCACCCTGGTGAATGCCCTGTTGCACCGTGACCCGAACCTCTCGCAGCTGCCGCGCGCCGGGGTGGTGCACCGGCTGGACAAGGACACTACCGGGCTGATGGTGGTTGCGCGTACGCCGCAGGCGCAGACCGCGCTGGTGCGCCAGTTGCAGGAACGTACGGTGCACCGCGAGTACCGGGCACTGGTGCAGGGCCGCGTGATCAGCGGTGCCACCATCGAAGAGCCGATCGGCCGCCATCCGGTGGATCGCAAGCGTCAGGCGGTCACGGGCGGCGGCAAGCCGGCGGTGACCCACTACCGGGTGGCGGAGCGCTTCCCGGCTCATACCCTGCTGAACGTGCGTTTGGAGACCGGGCGTACCCACCAGATCCGCGTGCACATGGCGCATATCCGCCACCCGATCGTGGGTGATCCCGCCTATGGGGGGCGACCGCGTCCGGTGCGCGGCATGGGCGAGGCGGCGAAGGGGGCGCTCGCGGCCTTTCGCCGCCAGGCCCTGCATGCGGCGCGGCTGGAATTCGAGCATCCTGACAGTGGCGAAGTGCTCGCCTTCGAGGTCCCCGTGCCCGAGGATTTCGAGGCGCTGCTCGTCGCCCTGCGTACCGACCGGGAGGCCCAGAATGACCGCTGAACTGATCCCCATGTTGGCGCCGGACTTCGGCGACCTCCCGTCGGGTGTCTGGGCGGTACAGAGCACGCGGGAGGGGGGCGTGAGCACGGGCCCCTGGTACTCGCTGAACCTCGCCCTGCATACCGGCGATAACCCCGAACATGTCGCCGAGAACCGCTACCGCCTGGAACACAGCCTGGGGATCGCGGAGCCCGTCGCCTGGCCGCGGCAGGTCCACGGCACGCGCGTCATCCGGGCCGAGGACCTGCTGGAGGCGTGGGAGCAGGACGAGGTGCTCGAGGCCGATGCGGTATTCACCGACGTCCCTGGTGTGGTCTGTGCCGTGCAGACGGCGGACTGCCTGCCCGTCGTACTGGCGACCGACGATGGCGAGGCGGTGGCCGTGGCCCATGCCGGCTGGCGCGGGCTGGCCGACGGGGTGCTCGAGGCGGCCGTCGAGGCCTTGCGCATCACGCGCCCCGAGGCGGAGATCCGCGCCTGGATGGGGGCGGCGATCGGGCCGGAGGCCTTCGAGGTCGGGCCGGAGGTGCGCGATACCTTCCTCGATCACGATGTCGAGGCCGCGCCCGCCTTCCGTCCCGGCCCCAAAGGGCATTTCCACGCGGACATCTACGCGTTGGCCCGGCACCGGCTGGAGCGGGTCGATGTCGTACATGTGGCGGGCGGCGGGCGCTGCACCTATTCGGAGGCCGGGCGGTTCTACTCCTACCGCCGGGACGGCGAGACCGGACGCATGGGCACGCTGGCCTGGATCGGGCATCTGGACGAGGAATGACGGCGCGCCACCTGTTCTAAATTCGGTGTTTAGGGAAACACTGATTAATGTACGCGCTCGCGTTGGCACCCCAGGTTTTCCGAGACAAGGCGCGGTGCGCAGCCGGTAGTGGTTCTACCGGCAAGGGCCGCAACGCAGGATCGGGGAACCTGGGGTGCCAACCCCGAAGGGGCTCGGCCGCCCGTTGTTGATCAAAAACGGGCGTGGGAACGGCATTGCGGCTCCCTTGTGCAGAATGACTGCACGGCAGTCACCGCGCATTGTTCGCACGCAAAACCGACTCGAGCGCGAGCGTGTACATTGATCAGTGTTTCCCTAACCTTGAAGCGCCGGGCATTGCCCCCATGGTTCGTGTCAGTTCATACAGATTTGACCGAGGGGTTTCCCAATGCGAATGGATCGCCTGACCACCAAGTTCCAGTCCGCGATCGCCGATGCGCAGTCACTTGCCGTTGGCCGCGACCACCAGTTCATCGAACCATCCCACCTGCTGCTGGCCTTGCTGGACCAGGATGGCGGCACCGTGCGCCACGTGCTCGACCGCGCGGGCGTGAACGTGCGCCAGCTGCGCTCGGCGCTTGGAGAGGCGCTGGACCGCATGCCGAAGGTCGAAGGCGCGGCCGGCGAGGTCCATGTCTCCAATGACCTGGGCCGGCTGCTGAACGTCTGCGACAAGCTGGCCCAGCAGAACAAGGACCAGTACATCTCCAGCGAGCTGTTCCTGCTCGCCGCCGTCGACGAGAAGGGCGGCGTGGGCGAGATGCTGCGCCATGCCGGCGCCAACAAGGACGCACTGGACAAGGCTATCCACGACATCCGCGGTGGCAACCAGGTGGACAACCCGGACGCCGAGGAGAGCCGCCAGGCGCTGGAGAAATACACCACCGACCTGACCGAGCGCGCCGAGCAGGGCAAGCTGGATCCGGTGATCGGGCGTGACGAGGAGATCCGCCGCTCGATCCAGGTGCTGCAGCGTCGCACCAAGAACAACCCGGTGCTGATCGGCGAGCCGGGGGTCGGCAAGACCGCGATCGTCGAGGGCCTGGCGCAGCGCATTATCAATGGCGAGGTGCCCGAGGGGCTCAAGGACAAGCGCGTGCTGGCGCTGGACCTGGGCGCGCTGCTGGCCGGGGCCAAGTACCGCGGCGACTTCGAGGAACGGCTGAAGTCCGTGCTCAAGGAGCTCTCGCAGGAAGAAGGTCGCGTGATCCTGTTCATCGACGAGATCCATACGCTGGTGGGCGCCGGCAAAGCCGAGGGCGCGATGGACGCGGGCAACATGCTCAAGCCGGCGCTGGCACGCGGCGAACTGCACTGCATCGGCGCGACCACGCTGGATGAATACCGCCAGAACATCGAAAAGGACGCCGCACTGGAGCGCCGCTTCCAGAAGGTCCTGGTCGACGAGCCCACGCAGGAGGACACCATCGCCATCCTGCGCGGGCTGAAGGAGCGCTACGAGGTTCATCACGGGATCGAGATCACCGACCCGGCGATTGTTGCCGCCGCGCAGCTCTCGCAGCGCTACATCACCGACCGCCAGCTGCCGGACAAGGCGATCGACCTGATCGACGAGGCAGCCAGCCGCATCAAGATGGAGATCGACTCCAAGCCGGAATCCATGGATCGCCTGGAACGCCGCCTGATCCAGCTGAAGATCGAGCGCGAGGCACTGAAGAAGGAATCCGACGATGCCTCGAAGAAGCGCCTCGACACGCTGGAGGACGAGATCAAGCGCCTGGAACGCGAGTACTCCGATCTGGAGGAGGTGTGGAAGTCCGAGAAGGCCTCGGTCTCCGGCGCCGCGCAACTGAAGGAAGAACTGGAGCGTGCCCGTATGGAGCTGGAAACGGCCCGCCGTGCCGGGGATCTTTCGCGCATGTCGGAGCTGCAGTACGGTCGGATCCCGGACCTGGAAAAGTCCCTGGCCATGGCCCACGAAATGGAGAGCCAGGAGACCAAACTGTTGCGCACCAAGGTGACCGACGAAGAGGTCGCCGAGGTCGTCTCGCGCTGGACCGGCATCCCGGTCTCCAAGATGCTGGAGGGCGAGAAGGACAAGCTGCTGCGCATGGAAGAGGCGATTGGCGTCCGCGTGGTCGGTCAGTCCGAGGCGGTCAATGCCGTGGCCAATGCCATTCGTCGCTCGCGGGCAGGCCTGTCCGACCCGAATCGTCCGAACGGTTCGTTCCTGTTCCTCGGCCCGACCGGCGTGGGCAAGACCGAGCTGACCAAGGCGCTGGCCGGGTTCCTGTTCGACACCGAAGAGGCGATGGTGCGCATCGACATGTCCGAGTTCATGGAGAAGCACTCCGTGGCGCGGCTGATCGGGGCGCCCCCGGGCTACGTCGGCTACGAGGAGGGCGGCTACCTGACCGAGGCCGTGCGCCGCAAGCCGTACTCCGTGATCCTGCTCGACGAGGTCGAGAAGGCGCACCCGGATGTGTTCAATGTGCTGCTGCAGGTGCTGGATGACGGGCGCCTGACCGACGGGCACGGCCGCACCGTGGACTTCCGCAACACGGTGATCGTGATGACCTCCAACCTGGGTTCGCAGCAGATCCAGGAGATGGCCGGCGAGGAGAACTACGGCGCGATGAAGGCTGCGGTGATGGAGATCGTCGGGCAGCACTTCCGCCCCGAATTCATCAACCGTGTCGACGACGTGGTGGTGTTCCATCCGCTGGAGCGCGAACAGATCCGCGCGATCGCCGACATCCAGCTGCAGTACCTGCGCAAGCGTCTGGAAGAGCGCGACCTCGGACTGACCATCACCGACGCGGCGCTGGATCACCTGGGCGCCGCGGGCTTCGACCCGGTCTACGGGGCGCGTCCGCTCAAGCGGGCGATCCAGACCCAGCTCGAGAATCCGCTGGCCCAGTCGCTTCTGGCCGGCGAGTTCGGCCCGGGCGATACCATCGAGGTGGACATGGCCGGCGGGCATCTGGCGTTTACCCGCGCCGCGGCGGCCGCCTGATCCGGCCCGCTCTCCTGCACACGACCGGCAAGGCCCGCCTCGCGCGGGCCTTTTTGTGGGCGTCCGGTCGCTGCCATACAAGGCAAATGAGGCGGTCCGAAGAGCGCGCCGCTATCCTGTGAGTGACATGGAGACGGGGAGGGGCGGCTCCTGGGTATTAAGCGGGCCGGTGGGGAAGGCGGGCATGGACAGAGCGAGGATTGCCGCATTGGTGCTGGTGGCTTGGTTGCTGGCGGGTTGCGGGTTGTGGGACGCGCGCGGGCAGATCCAGATGATGGACCAGGCTTGCACGATTGCCGGGACGGTGGTGGCGGATGACGAGGTCCCGGGGCCGTACATGATTGCGGTGTTCCGAGTGCCGGTGGAAGAGGGCGCCGTGCCGGAACCGGTGGACCACGTGGTGAGTGCTGGCGGTGGCCATTGGTTTTTCGGGCTGGCACCGGGGCGCTACAAGGTTCTGGCCTTTGCCGATCCCGAGCGCGACGGGCGGCACGAGGTGGGTGCCCCGGTGTATCTGGCGAACGAAGGTGACGTGCTGGAGTGTCTAGCAGGTACTCGCGCTGGCGATCTGGAGATCCGGGTCGAGGGTGACGTGGTCGCGGCGCATGCGATCGCGTTGTCTCCCGAGCGCGAGCGTGGCCTGGATGGCAGTCCCGTCAGTGTTGGCGGTATCACGGTGTTTGGGGAGGTGACCACGCTGGACGATCCGCGATTCGACGCGAATGTGGCCCGCGGGAGCCAGTGGCGGCCGCTGGACTTCATGCTGGACGGTTATGCCGGGATCTATTTCCTGGAGCCCTACGATCCGGACCGGGTCCCGGTGCTGTTCGTGCATGGCATGAACGGTTCGCCGCGGGGATTCGCCGAACTGATTGACCATCTTGATCGCGAGCGCTATCAGCCCTGGCTGTACTACTACCCGTCGGGACTGCCTCTGCAGACCGTTGCCACGCATCTGGTACAAACCCTGGAGGAGCTGGAGCTGCGCCACGATGTAGAGTCCATGCCGGTTGTTGCGCACAGCATGGGCGGTCTGGTGGCCAAGGGTTTGTTGCACGAGCGCGAGCGTCGCGCGGCCCCGGCGCAGATCCCGCACATGATCGCGCTGTCCACCCCCTGGCGCGGTCACGCCGCCGCGCAGTCCGGAGTGGATCGCTCGCCGGTGGTGATCCCGGTCTGGCGCGACATGGCGCCCGGTAGCGAGTACCAGCGGCGATTGTTCGAGTCCGAATTGTCGGGGGAGACCGAGTTGCACCTGCTGTTCAGTTTTCGCCGTCCGGATGGCGGGGGGCGAACAGGGACGGACGGTGTGGTCCCCCTCTCGACCATGCTGTATCCACCCGTGCAGCGGATCGCAAGCAGCGTCTATGGTGTGGAAACCACCCATGCGGGAATCCTGACGGACCCGCTGGCGCTCGAACGGGTGCAGATGCTGCTCAAGCGAGGCCTCTGAAAGGGGGGCAGGGCGGGGCATCTTCGCGACGCATGCAGTGGTTTTGGCGTAGGCTGACAGGCATGCCGCAAATCGCGTCACCGCATTTTCCGGGAGGTTGCAATGCAGCTGTTCGAGTGTGAAGGCTGCGGTAGTGTCATTTACTTCGACAACACCTACTGCAATGGCTGTGGGCGGCGGCTGGGCTTTCTGCCCGACCGTCTGGAGCTGTCTGCGCTGGAAATGGCCGGGGATGCGCTGGATGCCTCCGGCGCGCCGATCCCGGGCGGGTTGTGGCAGGTCGCGGGGGATGCGGATGGGCCGATCTATCGCCAGTGCCGCCACTATGCGGTGGATGCGGTCTGCAACTGGATGGTGCGCCACGATGACCCGGAAACGTACTGCCGCGCCTGCCGGTTGAACCGCACCATCCCCGATCTGACGGTGCCCGGAAATGCACGCCTGTGGGAGCGGCTGGAGACGGAGAAACGGCGCCTGGTGTACAGCCTGCTGCGTCTGGGGCTTCCGGTTGTCTCCAAGGAGACGGATTCCGCTGGCCTGGCATTCAACTTTCTGGCCGATCCGAACCCGGATTTCCACGAGGGCGGCGGCGTGGTGACCGGGCATGCGAATGGCGTGATTACGCTGAACATCGCGGAGGCGGATCCGGCCGTGCGCGAGAGCATGCGCGAGGCGATGGCCGAGCCCTATCGCACGATCCTCGGGCACTTTCGCCATGAATCGGCGCATTACTACTGGGATCGCCTGATCCGCGACACGCGCTGGCACGAGCCCTTTCGCGAATGCTTTGGGGATGAGCGGGCCGATTATGATGCGGCTTTGCGCCAGCACTATGAGCAGGGGCCGCCGAATAATTGGCAAGACCACTTTGTATCGGCCTATGCCAGCTCCCATCCCTGGGAGGACTGGGCCGAGACCTGGGCGCACTACCTGCATATCGTGGATGCGCTGGACACGGCCGCCGCCTATGGCATGGATGTCGCGCCCAGCGTCGGCGCCGCCGCGCGGCTGGGTCCTCAGGGCGGACAGTCGGATTTCAACGCCTATGCGACCGACGATCCGGACGCGCTGGTCGCGCACTGGCTACCCCTGGCGGCGGCCCTGAACAGCCTGAACCGCAGCATGGGGCATGCCCATGTCTATCCGTTTGTATTGACCCCGGAGGCGATCGCGAAGCTGCGTTTTGTGCACCGGGTCATTCAGGATTTCCGCACGGGCAATCGTTCCGCCGGCGAGCGGGAACTGTTGCATGCCCATCGCGTCTGACGGCCCAGCACTTCACGGAGGAGGCGGATGTATAACGTCGCGACCCGAGGGCCCTTCAAGGGACTGAACCCGCGCGTAGCCCCGGTCGCATTGCTGCTGGTGGTACTGATCGCGCTGTTTGCGATCTACCGCACGGAACAGCTCGAACAGGTCGTCTTCGATACCCGTGCCTTCCTGACACCCTTTCTCGAGTGGTATTACGTGGTTGCGATGGCCTTTTTTCTGGTCATCGTGATCTGGCTGGGGGTTGGGCGCTACAAGAACGTGCGCCTCGGGCGCGACGACGAAGTGCCGGAGTTCACCACCGTCTCGTGGCTGGCGATGCTGTTTGCCGCTGGTATGGGCGTGGGTCTTCTGTTCTGGGCGGTGGCCGAGCCGCTCAGCCACTATGGGGGCAATCCATTCCTGCTGGACAACGGCGAGAGTGCCGAGGCCGCCGATATGTCCATGGTGCTGACCTATTTCCACTGGGGCCTTAACGCCTGGGCGGTGTTCGCGTTGCTGGCACTGATCCTGGCCTATTTCGGCTTTCGCAGGGGACAGCCGCTGGCGCTGCGCTCCGCGTTGCATCCGCTGATCGGAAAGTACAGCCACGGCTGGCCCGGCGACATCGTCGATCTGCTGGCCATCCTCGCCACGGTATTCGGGATCGCGACGACACTGGGGCTGGGTATCCAGCAGTTGGATACCGGTCTGGCGCATACGCTGGGTATCGGCGGGGGCGAGCACGGCCAGCTGTTCCTGGCGGCGCTCCTTACGGCAATCGCCATCGTCTCGGTGATCACCGGTGTCCAGGTCGGCGTGCAACGGATTTCTCAGGCCAACATGTGGCTGAGCGTGGCCCTGATGGGCCTGCTGCTGATCTGGGGGCCAACCCAGTACCTGCTGGCGCTGTTCGTGCAGTCCTCCGGCAGCTATTTGCAGAACCTGCTGGGACTTTCGCTGTACACCCATGCCCACCAGACGGATCCCTGGCACTCCGACTGGACGGTGTTCTACTGGGGCTGGTGGCTGGCCTGGGCCCCGTTCGTGGGGCTGTTCATCGCGCGTATCTCGCGCGGGCGTACGCTGCGCGAATTTGTCCTGGGTGTGTTGCTGGTGCCCACGGTGATCACCTTTTTCTGGCTGGCGATGCTGGGGGGTACTGCACTGCATGCCGAGGTCGACGGGATCGCGGATATTGCCGACAAGGTTTCGGAGGACCTGACCATGGCCACCTTCGCGACCATGGATACGCTGGAGCCGTGGCTGGTGGCCAAGATCGGAGGTGGGTTGATCACCATCCTGATCGCGACATATTTGTTGACCTCCGCGAACGCCGGGATTGTCGTGATCAATACCCTGCTGGCGCACGGCTCCACCGTCCATCGCAAGCGGCACCTGGCCATCTGGGGTGCCCTGATCGGCCTAATCACGGCGGTCTTGTTGCTGGCTGGCGGTCTGGAGGTGCTGCAAAGCGCGGTGATCCTCGCCGCGCTGCCATTCTCGATGGTGATCCTGATGATGATCGTGGGGTTGATCCGGGGACTGGAACAGGAGCGCTGGGCACCACGGCCGGGCGAGCGGACGATCCTGCCCAGCGAGCCCTGGCAGGTGCCACCGGATCGCATGAACGAGGACTACGACGCGGAGGACGATGCCCCGGAATCCGGCGCGGACGATGACAAAGCAGACCGAGAGCCCCCGTCAAGGCCGTGGTGATGATTGGGCGTCTCGCGTGGCGGGGTGGAAAGTCCCGCCAGCTTTGCGTTCACTTTTTGGGCGTGGTCCTCTTGCCTTAGCCTATGCGGAAACTTGATAACCGAGAGAACACCATGAGCGACGATACCCTGCAGCTGTCCGGCGACCTGATCCAGAAGATCCAGGACGTGCTGGTCGAAACCGATCCCAAGGCCCAGCAGCCCATCGTGGCCGTTCAGTATCTAAGCGCGATTACCGGCTTTCTGGTGGCGCAGATGCCGGAGTCGGTGAACGAACGCAAGGAGTATCTCCAGCAGCTCTCGCAGTTCACCGAGTCGGTGTTCGTGGATGTGGAGAGTCGCAAGCAGGCCGCCCCGCCGCCGCAGCAGGAGGCCAGTGGCGTCTGGCGCCCCGGCGATAATTGAGAACCGTCGGGCTCCGCGCGTGCGGGCGCGAGGCCGTGGACTAGTCGTCCCCGGCCCCGTCCTTCTTGCGTGAACGCATCTGGCGCAGCATCGCTTCCTGCTCGTTGAAGCTTGGCATGCGGCGCTTGCCGCCCACGTCGCGGTCACGATCGTTCGCTCCGGCAGGACCTGGGTGTCCGGCGCGCTCGCCTTCCTTGATCGACTGGTATTCGGCCAGTTCGCGCTGGGCGTCCTCGTCGCTGGTGTAGCGGCCGCGATAGTCCTGCGGCGGCCTGTGGCCCTTGCGCAGGAACACCTGCTTGCGCAGTTCCTTGTTGTAGTCCGTCACGCGGCGGTCGATCCAGACCAGATCAATAGCGGCCCAGCCGGCCATGACACCCGCCGGGATTAACCACCACCAGCCAGCCAGAAGCCAGGCCACGACCAGGGTCACCACGCTCAGGCCAATATAGCCCGTGGCGCCCAGGGGCTCGCGCAGATAAAAACGGTGCAGTCCAAGCGGAAACAGGATCCAGGCGATGTAGGCGGGTGGGCGCGCGCGCATCTCGGCCGCGAGCTTCGCGTTGATTGCCTGCAGGCCGCCGCCCTCGAGATCCAGTTCCTTCCACGCCTTGCGCATGGGTGCCTCCCAGCTGTGGATAATCGTCCGTGCACGGTAACGAACCATGCGCGCAGGTGCGATTGCGCGGGTTCGGCTCGGGGTTACCGGGCGCGGCAGGGGTCCCTTAGGTGGAGGGGTTCTCGTGTGCCGGGTCGCGCTCCAGCAGGCGGCGCGCGGCCTCGCGCACGGGACGATCCTGATAGAGCACGGCGTGGACCTCCGCGCAGATGGGCATGTCCACCGACAGGGTCCTGGCGCGGGCGTTGATCTGTCGCGCGGTTTCCACCCCCTCGACCGACTGGCCGATGCGGGCGCGGGCCGTCTCCAGGTCGTAGCCCTGCCCCAGCAGGCGGCCCAGACGGCGGTTGCGTGACTGGTCGTCGGTACAGGTGAGGATCAGGTCGCCCAGACCGGACAGCCCGGTCAGCGTGCCCGGGTGGGCACCGACTGCCGCGCCCAGGCGCTGCATCTCGGCCAGCCCACGGGTCATCAGCGCGGCACGGGCATTGGCACCGTAGCCCGCTCCGTCCGCGATCCCGGTCGCGACGGCGAGAACATTCTTCAGCGCGCCGCCCAGTTCCACACCGATCACGTCGGGGTTGCGATAGATGCGCAGGGCCTCGCCGTGCAGGGCCTCCGCCAGTCGGTCCATGCAACGGTCGTCGTGTGATGCGGCCGTCAGCGCAGTCGGTTGGCCCCGTGCCACCTCGGCGGCGAAGGACGGCCCGGAGATCAATGCGGGCGGGAAGCCGGTGCCCAGTTCTTCCTCGGCGATCTCGTGCAGCCAGGCTCCGCTGGAGGTCTCAAGCCCCTTGGTGGCCCAGGCGACCGTCTGCTCCGCACGCAGATGTGGCTGCAACCAGCGCAGGGTCTCGCGGAAGGCCCCGGACGGGACCGCGATCAGCACCAGATCCGCGGCGTCGACGACGTCGGGGTCGGCACTGATGGAGAGATGCTCCGGGAACGGGATGCCGGGTAGATAACGGGCATTCTCGCGCTCGTGGTTCAGCCGGTCGGCCGTCTCGTGCTTGCGGACCCAGAGCACGACGTCCTGGTGCAGTCGCGCTGCATGAATCGCCAGCGCGGTGCCCCAGGAGCCGCCACCAAGGAGTGCGATGTGCACGGGTGCGAGTTCCGGATCAGGCCTGTGAGGTCGACTCCGGCGAGGCCGTCTGCGATTCGCCGGACGCCTTCTTCTGGTCTTCCAGGTGCTGCTGGTACAGCGCTTCGAAGTTGACCGGCTGCAGCAGCAGTTGCGGGAAACCGCCCTTGAGTACCAGGTCGGCGACGGTTTCGCGCGCGAACGGGAACAGCAGGTTCGGGCAGTACGAGCCCAGCAGCTGGTTGAGCTGGTCGCGCGGGAAGCCCCGCACGATGAAGACCCCGGCCTGGTTGATCTCGACCAGATAGGCGGTCTTGCCGTTGGATTCGGTGGTCACGGTCAGCTTCAGTTCGACCTCGAACACGCCTTCCTCTTCGCGAATCGGGCGGGCGTTGGTGTTCAGCTGAATGTTGGTCTCGCCCTTCCATTCGTTGAGGAAGACCTCGGGGGCATCCGGCGATTCAAACGAGATGTCCTTGATGAACACCTTCTGGATGGAGAAGCCGGGGTTGTCCTGACTATCGCCCTGTGCGCCGGCACTGTTACCGCTGTTCTTGGAGGTTTCTTCAGCCATGGTGTTGTTCCGAGTCGTGAGAAGTGAGGTTCGTGTCGGGGAATCGTAAAGGAATGCGGCGCTGGATAGGAGCGGGTGGGTATCGCTACCGCGTGTGGGGCTCAGGCATCGCTGGTGCGCTGGACGCCTGCCGCTTCGGCCATTCGGTGCAGGTCGCCGGAATGATCCAGTGCCTGCAGCTCGTCATACCCGCCGATGTGAGTCTCGCCAAGGAAGATCTGCGGCACCGAGTGGCGTCCGGCCCGTTGCTCCATTTCCGCGCGAGCCCCGGGTTCGCGATCCACCGGGAAATCGTCAAAGGAATAACCGCGATGGATCAGCAGCCGGCGGGCCAGCAGACAGAATGGACAGCGGACCGTGCCATAGACCTCGAAGCGCATTACTTCTTCTTGATCGGCAGGCCCGCGGACTGCCAGGCCTGGATGCCGCCCTGGAGGTTCACAACATCCTGAAAGCCCGCAGAGGTCAGCTGCGAGGCGGCCATCGCGGAACGGTTGCCGCTGCGGCAGTACACCACCACCGGCTTGTCCTTGTACTTGGCGATGTCATCCATGCGCTTTTGCAGGCTGCCCGCCGGGATATGCTTGGCGCCGCCTATGCGACCGGAGGCGATTTCGTTGTCCTCGCGCACGTCCAGCACCAGGCTGTCGTCCTGGTTGATCACGCGCACCGCTTCGTTCGGCGACAGGGTCCGATACTTGCGCGTCAGGCGGCGGAATTCGGTGAACAGGATCATCCCGACAACCGCGAGCAGGGCACCGGTCAGGATCGGGTGATTGGACAGGAATTCAGGGAGTCTTTCGAGCATTCAGGGCGCCGCGTTGGTCAGGAGCTGCAGAAAACGTCCTGCATCATACCGATCAGGCGCAGCGTGCGGGAGTCCCCCACCCGGTAGTAGACGCGGTTCGCATCCTTGCGTGTGGCCAGGATGCCTTTGTCGCGCAGGATGCCCAGATGCTGCGAAATGTTGCTCTGCGAGGTCCCGACCTGATCGACGATTTCCTGTACGCTGATCTCGCGATCGCCGAGAATGCAGAGGATCTTGAGCCGCAGGGGGTGGGACATGGCTTTGAGCGAGCGCGAGGCCCGCTCGATGTCCTCGTCCTGAGACATTAGTTCGTCTTCGACCATCTTTTCTTCTTCGACCGCTTCGTTGCTCACGGCATGCCTCTTTATTGTTTTGCGAAACAGCAGGCCCGTAACCGGGTGAGAATATAAGTACCTAAACGTACCCCGATATGCGAATTTGCGCAATCTTGACTTCCCGATACCCCTTACTGCTTGTTCTGGTGGGGTTTTTGATCGTTCCCTGGGGCAGTCTGCTGGCATTCGAGCCGGAGGCCGAGCTGGAGGAGACGCTGGAGGCGATCCGTGATCTGGAGCGCAGCCAGGAGGAGCGCCAGGCGGCACTCCAGCGTCTGGAGGAGGAACTCGAGCGTGCCGCGCGGGGTAGCAGCGAGTCGCGGCGCGAACTGCGCGAGCTGGAGGCCGAGCGCGAGCAGCAGGCCGAGGTGATCGCCGAGCACGAGGCACGCGTCGCGCAGGAAGAGGAGCGCCTGCGCGAGGAGCGGGTGCAGGCGGGGCGCCTGCTCCGCGATCAGTGGCAGCGCGACCGGCACCCCGGACGCATCCCGGGTGCGGGGGGGGAGGGCGAACTGAGTCGATTGCACCCGGAGATCGCCGCGCGCCTGCGCGAGGCGCGGGCCGAGGCGCTGGCGGCCCTCGGCGAGCAGCTCGCGGTGTTGCGCGCCGCGCGCGATGACCTGGAGCGTGAACAGGCGGTGCTGGCCGAACAGGAGGAGGATCTGCGCGCGGTGGTCGCCGATCTCGAACGCGAAGAAGATCGTCAGCGCGCGGCCATGGACGAACTGGAGCGCGCGATCGAGGACGAGGCGCTGGAACTGGCGCGGCTGGAGCGCAACGCAGAGACGCTGGAGGAACTGATTCGCGAGGTGGAGCGCGACGCGGCCGAGCGGGAGGAACGTGCGGCTCGGGGTGATCCTCCGCCCGAACGGGCACCCGTACGCTCGGACGTGGGATTTTCCGAACTCCAGGGCGAACTCCCCATGCCTGCGGATGGCTCGGTGGTTCGACGTTTCAACGAGCCGCGTGGCAGCAGCCTCCAGTCACGCTGGCGCGGGACCGTGCTGGAGGTCGATAACGGCGAGGCTGTCCATGCGGTCCACTTCGGGCGCGTGGTCTACGCTGACTGGATGCAGGGGTACGGCTTTCTGGTCATCCTCGACCATGGGGACGGCTACCTGACGCTGTACAGCAATCTTGAGGAAATCCTGGTTGCGGAGGGTGAGGAGGTCGAAGGGGGAACGCGCATGGCTCTGGCCGGCGCGGGCCGCGAGGCCATCGCCCCGGGCCTGTATTTCGAGATTCGGCGAAATGGCGATCCGTTGAACCCTGAGGACTGGTGGCTATCTCAATGACGAGCGTCACGAAAAAATCGTGAGCAGATTTGAAACATTTGTCGGGCGAAAACAGCAGACGCAGTCGGGCGTTCAGGCATGGGTCAGATTCGCGGTGCTACCATCGTCGCGTCGAATACCTCCGTTTCTAGAGGATTGGTAATGAAGAAGTCTTGTCGCACCGGGTACGCCCTGGTGGTGGGTTTGGTGGTCGGCGTCATGCTCAGCGTCTCGGTGGCGGTGTACGCCGATCGCGAGAATGGCGCGAAGAATGCCTTGCCGGTGGAGGACCTGCAGCGGTTCACCGAGGTGTACATGCGCATCAAGCGCAATTACGTCACCGAGGTGGACGACAAGGAGCTGCTGGACAACGCCATCAAGGGGATGCTGTCCGGGCTGGATCCGCATTCGGCCTACCTGGACGAACAGGACTTCGAGGACATGCAGGTTGGCACCTCCGGCGAGTTCGGCGGCCTGGGGATCGAGGTCGGCATGGAGGATGGCTTCGTCAAGGTCATTGCCCCGATCGATGACACCCCGGCGAGCAAGGCCGGCATCCAGGCGGGTGACTTGATCATTCGCCTGGACGGCGAATCCGTGCAGGGCATGACGCTGTCCGATGCCGTCTCCAAGATGCGGGGCGAGAAGGGCTCCGACATTACCCTGACCATCGTCCGCGAGGGCGAGGACCAACCGAAGGAGGTCACCCTGACGCGCGACCGTATCCAGGTCCAGAGCGTGCGCTCCGAGATCCTTGAAGACGGTTACGGTTACCTGCGCATCAGCAATTTCCAGCAGCGCACCGCGCGCGATGTCGTGCGGGCGGTCGAAGAATTGAAGGAAAAGGGCGATCTGCGCGGGCTCGTGCTGGATCTGCGCAACAACCCGGGCGGCATCCTGAATGGCGCGGTGGGTGTGTCCGATGCCTTCCTTGAGGACGGGCTGATTGTCTATACCGAGGGCCGACTGGAGGATTCACAGTTCCGCTATCAGGCCTCCCCGGGTGACGTGCTCGGCGGTGCCCCGATGGTTGTGCTGGTGAACCGGGGCTCGGCCTCGGCCTCGGAGATCGTGGCCGGTGCGCTCCAGGATCACAATCGAGCGGTCGTCATGGGCCAGAACACCTTTGGCAAGGGTTCGGTGCAGACGATCCTGCCGCTGACCGAAAATACCGGTATCAAGTTGACCACGGCGCGTTATTTCACGCCGGATGGGCGCAACATCGAGGAAGAGGGCGTAGCACCCGATATCCGGCTGGAAAACCTGACGGTCACGCGTGCCGAAGGTGAAGACGAGCGCGACGCCCAGGCGCGTATGCAGCGCGAGCTGCAGGGCGAGGATATGCCGGAAGACGATGACGACAATGGCGAGAGTCTGGCCGAGCGTGACTACGGTTTGAGCGAGGCCCTGAATCTGCTCAAGGGTCTGAACATCTACAGCCAGCGCTGATCGGAGGTGGCCATGACGCAGGAACATCCCCGCGTACTGGTGCCGCTGGCGGCCGGGGCTGAGGAGCTGGAGGCCGTCACCATCATCGATCTGTTGCGTCGCGCGCGCTTCGAGGTAACGGTCGCCGGGCTTGAGC
This sequence comes from Thioalkalivibrio sp. ALJ3, assembly GCF_000377205.1. Lineage (GTDB taxonomy): Bacteria > Pseudomonadota > Gammaproteobacteria > Ectothiorhodospirales > Ectothiorhodospiraceae > Thioalkalivibrio. The sequence goes on along the minus strand of NZ_KB897907.1, from coordinate 329,182 downwards.
CGGGCCCCGTGCGTTGTTCCCGCGGGACGGTGATCCAGCCGGATACCACACTCGATGCCGTTCAGGACGAGGCCTTCGACCTGATCGTGCTGCCCGGCGGCCTGCCGGGGGCCGATCACCTGCGCGACGATCCACGCGTGCAGGCCATGCTGCGGGCCCAGGCGGAGCGCGACGGCTGGCTGGGCGCGGTCTGCGCCGGGCCCAAGGCGCTGGCGCAGGCGGGTGTGCTGGAAGGGCGTCGCGTGACCTCGTTCACCGGAGCGCTGGACGAATCGGGCATCCGTTCGACCGGGGACCTCGTGGAAGTCGACGGTCACATCATTACCGGCCGAGGTCCCGGTGCGGCGATGGATTTTGCGCTGACCCTGATTGAGCAACTGGCCGGGCGCGAAGCCCGTGAGGCCGTCGAGGGACCGTTGCTGCGTCCCTGACGTCGGCCAGTTCGGCCCCCGCGCTACCCCATCAAGCATCCTTTCGTGCCTTTGCATGAACCCGGCGGCCTCAGTCGATTAGACTGTGCGGGTCTCGCGGTCGCCTGGCCGCGCCCAACGAACCCAGCACAAGGAGTCGGGACCGAATGGCAGGCCACAGCAAGTGGGCGAATATCCAGCATCGCAAGAACGCCCAGGACGCCAAGCGCGGCAAACTCTTTACCAAGCTGATTCGCGAGATTACCGTCGCCGCCCGTCAGGGCGGGTCCGATCCCGAGACCAATCCGCGTCTGCGCCTGGCGATCGACAAGGCGCTTGCCGCCAACATGACGCGGGATACCATCGAGCGCGCGGCCAAGCGCGGTGCGGGCGAGACCGATGGCGATGCGATGGAGGAGATCCGCTACGAGGGCTATGGCCCGGGCGGCGCGGCGATCCTGGTCGACTGCATGACCGACAATCGCAACCGGACGGTAGCCGAGGTGCGCCACGCTTTCTCCAAGATGGGCGGCAACCTGGGGACCGACGGCTCGGTGGCCTACCTGTTCCAGAACAAAGGCGTGATTCGCTTCGCGCCTGGACTGGACGACGAGACGGTCATGGAGGCCGCGCTCGAGGGTGGGGCCGAGGACGTGCAGGTTGAGGAGGACGGCGCGATCGAGGTCATCACTGAACCCGATACCTACCAGGATGTGCGCCAGGCCCTGCTGGACAGGGGGCTGGAGCCGGAGAACTCGGAGGTCACCTGGCGGCCCGAGACCCTGTCGCCGCTGGATGGGGACACCGCCGAGACCGTGCTGAAGCTCCTGGAGATGCTGGACGACCTGGATGACGTGCAGAACGTCTACACCAACGCCGACTTCCCGGAAGGCGTGGGGCAGTAGCGCGAGCCCCGGAAAAGCGGATGCGTATCCTCGGTATCGATCCCGGCTCGCGGATCACCGGCTTTGCGGTGATCGAGTACGTCAGGGGGAAGGGCCGTTCCTGCGGCCATGGCGTGATCCGCCCGAGTGCCAAGGGGTTTCCCGAACGCCTGGGCGAGATCTTCGCCGGCGTGGTCGAGGTGATCGACGAGCTCAGACCCGACGTGCTGGCGATCGAGACGGTGTTCGTCGCCCGCAATGCGCAGTCGGCGATCAAGTTGGGGCATGCCCGGGGGGCTGCCATCTGCGCGGCAACCCAGGCCGGGCTCCCGGTACATGAATATGCCCCGCGTGCGATCAAGATGGCCGTGGTCGGCGTGGGCAGCGCGGACAAGGAGCAGGTCCAGCACATGATGCAGCAACTGTTACGCCTGACCGAGCCGGCCAGCAGCGATGCCGCCGATGCCCTCGCCGTCGCGCTGTGCCACGCCCATACCGCCCAGCACCAGGCGCGTCTGGCGGGATCCGCCTCGGCCGTGATCGGGGGGCGCCCATGATTGCCCGGCTGGAGGGGACGCTCGTCAGCCGCGAGGTGAATGGTGTGGTCATTGATGCAGGGGGCGTGGGTTACGAGGTCGAGGCCCCGCTCTCCACGCTGGCGGCCCTGCCGGAACCGGGCGCCACCGTGGTCCTGACCACGCACCTCGTGGTGCGCGAAGATGCACACCAGCTATTCGGGTTCATGCACAGGCGCGACCGCGATCTGTTCCGGCGCCTGATCCGGGTTAACGGGATTGGAGCCAAGCTTGCGTTGGCGATGCTCTCGACCTATGCGGGTGACGAGCTGGCTGGCCTGATCAGCGGCGGTGACGTCGCCGGGCTGGCCAAGGTCCCGGGGATCGGCAAGCGCACGGCCGAACGGGTGGTGCTGGAGCTGGGCGAGCGGTTGGTCGAGATGGGGTTCGCGGCCACGCCGGGTGTTGCGGGTGGCGCAGCGGATGCCCCCGGCGCCGCGATGGACGGGGAGGCGATGGCGGCGCTCGAGTCGCTGGGTTATCCGCGAGCCAATGCGGAGAAGATGGTCGCTGCCGTTCGCGATCAGGCGGATTCGGTGGAGACCCTCGTGCGCCTGGCGCTGCGTTCCACCGTGAAGCGCTGAGTACCCGACCCGGTATCACCCGGGCCGGGGGCGGGAGGTGGCCCCTAGCAGTCGCCGATGCGCTGGCCGTCAACGGTGATGCGCACGGACATCGGGCCCATCGGCGAGTCGATCTCGCTGCGCATCTCGCCCTCGGCGCGATCCCCCATGAACTGCATCGAGCCCTCCATGTCCATGCTGGTGCCGTCGGGGTCAGTGCATGTCATGGTGTAGTCCACGCCGTCCGCGCGCATGTCCATACTGTCCACACTACAGCCCTCGGGCGCCTCGATCATCTCCTCGCCGCGCGCGAGATCCTCCTCGGTTACGCACTCGGTGTAGGTTTCGGTCTGCTCCGGCATCTGGTGGGCACCTTCCATCGTGGTGGTGTTGGTGTACTCCCATTCGCCCGGCTGGATGTTCGGTTTTTCGGCCTGGGCCACCAGTGGCAGGAACGCGAACGGGACGGCGGCCAGCAGGCTGTAAAGGCTGGAACGAGGCATCATGATGGGCTCTCCCTGCGAAATGTGTGTGGTTCATGGTGCCTCGGCGTCTGCAGGGGAGCAAATTGGCGAATGTCTCTGATTGGTGGCATGTTGCGGTTGGGGATCTCGGAGGGGATGCATGGCCATACCGATATGGGTGTTGGGCGGTGCGGGTGCCGTGCTGCTGGGCGGGGCCGTGCTGCTGGACGGCGATCCGCGCGATTTCCTGGCGGGCGGGGGGCACCCGGCCGCGCCCGGCTGTGAGATTCCGGTGGAGATGCATCTGGGCGAGATCGACCCGCGTTTCGAGCTGGAGCCCGACGAAGTGCGCCGCGCACTCGATGCCGCCGTGGCAATGTGGGAGACCCATACCGAAGAACGGTTGTTCACCGCGCGCGACGGTGAAGGGATGGCCGTGCGACTGGTGTTCGACGAACGTCAGGCCGGCGCCATGGCGCGAGAGCGCTCGCGCGCGCAGCTGGATCAGGCACAGGAGGATATCGACGGTGCTCGGGAACGCCTGGATCGCCATCGCTCGGCGCTAAACGCCGACGTCGAACTGTACGAACGCCGCGTGCGCGGGTTCGACGAGCGCCGCCGCGCGCATGAAGGCCGGGTCGCCGAGTGGAACGCGGGCCGCGGGGAGCGCAGTGCGCAGGCCCGCGAGCGTCTGGAGCAGGAGGCGCGGGAGCTGCGTGAGGAGCACGAGCGACTGGAGGAACGCCGCCGCGGGCTGGAGGATCGCCGGGCAGATCTGAACGCGGCCGGTCGTAAACTGGAGCACGAGATCGCGGCCTTCAATGAACAGGTTGATGATTTCAACCGGGCGGCCGCCGCCGGCACCGGGTTCGATATGGCGGTTTATCAGCAGCAGGGGAATCGCCGCAGCATTACGGTTTACAAGGCGAGCGACTTTGACGAGCTGCGCCTGACGCTGGCGCACGAGTTGGGGCATGCGCTGGGGATCGGCCATGTCGATGATCCCGCCGCGGTCATGCACGCGGAGCTGGGGCCGGCGAATGCGGGGCGCGAGAATCTGGCGGCGGCCGATCGGACCGCGCTCGAGGAATCTTGTGGGGTCGAACTCGCGATGCCGTGAAAGACCGGTGGACCGTGTCGCGGTGTTTGGAATCGATGGTGGCGGGTGTTCAGAAGAGCAGGAACAGCCCCAGTACGGCCGAGGTGATACCTCCGATCAGCAGGGCAAGCGTGCGCTGGGTGAAGCGGCCAAGAAACAGGCGCGCCGCCCGTTCACGCAGGCCGAAGCTGTCCTGCAGTCCGACGATGGCCGCGATCAGGCCGCCGACCAGCAGGACAATGCCGAGGATCTGGATCATCGCGTCTCCCTCCATGCGATTTGTTTACCACTTGCGTGGTGCGATCAGACGCAGCAGCGCCAGTAGCAGGATCGCCCCCACCGTGGCCGCCACCAGGGTCCCGACCAGGCCGGCCGTCGGCACCCCCAGCTGGGTAAACAGCCAGCCGCCCAGCACCGCCCCGATTACTCCGATCACGATGTTCAGCAGGATGCCCTGGCCGGCGCCGTGGACCAGCAAGCCCGCGAGCCAGCCGGCAATGCCGCCGATCAGCAGCAGCAATAACAGTGATTCAACGGGCATTGAGTACTCCTTTGCTCTCTTGTCTGATGGATGATCGGGGCGGGCGTTCCGTGCGGCCCTGATTCAGCCGACGGTGGCATAGCGCGTGGCGCCGCCCAGCCAGCGCTCGATCAGGGCCGCGGCGCGCGGCGGGTCCTCGCGCACGCGCAGGGCCAGCTCCGTGGCCTCCTCCAGCAGGTCCTGATCGCGCGACCAGTCGGCCACGCGGAAGCTGCGGTCGCCCGTCTGGCGCGTGCCCAGCAGCTCGCCAGGGCCCCGCAACCGGAGGTCCACCTCCGCGATCTCGAAACCGTCGTTGGTGCGGCGCATCGCCTCGAGGCGCTCGCGGGCGGTCTCGCCCAGCGGCGGGCGGTAGAGCAGCACGCAGGCGGAGGCGGTGTTGCCGCGCCCGACACGGCCGCGCAACTGGTGCAGTTGCGACAGGCCCATGCGCTCGGCGTTCTCGATGATCATCAGGCTGGCGTTGGGGACATCCACGCCGACCTCGATCACCGTGGTTGCGACCAGCAGATCGAGAGCGCCCGCGCGAAAGCGTTCCATCACCGTATCGCGTTCGGACCCCTTCATGCGCCCGTGGGCCAGCCCGATTCTCAGTTCCGGCAGCGCCTCGCACAGCCGCTCGGCGGTGGCCTCGGCGGATTCCGCCTCGAGTTGTTCCGATTCCTCCACCAGCGGGCAGACCCAGTAGGCCTGGGTGCCGGAGCCGCAGGCCGCGCGGATGCGCTCGATCACTTCGTCGCGGCGCTCGTGGCTGATCAGCGCGGTGCGCACGGGTGTTCGGCCCGGTGGGCGCTCGTCGATGACCGAGCTGTCCAGGTCGGCGTACAGGGCCATGGCCAGGGTGCGCGGGATCGGCGTTGCGGTCATGATCAGCTGGTGCGGCATCTGGCCGTTACCCTTGTCGCGCAGGGCCATACGCTGATGCACGCCAAAGCGGTGCTGCTCGTCGATGATCGCCAGCCCCAGGCGGTGGAAGCGGACCTCCTCCTGGAACAGGGCGTGGGTGCCGATCGCGACCTGGCGCTGACCATTGGCCAGCTCGGAAAGCAACTGGCCCCGTTCGTTGGCGGTCTGGCGCCCGCCCAGCCACGCCACCGACACGCCCAGCGGTTCCAGCCACTGGGCGAGATTGCGCCCGTGCTGGCGGGCGAGCAGCTCGGTGGGGGCCATGAATGCGACCTGATGGCCGGCTTCCACCGCCGCAAGGGCGGCCGCGACTGCGACCAGGGTCTTGCCAGAGCCGACGTCGCCCTGCACCAGCCGGTTCATCGGGATCGGGCGAGCCAGGTCCTCGCGCACCTCGTGGATCACGCGGTCCTGTGCGCCGGTGGGCTTGAACGGGAGCTGGTCGCGCAGTTGTCGCCACAGTACGCCCTCGGGGCGGATGACCGGCGCGCGGCGCGCATCCTGCGGGGTGCGGCTTTGTTCCATGCGGGCGAGCTGGTGGGCGGTCAACTCCTCCAGTGCCAGGCGGGTGCGTGCGGGCCCGCGCTGCTCGGCGGTGTCCAGTGCATCCAGGGCCTCGGCCCGCGCAGGGGGGTGGTGCAGCTGTTGCAGGGCCGTGTGCAGCCCGGGTAGTTGGCGTTCGCTCAGTTCCGGGAGCAGGTCGGGCAGTTGCCCGGTCGTTGGCAGGACCTCGGTGACCAGTTGGCGCAGGAGCTTCTGCGAGATGCCCTCGGTGGTCGGGTAGATCGGGGTCAGGTGGGTTTCCAGGGTAGGCGGTTTCGTGCCCACCACCTGCAGTTCCGGGTGCACGCACTCCATCGCGCCGGGCATGCCTCGCGGTTCGCCAAAGGCGCGAATGCGCGTGCCCGGGCTCAGGCGGTGTTGCTGGCCACTGCCGAAATGGAAGAACCGCAGCAGGATGGACGCGCCGTCTTCTTCCAGCGTGACGACCAGCATGCGCCGGCGGCGATGGACGACCTCGGCATGGGTGACCCGGCCCTCGAACAGGGCGGGGAGCCCCGGGCGCAGGGCGCGGATCGGGGTCAGCCGGGTACGGTCCTCGAAACGCAGCGGCAGGTGCAGGAGGAGGTCCCGGGCCTGTTCCAGGCCCAGGCGTGCCAGGCGCTCGGCCACCGCGGGGCCGACGCCCTTGAACCCCGTCAGTGGTGCCTGCAGGTCCACCGCGGTCGCTGCGCGCAGATCAGCCGCGCGGGCACCAGGCGATGGCGTCCATCTCCACCTGCGCGCCCTTGGGCAGGGCGGCCACGCCGATCGCGGCGCGCGCCGGGTACGGCTCGGCGAAGACCTCGCTCATGATCTTGTTGACCAGCGGGAAGTGGGTCAGGTCGATCAGGAAGATGTTCAGCTTGGCGATGTCGGAGAAATCCGCATCGGCGGCCTCCAGCACGGCCTTCAGGTTGTCGAACACGCGGCGGATCTGGTCTTCGATGCCGCCGTCGACCAGCTCCATCGTGGCCGGGTCCAGCGGGATCTGGCCGGACAGGTACAGGGTGTCGCCGGCACGCACGGCCTGGGAGTAGGGGCCGATCGCGGCCGGGGCGTTTTCGGTCTGGATGATTTCGCGCGACATGCGGGCTCCTTGGCTCGGGTCGGTGATTCGGGATGCGGGCACCTTACCTCATTGGTTCGGGTGGCGGGATCGCCGGGACGTTGCGCCTACAAGAGAACGAGATTGTCGCGGTGAATGAGCTCGGGTTCCAGGAGGTAGCCGAGCTCCGCCTCGATATGGTCCGCGCGCAGGCCGCGGATGCGTTCCACCTCGCTGGAGGCGTAGTTGGTCAGTCCGCGTGCGACCGGGCGGCCGTCCGGGTCGACGCAGGTCACGACCTCGCCGCGGCGAAAGTCGCCGCGCAGGCCCACCACGCCCACCGGCAGCAGGCTGCGGCCCGACTCGCGCAATACGCGCGCGGCGCCGGCATCCAGCAGGAGCTCGCCGCGCGAATGCAGCTGGTCGGCCAGCCAGCGCTTGCGCGCGGCCAGCGGCTCGCGGTCGGGCTTGAGCCAGGTGCCCAGACGTTCGTTCTTGAGTACGCGGCCGATCACCTGCGCCTCTCGTCCGGAGGCGATCACGGTATGCGTACCGGAGCGCGCGGCGCGCTCCGCGGCCTTGAGCTTGGTGGCCATGCCGCCGCGCCCCAGGCGCCCGAAATCGGCGGCCACGAAGCGGTGCAGTTCGGCATCCGTGGCGCGACCCTCGTGGATCAGCTCCGCGTCGGCGTGCTGGCGCGGGTCACGGTCGAACAGGCCGTCCTGGTCGGTCAGGATCAGCAGCAGCTCGGCGACCACGAGATTGGCGACCAGGGCCGCCAGGGTATCGTTGTCCCCCAGTCGGATCTCCTCGTAGGCGACCGTGTCGTTCTCGTTGACCACGGGGATGGTCCCCATCTCCAGCAGGGCCTGCATGGTCGAGCGGGCGTTCAGATAGCGCGAGCGGTCGGCGAGGTCGTCATGCGTCAGCAGGACCTGTGCCGCGTGCAGGCCGTGGCTTGCGAATTCCCGCTCGTAGGCCTGCACCAGACCCATCTGCCCCACGGCCGCGGCAGCCTGCAGGCGATGCAGCTGGTGCGGGCGTTCGCTCATCCCGAGCCGGCGCATGCCCTCGGCCACGGCGCCACTGGAGACCAGAATGACCTCCAGCCCCTTGCGCCGCAGCGCGGCGATCTGGTGGGCCCAGGACTCGAGCGCCGGGCGATCCAGGCCCGCGCCATCGGCGGTGATCAGCGCGGAGCCGATCTTGACCACCACGCGGCGGATGGCCGGGAGTTCGCGCAGGGCGCGGGTGTTCACGCGCGATCCTCCCCGGCCTCGCCGGTCGCCGTGGGGGCCGTCGCGGGCTCCTGGTTCGCCGCTTCGATGTGGCGCATGACGGCCTGCATCAGCGCGTCGACCCCGTCGCCGGTGGCGGCGGAAATGGTGAACACCGGGCGCTCGTCGCCCGTCACCTCGCGCACCCTCGCGATCAGGGCCTCGAGGGCATCCGCGTCCAGCAGTTCCTTCTTGTTCAGTACGATCCAGCGGGTACGGCTGGCCAGTTCGTCGCTGTGGCGTTCGAGCTCGTTCAGCGCGGTTTGCATGTCCGCGATCGGGTCGGCCTCGGGGTCGGGCGGAGCCACATCGACCACGTGCAGGAGCAGACGGGTGCGCGCCAGGTGCTTGAGAAAGCGGGTGCCCAGCCCGGCGCCCTCGGCCGCGCCCTCGATCAGGCCGGGGATGTCGGCCATCACAAAGCTTTGAGTCGGCCCGATGCGCACCACGCCCAGTTGCGGGATCAGGGTAGTGAACGGGTAGTCGGCGATCTTCGGGCGCGCGGCCGAGGCGCGCGCGAGCAGGGTGGACTTGCCGGCATTGGGCAGGCCCAGAAGTCCCACATCGGCCAGTACCATCAGCTCCAGCGCCAGCTTTCGCAGCTCGCCCGGTGTGCCGGGCTTGCTCTGGCGCGGGGCCTGGTTGGTGGAGGACTTGTAGCGGGTGTTGCCGAGTCCGTGAAAGCCGCCCTGGGCGACCAGCAGGCGCTCGCCGTCGCGGGTGATGTCGCCCAGGACCTCGTCGGTGTCGGCGTCCCGGACCTGGGTGCCAACCGGGACGGGAATCTCCAGGTCCTCGCCGGAGGCACCGGTGCGCTGGCGCCCCATGCCGTTCTCGCCGCGCTGGGCGTCGAAGCGGCGCTGGTAGCGGAAGTCGGCCAGGGTGTTGAGCCCCTCGTCGCCGACCAGCCAGACGGAGCCGCCATCGCCCCCGTCACCGCCGTCTGGCCCGCCAAACGGGATGAACTTCTCGCGGCGAAAGCTCACGCAGCCGTTTCCGCCGTCGCCGGCCTTCACGGTAATGGTTGCCTCGTCGATGAACTTCATGCCGCTTCTTCCTGGTTCCCGTCTGTGATTTGCGCAATAAAAAAGCCCCGCGGAACGGGGCTTTTGGCGCTACCGGTGGCGTGTCCGCTTACTGCTGCGGCTGCACGCTCACGAAGCGCCGGTTGTTCGGGCCACCGACCTTGAACACGACTTCGCCGTCGACCTTCGCGAACAGCGTGTGGTCCTTGCCACAACCCACGTTCTCGCCGGGATGATACTGCGTCCCGCGCTGACGGACGAGGATGTTGCCGGCGCGCACGACCTGGCCGCCAAAGCGCTTCACGCCCAGGCGTTTGCTCTCGGAATCGCGCCCGTTGCGGGTACTCCCGCCTGCCTTTTTATGTGCCATGGATTTGTTCTCCTGAAAAAATGCGCCTGCGCGTCAGCCGGCGATGCCGGTGATGCGCACGGTGGTGTAGTGCTGGCGGTGCCCCATCTGCTTCTGCGAATGCTTGCGGCGCCGGAATTTCATGATATGGACCTTCTTGGCGCGCCCATGGTCCTCGACCTTGGCGGTCACCTTGCCGCCGTCGACCAGCGGGGCCCCGACGCGGACATCGTCGCCCGAACCGACCATCAGCACCTGGTCGAACTCGACCTCGGAGCCGGCTTCGGCCTCAAGCTTTTCGATGCGGATCACGTCACCTTCGGCGACGCGGTACTGTTTACCACCTGTTGCGATGATCGCGTACATTTCCCTGGGACTCCGTTGCGATACCTGTGTGGACCGAGCGCAAAGCCGGTCTCGCGAAAGGGCGGAAATGCTAGCAGTGAGTCGCCTTCGGGTCAATGCCCGGCGGTGGTGTGCGCTTGACACCCCACCGGGGCCTTCCTAGCATGCCAGCGCCTACCAACTTCCTCATACCGGCGCGCCTACCCGCATGTCCATCAACGCAATCCGAGAGCTGGCTGCAGACGACATGCAGGCGGTTGACCAGTGCATTCGTGACCGGCTCAGTTCGCCGGTGGTGCTGATCAACCAGCTGGGCCACTACATTATCCACTCCGGGGGCAAACGCCTGCGGCCCTTGCTGGCGACCCTGTCGGCGCGCGCCTGCGCGGTTGAGGGCGAGGAGCCGGTGGTGCTGGCCGCGGTGGTGGAGTTTATCCATACCGCAACCCTGCTGCATGACGACGTGGTGGATGCTTCCGAGATGCGTCGGGGCAACGAGACCGCAAACCACATCTTCGGCAACGAGGCCGCGGTGCTGGTCGGCGATTTTCTCTACTCGCGCGCGTTCGAGATGATGGTCGAGGTTGGCTCGATGCGGGTGATGGAGATCCTGGCCCATGCGACCAACGTGATCGCCGAGGGCGAGGTGATGCAGTTGATGAACTGCCACGACGCCGATGTCGACGAGGCCCGCTACATGAACGTGATCCAGTCGAAGACGGCCAAGCTGTTCGAGGCCGCCTGCCAGCTGGGTGCAGTCCTTGGCGAGCGGTCGCAGGCCGAAGAGGAGGCCCTCGCGCGTTACGGCATGCATCTCGGTACGGCGTTCCAGTTGATCGACGACGTGCTGGACTATTCGTCGGATGATGCGGTGACCGGCAAACGCATGGGTGATGACCTGGCCGAGGGCAAGCCGACACTGCCGCTGATCCAGGCGATCCGGGTCGGTACGCCGGCGCAGCAGACCGTGGTGCGCCAGGCGATCGAGGACGGCGGGCGCGAGCAGGTGGATGCGGTACTCGAGATCGTTTACGCCACCGGGGCCCTGGATTATGCCCGCGAGCGCGCAGGCGCGGAGACCGAAGCGGCGATTGCAGCGGTTTCCGTGCTCCCGGAGTCGCCACACCGCCAGGCCCTGATCGACCTCGCGCGCTTCGCTGTGGGTCGCGATCACTGACCGGGTCTGGTGGTCTGCGCATTCGCGGCCGCTCGGGGGCATGGACACGCCCGGGGCGGCTCGGCATAATAGCGGGCTTGGTTCGGAGTGTAGCTCAGCTTGGTAGAGCACTGCCTTCGGGAGGCAGGGGTCGAAGGTTCGAATCCTTTCACTCCGACCAACTCTATTTCCCTGGTATGCCGGGTCGTTTCTGGCCGGCAGCCAGCCGATGATTCCATTCCTGTTCTGCTCCTGCGGACGCGTTCATGACCGCCACTTCCCAGGCCGTTCGCGGCACCCTCTATATCGTTTCCGCGCCATCGGGCGCAGGCAAGACCAGCCTGGTCGCCGCTTTGCTCGAGCGCGTGGAGCAGGTCGAGGTCTCCGTCTCGCATACGACGCGCAAGCCGCGCGCCGGCGAGGTGAACGGCGAGCACTATCACTTCGTCTCGGCCGAGGAATTCCTCGGCATGATCGAGGACGGCCAGCTGCTGGAACACGCGAAGGTGTTCGACAACTTCTATGGCACCGCACGCGCCAGCGTCGAAGAGCGCCTGGATGCCGGCATGGACGTGATCCTGGAGATTGACTGGCAGGGTGCGCGCCAGGTGCGCGCGGCGGTGCCGGATGCGCATTCAATCTTCATCCTGCCGCCGTCGCGCGACGAGCTGGAACGCCGCCTGCGCGGGCGCGGGCAGGACAGCGAAGAGGTCATCCAGCGGCGCCTGCGCGACGCGGAGTCCGATTGCACGCATTTTCGCGAATACGACTACACGGTCGTCAATTCGGACTTCGAGCGGGCGGTCAGTGATCTGGCCAGCATCTTCCGCTCCAACCGTCTGCGTACGGTCGAGCAGGAGATTCGTTCCGCATCAACAATACGGAATCTGTTGGCGAGTACGCCGGGCACGGCGTAACATGCAGTATTAACGACTCATAACCGGAGTACCCATGGCACGCGTCACCGTCGAGGACTGCCTCGAAAAAGTGGACAATCGCTTCGAACTGGTGCTGATGGCGGCCCGCCGGGCCCGTCATATCGCACACGGCAAGGAGCCTCGCGTATCCGAGGACAACGACAAGCCCACGGTCATCGCCCTGCGCGAGATTGCCGACGGGCTGGTCGGCACCGAGGTGTTCGACGAGCACGATGAACGGCCCCAGAACCAGATGCTGGACTTCAGCACGATCCGCCATCTGGAGCAGCTGGAAGCCGACGAACGCTAGGAGTCGATAACTCATGGCCGCTGGGCAGCCAGCCGCGCCCGGGGCCGCAACGCCGGTTCCCGGTGACTCGACCCGATTCCTGATCAGCGATCTGTGTTCCGAGCTTGAGGCCTACCTCGAGCCGGACGAAGTCGAGGAGGTCTATCGCGCCTATCTTCTGGGCGCGGAGGCCCACGAAGGCCAGACCCGCAAGACCGGCGAGCCGTACATCTACCATCCCCTGGCCGTGGCCCGGACCATGGCCGAGATGCGGATGGACCACAAGGCCATCTGCGCCGCGATCCTCCACGATGTCATGGAGGACACCGCCACCAGCAAGGACCGTATTCACGCCGAGTTCGGCGAGGAGGTGGCCGAGCTGGTCGACGGCGTCTCCAAGCTCACCCACCTGCAGTTCCAGTCCAAGGCCGAGGCACAGGCGGAGAACTTCCGCAAAATGATGCTGGCGATCACCCGCGATATCCGGGTGATCCTGATCAAGCTAGCCGACCGCCTGCACAACATGCGCACCCTGGGCGTGATGCGCCCGGACAAGCGCCGCCGCATCGCCAAGGAAACCCTGGAGATCTATGCGCCGATCGCCCAGCGCCTGGGGATGAACGCGATCCGCCGTGAGCTGGAGCAGCTCGGGTTTTCCGCCAAGCACCCCTGGCGCGCCGCGGTCCTGGAGCGCGCCGTGCAGCGGGCCGGGGGCAACCGGCGCGAGCCGATGAAGAACATCGAGCAGGCGATCTGCTCGCGCATGGAGGCGGCCGGGATCGTCGGACGCATCTCCGGGCGCGAAAAGAGCCTGTACAGCATCTATCGCAAGATGCGCGACAAGCACCACTCGTTCGAGGAGGTGTTCGACGTCTTCGCCATCCGCATCATCGTCGACGATGTCGATACCTGCTATCGTTCGCTGGGCGTGGTGCACAATCTCTACAAGCCGGTGCCGGGGCGCTTCAAGGACTACATTGCGATTCCCAAGTCGAACGGCTACCAGTCGCTGCACACCATCCTGTTCGGGCCGCAGGCCATCCCGATCGAGATCCAGATTCGCTCCACCGAGATGGATCGCGTGGCCGAGAGCGGGATCGCCGCGCACTGGCAGTACAAGGCCGGGGGTGAGTCCGCGCGTACCGCGCAGAGCCGGGCCCGCGAGTGGCTGAAGGATGTACTGGAGATCCAGAACAGCGTCGGTAACTCCATCGAGTTCCTGGAGAACGTGAAGGTCGATCTGTTCCCGGACGAAGTCTACACCTTCACCCCCGAGGGCGACATCCTGGTACTGCCGCGCGATGCGACCCCGATCGACTTTGCCTACGCGGTGCACTCCGATGTCGGCAACCGCTGTGTGGCTGCGAAGATCGATCGCCAGCTGGCGCCGCTTTCGGTGCGTCTGCAAAGCGGCCAGACGGTGGAAATCGTCACCGCCCCCGGTGCGCGCCCCAACCCCGCCTGGCTGTCTTTCGTCGTCACCGGAAAGGCCCGTTCGGGCATCCGCCATTGCCTGAAGTCGATGCAGGCGGACGAGGCCCGCGCCCTCGGCGAGCGACTGCTGGAGAAGGCCCTGAGCGCGCTGGATACCTCGCTCAAGCAGATCTCGCCGGCCCGCCTGGATCAGCTACTCGACGCGATGCAGTTACAGGATGTGGACGGCCTGCTGGCGGATATTGGCCTGGGCAACCGCATGGCCTCGCTCGTGGCCCGTCAGATGGTGGGCAAGGAGAACGCGGACGCTGACAGCACCTCCCAGACCACCCTGGCGGTCAAGGGCACCGAGGGACTGGTGCTGAACTACGCACGCTGCTGCCACCCGATCCCGGGTGACCCGATCCTCGGCCAGTTGAGTGCGGGTCGCGGGTTGGTCGTGCACCGGGAGAGCTGCCGCAACGTGCTGCACGAGAGCCGGGATCGTGCTGACAAGACGATTGCGCTGGAGTGGTCGCACGAGCCGGAGCTCCAGTTCACTGCGGCGGTGCGCACTCGCACCGCCAACCGGCGCGGTGCGCTGGCCGACATGGCGGCCGTGATCGCCGATCACGGCTCGAATATCGAGCACATCTCGTTCAACGAGCAGGACGGCCACTCCACCGCGATGACCTTCCTGCTGACTGTCAGCGATCGCCAGCACCTGGCCCAGATCATGCGCGGCCTGCGGCGCCTGCCGGATGTGCTGCGTATCGCGCGTCAGCGCGGCTAGCCAGCGCCTCTCTAACGCTGGCAGGTTGGGCAGTACGCCGAGGCTCGCTGCCCGATACGTCGGTTGCGCAGCGGCGTCGCACACTCCAGGCACGGCTCTCCGGCGCGTCCGTAGACCCGCAGTGACTGGCGAAAATACCCGTGGGTCCCGTCCTCGCGCAGGAAGTCGCGCAGGGTCGTGCCGCCTTGTTCGATCGCCGCTCCCAGCACCGTGCGGATGAATCCGGCCAGTCGTCCATATTCCGCCCGGGTCACGCGCCCGGCGGCCCGCCCCGGACGGATCCCGGCCAGGAACAGCGCCTCGGTCGCATAGATGTTGCCCACGCCGACCACGATATCCTGATCCATGATGAAGGCTTTGACCGGACCCCGGCGCCCGCGGCTGCGGCGGAACAGGTAGTCGCCGTCAAATTTGGCATCCAGGGGTTCCGGCCCCAGGCCGGCCAGCAGGGAGTGTGCCTCGCCGGTCTCCGGCAGCGGCAGGCAGCACCCGAAGCGGCGTGGATCATGAAAGCGCACCTGCGATCCGTTCGCCAGGTGCAGGACCAGGTGGTCGTGTGCACGCAGCGGGACGTCGGGGGTGCAGTGGCGCAGCGAGCCGGACATCCCGAGATGGAGGAGCATCCCGCCACGATCGGTGCGCAGTAGCAGATACTTGGCGCGTCGTGTCAGTTCAATGATGCGGGCGCCGGCCAGTTGTGCCGGCAGCGCCTGTGGCACCGGCCAGCGCAGGCGTCCATCGCGTACCTCGAGCCGGCTGATGGTTTGTCCTTCAAGAAGGGGTGACAGGCCGCGTCGGGTGGTCTCGACCTCGGGCAACTCAGGCATGCACGCCCTCGATCTCGAGCAGGAGTTCCGGCCGGCAGATGTCGCCCCGAACCCATTGAACGACAGGGCCTGGATTCATTGCCTTGTATTGCTCGGCAATTACGGCCGCAACTGCGGCGCGGTCCTCCGGATGCCGCAGGTAGACCCGCAACCAGGCAGGGCCGGGTAGTTCGCGCCCCGCCGCGTCATGCAGGGCATGCAGGTTGCGTACCGTCTCGCGCGCCTGTGCGACCACGTCCTCCGCGTGGCGGCTCTCGTGGCCGACGATGCTGGCCGTCCCGGAGACCATCAGCATGGGCCCCTGCTCGGCCTGCAGCAAAGTGGCGCGGGCAAAGGTCGGGCTCTTCGGGCTGTAGCGCTTGGGGTAGTGATAGGCGCTGACCTGGCGTGGATTCTCGATCGCTTGTGCCGGACTCCGCGTGGCAATGAGATAGACGAAAAGTCCCGACTTGCGGGTTCCGATGGCGGTGGCTGCGGGCATGCTGCCCAGCGGGACCTCAAGTGCTTCCAGGGCCTCGGCGCGGCCGACGCAGAAGGCCTGGTAACGCTCCCGGTCCTGCTCGTCGCCGTGGATGTCGGAAAAGTAATTCCAGATGCGCGCTGGATGTTCGAAGCCGCGTTCCCGGCAGGCCCGCAGCAACTGATCGTAGGCCTGCTGCGTTTGGTCCCGCAGGGGCTGGTCCGGTCCCTGCCAGGCGGCAAACAGGACATCGTCAAATTCCAGCAGATGCAGGGGGCTGGCGTCCATGGACCGAGCCGGGCCCTCTCCCCACCAGCGCTCGACGTAGAGGTCCGGGGCGAGGGGCTCGAGCCCCGGAACGATCCGTAGCTGGCCGCCCTCGGCAGAAACGCTGGCGGGCCCCTCCAGCCGTACATGCAGGCCATCCTGAGGCGTCGTCACGGGGGAACCGAGCCGGCTATGGAGGTGGGGTGCCATCAATTACGTCCTGGACAGCGAATCGAGTAGGTCCTCCGTCCAGCGTACCGCTTCCAGATAGAGTCGGCTGGCAACCTGTGGTGCGACCGGGGATTGTTCCGCGGGCGGGGGTGCGGCCGGTCCTTCGAAGGCCTCGATCGTCTGGAGCCAGGGCGCCAGTGGTCCGCGCTGTTCGAGCAGGGCCTGCTCCATCTCCGGTGACAGGTGCAGGTCGTTCAGGATGCGGCGCAGGGGGACGCCCAGCACTCGATCCAGGCCCGAAAGCATCCCCAAGGTGAAATAACGTTCGCACTCCGCCTCGGGCAGGCCCTGGGTCCGCGCCAGGAGCATGCCCATGCGGGCACGGATCATTACCTGTTCAACTCCGGTCGAAGGGCCGGTCGCACCGTGGAGGATCATCAACATGGCCATGCGCCGGATGCGCCCCTGGCCGAGGCGGAGGATCGCCTGATACAGGTCTTCAGTGGGCTGTGCACCGCGATAGCTGGGGCTGTTGGCAATGCGCAGAATCTGAACCATGAGGCCGGGTTCAGCGCTGATCAGACGCTCCAGCTCACGGGGTTCCGGGTCGACCTGCTGCAAGGTCTGCAACAGGCGCAATAGCGCCAGTTCCAGGCTCTCCAGGCGCTGGCCTTCGATCACATGCGGGTGTGACAGGTGGTAGCCCTGGTAGTAGCGAAAGCCCAGCGTCTGGCAGTACTGGTACTGTTCGGCCGTTTCCACCTTCTCCGCCAGCAGCTCGACACCGAACTGCCTCAGGCCATGGACCTCCCGGGCCAGTGCCTCGTGGGTCATCGTCAGGATATCCAGCTTTACGATGTCGACCAGTTCAACAAGGTCGGAATGGTGGTCCTGGAACTGGTAGTCGTCGAGCGCGATGCGAAATCCCGCGCTCTTAAGCCGCTGAACGGCCGCTACGACCTCGTCGTCGATCTCGATGTCCTCCAGGAGTTCCAGTACGACCTGATCGGGGGGGAGTGCGGTGATGACCTCGTTGTCCAGAAAGGAGCGCGTCAGGTTGACGAAGGCCAGGTGCTGGCCCACCAGGTGGGGAAGCCCGATATCCACGAACGCGCTGCGCAGCAGGTCTGATGTGGCCTGGTCGCCATCGGTGATGGTGGCCTCGTTATAGTTTCCCGCGCGAAAAAGGAGCTCGAAACCCACCAGCTGTTCGTGGGCGTCGAAGATGGGTTGCCGACCGACAAAAATTGGGTGCATGCTTGCGTTTGCCAGTAGAGGGGGTAGGCAGCCATGATCTGCACGTGGCTGGCCCGGGAGAGAGCGAACACATCATGGAGTCGATTGAGGCGCCGTTCGGCGAGGTCGTGGAGCTGCGGCAGATACTGCACGACTCGGGAATCCCTCTCCTGAGGATTATTATCCGTGATGGAGGTCGCTATACCAAGCTTGACTTGGACCCGTCAACTGCCCATAGCTGGGGACGGATGATGGTTCGCTGGGCCGAGTCCGTGGCTGAAAGCGGCGATGTGGAGGGGCGACGGGACCAGGGTGATTCCGGGCCGTGACGGGGCAACAGGTTGTTTCCAGTAACAAAAAGCCCGGCAATGCCGGGCTTTTCTTGTCTGTATTCAGACGATCTCGCGCCGGGCAATGGCTACTTGATCTTGGCTTCCTTGTACATCACGTGCTTGCGGATGACGGGATCGAACTTCTTGATCTCCATCTTTTCGGGCATGTTCCGCTTGTTTTTCGACGTAGTGTAGAAATGGCCGGTGCCGGCGGAGGACACCAGGCGGATCTTGTCGCGTGCGCTTTTCGCTGCCATGGAGAGCTCCTTACACCTTTTCGCCGCGGGCGCGGCAGTCCGCGAGCACTGCATCGATGCCCAGCTTGTCGATGATCCGCATGCCCTTGCTGCTCACACGCAGCCGCACGAAGCGGTTCTCGCTCTCCACCCAGAAGCGGTGGGTGTGCAGATTGGGCAGGAAACGCCGCCGCGTCTTGCGGTGGGCGTGGGACACGTTGTTACCGGTCGCCGGGCGCTTGCCGGTCACCTGACATACTCGGGCCATCTCGGGGACTCCGGAAATTGGGTCTAGCAAAAGACGGCGGATCATAGCCCAGTCGCCCGCCGGGTGCAAGATCGTCAGCGATCGCGGTGGCCTGTGGCGACCGGGCTGTCCTGGGCAGGCGCAGGGGAGTACTGGCGCGCCCAGGACAGTGCCTCGTCGAAGGGCATGGGGCGGGCGATCCCGAAGCCCTGGGCGTCGTCGCAGCCCAGCTCGCGCAGCATTGCGAGGGTCTGCTCGTCCTCCACGCCCTCGGCCACCACCTTCAGACCGAGGTCGTGAGCGAGACCGGTTGCCGCGCGGGTAATCTGCTCGTCCACTCGCTGTGTGGCCATTTGGGACACGAAGGTTTGATCAATCTTCAGGGTCGTGACCGGCAGGCTTTTCAGATAGGAAAGGGACGAATATCCGGTGCCGAAATCATCGATGGAAAGCGCCAACCCCTGTCCGTTCAGGCGCCGCAATGCACCGATCACCTCGTCGGGGTCGGCCATAAGGGCCGTCTCGGTAAACTCGATCTCCAGCGAGCTGGCCGGCAGGCCGGCGGTCTCCATCCGATCGATGATGGTTTGTGCAAAGTCGGGATTGAGGAAGTTGCGTGCCGAGACATTGATGCTGACGGGCGCCAGGATTCCCTGCGCGCGAAAGGCAAGAAGGTCGGCGATCGCCAGATCCAGTACCTGGAGCGTCACGGGATGGATGAGGCCCGTGCGTTCGGTCTGCGCGATGAACTGACCGGGCGGGACCTGACCTCGCTGCGGGTGTTCCCAGCGCAGCAGGGCCTCGAAGCCGCACACTTCGCCGCGCAGAAGGTTGATCTTGGGCTGGTAATGCAGCCGGAGCTGATCCCGCTCCAGGGCGTCCTGCAACTCGCCCAGCAATTCCACGCTATGGCGGCTGGCATCGTTGCTGCGTCGGTCGTAGGTGCGGTAGCGACGCCCGGACTGGCTGGCCTCGTGCATGGCGATCCACGCCTTGGTCAGCAGCCGTTGCGGGTCGTCCTGTTCGTGGAATGGAAACGACGACACCCCGGCGTGCGCCCCCAGGTACACCTGCAGCCCCAGCACCTCGAACGGGGACTGCAGTGCCTCCACGGCCTTTTGCGTGGTGGCCAGGCATTCCGGCCGGCTGCTGTGAGGCAGCATCAGGGCGAAGTGATCGTCGTGGATGTGATAAACGAGGGCATTCGCAGGCCCGGCAACCGCCTGCAGTCGTTCGGCGATACTCTTCAGCAACGGTCGTTCCGCGGCAAAGCCCAGGACACCGATCGTGTCCGGATAGCTGTCCATCTGCAGGCTGACGACGAATACCCGGGTAGCGGGCTGGTCTGCGCTCTGGGCTTGGGCCATCAACTGGTGGATTTTCTGTTCCAGCGATTCGCGATTGGGCAGTGCCGTAACAGGATTGAGATAGGCTTGGTCAATCAGGCGGTTCGCGTGCCGGCGCAGCTGGGAAAACAGCCAGCCGCTGAACCCGCCAAGCACCAGATAGATTCCCGCTCGAGTCATCCAGTTGGCGGCCGGTTGCGCGATGCCTTCGTCGACATTCAGGGGCATGAACGGCCCCAGCAGCAATCCGGCCAGCAGCCCGAACGCCAGCCCGCCCCACAGGCCCATCAGTGCGGCGCCCAGCAGTACCGGGATCAGTATGAAGTTGAGATAGGAGGTACTGGTTCCGCCAGTCTGATAGACCAGCAGCGTGACGCCGGCCATCAGGATCAGGATCAGCCCCACACCGGCCAGGCACCAGGCACCGGTCACTCCCAGCCAGGATTCGGGACGCCACGGTCGATCGAACTCCGATAGCCGCTCCATGTGCGTTCCTTTTTATGGCATGAGTTCCGTGGTTCTTCCTTGTCTATAGACTCATTCTAGTAGCTTTACGCATTCTTGCTACCAGCACCTGCCGTTTTGCTGCCAGCCTTGAGCGGAAAGTGCGTCCGTCAAGCGTCACCGAGCGGTTGGGTCCGGCCTTCGCCCGGCTGTCACGCTTGCTGGCGGCTTGGTAGCATGCCAGGGGGTACGGGGTTGCGGAGTGGTGCATGGCCGATCGACGTTTGCAGGTCTTTCTAACGGTAGCGCGTTTGCTGTCCTTCACGCGGGCGGCCGAGGTCCTGCACATGACCCAGCCGGCGGTCACCTTCCAGGTCCGCCAGCTGGAGGAACAGCTGGAGACGCGGCTGTTCGACCGCAACCACAACCGGGTGACCCTGACCGAGGCCGGGCGCCTGGTGCAGCGTTATGCCGAGCGTATCTTCGATACCTATGGCGAGCTGGAGGCCGCACTGCGCGAACTCAAGGGCGCGGACGGCGGGGCGATCGTGATCGGCGCGAGCATGACGGTGGCCGAATACATGCTGCCGGCTCTGCTCGGGGCCTTCCGGCGCGCGCACCCGGATATCGGCATCCGCCTGCGTGTCGGGAACACCGAAAATGTCGTCGCGATGGTCGAGGAGGGCAGTGTCGATCTGGGCATTGTCGAGGCGCCGGTGAGCCATCGGACCCTGCTGGTGCAGCCCTGCACGGTGGATCAGTTGCGGCTGATCGTGCCCCCGGAACATGCGCTGGCCGGGCGCAAGAGCGTGCGGGTCGCGGAGTTCGTCGAGCAGCCATTCATATGCCGCGAGGAGGGTTCCGGGACCCGCGAGGTTATCATGGAGTACCTTGGGCGGTCCGGTTACGACCGCAACACCCTGCGCGGGTGCATGGAACTGGGCAGCCCGGAGGCCATCAAGGGCGCCGTGGCGGCGGGCGTGGGCGTGTCGGTGCTGTCCGAGGCCGTGGTTGCCAAGGAACTGGCGCTGGGCGAGCTGGCGGCCATCCCGCTGGACCCGCCGCTGGAGCGCCCAATCTCGCTGGTGCATGCACGCCAGCAGTTCCGCGTACCGACGCTGGAGGTGTTGATGCAGTTCCTGCGCGGCTACTGCACGGGCCTGGGGCCCGGCGTGGCCGAGGGTGAAACCGCGAATACCAAACCCAAGCGAATAGAAGACGCGACATGAAGAATTACTGCGTAGTGCAGCACAGTTACTCCGAGTTTCTCGGCCTGATCGAGTCACAGCTCGAGAAGCGCGATATCGGCTTTTCCTACTACCGGCCCTTTGTCGGCCAGGACCTCCCCGGGTCGGCGGCCCAGTTTGATGGTCTGTGGTTGCTGGGGGGCGCCTGGCCGACCGCGGACCACGAGGAGAACCCGCAGGTCCCCGACGAGCTGGCCCTGATCGATATCTTCCGCCGTTCGCAGCGCCCGGTCGTCGGGCTGGGCATGGGCGGATTGCTGGTGGCCGAGCAGGCCGGCGGGACCGCGTATGAGGACCCGATGTACCGAGCCCGTTTCGTGACCGCGCACAAGACCGCGGCCGGCGAGGGCGACGATCTGGCCGAGGCCCTGGACGGACGCCGTGTGCTGCAGCTGGTCAACGGCCGCGTGGATCTCCCGGAGGGGGTGGAACCGGTTCTGGTGGACGACGATGGTGACTGGCTGGCGATCCGGCCGGACAAGCTGACCTATGGGTTGCTGTTCCGGCCGGAAATGAAGCCGGGCATGCTGGAAGACATCATCATGGAGGCCAAGCACAACCCGCCGCCGAACATGGGCGAGTTGCTGGGCGAGGCGCGCATGGAGTGGGGCGAAATGCAGAAGGTCACCGAGGACGTGATCGTCGCCCTGGTCAAGGAACTTGGCTTGATGCAGGAGCGCCGCAAGATGCCCGTGTTCAGCCTGAACATCGAGAACGACTAGCGATGCTCCCGCCGATGGGCGATCCGGGTGGACTGGGCGGGGGCGATGTCGCCTCTGCCCTGGCCGCCCGTGACAAGAAGAAAAAGGACGACCCGGCGCGGGAGTTGGCCGAGATCGCGGCGCGCCTGTCGTCCGAGGATCAGGACAGCCTGCTGAAATTCGCGCGCTTTCTTGAGCAGCAGTCGCCGGCCCCGACGCCGGAACCGGTGCCCGATCCTGCGCCGATCCCGCGCCCGGAGAGCGAATCGGTGATCAAGGCCATGCGGCGGCTGTCGGCGACCTACCACATGCTGGATCGTTCCAGGCTGCTCAACGAGACCTCGGCGCTGATGGCCCAGCATGTAATGCAGGGGCGTCCCGCGGTGGAGGTGATTGACGAGCTGGAGGTCGTGTTCCAGGCCCACTACGAAAAGGTGGTGGCCGAAGACCCGACGCGCCAGGGCGGGTCCGCCGAGGCGAGCACGGACGCGGAGGGGGACGGGCCTCGATGATCGACGTCCTGCGCGAGTGGTATCGCCGACACTTCACCGATCCCCAGGTGGTGATCCTGGCCTTCCTGCTGCTGGCGGGGTTCCTGATCATTATCTTTGCCGGGCGCATTCTCGCCCCGCTTCTGGCCTCACTGATCATCGCCTACCTGCTGGAGGGGGCGGTGCAGAAGCTGATACGTCTGCATATTCCGCGCCTGCTGGCCGTGACGATCGTGCTGATCGCGTTCCTGGCGCTGACGGTGGCCGCGCTGTTCAGCGTCGTGCCGTTGATGTCGGCCCAGGTGACGCAACTGGTACGCGAACTGCCGGGCATGATCCGCGAGGGTCAGGCCCTGCTCCTGCAGTTGCCCGAGCGCTATCCGCAGCTGATCACCGACGAGCAGGTGCGCGACCTGATGGGCGCCATTCAGGCCGAGGCCACCATGCTCGGACAACGCGTGGTCTCGTTCTCGCTGGCCGGTGCCCGGCATCTGGTGGATGTCGTGATCTACCTGATCGTGGTGCCGCTGATGGTGTTCTTCATGCTGAAGGACCGCGACCTGATTCTCGACTGGGTGCGCAGCTTCATGCCGCGCGACTCGCACCTGGCCAGCCAGGTGTGGCGCGAGGTCAACGTGAAGATCGCCAGCTATGTGCGCGGCAAGTTCATCGAGATCCTGATTGTCTGGGCCGTGAGCTTTCTGACCTTCAACTGGTTCGGCCTGGAATACGCCGTGCTGCTGTCGTTCATGGTTGGCATCTCGGTGATCATCCCGTACATCGGTGCGGCCGTGGTGACCATTCCGGTCGCCGCGGTGGCCTACTTCCAATTCGGGCTGTCCAGCGAGTTTGCATGGCTGCTGATCGCCTACGGGGTGATCCAGTTCCTGGACGGCAATGTACTCGTGCCACTGCTGTTCTCTGAGGTGGTCAATCTGCATCCGGTCGCAATCATCGCGGCAGTGTTCGTGTTCGGGGGTATCTGGGGGCTTTGGGGCGTGTTCTTTGCGATCCCGCTGGCGACCCTGGTGCACGCGGTGATCAAGTCCTGGCCGCGCACCGACAAGCTCGATACGAGGCCCGAGGCCGAGCCACCGACTGCGACGGCCGAACCCACCGAAGCCGCACCGAAGTAGCCCTGCCAGCCCGGCGTTCCGCGTTCGCGCGGGAGTCTGGCTCGGCTTGCACATTCACAACAACAAGAAGAAAAACCCAGCATGACCGGTACCGAAATCCTGATGAACGTGACCCCCCAGGAAAGCCGCGTGGCCCTGGTCGAGAATGGCGTTCTGACCGAACTGCATCTGGAACGAGCCCGTCGGCGCGGGATCGTCGGCAACATCTACAAGGGCCGTGTTGTGCGCGTGCTGCCGGGTATGGACGCGGCGTTCGTGGACATTGGCCTTGAGCGTACGGCCTTTCTGCACGCCTCGGACGTGGCCCCGGTGGAGCGCGAAGAGCTCGATGGCAATGGACAGGGCAACGGGAACGGAAACGGGTCCGGCCGTGCGGAGACCATCCGCGAGCTGCTGCGCGAGGGCCAGGATGTGCTGGTTCAGGTGATCAAGGACCCGCTGGGCTCCAAGGGCGCCCGGCTGACGACCTACATCACCGTGCCGTCGCGCCACCTCGTGCTGATGCCGAATCAGAGCAATGTGGGTGTGTCCACGCGTATCGAGGATGACGGTTCGCGCAGCCGCCTGCGCGAGAAGGTGGAGGCCCTGCGCGACGAGATCGCCCCGCAGCACGGGTTTATCGTGCGCACCGCGGCGGAGCTGGTGGATGACGAGGCGCTGGAAAACGACACCGCCTTTCTCAAGAAGGTCTGGGACAGCATCCAGATCGCGGCTTCCGAGGCTGGCGCCGGAGAGGAGGTTTACGCTGACCTGCCGCTGGTGCTGCGCATCCTGCGCGACATGGTCGGGGTGGAGATCGAGCGCATCCGCATCGACTCGCGCGAGACCTACCAGAAGGTGTGCGAGTTCGTCGCACAGTACCTGCCGGAGCTGGTTGGGCGGATCGAGCACTACCCCGGCGAGCGTCCGATCTTCGATTTGTTCAATGTCGAGGAAGAGATCCAGCGGGCTCTGGAGCGCAAGGTCGAACTGAAGTCCGGGGGCTACCTGATCTTCGATCAGACCGAGGCGATGACCACGGTGGATATCAACACTGGCGGCTTCGTTGGCCATCGCAAGCTCGAAGAGACGATCTTCAAGACCAATCTCGAGGCGGCCCAGTCGATCGGGCGCCAGCTGCGTCTGCGCAATCTCGGCGGGATCATCATCATCGATTTCATCGACATGCAGGACGACGAGCACAAGCGTCAGGTGATCCGTGCGCTGGAGAAGGCGCTGGAGCGCGATCACGTAAAGACGCAGATCTGCGATGTCTCGCCGCTGGGGCTGGTCGAGATGACGCGCAAGCGCACACGCGAGAGCCTGGAACACCAGCTGTGCGAGCCGTGTCCAACTTGTGCGGGGCGCGGCTATCTGAAGTCGGCCGAGACCGTTTGCTACGAGCTGTTTCGCGAGATCCTGCGCGAAGTACGACAGTACGACGCGCGCGAACTGCGCGTGCTCGCCTCGCAGAACGTGATCGACCTGCTACTGGACGAGGAATCGGCCAGTCTGGCGGAGCTGCAGAGCTTTGTCGGTATCCCGATCCGTTTCCAGGTGGAGACGCTATATACCCAGGAGCAGTTCGACGTGGTTTTCGTCTAGTCAGGGAAACGCTGGGTAAACGATCGCCCAGCCAGGTACGGAGGAGGATACGGACGGCGTGACATCGATGCGCGGGCCCAGACAACGCGGGGGTCCCGGCACACCGGGCCGGCAGGGTTGCGACTGGCCGGGGCTGAAATGAGAGTTCTGTCACACTCAGTCCGGATTGTTCTAGGCGTGCTCCTGCTGCTGGTCGCACTGGCCGCGCTCGCTGTGCTGGCCCTGCGCCTGACCGTGGCCCACTGGGACGGGCTTGATTATTGGGTGGAGTCAACGGCCAGCGAGCAACTGGGCTATCCCGTACGCACGGACGAGATCGATCTGGGCTGGTCCGGCTGGTCCCCGGCGCTGGTCGCGCGGGGGGTGAGCGTCGACCTGTCTGGCGAGGAGCCGCTACACCTCGAACGCCTGCGTCTGTCACTGAGTGCCGGCGCATCACTTCGCAGCCGCTATCCTTCAATGCAGGTCGAGGTCGCCGGCACCGAGGTCCGGGTCGTCCGCGAGGCCGATGGTGCGATTCACGTACACGGGTACGAGGTTGGCCTGGGCGATGGTGCCTTGCTGGAGATCCCGGTGGAGCGCTGGCCGGATCTCGAGGCCAGTGAGGTGCGTATCACATGGGAGGACCGCGGGGCGGGCCTGGAGTCAGTCCTGGATGTGCGGCGTCTGGCCGTACGGTCGGATGCCCGGGGTCGGCTGCGACTGTTCCTCGATGGCGCTATGCAGGGCGCGGCCGATGGGGACTTCATCCTGGGGGTGGAGGTTCCCGATGCGACCATGCGCGACGGGCGTTTCTTCCTCGACACCGAACCGGTGGCACTGGGGGCCTGGTCTCCCTGGCTGGTGCGCCTGGGCTGGGAGCCGCCTCCCGGCACGACTGCGCTGCGTCTTTGGGGCGAGATTGACGATGGCCGTGTGGTCGCGCTGCGCGGCGAACACGACACCCAGCTGGACGGAGCCGGGGGCGAGCCGGGGGGCGCCTTTGGTCATCGTTTCGACTGGCGGGTGCGCGGCGCCGCCCACGAATCCAACTGGACCGCCACCCGTCCGGGTTCGGGTGACGTGCGTCTGCGCTACACCCTCAAGGGGGAACCCGACGCCCTGATTGTCGACGAACTGGAACTCGCGGCGCGAGATCTGGAAGTGGAACCGTATGCACCCCTGCTGTTCCTGGTGGAACAGCGGGCCCCCGAACTGGCTGACCCGCTGCGCGAGGTGCGGCCGCGGGGTCGGCTCGCTGATGCCTGGGTGCGGGCACGTCACGACGGGGAGCGCCTGGAGCCGGATGAGGGGCGGGCGGAATTGCGCGATATGCAATGGCATTCGGGTAACTACGGACCCGGTGTGCAGGGGGTCGACGGGGAGCTGGCCTGGCGCGAAGGGGGGCTGGAGCTCGATCTCGACAGCCGCAATGTGCGCTTCGAAATGCCGGCGTTGTTCGACGACCCTCTGTGGATCGAGACGGTGCGCGGACGGCTGCGTGCCGAGCGCAACGAGGCCGGTGACTGGCGTATTGCTGGAGAGGGCCTCGATGTCGCCAACGAACACGCAGCGGCGCGGGGCCGCATGCGGTTGTTGTTTGACGGGCACGAGTCGGGTCCGCGTGTGGACCTGGCGCTGGATATCCTGCGTGCCGATGGTGACTACACCCAGCGTTATCTGCCGGTCCACCTGTTACCGTCCAATACCTACCAGTGGCTGGCCGAGAGCATCCAGACCGGGGTCTCCAGCGGGGGCGGCATGGTCTATCGGGGCCGAGGCCGTGACTTTCCGTTTACCGATCAGGAGGGGGTGTTCGATCTGTGGGCGGACATCGAGGAAGGTCTGCTTGACTATGAGCCCGGCTGGCCGGTGGCGGAGGATTTGCGTGGGAGGTTGCTGTTCCACAATGCAAGTTTCCGTGCGACCGATGTCTCCGGACGCATCCTCGACACGGCTGTCCACGGGACGGAAGTGCGGATCGACGACATGATGGACAACCCGGTCCTGGAGATCGAAGGCACGGCCGACGGCACCGCACAGGACCTCATGCTGTATCTGCGTCAGGCCGGGCTGATGGAGGATGCCGCCGAGATTCGCGATGCCGCCACACTGGAGGGGGCTACGCGCCTGGCCTTGGGTATTACCCTGCCGCTTGACGAGGACCGCCTGCAGGACGTCCGTGTACAGGGACGGCTGGATTTGTTGAGCACGCGGGCCGAGGTGGCCGACTGGCCGACCGGGTTCGAGGCCGTGGAAGGTTCGGTGCATTTTGATACCCACGACCGGGTATGGGCTGACGACGTGCAGGCGCGCGTCCATGGGGAGTGGATCAACCTCAGTGCCGACTGGCCGTTGAATGGCGAGGAGGCCAGTATCCGGGCGTATGGTCCCCAGCCGCTGGAACCGTGGCTGGAGGAAATACCCACTCTGCAGCCCTACCTGGACGGGCACGCGACCTGGGACGTGACCCTGCGGCTGGGGGATGCGATCGATGGTGTGCGCCTTGATTTGAGTTCGGATCTGGTCGGAGTCGGGATCGACTGGCCCAGTCCCATCGGCAAATCCCCTGATGAGCGGCGTCCGCTGGAGGTGACGCTCCCGTTCGGTCACAGCCGAGCGGGCATCGGGCATGTCCGGCTGGGCGAGACATTGCGGGCCCACCTGCGCCTGAGCCCAACCCAGGCGCCGGACGATCCGGCCGCGAGGGGAGTGGATCCGCACACCGCCGCTGCGGGCATGGCGGTGCAGGCCATGGCGCTGGAGATCGGGATCCCGGAGGCAACGCTGCTCCCGCTCCCCGGCGAGGGACTGTCGGTGCGGGCGCGGTTGCCGGAGCTGGAGGTTCAGCCCTGGCTGGAGGCTCTGGCCGAGGCACCCTGGGCGCGAGACGTGGACCTGGGCGATGTGGAAGCCGCGGATGGCAATGGCGGGCTCGGCCTGCAACGAATCGAGCTGGACGTGCGCGATCGTATCCGCTGGGGCGAGTGGGAGATCCCGGGGACGCGTCTTCAGGGGCAGCGTCGTGATGATGGCTGGGACCTGGAGGCCCGGTCTTCCTGGCTGGCGGGCAGTGCTGCCTGGCGGTCGTCGGCTGATGGGCGTGACCGCTGGCAGGCGCGTCTGCGTCACCTGGTGCTCGAAGACATGGATTTCGACGGCGAGCCGCAGACGGACACCACCGTGCAGGCCGTAGAGGAAGGGGGGCTGGACGATCCGCGGGAGTGGCCGGGGGTGGACCTGATCCTCGACCGGCTGCAAGTGGGGGAGTACCGCCTGGCCGATGTGCACCTGGCGCTGGAACCGGTGGACCAGGGCCTGCGGGTGGACAGCCTGCGGGCCCGTGGGCCGGATGGAGATCTGCAGGCGACAGCCAGCGGCCATTGGCATGTGCTTGCCGACGGACGCCCCGATACGCGTCTGGATGTCCGCTTGTCGGGGGGTGACTGGGGCGGGGCCCTGGAGTCGGCCCGGTTTTCCCGCGCACTGGTGGGTGGCGAGGGCGAGGGTCGACTGGACCTGTCCTGGGCTGGCCCGCTGTATGCACCGCGCCTGGCGTTACTGGCCGGCACGATGGAACTGGAACTGGAAGATGGCCGTCTGGCGGATGTGGAGCCGGGAGCGGGGCGCCTGCTGGGGCTGGTGAGTCTGGATGTGCTGCCCCGGCGTCTGCGTCTCGATTTCCGTGACGTGTTCACGGAAGGGCTTTCGTTCGACCGGCTGGACGCGACGGCGACGCTGCAAGATGGCAATCTGCACGTCCCCGACATGGAGATGCGGGGCCCGTCCGCGCGCGTGCGTCTGAGTGGCCGCACCGGTTTGATCGCACGGGATTATGACCACCATATCGTGGTCGTCCCGAGCCTGCGTACGGCATTGCCGATCGTCGGAGCCCTGGTCGGCGGTCCGGTAACCGGGGTGGTGGTACTGTTGGCGGAACGAGTGCTGGGAATTGGGGATCAAATCGAAGAGGCGGCTCGCGTGGAATATCGCGTGACCGGTCCGTGGGACGACCCGGAGGTGCAGACCCTGGTTCAGCCCGCCACTGACAACGACGACTAGCGGATGTACCGATGACACAGGTAGCGGCAATACAGATGGCCTCCGGGCCCCAGCCCCAGGCAAATCTGCTGGAGGCCAAGCGTCTGCTGCAGGAGGCCGCGGACAAGGGGGCGTGCCTGGCGGTGCTGCCGGAGAATTTCGCGTTCATGGGGATGCAGGAGCCGGACATCCTGGGCATCGCCGAGGTGGCGGACGGGGCAGGGCCCCTGCAAGCCTTTCTCGCCGAGCAGGCGCGCCGCCTGGGATTGTGGATTGTCGGCGGGACCGTGCCTCTGCAAACCGAAGGAGGCCAGCGCGTACGTTCCGCCTGCCTGGTGTTCGACGACCAGGGTCAGCAGGTGACGCGCTACGACAAGATTCACCTGTTTGATGTGCAACTGCCAGACAGCAGCGAGGCCTACACCGAATCGAAGGTGTTCGAGCGTGGCGAACAGGTGGTCGTCGTGGATACCCCGGTGGGGCGTATGGGGCTCGCGATTTGCTATGACCTGCGCTTCCCGGAGCTGTTTCGGGCCCTGCTCGATCAGGGCGCTGACTGGGTTGCGCTGCCGGCGGCGTTTACCGCGCAGACCGGCCAGGCCCACTGGGATGTCCTGCTGCGTGCACGCGCAATCGAAAACCAGTATTACATGCTCTCGGCGGCCCAGGGCGGGTTTCACGTGAATGGTCGCGAGACCCATGGGCACAGCGCACTGGTCGACCCCTGGGGGCGGGTTGTGAATCAGCTACAGCGCAACCCGGGTGTGCTGCTGGCCGATCTGGATCATGCCCAGGTCGAACGTATCCGCACGGTATTTCCGACCATCGATCACCGGCGTCTGGCTTGCCCGGGGACCGTTTAGTACGTCTGTCCGGGCAGGCACGACTGCCTGGCATAACCGCGTGGCGCACGGGCTTGAAAGCCCGGCGTGGACCCCAAGCTCCATACTGAACGTCTTCCCGAACCACGAGGATTCCATGATCGACAGCCTTGCCCAACAAACCCTGCTCGACCCGGCCGGCCTGGGTGACCACGAGCTGACCACCCTGCTCGGTACCACCTTCGGCCGCGGTGTGGACGGGGGCGACTGCTACTTCCAGTTTGCCTGCCAGGAGGGCTGGTCGCTGGAGGACGGCATCGTCAAGTCGGCCAGCTTCAACATCGAGCGCGGGGTGGGCATTCGCGTGGTGCGCGGCGAACAGACGGGTTTCGCCTATTCCGACGACATCGCGATGCCGGCACTGCTGGATGCGGCCCGGACCGCGCGCAGCATCGCCGATGCGGGCCAGAGCGGACGGATCGCGGTCGCGAGCCGCGCGCCCTCGCGTCCGGCGCTGTACGCCCCGGAGAATCCGATGGACTCGCTGGACGAGCAGTCCAAGATCGATCTGCTAAAGGAAGTGGACGCCGCGGCGCGCGCTGCCGACCCGCGCGTGACCCAGGTGATGTGTTCCCTGTCCGGGGTACACGAGGTGGTCCTTGTGCTGAATGCCCGCGGCGAACTGACTACCGATGTGCGCCCGCTGGTCCGCCTGAGCGTTCAGGTGATCGCCCAGCAGGGCGATCGCCGCGAGTCCGGCACCTCCGGGGGCGGCGGCCGCTTCGGTTACCGCTACTTCCTCGAGAACGACCGCGCGGCCGGCTATGCCCGCGAGGCGGTGCGTCAGGCCCTGGTGAATCTGGAGGCGCGTGACGCACCGGCCGGTACGATGAAGGTTGTGCTGGGCCCCGGCTGGCCCGGTGTGCTGCTGCACGAGGCGATTGGCCACGGCCTGGAGGGCGATTTCAACCGCAAGGGGACCTCGGCCTTCTCTGGGCGCATCGGCGAGCAGGTGGCTGCAAAGGGCATCACCATCGTCGACGACGGCACCCTGGAAGGGCGCCGCGGTTCGCTGAACGTGGACGACGAGGGCACCGCGACGCAGCAGACCGTACTGATCGAGGACGGCACCCTGCGCGGCTACATGCAGGACGAAATGAACGCACGGCTGACGGGCGTCCAGTCGACCGGCAACGGCCGGCGCGAGTCCTACGCCCACCTGCCGATGCCGCGCATGACCAACACCTACATGCTGGGCGGCGAGGCCGACCCGGAGGAGATCCTCGCCTCGGTGGAGGACGGCCTGTATGCGGTCAACTTCGGCGGCGGGCAGGTGGATATCACCTCCGGCAAGTTTGTCTTCTCCGCTTCCGAGGCCTATCGCGTCGAGAAGGGCAAGGTGACCTACCCGGTCAAGGGCGCGACCCTGATCGGCAACGGCCCGGACGTGCTGACCCGCGTCTCGATGGTGGGCAACGACATGCGCCTGGACCCCGGAGTGGGGACCTGTGGCAAGGAAGGACAAGGCGTGCCGGTGGGAGTGGGGCAGCCCACCCTGCGTATCGACGGCATGACCGTGGGTGGCACCCAGGCCGCCTGAAGGCCGGGTGCCCGAGCAGCGACAAGGAGGCTTAGATGAAGCTGGATTTTCTGGATCAGGAACATTCCCTGCCCGAGGGACATGGCCACGACAAGATCGTGCAGTGGCATGTCTTCCGCGACCGCGAACGGGCCGAGCATTTCGCCGATCACGTCGAGCTGGGTGCGGGCCAGGAACTGGTCGGTGGCTGGACCCGTGACAGCGTTGGCAAGCTCTACTGGGTCGGCGTGCACGTCGAGGACCTGGAACGCTGGGGTAACGTTGGCGCCGTACACAAGCACACGGGCCGCCCCTCCTGAAGCCCCGCGGGGCTTTACGCACCACGGCGGGCCGGGATGCACCCGGCTCGCCGATACTGTTGATCTGATTGCAAACGGACGTCTGTATGAGCACATCCCCCGAACGCATGGCGCCGGATCGCGAGATCCAGGCCCTGTCCCATTCCGCCGACTCCCTGCAGGATCGCGTCCAGCGGACTCTGGACGCGGCCCGCGCGCAGGGGGCTTCGGGTGTGCAGGCGGTGGTCAGCCACAGCGTCGGGCTGGAGCTCTCCGTGCGCAAGGGCGAGATCGAGACGCTGGAGTACGAACGCGATCAGAGCCTGTCGCTGATTGCCTACTTCGGCCAGTCGAAGGGGGCCGCCTCGACCACTGATTTCAGCGAGCAGGCCTTGCTGGATACGGTCGAGGCCGCCTGCCGCATCGCGCGCTACACCGAGCCGGACCCCCATGCCGGGATGCCCGATCCCGCGCTCAAGGCCGGGGAGTGGGATGACCTGGACCTCGATCACCCCTGGGACTGCGATGCGGAGCAGGCGACCGAACTCGCGCGCGCGATCGAGGCCGCGGGCTTTGCCGCCGATTCGCGGATCGAGAACTCCGAGGGTGCGAGTGTCAGTACCCGCCGGGCGATCGCCTTTCTCGGCGACTCGCAGGGCTTCATGAGCGGGTATCGCAGCACGCGTCACGCGATGTCCTGTGCCCTGGTGGCGCGCGACGACGCCGGCATGCAGCGTGACTATGCCTACACCGTGGCCCGCCACTCGGCGGACCTCGACGCCTGCGAGGCCATCGGGCGTCAGGCCGCCGAGCGTACCGTCCGGCGTCTGGGCGGGCGCAAGCTCTCCACGCGCAGCTGCCCGGTGCTGTTTGTCCCGGAGATGGCGCGCACGCTGATCGGCAGCTTTACCCGCGCGATCTCCGGCCCCGCACAGTATCGCCACAGCTCGTTCCTGCTGAATGCGGTCGGGGAGCCCGTATTCCCCGACTGGATGCAGATCGAGGAACGCCCGCTGACGCCGCGCGCGCTTGGCAGCGCTCCGTTCGACGGCGAGGGCGTGCGTACGCGCAACCGCCCCCTGGTGGCCGATGGCGTACTGCAGAGCTATACCCTGGACAGCTATGCCGCCCGGCGCCTGGGGCTGGAGAGCACCGGTAACGCAGGCGGCGCGCGTAACGTGACCGTCAAGCCGG
Organism: Thioalkalivibrio sp. ALJ3; assembly: GCF_000377205.1. Classification (GTDB taxonomy): domain Bacteria; phylum Pseudomonadota; class Gammaproteobacteria; order Ectothiorhodospirales; family Ectothiorhodospiraceae; genus Thioalkalivibrio. The sequence continues at coordinate 295,950 of NZ_KB897907.1, read as the reverse complement.
GCGAGCGGGACTTTGCCGCCTTGCTGGCCAAGATGGACACGGGCTTTCTGGTGACCGAACTGATCGGCCAGGGCGTAAACGCGGTAACTGGTGACTACTCGCGCGGCGCCGCCGGCTTCTGGGTGGAGAATGGCGAGATTCAGTACCCGGTGGAAGAGATCACCATCGCCGGCAATCTGAAAGACATCTACCAGCGCATCGTCGCGGTGGGGACCGATGTGGACCGCCGGGGCAACATCCACACCGGTTCTATCCTGGTCGAGTCGATGACCGTCGCCGGCGACTGACTCCCTAACCGCAAGCCGCCTGCCAGATTGGTACCTGATAGGGGTCGCGGGTCTGGTCAAGGCGCGCGATCGTCATCGTCCTGCCCCAGACGCAGCCACTGTCCAGTGACAGCCAGTCGGCTCCCCGGCGGTGGCCGAGGGCGGCCCAGTGACCGAACACAAGGGGCGAACCGTGACTCGGGCGTCGCGGCCAGGCAAACCACGGTATCAGTGTCTCCGGGGCGTCTTCCGGTGGCCCGTTGCCCGCGAATTCCAGACCGCCATCGGGCATCAGATAGCGCATGCGGGTAAAGGAGTTGATCGTGTAACGAAGGCGATCATACCCGGCTAGCTCCGGGTCCCAATGGGCGGGCTCGTCGCCATACATCACTTCGAACAGGGCGTGGCGTCGCGCGTCATCGCGCAGTTCGGCCTCCACCCGCCGGGCCTCGGTCTGCGCGGTCTCGAGATCCCAGCCCGGCGGGATGCCGGCGTGCACCAGGGTCCAGCCAGTGTCGGAATCCGTGTGCAGCAGGGGGCGCTGTGTCAGCCACTCCAGGAGTTCGGCGGCATCCGGGGCATCCAGCACGGGTTGCAGGGTGTCCTTGTTCCCGGGCGTGCGCACGCCCTCGGCAGTGGCCAGCAGGTGCAGGTCGTGATTGCCGAGCACGGCCGTTGCAGCATCGCCCAGGGCGCGTACGTAGTGCAGGCAGCCAAGCGAGTCCGGTCCCCGGTTGACCAGGTCGCCCACCAGCCACAGGTGATCCGTGGCGGGGTCAAAACGAACCTGCTCCAGCAGGCGTTCCAGCGGATCCAGGCAGCCCTGGAGGTCACCGACGGCGTAAAGGGCCATGGGGCCGGCCTAGTGAAGCGTGCGGGGTACGGAGAGCGTGAAGGGCGGGATCGGAGCCTCGAAGGTGTTGCCGCGTTCGTCCTGCATGCCGTAGCTGCCCTCCATGGTGCCGACGGGTGTCTCGATCACCGTGCCGCTGGTGTATTCGAAGCTGTCGCCGGGCTCGATGCGCGGCTGTTCGCCCACCACGCCTTCGCCGCGCACTTCCTGCGTCTGGTCGCGGCCATCGCGGATGATCCAGTGGCGGTTCAGCAGTTGCACGGTCAGCGCGCCGGAGTTGCGGATCGTGATGTGATAGGCGAACACGTAGCGGTCGTCATCGGGTTCCGACTGGTCCTCGACGTAGGCCGTGGCGACCTCGATCTCGATTGCGTGCTCTTCGGTTGTGTGGGGCGAATTCATTCGTTTGCGGCTCCTTGTGGGGGAAACACTGAGATCAGTGTTTCCCCTGCCGCCAGGCGCTGACGGCAGCGCCCAGCAGGCCGGGTTCAGGGTGCATGATAAGGGACACAGGCAGACGCTCAAGCAAGTGGGTCATCGGTGGGCGATTATGCAGGGCCCGCAGAAACGTCGTGTCCTGGAAGTAATCGGCCCAGCGCGGGGCGATTCCGCCGGCCAGGTACAACCCGCCGGTGGGCAGCGCGGTAAGGGCCATATCGGCCAGTTGTCCCGCATAGATCGTCACGAAACGCTGGACGACGGCGAGGGCCGCCGCGCGGCCGTCATCGGCCAGATCACTGATTGCGGCGGCCGGGTCGGCCGCGGTCAAGGCCCGTGCCAGCGCGCCATCGTCCCGGCGTGTCAGCTCGAAGCGTGCGATGCGCGCAATGCCGCGGCCGCTGAGCAGGTGTTCGCGGGTGCAAAGCCCTTCCTCGGCGCTAACGAACGCCGCGAGCGCCGCCTCTTCTGCATCGGCGGGTGAAAAGCGCGCGTGACCTCCTTCTCCGGGATGAATGGCAGGCTGCCGGGGCGGGCCGACCAGGCAGGTCCCTAGACCCGTGCCGGCCCCCACCACCAGGCGCATTCCGTCTGCATCGGCTGTCGCGTTCTGGAGGGTGATTCGGTCTCCCGGTTCCAGGGCATCCAGGCAGGCGCCGACCGCGGCGAAATCGTTGATCAGGGCTACGGGTATGTCCAGGGTCTGTTCGAGGGCACGCGCATCCAGTTCGGGCCAGTCGAGGTTGGTCGCGCGGGCCCGACTCCCCTGCACGGGGCCGGCGAGGGCCAGGCCGGCGGCCGCCAGAGGCTCGCGCGGAGCGACCTCGGCTCGCCAGGCCTCGAGGATGTGACCAAGGTCCGGAAAGTCACGGCTGGGATAGCGGTGGATATCATGCAGCGACCAGTGCGTGCCGTTGTGGCGGGCGCGTGCGACCCGGGTGCGGGTCCCTCCGATGTCGGCCACGATGAAGTCCATGGGCCCATCATAGCGGATCACGGTCCGCTGGCGTGGCAGATCAGTTTGGAGCGATCAGTCGCGCCAGGCCCGCGAAGCCGTGGACATCCACGGTTTCCGGGCGGGCACCCGGGTCGAGTTGTGCGGCCTCGATGGTGGAGGTGTCTGCCAGCCCGGACAGTCCTCGTCGAAGCGTCTTGCGGCGGTTGGAGAAGGCCTGGTTGACGACCTTTGCAAACACCGGGTATAGCGCGTTGTCCACCAGCGGCGCCTCCAGTGGCGTGATGCGTACGATCGCGGAGTGGACCTTCGGCGGCGGGTGGAAGGCGCCGGGAGGGACTCCAAACAGGGACTGGGCCTGGGCGCGTGCTGCGAGCATGACCGTCAGTCGGCCATAGGTCTTGCTGCCAGGAGCGGCGGTCATGCGTTCGACCACCTCGCGCTGCAGCAGGAAATGCATGTCGCGGATGGCATCCATCTGATCGAGCAGATGGAACAGCAGGGGGGTCGAGATGTTGTAGGGCAGGTTGCCCACGACGCGCCAGCCACCCTGTGGTGTCGGGCCGAGGCTTTGCAGGTCCAGATCCAGGGCATCGCCCACATGGAGATCCAGGCGCTCCGGGGCAAATGCGGCCTGCAGGCCGGCCGCCAGGTCACGGTCGATCTCCACCGCGACCAGACGGTCCAAACGCTCCAGCAGGGCCCCTGTCAGGGCCCCACGGCCGGGGCCGATCTCGAGCACCGGGTCGTCGGGGTGCGGGGCGATCGCTCCGACGATGCGCGCGAGCACGGCCTGGTCATGCAGGAAGTTCTGGCCGAACCGCTTGCGGATCGGCGGCAGCGCGCTACCCATGGGCGTGTGCGGCCTGTTCCTGCAATCGATGGCGGGCGAGTTCGCGCGCCAGGCTCTCGGCCGCGAGGAAGCTGCCAACCTCGGCGCGACCACTGCCGGCCAGGTCGAGGGCCGTGCCGTGATCGACCGAGGTGCGGACAAAGGGCAGCCCGAGGGTCACGTTGACGGCATGTCCGAAACCCGCATGTTTGAGCACCGGGAGCCCCTGGTCGTGATACATCGCCAGTACCGCGTCGACCTCGGCAAGTGCGCGCGGTGTGAATGCAGTGTCGGCGGGCAGTGGCCCGCGCAGGTCCAGGCCTTCGCCCCGCAGACGGTCAAGCGTCGGGGTGATGACCTCGATCTCCTCGTGACCCAACACACCGTCTTCGCCGGCGTGGGGGTTCAGCCCGCACACGCCAATGCGCGGCTGCTCGATCCCGAAATCCTCGACCAGGTCGTGGTGGAGTACCTGGGTGACCGCCTCGATCCGCTCCGGCGTGATCGCATCGGGGACATCGCGCAGGGACAGGTGCGTGGTTACCAGCGCGACCCTCAGGGATTCGGTGGCCAGCATCATCACGGGCATTGGCGCGCCGGCGCGTTCGGCCAGCCACTCGGTATGCCCACTGAAGGGGATGCCCGCGCGGTTGATCACGCCTTTGTGCACCGGACCGGTGACCATCGCATCGAAGGTGCCATCGAGACAGCCATCGGCGGCGGCGGCAAGCATCGCCAGCACGCCCTCGGCGTGCCGGGGGTCGAGGATGCCGGTCTGCACCGGGCCGCCTGCCGGGACCGCGACGATTTCCAGGGTGCCGCGCGCCGTGGCAGAGCGCGGTCGTTCGGGGTCGAAGGGGGTCAAGTGGATCGGCTGGCCCAGTTGCTGCGCCCGTTGCTCGAGCAGATCCGGGTCGCCAATGGCAACGCGCTGGGCGCCACCGCCAGGCTCGTGGGCCAGGGCAATCAGCAGATCCGGCCCGATCCCGGCCGGCTCGCCGGCGGTCAGTGCCAGACGCGGGATTACATCCGGCGCCCGGGCGTCAGGAGTCGAAGCCGTCAACGCGGTACTCGACATAGGCCTCGTCGCGCAGACGCCGCATCCACAGCTCGATCTCTTCCTCGCGCTTGCGGTTTTGCAGGATCTCGCGGGCACGGGCACGGATCTGCTCGCGCGAGGTATCGACCTCGCGGTGGTCGAGGACCTCGATGATGTGCCAGCCAAACTGGCTCTCCACCGGCTCGCTGATCTCGCCCGGTTGCAGGGCGTTCATCGCCTCCTCGAACTCGGGCACCAGCTCGCCGGGGCTGATCCAGCCGAGCTGGCCGCCCTGGGCGGCGGAGCCGGGGTCGTCGGAGTTCGCGCGTGCCAGTGCCTCGAAGTCACTGCCCTCGCGGATGCGGTTGTACAGCGATTCAGCCTGGCGGCGGGCCTCTTCTGCGGTACGGACCTGGTCCGGGCTGATCAGGATATGGCGTACCTGCGTCTGACGGACGCGGGTCTGGTCACCCCCTTCGCGGTCGACGAGCTTCATGATGTGGAAGCCGTTTGGCGAGCGCAGCACGTCGCTGATCTCGCCGGTCCGCATCAGCGCGATTTCACGGGCAAATACGGAGGGGATCTCGCCGGCCGTACGCCAGCCGAGGTCGCCGCCCTCCAGGGCATCCGGCGCGTCGGATTCGGCGATTGCCACGCTGGCGAAATCGTCGCCCTCGCGGACCCGCTGGCGCAGTTCGCGGGCCTTTTCGCGGGCGGTGGCGATCTGGCTGGAGTCCGCACCGCGCGGCAGCGAGACCTGGATGTGCGCGATACGATAGCGCACGCCGCGGTCAATGGCGCCGCTTTCCGAGGCGATCAGATCCGCGATTTCCTGATCGCTGACGCGAATCTGGTTGTCGACCTGGCGGCGCTGCAACTGGTTGACCGTCAGCTCGTTGCGGATCTGCTCACGGAAGGCGTTGAAGTCGACACCGTCCTGCAGCAGGGCCTGGCGCAGCTGCGGCAGGGTCATGCGGTTCTCGCGCGCGATGTTCTCCATCGCCCGGTTCAGGGTCATCTCGTCGATGTTGATACCGACCCGCTCGGCCTCCTGCAGTTGAACGCGTTCGACGATCAGGCGCTCCATGACCTGCCGGGCGAGGGTGTCGCGATCCGGCGGGCGGGTTCCGCGCTCCATCATCTGCTGGGCGACCAGGTTCATGCGCTCGACCAGTTCGCGCTGGGTCACCACGTCGTCGCCGACCACCACCAGGATGCGGTCGGTGAACTGATCCCCCTCCGGTGGCGTGATGGGCGCGGCGGGCGCGCCGGCCTCGGAGGCGGCACCCGGGGTCACCGGGGCCTCGACGGCGTCCTCGGGCTGTTCGCCGCCGGGGACCTGCGCCTGCGCAGACAGGCCGAGGCCCATGAGCACGGCGCCCAGTAGCGGGAGCCAGAAGGCTCGGCGGTGTTGGTCAGGGGAGTGCGTCATATCCGGCTATACCCTCGCTCAAAAGCGAATCCACGCCGGAGTCGAAGCGTCCGAGTCCGTCCAGCGTGAGTTGGAAATAAATCGAGTTGTCGTAGGTCTCGTCGAAGTCGTAGGCGCGGCGGGCGACCACTCGGATGCCATAGCAGCAACTACGATACTGAAGGCCGGCCAGAAGTTCGAGATCACGCTCCTCCTGCAGGCTGTAATTCCAGCGCCCGATCGCATCAATACGAGGGGTGACCGGCCAAAGCACCGAGACATCAGTTTGGTCGATGGAACGGTCGCCAGCCTCGCGCTGACGATATCCCAGGTTGATGCGGGCGCGCGCGCCCGGGCTGTAGCTGACCGACAGCGCTGTGAGGGTGGTCTCGCCTTCGTCCTGGTTGTACAGGATGGAGCCACGACCGCTCCAGGCATCGCCGATGTGTACGCGGCCCTCCACGGCGAGATCGGAGCGGGACTCGGTCAACGGGTCGCCCTGCGGGTCGCGGCGGACCTCGCGGTCCTCGAAGTAACGGATCTGGCCCGCCGACAGACTCATCCGTTCCTGGCCGGTCTGCTCGTCGAAGATGCGGGTGGTCAGCGCGGTGGTCAGCTGGTGGGTATCCCCGACCCGGTCGGCGCCGACGAAGCGGTCCAGACTGAACAGGTTGTCGAAGCTGAAGTCCGCCTCGCCGGTGTCGAAGACCGGGATATCGGTCTGGTCGACGAACGGGACATAGCCATAGAAGATGCGGGGCTCCAGGGTCTGCAAACGACGTCCGTTCTGGATTGGACGCTCGAAGACCAGCCCGGTGTCGATCGAGGCCCGGGGGACGGTGCGGCTGATCGATTCGGGACCAGGTTCGCCCCGGCGGTCCAGCTCGTAGTGCGTATAGCGCACGCCGGCGCGGGGCTCGAAGAAGAAGCCGCCGGTATCGTAGCGCCAGGAGGCCGTAGGGTTCAGGTCGAAACGTGTCCCCAGGGGCTCCAGCGAGTCCCCCTCGCTGCGCTCGAAGCGTACCAGCTCGGTGTCCAGGTCCCAGGCCAGCCCGCGGCCCAGATACTCGCCTGCCTCCAGGGTGATCTGCGGCAGTCGCTGGTAGGGTTCGCGCTGGGCGCGCAATTCGGGATCGACGATCTGGTAGTCCTCGATCCGGGTGCGCAGACGGTAGGCCGGTTGGCTATAGGTCAGATCGGCTCGGCGGCGCAGATAGGGGGTGCTACCGGAGTAGCGGTCCGCGCCACCGAAGTCGCGGAAATACTCGCTGTCGGAGGCATCGGCGGCGTCCAGCCGAAAGCGCAGGTCCGAGGTCAGCCGGCTCTGGTGAAACCACTGTACGTAGTGCCGGTCGTCGCCGAACTCACGGTCGCTCGGCAGGTATCGAATATCGGCTACGCCCTCGTGGCGGGGCTGCAGGTAGCGAAACTCGGTGCCGAGCTTGACCCCGCGATCCGACATCACCCGCGGCGTGAAGGTGGCGTCGTAGTTCGGCGCAATGTTCCAGTACCAGGGTGTGCTGATATCGACCCCGTGGCGTGAGCTGACCCCGGCGCTGGGCAGCAGGAAGCCGCTCTGGCGGCGGTCGTCCAGCGGGAAGTGGATATACGGCGTGTAGGCGATGGGCACGCCCTTGAAATCGATGCGTGCGTTGCGGGCAACGCCGATCCCGCGTTCGCGGTCCAGCTCCAGATCACGCGTGCGCAGCCACCAGCTGTCGTTGTCGATCGGGCAGGTGGTGTATTCGGCGTCCTCGAATTCGTGCAGGTGCGGCGCGAGCTGGATGCCCACCCCGGCGCTGCCGCGCGCGGGCACGGACTGCACCAGATAGTCGATGCGCCGGAATTCGCCGGTTTCCTCGTCCAGCCGGTATTCGCCGCCGTCGGTGTGCAGCAGCAGGTCACCGTCGAACATGCGGGTGTCACCCTCGGTGCGGGCCAGTCCCGTCGCGCGGTCATACTCCAGGAACTCGGTATCCAGGCGCCGGCCTTTTTCATAGAGCTGGACGTTGCCCCACGCGCTGATATGTTCGCCGTCGCGTCGAACATGATCGGCGTCGATCTCGGTGATCTCGGCCGCGAGCTCGCGGCGCTCGGGCCACTCCATGTCGGGCGCGAACTCGCAGCCAGGAGGACGTTCCAGCCGTTCGAATTCGGCCTGTGCTGTCATGGCGATGGCACCAATCGCCAACACAATCACGGCCCGCGCGGTTGCCCGGCGGTACAGCGGGTTTGCAGGGCCGGCAGGCGGGGGCATGATGTGGATTCAGCCTGGGTAAACACTGATCATTCTGGATCAGTGTTTACCCAGCAACTGGCGGATTTCGTCAAAGATCAACGCGATGTCGCGGGTGCCATTCACGTGCCTGAGCAGATCGCGACGCGAGTAGTATTCGATCAGCGGCTGAGTCTGTTCCTCGTAGACCTTCAGGCGGTTGACGACCGTTTTCTCGGTGTCATCGGCACGGTGTACGAGTTCGCCGCCGCATAGATCGCACACGCCTTCCTGCTTGGGGGGAAAGGTACGGGTGTTGAACACGGCCCCGCAGTCGCCGCAGGAGACACGGCCCGTCAGGCGCTGTTTCAACTCCTCGAAGGGCACGTCGATCTGGATGGCCTGGTCCAGCGGCGCGCCGAGATCCTCGAGCATGGTGTCCAGCGCCTCGGCCTGGGCCACGTTGCGCGGGAAGCCGTCGAGGATGAAGCCCTCTTGCGCGTCGGGTTCTTGCAGCCGGTCGTGGATCAGCCCCAGGACCAGATCGTCTGGTACCAGCTGGCCAGCGTCCATCGCGCTTTCGACCTGCCTGCCCAGCTCGGTCCGGGCGGCGATCGCGGCGCGCAGCAGGTCGCCGGTGGAGATCTGGGGGATGCCGAAGGTGGCGACCATCTTCTTGGCCTGGGTACCCTTGCCGCACCCCGGCGCGCCCATCAGGACGATACGCATGACTGACTCCTGCTCCCCGGTGCATCGCCGAACCGCAGCACAAGCCGGTTGCGGGACGGCACGGTGAATGGCCATCGAAGAAGATTTGCGCAGACCCTGCACAAACCGTTTCCCGAGCGCGGTCTTATACCGCCTGAGGGTAATCGGCCGCAACCGCGCGATACAGCCCGTGGGTCCCTGGCCTGCCGGTGACGGGTGCCAATGCGGGCGCTCTCCCCTGTATAATCCCCCGCTCTTCAAAACAACCGGAATATAATCAAGTATGGACCTCAACCAGATCGAAGCCGGCAAGGATCTCCCCCACGACATCAACGTGGTGATCGAGATCCCCACCCAGGGCCAGCCCGTCAAGTACGAGATGGACAAGGACAGCGGGGCTCTGGTGGTCGATCGCTTCATGGCGGTCGCGATGTTCTATCCGTGCAACTACGGATTCATCCCGAACACGGAGTCGGAAGACAACGATCCGGTGGACGTGCTGGTGATTACCCCGGTGCCGCTGCTGCCGGGATCGGTCGTGCGCTCGCGCCCGATTGGTATGCTGAAGATGACCGACGAGGCTGGGGTGGACGCGAAGATCCTGGCGGTTCCGGTGAGCAAGCTGTGCTCGCAATCCGAACGATTCCAGGGCCCGGAAGATGTGCCAAAGGAATTGCTGGATTCGATCAAGCACTTCTTCGAGCGTTACAAGGAGCTGGAGAAGGGCAAATGGGTCAAGGTGGAAGGCTGGGCGGACGCCGAGGCCGCCAAGGCGGAGATTGTTGCCAGCTACAAGCGTTACCAGAAGAGCAAGATTTGACGCGGTAGCGGCCCGGCTGCGGCGCGTGGCGCGGATGGCCCCTTTTTTGTCGGTATGCCCAGCGGCCGTGTCTGCGTCGCGGGTGGCGGCGGTTCTCTAATATGGCCAGGCGCGATGATTACGGGCAGGAACAACAGGACCAGCAGCGGTTTGTCGTACGGATCCTGCTGGCGCTGGTTCTGCTTGCCGCAGTCCTGCTGCTGATCGGCTGGCGCCTGTCGGGGCTCCAGGTCGGCGCGCATTCTCATTTCACCACGCTGTCGGAAAACAACCGCCTGCGGGTGGAGCCGATTGCGCCCAGCCGTGGCGTGATCCGGGATCGCAATGGTCAGTTGCTGGCGGGCAACCGCGCCTCCTACCAGCTGGAAGTGACGGTCGAGCAGGCCGGTGACCTGGACGAACTCCTGGAGCGGCTGCACGATTTTGTCGAGCTGTCGGAGGCGGACGTCGAACGCTTCCGTCGCGGTGTTCGTCAGCGTCGCCCCTTTCAGCCGGTCCTGCTCAAGGCTGGTCTCGATGACACCACGGTGGCCAGGATCGCGGTATCGCGACACGAGTTGCCGGGCGTGGAGATTGAGGCCCGCCCGATGCGCTTCTATCCGCTCGGCAAGGAATTTTCTCATGTGGTCGGCTATGTGGGGCGCATCAACCAGCAGGATCTGGCACGGGTCGATCCGCGTGCCTACGCCGGCAGCTCGCACATTGGCAAGATCGGCATCGAGCGTTACTACGAGGACCTGCTGCACGGTCGTCCGGGGTACCGCCAGGTGGAGGTCAATGCCCAGGGCCGGGTCATCCGCGAGCTGTCGGTAACGCCACCGGAGCCAGGGACCGACCTCACCCTGACCATCGACGCGGATCTGCAGCGAGCCGCGTATCGTTCCCTGGCCGGGCGCGAGGGGGCGATCGTCGCGCTGGATCCCAATAACGGAGAGGTCCTGGCGCTGGTCAGTGCTCCGGGGTTCGATCCCGAGATGTTCGTGCGCGGGATCTCCCAGGCCGATTTTTCCGATCTGCAATCCGATCCTTCGCGCCCGTTGTTCAACCGCGCCCTGACGGGGCAGTACCCGCCGGGCTCCACGATCAAGCCCCTCGTGGGGCTGGCGGCGCTGGACGAAGGAATCACCACCGCTGATCGGCGTATGTTCGCGCGCGGATACTTTCAGATCCCCGGCCACGAGCGCCGCTACCGCGACTGGCGCAGGGAAGGGCATGGCTGGGTCGACATGTCGCGCGCCATCGCGGTCTCCTCCGACGTGTATTTTTACGATCTTGCGCATACGATGGGGATCGACCGGATGGTGCCGATGCTGGGGGCCTTCGGCATCGGGCAGCGAGTCGGTATCGATGCGACGGGCGAGCGCGCGGGCATCCTTCCAAGCCGCGACTGGAAGCGGGCCACACATGACCAGGTCTGGTTCCCCGGCGAGACGCTGATTACGGCGATTGGCCAGGGCTACATGCTGTCGACGCCGATGCAGATGGCGGATTTCACGGCGACCCTGGCCGGGCGCGGACAGCGCATTCAGCCGCGCCTGCTGCAGTCGATGGACAATGGCAACGGCGAGCTCGAACGGTTGCTGCCGCAACCCCGCGAGCCGGTGCATACAGCCCCGGAACACTGGGACACGATTCACGAGTCGCTGATCGAAGCCGTGCATGCGAGGCATGGCACTGCCTGGGGCTCGATTGGCAGCCGCCCGCCGACGAATTATCGCATCGCGGGCAAGACCGGCACTTCGCAGGTCTTCGGGCTGGGGCAGGACGAGGAATACGATGAGGACGAGCTGCCCCGGCATCTGTGGGATCACGCCCTGTTCGTCGGCTATGCGCCCGCGGATGATCCACAGATTGCGGTGGCCGTGCTGGTCGAGCATGGGGGGTCGGGTGGTCGTGTGGCCGCGCCGGTGGCCCGCGAGGTGATGGACGCCTTCCTGAAGGGTGATGCTGGAATGACGCTCGACGTGTCGGAGGACGAATGATCAGCGTGACGGGGCGCGAGATGCCGCTGGGCCAGTGGCTGCTGGGGCGCCTGCGCCTGGATGGCGTGCTGCTGGTGCTGATTGGCATCCTCCTGCTGGTCGGTCTGGCAGTGCTGTTCAGTGCCTCCGGCGAGAGCATGATTGCGCTGGAGCGGCAGACCATGCGTATCGGACTGGGGGTGGCCGCGATGGTGATGGTCGCGCAAATCCCCGTGCGTACCCTGCGGTCCCTGGCGCCGTGGCTGTTCGTGGCCGGAATTGCGTTGTTGCTGGCGGTAATGGTGGCGGGCGAGATTGGCAAGGGCGCAAGGCGCTGGCTGGATCTCGGCTTCATGCGCTTTCAGCCGTCGGAGATCATGAAGCTTGCCGTGCCAATGATGGTCGCGTGGTACCTGTCGACGCGTAATGATCGCCCGCGTTTTCGCGACCTGCTGGTGACGGTGCCGCTGATCCTGGTGCCCGTGTTCCTGATCATGCGTCAGCCGGATCTGGGGACCGCGATGCTGGTAGGCGCCGCGGGTTTTCTGGTGATCTTCCTGGCAGGGCTGAGCTGGCGCTGGTTTGTCGGGCTCGGGCTGGCCGCGGCCGCCGCGATTCCGGCGTTGTGGCTACAGATGCACGATTACCAGCGCCAGCGGGTGCTGACACTGTTCAATCCGGAGTCGGATCCGCTGGGGGCGGGCTATCACATTATCCAGTCCAAGATCGCGATCGGCTCCGGCGGGCTGTACGGCAAGGGCTGGTTGAACGGTACGCAGTCGCATCTCGATTTTCTGCCGGAGCGTTCCACGGATTTCATTTTTGCGGTATATGCCGAGGAATTCGGGTTTATCGGTGTCGCGCTCCTGTTGTTGCTGTATTTTGCGATCGTGGCGCGCGGGCTGTGGATCTCTGCCCTGGCCCAGGATCGCTTCGCCCGTTTGCTGGGCGGCAGCCTGGCGCTGACCTTCGCCGTCTACATGGCGGTCAATATCGCCATGGTGACGGGGCTTCTGCCCGTGGTTGGCGTGCCGCTTCCGCTGGTGAGCTACGGCGGTACATCATTGGTGACGCTTATGGTCGCCTTCGGTATTCTCATGAGCATCGCGTCGCAAAAGCGCCTGGTGAATCGATGACCCTGAACCTCCGCCCCCTGGGCACCCTTCGTTCCGTCCTCCTGCAGGCCGGTTTGATCATGTCACTGGGGGCCTGCTCCCTGTCGAACGTCTCGGGGTCCGAGTTTCGCGCCGGCGACCCGCCTTACCTGGAGCGCGAGGAGGTCCAGGCCTTTATCGACGAACAAGTCGAGGCGGGCATGGATCGCGACGAACTGGAGGGCCTGTTTGCCGAGGCCGATCCTCAGCAGCGCATCCTCGACCTGATCTCGGCGCCCGCCGAGGCGCGACCCTGGAAGGACTATCGCCCGATTTTCGTGAACGACCTGCGCATCGAGCGTGGCGAGCGCTTCATGGAGGAGCAGGCCGAGACGCTCGCCCGGGCCGAGGAGGCTTTCGGTGTCGAGCAGGCGCTGATCACCGCGATCATTGGCGTGGAGACCAACTACGGGCGCAACACCGGGGGCTTCCGCGTGTTCGACGCGCTGGTCACGCTGGGCTTTGACTACCCGCCGCGTGCGGATTTCTTCCGCAGTGAGCTGGGCCAGTTCCTGACCCTGGTGCAGGAGGAGGATCTGGATGTCCGCGAAACACGGGGTTCCTACGCCGGAGCCATGGGGCGCGGACAGTTCATCTCGTCGAGCTATCGCCACTATGCGGTGGACTTCGACGGGGATGGCCGCCGCGATCTGCTCAATTCCTGGCCGGATGCGATCGGCAGCGTGGCCAACTACTTCCGCGAGCATGGCTGGCGCACCGGCGAGCCGGTGGTGGCGCGTGCCCGGGTCGAGGGTGATGCTCACGAGGAACTGATCAGCCGCAATTTCCAGGCGCGCTTCGACCTCGACGAACTTGCCGAGCACGGCATTTATCCCGACGAGTCCGTGGCCGAGGACGGGAAGTACTCGTTTATTCGTCTCGAGGGCGAGGACGGCTACGAGTACTATCTGGGGTATCCCAATTTCTATGTGATCACGCGTTACAACCGGAGCCCGCTGTATGCGATGGCTGTCCACCAGCTGGCCGAGGCCTTTGCCGAGTAACCGCTGCCGGCTTGGCGCGGCGGCCGCCGCGCTGGCGGTGTCGTGCGCGCTGATGCTGGCGGGTTGTTCGTCCGCCCCCGATCGCAAGGCCGATCCGGACCGCCCGCTGGGCGATGCGGCGTTTGACGCCTATCCGGATCCGGATGACATCCCGCAGGATCTGGCGCTGATTCCCGATGCCGTGCCGAAGGACGAGCCTCCGAGTCGCTACGGGAATCCGGCCGAATACGAAGTGTTCGGGAAGCGCTACCGCACCCTGCGTACCAGCACCGGGTTCGAGGAAGAGGGACTGGCCTCCTGGTACGGGACCAAATTCCACGGCCGGCGCACATCCAGTGGCGAACCCTACGACATGTACGCGATGACGGCGGCCCACAAGACGCTGCCGCTGCCCACCTATGTCGAGGTCGTGAACCTGGAGAATGACCGCCGCGTGATTGTGCGGGTTAATGATCGCGGGCCCTTCGTGGACGACCGCATTATCGACCTCTCCTATGCGGCCGCCCATCGGCTGGACATGACCGATGCCGGTGTGGCGCCGGTGCGGATCCGTGCAGTGGGACCGGATGACGTGGACCCTCCTCGTGTGGCCGAGCCGCGCTCGCCAGCGCCGGAACCCATCGAGCTGGCCGATGCTGGCGAGGGTGTCAACACAAGCTCAACCCCGGCATCGTCTGATGACGCCCCGACCGCCACCGAGTCGAATGCCTCGGAGGTGCCCGCGAGCAACGGCCGTTGGGTACAGGTCGGGGCATTTTCCGAGCGCCGAACGGCGGAGGAGATTCAGCGGGATCTGCAGGCCCTGGGGTTCGAGTCGGTCGAGATTTCCACGCTGGAACGCGACGCGCAGGCGGATCTGCACCGGGTGCGTATCGGTCCGCTGGAAGAGGTCGAGTTGCAGGAGGCAACCGAGCGCCTGCAGGAGGCCGCCCATGTCGACTATCGCATCGTCGACGACTGACTCCGCGGTTCCTTGTCTTTTGTTCATGCCGACCGGCCTGTGTGCGTTCATCTGCGCGGGTTCGGTCTGCTATCGTTAGCCATCTCTACAGGAGGCCTCTAAATACCATGACCGCCCCTCTCCATACGTTTGCCCGCCGCGTCCTGATGACTCTGTCCCTGGCTGCGTGTGTTGCCGCAATGCCGGTGATTGCGGACGAACCACTGCCGGTACCCGGGAGTGGCGGGGGCATGCCGAGCGGGGTCCCGAGCCCGCCCTCTGACGTGACGGCGAAAAGCTATGCGCTGATGGATTTCGACTCCGGTCTGCTGCTGGCCTCGCGCGAGCCGGATGTGGACCGCGAGCCCGCCAGCCTGACCAAGCTGATGACGGCCTATGTCGTGTTTGGCGAGATCCGTGACGGGCGTTTGGGACTGGAGGACACGGTCACCATCAGCGAGCGGGCCTGGCGCACGGGTATGCGGGGCGCATCGCGCATGTTCATCGAGGTTGGCGACGAGGTGGAGGTCGAGGACCTGCTGCGCGGGATGATTATTCAGTCCGGGAATGACGCCTCCACCGCGCTGGCCGAGGCCGTGGCGGGTTCCGAGGGCGCGTTCGTTGACATGATGAACAGCCAGGCGCGTGAACTCGGGATGATGAACTCGTATTTCACCAACTCGCACGGCTTGCCGTCCGACGAGGAGCAGTCCACCTCCGCGCAGGACATGGCGCTGCTGGCGCGGGCATTGATTCGCGATTTCCCTGACCTTTATGGCTACTACAGCGAGCGCTCGTTCGAATACAACGACATCTCGCAGAGCAATCGCAACATGCTGCTGTGGCGCGATGCCGGGTTCGATGGCCTGAAGACAGGCTGGACCTCCGCGGCTGGCTACAATCTGGTTTCGTCGGCGAAGCGCAACGATCGCCGCCTGGTTGCCGTGGTGCTGGGCATCGAGGCCTCCAATCACCAGGAGGGCGGTACTCGTCGGGCCAACGAGTCGCAGGCCCTGGTCAACTGGGGCATGCGCTTTACCGAGCCGCAGCGCTTGTTCGAGGCGGGTACGCAGCTGGGCAGCCCGCGCGTCTATCGCGGTACGAATAGCGAGGTTTCCGTCGGGGTCGCCGAGGACTTCTGGGTGATCGTGCCGCCGGGTCGTGGTGACGGCCTCGAGGCCACGATGGAACTGAATCAGCCGCTGGAAGCGCCGCTGGCCGCAGGGGCCGCAGTGGGCGAGGTGCATGCCCGTCTGAATGGCGAGTTGATCGGGCAACAGCCCGTGGTTGCCCTTGAAGAGGTCGAGGAGGGCGGCCTGGTGCGTCGCCTGTGGGACGGTGCTGCCCTGTCGCTGCGCTCGGTCTGGCCGTTCTGAGCCGGGGCGAGTGTGGGCATTGCGTATTTCAATGGCGAGTTCATACCGCTTGAATCCGTGCGCATCTCGCCGCTGGATCGCGGGTTTCTGTTCGGGGACTCGGTCTACGAGGTGATCCCCAGCTACGGCGGGCAGCTGTTTCTGTTGAGGGAACACCTGCAACGGTTGCAGCGTTCGCTGGACGCCATTCGTCTTGAGACGCCGCTGTCGCTCGACCAGTGGCGGGCCATGCTGGAGGAGCTCGTCCGGCGCAACGAGGGTGACGAGGCCGCCGATCTCGGCCTGTATCTGCAAGTCACGCGGGGCGTTGCCCCGCGTGACCATGCCTTTCCTGCCAGCGGGGCGCCAACGGTTTTTGCCATGGCGAACCCGATCGCGCCACTGCCGGACACGATCCGCCAGTCCGGGGTTGCGGTGGTAACGGGATCCGACACGCGCTGGGCCCGTTGTGACATCAAGGCCACGACGCTCCTGGCGAATGTGCTTGCGCGCCAGGATGCGCGTGACCAGGATGCGGTCGAGGCCATTCTGCTGCACGACGGGCAGGTGACCGAGGGTGCGGCCAGCAATGTGTTCGCGCTGGTCGACGGCACGCTGGTGACACCGCCGCTGGCGCCATCGCTGTTGCCGGGTGTGACAAGGGCCCTGGTCCTGCGTCTTGCCGCCCAGTGCGGCCTTCAGGTCATGGAGCGGGCCCTGTCCGAATCCGAGTTGCGCGCCGCCGACGAGATCTGGCTGACCAGTTCCACAAAGGAGGTCCTGCCTGTCTGCCGCCTTGATGGCCAGCCGGTGGGACTCGGGACACCCGGACCGGCCTGGAAGTCGGTTCATGCTGCCTACCAGCAGGAGAAGGCCACGGCAAGGCAGTCCCGAGCGGCGGTCAAGGGGTGTGCATGACGGACAAGCGCGAAAGCCTGATCGAGTTCCCCTGCCGCTTTCCGATCAAGGTGATGGGGGACTCCCACCCGGAACTCCTGGAGGCCGTGGAGGCCTGCGTGGCCGAGCATGTGCCGGACCCCGACGATGCCGTGATCCAGCAACGCGCCTCCAGTGGCGGGCGCTTCCTCGGCATCACCATCACGTTCACCGCGACCAGCCAGGCTCAGCTCGATGACCTTTATCGGGCCCTGGGGCGTTGTGACCGGGTCCGCATGATCCTGTGAACGGCCCGCTCGTTCCCGGCGGGCCCGTGGTCCGTCTGCTGGGTGTGCAGCCCTATGTACCCGTCTGGCAGGCGATGCAGCTCCAGGCCCGGGAGCGCGATGCGACCCGTCCGGACGAGTTCTGGTGCGTCGAACACCCCCCCGTTTTTACCCAGGGCCGTAATGGCCGCCCCGAGCATCTGCTGGACCCCGGCGCGACGCCGGTGGTGGCGATCGATCGCGGGGGGCAGGTGACCTGGCATGGCCCCGGGCAACTGGTCGTCTACACGCTGGTGGACCTGCCGCGGCTGGGGGTTGGGGTCCGGCGCCTGGTCGAGGTGCTGGAGCAGGCGCTGATCGATACGCTCGCGCAATGGGGCATCCACGCGCAGCGCCGGGAGAAGGCGCCGGGGGTGTATGTCGACGGTGCCAAGATTGCGGCGCTGGGCCTGCGCATCCGGCAAGGACGCAGCATCCATGGGCTGGCGCTGAACATCGCCCCGAATCTGGCGCCGTTTCAGCGCATGAACCCCTGTGGCTATCCTGGTCTCGCCGCGACCTCCATGCAGCATCTGCTCGGCCCGCTGGACGCCACCCGCGTCCGCGAGCAGCTGCTCGCCCATCTCGCCGAACAGCTGTTTCCCGCCGATGCCGCGAGCATCCGGCATGAACCGTCTTTGCCGCCCGAGCTCGTCCGGGTGCTGGCGCTGGGTCATTGCCCCGTACCCTGAGGCTGGGCCTGGTTCAACATCTGGAGTTTACGTTGGCTTCGGCCTGCCGCCTGCCTGCGCTGTCTCGCCAGCGCGCCTCGCCAGTTGTTAATCAAAAACGGGCTTCTTTGCTCGTGCAAAGAAGGAACCAAGAAACACGCCCGGGATTCGCCCGGGGACCTTGCTCCGGACGCGCCAGGCCGGCGGCGCTGAAACTCGCTTCGCTCAGACAGTCAGCGCCCCGTGTCTATTTTGAATCGTCCGGCCTGTCACGCCCTCCACAAGGGGCTCATATCGGGAGGGTAGGTCAAAACCGCCGGTGTTCCTGCACCTGTCTAAATCCCGAGCTGTAGGGTGCGTTGAGTGCAGCGAAACGCACCGTTCCAACGCCGGGGTAACCCCTGATGCGATTCGCTGCGCTCATCCGCATCCTACATGGGGTCTGGCGCCCGCTTGCGGGCGCGGCACGCCAGGGCCGCAGGCCGCGCGTGCCAAGATGTCCGAATACCCACCTCCATCCACTGGCACGAACGTCAGGCCAGCCGTTGTCTTGACCTTATCCCCCCGTATGAAGCCCCTTGCGGAAGGGTCCTCGGGACGGACGATTCAAAATAGAAACGGGGGCGCTGACTGTCTGAGCGAAGCCGAAGGCGCAGCGAGTTTCAGCGCCGCCGGCCCGAGGGCCCTGGAGCAAGGTTCCCGGGCGGAATCCGGGTGCGCCTCGACGGGTACTTTCTTGGGCAAGCAAGAAAGCCAGTTGTTGATCAAAACGGGCGCGGCGCGCTCGCGAGTGAGCGCAGGCAGGCAGTCAGTCGAAGGCACCGTAAACTCCAGATGCCGAACCAGGGCCAGCCTCAGGGCGCGGGGCAACGCCCTAGGGGAGGGGCGCGGGGCTGATCAGGCGGTTTCGAGTCCCTGTGCCTGGAGGTCGGCGTGGTAGGAGGAGCGCACCATAGGCCCGCTGGCCACCTGCTTGAAGCCCATTTCGCGCGCGGCCTCGCCGAGCTCGTCGAACTCCTCGGGTGTCAGGAAGCGCGTGACCGGCAGGTGATGACGCGAGGGCTGCAGGTACTGGCCCAGGGTCAGCATGTCGCAGCCGTGTTCGCGCAGGTCTGCCAGGACCTCCAGCAGTTCCTCACGGGTCTCGCCCAAACCGAGCATCAAACCGGACTTGGTCGGCACCCCCGGGTGCTGTTCGCGGAAGCGCTTCAGCAGCTCCAGCGACCACTGATAATCGGCACCGGGGCGCGCCTCGCGGTAAAGCCGCGGGATCGTCTCGAGGTTGTGATTGAAGACGTCTGGCGGGGCCTGGTGCATGATCTCCAACGCGCGGTCCATGCGGCCGCGGAAGTCGGGTACCAGGATCTCGATCTTCGTGTTCGGATTCAGCGTGCGGACCTCGCGGATGCACTCCACGAAGTGGCCGGCACCACCGTCACGCAGGTCGTCGCGGTCCACGGAGGTGATGACCACATACTTCAGGCCCAGCGCCTGGATGGTCTTCGCCAGGTGGCGAGGCTCGTCCGGGTCGAGGGCCTCGGGGCGGCCGTGGGCGACGTCGCAGAACGGGCAGCGGCGGGTGCAGATGTCGCCCATGATCATGAAGGTGGCGGTGCCATGGGCGAAACATTCGCCGAGGTTCGGGCAGCTCGCCTCTTCGCAGACGGTGTGCAGCTTCTGCTCGCGCAGGATGCGCTTGATGCGCTGCACCTCGGGCCGCGCCTGGCTCTGGGCGCGGATCCACTTCGGCTTGCGCTGTGGGCGCTCGGTCGGGCTGATCTTGACCGGGATGCGCGCGACCTTGTCGGCGGCGCGTTGCTTTTCGCCAGGTTGGGGTCGGGTTCGAGTGGTCATAGGGTCTTCCCTGAATGGGTTGCGGTCGCTCCGCCCTATCGGGGGCGGTGGCGGCGCGATCGGGGTCAGGCGACTTCGCGGATCAGCGCGTCAATCTCGCGGCGGGCCGTGTCGATTGCAGGTAACTGCCCGTTGTCGTCGAGTACGAAGCCGAATCGTGGCACGGCGTTCAACTCGGCCAGTGGCGTCCGGTCCGCAAGGGCGTTATCGCCATCGCGCGTGCAGGCGCTGCGTGCGATGCGCACGATGTCGGTCAGGGGTGCTGCCGTAGCGGTTTCCGGGCCACCGGAATCGCGAATAACTTCCATGATATCGGAAGCCAGGCCCCACTGTTGAGCAACCAGTTCGCCGATCAGGCCTTCCAGACGGTAGAGGATGCGTTCGATGTCTTCGGCACTGCGATCGGGGTGGTTGCGGGCGACTTCACCGATGATGGGCAAAGCGCCGACCCGATGGAGCAGGCCTGCCAGCAGGGCCTTCTGCGGATCCACGGCCTCGCTCTGGTCGGCCAGTACACAGCTGATGGCCGCGATACGGGCCGAACGGCGCCACAGGCGTTCCAGCAACCGGTGGTAGGGACTGTCGTGGTGAATGAACACCTGGTGTGCGGCCAGGGCCATCACCAGTTGTCGTGTACGTTCCAGGCCAAGGCGGGAAACGGCATCCCCCAGTCGCGAGACCTCGCGCTGGCTCCCCATCGCCGGACTGTTGGCCACCGACAGCAGGCGCGCGGCGACGCTGGGGTCTTCTTCGATGATCCGGGTGACTCGCTCGATGTCGACGTCCGGGTCCTTCAGCGCCGCTTGCAGGTGCAGCGCGACCTCGGGCAGTTGGGGCAGTTCCAGTTCGCCGGAGAACGCGTGGGTGTAGATGCTGGTGAACAATTCGCCCTCGAGGTCGGAGAGTTCGATCTCGCTTACCTCGACCCCTTCGTGCGCCCCGTCGATCAAATTCTCGTAGACCTTGCGGTCGAACAGCGCGATGCGGCCGCGGCTCGCTACGATGGCATGGCTGTGATAGTCGCGCTCATCGAATACCGGGTGCAGGGATTCCGGACTGCCGCTCTTGAGCATTACCGTGTGGCCGTCGTCGGACAGGATGAGCCGGCCTTCGAGAAGAAAGATCAGGTAGCGCCGTTCGTCGCGTGCATGCAGCTTGAGACCGGGCGTGATATCCAGGGTGCTCGCGTGCTGCAGGAGCTTCTGGCGCGCCCGTTCTCCGAGATCGGTAAACGGGACCAGTTGTGGAAGACGTTCCTCGAGCACCGGCGCTTCAGCCTCACATATCGAACAGTTTCTGCAACTCCGCTAGATCCTCGGAGCGGGCCTCCAGGAACGCAATCGGTTCCCTGGGGGCGGGGGCATCGATGCCCAGGAGTTCGAAAGCCTTGACCTCGGACGGTGGCGGCAGTTCCTCGCCCTCCGCCTGCAAGGCAGCGTACTGGGCGACCAGCGCGATACTGGCGTAGTCGGGCTCCGCGGGTCGGTAGCCCCAGTCGCTACTGTGTTCGGCGACGTTGACCAGGTCTCCGCCCAGGTCCCAGTAGTTGATGACCAGGACCCCGGCGAGGTTGCGCAGGCGGCGAACCAGGCGAGCGATGCGCTCGGGATCCGGGTGGTCTTCGCGTACCTCGATGAACTGGATGATCGGGACGGCCCCGATGCCGGCGACCAGGCCGGCGAGCAGCGCTCGTTCTCGGTCCAGCAGCTTCAGGGAGTCGGCCACAAGGTAGGCATAGGCCGACTGCAATACCCCGTGTTGCCAGACTGCCTCCATGGCATTGCGTGTGGCGGCGTGACGTGCCTTGAAGGCTTGTCGCATGGCCATGTTCATCGCCAGCATGCGGGTGTTGCGAAAGCCCAGGCGAGTGACCGCGTCGCGTACCGACTGGATCTGCTGGGACCCGCGGAACAGCGGACTGTTCGTGGCATGCAACAGGGCACCCGCGATGGTCCCGTCGCGCTGGATGACATCGGTCAGCTTGTCGATGTCCGCATCCGGATCTCGGGTCAGTTCCTGGATGCGCAGAGCGACCTCGGGCATGGTCGGCAGCTCCAGACGATTGCTGGTAATCAGGTCGTACAACTCGCCAAAAAAGGCGCCTTCCGTGTCGTCCAACTCGGTGTCGTGCATCACCAGCGAAGCACTGTGGGCCTGCTCCAGCGCCGCAGTGGGTACCTCCAGCATGCGGCAGGGCTTCTCGGTAATGATGAAGTCCTGCTGGCCGGCCCCACCGTCGAACATCTGCAGTGGTGGCTCGCCGTTGCCATCGCCAACGGTAATGCGGGATGGCGTACCGCCGCTGACACGTACCAGCTGGCCGCTCAGCAGGAACAGGTGCCGGTCGGCAACGTCCTGTGGACGCAGTCGCTTACCGGCGGGCAGCTCCGGGCTGGCGCATGCCTGGGCGAGTTCTGCGCGGGCGGACTCCGACAGGTGCGCGGTGAGATCCATTTCCTGGAGCAGACTGTCGATGGTCGTCGTGTCCATGAGCGGTTCCGTTGCCTGTGTTTCCATTGATCCCCAGCCCGGGAGGGTGGCCAGTGGGTTCGTGATTGCCCGGCGCGCTGTGCCCGGCAGCGCAATCACCGCATTGGATCCTGGCTGGCGTTTTCCGGGGGAGTCGCGTCTTGTGACGTGGATCTCAGTGTAGCATCCCGCGCAGTCTCGAGGGCCCCGCGACAGGCGAATGAAAGCCGCTCGCGCGAGTCGATCAGCCCCTCGGAGCGGAGGAAGACCCGTGCATCGTCGGCGTCCTCGTCAAACCAGCGCGCGGTCGAACCCAGACGGAAGCTGTAGCCCCAGGCGTCCATGTCCCGCATCAGGCGTTCGCGACCCACTCCGGGCAGGGCATCGGCCAGCAGAATCTGCAGGTAGCAAACCCCGCACTCCTCCAGGTCGTCGCCCCCGGCATTGGTATGCAGTGTCGCGCGGCGCTGCGGTTCCATACAGATCAGGTGGCTGGCTTCGTGCAGCGCCGAGTGCAGCGGTGTGTCGGGGCGGACATGTACGGTATGCCCGATGATCCCCGCCTCGGGTTCGCCCCACCAGGTTCCGGGCAGCGCCGCGCCCGGCGGGTGCATGACCAGTTTCAGCCCGTAGCGTCCTAGCAGCTGGCGCAGCGGTCCTTCAATCGCGGGCTGACCGCATTCGAGAACATCGGGGGTCATGGCTCGGAGTCGCCAGGGAGGGTTTGGGTTCGTGCGCGGCTGCGACGCGGACATTCCTCAGGGTGCTCGCGGCACCAGGCGTCCACCCGTTCGGCGAGGTCGTCCTGAAAGCAGAGCAAGTAGAAACGGGCCTGTTCGCGGTTGGCGATGGCCGGCCGCCCGAGGGCGTCGACCACGCCGGTACGCAATGCGGCGATGATCGCGTTGGCGGCCTTTTTCTGCGGCCAGGCAGTAATCTGTTCCCACGCCTCGGGGCTGAAGTACAGACGGAGCAGGTCCGGGCGCGTGGTCAACAGCATGCGCGTGACATTGCGCAGCGTCGTCTCGGCCTCGCCCCAGTCGTGAACCAGGCCGCCCTCCAGCAGGCGCTCGATCTCCTCGCGGCCCTTGGGCGAGAGCATCCCGGCGCGGTGCTCAGGCGCCTGCGGCTTCTTCCGGCGTCAGGGCGCGGATGGACAGTGCGTGGACCTCGCCGGAGTCGATCTGGTCACGCACCGTGGCGTAGACGGTTTGGTGCTTCTTGACCTTGTTCATTCCGGCGAATTGCGGGCTGACGACCAGGGCCTCGAACTTGCCCTCGCCCCCGGTGACCTCGACCTTTTCGGCCTCCGGCAGGCCGGCACGAATGAGCTCGGCCACTTGATTGGCTTCCATGATGGGTCCTTGGTGTCTGTGTCGGCGAAGGACGCATGATAGCCAGTGGCGTGTCATGACAGAAGGGTGGGGCCTTTCCCAGAGGGGAACTTGTGGCGGTCCAGGGGCTCCGAAACGGACAAGGGCGCGCGTCCAGTGTGCCGGCTTGGTGCATCGGCTGACCGCCGGTTAGCATCGAGCCAACCGATTGAAAAGCGCCTGGCGCTCACGGAGGACATCGCATGATTTTCAAGCAGCTGTTCGAAGAAGAATCGTCCACCTATACCTATCTGCTGAGCTGCCCGGACACGGGCAAGACCGCCCTGATCGATCCGGTCATCGAGACTGTGGACCGCGATCTGCGTGTGTTGCAGGAGATGGGACTGAGCCTCGACTACGCCATCGAGACGCATATCCACGCCGACCACATCACGGGGGGCAAGATGCTGCGCGAGAGGACGGGCTGCCAGCTGGCCGGCCCGGCGCTGGACGAGCTGCCTTGCCGCGACGTCGGCCTGCGCGAGGGCGAACCTTTCCAGTTGGGGAATCTGGTGATTAACCCCCTCTACACCCCCGGGCATACCGATACCCATCACGCCTTTCTGATGGATCATGTCGGGCTGAAGATGCTGTTCTCCGGCGATGCCCTGCTGATCGAGGCCTGTGGCCGCACCGACTTCCAGTCAGGTGACGCCAAGACCCTGTACCGGTCGATCCACGACAAGTTCTTTACCCTGCCGGACGAGACGCTGGTGTATCCGTGCCACGATTACGAAGAGCGTCAGATCACCACCATCGGGCAGGAGAAGATGCGCAACCCGCGCCTGGGCAAGAACAAGCCCGAGGCCGAGTTCGTCAAGATCATGGAGGAGATGGATCTGCCGTATCCGAAGAAGATTGACTGGGCGCTGCCCGGCAACGAGGGCTGCGGGATCTGCCCGGACAACCTGCCCGACGAGAAGAAGCGTCTCTGCGAACCGGACCAGCAGGGCTGATCGAGGGTGTCGGGGCCGATTGCACGGCCCCGGCACTGGCATCGGAGTGTGGCAGGCGGTTTTGCCCGCCCACTGGACCCCTTACACTCCGCCCTCATGAGGAATACCAATCCCGTGGAGCGCCTGCGCGCGATCATGGCGCGCCTGCGTGATCCCGAGCAGGGCTGTGCCTGGGATCGGGAGCAGACCGCCCAGACCATCGTGCCCCACACGCTGGAGGAGGCCTTCGAGCTGGCCGACGCGATCGCTCGCGACGATGGCAGCGAGGCAGCCACTCGTGAGCTGCGCGACGAGCTGGGCGATCTTCTGTTTCAGGTGGTCTTCCAGGCACGGATCGCGGAGGAGGCCGGGCGCTTTGATCTCGACGCCATCGCCCGTGCGATCGGCGACAAGCTGGTGCGGCGCCACCCGCATGTATTCGCCGATGCCGAGTACGCGGATGATGCCGCCCGCGAGGCGGCCTGGGAATCGGCGAAGGCCGAGGAGCGCGCCGCCCGCGACCACCACAGCGCGATGGACGACATCCCGCTGGCGATGCCGGCCCTGGCTCGTGCCGCCAAAACCCAGCGCCGCGCGGCCCGGCTGGGCTTCGACTGGGATGAGCCGGCTCCGGTGCTGGAGAAGATCCACGAGGAACTGGACGAGGTCCACGAGGAGTTGGCCGGCGACGCCGATCCCGACCGCGTGGCCGAGGAGATCGGCGATCTGTTGTTTGCCGTGACCAACTGGGCGCGTCATCTGGGAGTGGAGCCGGAAGGCGCGCTGCGCGGGACTACGCGCAAGTTCGAGGCGCGCTTTCGTACCATGGAGGCCCTGGCCCGCGAGCAGGGGCAGGCCCTTGAACAGCTGGATTTCGACGCCCAGGAGGCCCTCTACCAGGAGGCCCGGCGGCGCGAACGCGACACTAGCACGGACCCCAAATGACACACGCCGTTGAACTGCCCGAACACTTCATGCCGGCCCGGATCGAGGCGATCGAACCCGTCACGCCGCTGATCAAGGTCTTTACCCTGTCGGCCGACCCGGCGCGTTTTTCCAGCAAGGCCGGGCAGTGGCTGGATCTGGTGATCCCGCAGGCTGCCGGCAAGCCGTTTGTCGGGGGCTACTCGGTGGTCTCCGCGCCGCGCGATGACGGGCGGCTGCAGCTCGCGATCAAGTACGCCGATCACCATCACGCCACGCACTACCTGCACACCACCGCGTGCGAGGGGGATACGGTCTACATCACCCCCGGGCAGGGCAGCTTCTTCTTCGAGCCGGGCATGGCGCAGAACGTCGTGCTGCTGGGCGCGGGGATCGGCGTCACGCCACTGTTCAGCATTCTGCGCGCGGTCAATGACGGCATGCCGGACGTCTACGCCCATCTCGTCTACAGCGTCGCGCACCAGGACGAGATGCTGTTCCCGGACGAACTGGCGCACCTGGCCAAGGCCGAGAACATCGACATAACCCTCACGGTAACGCGCGAGGCCGAAGACTGGCTGGGGCACACCGGGCGCATCAGCCACGAGCTGCTGGAGTCGCTGAAGCTGCCGCGCGATGCCCTGTTCTATTTCTGCGGTTCGCGCGAGTTCATCGAGGACATGGCCACGCTGCTGGCCGAATGGGGGATCCCCGAGACGCAGCTCAAATACGAGAAGTGGTGGTAATGCCTTAGGGAGACACTGATTTAATCGCGCGTCCGCGCTCGAGTCGCTTTTGCGTGCGAACAAGGCGCGGTGACTGCCGTGCAGCGATTCTGCACAAGGGAGCCGCAACGCTGTGAGCGCGCCCGTTTTTGATCAACAACGGGCGGCCGAGCCCCTGCTTCCAATGTCTTGTGGGGTTGGTGCCCCCTGTTCCCCGATCCTGCGTTGCGCCCCGAATCAATCAGCAACGGGCGGGTAGAACCACTACCCGCTGCACGATGCGCCTTGTCTCGGAAAACAGGGGGCACCAACGCGGACGTGCGATCCAATCAGCGTCTCCCTTAGCGCGCTGGCCGTGCTGCTACTGGGGAGAGCAGGTTACGGTCGACGGCTGTCGCCCGGGCGCAGAGCGTTGTCCGGGGCCAGGATCGTCGGCTGTCCATCCAGGGCCGGGTCGGTCTCCGGGTAGTCGCGGATAAAATGCAGCCCGCGGCTTTCCTTGCGGGACAGGGCGCTGGTCACGATGATCTCCGCAACCATCGCCAGGTTGCGCAGCTCGAGCAGGTCCGGCGAGATGCGGAAGTGGCTGTAATACTCGTGGATCTCTTCCTGCAGGATGCGGATGCGGCGCTCGGCACGGTGCAGGCGCTCGCGGGTGCGCACGATGCCCACGTAGTCCCACATCAGGCGGCGCAGTTCGTCCCAGTCGTGGGCGACCACGACCTCTTCCTCGGATTCCGTAACGCGTGACTCGTCCCAGGCGGGCGGTGCCGTGAGTTGCTCCGGAGCGGGCAGATCGGTCTGCGACAGGATGTGCTCGGCGGCTCCGCGGGCGTAGACCAGGCACTCCAGCAGCGAGTTGCTGGCCATGCGGTTGGCCCCGTGCAGGCCCGTGTAGGAGACCTCGCCGGCCGCGTACAGGCCGGGCAGGTCGGTCTGGCCGAAGTGGTTCACCATCACACCGCCACAGGTGTAGTGCGCGGCCGGCACCACCGGCAGCGGTTCGCGGGTCATGTCGAAGCCGAACTGCAGGCAGCGCTCGTAGATCGTCGGGAAGTGCTCGCGGATGAACTCCGCCGGTTTGTGACTGATATCCAGGTTCACGTGATCCAGGCCGAGGCGTTTCATCTCGTGGTCGACCGCGCGGGCGACGATGTCGCGCGGGGCCAGTTCCGCGCGCTCGTCAAAGCGCGGCATGAAGCGTTCGCCGTCGGGGAGCAACAGCAGCCCGCCCTCGCCACGTACCGCCTCGGAGATCAGGAACGACTTGGCGCGCGGGTGGAACAGGCAGGTCGGATGGAACTGCATGAACTCCATGTTCGCGATGCGGCAGCCGGCCCGCCAGGCCATCGCGATGCCGTCGCCGGTGGCGCCGTCGGGGTTGGAGCTGTACAGATAGACCTTGCTCGCGCCACCGGTCGCCAGGATTACGGTCGGGGCGAGAATGGTCTCCACCTCGCGGGTCTTGGCGTCCTGCACATAGGCGCCCACCACGCGCCGGGTGCCGTCCACGGGCTGGGTGATCAGGTCCACCGCCACGTGGCGCTCGAAGACCTCGATGCTGGCCTGCCCGGAGGCGCTCTTTACAAGCGCATCCTCGATTGCGCGGCCGGTGGCGTCGGCGGCATGGGCGACGCGCCGGGCGCTGTGGCCCCCCTCGCGGGTCAGGTGCAGGCGGCTGCGCCCCTCCAGGGCCTCGCGGGTGAACGGCACACCGAGGTTCAGCAGCCACTGGATCGCCTCGGGGCCGGCGGCCACGGTGCGGCGCACGGCGTCCGGATCGCACAGGTCGGCTCCTGCATCCAGGGTGTCGGCGATATGGGCATCGAACGAGTCGGCGCGGTCGAGAACGGCGGAGATTCCGCCCTGGGCATAGCGGGTCGAGCCCTCGTCCACCGGGCCCTTGCTGATCACCGTCACGCGGCGATACGGGGCCAGATGCAGGGCGGCCGAGAGTCCCGCTGCGCCGCTCCCGATCACCAGTACGTCGGCCAGGCGAGGTTGTTGTACTGTTTCCATGGCTCAGGTAACGTGCTGCGCTTGTTGCCCGAGCAAATCGTGGCCCTTTCGCAACAGTGTTGTGCGGAAAGCGAACTTAATGCGAGTCAGGCGGTCCATGCACCATAGATTACCGGAGACCGGCGTCGTCGCGGGAGCCCCCGCATGAGCGAGAAGGCTTCCGACGAGGCCCTGGTCAAACGCGTACAAAACGGCGACAAGGCGGCTTTCGACATTCTGGTGCTGAAGTACCAGCACAAGATCGTGAACCTGGTCGGGCGCTATGTGCATGATCAGGCTGCTGCCCTGGATGTGTCCCAGGAGGCCTTCATCAAGGCTTACAAGGGACTGGCGAACTTTCGCGGCGAGAGTGCGTTCTATACCTGGCTCTACCGTATCGCCATCAATACGGCCAAGAACTATCTGGTTTCCCAGGGACGGCGGCGGCCCGAGGCCGAAGTCGATGCGCAGGATGCGGAACAGATGAGCGGGGACTCCGCTCTCAAGGACAATGCAACCCCGGAGGGGGAGCTCTTGTCCGAGGAGATAGAAGGCGCGGTGCAGCGCACCATCGAGAAACTGCCCGACGACCTTCGCATGGCGATTACGCTGCGCGAGATCGAGGGACTGAGTTACGAAGAAATCGCGCAGACGATGGGATGTCCGATCGGTACCGTACGGTCGCGCATCTTCCGGGCCCGCGAGGCCATCGACCGGACCTTGCGTCCTTTGTTAGACGACGAATGACGAGAAGCACCATGAAAGAACAAGTCACCAAGAGTGAACGTCTATCCGCCCTCGTAGACGGAGAAACGGATGACTTCGAGACGCGGCGCCTGATCGACGAACTGGTCAAATCCGAAGAAGATCGCAGTCAGTGGGAACGCTATCACCTGATCGGTGACAGTCTCCGCGGCGGGCTGCGCAACACGGCCCCCGCACATTTCATGGATGACATTCGAACGGCCCTGGCGGACGAACCCGCCTTGCAGGGCGTGCCCCGGCGCGAGTCGCCGCGCTGGCTGAAGCCGGTAGCCGGTACGGGTGTGGCCGCGGCCGTGGCGATGGTCACGCTGGTCGGCATGCAGATGCTGGGGGATCGCCCCGGTCAGGATGCGACCCCGGTGGCCGTGGAAAGCGGCACCCCGGCAGCCGCAGGCGACGTGCAAACGGCCAGCTCCCGGGCCAGTGCCGAAGATTCGGCGCAGACGGAGGTTGGCGAGTCTCTGGATCCGCGGTTCGCCCGCTACCTCGAGAACCATGCCGAACTGACCGGCCCGGGCTCTTCGGCCCTGGGACGCGTACGCTACTCGGTCAGCGACGAGTAATACGCCATGTGGCGTGGGCTGCCGCTCGTTCTGGCCGCAACCGCCCTCTGCCTTCCGGCGCAGACCCTGGCGGACGAGGCCTCGCCGCTGGAATGGCTTGAGCGCATGACGACAAGCCTGCATGCGGAGAGCTATCAGGGCACCTTCGTTCTGCAGCGCGATGACCGCATCGACACCATTCGCGTGGTGCACATCGCCGAGGATGGTGGCTATCGCGAACGTCTGGAGACCCTTACGGGCGCCGAGCGCGAGATTGTCCGATCGGTGGACCGCCTGAGTGCAATCAAGGGAGCGCGTGGCGCCTCGGGCGACGGTGCGCAGTCGCCGTTGGGCCCTGCCGGCGCGCCGGTTTCCCTGCTCAAAGAACACGACCTCTATGCCCTGAAGGTCCAGGGCCTGGATCGTGTGGCCGGTTACTCCTGCACCCTGGTTCTAGCGCGTGCACGCGACACTCTGCGCTACAGTCATCGCTACTGTCTCCACTTGGAAAGCGCCCTCCCGCTGTTGAGCGAGTTGTACGATCCGAGCGGGAAACTGCTCGAACGTCTTGCCTTCACCGATCTCGAACTGTCTGCCGAAATCGCCGAGAGTGAGCTTGAGCCGACGACCGACCAGGCCGAATTTATCGAGGTACGCGCCGACCGTGGCCACAAGAAGCCCCAGTGGGACGAAGACAATGGTCTGGGTGGCTGGAAGTTCGGTGAATTGCCCTCGGGCTTTCAGGCGGTGGCCGCCAGCGAGCGTTCGCTTGGCAACGGAGACGAGGTCTCGCGCCATTTCGTGCTGAGTGATGGCCTGGCCTCGGTGTCGGTCTACGTGGAACCGGCGGATGGTGACAAAAGTTTCGAGGGTACGACCCGTGCCGGCGCCACCCATGCCGCCGCGCGGGTGATGGCGGGGCATCAGGTTACGGCGGTGGGTGATGTGCCCCATACGACGGTCCAGCAGGTGCTGGATGCGGTCTCCTATCGGGACGCCGCGGGCGACTAATACCCGTGGCGCACTGGATCGAGGAACAGGGTGTGGTGCTCTCGGCCGAGGCGCACAGCGCGCGCGTGCGGATCGAGCGCCAGTCCACCTGTGGCAGCTGTTCGGCCCGTACTGGCTGTGGCAGTGGTGTGCTGTCGGAGGTGCTGGGGCGCAAGGCCGTGGAGGTGACCATCGGTCACCCTGGCCAGCTCCGCGCAGGCGACCGCGTGATTATCGGGATTCGGGACCAGGCGCTTGTCTCCGGTGCCCTCGCGATGTATCTGCTGCCATTGCTGGGCTTGGTCGTGGTGCCAGGCCTGTTGATGTGGATATGGCCGTTACTCGGCGAGGGCTGGCTGCTGCTGGCGGGTGTGGCCGGTTTCGTGCTCGGCCTGGGCGGCGTGCGTTACTGGATGCGCCACCGCGCGCCGGATCTGGCGCCGGTGTTCCTGCGGCGCGAGACCGATACAGGCGTTGTGAGTGCGAGGTCGCCCGCGCCCGATTGACCAATGAATGTGACCGCCGGGAACTTGTCCCGGCGCGGATTTTCTAGAGCATGAACGCACGAACAAAAGCGGTTTTAACCATGACGCGACCGATGCAATGGGCCCTGCTGGGGCTGATCCTTTTCGCCTTTTCCCTGCCGGCCTCGGCGCGCATGCTGCCGGACTTCGTGCCGCTTGCGGAGGAACACAGCCCGGCGGTGGTCAATATCTCCACCACGCGAGAGCGCGAGGGTGGCCAGACGGGCGGGCACCCCGATTTCGAGGGCTCTCCGTTCGAGGATCTGTTCGAGCGTTTCTTCGGCGCGCCTCCGGGCGGCGGCCGAGGCGAGGGCGGTGAAGGCCGTATGCCCGAGCGCAGCTCGCTGGGTTCTGGCTTCATCTACACCGAGGATGGCTACATCATCACGGCGAACCACGTCGTGGAGGGGGCCTCCGAGGTCGTCGTCCATCTCTCCGACCGGCGCGTTTTCGATGCCGAGGTGGTTGGCAAGGACCCGCAAAGCGACGTGGCCCTGCTGAAGATCGACGCCGACGACCTGCCTACGCTGGAGCTGGGTTCGTCGGATGACCTCAAGGTCGGCGAGTGGGTGCTGGCGATCGGCTCGCCGTTCGGCTTCGACCATTCCGTGACGGCCGGGATCGTCAGCGCCAAGGGGCGCAACCTTCCGACTGAAAACTACGTCCCGTTCATCCAGACCGATGTCGCGATCAATCCGGGTAATTCCGGTGGTCCGCTGTTGAACCTGGACGGCAAGGTCGTGGGCATCAACGCCCAGATCTACAGCCGGACCGGTGGCTTCATGGGGCTGTCGTTCGCGGTGCCGATCGAGATGGTCGAGGATGTCGTCACGCAACTGCGCGAGCACGGCGAGGTCACCCGCGGCTGGCTGGGCGTGTTGATCCAGGAAGTGACGCGTGATCTGGCCGAGTCGTTCGGCATGGACAAGCCCAGCGGCGCTCTGGTTGCCCGGGTGCAGTCGGACAGCCCGGCAGAGAAGGCCGGCTTCGAGACCGGGGATGTGATCCTCAAGTTCAATGGCATCGAGGTCCCGAACTCCTCCGCCCTGCCGCCGATTGTGGGGCGGACGCCGGTCGGCACCGAGGCCGAGGTGGAGATTCGCCGAGGCGAGGAAACCCGGACCATTACGGTCGAGATCGAACGCCTGCCGGACGATATCGCGGCGGAGCGCGGCGGCCGCCAGCCGGAGCAGGAAGATCCTGCCAAGCCGCAAAGCCTGCTCGGGATGCATCTGGAACCGCTGGATGCCGCCCAGGCCGAGGAGCTGGGTCTGGACGGCGGACTGGTGGTGACCGAGGTGACGGGCAATCCGGCGCGTTCCTCCGGCATTCGCCCGGGTGATGTAATCGTGCAGTTCGGTCGTCACTCGGTGGATTCGCTGGAAGAGCTGGAAGAGCAGATCGAGGCCGCCGGTGCCGGGCGTACGGTGCCGGTCCTGATCCAGCGCGACGGCAACCCGACCTTTATCGCCCTGCGCATCCCGTCTGAATGATGATCGTGCCCCGGTCCGGGCGCCCAGCGCCCGGGCAGCGGCGATCATGATGCGGACGCTGACGCTGTATCACCGCGAGGGCTGCGGGCTCTGCGAGCAGATGCTCACAGAGCTTTCGGCCCTCAAAAGCCGTTATACTTTCGTCCTCGAGGTCGTCGACATCGACGAGGACCCGGACCTGCGCGCGCGTTTCAACGCGAAGGTCCCGGTGCTTGCGGTCGACGGCGACATTCTTTGCTGCCATTTCCTCGACCGAAAGGCACTGCTGGACCTACTGGCCCCTGCATGACCGAAACTCGCCTGACCCGTAATTTTTCCATCATCGCGCATATCGACCACGGCAAGTCCACGCTGGCCGACCGCCTGATCCAGGGCTGCCATGGCCTTACCGAGCGCGAGATGTCCGAGCAGGTGCTGGACTCGATGGACCTGGAGCGCGAGCGCGGGATCACCATCAAGGCACAGAGCGTCTCGCTGTTCTACGACGCCCAGGACGGCCAGCGTTACCAGCTGAACTTCATCGATACCCCGGGGCATGTGGACTTTTCCTACGAGGTGTCACGTTCGCTGTATGCCTGCGAGGGCGCGCTGCTGGTGGTCGATGCGTCGCAGGGCGTGGAGGCGCAGAGTGTGGCCAACTGTTACACCGCGATTGACCAGGGGCTCGAGGTCGTCCCGGTGCTGAACAAGATCGACCTGCCGGCGGCCGAACCCGACCGCGTGGCGGCCGAGATCGAGGACGTGATCGGTATCGAGGCCACCGACGCCATGCGGGTCTCCGCCAAGACCGGCGAGGGCATCGCCGAGCTGCTGGAGGAGATCGTGCGCCGCATCCCGCCGCCGGAGGGGGATGCCGAGGCAGCGCCCAAGGCGCTGGTGATCGACTCCTGGTACGACAACTACTTGGGCGTGGTCGCGCTGGTGCGAGTCAAGGCCGGGCGCTTTTATGCAGGCCAGAAGATCAAGGCAATGTCCGTCGGACGCGCCCACGAGGTCAGCCGGGTCGGTGTGTTTACGCCCAAACCGGTGGACCGCGAGACCCTGGAGGTCGGCGAGGTCGGCTATCTGATCGCGACCATCAAGGACATCTCCGGGGCCAAGGTCGGGGATACCTTCACCGACTTCAACAACCCGGCCGACGAGCCGGTGCCGGGATTCCAGGAGATCCAGCCACGGGTGTTCGCCGGGCTGTTCCCGGTCAGCGCGGACGACTTCAACGATTTGCGCGAGGCGCTGGACAAGCTGCGCCTGAACGATGCGGCGCTGTCCTTCGAACCGGAGACCTCGCAGGCGCTGGGCTTCGGCTTTCGCTGTGGCTTCCTGGGTATGCTGCACATGGAGATTGTGCAGGAGCGCCTAGAGCGCGAGTACGACCTCGACCTGATTACCACCGCACCCACGGTGGTCTACGAGGTGGAAAAGAGCGACGGCGAGGTGGTCATGGTGCACAACCCCTCCGGGCTGCCGCCGAGCAACGAGATCGCCGAAATTCGGGAGCCGATCATCGAGGCCAACATCCTCGTGCCGCAGGACTATGTGGGCGCGGTGATCACCCTGTGCATCGAGAAGCGCGGGGTACAGACGAAGATGCAGTATCTGGGGCGTCAGGTGCAGTTGTCCTATGAACTGCCGATGTCCGAGGTGATGCTGGACTTCTTTGACCGGCTGAAGTCCGCAACCCGCGGCTACGCCTCGTTCGACTACCAGCCGCGGCGCTTCCAGGCCGCTCCGCTGGTGCGCGTGGATATCCTGATCAACGGCGAGCGGGTGGATGCCTTGTCCGGGATCGTGCATCGTGACCATGCGGAGTCGCGCGGTCGCGAACTGACCGAGCGCATGGCCAAGATCATCCCGCGTCAGATGTACGAGGTGGCGATCCAGGCGGCGATCGGCTCGAAGATCATCGCGCGTTCCACGGTCAAGGCGATGCGCAAGAACGTGCTGGCCAAGTGCTACGGTGGCGACGTCTCGCGCAAGCGCAAGCTGCTGGAGAAGCAGAAGGCCGGCAAGAAACGCATGAAGTCGATTGGCAAGGTGGATGTGCCGCAGGAGGCCTTCCTGGCGGTGCTGTCGGTCGGCGACGACAAATAACGCCCGGGTCGGAGCGGGCACGCCGCAAGGCGGTGATGAGGACAATACATGGCGAATCTGGAACTGATCCTGGTACTGGCCACGGCCGCAACGGGCCTGATCTGGCTGGGCTGGGTGCTCCTGCGGCGGCGGCTGAGCCCCGAGCGCCAGGCGCGCATGCCGTGGTTCGTGGACTACTCGCGATCATTCTTCCCGGTGTTGCTGATCGTGCTGGTGCTGCGCTCGTTCGTGGCCGAGCCGTTTCGCATCCCGTCGGGATCCATGATGCCGACCCTGCTGGTGGGCGACTTCATCATGGTGAACAAGTTCTCCTACGGGATCCGTTTGCCGGTTACGCGTACCAAGGTCTTTGACATGGGCGAGCCCGAACGTGGCGAGGTCGTGGTGTTCAAGTACCCGCGCAACCCGCAAGAGGACTACATCAAGCGGGTAATCGGGCTGCCGGGAGATACCATCGAGTTCCGTGATCGTGTGCTGTATGTCAACGGCGAGGCGCAGTCGGCCGAGCGTGTGGGAACCTTCGAGGGCGAGGGCTCCGGGGAAGTCATGTCGGGGGCGTCGCTGTACGAGGAAACGCTCGACGGACGCACCTACACGACGCTGATGCGCGAGGAGCGCCCGAGTCTGGATGGTTCGGTGACCGTGCCCGAGGGTCATTACTTTATGGTCGGCGACAATCGCGACAATTCCAATGACAGCCGGACCTGGGGCTTTGTCTCCGAGGACCTGCTGGTGGGGCGTGCCCTCTTTATCTGGTTGCATTGGGATTACAATGAAGGGCACAGGGACTTTTCGCGGATTGGCCAGGCGATTCGTTAGGGAAACTTTCGTTTCCCTAGCGCGTTCCGCGGGGCGCAGGCAACCAAGGGGTAGCGCGATGCAGCATTCCAGACATTCCATGCGCGGGGCGGGAGCCCTGACGGTGATGGCCCTGATCCTGCTGGCCCTGCTGGTCGGGACCTTCGTGATCAAGATGGGTACGCAGTACACCCAGTACCTCACTGTGCGCTCTATCATGCAGGACGTCGCGGCTCAGCCAGGTGCGGCCGACAAGAGCGAACGCGAGCTGTGGCGCGAGATGAATCGCCGGTTCCAGATCAACTCGGTATATGACGGGATCGAGGAGGATGACTTCTCCGTGACGGAGAGCGGCGATCGCAGGCAAATGCATCTGGAGTACGAAGTCCGCCGCGAGTTTCTGGGCAACGTGGATGTGGTCGCGCGCTTCTCCCGCAGCGAAACCCTGGCGCCTTAGGCTGTTCGTACGAGTCACCGTGGGATTGTCGGAACACCATCTGCAAGGGTCTGCCGCGAGTCGCGATTTTCGCGATCTGCTGCCGAAGGCTGTGCGCGAGGGCGAGGGCATCCGCCAGGCCCTGACCCATCGCAGTGCCGGCGGGCGTAACAACGAGCGCCTGGAGTTTCTGGGCGATGCGGTCCTGGGGCTGGTTATAGCCGATGCCCTTTACGAGCAGTTGCCGGACGCGCCAGAGGGGGACCTCACCCGCCTGCGCGCGGCCCTGGTCAACCGCGAGTCGCTGGCGGCCCTGGCCCGCGAATCGGGGCTCGAGGGGATGCTCAATCTCGGCCAGGGCGAGCGCAAGAGCGGGGGGCAGCGGCGCGACTCCATCCTGGCCGATGCGGTCGAGGCACTGATCGGCGTAACCTATCGCGAGGCGGGTATGCAGGCCGCCCGTGACTTCACCCTGGCTCTATATTCCGAGCGCCTGAGGAACCTCCCCTCGGCCGAATCCCTGAAGGACCCGAAGACCCGGCTGCAGGAACAGCTGCAGGGCCGCAACGCGGAACTGCCTGTCTACGAGGTGCTGGATGTGGTGGGCCCCGATCACGAGCGCCGCTTTACCGTCTCCGTGCATTTACCCACACAGGGCTGGGGACAGCGGGGCGAGGGTTCGTCGCGACGCCGCGCGGAGCAGGCCGCGGCCGAGGCGGCGCTGCGGCGGTTGCAGCAGCAGGCCCAGGAGCAGTGAGCGACATGGAGAGCACCCCCGATTTCGGGACCCGTTGTGGTCTGGTCGCCCTGGTCGGGCGCCCGAATGTTGGCAAGACCACGCTAATGAACCGCCTGGTGGGCGAGAAGCTGGCGGCCACCACGCGGCGTCCCCACACCACGCGCAATCGCATCCTCGGCATCGTGACCGAGGGGGACGACCAGATCGTGCTGATGGACACCCCGGGGATCGACACCGAACGCACGCGTCTGGTGAACCGGGTACTGAACCGCACGGCCAGCCAGGCCCTGGCCGACGCCGACCTGGTGTGTTTCCTCGTCGAGGCGGAACGCTTTGGCGAGGGCGACGAGCGCATCGAACAGCTGATTCGCCAGTCCGAACGGCCTGCGCTACTGGTCATCAACAAGGTCGACCGGGCGCGGGAAAAAGAAGAATTGCTGCCGTTTATCGCGGCGCGGATGGAAGCGATGCCCTATGCCGGTGTCGTGCCGCTGTCGGCGAAGACGGGTTCCAACGTCGGGGGCCTGATCGACGAGATTCGGGTGCATCTGCCCACGGGCCCCTTCCTCTACGACCCCGAGCAGTTGTCCGATCGCCCGGAGCGCTTTCGCGCCGAGGAGATGATCCGCGAGTCCCTGCTGGAGAGCCTGGGACAGGAGGTTCCGTACTCGGTGGCGGTGCGCGTGGAGCAGTGGGCCGACGAGCCAAGGACCACGCATATCGACGCGGTCATCCTGGTCGAGCGCGACAGCCAGAAAGGGATCGTGATCGGCAAGGGCGGTCAGCGTCTGAAGCGCATCGGACAGGCGGCGCGCCTGCAGCTGGAGGAATTGCTGGGACGCAAGGTCATGCTGCGCCTGACGGTGCGCGTCGAGGCGGACTGGACCCGGAACCCGCGCGCCCTGCGCGAGCTGGGCATCGAAGAACCCCGGTGAAGGCTCTGCGGCGCGCATGAGTGGCGCGGCGACGGCGGTTACCCAGGGTGTGGTCCTGCATGCACGCGCCCTGCGCGAAAACAGCCGTGTACTGGAACTGCTGACCGGCGAGGCCGGGCGTGTGGCGGCGGTGGTGCGGGGCAAGGCGGGGTCGGTACAGCCCTTTGTGCTGCTCGATCTGGCCTGGCGCGGCCGTGGCGAGCTCCCCACGCTGCAGGTGGCGGAGCAGCAGAGGGTCTTTCCGCTGACCGGGCGGGCTTTGGTCTGCGGTTTGTACCTGAACGAACTCGTGCTGCGTCTTTACCCGCGCGAGGCCCCGATCCCCGAGGCGCTGCCGGCCCTGTTGACGGCTTACGCGCGGCTGGCGGCCCGGGAGCGCGCGGACGTGGTGCTGCGCCGCGCCGAGTGGGCGCTGCTGTTGCCGATCGATTCCGGGCTGGAACATCTGGATTCTGCCGACCTTGAGTCCGGTGTCTGGTATCGCTACGAGCCCGAGAGGGGGCTTGAACCCACACAGCCGGGTCGTGCGGGCGCCGTCGCCGGGGAGGTCTTGCGGGCGCTGGCCTTGGAGCAGGAGGTCCCGGATAATCATGCCCGCTCGGCACGTGACTTTATGCGTGCCCTGATCGACCACCACCTGGCCGGCCGCGCGCTACGCACGCGGGCGTTGCTGTAGCCCACGTCCTGATCCATAACGAAGGCCACTCGCATCATGTCGCATCCCGTATCGCTCAAGCTGGGGGTCAACCTCGACCACATCGCCACGATCCGGCAGGCCCGCCACACGCCGTATCCGGATCTGATGCAGGCGGTGCGCCTGGCCGAGGCGAGCGGAGCGGATTCGATCACCCTGCACCTGCGCGAGGACCGCCGTCACATACAGGACGATGACGTGTTTGGTATCAAGCCGCGCCTGACCGTCCCGATGAATCTCGAAATGGCGGCTACGGAAGGCATGCAGGCCATCGCACTGAAACTGCGGCCCGAGGCCTGCTGCATTGTGCCGGAAAAACGCGAGGAACTGACTACCGAGGGTGGGCTGGACGCGGCCGGGCAACTCGAGCGGTTGCGCGATTTTGTCGCCCCGCTGACCGCGGCCGGGATCGATGTCTCGCTGTTTGTGGAACCGGATGTTCGCCAACTGGAAGCGGCCGTCGCGATCGGGGCCCCGGTGGTGGAGCTGCATACGGGGGCCTATGCCAATGCCCGCGAGGCGGCCGAGCGTGAACGCCTGCTCGTCGGGATTAACGAGGCCGCCGCTGCGGGCCAGGCCATTGGGCTGGTGATCAATGCGGGTCACGGTCTGGATTACGACAACGTGCGCCCGATCGCGGCCAACCCGGTGTTCCACGAACTCAATATCGGGCATTCCATCGTGGCGCGCGCGTTGTTCACCGGCCTGCCCGAGGCAGTCAGTCATATGCGCGGGCTGATGGATGCCGCCCGCGCCGGCCTGCCGGTCGGCCAGTACCCGGTGTGATCGCTACATGATCCTGGGGATCGGAACCGACCTCGTCCAGGTGGCACGCATGCAAGGCATGTGGGATCGTCACGGTCACCGACTGGCAGAGCGTATCCTGCACCCTGTGGAACGTGCGGATTTGCCGCTGGAGCAACCGGGAGGGTTTCTGGCCCGGCGCTTCGCCGCCAAAGAGGCCCTGGCCAAGGCGCTGGGGTGCGGGGTTGGTGCGGACATGGCACTGTCCGAGGCGGGGGTGATCCATGACGCCCGCGGCCGCCCCGAGTTTGTGCTGGGAGGCCGCGCGCAATCGACCGCCGAGCGGCTCGGGGTGAGCGTCATCCACCTCAGTATTAGCGACGAGCGCGAGTATGCGCAGGCCTTTGTGGTTATCGAAGGCAACGAGTAACCCGCTTTTCCCTCCGGGCGTGGTTGCCCGGGTGGGGGCGGCTCCCTAGAATGTGGCCCCTTATGCCCATCCGTGTCGGGTGAACGGATGGTGTCAGCCCTGAGCGAGTGACGGAGTCCAGTCCATGCCCTGGAACGAACCGGGAAATAGTAACCGCGACCCCTGGAGTGGGGGCGGCGGTGGCCAGCGCGGCGGTGGTAGCGGTGGCGGCGGGGGCAACCAGCCCCCCGATCTGGAAGAAATGATGCGCAAGCTGTCGCGCCAGCTGAACGGGATCTTCGGCGGTGGTGGCGACGGTGGCTCCGGGGGAAGCTCCGGTGGTGGCATGGGTCGTGGTACCCAGGCCCTGGTCAGCCTCGGGCTGATCATCGCCCTGGTGGTCTGGCTGGCCTCCGGATTCCATATCATCTCCGAGGGCGAGCGCGGCGTGGTGCTGCGTTTTGGCGCCTTCCAGGAAGTGAAGAACCCCGGACCCGGCTGGCATCTGCCGTATCCGATCGAGCGCATCGAGATCGTCAACGTGGATAACGTGCGGACCATCGAGCACCGCGCGCTGATGCTGACCGGGGACGAGAACATCATCGATATTGATATCGCGGTGCAGTACCGGATCCTTGACCTGGTTGACTTCCTCTTTAACGTGCGCAACCCGGACTCCACCGTGAACCACGTGATGGAATCGGCGATTCGCGAGCGCGTGGGACGTTCCAATCTGGACTTCATCCTCGGTCAAGGGCGTGGGGAGATTGCATCCTCCGCGCGCGTGGTGATGCAGGAGAGTCTGGATGCCTATGGGGCCGGGGTGACGGTGACCGCCGTGTCCATGCAGCAGGCCCAGCCGCCGGAGCCGGTGCAGGAGGCCTTTGCCGATGCCATCCGTGCTCGCGAGGACGAGGTCCGCTTCCGTAACGAGGCCGAGGCCTACGCCAACGGTGTGATCCCGCGGGCCCGTGGTCAGGCGGCCCGTATCATCGAAGAGGCCGAGGCCTATCGCGATCAGGTGATCGCCCAGGCCGAGGGTGATGCCTCCCGCTTCGACCAGTTGCTGGTCGAATACCAGGAGTACCCGGAAGTGACCCGCGACCGTCTGTACCTGGAGGCCGTCGAGGCCGTGCTCGAGGATTCGCGCAAGGTCATGCTCGACGTGGGCAGCAGCAACAACCTGATGATGCTGCCGCTGGATCAGCTGTTCCGCGGCACCGGCACCCGCACCAACTCGGGTGAGATGCCGACCCCGCAACCCATCGATACCAGCCGCGGTGGCCTGGGCGCCACTACTGGGTCAGGTGTCAATCGACTGGGTAGCCGCGATCCGGCGGCCCAGCGCTCGCGGGAGGTGCGCTAATGCTACGCATAGCCGGTATCGCCGTTGTTGTCATCGGGATCGTGGTGGCGCTGTCGACCTACACCGTCGACGAGCGCGAGCGCGTGATCAAGTTTGCCCTGGGCGAGATCCGCCAGGTCGACCCCGAGCCCGGTCTTCACTTCAAGTTTCCGCTGATCCAGAACGTCGAGAAGTTCGACGCCCGGATCATGACGCTGAACATCCCGCCGGATCGGTTCCTGACCTCCGAGGCAAAGAACATCATCGTCGACTTCTATGCCAAGTGGCGGATCGACGATGTCGGCCAGTTCTACCGCTCGACCCGCGGTGACGAACGTCTGGCCGAGGAGCGCCTCGCGCAGATCCTGCGCGACGGGATGCGTAACGAGTTCGCGCGGTACGAACTGCAGGAAGTCGTCGCCGGCGAGCGCCTCGAGATCCTGGGCGCGGTGCGCCAGACGGCGCTGGAGACAGCGCTGGAGCTGGGGATCAATCTGGTGGACGTGCGTGTGCGCCGGATGGATCTGCCGGACGAGGTCTCCGAGTCGGTGTACGAGCGTATGCGTGCCGAGCGTGAGCGCGTGGCGCAGGATTTCCGTGCCCGCGGTCAGGAGGAGGCCGAACGTATTCGCTCGCGTGCCGACCGTGACCGCACGGTCATCCTCGCGAATGCCTACCGCGACTCCGAGGAGATCCGGGGTGCCGGTGACGCGCGCGCGACCGAGACGCTGGGCCGCTCGTTCGGCGAGGACGAGGAGTTCTTCCGCTTCTACCGGAGCCTGATCGCCTACCGCAACAGCATGAGCGGCGAGAAGAGCACCTTTATCCTGGAGCCGAATTCGGAGTTCTTCCAGTTCTTTAACGCCCCGGGCGGGGAGCGGCCGGAACCGCTGCCGACCCGCTAACACCGGGGCCGGGCGCCATCGCAGGTGTCCGGTGCGTGATGACCGTTTGACTCGGGCCCGGTCTTCCGGGCCCGAGTCATGCCGGGCACTGCTGTCTACCGGGTGACACAAGGACAAGGCAGGGACGAGATGACCGAGATCAACCGCTGGCTATTGCCGGATGGCCTCGACGAGGCGCTGCCGGACGCTGCGCGGCACCTGGAGGGCCTGCGGCGCCGGGTGCTGGATCAGTTCGACACCTGGGGCTATGACCTGGTAATGCCGCCGCTGGCGGAATACCTGGAGTCCTTGCTGGTGGGCGCGGGCCACGCGCTGGATCTGCAGACCTTCAAGCTGACCGACCAGATGAACGGTCGGCTGATGGGGGTGCGCGCGGACTTGACCCCGCAGGTGGCACGCATCGACGCCCATCGTCTGAAGGTCGAGGCACCCAACCGCCTTTGCTATGTCGGGAGTACGCTGCGCACGCGTGCAGACGAGTGGTCCGGATCGCGCAGCCCCCTGCAGGCCGGGGCGGAGCTGTTTGGCCATGACGGACTGGATTCCGATCTCGAGATCATCCGTCTGATGCTGGCGACGCTCGAGGTTTGCGGGGTTTACGAACCCAGCATGGACCTGGGGCACGTCGGCATCTATCGCGCGTTGGCCCGAGAGGCCGGTCTGGACAACGCACGCGAGGAGGCCTTCTTCGACCAGTTGCAGCGCAAGAGCGTCCCCGAGATCGAAGAGACCCTCGAAGCATGGGAGGCAGAAGGCATGAATGCGGCCGTCTGCCGGCGGTTGCGTGCGCTGGTGGATCTCAATGGTGACGCCGGCGTGATCGCGACCGCGCGCGAGGCCCTGGACGGCGCACCGGCCGAGGTGGGTGCGGCGCTGGATCATCTTCAGGCAGTGGCCGAGCGCCTGGAGGCGACGCAGCCGAATGTGGATCTCCACGTCGATCTCGGCGAATTGCGTGGTTACGCCTACCATACGGGGCTGGTGTTCGCGGTGTTTGTTCCGGGTTCCGGGCAGGCGATCGCACGT
The DNA here is from genome assembly GCF_000377205.1 of Thioalkalivibrio sp. ALJ3. Classification (GTDB taxonomy): domain Bacteria; phylum Pseudomonadota; class Gammaproteobacteria; order Ectothiorhodospirales; family Ectothiorhodospiraceae; genus Thioalkalivibrio. The sequence continues at coordinate 253,412 of NZ_KB897907.1, read as the reverse complement.
GGCGGACGCTATAACGACATCGGCCGTGTCTTTGGCCGGGCTCGTGCCGCGACCGGATTCAGCACGGATCTGCGCGAGTTGCTGCGCCGGGCCGATCTGGCGCCGCCAGTGCCGCGCCGCACGGTGCGCGCGCCGGCCTCCGGTGACGTGGCCATGGAGGCCGCCATCGCCGATCTGCGTGCGCGCGGTAATCGTGTGGTGCGCGATCTGGAAGGGCAAACCAATGAATCCCCCGCCGATGCGTGCCTGCAGTTGCGCGACGGGGCCTGGACGGTAGTGGAGTACTGAGCCGATGGGACGTTTCGTAGTCGTACTGGGCAGTCAATGGGGTGACGAGGGCAAGGGTAAAATCGTCGATCGCCTGACCGAGGACGCAGCCGCTGTCGTGCGCTTTCAAGGCGGGCACAATGCCGGGCACACGCTGGTGATTGGTGGCGAAAAGACCGTGCTGCACCTGATTCCGTCGGGGATCCTGCGCACGGGTGTGGAGTGCATGATCGGCAACGGTGTCGTGCTCTCGCCCGAAGCCCTGATTACCGAGATGGAGGAACTGGAGGCCAAGGATGTGCCGGTGGCCGACAGACTGCGCCTGTCGGATGCATGCCAGCTGATCCTGCCCTACCACGTGGCACTGGACCACGCGCGCGAGAAGGCGCGCGGCAAGGCCGCGATCGGGACGACCGGGCGTGGGATCGGACCCGCCTACGAAGACAAGGTCGCGCGTCGCGGCCTGCGCCTGGACGACCTGTTTCATCGCGAACGTCTGGCCGCCAAGCTGGGCGAGGTGATGGATTACCACAACTTCGCCCTGAAGCATTATTTCAAGGCCCCGACCATCGACCAGCAGGAGGTGCTGGAGCAGTGCCTGGCGCACGCCGAGCGGCTGCAGCCGATGGTGGCGGACGTGGCCGGGCGGCTGCACGAGTTGCGTGCACAGGGCAAGGACGTGATGTTCGAGGGTGCGCAGGGCACTTTGCTGGATATCGACCACGGGACCTACCCGTTCGTCACCTCGTCCAACACCACCGCCGGCGGCGCCTCGACGGGCTCCGGCGTCGGTCCGCGTGACATCGACTACGTGCTGGGGATTACCAAGGCCTACACGACCCGTGTCGGGGCGGGGCCGTTCCCGACCGAGCTGTTCGACAACATGGGCGAGCACCTGGCCACCCGGGGCAACGAGTTTGGTTCCACTACCGGCCGTGCCCGACGCTGTGGCTGGTTCGATGCGGTCGCGCTCAAGCGTGCGGTCGCGATCAACAGCATCAGCGGCCTGTGCATGACCAAGCTGGATGTGCTGGACGGACTCGAGAGCGTGCAGATCTGTGTCGGCTATGACTGTGATGGCGAGCGTCGCGAGGTGCCGCCGTCCGGGGCCGAGGCCTATGCAGCCTGCAAGCCGATCTACGAGGAGATGCCGGGCTGGCAGGAATCCACCGTGGGGATACGCGAGTACGACAAACTGCCGCCGGCCGCGCGGGATTATCTGGAGCGCCTGTCGGACGTAGTGGGTGTCCCGATCGACATGATCTCCACCGGGCCGGATCGTGACGAGACGCTGGTGATGCGGGATCCTTTCGATCGCTGATCACGGGCTGTCGCCCCGGGAGTTGTCCCGGCATATGGTGCGGGCTGGTCCGGGCCGCATGCGCGAGGGCGCCATGATCCAACTGGATGGTTGGCGAGGGTGCTTTCGTTTCGGGGATTCGGGAAGCAGAGAAATGGTGCCGAGGAGAGGACTTGAACCTCCACGAGCTTTCGCTCACTAGCACCTGAAGCTAGCGCGTCTACCAATTCCGCCACCTCGGCACGAGGTCGGAGCGCCGGTAAGAAACCGGATCCTGCGCTTCAGGAGCGCGCAATATAGTGCGCGGCCAGAGGCCTGTCAACGTCCGTCAGCGGGAAGCCGGTGACGGATGCGAACGCGCGATCGGCGTCGCGTGTTGCTGTCCGGAAGCTCCGGCAGCGAATCTTCACATGCCGCATAATAGGTTGCTTGTGTTGCCGGCTCTGCGCCGGCAGCCACCGAATCATCCAACGAGTTGTTTGAATGCCAAGAAAAAGAAGCAAGGCGCCGGCCGATCCCAATTTCGAGCGCGAGGCGCAGAAGTACGACAATCCCATCCCCAGCCGCGAGTTCATCCTCGGGCTCCTGCAGGAAGCCGACAACCCCCTGTCCTATGACGAGATCGCCGAGCGGCTGGAGATTGCCGACGACGACCGTCTCGAGGCCCTGCGCCGCCGCCTGAAGGCGATGGAGCGCGATGGCCAGGCCCTTTGCAACCGCCGAGGCGCCTATCTCCCGGTCAACCAGGAAGACCTGATTCGCGGTCGCGTGATCGGGCACCCGGACGGCTTCGGCTTTCTGGTGCCGGATGAACAGGACGACGATCTGTTCCTCTCGCCGCGCCAGATGCGTGGGGTGTTCCATGGCGACCGTGTACTGGCGCGGGTCATGGGCGTGGATCGTCGTGGTCGCCGCGAGGGCGGCATCGTCGAGGTGCTCGAGCACAACACCACCCAGGTGGTCGGGCGCCTGCGCATCGAGGACGGGGTGGGCACCCTGACCCCGGACAACAAGCGCATTACGCACGACATCCTCGTGCCGCCCGACGGGCTGGGCGAGGCCGGTGACGACCAGATCGTGGTGGTACGCATCCGCGAGTCCGCGTCGCGCACTGCACGCCTGCGCGGCGATGTGATCGAGGTGCTGGGCGAGCACATGGCGCCCGGTATGGAGATCGATATCGCGATCCGTGCCCACGGTCTGCCGCACGAGTGGCCGGAAGAGGTGACCGCGGCGGCCGACGAGCTGGGCGCCGAGGTCAGCGAAAAGGCCAAGAAGGGCCGCCTGGATCTGCGCGAGAAGCCGTTCGTGACCATCGACGGCGACGACGCGCGCGACTTTGACGATGCGCTGTATTGCGAGCGCGACGGCAAGGGCTGGCGGCTGTGGGTGGCCATCGCGGATGTGTCGCACTATGTCGAGCGGGATGCGGCGCTGGATCGCGAGGCACGTACGCGCGGAACCTCGGTGTATTTCCCGAACAACGTGATCCCGATGCTGCCGGAGGTCCTGTCCAACGGGCTGTGTTCGCTGAACCCGAACGTGGACCGGCTGAGCATGGTCTGCGAGATGGAGATCGGTGCCCGTGGCGCGCTGAAGAACTATCGCTTCCACGAAGGCTTGATCCGCTCGCATGCGCGCCTGATCTACGAGGACGTCGCGGCGATGCTCGACGGGGACACGGCCCTGCGCGAGCGGAACGCCCACGTGATGCCTCATTTGGAGGTCCTGCACGAGGTCTTCAAGGCGCTGCACGCCGCGCGCAACCGCCGCGGGGCGATCGATTTCGATACCACCGAGACCAAGATCCTGTTCGGCGAGGACCGCAAGATCGAGCAGATCGTGCCGACCGAGCGCAACGACGCGCATCGCATGGTCGAGGAATGCATGATCATGGCCAATGTGGCGGCCGCGCGCTTTCTCAAGAAGCACAAGGTGCCGGCGCTCTACCGCATCCATGACCAGCCGCCGACGGACAAGGTCGACGACCTGCGCGACTTCCTCAATGGCGTGGGCCTGACGCTCGGCGGGGGCAGTGAACCGAGCCCCCGCGACTACACCGAGGTGCTGAAGGCGGCGAAGAAGCGCCCCGATCAGCAGCTGATCCAGACCGTGCTGCTGCGCTCGCTGAGTCAGGCGGTGTACGCCCCGGAACTGGACGGCCACTTCGGGCTGGCGCTGGATGACTACGCCCACTTCACCTCGCCGATCCGGCGCTACCCGGACCTGCTGGTGCATCGCGGAATCCGCCATGTGCTGCGCAAGGGCAGCAACAAGGGCTTTCCGTATTCGCACAACGACATGGAATCGCTCGGCGAGCACTGCTCCATGGCGGAGCGCCGTGCGGACGACGCCACGCGCGACGCGGTCGCCTGGCTCAAGGCCGAATACATGCAGGACAAGGTCGGCGAGACCTTTGACGGCGTGGTCTCCGGGGTGACCGGGTTCGGGCTGTTCGTCGAGATCAAGGATGTCTACATCGAGGGCCTGGTGCATGTGACCGCACTCGATAACGACTTCTACCACTTCGAGCCGTCGCGCCACACGCTGACCGGCGAACGCGGCGGTCGCGTGTTCCGTATTGGCGACGAGGTGCGTGTGCAGGTCGTGCGTGTCAGCCTGGACGATCGCAAGATCGATCTGGCGCTGGCCGAAGAGCCGAAAGCCCAGGCCGCGCCGAAGAAGAAGGGCGGCCGTGGCCGCAAACGCAAGGACGCCGAGGCCGTGCAGCCGGCGCCGGAGGCCGCGCCCGAGCAGGGCCAGGACGATGCCCCGCCGAAGAAGAAGCGCCGCCGTCGCGGTGGGCGCGGTCGCGGCAGGTCGCCGGAGTCCGCTGCTGAATCCTCGGCCGAGGCCCCGGCCGCCGACACTTCGGAGACGTCGTCCGGCGCCGGTGGCGAGCCCGGCGGCAAGTCCGGCCGGCGTCGTCGTGGTCGGCGGCGCCGTTCGTCCAGCTCCTCCTAGGAACCTGAGCGATGGGCAAGGGCGGCAAGGGACCTCGCGGTGAGTCCTTCGGCGGGATCCACGCGGTCGCCGCCGTGCTGCAGCATGCCCCGGAACGCGTGCGTCTGCTCCAGCTGGCGAGCGGCACCCTGGAGCCGGCGCTGGCTCATTTGCTGGAGCAGGCTCAGGCGTGCGGGATTTCGATCGAGCGGGCGGGGCGCGACAAGCTCGACCAGCACCACCCCGGTTTCCAGCATCAGGGCGTGATCGTGCATTGCGCCCCGCGCCCGGTGATGGAGGAAAAGACCCTGGTCCGGCGGGTACAGGACGGGCTGGACCTCGTGCTGGTGCTGGACGGGGTGACCGATCCGCACAACCTGGGCGCCTGCCTGCGCACCGCGGACGCGGCCGGCGCGGGTGCGATCGTGACACCCCGACACCACAGCGCGGCGCTCACGCCGGCGGCGATCAAGGTCGCCTCGGGCGCGGCGGAAACCGTGCCGGTGGTCGCCGTCGGCAACCTCGCGCGGACCCTGGCGGCATTGAAGGAGGCCGGCATGTGGACCGTGGGCCTGGACGGTGCCGCGCGCGAGGACCTCTATGCGGTGGATCTGCGGCCGCCGACCGCGATCGTGATGGGGGCCGAGGGCGAGGGCATGCGGCGCCTGACCCGCGAGGCCTGCGATCATCTCGCCAGGATCCCGATGGCTGGCACGGTGGAGAGTCTGAACGTCTCGGTGGCGACCGGTATCACGCTGTTCGAGGTCCGGCGTCAGCGTCAGCGCTGATATGCTCCTGGAATGTGCGTGCGATCCGGTTCAGTGCAGTGGCGGTTGCTGTTGGCCTTGGTGGTGGCCCTGGTTCTCGCCTTCGTGCAGCCAGCCGCGGCGGCGACCATGAACGATAGCGATTCGGGCGTGTTGTGTGTGGACCTCCACGGTGAGCATGGCTCGGAGACGGCCGAATGCCTCGGTCATGGCTGTTGCGTGGCGCCTCCGTCCGTCAGCCCGTCCGTGGTCTCCGGCCCATTGGCGGCAACCGCAGTGTTTGGGCCTTTGAGCGCGAGAACGCCCGCCGAACCCCCCAATCCCCCGCCGAAGACCTGACGCGTTGTGCGTCCAGGATGTCCTGGCGGGCATCCGTTTTCGTTTTCGAGTGAGAGGGATTCAACATGCCAAAGAAAAACCGAACCATGGTCCGTGCCCTGGCGGGCCGTCCGCACCCGGCGCTTGACCGGAAGGGCGCGGGAAGAGGAGCGTTCATTATCACCCGGTCCACCCTGGCCACCGTGGTCGTGGGGCTGAGCCTGGTCCTCGCGGGATGTGGCGATGAAGCCTCGGATGCGGCACAGCAGGAGCGCGCGCCCTATCCCATCCAGGGCATTAATATCGAACTGGTGGGGGATCCACAGGTCGGGCGGGAGCGCTTCGCACAGAGCTGTGCGGAGTGTCATGGCGCCGATGCCCGCGGTACCGAGCAGGGGCCCGCGCTGATCCACCGGATCTACGAGCCGTCCCATCATGCCGATGTCACGTTCTTCATCGCGGTCGAGCGCGGGGTGATCGCGCACCACTGGGAGTATGGCGACATGCCGCCGGTCCCCGGGCTGGATCACCAGGATGTGGCGGATATCGTCGCCTGGGTGCGGCACGAGCAGCGCGACGACGGGATCATCCCGGACGACGAGTGGCCGGTGAACGAGGAGTGAGCCCACCGCCGCGCGTGGCGCGGTGCTGCCGGCGAGGGCCATCGGGCTTGTTGCCGCAGCCCAGTTCGTTTAAGGTATCGCGCCTTTCCGTCTGCCGGTTTTTCCGGCGGGCGGCATCCTTGCCTCACCGCGTGGACGGGAGGCTGATACCCGCAAGGAGTCGAAAATGCGTCATTACGAAGTTGTGTTCCTGGTCCACCCGGACCAGAGCGAGCAGGTCCCGGCGATGATCGAGCGCTACAAGGGCCTGGTCGAAGGTCACGAGGGCAAGATCCACCGTCTGGAAGACTGGGGCCGTCGTCAGCTGGCCTACCCGATCCAGAAGCTGGTCAAGGCCCACTACGTGCTGATGAACATCGAGGCCTCGGAAGAGGCGCTGGAAGAACTGGTCAGTGCCTTCCGGTTCAACGATGCCGTGCTGCGCCACCTGGCCATGCGCATGGAAGAGGCCGTCACCGAAACCTCCCCGCTGGCCAAGGGCCAGGAAGAGGAAGGTGCCAAGGGCCGTCGCCGCGAGCGTGACGACGAAGGTGGCCAGGCCGCCTCCGACGACTCGGCCTCCGCCGAGTAAGCCCCGCCCGTCCGTTGACCGAATTTTCGAAGGAGATCTGAAATGGCCCGTTTCCCGCGTCGTCGCAAATACTGCAAGTTCACCGCCGAAGGCATCGATTACATCGATTACAAGGACCTGAACCTGCTGAAGGGTTTTGTAACCGAGACCGGCAAGATCGTGCCCAGCCGCGTCACCGGTACCAGCGCGAAGTATCAGCGCCAGCTGGCCACGGCCGTGAAGCGCGCGCGCTACCTCGCGCTGCTGCCGTACAGCGACAACCACTGATCCGCGCTCCGGTTCGCCCGGACGCACGGCCATGCGTGTACTGGCCGAATTCGCGATGAAAAGCCGGGGCCGCGCCGTGGGTGCGGTCTCCGGTTTTGGCGTTGCGGGGCTCTTCCTGCCGCCGATCGCGATCGTCAGCAGTGCCCTGATTGCACTGGTCGGTCTGCGTGTCGGCCTGGGGCAGGCTCTGCTCGTCGCCGCGCTGTCGGCGCTGGTGCTCGGGGCCGCGATGTTCGTGCTGATCCCGGAGGCCCCGCCGATGGCGGGCGTGGCCGCGGGGTTTGTGCAGTGGGCACCTGTGGTCCTGCTGGCCGAGGTCCTGCGCCGTACGGTGTCCTGGCGCATGACGCTGAAGGCCGGCGCGATGGTCGCCGGGCTCGGCGTGCTGGCAGTGCATGCCCTGGTACCGGACGTGCAGACGGCCTGGTCCGAGGCGGGCATGGCCCTGCTGGGACCGCTGGTCGAGGGTACGGATACCGGGCCGCAGGAACTGGAGGCCGCGCTGCGCCGTGCGGCGCCCTACCTGACGGGGCTTTTCGCCGGGATTGTGCTGCTGAGCCTGACGCTGAGTCTGCTGATCGGCCGCTATTGGCAGGCGCTTCTGTACAACCCGGGGGCGTTTGGCGAGGAGTTCCGGGCACTGCAGTTCGGTCGCGCCATGAGCGGCGTGACCGTCGCGCTGGGGCTGATCGGGCATCTCGGTCCGGTGCCGCTGGCCACCGAGCTGGCGTTCATCCTGGGGGTGCTGTTCTTCCTCCAGGGGATCGCGCTGGTGCATGCGCTGACGCATCACCAGAACATGAGCAGCTTCTGGCTGGTAGGCATGTATGTGCTGATGGTGCTGGCCCTGCCCCAGGTGTTTCTGCTGCTGGCGACGATCGGGGTGATCGATGCCTGGGCGGACATCCGCTCGCGTCTGGGCGCGCTGGGCGAGCGCAAGGGTCCGGGTGACGGACCGGGCGGTGACAACAATTCGTGAGGCCGGTCCGCGACCGGTGTAAAATGCCTCGTTTTGGGGCTGACCCAACGTTACAGGAATACCGAAGATGGAAGTCATTCTGCTGGAAAAAATCGATAACCTGGGTGGTCTGGGTGACCGCGTGAACGTGCGCTCCGGCTTCGCCCGCAACTACCTGCTGCCGCAGGGCAAGGCCAAGTTCGCCACCGCGGAGAACATTGCCGAGTTCGAGGCTCGCCGTGCGGAGCTGGAAAAGGCTGCCGCCGAGGCGCTGGCTGCTGCCGAGGCGCGCAAGGCACAGCTGGAAGGCACCGTGCTGGAAATCACCGCGAAGGCCGGTGGCGAGGGCAAGCTGTTCGGTTCCATCGGCCCCGCCGATATCGCCGATGCCCTGACCGCCAAGGGTACCGACGTGGAGAAGAAGGAAGTGCGCATGCCGGAAGGCCCGCTGCGCACCACTGGCGAGTTCGAGGTGGGGCTGCACCTGCACTCGGGCGTGGACGTCGAGATCCACGTCGTGGTCATCGGCGAGGAGTGATCCTCTCCATGTCGGGAGAGTGGCCGCAGGTCGCTGATGCCCGGCAGGCCGGCCGGTTCGGGTGCCCCCGGGCATGAACCGGCCCATGACGCCGAATCCGCGCATCCCGCCGCATTCCGAGGAGGCCGAACAGTCGGTCCTCGGCGGGCTGATGCTGGACAACGCCGCCTGGGACCGGGTGGCGGACCGCATTACCGATGAAGATTTCTATCGCCACGACCATCGCCTGATCTTCCGGGCGGTGGCCGCCCTGGCCGAACGCAACGCCCCGTTCGACATGGTGACCGTCTCGGAGCAGCTCGAGCGCACCTCCGAGCTGGAGGACGCGGGCGGCATGGCCTATCTCGGGCGCCTGGCGTCCGAAACCCCGAGTGCCGCCAACATCGTTGCCTACGCGGATATCGTTCGCGAGCGCTCCATCCTGCGCTCCCTGATTTCGGTGGGCACCGAGATCGCCGACTCGGCCTTTGTCCCCGATGGCCGGGAATCCAAGGAACTCCTGGATCTGGCGGAGCAGAAGGTTTTCCGCATCGCCGAGCAGGGCGCGCGCGGGTCCCAGGGCTTTCGTGGTATGAAGCCGCTGCTGACCGCCGCGGTCGAGCAGATCGAGCATCTCTACGAGACCCAGAACCCGATCACCGGGGTCGCCACCGGATATGACGACCTGGACCGCCTGACCTCCGGGCTTAACCCCGGTGACCTGGTGATCGTCGCTGGCCGACCCTCGATGGGCAAGACCTCGTTCGCGATGAACATCGCCGAGTACGTGGCGATGAAGAACGCGGAACCGGTGGCGATCTTTTCCATGGAGATGCCCGGCGAGCAGCTGGCGATGCGTCTGCTCTCGTCGATGGGGCGGATCAACCAGCAGAAGCTGCGTTCCGGTCGCCTGGAGGACGGCGACTGGCCGCGGCTGACCAGCGCGGTACAGATGTTGTCCTCGGCGCCGCTTTTTATCGACGACACCCCGGCACTGTCACCCACCGAGCTGCGTGCCCGTACGCGTCGGCTGATGCGCGAGCACAAGGGGCTCAAGCTGATCGTGGTCGACTATCTACAGTTGATGCAGTTTCCCGGCAGTGGCGAGAGCCGTGCCCACGAGATCTCCGAGATCTCGCGTTCGTTGAAGGCCCTGGCCAAGGAGCTGAACGTGCCGATGATCGCGCTCTCCCAGCTCAACCGTTCGCTGGAACAGCGCCCGAACAAGCGCCCGGTGATGTCCGACCTGCGCGAATCCGGGGCCATCGAACAGGACGCGGACATCATCGCCTTCGTCTACCGGGACGAGGTCTACAACGAAGAATCGCCGGACAAGGGCACAGCCGAGATCATCATTGCCAAGCAGCGTAACGGCCCGATCGGCACGGTGCGCCTGACCTTCCGCGGGCAGTTCACCCGCTTCGAGAACTACGCCCCCGATGTCTACGGCGAGATCGGTCAGGCCTGAGGCAGGGCGTGAGACGCGCGGCCAGCATCCAGCTCCATCCCGAGGCCCTGCGGCACAACCTGGCCGTGGCGCGCGGCCTCGCACCGGGTGTCTCCATGTGGACCGTGATCAAGGCCGAAGGCTACGGCCACGGCCTGCTGTGGGCGGCCGAGGTGCTGGCGGGGGCCAGCGACGGGCTGGCCGTCTCGCAAATCGGCGAGGCCCGGGCGCTGCGCGAGGCGGGCTTTGACGGCCCACTGCTGGTGCTGCAGGGGCCGCACGATGTGGGCGAGCTGCGTGCCTGCCACCAGCTGCGCCTGGAGCCGGTGATTCACGAGACTGCCCAGCTCGATCACCTGGATGCGGTCCCGGTCCGGCTCCCCACCGTATGGGTCAAGCTCAACACCGGCATGAACCGTCTCGGCTTCGGCCCGCCGGATGCCGAAGGCGTGGCCCGCCGCCTGCGCGCGGCCGGGCACGGGTCCTGGGGTGTGCACTGGATGACCCACCTGGCCTGCGCGGACGAGCCCGAACACCCGCAGAACGCCCGGCAGCTGGAGGGGTTCGCTGCCGCCGTGTCGCCCCTGCCGGGCCAGGCCAGCGTGGCCAACTCCGCGGCGCTGTTCGCGGGCTGGGGGCGTGCGCCGGGTCTGGACCCCGAGCGCGTCTGCTGGGCGCGACCCGGGATCATGCTCTACGGGGCCCATCCGGCCTCGGTCCCCGCAGATGCCCCGCCGGAAGGGCCACAGGCCGACCTGCGTCCGGCGATGACCGTGCAGGCCCCAATCATCGCGATCCAGCCCTTGGAGCCGGGCAGCATGGTTGGCTACGGCGCGACCTGGACCGCCGATGCGCCCGGTCGCGCCGGCATCGTGGCCATGGGCTACGCCGATGGTTATCCGCGCCACGCCCCCTCCGGCACGCCCGTGCGGGTGCGCGACCGGATCTGCCCGTTGATCGGACGCGTGTCCATGGACATGCTGGCGGTGGACCTGACGGATTGCCCCCAGGCCGGGGTCGGTGATCTTGCCACGCTGTGGGGCGAAGGGCTGCCGGTGGAACGGGTCGCGCGCGCGGCGGGCACCATCAGCTACGAGCTGCTGACGCGCGTGGCGGACCGCCTGCAGCCGGCGCGCTGATACACTGTCGCATCCCGGATTCCAGGGAAACACTGATTAATGTATACACTCGCGTTGGCACCCCAGATTTTCCGAGAGCAGGCGCGGTGCGCAGCCGGTAGTGGTTCTACCGGCAAGGGCCGCAACGCAGGATCGGGGAACCTGGGGTGCTAACCCCACAAATCATTGAAAGCAGGGGCTCGGTCGCCCGTTTTTGATAACAACGGGCGCGGGAACGGCGTTGCGGTTCCCTTGTGCAGAATGACTGCATGGCAGTCACCGCGCCTTGTTCGCACGCAAAAGCGACGAAGCAGCGAGCGTGTACATTAATCAGTGTTTCCCTAGGATGCCGCGATGACCGACTTCGATCACGACCCGTTCGACCCCGCGCCTTTCGACGGGGATCCTTTCGACCCTCGGGACTACGACCCGCAGACCGTGGCCATCCGGCATGGCTACCAGCGCACGCCGGAGGGCGAGCACTCCGAGGCGATCTTCCCGACCTCCAGCTTCGTGTTCGGTTCGGCCGCGGAGGCCGCCGCGCGCTTCGGTGGGGAGGTCCCCGGCAACATCTACTCGCGCTTCACCAACCCGACCGTGCGCACCTTCCAGGACCGACTGGCCGCGCTGGAGGGGGGCGAGGCCTGCGTGGCCACCGCTTCCGGCATGTCCGCGATCCTCGCGACCATGATGGGGCTGTTGAAGGCCGGCGATCACGTGGTCTGCTCGCGTTCGGTGTTCGGCACGACGACCGTGCTGTTCAACAATTACCTCGGCCGTTTCGGCGTGGAGGTCACCTACGTCGAGTTGTCGAACCTCGAGGCCTGGGAGGCCGCCACACAGCCGAACACCCGGCTGTATTTCTGCGAGACGCCGTCCAACCCGCTGGGCGAGGTGGTGGACATCGCCGCGCTGGCGGAGATCGCGCATCGGCATGACGCGCTGCTGGCGGTGGACAACTGCTTCTGCACGCCGATCCTGCAGCGTCCGCTGGATCTGGGCGCCGACATCATCATCCACTCGGCGACCAAGTTCCTCGACGGTCAGGGCCGCTGCCTGGGCGGCGCGGTGGTGGGCGACGCCGAGCGCGTCGGAAAGGACGTCTACGGCTTCCTGCGCACGGCCGGCCCGACGCTGTCGCCGTTCAACGCCTGGGTGTTCCTGAAGGGGCTGGAGACCCTGGCCCTGCGCATGCGCGCCCACAGCGACAACGCCCTGACCCTGGCGCAGTGGCTACAGGCCCACCCGAAGGTCACCGCGGTGCATTATCCGGGGCTGGCGGACCATCCGCAGCACGCGATCGCGAAGCGCCAGCAATGCGGGTTCGGCGGCGTGCTGAGCTTCGAGGTCGCCGGCGGACGCGAGGCCGCCTGGTCGGTGATCGACGCCACGAGGTTCCTGTCGATCACTGCGAATCTGGGCGATACCAAGAGCACCATCACGCACCCGGCCACCACCACCCACGGCCGCGTGGACCCGGACAAGCGCGAGGCCCAGGGCATTACCGAGGCCCTGGTGCGGGTTGCCGTGGGGCTGGAGGCGGTCGCCGACATCCAGCGCGACCTGGCCCGCGGGCTCGACGCGCTCTGACGCCGGAGCCGGATCGACCGCACGGGTATGTCCAATCCTAGATCCGGTGATGTCCATCCGAAGCCGCGGCGACGCCCGCGCTGGCGGATCCTGCTGACGGTTGTTATTGGCTTCCACCTGCTGGGATTCCTGTCGTCGCTGGATGCGCTGATGTCCACCCGGACGCCGCAGGGCGCGGTGGCCTGGATCGTGTCGCTCAACACCGTCCCCTATGTGGCCGTCCCGGCCTACTGGGTATTCGGCGCCAGCGAGTTTCGCGGCTACGTGGTGGCGCGCCGCGACGAGGATTCCAGCCTGGCTCGGGCCCTGCAGCCGAAGACCGAGGAGCTGTGGTCGCACCAGTACATCGCACAAGAGCCGAGCAAGCACCTGGACGGCGTACAGCGGCTCGCCCGCTGGCCGTTCCTGCACGGCAACGAGGTCGAGCTCCTGGTGGATGGCGAAGCGACCTTCGACAGTATCTTTCAGGGGATCGAGGAGGCCGAGCGCTACCTGCTGGTGCAGTTCTATATCGTGCGCGACGACGCGATCGGGCGCGAACTCCAGCGGCGGCTGGTGGAGCGGGCGCAGGACGGGGTCGAGGTCTACTTCCTGTATGACGAGATCGGCAGCTACCGTCTGCCCGGGAACTATCTGGACACCCTGCGCGAGGCGGGGGTGCATGTGCAGCACTTCCACTCCACCCGCGGGCGGGGCAATCGCTTTCAGCTGAATTTCCGCAACCACCGCAAGATCGTGGTGGCCGATGGCGAACAGGGCTGGGTCGGTGGCCTGAACGTGGGGGACGAGTACCTCGGGCGGGACCCGAAGATCGGGCCCTGGCGCGACACCCACCTGCGTATCGAGGGGCCGTCCGCCCTGGCCCTGCAGTCGGTTTTCCTGGAGGACTGGCACTGGGCCACCGAAGAGATCCCGGAGCTGGAATGGCAGCCGGCAACCATGGCGGACGATGGTGTCCCGGTGCTGATCCTGCCCTCCGGCCCGGCCGACGAGTTCGAGACCGCCAGCCTGATGATGCAGCAGGCGATCCACGCGGCCGAGCGACGCATCTGGATCGCCAGCCCGTACTTCGTGCCGGACGAGGGTGTGCAGGGCATGCTCAAGCTGGCCGCGCTCAGTGGCGTCGACGTGCGCGTGCTGATCCCCGAGGTCACCGACAACCCGTTGACCACGCATGCGGCCTACGCTTTCCTGGGCCCGCTGCTGGACGCCGGCGTGCGCGTCTACCGCTATCAGGAGGGCTTCCTGCACGGCAAGGCCTTCGTGGTGGACGACATGGGCGCGGCGGTGGGGACCGTGAACCTGGACAACCGTTCGTTCCGGCTGAATTTCGAGGTCACCGCGCTGGTGATGGACCCGGGGTTTGCCCACGAGACGGCGCGCATGTTCGAGGCCGATTTCGCCCGCTCGCGCGAGATGACCCGGCAGGACGTGGACGACCTGCCGCTGTGGCGCCGCGTGGCCGCGCGGGCTGCCTATCTGCTGGCGCCGGTGCTGTAGATGTGGCGTCTCACAAGGTTGTCCTCGGCCTACGCGGGGACAATCTAATGAGGGATTTCAACTAGCGTTCAAGGCAGTGACCGGTAGGCTTGATCTGTGTCATGTGCAGGCGCAGCGCCAGTGCTAGACTTGCACAGAACATGCCGCTTAGAGGCCTGCCGTGTCGCGAGCCCTGCACCATCTGCTGAACCTGTTGATCGTCGCCGCCTTGTTGCTGGCGCCGATCGCCGGTGCGGGGATGATGCACGGCGATGCCCGCGGTGGCATGACGGCGGCGGGCCACTGCCCGGACCAGGGTACCGGATCGCTTTCGGAACCCGTGTCGTTGGACCCTTCCTCGGACCTCGTGATCCAGGCCGAGCCTTCGGCCTGCGAGATGCCCTGCGCGGTCTGTGGCGTCTGCGGGATCTCGGCCCTGCCTTCGCCCGCCGGTACGCCGGTCACCGCGGCGGCACCCGTTCTTGCCTCCCTTCCCGTGGCCATGGGCCCCGGTATCCCTGCAGCACCGGATCTGCGCCCACCGCTCTGATTCCTCCCTGGCCGGGGTTCCGCCCGGCGCCGGGTGGTCGTGGACCACCCGTGCAATGCGTCTTTACGCGCACTACGCGCACTGCGTTTTTCACTCTGTCCCCGGGAGGACTACACCATGATGCATGAACAAGGTTTTGGCTGGATGACGGGCCTCGGCTTCGGCCATGGCTGGATTGGTCTCCTGATTCTGGTGCTGCTGATCCTCGGGATCGCGGCCCTGATCAAATATCTGTTCAGCAATCGCTAAAGGAATCGTGCAATGACGACGGAAACGAAGCCAGCGGATGCCCGCGAGGCAGTAGTGATCGTCCCCGGTATGGGGTCGGACCATTGCGCGGGGATTGTGCGCGCGGCGCTGGAGAAGATGCCGGGCGTGGCGTCGGTGGGGACCAATATCGCCCGCCACCGGGTCACCGTGGGATACGATCCCGAGCAGGTGGACCCGCAGGGGTTGCGGGCCGCCGTGGAAGGGGCCGGCTACGATGTTGCTCAGGTCGAGGGCGCGGCGGGCGGTGCCGGTGCGGTGCGTCTGGTGGTACCCGGCATGGGTTCGGATCACTGCGCGGGGATTGTGCGCGGTGCGATCGAGAAGCTGGACGGCATCCAGGCGGTGAGCACCAACATCGGCGATCACCGTGTGACCGTGGAACCCGGTCCCGGAGGCCCCGACGCCGAGGCCCTGCGCGCCGCGGTCGAGGGGGCCGGATATGACGTGGCGGCGGTGGAGACCGAGGAGGCCGGCAGCGAGGCGGACGACGCCGAGATCGACGCCGCCTACCTGAAGCAGGCCTGGCGCCGGCTGTGGATCGCGATGATCCCGACCATCGCGATCATGGTGCTGATGATGCCGCACATGTTCTGGCAGGAGATCCCCGGCTATCTCCTGATCATCGCCGTGCTGGCCTTCCCGGTGGTGTTCATGGCGGGCGGTGCGGCGACCCACCGTTCGTCCTGGCGCGCGCTGAAAAGCGGCAGCCTCAACATGGACGTGCTGATTTCCATGGGCTCGCTGCCGCCCTATCTGATCGGGCTGATCGGCTTCGTCTATCCGATGACCTCGTTCATCGAGATGGCCGCGACCATCATGGCCTTCCACATGCTCGGGCGGTACCTGGAGTACCGCGCCAAGGGCGAAGCCTCCTCTGCGATCCGCAAGCTGCTGGATCTGGGCGCGAAGACGGCCCGGGTCGAACGTGATGGCGAAGAGGTCGAGGTGCCGGTGAAATCGCTGCAGGTGGGCGAGGTGATGATCGTGCGCCCGGGCGAAAAGGTCCCCACCGATGGCGAGGTGGTCTCTGGCGAGAGCACCGTAGACGAATCCATCGCCACCGGCGAGTCGGTACCGGTGGACAAGGGCGAGGGCGATACCGTGCTCGGCGCGACCCTGAACCAGCAGGGGCGGCTGAAGGTGCGTGCGACCCGCGTGGGGGCCGACACCTTCCTGTCGCAGGTGATCCGTCTGGTGAACGAGGCGCAGGGTTCGCGGGTGCCGGTGCAGGAGCTGGCGGACCGCATCACTGCGCGCTTCGTGCCGGCGGTGCTGGTCATCGCGCTGGCGGCGTTCGCGGCCTGGCTGGCGTTCTCCGGGGCGCTGCAGCCGATCCTGATCTGGGGCGAGGGGTTCCTGCCTTGGGTCGACTCGGAGCGGCCGCCGATCGTGCTGGCCATCCTCGCGGCCATTGCCGTGCTGGTCATTGCTTGTCCCTGTGCGCTGGGGCTGGCCACGCCCACCGCCCTGATGGTGGGCTCCGGCATGGGGGCCGAGCGCGGCGTGCTGATCCGGTCGGGCGCCGCGATCCAGACGCTGAAGGACATCCGCGTGATCGTGCTCGACAAGACCGGCACCATCACCCGCGGGCAGCCGGCACTGACCGACGTGATCGCGTCCGAGGACTTTGACGAGTCGCGCGTGCTGCGCGCGGCCGCGGCCGTGGAGGCCGGCTCCGCGCACCCGCTGGCCGAGGCCATTGTGCAGGGCGCGCGCGACCAGGAACTGGCGATCGCCGAGGTCGAACAGTTCCAGTCGCACACCGCGCGCGGGGTGGAGGCCCGCCTCGACGGAGAACGCGTTCTGGTGGGCAGCGAGCGGCTGCTGGAGGAACATGGCCTGGATCCGTCCGGCCTTCTGGAATCGCTGCGGCAGCTCGAGGATGCCGGCAAGACCGCGATGCTGGTGGCCATTGGCGATCGACCGGCCGGCATCGTCGCGGTCGCCGACACGCTCAAGGAAGAGTCACAGGCCGCCATCGAACAGTTGCATGCCCTCGGCATCCGCTGCGTGATGGTGACCGGCGACAACGAGCGCACCGCCAAGGCCGTGGCCGCGCAGGTCGGGATCGACGAGGTCCGCGCCGGCGTGCTGCCGGAGGGCAAGGTCGAGGCGATCCGCGAACTGCAGGCCGAGTACGGTGATCACGTGGCGATGGTCGGTGACGGCATCAACGATGCCCCTGCGCTGCAGCAGGCAAACGTGGGCATCGCGATCGGGGCCGGGGCGGACGTGGCCATCGAGGCCGCCGACGTCACTCTGGTGCGTGGCGAGCTGACCAAGGTCGTCGAGGCCGTGCAACTCTCGCGCATGACGTTCCGCAAGATCGTGCAGAACCTGTTCTGGGCCTGGGGCTACAACACCGCCGCGATCCCCATCGCCGCGGTCGGTCTGCTGCACCCGATGATCGGCGTGATCGCGATGACCGCCAGCTCGCTCTCGGTGATCGGCAACTCCATTCTGCTGCGCCGCAGCATGCCCAAAGGAGAACAATCATGAAACGACGTCAGTTTCTCGGGCTGGCCGCGGCGCTGCCCGTGGTCACCACGTTTGGCGGCTGGACCCTGTTCAACCATGCGGTCTCCGCCCCGCGTTTCGACAATACGCTGTTCCTGCCCGGGAGTGACGGGCCGTTTGCAGTACTGGCGCCCGATGCGCCGTTCACCTTGGTGGCCGAACAGGGGTGGTTGCCGGTGCCGGGCCGTAGCGAGACCCCATTCCTGTGGTACCGCACGCAGGTGAACGGCGCCGACTATCAGAATCCGATCCTGCTGCTGCGTACGGGTGACGAACTGGACGTGACCCTGGACAACCAGCTCGACGAGGGCACCATCATCCACTGGCACGGCCTGCATGTGCCGGGACGGGAGGACGGCCACCCGATCCATACGGTCGACCCCGGGGAGCAGTACGAATACCGCTTCAAGGTGACCAACCGCGGCGGTACCTACTGGTATCACACCCATGCCCACCACCGGACCGCGCGCCAGGCCCACCAGGGGCTGGCCAGCTTCCTGCTGGTCGGGGATGACGACAACGACGCTCTGAACGAGGCACTGGATCTGGAGCTGGGCAGCACCGATCTGCCGCTGGTGCTGCAGGACAAGCGCTTCGACCGGCTCGGGCATCTGGTGTACCGGCCGAATCCGATGCAGGGGATGATGGGGTATCTCGGGGACGAGGTGCTGGTGAACATGACACCGTCCGCCAGCCACGAGGTCGAGCGTCGCATCCATCGCCTGCGCCTGCTGAACGGATCCACCGCCCGGATCTATCGCCTCGCCCTGCGGGCCGATGGCGACGTGGTCCCGTTCCAGGTCATCGGCACGGACGCGGGTCTGCTGGAGTCGCCCCGGGAGGTGAAAGAGGCCTTCCTGTCACCGGGCGAGCGTCTGGAGGTGCTGGTCGACTTCGCGGCCTTTGCCGGGGGCGACCGGGTGGAACTGCACAGCCTCGAATTCGACCCGATGGCCGGCGGCGGCATGATGGGCCGCGGTGGCATTGGAGGAGGCATGGGCGGCGGTGGCATGGGCCGGATGATGGGCGGCGCGATGCACGACGGCGACCCGCTCGCGCTGCTCGAATTCGTCGTCCGCGAGGGCGAGGCCGTGACTGCCCGGGTGCCCGAGCGCCTGTCACGGATCGAGCCCATCGACGTCACCGATGCCAGGGAGCGGGACATCCGCCTGGACATGGCCCCGATGCAATGGCGCATCAACGGCGAGGTCTATGACCCGGACCGGGTGCCGATCGAGGTGGATGCCAATACGCAGGAGGTGTGGGTCATCCGCAATGCGGACCACAGCATGCCGCACCCAATGCATATCCATGGTTTCTCGTTCCAGGTGCTGTCGCGCTCCGGTGGCCCGGACTTCGTGCGCGAACAGGCGGTCAACGACGACGGGCTCACGGTCGCGGATCTCGGCTGGAAGGACACGGTCCTGCTGTGGCCCGGCGAGACCGTGCGCATCGCCATCGACTTCACGCACGATTACGATGGCGACCAGCTCTACGTGTTCCACTGCCACAACCTGGAGCACGAGGACAACGACATGATGGTGAACGTCCGCGTGCGTGCCTGAGGGGCACGCCTGCACGTACAGGGAGATCCATGAAGACGACACCGCGACCGGAGGCGGACCTCTACCGGGTGGCCCAGGCCGCCCTGCTGGAATCCGACCCGGAGGCCAAGTGCGAGCAGGTGCTGACGCTGATGGACGCCTGGTGGTCCGGCGCGACGGCACCGGAAGCGGCGCCACCCCCGCGGCGCCTGGAGGTGCCCGGGCGCCCCGAGCGTCCGGTGCTCGTGCATCCGCGCGAGCTGCCGCGGCGCGGGCTGCACACCACGGCCGGGCGGGTGGCCCTGGTGCATGCCGTCGCGCATATCGAGTTCAACGCGATCAACCTGGCGCTGGACGCCGTCTATCGCTTTCGCGACATGCCGGCACCCTTTGTCAGCGACTGGCTGCAGGTGGCGGCCGAGGAGGCGCGCCATTTCCAGCTGTTGCGTGCGCGGCTCAACGAGCTGGGGGCGGACTACGGCGACTTGCCGGCCCACAATGGGCTGTGGGAGGCCGCACTCGCGACCGACCACGACGTGATGATCCGTATGGCTCTGGTGCCGCGCGTGCTGGAGGCGCGCGGGCTGGACGTGACCCCGGGCATGATCGAGCGCCTGACGGCGGCGGGCGATCACGTGACCGTGGCGCTTCTCGAGATCATCCAGCGCGAGGAGGTCGCCCACGTGGCGATTGGCACGCGCTGGTTCCGCGAGCTGGCCGATGCACGCGGACTCGATCCCGAGCCGCTCTTCCTCGAGCTGCTGGCCGAGTACATGCCCGGCCGCGTACGCCCGCCCTTCGCCCACGCCGCCCGCCGCGCCGCCGGCTTCACCGATACCGAGATGGCGCAACTGGAGGCCCAGGCCATCGGCGAACCATCGCCCTAGACTCCAGTGGATCGGCTCTGTGCCGTTCTGTGGCTGGACCTGGTTCGGCATCCGGTGTTTACGATGGCTTCGTCCGGCCGCCTGCCTGCGCTGTCTCGCCAGCGCGCCGCGAGGTACTTTCTTGCTTGCCCAAGAAAGTACCCAAAGAAGGGCACCCAGATTCCGCCCGGGAACCTTGCTCCAGGGCCCTCGGGCCGGCGGCGCTGAAACTCGCTACGCTACGCTTCGCTCAGACAGTCAGCGCCTCTCTTCCGTCCCGAGGACCCTTCCGCAAGGGGCTTCATACGGGGGAGGAAGGTCAAAACAGAAGGCCTCCCCGCGCTTATGCTTGGCTCCAACGCCATAGGGTGCGGTTGAGCGCAGCAAAATGCACCGGTCCGACGTCGGGGCAACCCTGATGCGATTCGCTGCGCTCATCGGCATCCTACGATGGGGTTTGGCGCCCGCTGGCGGGCGCGGCACGCCATGGCCGAAGGCCGCGCGTGCCTAAGATGTCGGAAAACCCAGCCTCCATCTATGTGCTACGTCGCTGGGACAGCCGTTGTTTGGACCTTCACCCCCGTTGTCGTCGCGCCGAGTGGAGAGGATTTTCGCGGGAAGAGAGGCGCTGACTGTCTGAGCGGAGCGTAGCGCAGCGAGTTTCAGCGCCGCCCGCGAAAAGTCTCGGAGCGAGGGAAACCCCGGCCCGCTATGCGGGCCGGGGTCGCGGCAGTCGGGCGTGTTTCTTGGGTACTTCTTTGCACGAGCAAAGAAGTACCTCGCGGCGCGCTGGCGAGACAGCGCCTGGCAGGCGGCGGACCGAAGGCACCGTAAACACCGGATGCCGAACCAGGGCCAGCCACAACAAGGTAGGTAGTCCGACGAACCCACCATAAACACCGACGACGAACCAGGCCCAGCCGTACAACGGCGCGAAGCGCGTGGTTCAGGCGTGCAGCAGGTGCGCGGGGTAGGGCGAGCCGTCCAACTCGCGCAGGACGGGGCCGGTCGCCGCGACCTCCAGATAGCCCGGGTGCTCGTCCCAGGCCGGGAGGACGCAGCGCTGGCGGGGCTGACCGTCGACCGTCAGGTCGTGGATCGCGGGGCGGTGGGTGTGGCCATGGATCATCAGCGGGACATCGGCGTCGCGGAAGGTATCCGCCACGGCGTTCGCATTCACGTCCATGATGGCGTCGGCCTTTATCCGGCTGTTGTCACGACTGGTGGCGCGCATGGACTCGGCCTGCCGGATGCGTTCCTCCAGCGGCTGGGCCAGGAAGGCCCGCTGCCATTCGCCGCCGCGTACCTGCTGGCGAAAGGCCATGTGCTCGGTGTCGTCGGTGCACAGGGAATCGCCATGCAGCAGCACGGCGGGCCCGCAGGGCAGGGCCGCGTGCAGCGGCTCGGGCGCCAGCTGCATCCCGGCGCGCGTGGCATAGTCCGGGCCCACGAGAAAATCCCGGTTGCCATGGATGAAGACGACCGGGATATCGAGTGACTTGAGGGCGTTGGCCAGCTGTTCGGCGGCCGGGAATCCGGCGTCATCGCCGACCCAGTATTCGAACAGGTCGCCGAGGATGTACAGCGCCGAGGCACCGCGCGCCGGTCCCTCCAGGAAGGCGAGTGCGGCCTCCAGCAGGGGGCCGGGCTCGCGATCCAGATGCAGGTCGGAAATGACCAGGGCCGGCGCGCTCGAAGCCACGGGGTGGCTCAGTCCTCGACGCGTTTCACGCTTTCCATCACGACCGGCTCCTGCGGCACATCCTGGTGCATGCCGGAACGCCCGGTGGGCACGGACTCGATCTGGCGCACGACGTCCATGCCCTCGGTCACCTTGCCGAACACCGCATAACCCCAGCCCTGCGCATTCGGGGCCGTGTGGTTAAGGAAGTCGTTGTCGTTCACGTTGATGAAGAACTGCGCGGTGGCCGAGTGCGGATCCTGGGTGCGGGCCATCGAGATCGCACCGACTTCATTCTTCAGGCCATTGTCCGCCTCGTTGCGGATCGGTTCGCCGGCGGACTTCTGGCTCATGTTCTTGTCGAAGCCGCCGCCCTGGACCATGAAGCCCGGGATCACGCGGTGAAAGATCGTACCGTCGTAGAAGCCGTCATCCACGTAGGACAGGAAGTTGGCGACCGTCTCCGGGGCGGCTTCGGCGTTGAGTTCCAGCACGATGCGGCCATGGTTGGTTTCGATCGCGACCTGCGGATTGGTATCGGCCATGGGGGCTCCTGAAAGCAGTAGGGCAAGAAGGGCGGTGGCCAGCACAATGCCAAGCCGGAAACGGGATTGCTGCACGGGACTGGCCCTCCGGATGAATGTCGGGCGGCCATGGTACCCGGCAGGCGGGGTGCCTGCCAGCAACGCTGCTAGGGAGACGCTGATTGAATCGCGCGTCCGCGCTCAAGTCGCTTTTGCGTGCGAACAAGGCGCGGCGACTGCCGTGCAGTCATTCTGCACAAGGGAACCGCAACGCCGTTCCCGCGCCCGTTTTTGATCAACAACGGACGGCCGAGCCCCTGCTTTCAATGGCTTGTGGGGTTGGTGCCCCCTGTTCCCCGATCCTGCGTTGCGCCCCGAATCAATCAGCAACGGGCGGGTAGAACCACTACCCGCTGCACAACGCGCCTTGTCTCGGAAAACAGGGGGCACCAACGCGGACGTGCGATTCAATCAGCGTCTCCCTAGGGCCACGGCCAGCCCGGCTGGTGGCCCGCGAGGTGCTCCGCTACCATGCGCGCGATGACGACACCGCCG
This sequence comes from Thioalkalivibrio sp. ALJ3, assembly GCF_000377205.1. Lineage (GTDB taxonomy): Bacteria > Pseudomonadota > Gammaproteobacteria > Ectothiorhodospirales > Ectothiorhodospiraceae > Thioalkalivibrio. The sequence continues at coordinate 230,740 of NZ_KB897907.1, read as the reverse complement.
ACCAAGACCCGTTTCGCGCCCAGTCCCACGGGGCTCCTCCATCTGGGCAACGTGCGCACCGCGTTGTTCAGCGCGCTGTTCGCCCGCTCGCGCGGCGGGCATTTTCTGCTGCGGATCGAGGACACCGACGCCGAGCGCTCGCGCCCGGAGTTCGTGGCCGCGCTGATGCGCGACCTGCGCTGGCTGAAGCTGGACTGGGACGAGGGCGTTGACGCCGGTGGCGATGCCGGACCGTATGCCCAGTCCGAACGTGGCGGGATCTTCGATGGGTATTACCAGCAGTTGATCGATGCCGGTCAGGCCTACCCCTGCTTCTGTTCGCCCGCCGAGCTGGAACGGGGGCGCAAGCGCATGCGCGCCCAGGGCAAGCCGCCGCGCTACCCGGGGACCTGTGCCCATCTGAGCGTGGAAGAGGCCGAGCGGCGCGCGGCCGAAGGGCAGAAACCGACCCTGCGCTTTCGTGTGCCGCTGGGCCGCACGGTCCGTTTCGAGGACGGGGTGCGCGGGCCGGTGAGCTTTCGCACCGACGAGATCGGCGATTTCGTGATCCGTCGCTCCGACGGCACACCCGCCTTCTTCTTCTCCAATGCGATCGACGATGCCCTGATGGGCGTAACCGACGTGGTGCGCGGCGAGGACCATATCGCCAACACCCCGCGCCAGATGCTGCTGCTGGAGGCGCTGGGGCTGGCGGCGCCGGCCTATCACCATCTGCCGCTGGTAATGGGGCACGACGGTGCACCGCTGTCCAAGCGCAATGGCTCGGCCAGCGTGGAGGATCTGCGTAGTGCGGGTTACTTGCCGCTCGCGATCCTTAATCACCTGGCACGCCTCGGGCATCGCTACGAGTCGGACGAGTTACTGAGTGCGCAGGAACTCGCGGCCGGGTTCAGCCCGGAGCGCATTGGTCACAGCGCCGCGCGCCACGATGCGCAGCAGCTGGAACACTGGCAGACCGAGGCCCTGCGCCAGCTGTCCGATGCCGACCTGCTGGCCTATCTCGAGGACTTCGATGTGTTCGGGCAGGTGTCAGAGGACCAGCGCCCGGCACTGGCGGGGCTGTTGCGCGACAACATCACCCGTGCCGAGGACGCCCGGATCTGGGTGGAGGCCTTTGCGACCGATCCGGCGCCGGTGAGCGAGACAGCCGCCGCCGAGCTGCAGCAGGCGGGCGCGGATTTCTACCGTGCCGCCCTGGACGCCCTGGACGAGGCCGAGGATTTCCCGGCTCTGGCAAAGGCCGTCAGCGCGGCGACGGGTGCGAAGGGACGCAAGCTGTTCATGCCGCTGCGCGCAGCGCTGTCCGGCCAGACGCATGGGCCCGAGCTGCCGCGTATCTTCGAGTATCTGGGGCGCGAGCGTGTACGTGCGCGCCTGCAGGTCGCGCTCGAACAGGCGGGCTGAAGCGCTTTTTCAGTCTCCCTCGGGCGATTTCGTCGCCGTCACCTTCAGTTCCAGTGCGCCGCGAGCCAGGCGGGCCTTCAGCGGCGCGCCGATCTCGGTGCGCGCGGCGTCGCGCAGGACCTGTCCTTCTTCCGTCTGCAGGATCGCATAGCCGCGTTCCAGGACCGCCTGGGGGCCGAGGGCGTTCAGCTGGCGCTGGGTCGCCTGCAGCCGCTGCTGGCGGATCGTCAGCGCCTGGCGCATCTGGTATTCGAGATCCCGGTGCAGGCGCGCGAGGCGTTCGCGGTGCGTGGGGATGTCGTGTGCCGGGGCGGCGCGCGCGAGACGCTGGTGCAGGTGGTCAAGGCGCATTCGCGCGGAGGCGATGCGGTTGCCGGGCGAGGCCCCGGCCAGGCGCAGGCGTAGATGCTGCAGGCGCTGGCCGGCCTGCTCGTGCCGGCGCTGCCAGGCGCGTTGCAGGCGCTCGTTCTGGTCGTCCAGGCGCTGCGCGTTGCGTTCCATCAGCTGGCGCGGGTGGCGCCGTTCGAGTCGGGTCCACAGGGCGTTCAGCGTCTGCCGGTGCTGGGAAACGCGCTGGGCCGCGAGTGTAGTCATCCGGTCGCGCGCCCGTTCGATCCGGTGGCGCAGGGTGGCGCCATCCGGGCTGACCGCCTCGGCGGCCGCGGTTGGTGTGGAGGCGCGCAGGTCGGCGACGAAGTCCGCAATGGTGGTGTCGGTCTCGTGCCCGACACCCGTCACGACCGGGATCGGCGAGGCCGCGATGGCGCGGGCCACGCTCTCCTCGTTGAACGCCTGCAGGTCCTCCAGCGAACCGCCGCCGCGCGCGAGGATGATCACGTCTACGGCGCCCTCGCGGGCGGCCTGCTCCAGGGCCGCGACGATCTGGCTGGCGGCCTGCGCGCCCTGTACCGCGGTGGGGTAGAGGGTGAAGGGCAGCAGCAGCGGGAAGCGCCGCGCCAGGGTGCGTTCGATATCGTGCCGCACATCGCCCTGGGTGGAGGTGATTACGCCGAGGCGATGGGTCCAGGCGGGGAGGGGCTTCTTCCGGCCGGGGTCGAACAGGCCCTCGGCGGCGAGCTTTTCCTTCAGGCGCTGGAAGGCCGCCAGGAGCTGGCCCTCGCCGGCCGGCTGCAGCTGCTCGACGATGATCTGGAACTGGCCGCGTGCGGCATAGATCCCGGCGCGGCCCTGGATCTGCACGGCGTCGCCATCGGCGAAGCGGGCGGCGTTGCGGGCATTGCCGCGAAAGAGCACGCAGCTCACCGAGCTGTTCTCGTCTTTCAGCGAGAAGTACTGGTGGCCGGAGGCGTACTGGCGCAGGTTGGAGACCTCTCCCTCCACGCGTACCCGGCCCAGGCCGTCGCGCAGCAGGCCGTCCGCGCACTGGTTGAGTTCGGTGACGGTCAGTACGGGGGCGTCGCTCATGAATCAGTGTTTTTCTAAGGATGTGCGTGGCAAGGGGCTACTGGCGCCGGAACACGCGGTGCAAGACATCGGTGCCGCGTCCCTGCGGATTGGCGCGCAGGCGGGCCTCCTCCTCGGCCAGCATGAAGAATAGGCCGTCCATCGCATGCTCCAAGACGTGCTCGACCGGGTCGAAGCGCACGCGTGAGAGGAAGGGGATGTCGCGCATGCGTTCCTTCAGCTCGCCGTAGGTGTCCAGGGCCTGTACCTGCTCCAGACTCTGCTGGATGGCCGGGCGCATGGCCTCGGTGATGCCGACGCGTGCGTGGTATTCGAGATGCCGGGTGGCGGCGTCGTCATCGCCGACCAGGATTTCGCGGGCGTTGTCCAGATCCAGCGCGAACACGGCCCGCACCAGCGGCTCGCGGGCCTCGGGTATGGCGGCCTCGGCGGCCCGGTTCATCCCCTCCTCAAGCTGGGTCAGCGGCGTTGCCATGCCGATGCGGTCCAGCGAGCGCCGAGCGGTCGCGAGCACCTCCGGTAGCGGGATGCGTACGTCCGGGTTGCCGAAGAAGCCGTTGCGCTGGGCCAGGGTCTCCGTGGCCGAATGAGAGGCGATGATCAAGGCCTCGTGTACTGCCTCGATGATCTCGGCCGTACTGAGATCCGAGGCGTCGGGGCGGCGGGTCAGCGAACGCAGTACCTCCGGGCTGAAGGGCCACCAACTGGCGCGGGCCACCGGTGCCGCGGTGACCGCCATCAATCCGGGCGCAAGCATCAGGGCAAGCAGGCGGCGGCGGCTCAGGCGGGGCATGAACGGGCTCGGTGGCTTGAAACGAGGATAGCCATCGTAGCAGGGCGCTGACGTTGCGTCTGCCGTGCTGCCGGTCGGGATGCACGGTGCTTGCCCGGTCTGCTTGTCGGGAGGTGGCCGGAAAATTTATACTGACCGGCTATTTATCATGCCGGGAGAAGAATCGATTCTTTCCCCGGCTGGACTGTCCTGGAGCGATGCATGCGGATACTCGGTGAAGCCCTGACCTTCGATGACGTGCTGCTGATCCCGGGGCATTCGAACGTCGTCCCCCGCGATGTCGATCTGACCACGAACATCACCCGCGAGATCCAGTTGAGCGCGCCGGTCGTCTCCGCCGCGATGGATACGGTGACCGAGGCGCGTCTGGCGATCGCCATGGCGCAGGAAGGCGGGCTCGGGATCGTGCACAAGAACATGTCGTTCGAGGCCCAGGCCGCCGAGGTCCAGCAGGTCAAGAAGTACGAGAGCGGGGTGATCAGCGAACCGATCACGATCGGCCCGAGCGCGACGATCGGCGAGGTCGTGGAGCTGACCCAGGCCAATCACATCTCCGGGGTGCCGGTGGTGGACGGCAATGACCTGGTCGGCATCGTGACGTCCCGCGACCTGCGCTTCGAGACCCGCATGGAAGCCCCGGTCACCGAGATCATGACCCCGCGCGAGCGCCTGGTGACCGTTCCCGAGGGCGCGGAAAGGGCCCACGTGCTGGAGCTGCTGCACAAGCACCGCATCGAGAAGGTGCTGGTGGTTAACGACGACTTCCAGCTGCGCGGGATGATCACCGTTAAGGACATCCAGAAGTCCACTGAACACCCGAACGCCTGCAAGGACGATCGCGGCCGACTGCGCGTGGGCGCGGCGGTTGGCGTGGGCGCCGGTACCGACGAGCGGGTGGCCGCGCTGGTCGAGGCCGGGGTGGACGTCTTGGTGGTGGATACCGCTCACGGTCACTCGCAGGGCGTGCTGGATCGCGTGGCCTGGGTGAAGAAGCACTATCCGGACGTGCAGGTGATCGGCGGCAACATCGCCACCGCCGCCGCTGCGAAGGACCTGGTGGCGGCCGGCGCCGACGGTGTGAAGGTCGGGATCGGGCCAGGGTCGATCTGCACCACCCGTATCGTGGCCGGCGTGGGCGTTCCGCAGATCACGGCGATCTCGGATGTGGCCGAGGCGCTGAAGGGCACCGGCGTGCCGATGATCGCCGACGGCGGGGTGCGCTTCTCCGGCGACCTGGCCAAGGCCATCGCCGCTGGCGCCAACTGCGTGATGCTGGGTTCGATGTTCGCCGGGACCGAGGAGGCCCCGGGCGAGGTCGAGCTCTACCAGGGACGCTCCTACAAGATCTATCGCGGCATGGGCTCCCTGGGTGCGATGCAGCAGGGCTCCTCGGATCGCTATTTCCAGGACCCCAACAGTTCGGCGGACAAGTTCGTGCCCGAGGGTATCGAGGGCCGCGTGCCGTACAAGGGCTCGATCGTCGCGATCATCTACCAGCTGATGGGTGGGCTGCGTTCGTCCATGGGTTATGTTGGCGCACATGACATCGATGAGATGCGCAGCAAGCCGCACTTCGTGCGCGTGACCGCCGCCGGCATGCGCGAGAGCCATGTGCACGACGTGGCGATCACCAAGGAAGCCCCGAATTACCGAATGGACTGACCCGGCCCCGGCCGGATCCCCGACAGCCCCCCGGCCGTCCGGCCGGGATACCGGATGACCTCATGACCCAGGATCTTCACGCCCACCGCATTCTGGTGCTGGATTTCGGCTCCCAGTACACCCAGCTGATCGCCCGTCGCGTACGCGAGGCCGGGGTCTACTCCGAGGTGCACGCCTGGGACATGCCGGCGGCGGACATTCGCGCGTTCAACGCCACCGGTATCATTCTGTCCGGCGGCCCGGAGTCGGTGAATGTTGACCACCCGCCACGCGCCGAGGATGCGGTGTTCGAGCTGGGTTCGCCGGTGCTGGGAATCTGCTACGGCATGCAGACCATGGCCGCGCAGCTGGGTGGCCGAGTCGAGCCGTCCGAACGCCGCGAGTTTGGCTATGCCCAGGTGCGCGCCCGCGGCCATACGCCGCTGTTGCGCGACATCGAGGATCACACCACACCGGAGGGCTACGGCCTGCTGGACGTGTGGATGTCGCATGGCGACCACGTGACCGAACTGCCGGAGGGCTTTCGCCTGATGGCCTCCACCGATTCCGCGCCGATCGCCGGTATGGCCGACCCGGATCGCGGCTTCTACGGCGTGCAATTCCACCCCGAGGTCACGCACACGACCCAGGGCCAGCGCATCATCGAACGTTTCCTGCACGAGATATGTGGCTGCGAGGCACTGTGGACCGCCGACAACATCATCGACGACATGGCCGCGCGGGTGCGCGAACAGGTCGGGGACGACCACGTGGTGCTGGGTCTGTCCGGTGGGGTCGACTCCTCGGTGGTGGGCGCGCTGCTGCACAAGGCGATCGGCGATCAGCTGACCTGCGTGTTCGTGGATACCGGGTTGCTGCGCGAGGGCGAGGGCGACCACGTGATGGCGACCTTCGCCCGCCATATGGGCGTGAACGTGATCCGCGTCGATGCCGAGGACCGCTTCATGCGTGCGCTCGCTGGGGTCGAGGACCCGGAGGCCAAGCGCAAGGTCATCGGCGGGCTGTTCATCGACGTGTTCGACGAGGAGGCCGCGAAACTGAACAACGTGCAGTGGCTGGCCCAGGGCACGATCTACCCGGACGTGATCGAGTCAGCCGACTCCAAGACCGGCAAGGCGCATGTGATCAAGTCGCACCACAACGTGGGCGGGCTGCCGGAGAACATGAAGCTGGGACTGGTGGAGCCGCTGCGCGAACTGTTCAAGGACGAGGTGCGCAAGATCGGCGTGGAGCTGGGCCTGCCCACCGAGATGGTCTACCGCCATCCGTTCCCTGGGCCGGGTCTGGGCGTACGCATCCTCGGGGAAGTAAAGAAGGAATACGCCGATCTGCTGCGCCGGGCCGATGCGATCTTCATCGAGGAGCTGCGCAAGGCGGATCTGTACGACAAGACCTCGCAGGCATTTGCGGTATTCCTGCCGGTGAAGTCGGTCGGGGTAATGGGCGACGGCCGGCGCTACGACTACGTGGTCGCGCTGCGCGCGGTGGAGACCATCGATTTCATGACCGCGCGCTGGGCGCACCTGCCATACGACTTCCTCGACCACGTCTCGCGCCGCATCATCAACGAGATCCCCGGCATCTCGCGCGTGACCTACGACATCTCCGGCAAGCCTCCCGCCACCATCGAGTGGGAATAGCTGCTGCGGGGTGTCTAACTCAGGCCCCGGCCAGGAACAGATAGCCCGCCGTACCGGCGATGCCCGCGGCCACGGCGGCCGCAACCCAGCCCGTCAGGGCCAGCAGGCGCCGACGGTCGCCCTGAGGGGCAGTGTTCGTTGACGCTGTGCGTTCGCTGGTAGCGGGTGTGGCCTCCAGCTCGGTGTCACGGCCGCTGCGCAGGAGATCCAGCATCGCCTCGATCTGCTGGTCGTCGAAGCCGAAGGGATCAAACCGGCGCTGCCCGAATTGCTGCAGCAGGGCGCGTACCTCGCCGGCCGCGGGTACATATTTCATCGACCATTCTCCGAAGCCGGGATGTTCCAGCTCACGTTCGCGCAGTACGGTGATCTCTTCGTGGCGCGGGTCGCGCCGGATGCGCTCCAAGGTCGCGTACACCGCTTCGGGTTCGCCCTCCAGACACTGGAAAAAGTGGCCATCGCCGTAATAGAGGGCACCGACGATACCCGCGTGCGGGTTGTTCTGACGCGATTGCAGCAAGATCCGCCCGACCTCGGGCTCGATGCCCAGGGCCTCATGCTCGTGGGGCGCGAAGGCCGCGCGGCTGACATACACCAGTTGGAGCGTCATCAGCGGAACATCCCTGGCAGGGTACTGTAAGAGAAGACCATCCGCGTGGTACTGCGTTCCGCAGGAAGCGGTGGTGCCTTGCCGCTATTCGATGATCTGGTTGACGTGTTCCAGCCCGATCGCGTCGTTTTCCCATTCCAGTTCGCGGCGAGGCGAACGCGGGGCTAGACGACGCAATGCGGCGACCCCCTCACGGTCGATGTGGGCCAGGTAGTGCCGAGTGCCGGCGTGGCTTTCGATGTTCGCGGCCTGCACGATGTCGCTGTAGCTGATGGGGGTTTCGGCCTCTGACTCGCGCTGGAGATTCTCGTGATCGGCGACCGCGCGGATGATGTCGGGCTCGAAATTCCAGTACTTCAGCATCGCGCGGCCGATCGCGACATGCGCAGCATCCGCCGCCGCCTGCAGGGCACGCGGGTCCTCGTAGATCTCCGGTGTCTTCTCCGCACGGCGCAGGATCGGGATCATGCCGATGTCGTGCACCAGGCCTGCGAGCAGGGCGGTGTCCGGGTCCAGATGGGGATGCCGGCGGGCCAGCAGGTAGCTGATGATCGCCACCTCCAGGCTGTGGTTCCACAACGCCTCCATGCGCTGCCGGATCATGTCGTTGCCGCTCTGAAACACCTCTTTCATCGACAGGGCGATGATGGTCTGGCGCGCACGTTCCATCCCCAGGCGGGTCACCGCGGAACGGATGGTTGCACAGCGACTTAGTCCCCGATAGGCGGGGCTGTTGGCATGGCGCACCAGCCGCGTGGCCAGCGCCGTATCACGAGAGATCAGGTTCACCAGATCGGCGATGGAACTGGAATCGTCCTGCACGATGAACAGCGCCTGCACGGAGATGTCCGGCAGCGTCGGGATATCGATCTGCTGACGTTCCAGATCCGAGCGCAGGCGCTCGAGGAATTTTTCCACTTCCGCGCGGGTAGCCAAGGGTTGTCCCTGTGGGCTGGGAGATCAGGCGCGATTATGCCACAGGGTGCCCCTGACGCCGATCGGACGGGTGTCCCTGGTTGACGGGTTTCCGACCGCCGCCGATGATGGAGAAAGAACCCGACAGGAGGTCGTGATGCGCCGCTTTGTGCTGGATACCAGCGTGTTCACCAACCCGCATGTGGCGGGTCAGTTCGGTGCGGACCCGGAAGACATCCTGAGGACCTTTTTGCATTTGGCGCGGGACTGCCCGGCCGAGTTCTACATGCCGCTGTCGGTGTACGAGGAGTTTCGGGGCATGCGCGATCTCGAGGCCCTGGCTCCGGATTTCGAGACCGTGGTCTGGGTACGTTCTCCCCGCCGCTTCGCGCTGACGCTGCCGAGCGACATCCTCTACGAATTCATCGACGAGGTGCGCACGCGCATCGACCGCGGGCTCCGCATTGCCGAGGAGCACACCCGCCAGGCGGGTGCGGCCGACTCACTCCGACCGGAACTCATCACCCAGCTGCGCGAACGATTTCGCGAGGCCATGCGTAAGGGGCTGGTAGATTCGCGCGAGGATGTCGACGCCGTCCTGCTGGCCATGGAGCTGGATGCAGAACTCGCCAGCGCCGATGAGGGCATGCGCAAGCTGGGCAATCGCATGGGGATCAAGCTCGTCACGGCCGACTACCTGCGCCGGGTGATGGAGAACCTTTCGGACATGGAGCGCCCCGGCGCTTGACTCGGCGCCCGGGTCAGTCGTACTGGCGGTCACCGGCCAGGGCGGAGGCCAGTGTACCGGTGATGCGGTCGAACTGGCGCTCGAATTCCAGTACCCAGTATCCATCCTCCTGTCGCGGCGAATCGTCGGCAAAGCTCACGTGACGCCCGCCCGTGGTGCGCATGTGCTTCATGAAATGCAATGCGTTGGTATGTTCGCGAAAGCGGCAGCGATAGCGATGGCCGACATGCCCCTGTCGACGGTGCTGCGCGACCGCGCCATAGAGTCCTGACAAAAACGCCTGTCCCAGTGTCTGTTCGAGATCGGCATGATGCTGGTTCGGGTGCTCGGACAGGAAAATCGCCAGGCGTGTCAGGCGGTTGGTGAAGTATTCGGGCGGCAGATCCAGCAGCTGTTCTGCGCACACCCGGATATCGGAGACACAGGAACTCCCGGTGACATACTTGGCCCGGTGCTGCCCGTCCGCAGTCTTCAGCACCAGTCCCTCGGCACCTTCTTCGTCCAGTTGTTGAATCAACCGTCCGAGTGGCTTGGTGTCGCGTGGGGTGAACTGCCCGTGCAGCGGAGCCGGGGGCAGGGCGTGGTGCTCGATCAGGGAGAATTTCTCTGGCTGGGAAACGAAACCGGGTTGACCCAGGCGCATCAGATCGAACACGAACAAGCCCACATCGTGGGCGACCCGGGGTGTGGAGCCCTCCAGGTAGGGTGTATCCGGCCCGGCGATCTCCGCGCACAGGATCAGGTCGGGTTCGGCATCGAAGATCGCCGGGTCCATGAAATCCGTCACCCGGTCGCTGCTGAATGCGCAGACGTAGCCACCGCGGCTGAAGGCATAGACGCGTCCCTGCCAGCGCAGGATGCGCACGTTGAAGCCATCGATCTTTTCTTCTGCCCAGAACGGCTGCTCGAACTGGCGGGGAAGTCCGGCCTCCAGAGACTGAATGCGCCCGATCGACGGGTACCCGGGCACCACCGAGCCATCCGGCAGCACCACGGACCCGCGGGGGTAGTGATTTACCGGCTCCAGCAATCGGGCGTATTCCAGCCCGTCAAAGGTCAGAGCCTCGGCGCGGCGATTTGCGATGGCATCCTGCAGTGTTTCCTGCTCGATCATGCGTCCTCTTCCGTCAGGGCCTTCCGCAGGCCCCGTATCTGAGCCCTCAGGGCCTCGGTATGGCGACGCGCCTTGGCTGCCTGGGTGACCAGGCGCCGCGCCATGCTGATGATCCGCAGCTGGCGTTCCATCTCGGCCATGCTCAGCGAGCCAAAGGTTCCTTCGCGTAGCAGGGCGGCCTTCAGTTCGGCGTAGGTGGTTTCCACCGTGTCCACAGCCTCGGCGGCGGCCAGGTCATGGCCGTTGTCGCCATCGTCCGCCTCCAGGTTGCACAGGTCCAGGGCGCGGATCGCCTGTTCCTGCCAGGCGCGGCGTTGTTCGGTCACGATCGGGCGCTCCTCGCCACTGGACTGGCGGCGCAGATCGGCGATGTCGTCGGCCAGTATGGCGACCTCACGGTGGTAGCGGGCGATGCGTACGGCCTCGGCGATGCCGTGTCCGACCTGTTCCGGCATCGGGTGGTTGGCTGTGTTTGCCGCGAAGTCGGCGATGGCCTGGGTCAGCTGCTCTGCGGCCAGGCGCCGGCGGTCGAGGATGCCGGCCGCCGGCGGCGCGGTCTGCAGGGCTTCGCGTGCCATCGAGTGGCCGATGTCGGCCAGGCGTTCGGTCTCCTGGATCAGCGACTGCAGGGCAAGATCCGGTACCCCGGAACTGCTGCGGTCCAGATACTGGGGCCGGGCGATGTCTTCCTCGATGGTGCGAAAGCGAGTCTGCAGCCAGCGGATCATCGGCGGAGCGACCGGGACCATCAGCGCCACGCCCAGCAGGTTGAACGCAGTGTGGAACAGCGCCAGCAGCACCGCCGGGGCCGGGGCCTCGCCGGTGCTGCCCCAGATCCAGGCGATCGCGGCCAGGAACCAGGGCAGGATCAGCAGGGCGACGATTGCGGTCAGGCCGTTGAAGATCACATGGGCCGCGGCGACGCGCTTGGCGTTCGGGGTCGCACCGATCACCACCAGCAGCGCTTTGACCGTGGTGCCGAGGTTGGCGCCGATCACGGCGGCGGCCGCCGCCTCCAGCGGTACCGCGCCGCTCATCGCGGCGGTCAGGGCCATGGCCATGGAGGCCGAGGAGCTCTGCATCAGCACCGTCAGTAGCGCGCCGATCCCGACCATGATGACCAGCCCGAGGAAGCCGGGGCGGGCCAGCGCGCCCAGGTCGAAGGTGGCACTGAGCCCCTCGAAGGCCTCGCGCAGTACGTCGATGCCGAAGAACAGCAGGCCGAAGCCGGCCAGGGCCAGGCCCAGATAGCGCGGCCGCGCGGCCTTCATGAACAGGTAGAGCAGGGCGCCGATGCCGATCGCCGGCAGGGCGAAGGCCTCGATGCGGATGTTGAAGCCGATCAGCGCGACCAGCCAGCCGGTCATGGTGGTGCCGACGTTGGAGCCGAAGATCACCCAGACCGACTGTCCGAGCGTCAGCAGGCCGGCGTTGGCGAAGCCGATGGTGGCAACGGTGACCGCGCTGGAGGACTGCACCAGCGCGGTCACGCCCATGCCCGAGGCGAGGGCGCGCGGCCGGGTACGGGTCCACTGCCCGAGGATGTGCTGCAACGCCTTGCCGCCAGCGGTCTTCAGGCCGTCGGTCAGCAGGGTCATGCCGAGCAGGAACAGCCCGAGACCGCCGAGGAAGCCGGCGATCAGGGCGTAGGTGCTGACGGCTTCGGCCTCCGGCATCGCGGTTGTGGGGGTGCGGCGTTACAGGGTGATGGTCTCGCCGAAGGCCGGCACATGCGCCTCGGCCCCCAGCTCGTCGCGCAGGCCGGCAGCCAGGGCCTCGCGCGCCTCTGGCTCGCCGTGGACCAGATGGAACACCGGCTGGTCCTGAAAGCCGCGCGCCCAGTCGAGCAGCTGGCTGCGCCCGGCGTGGGCGGAAAAGCCGCCCAGGGTGTGGATCTTGGAGTTCACCGCGACCTCGTCGCCCAACAGCTTGACCCGTTCGGCGCCATCCACCAGACGCCGACCGAGCGTACCGGAGGCCTGGAAGCCGACGATCACCAGATGGGCCTCGCGTCGCCACAGGTTGTACTTCATGTGGTGACGGATGCGCCCGCCATTGCACATGCCGGAACCGGCGATGATGATCGCGCCGCCGGTGATGCGGTTGATCGACATGGACTCTTCCACCGAGCGGCAGACCTGCAGCCCGGGCAGGTAGGCCGCTGGATTCCCATTTGCGGCTTCATGCAGGCGGTCCATGTCCTCCGGGTCCAGCGTCCGCCGCAGGCGGGTGTACAGCTCGGTGACCTTGATCGCCATCGGGCTGTCGAGAAAGACCTTCTGCTGCGGCAGGCGCCCGGCGTGGTGCAGCATGCTCAGGTGGTAGAGGATCTCCTGGGTGCGGCCGACCGCGAAGGCCGGGATCAGCACGTTGCCGCCGCTCTCGTCGGCCTCGGCCAGTACCTGCGCGAACTCCTCGACCGTTTCTTCCATCGGGCGGTGGTCGCGGTCGCCGTAGGTGCTCTCCAGCAGCACGTGGTCGGCGTGTTCCGGGCGCGCGGGCTCGTGCATCAGTACGGCGTCGTCATTGCCGAGATCGCCCGAGAACACCAAGTGACGGTCGCGCCCGCCGGAGGGCACGATCAGATCCACGATCGCGGAACCGAGGATGTGCCCGGCATCGCGGAAGGTCAGGCCGATTCCGCCCGCGATCTTGCGCGCCTGGCCGTAGGGCACGGCCTCGCACAGCCCGAGGGTGGTGGCGACATCATCGATGTCGTAGACCGGCTCCAGCAGCGGCTTGTCCGCCCGCCGGCGCCACTTGTTCTCCCACTCGATGTCCTTGCTCGTCACGAACGCGGCATCCTCGAGCATGATCTCGAGCAACTCCTCGGTGCCCGGCGTGCAGTAGATCGGACCGCGGTAGCCGTCGCGCACCAGCTTTGGCAGCAGCCCCGAGTGGTCGAGGTGGCCGTGCGAGAGCACCACCGCGTCGAGGCTTTCCGCCAGTTCGGCGAGCGGGGCGCGGTTCGCCTCGTCCGCATCGCTGTTGCCCTGATACATGCCGCATTCCAGCAGGATGCGGGCGTCGTCGGTCTCGAGGAGATAACGCGATCCGGTGACCTCGCCGGTCGCCCCCTGAAAGGTCAGTTGTGCCATGAGGAGAAGTGTACGCGGGACGCGGGTGCAATGGGCAACCAATGGGTCCGGACTTGATCCCGATCAATCTGGCCCCCGGATTGTTGGGGTTAAGGAGACGCTGATTGAATCGCGCGTCCGCGCTCGAGTCGCTTTTGCGTGCGCACAAGGCGCGGTGACCGCCGTGCAGTCACTCTGCACAAGGGAGCCGCAACGCCGTTCCCGCGCAAAAGCGGCCGAGCCCCTTGGGGTTGGTACCCCAGGTTCCCCGATCCTGCGTTGCGCCGCTTGCAGGTAGAACCACTACCCGCTGCACGACGCGCCTTGTCTCGGAAAACAGGGGGCACCAACGCGGACGCGCGATTCAATCAGCGTCTCCTTGACGGCTTGACCCGCCCCCGGCCGCGGGCGAGCCTGTAACCGGGTCATGGAGGAGGATGCGGGCCATGCGGTTGAGCAGTCCGGCCTTTGCCGATGGAGAACGGATGCCGATCGAGGTCTCGGCGCGGGATGCCAACGAGCTGCCGCAGCTGGAGATTGGCGAGGTGCCGGCGGGTACGCGCAGCCTCGCGCTGATCCTGGAGGACCTGGACTCGCCGCTGGGGGAGGTCACCCACTGGCTGGTCTGGAACCTGCCACCGGATACGCATTGCGTGGATGCCCTGCACCTGCCCTGTGAGGGGCGCGTGGGGATGGATGCCTTCGGCAAGGTCGGCTATCTCGGCCCGGTGCCGCCGGAGGGCTGTCATCACTACCGCTTCCGCCTGTTGGCGCTGGATGCCGAGCTGGATCTGGAGGCGAGGGCGACCCGCAGCCAGTTCGATGCCTCGGCCGAGGGGCACGTACTGGACGAGGCGGATCTCACCGGGGCGCTGTGCTCCGCGGACGAGGACGCGGATGCCGATGATCCGGCCTGATTCCGCCCGCAGGGAGGCCGCGGCATGAACCACTACCGACCGGAGGCCTTCTTCGCCACGGTGAACCCGACGGTGTTCACCGCCTCCGCGATCATGGTGGTGGTGTTCGTCGCCTTCGGGGTGATCTTCCCGTCCACGGCCAGCGAGGTGTTCGCCTCTATCCACGGCTTCATCACCGAGTATCTCGGCTGGGGCTACCTGCTGGTGGTGACCTTCTTCCTCGGCTTTCTGATCTGGCTGGGCTTCAGCCGTTACGGCGCGATCCGGCTGGGGCAGCCGGACGACCGGCCGGAGTTCGGCTTTGCCGCCTGGTTCGCGATGCTGTTCTCCGCCGGTATGGGGATTGGCCTCGTGTTCTGGAGCGTGGCCGAGCCGATCCTGCACTACCAGCATCCGCCGACCGGCGATGGCGAGACCGACGCAGCCGCGCGCCAGGCGATGGTCTACACCTTCTTCCACTGGGGGCTGCACGCCTGGGCGGTGTACGTGGTGCTGGGGCTGTCCGTGGCCTATTTCAGCTTCCGTCACCGCCTGCCGCTGACCATCCGCTCGATCTTCTACCCGCTGCTGGGGGACCGCATCTACGGCCCGATCGGGCATGTGATCGACATCCTCGCGGTGTTCGGCACCCTGTTCGGGCTGGCCACCTCGCTGGGGTTCGGGGCGATGCAGCTCAATACCGGGCTCAACGTGCTGGTCGACATGCCGGTCTCGCACTGGTGGCAGGTGGGCATCATCACCGCGATTACCGCGGTGGCGGTGCTGTCGGTGATCTCCGGGCTGGATCGCGGGCTGAAGTGGGTCAGCGTGTTCAACCTGGTGCTGGCGGTCAGTTTCATGCTGTTCGTGCTGATCGCCGGGCCCACATTATTCATCCTGCGCTTCTTCCTCGACTCCACCGGCGGCTATCTGCAGCAGATCATCCAGCTCAGCCTGCACACCGACGCCATCGGCGGCTCGCAGTGGCAGAAGGACTGGACCATGTTCTACTGGGCGTGGTGGATCGCCTGGTCACCGTTCGTCGGCATCTTCATCGCGCGCATCTCGCGCGGGCGCACCATCCGCGAGTTCATCGTCGGCGTGCTCGCGCTGCCCAGCCTGTTCGTGTTCGCCTGGATGGCGATCTTCGGCGGCACCGCATTGCACATGGAGCTGTTCGACGACGGCGCGGGCATCGCCGCGGCGGTCGCCGAGGACACCACCGTGGCCCTGTACGCAACCCTTGCCCAGCTGCCCTGGACCACGATCGCCTCCAGTGTGGCAACCCTGCTGATCGCGACCTACTTCATCACCTCGTCGGCCTCCGGCACCTATGTAGTGGATGCGCTGATCTCGCGCGGCTCGAAGCACTCGCCGAAGCGCCAGCGGGTGATCTGGGGGATTACCGAGGGGGCGGTGGCCGCCACCCTGCTGATCGTCGGCGGCGAGCGCGCGCTGGACAGCCTGCAGACCGGTTCCCTGACCGCCGGGCTGCCCGTGGCGATCATCCTGGTCTTCTGCTGCTTCAGCCTGCTGCGCGCGTTGAGCCGCGAATACCGGGTCGAGGGCGTGGACCCGCCCTGGCGCTGATCCGGGTGAGGGGGCGTACGGGCGTCAGCGCCGTTCCAGGCGCTCGAAGGTAAAGGCGCAGGCGTGGCGGTCGTCCGACTCGTGGCGTTCGGACCAGACGCGGTCCCAGTCATCGGGGTTGATGACCGGGAACCAGGTGTCCCCGGCATGGGGTTCGTGCACGCGTGTCAGGTGCAGCACCGAGGCCCGGGGCAGGGCCTCGGCAAACAGCCCGGCGCCGCCGATCACGAAGGCCGGGCCCTCCGGGATGGAGGCCAGGGCGCTGTCCAGATCCGGGTAGACCTCCACGCCGTTTGCCTGCCAGTCCGCCTGGCGCGTCAGCACCAGGTTGCGGCGTTTCGGCAGGGGGCGGCCGATGGACTCGAACGTGCGCCGTCCCATGATCATCGGGTGCCCGTTGGTCACGCGCTTGAAGTGCTGCAGGTCCTTCGGCAGATGCCAGGGCAGATCGTTGTCGCGTCCGATTACATGGTCCGGGTCCAGCGCGACGATCAGGTGAATCTCGGGTGTCACCATCAGATCGCCACTGGTGCCTTGATCGGCGGGTGCGACTGGTAGTCGCGTACCTCGATGTCATCGAAGGTGAAGGCGAACAGGTCGGTGACCTCGGGATTCAGGTGCAGGGTGGGCAGCGGCAGGGGCTCGCGGCCCAGCAGCTCGACCACCTGCTGCTCGTGGTTGTGATACAGGTGGGCGTCGCCGAAGGTGTGTACGAAGTCGCCCGGTTCCAGGCCGGCCACCTGCGCCAGCATGTGCGTGAACAGGGCATAGCTGGCGATGTTGAATGGCACGCCCAGGAAGACATCGGCGCTGCGCTGGTAGAGCTGACAGGATAGCCTGCCGTCGGCGACGTAGAACTGGAACAGGGTGTGGCAGGGTGCCAGCGCCATGCGCCCGGCGTTCGCGTTCTCCTGTGGCGAGACGGACTCGTCCGGCAGGTCGGCCACGTTCCAGGCGCTGATGATGTGGCGCCGCGAGTAGGGGCGCTGCTTCAGGTTGTCCACCAGTTCGGCCAGCTGGTCGTGCCCGGCCCAGTTGCGCCACTGCGCCCCGTAGATCGGGCCCAGGTCGCCGTGCTCGGTGGCCCACTCGTCCCAGATGCGGACCTTGTGTTCCTTGAGATAGCCGATGTTCGTCTCGCCGCGGATGAACCACAACAACTCGTGGATCACCGAGCGCAGGTGCGTGCGCTTGGTGGTGACCAGCGGAAAGCCCGCAGCCAGGTCGAAGCGCATCTGGTAGCCGAACACCGAACGCGTGCCGGTGCCGGTACGGTCCGGGCGGTCGGTGCCGTGCTCGCGAATATGGCGGACGAGGTCGAGGTATTGCTGCATGTCAGGGGTTCTCGCTGGCCGGTCGGGATTCTGGCACGGCGTTCTTGCGTGACCAGAGGATCAGACCGATCCCGAACAGGATGACCGGCAGGCTCAGGACCTGGCCGAGTGTCAGCCAGTCGAAGGCCAGATAGCCGATATGTGCATCCGGCACGCGCACGAATTCGACCAGGAAGCGGAAGCCGCCGTAGAGCGTCAGGAACAGCCCGGAGACGAGCCCCGTGCGGCGCGGATGACGCGAGACGATCCACAGCACCACGAACAGCACCAGTCCTTCAAGGAACGCCTGGTAGAGCTGTGACGGGTGGCGTGGCACGTAGTCCGCGGCCGGGAAGATCATCGCCCAGGGCAGGTCGGTGGGCTTGCCCCACAGTTCGCCGTTGATCCAGTTGCCGATGCGCCCTGCGCCCAGGCCGATCGGCACCAGCGGGGCAATGAAATCTGTCAGCCGGAAGAAGCCCACCCCGAGACGGCGCGCATAAAGCCAGGCGGTCACCAGCACCCCGACCAGCCCGCCGTGGAAGGCCATGCCGCCCTCCCAGACGCGGAAAAGGCTGATCGGGTCGGCCAGCGTCGCATCCAGGTTGTAGAACAGGGCATAGCCCAGACGCCCGCCGATGATCACGCCGATCGCGCCCCAGAACAGCAGGTCGCCGACCTGTACCGGCTGCAGGGGCGCCCAGCCCTGTGTGCGCGCACGCCAGGCCCCCAGTGCCCAGAAGGCCACGAAGCCGATCAGGTACATCAGCCCGTACCAGTACAGGGTCAGTGGGCCCAGCGACAGGGCTACCGGATCGATAAACGGGTGCGTGGGCATGGTCGCTTGCGGATGGAAAATCGGCTGCACATGCTACCCGGCCTGGCCCTGGCTTGCACCTGTACCCGCCGGGGCGAATCCGATTTCCAGGGAGGTCGCGCGATGAACCGACTGGTTGGAGCCAGCAGCCCGTACCTGCTGCAGCATGCCGACAACCCGGTGGACTGGTACCCGTGGGGCGAGGAGGCGCTGCAGCGTGCCCGCCGCGAGGACAAGCCGATCCTGCTGTCGATCGGCTACTCCGCCTGTCACTGGTGTCACGTGATGGCGCACGAATCGTTCGAGGACCCGGCCACCGCCGAGGTGATGAACCGTCGCTTCATCAACATCAAGGTGGACCGCGAGGAGCGCCCGGACCTCGATCGCATCTACCAGAACGCCCACATGCTGCTGTCCCAGCGCCCGGGTGGCTGGCCACTGACGGTGTTCCTGACCCCCGACCAGGTGCCGTTCTTTGCCGGGACGTACTTCCCCAGTACGCCGCGTCACGGGCTTCCGTCGTTCGTCGACCTGATGAACCGGGTGGCCGATTTCCTCGCGGAGCACCCGGACGAGATCCAGCGCCAGAATGAATCCCTGCAGCAGGCGCTGGCACGCATCTACCGTCCGGCGGGCGGGGCGATCCCAGCGATCGCCGTGCTGGACAAGGCGCGCGCGGAACTCGCGCAGACCTTCGACGCGCAATTCGGGGGGTTCGGCGACGCACCCAAGTTCCCGCACCCGGCCAGCCTCGAATGGCTGGCCTGGCACGCCGCGCGCCACGATGATGCCGAGGCCGACCGCATGCTCGAGCGGACGCTCGCAGCGATGGCCGCCGGCGGGATCTTCGACCAGGTCGGCGGCGGCTTCTGCCGCTACTCGGTGGATGCGCGCTGGATGATCCCGCACTTCGAGAAGATGCTCTACGACAACGGGCCGCTGCTGGGCTTGTATGCCGAGCGCGCGGGCGCCGGCGACCACCGTGCGCGGTGTGTGGCCGAACAGACGGTCGCCTGGCTGGAGCGCGAGATGCGCGACCCCTCCGGCGCGTTCTACTCCAGCCTCGACGCCGATTCCGAGGGCGAAGAGGGGCGCTTCTACGTCTGGGACCCGGAGACGGTCGAGGGCCTGCTGGCGGAGGACGAGTGGGCGGTCGCCAGCCGGGTCTGGGGGCTGAACGGGCCGGCCAATTTCGAGGGTCGCTGGCACCTGCACGAGGTGGCCCCGATCGCGACCGTGGCCGATGCCCTGGGCATCGACGAGTCCGAGGCGAGCACGCGCCTGGACCGTGCCCGCGAACGGCTGCTGGCCGCGCGCGAGCAGCGCGTGCGACCGCATCGCGACGTCAAGGTTCTGGGCGCCTGGAACGCGCTAATGATCACCGGGCTCGCCCGCGCGGCGCGCGCGCTCGAACGGCCCGACTGGCTGGGACTCGCCCGCGCGGCGATGGATGCGGTGCGCGAACGGCTCTGGCGCGACGGCCGGCTGTTCGCCAGCTACCGCGAAGGGGCGACCAGCGAACAGCCGCGCGCCTATCTGGACGACCATGCCCTGTTGCTGGAGGCGACGCTGGCGCTGCTGGAGGCCGAATGGGACAGTGACCTGCTCGGTTGGGCGACGACCCTGGCAGAGGCCCTGCTGGCCGACTTCGAGGATGCCGAGCACGGCGGCTTCTTCTACACCGCGCGTGATCACGAGGCGCTGATCCAGCGGCCCAAGGTCTACGCCGACGATGCGATGGCCGCCGGCAATGGCATTGCCGCGCAGGCCTTGCAGAAGCTCGGTTTCCTGCTGGCCGAGCCGCGCTATCTGGAGGCCGCCGAGCGCACGCTGGTCAACGCGGGGCCGATGATCGAGCAGGCCCCGCTGGGGCACATGAGCCTGCTGATCGCACTGGACATGCATCATCAGCCGCCGCCGCTGGTCGTGCTGCGCGGCAAGGCGGACGAGTTGCCGGCCTGGCAGCAGCGCCTGCGTTCACAGGGCCATCCGGCATGGGGCTTCGCCATCGCGGGCGAGGCCGACGACCTGCCGTCCGCCCTGGCGGAGAAGGTGCCGCCGGAGAGCGGCGTGTGCGCCTATTTCTGCCGCAGCCTGCACTGCGAGGCGCCGGTAACCGACCCCGCGGCGCTGGACAACGCGCTCTCACCGGGTTGAAACGCCTGGTCGCGTACCCACAGTAGAATGGGTCAGCCCCGCAAGCAGGCTCCCACAAAAACATCCAGATCATTGCAAAAGGGAAGGTTCGAATGAGCGAGAAGAAGTTGATGGATTTCGTCGCCGAGGCGCGCCAGCACGTCGAGGAGATCTCCCCGGAGGAGCTCTCCGAGAAGATGGAGGCCGGCGAGGACTGGCTGCTGGTGGACGTGCGCGAACCGTACGAATACGAAAAGGTCCATGTGCCGAACTCGCTCCTGATCCCGCGCGGCCTGCTGGAAGGCGCGGCGGACCCGAACACCCCGCATCGCATCGATGCGCTGGTCAACGCCCGCGAGAAGCCGGTGGCCGTGATGTGCGCCACGGGCGGACGTGCCGCGATGTCGGTGCAGCGCCTGCGCGAAATGGGCTTCGGCCAGGTCGTGAACGTGGCCGGCGGCATCAAGGGCTGGGAGGCCGAGGACCTGCCGGTGGAATCCGGCGTCTATACCGGCCAGCTCCCGTAAAGAACCCGTTGCGGCTGACCTGCATGGCCTGCTCGCAGGGGCGTGGTGGCTCTCGGACAGGGGTCTTGTGGGCCGCCAGGACCAGGATTGATGTTTTCCGGGTGCGGCCACGCATTCGCCAGCCAGGGATCGCAACATGATGGGAAACCTGCGGGCATCGGGTAGGCTGATGCGCATTCTCCTGCACCTGCTGAAGGGCGTTTGGCTGACCTGGCGCATGTCGCGCCGGGGTGATGACTTCGAGACGCGCAGCCGCATCCGCCGCGACTGGTACGACCGTGCGCTGTGGCTGGCGGGCGTGCGTTTCCGCCCGACCGGTACTCCGCCGGAACGGGCCTCGCTGGTGGTCGCCAACCACGTTTCCTGGCTGGACATCCCGTTGATCGGTGCGGCCGTGGATCCATGCTTTCTGTCCAAGGACGAGATTGCCCGCTGGCCGGTGATCGGCTGGCTGGCGCGGCAGCATGACACGCGTTTCATCCGCCGTGGCGCGGGCGAGGCCAACGCCCACATCGAGGCCATGCGCGAGGGCCTCGACGAGGGTCGGCACTTCGTGGTGTTCCCGGAAGGGACGACCAGTCGCGGGCAGGGCGTGCGCCGCTTCCACCCGCGCCTGTTTGCCGCGGTGGCCGAGAACGGCCATCCGGTGCAGCCGGTAGCGCTGGACTACGAGCGCCCCGAGGGCGGCCCGGTCCCGGTTGCCTACGCCGACGACGACCGCCTGCTTGCCAACGCCTGGCGCCTGCTGTGCCGCCGCGAGACACGGGTGCGGGTGCATTTCCTGGAGCCTATCGAAACCGCTGACGAGGATCGTCGCTCGCTGGCCGAGGCCTCGCGGTCCGCGATCGTCGACCGACTGGGGCTTCCTGCAAAGCCTCTGGATCCACCCGCCGCGAAGCGAAGAAGAAAGGCGCACTGACCGCAAGGGTCAGCACGCGACACAACCCGGTTCTACCCGCCGAACCAGGCAGCCCTGACCCGGAGGCGGTGAAGCGATGATCCGGGAGGATGACTGGGCCGAGGGGTGTCAGCCGCGCGAGGAGAGGGCCTCGTCGTTGTAGGCGGCGTCGATGGTGACGATGGTCTTCTCGACCAGGCGGAAGCCCTCGACCGGGGCGTCGTCGGCCATGTACTTCAGCCGCAGCGGGCCGATGGCCTTTACCGCCTCGGCACGCTCCAGGGTGGTGTCCGGGCCGTCGGCACCGGCACCGTCCATCAGCGTGGTCAGCACCTCGGCCGCGATCGGGTTGCGGTGCTGGCCTGCACGGGCCTTTTCCAGGGTGCTGGCGGGGTCGCCGTCCAGGAAGACCCCATCCATGTTCTCGTCCAGGTACTGCAGCAGTTCGGAAAGCGTCATGTTGCGTCTCCCGCAGGTTCGTTATCGGCTCGGGCGGTCTGTCTGGCCCTACGCTTGTTTGTAGCTCGCACGGGCGGCGGCCAGGGCCTGGCCCGGCTTCACCGCGCCCATGTCGGCCAGTACCGCCTCCAGCGCGGACAGGCACAGCGACACGTTGCGCTCGTTCGCACCATGGCCCATCAGGCCGATGCGCCAGACCTTGCCGGCATAGGGGCCGAGCCCGGCGCCGATCTCGAGGTTGTAGCGCTCCAGCAGCTCCGAACGCACGGCGGCCTCGTCTACGCCTTCGGGGACGTGTACGGCGTTGAGCTGCGGCAGGCGGTGGGCCTCGTCGACCAGGAACGTCAGGCCCATCGCCTCGAGGCCCGCGCGCAGTGCCGCGTGGTGGCGGGCGTGGCGGTCCCAGCTGTTCTCCAGGCCTTCCTCGGCGAGGATGACCAGCGACTCGTGCAGCGCGTAAAGGGCGTTGATCGGCGCGGTGTGGTGGTAGGCGCGCTTGCCGCCACCACCCCAGTAGCCCATCACCAGGTTCAGGTCGAGGAACCAGCTCTGCACCTTGTGGCTGCGCGCCTGGATGCGCTCCACCGCGCGCTGGCTGAAGCTGACCGGCGACAGACCCGGGGTGCAGGACAGGCACTTCTGGCTGCCGGAGTAGATCGCATCCACGCCCCAGTCGTCGACCTTCAGCGGGCTGCCGCCCAGGCTGGTGACGGCGTCCACGATGGTCAGGCAGTCGTGTTCGCGGGCCATCCGGCACAGGGTCTCGACATCGGAGCAGGCTCCGGTGGAGGTCTCGGCATGCACGAAGGCCAGGATCTTCGCGTCCGGGTTGCCCTTCAGTGCGTCCTCGACCTTGTCCGGGGAGACCGGGGCGCCCCAGTCATCCTCGACCACCACGGCGGTGCCGCCGCAGCGCTCAACGTTCTCCTTCATGCGCGTGCCGAATACGCCATTGATGCAGACGATCACCTTGTCGCCCGGCTCCACCAGGTTGGCGAAGCAGGTCTCCATGCCGGCGGAGCCGGGGGCGGAGACCGGCAGGGTCAGTGCGTTGTTGGTCTGGAACGCGTACTGCAGCAGGCCCTTCATCTCCTCCATCATGCCGACGAACACCGGGTCCAGATGGCCGATGATCGGGCGGCTCATCGCGCTCAGCACGCGCGGGTTCACGTCGGAGGGGCCGGGGCCCATCAGGGTGCGCTGCGGGGGGAGAAAGGATTTTGCCTGCATGGATGCGTCTACCGGATTGGAAAAGGGGGAATCTAGTTCGCCGCAGGGGCCCGGGCAAGCGCCCCTACGCACCGGCGGGAGTTGTCGGGCAATGGCGCTCGAGCAGCGTCAGCCAGTGCTCGACCGGGGTGTCGGTCCCGGACTGGAGATGCGTCTGGCAGCCGACGTTGGCGGTCACGATGCGCGCGGGCGCGGCGGCCTCCAGGTTGCCCAGCTTGCGGGTACGCAGTCGGGCGGCCATGGTCGGCTGGGTGATCGAGTAGGTCCCTGCCGAGCCGCAGCACAGGTGAGGCTCGGCTGCGGGTGTCAGCTCGAAGCCGGCCGCCTGCAGAAGCGGCTCTACGTGCCCGGCCAGGCGCTGGCCATGTTGCAGGGTGCAGGGGGCGTGCCAGGCGATCGGGTCGTGGCCCTGCGGCGCTCGAATGCCCAGCGTCTGGATGGCAGCCGGGGTGAACAGCTCCACCGGGTCGCGTACGCACTCGGAAACGGTGCGTGCGCGTTCCGCGTAGTCGGGGTCGCCAGCCAGCAGGTGGCCGTAGTCGCGCAGCATTACGCTACAGCCACTGGCGGTGCTGACCACTGCGTCCACGCCCTGATCGAGCACGCCTTTCCAGGCGTCGAGGTTGGCGCGCACCCGTTGCCGGGCGCGCTCCTCGAACGCCAGGTGATGTTCGACCGCGCCGCAGCAACGCGTTTCAGCGATTTCCACGACGTCGATGCCGAGGCGCCCCAGCAGGTTCTTCAGCGAGGCGTTGGTGCGCGCGTCAATCGCGTCATGCACGCAGCCAGCCAGCAGCAGGATGCGCCCGTGGGGAAAGCCTTCCAGCGCTTGCGAAGGGGCCGGTTGCGTCGCTTTTTTGGCGTCCTGTCGCTCGGGTACCCGGCGGCGCAGGGTCGCGGGCAGGGCGGGGCGCACCAGGCGCCCCAGCCCCAGGGCCATTCGGAACGGCCAGCGTGCGGGCAGGGCCCGGGCCAGCAGACCACGCAGGGCCCGCTCGCGCCAGTTCCGGTCGAGGTCGTGCTCGATCACCTCCCGGCCATAGGCGACCAGGTGGTTGTAGTCCACCCCGGAAGGGCAGGTGGTCATGCAGTTGAGGCAGGTCAGGCAGCGGTCCAGGTGGGTACGCGCGGTCGGGTTGGCCTCGCCGGACTCGAGGATTTCCTTGATCTGGTAGATGCGCCCGCGCGGCCCGTCGACCTCGTCGCCCAGTTCCTGATAGGTCGGGCAGGTCGCGTTGCAGAAGCCACAGTGTACGCAGGCGCGCAGCGCATCCTCCGCAATGCGTGCGGCCGGATCGTTCGCGAAGCGTTCGTGCAGTCGGGTCTCCATGGCTCAGGTCGCGCGCGGCCGGCGGGCACGGGGGTTCGGCAGCAGGGGGGCGAAGAAGACGCCGTCCGGGTCCAGGGCCTCGCGCAGACGGCCTTCCAGAGTCTCCAGACCATCGCCGCGCGGGTGCAGTCGGGGCACGTCCGGGGCGTCGCCCAACCACAGGCGGGCATGCCCCCCGGCCGCGGTCACCGCACGGCGCACCGTCTCCGGGGATTCCGTTGTGCGCAGCCAGCGTTCGGCACCGCCCCAGTTCATCAGCCACTCGCCGGTCAGTGCGAGTGGTTCCGTCGCCGGTGGCAGGCTGATCCGCCACAGTCGGGCGTTAGCAGCCAGTTCGTCAGCGAAAAAGGGCAGGCTGCGGTCCCTGAGCCCGTTCCAGAAGCCCCGGGCCGGGTCGCCCGGTTCTGCGTCGATGCGCTGGATGGCCTCGTCCACCGCCTCCTCGCCGCCGCCAAGACGGATATGGGTGACGCCCTCGTGCCAGGCGATTCCCGAGAACGGCCACCCGGTGCGCCCCCAGGCGCTGCAGCGCGCGACGAACGATTCGGCATCGTCTTCGCGTTGCAGGTAGCGCTCGCAGGCCGGTCGTGGCAGCAGCTTGAAGCTTGTCTCCAGGATCAGCCCAAGACCGCCCAGGCTGCCGCACATCAGGCGCGAAACATCGAAGCCCGCGACATTCTTCATAACCTGCCCGCCGAACTGCAGAATCTCGCCGCGCCCGTTCACGATCCGGGTGCCCAGCACCGCGTCGCGCAGCGCAGCCGCCCATGGCCGGCGTGGCCCCGAGAGCCCCAGCGCGACCATGCCACCGACGCTGGATTCCGGTGCACCCAGCGCGGGCTCGAAGGGGAGCATCATGCCGACCTCGGCCAGGGCTTGGTCCAGGGTGACCACGGGGGTGCCGCTGCGTACGGTGACGACCAGTTCGCTCGGCTCCAGGGTCACGATACCCCGGTGTTCTCGGGTCTCCAGCTGGAGTACACCGGAGGGGAGGCCATCGGGGAAGCTCTGTTCACCATGCTGGCGACCACCGCGCAGGGCAATTCGTGTCCCGGCCACGCTGGCCTCGCGGATCGCCTCCGCGAGCGGAGCAGCATGGTCCTTGGTGTCGGTCACGGGAGGGTGACTCAGCCGGTTTCCAGTGCCTGGCGCACCCGCTCTAGACGTTCCCGTACATCGCTGGCGAGGGCTTCGACACCGGGTTTGTCGACCAGGCTCATTACTGCCACCGGGTCCATGAAACCAACCGTGCAGGTGCCGTCCTGGTTGTCCTGCACCAGGACGTTGCAGGGCAGAAGCAGCCCGATGTTGGGATCGGCCTCGATGGCGTGGCGGGCGAGGTGCGGATTGCAGGCACCGAGAATGCGGTAGGGACGATGGTCGAGGTCCAGTTTCTTCTTGAAAGCGGCGGCTACGTCGATCTCGCTGAGGATGCCGAAGCCCTCCTCGCCCAGTGCAGCCGTCGTGCGCTCAATGGTCGTATCCATCGATTCGTTCACGACCACGTTGAAGCTATATCTTGGTTGTTCCATGGTGCAGTCGTCCTGTCGGGATGGGATTCACGCGCTGAGTGCGGGGGCCGTCGCGGTCGGCCCGGTGGGCGGCTCGCGCCGGCGCTGGTTCCAGGCCACCAGCAGTGCCGGCAGCAGACCCGGAAGGTACCACCAGTAGGGGCTCGGACGGTCCGTCTCCACGAGCACACTGGTAATCGTCCAGCCACCTTCCAAGCCTACCCGCCCGGCCGGACTGCCGAAAGCAACCGTCTGAATGCGAGCCTTTTCCGCGTCCTCGTCGAAGGTTACGTCGAGCCCGGCATCGGCCAGGCGTTCGCGTGGCTCCAGATCCGGGTCACCCAGCGGGAACATCACGGTACGGGTAACTTCGCGGCCCTCCAGGTCGATGCCGGTGGCCTCCACCCGCAGCGAGTCGCGGTCCGGGATGGTTTCCACCACCTCGAACAGCTGATCGGCCGGCAGGCGTTCGTACGGATCGACCACTCGGTCCATCAGCACGGTCGGGGCCAGCAGCACGATTGCGGTGACCAGCAAAAGTGCCGACTCCCAGTATCGGTTGCGGGTCAGGAACCATCCCTGAGTCGCCGCGGTGAACGCGAGGATACCCGCCAGCGAACCGAGGAAGACAAGCGTCAGCTGGAACACGTTGTCCACACCGATCAGTAGCAACTGGCTGTTGAAGATGAAGAAGAACGGCAGTGCGATCGTACGCAGACTGTAGGCGAAGGCCTGCAGACCGGTGCGAATGGGGTCCGCCTTCGCGACAGCTGCACCGGCGAAGGAGGCCAGGCCCACGGGTGGCGTCACGTCCGCCATGATGCCGAAATAGAACACGAACAGGTGTGCGGCAATGAGCGGGATCAGGATCTCGTTCTGTGCCCCCAGCTCGACGATCACCGGGGCCATCAAGGTTGCGACCACGATGTAGTTCGCGGTCGTAGGGAGTCCCAGGCCCAGCACCAGGCTGATCAGTGCGGTCAGCAGCAGCACCATTAGCAGGTTGCCGCCGGAGAGGGTGTCGACCAGATCTGTCAGCACCAGACCGACCCCGGTCATCGCGACGGTGCCGACAATGATCCCGGCCGCTGCGGTCGCGACACCGATGCCGATCATGTTGCGCGCACCGGTCTCGAATCCCTGGAACAGCTCCCATACGCCGACCCAGGCCGCCTGGGCGAGCCGGCCCTGGCGCCGGAACAGCGCCACCAGCGGCCGCTGGGTCAGCACGATGAAGATCATGAACGCAACGGCCCAGAAGGCGGATAGCCCGGGCGACAGGCGTTCCACGACCAGGGCCCAGACGAGTACCACCAGGGGCAGCACATAGTGCAGGCCGCCCAGCACCGTGGGCAGCACGCGCGGCAGGGGGCGTTCGGTATCCAGCGGCTCCGCTTCCGGCTCGTGGGCAGCAATCCACAGCAGCACCAGGTAGGCGGTAAACAGCAGACCGGCGATGATCCAGGCGGCCGCGTCGCCGGCCACGTCCTTGATCCAGCCGAGCCCCCAGTACACCGCGGCGGCGAGGATGATCAGGCTGGAGACAGTGATCCCGAAGCTGATCAGGCGGCCCCGCCAGGTGGTGACAGTGGCGCGCTTGAGCCCCTCCATGCCGTTCTTGCACGCCTCCAGGTGCACGATGTAGATCAGCGCGATATAGGCGATCAGGGCCGGAAGGATCGCGTGCTTGAGGACCTCGACATAAGGGATGCCGACGTATTCGACCATCAGGAACGCAGCGGCCCCCATGACCGGTGGCATCAATTGTCCGTTCACCGAACTGGCGACCTCCACGGCCCCGGCCTTGTGTGGTGCAAAGCCGATCCTCTTCATCAGCGGCACGGTGAAGGTCCCGGTGGTGACGACGTTGGCGATGGACGAGCCCGAGACAACGCCGGTCATCCCCGAGGCCATCACCGCCGCCTTGGCCGGGCCACCGCGCAGATGCCCCAGCAGGGAGAAGGCGACCCGGATGAAGTAGTCGCCCGCGCCGGCTCGTTCCAGCAGCGCGCCGAACAGTACGAACAGGAATACGAAGCTGGTCGAGACCCCGAGCGCGATTCCGAACACGCCCTCGTTGGACAGCCACTGCTGGGCCATCGCGCGCGGGTAGCTGGCACCGCGGTGGGCAATCAGGTCCGGCATGATCGGGCCGGCGAAGGTGTAGAACAGGAAGATCGCGGCGATGATCGTCAGTGCCGGACCCAGTACGCGACGAGTGGCCTCCAGCAGCAGGATCAGGCCGATCCCGGCCACAATCAGGTCGACATCCGTCGGGGCCCCCGGGCGATCGGCCAGCTCGCTGTGGAACAGATACAGATACAGCGCGCTGAAGGCCGCGATTGCCGCAAACATCCAGTCGGTCAATGGTACGTGGTGGATGGGGTCGCGGCCGCGCAATAGTGGCAACGCAATCACCAGCAGGGTCAGGCCGATGATCACATAGACCTCGGCCAGGCGTTCCAGGCCCAGTAGCTGCCAGGTCCCGAGCACCATCAGCGACAGCCCGCCCAGGGCATAGATCAGGCCGATCGCACGTGGCCAGGATGCGTGGCGAGTGCCCGGACGGATCGCGGGAAACAGCAGGTAGGCCAGGAATACCGCAAACGCAAGATGAATCGAGCGCGCCTCGGTGTCCGAGACCACGAAGAAGTCCAGCCAGTCGCCCAGGGGCGAGGCAATCCAGATCTGGAACAGGGACCAGGCCACGGCAGTCAGCCAGATCAGGCTGCGCGTGGGGCGTCCTGGATGACGGGCGCCGGATTCCAGTTCCTGGGCGGTCTCGGCCGCCTTGTCCGCCGATTCCGTGGCGGGTTCGGTCGTCCCCCTGGTCTCGCTCATTCAATCAACCCCGCTTCACGGAAGTAGCGTTGGGCCCCCGGGTGCAGGGGGGCCGACAGTCCCTCGTCCACCATCGTCTCGCGTTCCAGCGGTGCGAAAGCCGGGTGAAGGCCGCGAAAGGTCTCGAAGTTCTCGAAAACCGCGCGGGTGATCTCGTATACAGCCCGGTCCGAGGTGCGGGTCGAGGTGACCAGTGTGGCGCCGACACCGTAGGTGTGTATGTCGTCGTCCTGGCCGGGGTAGGTGCCGGCCGGGATCACGGCTCGCAGGTAGTAGGGGGTCTCCTCGACCAACTGGTCGACGGTTGTCCCCGTGATCGAAACCAGGCGGGCGTCGCAGGTTGCGATGGGCTCCTGGATCGCGGCCGAGGGATGCCCAACCGAAAAGACAAAGGCATCGATGCGGTTGTCGCACAGTGCCTGGGCCTGTTCGCGGGAGGGCAGTTCGCTGACCCGGCGGAAGGTGGCATGGTCCCAATCCAGTGCTTCCATCAGGTCTTCCATCAGGATGCGCTGGCCGGAGCCCGGGTTGCCGATGTTGACGCGCTTGCCGGGCAGGTCATCCAGGCCCTCGATACCCGAGTCGGGGCGTACCACCAGCGTCAGGGGTTCGGCATGCAAGCTGAAGACCGCTCGCAAGTGGGCGGCGGGGCCAAATTCCTCGAAGCGCCCGGAGCCCCGGTAGGCGTGGTGCTGAAGATCCGACTGCGCGACACCGAAATCCATGTCGCCCGAACGGATCATGTTGAGATTGAATACCGAGCCGCCGGTACTTTCGGCCGTACAGCGCATCCCGTGTTCGCCGCGCCGGGTGTTGAACAGGCGGCACAGATGCTGTCCCGCCGGATAGTACACCCCGGTTACACCGCCGGTGCCGATGTTGATGAATCGAGACTCGGCTTGCGCGGTGGGGGCAACAAGCAGGCCGACAAGAGCAAGCAATGGCAGCAGGCGTTGCAGCCATGGTCGGTTGGCTCTCGGCACACTGGATCGACTCATACGCCCTCCGGGGTTATGCCGGGAATGAATCGCGGCAGTGCCGAGGATTCTAGGGAGACGCAGATCAAATAGCACGTTCGCCTTCAGGTCGATCTTGCCAGTGGGCCGGAGCGATGAGGGCAATCCTCATTCGGGAAGTCTGGGGTCCCGCGCAGGACAGCCCTCCGTCAGATGCACGAGCACGCCCGGCGGGCGTGCTCGTGATTGCTTGGTGGCGGGTCGCAGGAAGTTGGGTCAAACCGGAGAACTGGGCCCCAATCGTCGGTTGCGGCGTAGAACCAGCCCGAGCAGCCCGAGTCCCAGGCCCATCAGCAGCATCGTCCGGGGTTCGGGGACGGTGCCGGCCGCGCCCGAACGGTAATAGACGCTGATATGCGAGATGTTGCGCGTGGCCATGCCGGGATAATCGAACGGGGGCTGGGTAAAGGGGCTGTTGTAGCTGCCACTCATGCCGGTCATCAGGAACCCGACCAGGTTGGTGCCGCTGCCATGGTTGAACAGGAACAACAGGTCGCCGTATTCCCATTCCGCATCCAGGGCCCATTGGCCACTGTGGCGATTGCCGTCAAAGCTGGCGAGGGTCGAGCTGTTTGTGCCGGGAGAGGTCCAGCGGCCGTCGAACAGCCAGTCGCTGAACCCGAAAAATCCCGTACCCCCGGCAGTATTGACCAGCCAGCTCGAGGGGTCCCCGGCGGTGAAGTCGGCAGCCGCACCATCCAGGGGCGACAGGATCTGACAGCCGGCATTGTTGGTGACGCGGTCAGCGACACTGCCGGACAGGGCACTGCAGTCGAGAAGGGCGGCCTGGGTGGTCCCGGAGAGCGACAGGCTCAACAGGAGCAACGTCCCGGCCAAGAACGAGGGCAAAGGCTTGGATGACATCGGACCTACCTCCATGGGACCAAAGTCCCTCCATGGTTTGTAGTGTTTCCCTCATGAATGCGGCTGTGGCCGACATCGCCCGAAAGTGCCATCACTCACCGAGAGGTAATTAAGCATGGTCCATGCCAATTTGGGGGTGTTGCGGTGATTGGGTTCTCAAAACAACGGGTTGTAGCGAATGGTGCGGAGGGACCAGCGGACGATCAGGGTTCAGGTGTAAAAAATCCCGACATGGCCGGCGGCGGCCGGGCACATGCATCGCTGGCCAGAAGACTTGAACGCGAAGATGGCGCCACGTGGCGCCATCTTCGTGTTGTGCAGTGGGGATGCTCAGGCCGCAATCGAGCCCTTGTGCGCTTTGCGCCGGAAGACGATACCCAGCAAGCCCAGCCCCAGGCCCAGCAGCAGCAGGGTACGGGGTTCGGGGACCGGTACGCCCGGACGGTAGTAAATACTCACATGCGAGATATCCCTGTCATTCCCCGCGCCCGGCAGCGGGAAGGGCGGACTGGTGAACGGCGTGGCGTAGGAGCCGCTGAAGCCGGTCATCAGGAAGCCGGTCAGGTTGGTGCTGCCGCCGTCCTTGAACAGGAATAGCAGGTCGCCGTAGACGAAGCTCGGATCGAGCGTCCAGGTCCCGCTCTGCGCGTGGCCGTTCAGAGTGACCAGGTTGAGGGTCGGGTCCGCCGGATCGAATTCCAGGGGATCGCCATTGCTGTCCGGCGGGTCTTCCCAGCGTCCATCGTATTGCCAGTTGCTGATGCCGAAGAAGCCCGTGCCACCGGCCGTGTTGACGATCCAGTTGGAGGGGTCGCCCCCTACGGGGTCATTCACATTCCCGCCCAGCGGAGAAAGAATCTGGCAGCCGATGTTGGTGGTCACGCGATTCTGTACGCCCCCGTCCAGGTTGGCGCAGTCGAGCAACGGGTCAATTACGGCAGACTGCGCGGCGCCGGAAAATCCCAGGCCCAGCAAGAAGACCGCACTCGCGAAATAGGGTGTCAATCGTGTTGGTTTCATTTTGTTGGCCTCCCCGGGGGTATTGCCTCCGGGAAAATGCGCGGTTCCGGACAGTCCGGTCCTCCTGCATATGAATTCGAAGCAGAAACGGTGCCATGTTGGATGGTGCGGAAAATCGGTTTGGAAAAACATACGCATAGCCGTATATTCCAGATGCTGTCGCGAATCAGTCGCAGTGGATGCGTAAAGAAATACGACACTGTTGTTACTGTGGTTGAATCAATGTAGCCATTGCAGGCGAAGGGAGTGCACCTGGAGTCGGGTTGGCCGCTTTCGAGTCCGGGTTGGTGTAAAGAAACTGGACAAGGGGGGCGCGAGCAGGGTGTCCCATGTCGCGAACGCGGTGATGACGGCGGCATTAGCGAATGAGATCGTCGGGTGTATCGTTCTGAAAAAATTGCAATAAAGTCGTTCAGGTACGGCATGTCGGTCCGCCGCCGGCAGGTCGACGCCGCAGCGCCGGCCTGAAAAAAAGACCCGCATCCCCTATCATTACGCGTCTTTGTTTCCCCCTTCCCTGGCCTGCGCCGGTGAGTCGGCGCGCCGGGAAACCGAATCCACGAAAGTAATGAAACGGGAGATCCGAATGTTTTCGATCGACATGAGCATCCACGGCTACGACGATGAACTCTGGGGCGCGATCAGCAAGGAGGCGCAGCGCCAGGAAGAGCACATCGAGCTGATCGCCTCCGAGAACTACACCAGCCCGCGCGTGATGGAGGCCCAGGGCTCCGTGCTGACCAACAAGTACGCCGAGGGCTATCCGGGCAAGCGCTACTACGGTGGCTGCGAGTACGTGGATATCGTTGAACAGCTTGCGATCGATCGCCTCAAGGAGCTCTACGGTGCCGACTACGCGAACGTGCAGCCGCATTCCGGCTCGCAGGCGAACGCAGCCGTGTACATGGCCCTGCTGCAGCCGCATGACACCGTGCTCGGCATGAGCCTGGACGCCGGCGGTCACCTGACCCACGGTGCCAAGCCGAACTTCTCCGGCAAGATCTACAACGCGGTGCAGTACGGCATCACCGACGAGGGCCTGATCGACTACGACGAGGTCCAGAGCCTGGCCACCGAGCACCAGCCGAAGATGATTGTCGCCGGCTTTTCCGCCTACTCGCGCGTGGTCGACTGGAAGCGCTTCCGCGAGATCGCCGATTCCGTGGGCGCCTACCTGATGGTGGACATGGCCCACGTTTCCGGCCTGATCGCCGCCGGCGAATATCCGAACCCGATCGACCACGCCCACGTGGTCACCTCGACCACGCACAAGTCCCTGCGCGGGCCGCGTGGCGGCTTCATCATCACCAAGGGTCAGCCGGAGCTGAACAAGAAGTTCCAGTCGCTGATCTTCCCGGGGACCCAGGGCGGCCCGCTGATGCACGTGATCGCCGGCAAGGCGGTGGCGTTCAAGGAGGCCCTGGAGCCGGAATTCAAGACCTACCAGAAGCAGGTGATCGCCAACGCCCGCGCGATGGCCGAGGTCCTGGTCGAGCGCGGCTACGACATCGTCTCCGGCGGCACTGACAACCACCTGTTCCTGCTGAGCCTGGTGTCCAAGGGCATGACCGGCAAGGCCGCGGACGCCGCGCTGGGTCGCGCCAACATCACGGTCAACAAGAACGCGGTGCCGAACGACCCGCAGTCCCCGTTCGTGACCTCCGGCATCCGCATCGGCACCGCCGCGCTGACCACCCGTGGCTTCACCGAGGCCGAGTCGCGCGAGCTGGCCGGCTGGATCGCCGACGTGCTGGACGACCACGAGAACGAGCAGGTGATCGACGCGACCCGCGACAAGGTCGTCGAGATCTGCCGCCGCTTCCCGGTCTATGGCGCCCCCGAATAACGCGGCGTAGCGGCGGCCTGCCATGCGCTGCCCGGCCTGTGGCGCCCACGACACCCGTGTGGTGGACTCGCGGGTGGCCGGCCCGGAGCAGGAACAGATCCGGCGCCGGCGCGAGTGCCGCGAATGCCGGGCGCGGTTCACCACCTTCGAACGGGCGGAGTTCAGCCTGCCGCGGGTGGTCAAGCGCTCCGGCGAGCGCGTCGCCTTCGACGAGGACAAGCTGCGCAGCGGTCTGCGCCGGGCGCTGCACAAGCGCCCGGTGAAGACCGAGGATGTCGAGCGCGTGATCGACGACATCAAGCGCCAGCTCGCCTCCCTGGCGGCCCCCGAGGTCAAGTCCGACCGTATTGGCGAGATGGTCCTGGCGGCCTTGCATGCCCTGGACCATGTGGCCTATATCCGTTTTGCCTCCATCTATCTGAGCTTTGCCAGCGTGCAATCCTTCCGCGAGGCCATCGAACGGCTCGAGGATGACCTGACGCCGGAGATGCGCCGTTCACAGCTGCGCCTGATCGATGAAGGACTCTCCGACACGGATACCGCCGCGTCGGGGGATTCGCAGGAGGACGACTGATGGCACAGCCGGGACACGAGCAGGCGGTGGACGATCGACTCCACATGGCGCGGGCGCTGGAGCTGGCCGATCTGGGCCGCTTCAGTGCCGATCCCAATCCTCGGGTGGGCTGTGTGCTGGTACGCGATGACGAGGTCGTCGGAGAGGGGCTGCACTGGCGTGCCGGCGAGCCGCACGCCGAGGTGAACGCCCTGCGCGCGGCCGGCGAC
The DNA here is from genome assembly GCF_000377205.1 of Thioalkalivibrio sp. ALJ3. Classification (GTDB taxonomy): domain Bacteria; phylum Pseudomonadota; class Gammaproteobacteria; order Ectothiorhodospirales; family Ectothiorhodospiraceae; genus Thioalkalivibrio. The sequence continues at coordinate 196,275 of NZ_KB897907.1, read as the reverse complement.
GACGCGCGCGGGGCCACCGTCTACGTGACGCTCGAGCCGTGCAGTCATTACGGCCGCACCCCACCCTGCACCGAGGCGCTGATCCAGGCCGGAGTGGCCCGGGTCGTGATCGCGATGCAGGATCCGAATCCGCAGGTTTGTGGCGGCGGCATGGAGGCCCTGCGCGCGGCCGGGATCGAGGTCGAAACCGGGGTGCTCGAGGCCGAGGCGCGGGCGCTGAACCCGGGCTTTGTCCAGCGCATGGAGCAGGGACGCCCCTGGGTCCGGATCAAGCTCGCGGCGAGCCTGGACGGGCGCACGGCGATGGCCTCGGGCGAGTCGCGCTGGATTACCGGCGAGGCGGCGCGTCGCGACGTACAGCTGTGGCGGGCGCGCGCCGGGGCGATCCTGACCGGCAGCGGTACCGTGGTGGCCGACGACCCGCGCCTGACCGTGCGCATGAAACCGCACCAGCTGGCCGCCCAGGCCGGCTTCCCCGATGACCCGCACTACTCGGATCTGCCGACCCGCCAGCCGCTCAGGGTGATCCTGGATGCCCGTCTGCGCACGCCCCCCGGCGCCCAGATCCTGAAGAGCGGCCCTGTGTGGGTCCTGACCGGGCCGGATGCCGCGCGCTCGCCGGCGGCCGATACCTTGCGCGGGCACGGCGCGGACGTGCGTCCGATCGCATTGGCCAGCGACTCGCCCGAGGGCGGGCTGGATCTCGGCGAGGTGCTGGCGGAACTGGCGCGGGCCGAGGTCAACGAGCTGCATGTGGAGTCCGGCCCGGGCCTCGCCGGGGCCTTGGCCCGCGGGGGCTGGGTGGACGAGTGGCTGTTGTACCAGGCGCCGTTGCTGCTGGGCTCGAGTGCCCGCCCGCTTGTGGAGTGGCCGCTGGCGCGCATGGACGAGCGCGCGGAGCTGGAGATCCTCGAAAGCCGCTGGGTCGGCGACAGCCTGCGCCTGCGGGCCCGCCCGCGCTCCTGATGGTCCGATCGTCCTGTGCCTTGTCGGGTGCTAAATCCATACGTCCTCCATCGTGTGGTGCGAACGCCTTCGCGTTTCCCTAAGATGGGCGGCTCGCGGCACCCTCTCCCGGGGCGGCCTGCAACTGAAACAAGGCCCATGTTCACCGGAATCATCGAGACCCTCGGCAGCCTGGATCGCCTGACGCCTAGTGGCGGCGACGTACGCCTGTACGTGGATGCCCCCGGAATGGACCTGTCGGACACGCGCCTGGGCGATTCCATCGCGGTGAACGGCGTGTGCCTAACCGTGACCGACCTGACAGCCGCGGGCTTCGCCGCCGATGTCTCGCGCGAGTCCCTGAACGTGACCACGCTGGGCGGGCTGGAGCCCGGCGACCGGGTTAACCTGGAGCGGGCGCTGGCCCTGGGCGACCGCCTCGGCGGCCACATGGTCTCGGGCCACGTCGATGGCGTGGGCGAGGTGGTCGCGATGGAGCCGGACGCGCGCTCGACCCGCGTGCGCTTTCGTGCCCCCGCCGCGCTGGCGCGCTACATCGCGGCGAAGGGCTCGATCACCATCGACGGCACCAGCCTGACCGTGAATCAGGTCGACGGGGCCGAGTTCGAGGTCAACATCATCCCCCACACCTGGTCGCTGACCCGCTTCTCTGTGTACGCCGTGGGTACGCCGGTGAACCTGGAGGTCGACCTGATCGCCCGCTACCTGGAACGGTTGATGCTGGGCGAACGCGCGGCGGAGCCGGGCACGGACGCCGGCGATCTGTCCGAGGCCTGGCTGGCCGAACAGGGCTTCCCCAATCATCCCGGGCCGCGCGACTGAGCGCACGGCCCCCGACCGAAGGCACGCATGGAATTTTCCAATACCGAAACCATCCTCGAGGAACTGCAGGCCGGCCGCATGGTGGTCATCGTCGACGACGAGGACCGCGAGAACGAGGGCGATCTGCTGATGCTCGCCTCGCATGTGCGCCCCGAGGACATCAACTTCATGGCCAAGTATGGCCGCGGGCTGATCTGCCTGACGCTGACCCGCGAGCGCTGCAAGCAGCTCGCGCTTCCGCTGATGGTGACCGACACCAACGATGTGCACGGCACCAACTTCACGCTGTCCATCGAGGCCGCCGAGGGCGTGACTACGGGTATTTCTGCCTATGACCGCGCGCACACGATTCGCACGGCCGTGGCGCCAAACGCGCAGCCGGGCGACATCGTCCAGCCGGGGCATGTGTTCCCGCTGATGGCGCAGCCGGGCGGGGTGATCGTGCGCGCCGGCCATACCGAGGCCGGCTGCGACCTTGCGCGCCTGGCCGGGGCCGAGCCGGCCGCGGTGATCGTGGAGATCCTCAACGAGGACGGCACCATGGCGCGGCGCCCGGACCTCGAGCGCTTCTGTGCCGAACACGACCTGAAGATGGGTACGATCGAGGATCTGATCCGCTACCGCATCGAGAACGAGAAGACCGTTCAGCGGGTCTCGGAGCGCCCGTTCCCGACCGCGCATGGTGAATTCCGCCTGCTGTCATTCCAGGACGAGGTCGACCACCAGCTGCACTTTGCGCTGGTGCGCGGGGAGCCGAATCCGGAGCAGGACACCCTGGTGCGCGTGCACCTGGAAAACACACTGCATGACACCCTGGGCTATGCCGGCCCGGATCGTGGCTGGCCGCTGGACGATGCCCTGCGCCGCATCGACGAGGCCGGCGAGGGGGTTGTGGTGGTGCTGCGCAAGCACGAGAGCGCCGAGGCCCTGGCGCAGCGGCTGGAACAGCTCGGGCAGCCTCAGCAGGAGGAGCGCGGAGGGCGCGAGAATTCGGCCGAGTGGCGCATGTACGGCATCGGTGCGCAGATTCTGGCCGACTGCGGTGTGGGCCGCATGCAGCTGATGTCAGCGCCCAAGCGCTTCCATGGCCTGGGCGGTTTCGGGCTCGAGGTCGTCGACTACATTCACGAATAGCCCGGGCTACGAATAGCGCAGGGAGCTCTGCGTGATGCGTCCGCGCTATATCACCCCGTCCAGGCGCAGGTAGCCGATCAGGAACAGCACGGCGAGGACCCCGGCCAGCACGTATAGCCAGTTGGACAGCGTGGGGTTGTTGGGGCGGCTGAAGAAGGCCGCCCACAGCGCCAGCAGGATCAGGACGAAAAAGAAGAACAGGAATCGCATGGATCAGGCTCCTTCCGGTACCGCGTAGGGCAGGTCGACGACCTCCGCCGGCGGACCGTCCGGTGACCCCCAGCGCAGTTCGCCTTGGGCAGCCGCGACCTGCAACACCGCCAGGGCCGAGTAGAGGCCGTCCGGGTGCAGCTCCGCGGCCACGATCTCGCCATCCGACTGCTCCGGCTTGCCGTCGGCGCGAAACACCGGCGAGCCCGGCTGCGGCGGCTCCGCGGCATGGATCGCCAGGCGGAACATGCGTCGCTTCAGCTTGCCGAGGTAGTGCATGCGGGCCACTACCTCCTGTCCCGGGTAGCAGCCTTTCTCGAAGTTGATCGCCCCCAGCGCGTGCAGGTTCAGCATCTGCGGCACGAACATCTCGCTGGTCGCCTCGACCACGGTCGGCATCCCGGCAAGGATGTCGAGCAATGCCCACTCGCGCGGCCCCACCGGGCCCGAGCGCACGTTCAGTTTGTCCCAGGCGTTGCGCATCGGCTCGAACTCGCCGAACAACTCGAAGCGCGGGTGCACCCCGGGTACGCGCACGATGGTCACACCGTCTTTTTCCACCACGTCGTCCACGTTCGCGGGACAGGCCCCCAGGGCGTTTTGCAATTCGGATTCCGCGTCGGGGCCGGAAAGCCCGAAGTGGATGCGCGAGTCGTCGGCGCGTTCGACTACCACATGGGCCCGCAGCACGAACATCCGCAGCCGCTTGGCGATCGTCTCCAGGCGGTCGGCCGGCATCTCCAGCAGGTAGCTGTCCGCGGTGCGCAGCACCCGAAACACCGCGTAGGCGCGCCCCTTCGGGCTGGAATAGCTGGAGATCTGGCTGTGGCTGGCATCGACCTGGGTGATGTCGTTGCCGAACTGGCCCTGCAGGAAGTCGGTCGCATCCTCGCCGCGGACCTCCAGCAGGCCCCGGTGGGACAGGTCGCAGATCACCTCGCCATTGATGGCCATGCGGCGTTCGCGCTCGGGGTTGCCGTAGTGCAGGAGGTCGTCGTCCTCGAACTCGGCCCCGGCGTCGATCAGGTGATTCTTCCAGTCTTCGCGCATCGAAAACTCTCCCGTGGCAGCGCGTCGTGTGTCCGTTCGGCTTGTGGCCTTGGGGACCCACGGCGGCGGATTGAGGTGGTAAGCTCAACACAGGTCGGGCGACCGGCTGAACCAAGCGGGTCGATAGTAGACGAACCTCTTGCAGGGTGTCAGCCCGACATTTTTTATCATCCGGTTTTGGGGGTGGCATGAGTTCTCCGGCACGGCCCGTTTTCCTGGATCTGCGCAAGATCCGCCTACCGCTGAATGCCGTGGTTTCCATCCTGCACCGTATTACCGGGATTCTCCTGATTCTCGCCATCCCCGTGCTGTTGTGGCTATTGGATCGCTCGCTGTCGAGCCCGGAGGGCTTTGCCCAGGTGGCCGCGATCATCCAGCATCCGGTTGGGCTGGCGCTGCTGCTGATCGGCCTGTGGTGGCTGCTGCATCACCTGTTCGCCGGGATTCGCTTTCTGCTGATGGAATTTGGTGTGGGCGAGGACCGGGCGGGCTCGCTGCGCACCGCACGTGATGCCCTGTACGCCGCGATCTTCGCCACATTCGCCGTTTGGCTGGGGTTGATCCTGTGAGGCTGCTGTCGGGGCAGGGGGCCTGGCTGCTGCAGCGCATCACGGCTGTCTATGTCGGGCTGTTCGTGATCGTGACCCTGGGCTATTTCCTGATCGCCCCGCCGGCGGATCACGCGGCCTGGGTGGCGGTGGTCGGGCACCCGGCTGTGGCGCTGGGCAGTTCGCTGTTTGTCGTGCTGCTGTTGTTGCATGCGTGGATCGGGCTGCGTGATGTCGTGCTCGATTACGCGAAGCCACTGGCACTGCGCCTGACCGTGCTGACCCTTGGCGCGGGTGCGCTCATCTTTCTGGGCCTGTGGGCCCTCTACCTCCTGATTCGAACGGGGCTTGCATGAACCTGACCCGGCGCAAATTCGACGCGCTGATTATCGGTGCCGGCGGCGCGGGCCTGCGTGCTGCGCTGCAGTTGTCCAATGGCGATGCCAAGGTCGCGGTGGTCTCCAAGGTGTTTCCCACGCGCTCACACACGGTGGCCGCGCAGGGCGGAGTGAATGCCGCGCTGGCCAACGTGCTGCCGGACTCCTGGCACTGGCACATGTTCGACACCGTGAAAGGCTCGGACTATCTGGGCGATCAGGACGCGATCGAGTACATGTGTCGCGCCGCATCCAAGGTGGTATACGAACTGGATCACTTCGGCGTGCCGTTCTCGCGCCTGGACAACGGCAATATCTATCAGCGTGCCTTCGGCGGGCAGAGCCAGAACTTTGGCCAGACTCAGGCGGCGCGCACCTGTGCGGCGGCCGATCGGACCGGGCACGCAATCCTGCATTCGCTGTACCAGCAGAACCTGCGCGCACGCACGCACTTTTTCGACGAGTACTTCGCGGTGGACCTGCTACGTGACGAACAGGGCTTCGTGCTCGGTGTGCTGGCCTTCGAGATCCTGACCGGCGAGCCGATCGTGATCGAGGCCAAGACCACGCTGATCGCCACCGGCGGGGCGGGGCAGTTGTTCCGCACCACCACCAACGCCCTGATCAATACCGGGGACGGCATGGCGATGGCCCTGCGAGCCGGGGTGCCGCTGGAGGACATGGAGTTCGTGCAGTTCCACCCGACCGGGATCGCCGGGCGCGGGATGCTGATTACCGAGGGTGCGCGCGGCGAGGGCGGGTTCCTGGTCAACGCCGATGGCGAGCGCTTCATGGAGCGCTATGCCCCGCGGGCGAAGGACCTGGCCTCGCGCGACGTGGTCAGCCGCTCCATTGCCACCGAGGTGCGCGAAGGCCGTGGCTGCGGACGCAACCGCGATCACGTATTGCTGGATCTGCGCCACCTTGGCGCAGACGCGATTCACCACCGGTTGCCGGGCATTCGCGAGGCGAGCATGACCTTTCTCGGCATCGACCCGATCGAAGCCCCGATCCCGGTGTTTCCCACCTGTCACTACAGCATGGGCGGTATCCCGACCAACTGCCTCGGGCAGGTGGTCGCGCCGGTCAAGGATACGCCGGAAGATCCAGTCCCCGGACTGTACGCGGCCGGCGAGGCGGCCTGTGTATCGGTGCATGGGGCCAACCGCCTCGGCGGCAATTCGCTTCTGGATATCCTCGTGTTCGGGCGCGCGGCCGCCAATCACATTCTTGAGTACCTTTCCGAGAACCGGTATCACCGGCCGCTGGATGAGGGCGCGGTGGAACGGGCAATGGCACGGCTCACACGCTGGGACCGCAAGGACCCGGGCGATGGTACGGCGGAACGCATCGAGCCGCTCCGGCGGGAGCTGCGCAAGGTAATGGAGGACCACTGCTCGGTGTTCCGCACCGACGAGGTGATGCGCGAGGGGGTGGAGAAGGTACGTGCCCTGCGCGAACGCCTGAACCACGCGGTGATTGCCGACCACTCGGCCACCTTTAACACCGCGCGGGTCGAGGCAATGGAGCTGGAGAACCTGATGGACTGCGCGCTCGCGACCATCCGTTCCGCGCTGGGGCGCGAGGAGAGCCGCGGGGCGCATTCGCGCATCGACTTCCCCGAGCGTGATGACCAGCACTGGCTCAAGCACAGCCTGTACTCGCTGGTGGACGACAGCCTGGACTACAAGCCGGTGCGTACCCAGCCGAACACCGTGGCCTCGTTCCCGCCGAAGGAGCGGGTCTATTGATCATCGACCGGTGCCGAAATACGGGGCCGTAGGATGCGTTTCGCGGGGCTCAACGCGCCCTGCGCACCCTGGGCTGTGCGAGGCAGGATGCGGCGATTCAGGGGCCCGGATTGAAATAGGCAACCTGTAGCAACGCTGACAGGAGAGACCATTGGAATTCTCGATCTACCGCTTCAACCCGGAGACGGACACGCTGCCGAAGATGCAGCGCTTCACCCTGCCCGACGACCAGGTCGAGCCAGGGATGATGCTGCTGGATGCCCTGCTGCTACTGAAGGAGCAGGACGATTCCCTGGGTTTTCGCCGCTCTTGCCAGCACGGGGTCTGTGGTTCCGACGGCATGAACATCAACGGCATGAACGGCCTGGCCTGCATCACGCCGCTGGCGGACCTGGAGGCGCCGGTCACGCTGCGCCCGTTCCCGGGGATGCCGGTGATCCGCGACCTGATCGTGGACATGGGCAACTTCTGGGAGCAGTACCGAAGAGCCGAGCCCTGGCTGATCAACGACAGCCCTGAGCCCGAGGTCGAACGCAAGCAGAGTCCGGACGATCGTGAAGAACTGGACGGACTGTACGAGTGCATCCTGTGCGGCTGTTGTTCCGCCGCCTGCCCGTCGTACTGGTGGAACCCGGACAAGTTCCTCGGCCCGGCCGCACTGCTGCAGGCCGCGCGCTTTATCCAGGACAGCCGCGACGAGGCCACCGATCACCGCCTGGCACAGCTGGACGATGCCTGGAAGCTTTACCGCTGCCACACCATCATGAACTGCACCCAGGTCTGCCCGAAGGGGCTGAACCCCAGCCGGGCGATCGGCGATATTCGCCGCACCATGCTGAAGAAATCGCTTTGATGGAACCCGACAGCCGTACCCGCTGGCGCTGCCGCCGCGGCATGCTGGAGAACGACTGGCTGCTCGGGCAGTTTCTCGCGCAGGGATATGCGCAACTGGACCAGGAGGGTCGCGATGCCTTCGAGCGCCTGCTCGACTACCCCGACAATGTGCTGCTGGATGTGGTCATGGGTCGCCAGACCACGGTGGATGACGGAATAGCCCGGCTTGTCCCGGCGATCCGCGCCGCCGCTGCGGCTGAGACTGCACCCTGACTCCGTTCTGCCACGGCTGACGCTAGCCGGGCAGATCCTGCTGGTCCTCGCCGTCTCCGGGTTTGTGCTGGTCTACAGCCCCTTGTGGATGCTGCTGCCGGTCTGGGGCCTGGCGGCGGTTGGCTGGTGGTGGCAGCGCCGTGCTGTGGCACCGGGCTGGGTCTGGCTGGGACAGACGCCGGAGGGGGATACCTGGGTGGCGACACTCGAGGGTCTGCGCCAGGAGCAGGTGACGTGGGTCGAATTGTTGCCCGACAGCCGGGTGCTGGCCGGGATGGTCCTGCTGGTGCTGCGCGAGCGGGACGGCGGCCGATTGATGCGGCTCTGGCTGCATGCCGCGCGCATGGATCGCGATGATCTGCGGCGGATGCGGGTCCGCCTGCGCTGGCCGCCGGTCGCGCCACCGGAATCCGGTTGGCGCGTGCGGCTTCGGGCCGGTCGGGAACGGGCCGTTGCTATACTGGCGCGAATGCGATCACGCGGAGGACCGACGATGGCGGGACCCGACAAGGCTCAGGTGATGGTGGATGTCTCCCACCTGCTGAACGACGACCCGGATCATGTGTACAGCGAGGACGAGCTGGACGCGATCGAGGAGCTCGATCCGGAACTGGCACTGCGCCTGGATCGGGCACAGACCTTCGCCGAGCGCGAGGCCGCCGATGTCCCGGCGGACGGGCCGATCGACGAGGACGCGGTGCGCGCGGCTGTCGAGGAGGCGCGTCGCATCCTGATGCAGGACGGCGGCGATATCGAGTTCGTGGAGCTCGACGGGCGCACTGTGCGTGTGCGGCTCAAGGGGGCCTGCGTGGGGTGTCCGCGTTCGACGCTGGACCTGAAGAACGTGGTCGAGCGCCTGGTGCGCTCGCGCGCGCCGGGCGTGGCAAGCGTCGCGAACACCTTTTGATTCGACGGGGCGGTCCGTGCGTCGGTCGCCATCAGGGAGTGCATGATGCAGCGGGCTTTCCGGATCCGGACTGAATTGCGGGAGATCCCGCACCTGGCCGAGCAGGTGGAAGCGTTCTGCGAGGAGGCGGGGATTTCGATGTCCTCGGTCTACCCGATCAATCTGGTGCTGGACGAGTGGCTGACCAATCTGATCACCTATGCCTTCGATGATGAGGCGGAGCACACGATCGAGGTGAATCTGTGCAAGGCGGACGACGGACTGACGATCACGGTCACCGACGATGGCCAGGCCTTCAATCCGCTGACCGATGCCCCCGAGGCCCAGCTCGACGGTGATATCGAGTCGCGTCAGGTCGGCGGGCTGGGGATCCACTTCATGAAGACGCTGATGGACGAGATCGACTATCACTCCGCCGATGGCGTCAATCGCCTGACCCTGCGCAAGCAGCCGGTCTGATCCGATTGCCGCTGGGCGAGTGGCGGGACGAGAGATCCACTCAACACAACACAGGCAAAGCGAACCGATGCAAGTCAACGAAGAGACGATCGACGGCGTGCTGGTCGTCAGTCCGGCCGGTCGCCTGGACAGCAATACGTCGCCGGAATTCGAGGCCCATCTGTTCCAGCGGATGGAGGAACACCCTTCGCTGGTGATTCGGTTCGGTGATGTCGACTACATCTCCAGCGCGGGGCTGCGGGTGATGCTGATGACCGCGAAGAAGATCAAGCAGAACGGGGGGCGACTGGTGTTGTGCGAGATCGGGGATCCGATACGCGAGGTGTTCGAGATCAGCGGTTTCCTGACCATCCTCGAGGTGTGCGATGACCCCCGCGGGGCGGTGGAGCGCGTCAACGCTTGACGGAAACACCCGGCCCGGGGACGGGCCGGGTCGTATATCGCGTGGTTAGTCCGCCGGAGGCATGTACTCGTGCCGTATGTGATCGGGCTGCGTGGGCAACTGGATCCCGGCCTCTTCCAGGGCCTCGGTCAGTTCTTCGCATTCGTCCAGTTCATCGGCGCGCTTTTTCAGCGTGGCCAGGGTATCGGAGGCCTCCGCCTCCGGCATTGTGATCACCAGTTCGCCGTTTTCGGCTTTTTCCAGGTGCATGGTGTCCTCCTTGCGGGTTCCGTGTACGTGCGAGAGGGCTCGGATCAGTCCTCGATCGATGGCTGCTTGGGCGCGTGCTCGTCGAAGGCATGCGGCGGCTGGCGGAATTCGTTCCCCAGCTCGTAGACGCCCTGCTGCAGTACGGAGCCGAGCGCGCGCGCCCCGTTGCTGATCTCGCCCTCAAGCTCGGTGATGTTCTCCGCGATGCTCTCGGCGGTCTTCTTGTCGATCTTCAGGGTCAGGGTCCCGTCCTTCAGTGTGGCCTCCATGTCGTGCTCCTTGTCGTCTGGTGGGTGACTGGTGGCCCGATCGGCCCGTCGGGCTGGCGGGAAGCAATTGATCTGCCTCAAACCGCGTGCCTCGCGAATCCAGCATACTGCTGCGGCTGCGCGGCTCCTGTGTGTGGAGACAGCCCCTTGCTGAACAGGGTTCCACTGGATTCCGCGGAATCCACCGCAGGTGGCCTGTTGCGTGCCGCCTGCCTCAACCTTTTCGTGTTTGGGACGCAGTGTCCAGTGGGCGTCTTCCGCGCATTGTCACCCGAAATCGGGGAGTAATACGTTGCAAGAAACGACCGAGCGATCGCGTGCGCCTGAGTGGATTGCCGGGACCTTTTTTTTCGTTGGCCTGCTCTGGGTCACCCTGTCCGATGTTGCCGTCGCCTGGTGGCTGGGCGCCGGGGTTGGCGATGCCTTGACGCTGGCCAATCTCGGCAAGGGGCTGGGCTTTATCACGGTATCGGCTCTGGCCTTGTATGTCGCGATGCGCTGGAGTGCAGTCGGACAGGTGGCGGGAACCGTCCGGTCATCCCGGGCCCCTTCCATCACGCAGCGCTTTGGCGCGGGTGGCTGGAGCGTTCTTGCCCTGGCGGTTGTTCTGTCGACGGCGGGCATGGCGTTTGGCACCTGGCAGATTCAGGCGACCTCCGCGGTGGACCAAGCCCGCGACGATCTTCGGCGTTCGGCCTTTCTGAAGGGAGGGCTCCTGGACCGATGGCTGGCCGAGCGTGAAGGTGACGCGATGGTGCTCGCCGAGGCTCGGGACTTCTCGGTATTTGCGCGAACCGCTACCCAGATGCATTCGACGCTGGCCCTGGAGCAGGTACGGCATCGCCTGGAGCTGATGCAGGAGCGCTATGACTACGATGCCATTGCCCTGATCGACCGTGACTGGACGCCGCTCGTGGAAGTGGGGCGCAATGTGGTGGATGACGTAGCCGTGGAGGAAGCGGTCACGGAGGCCCTGGCCAGCGGCACGGTGAGCGTGCCCCGCCTGCATGCGAATACCGATGGTGCGGCCCGGATCAGCTGGGCCGTACCCGTGCAGGATCGTGTGGACCCCGAGGGGCCGGCGGTGGCGGTCGTCGTACTGTCTTCCGGGATCGATACGCTGTACCCGTTGCTGGCAATCAGTGAAGGACCGCATGCGGCCTCGGTGGACCCTCATGTGGTGGTGCGGGACGACACCCGCTGGGCCACGATTGCACGCATTAACGCAAGGGGTGGACACATTATCGAGCCGCCCCAGGCCTTCGCCCGGCTGCGCGGGCAGATCCTTGATCAGGAACGGACGGGTGTTCGCGTAGCATCCTTCGACGACACCCGGGGCGGCTTTCTCGCTGGCGTGCAGCCGCTGGCGGTACCGGGCTGGGACCTGATCCTGAAACGTGATCTTGCACCGCTGTCCATAGCGCCCCGCCAGCAGGCGGTCTGGATGGGTGCGGCCACCTTGTTTGTCTGGTTGATCATGCTCGCAGTCGGGGCACTGCTGTGGCGTCAGCAGTGGTTGCACCACCACCTGGAACTGATGCGCTCGCATGCCGAGCAGGACCGGCTGTTGAGGGTGTTCTTCGATATGCCGTTCGTCGGTATGGCGATCTCGCGCCCGGGTGGCGAAGGCTGGGAGCGGGTCAACCCGCTGCTGGCACAGATGCTCGGCTACGCCCCCGAAGAGCTCACCCGGATCGAATGGGAAAGGCTGACCGTGCCCGAGGATCGCGGTTGTGCGACAGAGCTGGATGCCGCGATGCGTGCGGGCGAGCGCGAGGGCTACAGCGTTCAGCAGCGACTGTTGCGCCGCGATGGTCGGGTGCTGGTCGCCGATATCGACGTGAAGTGCACACGTACCGCCGATGGCGCCGTCGACCGCGTGGTTGCAATCATCGAGGACATCACCGAACGCCGTGAGCACGACGAACGTCAGCGGCTGGCCTCGGTGGTCTTCGAGAATACCCGAGAGGGTGTGGTGATTACCGACGCCACGGCCCACATCCTGTCGGTCAATCGCGCGTTCACGGAACTGATGGGTTACACCCAGGACGAGGTGGTGGGCCGCACACCCAAGATGTTCCAGTCGGGGCGTCATGATCAGGCGTTCTACGCGCACCTGTATCACCAGCTGGCAACCGAGGGCCACTGGCAGGGCGAGATCTGGAACCGTCGCAAGAGCGGCGAGATCTTCCCCGAGCTGCAAAGCATTACGGCGGTATACGATAGCGAGGGACGCCTGACCCACTATGTCTCGGTATTTGCGGACATATCCCGTATCAAGGCCTCGGAGGCGGAGCTCGACTTTCTCGCGCATCACGATCCCCTGACCGAGCTCCCGAACCGCCGTTTGTTGCGTGCCCGGCTGGCCCAGGCCATTGCGCTGATGCGCCGGCGTCAGGGCCTTCTGGCCGTGCTGATCATCGACGTCGATCGCTTCAAGGACATCAACGATTCCCGGGGCCATGCGGCTGGGGATCGCCTGCTGAAGATTGTCGCCGATCGCCTGCAGGCGGGGCGACGGGGGACCGATACGGTCGCCCGTCTGGCCAGCGACGAGTTTGCCGTGCTGGCGGACAACCTGTCCCACGTGGACGATGCGGCGCTGGTCGCCGAGGACATCCTTCGCGAGGTAGGGCGTCCGGCAGACATCGGCGATGGCGTCGAGATCGAGATCGCCGCGACCATCGGAATCGCCGTGTTCCCGGATCATGGTGCCGACGCGGAGACCCTGCTGCAGGAGGCTGGCACGGCGCTGTCGCGCGCCAAGGAAGACGGACGCGGGAGTTATCGCTACTACTCGGATGCCTTTACCGAGGCGGCCCGCGAGCGTATCGACCTGAATGCCCGGTTGCGGCGTGCGATCGAGCAGGACAGCCTCGAGGTTCACTACCAGCCACAGTATCGCGTCAGCGATGGTGTGCTGATCGGGGCCGAGGCCCTGCTGCGCTGGACTGATCCCGAACTGGGGCCCGTATCGCCCGGACGCTTCATCCCGGTGGCGGAGCAGACTGGCCTGATTGTGGAGCTGGGCGACTGGGTGCTGAGGCGGGTGCTGGCGCAGGGGCAGGCCTGGCGCGATGCCGGCTATCCGGCTGTGCGCCTGGCGGTGAATGTCTCCGCACTTCAGTTTCAGCGGGTGGCGATCGACCAGCAGGTGGCTGATCTGCTGGAGGGGCATGGTTATCCGGCCAAGTATCTGGAGCTGGAGATTACGGAATCGGCACTGATGTTCGACCCCGAGCGCGCCCGGCGTATCCTCCAGCGACTGCGCGAGCGGGGTGTTAGCTTCGCGGTGGACGATTTCGGGACGGGGTATTCGTCCATGGCCCAGCTCAAGCGCTTCCCGGTCGACACGCTGAAGGTCGACAAGAGCTTCGTGGATGGCCTGGCGGCGGGTGCGCACGATGCCGATGACCGCTCGATTGCACGGGCGATCGTGGCGCTGGGACACGGATTGGGTCTGAGCGTGCTGGCCGAGGGGGTGGAGACGCGCGAGCAGCTCGGCGCGCTGCGCGAGCTGGGCTGCGATCACTACCAGGGCTATCTGGCCAGCCGCCCGCTACCCGCCGAGCGCTTTGCCGCGCTGCTGGCCGAAGGGTTGGTGGCGGAAGAGTATTAGTCCGGGCGGGCTGGGTTGGCCAGGAATTCGCTGAAGTCGTCCAGCTCCTCGCGGATGGCTGCCGTCGCGCGGGCTTCCATCTCCCGGTAGCGCGCCAGCACCCGCTCGCCAAATTCCGTTACCTGTGCACCGCCACCACCCGAGCCCCCCTTGGCCGTCTCGACCATGGGCTCGCGGAAGCTCTGGTTCATCGTCTCGACCAGATCCCAGGCGCGCCGATAGGACATGCCTACACTGCGTGCCGCGGCCGAGATGGAGCCCTTCTCGCGAATGGCCTCCAGCAGCATGGCCTTGCCCGGACCCATGGCCGTGACCTCGCCGAGCAGCACGCGCAGGCGCGGGGTTTGCGGGTGATCGGAGTGGTGCGTCGTCATGCGTTGGGTGCCCCGGGTGGAACGGATATGGTGTCCTGTAGGGGGGCGAACTGTAGGAGGCCAGCCCCCTGGCCGATCGGACCTTTCCGGCGCCCGATCGGCCAGGGGGCTGGCCTCCTACAGGAAGGTCGAAGCAGGGCCGGGGCGCCGGGCCCCGGCCCGTGACTCAGGCCTTGCCCTGGAGTTGCGGGATCACGGCCTCGTTCTCGAGCGTCGAGGTGTCCGAGGTGATCTCCTCGCCCTTGGCGATGGAGCGCAGCAGCCGGCGCATAATCTTGCCGGAGCGGGTCTTGGGCAGTCCGTCGGCAAAGCGGATGTCGTCCGGTTTGGCGATCGGGCCGATCTGATCGGCCACCCAGTTGCGCAGATCCTTGATCATGGCGTCGGCCTCGTCGCCGGTCAGGCGGTCGCCCTTCAGGATCACGAAGGCCACGATGGCTTCGCCCTTCACGTCGTGCGGACGCCCGACCACGGCGGCCTCGGCCACCTCGGCATGCGCGACCAGGGCCGACTCGACCTCCATGGTGCCCAGGCGATGGCCGGAGACGTTCAGCACGTCGTCGATGCGGCCCATGATCCAGAAGTTGCCTTCGGAATCGCGACGCGCGGAGTCACCGGCCAGGTAGTACTTGCCGCCGAACTTGGGCCAGTAGGTGTCCTTGTAGCGCTGATCGTCGCCCCACACGGTGCGCAGCATCGAGGGCCACGGCTTCTTGATCACCAGATATCCGCCCTGGTCGGCCGGCAGGCTGTTGCCACCCTCGTCGACGACGTCGGCATCGACGCCGGGCAGTGGTTGCGTGCAGGAGCCCGGGACGAGGGTCGTCGCGCCGGGGATCGGCGCGATCATGTTGGCGCCGGTCTCGGTTTGCCACCAGGTGTCGACCACCGGGCAGCGTTCGCCGCCGATCACGCGGTAGTACCACATCCAGGCCTCGGGGTTGATCGGCTCGCCGACCGTACCCAGTAGGCGCAGCTTCGACAGATCGTACTGGGACGGGAAGTCGTCGCCGGCCTTCATCAGCGCACGGATCGCGGTCGGGGCGGTGTAGAACACCGTCACGCCGTGGTCCTGGCACATCTTCCACCAGCGGCCGGCATCGGGCACGGTCGGCACGCCCTCGTAAACGACCTGGGTGGCGCCGATCGCCAGCGGGCCGTAGGCGACGTAGGTATGGCCGGTGATCCAGCCGACATCGGCGGTGCACCAGTAGACGTCGTCGCCCTGCAGGTCGAACACCCACTGGTTGGTGATGATCGCGCCCAGCAGGTAGCCGGCGCTGGAGTGCTGGATGCCCTTCGGCTTGCCGGTGGACCCGGAGGTATAGAGCAGAAACAGCGGGTGCTCGGACTCGACCCATTCCGGTTCGCAGTCCACCGACTCGCCGTCCACGGCGTCGTCCCACCAGACGTCGCGTTCGTCCTGCATGGTCACGTCGTTGCCGGCGCGCTTGCAGACGATGACCTTCTCGACGTCGGCCGGATTGGAATCCAGTGCCTTGTCGACGTTGGCCTTGAGGGCCACGGTCTTGCCACCGCGTACGCCGCCATCCGCTGTGATGACCAGCTTCGCACCGGAGTCGACGATACGGTCACGCAGGGCATCGGCGGAGAAGCCCCCGAAGACCACGGAGTGGATCGCGCCGATGCGGGCGCAGGCCTGCATGGCGATCACGGCCTCGGCGTTCATCGGCATGTAGATGATCACCCGATCGCCCTTTTCCACATCCATGGACTTGAGCGCATTGGCGAGCCTGCCAACCTCGTTGTAGAGGTCGCGGTAGGTCAGGTTGCGGGTCTCGCCATTTTCCGCCTCGAAGATGATCGCGGTCTTGTTGCCCCGTACTTCGAGATGACGGTCGATGCAGTTGTAGGACACGTTCATGCGCCCGTCGGCAAACCAGCGGTAGTGCGGGGCATTCGAGCTGTCCAGACCTGCGGTGAAATCTTCCTGCCAGTCGATTTTCTCGCGCGCGAGGTCACACCAGAAGCCCTCGTAGTCGGCGTCGGCCTTCTTGTGCAGGGCCTCGAGATCCTCGGGCTTCAGGCGGGCGTTCTTCGTGAACTCTGCCGGCGGCGCAAAGTGACGGGTCTCGTGCAGCGTGGACTCGATGGTGTTGCTCATCAGGGCCTCCGTGATTTCGTTCGGGCGCGTTCACATAAACGCGGGTTTTTGGGGAGTGAGGATAGCATGTCAATCGCCGGCATCCGCCCGCTCAGAGCCATCCGGGCCGGAACAGCACCCGCTCCAGCGGAACCTGTGCGTCCGGGGAAAGTTGGCTGACCAGGGCGGCAAACAGCTCGCCAGCGGCCAGGGCATCGAACAGCGCGTCGTGCGCACGGTACTGGGGGAGGTTGTAGCGTGCCCGCAGGGCGTGAAGCCGCATGCCGTCCAGTGCAATGGGTTGCCCCGCCCGGCGTAGTTGCCGTTCCGCCAGGCGCAGGGTGTCGACTACGGCTAGCTGGGGGCTTACGTCGTACAAGCGCTGGCAGGCCTGCTCCAGGAAACCCAGCTCCAGCGCCGCATGATGGGCCACCAGGATGCGGCCCTGGAGTGCCGCGAACAGTGCGTCCAGGGCAGTGTCCACGGTGACTCCGCCGGCCGTCTCGCGGTCGGTAATGCGGTGGATGACGGCGCTTTGTTCCGGGACCGGGCAGTCCGCGCGCACCAGCCGCTGATCCGCGGTGGCCAGGTCGATGCGCACACCGTCCATCGCGACCCAGCCGATGCTCAGGATGACATCGTGCTCCGGGTCGAGGCCCGTGGTTTCGAGATCCACCGCGAGAAACCGGCATGTCGCAACGGATTGCCGGGCGGAGGGCAGGACAGATTCCAGGCAGCTGCGCAGTGCCCCCGCCGGCGCGCGTTGTGCGGCCCTTTGGCGGCGGCGGCAAAAGCGCCAGTGCCCGATGGGGCGTACCCATGGCGTGTCCTGGGGCAGCGGGCAGGGCATTAGCGGAGTGCCTCGGGGGTGGGCGGCAAGGGGCCGATCACCCGTGCACCTGCTCGGTCTGAGCCAGAGAGGCCTTCTGCGCATGGGCCACCAGGCGAAAGACGTTCTTCAGATGGCTGCGTTCCAGTCCCGACAAGTCGCTCGGGGCCAGGGCATTGTCGGGAACGATGCCCCGCCCGATCTGGTCGGCCTGATGGCGGGCGCGCAACGTGGCGATGAACTGCCAGGCATCGATCAGGTCGGCTCCGGTATTCGCCGACAGAATGCCCGCATGTCGCGCGGCCCGCAGTCGTTCGACGGTGCCGCGCGCATCCGAACCGGCGCGCAGGGCGAACACTCGAGCCAGCGCGACGATTGGCATCAGGCCGCGCATCTTCAGGTCCAGTGTGTCGCCGTGTTCGCCTCCACGTTCAAGTACGAACTGACGAAAGAACCCCAGCGGCGGGCGTAGATCCCGCGCCTGGTCGGCCAGGGTGGTCAGCACGGCCTCGCTGCGATAGCCCTGTTCCAGGGCCTCGTGGCGCATCGGTTCGAACAGGCTCGTCGGGCCATGGATGACCCTGAGGTCCAGGTAATGGCTGGCGAGCATCGCATCGCGTGGCGAGGGGTGGCTCAAAACCCGCCGCAGCTCGCGCTCCCAGTCGCTGGTCGTTCGGCGCCACTGTGGCTGGCTCGGGTCAACCTCGCCCGGGCAGCGAGGGATGCCACAGGCCGCAAGGCCCTCCCCGACCTCGTCGGCCAGGCGCTGGAACCAGGCGTCCGCTTCGGGCGGTGCCATGTCGTCATAGACCAGCGCCGTATCCTGGTCGGTGTGTACGGTTTGTTCGTGGCGGCCCTGGCTGCCGCTGGCCAGCCAGGCATATGCGGCCGGCGCGGGGCCGAGCTTCGCTTCCGCCAGCTCGATCAGGCACTGCGTGAGCGTGTCGATCACCGTGGTGATGGTCTGGCCGATCTGGGTCGCATCGGCCCCCGCCTCGACCAGCTGCACCTGCAGGCTGGGCAGGGCGCGCATTACGTCGCGCAGGGCGTCGAGATCATCGGCGCGGCGCAGGTCGCGCACCAGGTAGACCGCGCTCGTCCCCTGATGGCGGATCAGGTCCGTACTGGAGAGTATCCCGACCAGTGGGCCATCGTCGCCATCGGTAACTGGCAGGTGATGAATATCCCGTCGTGCCATGCGGAGCAGGGCGTCGAAGGCCGGGGTATCGCGGCTGACCGAGGCCACTGGCTGTGCCATGCATCGGGCCACGCTGCATCCCGGATCGGTGCCTTCGGCCAGGGCATGGCGCAGGTCGGTGTCGGTCAGGATACCCACCGGGACATCTTCCCGCCCCGGCTCGTGCAGCAGCAGGGCCGAGATGTCGGCCTCGGTCATGCGCTGGGCCGCCTCGCACAGGGTGATGCTGGTCGGCGACATGATCGGTCGCGGCGTCATCAGGGCGCGCACGGGAGTGGTGAGAAGGCTGCGCTCCCCCCCGGGCCAGGTCATGGTCTGGGCCCGCAAGCGATCCGAATCGGTTTCCAGAAATTCGTGGAAGGCTTCATCCCGGTCGGCGAGGTCGCGGGCGCGTTCGGCGGCCAGCTGGTAGATCAGGGCATCCTCGGTGATGCGCCCGCGCAGGTCGGCGACCCGCGTCGTGTTGAGCAGGTCGCCTTCGCCCAGACGGTCCTGCAGCTGGTCTTGCATGTCGTACAGTTCAGCGGCCCCGGTGCGCACGATCCAGAGTTCGCCGGGTTCCGCATCCCTGGGTGGGAACGGGCTGTCCTCGCGCAGGTAGCGCAGGGTCAGACGGCGAACAAGGCCCGTGCGCGTCTCGGAGGACAGCCGCGCGAGTTCCGGGCAGCGTTCGAGAAATTCGCGAATCTCTTCCAGCTCACCGTTCATCTGCGTTCCGGGCACCCTTCTTTCGCGGCGTGGATGGCGGGGTCAGAGCAATTCTCCAGTGCCCCTCCCGGGCACTGGAGAATTGTCCCGAAGGAAAAAAGGCCGACCCGGCATGCGCCGAGCCGACCTCAGGGAGATGGTGATCTCCCTTCCTTGCATGAATGTTAAGCATATCCATTCATGGTGGGCCGACAGGCCCGGTCATGCCAGTGGCATGACCGGGCAGAGCGTCAGCTCGGGTTGTCGGTGCGCGGGACACGCACGTTTTCCACCAGTTCCTGGATGTGCTGCGGCGGCTCCTTGGTCAGCTTCATCACGATGTAGGCCGCGACAAAGTTGAACACCGCACCAATGGCGCCGAAGCCGGTCGGGTTCACGCCGAACAGCCAGTACTCCTCGGTATCCGGGAGCATGGCGGTGCCGGAGAAGAAGAACCACCCCTTGTAGGTAAAGATGTACAGCAGGGTGGTCACCAGACCGACCAGCATGCCGGCGATCGCGCCTTCCTTGTTCATCTTCTTCATGAAGATGCCCATCATCAGGGTCGGGAACAGCGAGGCGGCGGCAAGACCGAAGGCGAGTGCTACCACCTCGGCCGCAAAGCCCGGTGGGTTTAACCCCAGGTAGCCGGCAAACAGGATTGCGCACGCCATCGCGATACGTCCGGCCAGTAGCTCGCCCTGTTCGCTGATGCGGGGCATGAAGACCCCCTTCAGCAAGTCATGCGAGATGGCCGACGATATGGCGAGGAGCAGCCCGGCAGCCGTCGACAACGCGGCCGCGATACCGCCCGCTGCCACCAGCGCGATCACCCAGCCCGGAAGACCGGCGATCTCGGGGTTGGCCAGCACCATGATGTCACGGTCGAGGGTCACGATCTCGGAGCCTTCCCAGCCGTATTCCTCTTCCGCCATCGCGGCGAACTCTTCGTTGTCCTCGTTGTAGTACTGGATGCGGCCGTCTTCGTTCTTGTCCTCGAACGCGAGCAGACCGGTCTGTTCCCAGCGCTCCATCCAGGCCGGCTTGTCCTCGTAGGCCAGGTGGCCTTCCTCGGTGCCGATCTCACCCGGATGCACGGTATTGACGAGGTTCCAGATGGCCATCGCACCGACCGCCGGGGCGGTGGTGTAGAGGATGCCGATGAAGACCAGCGCCCAGCCGGCGGACTTGCGCGCATCGCGCACACGCGGAACCGTAAAGAACCGGATGATCACGTGCGGCAGACCGGCGGTACCGATCATCAGCGCCAGGGTCAGCAGGAACATGTTGAGCATGCTCATGCCGCCCTCGGTGGCCGTGTACATGGTGAAGCCAAGATCCACCATGGTCTGATCCAGCGCGTCCAGCAGGTAGGTGTCCTGGCCCTGCAGGGTGGAACCCAGTCCGATCTGCGGGAACACCTGGCCCGTGAGCGTGAGCGAGATGAAGACCGCAGGCACCGTATAGGCGAAGATCATGATCACGTACTGCGCGATCTGGGTGTAGGTGATCCCCTTCATCCCGCCGAGCACCGCGTAGATGAACACCACCGCCATACCGGACAGCAGGCCGATGGCCAGCGGCACCTCGAGGATGTTGGAGAACGCGATCCCCACGCCGCGCATCTGCCCGATCACGTAGGTGATGGACATCGCGAGCAGCGAGATGACCGCCACCACACGCGCGACCTTCGAGTAGAACCGGTCACCGATGAATTCCGGCACCGTAAACTTGCCGAACTTGCGCAGGTACGGGGCCAGCAGCAGGGCCATCAGCACGTAGCCACCGGTCCAGCCCATCAGGTAGGCGCCCCCGGTAAAGCCGAGGAACGCGATCAGGCCGGCCATGGAGATGAACGACGCGGCGGACATCCAGTCCGCAGCGGTGGCCATCCCGTTGGCGATCGGGTTGACGCCGCGCCCGGCGACGTAGAACTCGCTGGTCGAACCGGCACGCGCCCAGATGGCGATACCGATGTAGAGGGCGAAGGTCGCCCCGACCACGAGAAGACTTAGGGTCTGTTGATCCATGACAGGCTTACTCCTCGTGGACGTTGAACTTGCGATCCAGGACGTTCATGCGCCAGGCATAAACGAAGATCAGGACGATGAAGGTGTAGATCGCGCCCTGCTGGGCAAACCAGAAGCCCAGCGGATACCCGCCGATGGAGAATGCGTTCAGCGGCGCGGCCAGAAGGATCCCCAGCCCGAAGGACACGAAGAACCAGATGGCGAGGCAGATGGCCAACAGGCGCAGGTGCGCGCGCCAGTAGGCCTGCCGGCTCAGGTCTTCTTGTGACATGACGTAGCTCCTCTCATAGGTTTTGTTGTTCGCCGTGACTCGTCTATGCGATTCGTCACAGCTGGTACTGCACTTCAAGCTGGCCTTGCAGCTTGCGAGCCTGCCGGAAGGACTCCTTGAGGATGCGTCCCTCAAGGGTGCCCAGTTCCTCCGGCCGGATTCGGTTGTCGTCGTCGCGCCCTTCGCGCAGCGCCTTTTGCTGGGCGCGCAGACGCAGCATTTGCAGATAGCGCAGGGCGGCGTGATAGTCCCGCGCGTCGGATTCGCGCATGACCTCCGCGCTGACCGCCTGATCGAGCCGTTCATGGGTACGCGTGGCCGGCAGTTCGGCGGCCAGGGCGATCACGCGCGCCGCATCCACGAACGGCGTTAGCCCCTGCTTCTTGATGTCGATGCCGTCCGCGCCGCTCTTGATCTCGCCAAACAGCCCCAGTGGGGGACGAAAAGCCTGCTGGTTGGCGGCCATCTGGCGACGGAAGCGGCTGTTGTAGGCCGTCTTCTGCAGCAGCTGCGTACGCAGGGCCTCTACAGGGCCGTGGTCGCCGTCCACCGCACGCAGGTCGAAGAAGATGGTGCTCTTGAGCAGATGTTCGGGTGTGCCCTGTTCGATCCAGCGGGTAAAGCGCCGGTCCCACTCGGTCTTGCTCAGACAGCACTCCGGGTTGCCTGCCATGATGTTGCCCGGGCACAGCATGAAGCCGCATTCGGCGAGTGCCTCGTTCACGGCCCGGGCATAGGGCAGCAGGCGTTCGCGGATCGCGTCCGCATCGCCGTCCTCGGTGTCGAACAGGATGCCGTTGTCCTGGTCCGTGACCAGCGCCTGTTCCTCGCGCGCCTGGGAGCCGAAGGCCAGCCAGGTAAACTCGATCCCTTCGATCGCCTCGTATTGCGGGCGCAGAAGGGCCAGCACGCGGCGGGTGGCGTGTTCGTTCAGGCGCGTGATCAGGCGCAGCACCTGATCCGCCTCGGCGCCCTGGCCGACTACGGCCTCGATCAGTCGTGGCACCTGGTGCAACCGCTCGGCGATGGCCGATACGCTGTCGGCGCGGCGGATCTCGCGTACCAGGCCGTCCAGGGTCAGGGGCTGGCTGGTCAGCAGGTCGCGTTCGCCGAGTACGCCGACCAGGCGACCGTCGCGTACCACGCACAGGTGCGTCATCCCGTGTTCGGTCATCGCCTCGATGCCCTCGAAGCCGGGGGCGCTTTCCTCCAGCGCGACCGGGTCGGATGTCATCACTGCTTCCAGGGGGGCGTCCAGGCCGACATCCTCCAGCACCACCCGTGAAAGCAGATCATGCAGGGTGAAGATGCCGACCGGCCGCTGTTCGTCGTCCACGGCGACCACGGAGCCCACGCGCTCGTCGCGCATGGTGGTCAGTACCTCGCGCAGTCGAGTGTCCGGCCGACAGGTCACCGGTCCCCGGGAGATCCGCAGGGCCAGGGGTGTATTCAGCTGTCCGGCCGCGCCCCCGTCGCGGCTGGACAGGGTATCCAGCCCCTGCTGCAGGCGGTCCAGCAGGTTGGCCAACCGTCGCGTGCAGAAATCATTGAAGACGCGGGATCGCGAGCGCAGGCGGTCGAAGTCCTCCAGGTCCAGTTCCAGACAGACCGTGTCCTCGGCCGCGCGGTGCACCGTGTGGACGGCGCGGCGGCCAAGCAGGGCGCCAATCGGGAAACACTCGCCGGGAATCAGCTCCCAGGCTTTGCCCGAGAGCTGTTCGTCTTCGCTGGGCGTCTCGCCGCGGATGCGGCCCTGTCGGATGATGTGAAAGCGGCGAGCGGGGCCGGCATCGGGGTCAGTAATGCGGGCCCCGCGTGCGTAGAAGCGACTCTCCAGACGCGGCAGCAGAAATTCCAGCGCGTCGGGTTCGAGTTGATCGAACGGGGCATGGGCGCCAAGGAATTCCCGGGTGCTGTCGAGCGCATCGGTCATGGCGTTGGCATGGCTCCGAGGTGAACCGGTTCACGAAATGGCCCATTTCCTGCAAAAAACACGCCACGAATCGTCAGTATTGGGAATCAGTCGTTTGGGCGTACGATTTTTCTACTGATCGTTACTTAACGTAACACCAGTGTTTCGTTATGTGACACGACCGCACTTTGGCGTAACAAGGAGCCAGCGATGACAATGCTGGAAGGTTGCATCCTCACGCAGATCGGCCAGTTTGCCGAACTGGTACCCGAAGAGAAGGCGTTGCTGCTGGACCTGGAGAAGGACCCGAAGCGTTATGCCGCCGAAACCTGCCTGTGTGCGGCTGGTGAGGAGGCAGAGAGGTTCTATACGTTGAGCTCCGGCTGGGCCTGTGCGGTACGCGACCTGGCCGATGGTCGACGTCAGGTGCTGGACATCTTTCTGCCGGGGCAGATCCTGGGTCTGCGCGAGATGGGGTTCAACGAAGCCCGTTCGGACTTCGTCGCGCTGACGGACATCGAGGCGTGTCCTTTTCCGCGAACGAGGCTGACCGAGGTGTTCGAGCAGGCACCACGACTTGCCTCGTTGTTCTTCCTGATTCTGGCGAGGGAACAGTCGATGCTGGTGGAACGCATTATCAACATCGGCCGACGCCCCGCTGCCGAGCGTCTCGCGCATTTCATTCTGGAAATGAAGGTCCGCCTGCAGCGTCCGTCGCACGAGGTGCGGCTTCCCATGAACCAGAGCGTGCTGGCGGATGCGCTGGGCATGTCCGCGGTACATGTGAGCCGGTCGTTCAGCCAGCTGCGAAAACGGGATCTCATCCGTACCGATGGCGGTGCGATCTGGATCCATGACATGGAGGGGCTGGTGCGTTTCTCTGGATTCAATCGCGCCTACCTGGACTGCGAAGCGAACTGGGTGAGCAGGACAGACCCCGTTTGCATGGGTGAGGCCTCATAACAAGAAACGCCCGGCGCAAGGGAGACGCTGATTTAATCGCACGTCCGCGCTCGAGTCGCTTTTGCGTGCGAACAAGGCGCGGTGACTGCCGTGCAGTCATTCTGCACAAGGGAACCGCAACGCAGTGCGCGCGCAAAAGCGGCCGAGCCCCTGCTTTCAATGGCTTGTGGGGTTGGTGCCCCCTGTTCCCCGATCCTGCGTTGCGCCGCTTGCGGGTAGAACCACTACCCGCTGCACGACGCGCCTTGTCTCGGAAAACAGGGGGCACCAACGCGGACGTGCGATTAAATCAGCGTCTCCCTAGAGTCACGCCTGCAGGTCAAAGTGCGATCCGAGGTTCTCGTTGGAGTTGGACTGCACCGAGCCGTCGGGCATGAAGGTCTGGCCCATGTCCACTTCGTCGTCCGGAACGGCGTCCATCCGGGAGGCATCGTCGGCCTGCGGGGCCCCGTTGACCTGACCGCCGGCCAGCGGCATTGCGGTGGCCTGCGTCGGCGGAGTCGCGTTCACGCCCTGGGGCGAGAATGCCGCCTCGTATGCCGAGGGGGCCTGCGTGGTGGACGCCGGCTGGGCGACATGTGGAGAAGTCGAGACGCCCGCGCCCTGCCCGTTGATTTGACCGTTCGACTGCGCTTGCGTGGCGGTCTGTGCCTGCTGGGCCTGGGCCGGCTGGGCGGGCTGTGCGTGGGCCGCCTGTCCGGCCTGTGGTGCCTGGTTGCCGGCCTGCCCGGCATTGTTCAGGTTTTGCGCCGAATGGGTCGGTCGTGCCAGGGCCGCCTGGTTCATTCCGATGCCATCGATCATGGGGTACTCCTGGTCTGCATTGCACCCGGCACCAAAGCAGCAACCATGCCAGAACACCCGACCTGGGCGCGCAACGCACCATGAGGCATTTCTCGGTCATCGGGCCTGTGCTGCTACAGGAGCCGGGTGGCAAGCACGATCCGCCCGCCAGAAAGTGCGTTCCGGTCATAACGGGGCTATTCGCAACCGATGTCCTCGTGCCAGAGATCCGGGTGGCGTTCAATGAAGGCGGCCATCAGCTCCTGGCAGGCGGCGTCCTGCAGCACATCGACCTGCACGCCGCGCGAGCGCAGCCAGTCCTCCTCTCCCATGAAGGTGGCGTTCTCGCCGACCACCACACGCGGGATGCCGTACAACACGATCGCCCCGCTGCACATCGCGCAGGGCGAGAGCGTCGTGTAGAGGGTGCACTCGCGGTAAACGCTTGCAGGTTGCCGCCCGGCGTTCTCCAGGGCATCCATCTCGGCATGCAGGATGGCACTGCCATTTTGCACCCGCCGGTTATGCCCCCGCCCGACAATCTGTCCCGCGTGCTCGATCACCGAGCCGATGGGGATACCCCCTTCGTCCCAACCGGTTCGCGCTTCGTCCAGTGCGGCTTCCAAAAACGGATTCATGACATTCGTCCAGGGTGGTTCACTGTGCATTGTGTACACTGAACGATGCTGGTGCGATACCGGCCACCCAATCCCCCCGTTTCCTTGCAGCGGGTTCGATACAAGAGGCCCTCCATGCGCCGCCGCGTCATCGGCATCCCTGTCGGCATCCTCCTGGGCCTCGCGCTCGCCTTCGTGCTGGCAAACGTTGCCCTCTTCAACCTCCTCCCGAAACCCGACCGGGTGAAGGTCCCGGTGGCCATCGACTACGGCACCTCGGACAGTGCGTTTCGCCGCGGAATGGGGCTCACGCTGCAACAGCCGATCGTCTCCGGCAACAGTCTGGAGCTGCTGCGCGACGGAGAGGCCATCTATGACGCCAAGATCGAGGCGATCGAGAACGCCGAACACACGGTTACGTTCGAGGTATACGAATTTTGGGGTTATCAGGCCGCCCGCTTCGCTGAGGCCTTTGCGCGCGCCGCCGAGCGTGGGGTGAAGGTGCACGTGGTCATCGATTACATCGGCTCCGTGGCGGCCGCCCAGGAGAAGTTCGACCGCATGACCGATGCCGGCGCGGAGGTCGTGCGCTGGCGCAAACCGTCTTGGTACGAGATGTCGCGGTTCAACCACCGCACGCACCGAAAGATCCTGGTCGTGGACGGCCACACGGGATTCGTCGGGGGCGCCAACGTAGCGGATTCCTGGGTACCCGACGAGGACCACGAACCCTACCGCGACAACCATTTCCGCATTAGCGGGCCCGTGGTGGGCAACCTGCAAGCGGCCTTCATGGAGACCTGGCTGGATGCCATGGGCGAATTGCTGCTGGGCAATGCCTATTACCCGGAACTCGAGGAGGAAGGTGATCTGGATGCGCAGGTCGTAGTCAGCGCCCCTCGCGAGGGGCGCCATCGCATTCGCAAGATGTTCCTGCACGCCCTGGCCGCAGCCGAAGACCAGGTAACGATTGGAACGGCGTATTTCTATCCCGATCCAGACTTTCTCGATGCCCTGACCGAGGCCGCCGAACGCGGTGTCCGGATCCGCGTGTTGATGCCGGGCGACACCATGACCTTCGGCTTCGTGCGCCACGCGTCGGTCAATCGCTGGCGTCCGATACTCGAAGCCGGTGTGGAGCTGTACGAATACCACCCGCGGATGTACCACTCCAAGCTGATGAGCGTGGATGACCGCTGGGCCACCATCGGCTCCGCCAATCTGCACAACCGCTCGTTCCGCCTGAACGACGAAACCAATCTCAACGTCTATGACGAAGACTTTGCCCGCTCCATCCGGGCACTGATCGAGGAAGACAAGGCCGAGGCCGAGCGCATGACGATCGAGGCCTGGGAAAACCGGCCCTGGAAGTACCGCATCTACGGCTGGATCGCGCGCATCATCGGGCCATACATGTAGGCGTCCGGGTGTCGGCGTCCGCCTTCTCAGTCGGCGACAGGCCGGGCTCCACCCTCGGCATCGATCTCCACCACCACCATGTCGCCCGCGCCAATGTTGCGACCGGACAACTCCATGATATTCGCACGGTGCGTGACATACACCGCCGGGCCCGCGGCGCGCGCGAATTCTTCCGCAAGATGCTGATGCCAGGCACGCATGCGGCTTCCCGATCGAGTTCATTGGTACGAAATGATCGAGCCCAGCGCATCCAGAATTTCCGGTTCACCGTACCCCAGAAGCCGGGCCGTGTCGGCATTGCGGCACCAGGGACCCGCGAAAACACGGATCTCTTCCAGCCCGGCGGCGCGCAGGCGCTCGCCAAGCCCGCGCGCCTGTTCCCGGCCCGCCTCGGAGAGATTCCGTTGTGTGTCGCAGTCTGCAAGATCGAAGTCCGGGGGATCGCCGATACCCGGCGCCGCCGCATGGCGCATGAGCAGGATCCGATGGGGCTCCTGCAACTGGCCCACAATTGCCCGCTCTGTGTCCAGGTCATCCGCCCAGCCCGGCGCACCCAGCACTATACCCATTGCGAAAGCGAGCCCCACCAGCAGCTGTTTCACGGCTCCGGTTTCCTCAAGTAACGCGGCGCCAGCAGACGCCGAAACAGTCAGTCACCTGACCCACCAGCAACCACCAGTGTTTCCCTAATCCGAGCGACAGGCCCCATCGCTGCAGCGCGATCGCCAGCGTCGCACGGCAATCCAGTCATACACCCGGTCCATCAGGCACACGACAGCCGGCACTCGGTACAGCGCCTCCCCCAGTGCGCGGTAATACGGCAGATGCCGCCAGACGACTACAAACGCCCAAGCGCCGCTGTGGATACGCCCTTGGGCATCAACCACATGCATACGCCGCATCGCCACATCCCAGCCGATTCCCCATGGCTCCAGTGGCCCCGGGTCGGCATGAATGTCCTTCCAGTCCAGGCGACCGACCGGATCCAGCCGCTGATAGTGGCCGATCTCGCGCCGGCAAAGTGGACAGCCGCCATCAAAAAAGACAACTGGACGCCGGTCGCCAGACAGGCGGTCACGCATGGCCCACCGGGCCCATGTACTGATATTCGGCCTGCAGCGACCCCAGTGCACGCTCGACGACGTCCCGTGCCAGGTCGTGCGTCATTTCCGGGTGTGCGGGGATCATGTCGGTCCGTACGGCGAGCGCCATCGCCAACGCCTGCAGTACATCACCGTTGCAGGTATCGCCCAGCAATCCGATCTCGTGATCGAGGGTGTCGACCAGCCGATCCAGCAACTGCTGGACACGGACGGCCGATCCGGTCTCGGGGTGCAAGCGGAACTCGAAGGAAACGGCCTCGCCACTGGGGGTGGTATACCGATAGGGCATCACGTCCATGGGTCTCTCCTTCTGATTCGCGTGAATGGGATGGAGCCACCCGGCCACAGACCGGTTTGAAAACTTGGGCCACGTACGATGGAAACAGTTCACCCGGTGACGAGATTCCTCATCCGGCCGAGATGATGGAATATTGCCACAACGCCCCTCCGACAGCGCTCGGTCGACGCACGAGTCGAGGTATCCTTTTTCCATGAGTTCCGCTCGCCGCTCACATCCAGGGAGTACCTGATGGCCCGCCGACGGCGCGGACCGATTGCTCGCCTGATACGCACGCTGGCCTGGCTGCTGGCCGGCACACTTGCGCTCGTGGTGACGTTCGCGCTCGGGCTGATTGTACTGTTTGCCAAGGTCAACCCGCCCTACGGCATGGCGATGGTCGTCGCTACGGACTGGCAGACCGCCTCGCGGCTGCGTCCGGAATGGCAGCGGCTGGATGATCTGCCACGCCACCTGATGCTGGCCGTTATCGCGGCGGAGGACCAGCACTTCCCCGTGCATCGCGGCTTCGACTGGGGCTCGGTGCGCCAGGCAGTGGATGACCACATGCTGCACGGCCAGCGCCTGCGCGGGGCCAGCACCATAAGCCAGCAAACCGCCAAGAACCTCTTCCTGTGGCACGAGCGTTCCTGGATCCGCAAGACACTCGAGGCCGGACTCACGGCGGGCATGGAAACCGTCTGGCCCAAGCGACGTATCCTTGAGGTCTACCTGAACCTGGCGGAATGGGGCCCCGGCATCTACGGGATCGAAAATGCAGCCCAGCACTACTTTGGCATACCGGCGCGCGAACTGAATCGGAACCAGGCCGCCCGTCTGGCCGCCATCCTCCCCAGCCCGGGCAGTTACAACCCGGTCAACCCGGGTCCACGCCTTACCCAGCGCATCGCGTGGATCGAGCGCCAGATGACCCAGCTGGGCATCGCCTGGCTGGACCCCATGCTGCTGGAATAGTCCCGGAGCGGTCACCCGTTGTTGTCAGGAACGGGCGCGCACACGGCGTTGCAACTCCCTTATGCAGACTGACTCCACGGCCGTCACCGCACCTTGTTCGCACGCGAGAGCGACTCGAGCGCGAGCGTGCACATTGATCAGTGTTTCCCTAGACTGGCCTCCTCCGCTGTCGCATGGATGCTCGCATTTTGCTCTTCCGCGCGACCCGCGAACCCCGTCCAAACCCGAGGTCCGCCCGTGTCCCCGAGCCGCTTCTTGCGCTTCCCCTTTGTTCTCCTCGCCCTGTTCACACTGTCACTGTTGCTGCCTGTGGGTGCTCAAGCCCAGGACGGCGACGGGCGCGAGCTGCACGACGCACTGATCGAGGCACTGGAAAACGAGGAAGCTCGCGAACGACTGCTCGAAACACTGCGCGCCGAACGGCCAGAGGACGAAGAAGCCGCCGCGGACGATGAGGCCGTCAACACCGACGAGCCGATGTCGATCCCGCGCCAGATTGCCCAGATTACGCAATCGCTCGCAGAAGGCACGGTGCAGGAGATTCGGGCGCTGAACGAAATCGCCGCGGACATTGGCGAACAGATGCGCACGATCGATCCGGTGGTGTTTGGCGCCGGGATGCTGGACCTGGCAATCCTGATCGTGCTGACGGTCGCCGCCTTCCTGATCCTGCGGCGCCTTGGCAGCCCGATGTTCGCCGCCCTGGACCGCTGGGTGATCCACTCAGCGAGACAGTATCACCTGCTACGGGCGCTTCCCGCCGTCCTCCTGGCGGCACTGATCGACTTTCTGATCGTTCTCCTGGCCTGGGTGGCGGGCTATGGGCTCGCACTCTTTGTGCTCGGGGAATCCGGCGAGATGCTTATGCGGCATTCGCTGTTCCTCAATGCCTTCCTGCTGATCGAGGTGACCAAAGCCGCGCTGCGCCTGATTTTCGCGACGCGCTACCACGGCCTGCGGCTGCTGCCGATGGCCGGCGACGAGGCCGCTTACTGGAATGCCTGGCTGGCGCGCCTGGTGACCTACATCGGTTACGGCCTGCTCTTGCTGGTCCCGTTGACCAACAATCACCTCTCCAGCGAGGCTGGCCGTTCGCTGGGGCTGCTGGTCATGCTGACGGCCTTCCTCTACGCGGCCGTCATCATCCTGCAGAACCGCCAGCGCGTGCATGATCGCCTGATCCTGGTCGCCAACCGCGCCGGGTTCGCCTTCACGCGCATGACGCTGACCTTCCTGGCGAACGCCTGGCACTGGATCGCGCTGGTCTACTTCCTGACCCTGGCGATCGTCAGCATTACCCGTCCGGAAGATGCCCTTCCCTTCATGGCCAAGGCCACCGGACAGACGCTACTGGCCATCTTCATCGGCGTCTTTGTCGCCAACGTGCTCAGCCAGATCATTGGCCGCGAGATCCGGGTCCCGGACGAGACGCGGGTCAAGTTCCCGATGCTCGAGGCACGCCTGAACTCCTACATTCCGATGGCCCTCAAGACAATGCGCCTGGTGATCCTGCTCATCGTGCTGGCGGTCATCCTGGATGCCTGGGGCGCGTTCAATCTTGGCGCCTGGATCGCCTCCGATGCGGGCATGTACGTCCTCGGAACCGCCATCTCGGTCGCCCTGATTCTGATCGCCGCCCTGGCCATCTGGCTCGTATTCGCCAGCTGGATCGAGCACCGCCTGAGCCCGGCTACCGGCGAGGGCGAGCCCGGCGCGCGCGAGAAGACCCTGCTGACCCTGTTCCGCAACGCAGTCGCCATCGTACTGGCCGTGATGACCACCATGATCGTGCTGGCGGAGATCGGCGTGAATATCGGGCCACTACTGGCCGGTGCCGGCGTCCTTGGCCTCGCTGTTGGTTTTGGTGCACAGAAACTGGTGCAGGACATCATTACGGGGATATTTATCCAGCTGGAAAAGGCCATCAACACCGGGGACGTGGTCACGGTGGCCGGCATGACCGGGGTGGTCGAGAAGCTCACAATCCGTTCCATGGGCCTGCGCGACCTGTCCGGCACCTATCACCTGATTCCGTTCTCGTCGGTGGATGCCGTTTCCAACTACATGCGCGAGTACGCCTACCACGTCGGCGAGTACGGCGTCGCTTATCGCGAGGACATCGACGAGGTCATCGTGCGTCTGCGCGAGGCCTTCGAGGAGCTCAAGGAAGATCCGGATCAGGGTCCGAACATCCTCGACGAGATGGAAGTGCACGGGGTTACCGCGCTGGCGGACAGCTCCGTCAACGTGCGCATCCGCATCAAGACGCTGCCCGGAACCCAGTTCGGCCTGGGTCGTGCATACAACCGCCTCGTCAAGAAGCACTTCGACGCGGCCGGCATCGAGATCCCGTTCCCCCATCAGACCGTCTACTTCGGTCAGGAAAAGGACGGGACGGCCCCGCCCGCGCATCTGCGCCTCACGCAGGAAACGGGCGAGGACACCGAAGACGGTCGCGACTACTCGAAGGACCAGCGGGCCCGTCCCAATCCGAAGCACAAGGGCGATTACGACGAGGCCGAAGACTGAGCGAGAAAGGACCGGTGTACGGATTTATGCGGACGACTTCCCCCGAAGTGGAAGTCGCGCCATGATGAAGGCATGCGACTGCTGATTCTGCTCGCACCGCTCGTGCTGCTCCTGGCCTGGGCCCCGAGCTGGTGGGTACGCCAGACAATGAAGAAGTACAGCCAGCCGGAGGACCGTTACAACGGCACCGGGGCCGAACTGGCGCGTGACCTGCTGGATCGCCATGGCCTGCAAGACGTGCGTGTCGAATCCACCCGCGACGGCGACCACTACGACCCCTTTGATCGCGCGGTACGGCTGTCGGAGGACAACCACGGTGGCCGCTCGCTCACCGCGATCACCGTGGCCGCGCACGAAGTGGGGCATGCGATCCAGCATGCTCAGGACTACCCGCCCCTGCGCATGCGCAGCAACCTTGTATGCCTGTCGCGCTACGGCCAGCAAATCGGGGCCTGGCTAATGGTCGCGATACCCGTGATCACTCTGATCGCCAGACATCCGGCACCGGGCATCCTGTTCTTTCTGGCCGGGATCCTGTCGATGGGGCTCGCCGCCCTGGTGCACTTCGTCACCCTGCCCACCGAGTTCGACGCGAGCTTTCGCCGCGCCCTGCCGATGCTCCGCCGGGGCAATTACCTTCACCCCCCGGACTATCCCCACGCCCAGCGGATCCTGAAGGCCGCGGCCTATACCTATCTCGCCCAGTCCCTGATGAGCCTGCTGAACATCGCGTCCTGGTTCCGCTTCCTGCGCCGCTAGGGAGACACTGACGCATGGCCCGCTGTCCGTTGTGCGCCAGCCCTCTGCGCCCGTTTTTCAGCCGTGGAGTGCGTGACCCCTCGCCCGGGGATTACCAGCGCTGTCGCCATTGCTCCCTGATTGTCCTGGAGCGTTCGCGCTGGCCTACACCCGAAGTCGAGCGCGAGTACTACCAGACCCACGAGAACCGGCCGGATGACGCTGGATATCGGCATTTCCTGGGCCGCCTGCTGTCGCCGCTGGAGGCGCACTGCCCACCGCCAGCGCAGGGCCTGGACTGGGGCTGTGGCCCCCATCCGGTTCTGGCGGATATGCTGCGCACGCGTGGCTATGCCATGCAGGCATACGATCCGGTGTTCGACCCCGAGCGACCTGCTCCCGGCGACCATTTCGATCTCGTCACCTGCACCGAGGTGCTGGAACATCTGCACAGCCCGCTTGCCACGCTGGACACGATGGCCAACCTGCTACGCTCCGGTGGCACGATTGCGATCATGACCGGCTGGCCACCCCCCGCGTGCATTTTCCATCGCTGGCATTACCGCCGTGACCCAACCCATGTGGCCTTCTACGGGCCCGCCACCCTGCGCTGGATCGCCGCACATCTGGGTTGGCAGATTCATTTACCGACTAACGACATCGCACTCTTTCGCACCCCGGGGGCCTGAGCAACACAGAAAACGAGAAGCCTGCAACGAAAACCGGGCTGCCCCGGAAACCTCGGCTTGCGCCTGTTAAGCTGTTGTTAAGTTGCCACTCATTAAGCTTCCCACCGTAATTTCACGAGGAGAATGATCATGACGAACCGTTTCCGGCCTCTCGCCGGTTTGATTGCCGCCGCCGCGCTCGCGCTGGCCAGCCCGCTGGTCATGGCCCAGGGCATGGGTCAGCAAGGCATGGGCCAGCAGGGGCAGCAGGAAGGCGGCGCCAATCCGCAAATGGAAATGCAGCAGCTGCAGCAGACCCTGGCCGAGACGCAGCAGCAGGCAATCGAAAACAACCCCGATCTGGAGCAAAAGGGCGAAGAGCTTGAAAACCTGGTCCTCGACAAGATGGAACAGGCTGGCTATCAGCCGCGTCAGGATCTCGAAACCCTGGAAGGTGCCGAAGAACGCCTGCGCGACCCGGATCTGAGCGCCGAGGAACGCCAGCAGGTAATCCAGTCCGAAGACGTCCAGCAGGCGCAGATGAACCTGCAGGAGGCCCAGCAGGCCGTCGCGCAGGACGAGGAGATCATCTCCGCCCAGGAATCGCTGCGCGAAGACCTCATGGCCGCGATGCGCGAAGAGAATCCGGAGATCGATGACATCATCGCGCGTCTGGAGAGCCTGCAGCAGGAAATGCAGCAGGGTGGCAGCCCGGGCATGGCACCCCCGCAGTAAGTCACACCTACACCTGACGCTACTGCGCCCCGATCGCCGCTGGTGACCGGGGCGTTTTTACATGGATCCTGCGTCCGCACGAGCCACAAATGCATTTCCTGTAGGCTATGTTTCGTATTGAATGTCTTTGATAGAAGAAAATAAGGCGGCGCTCTATAATCGCCCCTTCCCCCGACTGCGCCCGGCCTGAGCCCGGGCCAGAGATGGCTGCCAAAAGCGTGACGACGGCCCTGGCAGCCACACGGCCCGGGTACGCCGGGCATGCGGGATCGCTCGACGCGCCGTCGTCTACGTCACGAACAGGCCAAGCGAGTACCGCAATGAACCCGATCCTCCTGCGCATCTTTCCGTTCTTGAGCTGGCGTCCGACCAAACAAACGCTCAACGCGGATCTGATCGCGGGGATCTCCGTGGCACTGGTGCTGATTCCCCAGTCCATGGCCTATGCCCAGCTTGCCGGCCTCCCGCCGGTCTATGGCCTTTATGCCTCGCTGCTGCCGGTCATGGTCGCGGCGCTATGGGGGTCTTCGAATCAGCTCGCGACCGGCCCGGTCGCAGTGGTGTCGCTGCTCACCGCATCTGCCCTGGTGCCTCTCGCGGCCGAGGGCTCTTCCGAGTTCATCATGCTGGCGATCGCGCTGGCCCTGATCGTGGGCGTGATCCAGCTGGTCATGGGCCTTTTCAAGCTGGGCGCGCTGGTCAGTTTCATCTCTCACCCCGTGATCGTCGGCTTCACCAACGCCGCGGCGATCATCATCGGCCTGTCTCAGCTCAACAAGTTGCTGGGCGTACCGATCGACACGTCGGGCCACTTCCTGCTGGGCCTGTGGGGTGTCGTGCTCGAGTTGGGCAACACCCATTGGCCTACCCTCGCGTTTGGACTGGGCGCCATCGCAGTGATGGTGGGGATGAAGCGCGTCGCGCCCAAGATTCCCGGGGTGCTGGTCGCTGTCATCGTGACCATCCTGATCTCCTGGCTGATCGGCTACGAACGCAAGGCCGACTCCACGCTGGACCAGATCGCTCCGAACGAGATCGTCGAACTCGCGCAGCAGGTCGAGGACAAGCGGACCGAGAGAGCGGAACTCGAGGAGCGTATACGCCAACTGGAAGTGGAGATTGAGGAGGCCGCTCGCGGCGATGCGCCGGCCCTGCGCTTCCAGCAGGAACAGGTGCGACTGGCGCGCGACGAGCTGCGCGCCGAACTGGCCCCACTGCGCGAAGAACTGCGCGGTATTACATTGCGACGCCTCCCGGCGACCGACGACGAACCCGAGCGCTTTGTCGCCGATGACCACCTGACGGACGCCGAACGCGAGCGTGCCGAGCGCACCGCCTGGCGAATCGAGCGAGTGGACGGCAATGACGTGACCCTGAATGGCGGCGGTGCGGTCGTCGGCAACGTGCCCCAGGGCCTGCCCTCGATCTCGGCGCCGGAGATCAGCTTCGGCACCATCACCACGCTGCTGACCACCGCGTTCGTTATCGCGCTAGTCGGATTCACCGAAGCCATCGCGATCGCGAAGGCGATGGCCGCGCGCACCGGACAGCGCCTGGATCCCAGCAAGGAGCTGATGGCCCAGGGCATGGCCAACATCGCTGGCGGCTTTACCCAGGGCTACCCCGTTAGTGGGTCGTTCTCACGTTCGGCGGTGAACCTGAATTCCGGTGCGAGAACCGGCCTGGCCTCGGTTTTCACGGCCGTAATCATCGGCATCGCTTTGCTCTTCCTGACGCCGCTGATCTACCACCTGCCACAATCAGTGCTGGCAGCCATCATCATGATGGCCGTGGTCGGACTGATTAACTTCAAGGCAATCAAGCATGCCTGGGTGGCCAACAAGCATGACGGTACTGCAGCGGTCGTGACTTTTGTCGCCACACTGGCGATGGCCCCGAACCTGGACTACGGCATCCTGATAGGCGCCGGACTGGCCATCGTGCTGTACCTGTATCGCACCATGCAGCCACGCGTGTCCGAACTGGCCCGCTTTGAGGACGGGACCCTGCGCGAGGCCCAGCGCTACGGCCTGGAGACCAACGAAAAGGTTGGCCTGATGCGCTTCGACGGCTCGCTGTACTTCGCCAACGTCCCCTACTTCGAGGATGCGGTGTTGGATCTGCTGGCGCGCCACCCGCAGGCCAAGTATCTGATCGTGGTCGGCAAGGGCATCAACGAGATCGACGCCTCCGGCGAAGAAGTCATCCACCAGCTGGTCCACCGCCTGAAGGCGCGCGGCATCACCCTGGTCTTCGCCGGCGTGAAGGCGCAGGTCCTGGAGGTCATGCAGCGCACCGGGCTCGAGGACATCATCGGCAAGGACAACATCTTCAAGTCCACAGACCACGCGGTGAAGGAGATCTCCGAGCGCGTGGGGGAACCGATCAAGTGATGCCGGAAGCCCCCGCCACGGACGGCGAAAAGGGCTGCAACCACCGGCGTCAGTCGCTACACTGAGCAGGTTACGAACCCAATGAGGAGTTGACCCGTGTCCCGAGACCAGATCGTTCGCTCGAGTCGCAACCCGTCTAGCACTGGCTCCATCAGCGAGACCATCTCGACCAACAAGGTCATCCGCCAGACCTACATGCTGCTGTCGGTGACGCTGGCATTCAGCGCAGTGATGGCCTTCGTAGCGATGGCCGTGGGCGCCCCGGCGGTTCACTGGCTGGTCCTGCTGGCGGTGCTGATTGGCGGGCCGTTTGCCATCCATGCCGCGCGCAATTCCGCGCTCGGACTGGTGCTGACCTTCGCCTTCACCGGCGTGCTGGGCTTCTTCCTCGGCCCCATCCTGAGCATGTACCTGGGCCTGCCCAACGGGCCGCAGATCGTCGGCAATGCCTTTACCGCCACGGCGGTCGCCTTTGTCGCGCTGTCCGGCTATGCCCTGGCCACCAAGAAGGACTTCAGCTTCCTGGGTGGCTTCCTGGTGGTCGGCCTGATCGTCGCCCTGCTGGCGATTGTCGCCAACCTCTTCCTGGCGATCCCGGCGCTGTCGCTGACCATCTCGGCGGCCGTGGTACTTCTGCTGTCGGCGGCGATCCTGTTCGACACCAGCCGCATGATTCACGACCCGGAGGCCAACTACATCATGATGACGGTCTCGCTGTACGCGAACCTCTACGTGATGTTCCTCCACCTGCTGAACCTGTTCCACGCCTTCATGGGCGACAACTAACAGCAGCGGCTGACAAGCAAGCGATTCGGGCCCCGCGATGCGGGGCCCTTTTCCTTGGTACCGCCATGACTGGACTGCGACACGGGGTATTTCTCGACCTGTCCACGGTGGATCGTGACGACCTGGACCTCGCCCCCCTGCGCGAGGCCCTGCCCGATTGGGATCTGCACCCGCGTACGGAACCCGGGGATATCGCCGCTCGCATCGCGAATGCCGATGTCGTGGTCACGAACAAGGTCGTGCTCGACGAAACACTGCTCGCCTCGGCCACCAAGCTGAAGCTGATCTGCGCGGCGGCCACCGGCACCAACAATATCGATGTTGCCGCCGCAAACCGGCTAGGCATCACCGTCAGCAACGCGCGCGACTACGCAACGGGCTCCGTCGTGCAGCATGTATTGGCCCTGCTGCTGACGCTGGTCACGCGGCTGGACGACTATCGCGCCGATGTCCGCGCCGGCCACTGGAGTGCCTCCGAACAGTTCTGCCTGCTGGATCATCCGATCCGGACCCTGGCAGGCATGCGCCTGGGCATCATCGGCTATGGCGTACTGGGTCAGGCCACGGCGCGCGTGGCCCGAGCCTTCGGCATGCAGGTTCGGGTGGCCGCGACCCTGCGAAAAGCGGCGCCCTCGCCCGGGGATGACGAGGATCGAGTCCCGCTGCCGGAGCTCCTTGCGACCAGCGACGTGGTCAGCCTGCATTGCCCGTTGTCCCCCGAAACCCGCCACCTGATCGACGATGACGCGCTGCGGCGCATGCGTCCGGGGGCGATCCTGCTCAATACCGCGCGCGGTGGCCTGGTCGACCCCGAGGCCCTCGCACGCCATCTTCGGGCCGGAAGCCTGGGCGGTGCCGGCATCGACGTCCTGGAGCCCGAACCCCCGCCAGCGGACCACCCCCTGCTGGCAGCGGAAATCCCGAACCTCGTGCTGACGCCGCATACCGCCTGGGCAGCCCGCAGTGCCCGCCAGCGCGTGATCGAGGAGACTGCGACCAACATCCGCTCTTTCGCCAAGGGACAGCCCCGGCATGTCGTCAGCTGATCCATCCCGCACCGACCGCGAACTGATCGCACGGATCGAGGCGCTGGAGGTTCGCCTGGCCCATCAGGAGTACACCCAGGAAGAGCAGGCTCGCGTCCAGCATGAGCTCCAGCAGGACAACCAGGAGCTGCGCCGCCAGCTCCAGTGGCTCCGCGACCGGCTGCGGGAACTCGAGGACCAGGGCGGCGGCCCCGGAGACGGCAACGAGCCGCCTCCGCCGCACTACTGACCGTGACCCTTCAAGTCCGCGCAGAACCGGGGCAGGAGCCCCGAGCCCGGGAGGTCGAGCACTACTTGCAAGCCCACGGATATCGGCATCTGGGCGAGGCGCCCCTGGTACTGGAGGTCGGCGCGGACGGACTGTCGCTGACCCGCGAGGAAGGTCGGCGCGAACTGCGTCTACATCTGGACTTTGCCACCGGCCGTCAGGGGTATCGCCTGGCCCATAGCGGGCATCAGCGAGAGGGCCTGATCCGGGCCATGGGCAATATCCCGCGGGACAGCCATGTGGTGGACGCCACCGCCGGCCTGGGGCGCGATACGCTGCTGCTGGCCGCGCACGGCTTCCGCGTGGATGCCTGGGAACGCCAACCGGTTGTCTACCTGCTGCTGGCGGATGCCCTGCAGCGCGCCGCCCATGACGAGGCGCTGGCCTCGATCGTCGAGCGCATAACGCTACACGCGGGCCTGGCCACGCCGGCGAGCCTGAGCACGCCGCCCGTCGCCGCCGTGTTCGATCCCATGTTTCCGGAGCGGGCCAAGCGCGCCGCGGTCAAGAAGGACATGCAGCTGACCCAGGCCCTGATGGAAGGTGACCCGGACCCCGACCCGGAAAAGACGCTGCAGCGGCTACGCGAGGCAGCCACGCGGCGGGTCGTCGTGAAGCGGCCCCTGCATGCCCCCGCCCTGGGTCCCGACACGCCCCAGGGCAGCGTCAGGGGCAAGAGCGTGCGTTTCGACGTCTACGCACCCGCCGCGCACGCCTGAATCCGGCCCGCGGGCCCACCCCCACCTCACCGATTACGGACCACCCAGGATCAGCCGGTCGTCTCGGGAGAAGCGGTACTCAGGAATCGGCAGGTTTCGCCGGGCGTCCTGCCCGTCATACACCCGCCCGGCGGCGTCATAACGCCCCCCACGGCAGCGATCGACGAACCCACCGGACCAGTCCTCCGCCTCGTCCGGGTGCACCAGATCCAGCTCACAGCCGAGATCGGTGCTTTCGCCAATGACAACCAGCCACTCCGGTCTCAGACTGCGCAGCGGCAGTTCCAGTCCATCCGGCTGCTGGCCCCGCCGGGCACGTGGATCCACCAACTCCTCGTCCTCGCCCAGCGCCTGCTGAAGGGCTGAATCTCGGTGCAACACGAGGATGCGCCGACCCTCCCAGTTCAGCCGCTTGAGCTCGCCAGGGGCAATCGCATCCAGCTCCACGATGCGACGTTCGGTCTCGCCACCCCCCAGCATGGACAGCGCGTAGCTCCCCAGAATGCCGACGAACACGATCGCGGCGCCGAGCACCATCAGCTTCATGAGGACGCGCAGACGCATTCGGTTCAGGCTGTCGCCCGCGGGATGCATGTTTGTTCTCCGCTGTATACGAAATGTGCTTTGCGCCCGGCCGCCGTGCCTCTACACTACGCGCATGAACACGGCCAGACGCTCTGGAAGCCGCCACTATGTCGGCATCCACAACGACTTGTACGGCGGCATGACGCCGATCGGCAATATTATCCGCGATGCCTGGGTATTCGGCTTTCTGCCCGAGACCGAGACCTGCGAGGGCTGGGATGTAGGCCGCATCCAGCAGCTTCACGACCAGGTTAACGCGGAGTGGGACAAGTACGACCTGCGCATTACCAACCTTCCACCCGAGATTCGCGAGCGCCACACGCGCATCCACGATGCCGCCATCGAACGGGCCCGCGAACAGGGCTGGGTCGCCGGGCAGGACGTCGACAACGAGATGGGCGACGACGCCTAGCCTAGGGGAAACACTAATGCCAGGTACGGAAACCGAGCCGATGATCCGCGCGCTGGTCGTGATCGCGGCGCTGCTCGCCGCCGTCGCAGTGGTACTCGGTGCTTTTGGCGCGCACGCCCTGCAGGAACGACTGTCCGAGCGCGCGCTGGCCACCTGGCAGACCGGCGTCCAGTATCACTTCATCCACGCCCTCGCCCTGCTCCTGCTGGCGGCGCTGTGGTCGCACCTGGCCACCGGCTGGGCCACCGCCAGCGCCGTGGCCTTCGTGCTCGGCATCCTGCTCTTTGCCGGCAGCCTCTACGCCCTGGCCCTGGGCGCCCCGCGCGTACTGGGGGCCATCGCGCCACTGGGCGGCACCGCCTTTATCCTCGGCTGGCTGGGCCTGGCAATCGCCGCCTGGCGGGCATAGGAAGGTTTGCCCACGCCCGGAAGGCCAGTATCGCGTTCATCCGCTTTCTCTGACTTATACTGCCCGCGCCCAGAGGCAATAACCGAACCGAGAGACCCATGAGCCAGCCCTCCTTCGCCGTATTCGCCGAACAGACCCTCGACGAGATCTACAACTCCCTCAGCGACCAGGACGGTCTCGACGACCTGGACATCGACCTGATCGATGGTGTCCTGACCCTCGAGTTCGAGGACGGCGCGCAGATGATCCTGAACCGCCAAGAGGCCGCGCAGCAGATCTGGCTGTCCTCGCCCGAGGGGCCGGCCCACTTCGGCTACAACGAGGACGAAGATGCCTGGCTGGATGATCGCAACGGGGACGACCTGCGCGAGACTGTGGCCCGCGTGATCGGTCAGAAGCTGGGCGTGCGCGTCGAGCTATAGCGAGACGCTGATTGAGCGCGGACGTGCGATGAAATCAGCGTCTTCCTAGTCCCGGCGACCCGACCGGTCGTCTTCACTCTCCTCCGACGGCGCTTCAGGAGATCCCTCCTCGTCCAGTGCCCGCAGGTGAGCCTCAAGCTCGGCCAGCACCGGGTGCGGTCGGTCCTCTTCCAGCGCATTGTCCAGTGTCCGGGTCGCCTCCAGGGCTTCGGGGTCACCGCGAAGCGGCATACGCGCGATACCCAGTGCCAGCATGCGGAACTGGCGGAAGACCAGATAGCTGACGGTCGCGGTAATGAGCGCCGCCCACATCTGATCCTGGAACCACAGCCAGACGGCAATGCCGTAGCCGCTGAAGGTCAGCACAAAGATCCCCAGCGCGACACGGTGGGCACGGGCCACAATGCCCTCCAGCACCTCGCGGTTGCGCAGGACGAAGTCACGTTCGAAATGCATGCAGTACGGTCCTTAGGGAAACACTGATAAATGTACACGCTCGCGCTCGAGTCGCTTTTGCGTGCGAACAAGGCGCAGTGACTGCCGTGCAGTCATTCTGCACAAGGGAACCGCGACGCCGTTCCCACGCCAAAGAGGCCGAGCCCCTTTGGGGTTGACACCCCAGGTTCCCCGATCCTGCGTTGCGCCCCGCATTCATCAAAAACGGGCGGGTAGAACCACTACCCGCTACGCGACGCGACTTGTCTCGGAAAACCTGGGGTACCAATGCGAGTGTGTACATTCATCAGTGTTTCCCTTACGACTATGGTTGCTGGGCGCGCCAGCGTTCGAAGGTCGGATAATCCTCGTAACCGCGCGTGAGCACATAGTCCATCACGTTGCGCAGCCGGTTCAGGTGCACGACCGAGTCGATGCGGATGATCTCCTCGCCTGCCTCGTCGAAGAAGATCAGTGTCGGGGCCCAGTGCACGTCGAGTTCCGCCGCCCAGTCGCGCGGGTTGGTACGCTGACCATCCGGGGTCAGGACCGGCGTGTCACTGTCCTCGGCGTCCAGTTGTACGGCATCCATCAGGGCGATGCGGTCCAGCACCGCGTCTTCCTGCAACGGCTCGGTATGCAGGATATCGCAGGCATGGCAGGCCTCGCGCTCGAAGAACACTACCAAGGGGCGCTGAGCGCGGATCCTGCTGCGATCCAGCGCATACGGCTTGTTGATGAAGAAATCGCGCTCGTTGATGTCCTCGACATCGAACTTGGGCGGGGGGTCGGCGCGATCCAAGTACTCGCGGAAGCTCATCTCGCGGTCGTGGCGTTCGGTCACGTAGTCGAGCAGCGCGCGGAAACGATATGGCGGATAATAGCCGCGCATCTGGTGGATGCGCTCGCCCTCGGCGTCATAGAAAGCAATCGAAGGCGTAAAATTAAGCCTCTGTTCTGAGGCGTATTCGCGCTCGAACCTGACCTTGCCATCAAGCCCGGTGACCTCGCGGCTCCCGAGGACGTCGATCGCCACCACGTCGAAGTTGTCCGATAGCTGCGCGCGAATGTCGTCTTTCTCGAAATTCACCTCGAACAGGGCCTCGCAGTACGGACAATCGTCCATCCCGTAGTACACCGCCAGCCCCTGTTTGCCACGCTCCACCGCGCGCTCCAGGTCTTCCGGCAAGTCGAGGAAACTGAGTTCAAACCAGTCCGGGGTGTGCAGGCCGATGATGCGCGGCGCATCGTCGAAATCGAAACCCTCCTCGATCTCGGCCTGTGCCCACAGCGGCCAGCACAGCAACAGCGCCAGCAGACTGACGAACGCACCTAGCTTTCCGAATTGGCTCACATCCACCCCAACTGAATCAACTTACTGTTCAGACGGCGGTTTCAGGATCGAGGTTCCACCGAGATAGGGACGCAGCCGCTCCGGGACCGTGATCGAGCCGTCGACCTGCTGGTGATTCTCGAGCAGCGCGACCAGGGCCCGGCCCACCGCGACGCCGGACCCGTTGATGGTATGCACCAGCTCGGGCTTGCTGCCTGCTTCCGGGCGGAAGCGCGCCTGCATGCGCCGCGCCTGGAAGGCCTCGAAATTGGAGCACGAGGAGATCTCGCGGTAGGCCTGCTGACCCGGCAGCCAGACCTCCAGGTCATAGGTGCGCGCGGCCGCAAAGCCCATGTCGCCCGTGCTCAGCAGCACCACGCGGTAGGGCAGCTCCAGCGCCTGCAGCACCGCCTCCGCGTGCCCGAGCAGCTCTTCCAGGGCCGCGTCGGACTGTTCCGGATGCACCACCTGCACCAGCTCCACCTTCTCGAACTGGTGCTGACGGATCAGGCCGCGGACGTCACGCCCGTAGCTGCCTGCCTCCGAGCGGAAGCACGGGGTGTGGGCGGT
The DNA here is from genome assembly GCF_000377205.1 of Thioalkalivibrio sp. ALJ3. Classification (GTDB taxonomy): domain Bacteria; phylum Pseudomonadota; class Gammaproteobacteria; order Ectothiorhodospirales; family Ectothiorhodospiraceae; genus Thioalkalivibrio. The sequence goes on along the minus strand of NZ_KB897907.1, from coordinate 152,814 downwards.
CATCTTCAGCGGCAACGCACCAGCATCGAGGATCTGCTCTCGCACCAGGTTGGTCAGTGTGACCTCTGCGGTCGGGATCAGCCGGAAACGCTGGTCGCAGTCCACCGAGAACAGTTCCTCGTCGAACTTGGGCAGCTGACCCGTTCCCTCCAGCGACTCCGGGTTCGCCAGGTACGGGACATAGGTCTCCTGGTAGCCATGCTGCTGGGTGTGGAGGTCGAGCATGAACTGGGTCAGTGCCCGGTGAAGACGCGCCATCTCGCCGCGCATCACCACAAAGCGGGAGCCGGCCACGCGTACCGCCGCCTCGAAATCCAGCCAGCCGCCGGGCAGACCCAGATCCACATGGTCACGGGGCTCGAAGTCGAATTCGCGCGGGGTGCCCTCGCGACGCAACTCGACGTTCGTCTCCTCGTCCTGGCCGACGGGCACGTCCTTCTGCGGCAGGTTCGGGATGCGCATCAGCAGCGCGTCCAGCTCCTGCTGCACGGCGTGCAGATCGGCCTCGCACTGCTTGAGCTCGTCACCCAGACGGCCGACCTCGGCCTTCAGGGGCTCGATGTCCTCTCCCCGCGCCTTGGCCTGGCCGATCCCCTTGGAGCGGGTATTGCGCTCGTTCTGGAGTTCCTGGGTGCGAACCTGGAGATCCTTGCGCCGCGCTTCCAGCGACTCGAAGCGCTCCCGGTCGAGCTCGAAGCCGCGGCTGGCCAGGGCCGCCACGGTCGCGTCAAGGTCCTGGCGCAGACTGCGAATATCCAGCATGTCGGTCATCCGTTCACAAACGACCGGGAAGTCTACGGTCGCGGCCGCGCCCCGTCCATGGCTGGGCCGTCAGGCCCGCTCGGCCTCAGCCACGTAACGCGGCGGCATTCCAGCGGCGCCCCTGCGCGCTGCCCAGCCACACGCCCGCCAGCCACAGCACCAGAGATACGGACACATACAGCGCCGCACGTCCGGGATCGCCCGTCTCCAGCAACCACAGGCTCTCCAGGCTGAATACCGAGAAGGTCGTAAAGCCCCCGCAGAAGCCGGCCAGGACAAACTGGCGGATCACCGGATCGGCGGGCCGGCACCCCTCCGGGGCACTGATCACGGCGTAAAGCCCGATCAGCCAGGACCCGGCCACATTCACCGCCAGCGTGTCCCAGGGAAACCCGGCCCCCATCAGGTGCAGCCCGGTCCACGACAGGGCATAGCGCGCCATGCTGCCCAATGCGGCGCCCAGGGCGACGAACGCGGACAGGCGCAGCGAGTACCCCGTCATCCCGCGCCACCCGCGGCACGGCCCAGGACATGGCCGACAAACACCAGCGTCAGCCCACCGCCCAGTGTCAACAGGACGTAGGCAATCGCCGGGCGCCAGCCGTCGCGTTCCGCAACACCCACCGTCTGCAGGCTGAACGAGGAGACCGTGGTGAAACTGCCGAGCACTCCCACCACCAGCAACAACCAGAGCCAGGACGCTCCGGAGGGGTCCGCCACGACCCCAAGCACCACGCCGATCAGCAGCGCGCCCGAGGCGTTCACGGCCAGCGTTCCCCACGGGAAACGGCCTCCGGTGTGGTTATCAATCCACTGCGACAGCCAGAAGCGCGCCAGCCCTCCCAGCGCGCCCCCTGCCCCCACCAGCACAAGGCCCTCCCACCAGACGATCATGGCGGCATTGTCTGTGCCCGCAGCCGCCCTGTCGAGCATTTGCATTCGGCGCGGCGATTCACCGCCCTCCACGGATCTGTTCAAATGCAATTTGGCCATGCTTTGGCTCACGCTGGTGCGCCTGTTCATCGACAAGCCCTGCCACATCGCCTTTCCCGGCGCGTGATCGGGACAACCGGAAGCAATGCACAGCCTCCACCCATCAGGGGTACACATGAGCGATCGCGAATCAGACCGCGACTGGCACAGCCGGGGTGCCGATCGGACCCTGGATGCCCTTGGTACCAACGCTGACGGCCTGAATAGCGAAACCGCCCAGCAGCGGCTGGAAGAACACGGGTACAACCGGCTGCCCCAGCCGCCACGCCGTGGACCGCTGATGCGCTTTCTGGGGCAGTTTCACAACGTACTGATCTACGTACTGATCGCCGCAGCCGTTGGCACAGCGCTCCTTGGTCACTGGCTGGATACCGGCGTGATCCTCGGGGTGGTGCTGATCAATGCCACCATCGGCCACATCCAGGAGGGCAAGGCCGAAAAGGCCCTCGAAGCCATCCGCGGGATGCTCTCGCCCCAGGCACAGGTGCTGCGCGACGGACAACGCCGCAGCATCCCCGCCGAGAAGCTCGTCCCCGGCGATATCGTCTATCTGCAGGCCGGAGACCGAGTCCCGGCTGATCTGCGCTTGATCGGGGCGCACAATATGCGGGTCGACGAGGCCACGCTGACCGGCGAGTCGATCGCCAGCGACAAACAGACCGACCCCGTGGACAGCGACACCGATCTTGGCGACCGTCGGTCCATGGCCTACTCCGGGACCCTGGTCGCCTCCGGCCAGGGGCGCGGCGTAGTGGTGGCCACGGGCGCCAATACCGAGATCGGCCACATCTCCACCCTGCTCGGCGAGGTCGAGAGCGTTACCACCCCGCTGCTTCAGCAGATCGCCCAGTTTGGCCGCTGGTTGTCGGTCGCGATTGGAGTACTGGCCTCACTTACCTTTGCATTCGGGTTCTGGGTGCGCGACTACGACCTGGTGGAGACCTTCCTCGCCGCCGCCAGCCTGGCAGTGGCGGCGATCCCGGAGGGCCTTCCGGCGATCATGACCATCACCCTGGCAATCGGGGTGCAGCGCATGGCTGCCCGTCACGCGATCATCCGCCGCCTGCCGGCGGTGGAGACCCTCGGCTCGGTTACCACCATCTGCTCGGACAAGACCGGCACCCTCACCCGTAACGAGATGACGGTAAAAAGCATCATCACCACCCAGGCGGAGTACGAGCTGGGCGGGGTGGGCTACGAACCGCACGGCGGGATCACCCGCGACGGCCAGGAGGCCGACCCGGAGACCGACCCCCTGCTGGCCGAGGTGCTGCACGGCATCCTCCTGTGCAACGACGCCGAGGTCTACCGCAAGGACGACACATGGACCATGGAGGGCGACCCCACCGAAGGCGCCCTGATCACCGCGGCGATGAAGGGCGGGCTGGAGCCGAAGCTCGTGAACAAGGAATTCGTGCGCGACGACGTGATCCCGTTCGAATCGTCCTACAAGTTCATGGCCACCCTGCACCACGATCATGAGGGGCACGCCTTCCTCTTCCTCAAGGGCGCGCCGGAACGCGTACTGGCGCTGTGCAGCCACCAGCGCACCAACGATGAGGATGAACCGCTGGACACCGAACACTGGCAGCAGTGGATGGATGATGTCGCCTCCCGCGGTCAGCGCCTGCTCGCTCTCGCTACCCGGCGCGTGGAAGGGCACTGCCAAGAACTCGAGTTCGCCGACATCGAGAACGGAGGGCTCACCCTGGTCGCTGTCTGCGGGATCATCGACCCGCCGCGCGAAGAGGCGATCGAAGCGGTAGCCCACTGTCAGGGGGCCGGGATCCGCGTGAAGATGATCACCGGCGATCACGGCGTCACCGCACGGGCGATCGCCGACGAACTGGGCATCAGCACCGAAGGCGGTGTGGTGGTCGGCCACGAACTGGACGACACCTCGGACGATGACCTCAAGGCGATGGTCCAGCGGGTCGACGTATTTGCCCGCACCACACCGGAGCACAAGCTACGGCTCGTTCGCGCGATTCAGAGCCACGGCGACGTGGTGGCAATGACCGGTGACGGCGTAAACGACACCCCTGCACTCAAACGCGCCGATGTTGGCGTGGCCATGGGGCTGAAGGGCACCGAGGCCGCACGCGAGGCCTCCGCAATGGTGCTGGCCGACGACAACTTCGTCTCCATCGCCAATGCGGTCGAGGAAGGCCGCACGGTCTATGACAACCTGAAAAAGGCGATCATGTTCCTGCTGCCCAGCAACGGGGGACTGGCCTTTACGATCGTCGCTGCCATTTTGCTGGGTCTGACCCTGCCGCTAACCCCGGTGCAGGTCCTGTGGGTCAACATGGTCAGTGCGGTTACCCTCGGACTGGCGCTGGCCTTCGAACCGACCGAGCCGGGCGTGATGCAACGCCCTCCTCGCCCGCCCAATACGCCTATCTTGTCCGGCTTCCTGCTCTGGCGCGTCAGTTTCGTGTCCACCCTGCTGGTCGCCGGCGCCTTTGGCCACTTCCTGTGGCTGGAGCAGCAGGGGGCCGAACACGAGTTCGCCCGTACGGTGGCCATCAACACCCTGGTCATGGGGCAGCTGTTCTTCATGCTTACCAGCCGCTCTCTTCTGGCGCCCGCTCTCAGCCATGCAAGCCTCGTCGCCAGCCGGCCGGCCCTGATCGCAATCGGGATCCTGATCGTACTCCAGAGCCTCTTTACCTATGCCCCGCCACTGCAACTCCTGTTCGGCACCACCGCCATCGGACCGCAAGAGTGGCTGCGCATCCTCGCGTTCGGCCTGATCCTGTTCACTCTGGTCGAGCTCGAAAAAACGGTGCTGCGACGCCGTGGTTTCAACCCCCACCAGTAGACGGCCGCCGGGCTGGCTCCAGGCCTGATCGCGGTGTCCGGCTTGTTCAGCCACCTGACGGTGCGGATGTTCCGGGGCCGCACACGCGTCATCACTGTCAGGCCGCCCGTGACGAAAGCCCAGACTTTGCAATCCGCCTCCTGTTCTACTTCCGAACCCCGTGGGTTTGAGGGCCGCTTTACCCTATTATCCGGGGAGTAGCAGTAAACGCCCCGACGGTCAGTCAACAGCCCCAAGAGTGGTCAAGACGATGATCGAGACGCAGTGGCTGATCCCTCTCCTCCCCTTTCTCTCGGCGTTACTGGTCCAGTTGTCTGGTGCCCGGCTGGGCAAGCGCGTCGCGCAACTGAGTGTCGGCATCAACCTGGTCGTGGTGCTGGTGGCTGCATTCCAGCTGACCGCCTACATCGTCAACGACACAGGGCCCCAATGGGCGGCCCTCGCCGGCGGTTTGGGCAGCCTGCAGATCGACCCGCTGAGCGCGATCATGGCGCTGGTGGTCGCCGGCATCAGTCTGGTGGTCCACATCTACTCGATCCGCTACATGATCGAGGAGCCGGGCTACGCCCGCTTTTTCATGCTGCTGGACCTGATGACCGGCTCGATCCTGCTGATGGTCATGGCCGGCGATCTGATCACCCTGCTGGTGGCCTGGCACCTGATCGGCGTCTTCCTCTATTTCCTGCTGGCGCACAACACCGAACCCGTCAACGCGCAGCGCTACGCGTTCTGGACGTTCATTACCTATCGCCTGGGTGACCTGCCGCTGGTACTGGCCGCGATGGTGCTCTTCCAGGCCTACGGGGCGCTGGACTTCCCCACCCTGTTCGCCCGCATCGAAGCGACGCCGGACGCCCGTACGTTCCTGGACCTGCCGGTCGCCGGAACCGTGGCCTTCCTGGTGGCGCTGGCGGCGTTTGCCAAATCCGCTCAGTTTCCGTTGCACACCTGGCTGCCCTATTCCATGGAGGGACCGACACCGGTTTCGGCATTGATGCACGCGGGTATCGTCAACGCCGGCGGCATCATCATCAATCGCTTCGCGCCGGTATTCGTCCACAGCAGCGAGGTCCTGCATCTGCTGTTCATCGTGGGCCTGTTCACGGCGGTACTCGGTTCGATGCTGATGCTCGCGCAGAACGACATCAAGAAGTCGCTGGGCTATTCCACCGTGGGCCAGATGGGCTTCATGATCATGGAGACCGGTGCGGGTGCGTTCGCGCTGGCGATCTTCCACCTGATTGCCCACGGCCTGTTCAAGGGAACCCTGTTCCTCGGTGCCGGCAAGGTGATCGGCGCCGCGCGCAAACACGACGGCGTGCCCAACGATCCCCTCTACGACTTTCTGGTCGAACGCAAGTCGGCCCCGGCCCGACTGCCGTGGCTGTTGATCGGGGCTGCGATGCTGATCGTGCCGCTGGTGATCCTGGTGCTGGCACACTACTGGGTAGCCCCGGACTTCTTCCAGAAACAGGGCGCGATCGTGCTCCTGTTCTTTGGCTGGATCACGGGCGTCCAGGTGCTGTTCGCCACGCACCGGCTGGATACCGGCAATCCCTTGCGCATGATGGCCCTGATCGTCCTGTCATTCGCGGTGATCGTGGTCGGCTACAGCTTTGTCGGGCACAGCTTCGAGGGCTTCCTGTATCCGGATGCCGAGTTCCGCGAAGCGCTTTATACCGCGGCAGGCATCGACCAAATCACCTTCGGTGTGCTGATCGCGCTGCTGGCGCTGGTCATGGTGGCCGGGTGGATGGGCGCCTATCTGACCCACGTGCGCCGCCAGCGAGTCGACCGCGAACATGGACGAACCTGGCTGACGCTGTACTCGCTGTTCTCCCGCGAGTTCTACGTCGCCGAGCTCTACACTCGCATGACAGTCTCGCTGCTGGCGCTGTCCCGGCGCCTGAATCTCTGGCTGAGGTGGGGTTGAGATGTCCGCTCTGCTGATCCTCGTCGCGGCATTCTTCCTGCCACTGTTCCCGATGAGCCTGGCGTTCAATGCGCTGGCTGCGCGCATCACCAACACCTACGTGCAGGTGGCGCTTTTCGTGGCCTGGCCGCAGATCGGCGTGGCACTGATCCTGTGGGGTGATATCGCACCATTCGCTGGAGTGCTTGTCGTCTGGGCGACCCTGAGTGCGATCCTGTACGCCTTTCGCCTGTTGACCATCCGCGACGTCGGGCGCTGGGCGGCCTTGCTGGCCAGCTCCACCTGGCCCCTGGTGTGGCTGTTCGCCTTGCAGCTGCCGGCTGAAACGGACGTGATCGGCTTCGCCCTCGCGATGACAGCCGCCCCGTTGCTGATGCTCCTGGTACGCGATGCGCTTGTTCGACGGCTGGAGACCGCCTATACCGGACTGCATGGCGGACTGGCGCGGGATCTCCCCCGCCTGTCGGGCATGATCGTGGTAGCCACGCTCTGCGCAATGGCCCTGCCACTGTTCCCCGGCTTCTTCGCTCTGCTGACGCTGCTGGGTGGTGCCACGCCCGGGGCTGCCCTCGGGGTCCTGCTGACCTGGTTGCTGTGGAGCTGGGCAGGGGCGCGGCTGCTGCAAGGAACAGTGTTCGGGCCGCGCAGTGGCGCCATCGCCGAGGACCTGCCGGCCACATCGGTATGGGCCTTCGCCGGACTGGTGGCATTGCTGGTGGTATCCGGACTGCTGTGGACTGGAGGTGTCCCGTGAAGCTGACCCTCGGACGCAAGCTCAAGATCCGCTCGATGGTGCACATGGCGGCCGAGCCGATTGCCAACTTCTGGCCCATGCGCACCTTCATCCATCACAACCCGCTTCACGGGCTGGAGGACCTGCCGTTCCCGGACGCGATCCGGCGCGGTGAAGAGCTGTTTCACGGGCGGGGATTCCTGCCCCGAGCCGACTACCAGCGATTGTTCCGCGAGGGCCGCGTGGACCGCGACACCCTCGAGGCGCGCGTCGATGCCGCTCTTGAGAGCCACCCGGCCCTTAGGGCGATTGGCGGGCTCGACCTGCTCTGCACGCTGCTGACCGAATGCCATGATCCGGTGATCACGCCGCGCACGCTCGCCGATGCCGACGACGTGGCGGCCGCCCTGAACGGTCGCGAACACACACCCTCTGCGACGGATACCGGGATACTCGCCAAACGGCTGCACGCAGCGTTTCCGGCTATGCGGCCGCTCTACGAGGCGCTCGATTCGCTGTTCGGCACACGTGTCGGGCCCACGCTGGACGAACAACTGATCAGGATCTGCCTGGACTACTTCGACGAAGGTCAGTCGGCATGGCAGATGCCCGGCCGCGAACAAGGCCTGTTCGCCGCGTGGAAGACCGTCGTCCATCACCATCCGCGCCTGTTCCTGCGCGGCCAGCACACTCACAAAATCCTGGCGGAGTGTGACAGTCCCGAGGCGATCATCGCCCATGTCCTGGACGCGATCGGGATCCCCGAAGAGGCCTGGCCCGATCTGATCGTTCACGAACTGACTCGCCTGCACGGCTGGGCCGGCTTCATCCGCTGGCGCTCGACGGCAAGCCACTATCACTGGGCACGCGAACATCCGGCCGACCTGATTGATTTCCTGGCCATCCGCCTGGTGCTCGCGCTGTCGCTGATCCGCGAACATGGCCGTCGGCACAAGTTGCCCGGTGACCGCAAGGCGCTCGAGGCCTTCCTGACCGAGCGGCCCGGCGAGGCCTACCTGCGCCACGAACTGTTCACCGGAGCCGTACTGCCGACTCAGGCCGAGCTTGTCGAAGACGCCATCGCGCGTGGCAGGCCGGCCGAGATCGCCCGGCAGCTGGAGCATTACCTGCCGGCCAAACGCCGCGCGGAAAGCCGCGACCAGGCCCGCGCGCTTCACGCCCTGGCGTCGCTCGCCGGGAATCCCTCGCTGTTTGACGGGCTCGAGCGCGGACAGCTTCACGCCGTGCTGGAACAGCTTGGCGAGTTCGAGCGGCACGAGGGTATGGTCTGGCTGGAGGCCATGGAGGCGACCTACCGCCGCAGCGTTCTGTCCGGCCTGAGACTCGAACCGCCCGCGCCGCGCGAAAAACGCCCGTTCGCGCAGTTGCTGTTCTGCATCGACGTGCGTTCCGAACGTGTCCGGCGTCAACTCGAGACCATCGGCGACTACCAGACCTACGGCATTGCCGGCTTCTTCGGGGTACCGGTGAGCTTCATCGCGCTCGGCAAGGGCAGCGAGGATCACCTCTGCCCGGTCGTGGTCACACCGAAAAACCTCGTGCTGGAGGTGACCACGGGCGCCGAGCAACTGGACCTGGACCTGTACTCCTCGGCGGAATACCTGCTGCACGACCTGAAGCACTCCGTGCTGTCGCCGTATTTCACCGTCGAGGCCATTGGTCTGCTGTTCGGATTCGACATGATTGGCAAGACCGTCGCACCGGCGGCCTACCACCGATGGCGTGACAAGATCGAGTCGGACCAGCCCTCGACTCGTCTGATGGTCGACAAGCTTACCCGTGAACAGGCGGATTCGGTGGTTCGCGCCCAGCAGCGGGTCATCATCGTTCAGGCGATTCACCAGCAGTTCGACATCGAACGCGAAGCGATCACCGACTCCATGATCCGCGAGTTGCGCGAGACGGCAATGGGAAACAGCAGCGGACCGACCGTCTTCGCCCGCGAATTCGGCCTGAGCGAGAGTGCCGAGTGGGATTTCATCAAGACCTTGCGGAGCGACTATCGGATCAACCGTTCCTATGCCCATATGCAGCTCGAGCGACTGGGACGAATCGGCTTTTCCCTCGAAGAGCAGGCCTACTTTGTCGCCCAGGCGCTGCGCTCCATCGGCCTGACCGAACAGTTCTCGCGTTTCATCATCCTCACGGGGCACGGCAGCCAGTCGGACAACAACCCCTACGAATCGGCGCTGGACTGCGGTGCCTGCGGCGGCAGCCACGGTATCGTCAGCGCGCGAGTACTCGCACACATGGGCAACAAGCCCGAGGTTCGCCGGCGACTGCGGATCCAGGGCATCGACATCCCCGATGACGCCTGGTTTCTGCCCGCCATGCACAACACCACATCCGACGAGATCCGGCTGCATGATCTCGACCTGCTGCCGGCCAGCCACCTGGTCTATCTCGAGCGCTTGCGCAACGGCCTGCGCGCCGCCACGCGCCGAACGGCACGCGAGCGGCTGCAGACCCTGGAACCGGATCTCGAGGACGCCCCCGATACCATAACGGCCGCTCGGCGGGCACGACGCAACACGGTCGACTGGGCCCAGGTCCGCCCCGAATGGGGCCTGGCACGCAATGCGGGCTTCATCATCGGCCGGCGACACCTGACCGCGGCGAGCGACCTGCAGGGACGCACGTTCCTGCATTCCTACGACTATCGCGTCGACCCCAAAGGCCGACTCCTGGAAAGCATTCTCACCGGCCCGCTGATCGTCGCCCAGTGGATCAACATGGAGCACTATTTCTCGGCGGTCGACAACGAACGCTACGGTTCAGGCAGCAAGGCCTACCATAACGTCGCCTGTCGCGTCGGGGTGATGACCGGCAACCTCTCGGACCTGCGCACCGGCCTGCCCGCCCAGACCGTACTCTACGACGGGCTGCCCTACCACGACCCGATCCGGCTGCTGGCCCTGATCGAGGCCCCACTCGCGCATGCGCGCCGGGCCATTGAAAACGTGCCCAAGGTCCGGAGCCTGATTGCGAATGGCTGGGTACTGTGCGTCATCCTCGACCCGGAAACCGACCGGCTGTACCGATTCGCCGACGGCGACTGGCGCGAGGAACCCCCGCCCCGTTCCACACAAGATGCGGCCGACCGACCTGCCGTGGAGGAAAACCGCGCATGAACGACCTGAATCTCAAATCACTGAAAAAGATCGAGATCATTCTCGAAGGCGAACACCAGGCGTTTGCCACCGATCTGCTGGATCGGGCGGGCGTCAAGGGCTACACCATCATCGGCAATCTCTCCGGCAAGGGTAGCCAGGGCTTCCACTCGGGGCACCTGATGTTCAACGAGGACGAAGTCCTGATCATGATCATCGCGGCGATCCCCGAAGAACTGGTCGAGCCGATCCTCGAAGGGTTCACGCCCTTCTTCAACCAGCACAGTGGTGTCGTCTTCATCTCCGACATCCAGGTCAGCCGCCTGGTGAAGTTCAAGGGCTGAAAGCGAGCGCCGTGCCTTCTGCACACGGCTCAACGACAACCACGGCCGCCCCCGTCACGGCCGTGGTGGCCGAACATCACCTCCTCAATGTCCCTGGAGCCGGCTTTCGTCCGTGCGCTCAATACCGCACTTCTCGTCCAGTTCGGAGTTGTCGTCCGCGTCGACGGGCATCGTCAGCGGACCCTCTTCCGGAACCCCAAGCAGCGTGGCAATCACCACCGTGGGCTCATCCCGGCTGGGGTTGTAGGCCGTGTGCACACTGTTCCCGGGATCGACCAGGGCCATGCCGGGTTCAAGCTCGCGCCTTACACAGTCCTCCGCGAACATGAATACGAATTCACCTTCCGTGACCATGATGAGTACCGTCCCCGGATGGGTATGCCAGGGAAACACGGCCCCCGGCTGGATGGTGAACTCGAATACGCTGACATTCGATGCGTCTTCAATGTCGAAGGTCTTCCTGGGCAAACCGTCGAGCTCCTGCGTGATCTGCATCGAGACTTCGCCGCTAAAGGCGTGACGTTCGGTCAATGGCTTGGCCGTGATCGGATCGGGGTCCGCGTGTGCCAGTGGCGTGGCCAGGAGCACCAGCAGCGTAAACGCCGTGAGGGATATGGCGGCTCTGGTCCTGGCAAGGAATCCGGGATTGTTCATGACATTCTCCTTTGAGTTTGTTTGGGGCGAGCACTCCCCGACAGCGGCACCCTCGGCGCCGTATGTCGCGCACGCACTCCGTGCGGCTTGATGTGGAAGGACTCGACTGGCGATCGATTCGCATGTGAGTGTCATCGTCGGCTCCCCTTGGTTTCGGCTGCGATGGGTTACGGCAAGACAAGGCACGCCGTGAGATCAGCATTGCGAAGGGGAGACCCGCCCCGCTAGTTCAGAAAATGAACCGGAAAACACCCGTTGGCGGAGCCATAATCGGGAAAATGGCTGCGGAGAAGCGCCATGACCGACCGAACGGGATACAGTCAGTTCTGCCCTGTGGCAAAGGCGGCGGAGATCCTGACAACGCGCTGGACCCCCCTGATTCTGCGTGAGCTGATCAGCGGGTCCTCGGGTTTCAACGAGATCCATCGCGGCGTGCCGCTGATGTCGCGTGCACTGCTGGCCCGCCGTCTGCGGGACCTGATTGCCAACGGCGTCGTAGTCCGAGAACGTACGGACTATCGTCTGACGGAGGCCGGCGAGGCCCTGGGCCCTGTGATCATCTCGATGGGCCTGTGGGGGCGGCGCTGGGTGGAAAGCGCTGCCGACGGCCCGGACTGGGACGCGGGCGTTCTCATGTGGGACATGCGCCGGCGCATCGATACCGCGGTCCTTCCCCCTGGGCGAACCGTCGTCCAGTTCGACTACAGCGACGCACCGCCCGAACTTCGACGCTGGTGGCTAGTCATCGAAGACGATGATGTCGACCTCTGCCAGTCCGACCCCGGATTCGAGGTCGACCTGTACATCGCCACTACCGTGCGGGTGATGGGCCCGGTATGGATTGGCCAGCAACCCCTCGCGCCGGTCATCGAACGCAGGGATATTCGGGTTCTCGGAAGACTGGAGCTGGAACGCAGCATCGGGCGCTGGATGAAGCTGTCAGTCATTGCCGAACAGGCGGCAAGGTCGCCCCCCACAAAGGCATCCTCTGGCACAGCCACCGGCTGAAACGCCGACCATCGCCCAGGTCGAACGCGGTCCTCATGCGCTTCCCACCGGCTGGGATGGTAAAGTGCGGGCCCAGCGCGGGTCGTCAGTGGCCTGCCCATCATTCAAACCGCATTGGTCGCAGGAGCATCATGGCGCAGTACATCTTCACGATGAACGGCGTGGGCAAGATCGTCCCGCCGAAGAAGTACATCCTAAAGGACATCAACCTGAACTTCTTCCCGGGCGCCAAGATCGGCGTGCTGGGCTACAACGGTGCGGGGAAATCCACCCTGCTGCGCATCATGGCCGGCGTGGACACCGAGATCGTCGGCGAGGCGCGGCCGCAGCCGGGCATCAATATCGGCTACCTGCCACAGGAGCCCCAGCTCGACGAGAGCAAGGACGTGCGCGGCAATGTCGAGGAGGCCGTGGCCCCGATCAAGGAGGCGCTGGCCGAGCTGGATCAGGTGTATGCCGCCTATGCCGAGGCCGATGCCGACTTCGATGCCCTGGCCGCCAAGCAAGGCGAGCTGGAGGCGAAGATCGAGGCGGCCGATGGGCACAACCTCGAGCGCAAGCTGGAGGTCGCCGCGGACGCCCTGCGCCTGCCGCCGTGGGATGCGGACGTGAAGACCCTGTCCGGGGGTGAACGCCGCCGTGTGGCGCTGTGCCGCCTGTTGCTATCCAGCCCCGACATGCTGATCCTCGACGAGCCGACCAACCACCTGGACGCCGAGTCCGTGGCCTGGCTGGAGCGCTTCCTGCAGGAGTTCCAGGGCACCGTGGTCGCGGTCACCCATGACCGTTACTTCCTCGACAACGTGGCCGGCTGGATCCTCGAGCTGGACCGCGGCCAGGGCATCCCGTTCCAAGGCAACTACTCGCAGTGGCTGGAACAGAAGGAAAAGCGCCTGAAGCAGGAAGAAAAGGCCGAGGCCGCCCGCGTGAAAGCGATGGAATCCGAGCTCGAGTGGGTGCGCTCCAACCCGAAGGGCCGCGGCGCCAAGAGCAAGGCGCGCCTGAAACGCTTCGAGGAAATCGCCTCCAGCGACTACCAGAAGCGCTCCGAAACCAAGGAGATCTACATCCCGCCGGGCCCGCGCCTGGGCGACAAGGTGCTCGAGGTGGAGAACCTGTCCAAGCACTTTGGCGACCGCGTGCTCTACCAGGGCCTGTCGTTCTCCGTGCCGCGCGGTGCACTGATCGGTGTGATCGGCCCGAACGGCGTCGGCAAGACCACCCTGTTCCGCATGATCGCCGGGCAGGACCAACCGGACGACGGCGCGATCGAGCTGGGCGAGACCGTGCAGCTGGCCTACGTGGACCAGAGCCGCGACGCGCTGCAGGACGAGAAGACCGTCTGGGAGGAGATCTCCAACGGACAGGACATCATCCAGGTCGGAAACTTTCAGATGCCCTCACGCGCCTATGTCGGCCGCTTCAACTTCAAGGGCACCGATCAGCAGAAACGCATGAAGGAGCTGTCCGGGGGGGAACGCAACCGCGTGCACCTGGCCAAGCTGCTGCAGAGCGGCGGCAACTTCCTGCTGCTCGACGAACCGACCAACGATCTGGACGTGGAGACCCTGCGCGCGCTGGAAGAAGCCCTGCTGGACTTCCCCGGCTCCGCGATCGTGATCTCGCATGACCGCTGGTTCCTCGACCGCATCGCCACCCACATCCTCGCGTTCGAGGAGGATGGCAACGTGGTGTTCTTCGACGGCAACTACCAGGAATACGAGGAGGACCGCCGCAAGCGCCTGGGCGCCGAGGCCGACCAGCCCCACCGGGTGAAGTACAAGCGCCTCGCCTCCTGATCGGGATCAAGTCGCGGCTCGGGCGCAGGGACTGGCCGGACGACGGCCAGGGAAAGGGAAGCGCTGATTATTCAGCGCTTTCTAGAATTTCACACGCAGCGGCAGGCGGTCCACTCGCCAGATCTCCGGCAAGTCCGTGGCCGGCTCGACGATCACCGGAACCGTGCTGTCGGCGCTGCCGAGACCGGTACGCAAGGCAGCCGGCAATCGGTCGGCAGCCCCGACGGTTGCGGTCACCGTGGCTTTCTGGCGCTCTCCGTCCGGCAGGATCAGCGTGACCTCTCGCCCACGTTCGATCCGGCGCTCCAGGTGGCGGGGCTCGACATAGGCCACTACGCGCAGACGCGTCCCGCTGTAACGCAACAGTGGCGTGCCCATCGCGACGAACTGGCCAGGCTCTGCCAGCAGTTCCGTCACCACCCCGTCCAGATCAGCCTTCTTGACCAGTTGACGACGCTCCTGACGAACCTCCGCCTGATCGCTCAACAAGTCGTCATGACGCAGCTGCAGGCTTTCGGGCCACGATTCCACCGCGTCTCCCCGCGGCACACGTGCAAGATCGCCCTCAAGCTCGGCGATACGTTCCTCGACCCGGGCCCGCTCCGTGCGCACCGGCAACACCTCTCCCCGGTTGGCGGAGCCGCGTTCGAACAACGCCTCCAGGCGCTGCTCCTGCGCGCGAAATTCGCTCAGGCTGTCGCGCAGCAGTTCGATACGGCGTTCGAGGTCCGATTGCTGTTCCTGACCGGTCCGCTCCGCTCGCGTGCGCAGGCGCTCCAGGTCATCCTCGATCTGGCGCTCGCGGCGTTCCAGCTCCGGGCTGTGCTGGCGTACCACTTCATCGCCCTGTGCTATACGGTCCCAGGGCTCCACTTCAATGGACTCGACAAACCCGGGCACCTGCGCCAGGAGCTGATGCTGCGGGTACCAGACCAGCGCCGGCACTTCGGTCGACAGGGCGTCGTCCACGAGCGTGTACAGGAAGTACAGCACAGGACTGGCAACCAACAGCAGGATCAGGTACCAGCGCAAACGGAATGCGACACGGCGAGCCGACCCGTAGCGCACTTTGAGTCCGCTGTCCTGATTCGCCTGCCTGCGGCTGCTGGAATCAAAGCGTATCTTCATCGGCCCACATGTCCTTCAGATCGGAATAGCTCTGGATGGCCACCGGCAGGCGCGGCTCATCGAGGACGTCCATGGCGGCACGAAGGCCCCGGGTCATCGGCTCCCAGCCATGATGGAACCAGCTGTTTCTGGCCGGCAGGGCCGATTCAACACTCTGGGCCAGCGTAATCGTCACTGCGGAGTCCCGATCCAGCACCGGCTCGAGTCGTTGCGTAATACCGTCGATTTGCGTGACGTACGTCATCAACGCCACCTCGTCCACGCCCATTTCCTCGAATTCGCAGACAAGACAGCGATCCGGTTGCCCGAAGTCGCGCGGATGTGCGCTGAGCCCAACGGGCCACGGGGTGATCTCCGCGACCGCCTCCACTGTCTCCAGCCAGTAATCGAGCAGACGTTCTCGACCATAAGCCTCGGTGTCGAGCTGATCGATCTCGATGTCCAGATGCAGGTCGGCAAACCCGATCCGCTCGAGTTTGCGGATGATGTCGAGCAAATCCTGTCGCGTTTTGGGGAAAACCCAGGTCGGTTCACCGAGCAGCAGGCCCACCTCGACATCCCGGTCACGCGCCCGGCCCATCAGGGCCTCGAGGGCATCGGGACGTTCCGCGTAACGCGCAATCTGGTCCGCGTCGAGAGAAAGCCACACATGGTCCACCCCGGCCCGATCCAGTATCGGCCAGAAGTCGGGGTCGCTTCCCTGAATGACCGGCTCGCTGTCCCACAGGTAAATCCGCACGGGCCCCGGCAGCATCGACTCGCGCACCAAACCTTCCTCCAGTACACCCCTTGCGTCCTTCATCCGGCTGACCGGCTGCGGACGATCGCTGGCCAGCCGGTCGCAACCGATCTGGGCGCGCCACACGCCCAGCGCCGCGTCCAGCCAGCCGTGAGCCGCCCGATAAAAGGCCTCACGCGCGGACAGGACCTCGTCCCATGAACCTGCGGTGCCGCTTTGCGCGCGTTCCTGCACGACCTTAAGGGCCTGCGCCGCGTTCTCCATATCGCGCCCGCTCGCGTCGAGGCGCCGCTTGTGGATGCCCAGACGCTCCCGTGCCAGTTCGCGACGCTGGGCAACCGCATCGGTGGCCGCTGCCCGCTCGTAGCGCAGTTGGCTCTGCTCTGCCCGGACCTCCCTTCGAAGGGCATTTTCGCCCCTGAGCGCGCGCAGCGGGACCGCGACGGACCATACGATTTCCAGCCCGCTGCCCAGACGACTGACATCATCCTCGTAGGTCGAGTTGTAGCGCAGCTGCACATCCGATTGCAGGGCATGGAAGCGTGTCAGGGATTCACGCTTCTCCGCCGCCCGCAATTCCTCTTCCAGTGCCAGCACCTCGGGCGCGGCCTCGAGGTCGGGCGCCGGGCAGGAGGCCCTGCTCGGGTCGAACCATGCCGGGGTCGCGTCCAGGCGCACCGTCCGGCCCAGCAGGGCCTCCAGTTCGACACGGGCCTCGCGTTCCTCCATCGCTGCCTCGTCCGCATCGAGGCGCGCACCGTCCAGCATGCGTTTCAAAGCTGCGACTTCGTCCTCGCGCATCAAGCGCTCGTCACGACGTTCACCCAGGGCCCGATCCAGCTCCGGGGCAACCGCGAGCATCGACTGGCTCAGGCGCTGTTGCTGTCGCGCATGCCATACCTGTGCATAGGCTTCCGCGATATCGCGACGAAGGGACTGCAGCGCTTCTTCGTAGCGGTACCAGGCGGCACCGGCCTCGCCCTGTGCCTGCCATTGTGCTCGACGCTGCTGTTCGTCCGTTCCCAGAAGAGGACGGCGTACGCCGATCGACCCGCTCCCGCCCCGATAGCGCCGATTGATGCCCTCCACGACGGGTTCACGGTAGGTACCCGCCCCGACGTTCCCGAACAGTTCCCAGCCACCTTCCTGATGCCGGCGCTCACGCAGCGCCTCGGCCCGCTCGAACGCCGCCTGGTCCGCCAGGAGCGAAGGCGCCTGCTCCGCAGCATCCAGCAACTGCGGGAGGCTGTCCGCGGCGGCTGCCACCGGCAGCAGCCCCGCCAGCAACAGGCCCCGAATTGCCGAGCTTCGGATCACCATCAACGCTTGCTCTTCCGCAGCACCCACCACGGGGCCATTGACGATTCCTGGTTCGAGTGGCGCCACCATTCGTTGACGATGGCCACCAGTGACCAGACCCGGACCGCCAGTGCATAGAAGGGAAATACCGGAATCAACCACGCCAGCCGCAGATCCGTGATGCGGCGCTCCGAGATGAACACGAGGGCGGTGATGTACAGCAACGCGGTCAATACGGCGTAAAGGCCCATGATCACAACGAACGCGGCTGCCACTACACTCGGCTCCGCGACCACGACCAGCCATAGCGTATAGAGCACGATCAGGATCGGCATCACCATCTGGAACAGCATCCCGAACCATATGCCAATGATCAGATTCCACCAGCCCATCTGGCGGGGCGAGAACGCATGACGATGCTTGCGCACGTACATGTAGAACAAATCACCGTCCCAGCGTAGACGTTGCTTCAGCAACCCCCCAACCGTGCCCGGGACATCGGTGTGCCCGATCGCGCGCGGCTCGAAGGGAATGTAGAACCCCGGGTGACGGCCAAAATACTGCTTCAGGCGCAGTGTCAGGTCGAGGTCTTCGGCCGAGCCCGTGGTCCAGCCCCCGATCTGGCGCACCATCTCGGTGCGAAAAACCCCGAACGCCCCCGAGATATTATTGATACTGCGAAACTCGCCCAGGCCCACCTTTGCCAGGTGAATGGTGATCATGTACTCCAGCGCCTGAAACCGTGTCAGCATGTTTTGCCGCCAGTTGCGCACGCGCAAGGACCCCGCCATCGCGATCACGTTGGGATCGCGAAAGTGCCCAGCCGCCTGCTGGGCCATCGTGTTGTCGAAGGATGTGTCGGCGTCCACCGCCATCACAATCTCTCCACGGGCCAGGTTCAGTCCGGCATTCAGCGACGAGACCCGACCACCCCGTGGCACCTTGGGCACAATGACCAACCGGCGGCTCGCATACTCATCGACATGAGCCTCCATGGCACGCAACGCCTGCAGGGTTTCACGATTCTGGTCGGCCCCGTCCACCACGGCGATGATTTCGATCTGTCCCGGGTAGACCTGCTCCAGCAGCGAGCGAACGGTTCCCTGGACCGAATACCCCTCGGCATAGCAGGTCACGATGCAGGTAATGCGCGGTGTATACGGATACCAGGTCGGCACGGCATAAATCTGGCGCGTGTAATGGCGCAGCACCCCAAGCCAGATCAGCAGATTCAGCGGCAGCTCCAGAAACAGCACGAACGGGATGAACATGTAGGCGAGAACCAGCGCGTCCGAATCCGCGAACAGCCCGGTCAATGCGGCAACCACATGGGCCAGGAAATCGAGCACCGCGTCGGTCATTGCGAACGCGACACCAGGCGAGCCATCACGGCTGCCGCGTCTTCGGCTTCGGCCATTCCCATGGAGGACTCGTGGTAAACACTGCCAAGGCGCTTTATGCCCGCCTCGCTCACGATGTCCTCCAGCAACTCCGACAGCCGCCCCGCCAGCACATCCACGCCACTCGCGGTGGTCTGTGGGAGAAACAGCCAGATCCGATCTTCGCCCGTGCGCGTCATCAGGTCCGTGGAACGCACCAGTGCCTTGGTTCGCTCGGCAAATGAATCCACCAGGGCCACGCCACGCCCGTATCCCAGCGCATCAATCACCTTGGGCATTCCGCCCATGTGCAGCAGGATCAGCCCGAACCGTATCTCTCCGTGGCGGCGCCGAAGTTTCAGGGACCAGTCGAGAAAGTATTCGAAATGCTCGGGGTTGACGTAGTTGATCTCGTCGAAGGCGCCGTACAGATCCCCCAGTTCGCCGGTACGCGCCAACAACCGACCCGCCTCGGACAAGCGATAGCGGTAAACGCTCAGCGGCTCGAGATCGTCAGGATCGTGTGCCTGACCGCAGCCCAGACATCGCGCCCGGACACGGCCTTCCATGAACATGTGCTGGCAGCTTCCACAAACGTGGTTCTCCAGCGGTCGATCATAGTCCTCGCCAATGTGGCGCAGCACCGCCGTGCAGTTGGGACAGCGCAGCATGCCGCCATCCTGAAACACACGCTGGGGCCCCACATGCCCACAGGAAAAGCAGTGCAACCCCGGCTCCGTGCGGATATCCAGCGAATCACACTCCGGACACACATCCACAAAGCTCAGATGCCCTTGTCTGCAGCCCGGGCAAAGACGCACGCGATCCAGCAGTTCCAGCCCTTCCACCAGGCGCCGCTGGCGCAGGCCGCGCAGCCAGAATTCCGGGGTGTCTTCTTCGATCAGCGCCTCCAGCAACGGGTAGCGATACAGCTGCTGGGCGCGCCAGTCCCGCACCGGCACGAGATAAAGCCCCGGGTGACTCCACAGGAGCGCCAGCAGTATTTCGTCCTGGCTGCGCGGTGTACGCCCCCCGTTGACCGCCTCGAGCCGGCCCGCGCAGTCGCCAATACGCTCACGGGGATTGTCAACGGAACTGAACGCACCGTCGGACAGCGCCCGCGCTTCCGCATCTGCCTCCCCATGCAGCCAGACAAGGCGCATCCGGGTGTCATCGCGCTGTCGCAGGGTTCGGGTGATCGCTGCAGCGTCGTTCAATGAATCGGCGTCGACTACAAACGCCGTCACCGGACCCCATTCGCCCCGGGAGGCGTCATACTCCTCCAGACCGGGAAACGCCGTAGCTGCCAGATCGACTGCGAGTTGTTCGGCCAACTCTGCCTGCCGAGTGAACACCACCAGGTGTGGAGAAACACTCCCGTGTTGTTCGGACGTATCGGTCATGCGGGCTGCCAAGCTGCCGTGAGTACAAGGTCGAAGGCTCAGCCACTCACCGGAGTCGCCCCCTCCTGGTCGAAGCGCCGTCACGATGGTTTGCGGCCCAGATACGTGACAACGGTCTCATAATGCTCGAAGACGCGCTCGGACGCATGTGCCATCCTGCCAAGTCCCTCCTGCGCCACTCACCCACGCTGCCCGCAACGACCACCCGACTAGCCAGTGGGCGCGCGGCCTGCAAATGGAAACCGCCCACACGTTTCCCGTCTCCGGCCCCGGACGGCAGCCCCATCAGAGCCAATCGAGGACCCTGCGCGTCTGGTGCTCGGCGTAGCCATTGCGTTTCCAGTGGTCCGGACTCCAGCCGGCCAGAAAACGCTGGAAATCCGCCTGGGCCAGCGGAAACAGTTCGCGCCATTCATCCTCCAGTGCGTCCAGTTCCACACCCGCTCCGTGCGTGGTGACAACCTCCGAGCGCAGCGCTGCGAAATACCCTTCCAGCAGGTCCTTCTCGAAGCGCTCCTGATCGGCCTCGCCCAGACAGCTGCCGATGAAATACGCAACGTCCTTCATCCCGCAGCCACCCCCGACATACTGGAAATCCACGGCAGCCACCCGATCGCCACTCTCGCTGAAACAGAAGTTCGCGACCTTGGCATCGCCATGCACCAGCGTCTGAAAGCGCGCCGCATTGAGTCGCTGATCGAGCTTCGGGGCCGCGTCGCGCAGTCGGGGATCGGCGATGGCCGCCCACTCGTCCGGGCGGGTCGCGAGGTGCCAGTAGGTACCCGTAGTCCAGAGCCCAGAGGGTCTGGCACCCAGAAAGGTCGCGTGAAAGGCCGCGAGCCATGCAAGGCAGACCCCGGCCTGTTCCAGCGACAGGTGATGGTGGCGAAGCGGAAAACCGGCGGCGTCCAGGTCCTCCAGCACAATCAGGTGGGAATCGCCCAGATCCTGCGTGAGGTGGCATTGCGGCACGCGACAGGCGTCCCTGCAGCGCCTCGCCCAGTCACGGTACCAGTGCATCTCGACCTGATAGGAGTGCCGCTTGCGCTCGTGTCCCCGCGCGCCCGACCACCCTCTCGGGTGGCGGCGATCGTCCGGGAACACGATGTGCTTCGCGATAACGGTGGGGACGGACGCCCCTTCGAGGCTATAGCGGACGATCTCGCCGTAGCCACTCCAGAGGGTCTGGACGTGCTCGATGGGGATCGCTCGGCGCGCGCCCGTGGCCGCGCATACGGCGGCGGCTATCGCCGCCTGCGATTCGTTGCAACGGGGCTCAGACACCCGGGTCGTTGCAGGTTGCCGTCAGGCGGCCCTCGACCGGGTCTCGCGTCATGCCGGTATCGGCAAACAGGCCCTCGGCGGTGAGTTCCGCACCGTCGATCCGGATCAGGGGTTCGGAGGGACCGTCGGCAGCGGAAAACCATTGATCGCCCGAGCGGCTGCGATTGGCTTCCAGCACCTCGCCCTCCGGCGACATCACGTCCCCGACCTGCACACTGACCGTATGCATCAGCATGCCGCTGACCTCATTGCGCGAGACAAACACGCGTATCGGGCCATCATCGGTCTCGGCATCGCCAACGAGTGTTTGCAGGTCGCCTTCGTCGGCCTCGCCGGAGAAGTCACAGATCTGAACATCCAGGGTGTAGGTTTCGCCGTCCAGTTCCAGTTCGGCGCTGTTGGAGGCCTGCGCGCTGCCGGCGCCGGCCAGCACCACGCCGGCGGCGGCCAGGGCCACGAGTGAGCGCTTGGACATTCCCTTTCTCCCGATGGTGGCGAACGCCCAGTATCGCGGCTCGTCCCACGAGGGACAAACGCTCGTCATTACTGAACGGCGCAAACGGCCCCTCAGTCACCCCCCAGGCTGACGGACAGGAAGACCCCAACCACACCCGGTATATCCCAGCCGGAGGTACGCAAGGGAGGAATGGCGAAGCCCGTGAAGCCGACGCCGCGATAATCCACCGTGAGCGCGGGCATCGCCAGGGGTGTCCACTGGGTCTCACGCGACCATGCATTCACCCGCGCGGTATTGCCTTCGAGATGCACGTCCTCGGCACGCCAGGTCGTCTGTCGGTAATGGGCACCCACGACCCCGTCCAGGCGAACCCGGAGGTCATCTCGCTGATAGGTCCCAACAGTGTAGGTGATACCGGCGACCGGTCCGCGATAGGCAAACGAATCACGCATCATTCCCCCCGCAACGCCCCAGCGCGAATCATTCGGTCGATAAATCGCGATCAGCGCATCGTGGCGTTCGTTCCAGCCGCAACGCCCGGCAGGACAGCCCCCTGTACCATCCACCCAGCGAGAAGTGCCCACAGGCAGCCCCTGCACGGCCGGTTCCGAGCCCCTCTCGTGCGCGGTCCAGCCACCCAGCAGGAATTGCCACTCCGCCGCCAACGCGGCGCCCGGCATCACGAGAACGGCCGCAACCAGGGCCGCAGCCATAAGCCGCCTTGTCATCGGCAACCGGGAACGCGAATCAGCGTGAAAGCGGCCCTTCGAGCCTGCCGTCGATCCCCCCCTGTGCAACATCGGGATCTGCCGGCTTAAGCGGTGGGCATCATCGAAGAGTGGTGATGCACGATCTTCCACTCCCCGTCGCGGTTCTCGTATACAAAGGTATAGCGCGCAGGAACTTCCTGCGTCTCGTTGCCGTCGGTCACGCGGAAGGTATAGGTGCCGGCGTCGGTCAGCTTGTTGCACCCGAGCTTCACATTGCGCGTATTGATCGTGCCGAAGGGCTTCTTCTCGAGGAAATGCTCGAAGTAATCCTGGATCTCGGCGTGGTTGGTACGCGGGACGTTGGACACGGTCGGAAGCAGCACCGCGTCATCGGCGTAGAGCTCCGTCACGCGACGGGCATCGCCCGTCTGCAGGGCGTCGTTCCAGGCGTCGAACAGTTCCTCGGCCAGACGGCGCGTGGCGGGTGCGCAGACCACACAGCTCTCATTCGGCGGGGTATCGATCGCGGCGGCGAGCATGTCGCTGCCCGTCCCGGTCACCGGGTGATGCTGGTCGCGGTGCGAGGCGCTCAGGCTCAGGCGCGAACGCGGCGCCTCGTCGGCATTGATGAACTGGGTGCCGCTGATACGCGGACGGGTCACGGTGCTCACTGCGTGTTCTCCCACTCGGGCCGCTGACGGCCGGGTAAAGCGTGAATTTTAAAGAAAGCGCTGAATAAAGCCATCTTGGCTTTCTCAGCGCACGCGGCGCTGCAAACGCGGTCTGCAGCTTGCTTCGGAATCAACCGCCTACGGTGGTCGATTCCGGCGGCACATCCCCGTGCCGCAGGGAAACGCCGATCAATCAGCGTTTCCCAAGGGACCCTCCCGGGCCTGTCATGGCCGCCAGTCAGCCGGCCTGGGCCTTGAACGCGGCCAGCAGGTCCTCGACCTGCCCGCGCACCCGGGCCTCGTCCTGGATGGCGAAGTCGAGAAAGGTCTGGGCGACAACGGACAGGACCTTCTTCTTCGGGTAGACGATGTGCCACTGGCGATGGATGGGGAAATGTTCCACATCCAGCAGCGCCACCGGGCCTTCGGCCCCTTCGGCGCTCAGGGTGTGCAGCGACAGCACGGCAATCCCCAGGCCACCGATCACTGCCTGCTTGATCGCCTCGTTACTGCCCAGTTCCATGCGCACGGGCGGGCTGATCCCGTGCTCCTGGAACAGCTTGAGCGTCGCCTCGCGGATACCCGAGCCGGGCTCGCGCATCAGGAACGTCTCCTGCTCCAGCTCCTTCAGCGGGATATTGCGCCGACCGACCAGCGGGTGGTCGCGGCTGGCCATCACCACCAGCGGATTGGGCGCGAACGGGTGCACGGCGACATCGGTCAGCCGCTCGGGGACATGCCCGATGATGTAGAGGTCGTCGTCGTTGTTCGACAGCCGCTCCAGCACCCGGTCAAAGTTGCTGACCTCCAGCGACAGCTCGATATCGGGATACCGCCGGGCGAACTGTCCGAGGATGCTCGGCGCGAAGTACTGCGCCGTGGTAATCACCGCCAGACGCAGACGCCCGCGCTTGAGGCCGTGCATTTCGGCCAGTTTCATCTCGAGATTGGTCAATGCGCCGAGCATCTCGCGGCAGGTGTCGTACAGCAGCAGACCGACCTCGGTCGGGAAGGCCTTGCGCCCCACATATTCAAACAGGGGGAGCCCCAGCGCCGTGGAGAGCTTCTTGATCTGGATCGAGACCGTTGGCTGGGTCAGATGCAGTTCTTCCGCCGCGCGGGTAAAGCTCCCCAAGCGCACGATCGCCTCGAACACCTGCAGCTGACGCAGCGTGGCGTGCCGGATCAGGTGCGCCGGCAGCTCCGACTTGAGCATCACCTGCGGGAGACCGGACTCCTTTGGCGTAGGGGACTGGGACATACGTGAGGTATCGTTTACCGCGTGAGGCCCGCGTACAGCATCGGCAGCTTCTCCGGCAGCCGGTCGATCTGGTCCAGCACCATGAAGTGCTGGGCCCCGAAGATCCGCTCCACGTACTCGTCGGCGTTCGGATCGAGGCTCATACAGAAGGTGTACACCCCCTTGCGCCCAACCTCCTCCACCGCCCGCTTCGCATCCTGACGCAGGTACTGCGGGTCGCGAACATCGGTATCCGCCGGCTCGCCGTCGGTGATGATCAGCAACAGCTTCTTCGCCGTGCCCTGGTTGTGCAGCTGCTGGCCGGCGTGGCGAATGGCCGCCCCCATGCGGGTGGAGAGCTGGCCCTGCATCCCGGCGAGGCGGGCCTTCGCGGTATCGTCGAACGGGGCGTCGAAATCCTTGAAGCGGTAGTACTCGACATCGTGGCGCCCGTCGGAGGCGAAGCCATGGATGGCGAACGGGTCGCCAATGCGCGAGATCGCACCGGACAGCAGCGTGGCCGCCTCGCGTGCCAGTTGCACCACGGTCGTCTCGCCGTCGCCGATCGTCTCGTTGGTCGATTCCGACAGATCCAGCAACACCAGCACGGACAGGTCGCGCACATGGCGCAGATTGCGCACATAGATGCGCTCGTCGGGCTGGCGCCGCATGCGGACATCGATCTGTGCCTCGACCAGCGCGTTCACGTCCAGCTCGTCGCCCTCCGGCTGCTTGCGCATGCGCTGCACGCCCTGGGGCTGCATCGCCTCGATCAGGAATTTGAGGCGCGAGACCAGCGGCTTGTGCTTGTCGTAGATGGCCTCGATTTCCTCGATCTCGCCCTTTTTCGGGCGCCGCTCCAGCAGCGTGACCCAGTGCGGCCGTTCCAACTGCATCTGGTAGTCCCACTCGTGATAGTGGAACGGCAGGGAAATCGGCTCCTTGCCCTCCTGCTGGTTGATGCTTTCGTTTTCGCCGTCGCGGAACCACTCGGTCGCCAGCACCAGGATCTGCTGGGCATCGTCGCCGGCATTCGGCACGTCCAGCGTATTGATCATCTGCATCGGGGTGACGTAGAAACGCTCCTGCCCGGAGCCATGCGCAGCCAGGACCTCCGCCTCTTCCTCCTCGCGGCCGAAGTTCCAGAGATAGCGGTTGTCGTCCCGATAGAGGACATCCGGCGCGACCTTGGCCGGATTCATGTAGCCCTGCTCGGGGAACTCGGGCGCCAGCGCTTCGGCCAGCTCGCGGGCGAACCCTGCGGCCTCGAGATCGTCCATGCGCTTCGCAAACGCACTCACGGCCTTCTGCACGAACGCATGCGGGTCGTGGCAATCGGGATCGAGCAGGGCACGCGCGGTGCGCGCCAGCAGTGCCTGCGGTGTCTCGCCATCCTCCGCCGTGGCGGTATGCAGTGGCACCCAGATCTGGCGCAGGCCCGGGAAGGCGGCGATGGCCAGGGACTCGACGCGCGCGTCCTCGAACAGTTCGGTCAGGATGCCGACCACGCCCCGCGGGGCTTCCTCCGGCTGCATCTCGCGGGTGTGCACCACATGCGACGCCGCATGCGCGGCCGCCGCGCGATAGAGATCCAGCCCGGTCAGGCCCTCGACATCGTCATAGGCATCCGGGAGGAAGATCGTGAAGCCGTCGATGTAGGGGCGGTACCCCTCACGGGACTCGAAGTCGCCACTGGTCGGGCGCATGAAGAAATCACGTGCCCACAGCGAGCGCAAGTAGAGGTTGATGCGCCGCTGCACGTCCACGAACAGCGTGCCGCGGCGCTCCTTCTGGAACACCGAGCGTGACTCCGGCGACTCCAGGCCGAAGTAGGCAATCTGGGCCTCCAGGTCCGTGCGGTGTGCCTGCGCACCCCACGAGGCCCAACGCCTCAGCCCGCCCAGCGTCAGGTGGGTCAGCAGTTCGTCCAGGTGCTCCAGCATCGGACGCACGCCACGCGGCGCCTGCCCCAGCAGGTTGTCCAGCAGGCGCAGATAACCTTCGAACAGCGAATAGTCCCCCAAGCGCTGGGCCGCAACCGGGCTTGTCTCGATCACCAGGGTGATGACCGCCGCGGAGGTCTTGGAGTACATCTTGATCGCGGAGCTGAGCAGTTCCGCAACCGCATCCTCGCCCAGCTCCTGGGCCAGTGCCGGGGCCTCCTGCACAAAGGCCACGACCATCTCGGAACCGCGCCCCAGGGCCTGGAGACTACGCGCACCTTCAAGGTAGTAGCGCTTGAGCCCGCTGGCGCTGAAGGCGCGGCTGGCCTCCTGCCAGGAACTTTCCAGCACCCCCGCGGCGTGGTTCCCCAGATCGTCAAGGAGGTCCTGGTAGTCCTCCAGATGGATGCTCATGGGTTTGGCGCCCCGAGCTGCGCTAGAAGAACGTGGTGACGGCCGAATCCAGCGCGTCGCGCATGTCCGGATCGTCGGTGATCGGGCGCACCAGGGCCATGCGGCACGCACCCAGCGGCTCCACCCCCTTGGCGATCAGCGAGGCGGCGTAGACCAGCATGCGGGTGGAGATGCCCTCGTCCAGACCATGGCCCTTCAGGTTGCGCGCGCGCTCGGCCACGCTGACCAGTTTGCCGGCCATCTCCTCGTTAATCTTTCCCTCGTGGGCGACGATCTTCGCCTCGGTCTCGTGACCCGGATAGTCGAAATCCAGCGCGCCGAAGCGCTGCTTGGTCGACTGTTTCAAATCCTTCATCAGGCTCTGATAACCCGGGTTGTAGGAAATGACGACCTGGAAGTCCGCGTGCGCCTGGACCATCTCGCCCTTCTTCTCCAGCGGCAGCACACGGCGGTTGTCGGTCAGCGGATGGATCACCACCGTGGTGTCCTGCCGGGCCTCGACGATCTCGTCGAGATAGCAGATCGCACCATGGCGCGCGGCCAGGGTCAGCGGGCCGTCCTGCCAGCGCGTGCCATCGGCATCCAGCAGGTAGCGTCCCACCAGATCGGATGCAGTCATGTCCTCGTTACAGGCGACCGTGATCAGCGGCTTGCCGAGCTTCCAGGCCATGTGCTCGACGAAGCGGGTCTTCCCGCACCCCGTCGGTCCCTTCAGCATCATCGGCATGCGCACCGAGTACGCCGCTTCGTACAGCTCGATCTCGTCCGCGACCGGCTGGTAATACGGCTCTTCCGTGATCAGGTGATCGCGCAGATCGTCTTGCATTGCCCAGACTCCTCAATCAAAAAAGGCCGGGGGCCGGGATCGCTGCTTCCCCGGCCATCCCCGGCCCCGAACCACCCAGCCCTAGTCCGGCCAGATACGATTCGGGTGCAGATTCTTCCACGGCTCGTCGGCCGTTGCCTTGGCCTTGTTCGGATCCAGCTCGGCTGACCGACGTCCCCGGCTGCTCGGAGCAGATCCACCGGATTTGGCTGGGGTCGCCTTGCGCGCGGACTGTGCCGCGGGCTTTCGGGCCGGAGCCTTGCGCTTGGTCGTGGAGGCCTTGCGGGTCGCCGTTTTACGGGTCGAACGCTTGGGGGCTGCGGCCTTCTTTGTCGCACCCGCCTTGGTGCTCGCCGCCGGACGGCTTTGAGCACTCGCGGGGGTCGTGCTCGTGTCCTTCTTCGGCGCGCTGTCCGCGGCCGCGCTGCTGTCCTTGTTCTGATCTTCTCGGGCGCTGCGCACTCCGGCCGCCAGTTTGTCTTGCAGATTGCTCATTGCGACACCTCCTCGATGATGGCTTCGATCTCCTCGGCCGCCGGTTCACCCGGCTTGCCCAGGTCATACACGGAACAGCCTTCCAGCGCGGAGCGCCGGTAGATGGCCCGCCGCCGCAGCGACTGCTCCAGGGCGGGGATGTCGATCTCCATCAGTGCGTGCTTCATCGCGCGCGAAAGTGCACTGCGGACCTCGAGCTGGTTGACCACGATATAGGGGCGCAGCGAACGGTTTTTCATCTGCGCCTCCTCCAGGCCGCGCCCCATCCGGACGCTGCCCCAAAGGTCGACGGGGGAAGGGAGAACGGGGATCAACACGACATCGGATCCCGCAAGTGCGGCAGTCACCGCGCCACCCTCAAGCGTTGGCGGACAGTCCACCACGATGTGATCATAATCCTTGCGCAATGCCTTGAGTTCGCGTTCCAGCGGGCCCGCCACTGCGAACACGGAGGCTGGAAAGGGCCGCTCGTCGGAGGACATCCGCGCCCACTGACCGGCGGATCCCTGCGGATCCGCATCGACGACCAGGGTCCGGCCGCGGCGCGCCAGACCGGCGGCGAGGTTCATGGAGAGGGTGGTCTTGCCGGTGCCCCCTTTCTGATTGACTACCGCGAATACCCGGGAACCCACGAATTAGCCTCCTGGGGAACCGGGCGGCCCGGTTCCTTGGACTCTGACGTGATGATCGATCAGCCAGTTGTC
Organism: Thioalkalivibrio sp. ALJ3; assembly: GCF_000377205.1. GTDB lineage: Bacteria > Pseudomonadota > Gammaproteobacteria > Ectothiorhodospirales > Ectothiorhodospiraceae > Thioalkalivibrio. The sequence continues at coordinate 123,941 of NZ_KB897907.1, read as the reverse complement.
TCGCTGGCCAGTCGATCCACCGCTTGGGCAAAGCGTTGATCCGCCTCGCCAATCTGGTCGCCGTCGCGCGCATCAATGGTGATGTTCACATACGTCGTACCGAAACTGATATTGGGATGATAGCCATCCTCCTCCGACAACTCGGCCACGCGATCGAGAAACTCCCGCGTGATGCCGTAGCGGTCAAAGGTGAACTGCTTGCTGATGGTCGCCGAGGAACCCTTGCCCGGCTCCCACCCGGCCGGCACCACGAGATCGCTATCCGCCATGTACTACTCCAGAACGTTGGACGGGCGCGTCCTTAACGAACGGCCGCATCCTGTGCGTCGATCTCCCGTACATGCTCAAGCTCATCCTCCAGAATGCTCTCGAACAACTCGGCATCCGCCGCGGCACCCACGCGTCGACAGTACACCGCCGCCTCGTCATACAGGCGAACGGCCTCCATCTCGAGTTCGCGGTTGCGTTCCAGCAACTCCCTCATCGAGCGTCCCAGACGCACGGGCGCCAACTGGCTCCCGTTGGGAGTCACTCCATGGTGAAACATGCGGGTCATGAAACGATCCGCATGGTCCAGTTCCTCCTGGGCGTCCCGACGCAGGCACTCGCTGACATCGCTCATGCCCCACATCGCGGTCAATCGCGCCTGGGCCAGATACTGCTGAACCGCGGACAGCTCATGCGCCACCGCGCGGTTCAGGTACCCCACGATCCGCGGATCCGCCATCGAGGTTGCCTCAGCTGGCCGAGCCGTCGGCGGTCGGGGCCTTCGGCAGGATGCTTTCCACTTCGGAGTGGACGCGGGCAATGATGTGCGCGGCCACCAGACCGTCACCCACACGCTCGCAGGAATCCGCACCGGCACGCACCGCAGCGTTCACGGCACCCGTCTCGCCACGAACCAGCACGGTCACGTAACCACCACCGACGAACTGACGACCGATCAGGCGCACTTCCGAGGCCTTGGTCATCGCATCCGCCGCTTCAATTGCCGGCACCAGACCACGGGTCTCGATCATGCCCAGGGCCACACCAGAAATTTCGCTCGCCATTGCTAACCTCTTCTACAAACGGGCTGCCGGGCCAGTCGGCCGCGGCAGCGTTCATCCGCCGTAAGGACTTACGGCTTTTCCGGCAGGATGTTTTCCACCTCGGAATGCACACGGGCAATGATGTGCGCGGCCACCAGACCGTCACCCACACGCTCGCAGGAATCCGCACCGGCACGCACCGCAGCGTTCACAGCGCCGGTCTCGCCGCGCACCAGAACGGTCACGTAACCGCCACCGACGAACTGACGACCGATCAGGCGCACTTCCGAGGCCTTGGTCATCGCATCGGCGGCTTCAATCGCCGGCACCAGACCACGGGTCTCGATCATGCCGAGGGCCACACCAAAGTTTTCGCTAGCCATTACTCAACTCCTATCAAGCGTTACTGATGAATTACTTTTCAACCTGCTCGGGCAGGATGCTTTCCACTTCGGAATGCACGCGGGCAATGATGTGCGCGGCCACCAGACCGTCACCCACACGCTCGCAGGAATCCGCACCGGCACGCACGGCGGCGTTCACGGCACCCGTCTCGCCACGGACCAGCACGGTCACGTAACCACCACCCACGAACTGACGACCGATCAGACGCACTTCCGAGGCCTTGGTCATCGCATCGGCGGCTTCAATCGCGGGGACCAGACCACGGGTCTCGATCATGCCCAGCGCCACACCAAAACGTTCAGTTGCCATTTCTCTTTCTCCTGGAGTTACAGTTTTTCCAATTAAAATGACGCTCAAGCCGCCTTGCGGGCACTAGCAGAGCGCTGTGCATCGGTCTGGTCTTGTCCAGCCTTGTCCTTCGACCCTTCCGCCTTCTTTCCACCATCGTCCCAGTGATCGATGATGCCGCCGATCGTAAGATCGGTTGTCACCCTGGGGTCATCGAGCGCGTAACGCGCCGCCGATCCGGAGATCGTGAACACCCAGTTGCCCGGGTGTGCTCCCACCGGATCCACGGCCACGCTCAGCGCGCCCTTTTGATCCACCAGCACGCGCAGCGACGTGGTCTTGAGTCCGTCCACGCGACGGGTCACCACCAGTTCGTCCTGCACCTGCATAATTTCCATGGAGCTACTGCTCCTCCCAGTAATCGATGATCCCGACGATCGTCGCGTCACTGGGGTATTCCTTGCTGCCGGCCGCCTCGCGCGCCGCGGACGATCCGACCACGATCACCCAGTCTCCCGGGATGCAGCCGACCGCATCCACCGCGACCGTGCGCGGCCCGCCGGCCTTTTCCTGCACCACCAGCAAGGGACGGTGGCCCAGATCCCGGATCCGGTTGGTCGAAACGAGCGTCTTCTCTACCTTGCAGATTTTCATTCCGTGTCCCGTTAGCTCAACCGGCGAGCGGTTCCAATTGGCTGCCGCTGCGCTTGTCGCGAATCACCATGTGGCACCCGATCAGGCCCTTTTCGGCCAGTTCGCGGTAGCGCGCCATAATCTGGTCGCGAATCCGCCGGCAGCGGGCCTCGACCCGCTCGCGCGACCCCGGCACCTTGCGGTCGTAGCGGTAATGGATCACCACTGGTACCGGCAGGCCCCGCTCGACATTCAACTGCCGAAAAATCTTGTTTACCCCCACATCCATGCCGTGGGCGCCTTCTTCCATCGTCTCCAGATGCGCGAAGTAGGCAAAGTTGCGTACCTGCATCTCCTCGACTTCCTGGCCGACGATGATCACCCGCTCCCGGTGGCCCACATCGGCGTAGTGCCCGTTGTGGTAGCGCGCCACGTAATCGAGCTGTGAGATATTGTTCAGCAGCAGCCGCGAGATCAGCCGAAGCATCCCTTCGTGCGGTGCCCCGTTCCCGTGTCCCCAGCCCTGCTGGTGGATCGCGTCCTGGATCGCCTGATACACGCGCAGCTCCGCGTTATGGGCATCCTGGTCCTGCGTCTCCCGGTACAGCTTCGCGCTGTCCACGAAGCGGTACAGACTCATGCGCGTTTCGGCATCCGGAATATGGATCTTCACTGCATCCGTATCCGTATCCACGCCGATCAGCAGCGTGTCGACCGAGGCCCCACAGCAGTAGGTGTTCTCGATCGCCTGGCGAAACGCCCGCAGCTGCCGCAACGCCGCATCCGCCGCATCCCGTTCGCTGTTGCCGTGCGCCGCACACCCCTGGTGATGTGGATCCGCACTGCTGTAGTGATACGCCGCGATCTTCAGGTAGCGACTCGGCACATCCGCCGTGGTCGGCCGTCCTTCGCGAAAGCGCAACAGCTCCCGTTTCGTCCAGTGGCGCACATCTTCCTCGATATCGAACTGCGCCCCGGCATAGCTCTTCACCCGAACGGCCAGATCCGGCAGGCGCAGAATAAAGCGCCGCAGGCTCAACAGCCGCCCATCGGAACAGGGCGAGATGTCCACTTCGTGGAAATCGCAATCGAGGAAATACGCAATCGCGCGCTCCGCCTCGTCCACCAGGTCATCCCGACCCGCCCAGTATTCGTTGACCAGCTGATCGAACAGCTCGAACGTCCCGTGCAGGTACAGTTCACGCGTGTCCAGATCATTGATCCACGCATCCTCAAGGACACGTTCCGGCAAGCGATAGCCAAGGTTGTCCTCGACGATCCGCTGCGCCTTTTCCTCGAAGTCCCGCTCATGCTGCAGCGCATGGACCTCTTTCAGTACCGGCACCAGGTTCGCAAAACGATCACGAAACCCGCTCTCGAACGCATACAGCCGTTCGTTATCCGCCACATCCGCCAGTGGATGCCCGGGCTTGAGCCCGGCCGGCGTTTCCAGTGCCGCGGCGGCCTTCGGCGGCACCGCACTCACCAGAGGCTGCGACGCCACCCCAGTGGACGCCTGTGCTGCCGGCGCGCGGGCGGCACTTCCCCGCGGCGTCGCGTAGCGCGTGCCAAAAGGCGAAGTCTTGCGGCGGCCTCGGCGCACCATCGTGGTCGTATTGCCTCCTTACTCGCCGCTTAGCCGCGGGCACCACCGGACAGGGTCACGAGAGAACCACTGCCACTATTCCCGGATGAGCCCGTAATCTTGCTCATCGGCACTTCCTTTCGCTCAAGCTCACGATTGGCATACGCACTGCGACCTTCACCCCGCGGGTTGCCCTTCTGCGTCGCATTGCGCCGCGTGGCAAACCCTTCGGTGCCGGTGACACTGCTACCACGACCCCAGTCATCGCCCGTAATCGTCACGCCGTTGCTGCTGCCGTTAACGGTCACGCGCTCGGCGCCCACCTTGGCCGTGTCTTCGGCCTGAGCCGGTACCGGCTGGTGACGATCCGGCTGATAACGGAACTCTTCCGTACCGGACACCAGACCCGTCGCCTTGTTGATCGGGCCGGTGATGCCACCGGAGGCGCCGTACGCAGTACCCGTCACACGACGTTCGCGGCGCGCCCAGGCCTCGCGGGCCGGGCTTTGCACACTGAAACCGGCGTGGGGCATGTCGTAGGCCGGCACTTCGGCGACCGGCGCGGCCACAGTCGCCTGACCCTCCGGACGCAGCCGCGGATGCAGGCTGCTCGCGGCCGACGGACAGGTCGCGGCAAACTCATTGGCTCCCACGTACGGCGCGCCCGACACATTCTGGCAAGCGCCGCGTTCGGTACCGGTCACACGCTCGTCGTAGCCAGGCTGGCTGCCCGATACCGGATGCCCGGGCGTCGCGTGGCGTTCGGCCACTCGGGTCTGGGCGCTCTGTGCGTCACGCGGGTCACAGTAGGTTTCGTACTGATCGGCGCCGATGTACGGCGTTCCGGAAATCGGCTTGCACGCCCCGTACTCATCCCCCGTCACCCGTGAAGACCTGCCGACGGACGTACCGGAGACGTTCTGCTGATTCCAGGTGCGGCTCACGGAGACCTTCTCCGCACCCGGCTGCGGACGGCTTCCACAAAAGGCGTCGTAATGCTCGGAGCCGACATACTCGGTACCGGTAATCGGCTTGCAGCCACCGTACTCGTCACCGGTCACGCGCAGCGAGCTATCCACCTGGGTGCCGGACACTTCCCGGCCCCGCAGTGTGTGCATGACGCCCACCTTGGGCACACCACCGGCGGCCGGACGATCACACAGCTCGCCAAAATCTGCCTGGTTGTAGTACGGGGTACCGGTCAGAGGTCGGCAGGAACCCGATTCGTCGCCGGTCACCTTGGGGCTCCGGCCCACGGCCGTACCCGTCACGCTCTGGTCTTCCATGGTGTGCAGCTCCTGCACCTTGGCCGGCGTCGGCTCGGGGCGAGTACCGCACATGCCCTTGAACTGTTCCGTACCGATGTATTCGGTGCCGGTGACCGGCTTGCAGCTGCCGTATTCGTCACCGGTGACTCGCGAGGAGCGCCCGACTTCGGTCCCGGTCAGTTCACGACCGCGAAGCGTATGCATGACGCCGACCTTCATCGGCGCTCCGTTCGACTTTCCCGTGTTGCACGGAACCTCGCTCGCCTGCGTGTTCAGGTACTCGGTGCCCGTGATGTCACGGCAGGAGCCGGATTCGTCACCGGTTACCCGCGGGCTGCGGCCGACGCTAGTGCCGGAGACACCCTCGCCCTGGCGCGTAATCATCACGCTGGTCCGTGGCTTGGTCGCCGGCGCACGGGTTCCGCAGAAGCCCTCGTACTGCTCGCTGCTCAGATACTCCGTTCCGGTGATCGCCTCGCAGGACCCCGACTCGTCGCCAGTTACGCGCGGCGAGCGACCGACTTCCGTCCCACTGACCTCCTGGCCGCGGCCTGTGTGAGAGTGCCCCACCTTGGCCGGGTTGGCTCTTGGGCGCACGTTGCAGTAACGCTCGTAGTGTTCCAGACCGAGATACTCGGTTCCGGTGATGTTCGAGCAACTCCCTGCTTCCGCTCCGGTCACGCTCGGGGTCGCCTCGACCTGAGTACCGCTGATGTGGCCGCCGGCAAGGGTCGTACCCTCTTCCACCTTGGGCGGGGCTTCGCTGACCTCGCCCCGCGGCCGGCCACAAGGACGCCCCGGATCGGACGAACCGCGGCCAATCGTGCACAGTTCTTCGCGGCGCTGGCGGGCCACCTCACGGGTGGACATACCCTTGCGCTTCGCGGCCTTCCAGGCGCCTTCCTGCGGCATGGCGCCACGGCCCTTGGACCCGTTAAAGCGGCGCTTGGTAGCCCGCTTGCCGTTCTGGGCCAGGGCCTCGCGGCGGGCCATGCAGATCGCCCGAACCTCCGAGATCATCGGATGCGGCCCAGCGGCCTCACCGCCGGATTCCACTTTGTCGCACAGCTGGTCGAGGCCACTCTCGACGACAGTGTCCTGCTGACTCGAGGCGGCGGTGTAGCTGTCGTCACGCTCGGACTTCTCGTCCTGGCGGGTCTCCGCAAACGATCCCTGGCCTTTCAGGAGATCCTCGCGGCGGGGTTCCGGCGCCATGGCCTTCTTGCCGTCAGTTGCCAGTGCCTGGCGACGCAGACGACAGATTTCGCGACCGCTCATGTTCGCGCAGTCGATGTCCATGCCCTGGCTCTGCGCCAGTGCGTCGAGCTGGCGTGAACGATCGGCACCGGCACGGGCCAGGCCACCGAGCGCGCGCGCACGGGTGTTGGAACGACCGACGGCCTTCTTGCCCTGGCGCGCCATCTTCTGGCGACGCTCAAGGGCGGCCTGGCGGCCATTGGAGGCCCCGGCATGCGCGCCCGGCTCCGGGCGTCGCTCGCGGGAGCGTTCGTCAGCGACAAACGAAGTCGACGACGAAGATTCGTTGGAGTGCACTTCCGGCTCCCGCGTTTCGGGGGCCGATTCGGAAACGGGCTGGGCCTGGCGCGCCTTCTGCGCGGCCGCGGCGGAACGCGACGTTTCCCTGGTCTGGCCGGGCTTCTTCACGGCAGCCTTGCCATTGTGAGACATGGCCTTGCGCCGTTCCCGGGCGAGTTCGCGACCCGAGAGACCTTCAGACGCGGATGTCGGATTACTCATGGCACTTCCTTACAGTTGGCGGCAGCAACGGTAATAACGCTTGGTGGAATGGCTGGAGCCCGCACAGAGCCCCAGCCCTCCTACCGAACCGGGGTCTTAGCGACCGCGGTCAACCACGAAGGCCATACCCTGGCTCTGGGCGTAGTTGTCGTACGCAATGAAGCGCACCATCATGCCCGGGTTCGCGCGGCGGCACTGTTCGATCTCGGACAGCACCGCTTCCACGGACTGCTCGCCGAAGAAAGGAAGCTTCCACATGTACCAGTAGTGGGACATGGCGTTTTCTTTCTCGCTGTACTCGATCGCCGGGTTCCAGCCCTGGGCAATGCAGTATTCAATCTGCTTGCGGACCTGGTCGGCGTTCATCTCCGGCAAGTAGGAGAAGGTCTCGTACTTCTGCACCGGCTTGAAGTTCTGAATATCGGACATGTCGGTAATCCTATGCTCTGGTTCTCTCTGGGTGCGGGCAGCCCCTCAGACTGCCCGCACTCGGGCGATCACTTATGCTGGGTATCCAGCTTGTCGACGGTGTCGAACTCGAACTTGATCTCTTTCCACGTTTCCATGGCGATCTTCAGTTCGGGGCTGTGCTGCGCCGCCTGAGTCAGGATCTCCTTGCCTTCGCGCTCGATATCCCGACCTTCGTTGCGCGCCTGGACACAGGCCTCCAGCGCGACGCGGTTGGCCGTCGCACCCGGGGCATTGCCCCACGGATGGCCCAGCGTACCGCCGCCGAACTGCAGCACGGAGTCGTCACCGAAGATGGAGACCAGGGCCGGCATGTGCCAGACGTGGATACCACCGGAGGCCACGGCAAACACACCCGGCATGGAACCCCAGTCCTGATCGAAGAAGATGCCGCGCGAGCGGTCTTCCGGCACGAAGGATTCGCGCAGCAGGTCGATCCAGCCCAAGGTCGCCGCACGGTCGCCCTCCAGCTTGCCGACCACGGTGCCGGTGTGCAGGTGGTCACCACCGGACAGACGCAGGATCTTGGCCAGCACACGGAAATGGATACCGTGCTTCGGATGACGGTCGAGCACCGCGTGCATGGCACGGTGGATGTGCAGCAGCATGCCGTTGTCACGGCACCAGTTGGCCAGGCCCGTGTTGGCACAGAAGCCACCGGTGATGTAGTCGTGCATGATGATCGGTGCGCCAATCTCCTTGGCGAACTCGGCACGCTTGTACATCTCTTCCGGGGTCGGCGCGGTGACGTTCAGGTAGTGACCCTTGCGCTCGCCGGTTTCGGCTTCGGCCTTCAGGGTCGCTTCCTGCACGAACTCGAAGCGGTCACGCCAGCGCATGAACGGCTGCGAGTTGATGTTCTCGTCATCCTTGGTGAAGTCGAGACCGCCACGCAGGCACTCGTATACGGCACGGCCGTAGTTCTTCGCGGACAGACCCAGCTTCGGCTTGATGGTACAGCCCAGCAGCGGACGACCGTACTTGTTCATGCGGTCACGCTCGACTTGGATACCGGCGGGCGGACCACCGCAGGTCTTCACGTAGGCCATCGGGAAGCGCACGTCTTCCAGACGCAGGGCACGGATGGCCTTGAAGCCGAACACGTTACCGACCAGCGAGGTGAACACGTTCACCACCGAGCCTTCTTCGAACAGGTCGATCGGGTAGGCGATGAACGCGTAGAAGGACTCGTCGTCACCCGGGACGTCCTCGATCATGTACGCCCGACCCTTGTAGTAATCCATGTCGGTCAGGAGGTCGGTCCACACCGTGGTCCAGGTACCGGTCGAGGACTCGGCGGCCACGGCAGCCGCGGCTTCTTCGCGGTCGATGCCCGGCTGCGGGGTAATCTTGAAACATGCCAGCAGATCAGTATCCAGCGGCATGTATTCCGGCATCCAGTAGGTTTCGCGGTAATCCTTGACGCCCGCGGAGTACTTCTTGGCGGCCATGTGGCTTTCTCCTACGCGTTGGTTAATCGTGACGGTCGCCTAGATTAGGAAGGCACACTACTAATAACAAATAAATAATCTAGATACGACCAATAGACGTTCGTTTATAAAAGGGCCGGTCGGCGGGTGTCCGCGGACCGGCGTGGGGGTTCGGCTCGCACGAGCGCTGGCGGGTCAACGGCACGACGCTCGGGATGCGGAGCAGGATTGTAGTCCATGACCGGAGTCAATGCATGCCTTTATTGCAACGCCCCGGATCGAGCGCTCGAAGATCAGGCTCAAACGGAAGCCGCCGGATCCGGGTCCTCGCCGCGCGCCTGGGCGTCGGCGTAGTGATCGCGGGCGACATAAGTGTAGATCGCTGGCACCACGAACAGGGTAAAGAGCGTACCGATGGCCATTCCCGCCGCAATGACCAGACCCATGGCAAAGCGCGACCCGGCGCCCGCGCCAGAGGCGAGCAGCAGCGGCACCATGGCCACAACAGTGGCGGTCGTCGTCATCAGGATCGGGCGCAGACGCAGACTGGCCGCTTCCTCGATCGCGTCCCGGAGCGGTCGGCCCTGTCGCTGCAACTGGTTCGCGAACTCCACGATCAAGATACCGTGCTTGGCGATCAACCCAATCAGCGTCAAGAGTCCCACCTGGGTGTAGATGTTCAACGAGGTCACGCCGAGACTTATGAAGATCAACGCGCCCGCAATCGACATCGGCACCGTGGTCAGAATAATCAAGGGATCACGGAACGACTCGAACTGCGCGGCCAGCACCAGGAAGATCACGACCAGCGCGAAGAAGAACGTAACGACGAGGTCCCCACCCTCGGCCTTCAGCTGGCGCGACTCGCCGGCATAGTCCACGTTCACATCCGGCGGAAGCACCTCGGCCGCGATCTCGTCGATGATGTCCAGCGCCTCGCCCAGCGTAACACCCGGTCGCGGCACTCCCTGCAAGGTCACGGCATTGAGCTGCTGGAAGCGGTTGAGCTGGCGCGGCGTGACCGTTTCCTCCAGCGTCACGATGCTGGACAACGGCACCGGTTCGCCATCCGCAGTGCGTGTATATAACTCTTCCAGTTGTTCCGGGGTCAGGCGGTCGGAACGCTGGACCTGCGGGATTACTCGATAACTGCGGTTTTCCATCGCAAACCGCCCGGCAAAGCCGCCGGACAGGTACGTGGCCAGGTCGGCATTGAGCGTGGCCATGTCGATGCCGAGCTGCGAGGCCCGCTCGCGGTCGATCTTCAGATCCACCCGGGGCTGGTCAAAGTTGAGATCGGTATCCAGGAAGATAAAGCGGCCTGTCGCCATCGCCCGGTCCTTGATCTCCTGGCTAAGCTCGTTCAACTCCTCGAACGAACTGGTCGACCCAAACACAACGCTGATCGGCGCGCCCTGTCCCGGGGTCGGCAGCTGCGGCGGCTGTATGGCGAACACCTCCAGCGCTGGCAGCCCCTCCAGCGCCGGCTGCAGATCCTCTTCCAGAATCTTCGCGGTTGAACGCTCACGCTGGTCCCACGGCGCCATCACAAAGCCGCCCAGGGCCTGGTTGGTCGCCCCGGCCATGCCGGGGCCGCCGCCAAAGCCGTTCACGATAAAGATATTGTCGAGTTCGGGGATGCGGTCGAAGAAGCCGTCGGTAAGCGCCGTGTTGCGCTCCAGATAGTCGATCCCCATGTAGGCGTCGCCCTCCATGATCGAAAAGGCGAAGCCCTGGTCCTCCTGTGGCTCCAGCTCGGTCTGCGAGGTCACGAACAGGAAATAGCACGACACCAGCACGATGGCCCCGAACGCAGCAATGGTGAAGCGGTCGTTCAACGCCCCGTGCAGCCGTCGGCGATAGCGTTCGCGCAGGCTGTCGAAACGCGCGTCCAGCCAGGACTCGATACGCCCGCGCCGTTCCACAGTGCCATCGCGCAGGATCTTCGAGCACATCATCGGCGACAGCGTGATCGCGACAATCCCCGAGATCACGACGGTCGCCGCGAGAGTAAACGCGAACTCGATGAAGAGCGTACCGGTCAGGCCGCCGATGAAGCCAAGCGGCAGGAATACCGCGACCAGCGTGGTCGACATCGCGACGATCGGCCAGGCAAGTTCGCGCGCACCACGGATTGCCGCATCCATGCGCGACATTCCCTCCTCGATGTGCCGCGAGATATTCTCCAGCATGATGATCGCGTCATCGACCACGATGCCGATCGCCAGGACCATGGCCAGCAGCGTCAGCAGGTTCAGCGAGAATCCCATCAGCAGCATCAGCATGAAAGTGCCGATCAGGGACAGAGGTACCGCAACGGCCGGGATCAGCACACTGCGCAACGACCCGAGGAACAGATAGATCACCAACAGCACGATCAGCAGCGCGAGGCCGATCGTTGTCAGTACTTCGTTGATTGCGCTCTCGATGTACTCGGTGGAGTCATAGACGATCTCGCCCTCCAGCCCCGAGGGTAGCCGCGGCTCGATACGTTCCTCGAAGATCTCGCGCACCTCGGCGATCACCTCCAGGGCATTGGCATCCGGCGCCAGCTCGATACCAATAAAAGTCGCCGCCTGACCGTTGAAGCGCACCGAAGTGTCGTAGTTCTCCGAGCCCAGCTCCACCTCGGCGATATCGCCGAGACGCACCAGGTCACCATCCCGTTCGAACAGGATCAGTTCCTCGAAGGCCTCGGGCGTCTGGAGGTCGGTATCCGCGGTCAGATCCAGACTCACCATTGAGCCCTTGGTCTGCCCCACCGCAGAGAGGACGTTATTTCCCTCCAGTGCCGAGCGAACATCGCGCCCGGTCACGCCATAGGCCGCCATGCGATCGGCATCCAGCCAGGCACGCATCGCAAAGCTCTGATCTCCCAGGATCTCAGCACGCTGCACGCCATTGACCGTGGCGAGCTCCGGCTGGACCTCGCGTATCAGGTAGTCCGTGGTCTGATTGTTGGACAGTCGCTCGGAATAGAACGAGAGGTACATGGCCGCGACATCGTCACCCACCGAGAGGTCCACGACCGGGTCCTCAGCTTCGGATGGCAGATCACTGCGAATCTTGTCCACCTGAGCGGAGATCTGTGTCAGGGCCTGGTTCGGGTCGTAATCGAGCTCCAGAAATGCCTGCACGGTACTCACGCCCGCCAGACTGTTCGAGACGATGTAGTCGATGCCCTCCGCCTCGGCGATCTCGCGCTCCATCGGCGTGGTAATGAACCCCTGAATCAGGTCCGCATCCGCGCCGATATAAGCGGTGCTGACCGTGACCACCGCGTTCTGTACTTCGGGGAACTGGCGCACGTTCAGGTCGAACACCGCCCGCACTCCGAACAACAGGATGAACAGGCTGACCACGGTGGCCAGCACAGGCTTCTGGATGAAGATATCGGTGAAGCGCATCGTTTCGGGTCCGCTCAGCGGTTCGCCGGCCGCGGATCGCGGGCGGCGTCAGGCTGAGCATCCTCCGTGACCTTCACGGGGGTATCGTTCTGCAGCTTCAGCAGACCGCTGACCGCGATCTCGTCGCCCTCTTCCAGGCCATCAACCACCCGCACGAGATCACCCCGGCGTTCGCCAATCTCCACCAGGCGCTGCTCCACCCGCTTCTGGCCGTCATCGTCCTCGTAGATCACGAATACCGAATTACCCCAGGGCGCAAAGCGAATGGCCGTCTGCGGAACCACCAGACCCTCCTCCGGCTCGCCTCGCTGCAGGGTCACCCGCGCAAACTGGCCCGGCCGCAGGCGATGATCCTCGTTCGAGATCATCGCCTGCACCCGGAACATCCGCGAGGCCGCACGGACACGCGGTTCGATCGCGGTGATCTGCCCCTCGAAGGTCTCGCCGTAGGCATCCACGGTGATCTCGACATCCTGCCCCAGCTCGACCAGTGCCAGGCGGCGCTCGGGCAGCGTGAAGTTCACATACAGCGGATCCAGAGACTCCAGCACCACGATCGGATCGCCCGGGCCGACAAACTGGCCCTCGTTCACCTGGCGAATGCCCAACTGCCCATCGAAGGGCGCACGCAAACGCTTCTGACGAATGCGCGCCTCCTGTGCCTTCACCGCCGCCTGTGCCTGCTGCGCCTCGGTGGCGCGGCGCTGGAACTCCGAGTCGGAGATGCCATCGCGCTGAATCAGTCCTCGTGCACGCTCCAGTTCGCGCTCCGCCAACTCGGTTTCCGCACGCAGGCTTTCCAGCTCTGCCTCGTCGAGCTCGGTATCGAGCTCGACCAGTGTCTCGCCCGCCTCGGCGAACGCGCCACTGGCAAAGTGAATACGGTCCACAATACCCTGTGCCTCGAAGCTCAGGGTCGCTCCCTGAACCGCCTCGAGATCGCCCACCGCACGTAGCTGGGGGGCCCAGCGATCGGTTTCCACCGTCGCCGCGTTGATGGTCGCGGTCGGCTCCGGCATCTCGTCGAAGAACTCCGCGATCTGCTGATCGACGAAGGCCTTGAAACCAAAAATGCCGCCCAGGACAAGGGCCACGCCCAGCAGCATCAGAAAGAATCGCTTGCTCATGGATTTGCCTCGGGGATGTACTCGCGCAGGACCGCGCGCACCCGCTCCGTCTCGGCGCGCACGACCGAGGGTTCGTCTGGATCGATCCGCGGTTCCCAGCGCCAGCCAGTCAGCAGCGCATGGGTGTGGCGAATCAAGTGTTCATAGGGTCGGTGGATGTCGTAGGCATCCAGCAACCCCTGGGCGTTGGCAAGCGTCTGCATGCCGGTATTCAGCGCCCACGGACCCAGCCCCATCTCTTCCTCGCCCAGTTCCTGTGCCAATGGAAGGTCCTGGTTGGCCCGGGCCTCGGACACAATCGCGGTTACCGCCTCGCTGATTGGCTGGGCCGCCTCCAGCAACTCGTCGCGGCGCACTTCCGACGTGCTCGCCCAGACCACCTCCGTGGTAACGAACTGGGTCAGGCGATAGTAGTCCGGATTCGTCTGTGCGAAATCAATATCCGCGAGCACCATGGCCAGCATTCGTGAACGCGTTCCCAAAGGCAGCCGCGGAATCCGCCGAAAAACCTCGGCACGCTGGCGCGTCGTCCGGGTGGCGACAGCCGCGAGCAGGTCCTCCTTGGAATTGAAATGCTGGTACAGCGTGCCGGTCGCGTACTCGCAGGCCGCGGCCAGACGTGACATCTGCAATGCCAGAAGTCCCTCCGAGCGGATCAGCTCGTGGGCCTTTTCGATAAAAAGTGTCTCGCGTGCTTCACGTTCGCGCTGGCGGCGGTTCTCGGTACCCATCGGCGCACCGTACCGAATCCGCGCCAAGATTTGAACCCCGTTCAAATCCCATGAACAAAAAAACCGGGGCGCAATGGCCCCGGTCGCATGCACAAGGCAGAACCGTCAGCTCGATTCGCGAACGAGTCGCACGATCGCGTCGGCCACACTCTTGCTGGATTGCGGGTTCTGCCCGGTGACCAGTTTGCCATCCACCACAACATGGTCGGCCCAGTCTTCGGCGGTCTCGACCTCTCCACCCAGTTCGGCGAGCCGGTCCTGCAGCAGAAACGGCACGGCCTTATCGAGCTGAACGGCTTTCTCCTCGCTGTTGGTGAACGCGGCCACCTTGCGCCCCTTCACCGCCGGGCTGCCATCTTTCAGCATCGCACCGACCAGGCAGGCCGGCCCATGGCATACCGCGCCCACGACCTTGTCGTTCTCCAGGAACTCGCCCACCAGACGCTGCACATGCGGGTTTTCCGGGAGATCGAACATCGTCCCGTGCCCGCCGGGGAAGAAGATCGCCGCGTACGCATCGTGGTGCATGCCTTCATCGAGATGGATCGTGTCATCCAGGGCCTCCTGCGCGGCGACGGCCGCCGGGCCGGGATGATTCGACTCCAGGCTCTTGGGATCCAGAGGGACAGGCCCGCCCTTGGGACTGGCCACCTTGATCTCGAAACCGGCCTTGCGGAAGCGGTCATACGGCACCGAGAACTCGTCGAACCACACGCCGGTCGCATGGCCATCGCCGATCTCGCCGTGACTGGTCACCACCATCAATATCGTCTTGCTCATCCCGCGAACTCCTGTCGGATCCATACGGCTCCGTGGACCTGCCCGCTCGGGATCGGGTTCCCCAAACAACCCACCCGACACTACATGCGGCGGAAGAGCTCGACGAGATCGTCGCGCATCGGCAGGCGATCCATCTCCTCGGTTGTGAACTCGGAGCCGTCGAAGGAGACGCGCAGCATCACGGCCTCACCGGCTTCCAAGTCGGGGCTGAGCGCGATCATCGAACGTCCGGTCAGGTACTCCGCCACGGACTCATCCTTCGAGACGGCCGCCTGGACCTGCCGCTGCATCCAGGTGGAGGCATGCAGCATCAAGGTGCCATCCCATTCGGCCTTCGCGAGTTCGCTGAGCAGACCATGAGCCAGGGCGACATTAGTGTCGCGGCTAACGCCTGCGCCGAAGGCCAGATAGGTGACCTCCGCGTCATCAATCGCCGCCACGGCCTCGGCCGCATCCTCTGGGTCTCCCATACCGGCGATCCGAAACTGAGCTTCCGGGTTGGCTACCAACAGCGCTGCCCCGATGCCACCAGTCAGGGCGCTACAGATCGCAGAACGGTTGTTGACGACAGCCAGAGACTCGACTTCCAGCTTGCTAGCGATTGCCTGGCCAATATTGCCGCCGATCATGGTGCGAATATTCTGCTGCTCGCCGAAGGACAGCGAATCGGCGGCCACGGTCATTGGTGCGGCCAGCAACACGGCCGCCAGAGACAGTGCAAGGGTGGGCTTTTTCATAAGTTTACCTCTTGCGGGAATCCGGCAAGTTCCGAGCTTTGGATAATCCCGACCTCGTTACAAGTCAGACTTCCTGCTGCCCGGCGTCTTCCAGACCTCGGATGCTCACGTGAACCGAAAGCTTTGACCGCATCGCACGCGCCTGTGTTCATGCGTTTTCAATAAATCATTTTCGAACGCTAGGGAGACGCTGATTGTTTGGCGTTTCCGTGGGTAACAGCGAACGTCACCAGAATCGACCACGGCAACTGGTTGAGTCCGAAGCCCGCTTCAAACCCCTTAGGTCAGTGCAAAGATATGCATGAAAATGCAGCGACGCGTGCGCTGAAAACGCCAGGATGGTTTTCTTCAGCGCTTCCCTAATGATAGACGCTGTTCGGCGGCTGACGCTCGTCGCGCTGATGCTCCAGGATCGCCCGATCGTGCTGCTCGACGAACCCTTCTCCGACCCTCGACCGATCGCGCTGCGGCACCTGCAGCCCCGGCTGGATCAGCACCGGTATATGCTGGTTACACACCCCCGAAGCACTGCCGGAGCCATGGCCAGCCTGTCGCTGTCGCGGCCCGCCTGATGCGCTTATTGGAAAATGTCCATTCGGGGTCAGCGTGTATCGGCCGCTGTTGCGGCCCACTCGCGGAGCGCCGCCACGTTGACACATGGTCCCGGCAGGTCCGGCCCCTGCAACACCTTGGCTGGACGATCAGGCTCGCCAAATCCATCCAGAACCACCAGCGCCCCGCTGAAATCCTGCTCGCGCGTGTATTCGTTGGTCGTGACCACTACATTCAGACCCGCTCCCCGGGCCGCGCGAACGCCGTTGTCGGAGTCCTCCAGGGCAAGACAGACCTGATGCGGAAGATCCATCGCTTCCAGGGCGTGCCGGAAGATATCGGGAGCCGGTTTTTTCTCCGGGACGACATCACCGGCCGCGATCACCTCGAAGCGCTCCGGCCCTTCGTCGCCCAGATTAGCCTGCAACAGCGCAGTGACATTCGCGGGTGTCGTGGTAGTAGCAATGGCCAAGCGCAGGCCGTCGGCCGCTGCCTCGTCCATCAGGCGTTCGACCCCCGGGCGCAGCGGGATCGCACCGGTCTCCAGCAACGCCACATAGTGGCGGGTCTTGGCCGCATGCAGGTCACGGATGCTCTGGTCGATGCCGGGCTCGTCCAGGATGTCGGGATGATCCTCCGAGAGGTACTGGCGGATGCGTTCCTTGCCACCCGTCACGCGCAGCAACTGCCCGTAGCGCTCGACGCTCCACTCCCAGTCCAGCCCGGCCTCGGCAAACGCCTGGTTGAATGCGACGCGATGCCCGTCGCGCTCGGTATCGGCCAGTGTGCCGTCGACATCGAAGATCAAGGCCTTCAGTTCCTGCATCCGAGTTCCTCTGGGTATGTAGCTGATAAAGGGGGGTTCGCTTCGGGGAGCGCCCAAAAACTCTGGCACGGGACTTGCCCAGCCGAGCTGTCTCTGATACTAAGTGCGCCTTATTTTTCCAGCCGGAGAGAATGCCCGCATGGCTGCTGACAAGAATCAGGACCACCCCTCCACCAAGCACATGGTTGCCGGAGGCATCGCGCCCTACGAGCCGAAGTCCGGCGAAGAGTACATGAATACGGAACAGCTCGATCATTTCCGCAGCCTGCTGCGGGCATGGCGCCAGGAGCTGGCCGAAGAGGTCGACCGTACCGTGGGCCACATGCGCCAGGACGCCGCGAATTTCGCGGACCCGGCCGACCGCGCCACCCAGGAAGAGGAATTCGGCCTGGAGCTTCGTGCCCGCGATCGCGAGCGCAAGCTGTCGAAGAAGATCGACGAGGCGCTGCGCAAGATCGACACCGGGGATTACGGCTACTGCGAAACCTGCGGCGTCGAGATCGGCATCCGCCGACTGGAGGCCCGTCCAACCGCCACGATGTGCATCGACTGCAAGCAGCTGGCGGAGATCAAGGAAAAACAGATGGCGTAATACGCCACTGGCGGCAGGATGCCGTGCCATGACCACCGCCAGCCCGAATCAAGGCGCCCTTTACGTGGGGCGCTTTGCCCCCACCCCCTCCGGCCCGCTGCATGCCGGTTCCCTGTTCGCCGCCGTCGTCTCGTGGCTGGATGCCCGCAGCCACCATGGCCGTTGGCACCTGCGGATCGACGACATCGACACCCCTCGTGTCCAGATGGGCGCGGAGGCCGCGATCCTTTCGGCACTCGAGGCCTTCGCCCTGGACTGGGACGGCCCGGTCACCCGCCAGGGCAACCGCACCCCGACATACCAGGCCGCGCTCGAGCACCTGCTGGAGCGGGACCTCGCCTTTGGCTGCGCCTGCACCCGGCGCGACCTCGCCCAAAACGGGAAACCGGGCTGGGAAGGCCCGATCTACCCCGGGACCTGTCGCCACGGCCCGCCGGCCGGACACCCGCCGCGAGCGTTCCGCGCCCGCGCCGTGCAGTCACACTGGGATGTGGAAGACCGTTTCCTGGGCCCGGTCGCCTTCGACCTCGAGGCCCTCGGCAGTGACTTCGTCGTCCGCCGCGCGGATGGCCTGTTTGCCTACCAGCTGGCCACCGTCGTGGACGATCTCGAGCTGGGGGTGACCGACGTGGTTCGCGGAGTCGATCTGCTGGGATCCACCCCCCGTCAGATGCAGCTGTATCAATCGTTGGCCACACCCTGGCCCCGCTACGCGCACCACCCCGTGCTGATCGCCGCAGGTGGCCAGAAGCTGTCCAAAACGACGGGCGCCGACGGCCTGCGCGAGGACACCACACGCGCCCAGCTCGCCTCGCTTCTGACCTGGATCGGACTGACACCCAGCGATCACGATCATCCCGACCGTCCCGCTACCCAGCTGGCCGAGGCACTGGACCGTCTGACCGAGCGCCCCCTGGCGACCCGCTTGCCACTAGCCACCGGCGTGCCCGCCCGCAATCTCGCGAGGTAGACTGCGGCCATGCTGCGCCTGTCCACCGCCACATTCGCGCCACGGCCTGCGCCCCGTCGCAGGCCGCATTGGCGCAATCCGGGACGCTGACCATGGAGTCTTCACGCGCGATCCTGGTCGCCCTGCTTGGTGCGCTGCTCTTCCTCAGCCCACTGGTGATCTGGGTCGCGCACCTGACGCCGGCCTGGTGGTGGCCGTTCGCGGGCTGGGCGGCTTTCATCCTGCTGGTCGCCGTTGTCTTTGCCGGGGATCGCCGTGACCCTTAGCCTGGGCCTGATCTACGCCGTCGGCGTGGCCTATCTGGCCCTGCTGTTCGGGATCGCCTTCCTGGCCGATCGCGTTCCGCGCGTCGGGCGCATCGCGGCCAATGGCTGGGTGTTCAGCCTGTCGCTGGGTGTCTATGCGACGTCCTGGACCTTCTACGGCAACCTCGGTTTCCTCGCGGACCACGGCTACCTGTACCTGACGATCTACCTGGGCGTGACCCTGGCCTTCGCCGCCACCCCGTGGCTACTGCGCCCGATCCTGCGCCTGACCCGCGAGCAGCAGCTCACCTCACTGGCGGATCTGTTCGCGTTCCGCTACCGCAGCCGCTGGACCGGCCCGATCGTCGCGCTGTTCATGCTGGCCGGGGTGCTTCCGTACATCGCGCTGCAGATCAAGGCGGTCGCCGAATCCGCCGGTGTGCTAACGGCCGAGACGCCGCCGCACCTGCTCGCCCTGACCTTCAGTGCCACCATCGCGTTGTTCGCGATCCTGTTTGGCGCCCGCCATATCGCGCCGCGCGAGAAACACACGGGGCTGGTGCTGGCCATCGCGTTCGAGTCCATCGTGAAGCTGGTGGCGATCCTCGGGATAACCGCAGTCGCGCTGTACGCGGTGTTCGGCGGGTTCTCCGGCCTGGACACCTGGCTCACCGAGAATCCGGAGGCCGTGGATGCACTGTATGCGCCGGTGCGCGAGGGCGGCTGGTTCGCGATGATGATCCTGGCGTTTGCCGCCGCCTTCCTGCTGCCGCGTCAGTTCCACATGCTGTTTACCGAGAACATCAACCCGGCGGCGCTCAACCGGGCTGCCTGGGCCTTTCCCGCCTTCCTGCTCCTGCTGAATCTGCCGATGCCGGTGCTCTACTGGGCCGGTGAGTCGGCCGGGCTCGGCATCGACACCAACTACTACGCAATCGGCATCGCCGGCATGCTCGATTCGCCCTCGCTGGCCCTGCTGGTGTTCATTGGCGGACTCTCTGCCGCCAGCGCGATGATGATCGTGACCACGCTGGCCCTGGCCCACATGGGGACCAATTACCTCTCGCCGCTCACTCGCCTGCACGACGAGGACAGCGCCGCCGCCAACCTCTACTCCCGACTCCTTTGGGGACGCCGGCTGTGGATCGTGTTCATCATCGGTCTGGGCTACGCGTTCTACGGCCTGCTGCAGGTGGTCGAGGGCCTGGCCCAGCTGGGCCTGATTTCGTTTGCCGCCGTGGCCCAGCTGCTGCCGGGGCTGATTGGGCTGATGCTGTGGAAGCAGGCCAACCGCGTCGGGTTCCTGCTGGGTCTTTGCGCGGGAATCGCCGGCTGGGCGTTTACGCTGGTGTTGCCGCTGATGGCCGAGGCTGGCATCGTGACTGGCTACCCGGACCCGCAAGCCCTGCTCCAGGCCGAGGCACTGGACCCGTGGAGCTTTGCCCTGATGTGCAGCCTCGGCATCAATGCCGTGCTGTTCGTGCTCGGCTCGCTACTGACACGCCCCAACCGCGAGGAGACCGAGGCCGGACGCGCCTGCTGTCCCAACGAGTCGGCCGGGACCGGCGGTGGGTTGCCGCTGGCGGGCGACGTCGCCGAGATGGAGACCGCACTGGCCGCCACGCTCGGCGCCAGCGCCGCGCGCCACGAGGTACAGCGAGCCCTCGACGACCTCGGTCTGCCACGCCACACCCGTTCGCGCGGCGACCTGCGCTCGCTGCGCGAACGGATCGAACGCAACCTGTCGGGCCTACTGGGCCCGGTGCTCGCGCGCATGATCGTGGACCAGCACCTGCGTCTCGATGCGGCCGGGCGCCACACCCTCAGCGAGAGCCTGCGCCGGGTGGAGGAACAGCTCGAGACCCGGTCCCTGCCCCTGTCGGGCCTGGCAGCCGAACTGGACGCCTTGCGCCGCTTCCACCGCCAGATCCTTCACGAACTCCCGCTCGGCGTTGCAAGCCTCGGCACCACGGGCGAGATCACCGGCTGGAACCAGGCGCTGGCCAGGCTGACCACGATCCCCACGAATCGGGCCGTCGGGTGCAATATCCAGCAACTCGACAGCCCCTGGGCAGGGCTGCTAACGGCCTTTATCGAAAGCCCGGATCGCCAGTGGTACAAGCTCAACGTCGACCTGCCCGAGGGCAACCGGCGGCTGAACCTCCACAAATCCTCGCTCCAGGATGGTCAGGGGCGGCTGGAGGGCCGCATCGTCCTGATCGAGGACATCACCGAGCGCGCCCAGCTGGAATCCGAAATCGCCCACGGTGACCGCCTGGCCTCGATCGGGCGCTTTGCCGCCGGGGTCGCGCACGAGATCGGCAACCCGCTAACGGGCATCGCCTCGCTGGCGCAAAACCTCCCGCTGGAGGAGGACCCGGAAGAGGTCCGGGGCGCCGCCGAGGACATCCTCGCGCAGACACGGCGCATCAATGCGATCGTGCAGTCGCTGGTCACGTTCGCCCATGCCGACGAAGGCCCCTCCGCCGGGCATTTCGAGACCATCGCGCTGGATGCCATCGTCCACGAGGCGATCCGCCTCACCCGCCTGGCCGGGCGCAAGGATCTGCGCTTCGAACTGAGCGGCCTCGAAGCCCTCTATCTGCGCGGCTCGCACGCGACCCTGCTGCAGGTGTTCATCAACCTGCTGACCAACGCCGAACAGGCCTCACCCGAGAATGCGACGGTGTCGATCAGCGCCAGCGCGCGCGGGCGCAATATCCACCTGATCATCGACGACCGTGGGCCGGGGATCGATGAATCCAGCCTGGAGCGGCTGTTCGAGCCGTTCTTTACCACCAAGCCCGCCGGCCACGGCACCGGACTCGGCCTGCCGGTCGCCTACAGCATTGTGCGCGACCACGGTGGTACCCTGATGGCCGCGAACCGTCCGGATGGCGGGGCGCGTTTTATCCTGATCCTGCCGCGACACAAACCCGATGGCGACCACGCATGACGCGCATCCTTCTGGTTGACGACGAAGCCCCGATCCGCCGTGCCGTACGTCGGTTCCTGGAGCACCACGGCTTCCAGGTGCGCCTGGCCGAAGACCTCGCCAGCGCCCGCACCGCCCTGAGCGACGAACTGCCGGACCTGATGCTGGTGGACCTGCGCCTGCCCGACGGCGAGGGCATCGAGCTACTCGCGGAGACCGGTCAAACCCCCACGGTCATCATGACGAGTTACGCCTCGGTCCCGTCCGCGGTCACCGCCATGAAGGAAGGCGCGGCCGACTACATCGCCAAGCCCTTTGACCACGATGCCCTGCTGCTCACTCTGCGCGCGGCGTTGCGCGCCAGCACAACGGCGACCGGTGATCGCGATTCCGTCGACGATGGTCTGGGCCTGGTGGGAGACAGTGCGCCCATACAACTCCTGCGCGACCAGATCCGCCGTGTCGCGACCACTCAGTCCACCGTACTGCTGCGCGGCGAATCGGGCACCGGCAAAGAACTCGCCGCGCGGGCTCTGCATCGGCTCAGCTCGCGCGCGGCCGGGCCGTTCATTGCCGTTAACTGCGCAACCATCCCCGAGGGGCTGGTCGAGGCCGAGTTGTTCGGCCATGCCCAGGGCGCCTATACCGGCGCCGTCAAGGCACGCACCGGCCTGATCCAGGCCGCCCACGGCGGCACGCTGTTCCTGGACGAGATCGGCGAACTGGCCCCGGCGGCGCAGGCACGCCTGCTGCGCGTATTACAGGACGGCGAGATCCGCCCGGTCGGCGCGAACGAAAACCTCAAGGTCGATGTCCGCCTGCTGGCGGCCACGCATCGCGACCTGGAGGCGATGATCGGGGAGCAGGCCTTTCGTGCCGATCTGTACTACCGACTGCGCGTGCTGGAGCTGTTCATCCCGCCGCTGCGCGAGCGCCGCGAGGATATCCCGGCGCTGGCCCGACATTTCCTCGCCGACCTGGCAGGGAATGGCGGACCACCCACCGAACTCACCCCGGCCGCGCAACGAACGCTCGAGTCCCACGACTGGCCGGGCAACGTGCGCGAACTGGCGAATGCCCTGGAACGCGGCTGGGTGCTGAGCCCGGACGGCCGGATCGAGCCGGACCACCTGGGACTGGCCCCGACCACGGCCAATGGCGATGGGCATACAGGGGGGTCGAGCCTCAATGACTACTTCCGACGCTTCGTGCAGCAGAACCAGGCCCAGATGACCGAAACCGAACTCGCCCGCGCCCTGGGCATCAGCCGCAAAACCCTGTGGGAACGCCGCCAGCGCGAGAACCTGCCCCGCCCTTGAGGGGTCTGACCGGGCGGCTGACCGGGTCGAGGAGAGACGCCTTGAACGATGTACGCCGCGTGTTCCTCGCGCTGTGGCCCGACGACACCACGCGCGGGATGCTGGATGAAGAGGCGAAACGCCTGGGCGGCCCGGGCCGGCCCATACCCAGGGCCCATCTGCATTTGACCCTGGCCTTTGCCGGTACCATGCCCGCCACCCAGGCCGACTGCATCGCCCAGGAGATCGGCACGCTGGAACAGGAAGTCTTCCCGCTCACACTGGACCGACTGGGCCATTTCGAGCGGGCGCGCGTCAGCTGGATCGCCCCCTCCAGGGTCCCGGCTGAGCTCGACGCGCTCGCGAACCGGGCACGCGACCTGACCCGGACCTGCGGCGCCACGCCGGAGGATCACCCGTTCCGGCCGCATGTGACCCTGCGCCGCTTCGCGCTCCCGCCCGAATCCAACCAACCGCAGCATCCCATTCAATGGAATGCCGATGAGGTCGTGCTGATCGAGTCCGGACAAGGCGGCTCCCCCGGACCCTACCGGGTGATTGCGCGTACCCGGCTCAGTTCTTGAGTGTCACCGGGGCCGTGAACATCAACAGGCCGTAGTCCGCCTCGTACTGCTCCTTGAACTGTTTGGCGATGCGGTCGCACAGATCCGGGGACCCGACCACCTCCAGCTTGATGTTGCCGCCCTGGCGCCAGTTGCCTCGGCGCTTGCCATGTTTGCCCCAGCCCCGGGTGTCGGACACGGTGTAACCCGCCGCGCCCTGGCGGCGCACCTCCTCGATGAGGATGTCCTCGAGGATGGCCTCGGCGACCACCGTCAACAGCAGCATCTCCTCCGATTGCATTGCCCTAGCCTCCCAGCGAGTAAAGCCACTGGACCATCCAGAAATACAGCGGGACGCCCAGGAAGATATTGAACGGGAAGGTGACCCCCAGCGAGGCACCGATCGACAGCGCGGGGTTGGCCTTGGGTACCGCGATACGCATCGCCGCGGGCGCCGCGATGTAGGACGCACTCGCATACAGGGTGGCCAGCAGCACTGTGCCACCCATGCTCAGGCCGATTCCCCAGCCTAGCAGGATGCCGAGGATCGCCGAGACCACCGGCATCACGACCGCGAATATCACCAGAAAGAGCCCATACTGGCGTACCTCCGCGATCCGGCTGGAGGCGACCAGCCCCATCTCCAGCAGGAACAGGGCCAGCACTCCCTTGAACAAGTCGAAGAACATCGGCTCCAGCGGATCCATCAGTTCGGGGCCGGCCACGAAGCCGATCACCAGCCCGCCCGCGAGCAGGAAGATGCTCTTGCCGAAAAACACCTCGTGCATGGTCTTGCCCCACTGCACCGTTCCCTTCGTGCCCATGCGCGCGAGCAGGATCCCGATCACCAGCGCCGGCATCTCCAGCAGCACCAGGAAGACCACCATGTGGCCCTCGTAGTCGATCCCGCGGGCCGCGAGAAAGGCGACCGCCACCGAGAACGTCACCACACTGACGGAGCCGTAGTGCGCGGCGATGGAGGCCGAATCCGCGCGCGGCATATGCCCCAGCCAGCGCAGCACCGGAAAGGCCAGCAGCGGGATCAGGGAGCCCACTGCCAGCACCGCAAGGCCCGGCAGGATGAGCGGTACGAGTTCGCTCTCCGCCAGCTTCACGCCACCGTGCAGGCCGATCGCCAGCAGCAGATAGATCGACAGCGCCTCGTAGATGGCCATCGGGATCTTGAGGTCCGACTTGGCCAGCCCGGCAATTGCCCCCAGCAGAAAGAACAGAACCACCGGATCAAAAGCCATTTCAACCCATCTCCGTTACACAACCCTGGTACTGGAAACATCGTAGGCAAACGGCATGCAATGTCCACCTGGGTGTGGGTGCCAAGCATCATGGACGGTCGGGCTACCCGGATGATGGGCTACGCTCGGGGGAGCTGTTTGTTTCTGGACAGTCGGAGACTGAGTGATGGCGCGCATCCTGATCCTGCAGGGCCACCCTGACCCGACCGAAGGCCACTTCGACCATGCGCTGGCCGATGCCTACCACGAAGGAGCAGAACACGCAGGGCTTGCGGTGGACCGGTTCCCGATCGCCCAGCGCGACTTCCCACTACTGCGCAGCCAGGCCGAGTTCCTGGACACAACCGTGCCTCCCGCAATCCTCGAAGCTCAGGAACTGATCGAGGTCGCCAGCCACCTGGTGCTGATCTATCCACTGTGGATGGGCGATATGCCGGCACTGGTCAAGGGCTTTCTGGAACAGGTCTTTCGGCCATCCTTCGTGGCCGACGGCGATATGAATCAGTTGCGCCATACACGACTCAAGGGCCGCTCCGTGCGCATCGTCGTCACCATGGGCATGCCGGCGCCGGTCTACCGCTGGTTCTACCGCGCGCATAGCGTGAAAAGCCTGGAGCGCAACGTCTTTCGCTTCTGCGGCTTCGGTCCCGTGCGCCACACTCTGATCGGGCAGTCCGGGGGCAATGCCGCTAGCCGTGAACGCTGGCTGGAAAGAATGCGGGAGTTGGGAGGGCAGGCGAAGTAACGCGACCATCGGTACACTCCCTGGGACTCCCGGCCAACGGACCTGCGTGAACCACAACGACCACCCCCTGAGCGAAGTCCCGGAACACGCCCGCAAGGGCTTCTGGTCCATGACTATCGTCCTGTTCGGCTTCACGTTCTTTACCTCGACCCTCTGGGCCGGGGGCTCCCTGGGCACCGCCTTCACCTTCGGCGAACTGATGCTGGTGATTGCACTGGGCAACCTCCTGCTCGGGGCCTATGCCGCCACCCTCGCCTACATCGGCTGCCGAAGCGGGCTGCACACGGTGCTGATGGGGCGCTTCTGCTTCGGCGAGTGGGGCAGCAAGCTCTCCGACGTGATCCTCGCGTTCACCCAGATCGGCTGGTACGCCTGGGGTACCGCAACGGTTGCGATCATCCTGGTCGAGACCACCGCCCTCCCCGAACCCATAGAGGTCGGGCTGATGGTGCTGTTCGGCTTCGCCTTCTGCATCACCGCGATGATCGGCTACCGCGGCCTCGACTGGCTCTCCCGCGTCGCCGTTCCGGTGATGCTGCTGTTTATCCTGTTCACGCTGTTCATTGGCGTGGGCGAGGTGGGCGGGCCTGGCGGTCTGCTGGGGCAGGATCCGGCCACAGAGATGGGTTTCGGTGCCGCGCTGACCATCGTGATCGGCACCTTTGTCGGCGGCGCGACGCTGGCGACCAACTGGACCCGCTTCGCCCGCACACCCCGCATTGCGGTGATCGCCACCCTGGCGGCCTTCGTTCTGGGGAATGGACTAATGGTACTGACCGGCGCGCTGGGCGCGCTGATCTATCACGAGGCCGACATTGTCCACGTGATGCTGGCGCAGGGGTTCGTGAGCTTCACGCTGCTGATGCTGCTCCTGAATATCTGGAGCACCCAGGACAACACCATCTACAACTTCGGCGTGGCCGGCTGCAATCTGCTGCGCACCCAGCGCCGGCGGCTGGTCACGGTCCTCGGCGCCGCCATCGGCACGGCGCTGGCGGTGGCCGGGATGTATGACTACCTGGTGCCGTTCCTGATCCTGCTGGGGACCTTCATCCCGCCGCTGGGCGGCGTAATCATGGCCGATTACTGGCTACGCCATCGCGGCCAATATCCACAACTGGCCGACATCCGGCTCCCGAGCTTCCACTGGCCGGGACTGCTGGCCTACGCCGTCGGCTCGGCGGCCGCGTACTACTCGCCCGTCGTGCCGCCGCTGATCGGCGTGGTGGCTGCCACTGCGGCCTATGCGCTCCTGATGAACCCGGCCCTGCCCGCCGCGCTGCGCGCGCCGCGGGCAGGAAGCCGATAGCCCGTTCGGAAGACCGATCAGAGATCGGGCGTGGGCGGTGTCGGCGGCTCCGGCAGATCGGACGGATCCGGCAACGGACCATCCCCCGGCTCGGGCGGGCTCGGCGGGCCGGACGTCCGCGGCGGCTCCGGCAGGTCCGGGCTGCTGCCACCGCGCTGCTGCCCCGGAGGCGTCCCGCCATGGCCCGGCGGCGGATTGCCCGCGGCCGGCGTATCGCCACTGGCCCCGGGCGAACCACCCGGCGGTCCACCCGGACCCGGTTGCGCCTGAGCGGTACCCACTGAAAACAACGTACCAAGCGCCACGGCCAGTACCCAGCGTTTCGTCGACATCATGTCACCTACTCCTTGTGTGGGTTCCTGCCCGTGAGTCCAGTTGAAAGACCCGGTTGTTCCGATGCAGCCCGAAAACTGCCAATGCCTTCACAGTGTGCCGCCACTCCACGAGGCCTGGTGGCATGGATCCAGGATGAACTCTCATCACCTGTGCAGGAACCGATCGGTACGCTGGCGAGTTCGTTATCCTGCCAGGGATTTCATTCACCAGGAGATGCTGACGATGCAGCGTTTCGAATCCCGCAATGTCTTTGGTCGCCCGCTGGAACCCTGCGGCACCGATCCCGTCACCGGTTTCTATCGCGATGGTGACTGCGCCACCGGCCACGACGACCAGGGCATTCATACCGTATGTGCCGAACTAACCGAGGAATTTCTGGAGTTCTCGCGCACCAAAGGAAACGACCTCAGCACACCCAACCCGGCGTTCGGATTCCCGGGTCTGAAGGCCGGGGACCGCTGGTGCCTTTGTGCCGGGCGCTGGCTGGAGGCCTACAAGGCCGGCTGTGCGCCGGGGGTGTTCCTGCGTGCGACACACGAAGAGACGCTGGCGATCATCTCGCGCGATATCCTGGCTGAGCACGCACGCGACACCGCCGACTAGTTTTTTCAACAGGCTGCCCTCGGGGCAAGTCCGAAGGATGCGGAGTTTGCGGACCTAGCCGACCACCCGCCGTGCGCGGGCCTCGCCAGTGTAGGCGGCCTTCCAGCTCTCGTAGTCGGCCACCAGCTGTTCGACATCCGCGGCGTCGTACGGGCGCAGGCCGCTCAGCACCAGATGCTTGCTGCCTTCGGCCACGACGGCCTGGTCGATCACCAGCTCGTAGTCGAGGCGGATCTCGCCGCGCTTGCCGTTCACGGTCATCACCGCATCCTTGAGTCGCGGCTCCGGGACGCCGGCCGATGCGGCCAGCGGCTCCGGCAGGCTGAAGCCCATGCGCTCGTACATCACCAGCGGGCGCTTGGGGTTCACCATCACCCCGTGCTCCTCCATCAGCGGCACAAGCACATGCGGGAAATTCTGCCCCGAGAAGCTGACGTAGCTGCGGATCAGCGACTCGATCACATCCGGATCATCGATCACACGCCCGGAGCGCTCGACCTCGATCACGCTCTTGCCGCCGTCCGCCGTAATGGCGAAGGCATCGCCGGGGTTGTCCGGGAAGATCAGCGGCACATGCCCGCCCACCATGCTGGTGAAGCGAAAATGCATGTTCGCGCTCGCGCCGAAGGTATCCAGCACCAGGGCAAACAGCAGATCGCCGGGCACGCAGAAACGCCGGTTGTCGGCGTCATGGATCGGGTTGAAGTCACCCGCCAGCGTCTTGGCGAACTCGCTGCCCTGCTCGGGCGTGACCACCACCTGGCCATCCCGGAGTTCGTAGAAATTTTTCAGAAAAGGGGTGTGGCTCACGCGGTCTCCCCGGCTGTTGTCGTCTTGTTATTGGGCCTGTCCCGGCGTTTGCACCACTATAGCCCGAAATGCCCCTCGATGGCCCGGATGAACGCATCGCCGTAGCGCTCGAGCTTGTGTTGCCCCACCCCGGTAATCCCCGCCATCTCCTCGGGCGTACGCGGCGCGCTGGCCACCATCTCCAGCAGCGTGGCATCGGAGAAGATTACATACGGCGGCACCCCCTGCTCGCGCGCCAGGTCCGTGCGCAGCGCCCGCAGGCGTTCCCACAGACCCCGGTCTTCCGCATCCATCGCGGACACGCTGCGCGCGGTGTCGCGGCGCGCGGGCCGAGCCTGGCGCGCCGGGCGGGCCTGCTCCTCGCGCAGATGGATGGATTCCTCCCCGCGCAGCACGCCCCGGCAGGAGGGATCCAGGCGCAAGCCGCCGTGGCCCTCGTCGTCGAGGCGGAGCAGCCCACGGGCCAGCAACTGGCGGACCACCCCGCGCCACTGCATCTTGTCCAGCTCGGTGCCAATCCCGTAGGTACTCAGTCGGTCGTGCCCGAGCCGCTGCAGGCGCTCGCTCGAAGAACCCCGCAGCACGTCGATCACATGCCCGGCCCCGAAGCGCTCGCCGGTGCGGTAGATACAGGACAGAAGCTTCTGCACCGGCACACTGGCATCCCAGGTCGCGGGCGGATCCGTGCAGTTGTCGCAGGTCCCGCAGGGTTCCGGCATGTGTTCGTCGAAGTACGCCAGCAGGGCCTGACGGCGACAGCTGGTGATCTCGCAGAACCCCAGCATCGCATCCAGTTTCTGCTGCTCGATGCGCTGGCGCTCCGGGCCAGCCTGCGAGCCCTCCAGCATCTGACGCAGGGTCACCACGTCCTGCAGGCCGTAGACCATCCAGGCGTTGGCCGGGAGCCCGTCGCGCCCCGCGCGCCCGGTCTCCTGGTAGTAACCCTCCAGGCTCTTGGGCAGGTTCATGTGCGCGACAAACCGCACGTTGGGCTTGTCGATCCCCATGCCGAACGCGATCGTGGCCACCATGATCACGCCCTCCTCGCGCAGGAAGCGGGTCTGGTTTTCCGTGCGCGTGCGCGCGGAGAGGCCCGCGTGGTAGGGCAGCGCGGGAACCCCCTGCTCCGCCAGCCACTCGGCCAGGGCGTCGACCTTCTTGCGCGACAGGCAATAGACGATGCCCGCCTCGCCCGCATGCTCCTCGCGGATAAAGCGCAGCAGGCGGTCACGCGGGGCACCCCCACGCCCGCCATCGGACTGGGCGACGCGATAGCGGATATTGGGACGGTCGAAGGAGCTGATGAACGCGCGGGCCTGTTCCAGCCGCAGCCGCTCGCGGATCTCCTGGCGGGTCGGCCCGTCGGCCGTGGCGGTCAGCGCCATGCGCGGGACATCCGGGAAGTGCTCGGCCAGCACCGCGAGCTGGCCGTATTCCGGGCGGAAGTCGTGGCCCCACTGGGAAACGCAGTGCGCCTCGTCGATCGCGAACAGGGCCAGCTCGATCCCCTGCAGACGCTCCAGCATGCCCGAAGCAAACAGCCGTTCCGGGGACAGGTACAGGAGATCCAGTTCGCCCGCATGGAGTGCGGCCAGCACACCACGCGCGGTCTCGGCGTCCTGGCCGGAATCCAGGCTGGCCGCGGCCAGCCCGTTCTGGCGCAAGGCCGCCACCTGATCCTGCATCAGCGCAATCAGCGGCGAGATCACCACCGCACAGCCCGGGCGGGCCAGTGCCGGTACCTGGTAGCACAGCGACTTGCCGCCGCCAGTGGGCATCAGCACCACGGCATCGCCACCGGCGATCACATGCTCGATGACCGCCTGTTGCTGGCCACGAAAATCGGAATAGCCAAAGGTCTCGCGCAGGATGTCCAGCGGCGCAATGGCCGGGGCGCTTCCCTGCGCATGCCCGGCAGCGAGACGTGTGGGTTCCAAGAGAAGCTCCAAGGGTTGGCAAACATCGAAGCCTGCCGAATGCCCGGCAAGGCTGCAAGCCTCGAAACAGTCTGCCGCGCCCAGACAGTCCCCGGTATCACGGCTGGTGCCGGTCAGGCCCCACCGTGTACATTGGTTACCACCCCGCCCGACCCGCATCCACCACCAGACGTGATGGCCCGAAAGCATGCCTAATTCGGTTGAAGAGGAAGTCCGCAGCGCGGTCCGCGAGTACCTGGATACCTGGTTGCGGCACCGGGACTTCGATCAGCTGCTCGCACTTCACACCGACACGCTTTGCGGCTTCGGTACCGGCATGGGCGAGGCGGCGTTCTCGCCCGACGAGGCCGCTTCGATTATTCGGCGCGATATCGAGCAGGCGCCGGAGTCCTTCGACTACACGATCGAGCGCGAACACGTGACCTTTCCGCATCCGGAGGTTGCGATCGCGATGATCACCTTCGGCATGCACACCCGGATCCACGGGCAACAGGTCAAACTCAACGAATTAAGGGGCACCCTGGTTTTTCGGCGCACCGACGACGGCTGGCGCCTGGCACACCTGCATGGCTCGTTTCCCGCCACCGTCCACGGGACCGACGAGCCCTACCCGATCAAGGAGCTGGAGGACCGCGCCCAGGTCCTGGATCGCATGGTCAGCGAACGCACGCGGGATCTCGAGGCCGCTCAGGAGCACTTGGAGCGCCTGGCCACCACCGACCCCCTGACGGGGCTGCACAACCGCCTCAAGGGCAACCATGCCCTTGAGGAAGCAATCCTCCAGGCCCGCCGGGAGGCGAGCCCGCTGACCGCGATCCTGATGGATCTGGATCACTTCAAGACGATCAACGACCAGCAGGGGCACGCTCGGGGCGACCATGTCCTGCGCGAGACCGGGCGACTCCTGCGCAGCCGCATCCGCAGCTCCGATACCGCCGCACGCTGGGGTGGCGAGGAGTTCCTGATCCTCTGCCCGAACACCACCGCCGAACAGGCCGCGAATCTCGCCGAGGCCCTGCGCCAGGCAATCGAGGCACATGACTTCGGGACCGACCCACCGCTGACCGCGAGCTTCGGTGTTAGCGGCCACCAGCCGGGGGAGTCGGCCGAGAACCTGATCGCGCGCGCGGACGAGGCGCTGTACGCGGCCAAGCGCGCCAACCGCAACCGCGTCGAAACCGCCTGAATGCGCGGCCACACGACGCATCCAGATGCCCCGCCTCCCGGGGCGGTGAACTGGCGCATCCTCAAGAGCCTGCTCCCCTATCTGGCGGAGTTTCGCGGGCGGCTGATCCTGGCGCTCGTGCTGATGGGCCTGGCCAAACTGGCCACGGTCGCGATCCCGCTGGCGCTTAAATACATCGTCGAGCACTTCGAGGACGCCGGCACCGAGGCGCTGGTCGCCGTACCGGTGGCCCTGGTGATCGGCTACGGTCTGTTGCGCTTTGGCAGCACGCTGTTCGGCGAGCTGCGCGACGCGGTCTTCGTGCGCGTCGCGGAACGCGCGATGCGCCGTGCCTCGCTGCGCGTGTTCCAGCACCTGCACCGACTGGAGCTGGGTTTTCACCTCGCACGCGAGACGGGTGGTCTGGCGCGCGACATCGAGCGCGGCACCAGCGGCATGAGCTTCCTGCTGCGTTTTACCGTATTCAACATCCTGCCGACCCTGATCGAGATCGCGCTGGTCGCGGTGATCCTGCTGATCGCCGTGGGGCCGGTGTTCATGGTTACGGTGCTGGTGGCGGTCGCGGTCTACATCGCGTTCTCGATCTGGATCACCGAGTGGCGCACGCGCTTCGTGCGCGAGGCCAACCTGCGCGACAACGAGTCCAACACCCGCGCGATCGACAGCCTGCTGAACTACGAGACGGTCAAGTACTTCGGCAACGAGGCCTTCGAGGCCGAGCGCTACGACCGCGGGCTGGCGGCCTGGGAACAGGCGCGCACCAAGAACGTCCTGTCGCTGGTGCTGCTGAACTCCGGCCAGGCCCTGATCATCGCCGCCGCGATCACCGTGATCATGCTGCTGGCCACGCGCCAGGTGGCGGCCGGCGAGATGTCGCTGGGCGATCTGGTGATGGTCAACGCCTACATGATCCAGCTGTTCATGCCGCTGAACTTCCTCGGCTTCGTCTATCGCGAGATTCGCCAGTCGCTGGCCAACATCGAGCGACTGTTCGGCCTGCTGGAAAAACCGGTTCAGGTGGAGGACCGCCCGGATGCCCCCGATCTCGACGTCCGGGCGGGCACAGTACGCTTCGAGCATGTGGATTTCGGCTACCACCCAAACCGGCGCATCCTCGAGGACGTCTCGCTGGAGATCCCGGCCGGGCACAAGCTGGCCGTAGTGGGCCCCAGCGGGGCCGGCAAATCCACCCTGGCGCGCCTGCTGTTCCGCTTCTACGACGTCGACGGCGGGCGCATCACCATCGACGGCCAGGACATACGCGAGGTGACGCAAGCCAGTCTGCGCCGCGCCATCGGCGTGGTGCCGCAGGACACCGTGCTGTTCAACGACACCATTCGCTACAACGTCGCCTACGGCCAGCCGAGTGCGGACGAGGAAGCGATTCGCCGCGCGGTGCGCCTCGCGCACCTGGACGACTTCATCGTCCAGTTGCCGGACGGGCTGGATACGATCGTCGGGGAACGGGGACTGAAGGTCTCGGGCGGGGAAAAACAGCGGATCGCGATCGCCCGCATGCTGCTGAAGGATCCACCGATCCTGGTCTTCGACGAGGCGACCTCGTCGCTGGATTCGGGTTCGGAGAAGGCGATCCTGCGCGCGCTGAACGAGGTCTCGGCGCGGCGTACCACGCTGGTAATCGCGCATCGGCTGTCGACGGTGATCGATGCCGAACAGATCGTGGTCATGGAACACGGCCACGTGGTCGAACGCGGCACGCACCGCGAGTTGCTGGCCCTGAACGGTGCCTACGCGCGGCTATGGCGCCACCAGCAGGAAGAGGCCGAGCAGACTCATCCGGCGACGACGGGCGAGTAGCTCAGTCGTCGACGTCGGCCTCTTCCATCCAGGCGGCCTGGATCGCCTCGAGGATGCGCTCGCCGGAGCGGTTCGGATCGTCGTCGAACTCCGGCAGTTCCATGACCCACTGGCGCAGGTCCATGAAGTTGATATTGCGCGGGTCCACGTCGGGGTGCTCGTCC
Source organism: Thioalkalivibrio sp. ALJ3 (assembly GCF_000377205.1). Classification (GTDB taxonomy): domain Bacteria; phylum Pseudomonadota; class Gammaproteobacteria; order Ectothiorhodospirales; family Ectothiorhodospiraceae; genus Thioalkalivibrio. The sequence continues at coordinate 90,151 of NZ_KB897907.1, read as the reverse complement.
GCCAGCTGAATCGCGATTTCCTGGGTATCGGTCCACTTCATTGCCGTGCCCTCAGTGGTTCTCGGAGACCTGGTTGATGGTGTACTTCGGCAGCTCGACCACTAGATCGGTGTCGGCCACGACCGCCTGACAGGAAAGCCGGGAATCCGGCTCCAGGCCCCAGGCCTTGTCCAGCATGTCTTCCTCGTCCTCGGTCGGCTCCTCAAGGCTGTCGAAGCCCTCGCGCACATAGACGTGGCAGGTCGTGCACGCGCAGGACTTCTCGCAGGCATGCTCGATCTCGATCCCGTTTTTCAGGGCGAGATCGCAGATGCTGATGCCCGGATCGGCCTCAATGGAGGCCCCCTCCGGGCAGAATTCCTCGTGGGGCAGAAAGATTACCTGGGGCATGTTGTCAGTTCCCTGCGTCGTATTCGCTAACGTTGTGTCCGGCGAGCGCGCGCCGGATGCTGTCGTTCATGCGCCGCGCGACGAAGGCCTCGGAGGCCTGTTCCACGCGCTTGCGCGCCGCCTCGATGGCGTCGGGATCGGCACCCTGCTCGCGTTCGGCACGCAGCGCGTCGCGCGCCTGCTCAATGGTCTGGCGCTCCTCAGCCTCGAGGTAGCGATCGCCGTCCGTCTCCAGCGCGGCATCCAGCGCCTCGAGCACGCGGTCGGCCTCGACCTGCTCCTCGCGCAGACGCCGCGCCTCCATGTCCTCGCGCGCGGAGGAGGCGGAATCGCGCAGCATCTGCTCGATCTCGCTGTCGGTCAGGCCGTAGCTCGGCTTGACCTCGATATGCGCCTCCACGCCCTGGGTCTGCTCGCGCGCGGTCACGTTCAGCAGGCCGTCGGCATCGACCTGGAAGGTCACGCGGATACGCGCGGCCCCGGCCACCATCGGCGGTATACCGGACAGGGTGAAACGTGCCAGCGAACGGTTGGCATCGACCACATCACGCTCGCCCTGCACCACGTGCAGCGACATCGCGGTCTGGCCGTCCTTGAAAGTGGTGAAGTCCTGTGCGCGGGTCGCCGGGATCGTGGTGTTGCGGGGGATGATGAATTCGACCAGTCCCCCCATCGTCTCCAGGCCCAGCGACAGCGGGATCACGTCCAGCAGCAGGAGCTCGGTATCGGGCTTGTTGCCGGCCAGGATATCCGCCTGCTGGGCGGCCCCGATGGCCACCACGCGATCGGGATCGATTCCGGCGTGCGGCGCGCGACCAAAGAATTTCTCCACCGCCTCACGGACCGCCGGCATGCGTGTGGAACCACCGACCAGTACGACCTCGTCGATCGCATCCGGCGCCAGGTCCGCATCCTCCAGCACCTGTCGACAGGACGCCATCGTGCGATCCAGTAGCGGCCGGGCCAGTTCCATCAGCGTCGCGCGGTCAACCTCCGCCGTGTGGATCGAGCCATCGGCGCGCACGACCTCGACGCGGGTGCTGTCGGCGTCGGTCAGGGCCTCCTTGGCCTCGCGCGCGGCCAACAGCACGCGGCGCAGGCGCTGCGGATCGCTCTCGCCGGCCATTCCGGCCTGGTTCAGTAGCCAGTCGGCGATCGCGCGGTCCACGTCGTCGCCGCCCAGGGCGGAATCGCCCCCGGTGGCCAGCACCTCGAACACGCCCCGACGCAGCTGCAGAATGGAGATATCGAAGGTCCCGCCACCCAGGTCATAGACCGCAATGGTGCTCTCTTCGCCCTGGTCCAGGCCGTAGGCCACCGCGGCGGCGGTCGGCTCGCTGATCAGGCGCAGAACATTCAGGCCCGCCAGTTGCGCCGCATCACGCGTCGCCTGGCGCTGGGGATCGTCGAAGTACGCGGGCACGGTGATGACCACGCCTTCCAGCTCGTCACCGAGCGTGGCTTCGGCGCGTTCGCGCAGGGTATGGAGGATGTCGGCCGAGACCTCCACCGCCGTCTTGTCCCCGGCCGCCGTCTCGATCCGCGGAACGCTGGAGTCCCCGGTCTTCAGCCGAAACGGCAGCTCACCGGATAGCGTGGCTACATCCGCCGCGCCCCGGCCGATCAGGCGCTTGACCGAGGCAATGGTGTTGTGCGGATCATCCGCCGCGTGCTCTGCCGCCGCGTGCCCGACGCTCACCGCGTCCGGCGCGTAGTGCACGACCGAAGGCAGGATATGCCGGCCCTGCTCGTCCGGCAGGGTTTCGGCCACGCCACTGCGCACGGTGGCAACCAGCGAATGTGTGGTGCCGAGGTCGATCCCGGCCGCCAGGTGCCGCCGGTGCGGGGCGGAGTCGGCTCCGGGTTCGGTGATCTGCAGTAACGCCATCGAAATTCGGCTCCTTCACACGGCGGCGGCTCAGCCGCGCGCCAGGTTCTGTCGGGTTCGTTTCAGCTCGGCCAGCAGGCGATCGAAAAAGCGCAGCTCGAACACGCGGTCCTTGGCCTGTGCCCCAGGCGATGCCGGATCGGCCAGGGCCTCGGCGACCTTCGAACGCGCTTCGTCGCGGGCCTTCTCGAGCTCCATCCCCACCGCGTCCAGTTCCTCGCGGTCGCCGGCGGCTTCGGCCTCTTCCAGCCGTTCACGCCACTCGATCTGGGCCTCGATGAACTCGATGTTCTGGCTGGTATCGCGTTCGGCATCGAACTTGATACCAGCGCGTTCCAATAACGCCACCGCACGACGGTAGTCATCGTCGAGGATCGCGTAGGCCTCGTTGACATCGGCCGCCATGGCCGCGGCCATGCGCCGCGCCTGGTCGCCCTGGAGGACGAAGCGGTCGGGGTGCAACTCGGCCTGCAGGCGCTTGAAGCGCTCGGCCAGCTGCTGGCGGTCGATCTCGAAGGCGACCGGCAAGTCGAACTGCTCGAAGGGGTCGGTCATGACGTCCTGTTGTCCTCGCAACGAACTGGCTTCAGGCGCGGACACCCAACGCAAAACGGGGTGGGACAGTGGTTGCCAGGCAACCACCATGCACCACCCCGGATGCGTGCATCAGTCAGATGCTGAAGCTTTCACCGCAGCCGCACCGGGCCTTCTCGTTCGGGTTGTTGAACCTGAAACCCTCGTTCAGGCCTTCCTTGCCAAAGTCCAGCTCGGTGCCGTCCAGATAGACCAGCGATTTCGGGTTGACCACGAGCTTCACGCCACGATCCTCGAACACCGTGTCGGTGTCTTCGACATCGTCGGCAAACTCCACTACGTAGGCCATGCCCGAGCAGCCGGTCGTCCTGACCCCGAGGCGCACGCCTACGCCCTTGCCACGCTGGGCAAGAAAGCTCTGGATGCGCTCGGCCGCCGGTTCGGTGAGTGTAATCGCCATAGGCACCTCAGGCGGTCTTCTGCTCGGCCTGCTCGCCCTGATCGTGCCGCTCCTGATAGTTGGAGATGGCCGCCTTGATGGCGTCCTCGGCCAGCACGGAGCAGTGGATCTTAACCGGCGGCAGGGCCAGCTCTTCGGCGATCTGGGTGTTCTTGATCTGGCTCGCCTCTTCCAGGGTCTTGCCACGCACCCACTCGGTGAGCAGCGAGCTGGAGGCGATGGCCGAGCCACAGCCGTAGGTCTTGAACTTGGCGTCTTCGATCACGCCGTTGTCGTTGACCTTGATCTGCAGCTTCATTACGTCGCCACAGGCCGGGGCACCGACCATACCGGTGCCGACCGTGTCGTCGTTCTTGTCGAAACTGCCGACGTTGCGCGGATTTTCGTAGTGGTCCAGAACCTTGTCACTGTAAGCCATGACCGTTCTCCTGTTGCGTGTTACGCGTTGCGTTCGTGGTGCCGAGTCGGTGGCCTAGTGGGCCGCCCACTCGACGGTGCTCAGATCGATGCCATCCTGGTACATCTCCCACAGCGGGGAGAGCTCGCGCAGCTTGGCGACTGCGGCGCGCACGATCTCGACCGTATGGTCGACCTCCTCCACCGTCGTGTAGCGACCGATAGAGAAGCGGATCGAGCTGTGTGCCAGCTCGTCGTCGCGGCCCAGTGCGCGCAGCACGTAGGACGGCTCCAGGCTCGCCGAGGTACAGGCCGAGCCGGAGGACACGGCGATGTCGCGCAGCGCCATGATCAGGCTCTCGCCCTCGACGAAGTTGAAAGAGACATTCAGATTGTGCGCGACCCGGTGCTCGGCATCGCCGTTCAGGTAGACCTCTTCCATGCCGTCGAGGCCCGCCCACAGGCGGTCGCGCAGCATGCGGATGCGCTCAAGTTCGGCGCCCATCTCATCGCCGGCGACGCGGAAGGCCTCGCCCATGCCGACGATCTGGTGGGTCGCCAGCGTGCCGGAGCGCATGCCGCGCTCATGGCCACCGCCGTGCAACTGCGCCTCGATGCGCACCCGCGGCTTGCGGCGCACGTACAGCGCACCGATGCCCTTCGGCCCGTAGACCTTGTGCCCGGAGAAGCTCATCAGGTCGACCGGGAGTTTGGACAGGTCAATCGCGACCTTGCCGGCGGACTGGGCCGCGTCCACGTGGAACACGATCCCATGCTCGCGGCACAAGTTGCCGATCGCCTCGATGTCCTGGATCACGCCGATCTCGTTGTTCACATGCATCACGGAGACGACGATCGTGTCGTCACGGATCGCGTCCTTGAGCTCCTGCAGGTCCACCAGGCCGTTGTCCTTCACGCCCAGATAGGTGACCTCGAAGCCCTCGCGCTCCAGCTGGCGCGCGGTATCCAGCACGGCCTTGTGCTCGGTCTTGACCGTGATGATGTGCTTGCCCTTGCGCTGGTAGAAGTGCGCGGCACCCTTGATCGCCAGGTTGTCGGACTCGGTGGCACCGGAGGTCCAGATGATCTCCTTCGGGTCAGCGCCAACCAGCGCTGCAACCTGCTCGCGGGCAGTTTCCACGGCCTTTTCCGCATTCCAGCCAAAGCTGTGGCTGCGCGAAGCCGGGTTGCCGAACAGGCCGTCCTTGGTCAGGCAGCCCGTCATCTTCTCGGCCACACGCTCGTCGACCGGCGTGGTCGCGGAGTAGTCCAGATAGATGGGCAGTTTCAGGTCACTCATTACTCGTTCACTCCTTTCGCAGCCGCCTAGGCGGTTGCATTGCTCGGTTTCGTCGCACCGCCCTTGAGGGCGTCGCCATGCATGACGACTTCTTGCACGCCGTCCTGCGCCATTTGCGCTCGGTGCCGCTCCAGCACGTCGGCCAGCGTCCGGTTGCTGAGAAAGTCATAGACCTGCTGGCTCAGATCCGTCCACAGGTCGTGTGTCAGACAGCGCGACTCCGAATTGCAGTTGGCCTTGCCACCACAGCGCGTTACGTCCACCGGCTCGTCCACCGCGACGACGATATCCGCCACCGTGATGCCTTCGGGCTCCCGGCTCAGCGCATAACCGCCGCCCGGGCCACGACTGCTGTTCACCAGCCCCTGCCGGCGCAGCCTGGAAAAAAGCTGCTCCAGATAGGACAACGACAGTTTCTGGCGCCGTGCCACCTCGGCCAGCGATACCGGGCCGTTCTCGGTGTGCATCGCCACGTCCAGCATGGCGGTGACGGCGTAGCGTCCTTTGGTCGTCAGTTTCATGGCTGTGTGTGCTTCTCGCTCATTTGCCGCGCAGCTTAAAATACCCGACCAAAACGATCAAGTATTCCCCTGCTGTTTACGTTCTTGTTGGTTTTCCGGCCGCGCAGGAACCTCGCATTCGTCCGGCTCCAGTCCCTCCAGATCGCAGGGCTCGATCGGCCTCGAGTCCGCATCGCCCACCACCTCGCCGGGATCGATCCCCGCGCGTTTCAGGGCCTGGCAGGCCTTGTCCATGCGCTCGTCCAGCTCGTGCACGCGATGCACGATCCGGTGAATCGCATTGGCCACCGGGTCGGGCATGTCGCGGGCCACACCATAGGCATCGAAACCCATGCGGTCGGCCATCTGCTGAAAACGCGGATCCGGCTCCGGTCGCGGACCGATGACCCGCGCCGGGATTCCCACCGCGGTCGCATCCGCCGGGACATCCTTCAGCACCACGGCATTCGACCCGACGCGCGCGCGCTCACCAACGTGGATCGGACCGAGCAGCTTGGCCCCCGCACCGATCACCACCTCGTTGCCCAGCGTCGGGTGGCGCTTGCCGCCCTCCCAGCTGGTACCGCCCAGGGTCACCTGGTGGTAGATCGTGCAATCGTCGCCGACCTCGGCGGTTTCACCGATCACCACGCCCATGCCGTGGTCGATAAAGAAGCGCCGACCGATCTTTGCGCCCGGGTGGATCTCGATTCCGGTCACCCATCGGCTGAAGTTGGCGATCACCCGCCCCAGCCAGCGCATACGATGATTCCACAGCCAGTGCGCCAGCCGGTGATACCAGAGCGCATGCAGACCGGGATACGCCGTCAACACCTCGAAGGCGTTGCGGGCGGCGGGGTCGCGTGCGAACACGCAGCGAATGTCCTCGCGCATCCTGTCAAACATGGTCCGGCCTCATTCCTGAGTCATTTACTAAGGTATCACTTACGTCCGCGTCCCGCTTCAGCGGCCACGCTCAGTGTGCGTCAATATTCCGCGCAACATGCGCACCTCGCTGGCACTCAACCCCGCACGCATATAGAGGTGGCGCAACCGCCTCATCAAATGACGTGGATTCTCGGGATCGAGCACATCGATGGTCGTCAGCGCCTGTTCGAAATGGCTGAACAGGCCTTCCATATCCGCCTGAGTTGCCAGCGGGTCGCGCGCATCGCTGGGCTCAACTGCCACCGGAGCCGACGCCCCGGCCAGGGCCGCCATGCGCAGCGCATAGGTCATCACCTGCACGCTGCCAGCAAGATTCAGGGAGCTGAAATCCGCTACGGTCGGGATCTGGACAAAGGCATTGCAGTGATCCAGCTCGGTATTGGTCAGCCCGCTGTGCTCGCGCCCGAACACCAGCGCCACCGGCCGCTCGGACGCATGCGTCAGCACCTGTTCGGCCGCGACATCCGGACCCAGCACGGGTACGGAGTGGGTGCGCAGCCGAGCGCTGGTGCCGATGACCCACACACAGTCCGAGACCGCAGCCGCCAGGTCGTCCACCACCCGTGCCCGCACCAGCAGGTCATCGGCCCCGGAAGCCAGCGCCGTGGCGTCGGCATGCGGAAACCGCTCCGGCGCGACCAGGACCAGATCGGCAATCCCCATGGCCTTCATTGCGCGAGCGGCGGAGCCGATGTTGCCCGGATGCGTCGTACCGACCAGCACGACCCGCACCCGCCCAAGGCATTCCTCCATTTGCGGGACCCCCTTCATTCAAGGCGTCGGATTGTACACACCGGTGCCCGCGACTTCCCAAAAAAGAGCCGCTTGTGTATTGTTCGCGGCCTTTCCGCGGCGCGTCCACGCGCCTGCGGGACACCCCGCAGAACACCAGGAGACACCCCATGCACCCCATGCTGAACACGGCGGTATCGGCGGCCCGCGAGGCCGGACGCATCACCACCCGCGCCTGGGGACGGCCGGATCGCATGAACACACGCGAGAAGGCCCGCAACGACTGGGTGTCGGATGTCGACCTCTCCGCCGAGCAGGCCATTGTGCAGACCCTGCGCCGCGCCTACCCCGACCACACCATCATGGCGGAAGAAAGCGGCCAGCAAGACGGGGCCGACGCCGAATACGTCTGGATCATCGACCCGCTGGACGGCACCACCAACTACCTGCGCGAGATCCCGCAGTACGGCATCTCCATCGCACTCAAGCACAAGGGGCGGCTGGAACAGGCGGTGGTCTACGACCCGCTGAAAGAAGAGCTGTTCACTGCGACACGGGGCGCCGGGGCGTTTCTCAACAGCCGCCGGATCCGCGTCTCCGACCGCAAGGACCTCAACGGCGCCCTGCTGGGCACGGGCATCCCCTTCCGCGAAGGCCAGGATCTGGAGCGCTACCTGAGCAGCCTGCGTCACCTGGTGCCGGGTACCGCCGGTGTGCGCCGTCCTGGCTCCGCCGCGCTGGATTTGGCCTGGGTTGCCTGCGGGCGCTTCGATGGTTTCTGGGAGATGGGCCTGCAGGCGTGGGACATCGCGGCAGGCCTGCTGCTGGTGCAGGAGGCGGGTGGCGTGGTCAGCGACTGGGCCGGTAACCCGGACGTGCTGCGCCGCGGCGATGTCGTCGCCGCCAACCCGAAGGTGCTCAAGGCCATGCTGCAGCGCCTGCACCAGGCCGAAAAAGAACGCAGCGCCCAAGCGAGCGATTAAACCCCTCCCTTCGATCGCCCTGCCGGGCTAACGCCCCGGTAGGCGCGCACCCGGCCACCTTCCGCGCCGTTGAGGCTGGGCCTAGTTCGGAATCCGGTGTTTACGTGCCGTCGATCCGCCGCTGGCGATCAGTCGCGTTCCTGGAACCAGAGGATGAGCCGCGCGTGATGCTTCGGCTGTCCCTCGACTCCGCGCCCCGGGCGCAGGTCATACTCCTCGAAGGCAGTCTTGAGCGTCTCGCTCTCCTCCAGCCACTCTTCGGTCATCCGCAGGATGAGCGTGGTGGGTGACGGCCGATGCACCGCCGGATGGAAGCGTTGCGAGATCATCCCCGGCAACGGGGGTTCCGGCTCGGACCGAAAACCGTCGTCGTCAAGGAAGCGCTCCCAGGCCGTCTCCAGCAGGGCAATTGCGGCACCGCGATCACCACTGTCGCGCGCGGAATCCCAGTCACGCAACCCTTGGGCAACATAGGCGTAATCGTTCAGCGTTGCCTCGCCCGCGTCTTCGCTCGGCAAGCCCATCAGGGTCGGCAGTTCATCGGGTGACCCGGCCACCTCCAGCAACCACGAGCGCACGGCCTCTCCGGCCTTCTCGAAGCGCTCGTCGTGGTCAGCCGCCAGCGCCAGCGCGGACAGCAGAAGTCCATGGGCCCCGGTCAGGACCTTTTCGTCGCGCGGCAGACCGCGCTCTTCTCGGGCCACGATCAGGGCTTCGCGGCCACTGTAGACCTTCTCCTGTACCGCCTCCTCGTCGAGTTCGAAGCGTTCGGCCAGTTGCGCGACCGTTTCACCGCTCCGCGGGAGGTAGCCCAGATCGAACACCGTGGCACCTTCCATCCCGAAGTAGGCACGCACTAGTTCGGGATTCTCGTGGTCCGCCAACGCGGACTCCAGATCTTCTTCCGGCCACAGATAGGCTCCGCCTTCGCGGCCTTGATCGTCCACTGCCGAGAGACTCGCGGCAAAGCCACGAAAGCCGTCCGGACCGGGCTCCGCCTGGTCCCCAAGATCATCCTCACGCAGCGCCATGTCGCGTTTGACGAAGTCCAGGTTTTCCAGACCCAGTTCGATCCAGTCCTGGCGGTCGAAGCGCTCACCCGCCTTCAGGTATACCCAGGCCAGCTGTGCCTGATCCTCCAGCATGACCTCGAAATGCGGCTCGCCCCAGTCGGGCGTATCGGAATACCGAAAGAAGCCGCCGCCCAGCACATCGCGCAGTCCCGAGCCACCCATCTCTTCCAGCGTGATATCGAGGAACTCGGGGACCCAGCCCGGCGCCTCGCCAATGTATTCGGCCTCCAGCAATGCGCGCAACCAGGGCGAATGCGGAAACTTGGTTGAGCTGCCAAACCCACCCTGGAGGTCATCCGCTTCACGTTCCATGGCGGTCCACAGGACCTGCGGCAGACGCGCCGCCCGGCTGTCGGACAGGGGCTCTTCACCCTTGCGCAGTCGCTCGGAGAGCTCATCACTGCCGCGGCGGGCAAGGTCGACCAACGCATCGTAATCCGCCTCCAGGCGTTCGGTGATGCCGTCCAGAAACTCCGCAAAATCGTCACGCGGGGCGTACACCACACCGGTAAGCGCATGACCGTCAGGGGTCACCACGACGTTCAGCGGCCATCCCGCGCTACCCGCCGTCGCGCGCTGGAACTCGAGCAGATAGGTGTCTAGCGCCCCATTCACCTCGCGGTCGACCTTGACCGGAATGAAATGCTCGTTCAGACGCTCGGCAATCCCTTCGTCCTTGAAGCTCTCGTCCTGCATGACATGGCAGTAGTAGCAGGAGTAGTACCCGCTGGAGATCAGCAGCGGGCGCTGTTCCTCGCGCGCCTTGTCCAGCAAGGCTGGATCCCAGGCGCGCCACTTCACCGGATCGTCGACATGCAGGCGTAGATACGGAGAAATGCTGTCCGCCATCTCGGGGTTGGCCTGCACCGGTACGGCTACGGCCAGGCACAGGGCCGACAGTGTGGCCAGCACGGAACCGCTCCGAATGAACGGATATCGCATGTTGTTCCCGCCCTGCGACATGACTCGCCTCCATTTAATTCTTCATTGTGCTGTTAGGGGACTGATTCCTGCCGGGGTTCATTCCACCTGGAACGCCCCTATGGATGTACGGGCTCGAACCGGGCGCAACCTTCCTGCAAGGCGCGACCCTCGCCGCTATGCTGCGCTTGGCGTATGAACCCAGGACGCTCCCACCACCGAATCAGTGTCGGGGTTGACGGCATCCGCCGTCCCGACCGAAGCTTTTCCCTGGCACCAGGTACATGATCCGTACAGATGCTGTACAATCTGACCATGGCCAGCGCGACTCAACTGAGCACCCATGATCAAGAAGGTCTCTACCCCATCCGCCACGTGTGCGCGGAGACCGGGATCAACGACGTAACCCTGCGCGCCTGGGAACGCCGCTACGGGCTGATCCGCCCGATGCGCACCCCCAAGGGACACCGACTGTACAGCGCGGACGACATTGCTCGCATCAGGCGCATCCTGGAGCTGCTCGGTCAGGGCATTCCGGTTTCTCAGGTCCATCGGGTTCTCGCCAGTGAAAACGCCGTTACCGCTCTGCCCTCTTCTTCGCAGCCCGACTCCACCACGCCCGCACGCCGCAACCGCGCCGGCTCCAGCGAACCGGGCGTAGCCCCGCATACCCTCGACCCACTGGCCGAGGCACTGTATGCCTCTGTCGTGGACCTGGATGCCGGGCAACTGGAACGCACCTACGCACGGCTGGTCATGCGCCACGGCTGGGACGGGGTGCATGAAAGCGCCTTTCTCGAGGTCTACCGGCGCCTGCGGGGGGAATCGCGACACACGCCTGAAGGGGAAGTACGCCTGGCGGTATTTGCCGCCTGGGCTACCGCGGCTTTCTCCGATCAGTTGCGTGCCGCAATCCGCGCCTGCGAAGAACCCGCGATTCCCTGTCTGGTGCTCGGTGGCGGGCATCAGCAGGTGGGCGGCATGCTCCTGCAACTAGCCTGCGCCCGGCGCGGTCTGAAAACGCTACCGCTGTTCGACGCCACCAGCCCCGAGGCCCTGGACACCCTAGTGCAACGCCTGTCCGCTCCTGCCGTCATCATCCACGGTTCCTCGCAGCTGATGCGTTCCCCCGAGCTTCCACGGGTCGAGGCCATCCTTGATCACCCCGGACCGCGCTGCTATCTGGCAGGCTCGGCCGCTCTGGAACTCTCGCAGGCAGAACATCGGCGCGAGATCGAAGTGCTGCCCGGCGCACCCCTCGAAGCCGCCGAACGACTCAGCCGGCAACTCCTCCTCTGAACCGGACACCCACTGAATCGCGGTCCGAGAGCCCCCCGACGCGCGAACGGCAGCATCAGGAAGAACACCCCTGATGCCCGGCCCCACTCTCGTCTGGCTGCGGCAAGACCTGCGCTTGGCCGACCAGCCCGCACTGCACGCCGCCTTCGAACGTGGCGGAGCCGTGGTCCCGGTCTTCATCCATGCCCCGGACGAAGACCTGCAGTGGGCACCCGGAGCCGCGTCCAACTGGTGGCTGCACCACAGCCTGGAAAAGCTGAATGAGGCACTTGAAGGGGCCGGCAGCCCTCTGATCATTCGCGGGGGTTCGAGCCTCGACACCCTGCGCGAGCTGGTCGCCGAGACCGGGGCCGAGGCCGTGTACTGGAACCGTGTCTACGAACCGGCCCGCGTCCTGCGCGATCAGGGCGTCAAGGCCGGGCTGCGCGCCGATGGCCTGGAGGTTCGCAGCTTCAACGCGGCCTTGCTGATCGAGCCCTGGGACGTCGAGACCGGACAGGGTAGCCCGTACAGGGTGTTCACTCCGTTCTGGCGCGCCTGCCTGCAGCGCGGCATTGAAGAGGACCCGCTCCCCGCCCCCTCCCGCCTGCCGGGGCCCGCGAAACCACCAGCATCCCTGACGCTCGACGACCTGGCACTGCTGCCACAAATCGACTGGGCCGGCGGCCTGCACGCCACCTGGACGCCCGGCGAGCGTGGCGCCCGGGACCGCCTGGAGCGGTTCCTCGGACGGACGATCACAGGTTACTCCGACAGCCGGGACCGTCCGGACCAGGACGGCACCTCCGGGCTGTCACCCCATCTGCATTTTGGCGAGGTCTCGCCGCGCCAGGTGCTGCGCGCGCTGCGCGATGCCGGCATCAGCCCGGAGCAGAAAGGACCCGAGTCCTTCGTGCGCGAGCTTGGCTGGCGCGACTTTGCACACCATGTGCTCTATCACTTTCCACACACGCCGGAGCAGCCCCTGAACCCGCGCTTCGAGGATTTCCCCTGGCGCGAATCGGAGGCCGATCTCGCCGCTTGGCAGCAAGGCCGCACCGGTATCCCGATCGTGGACGCGGCGATGCGCCAGCTGTGGGAAACCGGCTGGATGCACAACCGGCTGCGCATGGTCGTCGGATCCTTCCTGACCAAGAACCTGCGCCTGCATTGGGGGCATGGTGCCCGCTGGTTCTGGGACACCCTGGTCGACGCCGATCTCGCCTCCAACACCTTGGGCTGGCAATGGGCCGGTGGTTGCGGCGCCGATGCCGCACCCTATTTCCGGATCTTCAACCCGCAACGCCAGGGGGAACAATACGACCCGGACGGCCGATTCGTGCGACGCTTCCTGCCGGTGCTCAAGAAGACCAAAACACGGTATATTCACGCCCCGGGCGCCGGCGGCACCCAGGACTATCCCGACCCGATCGTCGACCTGAAAGCCAGCCGCCAGGCCGCATTGGAGGCCTTCGAGGCCGTCAAGAAGACTTCACCCAGTTAAAGAACAATCCAGCAAGGCCCAGACATGACCTTTTCCGAACGCAACCTCGACTACCCCAAAGGCGTCAGCTACAACTTCAGCCGCCACGACAAGACCACCCCGGTACGCGTGACCCATGAGGGCAAGCGCTACGTCGGGCAGATCCTGAACTCCAAAGCCCCCTATCGCATTCGCGTGACCGAGGAGATCATCGCGCCCGGCTCCGCGCGCTTCATCCCGGTACGCGAGATCCAGGTGCAAACCCTCGAGGGCGTCGAGTACCTGCACAAGGGCTACCACGGGCACTAAGTCGCCCGCGGGGGGGTCATCCAGCCGGCTCCTCCCCGAAGGAGTCTGGGGCATGGGGACTCGTGTGCAGATGGGCCCCATGCCCTAAACTCGGAGCATAGTCACGACAGAAACCGACCTGGCGTCGGCAAGGGGTTCGCCATGAAGTATCGGCTGATCGGCATTCTCGGCACTGTCCTGCTGGCTTTTCTGCTCACCAGCCCAGCGGCGGCGGAAAAGCCTTCCGACGAGCGCGCAATTGCGGGGCTGGAACACGGCCAGATCCTCTGGGACATCACCATCGGCGACCCTGAACGCCTGATTGCCCGGCTGAGCGTCATCGAAGAGACCTACGAGGACATGGTGCGCCAAGGCCTGGAGCCGAACATGGTGTTCGCGTTTCGCGGTGGTGCCGCCGCGCTGATCGCGCGCGATACCGAGCACCTCGAGATCGAGGACGTCTCGGCCGTGCGCCACATCCATGACCGTCTGGCCGACATCCAGGAACTCGATGGCGTCCACATGGAGGCCTGCCACATCGCCACCCGCCGCTTCGATCTCGGGCAGGAAGACCTGATTCCGGGCATTAACCTGGTGGGGAATACCTTCCTCTCCATCATGGGCTACGAGCAGCAGGGATACACCACCATCCGGATCGACTAACCCGACGCTCTAAATCCCGTTACAATCCGGGTAGTATCCTTGCTCGCAGTCTGGGGTCGCGGGCGAATCGCACAATAAACACCGGGCCCACAGCGGCGTTGTCTTCGTCCGCTGGCGCACACCCGGTATTGGCGACAGGGAGAGATGGTTGGCTCATCTGGAGATCACGACCTTTGGCACGGTCGGCGTGCGGGTCGAGGGCCGTGATATACCCGCCCTCTCCGGCACCAAACTGGGTCTGTTGCTGACCTATTTGGCGGCCGAATGCCCACGGCGTGTGCCACGCCAGGAACTGGCGCGCCTGTTCTGGCCCGAGCTCGACACCAACAGCGCACGTGTCAACCTGCGTCAGGGGCTTTTCCAGCTGCGGCGGCAACTGCCCAAGCAGCCGCCAGCCACGCTGGAAGCCACGCCGCGTTATGTCCATTTTCAGCTACAGCCGGCGGCGGACATTGACTTCCTCGCCCTGCACCGGCTGCGCGCCGACCGCAGCCATCTGAGCCCCAGCGAATTGGCCGAACAAGCGCTGGCCGTGATCCGGCGCTATCGCGGTCCCTTTCTCGATCCTGTTCGGGCACTTCAGGACCTGCCCGAACTGGCCGCCTGGGCGCAGACACAGCGGGATCATTACTGGTCCCAATTGCTGAACCTGATCGAGGAAGACCTCGAAGACCTCTGTCATTCCATTGATGCCGAGCCGCTGCTCGCCGAAATCCACCGGCTGCTCGCACTGGAACCGCATGAAGACGCCCTGCACCGCCTTCTAATGCTGACCCTGTCGGGCATGGGACATCGTGAGCGCGCGCTGGAACACTTCCGGCGGCTGGAACGCCGGGCAGACGCAGCGCCCGGCAACCTGCTGGTGCGCACCCGCGACGAGATCCTGGCTCCCGCCCAGAAGAACCCTGCGCAAGCGGCACCGTCGAACGCCGCATCCGAGCCCGCCGCCCTGCGTGCCGAACGCCGTCGAGTCACGGTCGTGGCCTGCCTGGTCCAGCCCAACACCAATCTCGATGTCGAAGTGCAGCATGAGCGCATGCAAACCGCGCTGGAACAACTGGATCTGGTGCTACTGAACCACAGAGGCCACGTGATACGCGCCCACGGAAGTGGTCTGCTCGCCTACTTCGGCTACCCCGCGGGCCGCGAGCAAGCCACCGTCGACGCGGTCCACGCCGCGTGGCAAGTCCTGCAAACACCACCAACCAATTGTCAGCTACGCGTCAGTGTCCACTCTGACCTCATCGTAACCGGCGTCGACCCTGATACCCCCGACCCAGCCGGCCAGCTCAGTCAGCATGCACAGACGCTGGCACGTGCCGCCGACATCGGAACGCTTGTGGTTTCCCCACCGGTATACCAGCGTGTCTCGGGGTATTTTCTGTTCAGCCCGCTCGACGGTGACGGCGAGCTCGAAGGAAGCTGGCGCGTCGCTGGCGACCCCGGCCCCCTGGATCGCGTCGACGCTCAGCATGTACGTGGCCTGACCCCCCTGGCCGGGCGTACGGAGGAGCTTGAATGCCTGCTGCAGACCTGGCACCAGACCCTTGATCAGGGCCAGCCACACTTTGTGCTTATCCAGGGGGAAGCGGGGCTGGGCAAGAGCCGTCTCGCCCGGCACCTGGACGAGCGTATCCGTGGGCAGGCCCGCTCGCGCTTCTTGCTGAAGTGCCGCGAAGACCGCTCGCGTCACCTGCTGACGCCCGTACGTCAGGCACTCGCCGCCTGGATCGGGCGCGGGACAATGAACGCCAGCCGGAAACGACGTCTGGCACGCGCCCTGGGCACTATCCAGTCACTCGAACCTGATACGGCCGACGCCCTGACACACTGGCTCACGCACCCGGACAGCAATGGGCTCGAGTCGCTGGCCGAACAGGGGCTGGACAGGGACCGAATCATCGATGTACTCGTTGAAGTCACCCGGCGACGCGCGAGCCGCGGGCCCATCCTGCTCATCTGCGACGACCTGCACTGGATGGACTCGGGTACGGCCGAGTTCCTGAGACGCCTGCATCAGCGCCTGCATGACCGCCCGCTGATGGCCCTGCTCACCGCGCGCATGAGTTTTCGCTCCAACTGGCGCGACGTACCCCTTGAGCATCTGCGACTGCACGCATTGTCGGATACGGCCGCTGGCGAGCTCGTTGAGCGCATCGACACGCAGCATCGTCTGTCGACATACCTGCGACAGCAACTCATCGACCGCGGCGAAGGGGTCCCCCTCTTTCTCGAGGAGCTGACGCGTTACGCCCTGGAAGCGGCACGTACCGGCGCCCTTCCCGACAGCCTGCCACCGGGGCTCGCGAATCTCCTGGTGGCACGCCTGGAACAAACCGGAACCGCGCGCGGCCTGGCCCATGCCGCGGCCGTGATCGGGCGCGACTTTGATACCCGGATTCTGAGCCTCCTCCTGGGGCAGCCGGCTGACGAAATCCGCCGCCAGCTCAGCCGCCTGACGGGCCGTGGATTCATCGAACCCGTCGGCGTACTGGATGGCGTGCGCTACCGCTTCCGCCATGCGCTGTTCCAGCAGGCTGCCTACGAATCGATGCTGGTTGTCGACCGTGCACAGCTGCACAGTCGGCTGGCTGACCTTCTCCGCGACGGACCCAGTCTGGACAGCGTCGACTGGGACCAGGTCGCCAGGCACCTCTATCATGCCCGGCGTTTTGACGAAGCGGTGCCCGCCTGGCTCCAGGCGGGCGAAACTGCGTTTGCGCGTGGCATGCTGCTGGAGGCCTCTCATTACTTCGAAGACGCACTGAGTTGCCTCGATCGCGAACTGGTCGACGAGAAACCATCGGAACAGCGCGATACGCAAACCCTGCGCGCCCTGGGGGGACTTGGGGCCTCGAATCTGGCGCTACTCGGCTACGGCTCCAGTACGGTCCACGCCATATTCGAACGTGCCTTGCGCATCACCGCGCCCCAACGCGACGGAGTGCAGTATTTCCGTGTGCTCTGGGGCCTGTGGCATGGCGCTGGCTCCTGGTACGGCTTTGAGGAAGCCCACCGCCTGGCCGACGACATGGAACAGGTCGCCGTTCAATCCAATGACCGCATGCTACAGATCGCTGCGCATTATGTTCAGGGCAACACGCACTTCTGGAGTGGGCAGTTCCCGCTGGCATTGGAACACCAGACCCGGGCGCTCGATCTGTACCGCGCGGACGATCACCCTCATCTCGTCGCGCGCCACACCGAGAACCCCGCGATCAGTGCACGAGGCTTCATGGCCTGGACACTTCTGTTCTTTGGTAACCATGCCCGCGCCTGGGACGAAATGGACGCCGCTTGTGCCGAGGCAGCCGAACTTGAACATCGCCCCACAGAGGCCTTTGTCTACGCGTTCCGGGCAGCGCTCGGTTTCTTCGCGGACGACCCCGACGAGGCGCTGATCTCGGCCCGCCGCACACTGGCGATCGCCGAGGCCTACGACTATCCCTTGTGGCGGGCCTCCGGCCTGGCACTGCAGCACTGGGCCCAAGCCCGGCAGGGCGACGCCTCCGCCGTGGCACCGCTCCGGGAGCAGGCAGAAGCGCTGCGCCACATCATGGACGGCGTCAGCACCATTTTTCAGTTGTTTGTACTCGACGCACTGCATGCCACCGAAGCCGACCCCTCCGACCGGCTCGAGATTGCGACAGAAACATTGCAAAACTGCCTTAAACGGGGCGACCACGGCTTCGAGCCCTCGACCCGGCGGCTACGTGCCCATGCGCTGCTCGAACGCAGCGACGGCACCGACAGCGAAGGCTGGCAGGAACTGGAGCGAGCACGCCGTCTGGCCCACGACCACGGCAACCCGAATATCGAACGATTGACCCTGCTCGACTATGCCCGCTTCACTCGGGACGACGTCTGGCGCCAGTGGAGCGAACGCGAGATCCAGCGCATCAACCGCTGCATCATCCCGCGCCGACCCACACCCGAAGAGAGGCTGCAGCAGAACCCGCGGCTCGCCTGAGCCGATTCTGGGGGAAACGCTGGCTTGATCAGCGGAAAAAGAAAAGGCCCGAACCTTTCGGTTCGGGCCTTTTCGGAATAATGGCGTCCCCACGGGGATTCGAACCCCGGTCGCCGCCGTGAAAGGGCGGTGTCCTAGGCCTCTAGACGATGGGGACGTAGAGGCAACGTCTTGTTGCTAGTTCGGCGGGCCCTGCGGCCGGCCGCTTCCTCTGCCTCCGGCCGTCTCACGATAGATAATCGTGGTAACGACACCGGTAAACACCAGAAGAAATCCGATCGGAACCGCCGCAATCAGGGGCTTGGACCAGGTTTGTTCCCCGGTGAACATGAGCCCGAAACCGCCGAACAGCCCAACCACTGCGATCACCAGACCCACCCAGATGGATATAACCCCAAAACGATGCATCGGTGATCTCGCTTACACCCGAATTTGGTGGAGCCAGGCGGGATCGAACCGCCGACCTCCTGCATGCCATGCAGGCGCTCTCCCAGCTGAGCTATGGCCCCGTGTCAGGCGAGCGCGTACTGTAGCCAGCACCCCCTGGAGTGTCAACCCGCCTCCGCCGAAATTTTCTGGAGCGCGCGGTCGATCCGGGCGAGTGAACGCTCGCGCCCGATCAGGACCAGCGTATCGTCGATCGGCGGCGATACCGTGCCCCCGGTCAGGGCCACGCGCAGCGGCTGTGCAACCTTGCCCAGCTTCAGATCCAGACGCTCGGCGGTGTGCAGCACGACCTCGTGCAGCGGCTCCTTCTCCCAGGCGCCGAGCGCGCTGAAACCGTCGTGCAAAGTCTGGAGCACGGCCTCGGCATCGGCCGTGAGTTGCTTGCGCGCAGCCTTCTCGTCGTACTCCTCGAACTCGCGGTAGAAGTACACGCTGTTCTCGGCCATCTCGCGCAGGGTGCGCGCCCGCTCGCGCTGGGCAATCACCACATCGCGCATCGCTGGGCCATTGGACGGGTCGATCCCCAGCTGCCCCAGGTGCCAGCCGAACTCCAGCGCCACATGGTCCGGGTCCAGCGACTTGATGTAGTGCTGGTTCAGCCACAGGAGCTTGTCGGGGTTGATCGCGGAGGCGGACTGGTTCACGTCCTGGATGTCGAACAGGCGTACCAGCTCGTCCACCGAAAAGATCTCCTGATCGCCATGCGCCCAGCCCAGGCGCACCAGGTAATTCAGCAGGGCCTCCGGCAGATAGCCCTCGTCGCGATACTGCATCACCGAGACCGCGCCGTGGCGCTTGGAGAGCTTGGCGCCGTCCGGGCCCATGATCATCGGCAGGTGGCCGTAGCGCGGCGGCTCCACGCCCAGCGCCTTAAGAATGTTGATCTGGCGCGGGGTGTTGTTCAGGTGGTCATCGCCCCGAATCACATGGGTAATCTCCATATCCATGTCATCGACCACCACCGTCAGGTTGTAGGTCGGCGAGCCGTCGGAGCGGGCGATGATCAGATCATCCAGTTCGCTGTTCTGGAACGCGACCTTGCCGCGCACCATGTCGTCGACGATGGTCACACCCTCGTCCGGCGTGCGAAAACGGATCACCGGCTCCACGCCCTCGCGCGGCTCGGTGCGCGCACGGCAGCGGCCGTCGTAGCGCGGCTTCTCCTTGCGCGCCTTCTGCTCCTCGCGCATCGCATCCAGCTCTTCCTTCGTGCAGTAGCAACGATAGGCGTGGCCCGCGGCCATCAACTGGTCGATCACTTCCTTGTACCGATCGAAGCGCTCCGTCTGATAGAACGGCCCGTGATCGTAGGTCAGCCCCAGCCAGTTCATGCCCTCGAGGATCGCGTTGACCGATTCCGCATTGCTGCGCTCCAGGTCGGTGTCCTCGATACGCAGCACGAACTCGCCACCGTGGTGGCGCGCGTACAGCCAGGAGAACAGCGCGGTGCGGGCACCGCCAATATGCAGATAGCCGGTCGGACTGGGGGCAAAACGGGTACGAAAACTCATGCGTCAGACACTCGATTCCGGTGGTCGTGAAAGGCGCACAGGGTAGCAGAAGCGCCGCGGACCGACCGCCCGGAAACGAAAAAGGCCGGGGACAAAGCCCCGGCCTGCAAGGATCCCCACAAGGAGAATTCGGTCACGCGCGTGCGCGTTTACGGCAGGGCTGGGATCTCGAAGCGCGGCATCTCGCCGGTCAGCGCATGCATGAAGGCCTCGATGTCCGCGACCTCGTCATCGCTGAACTCCATGCCCAGCATCTCCTGCCCCATGATGCGGATCGCCTCGTCCAGCGTCGCGGTCTCGCCGTTGTTCATGTAGGGGTAGGTCAGCGCCACATTGCGCAGCGTCGGGGTCTTGAACGCGAACTTGTCGGCCTCATCGCCCGTGACCAGATAGCGGCCCTTGTCCTCCGAGCCCGGTACCTGGATACGATGGAAACCGCTGTCGGTCAGCGCCGGCCCGCTGTGGCAGGCCACGCAGCCGTTATCGGCGAACAGCTTCATCCCGCGCATCTGCTGATCACTCATCGCGCCCTCGTCCCCGGCCAGCCAGCGATCCAGCGGCGAGTTCGGGGTGTTCAGCGTGCGCTGGAAGGTCGCCAGGGCCTTGGCCACGTGGTCGGTATTGATCACGTTGTCGCCGTCATAGTCAGGATAGGCAGCCTCGAACTTCTCCTGGTACTCGTTGAACTCCTCCAGGCGCGCGATCGCCTCCTCCAGCGGCATCGCCATCTCGATCGCGTCCTGGATCGGACCCAGGGCCTGGCCTTCCAGATCGTCCTCGCGGCCATCCCAGAACTGCGCGGTGAAGAAGCCGGAGTTCAGCACGGTCGGGGTGTTGCGTTCGCCGACCTGGCCGTCATGGCCGACCGCGCGCGGGATGCGGTCCGCCCAGCCCAGCGCCGGGTTGTGGCAGGTCGCGCAGGAGATCACGCCGGAGCTGGAGATCCGCGGTTCGAAGAACAGCATCTTGCCCAGCTCGATCTTCTCCTTGGTCATCGAGTTGTCCGCCGGGATCGGCGGCAGCGCCGGCAGCGGCTCGAACACGTCGCGGTATTCGGAATAGTCGGTATCGGCCACGGCCGGTGCCGCCGCCCCGAATGCGACGGCCGCGCAGGCCGCCAGCGCCGTCATGCGGAATCCGGAAAGCGTTTTCATACAGGTCTCCCTTGAGCAATGGACATCTGAGAAGCGGGCATCGGTGCGAACCGATATAGACTCGGTCCAAACCACCTGAAACCCACCCTACAGACGTGGGAACCTGGTCGCGATCAAAATCCGGCTCGGGGATGATCTGGATCAATTATCAGCCTCCAGGGGAAGCCGAGTTTGCGCCCAAAACACCGTTTCCCGGGATGCCCGGGCAACCTTGACCCCCTCAAACCGTTCAATTACGGTTCGCCTCTCTCCAGGTGCCCCGGCGTTCAGTCGCCGGGGATAATCGGGAAGCCGGTGCGCGAATCGACATTCGCAAGGCCGGCACTGCCCCCGCAACGGTAGGCGGAGACGGGCGGATCCAATGCCACTGCGGTGCATCCCCGGGATGCCCGCGGGAAGGCGATCCGCCCTGGATGCATCGCGCATCCACTCCGCGAGTCCGGAGACCGGCCTGGAGGACACCCGACGCCGCGGTGGGCGGCCGAGCGGGCCAGACCGGCGTGCTCGCATCGCCCGGCCTCCCCTGCTCCCTGTCCAGCTTCCGGCGTCGTTTCATCCACGGCGTGCGGGGTAGCGCGCCTAGGGAGCACCACAACAATGAAAAATGCCCAACTTCAGCCGGTGCGGCATGCCGTCCCGGCGCTGTCCATGCTGTGCCTGATAACATCGGCAAGCGTCGGCGCCGCGCAGGCCAGTTTCGAGTTCGGCGACGCGGATGACGGGCTTCAAGTCACCCTGGATCCCCTGATCCAGGGCCGCTACAGCTATAACCGCGACCCGGACGGTTCCAGCAGCGAATTCGACGTCCGCCGTGCCTGGCTAGACACCTCGGGAACTCTGGTTCACCCCGATCTGAGCTTCCGCCTGCAGCCGGACTTCAGCAGCGGCGAGCTGTCCATGCGCGACATCTGGTTGCAGTACGCACTGGGTGAACACCTGGGCCTGCGGGCTGGCCAGTTTACGGTCCCCTTTGGCCTGTCGCGGGATATCGGCGGACCCAACCGCCTGTTCACCGAACTGAGCATCGCCGGCAACCAGTTCGAGGTTCCGGCCGGCCGCGACACCGGTATCGCCCTGCTGGGCGGCGCCGGCGACGACAGCGCATGGGCCATCGGCGTGTTTGACGGTCGCGGGCGTCTGGATCAGCGCGACGATCGCCCCTCCACATCCGGCCATCTGTTCAGCGCACGCGGCGCATGGGCCCCGGTCGGCATGGTCCCGCGTGACAACACCACGGTGGGCCAAGCCGTGGAGCGCACCGTCGCCCTGGGAGTGGGCGTACAGGCCGCCAACCGTAACCATCTGCGCGACTGGAGCCGCGGTGTGGAAGACACCGTGGACAACCAGCGCGCCGACTGGGTGACCACCACGGCCGATGCCGTAATCAAATTTGGTCACACCTCGCTCTCACTGGCCGCTTTCCGGCGCGACGTCTCGCCAGACCAGACCGCGAGCTACCACGACCTGGGTGCGGAGCTGGAGCTGGCGCAATCACTGCCAATGGAGGGACTGGAGTTCGCCGCGCGCCACGCCGTATTGCGCCACGACGCGGGCGACGACCTTGGCACTGACGAGCGCTGGCAGCGCGAATGGGGCGCCGGCCTGAACTGGTACCACCGAGGTCAGCGGCAGAAGACCCAGCTTGTGTGGTTCGACCGCGACGCCGACACCTCGGACTGGGAGTTGCACCTGCAGCACCAGTTCCGCTTCTGAACGAACAGGGAGAATCGCCATGAAACGGACGCAATCCACCCATCAAGCTCTGACCACCGCCCTCACCGCCGTGCTGGTACTGGCTGCCGCGGCAGGCCCGGCCACCGCCGAGGTCAGCGTCGCGATGCCGGGCCCCTGGGGCGACGACTTTGCGGAGACCCTGGACGATCCGGCCGGAGTCGATGCCAGCGAGGCCTTCCAGCGCTTTCGTCAGCAGAGCATGCAGGGCAATTCGGCCGTCTACCGGAGCATCGAGCAGATCTTGCGCTATGACGCTCCATTCGCAGGGCAACTGCCCGACCTTGCCCGCGAACTGGCGCGCAGGGGCGACGACATCGAAACCTGGTTCGCAAAGGAGACACCGGCTCGTGAAGGCGAGCCGGGGGCGCTCCCCAAGGCCTGGGAGGACCCGGAGTTCTCCGCATACAAGGCGGCATTCCGCGAGGCCACGGCCGAGCTGCAACGAAAAGTCGACGCGGCCGACGACTTGGAGGACGAGAGCTTCCAGGTGCGCGCAACCGAGGTCCTGAACGGCGTGCGCCACCAGTGCCTCGCCTGCCACGACAACTACCGCCGTCGCTGAATCACTCTGACACCCGGGGCCGCCGCTTGGCGGCCCCTTTCCCGATCAGCCGCCCGACACTCAGTCGCCATCCATGCCACGGTAGCGGCGCACATGCGCCGGGTCGTACAGCGCACTGTCGCGGAAATCGCCCGGATCCAGAGCCGGGCCCACCAGGATCAGCGCCGAGCGCCGCATGGTCAGGGCCTGCGCCCGTTCCGCGATATTCCCCAGCGTACCGCGCACCACGGTCTCGTCCGGCCAGCTGGCGCGAAACACGATCGCCACCGGGCAGTCGCAGCCATAGTGCGGCCGCAGGTCCTCGACCACGGTCTCGATATTGTGCAGCGATAGGTGGATCGCGAGGGTCGCCCCAGTGGCGGCAAAGCTCGCCAGCCGTTCGCGCTCCGGCATGGAGGACGCCCGTCCCGGCGTACGCGTCAGCACCACCGACTGCGCCACCTCCGGCACCGTCAGTTCCCGCCCCAGAGTCGCGGCGGCAGCGGAGAACGCCGGCACGCCGGGCGTGATGCTGTAGTCGATCCCGGCCGCCTCCAGCCGGCGGATCTGCTCCCCCAGCGCGCTGTAAACCGACAAATCGCCGGAGTGCAACCGCGCCACGTCCTGACCCGCCGCGTGGGCACGTTCGATTTCCTCCATGATCGCGTCCAGCGTCAGCGGCGCGGTGTTGACGACGCGTGCCCCCTCCGGCACATGATCCAGCACCGCCTCCGGCACCAGCGAACCGGCATACAGGCACACCGGGCAGGCCGCGATGCGATCCCTCCCGCGCAAGGTCAGCAGATCGGCCGCACCCGGCCCCGCTCCGACAAAATGAACCGTCATCACCACTCCTCGAGAAGCTCGTCCGTCCCGTTCCCCGTGCGCACCGCCACCGCGCAGCTCGCCCGCGCGGAGAGCCGCCGCGGCAGCAGCAGGCGCGCCCCGTCGCCGGCCACCTCCAGCGCCGCCGCCTCCGCCACCGAACCGACCCCAGCGGCGGCACGCGAGCGCGGCGAGTCCGTGGGCAGGGCAGCGTCGTGCTTGACCAGCGCGGCTGCCGACGCGAACACCGGCTCCAGCTCCAGGTCTCGCGCGGCCGTCAACAGCACCGGGCTGTCGCCCTTGTGCGCCGGGGCCGCCAGCTGCCGGGTCACGACCGCCTCGGCGCCCCCCGTCCGCAACATGGCGTGCGCCTCGGCCAGCACCTCGCGAACCAGTGCCTCCAGCTCGCCGGCCGTGCAGGCCGAGGCGAAGCCGACGCCGGGGGTCACCCGGACACGTGCCCCGCTCAGCGTTTCCCTCAGCTCCGGCGCAGCGACCACAGGGTCACCGGCCGCAGCGGCTTCCAGCCGGCCATGCCGCCCAGCGGCTCCGCGCGGCTGACGTTGATCCGCGTGAGCTCGCCGCCGTGGCGCTCGTGCGCCGCCGCCAGCACCGCATCCCCTTCCACGGTCACGCTGCTGGCGACCAGCCGCCCGCCCGGGCGCAGCTGGTCCATGCAGTGCTCCACCAGCCCCGGCGTGGTCAGCCCGCCGCCGATGAAGATCGCGTCGGGTGGCGGCAGGTCTTTCAATACCTCCGGCGCCCGCCCGTGGATGCGGCGCAGCGCCGGCACCCCCAGCGTGCTGGCATTTCGCGCGATGCGTTCCAGGCGCTCCGCGCGCGGCTCGATCGCCACGGCGGTGTTGGCCGGATCCGCCAGCATCCACTCGATGCCGATGGCTCCGGAGCCGGCGCCCACGTCCCACAGCCGTTCGCCGCGTCCGGGCGCCAGCAGGGCCAGCGCCACCGCCCGCACCTCGCGCTTGGTGATCTGGCCGTCCTGCTCGAACTGCGCCTCCGGCCGGCCGGCACTGGCCGCCAGCACCTGCGCCGCCGGATCGGCCCGGCATTCCAGCGCCACGGTGTTCAGCGCCTCGATCGCGACCTCCGGCCAGGCCCCGGCGCGCGCGCTGACGACCGCCTCGCGGTCCGCGCCCAGCGACTGCAGCACGGTCAGGGTGGAATCGCCAAAGCCGAGCCCGGTCAGCCAGTGCGCCAGTTCCGCCGGGGTATCCCCGTCGCGGCTCAGGATCAGCAGCCGCGCGCCGTCATGCAGCCAGGGCCGCAGCGCCTCCATCGGCCGGCCGTGCACCGACAGGCAGCGGGTCTGCTGCAGCGGCCAGCCCATGCGCGCAGCGGCCAGACTGAACGCCGAGGGCGCCGGCCAGACGCAGGTCTGCGCGACCGGAAAACGCCGCATCAGGGTCGCGCCCACCCCGAACCAGAAGGGGTCGCCGCTGGCGAGCACGCACAGCGGCTGCCCGGCGCGCGCCTCGATCCAGTCCAGCGCAGTCTCCAGCGGCGACGGCCACACCAGGCGCTCCTGCCCCGGCCGCTCCGGCAGCATCTCCAGATGCCGCGCGCCGCCGATCACCGTCGCCGCCGTGTCCAGCGCCATGCGGGCATCCGGGGCCAGCCCGGCGAGTCCCCCCGCGCCCACGCCGACGATGTTCAGCCATGGCGCTCGCTCCTCGTTCGTGGCTAGACTGGTCATCCTCATGAGCTCCCGTTCATCCTCCGATACCGGCACCGGGGCGGCGCGCCCGCGGCAGATCCTGCTGCTGGGCGGCACCACCGAGGCCGCGGCACTGGAACCGCTGCTGGACGGCCACCCGCGGCTGCACGCCACCGTGTCGCTGGCCGGACGCACGCGCAGGCCCGCGCCCTCGCGACTGCCGCGGCGCACCGGCGGGTTCGGCGGCGCCGACGGCCTCGCCGCCTGGCTGCGCGACCACGCCATCGACGCCGTGGTGGACGCCACCCACCCGTTCGCGTGGCAGATCTCGGCCAATGCCGTCGCCGCCACGCGCCGCGCCGGCGTACCCCTGGCCCGGCTGACCCGGCCGCCGTGGCAGGCCGGCCCCGGGGATCACTGGCTGCGCGTGCCCGACCTGGAGGCCGCCGCCCGCGCGCTCCCCGGCCTCGGCCGGCGCGTGCTCATCACCACCGGGCGCCAGCACCTGGAGGCCTTCGAGGCGGCGCCCGAACTGGACTACGTGATCCGCACCATCGACCTGCCGGAACCGCCGCCGGCGCTGCCCCGGGTCACCTGGCTGCGGGCCCGCGGCCCGTTCAGCCTGGCCGACGAGCACCGGCTGCTGGAGACCCACGCCATCGACGTGCTGGTCACCAAGGACAGCGGCGGCGAGGCCACCGCCCCCAAGCTGCAGGCCGCACGCGAACGCGGCATCCCGGTGGTGATGGTGGACCGGCCGCCGGACGCCCCCGGGGTGCCCCGCTTCCACGCCCCGCAAGCCACCCTGGAGTGGCTGGAAGACCTCGCGCGCGTTCACCGCGACTCCGCCGACTCGACATAGCGCGGGGTGTACACGTGCCGCCGGCCGGAGGGGCGCTCCAGCACCCGGGTCGAGGCGGCGCCCACGATCACCAGCGTGCTCATGTTCGCCGTCGTCGGGTCCACCTCGCCGAGGGTGGAGATCTGCACGTCTTCGCGCTCGCCGCGGCCCACCGCGGTGGCCAGCACGACCAGGGTGTCCGGCCCCTGGGCCTCGCGCACGATGCCCAGGGCCTCCCCCAGCTGCCATGGTCGCGCGCGCGAGATCGGGTTATAGAACGCCATGGCGAAGTCGGCCTCGGCCGCCAGCCGCACCCGGCGCTGGATCAGCGACCACGGCTTGAGGTTGTCCGACAGCGAAATCACGCAGAAATCGTTGCCCAGCGGCGCACCCAGCCGCGCGGCGGCGGCCTGCATCGCCGAGACCCCGGGAGTCACGTCCACCTCGACTCCCGCCCAGCGTTGTGCCTGCGCCCCTTCCAGCGCCTCGAAGATCGCCGCCGCCATGGCGAATACACCCGGGTCGCCCCCCGAGACCACGACCACGTCCCGCCCCTCGGCGGCCATGTCCAGGGCGTGCATCGCACGCGCCAGTTCCTCGCGGTTATCCGAGGCGTGAACACGGTGATGAGGGCCCGCAATCCGTTCCAGGTACGGCCCGTACCCCACCAGATCGGTGGCCGCTTCGAGACGGGCAGCGACCTCCGGTGTGATCCATTCCGGCCCCGCCGGACCCACCCCGACCACACTCAACCGACCGACCACCGGACCGCCATCCCCGATCATCGCCGAACCCCTCGCCCGGGGATCACGATCATCGAGAAATAGGGCACCCGTTCCGGGATCTCGGACAGCGGCAGGACCCGCTCCTCGGCAGTGCTCGCGCGTTCCACGTACCAGGCGCGCTCACTCAGCCCCAGCTCCTGCAGGACACCGACCACCGCATCGCGATGGGTCCCCACTTTCATGATGACCGCTGCATCCGTCCCCTGCAGGGCCTGGCGCAGATCGTCCATCGGCATCGTGCCCGGGATCACCGTCAGCAGGTCATCGCGCATGGTCAACGGAGTTGGCAGTTGGGCGGCAGAGGCCATCATCGAAGTCACTCCGGGCACAATACTCGTGCGAAAGCGCTCCTTGAGCCGCAGGTATACGTGCATGAAGGAGCCGTAGAAGAACGGGTCGCCCTCGTTCAGCACCACGACCGAGCGCCCGGCTTCCAGTTCGGCCGCCAGCTGTTCGGCACAAGCGTCGAAGAACTGCTCGATGCAGCGGCGGTATTCCTCGGAGCCGTGCGGAATCTCGTTGGTCACCGGGTACTCCAGCGGCATCTCGCACTGCCCGGTACCCAGGTGGGCATCCACGATCGCACGGGCCTGACCGCGCCCGCCGCGGCGGCAGAAGTAGGCCACTACCGGGCTCTGTGCGATCAGGCGCGCGGCCTTCAACGTCAGCAACTCGGGATCGCCAGGCCCGGTGCCGACTCCATACAGGCAGCCCGCCTCCGGGGATGCATTCACAGGGGAAGAAGTCGTCATATCCGGTCACTCGCAAAGGCGTTGATGGCCGCCGCGGCCATGGCGCTGCCACCGCGGCGTCCGAAGATGGTCAGGTACTCGAGGTCCAGCGGGCTGGCGGCCAGCGCCTCCTTGCTCTCCACCGCACCGACAAAGCCCACCGGGATACCGAGTACCGCGGCCGGACGTGGCGCCCCCTGGTGCAGCATCTCCAGCAGGTGAAAAAGGGCCGTGGGTGCATTCCCGATCGCCACCACCGCACCCTCCATATGCGGTCGCCACCATTCCAGCGCCGCCGCCGAACGCGTTGTGCCCATACGCTCGGCAGCAGCCGCCACTCCGTCCTCGCGCAGGCTGCAGATCACCGGGTTATCCGCCGGCAGCCGGGCCCGCGTGACTCCATGGGCCACCATGTTGCTGTCACACAGGATCGGCGCGCCGGCAGCCAGCGCCGCGCGAGCCGCCCCGGCCACGCCAGTCGAAAACCCGACGTCCTGCGGCAGGTCGGTCATGCCGCAGGCGTGGATCATGCGGACCACCGCAGACACCAGATCCTCCGGAAAACGATCCAGCGCCGCCTCGGATCGAATAATCGCGAAGGACTCCCGATAGATGGCCGTCCCATCGCGCTCATAATCCGGTACGGCCCCGGCGGTATCGCTCTGCGTCATGTTTCGTCTCCGTTATTCACCATCGCGTTGAGGCGCCGACCCAGCTCGGCCGGTCCCAGCCTGTGCAGGGCCGCGAGCATCCCGACGCGCTCTGCGTGCGTAATCTGTTCAAGCGCCGACAGGGCCGCTCGCAGCTGATCCGGCGAAAGGCCCACAAGTAGGGGCTCCCAGTGCGCCGGTGCACGTTGCAGCGACAGGTCGTAATGCCCCGCCCGCGCCGCAAGGACCACCCGGGCATTCGCGGGCCTCCCGCAGTGTTTCTCGCAGCCACTGACATGCAGATATTCGTCACCGGCCAGCAGTCCGCGGGCGGCTGGCCCGAGCATCGCGGCGTCCGCCCGCGTGAATGTCGTACCCGCCGAGCACCCCGCCTGACCGACACAGGCGCTCACCGCGAGGCGAGGATCCCTTGGATCCGTTACACCGCCCCATGCAGCCAGCCGGTCCAGGGCGATCGGCCGCGCCCCGACCAGCAGCACGCTGCGCCAGGGGGTGAGCCGCAGGCGCCCTTCCCCGCCGCGGATCTGCTCGGCCAGCCCCCGCAGGGCCTCGGCGCGCAGGGCTCCGAACGGAAACGCGACCCCGAAGGCGTCGCCATTCAGGCCCGCGCCAATCCCGGAGTCGGCGTTTTCGCTGCTCCGTGCCGCAATCGGATCCCCACCCGGAAGGACTCGCTCCAGTCCGGGAGGCGTCAGGGCCTTCGCGCCGAACCGAGCCAGGGCGCCGGGCAAGCGCCCCGGCGGATCCGGATCCCCCTGGCGCAGCGCCAGGAATTGCTCGAGGACTTGCAAGGCGGCGTCCACAGCCTTCTCTGGGCGTGCCCACCCAAGCACCGTCGCGACCTGAGCCGACGCCCCGACGGCCACGCGAATCCACACGCCACCCGGTCCCGTACAGGCCTCCAGCCGAAGGTCCGCCGGCACCCGGTCCAGCGGCAAATCGCCACCCGCCTCCACCAGCACCCCGACCTTCGGCGGCAGTGCGCGCAGGCGCGGGGTTGCGCCCAGTGCCCGCGCAAGTTGCCGCGCGATGGGCTGTACATCCATGGCGGCCTCCGGGTCGATATCCGTCGCCGGTGCCACCAGCACATTGCGCACCGCCTCCGCCTCGGGATCGCGATCCGCCAGACCCGCCGCCTCCAGTTCGGCCCGTGCCGTCTCCAGGCCCGGCGTGTCCAGACCGCGCAATTGCAGATTGCCGCGACTGGTCAGCTCCAGGTCACCGGAACCGAAACGCAGCGCCACCTCGGCGAGGATGCGCGCCTGCGCCGCGTCAAGCCCTCCGATCGGGTGACGTACCCGCATCAGAAGCCCGTCTCCGGTCGTCATGGGCGCAGCGACTCCGGGACACGCCCGGCGCACACGCGGATGCTCGGCACCCAACGGCTTCGGACCCCTGCTCATGACCGGATCCGCACGCCGCGAGCGACCAGGGTCCAGGCCACCCCGCCGACAACCAGGGTGGTCCCCACGAGCACCCAGAAGGTTGTGGCCCAGGCGAAGGACCCGATCCCCAGCAGACCGTAGCGAAAGCCCTCGACCATGTAGTACAGCGGGTTCAGCGCTGCCAGAGACTGCCAGGGCTCGGGCATCCGTTCCACCGGATAGAACAGCCCTCCCAGATAGATCAGAGGGGTCAGCACGAACGTCGCCACCACGGAGGTGTGGTCGAAACTGCGCGCGTACAGGCCATTCAGCAGGCCGGCCAGGGCGAACAGCGTGGCACTGACCAGCGCGATCCCCAGAGTCGCCGCCAGGTGGTGCAGTTGCAGGTTGGTAAACGGGATCGCAACCAGCGCCACTAGCGCCCCGGCCAGCAGACCGCGGATCACCCCGCCGGTTGCAAAGCCCGCCACGATCAGCCAGGCGGGGAGTGGCGCAACCAGCAATTCCTCGATGTGCCGCTGCAGGCGCGCGCCATAGAACGCCAGCGTCACATTGCTGTAGGCGTTGGTGGCCACGGCCAGGATGATCAGGCCCGGCAGGATGAAATCGGCGTAGTCGACGCCACGCATGGTGCCCAGCTCGCGCCCGACCAGGTGGCCAAAGATCACCAGAAACAGAACGGTCGTCACCACCGATGGCAGCAGGTTCTGCACCCAGGCACGCAGGAAGCGGCGCACCTGCTTGATCACCATCCCGCGGTAGGCAAATCCGTAAGCCGCGAGCCTCATGTCCCGGCCCCCTGCGATGCACTGGCACGTTCCGCGATGCGCTGCAGGAACAGCGACTCGAGCCGGTTGCGCTTGTTGCGCAGGCCCGCCACCCGGACACCGTACACACCGAGACGCTCAAAAAGCGCGTTCACCTCCATGCCCTGCGGCAGGTCAATCTCCAGGGTCCAGCGATCCACCCGCCGGATCGCCAACCCTTCCAGCTCGGGGCACGCATCAAGGGGGGCGCTCAACTCGAGCACCAGGGTCTGCACGTTCAGCCCGTGCAGCAGTTCGCCGGTCTCGCCGCGCGCAACGATCTCGCCCTGATCCAGAATCGCCAGCGAATCGCACAGCGCTTCCGCCTCCTCGAGGTAGTGCGTCGTCAGGAGGATGGTCACACCATCCGCATTCAGCGCACGCAGCAGTTCCCAGGTTGTATGGCGTCCCTCGAGGTCCACCCCCGCGGTCGGCTCGTCCAGCAGCAGCACATGCGGGCGGTGCACTAGCGCCCGGGCAATCATCAGCCGGCGCTTCATTCCGCCCGACAGCCCCCAGGCGGACTGCCGCCGCCGGTCCGCCAGGCCCACCTGTTCCAGTACCTGGCCAGTACGCTCGCGCGCCCGCCGCGGGGACAATCCGTAATAGGCCGCCTGGGCTTCAACAATCTCGCCCACCGGCTCGAAGCTGTTGAAGTTGATCTCCTGCGGCACCACGCCCATGCAGGCCTTCGCCGCAACCGCCTGTGTCGCCACGTCGAAGCCGCAGACCCGGATCGACCCGCGATCGGCCCGCACCAGCGTGGTCAGCAGTCCCACCAGGGTCGTCTTGCCGGCCCCATTCGGCCCCAGCAGGCCGAAAAAGCGGCCCGCCGGGACTTCCAGGTCCACGTCCGCCAGCCCGACCCGGCCACCGGCATAGCGCTTGGCCACCGACTTCAGGGCGATTGCCGGGGCCATCATGGCGCCAGCCCCCCGGTGTCCCTGGCCAACCCGACGATGCGTCCGGCCCGATCCACCGCGCAGACCTCCAGCGCCGTGGTCTCCGGCAGCATCCCGCGCGCCCGCTTCCAGGCGCGCGCACTGATACGGTCGGCCAGCGCCACACCCTGCTCCAGGCAATCCGCAAGCGCCTGGGCGCTGGTATTCGCCGCGCGGATGCGCGCGACTAGTTCCTGGCTGCCTCCCAGATCCGCCGCCTCCTCCGCCAGCGCGTCGAGATCGATGCGCGACTTGCGGCTGTGGGCATCCAGGTGTCCGGCCGCGAATTTGCTGAGCTTGCCGAACCCCGCGGCCAGCACCACCGCAGGCAGAGGATGACGCCCCAGGTACTTCAGTGCCGCCCCGAACAGATCCCCCATCTCGATCAGCGCCATGTCGTCCAGGCCGTACTGTTCGCGCATCGCCGCCTCGCTGGTACCCCCGGTGCAGCAGGCCACACGCGGACAGCCGTTGGCGCGGGCCACGTCTATGGCCTGATGAATGGATGCGATATAGGCGGCGCAGGAGAACGGCCGGACGATGCCGGTGGTGCCCAGGATCGAGAGCCCCCCGAGGATCCCCAGGCGGGCGTTCATGGTCCGCCCGGCAATGCGTTCGCCACCGTCCACGCCGACCGTGACCCTGAAGCCCCCGCTGTACCCAGCGGCTGCAGCCAGTGTCTCCAGATGCCCCTGGATCATGCGTCGGGGGACCGGATTGATGGCGGGCTCGCCCGGCTCCAGCACCAGTCCCGGGCGCGTGACCGTCCCGACCCCGGCACCCGCCACGAACTCGACACCGGGCGCACCGCACAGATTCACCTCCACCCAGACCCGGGCCCCGTGGGTGGCA
This sequence comes from Thioalkalivibrio sp. ALJ3, assembly GCF_000377205.1. Lineage (GTDB taxonomy): Bacteria > Pseudomonadota > Gammaproteobacteria > Ectothiorhodospirales > Ectothiorhodospiraceae > Thioalkalivibrio. The sequence continues at coordinate 57,445 of NZ_KB897907.1, read as the reverse complement.
TCCGGGTCGTCGCCGGCATCCTTGATGACCCCGGCAACCGCGCCGCCCGGAGTGGGTTCGAGGTCGTTCAGTGTCAGGCTCACGACCTGCCCCTTCGGCAGGATGACTTCCACCATCTCGAGCCACCGCCCCTCCAGCAGCCAGCGTGCGCCGGCAACGGCACCGGCGGTCGCACACACACCGGTGGTCAGCCCCGTGCGCAGACGCCCGCTCGTCTCGGGCGTCTCCGGGCGCATTCCGCCCGCCGAGCTGTTCTGCTCAGCCGGTTTCATGCGTTCCCGGGACGGACTCGGCACCCTGCGTGGCGATCGTCTCGCGCAGGCGCACGACCTCGCCCACGATCAGCAGCGCCGGCGACTGGATATCCAGATCCGCCACCCGCGCGGGGAGGTCGGCCAGAACGCCTTCGATGACACGCTGGCCCGGGCGCGTCCCCTGTTCGACCAGCGCCGCCGGCATCGCGCCGTCCGCACCCGCCGCCATCATCTCGCCACAGACCTCGGCCAGGGTATGCAGCCCCATGTAGACGACCAGGGTCTGCTGCGGATGCACCAGCGAGGCCCAGTCCAGATTGGTCTCGCCGGCACGCCGGTGGGCGGTCACGAACTGGCAGCGATAGGCGTGATCGCGATGGGTCAGCGGGATCCCTGCATAGGCTGCACAGCCACCGGCTGCGGTAATCCCCGGCACGATGCGCACTGGCACCCCGGCGGCGGCAATCGCGGCGGCCTCCTCGCCGCCCCGCCCGTAGACAAACGGGTCACCCCCCTTCAGGCGCACCACGTAGTGCCCCTCCCGGGCCAGCGCGACCATGCGATCGTTCAGATCGCCCTGATCACAACTGTGCCGCGAGCGCGCCTTGCCCACGTACAGACGCTGCGCCTTGGGGTTTGCCAGATCCAGGATCGCCTGCGGGATCAGGCGGTCGTGCAGCAGGATATCCGCGTGCTGCATCGCGCTGAGCGCGTCCAGTGTCAGCAGGCCTGGATCGCCCGGCCCCGCGCCCACCAGATCCACGCACCCGGCCCGCCGCTCGCCGCGAAACGGGAGGGTCACCCCAGGGCGTGCACCGGATCCGATCCTGGCCACCTTGTGCTGCCCTGTACCGCTCATGCCTGGAACAGTCGCGCCGTGGCCTGCGGGTTGGAGGGGAACCAGGCATGCAGATAGGTCGCGGTCAGGCGCCCGTCACGATAGATCGCCTCGCCCTGCGACCCCGTCCCGCGCGCACGCCAGCAATGACCATAGGGCTCGAGCCCGACCTCGGAATGGGTGTGATGGAAGGTGTGCCCGCGCAGCTCGCCCTCCGGCAGCGGAGCCGCCTGGAGCCCCAGACCCTGCAGGCGGTCTGCCAGCTGGGCCTTGCCCGGCACCAGCCCGGCCATGGCCGCGGCATGACCCTCGCGATTGGCCAGTTCATCCAGCAGGTAGAGAAAGCCCCCGCACTCCGCCAGGATGGGGCGACCCGCCGCATGATGGGCCTCAAGGTCCGACTTCAGGACAGCATTGGCGGACAGCTGATCCAGATACAACTCGGGGTAGCCACCCGGCAGCCAGACGGCATCGGCCTCTGGTAACCCGTCCCCCGCAAGCGGGGAAAAGAACCGCAGTTCGGCGCCCATCTTCTCCAGCAGGCGCAGGTTGGCCGGATACATGAAAGCAAAAGCCGCATCCCGCGCGATCGCAATGCGCACGCCGGACAGCGCCGCCTCGATCGGCGCAATTGTTTCCGGATCAAAGCGCACCGGCTCCGGGAGCCCTGTCACCCCAGCCTCTTCAATCGCGGCCGCTGCCGCCTCCAGCCGCGCATCCAGATCGGCGATCTCGCCGGCCTGCACCAGCCCCAGGTGACGATCCGGGACACTCAGCGTTTCGTTACGCTGCACGGCACCAAAGAAGCGGATCGCCTCCGGGGTGCAATCCTCCAGCATCCGCGCATGGCCCGGACTGCCCACCCGGTTGGCAATCACGCCCGCGAAGGACAGACCCGGGCGGTAGGTCGACAGGCCATGCACCAGCGCCCCGAAGGTCTGGCCCATGCCGCTGGCATCCACCATGGTCAGGATCGGCAAGCCGAAGGCCTGGGCCAGATCCGCACCGGACGGATCCCCGTCAAACAGCCCCATCGAGCCCTCCACCAGGATCAGATCGGACTCCTGGGCCGCCTCGTACAGCATCGCTCGACAGGCTTCTTCCCCGACCATCCACAGATGCAAGGCGTCGACCGGATGCCCGGAGGCCTGTTCCAGGATCATCGGGTCGAGGAAGTCGGGGCCGGTCTTGAACACGCGCACGCGCAGACCCTGGTTGCGGTGGTAACGGGCGATGGCGGCGGTGATCGTGGTCTTGCCCTGGCCCGAGGCCGGGGCCGCCACGAACGCCGCGGGGCAGCTGACACTCACAGCTCGATCCCCTTCTGCGCCTTGATGCCGGCCTGAAAGGCATGCTTGACCACGCCGATCTCGCTCACGGTGTCGGCCGCCTCGATCAGTGCCTTCGGCGCGGCGCGGCCGGTGGTAATAACATGCTGCATCGGCGGGCGGTTCGCCAGGTCTTCCAGCACCTCGGCCACATCCAGGTACTGGTACTTCAGGGCGATATGCAGCTCGTCGAGCAGCACGAGGTCGACATTCGGGTCGCGCAGCATGTCGCGGGCATGCGCCCAGGCATGGCGGGCGGCTTCGGCATCCTTCTCGCGATCCTGGGTTTCCCAGGTATAGCCCTCGCCCATCACGTGATACTGCACGTTGTCCTGACCACGGAAGAAGGCCTCCTCGCCGGTGGCGAACTGGCCCTTGATGAACTGCACGATGCCGACCTGCATCCCGTGCCCGAGGGCCCGGGCGACCATGCCGAAGCCCGAGGAGCTCTTGCCCTTTCCGTTGCCGGTAAGGATCAGGAATACGCCCTTTTCTTCCTGCGCCTCGGCAATCTTGCGGTCCACGATCTCCTTCTTGCGCGCCATACGCTGGGCATGGCGTTCGGCGCGTGCCGCTTCGGTGTCGTCGGTCATGTTGATGTACTCCTTGAGCTTATTGCGTATTCGGGGCGCGTAGTACGGCCTACTCGCCGATCAGAATCATTCGTCCAGTCTCCGGGTCACGGTAGACCTGCCCCATCGACTCGAAGCCGGAGCCGGCCTCCCCGGCACCCTCGGGCGGGTCCGGGATCTCGCGCCCGGGTTCGATCTCGGCGCCCCCGCTGGCCGGTTCAAGGCCACTCCCCGAGGCGGCCATCACCACCATCAGGCCGACGGCGAACACGAGCATGATGTCGGCCAGGTTGGCCAGTGGCCCCATCGGCTCTTCGTCAGGGGCATCGAAGCGGCTGGCGCGGTAGTGCGGGACCCTCATGCCGCCGCCTCCAGGCGCTCCATCGCGGCGTCATACCAGCGCCGCCGGAGGCGTCCGAGCAGGAAGCCGAGGATGCCGACCAGCAGCCCCAGCACCGTGGTGTTGAACGCCACCGTAACGGCCTGGGCGAGGATTTCCAGTTCGCCCCGGCCCATCGCGGCCAGCCCTGGACCCAGCGGGATCAGCGTCCCCATCAGCCCGAGCATCGGGCCGATGCGTGCCAGCAGATCCGCGCGGTCAATGCGGCGCCGTGCGCGGTAGGCCAGGCGCTCGGCGTCACCGGTGGCCTCCAGCCGGCGCACCCCGCCGGAGCGTTCGCCCAGTGCGAGCCCAAGCTCCCAGACAGCGACCGCCACCAGCACCAGCAGGCCGACGATCACCGGCTCCAGCAGCCAGCGCACTACGGTGTCCATCAGTTCCATCGTGATCGAGAACGGCATTCGCGTTTACCTCACTAACCTTTGTTCGGCGCTTCCTGCATTTCTTGCGTAGGAGGCCAGCCCCCTGGCCGATGGGCCGCCGGATAGACCCCATCGGCCAGAGGGCTGGCCTCCTACAGGAGATACCCAAGCGGCGGCTATCGCCGGCGGCCTGCGGCGATACCGCCGATCAGCAACAGGAACAGCGCGGCGGCGACCAGCCAGGGAATCCAGGGCATGCCGGCCGCCTCGTCGCCGGTCTCCTGGCCACTCTCGGCCTCGGCCGCTTCCGGCAGCTCCTGCATCTCCCGGGCGTCCGGGTCCTCCAGCGGCTGGATCTCCGTGACACGACTGGGGTCGGCCTCCGCCTGTGCGCGATCGATCTGCGCGGACGCGCGCACGGCCTCGAAGGCCTCGCGCAGTTCGGGGTCCTCCAGGCGTTCGGCCACCTCGTCCAGCATCGGGTGGTCGGGGCGTGTGTGCCCGCTGCCCGGCAGGCCGTGTTCCGCAACCAGTTCGGCGAAGCGTTCGGACAGGGCGTCCAGTACCTCCGGCTCGGCCTCCCAGAACCCGCGGCTGGCAGCCACCAGATGCACGGCCTGCAGGTGGGTCTTCACATGCACGTTGTGGCCGTCGGCGAGAAATTCGTCCACGCCCAGTCCGTGCCGGTCCTGCAGGTAGATGTCGTGCACCTCTTCCCAGACCCAGGAGCGCACGATCTCGGGGTTGGTGGCCTGCCAGCCCCACAGGTTGTCGACGAAGTCGCGGGCCATGGTGCGGGCCCCGGCATAGCCGTGATCCATCAACGGTTCGATCCACTGCGGGTTCAGGTTCTGCCCCTGCAGTTCGCGCATCAGCGCGCGCCCCAGCGTCTCCACCTGCGGGTTGTCCGGGTCGGCATGCTGCAGCACGCGGTTGTCCGGCACCTCGCCGCGCAGGCTTTCCACGGCAGTGGAGAGCCCGCCCTGGAAATCGAAGCCGTCGTCGTTGTCCAGCAGCCCGTACAGGTGCGAGGCGCGCCCCAGATAGGTGCGCCCGACCCCGGCCACGCGCGACTCGAACGCCTCGTGTGCCGCATCTCCGGATGCAGTCGTGCCGTAGGCATGCCCCATGCGGCGCAGGTAGGCCGCGCCCAGTTCGGCGCGATCCTCCCAGGCACCGGAACGGTCCGCCAGGCGGTTGACCCCGGCGCCGTACGCCCCCGGTGCGGTGCCGAACACGCGCAGCGCGGCCTGCTCCCCGGCGGAAGCACCGTCCAGCCCCGCCGCGCGCAGGGCCTCGGTGTCCTCCACCCACTGCGCGGCGACATCATTACGCGCCAACGCCTCGTCGCCGGGGTCGCGCAGATCCTCCGCCAGCGGAGCCAGGGCCGCTTCCAGGGCCTCTTCCAGTTCCGGGTGCTCCTCGAGGATGGTCTGCGAGGCGCCATCCAGCGCCAGCCGTGCGGCCCGGTCCAGCCACACGAGCTGGTCCTCGTAGAGGTCGCGAAACAGACCGGAGGTAGTAAACAGGGCATCGCGACGGCGGTCGCGTTCGGCTTCATCAAGGTCCATGCGTTCCAGACCCTGGACGATGCCGCGACTGTTCCAGGCCGGACGAATACCCAGCATGTCCATGCCGAAGGCGATCATCACCCCCTCGTCACGCACGGTGTCGGAGGCCCAGAGGATGATGGCCTCGCTGCCATCCGCTTCCGGATCACCGTGCTCGCGGGCATCCGCGGCGAGTTCCTGACCGATGCCCCAAGCGATTCGTGTTGGCACCAGGTCCGCCGACAGGGCATGGAAGTTTGTCCCAGTGGGCAGTACATCCGGCGTGCGGATCGGATCGTTGCCCTGACCCGGTGGCACGAACCGACCCTCCAGGGCGGCCAGCAGATGGGCGCGTTCACTGGCGGGCGAACCCCGCAGCCTGGCGTCCCAGTCGTCACCGGCCTCGCCGTCACCGGCCATCGACTCGAGCATGGTGTCCACGGCTTCGTCCGACCAGTCGCGACCGAACACATGCAGACCCAGCGGCATCTGGTCCTCCTGCATGTCGGTCAGGTAGTGGCCGATCTCGTGCACCAGCAGCTCTTCATCCATCTCCGCGAGCGGAGTGTCACCGTGCCCGTGGTCGTGCCCGTGGTCATCCCCATGATCATCGTCGGTGCCATGATCGTCATGTCCATGGCCATCGTCCTGGTCATGCCCGTCGGAGTGGTCATCGTGGTGCCCATCTCCGTCGTCGTCGCCGTTATGGTGATGGCCCCGCGCCAGTTCGCGTTCGATGGTCTCCGTCAGGCCCAGCTCGTCGATACGCTCGCGCAGGGTCTGGGCGGCGCGTGAGCGGGTGGCCGCATCGGGCTGGGCCGCGGCCTCGTAGGTCTCCACCAGCTGGCGCAGTTCCAGCAGGCTGTCGTAGAGCTCGGTGGCCGCCAGCGGCGGCGTCAGGTGGCTGATCATCACGCCCATCGAGCGGCGCTTGGCCTGGATGCCCTCGCCGACGCCATCGACGATGTAGGGATAGATGATCGGCAGGTCGCCACCGAGGATCTCGGGGTAGTCGTCCGGTGCCAGCCCCGCACGCCGGCGCGGGAGGAACTCGCGGGTGGAATGGCGGCCGACATAGACCAGCGCATCCGCCTCGAAATAATCCCGAATCCAGTGATAGAAACCGGCGTACTGGTGAGTCGGCGGGAAGGTCGTGTTCGCATGCAGCAAGCGCTCGCTGACCTCCCATCCGCGCGGCGGCTGCGGGCCGATGAACACGTTGCCGAACTCGATACCCGGGAAGAGCATCTCGCCGTCGCGCGTCATGGCCTCGCCCGGCGGCTCGCCCCATCCGGTCAGCCCCGGAATCCCTGTACGCACCAGGGCCTTGCGCAGCTGTTCGGTGGATTCGTGTTCGTCTTCACCGGCCAGCGTGGCCTCCCAGGCGGCCTCGTACTGGGCGAGCAGATCCAGCGCCCGTTCCTGGACATCGTGCGGGTAGCTCTCGAGCATATGCCGCAGATCGCCAACACCGCTTTCCAGCGCGGCTTCCGCCAGCTCGTGCTTGTCCGCGTCCCTGGCCGCCTCCAGGCGCGCCTGCAGGTAGCCGATCGGTCCGTCGACCAGCTCTGCCTGCACCGCGGCGGGCAAGCCGTCGAAATAGGCCTGGTACTGATCGCGATCCAGCGAGGCGACCCGGCCGGCGATCGCGTCCAGCGCATCTGCCTGTTCCGGCAGATTCACCGCCCGGTCCTGAATCAGGTCCAGCAGGGCCTCGGCATCCTCCGGCACCTTGTCCCCGAGGTCGTACCCGGCGGCCTCCAGCCGCTGCAGGATCTCCAGCAGTGATTCCGGGACGTCCAGCTTGTCGGCGCCAATGTTCTGGCGACCGGGCGGATGGTTGTAGTAGACGACCGCGACCCGCTTGTCGGCGTTGTCCAGCTGGCGCAGCCGGTCCCAGCGCTGCATCCGGTCGGCCAGGGCCTCCACCCGCTCGCCCACCGGCTCGGGCAGGGCCAGCTGCACACCGGTGCGTTCGTCCTGCGTGGGCTCGCCCGCGGTCGCCAGCACCATCGGCTGGCTGGCGCCCTGCAATTCCGGCATGGCCACGTGATAGTGGACCTTGTCCCAGGGGATGCCCTCGTGCGAGAGCCGCCACTCGGTCTCGCTCACGTCCGCCAGACGAATCCCCTTGACCACCGGGACATCCAGCTCGGCGAAGGCCTCGGCCACCGCCTCGCGATTGCCACCGCCGCCCACAACGAAGTCCTGCAGGCTGACGATCCCGCTCAGTTCGGCGGGTGCCGCCGATGCCGCGAGATTCTCGACCGCCTCGCGACTGGCCCCACCCCAGCGCGCGAGTACCGCGAAGCACTGGATATCCCGGGCCTCAAGCGCCTCGCAGGTCGCATCCATCAGCTCGCGGTCACCGGGACGGTCACCGGTATCCAGGTCCAGCACGACCACGGCCGGCCTGGCATCCAGGCCAAGATCCTCCGGGTCGGCCACCGACTGGCCATCCCGGTAATAGCGGATGGTCTCGCGCGGATCCGGTTCCGGCACCTCGATCGAGTGCCCGCCCCGAGCGGCCAGCCAGCGCATCATGCCCTCCATGTTCTCCGGTGTGCGGCCCTGATAGAACGCACGTCCGGTCAGCCAGTCGGCCTGGTTTGAGAAGCGCTCCTGCTGCCTGGCCAGGTGCTCGCGCGGATCCTCGCCCGCTTCAGGGTTCTCGGTCAGTTCGGTCCGGGCCTCCTCGTCCAGTTCCTCCAGCACCACCTGGCCATCGATGCGGGACAACGCGGTCAGGCGCCGTTCGCTGTTGATCGCGAGGATCGGCGCTGACTCGGCCGGTGGCTCTTCGCGCAGCAGACGTTCGAGACGACCGGCCTGGTCCCCGAACACCGCTGCCACGAGCACCGCGTCGGCATCGCGCCACAGCGCCTGGATTGACGAGTCCGACTTGTCCGCCAACTGCTCCGGCGTGCGCAGCACCACCTCGGCATCCGGCACGGCCTCCAGGAATCGATGCGCACCGGCGGCTACCTCGGGGGCCGAGCGCTCGGAGACGATGCCGACGATCTGGGGTCCTGCCCAGGCGGGCGCGCTCCACAGTATGACGATCAGCAAAACCAGGCTGCGTTTCCAGAAGGACATGCGATGAACCCCGAAGAAAATCCGATGGGGCGACGCGACCGGTGCAATGGTGGCGTCGCCAGTCAGTTATGCGCAGGAGGGTGCCGTGGAAACGGCACCCGAAAACCGGCAGACGCGGGCGGTCTCAGCCGCGCTTGTTGGCCGGCTGCCAGAGGACTTCCGCACCGTTCTCGTGACGCGCAAGGACACGGCAGAGCACGAACAGAAGATCCGACAGGCGATTGATGTAGGCCAGCGAGCTTGGCCGCAGCGTCTCATGGTGATTCACCGCCACCAGACGACGTTCCGCGCGCCGGCAGACCGTACGGGCGATGTGGCAGTCGGCCGTGGCCGGGCCACCGCCCGGCAGGATGAACTCTTCGAGCGGCGGCAACTCGGCGTTGAAGCTTTCCAGCTCCACATCGAGCCGCTCCACAGAGGCATCCGGCAGTGCCTGATGCCCCGGCACTGCCAGCTCCGCCCCCAGGTCGAACAGCTCGTGCTGAACCAGAGCCAGCACGCGCCGAACCTCTTCCGGGAGATCGTGGACCAGCACCCGGCCCACGACACTGTTCAGCTCGTCCACGTCGCCAAACGCCTCGACGCGGTGGCTGTCCTTGTCCACCCGCGAGCCATCGCCCAGGCCGGTCCGGCCTTCGTCACCCGTACGGGTCGCAATCTTCGACAGTCGATTACCCATGCATCACCTCTGCTGGTAGCGCAGCTTCACGAACGCCGCCCGCCCCGGCTGGTTATAACCGCGAGCCGTCTCGTAGTCCTTGTCGAACACGTTATTGACCGTCGCCTGAATCTGCCATTCCGGCGCAATCTGATAGCTCGCACGCAGGTTCAACAGTCCGTACCCGGCAAGCCGTTCCTCATTGTCGCGATCATTGTAGGCACGGCTCTTGGCGATGACCGAGCTCCCCATGGAGAAACGCTGGAACTGGCGATCCAGATCCACGCGCGCCGTGACGGGCGAGCGGCGACGCAGTTCGTTTCCAGTCTCCCGGTCTTCGGCATCCAGGAAGGTCAGGGAGGCGCGAGAGACCCATTGGGCTCCGTCGTAACCCCCTTCCAGTTCGACGCCGCGAATCCGGGCCTCGTCCACGTTTTCTGCCCGAAATGCGATGGGATCGAAGGTGATCATCTGGTCGAGATCGGTCTGGAAGATGGCGGCATCGGCATAGTACGGCCCGCTGGTGTAGCGGGCGCCGAACTCAAACGTGCGGGAGGTCTCCGGATCAAGATCGGGGTTTCCGAACCCCGGGAAGTAGAGATCATTGAACGTAGGTGCCTTGAACGCCGTGCCGTAGGAAGCCCGCAACCGAACCGTTTCCGAGGCCTGCATGCCCCATGCGACCTGACCGGTCGTCTTGTCCCCGAACTGCTCGTTGTCGTCGTAGCGCAGGCTGCCTTCGAGATCGTGGCGCCCAAGATCCACCTGCACCACGGAGTACGCTCCAACGTTGTAACGCGAACCTTCATCGTAATCGGTGTCGCTCTCGACGCGGTCCTCGTGCGCATCAATACCAGTCACGAGGTAAACGCGATCCCCGAAATCGATATCGTTGCGCCAGTCGATCATGTCGCGACGTGTATCGAACTGGGAAAAGAATTCGCCGTCGAGAAAATTCTCCGACTCGTCACGGCTGTGGCCAACCGACAGTTCCGTCTGCCACTGCCGCGTAACCGGAATACGGAAGCCAGCCCGCAAGGCCGCATGCACAAAGTCCGAGGAGTCCGGCGAGAACTGGGAATCGGTATCGAACTCGGTTGAACCTTCCGAATACAACATATTCCCGAAGACCTCCGCACCGTTGTCCAGACGGTGGGTCACCTTGGTCGCGAGCGAGGTGTTGTCGTAGCCGTCACGGTCGTCATCGCCAACGTCATCCTGGACGTTGATGCCGTCGGTCTCGAAGTGGCTGAGCGAGAAGCTGTAGTTGGTGTTCTCGGTTCTGCCGGCGACACCCACACCCGTTTCCCAGGTGTTGAAGCTGCCGCCCCCGACAAACGCGTTCACCCTTGGCGGTCCCTTCTTGCCCTCGCGGGTAAAGACCTGCACCACGCCGCCAATGGCATCGGAGCCGTAGATGCTGGTACGCGGCCCGCGGACGATCTCCACGCGCTCGATCTCCTCCGGCGGCAGGAACTGCCAGCTTGCCCCGCCGCTGGTGGCCGACCCCATGCGCACCCCGTCGATCAGGAGCAGGGTGTGGTCGGAACTGGTGCCACGCGTGTGGACCGAGGTGGTCTTGCCGAAGGCACTGTTCTGGGAGGTCTCGATCCCGGCGCGGCCTTCCAGCAGGTCGGTGAACTGCTGCGGCTGCAGGCGCTCGATCTCTTCGCGGTCGATGACGGTGACCGAGGACAGGGCCTCGTCGACCGTCTGCGCGATACGCGCGGCCGTGACCTGAACCACATCGAGGGTGTGCGCTTCGGAATCGGAGTCCGGTGTCTCGGCCAGAAGCGGAGTCGTGGCCAGCAGGATGGCCGTGGAAAGTGCTGTGCGTTTCATGTCGTCCGTGTCTCCCGGCGAGCCGCCCGCACGCCGTAAATTCGTCGGGACCACGCAGACAGGGGGAGACAAACACGGGGGAGACCGGCAACAACCGACTAGCGGCCGGGCCGACCATCCGCCTCGCATGCCCGCCGCATGCCGCGCGATCATTCCCTGGCCGGTCTCCGGGCTGACGAACGTTCCGGTGCGGCGCCTTCCCGAACGATTCCGTTCAGTGGCGTATGCCGCGACCATCAGAGGCCATCAGGGCCTCTCGCTCGATCACCGTTGCGGGGGCAGCGTCGGATTCGTCCCGAGTCACCCACAGCCGTGGGCGGACTCACCGATCTTCCCGTTTAACCTCCGGCGAGACACGCCGGCGGGCACCAGAAAACGCACGAAAGCCTACACAATTGGTCAAGAAATTGCCAGGCCCGCAACGTGGCCCCGCGTCAGGAGTGCTGCGCATCCGCCTGCAGATAACGCGCTCCACGCTTGAGCAGCCGACCCCAGGCCTTGTCCTGCAACATGGCATCGAACTCTGGTGAGCGCTCGGCACGCAATGCCACCGGCGGCGTCTGTGCGCCCTCCTCCACCGGGTGCGCCGCCAGCATCTCCAGGCGCTCCGGATTGGCGCCATATTTTTGAACCAGAAATTCGCGCATGGAGTCGGACAACGGCAGGTAGTAGATGCGTGTCAAGCGCAGTGCCAGCCACTCCGCCGTGCGCCCCAGGTCCTGGCGCACCAGGCGTACCATCGCCGAACCCAAACCTGCCTTGGCATCCGCACTCATGCCGACATAAAGCCCACCCAGATAGGCCGCCGGATTCGCATAGATCGCTCGCTGAATACTGGGATTGGTCAGATCCACCAACGGCTCCAGAATCAATGCCAGCTGGATACCGATCCGCTTGGCAGCTTCCTCCTCCAGGGGGTGCCCCGCAAGCTTGAACAGGTCGCCCTCGCGCTGGATGCCGAGTTCCGACAGGTACTCGCAGAAACGATCGGCAAGGCGCAGCTTCTGGTCGTCCGTAAGTTCAATCACTTCTTCGCTGACCCGGATGCCCCGTGCGCTGCGCTTGAACCAGCTCTTCTGACCCTTCTTCTCGACCTCCTTGCGCCGTAATGCCTCCCAGCGTTCAACTGCGGTGGCGTAACGGCTCTGGGCCTGAATGAGTTGGTCACGTGCCGCACGCAGGCCCTCGACGTAACGCAGTGCACGCCCCAGCAGTCGGCCTTCCGGCGAATGCACAGGCGGACGAGACTGCTCCAGCTGCAGCAGGGTCCGCAGTACTTCACGCCCCATCTCGAGGGTTGGCTCGCGCAGCACCTGCGGGTCCAGTGTGCTCACCGGATGTTGCGCCAGCAAGGTTGCCAGCGACCGTAGCCGGCTAACCACTGCAGCCTGCGCAACACGGAAGCGATTGCCCTGGTGCTCAAGCCGGTCCAGTGCATTACCGAGCCGCCAACCTCCCGACCACTCGAAACTCAGCCGGCGGATCTGCCGCCCATTGACCAGCTCAAAGGCGAGCACGAACACGGCCTGTGCATCTTCCAGCGTACAGCGGGTCAGGTCGTCCGAATCCGCCGCCGAGAACAGGCGATCCAGAAACTGTTCGATTCGTCGCACGCCATCCTCGCGGGTTGGCGCAAGACCCTGCAGGCGGTCACGTAACGGATCCGCCAGTTCGGGGGCATCATGGTGCAGTTTTTCCAGCGCGGCCAGCCGTGCATCCACGGTTGCATCGACCAGATCGGCCACGCGCGAGCGCAGCCCCAGCCGACGGTAGATCTCGATCTGCTCCGCGGCTGATGCAAGGCTGGTATCACCGGTCATCTCGCGCACCGCGACCGCGACCCCTTCCGGCGAGATGTCCACCTCGTGCAGCAACACCTCGGCCGCCTTGCGTCGTCGCATGTCCGGGGCCATCTCGGCCATCGCGAGATCACGCGTAACGAAAAGCAAATCCGGTAACAGGTCGATCGTGTTGCGCAACTGCTCGCGCGAACGCTCCTGACGCTTGCCACGCGTGGCATCGGCAATGAAACGCGCCAGCAGACCAATCACCCCGAACAACAGGGTGTAGACGGCAAAGAAGATAAAATTCTGAGCGGGAGCGGCGTGGCCGAAGCCCAGGAAGTAACCCCCCTGCATGGCGAGGAAGGTCACCGGACCTGCGGCCCACAACAGCTGCAGCATGTTCAGCGACCAGGGCACCTTGCGCGCACTGGCCGCGACCTCGGTGATCCGGCTGCGCCCGGCCGCCTCGATCAGCACATGCTCCTGACTCGGGCTCGCCGCCTCCGGGGCCTCCTGCTGCTGCCGCTTGCGAAACCTGCCAAACACCCGTCGTCCCTGCCCTTCAGCGTTTTGGTGAAGTGTAGGGAAAACAGCAGGGTTGCGGGCGGCCGCTTAGCGGAAAATGCTCGGTCGAATGCTGAATACGCTGGAGCTACGCCGCGCTACGACTCTGGGAAGCCGCCTCACCGGGCGGCGTAGAGACCACCGCAGGCGCCGTATCGGAATACAGATAGTCACGGGTCAATGGCACGGCATCCTGTCGCTTGGCCATCTGGATATGGAAGACCACCTGGCGCCACCAGCGGAACGTCGCCTCGCAGCTGGCCAGATAAAACTCCCACATGCGGCAGAAGCGTTCGTCAAAGTGATCCACGGCCTCGGCGCGGACCTTCTGGAAACGGCGGTACCATTCCGCGAGCGTCTCGGCATAGTGCAACCGCCAGAACTCGATATCGGTGGTATGCAGCGGGGTCGGCTCCAGCGCCTCCATCACCTCGGACAGGGCCGGGGTGTAACCACCGGGGAAGATGTACCTGCTCAGCCAGGGGTTGGTCGTACCCGGTGGCCCCTGGCGACCGATCGTGTGCAAGACAGCCACGCCGTCCTCCTTCAGCAGGTCGTTCACCCGCTGGAAGAAGGTGCCGTAGTTGGGCACACCGACATGCTCGAACATGCCGACACTGACGACCCGGTCGTACTGGTCGTTGTGTTCGCGGTAGTCCTGATAGAAGAAGCGAACGCGATCATCGAGGCCCCGGCGTTTCGCCTCCGCCTGAGCCACTCGCAGTTGCTCTCTTGAGAGGGTGATCCCGTCCACCTGGACATCGGCATTCTCGGCCAGATGGAAGGCCAGACCACCCCAGCCACAGCCGATATCCAGTACCCGCTGGCCGGGTTCCAGCACCAACTTCTTGCGCAGCATCGCGCACTTGGCCTGCTGGGCTTCCTCCAGGGTCATGTCCGGACGTTCGAAATAGGCACAACTGTAGAACATGCCGTCGTCGAGAAACCGGCGGAACAGCCATTCATCGACGTCGTAATGATGGGAGATATTCTGGTAGCTGCGCGCGATGCGGTTTCCCTGCTCGAGAATCGCGCGGAACATACACACCAGTGGGTGCACACGGCGCTGAAACATGGGCGCGAAGTTGCGCATGGTCACGTCCAGAAACACCCGGATGCCTTCGGGGCCAGGCGACCAGAGCCCATCCATGTAGGTCTCGCCAAGCTGGAATCCGGGATCGCGCGCGATGCGCTTGAGCGCGGCCCGATCATGGAGTTGCAGCGTTATCTCGGGCGCACCTTGCCCGAAATGGCGCTCGCTCCCATCCGGCTCGCGCAGGATCAGCGTGCCGTGGCGCATGTATTCGTTCAGCATCCGTTCGATCATTGCATCCCTTCCCTTGCGAATCGTCTGCTATATTAAACAGAGTCTAGATATCGCAGCCGCTCCGCCGCAAGCCTCTGAAATGGCTGATCCCAGGCATTCCGAAAGGTTCCTCACTCACCATAACGGAATTCATAATGCGGGCCACCTTCTGCCAGCAAGCGCGAGCGCTTCCCTCGCCGCAGCCAAAACCGCTAACCTGAGCCCATGACACTGCGCCCGACCCAAGCCTGCGAACACTGTACTCTGCGTCAGCTCTGCCTGCCGGTGGGGCTGCCACAGCACGAACTCTGGCAACTCGACGAGATTGTTCAACAGCGCCGTCCGATCGAGAAAGGGACGGCTCTGTTCAATATGGGTTCGCGCTTCGATACCCTGTTCGCCGTCCGTACCGGCGCACTGAAAACCGTGCTTAACACCGACGACGGCACCGAACAGATCACCGGCTTCGCGCTCGCTGGCGATCTGCTGGGCCTGGACGCGATCCATTCCGGCCAGCATCCGGTCAGTGCCGTCGCCTTGGAATCCACCAGTGTGTGCGCGGTCCCGTACACCCATGTGGACGATCTCGCCGACCGGCTACCTACCTTCCGACAGCACATGATGAACGTGATGAGCCAGGGACTGGCCCAGGACGAAAGCCTGCACGCCCTGCTCGGACAGCGCACAGCGGAACAACGCCTGGCTACCTTTCTGGTAACCCTTTCAGAGCGTCATCGTGCGCGAGGTTTGTCAACCGAACGCTTCTATCTGCCGATGTCGCGTGCCGACATCGCCAACCACCTGGGGCTAACCCAAGAAACCATCAGCCGCCTGTTTACCCAACTGCGCAAACAGGGCGTGATCAGCCTGCACACCCGGGATCTTGAGATCCTCGAGCCGCAGAGCCTCCGCAACGCCGCTGGCGTAACCATCACACCCGCCGCCAGCAGTGCCTGAGGCTGCCAGGCCACACGACTTCGACAGCTTCTGGGATTTCTCCCTGCGAATCTGGGCCTCCGCACCAGCCCGGGAACGTCTGTTGCGCTGGCAGGAGAGCTATGACGTCGATGTCATCCTCGCCCTGTTCGCCCTGTGGTACCCGGGCGGCATACGCACAGGGGACTGGGAAAAGCTGGTGAAGGCTGCGGCGAACTGGCAAGAACAAACCACCTCGCGCGTGCGCGCGCTGCGCCGCCGCCTCAAACCCGAAGGCCCCCGCCAGCCGAACCGGGCGGCGCTGTACGCCGCCACAAAGGAGCTGGAGGTCGCATGCGAACGAACGGCTGCGTTGCGCCTGTTTCAGTCCGCCCAGAATCTCGGTGATCCGGCCACGACCCCCAACCTCACGCGGCGTCTGCGGCTCCTGTTCCCGGGCCTGACCGTGACCGAGATCCGGCACGGGATACCCCAACTCACACAGGTCGGCTGCACATAGGCTATCCTCCCGGCACATTTTCTACAGGCAAGCGGCATGTCGGACGATCTGCGCAACCAGCTCCTGAAGGCCGGGCTGGTGGACGAAAAACAGGTGCGCAAGGCCAAGAGCCAGAAGCACAAGGCCCAGAAGACACAACCGAAAAAGAAAAAGGGCAAGCCCGCCGACGCCGAAGCCAGCGCCGCTGCGGCTCGCCAGGCCGAGCAGGCCCAGCGCTCGCGGGAGAAGAACCAGGAACGGCAGGAAAAGGCCGAACGCCGTGCGCGCCGTGCTCAGATTCGCGAGCTGGTCAACCAGCACCTGGCCCCGATCCCCACCGGCGACGCCGCGATCGACTACCACTTCCAGTTCGACGGACAGATCCGCCACCTGCCGGTGACCGAGGACACACGCAAGCGGCTGGTCGACGGGCGCGCGGCGCTGGCCGGCCTGGAGCTGCACCCGAGCAAGGGTTTCCGCGTAATTCCCCGCGAGATCGCGGACAGGATCCGCGAGCGGGATGCCGAATGGCCGCTGGTCATCCCGGCCGAGGAAAGCGGCGGTTCCGAGCCCGATCCCGACGACCCGTACAAGGACTACGTCGTCCCCGACGACCTGATGTGGTAGCCCTCCCCTGAGGGAATCAGCCCCTGTCGGGATCGCCCCCGGCCTGGGCGGTGGGGAGTTCGGCGAAATGCTCGCGTGCGCGCGCCACCAGCTGGGCCGGCAGCCCGTTCTTCTCGGCGATCGTGAGACCAAAGGACACGCCCGGCTCGCCAATCAGCAGCCGGTAGGTCGGGGACAACGTCTCGGCATCGAACTGCATTGACGCGTTCACAATGCCCGCGTGCTGGGCGGCATAGTCCTTCAGCGGCGCCAGGTGGGTATTCACGATCCCGCGCGTGCCACGCGCACGCAATTCGTCCAGCATCGCCATCGCCAGTGCCGCTCCCTCGTCCGGGTCGGTGCCCGTACCCAGCTCGTCCAGCAGGATCAGACTCTCCGGCCCGGCGTGGTCAAGGATGCGCTTCAGGACCTCCACATGCCCGGCAAACGTCGACAGGTGGTGGAACAGGCTCTGGTTGTCGCCGACATCGACCATCACCTGGTCGAAGCGCCCGATGCGACAGTCCTGTTCGGCCGGGATATGCAGTCCGCACCAGGCCATGGTGACCAGCAGCCCGAGCGTTTTCAGCGCGACCGTCTTGCCGCCGGTATTCGGCCCGGTGATCAGCAACAGCGGCTGCTCGCCATCCAGCCGGATCGACAGCGGCACGGGCTGCGGCCCGTTGCCCTCGGCGAACTGCAACAGCAGCAGCGGGTGGTAGGCCTCGATCAACTCCACACCGGCCTCCGCCTCCAGCCGCGGGGCATGGGCATTCATCTGCGCGGATAGCTGCGCGGCGGCGGATGCCAGGTCGATCCAGGTCAGCGCGGTCAGCATCAGTTCCAGCGGCTCGCCATACTGGCGCACCACGTCGGTCAGCTCGCGCAGCAGGCGCTGCTGCTCGGTATTGATCTGGCCGTTGACCGTATCCAGCTGATTGTTCAACGGCACCGCCTCGATCGGCTCGACGATCTGGTCGCGCCCGCCCATCGCGGTGCCGCGACGCACGCCCTTGACCGCATTGGCCGCCTCGCCGTGCAGGACCATTACCGCGCGCTCCTGGTGCCACTGCACCTTCAGCGCGTCCTCGCCCTTTTGCGCGACATCGGAGGCCGCCAGGCGCTTTTTCACCACCGCCTCGACCTCGTCGCGCAGGCGTCCGCGCTGCTCGAAGGCCTCGACCAGCGCGGGGCTCGCGTCCTCGCGCAGCGACCCGCCGGGGTTCAGGCACGCTGACAGGCGCTCTTCCAGCCCCTCGGGCGGATACAGCTTGTTCAGGTCCGCCGGATAGATCTCGGGGGTGTCCGCCAGTTGATCCGCCAGCTCGCGGGCCTGACGCATGATCGTCTGGAGGTTGTGCAGCGCCTGCACCGGCAGCGCGGACCCGGGGTTGGACGCCTGGCGCAGCGCCGCGCGCACGTCCGGCAGTTGCCCGAGACGCGGCAGGGTGCCGGCATCCAGACGCTGGCGCGCGACCGTCACCGCGGTCTGCAGCGCGCGCGCCGCATCCAGATTCGGTGCCGGTTCCAGCCCCCGCGCGGCATCCGCGCCGTAGGGCGTCGCGGTCAGGCGCTCCAGCAGACGCTGGATCGCGGGGAATTCGAGGGCCTTCAGATCAACCTGCATGACATACCCTTGTGCATGAATTCTCTATCGCAGCCGAGGTCCGGGGCCGGATGAGGCCGGCGCCCCGGTTTACTCCTCGGCTTTCTTGAACATCCCGAGGTAGGCCTTCTTCTCCAGCAGCGGTTCGCGCATCACCGCCAGCATGTCGTCCAGGTGCTCCGGCGTGCTCATGCCGACCAGGGATGTTCCCAGCCCCGGCGTGGAGCGGTTGAACTGCATTGCGCGCTGCGCCGGATTGGGCAGGTTCGCCAACTGCTGCTCGACCACTTCCACCGACTGCTGAGCGAGGTGTCCCTTCAGCATGGAATGGGAGGCGAACATGTACACCTCCAGCTGGTGCGCGGCCTGCAGCGGGCTGGCCACATTGCCCTGCCCGGTCGCGGTATTGAAGCGGGTAAAGCCTTCCAGCATCACCTGGTTGAACGGGAGCATCCCAATCTTGAAGTGGTGCCGGGCGTGGTCGTCGCCGGTCACGGTCTGGGCCGCCCGTTCGGCCAGACCCTGCATGGAGGTCAGCGACTGGAACACGGCGGCATCGGTCTCCTCGCGGAAACCCTCGAAGGTGGAGATCCCGTAGGCGCGGATCTTCTTCTCCCGCGCAGCGCGCTCCAGCACCTCGAAGACCGGTTCCAGCTTGCGGTTGGTCGCCTCCTTGCCGATCTCGTGGATGTGGACCTCGGGCTGGTCGACGATGAAGGCATCCAGCGTCTCCACCCCCATCAGCGAGCGCGACAACTCCAGCTGGTAGTGGATGTATTCCGGCGTCAGCAGGTGCGCGCCCTTGGCCAGATCGTCCCGCGTGCCCATGCCCTGGGACTCGATCTCGCGCTGGAACCAGGCATCCATGTCCTCCGGCGGACCACCGCGCAGCGTCAGGAACCCACCCTTGGAGATCAGGAACATCGCCTCGCGCGGGACCCCGGCCTCCAGGGCCGTGCGCACCCCTGCCCCAACGGCTGCCAGCGAACGGCCGTAGCGGTAGTGAGCACCGGTGTCCACGACATTGATGCCTTCGGTCAGCCCGCGGGCGACGATGGCGGAGATCGCGGCATCCACCTCGGCTGTGGCGGCGCCGCCAAAGGTGCCAATGCCCAGGCTGGACAGGCGCATCTTGGCGCGCGAGAACTCGCTGTAGTGGCCCTCGGCGGCCTTGCCCTCGGCCATGTGGTGCTCCGCATACCGGCGCGTCGCCTTGGCGTTGGCGTATCCCGGGATCAGTTTCTGCGGCGATTCCATAGAGCTCCTCTGCACTGTCCGGAGAGGGCCGGTACTCGTCGCATACCGCCCGCTCGCATCCATCCGGAAAACGCGAATCCTACGTCACCCGGGCCTGATTGCTAAAACCCATCCAAACCGGCGAGTCTCCCAAGCGGCCGGATTCCGCTCTGGGTGGATCGTGCAACCCTGATGTGATCATGGTTGCGCACACCCCCGGGGGATTGGTTCATAATGGTGGCGGACGCGTCGCTGCGGCGTGCGAAAGTGGCCTGGTGGTACCCTTGAGCCTTAATTCTTCACCACGGGACCGAGCACTTCCGTTTCGTTGCGCATGTCCGTCATCGAGCGGAAAGCCTTAAGATTCGGAGGCTTCTCCCACCTGAACCGTTGGTTCAAGGTCGATGGTCACTCCGGCGCCCGCGGGGCGCGTCCACCTCATTTTTTGCGGATCGTATGTCCAGGGACGAGACCTCCTTCACGCCTGACGAACTGCGCCAGCTTCGGCTGCGCCTGCGCCGCGAGCGCGCCGCGCTGTCGGACGAGCGGCTCGAGATCCATTCCGCCCTGATCTGCGATCACCTGCTGCGCTGGTTCCAGCGCTGGCAGCCGCACTGCATCGGCGCCTATCGCGGCCTGCGCGGCGAGGTGGACCTGACCCCGCTGACCGTGGCCCTGGCCCGACGCGGCACCCGCATTGCCCTGCCGGTAATGGATGCCAAGCGCCCCGGACGCATGCACTTTCACGCCTGGGGGCCGGACGCGCCGCTGTGCCACAACGGCTTCGGCATCGCCGAGCCCTGCCCCGATGCCCCGCGCATCTGGCGCCGCGAGATGCAGGTGGTACTGTTGCCGCTGGTCGCGTTCGACCACGCCGGCAACCGCATGGGGATGGGCGCGGGCTACTACGACCGCTACTTCGCCCGCCGCCGCTTCGGCATCCGCCGACCCAAGCTGATCGGCGTGGCCCATGCCCTGCAGGGGGTCGAGGCCCTCCCCAGCCAGCCATGGGACGTCCCGCTCGACGGTGTGGTCACCGAGGCCGGCTGGCATGCGCTCCCCCGCCGCGCGCGGCACAATACGCACACCTGACCCACACGCCCGATCCGGCACGAGGAGCCCGCATGGCCTACTGGCTGATGAAATCCGAGCCCGACGAGTTCAGCATCGACGACCTGGAACGCGTGGGCGTGGAGCCCTGGGACGGCATCCGCAACTACCAGGTGCGCAACATGATGCGCGACGAGATGAAGAAGGGTGATCTGGCCTTCTTCTACCACTCCAACGCCAAGCCACCGGGCATTGTCGGCATCCTGCGCATCGAGAAGGAGGCCTATCCGGACTCCTGCGCCTTCGACCCCGAGGATCCGCACTACGATCCGAAGAGCGACCCGGACAACCCGCGCTGGCTGCGGGTAGACGTCGGCTTCGAGGAGAAATTCGGCGACATCATCACCCTCGACTGGCTGAAGCAGCAGCCACAGCTCGAGGACTGCCCGCTGGTGCGCCGCGGCAACCGCCTGTCGGTCATGCCGATCACCCAGGAGCAGTGGGACTTCATCCTGAGCCATGCCCAGCGCGGAAAATAACCGCGTGGCCACGCTCTACCACTTCCCGCACGACGCAAAGGCCGACCGCCTGCGCCTGGCCTGTGGCTACAAGGGTGTGGAGCTCGAAACCGTCGCGCTGGACTGGTTCGACGACGAGACCTTCTTCGAGCTGGGCGTGGCCCGCCAGTCGCCGATCCTGCAGATGGATGACGGCGCCTTGCTGACGGACACATTCGCCGCGCTGCGCGATATCGACCACCTGTTCCCGACCGGCGAGCCCCTGTCGGAAGGCGTGATCCCCGAGGATGCCTGGCAGGCCCTGATGGACTGGCGCAGCAAGGTCGATGTGGTGCTCGATCGACTGTACGCCCCCTTGGCGCCGGGCTGCCACGGCATCGGCGAGAGTGCCGAGGCCCTGGCCGACTACAAGGCCCAGGTGCAGCACCGCTTCGGCCTGTCGCTGGAAGAACTCGCCAACGACCGCTACGACGGCTACAACCAGCTGGCGAAGCTGAGCCGTCTGCCGGATCTGGCGAAACACCTCGCCGCAAGTCGCTTCTATCTCGGCCATCCATCCATCGCCGACTGCGTGATCGCCGCCGACCTCTACCCCCTGCAAATGCACGACGGCATCAACCTGCCGGTCGACATGCTCTACTACCTGCGCCGTGTCGAGGAAACCTTCAACACGGCCCTGGACACCCAGTGGCTCGCCCGCTGAAGTCGTTCAGCCGAAGCGGTAGTGCTTGCGGATGTCGCGGTGGATCTCCCAGGTGCAGCCCATGCCCTCGGGAAAGGTCACCAGGTCGCCTTCGCCGACCGTCACCGGCTCGCCACCACCGTCCGGAGTGACCGTCACCTGGCCCTCCAGGATGTAGCAGACCTCGCGCTCGTCGTAGTGCCAGGGGAAGGTCGAAACCTCCTTCTCCCACACCGGCCAGTCGAATACGCCGAGACGTTCCAGATGCTCCTGCTCCGGCCGATGGATCACTTCAATGGACATCGCGTTCTCCTCTATCCGGGAAAATGGCAAGCCTAACGGGGCCGCGACCGGGCGCCAAAATGCCACCTATCCGCCGGAGCGAAACAGCCGCCTCTCACCCGGGTAAAACCAGCGACCCAGCAGCAAAACGAAGGCGATCACACCCAGGGCGGCCGGCAGATATTCGAGCCAGAGGCCCAGCTCCCAGGCGATATAGGCGGCGACCAGGGCCCAGAGGAAGGGGATGACCGCCAGGATCAGCGCCGGGCGCGGCTGAGCCAGCAGCAGGATACCCAGGGTAACCAGCATGGTGGGGCCGGGCACCACACCCACGTACTGCGCCTGTGCCCAGGGTGTCCCGAGTAGCAGGACCTCCAGCAGGGCATGGCCCACCGTCGCATAGGCGATCACCACGATCGCGAAAACGCCGGCCACACCGCCCGGCCAGCCAAAACCATGACGTCCCAGCAGGGTGAGGGCGAACAGAAGCATCAGGCCCTGTGCGACGAACACGCCCGCCAGACGAGTCGCCCAGAAGTGGAATTCCGCCAGCACGCCCCCGATGAACACGACCCCGATCCAGATCCACAGCACGCCGAGCAAAAGGCCCACGACACGCCCACCCCCCCGGCCGCCCACCAGGGCCATCGCCAGTGCGACGAACACCATCAGCGCCGCGACCCCATGCAACGGCCAGATGGCGCGATTGTATTGCCCGAAAATCGACAGCAGGGTTTCGGCGGCGAATGGCAGCATTCGGGCTCCCGGGAACGATAAAGGGTTTAGGAGAAATTTCTTTAGAGTGCTTCGACGTAGCCGATCATGCGCTGGCGCATGTCGTCATCCGGCATCGGGCCGTAGAGGGCTCCCATGTTCTCCCGCATGTGCTCCACGACCGAGGTGGCCGGGATCGCGCAGGTGATATCGGGGTGCGAGACGATGAACTTTAGCAGGAATTGCGGCCAGTTCTCGCAATCGATCTCCTCCGCCCAGTCCGGCAGTGGCTCGTTCTCGAAGCGGTTGATCAGCTCCTTGCGGCGGAACGGACGGTTGGCGATCACGGCCACCCCACGCTCGCGGGCCAGCGGCAGCAGGCGGTCCTCTGCTTCGCGGTCGAGGATGTTGTAGGTCAGCTGCACGAAATCCAGGTCCTCGCGATCGAGGATACGTTCGAGTTGTTCGTGGCGGCGGCCGTGGGAGGTCGTGACCCCGATATAGCGGATCTCGCCTGCGTCGCGCTTCTCGCGCATCGTCTCCAGATGCGCCTCCCAGTTCTGCAGGTTGTGCACCTGCTGCACATCCAGAGTGTCCAGCCCCCACAGGTCCAGCGAGTTCGCATGCTGATTACGCCCGGTGCTGGTGCTGCCCGTCCAGATTTTGGTCGCCGAGATCAGGCCTTCCGGATATCCCAGTTCCTGCAGGCAGTGTCCCACCACCGCCTCAGCGCGCCCGTACATCGGCGAGGAGTCGATCATCCCGCCACCGTGTCGAAAGAACGCATCGACAATCTCGGTGCGCAGCGCGAGGGCATCCGGGTCATCCGCGACGTTGAAGGTGATCCAGGTGCCCATGCCGATCACCGGGATCTCCTCGCCCGAGGAGGGAATCGCCTTCCTGTTCGGTTCGCGTTCCTCGCCGGCCGCACCCGAAAGCGGCCAGCCGGTACCGGCGGCGATGGCCGAGCCGGCCATCCACTGGAGGAAAGTACGGCGTGGTCGCTGGTTGGGGCGTTTCGACATGGGTTGGCGACGCATGGAACCTAATCACGTGGTCCCCTCGAAACCACTGGAAGTTCCAGACCCACAGAATTTCGGCTCGCCACAACGAAAACGGCCCCGGGCAAATGCCTCGGGGCCGAGACAGGCGAACGCGTCGCCCGGGGCTTCCGCCGGACTAGATGAACAGGCAGATGTCCGACTCGCCGGCGAACTCGAAGAACGCGGCGGCGCCGGCATACTCAATGCCGTCAATGAACTCGCTGGTGTCCATGTCGAACAGGTCCACTGTCATCTGGCAGGCGATCATGCGCACATCGGCCTCCTGGCAAAGTTCCCGCAAATCCTCGAGATCCGAGACGCCTTTCGCCTTCATCTTCTTTTTCATCATCGTCGTCATCATGCGTTGCATGCCGGGCAGACCCTGGAGCATGACCGGCATGGGCATGGGCATGGGCATCCCCGGGTTGCCCAACGACGTGACCTGCAGATCCATCTTCTTGCGCAGCAACTGCAGCCCGTAAAAGGTGAAGAACACTTCGACTTCATAGCCGAGCGCGGCCGCGGTCGAGGCCAGGATGAACGGGGGATAGCCCCAGTCCAGACTGCCCTTGGTCGCAATAATGGCCAACTTCTTGGTATCGCTCATTCACTCCTCCTTGGTGGTGGAGGATGGGTTCGCCACAGCCCCCTGCGCGTGACCCACCCCCTGTGGACCGAGGTCACCCCTTGCGACCTCGATACTTGGACAAAGCAACGGTAATTCGGACCTGCTATTTGGAAGCCAGGCGTGCCTTGCGCCAGTCCCGAATCAACGCGCAACCCGCGCAGATTCCGAGCGCTGCAAGACTGGCCCACACAGATATCGGGACCAGTATCATGGCCAGCGCAAAAAGCAACCAGGCAACAACCGTCATGGTGATACTCCGTCATGGCCCCCGCCCCCCGACGAGGAAACCATGTATCGCGGATCTTACAGGGAGACGCCTTTCAGCGCCTCCTGGCGCACTTAGGGACGCTCCGCGGTCGCGTCCCGGGACGTTTCGGTAGCCGGCGTGTGCTGCTCGGCGTTACCGGCCGACTCCGATACAGTATCCGATTGTGCGTGGCCTGCCGAGCGGTGCACATCGGCGGCCGAGGCACGGCCGCCCGTGCGGGACACGGGCCGGGCATCCACGAACTGGTTGTTCAGGCGCTGGATATATGCCTCGGCGCGGTCGCGCAACGCATGCAGGCGGCCAATTTTGCGCCGGCTCAGGCCCAGCGGGGCACGGCGCAACATCAAGCGCCACGGGCGCGTGTTCTTTTCAAACGCGGCCCGCCAGTTACCTGCCGCCGACTCCGTCGGCAACGTGCGGGCGACGCGACGGGCGACCCAGCGGCGGTTGAAAAAGTGGAGCCCGACCAGCACAAACACCAATGCAGCAGCACCGATCGACGTCCAGATCGGGTGATCCCCCATCGACGCCCAGGCCGAACCGTCCATCCAGGGCCCGAATCCGCCTGCCGTGTTGTAGCCAATCACGCCCAGGATCACGGCAATCACCGCGAACATGGCGGCATCGACCTGCATGACCCGGCGCCGCCACCGCTCAAGGGCCCGACGCAGGGCCGGTAGTGCATCCATTTCGATGGATTCGGCGATCGCCTGCAGGGATCCGAGGATGCGGTACGAGCGTGACGAGCTGATTTCCTGGATCTTCTCGTGGATCTCCGCGCGGTCGCGCTGCGACTTCTCCTCGTAGCGTTCGCGCACCTGCTCGTCGCCGATCTCGACCCCGGCGCTTTCGTTGAACATGCAGTAGAAACGCCCGGTGGCATTCCCCTGGCGCACGACCGCGCGCTGCCAGGCGGAGACGACTTCCTCAAGATTGTCCTCGCGCCAGGTGGTATCGATCTGGTTAAGCACAAACACCAGCTTGTTGAAGTCGTTGCGCTCGGCAACCCGGTTGACCAGGTGTTCCAGCGTGTCGCGCATCGCGCCTGGCTCCGGGTGCCGGGCGTCGAAGAAAACGACTACCAGGTCGGACAGATCGATGATGTGGTCGGTCAACTGCAGGATCGTCGCGCGCTGCTCGTCGGCGTCGAACCCGGGCGAATCGATCAGGATTCGCCCACGCAGGCGCTCGGAGTTGGCCGTCTTCATCGCCAGAAAATGGTCCACCGTACGGCCACCACCATCGGTGATGCGCTCGATCTCGTCAGATACGCGGTAGAACGGGAAACGCGGATCGCCGTCCAGCGCCAGCCCCGGCAGCTCCTGCACCCGTTCGCTGCCGCCATAGCTGATGACCGTGAACTTGTCATCCACCGCCTGCGAGCCGCTGCGCTGCACAGTGGTGCCGACGTACTCGTTGATGAACGTCGACTTCCCCGACGAAAACGTCCCCAGTACCGCAATCATCGGCCACCAGGAGATGGTAAAGGCGTAGGAATCGTCCTGCGGATTCAGCAGCCCGGAGGCATAGCCGACCCGGTCGAGTTCGCGAAAGGGATCGACGACCCCCTTGAGGACCGGATTTTCTTCGGCGAGGCGATCGCTCAGCAGCTTGAGCTGCTTGCGGACGCGGCGACCAGGACGATTAAACATGCGGACTCCGTTGCGGCGGCGGCCGCCCGGCAGACACAGCTACTATGTGCCCGCCGAACGCCTCCGCGATGTGAGTTGGCTCCATTCATCATACCCACTGCGTCCACACCTGTGTGGCTCGCAGTCAGGACCTGGTCCCCACTCGGGGCCCAGAACGTCGGAACGACGTTTACGGGTTCAAGTTCTGCTAACGGTATCCATCCAGGTATGCCGAACCCTCTTCATGATGCCGCTCGTATACCGGAGTGAGGCGCTCGATCATGCGCTGCCGTTCGCGCTCGGGCAGCACCTCCAGTGCGCCCTCCCAGGCGTCCATCGCACCTTCGATATCGCGCATGGCAAACAGCGCGTTACCCAGTTCGCCATACAGATCCGCTCGCTGCACCGAATCCTTCGGCAGCGCCTCCAGACCCTCGCGCAGCACGCCCACCGCCGCGCGCGGACCCCCACGCCAGTAGGCATCACGCCCGGCCTGCAGAGCCGACTGGGCAAACTGCGCGACACGCTCGGCGTCCGCCTCGACCGCCGCATCACCTTCAAACGCAGGCTCGCGCTCGGCCGCCAGGTCCGGTGCCGGATCGACCTCCGCGTCTTCCTCAACGTATGGCTGATCATGCGCGGCCCCCGTCATGGGGTCAGGATCTCCCTCTTCCTTGAGGTCCCGGGCCGGCCCCGGACGGACATCGTCCTTCGCGACCTCATCCTCCGCATCGGTGTCGTCCGCCGGCACGGCATCGGCCTGCTCGGCCGCCTCGTCCTCGGGGACCGCTTCGGCGCTCGGGGCGAGGAAATCGCGCGCCGACCACGCGATGAACCAGAGCACGATCACGATCACGATGAAGTAGCGATTGATGAAACTGCGCGGCTTTTCTGCTTTATCCATGCGTCACCCGTCGGTTTGCCTTCCAAGTCAATCCTACATCCTCTGTAGCGGTCCGCGCACCGCGCGTTTCTTGCGCGAGGCGATCAGTCATTCATCTCCGGCGTAAGCTCGGTATCGTCATCGAAGGATGGCTCTTCGCCCATGCCACCCTCGGTAGGTGGCGGATCACCTGGACCATCTCCGCTTCGCTCACCCGGGGGCTCGGCATCGCGAGGTGGCATGTCCTGCCCTGCTGGCGGCTGGCCTTGCGGTGGTTGCCCCTGTGGGGGATCCCCGGCGGGGGGCTGACCTTGCGGGGGCTGACCTTGCGGGGGCTGACCTTGCGGCGGCTGACCTTGCGGCGGCTGACCTTGCGGCCCCTGTCCCGGTGGCGGGCCTTGTGGATCGCGGCCCCGCGGATCACGAGCACCCGGGGGCTCGCCTGGTTCGGCGTCGCGCTGTTGCGGGTCACGCTGCTGTGGCGGCTCGCCCTGCCCGGGCGGCGGGGCACCTCCCGGGGTACCACCCGGCGATGCCCCGCCCGGGGGACCTCCGGGTGCGCTACCCGGAGGGGGCCCACCCGCGGGGCCGCCCGGATCGCCACCCGGGGCCTGAACCTGGTCCAGGCCGTGTCCCCGCTCGCTCGCGAATGCGGGACGCTCACCCAGACCGGTGGGTCCGGAATAGGGCGCAAGGCCGGAGTTGTCACCGGGTGCGTATTGCGCGGAAACGGCAAAGGGGGCGGCCATCAGGGCACCAAAGACCCCGGCCTTTAGAAGACTGCGTGATTGGCTCATGACGAAACCTCCGTCGGAGCTGCCTGCATGAGTTCGGGGCCGGACGACTGCCCGACCCCCGTGGGTCGCGCCAGGATTCAGGATCCGTTGGCGTCGTCTTGCTGCTCTTGCATGGCCTCGCGGTGGCGACGCATTTCCTCGCGATAGACCTCGCGCGCGCGCTCCGCGGCCTGGCGGTGTGCCTCGCGCATTTTCTCGCGCTCAGCCTGGCGCTCGCGCATGTGCTCGCGCATCGCCTCCCGGTCCTCGGGATCGAAATCCGGGTCGAAGTCGCGCATGCGCTCCTTCCCCCCGGGGCCATACGGCATGCCGTACTGCATCGACCCGCCGTGATAAGGGCCATGATAAGGCCGCTGGCCATAACCGGGACCATACCCATGATCCCAGCCATGTCCGTAGCCATAACCGTGGCCCGGCCCATAACCGTGCCCGGGACCATAGGGGCCCGGCCCCATGGGCCGGCCGTACATCATGCCTCCATGGCCAGGGCCTCGAGCACCCTGCCCGTAGGGCCCGGGGATGCCTTCTCGATGCATCATGCCCGGACCGCCAGGATGTCCACCCTGACCGTGCATTCCCGGGTAGCCATAGGGACCAGGGATCATGGGTGCATACATCGCGCCCGGCTTGTCAGACGCTGGGTCTGCGTCCTGCGCCAGCGCTGGCCCCGCCAGCAGCAGACCGCCAAGGCACGCGGCACCCCAAAAAATGTGGCGTGGTCGCTTCATGTTTGGACTCCTTCTCCAGGCACCGCCAGATTCAAGCGCCATGCAGAATTCTGGCGAACTGCGCATTCTCCTAAACGCGTGTGACAACACAATTGCCGTAGTTACTCCCGCCAATTACGCTAGCGAAGCACTGATCAGTGTTTCCCCAATACCAGCATATCGCAGTGCCCAACACTCAGGTGCAACTGCCCGTCCGCGATATCCCGGCGACGCGAGCTGGCCCATTCCTGGTACATCGGACGTGCCTGCGGCTCCATCTCGGCGGCCGCCTCCGCCCAACCTCCGATCAGGGCAGCCGCAAGCACCGCCTGGTCCGCCCCCAGCTGCCAGTCACTCGTTTCGATCATCACCCGACAACCCTTGTCGGCAAATGCATGGGCACAGTAATCCGCGGCATCGGGCCCCAAGGCCGGGCCAAAACCCTTGTCCGTACGCTGATGGCAATTCACTGCGGTACGCACATGCTCATCGGCCGGATGCGGGTGGCTCCACTCGATGCGCCCGTCGTAGCTGAGCGCCAGCAGTACCGGGACTGGCCACTGGGTCAGCATCGTCACCAGACGGTCGAGCCAGTCTGCGGAGACCAGATCCAGCAATGCGGAGGCCGTCACCAGACTGGTATCGTGCGGAATCGGTGGCGGGCCTGCGGAAAAATCGGTCACCTGCCGGGCAATGGTGAC
This sequence comes from Thioalkalivibrio sp. ALJ3, assembly GCF_000377205.1. Classification (GTDB taxonomy): domain Bacteria; phylum Pseudomonadota; class Gammaproteobacteria; order Ectothiorhodospirales; family Ectothiorhodospiraceae; genus Thioalkalivibrio. The sequence continues at coordinate 28,125 of NZ_KB897907.1, read as the reverse complement.
GGCGCCGTCCGGCTCGGCGATCATCGCCAGCAGGTCGGCGTCGTGATCCATCAGCGTCCAGTGCTGGGGCCCAACCAGGCGCGGCGCCAGGTAGCGCAGGTTGGAACCGGCACCGCTGCCCAGGTCCACGATCTGCAGGGGCGTCGCGCACTCCGCAAGCGCGTCGTTCAAGGGGCCGAGCAGGGATTCCGGCCGGGCGGCATGATCCGCCGGTTCGCGCAGGGCCAGCCAGTCCCTGGAAAAGTACTCGGCCATCTCAGACCGCCTCCAGGGAAACATTGATCCATGTACACGCTCGCTGCTTCGTCGCTTTTGCGTGCGAACGAGGCGCGGTGACCGCCGTGCAGTCATTCTGCACAAGGGAACGGCAACGCCGCTCCCACGCCCGTTTTTGATAACAACGGGCGGCCGAGCCCCCTCGGGGTTGGCACCCCAGGTTCCCCGATCCTGCGTTGCGGCCCGAATCAGTCAACAACGGGCCGGTAGAACCACTACCGGCTGCGCACCGCGCCTTGTCTCGGAAAACCTGGGGTACCCACGCGAGCGTGTACATGGATCAGTGTTTCCCAAGCCACTGGGCCAGACGCCGGGTACCCTCTGCCCAGTCCGGTAGAGACTCGGCATGCGCGCGACCCGCGCGGCCCATACGTCGACGTTGTTCGGGGTCGTACAGCAGCCCCTCCAGTGCACGGCGCAAGGCCTCCACATTGCCGGGCGGCACCAGCAGGCCCGCCGGCTCCGGCACAGTCCGGGGAATGGCCCCACCGGTGGTCCCGATTACCGGGAGGCCGCGCATCATTGCCTCGGTGAAAGCCATGCCAAAGCCTTCGTAGGCGCTCGGCAGCACGAAGATCGAGGCCTGGTCATAAAGCCCTGCCAGGCCCTCGTGTGTCAGCACGCCGGGTGTCGAGATCCGCGCTTCCAAGCCCCCCTCGGCGATGGCGGCACGGACGGCGGCCGTGTAGTCCCGGTCGCGATCCATCGCACCGGCCAGCTCGGCACGCCAGGACCGATCGCGCAGACCGGACAGCGCACGCACCAGCTCGAGCTGTCCCTTGCGGGGCACCCAGGCGGCCACGCACAACAGCACCGGCACCCCATCCTTCGGGCCGAGGGCCAGTGACGCCGGTTCCACGCCGGGCGGGATGCTGCAAAGGCGCTCGGGCGGCACACCCCAGTCGGCCACCTGCGCCCGCGTGTAGTCACTGGTCACGACCACCCGTTCGGCGAGGGCCACGGCCGCACGCTCCGCCTCGAGGAGTTCCTGGGAGCGTGCAGGCGTCAACCCCGCCTCCAGGCCGAGGGGGTGATGCATCAAGTAGACAAGCCGCAGGCGCCCTGCGTGATGCCGCAAGGTGGCGGGATGCGCACCCGCGGCCAGTCCGTCGACCAGCACCCGCATGCCGTCGGGAAAGCCCGCCAGGGCCTCTTCGAGGGCCCGTTCCCCGCGCGCATCAGGCCCGGGGAACTGGCCTTCCAGCTCGCGCAGCTCGACCTGCCAGCCCTGCTCGCGCAGCCCGGCGATCATGTGTGCGTCGTAGCGGTACCCGCCGGTGGGCTGGTCCAGTGCTCCGGGGACCACGAAACCAAGCTCGGGCATTTCTCAGGGAGCGCCCTCGTAGCTCGCCCAGGCCACATGGGACTCGTGCAGGGTCACCGCGACGGCGTCCAGTCCCCGGGCCGAATCGCCCAGATCACCCCTGCCGATGGCCTGCGCCACACGCTGGTGGATCGCGTGGGCCAGAAACTCGGTGGTCGTGTTCTGCCCGCGAAAGTCTTCGCGCTCATCGAGGTTCTGATAGTTGAGCTCGTTCAGGATGGCCCGCACGACCTCGCTTGCCCGGCCGATATCCACCACCAGACCATCGGCATCCAGCGCCGCACGACGGAAGGTCACGTCCACCACATACGTGGCACCGTGCAGGTTCTGCGCCGGGCCGAACGTCTCGCCGGAAAAGCTGTGAGCGATCATGAAGTGGTCACGGACATTCAGGCTGTACATACGTTTTCCTTGCGTGATGGTGCGGGAGGGATCAGTAGCGAATGCGGTGGCACAGCGTACGGTCCGCCTCCGGCCCTGTCACCCGCTGCATCACGGCCGGGAGATCGGCAAATGCGTCCTCGCCGGTAATCAGGCCGTCCAGGGCCGGGGTGTCGAGCAGCGCGAGTGCGAGCGCCAGCCGCCGCCGGTAATCCCAGCGCGGCGCCCGCTCGGGCGGGATGCGTCCCACCTGCGAGCTGCGCAGGATCAGGCGGCGTGCGTGGAAGCCTTCCCCCAGCGGCAGATCCGCCATCCGATCACCGTACCAGCTCATCTCCACCACCCGTGCCTCGACGCCCGCCAGGCTCAGCGCCTGGCGCAGGCCAGCCGGGTTGCCGCTCGCATGCACCACCAGATCCAGGTCCTGCAGGGAGGCTTTCTGCGCGGCCTGCTCCGGAGTCAGGAGGGTCAGGTCGAGGGCGGCGCAGATCTCTTCGCGCGCGGGGTTGGGGTCGATCACGGCGACCTCGGTTCCGGGAATGCTTCGCAACAACCAGGCGGCGAGCAGACCCACCACGCCCGCGCCGATCACGGCGATGTGATCCCCGGGACCGGCGGCACTGTCCCAGACCGCGTTGATCGCGGTCTCCATGTTGGCCGCCAGCACCGCACGCTCGGCGGGGACACCCTTCGGCACCGGCACCACGGCCTGGGCCGCCACGACATACTCCGACTGGTGCGGGTGCAGGCAGAACACCGTCTGCCCCGCCCCGGGGCCTTCGACGACGTCGCCCACACTGATGTAGCCGTACTTGACCGGTGCCGGGAAGTCGCCCGCCTGAAAGGGTGCGCGCATCGCGGGGTACTGGCTGGGGGGGACGCGACCATGAAACACCAGCGACTCGGTCCCGCGGCTGATCGCGGAATAGCGGCTGCGCACCCGCACCTCGTCGGCATGGGGCGCCTCAAGGGACTCGTCACGTAACTCGCCCTGGCCGGGTCCGGTGACCCAGAAGGCGGTGGCACGGGGGACGCTCATGGAGCGGTTCGATCATCGTCCGGCATGGGGCCAGTGTGGTCGATGGTCGTGATTCCCGGCAACTCGCGGGCGTTTCCACGGTCCTAAAGGAAACACTGATCCATGTACACGCTCGCGCTCGAGTCGCTTTTGCGTGCGAACAAGGCGCGGTGACTGCCGTGCAGTCATTCTGCACAAGGGAGCCGCAACGCCGTGCGCGCGCAAAAGCGGCCGAGCCCCTTCGGGGTTGGCACCCCAGGTTCCCCGATCCTGCGTTGCGCCGCTTGCGGGTAGAACCACTACCCGCTGCACGACGCGCCTTGTCTCGGAAAACCTGGGGTGCCAACGCGAGCGTGTACATGGATCAGTGTTTCCTTACCACTGTGAGGACTACACTCGAGCCATGGACTCCACGCTGACCTCCAACCGCTGGCCGGAACGCGCGCGCACGGGGCTGCGCACCTGGGCGCGGGACTGGGCACTGGCCGGCACGGCCGGACTGGCGCTCTCCGCACTGCTGGGCTGGCAGATCGGTGCCGTGGCCGCCCTGCTGGTCGCACACGCAGGGATCTGGATTCTGCTGGGGCTGATGCTGGTTGTGAACACTCCACAGGCCGGCCTGACCGATGCGCACCGCGGACCCGGCCCAGCCAACCGTGTAACGCTGGCCCGCGCTGCTATCGCCACGCCCCTGGGGGCGCTCGTCCTGGCCCCGGTCGCGGTCCCCGACACGACTGTCATGTTGTGGATCCTGGCCCTGGCCGGAACGGCCCTGATCCTGGACGGCGTGGACGGTGCCGTCGCCCGCCGCACCGGCAGCCGCACGGCCTTTGGCGCGCGCTTCGACATGGAACTGGACGCGGCCATCATCCTCGCCCTCTCGATCCTGGTCTGGTGGATGACGGCGGTCGGGCCCTGGGTGGTGCTGATCGGCGCCATGCGCTACGTGTTCCTGGGTGCACAGCGCATCTGGCCCTGGCTGGCCGCGGACCTGCCCCCGAGCCGTCGGCGCCAGGCCATCTGTGTCATGCAGAGCGTTGTCCTCCTGATCGCCCTGATCCCGGGCCTGCCTGCGGGCGCGACAATCGCGATCACGCTGATCGGGCTCGCAGCCCTGACCGGTTCGTTCGCCACCGACATCCACTGGTTACATCGCCACCGCCCCGGAGGTTCGACATGATCAACGCCCGTGCCCCACGTTCGCTGCTCCTGGCCGGCCTGCTGGCCCTGGTCCTTCCCTTTTCTGCCCTTGCCCAGGCCGATCGCTGGGAGATCGATCCGGAACACTTCGCCGTCGGCTTTCTGGTTGACCATGCCGGCTACGCCAAAGTCCTGGGCATGTTTCTGGAAGCCGAAGGCGAATTCACCTTTGACCCGCAGACGCGGGAGCTGCGCGAAGGGTATTTCGTCGTGCAGACCGACAGCGTGTTCACCAACCACGAGGAGCGCGACGACCACCTGCGCAGCGACGACTTCCTGAACGTCGAGGAATACCCGGAGATGCGCTTCACCGCGACCCAGTACGAGCCTACGGGCGATGACACTGGACGCCTGACCGGCGATCTGGAGCTGCTGGGTGAGACCCGGTCGGTCACCCTGGACGTGACGATCAACAAGGTGGGGCGCTATCCGTTTCCGCTCGGCGGGGTGTTCGGCCGACCCTACGTGCTGGGCGCCTCGATGCGCGGCAGCTTCGACCGCTCGGACTTCGGCATGACCTATGGCCTGACCCGCGACCTCGTGGGGGACGAGGTCGAACTGATCATCGAGTTCGAGGCCCAGCGCCAGTAAGCCCGGCGCAGGGCATCAAGTGGCCGCCGCCACGGCCCCCTCGCTTTTCAACAGGTCGCGCAGCGTACGCCCGTCCAGACGGTCACGGCGCGCGGCCTCCAGTTCCTCCAGCGTGGCCTCGACTGCCGGGTCGCCCTGCAAACGGCGCAGGGCACGGGCATCCGCATCCTGGCGCAGGGCTTCCAGGATCTCGTCCACCCGAATCCGCTCCAGATCACGCCCCGGCACATAACATGTGCCATCGGTGCCGGCACGCACCAGCAGCCCCGCTGACTCGAGCGCCTGCGCGACCTCGCCCAAGGCATTGCCCGGCACTGACAGATCATGCGCCACATGATCCAGTGTCGGCGGCGAGCGGCCATCGAGGAAACGCTGACCCACCTGCTGCATCAAGTGCAGGCCCATGCGCTCGCGCGCCGCGCCGGACAGGCGCAGGCGCAGCCCGCGCACCGTCATGTACTCGGGATGCTGCACGTAGAAGGCCACATTGGCCCCGATCAGCAGGATCAGCCAGGCCAGATAGATCCAGATCAGCAGCAGGATCATGATCGCGAAGCCTGAATAGATCGCGTCATAGCGCGTGGACCCGGCCACCATGGTCGCGAACCCCCAGCCCACGCTCTGCCACAGCAACCCGGCCACAACGGCCCCGACCAGGGCCGGGAACAACCGTACCCGAGTGTTTGGCACGAACACGTAGATGAAGGTGAACGCGGCCATAATCAGCAAGTACGGCACCATCCGCGAGGCGCCGGTGATCAGCGTGCCGAACGGCTCGATCCCGGCCACGGTCTGCATGGCGGTGGTGGACATCACTGTCGCGGTAATCCCCAGTGCGGACACCACCAGCAAGGGCCCGATCAGGATCACCGAAAGATAGTTGGAAAACCGCTGGGCAAAGTTACGACTGTTCTCGACCCGCCAGATGGTGTTGAACGCCAGCTCGATCTTCTGCACCAGCGCGATCACCGTATAGACAAGGAACAGCAGACCGACAAAACCCAGGACGCCGACGCGCATGTTGTCGACGAACTCGATGACGTTGTTCGCAATCTCGACCCCCTGCTCCCCCAACGGCTCCAGAAAGCCGAGGACGACCGGCTCTACGGCGTTGTGTGCACCGAAGGCCTTGAGCACCGAGAACGACAGTGCAATCAGCGGCACCATTGAGAGCAGCGTGGTGTAGACCAGGCTCATCGCGCGCAGCGTGAGCTGGCCTTCCTTGGCCTCGTGCACGATCGCGCCCGCACCCCGCACGATGCCAAGCAGCAGGGCCTTCCAGCGTGGCAGCCGCGTCAGGTCGGTATCCTGCACGAGCGATACCAACCGCTGGCGCTGGGCCTCGATGCGCTCGGCCAGCGTCAGCGCCGGCACCCGTCACTCCCTGTAGCCGTCAACCTCATGCGGGCTATTTTTGCTGCCACCGGCCGTTGCGATCCTGGTACCAGTAGCCGGAAGGTGCCTCTTCCACCCAGACCCGTGCGAAGGTCTCGCGAATCCGGTCCTCCCAGTCCGGGCGGTCGTTCGCCCGCGCGATCTCGCGGTAGAGCGAGTCGCGATCCGAGTTTTCCTCGCTCACCAGCCGCTGTACGGTGCTGCGGTCACGCAGCGGGACCTCGGACAGATCACGGATCACCACATCGGCATTACGCCCGAAGCCGATTGCCCCGCTGCGGAAATGGGGCGAAAGCTCCGGGGCCCGCTCACGCATGGAAGCGCGGATACGGTTGATCGCCGGGGTTTGGATCTGCAGGTCGGGACTCTGCGCGGCAGCCGGGCTCACGACCCGGTCCAGCACCCACGCCAGCACCGGGACCGGGAGACTGGCATTCGCCTGCGTATTGCGCGGCATCAGCATCGCACCGGGCTCCGCTTCGGATGGCGCCTCCGATTCCGGTGTGCCTTCTTCCACTTGCAATGCGTCGCGCACGATCGCACGTGCCGCCTCTTCGGCCGCGGCCGTCGGGAAATAGATATTGATGGTCACACAGCCCGCCATCAGGGCGAACACCAGTGCCAGTCCCGGAATACTCCACAAAGCCTTCATGCCGTACGTCCCTTTTCGAGGCGGTCAATCCCGCATGTTCATCAATCTACACCATCATCCTGAACGGCAACCAAACACCGCGCACCTTAAGGAAACAATGATTAATGCACGACCGGCCCATCACCCGCCTGGATAGTCGCGAGGCGGTCGATCAGCTCGGGCCAGTCAATTCGGCGGTTGTAGCCGATGACCTGGATCTGCGGGATACCCCCGCCCTGCACCAGCACAAACCCGCCATCAGGCCGATCGGCCACACCCGATGCGGTGCAGACCTCGCCACGCAGCTCGCAGCGAAATCCGAGACGGCGGTAGCTGAAGTTCTCGAACACCCGCAGGAAGATCGAGGACGCCGCGGCCTGGAAGCCACCGCCCAGCTCGGTAATGTCTTCCACCGCACGCTGGCTGATCCTCCGGCGCCCCCGATCGCGCTCCGGCGTCATCAACTCCAGATCCATGTGCACCGGCGACCAGTCCACCATCACCAGGTCGCGCACGTGCCCGGAAATGCGACCCTGCACGCGTCCAAAGTCGAACGCCTGTGTCAGCGGATCCAGGTCCAGCCGCTGGATCTCGGCCGAAAGGCCCAGTTCCGGGGCATAACCCAGCAGGTCATGGATGTATACGTCGCGCAGCACAACCTCGCCGTTGAACACCTGGACCAGCAAACGCCCATCCACGTTCAAGTCCCCCCGCTCATAGCGCACCCGGGGAATCATGCCGGCCAGACGCCCGGAGAATCGCGGCCAGCCCAGCACCTCGGTCAGCGGCTCGAGGCTGATCGCGCGTATACCGCCCTCGAAGCGCACATCCGGCCCCGTGTCCGTTTGCCGCAACTCGAAAGTCCCGACGCGCAGTCCACCATCGAAAATGGGGATATCCGCAGGGGCCAACAACTCCAGACCAGCCGGCAGGGTACGGATCTGCGCCTCGAACGCATCGAACGGCAGCCCGTACAGGTGTGCGGCATCCAGCGCGAAGGTGCCGGGACTGCCCGCCTCGTCGGCCGACCAGTCGAGTGCACCACGCGCACCGGCCAGGCCGAACCGCCCCCGCCGATCGCTGGCATCCAGTTCCGACCATGCCAGATCCGCGCGGCGGGGCTGCGAGCCCGCCAGTTCCACATACCCTGCGATCTGCCCCCCGGTGGCGAGATTTCCCAGCACGGTTCCGGCCAGCCAGGGTGCCAGCAGGGAGTTGTAGACGGGCGCGAGTGCATGGACCTGCCCATGAAAGAGGCCATCCAGCCCCGTCTCCGGGTCAAAGGCCACCGCCTCGCCTCGCGCCTCCAGGGCTTTGCCGTAGCGAAGATTCAGCGCGTCCATGCGTAATGCCAGGGCCTCGGGGTCTCCCTCCACTCCCCTCAGGGAGATCTCCACCGGGCCCTCCTCATCCAGATCCACGAACCACGGATCGATGTAGACGACGCCCCCGTCCAGCGCGAGATCCAGATCCCACCGCGTACCGTCGCCGGACAACTGCGCCTGGCCGCGCAATTCCTCGCCGGCCTGCAGGCCCAGCGGATCGCTGAACGCAACATCTTCCAGCGCCAGACGCGCCGTGGCCCAACCGTCCGGGCGCAACCGCAGGTCCAGGTCGGCCTGACCACCTTCCATGGCCACCGGCAACTCGACGGGCAAACGGTCGAATGCGGCCAGCGCCTGGAGATCGATCCCCTGCAGCCGGGCGTCGATATCCCAGCCGCGCTCGGGGGCGAAATCCGCGCGCAGGCTTCCGCGCCCACCGAACCACCCGGGCCAGTCCCCGGACAGCCGCAGATGGCCGCTGTCGCGGCCCCAGGCGAGCGACAGGCGATGCCCGTCCAGGCGCAGGTCGCCGGAGCGCCCCCACAGGCGCGCATCATCGCAGGCCACTTCGCGCCGGGTCAGGCGCAGATCGGCACACTCCACCCGCGCGGCCGTCAGCGTGCCCACCGGGTCCGGCAACTCGATACGCTCGGCGCGCAAATCGAGGCTCAGCCGACCGTCGCGCCAGCCAACGCGGGAACTCAGCCCCTCGGCACTCAGGGCCTCGTGCATCAGCGATTCGATATTCAGATCGGCCCCGAAGGACACATCGGGCTCGGCCACCACCGGGAACGGCATCGCCACGATGCCGCCCGCGCAAAGCCCCGCCAGCATCCAGCACACCGGACGGGGCACGGGCCTCAGTCTCCCGAACTGCCGCGCTGACGTTCGCGCAGGGGCAACACCGCCCGCGCCAGCCACTCGCGCAGGGCAAAGCGCGAGGTCTCGATGGCCTCGGCCGTGGGCAGAAAGTCGCGCAGGCTGCGCGGGTCACCGGTGCTACCACGAAAGCCGGCAGGCGCTGGATAGGCGTCGAATCCGGCGCGTTCGAAACACTTCAGGGCCCGCGGCAGATGCATCGCCTGGGTCACCACGAGCACGGCCTCCACGCCCTGCCCCTGCAGGCGCTGGCGCGTATGCGTGGCGTTCTCGCAGGTGTTGCGCGAGGTATTCTCCAGCCAGCGCACCGAGACGCCGAGATCCTGTTGCAGGGTCGCGGCCATCAGTTCCGCCTCCGAACGCCGCCCGGACAGCGCTCTCGGCGCCCCACCCGAAACCACAATGGGCAGGTTGGTCGCACGGTGCAGTCGCGCGCCCTCGCGCACACGCTCGTGGGTGCGGGGGTTCAGGGCATCATGTCCGGCGTCCTCCGCACGGCCCACCCAGCGACCACCGCCCAGGATCACGATCGCATCCGCCCGCCCGGTCGCCAGTACGCTGTCACGAACCTCGCGTTCCAGCGTATCAGCCAGGGGTTGCGCCACGACCTGCAGGCTGGGCAGCACCAGCGCCAGTAGCCCAAGCGCCAGGAGCGGCCGACCACCACGCCAGTCAGCCCGCCACAACAGCACACCCAGTACCGTCAGGGCGATGCCCAGCCCTGGCGGCAACAGCAAATGTTCCGCGATGGTTTGCAGGGACGCGAGCATGGGCGGTCCCCTGGGATTTACTTCTTGCCCGGGGAATAGAGGTAGTGGGCGTAGGTCGCCACATCCTCGGAGACCCGGCGGATCAGGTGATCCAGGCTGATGATCGCGAACTCCAGCAGGTTCACCGCGATATACGGGTTCTCCACCCGCAGGCGGTCGTACATCGAGCGCGACAGGCGCAGCAGCCGTGTCTTGTCGCTCAGTGCACGCATGCGCACGCCGCGCGGCACGCGGTCAAAGAACGACATCGAACCGGCCAGCTCGCCGGTCTGCATGCGGCCCACCTCGATTTCCTGGCTGCCGTCGTCGTGATACAGCGCGGCCGTCCCGCTCACCACGAAGAACAGCGACTCGCCCACCTCGCCGATATCCGCGATCACCTGCTTGTGGTGGGTCTCCACCACCTCCAGGTATTCGAGCAGGACTTCGACCTCCGCAGGCGTCAGGGACGCGGAGATCGGGTGCTTGGAGAGGAATTCGGTCAGCAGTTCCTTGGACATGAGGGGGCTTCCTTCTGACGGGTCCGCAGTAGAAGTGGGAGTGATTTAGAGTATAACGAACGCGCCGTCGGCACAGGCGACGGGAATCACCAAGGAGGCCTGCGTTGATCGACATTGATGCCCTGCGCCGACATCTGCCGCGCCGCCTGCGCGAAGGTCGGGCCCTTCTGCTCGCGGCCGGGGCCAAGCCACCGGACAGCCCACCGGGGCTGGAACAGATCACCGTGGAGGTCTTTCTCGAACACCCACCCGAATCCCGCGTGCCAATGGTCCTGCTACTGGACACCCTCAGCGAGCTGGATATCCCGACCGGCCAGCACCTGCTCGGCGGGCTGCGGGATCGCTGGGCCGACGAGGTCCTGATCCTGCATCGGCTGGACGACGAACGCTGGGGGCTGAACGACTTTCTGGCACTGGGCTTTCGCCGCGACCTGGACGCCGAATCGGCCGCACCGGATCATGCGGTCTACCGCACCAGCCTGTACGACTACAAGCTGACGCCGGACTGGCTGAATGCCCGCTTCTGGGCCAATCCCGAGATGTGGGACAAGGCGCGCTGGTAGGCGCGCCGCACGTACGGACCTAATCCTTCTCGGGATTCAGCCGCGGGTGGGTCTCCTCCCCCCACAGCAGCACCAGCGCGCCGGACAGGAACATGGCGATGGCCACGAACCAGAAGCCCCACGTGACCGAGCCCCCGATGTGGGCCACAATCCCCAGACCCAGCGCACCAACGCCGTAGCCGAGATCGCGCCAGAAGCGGTAGGTGCCGATCGCCGAGCCACGCCAGTTTGGATGGGCGATATCGGCGACCGCCGCGCTCAGATTGGGATACAGCAGGGCCATGCCAAAGCCGGTTACAGCCGCCGCGAACGACCACCAGATGACCCCCTCGCCAAGCAGCGTAAGGGCCACGCCCGCGCCGCAGATCCACATGCCCCAGACGATGGGCTGCATCCGTCCCACATGGTCGGAGAGCTTGCCGGTGGCGAATTGCGAGCCACCCCAGACAAAGCCGTAGATCCCGACGACCCAGCCAATCGCGGCCAGGCTCAGTCCCTGCTGATACAGGAATACCGGATAGAACACCCAGACCAGGGCATCGACGAACTTCTCCACCAGGCCCGCCTGGCTGAACGCGGCCATGCGCCGGTCACGCCAGGACATCAGCGTGAACACCTCCCAGGTGGTCGGTTTATCGGCGATGGATTTGGGATAGCGCGGTTGTGGACCGGTGGATTGCCCGGCGGCATGCCGTGCCCCCTCGGCCCTGGCCCAGTCCAGGGTCTCGCGCACCCACAGTGCGGTCATCAAGATCGCGATCGCGATCACGACTACGCCGAATACGAACACCCCCATGCGCGGCCCGAGGGCTGCGGCCATATAGCCGGTCACGATCCCGGCCACGGCCACCCCGACATAGCCGGAGAACTCGTTCATGCCCATGGTGAAGCCGCGTTCGTCGCCCCGGGTGATGTCCATCTTCGCGGTCTGGGTCATCGACCAGGCGAGCCCCTGGTTCACGCCCAGCAGGATGGTGGCGGCCACGATCCAGCTCCAGGACGGGGCGTACAGGATCATGAACGGGATCGGGATGGCCGCGATCCAGCCGAGCATCAGCACGGTCTTGCGCCCCATGCGCTCGGACAGGCGTCCGGCCACGAAATTGAGCACGCCCTTGACCACGCCGAATGCGACGACGAACGCAGTCAACAGCATGAACGAGCCCTCGGCCACGCCGAACTCGTCCTCGGCCAGCGCCGGGATGACGGTGCGCATCATCCCGATCGTCAGGCCGACAAAGAAGACCTGGATCAGCTGCTGCCCGAACTGCGCGAGGTTCTCGCGGATCCCGTGGGTCAGGTGTTCATAAGCCTGCGCGGCCCTGGATGGATCGCTCATCAGAGTTCCTTGTCTTGCGCTACTCAGGCCGCGATATTGGCCGCTACATAGGCATCCATGCCCGCCGGTCGCGGGGGGATGTCACTCGTCAGGAAGTCGACGAACGCATCGCGATCGCTGAATGCGAGCCCCGGGTTAAAGCGTTTCTCGAAACCCAGGGTGGAGGACGGCTTGCCCGACAGACCCGCGCCGCAGGCGCTTCCGGCATAGTGGCCCGGATAGATCTCGAGCTCATCCGGCAGCCCCAGCAGCCGCTGATGCAAGCTGTCGTAGAGCCGCCCGGCCATCTCGCGCTCCTGCCCGGCCAAGTCGGGGCGCCCGACGCTCCCGATAAACAGCGTGTCACCCGTCAGCACGAACCAGGGCTGGCCGCCGCGACGCTTGTCGGTCACCAGCAGGCACACGCTGTCCTCCGTATGCCCCGGCGTGTGGACAACCTCTACTTCGACGTTACCGGCCTCGATCCGGTCGCCGTCGCGCAGGGGATGAAAATCGAACTCGACCACCTCGCGATCCGATTCATGCAGGCAGTACTTCGCGCCGGCACGCTCTGCCAGATCACGTCCACCGGAATAGTGATCGGCGTGCACATGGGTATCGATCACGTGCGTGATCTCGACGCCGATCTGGCGCGCCTGCTCCAGGAACCACTCTTGATCACCCTCGACGACGTCCACTGCGATTGCCTTGCCGAGCGACCCGCACCCAAAGAGATAGGACAATGACGATTCTGTAGTCGGCAACTGACGGAAAAACATGACATACCTCCTGGATCATCCATGATGACAACAAGGATCCGGCGAGAATGGGAATACGGTTGCTTCCATACCGGGGAAGCCCCTCCGCAACCGAACGGACCCCGGCGGGCACGGTTTTAGTCTAATATTCTTTAGAATAAAGACTATTCCGCAGCCGAGGGGATGTCAAATATGTTCTGACCAATGCAGATGGGGTCCAGCGCAGGAAACGGACGAACGCCCGACTGCACGCGGGGCAGGCGTTGCCGTTAGGGGCGCTGACGCGGAGTAAGCGAACCGGCATCGCCACCACAAGGCGGCTTCAGCGCCCGGAGGGGTCTAGGGAAACATTAACTAGTGTTTCCCTTGTTCCAGGGGGAGCCCCTGATGGCGCCATTCGGCCACGCCTTCATCAAGACGGACCGCGCGGAAACCATGCTCGCCCAGAATCGCAACCGCGTCGCGCGCCATCAGGCAATACGGCCCCCGGCAGTACGCGACCACCGGGACATCCGGCGCCAGTTCGTCCAGACGTTGTTTCAACTCGCGCAGCGGGATGGAGCGGGCATGTGGCAGATGCGCGGTGGCGTACTCGGTGTCCGGGCGAACGTCCAGCACGATGATCTCGCCCTTGCGTGCCTGCTCCAGCAACTCCCGACCGCTCAGCGGGACCATATCGCCGGCGCTGGCCGCCATATCGCGCACGGCGCCCTGCAACTCCAGCAACCGGCTCTCGGCCAGCTCCCGCAAAACGACCCAGAAGTCCGCGACACGCGGGTCTGCCAGGCGATAGAAAATGCGTCGCCCTTCGCGCCGGGATTCGACAAGATGGGCCTGCCGAAGCTCTTTCAGGTGGGCGCTGGCCAGCTTGACGCTGATCTGTGCATCCGCCGCGAGGTGATCAACGCTCTTCTCGCCCTGAACCAGGATCTCGATCAGTTCCAGTCGTTTCGGACTGGACGCCGCCTTGCCGATTCGTGCGACCTGGTCATAGAGCAAATCCTTCAGTTCGCGATCGGACATGAACGCATTCCAGATGGGGAAGTCGGCAAGGTAGACCGCACCGCCCCGAGGTGCAAGGCCCAAGCGGGAACGCGGTCATGTTGTGCCCTGCCCATTCTTGAGTAAATTACTCGGGAACTATTCATTAGCAGTTGTTAACTAACTAACCGACAAGCCGTGCCCGCAGCTGGGCACCCGTTCCCGAAAGGAGGACAACCATGAGCCAACTGATCCACAACTTCCCGGCCGACGGCGTCGTCACCATCAACCGGGTGATCCTGAAGCCGGAGTACAGCATCGATGACCTGCAGGAGCGTGTCGCCATGCTGTGCGAAAACGTGAAGACCTATCACTCGGATACCGGCTTCGTTGGCGGCTTCGTCGCGCTGAACTCCGGAGCCGTATCCAACGAAGGCTCCACCATCGGCCAAGCCGTGGAGAGCCCGATGAAGGACAAGGAGGCGCTGATCATCACCTTCTGGCGCAGCTTCGAGGAGCACGAGGCCTCGCACCAAAGCGAGACCTTCCAGCCGCTTTTCCAGGAGGTCCTGGAGCTGTGCGAAAACGGTAACGAAGAGATCGCCTACGAGATGCTCTGGTCGGGTGCGGCGTATTCCCCGGAAGAGGCCAAGGCCGCCCGCGAGGCGAAGGAAACCCATCAGGCGGCCTGAGCCCGTGCTGATGACAGAGTGACCTCCAGTCGTACTTCTTTCCTGCGACTGTGCCCATTGCCGGGACCTTGTGTCCCGGCTTTTTATGGATCACGCCGTAGCGAGCCCTACCGACGGGGTTCGTCGTCCGGCGAGGACTCGTTCATCTCCGGCGGCGAGGCGAGCGTGTGCGTCTTTTCGTCGTAGCGCCCCTTCAGCTCGTCGGAACGCGTACGCTCCCACAGCGGAACACCGACGAAATACCCAGCGCGGCCGATGGCATGCGCGGCCACCGGGGCGGTCAGCAGCAGAAAGCCGATTACGGCCACCGCACGGGCGGTCACCCCCCCCTCTCCAAAGTAGATGGCCACACCGACCATCATCAGACCGGCACCAAGCACTCCGGCCTTGGTCGTGGCATGCAGCCGCATGGGGAGATCCGGCATGCGCACCAGCCCGAGTGCCGCGACCACCATGAACGCAGCGCCGGAGACCAGGAAAAAGCCCGTAATCAACTCAATCATCTTCGCGGTGCCCCCCTTTCTCCAGATAGCGGGCAAAGCCGATCGCGGCGAGGAATGCGGTCAGCGCCAGGACCATGGCCACGTCGATGAACGGGGTCCGGCCACTGGATATCACGTACACGGCGATAAAGCCGATGGTCAGCGACGCGATCAGCTCCAGCGCCACCACCCGGTCGGGCAGCGTCGGCCCCAGATAGAGACGCCAGAACCCCAGCACCAGCGAGATACTGAGCAGGACATTGGCGACGATGATGGCGATTTCGAACATCTGTGCCCCCGCTAACGCAGGACCTCCAGGGCCCGGTGTTCCAGATACTTGATCGAGCGGATCACCGCGTCGCGGTCTTCCAGGTACATCACATGGATGTAGAGCACCTTCCGGTCTGTGGATACGTCAAGACTCAGCGTACCCGGCGTCAGCGAGATCAGGTTCGCGACGATGGTGATCTCGCCATCGGTCTGTGCATCCAGCGGGAAGGCGATCACGCCCGGCACCATGTGGTGCGTGGGCGTGATGACATCGTAGGCGACCTTCAGGTTCGACAGGAACAACTCCCACAGGAAGAACCCAATGAAGGCAAAGAATCGGGGCACCCGGCGGGCGTAGCTCGCAAACGCCGGCATGTCGCGCAGTGCGAATGCCAGCAGGACATAGCCGAGGAAGAAACCGATCAGTAGGTTGCCCCCGGTGAAGTTGCCGGTCAGGAACACCCAGATCAGGGCCAGCGCGATATTCCAGGTCAGCGCGATCATTGCCGTGCCTCCCCGAGGACCGCCTCGATGTACTGCGACGGATCCAGCAACTGTTCCGCCGACATCGCCGCCATCTGATAGATCGGCTCGCCGTACAGGCCGATGGCCACGGTCATCAGCGCGAGCATGATCACCGGCACCCACATCCAGATCATCGGGCCGGAGCTGACATCACGGAGCTCGTCTTCGACCCCTTCCGGCTGCGCCTTCCAGAACACCTCGGCCCAGATCTTGATCATCGAATAGAGCGTCAGCAGACCAACCACCAGTGCCACGGCCACGACCCAGTAGGCTTCGGCCTCGATGCCCGCGCGGATGATGATGAACTTGGCGAAAAACCCGGACAGCGGTGGCAGACCCGCCAGCGACAGCGCCGGAATCAGGAACAGCACCCCCAGCATCGGGTTCGTGCGGTAGATGCCCCCCATGTGCTTGAGCTCATGGGTGCCCTTCATCACGAAGGTAATCCCGCTGATCAGGAACAGATTCGCCTTCACGATGATATGGTGCATGATGTAGAACACGCCACCCACCAGCGCCAGCGGCGTAAACAACGCCAGTCCCATGATCATGTAGCCGATCTGGCTGATGATGTGAAACGACAGGATGCGCCGGAACTCGTAGTGGGCGGCCGCCCCGAGCACGCCGGTCAGCATCGTGGCCGCAGCGACCCACAGCAGGATCTCGTGGGTGTAATCCACATCCTGGTTAAAGATCAGCGTGAACACACGGAACAGCGCATACACCCCGACCTTGGTCAGCAGGCCCGCGAACAGCGCGGAGACCGCGACCTTCGGCGTGTGATAGGACGCCGGCAGCCAGAAGAAGAACGGGAAGGCCGCCGCCTTCACCCCGAACGCGACCAGATACAGCATCGCGATCACGGTGATCAGCCCGGTATCCTCCACCGTGGAGAGCTTGTCGCCGATGTCCGCCATGTTCAGCGTACCGGTCAGACCGTAGGTCAGGCCGATCGCAGTCAGGAAAATCATCGACGACAGCAGGTTCAGGGTGACGTACTTGATCGCCCCTTCCATCTGCGCGCGCTCACCACCCAGGATCAGCAACGCGAAGGACGCGACCAGCATCACCTCGAACCAGACGTAGAGGTTGAAGATGTCGCCGGTCAGGAACGCGCCGTTCACCCCCGCCAGCAGCAGGTGCAGCAGGGGATAGTAGCCGAACTTCTCCGACATCTTGCCGATGCCGGACAGGGAGTAGACCGCCGTCGCAAACCCGATGATGCCGCTCAGCACCACCATGATCGCGGCCAGCATGTCGGACACCAGCACAATCCCGAACGGTGCCGGCCAGGAACCCATCTCCATCACGATGTGGCCGTGTTCCCAGGTCTCCAGCAGCAGCCAGACGGTGGCTGCCAGCATCGCACCTGTGCCGAGCACACCCAGCGCGCGCTGGGCGAAATGCGAGCGCCAGAACATCACCGACAGCGCGCCGGCGAGCAGCGGGATGATGACCGGAAGGGCAACGGACATATTCATCGATCCGTGTCCTTCATCTGGTCCATGTCATCGGCCTTCACGACCTCGTAGGCGCGATGGATCAACACCACGGCGAAGGCCAGCACGCCGAAGCCGATCACGATCGCGGTCAGCACCACCGCCTGTGCCAGCGGATCGGCGGACAACCCCTCGGGCATCGTGGCGCCCGGCGGGATCAGCGGCGGGGCGCCCGGCAGCATTCCGGCCATCGTGAAGATCAGCAGGTTGGCGGCGTTCGACAACAGTACGAGGCCGATCACCAGCTTGACGATCGAACGCCGCAGCATCATGTAGATCGCAGCGGCATACATGCCGCCGATCACGAAGGACATGACGACTTCCATCAGTCTTCCGCCTCCGCCAGATTGAGCATGATCGTCAGCACCGACCCGATCACGACGAGATAGACGCCGATATCGAAGACCAGCACGGTGGAGAGCTTGATCTCGCCGAAGACCGGGGCCGTGAATTCCCACCACTGGGCGGTGAAGAACGCCTGTCCGAGGAAGGCTGCGGGCAACGCGCTGACGACCGCCAGCACCATACCGGCCCCCAGCAGGTCCCGCGGGTCCACGCGCAGCACCTTGCGCGCGGAACGGATATCCATCGAAAACAGGTACAGCACGATCGCCGCGGCCGCGACCAGACCACCGATAAAGCCGCCACCCGGCTCGTCGTGCCCGCGTAGCAGCAGGAACACGGAGAACAGCAGCAGAAGCGGCAGCAGGAAGTGCCCGGCCGTACGCAGGATCAACGAATGCATATTCATCGGCGGTCCTCCGCACGGAAGCGGATCATCGCGTACACCCCGATCGCCGCCAGAGCCAGCACGAAGATCTCGCCCAGCGTATCCAGGGCCCGGAAGTCCACGAGCACCACATTCACGATGTTGCGGCCGTACCCAGAGGGTTCCGACTCCTCAATGAAGTACTGCGCGATGGAATCGAACAGGCGCGCATCGAGCGTACTCAGCATCAGCAGAGTGATCATGCCGCCGGTGATCAGCGCGATCCCGGCATCACGCAGCCGCAGCGCGCTGGACGACAGGCTCAGGAACCCCGGCAGGCGGAACAGCACCAGCACCAACAGGATCACCGTCAGGGTCTCCACCAGCACCTGGGTAATCCCCACGTCGGCCGCGCTGTACAGCACGTACACCAGGGCAACCGTAAAGCCCAGCGACCCCAGTGCCGCCACCGCGCCCAGACGCGAGCGCGTGGTGACCGCAAACAGCATCGAGGCTGCAAGGACCGCGATGATCGCCATTTCGTGGATCCGCAGACGCTCGAAGTGCACCGTGCCAACACTCACGTCAAACAGCTGTGCAGTCACCCCGACCAGGCCCGCGGTCATCACGACGATCACGATCACGTAGTAGCGCAGATAGCCGTTCTGCAGCACGCGGGTCTGCCATTCGGAGAGCCAGACCAGGCCATCCATCATCTTGAAGTAGCCCTTCTCGGGGCCGTACTCGGCCGCTTGGTCCACCCAGGCCAGGGCCCGGCGCGCCTGCTCCCAGCGCCAGTAGAGCAGACCACCCGCGATCAGACTGAACGCGGAGATCGCCAGCGGCCAGTTGATGCCGTGCCACAGCGCCAGGTAGCCATCCACCGGCGCGCCCTGCACGCTCGCCGCCGCGGCGTTGACCAGCCCTTCGTCCGCCAGCCCCGGCCCGAGACCGAAGATCAGGCCCAGGCTCGCCAGCACGACCGGGCCGGCCAGCATCGCCGGTGGCGCCTCGTGGTGCGGGGTCTTGGGTGTTTCCACCCGAGCCCCGAACCACGGCCGAATACCGACGATCGCGGCCACCGCCACGCCGAGGATTGCAGTCAGCACCGCCAGCAGCGTCAGGATGCCCACCAGACCCGGCGCCTCGAGCACCGACTCCAGCATCAGCTCCTTGGCTACGAAGCCGAACAGCGGGATCACCCCACCCAGCGAGAGCGCGGCGAGGATCGCAAAGGCTGCGGTAACGGGTAATGCGGTGCGCAGCCCGCCCGTCTGCAGGAAGTCCTTGGCCCCGGCCTCGTGGTCGAGGATGCCGGCGACCATGAACAGGGCTCCCTTGTACAACGAATGCGCCAACAGGAAGGCCATCGCGGCCATCAGCGCGGTCTCGGTGCCGATACCGATCAGCATGGTCAGTGTGCCCAGTGCCATCACGGTGGAATAGGCCAGAACCTGCTTCACCCCAGTACTGCGGAAGGCCAGAAAGACGCCGGTGAACATCGTGATCGCACCGAACAGTGCCAGCGTGGTGAACCAGATCTCGGTGCCGCCCAGCGACGGGTTCAGGCGCGCCAGCAGGTAGACCCCGGCTTTCACCATGGTGGCCGAGTGCAGGTACGCGGAGACCGGCGTCGGCGCGGCCATCGCGCGCGGCAGCCAGAAGTGGAACGGGACCTGTGCCGACTTGGTAAAGGCCCCGATCAGTATCAGGATCAGTAATGGCAGGTACAGCGAGTGCTCGCGGACGACATCGCCATTGGCCAGGATCTCGGAGAGTTCGTACGAGCCGCCGGCCATCGCCAGCATGACAATCCCTGCAAGCAGAGCCAGGCCACCACCAACGGTCACAATCAGGCCCTGCAATGCGTACTTGCGGGCGTCCGCGTTCTCGTGGTTATAGCCGATCAGCAGATAGGACGTGATGCTGGTCAGCTCCCAGAACACGAACATCGCGATCAGGTTGTCCGCCAAGACCAGCCCCAGCATGGAGCCCATGAAGGCGAGGATGATTACGTAGAACCGCCCGAGGTCTCGGTGGCCCTCGAGATAGCGCCCGGCATAGGTGACGATGAAGAACCCGATGCCCGAGATCAGCAGCGCGAACAGCAGTGACAGGCCATCCACCAGGAACGACAGGTGGATATCCAGGCCCGGCAGCCAGGGCCAGCTGAGTACGATGGACTCCCCGCTCGAAACCGCGGGCAGGAAACTCAGGAAATAGACGAACAGCGCCGCCGGGAGGAGCCCCAGCACCCAGCCGCTGGCGCGACCGGTGACGCGATGGACCGCGGGCGCAATCGCGGCCACCAGAAATGTTGACAGAATTGCGTAGAGCATCCGGCCAGCTGAGTCCTTTTGCGTCGGGCGTTATCCGCGTGACACCGACCGATCTGCCGGGAATCACGCTACTGGAGTTGCGTCCGTCACCAAGGACCACCGGCGACGGCTTCAAAACAGCTGCGAAAGCCTAATGGCTCAACCGCCGCCACGCAAGAAACGCGAATCGGGACACGTTTCAGCGCCTGCTCGCGGCAGAGTTGGGGTGACCGCGGGATCAGTACCAGTCGCTTCGGCGGCGGCGCAGCGGGATGCGCGTCAGGATGATGCCGAGAATCAGGCTGCCGACGGTCACGGCCGCACCGGTCATGAACCAGCGCCGCTGGCTGTCGGCCTGCATCACCTCGACCTGGCGACGGTACTCGTCCGCGGAATCACGGGCCTCGACCAGTTCGCCCTCCAGTCGACGATTCTCTCGCTGGATCTCCTGCGGCCGCGCCGCCACCTCGCGCAACTCCTCCAGCTCCGATTCCATATCCGCAACCTGCACCTCCAGTCCGTCACGCTCGGACTCGAGTTCGTTGCGGATATCCAGGAGCTCGGCGATGCGTCCCTCCTGGTCGTCCGCGCCCGAGCGGATCTCGGCCAGCTCGGCCTCGACCTCTTCCAGACGCTCACGGGAATGCGGCTCGTCCTGCAGATAGCGCGTCAGGATCCACGCCTCGGTACCGCTGGGCAGGCGAATACGGGTATGGCCATCGCCGCTCTCCTCGAGCACCGTGACCTCCTGCCCCGAACGCACAGAACTGATAATTCGGCTGTTCGGTCCGGTGCCATTGCGCACCCCGACTTCCAGTTCGTCGCTGACGAAACGCGTGGTCTCGGCCATCACCGCCGTCGCGGTCAAGCCACCCAGAATCAGAATCCCGGATACCATCAGCCCGCGCATCACCCGCTGCATCTGCATGCCCATTTCCTGCCTCTCACCTGGTTGCCCGATCCGGCCATTGAGTGAGCGTCGCCATCATGGCCGGGGGGCGCATTCTACAGTGGCATTCGCGGCTCGCGGGAACGCACCGCCTGCGGGGTGATCCGGATCACATTCCGGCCTCCGTATCCCGGGCCGGCATCGACCGCCCCGTGAGCCGTTCGCGCACCGTGCGTGCCGGAAAGGTCACCAGTTCGAACAGCGCAGGCAACAGGCGCCGCAACTGCAGCGCGACCACGGCAAGCAGGTGCAGCACCCCGGTCAGCAGCGCGAGCAAGATGCCCAGCACGCCCCCGATCAGTACCCGTATCGCCTGCAAAAGGGATACCAGCCACAACGGCGTCAGCGCCACCACCAGCGGCACCACCAACCCGATGGCCGCACCGACCATCTGTTCGGTCCAGTACAACGTGGGTGGAGGCGCCACTTCCCCGGCCATCAGGGTCTCCAACAGCTCGTTTCGGTAGCGGACCCACTCCAGGTGATAACCGGCCAGGCCCGACAGCACCACCACGGCGGCGAGCACCATCAATGCCGTGACCACCAGCCCCAGGCGGGCCCAGTTGTCGCGTTCCATCACCGCCTGCGGCAACAGCCGGATTGCCCCGCGACTCTCGGCCAGCAACCACCCGCTCACCAGCGCGATCCCCAGCAGCAGCGCGATAATTCGATCCGACAGCGTCCCGGGCCCACCGTCGTCCGCCCCCGGGAACTGCCCGGCGAACGGCGGCCCGAAAAGCTGGTGGTACACAGTGACCGCCAGAACTGTCAGCACCAGTCCCACCACCCCCAGGAGCCCCTGGCTCAGTGCCTGGACATACGACGGCAGTTGATGCCGAACCGAGGGTTCGGTCTGCTCGCAACGTGTCAAGGCGCGGTCCAGACGGTCGCCCTGGCGGAGCAAGTCACCCAAACGCCGTTGCAGGCCCTCCAGGCGATCGACTAGTTGATCCACCGGAGTCTCGAGCCGCCGCCGGGCGGCCAGCATGCCCTGCGACAATTGTCGGTGTTCTTCCATGCCCAGTCGCGCGATACGCAGGATCGTCTCCTGGATATCCTGGGCCAGCCGCTGGCTCTGGGGCGTATCGCTGACGGGCGTGCTCGCCAGAGCCTCGAGACGGCTCACCCAGGCGGGTTCATCGAGCAGACGGGTCTCGTCCCGCTCGTAGGCCTCGCGAAGGGCACGCAAGGTATCGGTCGCCTCCTGGCGAAGCTGCGGCATCTGCGCCAGGTCATGCCCCACCAGATGGCCATAACGACGCTCCAGGGCCTCCACTGCCCCGTGAATGCGATCAGCCTCCAGACGCGCCAGATAGCGGCGATGCCAGCCCGTTACGGCGTCCCGCAGATGAACGAGGTGTCGCCGCAGGGCACACATCACGCGCACCAGTCCGCCGGTAACCGCGAACAGTACAGCGCGTACCGGATTCCGCGCCCAGTCCAGCAGCACGATGGCGACGATGATCGCCAGAGTCACAATCAGGATCGTGATAGCCACGCCACCCCCTCATCGGTTCTGTCTGTGCCCCGGATGTACCGAGCCCCACCCCTGCACGGTTGGCAACGGCCATTCACCCGTCGCCGATCCTCTCCCCGCCGGATTATGGCCGATCCCGCCGTTCGACGCGCGAGGACCGTGGGGAAACGCTGATGAATGAACACGCTCGCGCTGGTACCCAGGTTTTCCAAGCCAAGGCGCGTCGTGCAATGGGCGCGGGAAGAGCATTGCGGCTCCCTTGTGCAGAATCCCTGCATGGCGGTCACCGCGCCTTGTTCGCACACGAAAGCCGCCCAAACGCGGGTGTGCACATCAAGCAGCGCTTCCCTGCCACTCAAGTTTGCGGTGGGCACGCCGATAGCAGGGTAAATCCCCGGAGAACTTCAGATGCTGCAGACCGACCTACTTCCCGTCGCCGCTCCCGAACGCATGGGACAACCCGGCTGGCTGGACGCCGGTTTCACTGCTGGCTGGTTGCCCGCCTTTCGCCATCGCGGTACCGGCGAGGTGCATGCCAGCCATCTGGAAGACGGCCGCCTGGCCTGTACTCATATTCTCGACACCCTGCCCGCGGGCTGGATCGCCGAGCGGGACGCCGAAGGCCGCCCCGGCGCGCTGGTGGCCGACATCCAGGCGGGCTACCTGCGCGGGTCGCGCTTCTACACGCTGGCCGAGCTGTTGCGCTACCCCAGCGATGCCTGACGTCCGCGGCTGAGCGGCCGCGAACGCGCCACGTCGGTGACCGGCGGAATTGCTTTTGCGCGCGGGTTTCGGTCCAATACCGGGCTTTTCCCCGAGCGGCGCCCCCATGCAGAAGAATCAGTACGATCGCGACGAACTCCTGGCCTGCGGCTACGGCAACATGTTTGGCCCGGGCAACGCCCAGTTGCCGGTCCCCAACATGCTGATGATGGATCGCATCCTGGAGATCAACAGCGACGGCGGCGAGCATGGCAAGGGCCAGATGATCGCCGAGCTGGATATCGACCCGGACCTGTGGTTCTTCGCCTGCCACTTCCCCGGCGATCCCGTGATGCCCGGCTGCCTGGGACTCGACGCGATGTGGCAGCTGGTCGGCTTTTACCTCGCCTGGCTGGGCAACCCCGGCCGCGGCCGCGCACTCGGTGTGGGCGAGGTAAAGTTCACCGGTCAGGTCCTGCCCACCGCGAAGAAAGTCACCTATCGCATCGACATGAAGCGGGTGATCTCGCGCAAGCTGGTGCTCGGTATTGGCGACGGCATCGTCGAGGTCGACGGCCGGCCGATCTACGAGGCACATGACCTGCGCGTGGGCCTGTTCACCTCCACCGAGAATTTCTGACCTGAACGGCGAGCCTGCTCCGGCAGGAAGCTAGTCCGTCGCCAGCGGAGCAGCCGTGGCGTCGGGGTGAAAGCGGTGGCCCTGGCGCAGGCAGTAGCGCAGCCACTTGAACAGAAACCGGTTGTGCCGCCAGCGGCAGCCCAACCCCGGGTGCCCCGCGATCGTGTCGATCACCAGGTCCTCGCCACTGCGCCGGCAGTGACGCCCCAGCACTTCGGCCTGCCGCGCATCGTGGAACAGGCGCACCCGGGCATCCGGTTGCAGGCGCGGTTCGTCACGCCCGGCAAACGCATAGGTCAGTCGCAGCGTGGTCGTATACCGCGTGCGTTCTAGTACCTCCATGTGCAGATCCAGCGCCCCCTCGACTCGCGAGACCGAGCGTACCGGCTGGCGGTGCAGCTCCGGGCACAGGCGCCGCACGGACAGGTAGTTCTCCTCGTACATCTCCATCAGCGCCGCGAAGGTCACAGGGCGCGGCTCGAGATGGGCAGGGGTGCGGGTATCCAGCAACATGCCGCGCAGTCTAACAGCCCCCGAACAAACACTGGCCAATGAATCCGCACGAAAGAGTGCCCGGTTTCCCACGATCCACCTTCCGCTTTGTCACTGGCCAACGCCATCCAGCCCGAGTTGGCCGGCGGCCAGCGGCTGCCGAAAACCATACCCAAACCGCCCGTCCGGCACGGGACACCCCTGGCCCTTTTTGGTACCGTCAAGTCAGATGGGAACCACCGGCGTGCAACCAACAAGGACTCACGACTTCATGGATATCAGTGTCGTCACGACCCGGCCGTTTACCGATCAAAGGCCCGGCACCTCGGGCCTGCGCAAGCGGGTACGGCAGTTTCGACAACCGCACTACCTGGAGAATTTTGTCCAGAGCATTTTCGAGGCGCACCCCAGCCTGTGCGAAGGAGAACTGATCCTGGGCGGGGATGGCCGCTTCCATAATCGCGAGGCGATCCAGACCATCCTGCGCATGGCTGCGGCCAACGGCGTCAAGAAGGTCGCGGTCGGCCACGCCGGACTGCTGTCGACCCCGGCCGCCAGCCACCTGATCCGCTCGCGCGGCGCCACCGGCGCCATCATCCTCTCGGCCTCCCATAACGCCGGAGGGCCGGAGGGAGACTTCGGCGTCAAGCTGAACACGGCCAATGGCGGGCCCGCGCCGCCCGGCGTCACCGATGCCATCTACGAGCACAGCAAGTCGCTCACCCATTACCGCATCGCCAGCGGCACGCCACATGTCGACATCGACCACCTGCACAGCACCCATCTCGGGGAGATGTCGGTCGAGATCATCGACCCCGTGGGCGCCTATGCCGACCACATGGCGACGCTGTTCGACCTCGAGCGCATCGGCGAACTCCTGCGCTCGGACTTCTTTCGTATGCGCTTCGACGCGATGCATGCGGTCACGGGGCCCTACGCCGAGGAGATCCTGATCAACCGTCTGGGCGCCCCCGCCGAAACCCTGCTGCGCGCGGAGCCGCTGGCCGATTTTGGGGGACGCCACCCGGACCCGAACCTGGCCCACACCCGCGAGTTGTGCGAGGCCCTGTACGGGCGTAACCCGCCGGACTTTGGCGCGGCCTCCGATGGCGATGGCGACCGCAACCTGATCCTGGGCCCGCATTTCTTCGTCACGCCCTCCGACAGCCTGGCCATCATGGCGGCCAACGCCCACCTGATACCCGCGTTCTCCGACGGCCTGAAGGGTGTGGCGCGCAGCATGCCGACCAGCCAGGCCGTGGACGTGGTCGCCAAAGCGCTCGGCATCCCCTGCTTCGAGACCCCCACCGGCTGGAAATTCTTCGGCAACCTGCTGGACGACGGCCGCATCCGCCTGTGCGGGGAGGAGAGCTTTGGCACCAGCTCCGACCATGTACGCGAGAAGGATGGCCTGTGGGCCGTGCTGTTCTGGCTGAATCTGCTGGCCGCCCGCCGCCAGTCGGTGGAAGAGATCGTGCGCGACCACTGGCGCGACTACGGTCGCCACTACTACACCCGGCATGACTACGAAGCGCTGGATACGGCCCGTGCCGAACAGGTGATGGCGCGTATCGGTGAACAGCTCTCGAGCCTCCCGGGACAGTCGCTCGCCGGCATGCGTGTCGCGGAGACGGACGACTTTGCCTACCGCGACCCGGTGGATGGTGGCGTGACCGAGCATCAGGGACTGCGGGTCCTGTTCGAGGGCGGCGCCCGCATCGTGTTCCGCCTCTCCGGGACTGGCACCGAAGGGGCCACCCTGCGCATCTACATCGAGCAGTACGAGACCCACCCGGAGCACCTGGACCGCGAGCCGCAGGAGCTGCTGCGCCCGCTGATCGAGGCCGCCGTGCGCCTGGGTGATCTCCCGGGCCTGGCCGGGCGCGACAAACCCGATGTAATTACCTGACCCGCGCCCGGTCCACCGCTGATGGACATCGTCGCCACCCGGCAGCGCTGGACGCATGGCTATGCGTTCGTGCTGGCCGCCACCGCCTCGGCGGTCGGGCTCGGCAACATCTGGAAGTTTCCCTACATCCTCGGCCAGAACGGCGGCGCCGCCTTTCTGGCCGTGTACCTGCTGACGATCGCGCTGATCGGCATCCCGATCATGATGGCCGAGGTCATGATCGGGCGGCGGGGTCGCCGCTCCCCTGGATACGCGGCGCTCGCGGTCGCCCGCGAGGCGCGAGTGCGCGACGCCTGGCAGATGGTCGGCTGGGTCGGGATCATCGCCCTGTTCGTGATTATGACGTTCTACGTAGTGGTCGCCGGCTGGGTCTTCTCCTATGTCCCACGCGCCGCCGGCGGCGCCTTCACGGGCATCGATGCAACCGAGGTCATCGCGGTCTTCGAGAGCGTCCAGACATCACTTTCGGGCATGTTGCTGTGGACCACCTTCGGCATCGCGGCGACCTTCGCGATTGTGGCCCTGGGGCTGCGCAACGGGCTGGAGCGTGGTGTAGCGCTGGTCATGCCGCTGCTGTTTGTCCTGCTGCTGGCCGCCATGGTCGGCGGTCTCTGGGTCGGGGACGTCCAATTGGCCCTGGACTTCATGTTCCGTCCGGACTTCTCCGCCCTCGACCGTCACAGTCTGCTGATCGCGGTCGGGCATGCATTCTTCACCATGACGCTCGCCGCCGGCGTACTGATGATGTTCGGTGCCTACCTGCCCCGGCAAACCTCCATCGCCGGCACCGCCGTCGGGGTCGCGATTGCGGACACCGTGATTGCGCTGATCGCCGGTGTGGCGATCTTCCCGATCGTCTTCGCCTATGGCCTGGATCCGGCCACCGGGCCGGGCTTGATGTTCGAGGCACTGCCGCTGGCGCTGTCCGCGATCCCGGCGGGCGTCATGCTCACGACGCTGTTCTTCGCAACGCTAAGCCTCGCGGCCTTCAGCACCATGATCGCGAACGTCCAGGTATTCGTGCATCTATTGCACGACCACTTCGGTATCTCCAACCTGCAGGCCGCCCTGGGCAGCGCGCTGGCCATCTGGGGCTTCAGTCTGATCACCATATTCTCGTTTACGGGGGCCGGCTGGGCCCAGATCGACCTGGTCGTGCTGGGGCGCGAACTGCCAACGCTGTACCACCTGCTGGAACACACGGCCATCAACATCCTGCTGCCGGTCAGCGGCCTGCTGATCGCGGTGTTTGCCGGCTGGATCCTCCCGGTGGCGATCACTCGCGACGAAATGGGACGGCCCACAGCGGCCTTCCATATCTGGCGTCTGATCCTGCGCTATGTCGCGCCCATCGCCCTGCTGACCCTGTTCTGGCAACTGTCCACGTTCAGCAGCCACTTGCCTTTGACCTAGGGAGACGCTGATTTAATCGCACGTCCGCGTTGGTGCCCCCTGTTTTCCGAGACAAGGCGCGTCGTGTAGCGGGTAGTGGTTCTACCCGCAAGCGGCGCAACGCAGGATCGGGGAACAGGGGGCACCAACCCCACAAGC
>NZ_KB897906.1:30271-484658 GCF_000377205.1 Thioalkalivibrio sp. ALJ3 | reverse complement strand
CTAGGGAGACGCTGATTTAATCGCACGTCCGCGTTGGTGCCCCCTGTTTTCCGAGACAAGGCGCGTCGTGCAGCGGGTAGTGGTTCTACCCGCAAGCGGCGCAACGCAGGATCGGGGAACAGGGGGCACCAACCCCACAAGCCATTGAAAGCAGGGGCTCGGCCGCTTTTGCGCGCGCACTGCGTTGCGGTTCCCTTGTGCAGAATGACTGCACGGCGGTCACCGCGCCTTGTTCGCACGCAAAAGCGACTCGAGCGCGGACGTGTGATTAAATCAGCGTCTCCCTAGGCGCGGATCTGCGTCTTGTGGGCCGGGTTCAATGACTGGTAGCGACCTTGACCGACTGATGCCCCGCGCCCTCAGGCCGAGAAAATCGGAAGGTCACGTGTTCGCGATGAATCAGAAATTGTCCAGTCGCGTGCATCCACTGTTGTTCGCGCACCGTGGTATCCATCCACTCGAATAGCGCCTGCAGTGCCAGTGCGGTCGCGCCGCGGTCCGGATAACGCAGGCCAAGCCCCTCCCAGTGGTCCCGTGCATCTTCCGCTCGTTTCCAGCCTTCGCGGACGAACCCGGCCGTAAGCAGGGCGCGCAGGGCCCCGTCACCCAGCTTTTCGCGAAGCTCTTTCAGGAGGAGGCCAGGGTCCCCGGCGTCCTCGGGGGAGGGGTTGAGCGAGGCCGGCAGTAGCTCGATCCAGTCATCGTGCTGGCTAAGCCCCGGGATCAGATCTTCGTCGACCATCTGCTGATAGTCCGGGACGGGGTCGGAGTGGGTTCGCAGGGAGAGCTGGATCAGGGCCGCAGCCTCGTCGACATAACCGGACAGACTGAAGCCGCACAGGAGATGGTCAACGATGTCATGGACAAACACCGAAGTCGGAATGCGATCCCCGCAATAGGGAGTTGCGGCAATCACGTCGGCGCCCAGTCCGGCGATGTCCAGCTTCCAGCCGCGCGCGCCGAAGCCATCCTGCCAGCTGTCCTCGTAGCGCACTGGAATCGTGACCGGCTGCGCGTTGGCGGCCGTAGTGGACGGAACCGTGATGGACATCGTGGCCTCGCTGGGTATTCGATACTTTCCAACTTACCGACCGGTCAACTACCATTCAATGCATGGCCCCTACACTCATCCGAACTCGGACACGCGACGCCCTGATTGCCGCCGCACGGTCGCTGGTCCTTGGCCGCAGCTACGGCGCCGTCGGCGTGGCCGAGATCTGTGCGCACGCCGGCGTGAAGAAGGGGAGTCTTTATCACTTCTTTGCCAGCAAGGATGCCCTGGTGCTGGAGATGCTCGAGACGCTTTATCGCGAACTCGAGCGCGAGGTACTCCGTCCGTCACTGGAATGTGAGTTGCCTCTGCGCGGTCGCCTTGGGCGGTTCGTTGATCGCCTGCATCAGTTCGAGATCCGCGCCCAGGCGGAGGTCGGGGAGCTCCCCGGTTGCCCGTTCGGGAACCTGGCCCTGGAACTGGCGAATTGGAATTCGGCGGTTCGAATGGCCGTGGCCGCTCACCTGGAGGCCCTGCGTGGCCATTTCCAGCGAGCGATCGAGACCGCCGTGCAAAGGGGTGAACTCCCGCAGGCGTCGGATAGTGCCCGTCTGTCGGAACAATGGCTGGCGCAGGTAGAAGGTGTGCTCCTGATGGCCAAGGCGCGGCAGGACGCGGATACGGTCCTGCATCTGTTGCCGGCACTGGAAACCCTGCTGCCGGTCAGACCGGTCCGCGACGAAGAGCGAGGGAACCACTGATCCGTGGTTACCTGGAGGTAGATGACGATGGAATTCCCTCTGAGAACGACCGACAGCGCGCCGGAGGCCTTCGAGCGATCCGGGAAGGTGCTCGGCCTGGTGCCCAATCTGATTCGCGTGATGGCCAGCAGCCCGGCGGCGGCCTCGGCCTACCTGGACCTGACCGAGCGGTTGAGCCAGAGCAGCCTGTCTCCTGAGGAACAGAGCGTTGCGCTACTCACGATCAGTCGGTTCCACGAATGCCATTACTGCATGGCCGCGCACTCCATGACGGGACGGATGGCGGGCCTGCCCGATGCGGTCGTCGACGCGCTGCGTGAGGATCAACCCGTGCCCGATCAGCGGCTCGAGGCCCTGCGCCAATTCGTGGTGGCAGTACTCAAGCATCGCGGTGCGGTCCCCAATGACGAACTCGAGGCGTTTCGCCGGGCGGGATTCGAGGAGGCGGCGGTCCTGGATGTGATCCTCGCAGTCGCGCTGAAGACCCTCTCGAACTACACCAACCACCTGGCCTCCACGCCGCTGGATGACGTGATGCAGGACGAGCACTGGGAGGCGCCTGCGGGTCGCTGAACACCCGGTACCGCGGTGTTTCAGTGCGCGCGAGTCAGGCGCGAGAACAGTCGCCGGATACGCCCGGGTCCGTACCCGTGAACGCGCTTGAAGGCCTTGCGAAAGGCCGGCTCGGAGCCATAACCGACTTGTTCCATCACGGTGGCCACGGATGCCCTCGGGTCGCGCAGCAGCCGTTCGGCCAGGACCATGCGCCACTGGGTCAGGTAGTCGATGGGGGCCTGTCCGACCAGCTCGCTGAAACGCGCGGCGAAACTGGTTCGCGACATGGCGGCCTCCTGCGCCAGGCCCTCGACCGTCCAGTTCTCCTCGGGGCGTGCGTGCAGCGCATCGAGGGCACGGCGGATACGGTCGTCCGCGAGGGCCGCGATCAGACACTGTTCGGGATGCTCCTGGTACTGGCAGACGTAGTGGCGCACCGTCATCACGAACAGGGTATCGG
This sequence comes from Thioalkalivibrio sp. ALJ3, assembly GCF_000377205.1. Classification (GTDB taxonomy): domain Bacteria; phylum Pseudomonadota; class Gammaproteobacteria; order Ectothiorhodospirales; family Ectothiorhodospiraceae; genus Thioalkalivibrio. The sequence continues at coordinate 481,891 of NZ_KB897906.1, read as the reverse complement.
CCAGCCGGTCGAGTACCGGCCGATAGCCGGCGGACTGCTCCGACAGTTCCAGCCGCATCAGATCGGCCAGGCGCGCCAGACGCTCGCCGCTCTCGGCGTGGCGCACGATCACGCGGTCGGGCAGGGCCGCCAGGATCGGATTCCGACGCCCGGAATCGAATTCAAAGTGACCGCATAACAGCTGTGTCGAACCGGGCTCGGCCTCGGAAGGGTCCAGCAGATTGAGGTGATTGTCCCGGTCCTCGAATGACGGCTCGCTGGCCAGCAGATGCCAGTCGTCGTGTGGGAGGAGCAGCATGTCGCCCGCATCCAGCCACAGCGGCTCGCAGTCCTCCATGTGCAGGTAGCAGCCCCCTTCGGTGATCAGGTGAAAGCTCGCATGCCCGGAACCGGTGGTGCTGAGCTGCCACTGACCACATAGACGGGGGTTGGTGTCGATCCGTGCGCGCAGGTTGTAGGCCGAGAGGACGGACGACAGCGTGTCCTCGCGCGGCATGATCCGGCTCATGTCCATGAGTGATCCACTCCTTTGATGTTTCTGCGCCACTTTACGGCGTCGCGAAGGCCTTTCGTCCTCCCCTGGACGATCGGACATAAATGGCGGCGCGACGGTTCTCACAATTTTCCGAAGGGCTCGCTAGGCTTCAAGTCAGTTCAACGGAAGAATCGAGGACTAGGCGATGAGTGGAGCGCTGGTGCTGGCAGGCACAAGATTCCAGCGGTGGCTGGACATGACGCGCGGCGCGGACTTTCTGGCGCCGCTGCTGATTCGCCTGTATCTGGCGCCGGTGTTCTGGATGGCCGGCACCAACAAGCTCGACGGCTTCCTGCCGAAGGAAAGCGTGGTGATGTGGTTTGGTAACCCGGACTGGGGGCTGGGCATGCCGTTTCCGTACCTGATGGTGCTGCTGGCCGCCTACGCCGAGGTCCTGGGTGCGATCGCCCTGCTGCTGGGCATTGCGGCGCGCTGGTTCTCCATCCCGCTGATAATCACGATGATCGTCGCTGCGGTTACGGCCCATCTGGAGAACGGATGGCAGCGCATCTCCGATCCGATGATGTGCCTGTTCAATTGCTCGGGGGTGGAAGCCGCCCAGGAACGCCTGAGTCGCGCGCGTTCCATCCTGCGGGAGCACGGCAATTGGGACTGGCTGACCGAGCACGGGGGCTTTGCGATCGTGAACAGCGGGATCGAGATGGCCGCGACATACTTCATCATGCTGCTGGTGATCTTCTTCTGGGGTGCCGGGCGCTACCTGAGCATCGATTTCTACATCCGCAGGAGGATGATGGACAGGGGATAGCCAGGAGGGTGGAGGACAGGGGACCCCCAATGGCGCTGTGCAAAACAGCAATCATTGGCAAGACGGGCATTTTGCCCCTAACGTTAAGCGACGAAGGAGTTGCATCATGAAACAAGAACTGTTCTCGAAAAAGACCCTGGCCGGCGCGGTGGGGACCGCCGCGATCGGCCTGGCCATGGGTTCCAGCCCGGCTTTTGCCGCGGTGGATCTGAACCACGGCTATCAGCAGGGCTCTTCAGCCCCTCACATGCTGGCCCAGGGCAGTTGCGGGGAAGCCACCTGCGGCGCCAATGGCGAAGGAGATGACCGGGACAAGGACTCCGAGGGGGCCTGTGGATCCAACGGTGAAGGAGAAGAAAAGGACTCGGAAGGCTCCTGTGGCGAGGGGACTTGTGGCGGCTGAAGCCATCCAGCCCATACGCCCGGCCCGCGTGCGCGGTGCCGGGCTCGGCCTGCGGCGGGCACTGCTGGAGCCGCTGGCCGAGACACCCGAGTCGCTGGAGCGGCTCGGGTTTTTCGAGGCTGCGCCGGAGAACTGGATGCACCTTGGCGGGCGGCTGGGCCGCACCTTCCGTGAATATACCGAGGCGCACCCGTTCGTCTGTCACGGGCTTTCCCTGGACATCGGCGGGCCACGACCCCTGGACACGGAGTTTCTGGCCGATCTGCGCCGATTCCTCGATACGCATGACATCGAGGACTACACCGAACACCTCTCGGCCTGCGGGGACGAAAAGGGCCACCTCTACGACCTGATGCCGATCCCGTTTACCGAAGAAGCCGTGCGGCATGTGGCCCGTCGCGTGCTTCAGGTACAGGAGACGATCGGCCGGCGCATGGCACTGGAGAATGTTTCCTACTACACCCCGGTCGGGGCCCGGATGAGCGAGCTGGAGTTCCTCCGGGCGGTGCTGGACGAAGCCGACTGCGATCTTCTGCTGGATGTGAATAACATCTACGTGAACAGTATCAATCACGGCTATGACCCGGTCGGGTTCCTCGACGGCCTGCCGCTGGAGCGCGTGCGCTACATCCACATTGCCGGCCACGAGGAAGAGGCGCCGGACCTGCGCGTGGACACGCACGGTCAACCGGTCTGCGGAGATGTATGGGGCCTGCTGAAGGCGACCTACGAACGGATTGGCCCGGTGCCGACCCTGCTGGAGCGGGATTTCAATTTCCCGGCGCTGGAGGTCTTGCTGGAGGAAACGGACCGCATCCGCGCACTTCAGGTCAACGCGGCCGGGAAGCGCGCATCCCTGCAGGCCCATGGCTGAACCCGTTTTCCAGGAGCTGCAGGAGCGCCTCGCCCGGTACCTGCGCGACCCGGAGCGCCACCCGCCTCCGGAGGGTATCGAGGACCGCCGACTGGCGATCTACCGGCGCCTGTTCATCAATAACGTCCGCAATCTGCTCGGGCGCGGGTTCCCGGTGATCCGGCGGATCCTCGGGGAGGAGGCATGGGCAGCGCTGGTGCGCGATTTCTATCGCGACCATGGCTGTCATACGCCGTATTTCCCGCGGCTGGCGGAGGAATTCGTCCAGTACCTGTCGGAAGAACGTGGGCCGCAGCCGGGCGACTGGCCGTTTCTGGCAGAGCTGGCGCACTACGAACGGGTCGAAACGGAGCTCGTCTACAGCGATGCGCAGCCCTCCGGCGACGTGGATCCGCAGGGCGATCTGCTGACTGGGGTTCCTGTGTTTTCGTCCGCCGCGCGCCTGCTGGCTTACGAGTTTCCGGTGCATCGGATTGGGCCGGACCACTGCCCCCAGCAGCCGGGTGATGTGCCCACCTATCTGCTGGCCTATCGTGGCGAGGACGAGCGCGTACGCTTTGCCGAGCTGAATCCGCTGGGAGCACGGCTGTTGTGGCGGGTCTGCGAGGAGCCGGCAGCGGGTAACCAGCAGCTTCGCCGGGTAGCGGAGGATTTTGGCCTCGAGCCCGGTCCCGAGTTGCTGGAGAGCGGGCGGCAACTGCTGGAACACTATCGGGACCTGGGGGCGATCGCAGGGGCTAGACCACTTGATCAGTGTTTCCCTAGTACGGCATCTCCGTGTGGGTGAGCGTCAGGGCCGGTTCATCCAGGGCGGCGGCTTGTTCGCGAAGGGTCAGGATGTGTTCCTCCCAGTAGCGCGGGGTGTAGAACACCGGAAAACCGTCGATGAACGCGGGGTCGTCCGCCCGCCGGGCCAGCCAGGCAGCGTGGCGCAGGATACGCAGCGTGCGCAGGGTGCTGATCAGGCCCAGTTCGCGGCGGTCAAAGCGCATGAACGTCTCGTAGCCCTCCAGCAGGTCGCGCAACTGTGCCGCCATCTCTGGCGGTTCTCCGGAAAGGAACATCCAAAGATCCTGCATTGCGGGTCCGTTGCAGGCGTCGTCGAGGTCGACGAAGTGGGGGCCGTCGTCGGTCCACAGGATGTTGCCCGGGTGGGTGTCGCCATGGAGGCGAAGCTGGGGGACGGGCCCTACAGCATCGGTGTTTCGCTGCATGCGCTGAATCACGTCCGTGCTGAGATCGCGGTAGACCGATTGCAGTTCGGGGGGTAAGTGGCCGGAGGCGAGGACATCCTGCCGGGCCTGTTCCCCCAGTGTCCCTGGATCCAGCGTGAGGCGCTCATGGAACGCCGTGCTGCGGCCCACTTCGTGAATGCGCGCAATGAAGCGCCCGATGCGCTGCAGCGTATCAGACTGTTCCAGATCCGGCGTGCGCCCGCCGCAACGGGGGTATACCGCGAAGCGGAAGCCCTGATGATGGTGCAGGGTCGCCCCGTCGCCTCCGACCTGTGGTGCGGCCACGGGAACCTCCCGCGCGACCAGTTCCTGGCTGAACGCATGTTCCTCGAGGATCGCCTGGTCGCTCCAGCGCCCGGGTCGGTAGAACTTCGCAATGACCGGCGCCGCATCCTCGATGCCAATCTGGTACACCCGGTTTTCGTAGCTGTTCAGCGCGAGCAGGCGGCCATCGCAGCGCAGGCCGGTGGTTTCCACCGCATCGAGAATAACGGTGGGTTTGAGCGCGTCGTACGGATGGGGCTGGTCGTTCATGGCGCCAGTCTACGCACGCAGCAGGATTGGTGCCGGATCGGCGGTATGCGCCACCAGCCTCGAGGGAACGCCGGATGAATCGAACACGCTGGATTCTGCTCGGGCTTGTGATCGTTGCGGTCGGCCTGTTTTTCGGCCTCGGGCTGGATCAGTATTTCGAGTTCGAACGTTTGCTCGCGGCGCGCGAGGATCTCGAGGCCTGGCGGGATGCCCGTCCCGTTCTCGCGAGTGCCGCGTTTTTCCTGATTTACGTCGCGGTCACGGCATTGTCGTTGCCGGGCGCGGCGATCATGACTCTGGCCGGCGGGCTCATGTTCGGCCTGCTGTGGGGCACGCTGCTGGTCTCGTTCGCCTCCACGATCGGCGCCACGCTGGCGTTCCTGATCGCCCGGCTGATCGCGAAGGAGCCGATTCAGCGCCGTTATGGCGACCGCCTGCGGCGCATAAACGATGGTTTCCGGCGCGAGGGTGCCTTTTACCTGTTTGCCCTTCGCCTGGTGCCGGCGTTCCCGTTTTTCCTGATCAACATCGCCATGGCGTTGATGCCGATCCGTGCATGGACCTTCTACTGGGTATCGCAGGTGGGGATGTTGCCGGGAACGGTGGTCTACGTGAATGCGGGCACCCAGCTGGGTCTGCTGGAGGGGCCAGGGGACGTACTGTCGCCGGTGCTGATCGCCTCGTTCGTCGCGCTGGGTCTGTTCCCGCTGGTTGCGCGGCGGGTGGTAGCGTGGATGCGGGCGCGGCATGCGCGCCGGGGCTGGCGTCGGCCCCGGCGCTTCGATCGCAACCTGGTGGTGATCGGGGCCGGTTCGGCCGGGCTCGTCTCCGCGTACATTGCGGCGACGCTACGGGCTCGGGTCACGCTGGTCGAATCCGGCACCATGGGCGGGGACTGCCTGAATACCGGCTGCGTGCCGTCCAAGAGTCTGATCCGGACCGCCCGTCTACTGGACGAGATCCGACGCGCCCCGGAATACGGTATTGCCCATGCCTCGGCCGAATTCGATTTCGGCCAGGCGATGGAGCGCGTCCAGAGTGTGATTCGGGACATCGCGCCGCATGATTCGCGCGAGCGCTACGAATCGCTGGGCGTGGAGGTGATCGAAGGTCATGCCGAACTGGTATCCCCTTGGACCGTGGCGATTACCGAGCCCGAAGGGTCGCGGCGCGAACTGAGCACGCGGGCCATCGTGCTGGCCACCGGTGGACGACCCGCCATCCCGCCCATCCCGGGTCTGGATGCGGTCGACTACCACACCTCGGACACGATCTGGTCCCTGCGCGAATGCCCGCGACGGATGGTGGTATTGGGTGGTGGCCCGATTGGCTGTGAACTCGCACAGACGTTCCATCGGCTGGGCGCATCCGTCGCACTGATCGGTCGCGCATCGCGGCTGTTGCCGCGCGAGGATCAGGAGTTTGGCGATGCCCTGGCCGAACAGATGCGCGTGGAAGGCGTGCAGCTGGTACTGGGCGCTGAGGTGACGGACGTTTCTGAGGACAGCGATGGCATCCGTGTGAGCGTGACAGGGGATTCGGGGGACGAGGCGTTCATGTGCGATACCCTGCTGATCGCGGCGGGCCGCGAGGCCAATGTCGAGGGTCTTGGCCTGGAGCGCCTGGGCATTCCGTCCGGGCGTACCATCGAGGTCAACGAGGCCCTGCAGACGCGCTTCCCGCATATACTGGCCTGCGGCGACGCGGCGGGGCCCTACCAGTTCACCCATGCGGCCTCGCATACCGCCTGGTTTGCCACTGTGAATGCGCTGTTCGGGGGCATTCGCCGTTTCCGCGTGGATCACTCGATCATGCCCTGGTGCACCTTCACGAGTCCGGAGATCGCCCGGGTGGGGCTCAATGAACAGCAGGCGAAGGAACAGGGCATTGGCTACGAGGTCACGACCTTCGCGCTGGATGACTTTGATCGGGCGATAGTCGACGGAGAGGCGCGGGGGCAGATCAAGGTACTGACGGTCCCCGGGAAGGACCGGATCCTGGGGGTCACCATCTGCGGGGCGCACGCCGGGGAGATGATTGCGGAGTTCGTGCTTGCGATGAAGCACGGGCTGGGTCTGAACAAGCTGCTGGGTACGATCCATGTCTATCCGACCTGGATGGAAGCGAACAAGGCGGTGGCGGGGGTCTGGCGACGCCAGCATGCGCCACGGCGCTTGCTGGACTGGCTGGAACGCTGGCATGCCTGGCGGCGCGGGGGCTGAGCTCGGGATGGAGGAGCGGGTTTGACGCGGGCGTACTGGATCGTGGCGATCCTCGCGGTCGTTGTCTTGATCGTGTTTTTCGCGCTCGACCTCGGCCGTTTCCTGGAATTCGAACGCCTGCAGGATGCCCAGGGGGATCTGGAGGATCAGCGCGCGGCTCAACCGCTGTTGGCGGCGGCCGTTTTCTTTTTCGTGTATGTGGTCGTGGCGGCGCTGTCGTTGCCCGGTATCGTGATCATGACACTGGCGGGCGGGGCCATCTTCGGCGTGTTCTGGGGCAGTGTCCTGTCGTCCTTTGCCTCCACGCTGGGTGCGACGCTGACATTCCTTCTGGCGCGCACCATCGCCCGCGAGCCCCTGCAGCGCCGATTCGCAGATCGGCTGGAACCCATCAATCGTGGTTTCGAGCGCGAAGGGGCCTATTACCTGTTCGCGCTGCGCCTGACCCCGGCCTTCCCCTTCTTTGTGATCAACGCGGGCATGGGGCTGATGCGCATCCGGACGTGGACGTATTACTGGGTGTCGCAACTGGGAATGCTCCCGGCCACGATCGTCTTTGCCAATGCCGGTACACAGATCAGTCGTCTGGACGGGCCCGAAGGGATTTTCTCGCCTGGCCTGATTGCCTCACTGGTTGCGGTGGGTCTGTTCCCGCTGGTGGCCCGCTGGATCTTGCGGGCGCTCCGTAGCTCCGCGGGACCCGGGGGGGCAGGGGATTGATGCGAACTCTGTCTAAATATTCGCGAAGGCGGATATACTCGGTCAATAACCAAAATAACCAAAATAACCAAAATAACCAATAAGGGTCGGAGCGGATGTTCGAAGGCCGGAGTACGCGCGACCCATTCGCAGGCTCTCCAATCGGCGAGTCGATAGCTGCTAATTGAGGATTGTTGAATGGACAGGCAATTGAAGAGGCGCTGGACCGTCTGGCCGCTCCTGGCCGTTGTGCTGATGGGTCTGGCCCTGATTGCGCAGGCCGAGGAAGAGAACGACGAGCCGCGCGACCGCCCCATCGAGAAGGTGCTGGAGCCGATCCAGCTGACGGATCGCGTCTGGTATTTCTACGGCTCGCTGGAGAACCGCACGCCGGAGAATCTCGGGTTTACCAACAACACGGGCTTTGTCGTGACCGACGACGGTGTTGTGCTGATCGACTCGGGGCCGAGCTACAAGGTCGCCGAACGAATGGCCAAGGCCATCGCGGAGGTCACGGATCAGCCGATCACGCATGTGATCTCGGTGGGTTCTCAGGATCACCGCTGGCTGGGCAATGGCTACTTCCACGAGCAGGGCGCGGAACTGGTCGCGCTGCAGCGCACCGCGGCCACGCAGGCCGAACGCGGTGAGGGGCAGATCGAGTCTCTGGGAAATGCCGTGGGAGAAGAAGCCATGGAAGGGACCGAACCCGTCCCGGCCCCGAATCCGATTGACGCGGACGAACACACCCTGACGGTCGGCGGCGTGGACTTCGAGCTGATTTATGCCGGGGACGCCCACTTCCCGGGCGATATTATGGTCCACCTGCCGGGCGAGGATATCGTGTTCACCGGCGATATCGTCTACACCGAGCGCATGCTGGGCATCCATCCCTGGAGCAATCCGGTGGAAAAGCTGGAGGCCTTCCGGCATCTGGAGTCCATCGATCCGGAGATCGTGGTGCCGGGCCACGGGCGGGCCACCGATATGGCCGAGGCGCGTCAGGATACCGGTGACTACCTGGAGCTTCTGGTGCGCGAGGTGAAGGCCGGGATCGAGGACTGGGAGTCGCTGGACGAAGTGGTGGGGCGGCTGGCGGACCTGGAAGAGTTCCGGCATCTGCGCCACTACGACGACTGGCACCGCCCCAACGTGAACCGGACCTACCTGTTCATCGAGGAAAACATGTAAGCCATCCCCCGGGAGTCCCGGCAGCCGGCCGGGAAACCTGCCGACGGCGCGGGGCGTGTGGTACGCTTCGCGCCGTTGTCGCTTCCGGCAACACCAATCTTTTACACGCGACGCTCGACCCCGCGTATGGGTCGGCGAAGGAGCCTCGTAATGCCCGCAGTAACCCTCCCCGACGGCAGCCGCCGCGAGTTCGATCATCCGGTCACCGTGCTGGATGTGGCGCAGGACATTGGCCCGGGCCTCGCCAAGGCGACCCTGGCCGGCAAGGTGAACGGCCATCTGGTCGATGCCCGCCACGAGATCGACGATGACGCGGAAGTCGCGATCGTGACCGACCGCGACCCGGAGGGGGTGGAGATCATCCGGCATTCGACCGCGCACCTGATGGCGCAGGCGGTCAAGCAGCTCTTTCCCGACGCCCAGGTCACCATCGGCCCGACCATCGAGAACGGCTTCTACTACGACTTTGCCTATGACCGCGGCTTCACGCCGGAGGATCTGGAGAAGATCGAGAAGCGCATGAAGGAGCTGGCCAAGCAGGATCTGCCGGTGGAGCGCTCGCTGATGGACCGCGACGAGGCGGTGAAATACTTCCGTGACATGGGCGAGGAGTACAAGGCCGAGATCATCGCGTCCATCCCGCAGGGCGAGAACATCTCGCTGTACAAGCAGGGCGACTTTGTCGATCTCTGCCGCGGCCCGCATATCCCGTCTACCGGCAAGCTGAAGGCCTTCAAGCTGACCAAGGTGGCCGGTGCCTACTGGCGCGGCGACTCCGACAACGAGATGTTGCAGCGCATCTACGGCACCGCCTGGCCGAACAAGGACCAGCTGAAGGAATACCTGGAACGGTTGAAGGAGGCCGAGCGCCGGGACCACCGCAAGATCGGTCAGGAGCTGGATCTGTTCTCGATCCAGGACGAGGCAGGTGGCGGCCTGGTGTTCTGGCACCCGAAGGGCGCGCGCATCCGCCGCGAGATCGAGAAGTACTGGTACGACATGCACGAGAAGGCGGGTTACGACTTCGTCGTGTCGCCGCACATCGCGAACCTGGAGCTGTGGAAGACCTCCGGCCATGCGGACTTCTACGCCGAGTCCATGTACGAGCCGATGGAGGACGAGCACCAGGCCTTCCAGCTCAAGCCGATGAACTGCCCGTTCCACGTGCTGATGTACAAGGACAGGCTGCATTCCTACCGCGACCTGCCGCTGCGCTGGGCGGAGATGGGCACGGTCTACCGCCGCGAGATGTCCGGCGCGCTGCACGGGCTGATGCGCGTGCGTGGCTTCACCCAGGATGACGCCCATATCTTCTGCCGCGAGGACCAGATCGAGGCCGAAGTGATGGCGGTGATCGATCTGACGCTGGAGGTCCTGCAGAACTTCGGTTTCGAGAAGTTTGACGTAAATCTCTCGACCAAGCCCGAAGATGCCGTCGGCTCCGACGAGATCTGGGAGCACGCGACCGCGTCGCTGCGCTCGGCGATCGAGAAGAAGGGGCTGGAGTATTCGGTGGACGAGGGCGGCGGTGCGTTCTATGGGCCGAAGATCGATATCAAGATCCACGACGCGATCGGCCGCGAATGGCAGTGCTCCACGGTACAGCTGGACTTCAACCTGCCCGAGCGCTTCGACATGGAGTATGTCGCCGAGGACAACGAGCGCCGGCGTCCGATCATGATCCATCGCGCGCTGCTGGGGTCGGTGGAGCGCTTCTTCGGTGTGCTGATCGAACACTACGCCGGGCACTTCCCGACCTGGCTGGCCCCGGTGCAGGCCGAGGTGCTGACCATCACCGAGCGCCAGGATGCCTACGCTGAAGAAGTGACGAAAGCGCTGCGCGACAAGGGTTTCCGCGTCGAGGCGGACTTGAGAAACGAGAAGATCGGCTTTAAGATTCGCGAGCACACGCTCAAGCGAGTGCCGTACCTGCTGGTGCTGGGCGACCGCGAAATGGAAAACGGCCAGGTCGCGGTCCGTACGCGCAGCGGCGAAGATCTCGGCTCGATGGGCCTGGAGGACTTCGCCACGCGGCTTCGGGAAGAAGTCGCGAACCGGCAACACTGACTTGAATTGGAGAAAAGGCTATTAGCGCAGCCAAGACCGTCCGCCTGAACGATCAGATCAACGTACCCAAGATTCGGTTGATCGATGCCGAAGGCGAAAACCGGGGCATTTTCGGTACCCCCGAGGCCCTGGAGCTGGCCCAGGAATCCGGACTCGACCTGGTCGAGATCTCGCCAAACGCCGATCCACCCGTATGCCGGATCATGGATTACGGCAAGTACAAATTCGAGCAGGCGAAGAAGGCGCAGGAAGCCAAGAAGAAGCAGAAACAGATTCAGATCAAGGAAGTGAAGTTTCGTCCCGGCACGGACGAGGGCGACTACAAGGTCAAGCTTCGCAACCTGCGCCGCTTCATCGAGGCCGGCGACAAGGGCAAGGTGACCATCCGCTTCCGCGGCCGTGAAATGCGCCATCAGGAACTGGGTGGCGAGTTGCTGGACAAGATCGAGCAGGACATGTCCGATATCGCGGTCGTCGAACAGCGGCCGAAGATGGAAGGACGCCAGATGATCATGGTGCTGACCGGCAAGAAGAAGTAGGCCGGTCAGACAACAAGGATCGCGCAGGTCTCCGCATACCTGCCGGTCCTCCCATAAACGGCCGGCCCGAATCGGGTACGGCCCAAAATGCCGGAGAAAGCAATGCCGAAGATCAAGACCAATCGGGGTGCGGCCAAGCGCTTCACCCGTACGGGGTCCGGGAAGTACAAGCGGTTCCAGTCGCACCGCAGCCACATCCTGACCAAGAAATCCACCAAGCGTAAGCGTCACCTGCGCAGTCCGGCCATGGTGCACGAGGCGGATGTCGCCGCCGTGCGCAAAATGCTGCCGTACCGTTGATCTGACCGAGGAAGAAAGACATGCCACGAGTCAAGCGCGGTGTAACCGCTCACGCCCGTCACAAGAAGGTCCTCAAGCAGGCCAAGGGCTACTACGGCGCCCGGAAGAACGTCTTCCGCGTTGCCAACCAGGCCGTCATCAAGGCCGGCCAGTATGCCTACCGTGACCGTCGCCAGAAAAAGCGCCAGTTCCGGTCGCTGTGGATCGTCCGCATCAATGCGGCGGCCCGTCAGTTCGATCTCTCCTACAGCCGCCTGATGGCGGGTCTGAAGAAGGCCGAGATCGAGATCGACCGCAAGAGCCTGGCCGATCTGGCCGTGCACGACCTGACCGCCTTCGGCAAGATCGCGGAAAAGGCCAAGGCTGCACTGCCGGCCTGACGAGGTCCTGCAGGATTACCCGCCCGGCACTGCCTGGCGGGTCCCGGAAAGGGGAGGGTCGACGCCCTCCCTTTTTTGTTTCGGGAACAGGGAACACCGGGACGGCGGGCAACCGTCGTCCATCACTTTCGGGGAATGCACGTGGAGCAACTGCAACAGCTCGTCGCCGAGGCCCGCGACCGCATCGAGGCGGCCACTGACCTGAAGGCGCTGGATGATGTCCGGGTGCAGTACCTGGGCAAGAAGGGCTCGATTACCGCCCAGCTGAAGGAGCTCGGCAAGCTGCCGGCGGAGGAACGCCCGGCCGCCGGCCAGAAGGTCAACGAGGCCAAGACCGAGGTCGCCGGCCTGATCGAGGCCCGCAAGCAGGCCCTGGCCGACAGCGCCCTGGCCGAGCAGCTGGCCAGCGAGCAGGTGGACGTGACCCTGCCGGGGCGCCGCCTGCCCGAGGGCTCGCTGCACCCGATCACCCATACGCTGGAGCGCATCGAGGCGTTCTTCGCCGGGCTCGGGTTCCGTGTGGCCGAGGGGCCCGAAGTCGAGGACGACTTCCACAACTTCGAGGCGCTGAACATCCCCGAACATCACCCGGCGCGGGCGATGCACGACACGTTCTACTTCGACGCCCACCGCGTCCTGCGCACCCATACCTCGCCGGTGCAGATTCGGACCATGGAGCAACAGAAGCCGCCGCTGCGCGTGATCGCGCCGGGGCGGGTCTATCGCTGCGACTCGGATCTGACGCACAGCCCGATGTTTCACCAGGTGGAAGGGCTCTGTGTGGACGAGGACATCACCTTTGCGGATCTGCGCGGCGTGCTGAGCGCGTTCCTGCAGAGCTTCTTTGGCCGCGACGACTTGGCCACGCGCTTTCGTCCGTCGTACTTCCCGTTCACCGAGCCCTCGGCCGAAGTCGATATCCAGTGTGTTCACTGCGGCGGTGATGGCTGCCGGGTGTGCAGTCATACCGGCTGGCTGGAGGTGATGGGCTGCGGCATGGTGCACCCGAACGTGCTGGGCCATGTCGACATCGACCCGGAACAGTACACCGGCTTTGCCTTCGGCCTCGGGGTCGAGCGGATGGCGATGCTGCGCCATGGCGTGAATGACCTGCGCCTGTTCTTCGACAACGACATCCGATTCATTCGCCAATTCGGACGGACCGGCTAATGCGCATCAGTATTCAGTGGCTGCGGGACTGGCTGCAGATCGACGAGACCCCCGAGGAGCTGGGCCATCGCCTGACCATGGCGGGATTGGAGCTGGACGCGATCGAGGTGGCGGCACCCGCGTTCAGTGGTGTGCGCGTAGGCCGGGTGGCGAAGGTGGAGCCGCACCCGGATGCTGATCGCCTGCGTATCTGCCAGGTCGAGGCGGGAGAGGCCGAACCGCTGACCATCGTCTGCGGCGCACCCAATGTGCATGAAGGCATGGTAGCGCCGGTCGCGGTGGTCGGCGCGGTGCTGCCCGACAACTTCAGGATCAAGAAGTCCAAGCTGCGCGGTGTCGCCTCCGCGGGCATGCTGTGCTCGGCGCGTGAACTGGGGCTTGCGGAGGATGCCGAAGGCCTGCTCGCACTCCCCACGGACCTCGAGATCGGCGCCGACCTGCGCACGGCGCTGGGCCTGGATGACCACATCCTGGAAGTGGATCTGACGCCGAACCGGGCCGACTGTCTCGGGATGCGGGGGATTGCCCGCGAGTGTTCGGCGCTTCTCGACCGGCCGCTGAACGAGAACGTGGCCGAACAGACCGGGGCAGAGCTGGACGTCAGTGTTGCGGTCCGGGTCGAGGATACCGAGGCCTGCCCGCTGTACGCGGCGCGGGTGCTCGACGGCCTGGATGCGCGTGCGCCCACGCCGCTATGGATGACCGAGCGCCTGCGCCGGGCCGGTGTGCGGCCGCTCAGCGCGATCGTGGATGTCACCAACTACGTGATGCTGGAACTCGGGCAGCCCCTGCATGCCTTCGATGCGGGCCGTCTTGGGGGCACCATCGAGGTGCGCTGGGCGCGTTCCGGCGAGTCGCTGACCCTGCTGGGCGGGGATCAGACCGTCGAACTGGCCGAGCAGGACCTGGTGATCGCCTCGGCGACCGCTCCGGTGGCGCTGGCCGGGATCATGGGGGGCGCCGACAGCGCGGTAGGTGACGACACGACTCGGGTGGTACTCGAGTGTGCCCACTTTGCCCCGCTGGCACTGGCCGGGCGGGCGCGGGCTCATGGCCTGCATACCGATGCCTCGCATCGCTTTGAACGCGGCGTGGACCCGACGCTGGTCGAGCAGGCCATGGAGCGCGCCACGCGTTTGCTGCTGGAGATCTGTGGCGGGCAGTGCGGGCCGGTGGAGCGGGTCGGCGAGCCGCCGTCGTCTCATTTCGAACAGCCGATCCAGCTGCGCCGGCCGCGCATCGAGAGGCTCCTCGGTACGACGTTCGGGGATGCTGAAGTCGAGCGTATCCTGGGCGCGCTGGCTTGCCGGGTGGAGTCTGCGGAGGACGGGTGGCAGGTTTGGGCCCCGCGCGCGCGCTTCGATCTGGAGCGCGAGGAAGACTTGATCGAGGAACTGGCCCGGGTGCATGGCTATGACCGCCTGCCTCAGCGCCTGCCGTCCCCGGTGGCGCCAGCCGAGCGACCCCCAGCCCTGCGCGGGCTGCGCGAGCAACTGGCGAGCGAGGGCTTTCACGAGGTCATCAGCTTCAGTTTTATCGATGCCGAGGCCTCGCGGGCCTTTTATCCCACGGTGGAGCCCCTGGGCCTGGCCAACCCGATCTCCAGCGACCTGGCGGTGATGCGCCCCGGCCTGTGGCCCGGCCTGGTTGCCACGGCGGCCCATAATCAGGCGCGCCAGCAGCCGGACCTGCGGTTGTTCGAACATGGCCTGCGCTTTGTGCCGGATGCCTCCGGCCTGCGCCAGGAGCCGCGTCTCGCGGGCCTGCTGGGTGGGCGAGCGCATCCGGAGCACTGGGACGCCGCATCGCGCCGCGTCGATTTCTTTGATGCCAAGGGTGTGGTCGAGGCACTTTGTGCCTCCGTGGATGCGCCGCTGGGGTTTCGCGCGGAGAAACATCCTGCGCTCCACGACGGGCAGTCCGCGCGGATTCTGGCGGGTGACCGCCCCATTGGCTGGGTCGGGCGCCTGCACCCCGCGCTCTGCAAGCAGTTCGATGTAGAACCCGTTTACCTGTTCGACCTGGATGCCCGAGCGATCCTGCACGCCCCGGTCGCCCAGTTCACGCCGTTGTCGCCGTACCCCTCGATCCGTCGTGATCTGGCGCTGGTTGTAAAGGAGGCGGTCCCCGCAGGGGATGTGCTGAATGCAATCAGGGAACTGAACCTGGAATTGGTGCAGGGCGTGCGCATGTTTGATGTCTACCAGGGCAAGGGCTTGAATCCAGACGAGAAGAGTCTTGCTTTGGGCTTGATTTTGCGGGCTTTTGATCGCACCCTAGGCGAACAGGACGTAACAAACGTCACCGACAAGGTCGTCGAGCATCTGCACGCTCGCTTCCAGGCAACCCTGAGGCAGTGATTCCATGGCAGCAGTGACGAAGGCGGACCTTGCCGCCGCGCTGAACGAAGAACTGGGCCTGAACAAGCGTGAGGCCAAGGAATTCGTCGAGATGTTCTTCGAAGAGATGCGCCAGTCGCTGGAGGAGGGCGAGGGCGTGAAGCTCTCGGGCTTCGGTAATTTCATCCTCCGCGACAAGAACCAGCGGCCCGGTCGCAATCCGAAGACCGGCGAGGAAATCCCGGTCTCTGCACGTCGCGTGGTCACCTTCCGTCCGGGGCAGAAGCTGCGCGAGAGGGTCGAAAGCTATGCTGGAGGCGAGTAACCACCAGGAACTGCCCGCGATCCCGGGCAAGCGGTACTTCACCATTGGCGAAGTCGCCGAACTGTGCCAGGTAAAGCCCCATGTGCTGCGCTACTGGGAGCAGGAGTTTCCGATGCTCGAACCGGTCAAGCGGCGGGGCAATCGGCGCTACTACCAGCGCCAGGACGTGATCCTGATCCGCCAGATCCGGGCCCTGCTGTACGAAGAGGGCTATACGATCAACGGCGCCCGGCAGAAGCTCTCGGGCGACGAGGCCAAGGGCGATCGCCAGCAGGCGCGCCAGATCATCCAGGACACAATCTCGGAACTGGAATCGGTTCTACGCGTGCTACGGGCCTGATTCCCCGCGGACCGGGTTCTTTCGTGAGGGCGGGGAATCGGATATGATTCGCGGCTTCGGGGCGTAGCGCAGTCTGGTAGCGCATCTGCATGGGGTGCAGAGGGTCGCAGGTTCAAATCCTGCCGTCCCGACCAATATCAATCACTTGTAGAAAGTGTTTCAAGTGAATTAAAAAGGCCGCTTCAAGCGGCCTTTTTTCGTGTCCGGGGTATATCCGCGTGGGTTGAGCGGTCACTCCATCGAACGTCGTCGTGCCTCGCGCTGGTAGTAGAGCAGGGCGATGTTGATCTGGCGCTCCAGCCACTGGTTCATCCCGGTTATCTGGAACCCGGCATACACGTAGCCATCGCGTGGGCTGCGGCGGCGGTTGGCCAGTCGGAGATCGCCGCCCAGGCGCTCACTGACATCCGGCAAGAGCAGGTTCTCGAAACGCATTGGGCTTCCGATCTCGAGGTCGTCTACCCATTCCTGCGGTACCTCCACGCACATTCCCTGGACCGAGAGGTCGGCCAGATCGCCGATCCCGGGTTCGTCCCAGTCGCCGTACTGCAATTCCACGCCCGGGCGCTGACTGATGGGGATGTGCACGCGAAAGGTCTCGCGACGCTGGAGGTATTGCAGTGTTTCCGGGTAGGGGCAGACGTACAGGGCTCCAGCGTCCTCGCGTTCGGTGCGCGAGACGACGGCCGAAAAACGCACGGCAACGCCGCGCAGACTGGCGAACACCCGGATGCGGGTGCCTTCCTTTACATGACGATTGGCTTCGATGGGGGTGAGTTCGTCGAGGAAGAGTTCGCGTGTTTCGGAATCGAGGCGGACCAACGCGGAGTTGTACAGCGGACCATCGTCATCGAGCCGGACATTGACGAGGGTGAGCTTGTGGTCCAGATCCTTGAGGATGCCGGCGATCCGCTCCGGCCGGTCGACGGTATAGTCGGTCTCGTCCATGCGTGGCGTAGTTGTCGTTATTGGGCCAAGCCGCACGGTACTGTCCGGCGGCCCGGAATACTAGCCCCGCGTGCGGGTCGGAGAAGGGTGAAAGAGTGTCGCGCAGAGCGCGCGCGGGTCATGCGCGAGTGATGCGCCGACCAGTCCGGCTGCCGGACTGTGTGCGGCCGTAGGGGTCGTAGGTGGGGGCCGGGCCAGGCTCCTCGCCGCGCAGGATCTGAATCGAAAGCTCCACGCGGCGACGGTCACGATCGATCAGGCGGGCATTTCCCTGGTTGAGGGTGTTGCAGCGCTCCACCGAGCGGCGCAGGGCCTGCCAGTGATCCTCCAGCTCGGCGCCGCCCTCCAGGCGGTTGAACAGTCGTGCGATGCCCTCGGGCGTGTAGGTTTCGCCAGCGGCCTCGAGTGTCTCGCGTTGTCGGCGACTCTCGGTCTCCAGGTCCTGCAGGAGTGTCTGTTTCTGGGCGACGACGTCGTGCAGGTTGTCAGCTGCCCGCGATTCCACGGCCCGGGTCTCCTGCAGCAGGATCTCTTCCAGCTGATGGCTCAGGCGAATCGAGGCCTCCAGCGAGCGGAGGAAAGCGTGGCGTTGTTCGGGCGACATCGTCGGGGTTCTCTGTCAGTGGCTCTTAGCGCAACAGGCTTTCCAGCTCGATCATGCGATCGGCCAACTGCTCGTTGTCCACCGGGTACTGGCCATTGGAGATCGCTTCGCGCAGTTCGGCGACACGCGCCTCGTCGAACGGGGCGTTGTTGGCAGCCTCGGAGGCGGCGTTCATCGCCTGCGCCGCACCGGTCAGGGTAACGGAGTCATCCTGACGTACGGGTGCCGAGGCATTGCCTTTGGCACCTGCATCGGGCCGGGACGTCTCTTCGCGGCCCTTTACGCTCGAGGTATTGCCATCCGGGCGCAGGCCGGGTGAGTTCGGGCCTTTGATATCCATCATTCGATTTCCTGTTTTTGCAATTCTACTGCAGGGGTTAGCGGCAGCATCAGCTGAAACTGTAGTCCCTTGAGCCGTGAATATTCGAGTCGCTTCACAGTTTGTGGATGGTTGTGGGTCATCTCGCCATTCTACAGCGCGACGCGTACATGTCCGGACTCCAGTACCTCGCCTTCCACGACGCGCCCGGAAGAGGTGTTTTTGACCCGGACGCGATCGCCCAGGATGCCATTTTCCAGTGCCTCGCCCTGCATGCGGATCACCACCGAGCCATTTTCGGCCAGAATCGTGACACGTTGGCCGCGGCTGACCACCTCGCGTTGGGTGACGTGCTGCTGGCCCAGGATCTGGCCCGGTCGAATATTGCGCCGTGTTTGCAGCCCCACCAGCTCATTCTTGTTCTCGAAATAGCTTCCTGCATGGCGCGAAGTCTGAATTCGCTTGGTGCGCAGATCCCCTGGAAGGATCGTGTGCTGGCGCCGCAGGGTGCGGCTGGCGACCAGGACCTCCGCATAGCGCTCGACCGTGACCGGGACGAAGATCGACCAGCTCACCGGGGCCTCGCACTGAACCTGGACCGCCGTATTGCCATCGCGCCGTCCTCCGGGCGGGAACCGGGTCTCCAGTGCCTGGCTGCATCGGGCCAGGCGCAGGCGGTTGTCCAGCCGCCCGATCTGAATCTCTACCGCTTCGTCGCCCGGTGTAATGTTGAGCTCCTCCTGGATAAAACGCTCCGCCGCCAGACGGATGTTATCCACTGCCTCGATCTCGGCCTGTGCCGTCACGGAGACCACGGCCAGAATGAGACCCACTACGGCCGTGAGCCACCGGGAGCGAACGAAAGGTTGAGGTATGGGCTGATTCATGGTCTGGGTGCGTACCGGCTCGTCGGTCTTCAAGAGGCTTCTGGTCCTTGTGCAAGCAGAAAACATGCCAGAGGGTTGGGTCTGTCCTCTCAAGAGTGGCGACGGGCGGCCGTTATGGAGGCAAGAACGCATGCAATCGGCATGTAGCGGCGGTTTGTGGCATGACAGCGCCAGTCCCGGCGGTGCACACTGGGCCCGGTGGGTCGGTGTGGCCGGCCGCCGGGCGAGGGGGAGAACAGGACAATGAGTCAATTCATTGACGACGTGAATCAGCGTACTCAACTGGTGGGGCAGAACCGCATGGAACTGCTGCTGTTTCACCTGGGGAGTTCGCAGACCTTCGGGATCAACGTATTCAAGGTGCGCGAGGTCATCCCGTCTCCGCCGCTGCGGCAGATCCCGGGATCCCTGAGTGTTGTGCGCGGTGTGGCCACCCTGCGAGGCGGGACCGTCCCCATCATCGATCTGGCGCGCGCGATGGGGTTGCGTACCGCGGTGGGCGAGACGGACGACCACAAGGTGGTCGTGACCGAATTCAACCGATCGGTCCAGGGCTTCTGGGTGTCGGCCGTCGACCGCATCGTCAACGTGAACTGGGAAGATGTGAAATCGCCGCCACGCGGGACCGGACGTGAATCCTTCCTGGTGGCCGTCACCGAGATCGACAACAAGCTGGTCGAGATTATTGACGTCGAGCGGGTGCTGTCGATCGTCAATCCGTTGCCGTCACGTGTATCCGACGAGGTGCGTGCGGAGGCCGAGGAGGAGCGGGCCCGGCACGGTCAGCGAAAGATCGTGATCGTGGATGACTCGGTGGTTGCACGCAAGCAGATCGAGGGTGCGATCAAGGGGCTGGGTTGGGAGTACCTGGTGTTCAAGGATGGTCGCGAGGCGCTGGATTTCCTTGAGGAACAGGCGCAGGCCGGTACCGTCGACGAAGTGATCGAGATGGTGATATCGGATATCGAGATGCCGCGGATGGACGGCTATACCCTCACCGCCCGGATCCGTGCGAACGATCAGTTGAAAGATCTGCGGGTGTTGCTCCACTCATCGCTCAGTGGCGAGTTCAATACGGATATGGTCAAGCGCGCCGGGGCAGATGCGTTTCTGTCCAAGTTCAACCCCGACGAACTGGCCGAAGCCGTGCTTGACCAAACCCGCAGGGATTGAAGCCGGTGCCTGCGCGGTTGGCGTTAATCGACCGATTCGACCCCGGCGGCATGGGAGCGGTAACGGATTGCCGGGCACCTGGGCATCAGCGGCCATGGCGCGCCGCATCCATCGCCCGTCGGGAAGCTGTCGGCGTCCATGTGGTTGCACGTATACTGCACCCGTGCGGCACGGGGACGCGCTTGTTCCCCGGCCGGGTTTTCCGACACGCTGTCAAGGATTCGTCATCAACGTGCCCGTCTGCCCGTATCGTCGACTTTCAGGGATGACTTCGTGATCGATTCGCGCGACTACGAGGAGTTCTCGCGTTTCCTTTCCGAATGCTGTGGCCTGGTGCTGGGCGACAGCCGCCAGTACCTGGTGTCCAGTCGCCTTTCACGATTGCTGGACGAGTTCGGTTACAAGAGTGTCCCGGAGCTGTTGCATGCGATGCGTCAGGCGCCCAATCCGCGTCTGCGTACGCGTGTGATCGACGCGATGACCACGAATGAAACTTCCTGGTTTCGCGATGGGTTCCCCTTCGAGATTCTGCGTCATGTCCTGCTCCCGGAGCGCGCGGAGAAGGGTGCAGGGATCAAGGTCTGGTCGTCCGGTTGCTCCAGCGGACAGGAGGCCTACAGCATCTCCATGGTGGTATCCGAGTGGGAGGAGTCACGGCCCAGGCGCGTCGTGCCGGTATCCATCATGGGTACGGACCTTTCGGAGAAGATCCTGGACGACGCCCGCCGGGCCGTTTACGACGGCCTGAGCATTGTGCGTGGCCTGAGCGAGGCGCGGCGGGCGCGCTTCTTCGAGACCGTGGCGGAGGGCCATCGCGTGCGCCCGGAGATCCAGCGCCGCTGTCGTTTCCAGAAACTCAACCTGATCGACAGTTATGCGGCTCTGGGCAAGTTCGACATCGTGTTCTGTCGCAATGTGCTGATCTACTTCTCCGCCGAGACCAAGCGACAGGTTCTTGACGGAATCGCCCGTCAGATGAACCCGGGTGGCTATCTGTTTCTTGGCGCTTCCGAGACCGCGGGTCCTTATACCCAGGCCTTCGAAACCGTTCGCACCGAGTACGGCTCCGTCCTTCGCCTGAAGGGCTGACACGCCCTAGGGAGACGCTGATTTAATCGCGCGTCCGCGCTCGAGTCGCTTTTGCGTGGGAACAAGGCGCGGTGACTGCCGTGCAGTCATTCTGCACAAGGGAGCCGCAACGCCGTTCGCGCGCAAGGGCGGCCGAGCCCCTGCTTTCAATGGCTTGTGGGGTTGGTGCCCCCTGTTCCCCGATCCTGCGTTGCGCCGCTTGCGGGTAGAACCACTACCCGCTGCACGACGCGCCTTGTCTCGGAAAACAGGGGGCACCAACGCGGACGTGCGATTAAATCAGCGTCTCCCTAGCGTCTCGCCATACGGTCGTCCCTCGCGACCTCGGCGCCCCTCTTCAGATATCCGACATCCCATAGTGGCACACCAATTGCTTCGTCCCTGTCATACGGGGCGAAGCGGTTTCGTCCCGAGGAACCTGAAGTTCGCCAGTGGCGGACGGGGTACGACGGATGAGTCTCTCTCTCGACAAGGCGATGGGTATTCTCCCGGAGGCGGTTAACGTCCGTGCGAAGCGGATGGAACTGTTGGCCTCGAACATCGCGAATGCCGACACGCCCAACTACAAGGCGCGCGACATCGACTTTCGGTCGGTGCTGCAGGCGGCGGCCGGCGAGGGCGGGAACCTGCCGATGGCGCGTACGCAGCAGGGCCACATCGGCCCCGGCGGGACGGGCAGTGCCAACGGGTCACTGGAGACGCTTTATCGCGTGCCGTCGCAGCCCTCTCTGGATGGCAACACGGTGGACCCGCAGCTCGAGCGAGCGGCCTTTGCCGAGAATTCCCTGCAGTACCAGAGCAGTCTCGAGTTCCTGAACCGCCGGGTTTCCGGTATCCGCGATGCCCTGCGAGGCGAGCGCTAGTGCGAGCGCCAACGACGGGACCAGGAGAGTGATGTCGTGAGTGATCTGTTCAAGCTGTTCAACACCTCGGCCTCCGCGCTGACCGCGCAGTCGGTACGACTGAATACGGTGGCCTCGAATCTTGCGAACGCCAATACCGTGGCGAGCAACCCTGACGAGGCCTACCGAGCGAAGCAGGTGCTGTTTCAGACCGTGATGAACCAGGCCGACCCGAACGGTGCCTCTAACGGCGTACGGGTGGCGGGCATTGACGAGTCACGCGCGCCGCCACAGGCGCACTACGAGCCGAACCACCCGCAGGCCAATGAAGACGGCTACATCTTCCGACCCGCGATCAGCGTGGTGGAGGAGATGGCCAACATGATGTCGGCCTCGCGCAACTACGAAGCGAACGTCGAGGTGATGGAGACCTCGCGCCAGCTGCTGCAGCGCACGTTGCAGATCGGCCAGGGCTAAACCGGAGCGCCCCATGACACAGATTTCACCGGACATTCTGGATCGGCTGGGCCTTTCCCGGACCCGACAGGACGACAAGCAGACCGATCGTCTGGGCCAGGATGATTTCCTGAAGCTGATGGTGACTCAGCTACAGAACCAGGATCCGTTCGAGCCAATGGAGAACGGCGAATTCATCGGGCAGATGGCGCAGTTCTCGACGGTTACCGGGATCGAGGAACTGTCCAAGTCATTCGAGAAACTGGCGCAGTCCATGGGACAGAGCCAGACGCTGCAGGCAGCCTCCCTGGTTGGCAAGGACGTGCTGGTCCCGACGGACTTCAGTGAGCTGGGGCCGGACGGCGTGGTGCGCGGGGCAGTCGATCTCGATCAGTCCACCGGCCAGTTGCAACTGGAGGTGTACAGCCCAACGGGTGAGCGCATACGGAGCATGAATCTGGGCTCGGCCGGGGAAGGGCTGCAGGAGTTTACCTGGGACGGGTTGCGCGATGACGGAACGCCTGCGGCCCCGGGCGTGTACGAGTTTCGGGCCTCGGCCCAGAGCGGTTCCGGTAGCGAATCAGTGGATGTCTTTCTCGACGCCCGCGTCGAGAGCGTTTCGGTAGGTGACGACTCCAGACTCGGCCTGATGGTCCGGGGCCTGGGCGAGATCAATTTCTCGGATGTCCGACGCATCAGCAGTTGACGGACACCAATGGTGGATGGACAGGAGGTAGACGAGCATGCCCTTCAATATCGGATTGAGCGGACTGAATTCGGCGCAGGCCGATTTGCAGGCCACCGGTAACAATGTCTCCAACGCAGGAACCACCGGGTTCAAGCGCTCGCGGGCGGAGTTCGGTGACGTCTTTGCCCAGAGCTTCGGCGGTGTCAGCCAGACCGCCACTGGTGGCGGATCGCGCCTGATGGCGGTCACTCAGCAGTTCTCCCAGGGGCGGATGGAGTTCACCGAGAACGGGCTCGACCTGGCCATCGATGGAGAGGGCTTCTTCGTCATGAATGATGGTGGCAATCGTGTCTATACCCGCGCGGGCGAGTTTCAGGTGAACCGTGACGGCAATCTGGTGAACAACCAGGGTCAGCAGTTGCAGGGCTATCCACCGATCAACCCCGGCAGTACCGATACCGAATTCAATACCGGGCAGTTGGGCGATCTGCGCTTGCAAACGGGTGCCTCGTCGCCCCAGGCCACCAGCGAGATCGAGGCGCTGGTCAACCTGCAGTCGAGCGCCCAGGGGCTGGATCCGGATGCCTTCGATTTCGATGATCCCGACACCTACAACTATTCGACCTCGCTGACCGTGTACGACTCGCTGGGGACCTCGCGAGATGCACGCATCTACTTTGTGAAGAACGAGGGCGCGGACCGTGAATGGACTGCGTTCATGACCATCGACGGCGAGCCGGCGGTGGATGACGAGGGCGACCCGGCTGCGTTCGGGCTCGAGTTCGACGGTTCCGGTCAGTTGACCGGGGATACGGAGTTCGACTTTGTACGCGGCGGTTTCGATAACGGTGCCGACCCGATTGAAGGAACGATCGACTTTTCCGGTACCACGCAGTTCGGTGGCGATTTCGCCGTCAATGACCTGGGGCAGAATGGCTTTGCATCGGGCCGCCTGACGGGGGTCGACATCGACTCCAGTGGTGTGGTGTTTGCGCGCTTCACCAATGGCCAGTCGTCCGTGCTGGGACAGGTGGCGCTGGCCAACTTCACCAACCCGCAGGGTCTGGAGCAGCTCGGCAACAACAACTGGGCCGAGACCTTCGCCGCCGGTGATCCAGTGTTCGCGTCGCCCGGTACGGGCAACCTGGGCCAGATTCAGTCCGGGGCGCTGGAGTCATCCAATGTGGATATCGCTCAGGAGCTGGTGAACCTGATCACCGCGCAGCGCAACTTTCAAGCGAATGCACAGACGATCTCCACGGCCGATCAGGTTACCCAGACCATCATCAACATCCGCTAGGTCAGGGACAGGGACACGAGGGCACAGGCATGGATCGATTCCTCTACATCGCGATGTCCGGCGCGAAGGAGACCATGCACGCGCAGGCAGTCAACAACCACAACCTGGCGAATGCCAATACCGACGGCTTTCGCCAGGCTCTGGCCAATGCCAATACCGTCCCTGTACGCGGGCCGGTGTTCGCCTCGCGCGACTATGCACAGCTGGGCACCGATGGCACGGACTTCTCCAAGGGCCAGATGCAAAGCACCGGGCGTGATCTGGATATCGCGATCGAGGATCGGGGCTTCATCGCGGTGCAGGGGCCGAACGGGGAGGAAGGGTACACCCGCGCGGGCTCCCTGCATGTGGATGCCTTCGGGCTCTTGCGAACGGCGCAAGGGCACCAGGTCCTGGGGGATGGCGGCCCGATCGCGATCCCGCCGGCGGAGAAGATCGAGATCGGCACGGATGGCACCATCAGCGTCCGCCCGCAGGGCGTGGGGCCGGAGGCGCTGGCTGCGATCGAGCGTATTCGGCTGGTGAATCCCGAAGTGAGCGAGCTGGAACGGGGTGATGACGGCCTGTTCCGCATGGCCGATGGCAGCGAGGCGCCGCCGGATGCCGAAGTGCGGGTGGTCTCGGGCATGCTCGAGGGCAGCAACGTGAATACCGTCGAGGCGCTGACGCGGATGATCGAGCTGTCCCGCCACTTCGAGATGCAGGTGAAGATGATGGACAGCGCCAACACGCTGGAACAAAGCAGCAATCGGCTGCTGGGTATCGGCTAGCGCAGCACTGGCTGGCGCCGCCCTTTAGAGATAACAGGAGAACACCATGAACCAGGCACTGTGGATTGCCAAGACCGGCCTCGACGCGCAGCACACGCGCATGTCGACGGTCTCGAACAACCTGGCCAACGTGAACACCACCGGTTTCAAGAAGGACCGCGCGGTGTTCGAGGATCTGATCTACCAGACCGTGCGTCAGCCAGGCGCGCAGGCCACCCAGGATCAGCAATTGCCCTCGGGGCTGCAGATCGGTACCGGCGTGCGCGCCGTGTCCACCGAGAAGATGTTTACCCAGGGCAACCTGCAACAGACCGACAATTCGCTGGATGTCGCGATCGAGGGCCGTGGCTTCTTCCAGGTCCTGATGCCCAATGGGGACATTGGCTACACGCGTGACGGCAGCTTCCAGCTCAATGCCGATGGCGAGGTGGTGATGTCCAATGGCTATCCGCTGCAGCCGGGCCTGTTCGTGCCGCAGGACACCCAGTCGCTGGCGATTGGCAAGGACGGGACCGTCACTGCACAAATTCCGGGGCAGGCCGATCCGGTGGAACTGGGGAACATCCAGCTCGCGGACTTCGTGAATCCGGCGGGGCTGCAGGCGATCGGCGAGAACCTGTTCCAGGAGACGGCCGCCTCCGGCGTGGCCCAGCAGGCCCAGCCTGGCCTGAACGGCACCGGCACCCTGGTGCAGGGCTCGCTGGAGACCTCGAACGTGAATATCGCCGAGGAGCTGGTGAACATGATCGAGACCCAGCGCGCCTACGAGGTCAACTCCAAGGCGATCTCCGCAGCCGACCAGTCGCTGCAGTTCGTCAATCAGACGATCGGGTAACGCCATGAACCGCCTTGAGACCCTGATGCGACCGATCCTGGGCCTGGCGGCCGTGGTGGTACTGTCCGCCTGCGCTGCCACCCAGCCGACGATGCCCGGGGACAATCCGGACTACAACCCCGTGATGCCGCCGCAACCGGTGCCACAGGCCCAGAACAACGGGGGAATCTTCCAGGTCGCTCAGCCCCAGGGCCTGTTCGAGGACTACAAGGCACGCCAGGTGGGCGACATTCTGACGGTGATTCTGGCCGAGAGCACCCAGGCCCAAAAGTCCGCGTCGACCTCTACGCAGAAGGACTCGAATCTGGATCTCGGCAACCTGCAGGCCTTTGGTGGCCAGGCGACTCACCGTGGCCGGCCGTTGTTCGGCGCCAGCAATACCAGCAGCCGGGACTTTGACGGCTCCGGCGACTCGTCCCAGAGCAATCAGCTGGATGGCGAGATCACCGTGACCGTGGCCGAGGTGCTGCCGAACGGCAATCTCGTGGTGCAGGGCGAGAAGTGGCTGGGTATCAACCAGGGCGAGGAATATGTGCGCTTTCGCGGGATCGTGCGCCCGGTGGACGTGACTACAAACAACACCGTCCTGTCGACGCAGGTGGCCAATGCGCGTGTCTATTATGGCGGCACCGGGATGCTGGCCGACAGCAACACGCCCGGGTGGATCACCCGCTTCTTCAATAGCCCCTGGTGGCCGTTCTGAGCGGGAGAGCCGAGATGCAGCGAACAGGGTACAAGACGGATCGGTACAGCAGGCGTCGCCACGCAGGCCGTGCGCTCCCCGGCTTGATTGCCGCCATGGGGCTGCTGCTAGGCGGGATTGCCGGCGCGCAGGCCCAGACAGCGATCCAGCAACAGGCGGCAATGCAGGAGCGCACCTACACCGAGCGGGTCAAGGATGTGGCCAGTGTGTTCGGCGTGCGCGAGAACCAGTTGGTGGGCTATGGCCTGGTCGTGGGGCTGGACGGCACAGGTGACCAGACCACGCAGACGCCGTTCACCATCCAGAGCCTCAACAACATGCTCGGGCAGCTGGGCCTGACCCCGGACGCCGGCAACCCGCAGCTGCGCAATGTCGCGGCCGTCATGGTCACGGCCGACCTGCCCCCGTTCTCCAAGCCCGGTCAGCGCATCGATGTGACCGTCTCCTCGATGGGGAACGCGACCAGCCTGAGGGGCGGGACCCTGCTGATGACGCCGCTGAAGGGTGCGGACGGTCAGACCTACAGCATCGCCCAGGGCAACCTGATCGTGGGCGGCTTCGGTGCGGAGGGGCAGGACGGGTCACGCATCACCGTGAACGTTCCCAGCGTGGGGCGTATACCGAACGGCGCGACGGTGGAGCGCGAGGTGCCGACTGCCTTTGCCCAGGGCGACCATGTGACCCTGAACCTGAACCGTCCGGACTTTACGACAGCCAACCGCCTGGTGGAGACGGTCAACGATACCTTCGGGCCCGGTGTGGCTCATGCGCTGGACGGCTCTTCGGTGCGTGTGCGTGCACCCCAGAACCCGGATCAGCGGGTGGGTTTCGTTGCGGAACTGGAGAACCTGCCCATCGAACGTGGGGCACCCCCGGCCCGGGTAATCGTGAACTCGCGCACCGGGACTGTGGTGATTGGCTCGAGCGTGCAGGTGACCCCGGCAGCGGTCTCCCATGGCAGCCTGACCGTCACCATCAGCGAGGCACCACAGGTGGTGCAGCCGATGCCCTTTGCCGAGGGCGAGACCGCAGTGCAGCCGCAGACCGACATCGCCATCCAGCAGGATGACAGCACCATGTTCCTGTTCGACCCCGGCACCTCGCTGGACGAGATCGTGCGCGCGGTGAACAACGTGGGGGCGGCTCCGGGTGATCTGGTGGCCATCCTCGAGGCACTGCGCGAGGCGGGCGCCCTGCGCGCGGAGCTGGTGGTCATCTGATGATCTCCTCCGGCCATGATCTCTCCATGCAGGCACGCTCGGCGCTGGCCAGTGATCCGAGCGGCCTGCGTGACCTCGGGCGTGCGGCCCAGGCGGGGGGAGACGAGGCGCTGGAGGCAGTCGCGCGCGAGTTCGAGGCGATGCTGATCGGCCAGATGCTCAAGCAGATGCGCGAGGCCTCGCTGGGCGATGGGCTGTTCGACAATGAACAGAGCAAGATGTACCTCGAGATGCAGGATCAGGAATTCGCCAAGGCCATGAGTCAGGGCGACGGGATCGGCCTGCGCGAAGTGCTGATGCAGCAGCTGTCGCAGCAGAGTCAGCCGCAGGACGGACAGACCCTTCGGGATCCCGAGCGCCTGGCGGCCCTGGACCTCCCGCAACGCCGGGGTGATCTGGACTTTCGGCGTTTTTCCGACGAGCAACGCGAGCTCGAACCGGTCGCGCCCATGCGACCTGTGCGGGATGATCCCGGGGCGCAGGCCGGTGGATTCCGGCGGCTGGGCGGCGAGGCGGGTCCGCTGGCGATCGACTGGCCGCCACGCGACCCGTCGGAGTTTGTCGCGACCCTGGAACCCCTGGCGCGGGAAGCGGCCGCCGACCTGGGCGTGGAGCCCGGAATTTTGCTGGCGCAAAGTGCGCTGGAGACGGGCTGGGGCCGCCACGTGCCCTCGCGCGACAACGGCCAGCCGACCTTCAACCTGTTCGGGATCAAGGCCGATTCCCGCTGGGATGGTGATCAGGTCGCCGTGGGCACCCTGGAATACCGCGATGGCGTGGCCCAGCGCGAGCAGGCGCGTTTCCGGGCCTATGCCGACCCGGCGGATTCCTTCGCCGACTATGTCGATTTCATTCGTAATAACCCGCGCTATCACCGTGCTCTGCAGGCTGGCGACGATGTCCAGTACATCCGCGAGTTGCAGGCCGCCGGCTACGCGACCGATCCCGCCTATGCGGACAAGGTGCTGCGGGTGCGCGAACAGTTGTCGGGCTACGTGAATTCCGCACCGACTCAAGCATTGGCCGAGCCGGCCGTTACCCGAGACGAGGGGTAGACCATGTCGCAGACACGTAAATCCAGCTGGGTGAGCCTGACCGGGAGGGGCCGGGTATGAGCGTCTCCGGTATTGGGACCTCTGCACTGCTGGCGTTTCAGCGTGCGATCGGCACGACCAGCAACAACATTGCCAACTCCGCGACCGAGGGCTACAGCCGTCAGCGCACCGAACTGGGCAACCTGAGCCCGCAGTTCCTGGGTGGTTCCTATCAGGGCCAGGGTGTGGGCGTGGATGCCATTCGTCGAATCTCGGATGACTTCGTCAACACCCAGTTGCGTACGAGCATCTCCGAGCAGTCCAACGCCCAGGCGAAGGCGGATCTGGCCAAGCGTATCGACAGCCTCCTGGCGGACGAGGCCAGTGGCCTCGCGCCGGTGCTGCAGGATTTCTTCGATGCGGCTTCCGACGTGGCCAATGATCCGACCTCCAATGCCGCACGCACGGTCTTTCTCACCGAGGCGGAATCCCTGGCTGAACGCTTCAAGGCCATCAACGGGCGTCTGGAGGAACAGCGCCGCATCCTGAATGGGCAGATCGAGACCAACGTCAAGGAGATCAACCAGCTCGCCGAGTCGCTGGCCGGACTCAACCGCGAGATCGTCTCCAAGAGCACTCAAGGTACACCGAACGATCTGCTGGACCAGCGCGATCGTGTGCTGAACCAGCTGGCGGAGAAGATCGACGTCACGACGGTCGAGCAGGACGATGGTGCGCTGAATGTCTTCATCGGTAATGGTCAGGCGCTGGTGCTGGGCGGAAACAACCAGTCGCTGGTGGCCGATTCCTTCTCCGGCGACCCCGGCAGGGTGGAGGTTGGGCTCCAGTCGGGTGGTAGCGTGGCCAACATCACCCGTTTCCTGCAGGGGGGCGAGCTCGGGGGGCTGCTGGAGATTCGCGACTCGGTAATTGACACCGCGCAGAATTCGCTCGGCCAGATTGCCACCCAGCTCGGCCAGGCCTTTAACGACCAGAATGCCAAGGGGCTCGATGCCGACGGCCAGATTGGAGGTGACATCTTCGGGATTGCGGAACCGACAGTCTGGGGCCGCTCCAGTAACAGCACCAGCGATGTGCCCACGGTCGGTTTTGGTGACGTCAACGCCTTGACCACCTCGGACTACCGACTGAGGGTCAACGACGATGGCGACTTCCAGCTGGTGCGTTTGTCCAATAACCAGGTCGTCGCGGAACTGGATCCGGAGGACGGGGATACGCTTGAGGCGGACGGTCTGGTTGTGGATGTAAGCGGGCTGGACGACGCCGAGGCGGGAGACAACTGGCTGATCCAGCCGACGCGATATGGCGCGCGTGACCTCGAAGTCGTTCTCGATGATCCCTCGGGTATCGCGGCCGCGGGGGTCACCCTGCAGGCATCCGCTGTCGACGGGAATGAAGGCGACGCAGTAATCGAGGGAATCCAGGTCACGGGCGACGATTTCGATCCCGCCGTTCTGGATGAGCCGCTGACCGTCACGGTGGTGGAGGACGACGGCGACCTGTACTACGAGGTCAACGGCGAGCAGTTCGCGGTGGCGGATGACGGCCCGACGGTCATCGAGATGGACGGCTGGGAGCTCACGCTCGCCGGGGAGCCCCAGGAGGGCGACGAGTTCGTTGTCGAACTCGACCGTGACCGGCCCGGCGACAACCGCAACATGCTCGAAATGGCCGATCTGTCCGAAACCCGAACGATCCAGACGGAAAATGGTGAGCGCCGCGTCCCGGGCTTTGGCGACGCCTACAACAGCCTGATCGCGAACGTCGGCACGCGCACGCGACAGGCCAATGTGGCGCTGGACTCCGCGAATGCGCAGCTGGAGCAGGCCAAGGCCCAGCGCGAGTCGATCTCGGGCGTGAATCTGGATGAAGAGGCCGCCGACCTGATCCGCTACCAGCAGGCCTATCAGGCCGCCGCCCAGGTGATCCAGGTCAGCAACTCGCTGTTCGACAGCCTGCTGGGCGCGTTCCGCCGCTAGGCAGCTGGCAATTCGAGGGAACCCCGATGCGTATCTCCACGACCCAGATCTTCCAGAGCGGCATTAACCAGATCCAGGCGGGCCAGGGCGAGCTTAGCCGTACCTCGCTGCAGCTGGGCTCTGGCAAGCGCATCCTGTCGCCATCGGACGACCCCAGCGGGACCACCCAGATCAATCAGTTCGAACGCATCATCAAGGCGACCAAGCAGTTCCAGCGCAACATGGATAACACGCAGCCGCGCATGCAGCAGCAGGAGTCGCTGCTGCAGCAGGGTACCGATTCCCTGCAGCGGGCACGTGAGTTGGTGGTCACCGGCAACAACGACAGCCAGACGCGCGAGACGCGTGGGTATCTGGCGGACGAGTTGCGGCAGATTCGTGACGGGCTGCTGGATATGGCCAATACCAAAGACCCCAATGGCGAATACATCTTTGCCGGTACCAAGTCCCAGAATCAGCCCTTCCGGCAGGATGGCGAAGGCAATATCCGCTACGAAGGTGCATCCGGCGCGGGCAGTGTGCGCGAGGTCGCCGTTTCGGCCGATCGCAAGATTGCGGTGGGCCACGATGGTGCGGCCGTGTTCATGGATATCCCGGAGAACGACGGCCGTGTCGGGGCCGGGGTCGTCCAGAACAATGGGTCCATGGTCCTGGAGAAAACCGGTGTCACCAGCGTTTCCGAGCTGGATGATCGCGAGTACACCATCGCCTTCGACGAGAACGAAGATGGCGATCTGGTCTACACCATTACGTACGTCAACGATGACGGCGACGTCGTTTCGCTGGAAGAAGACGCAGAGGGCGACCCGGTTCAGTATCCCTACGTGCCGCGCGAGTCAATCGAGTTCGCCGGACGCAGCGTCACTATCAGTGGTACGCCCGAGCCGGGCGACGCGGTGGTCTCGCGGCCGGCGGAGAACGCAAGCGTGTTCGAAACCCTGGACCGCATCATCGATGCGCTGGAGCGCAGTGGCGATTCCGCCAGCGCCCGGGCCGATCTGGCCAGTGCCACCAATACGGCCCTGGCCAATCTGGATGCCATACTCGGAAATTTCAGCGACCAGCGCGCCGACCTGGGGGGCAAGCTGAAGGCGTTCGATCAGCAGAAGGAGCTGAACGAAGATCGCTTGCTGGATCTGGAAAGCGCCGTCTCGCAGATTCGCGATCTGGACTACGCCGAGGCAATCAGCCGGTTCAACCAGCAGCAGGTGGCACTTCAGGCGGCCCAGCAGACCTATACGCAGGTCAACCGCCTCTCGCTGTTCGACTTTATCTAGCGAGCGCGCCTGCGCACACGCGTGGGCGTCTGTGCGACCATATTGCGATCCCCATGATGCGTCCAGCAAGGACGGGACCTAGTAATGGCCAAATCCCAGGAACCCTCCGCCCCGATCCAGTACCGCTCCACCGGGCGGCCCCCGCGCTATCTGATCGTCCTGCTGGTGCTCGCGGTCATCTGGGCCGGGTTCTGGGGTGTGGTCATGTTGCAGTCCGGCGAGCCGAAACCCGTGATCCTGAGCGAGCAGGAGCAGGTGGAGCTCGAGGCCAAGCTGCAGGCGATCTCCGCACCCGACGCGCCGCGCCCCGATCAGGCCCCCAGTGAGCCGATTATTGATCTCGAAGCCGACGCGGAGCCGCTGATCCCCGAGCTCTACGAGGAAACCGACGAGGCCCGGATCGTTCAGTTCAGCGAGCGCGAGTTGAATGCCCTGATCGCGCGCGATCCGGACCTGGCCGGCCGGGTGGCGGTCCGCCTGACACCGGGGCAGGTGAGCACGCGCGTGCGCATCGACGTACCGGCGGACGTGCCGCTCATGGGCGGGCGTGTGCTGAACGTGCGCTCCGGTGTGCGCTTCGAGACCGAGGGCGAAGAATTGCAGGCGCGACTCGTCGGCGTGTCCGTCGCCGGCATCCCTCTGCCGGATGCATGGCTGGGTGGCCTGAAAGACGAGGACCTGCTGGCGCTGGAGCCCTTCCAGCACCTTCGTGCCGGGATCGAGAGTATCGATGTGCGCGAAGGGGAACTGGCCCTGCATCTCGCGCGGTAGTGAGCGGGTGCAGACCGCTTACGGGACGACGCGCAGCGTCTCGCCTCCCAAGGCCTCGACTTTGGCCCGGACGGTGACAGATACCGTGGAGGTCCCGGCCTCCAGTGCAGGCTGGCTGACGGATTCCTCCATCGCACGCATGGCCATCATCGGCTGCGGGCGGTCATAGCCGCTGTCGACGAGCTCGATTTCCACCGGGCGCAAGTGAGTGGCCCCCAGTGAGCGTGCGATCGCGCGTGCCTGTTCCTTCCAGTCCTCCATGGCAGCCTCGAGCAACGCCTCACGGTGCTCCTGTTGTTTCTCGCGGCTGAGGGAAAAGCGAATCTGCCCGACGGTTAGTTCGTCTCCCTGGAGGACCCCCACCAGTTCGGTGAGGCCTTCGAAATCATCGCTCACCAGCTCCAGGGTCTGCTGGACCTCCCAGGCAGTGATCTGGCCGGGTTCCTTGCGGTCATGGATGGCCTGTGTCGTGTAGCTGCGGGTCGAGGCCTCGACCGCGTCATACTCCTCTGCCCGAGCCAGGGCCTGTTCCATACGGCGATTGACTGTTGCGGCGGCGTCGCGTGCGTCCGGCGCCCGGGCCTGGGCCTGCATCTGTACCGTCATGCGGTCGTTTTCCACCTGCCGCTCGGCGTGGCCGGAAAGCGTCAGTGTCGTGTTGCCATCCGCCATGGCGACGGCCGGCAGTAGCAGCCAGGCACCGAGCCAGAGGCATGCGAGGAGGGGACGCAGGGAAGCAGTGCGGGTCATGGGGCAGTATCCGGTGAGATCAGGGTTTTATCGTACGCGCGAGGCGCACGCCGGCAAAGACATGGCGCTTCTCCGGGGTGAAGAAGTTGCGCATGCTCGGCCGTTTCAGCAGGGGGTCGCTCCAGTCGCTTCCACCGCGCAGCACGTAGTGATGGCCGTCGAACCAGGGCGCCGAGTATTCGTCGTAGGGGAACGGGCGGAACCCGGGGTAGGGCGCGAACGGATTCTCGCACCATTCCCAAACCCGCCCGGTGCCTCGCAGGGCTCCCTCGAGCTGGGCATGTTCCCATTCGTGTTCGTGGGGCAGTCGGGCGCCCGCCCACCGCGCAAAGGCGTCGGCCTCGAAGCGGGATACGCCCACCACCGGGGCGTTCGGGTTGCGCTGGACCGTACCCTCCGGCAGAACCTGCAGGTCAATGTCGGTTCCTGGCCGCAACCACCCGAGCGGGGCCTGGATTCCGTTTGCGTTGCGCCAGTCCCACCCCTCGCGACTCCATAGTTCGGGGCGGCGATAGCCGTCCTCCTGGATGAACGCCAGCCATTCAGCGTTGGTGACGGGATCCCGCCGAATGGCAAAGGGGTTGAGCTTTTTCCCGTGAATGCGCTGTTCATTGTCGAACGCCAGTACATCGTCGCTGCCGACAATGGTCTGTACGGCATCCCATTCGAGCCAGGATTGCGAGGGGACTTCGGGCTCTTGCCGGATGGGCTCCGGATGAGCAGGGACGGGCCCCTGAAGACGGGCAAACCAGCGTACCTGGGCCAGAGTCTCCAGATGCATCGCGTGGTGCTGGGCGAGAAACCCGATGAGGTACTCGTCGGCCATCAGTGGATGGTTGCGGATGTCCGCGTGGCTGGCGAGCCAGTCGCGATGGCGGCACTGGAGTTCACGTCCCCATCGGAGGAGCGGATCCAGGGCGGGCAAACGACCACCCCGGCGCCATTTGGGACTCAGCTCGGGGAAATAGAGGTCATGCCAGTCCTGCGTGCGGGGTGGCACGAGCCCCAGAATACGTTCGCGTAGCCAGACGGCCTCGATGAAGTGGCAGTGGGCGTAATGCCAGCCGATCGGGCTGAGGTCCGGGTGGTACTGGTTGCGCCACACGCGAGCCGGTGTCGCTTCCAGTGCCGCGTTGAGGCGGTGGTGCTGACGGACAAGGGCATCCAGCATGTCTGTGGAAGATGCAGGGGTTGCGGTTAGCTCGCAGTTCGGGGTGCTCATACCGGGTGGAGCGACTACAGGGCGAGTAGTTCCGGGGGTTCTTCAGGGTCCAGGATCAGGATGTGTCCCGAAGGAACGGGGCGCCAGCGTTCCCGGTCCGTCAGTGGCTCCGAGGCGACCACTACCGAGTCCTCGGGGAAGTCATCATCGTCCGAGGTGTAGTACAGGCTGGGACAGGGGCTGTTGATCGCATGGCGACTGGCGACCAGCCGGCGCCCGTCGGACAGGAGGACGTTGAGCAGAGCCATGTCCTCGCCCAGCCAGGTTTCCAATGTTGAGAAGGCCTCGCCCAGGGCGCCTTCCAGCGTGGCGTTCTCGTCGTCCGCCAGGAACTGGCGGACCAGGGCGAACAGGTACTCGGAATCCGTGGTTCCCTGGATGCCCGCCTCGATCTCGGGCGCCAGCAGGTTCTCGACCTGGCGGCGGATCTGTGGCCTGAATCCTCCAATGAGCCCGTTGTGGCTGTAGAGCAAACCGTCCATGCAGAAGGGCTGGGCATTGACCGTATCGCCGCCAAACCCGGGAGTTGCGCTGCGTATGGCTGCCATCCAGAGCGGCTCCTCCAGTGTATCGGCCAGCGTTTGCAGGTTCGGGTCCTGCCACAGGGGATCGGCGCGACGATAGCAACGGGCGTGACCGTCTTCACCGAACCAGCCAAAGCCGAATCCGTCCGCGTTGACCCGGGCGTAGACCAATTCCTGCGGCGCGATCGCCTGCTCGATCAGATTGTGCGGTGGATCCAGCAGTACCCGCCTGAGTACCAGCGGCGGGCCCAGATAGGCTAGATGGCGACACATTGGCGCAGACTCGCGGTTGGGAGGCCAGAAGTTTCATGGTAGCGTGCCGGGAACCCCGAAGCACGGATGTGCCAATGAAGCCCGAGAGTCCCGCCATACCGCTCCCGGAGCGTTATAGCCGTCATGTGGTGCAGGTGCGTGATCCCCATGCGGAACTGGTGGCGGACTTTTGTGAGGGCATGCTGGAGGCACCACGCTGGCTTCCGCCAAAGTATTTCTACGATGCCCGTGGTTCGCAGCTGTTTGATGCCATTTGTGACACACCGGAGTATTACCCGACGCGTCTGGAATCCGCCCTGCTGGAATCTCGAGCGGCCGAGATCATCGAGACTTCGGGTGCCCATACGCTGATCGAACTCGGCAGCGGGACCTCGCGCAAGACCGAGTACCTGATCGCCGCGCTGAACGAGCGTGTCGACGATCCGTATTACGTCGCCAATGATGTCTGTGGCGAGATCCTCGACGAAGCGGCCGAGCGCCTGCTGAGACGATTCCCTTCGCTCGTGATCGAGGCCCTGTGTGGTGACTATCTTGCGGCCCTGTCGACGCTGACATCCGTTCCAGCGGCCCCGCGCCTGTTCAGCTTTCTCGGCGGCAGCCTGGGGAATTTCGAGGACGCGGAGGCGATCGCCCTGCTGTCACAGATTCGCGCGGCCATGGGTGCGGAGGATCGGGTCCTGCTCGGGCTGGACCGGGTCAAGGCCATCCCTGTTCTGGAGGCGGCCTACAACGACGCGGCTGGTGTGACGGCAGCGTTTAACCTGAACCTGCTGTCCGTCCTCAATCGTGAGTTGGGAGCCGACTTTGATCCCGATGGTTTCCGCCATCGCGCCCCGTTCGTCGAGGCGCATTCGCGCATCGAGATGCACCTGGTCGCCGAGGGTGACCAGACCGTCCAGGTCTCCGAACCCGCGACCACTCTCCAGTTCGCCGATGGCGAGTCCATTCGCACCGAGATCTCGCGCAAGTTTACGCGCCCGATGGTGCAGCAACTGCTGTCCAGCGCCGGACTGGCACAGGTGGCGGAGTGGTCAGCGCCGGATGAGGCCTACAGCCTGTTCCTGCTGGCCCCGGGGGGCGCATAAGCATGAGCCGGAGCCCGCGTCTCGTGCTGGTCCGCCACGCCCAGGCGGGCAACGCAGGGGACTGGGAAGGCGCCGACCGGGATCGGCCGTTGAGCGAGGCCGGCCAGGTGAGCGCCCGGCGCATGGCCGCCTCGCTGACCGGTTTGCTTTACGGGCATGTGGAACTGCTAACCAGCCCTTACCTGCGTGCGCGTCAAACGGCGTCACCCATCGCCGAAGCACTGGGCGTCCCGGTGCGCCAGAAGAAATGGCTGGCACCTGGGCAGGTGGCCGGGGTGGAGCTGGAGGCCCTGGCGGCGCGGCTGCCGGCCGACGGCAGTCTGGTGGTGGTCGGCCATGAGCCGGACCTCTCCTCGCTGGCGGGGCGCCTGATGGGCTGTCCGTCCGCGGCTGCCGGGGTGCATATGGGCAAGGGTTCGGTCTGCGCCCTGGGGGGCGGTCTTCCCGGCCCAATGCAATTGCTCTGGCTGTTGCCGCGCCGGGTGCTGGAAGGTCTCTCGGGAGAGCACGGGTAGATGGCGATGGACGGGCAGGGCGAGACTGTCGCAGCGGTCGATCTGGGGTCCAACAGCTTCCACATGATCGTGGCCCGGCGTCACGACGGCGAGGTCCTGAAGTTGGACCGCCTGAAGGAGACGGTGCGACTGGCGAGCGGTCTGGATGCCCGCGGCCGCCTTGATGCGACGGTCGAACGTCGCGCGCTGGACTGCCTGGAACGGTTCGGCCAGCGGCTGCGCCAGCTACGCCAGGGCAGTGTGCGCGTCGTGGGCACCAATACCCTGCGTCAAATGGCCGACAGTCAACGTTTTCTGGCCGCCGCGGAGCAGGCGCTCGGGCATCCAGTGGAGATCATCGCCGGGCGTGAAGAGGCGCGGCTGATCTATCTGGGCGTGGCTCATACGCTCGCCGATGACGAGGGGCGGCGTCTGGTGATGGATATCGGTGGCGGCAGCACCGAGTTCGTTATTGGCGAGCGCTTCCAGCCCATGCTCGCGGAGAGCCTGGAGATGGGCTGCGTGACCTTCACCCGCAGGCACTTCTCCGACGGCCGCCTGACGCCCCGGGCGTTTGCCGCTGCCGAGCTGCATGCTGGCCAGGAACTGCAACCGATTGCCGCTACGTACCGGGAAGCTGGGTGGGATCAGGCGTTGGGAGCCTCCGGTACGATCTTGGCGCTGGATCGAATTGTGCGCGAGGCCGGGATTGACGAGGCACCGGGCATGACGCTTGATGCGTTGCGCACCCTGCGCGATCAAATGATCGAAGTCGGGCGCCTGGACAAGCTGGACCTGCCGGGGCTGTCCGAAGACCGGGTTCCGGTGATTGCGGGCGGGCTGGCAGTGCTGAGCGGGGCGTTCGAGGCGCTGGGGATCGAGCGGTTGCATCCTTCGGATGGTGCACTGCGCGAGGGGGTCATCCACGATCTGCTGGGCCGATTCCGGCACGAGGATGTCCGTGGTCTGACGATTCACAACCTGCGCCGTCGTTTTGCGGTGGACGAGGCTCAGGCCGCGCGGGTACAGGCTATGGCGGCACGCCTGCTGGGGGCGGTCCGGGCCCGCTGGGGGTTGGACGAGAGTGACGGCGAGCGTCTGGACTGGGCGGCCGAGCTGCACGAGGTGGGGCTGGCACTCGCGCACAGCAAGTATCACAAGCATGGCGAATACATCCTCAACTGGGCCGATCTGCCGGGCTTCTCGCAACCCGAGCAGCACGAGCTGGCGCTGCTGGTGCGCCTGCACCGCCGCGCGTTCAAGCCGAAGCTGCTGAATGACGTACGTCAGGCGCGGGTCGAGCCCCTGTTGCGTCTAGCCAGTCTGCTGCGACTGGCAGTGCTGCTGCATCGTTCGCGTGCGCCGGAGCCCCCGCCACTGGAACGGATCGAGGCGCGCGAGCGCGGGCTGGTGCTGGGTTTTGCCGCGGGCTGGCTGGATGCGCATCCGCTGACGCGAGCAGATCTGGAGGAGGAGGCCGGGCAGTGGGCGCGCCACGACCTGGAGCTGGCGTTCAGCTAGCGAGGGTCGTGAGCAACTGCTGTTGTGCGGAATGGGGGGGCTCGTCCGTGGGCGGCTCGACCCGCTGGTAACTCCCGTCGGGCTGCAGGGTCCAGGCGCTGGCGGTGTCCCGCAGGTAGTTGAACAGCGACTCCTCCGCAACGCGCTCCCGCATGACGGCGTCGCGAATCGGAAAGGCGACTTCCACGCGGCGGAAGAAGTTGCGGGGCATCCAGTCGGCGCTGGACAGATACAGCTCGGGCTCGCCCCCGTTCTCGAAATAGAACACCCGCGAGTGCTCCAGAAAACGGCCGAGGACCGAGCGCACCTCGATGTTCTCGGAGATGCCCGGCACGCCGGGTCGCAGACTGCAGATGCCGCGCACGATCAGCTGAATCTTCACGCCCGCCTGTGATGCGTAATAAAGCGCCTGGATGATGCCGGTCTCGTTCAGCGAGTTCATTCGCGCGACGATCCGCGCGGGGCGGCCTTCGCGCGCGTTCTCGGCCTCGCGTTCGATCTTCTCGCACATCGCATCGTGCAGACGGAAAGGCGCCTGGATCAGCTCGCGCAGGCGCTCCACCTTGCCAAGGCCCGTGAGCTGCTGAAACACGCGATGGACGTCCTCAGTGAGGACCGGATCGGCCGTCAGCAGGCCGTAATCGGTATAGGCCTTGGCGGTGCCCGAGTGGTAGTTGCCCGTGCCCAGGTGGGCGTAGCGCACGAGCTTGTCGCCGTTACGACGCACCACCAGCGCGAGCTTCGCATGCGTCTTGTAGCCGACCACCCCGTAGGTCACATGCACGCCCGCATCCTGCATGCGGTTGGCCAGCTCGATGTTGTCGGCCTCGTCGAAGCGGGCGCGCAGCTCGATGACCACCGTCACTTCCTTGCCTGACTGTGCGGCCTCGATCAGCGTCTCCACCAGCGGCGACTGGGTACCCGTGCGATAAAGCGTCTGCTTGATCGCCAGCACGCGCGGGTCGCTGGCGGCCTGGCGCAGGAAATCCACCACTGGCATGAACGACTGGTAGGGATGATGCAGCAGCAGGTCCTGCTCGCGTATGGAGGCAAAAATGCTTTCTCCGCTGGCTTCCGTGCGCGGCAGGGCGGGGATGAACGGGGGAAACTTGAGATCGGGTCGGTCGACCAGGTCGTACACGGCCATCATGCGGTTCAGATTGACCAGACCGGTGACCTGGTAGAGGTCGTCCGCCTCCAGATGGAATTCCTGCAGCAGAAACTGGGCAGCCTCGTCCGGGCAGTTGTCCGCGACTTCCAGACGTACCCCGGCGCCGTAGTTGCGGCTTGGCAACTCCCCCTCCAGGGCGTTCAGCAGGTCGTCGATCTCTTCTTCTTGCACGAACAGATCAGAGTTGCGGGTCAGCCGGAACTGGTAGCAGCCGGTGACCTTCATGCCCTTGAACAGCTCGCCGACATGGGCGTGCAGGATGGACGACAGCAGCACGAAATCGGAATCGCCGCTAGCCACTTCGCGCGGGAGCTTTACCAGGCGCGGGAGCGAGCGTGGCGCCTGGACCACAGCGCGCCCGGACTCGCGGCCGAACGCATCCTTGCCCTTGAGCGTGACGATAAAGTTCAGGCTCTTGTTCAGGATGCGCGGGAATGGGTGTGCGGGGTCGAGCCCGATCGGGCTCAGGACCGGCTGCAGCTGCTCGTGAAAAAACTGGCGTACCCAGGCCTTCTGCTGCTCGCTCCAGTGTGAGCGACGCACAAAATGGATGCCTTCCTCGGCCAGCGCCGGGATCAGTTCGTCGTTGAGTGCGCGATACTGGTCGTCGACCAGGGCGTGGGCCCGGGGCGCGATCTGGCGCAACTGCTCGGGCGCGGACAGGCCGTCCGGTCCGGGCGTCTGGACGTTCAGGTCGATCTGTTGGCGCAGCGAGCCCACGCGGACCTCGAAGAACTCGTCGAGATTGGTGGAGGAGATGCTCAAGTAGCGCAGGCGCTCCAGCAGGGGAAAGTCCGGATCGCGCGCCAGATCCAGCACGCGCCGGTTGAACTCCAGCAGTGACAGCTCGCGGTTGAGGAAGAGCTCGGTATCGGTCACGTCGGTATCCGGCATGCATGACTCCGGCCAGAATGTGGGGCCGGAGTGTATGCGGGCATTATGTCAGTTTCGTGACGGGGCCGGCTCTGGATCAGCTGCCGCGGGTCAGCAGGAATTCCATCAGGGCCTTCTGTGCATGCAGGCGGTTTTCCGCCTCGTCCCAGACCACGCTTTGCGGGCCTTCGAGGACTTCGGTGGAGACCTCTTCCTCGCGGTGCGCGGGCAGGCAGTGCATGAACAGGGCGTCGTCGTTGGCCAGACGCATCAGGTCGGCGTCCACGAAGAACCCGGCAAAGGCCCGGCGGCGGGCACTCTTCTCCTGTTCCTGGCCCAT
The DNA here is from genome assembly GCF_000377205.1 of Thioalkalivibrio sp. ALJ3. Classification (GTDB taxonomy): domain Bacteria; phylum Pseudomonadota; class Gammaproteobacteria; order Ectothiorhodospirales; family Ectothiorhodospiraceae; genus Thioalkalivibrio. Next base: position 440,800 of record NZ_KB897906.1, on the reverse strand, counting down.
GCTGGCCCAGACATCGGTGACCACGAGGTCCGCGCCCTCGGCCGCCGCGCGCGCATCGCGCGTGAGCTCGAAATGGTCGCGCGTGGCCTCTACGACATCCTCTTCCGGGTCGTAGCCCTCGGGACAGGCCGCCACCAGCTGAAAGTCCAGCAGGTGAGCCGCATACATGTAGCTGTGGCACATGTTGTTGCCATCGCCAATCCAGGCCACGCGCTTGCCCCGGATATCGCCCCGGTGCTCCAGGTAGGTCTGCAGGTCGGCCAGGAGCTGCGCGGGGTGCTCCCGGTCGGTCAGGCCGTTGATCACGGGGACCGAGGAGTGCTGGGCGAACAACTCAATCTTCTCGTGTTCGTAAGTGCGGATCATCACGCAGTCGATCATGCGCGAAAGAACGCGGGCGGTGTCCTCGATCGGCTCCCCGCGGCCCAGCTGCGTGTCGCGGGGGGAGAGGAACAGGGCGTTGCCGCCCAACTGCTGCATGCCGACCTCGAACGAGACGCGCGTCCGGGTGGAGGACTTCTCGAAGATCATCCCCAGCGTCTTGCCGCGCAGGATGGTGTCGTGGTGCTCGCCCGCGTGGGTCTGGCGCTTCAGTTCGACGGCACGTGCCAGCACGGCGCGCGTCTCGTCCGCGGAGAGGTCTTTGAACGACAGGAAATGGCGGGGTTTCATGCCTGTGCCTCCTGGGATACTTCGGACGCGAGCAGCGAGTCGACCAGCGCGGCCACGGTGCTGGCGATCTGCTCGACCTGGGCGTCGTCCACAATGAGTGGCGGGAGTAGCCGGATCACTCGCTGCGCCGTCACGTTGAGGATCAGCCCCTCGGCCAAAGCCGCCTGGACCAGGGACCCGGCAGGGCGATCCAGTTCGACGCCGATCATCAGGCCTCGGCCGCGCACGGCGACCACCCCGGCCTTGCCCTCCAGCCGGTCGGCCAGTCGCCGACGCAGGGTTTCGCCCTGACGTGCGGCCTCCTCGCACAGGCCCTCGTCCTGCATCACATCGAGCACGGCCAGGGCCGCCCGGCAGACCAGCGGATTGCCGCCGAAGGTGGTGCCGTGGGTACCTGGCGTGAACAGTCCGGACGCACGGCCGGCCACCAGGTTGGCCCCGATCGGGATGCCGTTACCCAGACCCTTGGCGAGTGACACGACGTCGGGCGTGATGCCTTCGTGCTGGAATGCAAACCAGTGTCCGGTGCGGCCGATCCCGGCCTGGATTTCGTCCAGCATCAGCAGCCAGTCGTACTGGTCGGCCAGCTCGCGCAGGCGTCTCAGATATCCGGGCGGGGGTACGTGGATGCCGCCTTCACCGGTGATGGGCTCCACCAGGATGGCGACCACGTCCGGATCGTTCGCCAGGGCCTCGACAGCGTCGGCGTCACCATGGGGTATGTGCACAAACCCTTCCACCAGAGGCTCGAAGCCGGCGTGGATCTTTTCGTTGCCGGTGGCCGACAGGGTTGCAAGGGTGCGGCCGTGGAAGCTGCCATGCATCACAATGACCTTGGGCTTTTCGACACCCCGGCGGCGGGCATGCAGGCGAGCCAGCTTGATCGCCGCTTCGTTGGCCTCTGCGCCAGAGTTGCAGAAGAAGGCCTGGTTCATGTCGGACAGTGCACACAGCCGGCGCGCCAGCTGCTCTTGCAAGGGGATGCGGAACAGGTTCGAGGTATGTACCAGCGTCTGGGCCTGGTCGCAGATCGCATGCGCCACTTTCGGGTGAGCGTGTCCAAGGCCGCAGACCGCAATGCCGGACAGGGCATCAAGGTAGCGATTGCCCTCGGTATCCCAGAGCCAGGCGCCTTCCCCCCGTTCGAAGGCGACCGGCAGACGGCTGTAAGTGTTCTGCAGGACGTCAGTCATCGTAAGTTTCTCCCAAATGAAGAAGCCGGCGAGCGAGCCGCCGGCTTCTGCCCGGGGTACCGCCCTGGGCGGCACCCGATCGCGTTTGCGCGACTTATTTCATCTGCTGGGCGACGAAATCCCAGTTCACCACGGTCCAGAAATTCTCCAGATACTTCGGACGCGCATTGCGGTAATCGATGTAATAGGCATGCTCCCAGACATCGCAGGTCAGCAGCGGGGTCTTGCCATCACGCATCGGGTTCGCCGCATTGGAGGTGTTGACGATTTCGACCGAACCGTCGCCATTTTGCACCAGCCAGGTCCAGCCGGAGCCAAAATTGCCGACCGCGGCCTCGTTGAACTTCTCCTTGAAGGCATCAAAGGAGCCAAACGCGTTGTTGATGGCGTCAGCCAGCTTGCCGGACGGCTCGCCGCCGCCGTTCGGGCCCATGCAGTTGAAATAGAAGGTGTGATTCCAGACCTGGGCACCATTGTTGAAGATCCCGCCGGCCGGGGCCTTCTTGATGATGTCCTCCAGCGAGGCATTCTCGAACTCGGAGCCCGGCAGCAGGCCGTTCAGCTTGGTCACGTAGGTCGCGTGGTGCTTGTCGTGATGGTATTCCAGCGTCTCGGCGGAGATGTGCGGCTCCAGCGCGTTCTTGGCATAGGGGAGATCGGGCAGTTCGTAGGCCATGAAAGACTCCTTGTAAAAAAACATGCGAGACTGCGGCTGGCCGACCGTTGGCGGCCATGCCAGTAAACCCGTCAACGATAGTCACGTTGCCCGGGCGATGCAATTTCCGATGGTGTGGCTTGGTTATCGGTCGGCGGAAGTGTGAAGGAGCCAGGGTATGCCCCCGCACGATACGGATCGACAAACCACGGCCGAAACCCCGGAAGCGGACAGGAGCCCGCCTCGCAGTGCGTACGGCTGGCGCGGCCGCGTGGGGCTTGTGCTGGGGCCGCTTGTCATGCTGGCGTTCCTGCTTGCTCCACCTCCCGAGGGAATCGGAAGCGAGGCCTGGTGGGTGCTGGGCCTGACCCTGTTCATGGCCATCTGGTGGATTACCGAAGCCCTTCCGCTGCCCGTGACGGCACTTTTGCCCATTGCACTACTGCCACTGCTGGGCGTGATGCCGATGGACGAGGCCACCGCGCCCTATGCCAATCCCATCATCTTTCTGTTCATGGGGGGCTTTGCGATCGCGCTGGCGGTGCAGCGCTGGGGGCTCCATCAGCGCATTGCTCTTTCGATCGTCGGCCGTGCTGGTGATCGCCTGCATCTCCTTGTTGGGGCCTTCATGCTGGCGACCGCGGGCCTGTCGATGTGGGTCAGCAACACGGCGACCGCCGCGCTGATGCTGCCGATTGCCCTGTCGGTCCTGGCGTTGGTGGAGCGCGATACGCAAATTGCGGGAAACGGTGCCGGCTCCGGTTCACGGCGGCCCGCGCTCGCGCTCCTGCTGGGCATCGCATTCGCCGCCAATATTGGGGGTATGGCGACCATCATTGGCTCTCCACCGAATGCGCTGACTGCCGCCTATCTGGGCGATCGGCACGGGATCGAGATCGGCTTTGTCCAGTGGATGATGCTGGGCCTGCCACTGGCCATCGGTCTGCTGCTGCTGGCCTGGTGGTTGCTGACACGCTGGGTCTTCCAGGTTCATCGTGTGCGTCTGGAAGGGCTGAGGGCGATGATGGACGAACGGCGTGCCGAGATCGGGGCGTGGTCGCGTGCCGAGTACCGCGTGGCGAGCGTCTTCCTGCTGGTGGCGCTGGCGTGGCTGTCGCGCCCCTTCCTGGAAGATGTCCTGCCGATCCACCTGACCGATGCCGGCATTGCCATCCTGGGGGCCGGGCTGCTGTTTCTGCTGCCTTCCGGAGCGCAGGAGCAGCGCCGGCTTCTGGCCTGGGACAACACGCGCGAGCTGCCCTGGGGCGTCCTGCTGTTGGTCGGCGGTGGTCTCAGCCTGGGTTCGGCCATCGAGGCGAGCGGCCTGGCGGAGCTGGCGGCAGAAGGATTCGGTGCCGCACAGACGTGGCCCCTCTTGTTGATCATCGCCGGGGCCGTCGTGGTGACCATGCTGTTGTCGCATGTGACCAGCAATACGGCCACGGCCGCCACGCTGCTACCGCTGGTGGCCGCGCTGGCCATGCGCATGGAAGTACCGGTCGTGCTTCTTGCGCTACCGGTGGCATTCGCGGCCTCCGTGGCCTTTATGCTGCCGGTCGCCACGCCACCGAACGCCATCGTGTTCGCCAGCAACCGACTGCGGGTGGTGGACATGGTGCGCGGCGGAGCACTGCTCTCGCTGGTGGCGATTGCCATGGTCACCCTCGCTGTATATGCCTTTGCCGAGATGATGCTGATGGGCCAGTAGGCCATCTCCCCGGGTGCTCGACTTCCTGTGACGCCCCTCAAGTTTTATGCTTCGCCGCCGCTATCGTCGGTGAACAGCCGCAGCAAGGATGCCGCGAGTCCGCAACGCCTTAACTTGGGGAGAGTCTTCAACATGTTCGATAACATCCGAATCGGGGTCCGGCTGATGGTCGGGATCATCGCGGTCGTCTTGCTGGCCGTGATCCTGACGCTCGTGGTCGTGATGAACAGCCTTGGCACCATGGCCGACCGTGCCGAACAGCGCGAGCTGACTGATCTGGCCGCGCAGCTGGTCGGCCGGCTGGACCAGGAGGCCGCGCGGGCCACTGCGATGGCGGAAACCGTGGCGAAGATCCCCGACATTGAGGAGGCGATGGCGGCGGGCGATCGCGAGCGCCTGGCCGAGATGACCGTCCCGAGTTTCGCATCGCTGAGCGAGCGCTACGGGGTGCATCAATACCAGTTCCACACCCCACCGGCGACGTCGTTCCTGCGCGTGCACTCGCCCGACAACTATGGTGACGACCTGTCCGATTTCCGCCAGACGGTGGTCGACACCAACGAGAAGCGCACCCCGATCTCGGGGCTTGAGGAAGGCGTGGCGGGTCTCGGCATTCGCGGGGTTGTGCCCATCGAACACAACGGCGACCACGTCGGCTCGGTGGAGTTTGGTCTGTCGTTCGGCGACTCCTTCTTCGAGGAATTCACTGCGGATACGAACTCGCCGGTCGCGCTTTATCTGCGCGATGGCCGTTCGTTCAGCCGTTTCCGCGGCACGATCAGTGGTGATCCGACCTTCAGTGATGCCGAAATGCGTGAGGTCATGGAGGGCGAAGAGTTGGTGCGCAACGTGACCTATGAAGGTACCCCCATGGCCGTGGTGGCGCGTCCCGTTACAGACTTCTCCGGTGATGTAGTGGGTGTGCTTGAGGTCATGGTGGACCGTAGCGCATATGTGGCGATGGCACGCAATGCGACCGGTACCGTGGTTGCGGTCGGCGTGATTGCCGTGGCGCTTGGTGCGCTCCTGGCCTGGCTCCTGACTCGCAGCATCGTTCGTCCCCTGAACCGCACGGTGGCCCGCCTGAACGATATCGCGGGAGGCGAGGGCGACCTGACCCGTACGCTGGAGGTCTCTGGAAAGAACGAACTCGGAGAGCTGGCGGAGGCGTTCAACAACTTCGTCACGAAGATCCGGGGCCTCGTGTCCACGGTTGCGGCCGGTGGCGATCAGGTTGCCGCGGCAGCGAACGAGCTGTCCGCCACCAGCGAGCAAACCAACGAGCAGGTGCGGCGGCAGAAGTCGGAGATCGATCAGGTGGCCACGGCCATGAACGAGATGACGGCAACGGTGCAGGAGGTGGCCCGCAACGCGGCGGACGCCGCCGCCGCGGCTCAGAACACCGACCAGGACGCCAACGAGGGTCAGCAGGTGGTGCAGCGCACCGTGGCCGCGATCAATGCGCTGTCGCAGCAGGTCGATGGTGCTGCCGACGTGGTCAGCCGTCTGTCGCAGGATGCCGAGGAGATCAACAAGGTCCTGGAAGTGATCGGCGACATCGCCGACCAGACCAACCTGCTGGCGCTGAATGCGGCGATCGAGGCGGCGCGTGCGGGCGAACAGGGTCGCGGTTTCGCGGTGGTCGCCGACGAAGTCCGGACCCTGGCCAGTCGCACGCAGGACTCGACCCACGAGATCCAGCAGATGATCGAGCGGGTGCAAAGCGGTACCCGCGAGGCGGTGCAGGCGATGGAAGATGGCCGTTCCAAGGCGCATCAGAGCGTGGAGCAGGTCAATCTGGCGGGCGAATCGCTGACCGCGATCACCCAGTCGGTCACCCGCATCAGCGACATGAACACGCAGATCGCCAGTGCCGCCGAGGAGCAGTCGACGGTGGCCGAGGAGATCAACCGCAACGTCGCCAACGTGACTGAGGTGCTGGATCAGACCGCGGCCGGATCGGAACAGATCCGCAATGCCTCGGAGGAGCTGTCCAAGCTGGCCTCCGAACAGCAGCAGCGAGTGGGGCAGTTCAAGGTGTAAGCCTCGAGCCGTCCGACGTTGAGCCCGGGTCCGGAAACGGTCCCGGGCTTTTTTGTGGCCGGGTTACCGGCTCTCGGCGGGCGGAAACAGGCGCTCGCCGTTCTCCCGGGCGATCATGCGCTGGACGTTGGGCGGCAGTTGTTCGAGCCAGTCCCGTGTGCCGTCCTTCAGCACGGTAAAGTGCTCCCAGCGGGCCAGGCTGAAGGTGTCGTTGCCGATCAGGAAGCGGTCCGGATAGTCGAGGAACAGCTCGAACCAGTCGGCGTCGATGATGCCGGCTGGGTTGATGCGCGGATTGCGCATGGAGACATCCATGACCATGTTGGGGTGCCGGTCCAGATAGTCACGCACCAGTGGCGGGTAGGCGTAGGAACCGGCGTGCGCCCAGAGGATGCGTACCTCGGGCTGGATGGCGTAGGCATGGTCGATCACGGCCGGATCGCCATGGATCACGATCCACAAATCGCGTTCGACTGCCAGTTCCAGCAGGTCCTCGAAGCCGTGGGCAAAGCGGTCGTCGGCCTGGATGTGCAATTCCCCGATCCCGCGCCACTGGATGCAGCTTCGGTCGAGTATGGTCTCGACCTGTTCCCGCAGACCGTCCTCGTACATCCAGTCCATCTTGCGCCCCAGACGCTGGGAGATCTCGAGGAACGGGACGATCCGTGCATCCACCTCCGTTTCCAGCGCCTCGATCAGCTTTGCGCGCGGTGCCATCACGATCGCGGACTGGATCGAATTCTCCTCTAGCGTGCGCGCGACGGCCTCCGGCGGGAAGTGTTCCATCTGCCGGTCGCGGTAGTGCAGGTGGGCATCGAACAGGGGTTCAAGTGCCTGGGCAGAGGCGGCGCCAAGCAGCGAGCCAAGCAATAGAGTCGCGGCCGGCAGAATGAAAAGACGGGGCAGTATTTGAGAGCGGGTCGGGGCAGCCATCCAGTGGGATCCTAGGGTACGTACGGAACCCCAATCTTATACCGCGTCGTGCCGCCAGATCTGGAGTCGTGGCCCAAGTTTCCGGGCGTCACCGTCAGGTGCGGGAGTCACCGGATACCGCAGCATCCTTGGAGTTGCCATCCTGGCGGTTCGGGTCGAAGCGCTCGCGCAGGTATTCGCCGATCACGTCCGACTCGTACAGCCAGCGCACCTGGCCGTCGGGTTCCTCGATTCGCAGGCAGGGGACCTGCAGTTTGCCGCCCTCGGTTTGCAGTTCCTCGCGGTGCGGGCCGGCCGCCTGGGCGTTGCGCAGTTCGATATTCAGGGAAAGGCGCTGCATGGTGCGCCGTGCCCGGATGCAGAAAGGGCAGGCCGGGAAATGATAAAGCGCGAGCTGCCGCGTCTGTTCGTCAACGCGGGCCTGGTCGGCGGGGTCGCGCTCGATGCCGCGCGGACGCGACAGGCGCTCGCCAATCAGCATGAATGGGGTGAGGATCAGGCGTACGCCACGAAAAAACCATCGGATCAGAAATCGCATGCGCGAAAGGATGCCACAAGCCCCCTGACGGGTGACAGAGGCCGCATCGGGCGTGCGCACGTCAGGGCTGGCCGAAGTCGAACTCCCAGGGGTCTTCCGCCGGGGTATCCAGCAGGGACGGGCGCAGGCGGATCAGGGTGTAGCCGGCGGCCTCCAGCTCCTCCAGCCGGTCCGGTGCGGCCGTGGCCACCTCGACATGTTCGGGGAACGCATCGGGTTCGAGATCGCGCCAGCCGGCGAAGGTCCCGCAGACCACGACGTTGACCCCGTCATCCATCACCAGTGACTCGATCTCGGCGTGAAGCGAGCCATGTGCGACCGCTTCGGCACGGGTGAGGGTGAACTGCTCGGCCCCGTGGGTGACGACCGCGATCGGCAACTCCGGTTCGCGCTGGCGCAGCACCCAGATGTTCGCTTGAATTTCGGGCAGCAGGGCGCTCAGGGCCGCACGGTCATTCTCGACAATCTCGAATGCGACGCCATTGGGGAGTTCGTCCTGCTCGAGCAGGTCCACCACCTCGGAAGAGGGAGCGGCCTCTTCGATTTCGTCCGCACCCCAAGCAGTTCCAACGGCCATGAACAGGGGCAGGCTGGCAAGGGCAAACAACGTGGAGAGGAAGCGCGGCATCGGGTTGCACGGTCCGGGCATGAGTGTGCTGAACCCTATTTTGAGCCTGACTGCCCGGTCGTTGTCTACTCGGGCCGAGTTTGTCGCTTTCCTAGTGACGATCCCCCGTGGCTTCGGCCGCCATCTGATCGTAACTGGTGTGACGGACGTTCTTGCCCTTCACGAAGTACACCACGTACTCGCAGATGTTGCGCGCGCGGTCCCCGATGCGTTCCAGCGCGCGGGTCGCCCAGACGATGTCCATCAGGCGTGGCACGGCATCGGGGGAGGCGGTCATCTGTTTCATCAGCTTGTGCGTGATGGCCTCGTACAGGCTGTCGATCTGGATGTCCTGCTGCGCGACTCGAACCGCCTGCTCGGTGTCCATGCGCGCGAAGGCATCCAGCACGCCGCGCGTCATCTCGCGCACGAGTTGGCCCATCTTTGCAATCTCGTCCATCGGCGCTTCGCGGCGATCGGATTCCTGCAGTTGCAGACCCATACGACCCACACGCTCGGCCTCATCGCCCATGCGTTCCAGGTCGGTGATGGTCTTGATGACCGCAATCACCAGGCGCAGGTCGGAGGCCGTGGGCTGGCGCCGGGCGAGGATATGGGTGCATTCCTCGTCGATCTCGACCTCGAGCGCGTTGACCTTGTAGTCGGAGGTCATCACGGTTTCCGCCAGCGCGGTGTCGCCCTCGACCATCGCGGTCACCGCGTCGCCGAGCTGCTGCTCGACCAGGCCCCCCATGGTCATCACCTTCTTGATGATGTCCTCCAGCTCGGCATTGAACTGCTGGGAGATGTGCTGTTTGAAGAAACTCTTGTCCATGATCCGGACTCCTGATCCGAAATGGCCTAACCGAAGCGGCCAGTGATGTAATCCTCGGTCTGCTTTCTGGCAGGCGAGGTGAACAGGGTGTCGGTGTCGGCGTATTCGATCAGCTCGCCCATGTACATGAAGGCGGTGTAATCGGACACGCGCGCGGCCTGCTGCATGTTGTGCGTAACGATGACCAGCGTGTAGTCCTTCTTCAGCTCGATCATCAGCTCCTCGATCTTCAGCGTGGCCAGAGGGTCCAGCGCGGAGCAGGGCTCGTCCAGCAGCAGGACCTCGGGGTCGATCGCGATCGCTCGGGCGATCACCAGGCGCTGCTGCTGACCGCCGGACAGGCCGAAGGCGTTCTCGTGCAGGCGATCCTTCACCTCGTCCCACAGCGCCGCGCGCTTGAGCGACTTCTCCACCACCTCGTCCAGTCGCCGCCGGTTCTTCACACCCTGCAGGCGCAGGCCGTAGGCGACGTTCTCGTAGATGGACTTCGGGAACGGATTCGGCTTCTGGAACACCATGCCGACGCGGCGGCGCAGCTCCGGCACATCCACGGCTTTTTCGTAGATGTCGTCGCCGTCGAGCCGGATCGTCCCCTCGATGCGGGCGGCATCGATCAGGTCGTTCATGCGGTTGAAGCAGCGCAGGAACGTCGATTTTCCGCAGCCGGAGGGGCCGATGAACGCCGTGATCCGGTTCTTCGGGATCTGGATGTCGATGCCCTTCAGGGCCTGATCCTTGTCGTAGAACAGCTTCAGGTCCTCGGCGGTCAGGCAGATCTCCTCACTGGAGAGCCGCAGGCCGCGGTCGGGTCGGTCGCCTTGCGTCATGTTGACGGCGTGGGTAGCGGTGTCACTCATCTCGGGTACTCCATCGGGAATTCGGTTCGGCGCGGGCCGCCAAAAGGCCTCCAGGGGCCTTCCGGGACTGACTGCGTCGCTGCTGGGCTTGAAAGTCTGCGCATGACGGACCTCAATCGCTGTCGGCGCGGTATTTCTCGCGCAGGTAATTGCGGATCGAGATCGCGGTCAGGTTGAGCACGATGATCAGCAGCACCAGCACCAGGGCGGTGGCGTAGACCAGCGGGCGGCCAGCCTCGACGTTCGGGCTCTGGAAGCCGACGTCGAAGATGTGAAAGCCCAGGTGCATGAACGCGCGGTCCAGGTGCAGATAGGGGAAGTTGCCGTCCAGCGGCAGGGTCGGGGCCAGCTTGACCACGCCCACCAGCATCAGCGGGGCCACTTCGCCGGCGGCCCGGGCTACGGCCAGGATCAGGCCGGTCATCATCGCCGGGGCCGACAGCGGCACGATCAGGCGCCACAGGGTCTCGGCCTTGGTCGCGCCCAGTGCCAGCGAGCCGTGGCGGATGCTGGCGCCGATACGGGTCAGGCCCTCCTCGGTGGAGACGATCACCACCGGCAGCGTCAGCAGCGCGAGCGTCAGCGAGGCCCAGATGATCGCGGGCGAGCCGAAGGTCGGCGAGGGCAGGGCATCGCGGAAGAAGATCTGGTCGATGTTGCCGCCGATCAGGTAGACGAAGAACCCGAGGCCGAACACCCCGAATACGATGGACGGAACCCCGGCGAGGTTGTTGACCGAGATACGGATGGTGCGCACCAGCGGTCCCTGCTTCGCGTATTCGCGCAGGTAGATCGCGGCGAGCACGCCGAACGGGGTGACGACGATGGACATCAGGATGACCATCAGCACGGTGCCGAAGATCGCCGGCAGGATGCCGCCCTCGGTGTTAGCCTCGCGCGGGTAGCCGGTCATGAAGTCCCAGAATGCGACGACATAGTGGCGCAGCTTGGCTGGCACGCTCATGTCGTTCGGCCACCAGGCGTTCACGATGCGCGAGAGCGGGATCGTCGCGTGTTGCCCGTCGGCGGTCTCCAGCACGATCGCAAAGCGGCCCAGTTCGTCACGCAGGGCGTTGCGTTCGGCCTCGAGTTCGGCGTAGCGGGCGTCCAGCTCCGCGCGTTCGGCGTCCAGTTCCTCCTGGCGCTGGCCGCGTTCTTCGGGCGACAGGTCGGTGGCCCGCTCGACGCCACGTTGGGCGATGCGCAGCCGCTCCAGATCGAAGTTCACCCGGCCGATCTCGATGCGCTCGATGCGCTCGATCTGCTGGGCCAGCTCGCGGGTCTGCGGCATGCGTGCCTCGAACGCGGTGCGCGCCTGCTCACCCTCGGCGACCGTCTCGCCGTCCTCTCGGTATTCGCGGATGTAGCCGTAGAAGTCGCCCCATTGCAGGCGTTCCAGCACCACCGCGTCGTGCGGGCGCTCCCACTCGGACATGAAGTCGTCCAGGTACCACTGGAAGTCGCGGCTGTCGAGGTCGCGGTTGCCGCGCTTGATCAGATGGCGGACCACGATGTCCTGACCTTCGGCGACGTCAAAACCGGCATCGCGCATCGCCTGGGCGGTCATCGTCTCCGAGCGCTGCAGCTCGCCCATGATGCGTCGGGGCTCGGCGTCCTGCTCGGTCTGGTATTCGAATTCGATAACCTCGGAGGGCCAGAAGAAGGAGAGGCCGTTCACGGCGATCATCAGGATCAGGCCGAAGACCATCACCAGCGAGGCCGCGACTGCTCCGGCATTCAGCCAGATCCACGGGGTGCCGGATTTGAACCAACGATTCATCGGGTATGCCTCAAAGGGAGCTGTATTTCTGGCGCAGCCGCTGGCGCACGATCTCGGCGACCGTGTTCACCGCAAAGGTCAGCGCGAACAGGACCAGTGCGGCCAGGAACAGGATGCGGAAGTGGGTGCTGCCGACGGCGGCCTCCGGCATCTCCACCGCGATATTCGCGGAGAGCGTGCGCATGCCCTCGAAGATGTTGAAGTTGACCACCGGCGAGTTGCCGGTCGCCATCAGTACGATCATGGTCTCGCCCACCGCGCGGCCGAAGCCGATCATCACTGCGGAGAAGATCCCGGGGCTGGCGGTCAGTAGCACCACGCGCACGACCGTCTGCCATGGCGTCGCGCCCAGCGCCAGCGAGCCCTGGGTCAGGTGCCTGGGCACATTGAAGACCGCGTCCTCGGAGATCGAGTAGATGGTCGGGATTACGGCGAAGCCCATCGCGATGCCGATGACGAGCGCGTTGCGCTGGTCGTAGGTGATGCCCTGGTTGGTCAGCCACTGGCGGGCATCGCCACCGAACATCCAGACCTCGATCAACGGGCTCATGGAGACGGAGAGCCAGCCGATGGCCAGGATCACCGGGATCAGGATGGCGGCCTCCCAGCCGGCTGGCACGAGATTGCGCAGATTCTCTGGCAGCACACGGGTCCATAGGAACGCAGCGACCAGCATCCCCAGCGGCATCAGGATCAGGATGCTGGCGATCGCCGGCAGATTGGCCTCGATGAACGGGGCCAGCCACAATCCGGCCAGGAAGCCGAGGATGACCGTCGGCAGCGCCTCCATCAGCTCGATCGAGGGCTTGGTGATGCTGCGCATGCGCCGCGACATGAAATAGGCGCTGTAGATCGCGCCCATGATTGCCAGCGGAGTGGCGAACAGCATTGCGTAGAACGCGGCCTTGATGGTGCCGATGGTGAGGGGTACCAGCGAGAACTTCGGTTCGAACTCGTCGGTGGCCGAGGACGACTGCCAGACGTAGTCACCCCCGGAGCGGCCCTCGTACCAGACCTTCTGCCACAGCACGTGGAAGGAGACCTCCGGGTGCGGGTTGGACAGGTCCTGCAGGTGCCAGGTCTCATGGTCGTCGATGCCGATCAGCAGGCGGTTGCGCGGGTCGACATAAACCCGGTGCAGCGGCTGGTCGGTGATCTGGCGTTCGATCAGGGTCCGCTGCGAGGTGGAGTAGTGGACCTTGACCTCGCCGCGGTCGTCGGCGGTCAGGAAGCCCTTGCGGATGTACTCCGGCTGGATGTTGCGGATCGAACCGGCATGCGACGGGAAATCGCGGACGCGGGTGATGCGGTTTACGTTGTCGTCGTCGCGCACCAGCATGTACTGCGTGACCGTCCCGTCGGACCCACCGACGATGATGGATACCGTGCCCAGCAGATATTCCAGCGAGGTCACCTCGGCCGCGTCGCCGCCGATCACACGCTTGCTGTCGACCAGGCTGGCGCGGGCGGGGTTGTTGATGTCGAAGAAGTGCAGCTGCCCCTGATCGTCGCCCACCAGCATGTGGCGGCCCGTGATATCGAGCAGGATGCGGGTCGGCGTTGCGCCATCCGGGAGTGAGGGCAGGTCGTAGGCCGACCGTTGGACCTCGGTTTCGCCGGTCATCATCGAGGTGCGTTTCTCGAAGCGCACCAGCTTCAGATCGCCATCTTCCGTCGCGGCGGCGACGCGGATGCCGCTGGAGCCACGCTGCACGCCAACCACCGAAATCGCGCGGCCGTCGTCATCCACATCCAGCAGCGCGGAGTCTTCATCTCCTAGCGGGTAGACCAGCGCCGGGTCGTACAGACGGCCTTCGGGGCTGAAGCGCTCGTTGTATTCGTACTCGATGGCAAGTACCTGCCCGTTGTCCAGGCCCGCGGCCACCAGGCGCGTGCGTGGCTCGGCGGCGCTGAAGGTGGTGACCTTCGCATCCTCGGGGATCGGCAGTGACTGTTCTTTCACGATCTCGCCGCTGTAGGGGCGGAAGAACAGAGCGCGCCGGTCCTCGGTCAGGCGCACCGCCATCTCGCGATGGCGGTTCACGGCGAGGTGGATGGTCCGGGTGTCGGCGCCGCCAGGGGCCGCGTATTCGGTGCGTGGCTCCAGCGTCGCCCCCTGGAACATGGGCAGCGTCTCGCTGGCCAGGTACACGAACATCAGGGTCAGGGCGCCAATCACGGCCACACCGAAAAAGCCGATGGTATAACGGGCGGTACGGTCCTTGGCGCGGCGCCAGCGCTGGAAGCGCCCGAGCGTCGTGGTAGCGGTGAGGCTGGACATTCAGGGTCCCCTGATGCGGCAGGTGTAGGATGGAACTGGCCGGCATGCTACGGCCGCTTCGTGACAGAAACGTGACAGCCATGTGACGGACCGTTGAACGCTGTATTGCGGGTCGAGCAGGCGGACTGCATGAGGCGGACACAAGAAAACCGGGCCCCGCGAGGAACCCGGTTCGGGCCATCCGTAGATGGCCGGCCCGCCACCTGGATTATTCCAGGCCGAGGTTCTTGCGCTCGCGTTCGGCCACGGCGGCCGGTAGCGGGATGAACCCGTCACGCACCACGACTTCCTGGCCTTCCTTCGACAGCACCATCTTCAGGAACTCGGCCGCGCGTGGGGTCAGACCGTCTTCCGGGTGCTTGTTGACCATCACGTACAGGAAGCGGGCCAGCGGGTAATCGCCGGTGGAGGCATTTTCGGCGTTCGGTTCGTAGTACTCGCCTTCGTTTTGACCCAGCGGGACGGCGCGCACGCCGGAGGTCATGTAGCCGATGCCGGAGTAGCCGATGCCGTTCAGCGATTCGGAGACACCCTGGACCACGGAGGCGGAACCGGGCTGTTCGTTGACCGAATCCTTGAAGTCACCGTCGCACAGGGCGTGCTGGCGGAAGAAGCCATAGGTGCCGGAGACCGCGTTACGGCTGTAGAGCGTGATGTCGCGGTTGTTCCAGGAACCGTCCAGGCCGACTTGGCCCCAGCGGGTGATGTCCTCGGCGCCACCGCAGCGACGGGTGGAGGAGAAGATCGCGTCGGTCTGCTCGAGCGTCAGGCCCTCGATCGGGTTGTCGCGATTCACGTACACGGCGATGGTGTCGATCGCGACCGGGACGGCGGTCATCTCGTAGCCGTGGCGCTGCTCGAACTCGGCGTGTTCGCTGTCACGCGGCATGCGCGACATCGGGCCGAAGTCGGCGGTGCCCTCGGTCAGGGCCGGCGGTGCTGTGGAGGTGCCGGCGCCCTGGATCTGGACGTTGACGTTCGGGTAGAAATTCTGGAACTCCTCGGCCCACAGCGTCATCAGGTTGTTCAGGGTGTCGGAGCCGATGCTTGACAGGTTGCCGGAAATCCCGGAAACCGCCTCGTAGGCCGGGATGTCGGCATCGACTTCGGCGGAGGCGGTAAACGGCGTAACGGCCAGTGCAGTGGCGGTGGCCAGGGCCAGAATGCTGCGCTTCAACAACATGGGAATCTCCCCTTGAATGGAATTCTCGCAAGGACGCCTCGAGCGACCTTGGTGGGGGATTATGCGCAGCCGGCTTGACGCTCCCGTGACGGGCGTGTGACAGCCATGTGACATCGTGCGGACTCAGCCGCTGGCGGCTTCGGCCGGTTTGGTGCGGGTGATCGAGAGAGGGAACAGGCAGGTGAAACGTGTGCCGCGACCGAGCTGGCTGTCGATCTCCAGATGGCCGCCATGGCGGGCGAGCACATGCTTGACGATGGCCAATCCGAGCCCGGTCCCGCCGCGGCGCTGGTCGCGGCCGGCGTCCACCCGGTAGAAGCGTTCGGTCAGGCGGTGCAGGTGGTGGCGGGCGATCCCCGGTCCTTCGTCGATCATGCTCAGACGCGCACCGTCCGGGTCGGACCGCCAGCGGATCTCGATGCGGGTGCCCGAAGGCGTGTACTTGACGGCATTGAACAACAGGTTGGCGAAGGCCGAGCGCAGTTCGCTCTCGGTCCCCTGCAACTCGAGTCCGGCCTGCGCGTGGATCTCGATACGATGGCGCTGGTCGCCGGAGAGCAGTTCCGCCTCGCCTTTCAGCGTGTCCAGCATGGCCTCGACGTCGACCCATTGTGGTGGTCCCTGCGGGCTACCGGTCTCCAGACGTGAGAGGGTCAGCAAGTCGTCGACCAGCAACTTCATGCGTTCGGACTGTTCGCGAAGCAACTGGACCGAGCGTACCTTGTCCGGCTGGTCGGCCAGTTCGTCCTCCAGCGTCTCCACAACGCCGTACAGTACGGTCAGCGGCGTGCGCAGCTCGTGCGAGACATTTGCGATGAAGTCACGCCGCATTACTTCCAGCCGGTGCAGGTGGGTGGTGTCCCGTGCCAGCAGCAGGTACTGCGCATCGCCATAGGGGACCAGCCGGAATTCCAGTTGCTGGTCGTCGTACAGCGGGGAGGGCGTGGTCACGCTGCCCGGCGTGGTGCGCGCACGCTCCATGAACGCGATGAACGCTGGATTACGCAGCAGATGGGTGATGCGCTGGCCCTCGTCCTCCGGCCAGTTCAGGCCCAGCAGCTGCGTGGCCATTTCGTTCAGCCATTCGATGCGCAGATCGTCATTCAGCACGACGACTGCGTCCGGCATCGCCCGCGCCGAGTCACGGTAGCGTTCGAGGTATTGGCGCAGCCGATGGACGCGGTGTTCGTGACGGCGCCGGCGGCGGTAAAGATGGTCGAAGGCCAGCCCCCAAAGTCCGCGCACATCCGGCGGTTCGCTGCGCCCACCCTGGCGCAGCCAGCGCTCCAGCAACAACAGATGCGAGAGGTTCCAGAACAGCGCCGCCCCCAGCAGAAAGGCAATCGTGGCCCAGAACTGCCCCATGCTCCAGCCAAGCAGCGCGATCGGGACGCCGACCAGCAGGGTTCCCGCGATGACACCAGGCCAGGGGTTGCGTGATTGCATCGGACGACCGAGTGGGGTGATGGGAGACCGCGGCGCCGGCCGCGGTCAGGGAGTCTGCGAGAAACGGTACCCCGATCCGCGTACGGTTTGCACGAGGTGGTCATGCCTGGTCAGCGCCAGCGCCTTGCGCAGGCGCCGGATATGCACGTCCACAGTGCGTTCCTCGACGTAGACGTTGGTGCCCCAGACCTGGTCCAGTAGCTGGCCGCGGGTGAATACGCGGTCCTGGTGGGTCATGAAGAAGTGCAGGAGGTTGTATTCGGTCGGGCCCATTGAAAGGGCCTCGCCGTTACCACTGACACGATGTGAAACTGGGTCCAGGCGCAGACCCTCGACCTCCACCGGTTCTTCGCTGGTGATCGGCGCGGTACGCCGCAACACGGCCTTGATACGGGCAACCAGTTCGCGCGGCGAGAACGGTTTGGTCACGTAGTCGTCCGCACCCACATCCAGCCCGCGCACACGATCTTCTTCCTCGCCGCGGGCGGTCAGCATGATGATCGGGATGTCCTTGGTGATCGGGCTGGCCTTCAGCGTGCGCGCCCAGTCGAGACCGCTGGTGTCCGGTAGCATCCAGTCGAGCAGGACCAGGTCTGGAGGATCTCCCAATAGCAGGCCCTTGGCGGTGCGGACATCACCCGCTTCGCGCACCGCGTATCCGGCCTTGTGCAGCGGCAGCTGGAGCATTTCGCGGATTGCGGTGTCATCCTCGACCAGCAGAATCTTCACAGCCATAACCCATTCCAGAGTTCAGGATGCCCTGCATTAGATAGCAGGGATGTTACAGCTGTGTGACGGCGAGCGAATGGCCGGCACCAGGCCGGGGCATCGCGGCTGAGGACCTATGAGGACCTATCCCGCCTTGAGAGTTCTGTTCTGGGCGTGCAGTTCGAAACGCTCGGCGCCCTCCAGCAAGACCATGCGGCTGGCATATTGCGACTGCTGGAGTTGCTGGCGGATGGCCATCTCGTGCCCGGGCTTGAGATGGGTGATGGCGATCCGCGGGTCGTGACGCAATGCATCCAGATCGTCCGAGAGCCGATGTGGGGTGTAGTGCTTGGACAGATCGGCCAGGCTGTCCATCTCGTCGGGCAACCCGGACTCGATCATCAGCAAGTCCAGATAGGGCAGCGCATTCAGGGCATCCCAAAGGGCCTCCGACGACGTGGTGTCGCCGGTAAACGCAAAGCCCATGCCGTCGTGATGAATCACACCGTAACCCACGGTGGGAACGGTATGCAGGGCCGGCAGTGCGCGAACCTCGCGCGACCCGATGGTGACCTGTTCTTCCGACCCGATTGGGCGGAACTCCAGGATGGGCTGCGCGGGTGTTGGGAGACAGGTGAAATCGGGCCAGATCACCCAGTTGAACACGTGCTCGCGCAGGGCCTTCAGGGTGGCCGGCAGCGCGTGGATCTGGATCGGCGGCGAGTCTGGTGAATACACCATGTCTGCGAGCATCGGCAGAAAACCGATGTGGTCCAGATGCGAGTGGGTCAGAAATACGTGACGAATCTTCTGCAATTCGCTCAGAGTCAGGTCGCCGACCCCACTGCCGGCATCGATCAGGATATCTTCGTCGATCAGGATCGATGTCGTGCGGCGGTTGGGACCAATCCCGCCGCTAGCGCCCAGTATGCGGACAGACAGACTCATGTGGGGTCAAGCTGCAATTGGGAGAGGAAAGCGTTTCGACAGACCATGCGGCTCGGGCGCCTCTGTGAGGAACCGGCGGATACGACGGATTTCCGACGTACTTCTAACATACGTTAAGACTAGAGCAAGTCTAAGCAGGTTTGACGTGACGTGCATCATGAAAATGCCACCTGCGCGTCATGCCTCGACTGAAAAAGGTGCTCGGTTTCGCGTTTTCACCAGGACGGTGGGTCGCTGCGACCGCCCTGTGCCCTAGATGTCGGGTTGATGGGGGATCCTGCCCCGCAACGAGAAACCGCCAGAGCGGGAGTTCGGTATGGTCAGCGGGCTTCCCGCGTCCGCGCGGACTTGCTAGAATGCGCGCTTTGATTGGGGCGGTAGCTCAGCTGGGAGAGCGTCGCGTTCGCAATGCGAAGGTCGGGAGTTCGATCCTCCTCCGCTCCACCACATTCCCAAAGAAAAGGCCTGCAGATGCAGGCCTTTTCTCGTTTGTGACTTGGCGCAGGTGCGCTACCAACTCTTGTAGGGCAGGACCTTTCCGTTCCAGGTGATCTTGACGCGGTCGCCCTTCGGGTCCTCAACCTTGTCGATGTCCATGGTGAAGTCGATCGCGCTCATGATGCCGTCGCCGAATTTCTCGTGGATCAGCGCCTTCATCGTGTCGCCATAGACGTTGATCGCCTCAGATCATCGGGTCTGTCGGGAGGGTCTTGTTTCAGTGCTTGTGCGGGAACGCCTGCAGCGCCTGGGCGACCTCGGGCCCGAAGCCCGAGGAAGCCGCTCAGCTTCTCGGCCTTGGTATCCGTGTGAATGCACAACTGGCCACCTCCGATGCGGCGATCTGTGCCCTTGTCGATGGCTGTGAGTTTGGCGGCCGGTTGCGCCCCAAGCGGAGTCGTTGCGCGACCAGGCGGCAGTGCTGGCTCGAACCCTCAGTGGCGATGTGACGAAGTACCTGCCCGGGCCCGGTACGGTCTAGGTGAAGACCGCGAGCCTGCCGCTGAATGTGTGTCCGCCAGGCGATGCGGCTCGGGGCGAATGGGTCGAGACTGAATTCATCCCCTCCGGCAGTCAGCTCGAATTTCTTGCGATGGTGCACTGGCCTGGTTCGCGGTATCGGGGTCTCTGGCGGGGCGCGCGGCGAGCCTTGAGGAACGGCTCGGGCAATCCGTGGATGCCGAGCGCCCGCACATGGCCAGGGAGTCGGGCAGATGGCCACGGGGGGCAAGCCCCCGGCCCGCGTGGAAGAACCGAGTGCTGTACGGGGTGTTCGTTATACTGGGGCGCTAATGCATTTACGCGATGGTTGGTCCATCGTCGGCAGGAGAAAGCGCCTTGGCCAGTTTCACGATCACCTTGCATGCCCGCGCCGCGGACGATCCCGAAATTCAGCGCGTGTCCGTGACCGCGGGCGGGGAGGAAGAGTTGCCGGAATACGGTCAGGTCTGGGTGTGGGACATCCTCTATGCCCAGCAGCTGTTCGCCCTCGGCGAGACGCAGCCAGCGCAGGAGCTGAAGGAGACCCTGGAACTGTGGGCAGTGAACATGTCCAGCAAGGTGTTCCAGCCGCATGGCCATATCCTGGCAAAGGGCTACCTGGATCTCTCGGAAGACCTGAAGCTGATCAATGGTGACGAGGAACGCCCGGCCGCGGCCGACGGCGATCGCGAGATCGTCGTGACCGTGACCGGCCAGGCCGGCCAGCTGCCGGATGTCGCGGTCAGCCCGGAGGCGCTGGAGGCCGAGGAGCGCAAGAACCTCGTACTGGGCCTCGGGCAGTTCTTCAATTTCGACAACCCGATGTTCGCGCGCGAGCTGCCGATTCATGTGCTGGCGATGCGCAAGTTCCACGCCGACATGCACGAACCGCACACCCGCGAGGCCCTGGACGAGGCACCGTTCTACGCCATCCAGAAGGCGATGGAGTACTTCCAGGCGGCCAACCAGGGCACGGTGCAATAGGCGCGACTGCACGTCAGGACGCAGGCTGTTAGGGTCGGGGCATGCGTACCGTTTATACCGCAGCTGACCCGGTGATGGCCGGGTTTATCGAGAATCTCCTGCAGGAAGCCGGCATCCCCGCCTATGTGGCTCAGGCCGGGCTCTATGGTGCCGCCGGCGAGATCCCGCCGAACGAGTGCTGGGGGCGGGTGATGGTGGTGCACGAGGCCCAGGCCCAGGAGGCCCGCGAGCTGATCGTGGAATACCTCGAAGGCGAGCCGGAGCACGACGGGAAGGAATGGAAGTGCTCGCGTTGTGGCGAGCGGATCGAGCCGCAGTTCACCCAGTGCTGGAACTGCGGGCGCGAGCGGCGCTGATTCTCCACCACTTGCGCGGCGCTGGCCGCGCCTTTCTAGCGAATCCCGTTACCCGAGCCGTACTGGGCCCGTACCCGCTGGATGTAGGTCTGTGTTTCCGGGAAGGGGGGTACACCGCCATGACGCTCCACCGCCCCGGGCCCGGCATTGTAGGCGGCCAGGGCCAGATCCAGATCCCCGTCGAAGCGTTGCAGCATCTCGGCCAGGTAGCGGGTGCCGCCATGGATGTTCTGGGCCGGGTCGAAGCGGTCGGTCACGCCCAGATCCGCTGCGGTGGCCGGCATCAGCTGCATCAGGCCGTGCGCGCCCACCCGCGAGACAGCCTCGGGATCGAAACAGGACTCGACGTGAATCACCGACTGCACCAGGGCCGGGTCCACACCGTTGTGGCCCGCGGCGTCGCGGATCAGGTCGGCGAACTCGCCTCCGCCACTCGCCAGCGCCTGGCGGGCCCGCTCGCCGCAGCGTGCCTGGGCCGTCGGGCGGCCGTAGGTGGCGATCAGGTTCATGTTGGCATTCTGTTGGCGCTGATTGGTAACCAGGCGCTGTCCGTCGGGGCCCTCGAATACGAAGATCTCGCTGGGCGACCAGCTACTACGCGGGGATGGGCCGCTAGGGCTGGCGGCGGTGCCGGGACGCTGGGGCGAGGGTACGGTCTCGTACTCGATGCCCTCGGGGCGCTGATCCGTAATCACACGGGCACCCGTGGCGTCGTAATAGGTGTACAGCTCGGCCTGGGCGGGCGGCGCGAGGAAACCAGCGGCCAGCAGTAATGCCGGCAGCGTGCCCGCGAAACGCTTACCATGTGCACGATTGCGCAACCGAATCCCCCCTTGCCGTCCACGCCCGCATGAACGCTCCCCAGACGACCGATCCCATTATGGCGCCGGAAACCGCGCAACTGGAAGGGCTGCTGCGCGATCGCCTGGCAGGAACCGCGCTGACCTTTTCCTATGTGGAGGTGCTGGAACGGCTGGATTCGACCAATGCGCGTCTGCTTGCGTCCGAGTCAACTCAGAGCGGCCCGAGGGTGTGCCTGGCGCGGGTGCAGATGGCCGGGCGCGGACGCCGCGGCCGGGCATGGGTGGCCTCGCCGGATGCCAGCCTTGCGCTGTCATTATCCTGGCCGATTGTGTCTGACCAGCCTGTCCCTTCGGCTTACCCGGTCGGGGTGGGCCTCGGTGTTATTCGGGGGCTGGAGGCACTGGGGTTCGCCGGCATCGGGCTCAAATGGCCGAACGATGTGGTGGTGGGCGATGCGAAGCTGGGCGGTATTCTCGTCGAACAGCGACTCCCCCGGTCGGACCGACTCGGATGCCTGGTGGTGGGTATTGGACTCAATCGGCGGGGTTCCGGAGCACTTGGCCTCGATCGAGAGGTGACCGATCTGGAAGCCCTGTCAGATGGGCAAGCGCCGGACTGGCTGGCGCTGGCGGCCGAGGTGGCCACCTGGCAGATGCGCCTGCATTCGGTGCTGATGGCGCAGGGGCTGGTGGCGCTGGGGGACGATCTTGATCGGCTCGATGTGCTGGCCGGACGTTCGATCCAGGTTCCGGATACGGGCCTGTCGGGCGTTGCACGGGGCGTTTGCCTGGATTCGGGGCGCCTGCGCGTCGAGGACGAAACGGGCGTTCTGCATCATCTCGACGCGGGGGAAGTATCCATCAGGAGGTCCGGCCATGCCTGACCGTGCGGTGGTCGACATTGGCAGTACCCGAATCAAGTGGCAGCGCCGCGATGGGGTGGGCCATGTGCTGGAAGAGGGCGCGAGCCTCGCGATCGCGGATTGTGAGCAGGCGCTGAATAACACCTGTGTGGCGATCTGGGCCGCCCGGGTCGGCAGCCCGGAGCGCCAGGCGGCGCTGGAGGCCGCGATGGGATCGGTACCCATCCACTGGGTGGGTACGCAGGGCGATGGGCGCTTTGGCGTGCGCAGTGACTATGCCAAGGGTCAGCTGGGGGTGGACCGTTTCTGTGCACTGGTGGCGGCGCGGGCGGAAGGTGCGGGACCCTGCGTGCTCGTGGATGCGGGAACGGCGATTACGGTCGACCTGCTGGATGCCGAGGGTTGGCATCGGGGCGGGTACTTGCTGCCGGGACGACAGCTGGGTTGGGAATCGCTGCAAGCCCGGCTGGCCGATCGTGTGGCCCCGCGTGATCCGGGTGCCTGGCCCGTGACCTTCGACTCGACGCCCGGGCTTGGCAGCGAACAGGGCCTGGAACGAGGCCTGACGCTCGGTTTGTCCGGCGCCGTCGACCGCCTGATCGTCGAGGCCCGCACGCACCTGGGCAGCGATACCGCCTGCTGGATCCACGGCGGGGATGCGTCCTGGCTTGCCGGACAACTCACCGAGTTTTTTACACTGCGCGAGAACCTCGTACTTGAGGGCCTGTGGCAGATCGCGCGTATCGAGGAGGGCTCGTGATGCGCTGGCTTGTCGCGCTGCTGCTGTTGGCGAATCTGGCACTTTTTGGCTGGAGTTGGCAGCAAGGGCACTGGAACGGGGATCCTTACGCCGACGTACCCTTGCCGGAGCGAGGGACACAGATGATCGAGGAGGCCGATGTCCGCGTGCGCCCCCTGGACGGGGGCGATTGAGTCAGTTACCCAGTCCCGGGATGCCGGCGCGCAGGGCCTGGAAGCCGATGGCGACATCGTCGGGATCGGCGCCGGGCTCGATGTGCAGGCGGGCGCGGACCTTCTCCGGGTCGACGTGGGATTCTTCCACCGCTTCTTCCGGCAGGAGGTGCAGCCACCAGGCCAAGGCGGCCTGGCTACGGGTCTCGGACCACGGCTCCAGCTCGGTACCGATCCGTTCGGCATGCGCATCCAGTTCTTCGTCAAAGAACGGCTCCAAGCGGTCCAGGGTGGCTACCGGGTCGGGCAGGTCGGGCTTCTCGCCCTCCAGCGCCTCGATCGCCCGGGCCAGCTCCAGACGGGCGATCTCCGGCCAGATCTGGGAGGGCAGGTAGCCCTCCATCGCCGGGCGGCCGTCGGCGGTAATGCCGTGCAGGAAACCGGCCTCGGTACCCATATAGCGCTCGAGGGCCTGCATGGCCTCGCGTGCCCATTCCAGGGTGTCCTCGTCCTCCATGACCCGCGCCATGTTGGCCAGGGCGGCGATCGCCTGGCCCGAGGTGTCCGCATAGGTGTTGCGGTCCACGCGCGGGGGGTCGGTCTCGAGCCGTTCTTCCGGTTCGAGCTGGTAGTAGTCGCGATCCGCGTACTGGCTGTTGCCGAAGCGGGCTTGATTGTCGTCCCACAGCTGCTCGCGCAGGTAGTCGCGGATCCCGCGAGCGAATTCGGCATGATGCTCCTTGCCGAAGCGCTCGTAGGCATCGGCATACAGCCAGAGGAACGCGGCGTTCTGATCCAGGCGCTTGGAAGTCTCAAGTGCCAGAACCGGATCACGCTGGTCCCAGTCGTGGAAGAAGAAGAACCCGCCTTCCACGCCGTCGTAGAGGTCTGCGGCGACCTGATCAAGCATGGCGGGCATGCGCTCTTCCCAGTCCTCCTCGTCGAGCAGGAAGCGGTAAGTCCAGGGCTGCGGGCGCTTGCTCAGTGTCCCGAAGGCCGCGCTGCCGCTCAGCCGATGGGCAGATCCGTCGTAGACCTCGTCGAGCATCTCGCGGAAGCTGTCGAGGTCGTTGATGTCTGCGTCGTCCGGGGTGATTTCGCGGCCGGTGACCGAGAACATGTCCCGCCGAGCCTCCAGGATGCCCTGAAGGTCGCGCGGATTCACATGCCCGGTAAAGCGGGTCAGCATCTCGTCCTCGTGGTTGACGATCACCACGAAGGGCAGGCCTCGGCCCCCGTAGCGACGGAACAGATCGGCGCGTTCGTCGAGGTCGACCAGAACCGGGATATAGTGCCGGTCAATGGTGTCGACGACATCGGGATTCTCCAGTGACTCGTCCTGGAAGTCGCGGCACCAGGTGCACCATTGCCCGTGGAAATAGAAGAAGATCGGGCGCTCGCGCTCCTTCGACTCCTCGAACAACGCGCTGTCCCAGGACTGCCAGTCGATCTGCGAGCCTTCCGGGTAATCGTCCACTTCATAGCCGTTGTCGGGACCGTTATCCGGCGCCTCGGCAGGGCCAGCCGCCCCTTGTGCACCCACGGGAGCCGCAAGGGCCAGTAACGTGAGTCCCATGATGGGGGCGGCCCAGCCGCGGAACGCGGTGGTCGCCCGGAAGCTTGTTGGGGAAAGGTTGCGGTCGTCCATGGCGCTTCCAGTGCGTTTGGGCTGCTTACTACGGTAGACCACAACTGTCGTTTGGCGTTCCTCGGGTCGGCATTGGGCTCGGTGGTAGCATGGTCGCGGTCAGGAAAGGGGGGAGATGGAATGCTTCGTCTGGGTGGCAGCAAATGCCGTGCGAGGGCGGCCTGAGATGGCAAGGGTGACGCTTTTGCTGCCCGGGCTTTTCCGGCGCGCCGAGGTGGCCTTGCCGAAGAACGGCGAGGACCCTCCAGGCATCCGGAAGCTGGCCCGCTGGCTCGGACGGGCGAGCCCGCTGGTACCCGGCGCTGCCGACCCCGGAGATGCGTGGGAAACACAACTCGCAAAGCGACTGGGGTTTGTGCAGCCGGATTCCGGGCCTCGTCTCTGGCTGGCAAGGCCTGTGCGTCTGACCCCGGGCATGAAAGATCTGGTGGCGGACCCGGTCGACGAGGTCCACCAGGAGGAACGCGAGGCATTGTGGGAGGCCGCCCGTCCGGAGCTGGATGCAGTGGGCGCCACGTTGCGGCTGTCCTCGGGGGGGCTGTGGATCCTGGAAATGGAGGGCGAAGGGATGGGCGCCGGGATCGCCCCCTCACAAGGCTTGGGGCGCTCCATGAGCCCCGGATCGATGGAAGGCGACATCGCGCGACGCTTGCAGATCCTCGGCAATGCCCTGCAGATGGCATGGTTCCAGCACCCGGTCAATCAGGCACGCGAGCAGTACGGGCGTGACCCTGTGCATGGGCTGTGGCTGTGGTCGCCTGGGCGACCCGAGGGGGGTACACCGGTGCGCGCAGTCTGTGGTGGTGGTCCCATCGCGCATTTTCTGGCGGACTGGACCGCGCTTGACTGGTCCCCGGATCCAGCGTCCGCCGCAGGGATGGCGCGTGATACGGTCGTGGTGCTGGATGCCCTGGGCAGCGCGCGCGATCTCGAACAGCATGCGGAGCTCATGCAGTCGCTGGCCGATGACGTTGTACAGCCATTGATGCCCCTGTTGCGCAGAGGAAGTCTGGAAGCGCTGGAGTTTCACGATCCGCTGGCGCGCTCCGAGCCGCCAAGGGTGCTGACACGCCGCAACAGCTTCGCTTTCTGGCGCCGTTCGCGCGCCCTGTAACGGGCCGTTTCCCGTTGCCCCGGACACGACAGATGGGTGCTCAGGGGTGCTATACTGCGCGGCGTTTCCGCCCACCCGGACACCGGATACGGACGCATCATGGAACTCAACCCGCTGTATTCCCAGATCGACGATTTGCAAGGCCGCTTGGAAGGCCTGAGGGGGTACCTTTGACTACCCGGTCAAGGAAGAACGCCTAGAAGAGGTCCAGCGCGAGCTGGAAAACCCGGACATCTGGAACGACCCGGATCGTGCGCAGGCGCTGGGCAAGGAACGCGCCCAGCTCGAGAACATCGTCGTCAACATCCGCGAGATTGGCACGCAGCTGGACGACAGCCGCGACCTGCTGGAAATGGCCGAGGCCGATGACGATGCCGAGACGGCATCCGCGGTGGAGGCCGACGTCGCCGCCCTGACCGCAAGGGTCGAGGCGCTGGAGTTCCGGCGCATGTTCTCCGGCGAGATGGACGAGGCCAACGCCTATCTCGACATCCAGGCCGGTTCCGGCGGGACCGAGGCCCAGGACTGGGCCAACATCCTGCTGCGCATGTACCTGCGCTGGGCCGAGGCCCACGGCTTCAAGAGCGAGATCATCGAACTGTCCGAGGGCGAGGTCGCCGGCATCAAGAGCGCGACCGTGCGCATCGAGGGCGAATACGCCTTTGGCTGGTTGCGCACCGAGACCGGTGTGCACCGCCTGGTGCGCAAGTCGCCGTTCGACTCGGGCAACCGCCGGCATACCTCGTTCGCCTCGGTGTTCGCCTCGCCGGAGGTGGACGACAGCTTCGAGATCGAGATCAACCCGGCCGATCTGCGCGTGGACACCTACCGCGCCTCCGGGGCGGGCGGGCAGCACGTCAACCGCACCGAGTCCGCGATCCGCATTACCCACGAGCCCTCCGGCATCGTGGTGGCTTGCCAGAACGACCGTTCGCAGCACAAGAACCGCGATACGGCGATGAAGCAGCTGAAGGCCAAGCTCTACGAGATGGAGATCCAGAAGCGCAATGCCGAGAAGCAGGCGGCCGAGGACGCCAAGTCCGACATCGGCTGGGGCAGCCAGATCCGCTCCTACGTGCTCGACCAGTCGCGGATCAAGGATCTACGCACCGGCGTGGAGGTTGGCAATACCCAGGCCGTGCTCGACGGCGACCTGGACCAGTTCATTGAAGCTAGCCTTAAGAGTGGGCTGTAACGCTTTCTTTTACCGGGATTCCCGATGACCGAGATTACCGACGAGAACAAGCTGATTGCCCAGCGT
Organism: Thioalkalivibrio sp. ALJ3; assembly: GCF_000377205.1. Lineage (GTDB taxonomy): Bacteria > Pseudomonadota > Gammaproteobacteria > Ectothiorhodospirales > Ectothiorhodospiraceae > Thioalkalivibrio. Next base: position 413,494 of record NZ_KB897906.1, on the reverse strand, counting down.
CGCGCCAAGCTGAACGAGCTGCGCGAGGCCGGCCCGGCCTTCCCCAACGACTTCCGCCGTGATGCCCTGGCGGCCGATCTGCACGCCGCGCATGACGACACCGAAGGCGAGCCGCTGGCGGTTCAGGGGATCCGCGTGACTGTGGCCGGGCGCATGATCGGCAAGCGCGTAATGGGCAAGGCGAGCTTTGTCCGCCTGCGCGACCAGTCCGGGGACATCCAGCTGTTCGCCCAGCGCGACAGCCTGCCGGAGGGCGTCTACGCGGCCTTCAAGCACTGGGACCTGGGCGATATCGTCGGCGGGCAGGGCACGCTGTTCAAGACCAAGACCGGCGAGCTGACGGTGCAGCTGGACGAGCTGCGTCTGCTGACCAAGAGCCTGCGCCCGCTGCCGGAGAAGTTCCACGGCCTGACCGATCAGGAACAGCGCTACCGTCAGCGCTACGTGGACCTGATCACCAGCCCGGACAGCCGCGAACTGTTCCGCACCCGCACCCGGATCGTGCGTTACATCCGCGAATACTTCGAGCGCGAGGACTTCATCGAGGTGGAGACCCCGATGATGCAGGTGATCCCGGGCGGCGCCACCGCGCGGCCGTTCACCACCCACCACAATGCGCTGGACATGCCGCTGTACCTGCGCATCGCGCCGGAGCTGTATCTGAAGCGCCTGGTCGTCGGCGGCTTCGAGAAGGTCTTCGAGATCAACCGCAATTTCCGCAACGAGGGGCTGTCCACCCGGCACAACCCCGAGTTCACCATGCTCGAGTTCTACGAGGCGTTCGTGGACCACCACGCGCTGATGGACCGCACCGAGACCCTGCTGCGCGGGCTGTGCGAGGACGTGCTGGGCACAACCACCATCGAGTACCAGGGCGAGACCTACGACTTCGGCCAGCCGTTCACCCGCATGACCGTGCGCGAGGCGATCCTCGAGCACAACCCGGAGATCAGTAGCGAGGACCTGGCGGACATCGACAAGGTACGCGCCCACTGCGAGCGCCTGGAGATCCCGATCAAGGCGAGCTTTGGCCTTGGCAAGCTGTGGACCGAGATCTTCGAGTACACCGCCGAAAACAAACTGCGCCACCCGACGTTCATCACCGCCTATCCGACCGAGGTCTCGCCGCTGGCGCGGCGCAACGACGACGACCCGTTCGTAACCGACCGCTTCGAGCTGTTCGTCGGCGGGCGCGAGATTGCCAACGGGTTCTCCGAGCTCAACGACCCCGAGGACCAGGCCGAGCGCTTCCAGGCCCAGGTCGCGGAGAAGAACGCCGGCGATGACGAGGCGATGCACTACGACGCGGACTACATCCGCGCGCTGGAATACGGCCTGCCGCCCACGGCCGGCGAGGGCATCGGCATCGACCGCCTGGTGATGCTGCTGACCAACAGCCCGTCCATCCGCGATGTGCTGCTGTTTCCCCATCTGCGGCCTGAAGCCTGAAGCGGCTCCGGTTCAGCTTCCGTCGGCGCGCCGGGTGGTACGATCGCGGGAACACCCTGTAAACCATGCCGGTCGCATGGCTGTGGTTTCATGGAAAGAACGGGAGGCTGTGATGCTGAAATACGGGTCTGTCTGGCGTAGTTTCATGGGTGCCGCGGTTGCCACGGCGTTGCTGGCCGGTGGTGCGCAGGCTGGCGAGACGGTCGAGTCCGGCATCAGTACCGAATACGAACAGTTCGACCTGGTGCGGGTCGCGGGCGATCTGGACCATCCGTGGTCGGTGGCGTTCCTGCCCGGTGGTGGCTACCTGGTCACCGAGCGCACCGGTGCGCTGAAGCATATCCGCAGGAACGGCGACGTACGCACGATCGAGGGTGTGCCGGATGTGGTGGCCCGTGATCAGGGCGGACTGCTGGACGTGTCGCTTCACCCGGATTTCAAGGACAATGGCTGGGTCTACCTCACCTACTCCAGCGGCGATGAGGATCAGTCCCATACCGCATTGGGACGCGGCCTGCTGGAAGGTGGCGAACTGCACGAGTTCGAGAAGCTCTTCGAGCAGGATCGCGGTGGCGGCAACCACGGTCATTTTGGCTCGAGGCTGGCCTGGCTCTCCGATGGCACGCTGCTGATGACGATCGGCGACCGGCGTCAGGAAGAACGCGTCCAGGATCTCTCCACTCATACGGGCAAGCTGCTGCGTCTGACCGAAGACGGCGAGGCCCCGGCGGACAACCCGTTCGCCGACCGTGATGACGCCCAGCCGCACATCTACGCCTACGGCCTGCGCAACTCTCAGGGGCTTGTAGTCGATCCCGCCGATGACACCATCTGGTTGACGGACCATGGCCCGCGTGGCGGCGACGAGCTAAACCGCGTTGAGGCGGGTGGCAACTACGGCTGGCCGGATGTCAGTCAGGGGCGCGAGTATCCCACTGAGCGTCAGTTCGGCCAGGCCCGCCGGTCTGACGACACCATCCCGCCGGTTTATGAATTCCTGCCCACGCTGGCGCCCTCCGGGTTGGCGATGGTTACCAGCAATCGTTTCGAGGCCTGGCAGGGCAATCTGCTCGCCGGTGGGCTGCGTGCAGAGCGCATCCTGCGAATCGTGATCGAGGACGACGAGGTCGTGCATATGGAGGAACTGCTGCACGGCAAGATCGGGCGTATCCGCGATGTGCGCGAGGGCCCGAACGGGCATATCTATGTGCTGACGGACGAATCCGACGGCGGGCTTTACCGGATGGAGGCCCGATAGAGAGATCGACCGGGTCCGTGATGCTCGGTGGGTAGAAGGCCCTTCCTTGCGGGAAGGGCCTTATTCTCTGGGCTGGTTACAAGAGCTCGTCCGAGATTGCGTCGATGCCCGCATTGGCGCATTCGTGGTCGATGTCTCCACTGGGTCCGCCGGAGACGCCGATGCCGCCGACGATCCGCCCGTTATCGGTGATCACCACGCCACCGCCGAGGATGCTCACGTTGGGCAGATGCTGGATGCCGTAGCTGGTCTCGTCCGGCATCGTCGATTCCCGCAGCTCCAGGGTATCGGTGCGGAAGCTGACCGCTGTCCATGCCTTGGAGACGGCGGTATCGACCGTATGGGCCCCGGCGAAGCGGTCGCGCTTGACGGCCTGGGTGACACCGAACCGATCCACTACGGCGACGGCGACCTGCGTGTCCTTGTCGCGGCAGGCTTCCATCGCGGCCTCGACCGCCTCCACTGCCAGCTCGGGGATGAGCGTCGGGATCGAAAAGGTGCCTTCGCTACTGTGTGCCGGATTGGCAGCAAAGGCTAGGGCACCGGCCAGAACCAACGGAGTGAGCTTGGTCATGCGCATGGGAACTACTCCTTCTCTGTGGTCTCGTCTTTTTTCTAGTCATTGATCGAGCATTCCGCAATGCGGAGGGCGAAGTGCGTGATTGGAAAAGGGTTCGGGATGGGTGACCTTTGCGAGCGGATCGGGCACGGTCGTGTCGTGAAAAAGATGAACCGCAGCGATTGGAGGAGGATGGGTGGAGCACCCTAGTCGAGCGCGGCTGGAAGGGGTCGATGTGGCCCGTGCGCTGGCCATGATTGGCATGCTGATGGTGCATGTGGGGCCTACGCGCCTCGATACCGTTGCGGGCCAGTGGTATGCGCTGCCTCATGGGCGCGCCTCGGTGTTGTTCATGCTGGTGGCCGGGGTTGGCATTTCGTTTCTGGCGGCGTCGCGGCGCGTCGCCGCCGAGGGGCTGTCCGGCCAGCTCCTCTGGCGTGCCCTGCTGTTGTTTCCGCTGGGTGTGGCGCTGCAGGCGATGCAGGACGAGCTGAACGTGATCCTGCAGACCTATGCCCTGTTCTTTGTGCTCTCCATTGGGCTGGTGCGGCTGCACACGACGGTACTCCTGATGATGGGGCTGTTCGCGCTGGTGTTGGGGCCGCCGCTGTATCTGTATGGACAGATGCTGGATCCCGATACCTTCCAGCGGGTTGGCATCGGGCCGGACAACCCGCCCGGCGTGATGTTGCACGCCTTGCTGTTCTCGGGGCCATACCCGCTGATCACCTGGATCGTGCCCTTCCTGGTGGGTCTGTGGCTTGGCCGCTGCGATCTGCGCAGCGATGTGCTGCGTATGCGGATGCTGTCGGTCGGGATCCTGGTCGCCGCGGCGGCCTGGGCCTTGCACGTGGGGCTCTTTGCCTGGTGGGGAGAGCCGGGTGGAGGTCTGCGCTGGGCCGATCTGGCCGACATGAAGGCGCACAGTCAGCGGCCATTATGGTTGTTGAATGCCACCGGGGTCGCCGTGGCCGTCCTCGCCGTGTGCCTGGTGTCGGCCGATCGCCTCGGCCGAGCGGTGTGGCCATTGGTCGCGACGGGGCAGCTCGCGTTGACCTTTTACGTGCTGCATCTGGTCATGATTGCTGTGTGGCGCGACCAACTGGTCTTCAAGCAGGAGGTCAGCCCCGCGTTGGTGGTAGCAGCGGTATTCACCGGGCTGTTCATGCTCTTTGCGGTCGGATGGCGCCGGGTGTTCCGCAAGGGGCCGCTGGAGAGCCTGCTGGTGGTCCCGTGGGCGTGGAGGGATCCAGCGAAGCGCTGATCAAGCGGACGCTCGGGCCTGCTGTGCAAGGCTGCGGGCGGCTTGGCGGAAAACCGGGCGCAGTGGCTTGTTAAGGAAGGTGCGGGCGCGGCTCGGTGCGATGCCCTGGTGATAGCAGAACAGGGCCAGCGCATAGACGAGATCGTCGCGGCCGAGCGAGGCCTGGCGCTCCGCGCTCGGCGCGCTACAGGATCCGCAGCCCCCGACCCGCACGTGGAAAGCCGTGTTGGCGAGCATCAGACCGAATCCCATCTGTGTGGCCAGCAGTTCGGCCACATGTCCTTCGTTGCCTGCCTGTGAAGGCGCAGGCTCAGCGGCGGTCGGGACCAGTCTTAGCGCGATCTCGCGGGCGAAGTGCCCGATCAGGGCCTCGTTCTCGCCGACCAGCCGGGGGTCGTAGGGGATCGGTACGGACTCGAGATGAGGCGCGTGGCCCCACGAGCCCATCGGTACCGGGTCGTCCAGGAGGTCGTCTGGCTGCGCGAGCCGAAACGGCCCGTCGGCAAAGCCGGCGTGGCTGCACACCGCGTCGAACACGATCTGCGCCATCCCGTGGCGGGTATCCGCCTGCCCGGGGAAATGCTCGCGAATCGGCAGAACCAGGTGGGCCTGGCCGAGCGGGCGCGCCCAGGCGGTCTGGCGTCGCGCCCACAGGGTCACGGCGCGGACCCACTGGCGGGCCTCGGTGTCGGGTTTGGGGGCGCGCTGGAACAGACGCGGGATCAGCGAGAGCATCGCGGGAGGCGGGTTTGGGTACTTCACCATTGTGCGCCAGGGCTGGGCGATTTTGCAGGCCCCGAAAGCAAAAAGGCCCGGGCATCATGCCCGGGCCTTCACTTATGGCTGCTTTAGGGAGACGCTGATTTAATCGCGCGTCCGCGCTCGAGTCGCTTTTGCGTGGGAACAAGGCGCGGTGACCGCCGTGCAGTCATTCTGCACAAAGGAGCCGCAACGCCGTTCCCGCGCAAAAGCGGCCGAGCCCCTGCTTTCAATGGCTTGTGGGGTTGGTGCCCCCTGTTCCCCGATCCTGCGTTGCGCCGCTTGCGGGTAGAACCACTACCCGCTACACGACGCGCCTTGTCTCGGAAAACAGGGGGCACCAACGCGGACGTGCGATTAAATCAGCGTCTCCCTAGTTGAAGGCTTCGCCGGGCTTGACGCCCATGGCCTTCAGGATCATCGCCAGCGGGCAGAAGCCGGTGAACGCGGACTGCAGCAGGTTAAAGCCGACGAACAGGGTCAGCAGCAGCCACCAGGGGCTGAACACCCAGGCCAGGATGGCACTGATAATGACGACGGCGCCGGCAAAGGCAAGAACAATGCGATCGATGCTCATGGGGTTCTCCCGGGTTATCTATTAGATAAAACTAATATGGTCCCATGCGCGCGGAAATACAAGGGCCCACCGATGGATGGACCCCGCGATCACGTCGAGTGTCAGTGGAAGATCTCGCCAGGTTTCATGCCCAGGCTCCGGAGGACCATGGCCAGTGGGCAGAACCCGGTGAAGGCCGACTGGATCAGATGGACGCCGATAAAGACGGTAAGCAACAGCCACCACCCACTAGCGGCCCAGGCCAGCAGGGCACTGATCAGTACAACAATTCCGGCAAACACCAGGAAAAAGCGATCAATAGTCATGGACGTTCCCTCCCTTGTGTCCGTCATCTACCCAGTAGATAGCACTGGCGCTGTTGAAGGGCAAGGGAGGGAGAGTACCCCGGGCGTTTCTAGCGTTCCTCGATCGCGATGTACTGGCGCGAGGGGTGCCCGGTGTAGAGCTGGCGTGGACGGCCAATGCGCGATTCCGGGTCCTGCATCATCTCGTTCCAGTGTGATATCCAGCCGACCGTACGGGCTAGCGCAAAGATCACGGTGAACATGTTCAGCGGGATGCCCATCGCTCGCAGGATAATGCCGGAGTAAAAATCCACGTTCGGATAGAGCTTGCGTTCGATGAAGTAGTCGTCCTCCATCGCGATACGCTCCAGTTCCATCGCGACGTCGAACAGCGGCTGGTTGTCGGCACCCATGTCGCCCATCTCGGCCAGCAGCTCGTGGCACATCTTGCGGATGATCTTCGCCCGCGGATCGTAGTTCTTGTACACGCGGTGGCCGAAGCCCATCAGGCGGAACGGGTCGTTCTTGTCCTTCGCCCGGGCGACGAAGTCCTGCACGCTCTTGTCGGAATTCACGATCTCCTCGAGCATGCGCACAACCTTTTCGTTCGCACCGCCGTGCAGCGGGCCCCACAGCGAGGCGATGCCGGCCGAGATCGCGGCAAACGGGTTCGCCTCGGAGGAACCCGACAGGCGCACGGTGGAGGTCGAGGCGTTCTGCTCGTGGTCGGCGTGCAGGATCAGGATCAGGTCCAGCGCGCGCACGAACACCGGGTTCGGCTGGTAGGGCTCGCTGGGCACGCCGAACATCATCGACAGGAAATTGGCCGTGTAGGACAGGTTGTTGTCCGGATACATGAACGGCTGGCCGTGGGCGTACTTGTACGACCAGGCGGCGATGGTCGGCATCTTGGAGATCAGCCGGTGCGCGGCGATGCGGCGGTGTTCCGGGTTATGCACGTCGACATTGTCGTGATAGAAGGCCGACAGCGCGCCCACCACGCCGACCATGATCGCCATCGGATGCGCATCGTGACGGAAGCCGTCGAAGAAGCGGCGCACCGCCTCGTGCAGCATCGAGTGTTCCTTGATGATGCGCGAGAAGTCGTGCAGGTCGTCCGAGGAGGGCAGTTCGCCGTTGAGCAGCAGGTAGCAGACCTCGAGATAGGTGCTCTCCTCCGCCAGCTGTTCGATCGGGTAACCCCGGTAGAGCAGGGTGCCTTCGTCCCCGTCGATGAAGGTCACATCCGAGCGGCAGCTGGCCGTGGACATGAATCCCGGGTCGTAGGTGAAGTAGCCGAGTTCCTTGTACAGCGCACGGATGTCGATGCAGTTGGGGCCGTGGGCACCTTCCTGGATCGGCAGCTCGATGCTCTTGCCGGTGGTGTTGTCGGTCAGCGTGACGGTCTTGCTCATGAAACGGCCTCGAAAATTCGCTGGGGCGCCCGAATGCGCGGGGTCGAAAAGGAGCATGGTAAACCATCGACACCCACCGGGCAGCGTCGTTCGGGCCGGTTTTCGGAATTCCGGACGGGGTTGACCCTGGGCTGTCAGTGGGGGGCGCGCTGGCTGTGTTTGTCCTCGTACATGGCCTTGTCGGCATAGGCCTGAGTGGTTTGCAGGTCGCCACGCATATCGCGCGAGCACGCGCCAAGTGCAGCGGAGACGCCGGCCTGATCGAGCGCGTCACGCAGGCGCCGGGCGAGATCCGGAATGTAGTCGATGGGGGTCTCAGGGAACAGGGCTGCGAACTCGTCGCCGCCCAGGCGGGCCACCGTGTCGACTTCCCGCACGGATTCGCGCAGGGTACGCCCGGCTGTGGCGATCAGTCGGTCGCCGGCCTCGTGCCCCTCGGTGTCATTGACGGCCTTGAGGCCGTTCAGGTCGATTATGACGACCCCGGCCGGGAGGCCATGGCGAGCGCAGCGGTCTTCCTCGGCCGCGAGCGCGAGCGTCCAGCCGCGACGGTTGTAGGCGCCTGTCAGGGTATCGGTATGCGCCTCGAGAAACAGGGCTTCGCGTTCGCGCTCGAGCGAGTCAATCTGGTGGCGCATCCGTATCAGTGCCTCAAGCGCTCCGACCGCTGCCTGGATCGGTGCGTCCTGCTCAGCGGACGAGATATCCATTTTGTCCGGGTGAATGGCACACAGTACGCCGTACAACTGGTGGTCGATGTCGCGCACCGGGTAGCCGATGTAGCTGCTGATCGGTGTCTCGTTGCCGGCCGCCGCGAGGGCTTCCAGTGCCTCGGCGTAGGCCGGTTCGCTTGCGGCATCCGGCGCGATCCGGGGCGCTCGGCCTTCCAGCATGCGGATACAGAACGAGTTGCTCCAGTCGAAGGCCGTGCCGGCCTTGATGCCGTAGCCGTGGTCGTTCGCCCGCACCACTATTTGTTCATTCCCTTCCACCCGGGTCAGCATCCAGGTGTCGAGCGGGGCGAGCTGGTGCAGCAGACGCAGGGTGTTATCCACGCCCTGATTGAACGGGTCCTCGCTGTCCTTGCTCTGATCCTGGGAACGCTTCATCGGTCTTCCACGGGCGACTGTGGCCCGAGGTCTGTGGACTCCGGGCCACCTTACAAGAGTGTTTCCGGGCCTGCACTTGACCCGGTATTGGTTACCGGGCCAGTCAAAGGCGCGGCAGGTCGGGGTGCGGGAGCTCGCCGCCATGCACATGCTGGCGACCGAACTCGGCGCAGCGTGCCAGTGTGGGCACGGCCTTGCCGGGGTTCAGCAGGCCGAGCGGATCGAAGGCCTGCCGCAGCCGGTGGAACTGTTCGAGCTCGGGGGGTGCGAACTGCACACACATGCCGTCGAGCTTTTCGACGCCCACGCCGTGTTCCCCGGTGACGGTCCCGCCGACTGCCACGCACAGCTCCAGAATCTGCTGCCCGAAGGCCTCGGCCGTTTCCAGCTGGCCGGCCTGGTTGGCGTCGTAGAGGATCAGGGGGTGCAGGTTGCCGTCGCCGGCATGAAAAACGTTGCACACGCCCAGGCCATGTTCGTGCGACAGTGCATTGATGCGCTCGAGCACGGTACCCAGCTGGTGGCGTGGGATGGTCCCGTCCATGCAGTAGTAGTCCGGCGAGATCCGCCCGGCCGCGGGGAACGCGGCCTTGCGCCCGGCCCAGAACAGGGCCTGCTCCTGGGCGTCGCGCGCGGTGCGCACCTCTGTGGCGCCCAACTCGAGCAGCTTGCGGCGCACCACCATAATGTCCTCGGAGACCTCGGCGTTAGTGCCGTCGAGCTCGCACAGCAGGATCGCGGCGGCATCCACCGGATAACCGGCATGGACGAAGTCCTCGGCCGCGCGGATCGCGGCGTTGTCCATCATCTCCAGGCCGGCCGGGATCAACCCGGCCGCGATGATCCCGGCCACTGCGCGTCCGGCAGCCTCTACATCGTCGAAGCTCGCGAGCAGGACCTGGGTACGCTCGGGGCGGGGCAGCAGGCGCACGGTGACCTCGGTGACGATGCCAAGCATCCCCTCGGAGCCGATCATCAGCGCCAGCAGATCGGGGCCTGCGGTGTCCAGCGTCTTGCCGCCCAGCCGGATGATCTCGCCATCCAGCGTGATCATCTCCAGGCCCAGGACGTTGTGCACGGTGAGGCCGTATTTCAGGCAGTGCACGCCGCCGGCGTTCTCGGCGACGTTGCCGCCAATCGAGCAGGCGATCTGCGATGAGGGATCGGGGGCGTAGTAGAGGCCCTGCGGGGCGGCTGCCTCGGAGATTGCGAGGTTACGTACTCCGGGTTGTACCACAGCGCAGCGATTGTCGGCGTCGATCTCCAGGATGCGATTGAACCGTGCCAGCGACAGTAGCAATCCGGTGGCACTGGGCAGCGCTCCGCCCGAGAGCCCCGTGCCCGCGCCGCGGGGAATGATCGGGACCTGGTGCTCGCGGCAGACCCGCAGGCAGGTGAGCAGTTCCTCACGGGTCTGGGGGAGCGCGACCGCGCCGGGGGTCTGGCGATAGGCGGACAGCCCGTCACATTCGTAGGTGCGGCGTTCGTGTGCCTCCAGGATCAGGCGATCCGCGGGCAGCTCCCCCTGCAGGACCGCGATCGCGGCCGCCAGCGCTTCCAGCGCAGTGGAATCCGGGGTCAGGGGCTGTTCGGCACTCATGAGGGGCAAGGGCTTCCAAGAGCGAATTCAGCCTTCAGGTTACAGGCGGCGAGCGGTACGGGAAATGTCCGGGGCGTTCCGTGTTGTCTCTCGGCGCAGCCGATGCTGCCACGTTGGGGTGGTTCCTTTTGGCGTAGTAGAAGTCGGGAATTTTTTCGAGCCCTCAATGGTCTAGTCGTTCGCGGGATCATTAGAACGATTCCATTCCGAAAAAGGAGATTGCAATGCGGTATTCGTGGATCACGACGGCCTGTGCGGCCGCTGCCCTGGCCTCCGCCCCGGCGTTTGCGGCCGAGAAGGTCACGCTGGTACATGATGACCTGACCTTGATCGGTCATTTCCAGGAGGGGGCGGGTGCCTCGCCTGGAGATGGCGTGGTGCTGATGCTGCATGGCACGCTGGCCCACGGCCGCATGGAGATCATGCAGGCGGTTCAGGATCAACTCGCCGACCGGGGACACAATACGCTGTCGATCAACCTGAGCTACGGGATCGACGAGCGCGAGGGGATGTTCGAGTGTGACGCGCCGATTCACCATGGCGTGGACGAGCACCTGAAGGAGGTCGCTCTCTGGCAGGAATGGCTGCAGGGTGAAGGCTATGGCCCGGTCACCCTGTTCGGGCACTCGCGCGGTGGTAACCAGGTGGCGCGCTATCTGACCGAGCACGATCCGGACGACATTCGTGCGATGGTGCTGGTGGCCCCGTCCACGTTTGATGCAGACAGGGTCTCCGCGGATTACGAAGAGCAGGCCGGCGAGCCGCTGGGTGAAGTGCTGGCCCGCGCCCAGGAGAAGCACGATCGTGGCGACGGCTCCATGCTGGAAGGCGTGCGTTTTCTGCAATGCGGCGAGCTGGACGTCGCACCCCATGCGTTCCTGAGCTATTACGATCCGGCCCCCGTTCACAACACGCCCAGTGTGATCGACGGCATCCAGACCCCGACGCTCGTGGTGATCGGGGCCGAGGATGACGTGGTGGCGGATCTGCCGGAGCGGATGGATGCGGTCGAGGACAAAGAGCACATCACCGTGAACACCGTTGATGGTGCGGATCACTTCTTCCGTGATTTCTTCGCGGATGACGTGGTGGACTTCACTGTCGATTTTCTCGATCAGCACTGACTCGCTGATCTGACGCAGTCGGGCCGGCCCTGATGGGCCGGCCTTTTTTGTGCCTGCCGTAAGGAAACTCGTTTCCTTAACCGGCCCAGAGGGTCAGGTAGAGTCCGAGCATCGCGGCGGCGAACAGCAGGCCAATGGTTTCCCAGCGAGTGAGTACGCGCTCGGCCAGTTCCAGCCGTTCACGCAGCCGGTAGCGAACCCAGCGCAGGCGCGCCGGGTGGCGCCCGATGCCGATCAGTGCAGGGCGGCTGTGCCACAGGCGCTGGCTGGCGTGCGCGAGCCACTCCAGTGGCACGACCAGATCGCCTTCCTGGAGCCATGGGCGATTGCGATCTGGCAGCCATCGCCAGGCCAGCAGACCCAGTACCAGGCCCAGGCCAATCGGCCAGACCAGGCTCAGCCCCGTCAGCACAACCCAGGCCGGCACCTGCTCCGGCGGTGCAACCGCGATCCCCAGCAGGGGAAACACCAGCGACATGCCCGCCAGGCCGCCCCAGGCCCACCAGCGGCGGGAGTCCGCTCGCGGGGGCGCCTGTATGTCCTGCTGTGCTTGGTGCCAGCACCAGAGAAAGCGCAGCATCAGAAGCGTTGTGCCAGCAGCCGCGAGCGTCAGCGCGAATTCCGTGTAGGCCATCCAGCCGGCCAGGTCGGCGCCGTACAGCGGGTCTTTCAGGGTGTTTTTGGCCAGCGCCCCGCTGGTCATTGGCATCCCGGCCAGGGCGAGCGCCGGCAGCGCCGCGAACAGGAAAAAGGCCAGACGGCCTGCACCACCCGCAGGGCGCTGTGCGGTCATCCCGGCGGCCAGGAACAACGCACCCTTGGCAAAGCCGTGATGCACGGCGTAGAGCGTAACGGCCATCAGCAGCCAGGGCCGCAGGTCGGGCAGGACGAGTGCCAGTCCGACCCCGGCCGTTATCAGCCCCATCTGGCTGATGCTGGAGTAGGCGAGGATAGTCTTGGGACGCGACTGCAGAACACCGGCGAGCGCGGCGAGGAAGGCGGCCGCCAGACCCAGTAGCACGAGGGTCTCGCCGAGCAGCACATGGCCGGTCTCGTCTAGTGGCAACACGCGCAGCCAGCCCAGCACGCCGGCCTTGATCATCGCCCCCGACAGTACGGCGCTGGCCGCGACCGGTGCGGCCGGGTGGGCCAGTGGGAGCCAGAAATGCAGTGGAAGCATGCCGGCCTTGATGCCGAAACCGAGCACCAGCAGCGCAAGGCCCCAGCCCTCGGGGCGTGCCTCGGCGATTGCGGTCAACCGCGTATCCCCACCTGTCTGGTGGATCGCCATTACGAAGCCGGCAAACAACAGGATTTCGCCGACGACTGCCAGAATCAGATAGATGTGTCCGGCACGCCAGGCTTCCCCTGTATTGGAGTGCACCACCAGACCATAGGCCGCCAGGCTCATCAGGGAGAAAAACAGGTAAAAGCTCAGGGCGTCCTGTGCGAGGATCAGGCCCAGGTTCCCGGACAGCGCCAGCAGCCAGAACACGTAGAAGCGATGACGCAGCGGATCATCCTGGCGGTCGCTCAGGGCGAACAGGCCGGCGGCCAGCCAGAGCCCCGAGGTCAGTGCCAGAAAGGCCTGTCCCAGCGGGTCCAGCCCCAGCAGGGTGTTCAGCATCAGACCGTCCAGGGCGGCAGGCTCGACATCGCCCCCGAAGGCCGCCCCCGCAAGGCCTGGCAATGCCGCCCACGGGACCCACCGGTTGAAGCGGGTCCGGTGCGGCCGCAGGCCGATCAGCACCGCCAGCAGCAGCGGGATGAGGGGGATCGCGAGCCAGACCAGGGCGTTCATGGTGCGAACCCCGGGATCGAATAGTCGCGTTCCACGATCAGGGTCACCCAGTCGAGCGGGCTCAGGCTCATCCCCGCCAGCAGACCACCGAGCAGGCTCAGCGCTGCGACGAACAACGTCGGGACGAGCAGCATCCAGTGGGTTTCGAAGCGTGTGGGGCCGCTATGTTCGACCAGATGCTCGTGCCAGGGCGTGCGCCGCTCGCCCAGCCAGCCGCGGATCACCGGCGGCAGGAAGTACGCGGCATTGAGCAGGCTGCTGGCGATCAGCACGACCAGTACCCAGTGGAACTGGGCTTCCAGCGCGCCCAGGCCCAGATGCCACTTGGTGACGAAGCCGGCGAGCGGCGGGAGGCCGATCATGCCCAGGGCGCCCAGGGTAAAGGCCAGCATGGTCAGCGGCATGCGCCGGCCCACGCCGTCCAGTTCGCTGATCTTGTGGATGCCAAGAGTCTCGGCGAAGTTGCCGGCGCAGAAGAACAGCGTGATCTTGGTGATCCCCTGATGCACCAGATGCACCAGCCCGCCGATGACCCCCAGCGGCCCGGCCAGCGCAACACCCAGCACGATGTACGAGACCTGGCTGACGGTGGAAAAGGCCAGCCGCTGCTTCAGGTCGTCCGTGCGCAGGGCCTGGATCGAGCCGTACAGGATGGTGATCGCGGCGATCACCACCAGCCCCGCGGCGAGTCCGAGTTCCATCGCGACCTCGGCGCCGTAGACGTCGTTCACCACCCGCACGATCCCGAAGGCCCCGGCCTTGACCACCGCGACCGCGTGCAGCAATGCACTGACGGGGGCGGGTGCGACCATCGCGATCGGCAGCCAGGAGTGCAGAGGCACCAATGCGGCCTTGACCCCGAATCCGATCATCAGCATAACGAACAGGACCTTGAGCGTGGTCTCGTGCGTGGTCGCAAGCTCGCCCAGGTAGCCACCCGGCACGAACGGCTCGGCCCCGGCCAGCAGGGTCAGCCAGACGATCGCGGTGAACAGCACCAGCCCGCTGGTCAGCGTGTAGCCAAGATACAGCCGTCCGGCACGCAGGGCGGCGGGCGTGCCGCGGTGTACCACCAGTGGCCATGTAGCCAGCGTCAGCAGCTCGTAGAAGATCAGCAGCGTGATCAGGTTGCCCGACAGCGCGATCCCGACCGTGGCGCTGACGCAAAGGGAGAAGAACCCGAAAAAGCGGCTCCTGCGTGGTGAACCTTCCAGATAGCCGATGGCGTACACGGTGGTGACGAACCACAGCACCGCCGAGAGGGTGGCGAACAACAGCGACAGAGCGTCCGCTGCGAGCACGAAGTCGATCCCTGGCAGCAGCGGGATGCTGAGCTGATATTCATCGCCGCGCAGGACGCTCAGGAGAAGCCAGCCGACCAGTACCAGCTTGGTCCCGGCCCCGCCGAGGTTCAGGAGGGTCCGCAGGCCATAGCGCCGTTCGGGCAGGAAGAAGATCGCCAGGCCTGGGCCCAGCGAACTCAAAAGAATGGCGAGGAGCAGCCAGCCGCCGTCGCTCATGGCGCCCCCGGCGTCAGCGTCAGCGTGTGCAGCGTCAGGGTGCCGGCGAACCCGGCGGCGGCCGCGACCACGGCCAGTCCCAGCGGTACCCAGTCCATCCACGGCGAGACCGCCTCGCCGGCGTCACGGGCCCCGCGGTGAAAGGCTGGGGCTACCATGCGCAGCACGTAGCCGGCGGCGAGCAACCCGCCTCCAGCAATCGCGATCACCCACAGCACGCCGATCAGGCTGCCTGCCAGGATCGTGGACAGACCCGCCTCCAGCAACAGGTACTTGGCGATGAAGCCGCCGGTGAAGGGCAGTCCCATCAGGCTGACCCCGGCCAGTCCGAGCGCAAATACCGTCCGCCCGCGGGCGCGCAGGACCCCGCCCATCTCGGCGACGCGGTCATGCCCGGCCGCGTGTTGCAGTGTGCCGGCGGCGAGGAAGACCGAGGCTTTGGCCAGGGCATGGACGATGGCGAAGAACACCACGACTTTCCACGCCTCCGATTCGATCAGCATCAGCGGGAACGCGATTAGGAGATAGCCGAACTGGGCCACGGTCGAATACGCAACGATGGATTTCAGGCGCCCGGACCGCAGGGCTTGGGCCGAGCCCCAGACCAGCGCGGCTACGCCGAGCAGGCCCACCAGGATACCGAACGCCGGCGTGGCCAGCGGGGCAAAGGGTCCCATCCACAGACGCAGGATCAGGTAGAACGAGCCGGTGACCACCAGACCGGAGAGCACGGCGCTGACGGGCGCCGGGGCGGAGCCGTGTGCGGGGGCGAGCCAGACATGCAGCGGGAACAGCGCTGCCTTCAGCATCAGCCCGGCGGTCATCAGTACCGCGGCCATGCGCTCGGTGGGGCCGATCTCGGTGCGCGCCTCTAGCAACACCAGATCCAGCACACCGTGTTCTCCGAACAGGAGCACGACCCCCATCAGGAAACTGAGCGAGCCGAGAATATTGACCAGCAGATAGCGCATCGCCCCGGAGACGGCGGCCGCGGTACCGGTGAATGCCACCAGCGCCACCGCCGACAGCGACACCACCTCCAGCGAGATGTACAGGTTGAAGGCATCGCCGGACAGCAACAGCATGTTCAACCCGGCCCACAGCCACAGCCAGAGGGGCCAGAACTGGCGGCGTTCGATCGGGTCGTGCACGTAGCCGAGGCTGTACAGGCTGGTCGCCAGTCCGACCACGCCGGTCAGGACCAGCAGGGTCATCGACAGCCCATCCAGATGCAGCATCACGCCGAGGGGTGCCTCCCAGCCGCCCAGGGCGACGCGCGTGGCCGCGGACTCCGGTTCGGGTCCCGCAGCCACGAACAGGGCACTCAGCGCCACTACGGCTGCCGCCATCAGTACCGCGCCATAACCCCCAATCCGGTGCGCCTGGCGCGGCCAGACCGTGGCCAGGATCGCAAGCGTCAGCGACAGGGCCACCAAGCCGCTGATCGCCAGCGGGAGCATCTCGGCGGGTGCCTCGCTCATTCGCGATGCTCCCTCTCGTACTCTGCGGAGGGGGCATGCTCCTCGCGCGAGATGTCATCCACCGGTGCTTCATCGTCCGGCGGACCCGGCAGCATCATCGCCTGCCCCGTGATGCGCGCAAGGCGTACGACCAGCGCCAGCGCGAACGCCGTCGCGCTGACCGCGACCACAATGCCGGTCAGCGTGAGGGCCTGCGCGACCGGGTCCGGCGCCCCCTCGCCCCGGGCCGCAATGCCCAGCAGCACCATGAACACCCCGGAACCCATGATGTTCAGCGCCAGGATGCGCAGCACCAGGTGGTGGCGGCGGATCAGCCCGTACAGGCCCAGGGCAAACAGGAGTGCGCCCGCCGTCGGATAGATCAGGCCTGGGGCCAGCTGCTGGGCGAGCCATTCCATCAGCGTGCGTCCCCGGCCATCAGTGATCGTCTCCGGCGGGCCGGCCGGCGATGAACAGCGCCACCAGGGTGAGCGCGATCGACAGCGTGGCCGCGATCTCGATCACGATAATCAGCGGATAGGCCCATTCCGGCGGATAGCCGAGCAGACCCGGGCCGATAAACAGGCCCACGATGCCGATCGCCAGGAACAGGCCCACCCCTGCGGTCAGGCCCAGCCGCAGCGGTGTACTCGGTGCCATCGGCAGGTCGCGCGGCCGTGCCAGCACGAGCAGGATGCCGGCGGCACCCAGGATCGCCCCCGCCTGAAACGCTCCGCCCGGGGCATGGCTGCCCGCCCAGAGGATGTACACGCCCGTAACGATCGCGACCGGCACCAGAAGGCGGAGGGTGCCGGGGAGGATCGGGCCCGGCGCTGGGCGGGCCGGCAGGCGGTCGTAGCGTCCCAGCGACCAGGCCCCGAGCAGTGCAATCAGCACGATCGCCAGCTCCAGGAAGGTGTCGTAGGCGCGGAAATTCAGCAACACGGCGGTGATCGGGTGATCCACGCCCGAGACGCCCATGTGTTCGTCGACCACCGGCTCCAGGCCGACGGCGTCCGGCTGGTGCCACAGGGCGGTGACCATGAGCCCGCCCACCACCAGGGCAAAGCTCAGCGCCGGGACAAAGGTCCGTCGTGGCGGCGGCGGATCATGCAGGGCGTGCAGCAGGGCGTCGGCGCCGGCGGGGTCGGGTGGCTGGTCGGGCCGCCCGCGGCGGCGCTCGACCGCGATGCTGCGCAGCCGCTCCAGCGTGACCAACAAGAGGGCACCGGTGATCCCGGCGCCGATCGCGGCCTCGGCCAGTGCGATGTCGGGGGCCTCCAGACGCACCCAGGCCAGCGCCAGCAATAGCCCGAAGGTGATGAAGAGCACCACCGCGCGAAACAGGTCGGTGCTCGCCAGGCAGCGCCAGGCCACCCCCAGGAGCCCGGCCAGCAGGACCAGGTCGAAGATGACCAGGAGCAGGTTGCTCATCGATCGGACTCGAATTCCCCGTGGGTCCAGGTGCGTTGCGCCACCATGTGCGCAGCCGTGGTGCCGGCCGCCAGGACCAGCACCCAGATCAGAAGCAGCTTGAGGATGTCCGCTGGCCCAGCGGCCTGCAGCATCAGGCCGAGGATGACCAGACCCAGCCCGACGTTGTCCGCCTTGGTCAGGGCGTGCAGACGCGAATAGACATCGGGGAATCGCAGAAGCCCGGCCGTGCCGGCGGCAAAGAACACCAGCCCCGCGAGGATCAGGATCACGGTCAGGGTGTTAGCGATCATCGTCTGACTCCGTTTTCTGGTCGTTCTTGCGCTGGTGTACAGGCGTGCCCGAGGGCTCCGGCAGGCCATGCTGACGGACGAATGCGACGGCGGCGACGACAGCCAGTAGCGCAAATACCAGGGCAACGTCGACCAGCGCCGGGGTCTCCAGCGTCATCGAAAGCAGCAACAGGATGGTCACACCGGTCGTTCCGAACAATTGTGCGGCGAGCATGCGGTCACCCGAGCCGGGGCCACGAAGCACGCGGATCAGGCCAAGCAGAATCGTCGCCAGGAGAAAGAGCGCGGCCATCAGATAGAAGGTGATCACTGGTCCCCCCCCGATTCCTGCCGCGGGTCTTCGAATGCGGCGTGGATCCGTTTCTCCAGGTCCCGCAGGGCGCTCTCGGGGTCGCTGTGACGATCGAGTACATGCACCGTCAACAGGCGACCCTCAAGGCGCACGCTGAGCGTCCCGGGTAGCAGACTGAGCACCGCCATGAACAGTGTCAGGGGCGGCCCGTGCGGCAGGTCCGCCCGATATTCGATGAAATCGGGGGCGATGGGCAGCCTTGGATCCAGCGCACGGCGGGCAATATCGATGCCGCCGAGGAATGAGGCACGCACGAAATAGGCGGTCAGACCCGGAATGGCACGGGGGCGAATGGCGAGGGGTCGGCCGGTGGGCAGGACCAGGCTGGCGGCGCCCGCCAGCACAACCGCTAGCAGGGCCAGTGGTTCCAGCAGAGAATCGAGACCGGCCAGTATCCACCACAGGACAGCGGCGGCCAGGACAGTCCAGGCTGCCCGCCGCCAGCGTGCCCGAGCCCGGTTCAGGCCGCCTCGGCTCGTTGCGTCCCTGTGCTTTGCCACACGGGTCATTGTACCGGCCCGCGAGGCGCAGCCAAGGGCAGCCTCAGAGGCGCTCGCTGGCGTCGGTGAAGCCCATCAGCGAGACGTCGAAGGCCAGCGGCTGTTCGCCATGCAGAGGCCAGAAGCCGACCGTCAGCGCGCGACCGCCACGCATCGCGTTGAACTGGCTGTCGGAGAGCTCATGGCCCGCCACGCAACCCTGTTCCACACATGCGATATACGGGGCCTCGACCTCCTCGCCATCGTCGTTGACCTGCATCAGGATACCGGGGCGCAGGTCCACTCCCAGCGGGAGCAGGATCTCGATGATATAGCTGTCACCATCGCGAAACAGTGAAGCCTGCAGGTAGGCGCCCTGCGCCTGCTCGTCCTGGATCTGCAACGTCTGCTGCATGCGGCAGCGTTCGCCACCCTGAGTCTCGATACAGGCGACCTCCCAGTCCTGATAGGTCGTGGTCTCCGGCTCCTGCTGTTGCATCTGCTCTTCCATCTGCGGGTCGGTCTGGGCCTGGGCCAGGGTCAGGCCCGGGATGGCCAGTAGCAGCGCACCAGCGAATGCCAGGTAAGGCTTCATGTAAGGATCTCCGTCATTGCATTGGCAAACGCGTCAGCTTGAACGCGCATGGCGGCGGGTTCAAGCGCATCGGCGTGCCTGTGTGACCGTAATACCGAACAGGCGTTCGGTGGGTCACCGGCTATATCGATCGGTGAAGTCGCAGCGGCCTTCGGGCAGCCAGGTGGGGATGGTGTAGTAGTCGTCCAGGATCTCCTGCAGCACCTGTTCGTGGTAGGCCTCATACCGAAAGCCCCGACCCTCGGCGATCTCCCAGTCGATCCCGCGGATGGACTGGCGGCGGATCACGACCTCGTCGAAGAAGGGTTCCAGATCGCCCCGGTCGACCTTGCCGCGGGTCGCGACGTACAGCAGATTCTCGCCGTCGAGGGCGCGGAAGTCGGTCAGCAGGTCATCCTGGCGGCCATAGTGCGAGCCGGAGCCGAATACCCCGACCTCGCGTCCCGCGTAGTAGGCGAGGACCGCGGAGCGTGAATAGCTGCGCGTGAACACGTGCCAGTCCGGGTCATATTCGTTCACGGCCTCGGCCACGGATTCCGGGGCGAGGTAGTAGACCGCATCGCCGTAGCGGTCGTGGCCCTCGAGCCATTCCACGGGCATCAGTGCGATGGTCAAGAGTACGGCCGCGTGCACGCCGGCCAGGATGGCCGAGAGCCAGGCGCTGATGTTCAGCGAGCGGGTGCTCAGGAACAGGGCGGGCAGCAGCAGGAAGGGCACGAACACCGCCAACCAGTGCAGGCCGATGCTCTTGAACGGCGCCAGCAGGGCGAACACCGCGAGCGGGATCAGCCCGGCGCTCAGGAAGACCCCGAAGTGATGTTCGCGGATGCCGGGCCCCAGCGCGCGGAACTCGCGGGCGATGAACCACAGCAGCCAGGGGGTGAACACATAGACCAGCATCGCCGCGTAGGCGAGCACGTTGGCGGAATCGATCCCGTCGCCGCCATGCCGGTTCACGATGTTGAACATCACGTTGTACCAGCAGTTGTCCCAGTTCCAGTACAGGTTCAGGGCCACCGCCGGCACGACGCCGAGGATGATCAGCAGCAGTCCGCGCCAGTGGCGCGGCGCGAACAGCAGGATATGCAGCCCTAGCGCAATCCCGAGCAGCACCGCGAAGTACTTCGACAGGAAGGCCAGGCCCAGAGCGAATCCGGCCAGCAGGAACCAGCCGGGACGCCCGGTGCGCAGCGCTTGCCAGGTCAGACCGGTGGCCAGCAGGCCGAACAGGAGCAGCGGGGTGTCCGTGGCGGTCAGTACCGCGATGAACAGCAGCGGCACGAACAGGGCGATCAGCGAGACCAGCCGCGCCCGAACCGGGTCCTGGCGATGCCACAGCGCAAGGATCAGCAGGGCGGGGGCCATGGATACGGCGATCCCCAGCGCCCGGATCGCGAGCGGGTGGTCCGAGATTGCCAGCACCACGGTCAGCCACCAGCCCACCATCGGGGGGTGGTCGTAGTAGCCGAGATCGGGGTTCTGCCCCCAGATCAGGAAGTAGGCCTCGTCGCCCGTGATCGGCAGGGTCCAGGCGATCAGGATCTTCGCAGCCAGGGCGGTCAGCAGCACCGCACCGTAGTGGCGCGCGAGCCAGGGCGCGCCGGGAGGCAGCCGATCTGCACTCATGCCGACGACGTGCCCGTCTGGACCGGCTCGAACCGGCCGCCACGCAGCCGATAACCCGTGGTGACCATCTGTAGCATCGGCTCGTCCCCCGCGGTGTCGCCGTAGGCGGCGTAGAGATCCACAGGGGTATCCGGGTCGAAGCGCCCCAGCCAGCTGGCGATCGCGGCGGGTTTGGCCGCGCCCTGGCAGTTGGTGCCGTCGAGGTGCCCGCTGACGCGGCCGTGATCGTCGACCGCCAGGCGCGAGCAGATCACGTCGGCCAGGCCATGGCGCTCGGCCCAGGGGCGCAGCCACAGATCCAGCGAGGCCGAGACCAGCACGCAGGTGTCGCCGGCCGCCTGGTGATGGTTGAGGCGTTCCATGCCGACGGGTCGCAGCAAGCGGTCCAGCCCGCGATCGGCGAAGGCACGGCCCCGGGCCTGCAGATCGTCCAGGGATGCGCCGCCGATCGTCCGCTGGAGCACGGCCTCCTTGGCGACCTGGTTGGCGATGCGCCCGCGCGCGAAGCCCGCCAGTGTCGGCAGGCACCCGGGCAGGGACGCGAGAAAGCGCGGCGTACCCAGCGTGAAGCGCAGGAACGGGAACAGGGTGTCGCGTCGGGTCAGGGTCCCGTCGAAGTCGAACAGCACGATGCGTTGCGGAGCCGTCATTACAGCTTCAGGCGTTTGAACAGGTACTCGGGGATCAGGCGGATCACGGTCATGATGCCCCACCAGATCCAGGGCAGGTAGGCGACATCGCGGCCGCGGCGCATGGCCTTGACGATCCCGCGCGCGACCGTCTCGGGCTCCGCCCACAGCGCGCCGGCGCGGTTGAAGCCCTCGGTCATCGGGGTGCGCACGAAACCCGGCTTGATCGTGACCACATCCACGCCGCTGAAGAACAGCCGGTTGCGCAGCCCCTGGAGATAGGTGGCCAGCATGCCCTTGGCAGTGCCGTAGACGTAGTTGCTCTGGCGCCCGCGGTCGCCGGCGACCGACCCGATGGCGGCGATCACGCCACGGCCGCGCTGTTCGAAGTCGGGCGCTATATGGGCCAGGAAGGCGATGGCGCTGGTACCGTTCACGTGGATCGCCTCCAGCGTGGTCGCGACCGACACGTTGCAGGCCTCCTGATCCGGCAGCGCGCCCCAGGCCAGCAGCACCGCATCGATGTTGTCTCCCAGCGCCTCCTGGGCCTGTGCCCATACGTCCGCATGGGCGTCGACGTCCGCCAGGTCGGCCGTCGTGCCGAGGATGCGCATGGCGGAGGCATCGTCGCCGCGTACGCGCAGATCCTGCAGCAGGGGCTCCAGCCGCTCGCCGTCGCGCGCGACCAGGAACAGTCGGGCGCCGTGCTCGGCGAGTTCGCGCGCGACGGCGGTGGCGATTGCCGAGGTGGCGCCGAGGATCACGACGGATTGCAAACGGTTCATTTGGTTACCCTGCGCCAGAAGCCGGAGGAGAATTCGGGGTCGACAAAGCTAGCGAACTCCTCCCAGCGGGGAAAGCCGCTGCGGAACAGCTCGGGTGACATGCGCGCATCCTTGGCCGGATACAGCGCGCCGCCGGCTTCCTGCACGATGCGGTCCAGGCGCCGGAACAGGTGCTCGGTGTCGTTGCCGCGATCGGGGAAATCCAGCGCCAGGGTCGCGCCGGGTCGGGGGAATGACAGCATCCCCGGTCCCGCGCGATCCCCGAAGCGCTTGAGCACGGCGAGGAACGAACCCTGGCCGCTGGCGGCCACGGTATCGAGCAGCGCCTGCATGCCGTCCTTCTGCGCATGCGGAGGCAGTACGCACTGGTACTGGTAAAAGCCCTTGTACCCGTAGATGCGGTTCCAGTGGCGGATCGCGTCCAGCGGGAAGAGCCAGGGCAGGTGATGGACGGCGCGGGCGGTCGGGTGTACGGACTGGCGGAAATAGAGCTGGTTGAACAGCCGCAGGGTCACGCGGTTGACCAGTGACACTGGCGGGTCCAGCGGGATGGCGCGGCGGGGCTCCCGGTATCGGCTGCGTGCCGGTGCGGTGGTCGCATGGCGTGCCCCGCTGTAGATGCCGCGCCCGACCTCGCCGCGCGGGCCCGGGTTCAGGCAGTCGATCCAGGCGACGGTGTAGGGCCATTCGCGCTCGGCCCGGGCGTCCAGTTCCCAGAACTCGTCCAGGCTGTCGAAGCGCTGCGACCAGGCGCGCATCCAGGGGGTGCGCACGGGAATGAGTTGCAGCGTGACCGTCTCGATCAGGCCGGTCAGCCCGAGCCCGCCGACGGTCGCGGCGAACCAGTCTGGAGTGCCGTCGGGGGTCACTTCGAGGCATTCGCCGTTGGAGCGGCGCAGGGTCAGGGCGCGGACATGCTCGCCAAAGCTGCCGGCATGGTGGTGATTTTTGCCGTGCACGTCGTTGGCCACGGCGCCTCCGAGTGTGACAAAGCGTGTGCCGGGTACCACCGGCACGAACCAGCCGCGCGTGACCGCGAAGCGCAGCAAGTCGTCGAGGGTCAGACCGGCCTCGGCGGTAATGCGGCCGGTGTCCGTGTCGAAGGTGATGAAGCGGTCGAGGTCTCGGGTATGCAGCAGGGTCCCGCCGGGATTCAGGCAGACGTCGCCGTAGCTACGGCCGAGGGCGTGGGCCAGCAGCGGGTGCGCAGCCTCGGGCAGGGGCTGGCCGCGCCGGGTCAGGGAGACCTCGGCGGCGTGCGCGACACGCGGGATGCGGTTCCAGCTCGTGGTCATGCCGTAGCCTCCGGTTGTTCGCGGCCGCGGGCCTCGGGGTTGGTGCCCAGTGCAATCAGGCCCAGGATGACCGCAAACCACAGGGTCGTGAAGCGGATCAGCATGGTCGCGGCAACCGCATCGGCTGCGGGCATGTCGTGCAGCAGCAACAGGCCGACCATCACGGCCTCGGTCCCGCCGAGCCCGCCGGGCAGGAAGCTCAGCGCGCCGGCCAGCATCGCCAGCGCGAACACGAATGCGGCGAAGGCAAAGCTGGCCTCGAAGCCCATCGCGTTGAGGATCCACCAGAAGGCGAGCGCCTCTGCGCTCCAGGCGACCACGCTCAGCAGGGTCGTCCCGGCCAGCAGGGCCGGACGATGGCAGCGGCGGGCCTGCAGGAGGACGGTCGCCAGGTGATGAATGGTCCGCCACAGACGCTGGCCGGGTCGGTCCGTCCACGCCTGCAGCCGCGCAAGTGGTCGGCGCCACGACAGGATGACCAGCGCGAGCGCCACCGCGCTGGCCCCGGCGAGGATCAGCCAGCCACCCTTGACCACCAGGGTGAAGCCCAGCATCGACAGCAGCACGACCGCGATCAGATCCGACAGACGCTCGCTGACAAAGGCCGCGAAGCTGTCGGGATAGGGAACATGGCGTCGCTTCAGGAGCACCCCGCGCAGCGCCTCGCCCGTCTTTCCGGGGGTGGTGGTCAGGGCGAACCCCGCCAGGTAGATGTGCGCGCTCCCGCGCAGGGGCACGTGGTGACCCAGGCGGCGCAGGTAGAGCTGCCAGCGCGTGAAACGCAGCGAATAGTTCACCAATGAGAGCGACAGTGCCAGCAGCAGGCCGCCGATCCCCACGAGGGTGAGGGCATGCCAGACCTCGGTGGCCCCCGCCCACAGCGCAACTCCGAGATACAGCACGACCGCCGCGATTACGGAGAGCATCACGGCCCGCATGCGCCAGCCGGACAGCAGCACTGCGCTCATGCGAGTACGACGATGGTGACGCCCAGCCAGACAGCGACCGTCGCGAGCAGGTGCGGGTCGGTGACCAGGTCGCGCGAGGTGTCGTTGCCCCCGCCTCGGGCGTGCAGCAGGAACAGGTAGCGGAAGATGCCGTAGATTACGAGCGGCAGGGTGTAGATCAGCCCGTCGGTGCCGTGCAGGTCGATCGTCTGTGCACTGACCGTATAAAGCCCGTACGCCAGGACCGTGCAGGCTGCGCTGATCGCGATGAACTGGTCCACCAGGCCCACGCTGTAGTCATTGAGTACACGGCGCGGGCCCTCGCGCTCGGGGGACCGCTCGATCGCGGTATCCGCCAGTTCCGCACGGCGCTTGGCGAAGCCAAGAAACAGCGTGAGCATCAGGCCGCACAGCAGCAGCCACTGCGAGGGTTCGATCCCGAGGCCGAGCGTGCCGGCCAGGATGCGCAGCATGAAGCCCGCCGAGATGCTGAACACATCCAGGATGACGACATGCTTCAGCCACCAGGAGTAGGCGACGTTCAGCACCAGGTAGGCAAGCACGAGTGCGGTCACGCCGGTGCTGACCAACGCCGCCAGTACGAGCGCGACCACCACCAGCGTTGCAAAGATCGCCCAGGCGGTACTGGCCGGAATGGCCCCGCTGGCAATGGGCCGGTGGCGCTTGACCGGATGCTGGCGGTCGGCCTCGACGTCGACGATGTCGTTCAGTACATAAACGGCACTCGCCATTGCACAAAACGCGACAAAGGCGACCCCGGCGGCCAGCAGCATCGCCGGTTCCCACTCGTGGGCGAACACGACGCCCAGCAGGACAAACCCGTTCTTGATGTACTGGTGCGGCCGCAGCAGTTTGATCAGTGGCTGAACCATCGGCGGGCCCTTGGAAATTCGCGTAGGGAAACACTGGTCCATGTACACGCTCGCGTTGGTACCCCAGGTTTTCCGAGACAAGGCGTGTCGCGCAGCGGGTAGTGGTTCTACCCGCAAGCGGCGCAACGCAGGATCGGGGAACCTGGGGTACCAACCCCACAAACCATTCAATGCAGGGGCTCGGCCGCCCGTTGTCATCAAAAACGGGCGCGCGCACGGCGTTGCGGCTCCTTTGTGCAGAATGACTGCACGGCAGTCGCCGCGCCTTGTTCGCACGCAAAAGCGACTCGAGCGCGAGCGTGTACATGGACCAGTGTTTCCCCTGCAGTCTACTGGCGCAATGGATGCGTTACCATCGGCGGCGTTTGCCGCGTACGTCCGGTTGTTCGCGGCGCGCATTGATTCACAGCCCTGGAGGAATCCCCATGACACGATTGCCCGCACTTTTGCTTGCCGCCCTGTTTGCCACCTCGACCCTGCTGCTGGCGGGCTGCGAGGGTGGCGTCGAGGCCTCGGCCGATGACGTCGTCGAGGGCGAGACCTTCCCCGAGCGCACACTGAACGATCAACACGGGAACCCGCTACAGATCCCGGGCGCGGCGCGCGTCATCCTCAAGACGGTGGAGATGGCCCCGGCGGATATCGCCAATGCCGTTCTGGGTGAAATGACAGAAGAACAACGCAATGAAATCGGGGTGATCTATATCGCCGATATTCATCAGATGCCGCCGCATGTGATGGAAAACGTCGTCCTGCCTCGCATGCAGGCACGCGAGTACCCCACCGCGATTACTCGCTCGGAAGAGGACGCGGGCTTTATGCCGCATACTCCGGAAGAGGTCACCGTCATCCTGCTCGACGGCGAGGGCACCGTCACCGGCATCCACACCGCGGCGAACGAAGGCCGTCTGAAGGAGCTGCTCGAAAAGGCAGGTGAATAAGGCCCGCCGCCAGCGAACCCCGCGTTCGCGACGGCGGTATCGCTGATGGCGTTTTTTCTCGGGCTTCTGACGGCGCTTGGGTTTGGCGCGGGCGATTTTCTTGGTGGTCTGGCCTCGCGCCGTATTCCGGCGCTGGTCGTGGCCTGTTACTCGCAGCTCCTGGCCACCGGCGTACTGCTGCTCATTGCCGTTCCGCTTGCCGGCTTTCCGGGCCCTCAGGCACTGTTCTGGGGCGGTGCCTCCGGACTGGCGCTGGCGCTCGGCCTCCTCGCCTACTACCGCGGGCTGGCAGAGGGCTCCATGGGCCTGGTGGCGGCGATTACCGGTGTGATCTCCGCGCTGGTCCCGTTGGGAGTCGGGCTGGCGCTCGGCGAGCGGCCCGGGGTGCTGGCCCTGGTCGGGATTGCCGCGATTGTGGTCGCGATTGGCATGATCTCGGGTGGGGCGCGCAAGGCCAGCCCGCGGCGTCTGGATCAACCGGTGCGTGGTCTGCTGGCGCTGGCCCGGGGTGCGCATCCGGTCAAGGGTCTGCTCAACGCCGTGATCGCGGGGGTCTGTTTCGGACTGGTGTTCGTGTTTCTCGATCAGGCCCAGACCGGGTCGCCTTTGTGGCCCGTGGTTGCGACCTCGGCGGTCGGGGCCTTTACGCTGGCCCTGGTCATGCTGGTCCTGCGGCCCGAACGCGGTATGAGCCGCTCCACCTTTGTTCTGCTGGCGCTGGCGGGGCTGTTTCAGGCCGCCGCTACACTGGCCTTCGTGGTGGCCGTGCGCATGGGGCTGTTGTCGATTATTGCAGTGGCCGGGGCACTATCACCCGCGCCGACCGCACTGATGGCCCGCCTGTTTCAGGCCGAGCGCATGTCACGCGTGCAGTTGACGGGCTTTGTGTTTGCGCTGCTGGGGATCGTGCTGATCGTCTGGGCGGGCCCAATGTAGACGCACGAGTCTGCTGGGGCAGTATCAAAAGTGCTAGTCTCGCCCAAGAGGCCTGTGATGAGCCTGACCATGCCAACGGGAGGTGCAAGGTGACCGAGGGAACAAGACCGGAAGTCGAACCAAGCGAAGTGAGCCGTCCGGTGCCGGGTCCGCGCAAGGAGCGCACCATGGTGACTGTGGTGTACGTGCTGTACCTGGTCAGTTTTCTCACCGCCCTGACCGCGATCGCGGGAGTGATTATTGCTTACATCAAGCGTCACGATGGAGACGCTGTCAGCGATACTCATTTCACATACCAGATTCGTACGTTCTGGATTGGACTGCTGGGTGTAGTCGTGGGTGCGATCCTGACCCCAGTCGGCATTGGGTTCCTGGTGTTGCTGTTCATGATCATCTGGCTATTGGTGCGCTGTATCAAGGGGCTGCTGGCAAACAACGAAGACCGGGCCATTGAGCAGCCAGAGACCTGGCTGTGGTGATCGGCGTCGGCAGGATGTAAACCCGTTGTGTGATTGACCCATTGTGAGTGCTGTGTAGGCATTGACAAGTTTTAAATTGATCACAAAAACAGGCCGCCTTGTAGCGGCCTGTTTTTGTTTCTGCGTTTTTGTTTTTGGGAATATTAATGCCGAATATTAAATTCAATCTTAATTCTTTTGGGTGGTGAATTTCCCTCCTGCGTTTTCCCGTTCTGATCGTTCTTTTGCCCTATATTCGGCGTAGACGCTGTTGAATGCCCCGGCCCTGTCTCAGGGGGAGTCCATCGGCATATTGGCCGGGGTTTGGAACAATAGGGACGAGCATGGCCGGATCGCGAAGGTTGAACGGTTCCTTTTTGCGGTCGGTGGATGGTGGGGGTTTCCTGCCCCGGGGGGATGCCGACGGATCGCGTTATGCGCTGCAGCGCGCCTGCGCGACCTCCATGGTGCGCGAAGTGGCGTGGATGGACGCGGGGGGATGTGCATGCGACTCGCTCGCGGGCCTTTCGGATGCCTGGAAGCTGACCCATGTGCCGCGCCCGGCCGGGTCTTCCGGCGAGGTGCTGGACAAGATCCGGGTTGGGCTCCTGGACCTGGGGAGCCCGGTACCGCCCTGGGCCACCGAGCTTGTTCACACGCACCAGCACGTGAAGTGGATTGCGCTGGTGCACCCGGATTTACTGTTGCACGATGACGTTCGCGAGCTGATCCGCGAGTCCTGTTACGACTTCCATACTCTGCCACTGGACCAGGCGCGCCTTGAGATCACCCTTGGGCGGGCCTGCGGTATGGCGGCTCTGGAGGCACGGCCTGTGCGCCCGACTCGGGATGCAGAGCCGGGAGATGCGATCCCTATTATCGGGCACAGCCCTGCCATGCAGGCGTTAGCCCGTCAGATTGAACGGGTGGCCGGCTCCGAGGCGCCAGTGCTGTTTCAGGGAGAGAGCGGGACCGGGAAGGAGCTGGCCGCGCTGGCGGTACACCGGCACTCGCGGCGGGCTAACGGGCCGTTCGTCGCGGTTAATTGTGGCGCCTTGCCGGCACAACTGATCCAGTCGGAGCTGTTTGGGCACGAGGCAGGTGCCTTTACCGGAGCAGGACGTCGCAAGATCGGGCAGTTCGAGCTGGCGCATGGCGGTACCTTGCTGCTGGACGAGATCGGCGACCTCAGCCTGGATCTTCAAGTCAATCTGCTCCGCTTTCTGCAGGAAGGGACGCTGGTCAGGCTCGGTGGACTACAGTCCATCAAGGTGGATGTACGCGTCCTCGCGGCGACCCACGTTGCGCTCGACAAGGCCGTCGAAACCGGTCGGTTTCGGCAGGACCTCTATTACCGCCTGAATGTGATCCAGCTCGATGTGCCTCCTCTGCGTGAGCGGGGCACGGACCTGAAAGAGCTGGGACGTTTTTACTTCGATCAGTTTCGTCGTCAGAACCCCCGTTTGCGCGGCTTTACCCAGGCCGCGTGGCAGGCGATGCACGCCTACAGCTGGCCCGGCAACGTCCGCGAGCTGGTCAATCGTGTGCGGCGTGCGGTCACGATGGCGGAAGGACGCCTGATTCGTCCGGAGGATCTTGGACTGGCCGCGGTGCCGGCCCAGGCCGAGAAGCCACCGACGCTTGCCGAGGCGCGATCGAATGCCGAACGGGAATTGCTCATCAAGGCGCTTGGCCAGTGCGACAACAACGTCTCGCGGGCCGCACGCCAGTTGGGGGTGGGCCGGATGACGCTCTACCGCTTGCTCGCCAAGCACGGGCTGCGTTCCGACGCACCGTGAAGGTTGTGTAGGGGAAGAGGATGGCCCTTGCGTAACGGTTCGGCCCTTGGGGCCATGGAGAACGATGGTGGACAAGCGATGGATCAAGTGGAGTGGGTTGGGGGTCGTGCCTCTATGCTGGGGGCTGGCCGGGCCGGCCATGAGTCAGGAGGGACGAGAGGCCGTCGGGGATGCCCCGGTCGATTCAGGTCCCGAGGTGACCGTGTTCGCGGAGCGTGGCGTGCTCACGCCGAAGGGGCAGTGGGTAATAGAACCGTCCTTGTCGTACGTTCACAGCAGCTCGCTGGATGTATCAATCGAGGGGTTCACCATCGTTCCGGCCCTGGCGATTGGCCTGATTGATGTCAGCGAGACAGAGCGCGACACGCTGACCGCGGCCGTAAGCTTCCGGTATGGCGTGACCGAGCGGCTCGAGGTGGGGATGAAGATCCCTTATGTCTACCGTGAGCAGCAGGTGCGCAGGCGCGACATCCTCGAGGCGACCGCGCTGGAGCGCGTGACCGGCTCCACCGGGCAGGGACTGGGCGATATCGAATTCGGTCTTTCCTACCAGTTCAACATGGCGGATCGTGGTCGGCCATTCTTTATCGGCAACCTCAAGGCCAAGAGTACGACCGGGAAGGGGCCCTTCGACGTAGCCCGCCGCGAGATTCTGGACGACGAGGGTAATCGCCTGGGCGAGATCTTCCTGGAGCAGCCCACGGGTTCCGGGTTCTGGAGCATCCAGCCCAGTGTGACGATGATCTATCCCACCGACCCGGCGGTCATCTTTGCCAATGTCAGCTATCTCTGGAATATCGAGCGCGATGTGGGTGATGGCTATGGCAAGGTCAATCCCGGCGATGCCGTCGGGATGAGCCTGGGGATGGCCATCAGCCTGAATGACCGCACTTCGATGAGCTTCGGGTATGACCACAGCACGGTGTTCCGCACGCGGGTGGAAAACGACAGCGGACTTGAACCCGTGTTCGGGCGGCGCCAGGTCGGGACCGTACTGTGGGGGATCTCGCACCGGTTGACGGATCGCACCAGTGTCAACTTCTCCCTCGGGGTAGGGGCGACCGAGGCGGCCCCGGATGTCCAGGCGACCCTGCGGGTGCCGATCCGTTTCTGAGGGACATTGCCGTGGCGGGGGGTCAGAAGCCCCCGCCGCGTTCGAGCATTTGCTGTTCCAGCGCCCGGCTGAGGTCGCCGCGTGGCATTTGCAGGTTGCCCAGCTCCAGTTGCAGGATGGTCTGGTGACGAATGTCCTGCCCGTCGAGTTCGTTCTGAATCGCGGTCACCCATCCCATGCCGGAGCTCCAGTTTTCCACGGGCATCGCGCCACCGGTCTGGATCACGACCGATCGCAGCTCGCCGCCGGGCCGGCCGCCGCCGCTCGCGAGATCGCTCAGGGGGCGCAGCGTCGACTGATGGATCACCTCGCCGTTGAGGGACGTGATCTGTTCCAGTCCGAACGAGATCTCCAGGCCGTCGCGTCCGAAGAAGCCGCCACGTTGGGCCTCCAGTACCGTGTCCGGCACCACGCGGTAGTCGTCGCTTGGGGGCAGGGCATCGAGCGCTTGACCGGCCACCGGCCATGTCCAGCCCAGTACGATGGCCAGGAGGACGCTGCAGGGGAAACGGTTTATCGGGTTCATCTCGCGGGTCACCACTGCCCGGCGCGGGGCAGATTCAGCGTAAAGCTCGCCAGATCGCTGCGCACGACGCCCGATTCGATCGGGGCCCGGGTGACGGCGGCCCAGGTTTCCGAGGCATTGAAGCGGTACCGGGCAAGGTCCACATCCTCGCGGATGATAAACAGGATGTCGTTGATCCAGACCCGCTGAAATTCGTTTCGGGTATAGCTGTTGACCCCCAGTGCCGGGTCGCCCACCAGAACCTGGCCGTCCTTGAGCCCCTTGATTACTACGAAATGACGGTAGCCGCGGGTCTCGATCATCGCGATCGCCGGCACGCCGAGGTTCTCGAGGTCGTCGAGCCCGATGCGAAAGCCGTCGGCCGGGAGGCCCTGGTCGGCCTCCAGGTAGTGTTTCATGTCGAGCATGGAGAAGCCCTGCTCGCGTATCAGATCCTGGTCACCGCGCCGGAACATGCTGTCAAAGGTCTCGACCTCGGTGGTCGGTCGGTCGTAATGGTAGGTCAGCAGAGTGGCGAGGGCCGCGGAGCCGCAGCTGAAGTCGTATCGCTGTGGCACGATCGAGCGAAAGCGAAGGTCTTTCAGGCTTTCCACGGGCACATTCATGCTGCCGATTACGCCGGGAAACTGAGCCCCGCTGGCCCAGGCCGACAAGCCCGGAGAAAGCGCCAGTGTGGCTGCGATGATCAATGCAGGGAACCATCGGCGGGTTCGCATCGAGGCTCCCTCATGGATTGATCGTGATATTCACGATCATGGATTCCTGTATGGCAACGTTGTTGCCGCTGTTCTGGATGATCGTGGAGATCCCGCGGGCGTTGTCAAAGGCCCCGGGCGCCACCAGATTCCTGCCAGTAGAGGAGTTCACGACCTGGTTGTTGGTCAGATCGATGCGCGAATGAATCTGGCCCAGCTGAATGTTGGTCACGCCCTGACGTGCCCGCTGTGCATCCAGGGTGGCCATGTCCACCACCTCGTATTCCCCGGCGCCAAGTTCGAGGGAGGGAGTGCTGGCAGGCGTCATGTCGGCGTGGGCAACGCCCGCAGCCAGCATCATGCCGATGGACAAAAAGGCGGCAGAACCGATGCCGCCGCGACGGGCTGACGGATTACACATGACCGGACCCTCTTGCATGGCAGGGAGAATGCGGCGGGGAAAACCCCCGCCGCATGCCGTTCCGACAACGTATGTCGGCTAGTTGCCCAGGTTCAGGTGCGCCTGCACCGAAACCTGCTGCTGGGTCAGGCTGTTGGCGCCACTGTTCTGTGACACCTGGGTAATCCCCGCCGGAGACACGAAGGAATCCGCCCCAATGCTGTTGGAGCTCATCTGAGACGCCTCGGGCGCAACGTCAACATGGTTCCCGGTCACGGTACCCGACAGCTCGTTCTGGCTGACCACGGCGTTCACCTGCAGCGTTGTGTTGAAGCTGTCGGTCGCGGTGCTGTTGCCGGAGTCCATGATGGCCAGGCTGTTGTCCGAGTTGTCGCTCTGGTCACGGGTCACCGAGGCGGTGGAGCCATTATTGGCGGCCGCGCTGTTGTCGTCCGCGTGGGCCATGCTGTTGTCGGAGTTGTCGTTACCCGAATCCGAGATGTTCAGACTGTTGTCGGAACTGTCGTTCCCGGAGTCCGAGATGTTGGTGCTGTTGTCGGAACTGTCATTCCCCGAGTCGGAGATGTTCAGGCTGTTGTCCGAGTTGTCGTTGCCCGAGTCCGAAACCATGGTGTTGCCGGACTCGGAGATGTTGGTGCTGTTGTCGGAGCTGTCGTTGCCGGAGTCGGCGATATTGAGGCTGTTATCCGAGCTGTCATTGCCCGAATCCGAAACCGTGGTGTTCCCGGAATCCGAGATCGAGGTGCTGTTGTCCGAGCTGTTCGACAGGTCGGAGTCGTTAATCGCCAACGCCTGGGAATACTCGTTCGCCGAGGCGCCGCCGCCGTCCGCCGAGGAGGTGGCGGTGGCGGTTTGATCACCGACTTCGCCGTCGGCGGTATTGGTCGGGTTGGCCAGGGCCAGGCCCGAGCTCAGGCCGAAGGCCAGGGCGACAGCGGAAGCAATCAGGGTCTTTTTGAAGTTCATGGTCAAGTCTCCATTGGCTAGCTAGCAATAGACGGTTGTCGTAGCCCCGGTGTACGAGGTACCGCGCTACGTAGCCATACCACTAGCAGGAGTCAGGCCAATACATGGAAACCTCGCAGGAACAGTGACTTGGAACGATTCGTGGAATGATGACGAGGCGCAAACTGCGCCAGTTGTGATACAGATCACTCGGCCACACTCTGAAAGAGTGAAGCTAACGCATTGAAATGATGAGCCTATCCCGCGCGATGCGGATGGATCATTGCGGAGACACTGCCGTGCATTACGTGGCAAGGAGTGTTCGAAGGCGGGTGAACCGGTGTCGTAGAGGCCAGGAGAGGCGTCGTGGGGTGTGACGCCTGGCCCCACGGGGTGGCACCTTGTTGCGCCGTGTTGGGGGTAGAATCATTACCCGCTGCACGACGCGTCTTGTCTCGTAAGGAAGGGGGCGCCCACGCGGACGTGGGACTACATCAGCGTTTCCTTAGCGTTCCAGGTACTGCAACTTGCCTTCCACGCCGTCCCACTCCTCGGCGTCGTCCGGCGGGTCCTTGCGCGCGGTGATCACCGGCCATGTACGCGAGAGTTCGGCGTTCAGCTCGATAAACTCCAACTGATCCTCCGGGACGTCGTCCTCCGGCACAATCGCCTCGGCGGGACATTCCGGTTCGCAAAGCGTGCAGTCGATGCACTCGTCGGGGTCGATCGCAAGGAAATTCGGGCCTTCATGGAAGCAATCGACCGGGCAGACCTCGACGCAATCGGTGTACTTGCACTTGATGCAGTTATCGAGAACGACAAACGTCATTGGTTTCTCCCTGAAATCAGTAAATTGCGGTCCCGTTTGCCCGTGAAATCGCGAGCCTGGCTCCGCGCGGCCCCTGGGTCCGCATATGGGCTACATCGCGCATTGTAACGCCAGGCTGGGGCCGAGACACGTGAATCGGCGCTCAGGCGTTGCGGCTACCGTAAGTTACGACCGACTCGATGCGCTGGGCGCGCTCGAGGTCCATGCCATCGATCTCGGCCAGTTGCTGTGCATCCGTGTTCATTACGTCGCGCACGCTGCCGAACTGGCGCAGCAGATCGCGGGCCTGGTCGGGCTCCACACCCGGCAGGCCACTGACGATGAACTCTGCTGCTTCGCGGCGCTTTTCGGGCTTGGCGGGTCGCGCGGCCGGGTCGGGATCGACCTGGGCGTTCAGACCCAGCAGGTAGATCAGCATGCCGCTGGTGTCCTCGTCATTGGAGGGCAGTACGCTGATCCCGAGTGCGATCGTCAGGTGCGTAAGGGCGCGATGGATGTCCAGCGCCTGTTGATGAAAGCGCGGTTCGTACAGGTCGCCCTCGACCACGTAGATGACCTTGTCGTACTGCGCCTTCAGCTTGGCCGCGTTCTCCCACAGCGTCTGGTCCACGACGCTCAGGACCATGTCAGTGGCGGACTTGCGCTCGACGACGACTCCGTTGGGGAGCTCGTAGTCGCCTACATCGAGATCGGTGAACTCCAGCTCCACGCCCTCCAGGCGCTCCAGGCGCTGGATGATCTTGCCCTGTTCGCGGCGGTCCACGCGGATCGGAAGCTGCAGCTGGCTCATCGGGATACTCCATTGCGGTTGATCGGGCGAGTGTAGGGCCTGCGGGGTCTGCCCCCAAAAGGCCTGATCTTCCCCATGTCTCCCCGCCGTACGAAAACAGGAATGTCTCCTATACTCCGATGGGCATGCCATTCGATGCATGCCGGATATAACGAAAACAACAGGAGGGAGTGATGGCGATTCAGATCGCAATTGTCGGTCTTGGCCGTGTGGGAGGGCGTTTCCTGGAACTGCTGCTGGACAGCGACACGCCGGGGATGGAGATCTGCGCGGTATCCGAGCAGGGCGAAACCGATGGCCGCAAGCTGGCGCAGGCGCGGGGAATTCCGGTGGAATCGGTCGAACAGATCCTGGCCCGTGGTGACCAGGTGGATGTGGTCTACGACCTGACGGGACGCGCCGAGGTGCGCCAGCGCCTGCGCGAAGGGATGCAGAAAGACGGGAATCGCCATACGGTGGTGGCGCCCGAGGTCATGGCGCATCTGACGTGGTCGTTGTTGACGCACGAAGCCCCGCCAGACGTTCACGCCAATATGGGCTACTGAAGCAGACAAACCAGGCGGCCGGGGCCGGGCTCCGGCCGCCTGGTCTTCATGCGCGAATCAGTTGGCAACCGAGCCGGTACGCGGGCTGTCCTTGACGACCACCGGGCACGGCTCGAGGGGTTCCGGAAGATGCAGCCCGAATCCCTGGGCATAGTCCACGCCAACCAGCCGCAGGGAGTCCAGCATGCTCTCGTGCGAGACACACTCCGCGATGGTCTGGACTCCGATCACGCGTCCAATGTGGTGAATGCTTTCGACCATCGCTCGGCTGATGCGGTCGTCCGCCATGTTGCGTACGAAGCTGCCATCGATCTTCAGGTAGTCAATCTTCAGTGTCTTGAGGTAGCCGAACGAGGCCATCCCCGTGCCGAAGTCATCCAGGGAGAACTGGCAGCCCAGGCCGCGCAGTACGCGAATAAAACGGCTGGCCTGGCTCAGGTTGGCGATGGCAGCGGTCTCCGTGATCTCGAAACAGATACGGCCGGGATCGACGCCGCTTTGCTCGAGCTGTTCGACGATGTAGTCCAGCATGCCGCGGTCGCACAGGGAGTGCCCGGACAGGTTGACGGCAAAGTGACCCTCGGTATCGGTGTCGTTGGCGACGTGCTTCAGCACCCGTTTGATGACCCAGCGGTCGATCGCAGGCATTTGCCCGTAGCGTTCGGCGGCGGGAATGAAGGTGGCCGGCAGTACCACCGTGCCATCGTCTTCGACCATGCGCAGCAGGATCTCGGTATGCGCGGGATCGTCGCTGGAAACGGGGACGATTCTTTGTCCATGCAGCCAGAAACGATTGTGCTGCAGCGCATAGGTGATGCGCTGGACACAGTTCATTTCGCCCTGACAATGCGACAGCTCGGTGTCGCCAGCGCGCGAGACGTGGATACGATTGCGTCCCTGCTCCTTGGCCAGATAACAGGCGGCGTCGGCTTCGCTCATGTACTGCGCGGTATCCTTGGTGTGTCCGAATACCGGGACCACGCCAATGCTGATACCTACGCGAAAGATGCGTCCCTGCCATTCGAAGCGGTAGCTGTCGACCGTCGCGCGCAGGTTTTCCGCGATGCGTTCCGCCTGTACGAGCGGGCAGTTCGACAGCAGCACGCCGAACTCGTCGCCCCCGAGGCGGGCCAGGGTGTCGCTCTCGCGGAGCTGGCTGTGTAGCTGCGAGGTCAACTGGCACAACAGGTCGTCGCCGGCCCCGTGCCCGCAGGTATCGTTCACCAGCTTGAACTGGTCCAGGTCCATGTAGAGCAGGGCGTGCTCGCGGTTTTCCTGGTGGGCCGTGGCCACCAGCTGGGCGAGGCGGCGTTCGAACTCCGCGCGGTTGGCCAGCGAGGTCAGGCAGTCGTGGGTGGCGGCCCAGGACAGTTCGCGCGCCATCTCGCGGGCCCGGGAAACATCGCGGAACACCAGGGCCGCACCAATGGTGGTGCCATCGCGGTCACGGATGGGGGCCGAGACCTCCTCGATCGCATGCTCGCGCCCCTCAGTCGAGATCAGGATGGCCTCCTGATCGAGCGTGCATGCCGTGCCGTCCGGCAGGCGTTCGGTCAAAGGATGATGGAGCCGTTCGCCAGTGGACTCGCGGATGATGTGAAAAACGCGTGAAAGCGGCTGACCGCGAGCGGCTTCCTGGTCCCAGCCCGTCAGGTGTTCGGCGACCGGGTTGAGGTAGTCGATCCGGCCCTCCAGATCCGTGGTGATCACGCCGTCACCAATGGCGTGCAGCGTGACCTGGGCGCGCTCTTTCTCCTCGAACAGGGCCGATTCGATTCGCCGCGTATGCCGCAGCACGCCCAGGGTAATCAGCATCCCCATCAGTAGCGCGGCGCCACCGAGCACCAGCTTCAGGACGACCGCGGTACGATACTGCCGTGCCGTATCACGCACAGCGGCCACACTGGCCTCCTTCTGCAACCCGATCATCGCGTCCAGGTGCTCGAGCACCCGTCCCTGTTTCGGGATGGCCTCCGCGAGCAGCCAGTTCGTGGCTTCTTCCGTCTGGCCTTCCAGAATGAGGTCGAGCACGCGCTCCTGGACCTCGACTGCGCGTTCGGTCAGCCCGCGGGACTCGTCGAGCAGTCTCTGTTCTTCCGCGGTCATCGGCATGGCATCCAGTTGCTGGCGGTTGACCATGAAATCCGATGCGTGGCCGCGAAACGTCATGATCCCCTCGTCGAGATCGAAGGGGTCGGTGGTGATCGACAACTGGAGCAGGGTGACCGACCGTTCGCGCGCCGCATTGCGCATGTTGCCGAGCAGCTCGGTCTTGACGTTGTGTTCGTGCACGATCAGTTCGAGACGGTCGTGCACCTGCGCCATGCGGTTCAGCCCCAGGGCGATCATCACCGTCATCAGGACCAGCACAACCGTGAACCCGAGCCCGATCACCCAGGTTGAGCGTGTGTGCGGCGTCGGAGTATGGCCACTGCCTGGCCCCGACGCCGTGCCAATACGGAATCTCCCTGTCACGCTGACTCCCTGCGTCGCGAGGGGATTCGGCCAATAGGGCGTTCCCCTTCGTTATTGCGCCCGCCAATGTAAAACAGGCGTTATGTACCTGATTCAATGGGAACGTTAGCCTTGTGTCAAACAGCGAATGCTAATGCATATTTGAACTGCGCTCGGCTGGGTCGGTTTCAGGCCTTTAGTTGAGAATGGATGGTGGCATTGAATTCCTGAATGGTCAGTGCCGGCGAATGCAGCCACCCCTGATACAAGTCGCAGCCTTCCCGCTGCAGGAAGGCGAGATGCTCGGCCGTCTCCACGCCCTCCGCCACGAGATTCAGGTGCAGGCTGTCACCCAGGCTCATCACCGAGCGCAGGATCATCTCGGCGTCGCGGTCGCGGCCGATGTCGGCAATGAACGAGCGGTCGATCTTGATCTTGTCGATCGGCAATGACTTGAGATAGGCGAGGGAGGAATACCCCGTACCAAAATCATCCAGCGACACGCGTACGCCCAGCGCCTTGAGGCCGGAGAGGTGCTCGCGAGCCAGGCCGACATCGGCCATGGCCACCGTTTCGGTGACCTCAATCTCCAGTCGTTCGGGCGCTGCGGAGGTCTCCCTCAGGGTCTGCCGTAGCTGGTCGACGAAATCCAGCTGGCGGAACTGAAGCGCCGAGATGTTGATGGACAGGGACAAATCGGCGCCCTGGCGTTCCCAGCTGGCCAGTTGCTGGCACGCATGCCGAATCACCCATGCGCCGAGCGGCAGGATCAGACCGCTGGCCTCGGCGCTGGGAATAAAGCTGGACGGCGCCACGGAGCCCAATTCCGGGTCGTCCCAGCGCAGCAGGGCTTCAGCGCCGACAACGGCTCCGGTGTGAACGTCGATTACCGGCTGGAAGTGCAGTGCCAGCTGGTCATTTTCCAGCGCGCGCTTCAGGCGTTCCTGGAGTTGCTGTTCCGCGCGTACCTGGTCATCGAGATGCGCGGAATAAAAGGCGTAAGTATTGCGGCCGGTGCGCTTGGCTTCGTACATGGCCATGTCGGCGTAACGGACCAGCGTGTGTTCATCGCGCGCGTCCTCGGGGAACAACGCAATCCCGATGCTGGCACTCGAGGTGAACTGGCGGGCCGGCCCCGTGTGAAACGGCCGGTCAAACAGCTCCAGGATCTGCTGGGCCAGCTCTCCGATCCGCAGGCTGTCCGAAACGTCCGGGAGCAGGATCATGAACTCGTCGCCGCCAAATCGTCCGATAGTGGCATCGGCGCCAACGACGTCTTTCAGGCGCTGTGCAACCTCCCGCAGCAGTTCGTCGCCCTCGTGGTGGCCGAAGGTGTCGTTGATCATCTTGAAGTGATCCAGATCAAGCAGCATCACCGCGATCCGGTGGTGGTGACGGTTGGCATGGGCAATGCCCTGGGTGAGCCGGTCGTGCAGGAGCCAGCGGTTGGGCAGGCCGGTCAGGCTGTCGTGGGTCGCCTGGTGCTGGATGCGCGCTTCTCGGCGCTGACGGTCCGTGACGTCGCGAATAAAGGCCGTGATTCGATAGCCGTCCTCGTCCTCAAGGGCGTTGAGACTGATGTCGACCGGAATTTCCGAGCCGTCGAGCCGGCGCCCGCGCAGATCGGGTACCTCGCCCATGGTGCGTTCCGAGACGTTGTCGCCCTGCCGTTCGCGCATCGAACGATGATGTTCGCGCAGGCGCTCGGGAACCAGCGTCTCCACGGATTCGCCGATCAGGTGCCGGCGCGGGTAGCCAAACAGGCGCTCGATGTTGCGGTTCGCCATCAGGATGGTCCCGTTCGCGTCGGTGACCAGCACCCCGTCCGGGGCCGTGTCGATCAGTTGTTCATAACGTTTTTGGCGCAGTTCGACATCCTGATGGGCGGCTCTTAGCTGCTCCATGGGTGTGCGTACGCTTGCGATGAATACGCCCCAGTAGATCAGCGCGTAGCCCGCCACCTTGTAGATGTGGCCGAGCACGAAGAAGCCGTCGGACAGGCTGCCGTAGAGGGTGAAGAACACCTCGCTCGACATCAGGATCATGAGTGCGGCGGCCACCAGGGGCATGCCCGGGCGTTGCAGCAACTGTGGCCGCAGCAGGAGGATGAGCAGCGTTGCGGCATGCAGTGCGACCACCACGCCTTCCAGGGCGATCTTCACGGGTGTCAGCCCCTCGCCCGGGATGAACAGCGCCGGGATGCGGTGCTCGTGCCAGAGCCCAATCCACGCGAGGAATGCGACCAGGACCAGGGCTCCGGCCAGAAATGTCATAGGGGCCGGTTCGCGATTGCGTGCTATCAGCGGCAAGGCGACATATAACAGAAGCGCCAGGGCGGCAATGAGCCGGGCGGCGAGCCAGAAGAAGATCGTCTGCTGAGAAGAATTTCGGGTAATGAAATCCGGCATCTGCGGATAGGTCATCAGATGCAGGAAATCGAGCAAACCCACTGCGAGGAAGCCGGTGGCGAGGATCAGAGTGGCCAGCACCCGTCGCCGGTCGCGCACATGATAGGCCACCGCGAACACCCCGATCGCCACCACCACCGCGAACAGCTCGGTGGCTGTGTGGAACGCTGTCATGTGTTCCAGCGGAACCAGCGGCGGGACGGGGATCCCGGCCATCCACAGAAACACGGGCAGCATGAACAGGGCCAGCAATGCCAGCCAGGCCAGTGGCGTATGACGCACTGGCCATGAGCGGGGGAACGTTCTCATCCGGCCGCCATGCATCCACGTGCCCGCGAACGAGCTTGGCGATCTGCCATGCCGTTGGTGACCAGACCACGCGTGGCCCGGACGAACTCCTTCATCGTGCCCCTCCAGAGTCGGCAACGGACGATCAATTTGCTGGGTGTATGCCGTTGCCGCGAAGCACGCGCGTTTGACCCTTGGGCGAAATGGACGCATCTCTCGATGGTGCAGGCCGCCCGGCCTTCCCTGGCGCGATTATTCTTATATTCTAGGTAATATACGACAGTAATTAGAACAGGGGGTAGAGATCTTTAGTGTCGCGGTAGGATTTATCGGCGGAATAAGCTTGCTTTCGTGTCCCGAGCCCGTATAGTGGCCCCATCGAACGCCCCGCCCGTCAGCGTCCGTTCACCGATCCGGAACCTTTTCGGTTCCCGTCCCCCCGATTTCGTCATACCCCGATGGGCGCCCCTCGAGTACGAGTGGCGGGTAGCCGTTGGAGTATTGCATGTCTTCCGTTTCTTCCTTTGCCGACCTTGGGTTGGCCGAACCCCTTATGCGCGCGCTGGACCAGGCCGGTTACAAAACGCCGACCCCGATCCAGACCCAGGCAATTCCCGAAGTCCTGAAAGGCGGGGATCTGCTGGCCGCTGCGCAGACCGGGACCGGCAAGACCGCCGGTTTTACGCTGCCGATCCTGCAGCGACTGACTACCGGGCAAGCGCCCGAGCGCAAGCCAGGGCATCCGCGGGCACTCATCCTGACGCCGACGCGCGAGTTGGCTGCACAGGTCCACGATTCCGTTCGTACCTACGGTCGCCACCTGTCGTTGAAGTCGATGACCATCTTCGGCGGTGTGAACATGAACCCGCAGATCAAAGCACTGCGGGGCCCGATGGATATCGTCGTGGCCACCCCGGGTCGTCTGCTGGACCATGCTGGCCAGAAGACGATCGACCTCTCCGGCGTGGAGATCCTGGTGCTGGACGAGGCCGATCGAATGCTGGATATGGGCTTCATCCGCGATATTCGCCGGCTGATTGCCCTGATGCCCAAGCAGCGCCAGAACCTGATGTTCTCGGCGACCTTCTCCGGCGAGATCCGTTCTCTGGCCTCGAGCCTGCTGAACAAGCCGGCAGAGGTCGACGTAGCGCCGCGCAACACCGCTGCCGAGACGGTGCAGCAGACGGTGCATTTGGTGGAGACCAGCCGCAAGCGCGAACTGTTGAGCCATCTGATTCGCAGCAACGACTGGGGCCAGGTGCTGGTGTTCACCCGCACCAAGCACGGAGCCAACCGCCTGGCACAGAAGCTGACGCAGGACGGTGTGCCGTCCGAGGCCATCCATGGCAACAAGAGCCAGGCGGCGCGTACCCGGGCACTCAAGCAGTTCAAGACCGGGGCCGTGCCGGTGCTGGTCGCCACCGATATTGCGGCCCGAGGGCTGGACATCGACCAGTTGCCGCAGGTGGTCAACTTCGAACTGCCGAATGTGCCGGAAGATTATGTCCACCGCATCGGGCGTACCGGTCGTGCCGGGTCCGTTGGTGCCGCACTGTCGCTGGTGGATGGCGAAGAGATGAAGCTCCTGAAGGGCATCGAACGCCTGATTCAGCGCCCGATCGATCGGATCGAAACCGAGGGTTTCGCGGCCCCGAAGCCGGCGGCCAACGATGGCAATGGTCATCGCCGTGGCGGCAAGCCGGGTGGCGGCGCACGCAATGGCAAGCCGCGCCAGGGCCGTGGGGCCAAGCCCGGCGGCAATCGCGGTGGTGGCCAGGGCCGTGCGGCGCAGGGCAATCGGGCTGCACGCAGCCGCTAGATTCCTCGCCGTTCTGACCGAATCCGCCCGCGTCTCCCAT
Source organism: Thioalkalivibrio sp. ALJ3 (assembly GCF_000377205.1). Taxonomy (GTDB): domain Bacteria; phylum Pseudomonadota; class Gammaproteobacteria; order Ectothiorhodospirales; family Ectothiorhodospiraceae; genus Thioalkalivibrio. Next base: position 370,979 of record NZ_KB897906.1, on the reverse strand, counting down.
GGGGACGCGGGTTTTTTTGTGTCTGTAAACCTGTGTACTGAACTTGATCCGGTCACCTGCTCTTGGCGTCGCCCACGCGAAGATGGGCGCGCTATAAAGTACCGGCCAGCCCGGCCGTTATAGCGGGGAAAGGAGGAACCCCATGAACCGGCTTCTGAAGATCGGCGGACTGCGCCTCAAGCTCGTGATCCTTGTGATCCTTGTCAGCACCATCCCGCTTTCCATCATGGGCGGGGTAACCTTCCACGTGATGAAGGGCGATCTGGCAGCGGGCGTTGACGCCGCATTGGTGGACCAGCTGTGGTGGCTGCTCTGGGGCTTGTGGGTGGTGGCCTTTCTGGTCGCTTTGGCGATCGGCTGGTTCGCGGCCTCGATGCTGGTTCGGCCCCTGGAGCGACTGGCTTCGGGGTTGGAGGCAATCGCTTCGGGACAGGCGGATCTCGGCCATCGTGTCGAGATCACCACCGATGACGAAATCGGGCGTACCAGCACCGCATTCAACGCGGTCATGGAGCGGTTGTCGGGCCTGATCACGCAGGTGGCGGATGCGGCGGACGGGATCGCCGCCTCGGCGCGCCAGCTGGAAGGCCGCAGCAACGAGTTGAGTCGCGCGACCAACGATCAGCGCTCCGATGTCGAGCAGGTGGTCACCGCGATGAACCAGATGTCGGCAACCGTGCAGGAGGTGGCCAACAACACCCAGAGCACGGCGGAAAGCGCCGGCCAGGCCACCCGCGCGGCCGAGGGTGGACGCAATGTAGTGCAGGCGACCCAGGGGTCGATCAATGCGCTGGCCAGCGAGATTCGCAAGGCCAGCACCGTCATCGACGAGCTGAAGGGCGACTCCGACAATATCGGGTCCATCCTCGAGGTCATCGAGGAGATCGCCGAGAAAACCAACCTGCTGGCCCTCAACGCCGCGATTGAGGCGGCCCGGGCCGGCGAGGCGGGCCGCGGCTTTGCCGTGGTCGCCGACGAGGTGCGCCACCTGGCCCAGCGCACCAACGATTCCACCGGCGAGATCCGCGAGATCATCCAGCGCCTGCAGGGTGCGGCCGGCAAGGCCGTGCAGGCGATGGAGGTCAGTCAACAGCAGGCCGAGTCTTCAGTCAGCAAGGCCGGCGAGGCGGAGGAGACGCTGGGATACATCCACGACTCCGTCACCACCATCGACGACATGACGCGCCAGGTCGCTTCGGCCACGGAGCAGCAGAGCCAGGTCGCCGAGGAGATTAACCGCAACATCCACCACATCAACGACATCGCGGTACGCAGTGCCGATGGCGCCCGCGAGATGCAGGAGGCCGTCGAGGCCCTGGAAGGCCTCGCCGAACGCCTGCAGGCCGAGGTAGCCGGCTTCCGCCAGCAACGCGCCTGATCTGGTTGCGGTCAGATCTGGTATACGGTCTGTCGCGTAGGGTGCCGTTGAGCGCAGCGAAACGCACCGTTCCAACGGCGGGGCTAACCCTGATGCGATTCGCTGCGCTCATCCGCATCGTACGGTGGGGTCTGGCGCCCGCTGGCGAGACAGCGCAGGCAGGCGGCGGACCGAAGCCACCGTAAACTCCAATGCCGAACCAGGCCCAGCCAAAACGAAGCGAGCAAGAGCCACGAGCGCCGGAGCCCGCTGGAAAAGGTCAGCCAGCCCCAAGCTCACTCGCAGTGGCTGCGTTCCAGCCAACGTATACGTCGCCGCCACGCTCGACGACCGGGCGCTTGATCAGCGTCGGGTGTTCGAGCATCAGGGCAATCGCACGCTCCTGGTCGATGGCCTCGCGCGTATCCTCGGGGAGCTGGCGCCAGGTAGTACCGCGCCGGTTCACCAGGGCCTCCCAGCCAACAGCATCCACCCAGCGGTGCAACTGCGCCTCCTCGAGCCCGTCCTTGCGAAAGTCCACAAAGCGGAAGTCCACGCCGGCCGCATCCAGCGCCCGGCGTGCCTTGCGCACGGTGTCGCAGTTGGCGATCCCGTAGAGGACGAGATCAGACATCGCGCAGCAGGGCGTTCAGGCCGACCTTGGCCTTGGTCTTCTCGTCCACGCGCTTCACGATCACCGCACAGTACAGCGAGTACTTGCCGTCTTTCGAGGGCAGGTTGCCCGGTACCACCACTGCGCCGGCCGGCACGCGGCCGAACAGGATCTCGTCGTTCTCGCGGTCGTAGATGCGGGTCGACTGGCCGAGATACACGCCCATGGAGATCACCGCGCCTTCCTCGACGATCACGCCCTCGACCACCTCGGAGCGCGCACCGATAAAGCAGTTGTCCTCGATGATGGTGGGCGCGGCCTGCAGTGGCTCCAGCACCCCGCCGATACCGACGCCGCCGGACAGATGTACGTTCTTGCCAATCTGGGCGCAGGAGCCGACGGTCGCCCAGGTGTCCACCATGGTGCCTTCGTCAACGTAGGCGCCAATGTTCACGTAGGAGGGCATCAGCACCACGTTGGGGGCGATGTAGCTGCCGCGGCGGGCGGTAGCGGGCGGCACCACGCGCACGCCGCCTTCGCGAAAGTCACGGCTGGAGGTGTCGGCGTACTTGGACGGCACCTTGTCGTAGTAGTTGGTGAAGCCGCCCTTGATGAATTCGTTCTCGGCAATGCGGAACGACAGCAGAACAGCCTTCTTCAGCCATTCGTTGACCACCCAGTCGCCGCCCTTCTTCTGGGCGACACGCTCCTGGCCGCTGTCCAGCATCTCCATGGCTTCGTTCACGGCGTCACGGACGTTGGTTTCCACGTTGCGCGGGTTGATCTCGGCGCGGTGTTCGAAGGCGGTCTCGATGATGCTTTTGATATCCGACATGAAATGTCCTTTGTAATTATATAAAAATCGGTTCTATCGATAGAGTGAAACGATGCGTTCGGCTGCTTCGATGCAGGCGGCCGGTTCGGCGACCAGCGCCATGCGCACGTGTCCCGCCCCGGGATTGTGCCCGGTCTCGGGGTCGCTGCGGGAGAGGTAGCGCCCGGCCAGGACCGTCACCCCGGCTTCGGCATAGAGGCGGCGGGCGAAGGCCTCGTCGTCACCATCGGGGACACGCGGCCAGAGGTAGAAGCCGGCCTGTGGCCGCTCGACATCCATGACCTGCTGCAGGATGGGTACGACTGCCGCGAACTTTTCGGCGTACAGCGCACGATTGTCGGCGACATGGTCCTCGTCCGCCCAGGCGGCGCGACTGACGGCCTGGGTCGGGGGTGGCAGGGTGCAGCCATGATAGGTGCGATACAGCGTGAAGCGCTCAAGCAGGTCGGCATCGCCGGCGACGAAGCCCGAGCGCAGGCCCGGAAGGTTGGATCGCTTGGACAGGCTGTGAAACACGATACAGCGCTCGAAGCCCGTACGGCCCATGCGGGTGGCGGCGCCGAGCAGCCCGGCCGGCGGTTGGGCCTCCGGGTGATAGATCTCGGAATAGCACTCGTCGGCGGCGATCACGAAGTCGTGCCGGTCGGTCAGGCCAAGCAACTCCTGCATCGCAGCCTCGGACATGCAGGCCCCGGCCGGGTTTCCAGGGTTGCAGATGTACACGAGCTGTACTTCATCCCAGGTCGCCGCATCCACGTGCGAGAAGTCCGGCAGGTAGCCGCTCTCCGGGACCAGGTCATAGAAGGCCGGCTCCGCCCCGGCCAGCCGGGCCGCGCCTTCGTAGATCTGGTAGAAGGGATTCGGCATCAGAACACGGGCACCGGGCTTCCCGGCCACGACGGCCTGGGCAATCGCGAACAGGGCCTCCCGGGTGCCACTGACGGGCAGCACCTGGCGCTCCGCGTCCACTGCATCCAGGCCGAAGCGCTTTTCCAGCCAGGCGGCGATGGTTTCGCGCAGTTCGTGCTCGCCGCGGGTGGTGGGGTAGTGATTGAACCCCAGGATCGAATCGCGCAGTACCGGCTCGACGAAGCCCGGCAGCGCGTGACGCGGCTCGCCGATCGACAGGGCAATCGGTTCGCGGTCCGCGGGTTGCTCCAGATCCTCGAACAGCCGGCGCAGGCGTTCGAACGGGTAGGGCTGTAGCCGGTCCAGGCGCGGGTTCATGGCGGCTCGGGTGTGTTCTTCGACGGAAACGAAAGACCGGGCAGTATACCGGAGCCAGGCACTAAGTGGAGACCCCGACCTCGTCGGCTGGCTCACCCGATACCTCAATCCCTTGGCCGGGTGTACCAGAACCAGGCTAGGCGGCGCGAGCGCAGGCTCCAGGGCAGCAGTAGGGCCTGGAACACCACCAGGATGTGCTGGGCGGGGCTGAACCAGTCCGCCTTGCGCCCCGAGGTCAGCACCGGGGTGTCCAGCATCCCGAACCGCTGCCCGTGGTGGCGGCCCCAGCGGGCCATCGCGCGCGACAGGATGACCTCCTCGCCGGCATAGACCCGCTCGCTGAAACCGCCGACTGCCTCGAAGGCCTCGCGGGTGCAGAAGACGTAGCAGCCGGCGGCGATTCCCAAACGTGCCGACAGGGTGTTCCAGGCCGCCGCGCCCCAGCGGTAGATGCGATGGGTCAGGTGATCGAATGCGACTCGCGCGCCGCCGCCGCAAACCTCGCCGCTGTCCAGTGCTGTGAGCGTCGCACGGATCAGATCGGCGTCGGGCCAGGTGTCGGCATCGACGAACAGCAGGTAATCGCCACAGGCTGCCCGGGCGCCCGCGTTGCGGGCGCGGCTGATCTGCCGTGCGGGCTCGAACACGACCCGGCAACCCGCCTGTTGCGCGATCTGTGGGGTGCTATCGGTGGATGCGTTGTCGACGACAATGATCTCGGTCTTGCGGTCAATGCCCGCGAGGGCCTGCTGCAGGGCCGCCAGGGTCTCTGGCAGCCACTGCGCCTCGTTCCACGCCGGGACGATGACCGACAGGGCCGGGAGCCCGCGCACGGGAGGGATCAGTAGGTCGCCATGTGCGGGTCGACGTCACGCGCCCAGGCGTCGATGCCGCCGGCCAGATTGACCACCCTGTGGAACCCGGCCTGGCTCAGAAACCAGCACACCTGCTGGCTGCGCACCCCGTGGTGACAGATCACCACGATCTCGTCGTCGGGGTTCAACTCCTGGTAGGCGGACGGAATCTCGCCCATCGGGATCAGCTTCGAGCCGTCGATACGGCAGCGCTGGTACTCCCAGGGCTCGCGAACATCGAGCAGGACGGGTGGTTGGTCAGCTTCGGCGAGGTGGTCCTGCAATTCCCGGGGGGACATCTGGCGCATGGCGGATTCCGTGTCGGATGATGCCGACACGCTAAGTTCACTGGAGATAGGTCGCAAGTGGCCAGCTGTCGTGCAAGGGAGGAGTAGGCGAGGACGCCTTGCCGGTGAGTGGCGGTCGTTCAACCGCGGCGCAGGCGGTCCTCTTCGCGGCTGCGTCGCTCCAGCCAGCGGCTGCCTTCCTCGGGGCCCAGCAGTGTGGCGGCCAGGGCGACCAGCGCGAACACGATCGCGGGTGCGACGGCCCCTGAAAGGGCCAGGATGTAGGCGGCATAGGCGGTGGGTACGGCGACGGCAACCGCCAGCACGACCACGCCCGGATAGGCCATGCGGTACAGCCAGCGCGGATCGACCGACAGGGCCAGCACCGCCACCGAACCCAGCAGGCCGAGAAGAATCCACCCGGCCGCCGCGGCTTCAAACTCCGCGGCCATCAGGGCGATCGCCAGCACCAGGCCCAGAGCGACGTGCCGCAGGCGGGTGGAGGCCTGTGGGGTGATCAGCGCATCCATCCAGCAGGGACGGAGGCCGGGGGAGGCGTCGGGAACGGGGCTGGTGAGTGGATACATGAGAGGTGATTTCTGGGTCGATCGAACCAACGTGTCTGTCCGGAGGCTCGAATCCTTTGAGATCGGACAAACGAAAAAGGGCAGCCCGACATGGGTGCCCTTTCTCAGGAATATGGCGCGCCCGGAAGGATAGCGGCGGCGCTGCGCGCCTGGCCCTTCCGGGTGTCGGCCGGTGGCCGACACGTTCCTCGCTGCGCTCGGGATCGAACCGACGTGTTTATCGGAGGTTCGAATCCTTTGGGGCTTTCTACAATGAAAAAGGGCACCCGGATCTGGATGCCCTCTCTCGGGAATATGGCGCGCCCGGAAGGATTCGAACCTCCGACCACCTGGTTCGTAGCCAGGTACTCTATCCAGCTGAGCTACGGGCGCATCGACTGAAGGCGCGCATTATCGCGATTGGTCCCGAGGGATGCAAGCGCCATGAGGCATTGCCTCAGCCGCGTGGGATGGGGTGGTAGGGCGTGGAGCGCACCCGGTCGTGTTCGTGCATGCGGTAGTGGACGAATTCGTCCTTGTCGTGGAAGTGCAGGAACGGGTTGCCTTGGTCCTGTTCGGCGAGGGTCGATTCGACTTTCTCCGCGTAGTTGTGCCCCGGGTGGATGCAGGTATGCGCCGGGAGCCCCTCGCGCAGCCCGTTCAGCGTATGGAACATCTGCTCCGGGTCGCCCCCGGAGAGGTCGCAGCGGCCGCAGCCGAACACGAACAGCGTGTCACCGGTAATCAGGTCGTCGCCGGCCGGCATATGGAAGCAGGCGGAGCCGGGGGTGTGGCCGGGCGTGTGCAGGAGGCGGATCTCGGTGTCGCCGAGGTTCATCGTGTCGCCGCCGTGGTGGAGTTCCGGGCGCTCCAGCTCTTTTCCCCAGAACTCGGCCTCGGGCTTGAGGATATGCAGCCGGGCATTGGGGTACTGTTCCAGGATCGCCTCGACGCCGTTGATGTGGTCGTGGTGGCTGTGCGTCAGCAGGATGTCGGAGATGGTCACGTCTTTCTCGCGCGCCTGGCTGAGGATCGCGTCCGGCTCCCAGGCCGGGTCCACCACTGCCGCGCGGCGGCTGGCCATGTCCTCGATCAGGTAGACGAAGTTCTCCATCGGCCCGAGTTCCTGGCGGTGGATGCGGTAGGGCAGGTCGTTGCGGTCCATCGGCATCTCCATTGAGTTGTTTCCATCTTGGTAGGCTCTACTACTCGAGAGGTTCCATCGTCCGCAGGGAAGGAGAGAGATGCAAAATTCCGAAGAGTCGTCCGCCGTTAACGCCGTCCTGGATGCGGAGGCCGACTGGGAGTCCCGCTATCAGGAGGGCTCCACACGCTGGGATCGCGGTGGCCCCAGCCCGTCGCTGGAGGCCTGGCTGGCGATCACCGACCTGGCGAAAGGCGCGCGGATCGTGGTGCCGGGCTGCGGCTTCGGGCACGAGGTCCCGGCCCTGGCGCGCCTCGGGTATTACCCGATTGGTCTGGATGTGGCCCCCACACCGGTGCGCCATCTGCGCGAACAGCTGGAGCGGGAGGGACTTTCGGCGGAGGTCGTCCAGGCCGATATGCTGGCATGGCAGCCGGAGACGCCGGTGGATGGGGTCTACGAGCAGACCTCCCTGTGCGCGATCCCGCCCGAGCAGTGGGCGGCCTACGAGCGGCAGCTGCATGCCTGGCTGCGCCCGGGCGGCGAGCTGTTCGCGTGCTTCATGCAGACCGGGCGCGAGGGCGGGCCGCCGTTTCACTGCGAGATGGCCGACATGCGTGCGCTGTTCCCGGACAGCCGCTGGGAGTGGCGCAATGACGCCGGGCGGACCGAGCACACCAACGGCAAGTTCGAGTTGCTTCATCGCCTGATTCGGCGTTGAATCGGGTGAAGGGCACACCCGTGCCCCGGGCCGGGGCACACGGATTCCGGCCGGATACCGCGTGACGTACCGCGGCAAGGGGGATACCCATGCTTAACTCTACGCCGGAGAGAATGGAGCAGGTCCGCGCACTGTTGCTGGACCTTTCCGGTGTGCTGTACGTGGGCGACGAGGCCCTCCCTGGCGCCATCGAGGCCGTGCGGCGGGTACAGGCCGCCGGGCTCCCGATCCGCCTGATCACCAACACAACACGCGAGCCGCGTGCAGCCATCATCGACAAGCTGGCCGGCCTCGGCTTCGCGTTCGAGCCCGCGCAGCTGACGACGGCCCCCTCCGCCATCCGCGAGCGGCTTGAGTCCGAGTCACGCACCCCGCTGCTGCTGGTACACCCGGCGCTGGAACCCGAATTCGAGGGCGTGCCCACGGGCGAGCCGGACGTGGTCGTGTTGGGGGATATGGGCGCCGCGTTCGACTACACCGTGCTCAACCGTGCGTTTCGCGTGCTGATGGAGGGCGCACCGCTGTGGGTGATGGGGACCAACCGCTATTTTCGCGAGGCGGATGGCCTGTCGCTGGATATCGGCCCGTTCGTACGCGCACTGGAGTATGCGGCCGATGTGGAGGCCGAGAACTTCGGCAAGCCGGATGCCCGGCTGTTCCATGCGGCGATTGCGGATCTGGATCTGCCACCGGAGCAGGTGCTGATGGTGGGCGACGATGTGTCGGGGGATGTGGACGGCGCGCGCGCCGCGGGTCTGGCGGCCTGTCTGGTGCGCACCGGCAAGTATCAGGACGGCGACGAACAGCGGGCACAACACCCCGGTGCCGGCCTGGCGGACTGCCTGGCCGACATCGTGGATATGCTACTGAGTTGAGGTTATCGCACGCCGGTCATCAACGGCCGGCGCGCGGGTCCTGGCGGGGATCAGGCCGAGCGGCGTTTGACCGACAGCGTGCCGTCACCGCGGCTGGCGGCGGCCTTGCGGCCCGGCGCCTTGCGCGGCTTTCCGGCGGCCGCATAGGCCGGGCGCTTGCCGTTGGCCGGGGCCGGGCCACGCCGCTTGGCGGCCGGCTTGCCCGGGCCGTGGGGCTTGCGCGCGGCCGGGGCCTGGCGCTCGGTCGCACGCGAGTCGCGGGTCGGGACGGAGCGACCCATCTCCAGGCGACGGTTGGCGACATGGATATTGCCCAGGCGGCGCACCACGGCCTCGTCCAGCGCGGCCGGCAGGTCCACATGGCTGTGGTCGTCCTGCAGGCCGATCCGGCCGATGTCGCGGCCGTTCAGGCCACCCTCGTTGGCCAGGGCCCCGACAATCGCGCCGGGGGCGATGCCGTGGTTACGCCCGACCGGCATGTAGTAGCGCACCATGTCCGCTTCCGGCCCGCGGTCCTTGCCACGGCTGGGGCGGGGGGCGCGGTCACGGTTGCGATCCACACGATGGCTGTCGCGTTCGGGGCGGCTGGCGGCCGCCGTTACGGGATCGTGGGCATTGGGCGTGCCATCCAGCGGCGTGCCCTGGGTCGCCAGGGCGAGCAGGGCGCGGGCGAGATCGCGTTCGCCCATCTGGCCGTTGGCCAGCAGCCGATCCAGGAGGGCGTCAAGCTGCGGCGACGCTTCGCCGGCCAGCTCGGCCTGCAGACGCTCGGCCAGGCGCTCCTCGCGGCGGGCGATCACTGCAGCGCGATCCGGGACCTTCTGCTCGCGCACGGGCTTGCCGGTCAGGCGTTCGATATCGCGCAGCATGCGCCGCTTGCGCGGCTCCAGGAACAGGATCGCGCGGCCCTTGCGACCGGCACGGCCGGTACGCCCGATGCGGTGCACGTAGACCTCGGCATCGCCCGGGGCGTCGTAGTTGAAGACATGGGTGATGCGCGGGACATCGATGCCGCGGGCGGCGACGTCGGTGGCCACGATCACGTCCAGGCGGCCATCGCGCAGATCGGACACCACGCGCTCGCGCTCGCCCTGTTCCATGTCGCCATTGAGCGGGGAGGCCTGCACGCCCTGGGCATTCAGGGCCTCGGCGATCTCGGCGGTGGCGGCCTTGGTGCGGGCGAACACGATCGCCGCGTCCAGTTCCGGTTCCACCTCGATCATCCGGCACAGGGCCTCGGTCTTGTGGCGCTGGTCGACCAGGCAATAGCTCTGGTCGATGTCGGTGCCGGCCTCGTTGCCAGCGCCAATGCGGATCTCCTGCGGCTCGCGCATGTGGCGGTGCGCGATGCGACGAATCGGCGCCGGCATGGTCGCGGAGAACAGCGTGGTCTGGCGTTCGGCCGGGGTCTGTTCGAGGATCCACTCGATCTCCTCGACAAAGCCCATGCGCAGCATCTCGTCGGCCTCGTCCAGTACCACCATGCGCAGCGCATCCAGCGTCAGGGTGCCGCGCTTGATGTGGTCGACCACGCGGCCGGGCGTTCCGACCACGACCTGCGCACCATCGCGCAGGGCGCGGATCTGCACGCCCATCGGCTGGCCGCCGTAGACCGGCAGGATCTCGAGCCCGTCGATACTGGCCGCGAAGCCCTCCAGGGCGGTGGCGACCTGGCCGGCCAGCTCGCGGGTCGGCGCGAGGATCAGCGCCTGCACGCGACGCTGCGCGGGATCGATCGAGTCGATCAGCGGCAGGCCGAAGGCGCCGGTCTTGCCGGTGCCGGTCTGGGCCTCGCCCAGCACGTCGTCGCCGGCCAGCAGGGCCGGGATACACGCGGCCTGGACCGGGGTCGGGGTGGTAAAGCCCAGTTGCAACAGGGCACGGGCCAACGACTCGGACAGGCCGAGTTCGGCGAAGGAGGGGGATTCGGACATCTGGAGGTACTCGGGCGGGCCGGAACAAAGGCCCGGCGAAAATCGGATGAAGCTACTCAGCGCGCATCATACACGAAATGCGGCTGTGCATAGGGGGCAGTCGAGATCTTTCAATGCCCCAGGCCGGTGAGCCGGGCGGGTTCGAGGATCTCGATCCAGTAGCCGTCCACGTCCTTTACGAAGGCGATGTCCTTCAGCCCGCCCTCGTCCGGACGCTTCACAAACTCGACGTTGTTCTCGTCGAGCCAGCGCACGGCCGCATCCAGGTCGGGCACCGAGAAACAGATGTGGCCAAAGCCCTGCGGTTCCTCGTTGCCGTCGTGGTAGTGGAAGTCGGCGTCCTTCTCCGTGCCGTAGTTGTAGGTCAGCTCCAGGATGCCGCGCTGGCTGAACATCCAGCGGGTGGCCTCGCCGCCGTCCTTGGGCGGGTGCGGCTCGTCCTCTCCGAGCTGCGCCAGGAAGTAGAGCGTGAACTCGAAGTCCGGGAAGTCCAGCGTCTTGACCAGCTGCATGCCGAACACGCGCTGGTAGAACTCCAGCGCCTTCTGCGGGTCCTTCACGCGCAGCATGGTGTGGTTCAAGCGAAAGCCTGCAGTGGGGTTGTCGCTCATGGTGCGTCCTTGTCTCGGCTAAAGGGCCTGTCCCGGAAGACTGGAACACAGGCTGCGAGGTTCCCACAAATACCGCCGTCACGCCGCGTTCGATCCCTCGTCACTGCGTACTTCGCGATAAGGGAGGATGATCCGAGACGGGTCGGCTACTGCCGGCAGAACGGCCCGAACTGGTAGAAGCGGCGGCAGCGGAACTCGGACTCGCAGCTTTGCAGCTGGGACTCGTAGCGGCTGGCCCGCTGTGCGACCTGACGCGCGGCCGCCTGGACCTGCGGCTTGCTCCGGTAACTGCCGCGGTTATAGCCGCCCTGGCCCTCGTGGTAGGCCAGATACAGGTGTTCGGGGTTGTCCAGCGAGACGCCGGTGATCCGCTGCGTGCGCGCGTTGTACCAGCCGATAAAGTCGGTCGCGTGCTTCATGTGCGTGCGCCGCGCCATCATGCTGCCGGCATCCTCGCGGTATTCGCCCCAGACCGGGTCCTGCGCTTGGGCATAGCCATAGGCGGAGGACGGCCGGCGCCACGGGATGATCCCGAGCAACCGCTCGCGATCCGGGCGCACGTGGCTACGGAACGAGGACTCCTGCTGGATGAACGACATCTGGGTGGCGATGGGCGTGCCCCATTCGCGTTCGGAGTCGCGGGCGTAGTCGTACCAGCGCGGCTGCTCGCGGAAGATCTCGCAGATATTGCTCTGGTCCGACGGCGGCGATGGCGCCAGCGTTGCACAGCCCGCCGTGATCGCGGCCAGCGCCACCAGCAGGCCCGCGCGCAGCCCATTGAGCGCCATGGCCCGCCATTCCCCCTGATATGCCTTGCCCACCCGAATCTCCCGCTCGGTTCCCCAGTGGCCGGGAGTATAAAGCACCCTCGGCCGGTGCAAAGGGCGGGTGGTGGGGGCCTTGTGACAGAGGTTGTGGGAGCGGGCTTGCCCGCGAAGCGCCTGCCCGCGTCGGACATTGGCAAGGGCCATTCGCAGGCAAGCCCGCTCCCACAAGGAGTACTTGCGACGCTTGTACTACGGGGCGGTGTTCCAGTCGGGGTCGAGCGGGCTCAGGGCGGGATCGACCCGCCAGGGTCCGGGTGCCTCGGGCGCGTGCGCGATCTCGTGGATGCGTGCGATGAACTCGCGTCGGGGCAGGGTGATCGCGCCGAGGTTGCGCAGGTGCTCGGTCTCCATCTGCACGTCCACCAGGGGCCAGTCCCAGGAGACGAGGTGGCGGCACAGCCAGGCCAGCGCGATCTTGGAGGCGTCGCGCTCGCGCGAGAACATTGATTCGCCGCAGAACAGCCGTCCCACGGCCACGCCATAGAGCCCGCCGATCAGGCGCGGGCCGTCCCAGACCTCCACCGAATGCGCGTGCCCCGTGCGGTGCATGGCGATGTAGGCCTGCTGCATGCTCGCGGTGATCCAGGTGCCTTCGGCGTACTCGCGCGGCCCGGCGCAGCCCTGGATCACCGCCTCGAACGCGCGATCGAAGCTGACGGTATAGCCGCGATTGCGGATCGCTTTTTTCAGACTGCGGTGCATCCGGAAGTGGCCCGGCTCCAGCACCGCGCGCGGATCCGGGCTCCACCACAGGATCGGCTGCCCGGCCTCGAACCAGGGGAACACGCCCGAGCGATAGGCATTCAGCAGCCGCGGCACGGAGAGATCGCCGCCGGCCGCGAGCAGGCCGTTTGGTTCGGGAAGGGCATGTGCCGGGTCCGGGAACGGCGCCTCCGGGTGTTCCGGGTCCAGCCAGGGCAGGGTGATCTGCGGGCCGGAGGTCATGGGGTGGCGCTCCATCGGCCAGAGGGCTGGCCTCCTACAGGTTGGGTCGGCCGTAGGAGCGCAGCCCCCTGCGCGATTGGGCGTGGGGATGGGTCCCATCGGCCAGAGGGCTGGCCTCCTACAGGTTGGGCCGGGCGTGCGGGGCCTTGTAGGAGCGCAGCCCACTGCGCGATTGGGCGTGGGGATGGGCCCCATCGGCCAGGGGGCTGGCCTCCTACAGGTTGGGCTGGGCGTGCGGGGCCTTGTAGGAGCGTAGCCCTCTGCGCGATTGGGCGTGGGGATGGGCTCCATCGGCCAGGGGGCTGGCCTCCTACAGGGGGTGGCTCAGGGGTGATCATTGTCGGGTTGGACTTGCCGGTAGGGCGAGTGTTCGTGCAGGCGTTCGCACTGGGTGCGCATCAGCTGGGCCTCGCGTTCGCAGAAGTCGCGCACGGGCTGGTCGAAGCCCTCGGTCAGGATCATGTGGGCGGAGTAGGTGGGCGTGGGCAGGAACCCGCGCGGGATTTTGTGCTCGCCCTGGGCGCCGGGTTCGAAGCGGGCCAGGCCTTCGCGGATGCAGAACTCGATGCCCTGGTAGTAGCAGGTCTCGAAGTGCAGGTCGGCCATCTCCTCGGTGCAGCCCCAGAAGCGCCCGTACAGGGTGTCGTGGCTGCGATAGCAAAGGGCCGCGGCGATGGTCTCGTCGTCGCCCACCTTGCCTGGGCGCCTTGCCTCGAACAGCACCACCTGGTCGCCCAGTGTCGCCGCCGTCTCCACAAAAAAGGCCTCCGACAGGGTCGGGATGCCCATGTGCTTCTCGAAGGTGTCGACGTAGAAGCGGTGGAAGCGCGCCCAGTCCTCGGGCGATCCGGTGGCCCCGGTCAGCGTGCGGAACTCGATGCCGGTCTCGGCAACGCGGCGGCGTTCGCGCTTGATGTTCTTGCGCTTTTTCGAGCTGAGCGCGGCCAGGAAATCGTCGAAGCTTCCGTAGTCGGCGTTCGTCCAGTGGTACTGGCAGCCCATGCGCTCGGCCAAGCCCAGTTCGCGGGTCACGTCCAGATCATCCTGGTTGGGGAACAGGATGTTCACGCCCGAGGCGTTCAGCTCGCGCCCACGGGTGGCCAGGGCGCGCACCAGCAGGGTGCGCAGGTGATCGAAGTCCGGCGCCTCCGGGTGCACCAGCAGGCGCGGCCCGGTGGCCGGCGTGTAGGGCACGGAGACGACCAGCTTGGGGTAGTAGTTGAGCCCGTGGCGGCTCCACGCGCTCTCCCAGGCGAAATCGAACACGAACTCGCCGTAGTTGTTGGTCTTGGCGTAGGCGGGCGCGGCCGCGATCAGCGTCCCGTCACGGAAGATCAGCACGTGCTGCGGGAACCAGCCGAACTGCCGCCCCAGGCAGCCGTGGCGCTCCAGGCCCTCCAGGAAGGCATGGCGCAGGAACGGCTCGGTGCCGCCGGTCAGGGCGTCCCAGGCGGGCTGGTCCACGTCGGCCAGGCCGTCACGCAGTTCGATGCGCTCGGCCGGGTCTTCCGGCGGGGCCGTCCGGGTATCGCCCTCGGCGCTCACGACTCAGCCGTTCTCTTCGAGGTACTTCTCCGCGTCCAGTGCGGCCATGCAGCCGGTGCCGGCGGAGGTGACCGCCTGGCGGTAGACATGATCCATCACGTCGCCGGCGGCGAACACGCCCGGTACGGAGGTTGCGGTGGCGTTGCCTTTCAGCCCGCTTTGCACCTGGATGTAGCCACCCTCCATGTCCAGCTGGCCCTGGAAGATGTCGGTGTTCGGCTTGTGGCCGATCGCGATGAACACGCCCATCAGCTCGATGTCCTTCGTCTCGCCGCTTTGCGCGTGCTTGATGCGCATGCCGGTCACGCCGGAGTCGTCGCCCAGGACCTCGTCCAGGGTGTGGTTCCATTCGATGGTGACGTTGCCGTTCTTTTCTTTCTCGAACAGCTTGTCCTGCAGGATCTTCTCCGCACGCAGGGCATCGCGGCGGTGCACCAGGGTGACCTCGGAGGCGATGTTGGACAGGTACAGCGCTTCCTCAACGGCGGTATTGCCGCCGCCGATCACCGCGACCTTCTGGTTGCGGTAGAAGAAGCCGTCGCAGGTCGCGCAGGCGGACACGCCCTTGCCCATGAATGCCTGTTCGGAGTCCAGGCCCAGATACTGGGCGGACGCTCCGGTGCAGATGATCAGTGCATCACAGGTGTACTCGCCGGAATCGCCGACCAGGCGATAGGGCTTGTCTTTCAGATGCACCGTATGGATGTGATCAAAGATCACTTCCGTATCAAAGCGTTCTGCATGTTTTTTCATGCGCTCCATGAGTTCAGGGCCCTGCACTCCCTCATTGTCGCCCGGCCAGTTGTCCACGTCGGTGGTGGTCATCAGTTGGCCGCCTTGCTCCAGGCCCGTGATCACCACCGGGTTCAGGTTGGCGCGCGCGGCGTAGACGGCTGCGGTCCAGCCGGCGGGGCCGGAGCCCAGGATCAGCAAGGGGCAGTGGCGCGGTTTCTTGTCGTCGCCGCCTTTCTTGCCCTTGGGCTCGGTCTCGCCGCCTCCGGAGAGCGAGACGGCGCCAGTCGCCGCCTGGACAGACCCGGTGGCGACGGCGGCCTTGGGCCCGGCCTTTTTCTCGGCCTTCTTGCTCTTCTTGTCGGATGGGTCCTTGGCGTCGCTCATGCGGTACTCCCTGTCAATTCGATGAATACGGCCGGCACCGGCGGTCGGACCGACGGCGCGCAAGACGGGTTCGATAAGGCGGGGATTATTGGTACCCGGCGGGGGTTTGTCCAACACCGACACCGTGCGCGAGGGTCCATCGGATGGATGCGCTTGGCGGATACCGATTCGGTAATCGCGGACCATAAAACATTTTCATGTTCGGCTTTGCTAATGCTCGGTCCGCTCAATCACAACAGCGCCGATTTATCCACCGTGGGCCGAACTGGCCGGGAATGGCGGCGGGACGCGGAATCGGCGTTTTTATCCACAGTTTGCCCACGGCTTGTGCGCCGGTTATTCGAACAGAAGGCACAATATATTGTGTCTAGGCACTTACCGATCCCCGATCTATAGTACTTCACGTCCACTACCCACAGTTACGCGTGAGGCCGCCACCATGTACAGCGACACCCCGACCGCCGAAGCCCAAGAGGGCATCCAGTACCCGCCGCAAGCCGAGCCGTCGGCCGAGGTCCTGGCGACCAGCCCGGGCCAGCACCAGGTGATCCGCCGCAACGGCAAGGTCACCGGCTTTGACGCCTCGAAGATCGAGGTCGCGGTGACCAAGGCCTTCCTTGCGGTGGAGGGCGGCAGTGCTGCGGCCAGCCGTCGCATCCACGAGATCTCCAGGGAGGTCGCCGGCCAGGTGGTGGACAGCCTGTTCCGCCGTGCCGGCACCCAGGGCATGACGGTGCACATCGAGGACATCCAGGACCAGGTGGAGCTGGCCCTGATGCGCGGCGGCCACCACAAGGTCGCGCGGGCCTACGTGATCTACCGCGAACAGCAGGCGCAAAAGCGCGCCGCCGAGGCCGCCGAGCAGGGCGTGGACGAGCAGGAAGTCGCCCCGACCCTGAACGTGACCCGCGCCGACGGCACCCAGGCGCCGCTGGACGAGGCCCGCCTGCAGGCGGTGGTGGACGAGGCCTGTGCCGGCATCGAGCACGTGGATGGCCAGAAGATCCTGACCGAGGCGCGCCGCAACCTGTTCGACGGCGTCGCCGAGAAGGACGTGGCCACCGCGCTGGTGATGGCGGCCCGCGTGATGATCGAGCAGGAGCCGAACTACTCCGAGGTCACCGCGCGCCTGCTGCTGGACTCGCTGCGCCGCGAGGCCCTGAGCTTCGTGCACGGCCGCCCGGAAGAGGCCACCCAGGCGCAGCTGGCCGAGCGCTACGCCGAGTATTTCGGCGCCTACATCCGCCGCGCCGCCGATCTGGAGCTGGTCGACAGCGAGCTGACCCGCTACGACCTCGACAAGCTGGGCGCGGCGATCAAGCCGGAGCGCGATCTGCAGTTCACCTACCTGGGCCTGCAGACCCTGTACGACCGCTACTTCATCCACAGCGACGGCACCCGCTTCGAGCTGCCGCAGGCGTTCTTCATGCGCGTGGCGATGGGCCTGGCGATCAACGAGATCGACCGCGAGGCGCGCGCGATCGAGTTCTACAACCTGCTGAGCTCGTTCGACTTCATGAGTTCCACGCCGACGCTGTTCAACTCCGGCACCCTGCGCCCGCAGCTCTCCAGCTGCTACCTGACCAGCGTGCCGGACGACCTGGACGGCATCTACAGCGCGATCCGCGACAACGCGCTGCTGTCCAAGTTTGCCGGCGGCCTGGGCAACGACTGGACCCGCGTGCGCGGCATGGGCGCCCACATCAAGGGCACCAACGGCAAGTCGCAGGGCGTGGTCCCGTTCCTGAAGGTCGCCAACGACACCGCCGTGGCGGTGAACCAGGGCGGCAAGCGCAAGGGCGCCGTGTGCGCCTACCTCGAGACCTGGCACATCGATGTCGAGGAGTTCATCGAGCTGCGCAAGAACACCGGCGACGACCGCCGCCGCACCCACGACATGAACAGCGCCAACTGGATCCCGGACCTGTTCATGAAGCGCGTGGCCGAGGACGGCGACTGGACCCTGTTCTCCCCGAACGAGACCCCGGACCTACACGACCTGGTAGGCGCCGAGTTCGAGAAGCGCTATTGCGAATACGAAGAGAAGGCCGCGCGCGGCGAGCTGCGCGTGCACAAGACCATGAAGGCCGTGGACCTGTGGCGGAAGATGCTCGGCATGCTGTTCGAGACCGGCCATCCGTGGATGACCTTCAAGGACCCGTGCAACCTGCGCAGCCCGCAAAGCCACACCGGCGTGGTCCACAGCTCCAACCTGTGCACCGAGATCACCCTGAACACCTCGGATGACGAGATCGCGGTGTGCAACCTGGGCTCGATCAACCTGGCCGCGCATGTGAACGAGGCGGGCGAGCTGGACCAGGACAAGCTCGAGCAGACCGTGAACACCGCCATGCGCATGCTCGACAACGTGATCGACTACAACTACTACTCCGTGCCGCAGGCGCGGCGCTCCAACCTGCGCCACCGCCCGGTGGGGCTGGGGGTCATGGGCTTCCAGGACGCGCTGTACAAGCTGCGCGTGCCGTATGCCTCCGAGGCGGCGGTGGAGTTTGCCGACACCTCCATGGAGGCGGTCTCCTACTACGCCATCAAGGCCTCGACCGATCTGGCCGAGGAACGCGGGCGCTACGAGAGCTTCCCCGGCAGCCTGTGGAGCCAGGGCATCCTGCCGATCGACTCGATCGACAAGCTGGCCGAGACCCGCGGCGACTACCTGCAGATGGACACCACCCAGCGCCTGGAGTGGGACAAGCTGCGCAAGCGGGTGAAGAAGGTCGGCATGCGCAATTCCAACACCATGGCGATCGCGCCGACCGCGACCATCTCCAACATCTGCGGGGTCAGCCAGTCGATCGAACCGACCTACCAGAACCTGTTCGTCAAATCGAACCTGTCCGGCGAGTTCACCGTGATCAACCCGTACCTGGTGCGCGACCTGAAAGACCGCGAGCTGTGGGACGAGGTGATGGTCAACGACCTCAAGTACTACGACGGCTCCGTGCAGCCGCTGGACCGCGTGCCGGAGGACATCAAGGCCCTGTACGCCACCGCGTTCGAGCTGGACACCCGCTGGCTGGTCGAGGCCGCCTCGCGCCGGCAGAAGTGGATCGACCAGGCGCAGAGCCTGAACCTCTACATGGCCGAGCCCTCCGGGCCCAAGCTGGACGCCCTGTACAAGCTGGCCTGGATCCGCGGGCTGAAGACGACCTACTACCTGCGCTCCATGGGCGCGACCCACGTGGAAAAGAGCACCGTGGCCGACTCCTCGCGCGCCAACAAGCTGAACGCCGTCTCCGGCGGCCAGCAGGCGGCCGAGCCCGAGGCCCCGAAAGCGTGCTCCATCCTCGACCCGGACTGCGAGGCCTGCCAGTAAGGCGGCCCCGCCCACGGGCACCGAATACGCAGCACGCACCGATCACAACGCACTGAACAAAAGGCCCGGCCACCGCGCCGGGCCGCCACCGAAAAGAGGAGGGGACACTATGCTTTCCTGGGACGATCCGATCGCAGCCATCAAAGGCGAAGGCCAGAAAGAACCCGCCGTCCGCCCCGGCATGGGCTTTCAGGAGAACGAAGCCCTGATGAGCACCGCCGGCGCCGCGCCCAGCGTCTCGCCGGACCCGGAGAACGCCGGCCAGCCGCTGGCCGAGCCGAACGAAGACGCCCTGACCGGCACCGGTCTGGAAGACATCGAGATGGGTGCCGAGCGCATCCGCGTCGATGACAAGAAGATCATCAACTGCCACGCGGACCTCAACCAGCTCGTGCCCTTCAAGTACAAGTGGGCCTGGCAGAAGTACCTGGACGGCTGCGCCAACCACTGGATGCCGCAGGAAATCAACATGAACGCGGACATCGCCCTGTGGAAGGACCCGAACGGTCTGACCGAGGACGAGCGCACCATCGTCAAGCGCAACCTGGGCTTCTTCTCCACCGCCGACTCGCTGGTGGCGAACAACCTGGTGCTGGCCGTGTACCGCCACATCACCAACCCCGAGTGCCGCCAGTACCTGCTGCGCCAGGCCTTCGAGGAGGCGCTGCACACCCACGCCTACCAGTACTGCGTGGAATCCCTCGGCCTGGACGAAGGCGAGATCTTCAACATGTACCGCGAGGTGCCCTCCGTGGCCACCAAGGCGGAGTGGGCGCTGCCGTTCACCAAGCACCTGGCGGACCCGAACTTCCGCACCGGTACCCCGGAGGCGGACCAGAAGCTGCTGCGCGAGCTGATCGCCTTCTACGTCGTGTTCGAGGGCATCTTCTTCTACGTCGGCTTCGTGCAGATCCTCTCCATGGGCCGGCGCAACAAGATGACGGGCGTGGCCGAGCAGTTCCAGTACATCCTGCGCGACGAGTCCATGCACATGAACTTCGGCATCGACGTGATCAACCAGATCAAGCTCGAAAACCCGCACCTGTGGACCGAAGACTTCAAGAACGAGATGCGCACCCTGATCTCGGATGCCGTCGAGCTGGAGGCGCAGTACGCCCGCGACACCATGCCGCGCGGCGTGCTCGGTATGAACGCGCAGATGTTCGAGGAATACCTGCACTTCATCGCCAACCGCCGTTGTGCCCAGATCGGCCTGGCCGAGCTGTACCCGGGGGCCGACAACCCGTTCCCCTGGATGAGCGAGGTGCTCGATCTGAAGAAGGAGAAGAACTTCTTTGAGACGCGGGTTACGGAGTATCAGACGGGTGGGGCGTTGAGTTGGGATTGACCCGGCGAGGCAAGCCCAACGGAACGGAGCCAGGGAAATGGCCAAGATCCACATGAAAAGGGCGCCCCATGGCGCCCTTTTCACTTAGTTGGATACGCAATAATAGTTAAGCCTGTGCTTCTTGATGAGGTAAAGACATGGCGGATCGGACGTATACGTATAAAATTCCAAATACTCACGATAGCCTTATGTTGCAGCAGGCGAAAGATGCGTTTTTGTCGCTATGTGATGAGTATTCGGATCCATCTGGATCGTTCGTATTGCTAGGAAAATCATACAGCATCGATCGGGAAAACCTTGATGAGCTAGACCAGGCAGTCGACCGACTCTCGGGTAAGAGTGGTTATTATATTGACTCATTGAGTATCACCCTTCATGTGCAGTCTACAAATGATAACCCGGCGAGAGTTTTGTTTTCGATAAAGCGCCAAGGTAACGACCCTACCGCGCTGCTGGAACTAAAGATCCCAGGGAATTTGTCCGACGACCAGTCTCATTTGGATCTTATTGAAGGTGCGGTCGATAAATTCCGCCCCTATAAGCCGTTGCACTCTGTCCTCGCGGGCAACGATTCAGATGTGCCGCCCCATATAACGGCCCTCGAACAGCAACTTCAAAAGCTTTCTAATCTCTCGTTAGAGCAGACTGAACGAGTGACTGAATCGTTGCGGCAACAGGCTATCGAGAACAACGATCTTTTGAGAGGAGAGAGGGAGCGACTCGATAAGGAAATAGCAGCTAGATATGCGGAGTTAGAGCAAAAAGAAAAGGACCTTGATGAAAGGGTGGCAGCGGCAGATTACGCGGACGCGAAAGTTTCGAGAAGAAAAATCCGTGAGCAGATAAAAGAGAAGCTTGATCACCTTGCGCAAGAGTTGAAATTAACCAAAGAAACGAACAGAGATCGCTACGTTCTTTATATCGGTATCTGGGTCGGAATGGTGGTTGGGTTGGTGGTGGCCTTTCAAGCGCTAACGTCATTCTCTTTGTCCACAGGTAAAGAGCCGTACGAGTTGGCGTTCTTGGCGTTAAGGGTGATAGCAGGCTCATTGTTGTTTGGTGGGCTTCTCGTTTATTTCGTCCGGTGGCAGTCCGCGTGGGTAAATAGCAGGACTAAGGAAGAGCTAAGGTTGATGCAGACGAGTTTGGATGTTGAGCGAGCTAGCTGGGTCGTCGAGACGTTGGTAGAATTCAAAAATGAAGGGATTCAGGAGGTGCCGCATGAGCTTCTCAATGCGACCACTCGGAACCTTTTCGCTGGGGTAGAAGATGATGAGCCTCGGACGTCAGGTGATGAGCTCCTTGATCTTCTAAAGGGCAGTGCGGAGAAGGTCAATCTGAGATTGGGAGACCACGAGGTGGTGTTAGATCGAAAGGGGGTTCGAAATTTATCCTGAGAGCTAATGGGTGTTCGTGCGTAATTGTTTTCTGCACCCGAGGTATTGGGCTGAACATTAGGAGGAATAGATGACCATTGGTGTCGCGTGGGTCAGGACAACCCACCGAAAAGCGCAGGAGCTTATGCTCGTTTCAGACAGCCGTTTGAATGCCGGTGGGTTCCTTGATGCAGGCCCCAAGGTATTTACACTGCCTAGGACCGACGCCGCAATTGCCTTCGCAGGCGATACTTATTTTGCTTACCCGCTTATCGCGCAAGTGTCCCAATCAATTGCTTCGCACTTTCCTTTGAAAGACAGAGCGATTGACTACGTTCCTTTTCGGACGCACGTGATTAAACTGTTGAACTCGATATTTGCGTATTATCGGACCGAGCTTAAAGAGCTTAGGGTTCCGGATACGGAATTTCTGCTCGCAGGGTACTCTTGGTTTAAAAAGGAGTTTTGTATTGATCGAATTTATTATGTGAGCGGGAAGACCCGGTTTGAGCACAGAGAGTGTAAAACGCGGTTTGGGGGGTTCGGGAAATGTATGTTCATCGGTGATTGGGCTAAAAAGGGGGAACGTCAACTGTGGAGTATTTTGAGCGACAGATTCGGTTTGGAGTCAGTATCATCCGATGAACCGTCGGAGAATCAGTTCGACTATGAACCATTTGAGGTTGTGAGGGATCTGTTACGTAATGCGGGGCCGAACGACACGATTGCTGGGGCGCCGCAAATTGTTTCTGTGTCTCAGCACATGAATTCACGTCACACAGCGGTTTATTGGCCGGATAAAAGTTGCGAGAAGGTGTTTTTGGGTGGGAGGCCGGTGTTTGGGTTCGAGAACATAGAGAACTGGATAATGGACCCTGATTCATTTGAATCCAGTCATCTGAGTTTTGGCCAACGACGCGAGGGAGAGGATTCGTGCGCGTAGGAACAACGGGGTTGGACCACGGTAAGCCTCGGCCACGGTAAGCCTCGGAAAGATCCGAGACAATAACGGGGTCGGACCACGGTAACCCACGGAAAGATCGAAGGAATATGGTCTAGAAAGGGTGTAATTGGAGCTTATCGCGGCCATTTTGGCCAGGAAATGGGCCTTCCAGGGAGGGAAGCCATGCCACGGGCGAATCGCCATCAGTTGCCGGGCCATGTCTGGCATATCACGCACCGGTGCCATAAGCAGGAGTTTCTGCTGAAGTTCGCGTGCGATCGCCGGTTGTGGCGGTACTGGTTGTATCAAGCGCGGCGACGGTATGGGCTGTGCGTGTTGAATTACATCGTCACGTCCAACCACGTGCACCTGCTGGTGCGTGATGAGGGCCGTGGCGAGATCCCGCGGGCCATGCAGTTGATCGCGGGGCGAGTCGGTCAGGCTTACAACCGGCGCAAGGGCCGGAAGGGCGCGTTCTGGGAGGACCGCTACCATTAATAACGGGGTCGGACCACGGTAACCCCCGGAAAGATCGAAGGAAAATGGTCGAGAAAGGGTGTAATTCGAGCTTATAGGGGTCATTTTGGGCAGGAAATGGGCCTTCCAGGGAGGGAAGCCATGCCACGGGCGAATTGCCATCACTTGCCGGGCCATGTCTGGCACATCACGCACCGCTGCCATAAGCGGGAGTTTCTGCTGAAGTTCTCGCGCGACCGTGGAAGAAGAGGACACCCATGATTTGTTCTCCGCTCCTTCGTCGCTCCGAAACGTCCGCTGTGCCAAGCGTTAGAACAAGAGGGCAAAATGGAACCCATTACTCTGGCAACATCCCTGGCGACCATTGTTGGTCTGATGGGGACATATCGGTCAGAACGGCGGGCAAACGAGAGCGCCGACCTAGATGACTTCCTGAGGTGGCTAAGCGACCATGGCTTCCAGGAGCTTACGGCGGAGCTCGAGAGGAACACGCAGCTCAGCGTGAGCATAAGGGCCCTCCTCAGGGAGCGGACGGACGTTCTACTTGCTCAGTTGGGTCGTTTGGATCAAATGTTGAGCGCCCTTGCGGCACATGTTGAGGTGCTGGGTCCACTTGCTCAGGCCGTGCGGCCGGAGGAGCAGCTGTCGGATCAGGCGGTTTCGGTTCTCCAGCAGTTGGAATCGAAGGAGTCAAAGGGGTTTCTGGTGTCCGAAGCGCTTAACAGGCCGCCGATCCTTCTCTCACTCGATGGTGAGGGGCAAATTGACTACCAGGAGCATCGTTTCCTTGAGGACGATCTTCAAACGCTAGTGGGGTTAGGGCTTCTCCGGCTCGACTACAATTCACAAGGAGGCTCGCTCTACCTCGCTACGCGTGCCGGGTCGCGCTTCCTTCAATCTGTGAAAGCAGAGTTCTAACCTCAAGTTGCAGCCGACGGCTTCGCTGCGGCTGAGCTTCGCGTTGGGAACAGGAAAAGAAGAGGACACCCATGATTTCTTGACGGTCTGAGGCGGGCTGTCTAGGTTTCAGGGGGCGTGCATGGACCAGGGAGGGTCCGGAGATGACGCGAGCCAGGAAGGAGCTCGTCTCGGTCGAGACGACGCCGTATTACCACTGCATTTGTCGTTGTGTTCGCCGCGCGTTCCTGTGTGGCGAGGATTCCTATTCGGGCAAGAACTACGAGCACCGGCGGGGCTGGGTGCTGGAGCGTCTTCGCGAGCTGCAGGGCGTGTTCGCGGTGGACGTGTGCGCGTACGCGGTGATGTCGAACCGTTTAGCAATGACGGGGTCGGACCACGGTAACCCACGGAAAGATCGAAGGAAGATGGTCTAGAAAGGGTGTGATTGGAGCTTATCGCGGCCATTTTGGCCAGGAAATGGGCCTTCCAGGGAGGGAAGCCATGCCACGGGCGAATCGCCATCAGTTGCCGGGCCATGTCTGGCATATCACGCACCGGTGCCATAAGCAGGAGTTTCTGCTGAAGTTCGCGTGCGATCGCCGGTTGTGGCGGTACTGGTTGTATCAAGCGCGGCGACGGTATGGGCTGTGCGTGTTGAATTACATCGTCACGTCCAACCACGTTCACCTGCTGGTGCGTGATGAGGGCCGTGGCGAGATCCCGCGGGCCATGCAGTTGATCGCGGGGCGAGTCGGTCAGACTTACAACCGGCGCAAGGGCCGGAGGGGCGCGTTCTGGGAGGACCGCTACCATGCCACGGCGGTAGAGACTGGCCCCCATCTGGCGCGTTGTGTGGTGTACATCGACCTGAACATGGTCCGGGCGGGGGTGGTGCAGCATCCGCGCGAGTGGGAAGCCAGTGGGTATCGAGAGATCCAGGACCCTCCAGATCGATATCGCGTGATTGACCAGCAAGCACTGCTGGAGTCGCTGGAGATGGGTTCGCTCTCAGAGCTGAGGGAATGCCATCGAATGTGGGTAGACGATGCGCTTGCGTCGGATCGTGCCAGCCGGGACGATCGCTGGACGACGTCCGTGGCCGTGGGTAGTCGGCCGTATTTGGACGTAGTGCACAAGGCATTGGGGATACGCTCGCCGGGGCGCGAGGTGGAAGAGTTGGGGGATACGGCGTGCGTTCGTGAGGATGCCGCGAGCTATGCCATGGACGGGCGGTTTTGACCATGAAAATGGCCTATAAGACATTCATAGACGGCTTCTTGACTGAAAGTTCCATTTGAAACAGTCAGGTAGCGAGGTCCGACCCCGCTCTTGGATCTTGTTTCCCGAATCCCGATGGGGCTGGAGCAGCCTACAGTGTGATGTCGGCTTCCAGGATCAGAAACACCAGCAGGGCGAGGGTGACGGCCCACAGCAGCAGATAGCCAGCCATGCTCTGCGCAGCGGCCTCCCGCTGAGCGCGTCCGCGCGGGCGCACCCCCTGATAGAGAAACACGAGCTTGGCCGACAGGTTCACGCACACTACGTTGACCGCCAGTAGCAGGAAGGCCATGTAGGCGGCGGAGAACTCGCCGGAGCCGAGCATGATGCCAACGGTTGCGGCTGGCGGCAGTAGGGCGACGGCCACCATCACGCCGACCAGAACCGTGGGCAGGCCGGTGGTGAGCGACAGCACTGCGGCGGCTCCGGACGCCAGCGCGAGAGCGACCGAGTCGAGACCGACTTCGGTGCGCATTTGCAGTTCGCGCGCACCGACGTCCACCGACGTGACAGTGGCGAGCAGGATTCCGATCAGGATAGCTCCGCCGAGTCCAACCAGGTTGGTGCGCAGGGAGCGTCCGATTAGCCGGGTATCGGCCATGGAGGTCCCCAGCGCCAGGGCCAGGTTGGGACCCAGCAGCGGAGCGATGACCATCGCGCCAATCACCACGGCCACGTTGTCCTCCAGCAGACCAATGGCCGCGACGATGGTGGACAGCACCGTCAGCACGACGAACTGGCCGGTGAGGTCGGCGCCCCCTGCAACGTTGGTGTAGAGCTCTTCACGCGAGATTGCGCGGGCCTTCTTGCCGGTGCGTGCTGCATCCTTCTCGTCGGCGCTGGAGTCCTGCAGCGGGTCGGGCAGGACCGCCTCCACCGGCAGGACCATGATGCGCGCGGTCTCGACCGCGCCCAGCACACGATAGAGGTCGTCCAGCAGGCGCTGGCGGTATTCCGTGCTGACCAGCATGTGTACGGCCATGCGGTCACGGTTCTCGTCCACCCCGTGCCAGAGAACATCGACGGCCAGCCCGTCGGCGATTCCCAGTACGGTATCCAGATGCCCGGCCGGGCCGACGACTTCGATGATCTTGCTGCTCATGGGCGCCCCTTTGCTTTGCGGCATCATAGCAGGGGGGCTGGCACATCTTGCGACCAAAAGAAGGGCGACAAAAAAAGAAGAAAGAAGGGGACGCCCATGTTTCTAGCAGCGCGCCGCGCGGATCGCTCTACTTCCACTTTCCCGGCGGGAAGAATGACTTGGTCCTGGAGGCGGTTCGGGCCGGTGTGGCGGAGGCAAGCCGGGTGCTGCGGGATTGTCTGGGAAGTGCCCATGGCCCGGCCGAGGGGGTTCGCAGGTGTTTTCAGGCGGCGGCGGGCGAGATCAGCGAGTCCGGCTACGCGTTGGGCTGTCCGGTGGCGTCCATCGTGCTGGATATGCTGGAGGAGGAGTCCGCGCTCGCGGAAGGGTGGCATGCCAGCTTCGAGGAATGGAGGGTGATGTATCGGGATGCGCTTGTAGCGGCGGGCTTCAGGCCGTTGCGAGCCGTCACCCTGGCCTGGATCATCACCTCCAGTCTGAGGGGGCTTTGATCTTTGCCCGCAGCGAACGGGACACCACCACCATCGCAGCCGTTGGCAATGAGATGGCAGCCCTGATTGAAAACGCAGTGCGGCCGTAAACGTCGCCGTGGCAACGGGATGGCAAAACGGCAGACATGATTGTTGCGTCTCGATATGAGCTCGCAAGGCCTGACAATCGGCAGGCACTGCTTGAGCATTGTCGGAAGGGGGTCTAGCGTCACAGGGAAGGCCGGATGATGTCCCACGCGAACTATAACGGCCTCGTGGGACTGCCCGAGATACCGGGAAGGAGTGACCTCATGGCCAGCGATAACATCCCGACCGTGGACTGGCAGGACGGACAGAACGCGGCACGGGTGAAGTTCCAGGTGATGCACGAGGAGCCGGTGGTGTTGATGATGCCATCGGGTATGGACTGGTCGGTGGATGGCAGCGAGTTCGGGTGCACCGCTGACCCGGACAGCGGGATGCAGCGCAACTGCGAAGGTAGTGGCCTGCTGCGGAAGCTGGCCGAGCTCAACGATATGCCTAGGCTGAAGGACATCGCGGACGCCTGCGAGTATTCCGGCTCTCGTATTGATATCGATCCCGCCGGCGCGCGCATCATTTTCCACGACTGAGCGTTGCTGGCGGCCATCGGCCGGGTCCACCGCAGGTGAAGGGAAGCGGATGATCTTCGTGTTCGAGATCCACCTCCGGCCGGGCTGTTCCGCCGAGGAGTATGCCGATGCCTGGGTGCGGGCCAGCCGGATCATCCAGCGGGCCCCCGGTGCCCGTGGCACCCGCTTGCACCGGAAGATTGGCGATCCGTACGTACTTCTGGCTATCGCGCACTGGGAATCAAAGGACAAGCGCGATGCGATGGAGGCGGAACAGGCGGACAGCGTGCGCCGCATCATCGAAGAGCAGGCGACGTGCGTGGACGTGCGGGTGATCGGCGAGTTTGCGGACGCCGAATGGCGCGTCGACCCACCAGGATCGGACTACACCGGTTGTCCCTGACACTTCGGGCGAAACAGGGAAGAGGACACCCGTGATTTCTCGTTCTGCCAGGTCATCGAGGCGCGGGGCTTTGAGGACCTGGCGCCCACGTCAGCCCAGCCAGATCGGGGATTGTGAAACTCGAGATCCTCCTCTGTGTCCTATGCTCCCAGATTCGAGGGGATGACAGAGACGGCGAATCATGCCTCGATACAGTGATGGACGCCGCGAGGCGCTGCTGGCGAGGCTGCCGTGCCGCCGCCTCACGGTCTGACGGGGCGATCAGGCTCTGGTATGGGAGATTTCAGGATGAGCGCGCAAACCATCGGGGAGCTGCTGTCTTCCCGTTCCGTTCGCGAGGACCAGGACGCGGTCGTCTCCATGAGCCGCGATGGCTCCGATGCCCTCTCGCGGGGGCAATTGCTCGAACGGGCGGGGTGTCTGGCGGCCGGGCTGCAGCAGGCCGGAGTCGAGCAGGGCGACCGGGTCCTGATCCTGGCTCCCAACAGCGCCGAGTGGGTGGTGTCGGCCCTGGGCGTGATGAATGCCGGTGCGGTCCTGGTGCCCCTGGATACCCAGATGCCGCGCGAGGACCTGGACCACGCGATCTCGGATTCCGCACCGCGGTTCATCTTCACTACCACGAAGCTCAGGGACCGCCTCCCCGAGGCACTTGGCGAGGTACGCACCTACCTGTTCGATGCGGACGCCGATGCTGCGGATGCCTGGGAGGGGCTTCTGGCGAAGGAGCCGGCAGACCCGGTTGCGGGCCCGGATGATATCGCGGCGATCTTCTATACCTCCGGCACCACGGGGCCGCCGAAGGGGGTCCCGCTGACGCATGGCAACCTGAGCAGCAATGTGGAGGCGTTGTGCGACCAGGAGCTTGCGGACGATCGCGATCGGGTGCTGGTGCCCCTGCCATTTCACCATGTGTATCCGTTTACCGTGGGCATCCTGATCCCGCTGACCCTGGGCGCAACGATCATCGTGCCGTTCTCGCTGGTGGGTCCGCAGATCGTGCGCGCGCTTCGCGAGGGCGAGGCCACGGTGATGCTTGGGGTGCCGCGGTTGTACGAGGCCGTGTGGCAGGCCCTGCAAGATCGGGTCGCGGGGCGCGGCGGGTTGGCGGCGTTCGTGTTCCGGCGGATCATCGGTGTCTCCAGGCTGGCGCGCCGCCGGCTCGGTCTCAACCTCGGCCGGAGGCTGCTGAAGGGCCTGCACAGTCGCCTGGCCCCGCGCCTGCGGCTGGTCGTCGCTGGCGGGTCGGCGCTCGATCCGGAGCTGGCGCGCAACCTGCAGGCGCTGGGCTGGGACGTGGCGACCGGCTACGGCCTCAGTGAGACCTCCCCGATCCTGACCTACAACCCGCCGGATCGGCTCAAGATCGAGGCCGCCGGTCTGCCGTTGCCCGGAGTCGAGCTCAAGATCGACGATTCGCAGTCTGGCGACGGGCGTGGCGAGGTGATGGCGCGCGGGCCGAACGTGTTCTCCGGCTACCTGAACCTTCCGGACAAGACCCAGGAGGTCCTGGAGAAAGACGGCTGGTACCGCACCGGCGATACCGGCGAGATCGACGATGACGGTTATCTGCACCTGCACGGGCGGGAATCTTCGATGATCGTCCTCTCGGGCGGCGAGAACGTTGATCCGGAACGGGTGGAAGATGCATTGAAGGCAATCGACGACGTACGCGAGGCCGGGGTTCTGGCGCACGAAGATCGCCTGGCCGCTGTCGTTGTGCCCGAATCGGGTCTGCTGCGCGAGGTGACCGGCGACGATCTCGAGAAGCGCCTGAAGGAGGCGGTGAACCGGGCGGCGAAGGAACTGCCGAGCCATCATCGCCCGGGCACGGTGCGCGTTGCGCTCGACCCGTTGCCGCACACGCGCCTGGGCAAGTTGCGTCGGCACAAGCTGGAAGAGTTGTTCGAGGAGCTGGGGCGGGAGGACACCGTCTCCGAGGCGCGGCCGGAGCCGGTTTCGCCGGAATCCTGGGCGCCGGAAGACCAGCAGCTGCTGTCGGATCCTGCAGCGGAGCAGACATGGACCTATCTTGCGGAGCGGTTTCATGACCTGCGTCTGACGCCGGACAGCATGCTGGCAGACGAACTCGGGATCGATTCGCTCAACTGGGTGGACCTGACGCTTGCGCTGGAGGATCGCGCCGGCATCGACCTCGACGATTCGGCGATCGAGCGCGTGGAAACGGTGCGTGACCTGCTGAAGGAGGCGGCCGGAGCCGCGGAGGCGAAGGAAGGGCGAGGGGAGCTCAAGCAGCAGCTCCAGGATCCCGAGTCTTCCCTCGACTCCGTCCAGCAGCGTGCACTGGAGCCGCCGGGGACGGCCGGCCGGGTGGCCGGCCGTCTGCTCCTCGGGGGTGCGCGGCTGCTGGGCCGATTGTTGATGCGGGTGGAGGTGCAGGGCCGTCTCCCCGATCCGGACGCGGGTCCCCATATCCTCGCGCCGCGCCACCTGAGCTTCGTGGACCCGCTGGCGTTGCTGCCGGCGTTCAGCACGCGGCAGCTGGAGGCGCTGTACTGGGCGGGCCTGGAGGCCTATCTGTTTTCCAACCGGTTCTCCCGCGCGTTCAGCCGCATCGCGCGCATTCTACCGGTCGATCCCGCCGCGGCACCGCGACGCAGTCTCCTGCAGGCCGCCGCCACAGTGCAGCGTGGCCACAGCCTGGTCTGGTTTCCGGAAGGGCAGCGTTCCCCGGACGGCAGTCTCCAGCGCCTGCGGCCCGGCATCGGGCTGGTGCTCGCAGCGCAGCCCGTGCCGGTGGTGCCGATATGGATTGAGGGGACCCGTGAGGTGATGGCCCCGGGTCGGAGCTTCCCGCGGCCTGGTAAGAAGGTGCGCGTGATCATCGGCGAGCCGATTTCGGTCGATGCCTACGGCCAGGATGAGCGCGAGATCGTGCAGGTCCTTCAGGCTGCACTCGGGGACCTGGGAGGGGAACCCGCGGCCGAAGAAAAGAGGTAGTGGCTCGCACGAGGCGAGGCCACGCCATGGGGGCATATCGGGCCACAGGCGCTTGCGGCCCGCTCGTCGGAGTCGTCCTCAGGTAGGCCGAGGAGGCGGATAGAGGATCAATTGCGGTCGTCGCGCTGTACTTGCAGGCTTTCCTGTTCGCGCCATTCCATCTCCTTCTGTCGGAGGTAGGTGTTCTCGTCCAGCTCCCGCAGCTGTTCGGGATAGCGCTCGGTGAGGTCGAACCAGCGCGCCATGCGGAACGCCAGACGGTCCTCTTCCGCGACCTCAAGGCTCTCCAGATAGGCCTGGAATGCCAGGTAGAAGCGCATCACGTTGCGCTCGATGACACCTTGCAGACCGTCGACGTAGATCGGCCTCCCGGCGTTATCCTCCCCCACCACGGTGAAGCCGACCCGATCCCCGCCGCCGAAGCGGAGATAGAGGTTCAGGAAACCCCGGGCCAGGGCTCCGTAATCAACGGCATGCCGAACGTGGATAAGGGTCCGCTCGGGATCCAGAGGCACGGCCTCCAGGGTCATGCGGTAGTCCCGGATGCCGTAGGGCCCCCGGTCCCCTGCCAGTTTCACGGCCAGATAGTCCTCCTCGGAGATCTGGACCCGGAAGTCCAGGCCCACCCGATAGGCGTTTTCCGGGCGCTGGAAGCCCTTTCTGCTGATGTAGAGTTCGATGCCGGACCGCTCGCCGTCCCCATGGTGGACACAGGCCTTCACATTGATATGCAGGAAGAGGGATTCGCACCATACCGCCGCGGACCGGAATTCCTGGGACACCTGATGGAAGGGATGCTCGAGGATGGCGTCCACCTGGACCATGACGGTGTCGTTATCCTGATCGGAGTCCAGCCGTATCGGTTCGGCATCCAGAGGCGTGCGCTCGATGCCTTCGATTGCGTCCTCGAGTCGCTCCGGCAGTGGTCCGTACTCGAGGGCAGACGCCGGGACCCACGCGCCGCCGAATACCGCCAGGGCCAGCACGGCCGAAATCAGGCCGCTACGCCGCGGGGGCGACCGTCCCGGCGGCAGATGGAGGGGCAAGGGTTGTTCCGTGTCCATACGGTGAGATTGGTCAAGGCCGGCGGAAAGTGCCAGTACCTGCTGTGCGACGCGGTAAGCACGAACGAGGTCCGGTCACGTTGACTGGAAGAACCGGCAGGGCCAGAGGTTCGAAGTTCGATCGAACGGGCAGGATTGGAAGTTCGATGCCGATGTCTGGCGGTGTCAGGCATTCGCTTCTGCGTGGTGCCGGCGATACAGCCGCCAGGACGCCAGTCCGACGAGTAGCGAAGCCAGCCCGCCGGTCACGAAGACCAGCGCCGGTGAAATGCCTGCCGGGCCGGTGAGCAGCCAGAACAGTACCGGGGCCACCAGCATCGCGGCGAACGCCAGGAAATTGCTGGCGGCGATGAAGCGGCCGCGTCGCTCGGCGGGACTGTGTCCCTGCAGATAGGCGGTGATCGGCACGATAAAGAATCCCGAGGCCACGCCCAGCAGCGCCATGAGCACCAGTGTCGCCGGGTAGCTGTCAGCGGCGAAAAACAACAGGGCGCTGATCAGGGCCGCGCCGATCATACCGGCCGGGGCGTGGTGCAGGGCAATTTCCCCACGCGACAGGTAGCCGGCCAGGATGCTGCCGGCGCCGATGCCAAGCGCCAGTGTGGTCAGGATGATGCCGGTGGCGAATTCGCCGAGTTCCAGGTGTACCTCGGCGAACAGGGGTACGTTCAGCTGGTACAGGGTGCCCAGTGCCCAGAACCACGCGATGCCCAGGATGACCAGGAACAGGATGCGGTGCGGACGAATCTCGTTGATCGACTGCACCACCGTCGCGAAGGCGTTGAGCCGGAACGGTGCGGGGTTGTCGGTGGCCACCGTCGGGGAGATGAAGAAGCTGGTTGCCAAGCCTGTAAGGGAGGATGCCACGATCAGTGCAGCCGGAATCCACAGATCCTCGCCGGCGAATTCCATCACGAACCCGGCCAGAGCGGTGCCAAGAATAATCGCCAGGAACGTCCACAGCTGGATGTGACCGTTGGCGCGGGAGAGCTGCTGGTAGCGCACCATCTCCGGCAGGATGCCGAACTTGGCCGGGCTGAAGAAGGTGCTTTGCAGGCCCATCAGGAAGGTGGTCAGGAGCAGCCCGACAAAGTTGTCGGTTATCAGCATCAGTGCGGCCGCCAGCAGAATCAGAGCCTCGGCCAGCCGCGTGGATACGATGACGCCCTTCTTGCTGTAGCGGTCGGAGATGTAGCCCGCCCAGGGAGAAAACAGCACGAACGGGAGCAGGAAGACGAAACCGACCAGACTGTAATAGAAGGTGCCCTCGCCCTCGGCGACGAACTCGCGCACGGCGATAAAGATGACCACCAGTCGGAAGAAATTGTCGTTCAGACCGTTGATGAACACGGTCGCCATGTGGGCGATGAAGCCCATTTTTCTTATATCGGATGTCCCGCTCATGGTGGCTGCCGGTTTGCGCGATTTCCAAGAAGGATTACAGGCAGGTCTGTACGGCGCAACAGGGCGGAGCGCCACATCCCGGATGGTGCGACGCCCCGCCCGCAATGGCCGTATTCCGTATATCGCGGGATAGCAGGCGGACTCAGGACTGGGTTGGGGGCCGGTGAGTGGGTCAGGTCCTGGATGTCAGCTTGTTTGTACGCTCCGGCGGTGGAGGTTGGCGGAACGGCTCACTCCATCACGCCG
This sequence comes from Thioalkalivibrio sp. ALJ3, assembly GCF_000377205.1. GTDB lineage: Bacteria > Pseudomonadota > Gammaproteobacteria > Ectothiorhodospirales > Ectothiorhodospiraceae > Thioalkalivibrio. Next base: position 337,602 of record NZ_KB897906.1, on the reverse strand, counting down.
TGTTCGTAGCCGATGGCCCGGGCCTGTTCACGGAAAGATCGCAGTTGGGAGTCCGACGCCCCGAATTCCACGGACAGTTGCCGGGCCGCGTGCTCCTTCATTTGTTGGTACTCCGCAGTCACGTCCTGCCCAGCGCCGGCAGGGCTCTGGTCCCGCTGCATGGCCATTTGTTCCGCCACGTTTTCCATCTCCGCAAGGATTTCGTCTTTCTCGGCTTCGATGTCGCCGGCGGCCACGGGGGCGCCCAGTCCAACTGCTAAAAATACGGATCCCAGCAGCGCCAGGGAACGCTTTGGCGATGTGTTTTGCATGGTTCGCTCCTTCGTGTTGGTTCTCAGAGCATGCAGTGTCAGCAAGTGTCGCTGACGATTCTCACGTTGGAGATCCAGTGGCGTGACTTCAACGGGGGGCGGTTTTCGTGCGAGCGGTCTGAATGGAGCCCCGATCTTGGGTCCGGTCACCGCACGGCTTCCGGCCTTCCCGCAGAAACCCGAGTATGGATTGGCGAGCCTGTGATGCTAGTCTCGAATCAAAAGCCAAGCCCGGGAGTGGTGAATGGCGCATGGCAGGCGGATGTCCCGTGGGATAGCGACGCAAAGCGGCAAGCGAGTGGCCGCTAGCCGGTACTTCCTGCTGTTTCTGTTGCTCGTGCCATTGTCCCCGGCGATTCATGCCGATTCCGAGTTCACCGTGCAGCTGCGCTGGGAGCATCAGTTCCAGTTTGCCGGCTACTACATGGCGCTCGAGAACGGCTACTACAGGGAGGCTGGGCTGGAGGTCGAGCTGCTGGAGGGCGGACCGCACGCACTGCGCCCGGTAGGCGATCTGCTGGACGGCCGTGTGGATTTTGCGATCAGCAACAGTGGCGTGTTGCTCGAGCGCATGGAGGGCAAGCCGGTGGTGGCGCTGGCCGCGATCGCCCAGACCTCTCCGATCGTCTGGATTGTGCTGGGGGACTCCGACATCCACACGCCGCTGGACCTGGCCGACAAGCGCCTGATGCTGATGCCACCGATGGAAAGCGCTGAGCTGCTGACGATGCTGCGGCGCGAGGGTATCGATCCCGATGAGCTCGACCTGATTCCGACCACACTCAATCTGGACGACCTGATCGAAGGCCGGGTGGACGCCTATGACGGCTACAGCTCGAACGAGCCGTGGTACCTGGAACACCGGGGTGTCGATTATCGGCTGCTGCGGCCGCGCGATTACGGGGTCAATTTCTACAACGACATCCTGATTACCCGCGAAGATCTGATCGAGCAACACCCCGACGAGGTGGACGCGTTTGTCGAGGCCACGCTGCGGGGCTGGCGCTACGCCCTGGACAACATCGACGAGGCCGTCGAGCTGATCCACCGGAAATATGCCCCGAACAAGAGTCGTGAGCATTTGCGATTCGAGGCCGAACAGTTGCGGGAACTGATCATGCCGGATCTCGTCTCCCTGGGGCACATGAATCCGGCGCGGTGGGAGCAGATCGGGGCCAAGTACGAAGCACTGGAAATGGTTTCGGGCCCGGTGGAGCTGGACGGTTTCCTTTATGAGGGACGATCGGAAACGGACTACACCTGGCTGAAGCGTACGACCCTGCTGACGGTGGCGGTGATGGGCATGCTCGCACTCCTGGTGCTCCATTTTGTGCGGCTCAACCGGAAGCTTCAGCACGAGGCGAGCCGCCGCGTCGATGTCGAGCGCATGCTGCGCGAGAAGCAGGAAGAGCTTGTCCGGCTTGCCAGTACCGATCCTTTGACCGGGGCGTGGAATCGCCTGCGATTTGATAGAGAAGTCCGCCGCGAACTGCGGCGCAGCGAGCGTCACGGTTACCCGCTTTCCCTGATCTTCATGGATCTGGATCACTTCAAGGACATCAACGATCAGTTTGGTCACGCGGTAGGGGACGAAGTCCTGTGCCGGGTAACCGAGTGCGTGCAGAACGTGATGCGCGAATCGGATGGACTGTGTCGCTGGGGTGGCGAGGAATTTGTCGTGCTTGCGCCGCACACCGACCTCGACCAGGCCCGCCAGCTGGCGGAGCGGGTGCGGGAGGTGGTGTTGACCTCCGACTCGCGGGAGGGCGGTTCGGTCTCGGTCAGCCTTGGTGTGGCCGAACGTACGCCGGGAGAGCGACTGGAAGACTGGCTCAAGCGGGCCGACAACGCCCTGCTGCAGGCCAAGGATCAGGGCCGCAACCGGGTGGTGGTAGCGTCAGCCTGACAGGGCGGGCAATGGGTCCGCCCGCGTCGAGACATGGACCGAGCCGCACAGGGAGAGAGGAACGTGCCCAACAAAAAATCGCCGCTCAAAGCGAGGCCCCTTCGTAATCCGGGCGAGTCGCTAGAACAGGAGATTGATCGTCTGATCAACGACCGTGCGATGGCCTATATGGTCGCAGCCGGAGTCATGGTGGCAATTACGCTGTTGGAATGGCTACGTTGGTGGCGGGGATTTGAAGTGCCGCTGGCGATCTGGACTGTGCTAACCGTTCTTTTTGTGATTGCTGTGGGGGTTATTGTCTGGAAAACCCGCATCCGGGTGCACAACTTGCGGCAGGGGCTTGATGGCGAAAAGGCCGTTGGGCAATACCTTGAGCGTTTACGTGATCGCGGTGCCCATATACTTCACGACCTCCCCGGTGATGGGTTCAACGTGGATCACGTAGTGATTCATCCGAGCGGGGTGTATGCGATTGAAACGAAGACATATTCCAAGCCCGCAAAAGGTGGGCCACAGATCGTGTTCGATGGGGACCAGGTACGGGTGGCGGGGTACACGCCGGAGCGGAATCCGGTTCGTCAGGCGCAGGCGTGCGCGGCGTGGGTAAGGGAACAAGTCATGGAGTTGACAGGGAAGAAGGTGCCAGTACGGCCGGTGGTGGTGTTCCCGGGGTGGTTTGTCCAGCCCACCGCGGAGTCAAAGGGCAGTGATGTGTGGGTGCTGAACCCAAAGGCTCTGCCGGCGTTTATTGATCACAGCGACCGGGTAATGTCTGATCCGGATGTGCATCTAATCGCAAGTTCACTGAGCCGGCACGTTCGAAACTCGGTTTAGTCTGAGCGCGATGGTTCGTGTGGCTTTGTCCGTGTGGACCCACGTGTTGGGGTTTATCGCAATGAGCGCACCTCGTCGATGTCGGCCAGGGCGATCGGGATGACCATGTAGCCACTGCCGAAGCGCCGACGCACGCGGATGTGCCCTTCGTGTACTTCGAGTAGTTCGCCGTTGCGGGCCCGTCCGTCGGCAAGGGTGATGCGGAGGCTGCGGCCAATGTGGTCGCCCAGTGTATTCAACGCGATGGTCGGTACACGCGGCGGCTCGGCGGTTTGACCCGAGGTATTGACAGGCGTGTCCCCCCGCGCGCCCGCAGCCGCGGCCTGTCTGGCGGGACGCGGGGAGATCGGGCGCAGATCCAGGCGACCGAAGGGCCGACCGGCCACGCTCAGACTGGACTCGACCTGCCCCAGCCACTGGGTCGGCGAGTCGAGGTTGGACCAAAGCAAGGCCGGATTTTCGATCGGGCCGAAGCGTACGGAGTAGCCCCGGGGCTGCTGGATGAAGTGGCCATAGGCCTCAACCATCAGGGGACCCGGTTGCACCCCGAAGGGTTCCCAGGCTTCGAGCCAAGCGGCTTTGTGGTGTTCGAGGTATTGCTGGTGCTCCATGCCCATCTCGGCCGCACACAACTCCATCAGAGCGGGATAGTACCCGCGGTCCTCGTAATCCACGGTCAGGGACCGCAACGAGGCCGTCATCAGGGCGGGCGCGACATCGCGGACCCGGTTCGAGGCCGCCTGGAGCTCGAAATGCCCCGTAGATGTGCCCAGGCCCAGCGGGCCCATGCCCAGGGTGCTGTGCACCGTAAAGCGGTTGTGCTGCTCTTCCAGGTGGTAGCGAATACTCATGTCCAGCGGGATGTCGCGATAGCCGAGGGCGGCCAGCAGGTCATCCGGCGGGGCGGCCTGATAGGAGCCGCAACCGGCGGTGTCGAGCCAAAGCGCCGGGACGTCGCCCTGTGCACCGGTCGTGAAGCCGGCTGGAAGGGTCAGGCCGTTGATGGCAAAGCCGAGTTGCCGGGGCAGGCGCCGGGCATCCAGGGTGTGCCGCAGGCGGAGGAGGTGCCAAAGGTTGCCGGTCTCCAGGGTGATGCGTTCGGCCCGTATGCGGCCCACGGCTGTATCGCGCGGTTCGAACAGGATCCGGTTCACATGAAGCTGGCCACCGAGGCCGATGCCGACGTCGGCGTAATGCAGCGTGCCGAGTGGCTGGAGGGTTTCCGCCATGTCGTCGAGCTTCTGTTCGACCTGGCGGATCTCGTAGTGGTAGTAGCCGATTCCTGCGGCGGCCACTGCAAGGACGCCCACGATCCATTTCCCTGGCATGTTTCCCCCCTGCGGTTGCTCATGCGGGTCGCGTGATGCCGTGCCCGACGGCGGGATTGCCCTGTCCCGCGCTTAAAAGATAGCCGCTGTGCGGAGTTTCCGCACCTATATGCGGGTGTGACGGTGTCTTCGGGATCAGGTGGGCCACTGTGGGCTTCGGGCGCGGCGGTGCGTACAGAGGCTTCGGTTTGACCCCAATGCAGTTACGCGTTGATGGTGCAGCCATGAAGAGCTGGGCGGACGGTCGACAACAAGAGGGTGGGCTGCAGCAGCGGCGGAGTCCTGGCGAGTCGTGGGCTGCAACCCGCCGCAATACGCCGGGCCCCGTCCTGCGGCTCAATGTGGGCATCGTCGTCGGGTTGATTGTGGCCAGTGGCTGCACGCAGTCGGAGCAGGACGAGCCATCGCCGGGGGCACCAGGGCACGAAGAGGCCGCGATGATGGCTCCCCTCGAGATCGGCGATGACCACATTCGGGCCAGCAATGGCACCAAACTGCTCCGCATCGAGGATCTGCCCGGCGACATCCAGGTAGACGAGCAGACTGCCTTCGGTGCGGCCGACCGATTCCGGGAGGCCGAGGCGTCCCCGGACGAAGCCTGGTTGGCGGTGACTACCAGCGGTGCGGCCCATGGTGCGGGCTGGCTGGTGCAGACGGACAGCGGCCAGGCGAGTCCGGCGGCGTTTCAGTATGGGGGAAGCGTCACGGTCGGGCCCTGGAGTGAGGATGGACGCTATGCGGTGTTCGTGCAGGAAGGGCCTGCTGGTGACCGCACTCTGACGGTGGTGGACCGTGAATCGCCGAGCGACTCGATGGACGCAAGCGCGTACCCGGTACGGGCCCCCGTGCACGACGATCTCAGCCCGGAGCAACGACAGTACGACGCGACTGGTTGGGCCGAAGGAAAGCTGCTGTTCCGCTTGGGGGACAAGCAGTGGGCGTTTGATCCAGAGGCAATGGCTGTTATGGCGAAATAGGGGCACGGTTGCCCTGCCCATCCAGCACTTTCGACACTGTCGTTCCATCCTTACGGAGAGTTGATGCTTTATTTGATATGAATCAATAAAAGCTGCGTGATCGAGGAGGATCGTGGTTCTCACCAGGCTCGGACTTAGGACCGGAGGTGAGACCATGGCAGACATCCCCTTCTCTCGTCGGCGCTTTCTGCAACTGGCCGGTTTGGCCGGCTTCGGTGCCGCCACTTACCCGGGTGCGCTGCTGGCGCAGTTCCGGTTCCTCTCGCCGGTCAGCGTCGAGAACCCGCTTGCCGATTATCCGGATCGCGACTGGGAGCAGATGTACCGGGATCTGTATCGGACCGACGGCTCCTTTGTCTTCACCTGCGCGCCTAACGATACCCACAACTGTCTGCTCCGGGCCTATTACAAGAACAAGGTCCTGGTGCGGATCGAGCCGACCTATGGCTACGGAAAGGCCACGGACCTGTACGGCAACCAGGCCTCCCACCGCTGGGATCCCCGCTGCTGCCAGAAGGGCCTGGTGCTGACCCGGCGCCTGTACGGCGACCGGCGGGTGAAGGGCGCCTTCCTGCGCAAGGGCTTCAAGGACTGGGTGGACCGTGGCTTTCCGCGTGATGCGGCGACCGGGAAACCGCCCGGCGAGTTGCTGAACCGGGGATGGGACGGCTGGATCAAGGTCGACTTCGAGGAGGCGGCCCAGTATCACGCGAAGGCGCTGAAGAACATCGCGGAAACCTACTCCGGGGACCAGGGCCGCCGGTATCTGGAGGCCCAGGGATACGAGTCCTCAATGATCGATGCGATGGAGGGCGCCGGCACCCGGACCATGAAGTACCGGGGTGGCATGGCCAAGCTTGGCGCTACCCGCATTCTGGGTAACTTCCGGATGGGCAATTCCATGGCGCTGCTGGACCACCACGTCCGCGGCGTGGACCCCGACGAGGCCAAGGGCAGCGGTGCCTGGGACTCGTACTCCTGGCATACCGACCTGCCCCCGGGGCACACCATGGTGTGCGGCGATCAGACCAACGATTTCGAGTTTCATGACTGCGAGAACGCCGAGGTGGTCATCGCCTGGGGCATGAACTGGATCTGCACCAAGATGCCCGACAGCCACTGGCTGACCGAGGCGCGGCTGAAGGGGGCCAAGACCATCGGCGTTACCGTCGAGTATTCGGCCACCGCCAACAAGTGCGATGACGTGATCGTGATCCGTCCCGGCACCGATCCGGCCCTGGCGCTGGGTGCGGCCGGCGTGATCATGCGGGAGGGCCGTTATGACGAGTCCTTCGTCAAGCGGTACACCGATCTTCCGGCGCTCGTCAGGATGGACACCCTGGAGCGTCTGAAGGCCACCGATGTGTTCCCCGACCATCAGGACGCGGAGCCCGACAACTGGACCCATGTGCTGGCGGAAGGGGAAGAGGCCCCGCTCACCCACCAGCAGGAAGGCCGCTACATCCCGGCGCACCTGAAAGGTGATTTCGCGGACTACGTGGTCTGGGATCGGAACGAGGACAAGCCGGCCGCCGTGGCCACCGACCAGGTGGGCGATCACTTCGAGAAGCTGGGGGTGGATCCGGCCCTGGAGGGCGAGTTCGAGGTGCCGCTGGCCAACGGCGAGACCGTCAAGGTGCGCCCGGTCTTCGACCTGACCCGGCAGTACATCGACGAGAACCTCCAGCCCGAGCAGGTCAGCAAGATTACCTGGGCACCCGCCGAGGCCGTGACCCGGCTGGCCAAAGACGTTGCCGAACACTCGGGCAAGACGCTGATTGCCTGCGGCATGGGCCCGAACCAGTTCTGGAACAACGACAACAAGGACCGCGCGATCTTCATGCTGCTGGCGCTGACCGGCAGTGTGGGTCGCCACGGGGGCAATATCGGCAGCTACGCGGGCAACTACCGCGTGACACTGTTCTCCGGGGCCGGTGAGTGGACCTCCGAGGACCCGTTCGACATCCAGCTGGACCCGAACGGGGAGGTGAAGCGGCGTTCCACCATCCGTTACGAGTCCATGCACTACTGGTCGAACGGCGAACGGATCATGCAGGCCGGGGACAAGGTCATCACCACCGGCAATCATGTGCCCACCCCGACCAAGGCGATCTGGCAAGCGAACTCCAACTCCAGCCTGGGCAACACCAAGGGCCACTACGACGTGGTCAACAACACGCTGCCCAACACGGAACTGGTGGTCTACAACGACTGGTGGTGGACCGGGTCCTGCGAGTACAGCGACATCGTCTACGGAGTGGACTCCTGGATGGAGTTCAAGTACCCGGACATGACCGCCTCGAACACCAATCCGTTCCTCCAGGTGTTCCCCTCCACTCCGCTGCGACGGACCTACGGCACCGTCCACGACATGGAAACCTATCTCCTGGTTTCCCGGGCCCTGGCCGAGGAGACGGGGGACCAGCGGTTCGAGGATTACTGGAAGTTCGTCGCCGACAACCGGGTGGACATCTACCTGCAGCGGATCCTGGATTACTCGGCGGCCACGCGCGGCTACCGGTTCGAGACCATTAACGGGCTCGCCCGTCGGGGCGTACCCGCCCTGATGAATACCCGGACCTACCCGCGGATCTTCAGTTACGAGCAGGTACACGAGTCCAAGCCCTGGTACACCAAGACCGGGCGGCTGGAGTTCTACCGTCCGGAGCAGGAGTTCATCGAGGCCGGCGAGAATATGGTCGTCTATCGCGAGCCCTCGGACTCCACCTTCCACGAGCCCTGCGTGATCCTGGCCAAGGACCATCCGGCGATCCGCCCCAAAGTGCCGGAGGACTGGGGCATGGACCCGGACGACCTGGGCCACCAGCCCCGCCAGATGCGAAACGTGGTACGCACCGGGGAAGAGATCCTGGAAAGCACGCACCCGCTGCTGGGGGACGGCTACCGCTACATCTTCCATACGCCGAAGTACCGGCATGGCGCCCACACGACTCCGATCGACACCGACTACATGATGGTGCTGTTCGGGCCCTTCGGCGATATCTACCGGCGCGACAAGCGGATGCCCGGCTCCAGCGAACTGTATGTGGACATCCACCCCGACGACGCCCGCGAGCTGGGCGTCGAGGACGGGGACTATGTCTGGATCGACGGGGATCCCAAGGAGCTGCCGTTCCGCGGCTGGCAGGAAGAGGGCAAGGAGGAGGCCTACAAGGTGGCCCGCCTCATGGCCCGGGCGCGGTACTACCCCGGCACGCCGCCGGGGGTCACACGGATGTGGTTCAACGGCTACATGGCTACCCCGGGCTCGGTGAAGGGGCACGAGGAACGGGAGGACGGTCTCGCCAAGAACCCCGAGACCAACTACCAGTCCATGTTCCGCTACGGCGGACACCAGAGCTTGACCCGCTCCTGGCTCAAGCCCACCCATCAGACCAACAGTCTGGTCTGGAGGAGCCTGTTCAGCCATGTCCAGGGCCGCGGTTTCGCCGCGGATGTCCACTGCGTGACGGGTGCCCCCCGCGAGGCCATGGCGAAGATCACCAAGGCCGAACCGGGCGGCATCGGGGGCGAGGGCGCCTGGCGCCCCGTCACCCTGGGGCTGCGGCCCACGTCTGAAAGCGACGCCATGAAACGCTATCTCGCGGGCGACTTCATCCGCGATACCGACGAATAACGGCTCAAGGAGACTCGCCATGTCCCGCGTCTACAACTGGCAACTCGGTCGCGAGATGGACTACCCCTTCGAGGGGGTCCGGCCCGAGAAACAATTCGCCATGATCTTCGATACCAACAAGTGCATCGCCTGCCAGACCTGCACGGTCGCCTGCAAGACGACCTGGACCTCGGGGCGTGGCCAGGAGCAGATGCTCTGGAACAACGTCGAAACCAAGCCCTACGGCTACTACCCGCTGGGCTGGGATGTGAACATCCTGGACAAGCACGGCGTGCAGGAGATGGATGGCCCCGAATACCAGGGCAGGACCCTGTTCGAGGCGGCCCCGGATGGCGAGATCGTCCTGGGCTATACACCCGATGACGAGGACTGGGCCTATCCCAACATCGGGGAAGACGACTGCACCGGATCCATGGAGCAGGGGGCGCTGCTGACCATGCCGCACATGCAGTGGATGTACTACCTGCCCCGCATCTGCAATCACTGCACCTATCCCGCCTGCCTGTCCGCCTGCCCCCGGCAGTCCATCTACAAGCGGCCGGAAGACGGGATCGTTCTCCTGGACCAGCAGCGCTGCCGGGGTTACCGGGAATGCGTCAAGGGATGTCCCTACAAGAAGGTGATGTTCAACCCGGTTACGCGTGTGTCGGAGAAGTGCATCGGCTGCTACCCGGCCATCGAGAACAACCGGCAGACCCAGTGCACGATCACCTGCATCGGCAAGATCCGGCTCCAGGGCTTCATCTCCCGGCCCGACGAGATCCGCGAGGACAACCCCATGGATTACCTGATCCATGGGGCCAAGATCGGCAAGCCGCTCTACCCCCAGTTTGGCCTGGAGCCGAACACCTTCTATATCCCGCCGATCCATGTCCCGCCGCAGTACCTGCGGCAGATGTTCGGCTGGGGCGTGGAGGACGCCATCGACACCTACAAGCGTGCGAGTGAGGACCCCCAGCTGCTGGGTGCGATGCTCCTGTTCGGCGCCACCCCCGAGATCATTCACCACTTCAAGGTCGAGGGAAGGAACGTGATCGGCTACGACGCCAAACGCGCCGAGGTGGTGCGGGTACCGATGCGCGAGCCCATCTACATGCGGGTCGAGTACGACTCGGATCTCGACGTGCACCGGACCAATGTGACCTGACAGGAGGGCCAGCCATGAACAAGACCGCATTGCACTGCAGCCTGGCCACCCTGGTGGTGGCCATGGTCGTGGCACCCATGGCCGCGGCCGATACCCTGCGCGCAGTCCCGGTGGATGCCACCGGGCCCTTCAACGATCCGGAGGCGGCGTTCTGGGAAGAGGCGCCCACTGTGACGGTACGCCTGAACCCCCAGCAGGTCACGCGGCCTCATCACGCCGATATCGCGGTGACCGAGCTGACGGTCAGGGCCGTCAACAACGGGACCTGGCTCGGGATCCTGATCGAATGGGAGGACGACACCCGCGATGACTGGTTCCTGACGGACGCCTTTGGCGACCAGGTGGCGGTCCAGTTTCCCGTGGAGGGACCCGCCAGCCCGATGATGGGCAATCCTGGGGGCAAGGTGAACATCCTCCAGTGGCGGGCCGCGTTTCAGCGCGATCTGGTCGATGGAGAGCCGGACATAAGGGATCTCTATCCCTATGCCCTGGTCGACGTTTATCCGGACGAGGTGCTGAGAGTCACCGACGCCCGGGCCTTTGCCGGGGCCATGGGTGTGGATAATCCGGTGGCCCGACCATTCGAAAGCCCCGTGCTGGAACAGATGGCGGAGGGATGGGGCAGCCTCACCGTCAAACCCATGCAGCATGCCGACGGCTGGGGTGTCTGGGAGGACGGGACCTGGCGCGTTGCGATCACACGGCCCGCCAACCAAGTGATGCCCGGCGATCCCGATCTCTCCCCGGGAACCGATACCCTTGCAGCCTTCGCTGTCTGGGACGGGGGAAACCGCGAAGTGGGTGGCCGCAAGTCCTGGTCCAGCTGGATCGACCTCAAGGTCGAGGAGTGAGCACATGTGCAGCGCGCAAAACCAATCACCGGAGCCCCAGATCTCTGATCTCCTCGCGCGGGCCTACCGATTTCGGATTCTGGGCACCTGTTTTGCCTATCCAGGACTCGGGGACGGCGCGAGGATCCACCAGGCACTGGAAGCGGCCGTTACTCCCCAGATCCTCGCCGTGCTTCCATCGGGATCCTCGGTGGTGGAAGTCTGGGCAGCAGCCGACGACGAAACCCTTAGGGCGGAGTACACGCGCCTGTTCATGGGCCGGACGGCCTGTTCCCTACACTCGGCCACTTATGCTGGCAGTACCCAGCTCGCCGGGCCGGGTCCGCTGCTGGCGGATATCAGCGGCTTCTACCAGGCCTTTGGCCTCGACACGTCGGATGAGGACGCCGAGCGACCCGATCACCTGGCCGTTCAGCTGGGGTTCTACGGGATCCTGCTGGTCAAGGAGGCCTACGCCATTTCCGAGGGGTGGGACGAACACGCGGAGGTAACCCATGAAGCCGTGGTCCGATTCCTGACGGACCATCTGGGAGGGTGGCAGGGCGTCTTGCTGCCGCTGCTGCGGGAGCAGAATGCCGCCTCCCCCTATCCGGAGACCGCGGCATGGCTGGACGAGGCACTCGCCGACGAGTGCGCCCGCCTCAATGTGGACCCAACGCCCTTCAAGTGCCCGCTCGAAGACCCCCTCCAGGCCGACGAGTTCATCTGTCCGCACGGTACGGGCGGAAGCGCCAGGGCACCCGCCGAGCAGCCGGTTCACTTCCAGCACCGGGAGGGCGCTCAGCACTGAGCGTGCACCATACGGGTCAAGGCAACAGTGGGCCTGGACACACGACAGCGATTTCACGCCAGGCTGCGGGTCAGTGTGGGGCACTACGCCACGTGCTGACCGCCAAGAATTGCCGGGCCATCCCTGGCCTGTTGCCCTTCTGCTGGCTGCATTCTTGTCTACGGTCTATTGTTGAACAGAGTGTGTTGAGCCGGCAGGCGGGTGCGCCGATCGCCCGGATTCCGTGGAAACGCGTTTCTGAAAGGGGCAGGGGATGGCCGATCCGAACCGACTTCTGATCGGGGAGTTTATGATTCCCCTCGAGCTCTATCCACACCTGCCTTCCACCGCGACCATACAAGATGCACTGACGGCCCTGGGGCACCAGCCCTGCAAGGATGGGACTCCCTATTTTCGCCACCTTCTGGTCCTGAAGGAGGATGGCGGCCTGGAAGGGATCCTGTCGATTCACACGCTGCTCAAAGCGATCGAGCCCTCGCTGCTCAAGCGGGAAGCCCGTGGTGCCGCCCAGGGGTACTGGGGTCGGGCCGATTCCGGCGAGAACGTGGCCATGCAGGTTTTCTGGGAGCGGTTGCTGGCGGACAAGCTGGAGACAAGGCTCGACCTGGCTTCGCACACCGCGGGCGATCTGGCGGAACCAGTGAGGAAAGTGCTCTCCCGTGACGACATGCTGGCGCACGGGCTTGAGGAAATGGTCGCGTGCGGTGCCTTCGTGCTTCCGGTCGTCAAGGAGGACAAGGTGGTCGGGGCGTTGCGACTGGCCGATATCTTCGACCTGGTCGTCAAGCACGTACTGGGAGAAGTCCATGAGCGAGGAGCCTAGATCGGAGTCGAAAGACGACCCGGGAGACAGCGCAGCACCGAACACGCTGGACTGGCGGCGCTGGTTGATCCTGGCCGCCGGACTGGCGGTCTTCTTCCTGTTCTGGTTCATGGACGCTCCGGCCCCGGCGGTCGACCCGGCCGGCGAGGAATTCCCGCTGAGCGACGCCGGCAAGGCCGCACTGGGGCTGTTCCTGCTGGCGGCCATCTGGTGGGTGTTCACCCCCATACCGATCGGCGTTACCGCGATTGCGATCGGTGTCTTCCAGGCCCTGTTCCTGATCCGCCCGCCCGAAGTGGCATTCGGGAATTTCATGGATCCGGCCGTGTGGTTCATCTTCGCCTCGCTGGTGATTGGCATTGCGTTCACCAAGTCGGGGCTCACCCAACGGCTTGCCTATCGCATGCTGATGTTGGTCGGGGAACGCACCAGTACCATCTACCTGGGCACGTTCCTGGTGACGGTCGCGCTCACCCTGGTCATGGCCCACACCGCGGTGGCGGCGACCATCTTCCCGGTGCTGCTGGCGATCTATTCACTGTATGACGCGGGGGATCGCCCGACACGCTTCGGCAAGGGCCTGTTCATCGGGATGGCCTTCGCGGCGGGGGCTGGCTCGATCATCACGCTGCTGGGTTCGGCGCGCGGGATCGTGGGGGTCTCCTTTGCGCGGGACGTGGCCGATATCGACGTTGGCTTTTTCGAGGTCACCTATTATCTGGCGCCGGTCGGGCTGCTGATGACGGTACTCATCTGGTGGATGATGCTGATCTTCTTCCCCCCGGAGAAAAAGCGCATTGAAGGTCTAACCGAAGTGGCCGAGCGCCGCTACCAGGAACTGGGGTCGATGAAGCGGGACGAGTGGCTCACGATACTCATCGTTCTGGGCGCCGTGCTGGTACTGGCGTTGCAGGCCATGGTCCCGGCGCTCGAGCCCGTCTCCCGCCCGGCAATCCTGCTGGTGACGACGTTGTTGTTCTTCGCGCTGGGCGTGCTCACGCTGAAGGAACTCGAGGAGATCCCCTGGAACATCATCCTGCTGTTCGGCGGTGCGATGAGTATCGGGTTCTGCCTGTGGCAGACCGGGGCCGCCGAATGGCTGGCGATCACCTGGCTCGGTATGTTCGAGGGCGCCCACTGGCTGCTGTTCGTCCTGGGGCTGGGCCTGTTCTTCGTGGTGATGACCAACGTCATCATGAATGTGGCTGCCATTGCCATCGTGCTGCCGGTCGCGCTGGTCATGGCCGGCTACATGGGCGTGAGTCCGCATGTTGTGCTGTTCGTGGCGCTGGTCGCCACTGGCATGCCCTTCCTGTTCCTGGTGGGTGCCGCACCCAATGCCATCGCCTACCAGTCCGGTCAGTTTTCCACCTGGGAATTCTTCCGTACCGGCGTTCCCGCCAGCATTGTGCTTACGGTTGTGATTGCCTTCTCGGTGCTGGTGATCTGGCCGCTTCTGGGTATGCCCATCCTTACGGGCTGAGCGGGTCGGAGCCGGCGGCGGTGGATCCCGGCTGGGCATGATGGCAGAGCATCGCGACGGGCATGACAGGGCGCCAGCAGGGGTTCGTGTCCCCTCGCTGAATCTGTGTCAGAACGAGGGGGCTCGCCTTGGAATTCCTCCAATACGAGTTTGCACGATCGGGCGTGGAAACGAGCCTGTGGCTGCCACCGCTGATCGCCTTTCTCATCTCGCTGGTGACGGCCATGGTGGGTGTCTCCGGGGCATTCCTGCTGTTGCCGTTTCAGATGAGTGTGCTGAACTACACGGCCCCATCGGTGAGCGCGACCAACCTGGTCTTCAATGTTGTTGCCATACCCTCGGGTGTCTACCGCTTTTTCCGCGAAGGGCGAATGCTGTGGTCGCTCAACTGGGTGATCGTCGCGGGAACCCTGCCCGGTGTAGGAGTTGGCTATTACGTACGGGTCTATCACCTGTATGAGCCGGCCCTGTTCAAGGTCTTCGTCGGCATGGTGCTCATGTATCTCGCCTTGCGCTTGCTGACCGATCTCGCGCCCTGGCGGGGAAAAGCCCGCTGGGGGACATCGGGAATGGCGACGGGCTCAGTCGCACGTACACGGACGGTGGACCCCTTCAGGGTTACCTTCACCTTCGGGGGAGACACGCACTCGTTCAGCCTTCCGGCGATGGCGCTGCTGGCCTTCGCCGTCGGTATCATCGGCGGCATCTACGGGATCGGCGGCGGTGCACTCATTGCACCGTTTTGCGTCGCCATCTTCCGCTTGCCGGTTTACACGGTGGCAGGTGCGGCATTGGCGGCCACCTTCATCACGTCCATCGCGGGTATCTTGATGTACAGCCTGTTGCCCGCGCCACCCGGCGTCGCTACGCGGCCGGACTGGGAGCTGGGTGTGCTGTTTGGTATCGGTGGCGCCTTGGGCATGTATGTCGGCGCGCGGCTACAGCGCTACGTGCCTCACGCGGCGCTGACGCTGCTGCTGGGGGTCGTGATTCTGGTGCTGGCGATCCATTACCTGTCGGCACTGATAACCTCGGTAGAGTAGGCAGGCCGCTTGAGCGGTAGATCGCGCCTCCGCTGACTGGGGTCTATCACGGTCCGACCGCAATGTCTGAGCCAGCCACGAGGGCGGTGGGACCGGATTAGGGCCGGCTGAATGGACCGGGCCCGGCGAGCCCCGGTTATTCTTCGCTGGCCGGCAGGGAGGCGTAATAGGCCGCCAGGGCCGCCATTTCTTCTTCTTCCAGCTCGCTGGCAATACCCTCCATCAGTCCGGCGAGCGAGGTTTCGCGCGCGCCGTGGGCATATGCCTGGAGCTGTGCCATCAGGTACTGGGGGGGATGGCCGGCCAGTGGCGGCAGGCTGGGATTGCGCTCGCGCCCCTCTTCGCCGTGGCAGGAGGCGCAGGACTGAATGTTGCGTTCTGGCAGCCCATCGAGGGCGATCTCACGCCCTTTGTTGACGAGATTGTCCGGCACGTCGTGCGGGCCGCCTGCCGGTTCCATTTCGGCGTAATAGCGGCTGATTGCTTCGATCTCGTCGTCGTCCAGATTCTGCGCGATCTGCGCCATGGTGGCGTTCGGTCGCAGGCCTTCCCGATAGGCCTCCATCTGCTCGATCAGATATTCCCTTGGCAGTCCCGCCAGGCGCGGGAATGGGGGCTGCGACTGGCCCTGACCCTGTTCGCCATGGCACTGGATGCAGGCGGTCGCACCGCGCTCGTTGCCTTCATGGGCGAGGCGTGCGCCGGGGTCTTCTTCAGCGCTGGCCGCACTCCCCAGAAGCCACAGGGAGGCGATCAGGAGCAGTAACCGGAAAGCGTTTTGGCAGGGGATGTGTGCAGCCGTCATCGGAACCCCCGGTGGCAAGGTGGTTCTTCGTATTGTAGCGGGATGGGGCCTCTGCGTGAGCGGGGTAGTCTGGAATGCCGGATGCCAAGTTTGGTGCGCCGGCCTTTGCCACTTGGGTCGGTGGGGCTATTGGGATCCCACACGGTCGGTGTGAACGCGGGCGTGCGGCGGCCTGTGGTAGTTGGCGCGGTCCGGGATGACGTTGCGGATGCCGCCTCGCGGGTCTTCGACGTCGCCCTCGTAGCGGGGGAGAACGATCACGTGCAGGTGATCGATGCTACGCCCCGCCATACGGCCGTCGTTGTTGCCGACCGTGTAGGCATCGGGCTGATTGCCTAGAAAGGGGAGTTCCAGTACGCCTTCGATGTGGTCTTTCGGGCGCTCCCGCAGATCCTCGCGAACCAGCATGCTGCGGTAGAGTTTGGTCAGGTCGGTATTTTCGATCACCTGCCGGACGCCATAAATCGCGTCGAAGTAGTCCGACTGTTCTTTTTCATCGAGTTCGAACAGGGACACGACGTGGCGTCGCGGGATCACGAGCGCATGCCCCGGGTTGACCGGGTTCGTGTCGAACAGGGCGACGAAGGAGTCGTTCTCGTAGATCAGCGGGTCGGCCAGTCTGGCCGCTACTCGGCAGAAATAACAATCCTTGTCGGTTGTGGCACTGGTCATCGAGATGCCTGGCGGTGTTCGGTTTGTTTCATGGCTTAAGCCAACGATCTTACTGGATTTTTGCGTGTTCGTGGTGGGCAGCCGCGCGCAACCTGCTTGACGGACCGCCCGGTTCCTGGCCATTCACGCGCGAGAGGTCTGGCAACTGAAGCGCCATGGACCATGCCTGTACCTCTGCGCCTGATGAACGCCGCGCTTGACGCCCCGCATGGCACCACGTAAGTTCCCCAGCATTGCAAGGGGTTTTTGCGGTCTGTCCTGCGACGTTTTTCCGATCAGACCCACCATCCCCCGATACGTTTGTCGAGGTAGTACGTACGCCCCGCATCAGCGGTGGCCGCGCGCCTTGACGGTCGCGCGGATGCGCGACCTGGCAGCAGCACAAACCGGATGCCCGGATTCGCGCCGGGCAGTTGCGGCTGTCGGCAGCCTGACTGTCGGCGGTCGCGGGTGCCCGACGCCCGGATTACTTGTGCCACGACGTATCGAAGGGGGAGTCCATGTCCATGCCATTTTTTGGCCTCGTGTTTGCGCTGCTGTGCGGCGTTGCCGCGCTGGCCTATGGTCTGTTTTCCATTCGCTGGGTGCTCTCGCAATCGGAGGGAACCCAGGAAATGCAGCGCATTGCCCGTGCGGTGCAGGAAGGCGCATCGGCCTACATGAAGCGGCAGTACACGACCATTGCGGTGGTCGGCGTGGTGCTGTTCGTCGGGTTGTGGCTGGTCATTGGTGTGGGCTCCGCGGTCGGGTTCCTGATTGGTGCCGTGCTTTCGGGTGCCGCCGGCTTCATTGGCATGCATGTGGCGGTGCGCGCCAATGTGAGAACCGCCGCGGCTGCCAAGTCAGGGCTGGAAGCCGCAATGGATGTGGCCTTCCGCGGGGGTGCGGTTACCGGCCTGCTGGTGGTCGGACTCGGGCTGCTGGGGGTCGCGGGCTACTTCGCGGTGCTCTGGTGGCTCACGCCAGAGGGAGCTGACATTGGGCTTTCGCCGCTGGTCGGTCTGGCGCTGGGCGGCTCCCTGATCTCGATCTTCGCGCGTGTTGGCGGCGGCATCTTCACCAAGGGCGCGGATGTCGGAGCGGATCTGGTGGGCAAGGTCGAGGCGGGTATCCCCGAGGATGATCCCCGCAACCCGGCCGTGATCGCCGACAACGTGGGCGACAACGTCGGTGATTGCGCCGGGATGGCCGCGGACCTGTTCGAGACCTACGCGGTTACCATCATCGCCACGATGATCCTGGGAACGCTGCTGCTGCCCGAGCTGGGGCTGATGGCCGCGGTGTATCCGCTGGTGCTGGGTGGTGGGGCGATCCTCGCTTCGATTATCGGCACCTTTGCAGTCAAGGCACGCGAGGGCTCGGAGATCATCAAGGGGCTCTACAAGGGCCTGATGGTATCCGGCGGGCTGGCCGCGGTGGCATTCCTGCCGATTACGCTGGTGCTGGTGCCGGACAACGCGCTGGCCACCAGCATGGGGATCGAGAGCGGAGCGGCCCTGCGGCTATATGGCGCGGCGCTGGTGGGTCTGGTACTGACCGGTGTGATCATGGTCGCCACCGACTATTACACCTCCACCGTGTTCCGTCCGGTCCGCCATCTGGCGGAGGCCTCGACCACCGGCCACGCGACCAACATCATTGCCGGTCTGGCACTGTCGATGAAGGCTACCGCCGCGCCGGTGCTGGCAGTCTGCGCGGCGATCCTCGTCGCCTATGCCTTCGGGGGCCTGTACGGCATCGCGATTGCCGCCACCACCATGCTGTCGATGACCGGGATCATCGTGGCGATGGATGCGTACGGCCCGATTACCGACAACGCCGGTGGTATCGCGGAAATGGCCGATCTGCCCTCGGAGGTGCGTGAAACCACCGATGCACTGGATGCGGTCGGCAACACGACCAAGGCGGTGACCAAGGGCTATGCGATTGGCTCGGCGGGCCTCGCGGCGCTGGTGCTGTTCGCCGACTACACCCACGAGCTGGTGCGTCACACCGGGGATGGTCACAACTTCGAGCTGAGCAACCCGAATGTGATTGTCGGGCTGTTCATCGGAGGTCTGGTCCCGTTCCTGTTTGCGTCGATGACGATGGAATCGGTCGGCCGCGCGGCCTCGGGGATCGTGAACGAGGTGCGGCGCCAGTTCCGCGAGATCAGCGGGATCATGGAGGGCACCACCAAGCCGGACTACACCCGGGCCGTGGACATGCTCACCAGTGCGGCGATCCGCGAGATGATACTGCCCTCGCTGTTGCCGGTGCTGGTGCCGGTACTGGTGGGTGTGTTCCTTGGTACCGAGGCCCTGGGTGGCCTGCTGATCGGGACGATCGTGACCGGCTTGTTCGTGGCGATCTCCCAGACCGCCGGTGGCGGGGCTTGGGATAACGCGAAGAAGTATATTGAAGACGGGCACCACGGTGGCAAGGGCTCCGAGGCTCACCACGCGGCCGTCACCGGCGACACGGTGGGCGACCCGTACAAGGACACCTCGGGCCCGGCGATCAACCCGCTGATCAAGGTCATCAACATCATGGCGCTGCTGCTGGTGCCCGTCCTCTAGGGAGACGCTGATTTAATCGCACGTCCGCGTTGGTGCCCCCTGTTTTCCGAGACAAGGCGCGTCGTGCAGCGGGTAGTGGTTCTACCCGCAAGCGGCGCAACGCAGGATCGGGGAACAGGGGGCACAAACCCCACAAGCCATTGAAAGCAGGGGCTCGGCCGCTTTTGCGCGGGAACGGCGTTGCGGCTCCTTTGTGCAGAATGACTGCACGGCAGTCACCGCGCCTTGTTCCCACGCAAAAGCGACTCGAGCGCGGACGCGCGATTAAATCAGGGTCTCCCTAGGGCCCAGCGAAACGGAAGGAGAACCGAGATGCCGACAATCCGACTGCAAATGGCTCCGGATCTGGAGCTGAACATGGAGCTGGACGTCGAGGGGGTTGATTGCGACAGCCGCGACTGGGATGTCCAGCAGCACAAGGCCGAGATCTACGCCGAGTTCGAACGCCGGCTGAAGGCGGCGTTTCCCGAAGGCTTCAAGATCCATACCTTCGAGTACGGGCTGGCCTGCAAGCCGCGCTAACGGGGCGGGAGAACACGCCCATCAGCGTGTTCTCCCGAACCGAACGGTGGCTTTGGGGATGGGCGCGTGCCGTGTTGTCCCCTGACACCATGCACAAGAGCCGACTCGGAAACATCGTGATTGACTGCCGGACGCCGGACCTGGCGGCCGAGGCGCGTTTCTGGGCCAGCGCACTGGGCTTCCCGATGCCCGAGGACTTCGATGCGGCCAGCGGCTTCATCCAGCTCGTCACGCCGCCCGGGGACGTGCAGGTCATCATCCAGCGCGTGGATCACGAGCCGCGCGCACACCTGGATATCGACTCCGACTCGATCGAGGCCGAGGTTTCGCGTTTGGAGGGCCAGGGCGCGACCGTTGTGTCCCGGCACGAGGCTTGGGTGGTGATGCAGGCGCCGAGTGGCCATCGTTTTTGTGTCGGCAGTCCCTATCGCGGTGGATTCGAGCACGGAGCCAATGAGTGGGTGTGATGTCCGAGTAGTACAGCCCGGAGGTACGGGAGAGACATCATGGCAACCGTTCAGCAAAAGCTTGTGCCGCACCTGTGGTTCGAGCATCAGGCCAGGGAAGCGGCCGAGTTCTACGCCTCGGTTTTCGAGAATTCGTGGGTCGAGAGCACCGTAACCCTGGAAGACACACCGTCCGGCTCGGTGGAGGTCGTTACCTTCTTCGTCCTGGGGCAGGAGTTCCAGGCGATCAGCGCGGGCCCGCTGGTCCCGTTCAACGAGTCAATATCGTTCATGGTCAAGTGCGATACCCAGCAGGAGATCGACTACTACTGGGGTCAGCTGACGGCCGATGGCGGGCAGGAGGTCGAATGTGGCTGGCTGAAGGACAAGTTTGGACTGTCCTGGCAGATCGTCCCCGTGGTGATGGACGAGATGATGCGATCGGGCGATCCTGAGGCGCTGGCCCGGATCACGCAGGCATTTCTGAAAATGAAGAAATTCGACGTTGCGGCTCTGGTACGGGCCTACGAAGGCCGGTGAGATGGAGGTTGGCGCTCGAGGCATGGCGGAGGTGGTGCATGTGACCGTCTACATCGCCCGCTCTTCGGCGGATGTCTATGCCTTTGCCTCCGATCCCGGGAATCTCCCTTTATGGGCCGAAGGACTGGCACGTTCGGAGGTTCGGAAGGAGGGGGATGCGTGGTTGCTGGATGGGCCGCTCGGAACCGTCCGAGTTCGGTTTGCGCTACCCAACGATCTCGGCGTGATGGACCACGATGTCGAACTGCCCTCGGGCGAAGTGGTCCGCAACCCCATGCGCGTCCTGCCGAACGGCGAGGGGAGCGAATTTGTGTTCAGCCTTTTCCGGCAGCCGGGGATGTCCGCCGAGCAGTTTGCCTCGGATCGCGACGCGTTAGAGAAGGACCTGGATACCCTGAAGAGACTGCTGGAAGGGACCAGCAGGCCGCCTACCTGGAACGTAACCAGCGGGTAAACCATGCGGCTGCCAGGTCGGCTGCCTGCTCCAGCGTGCCCGGTTCCTCGAACAGGTGGCTGGCGCCGGGAATGGTCACGAGCTTGCGCGTTGCGTGCATGAGCGAAAGCGCTTCGCGGTTGAGTTCGATCACCAGGCTGTCTTCGCCACCGACAAGCAACAGGGTCGGTGATTCGACCCGGGCCAGCGCCTTGCCGATGAGGTCCGGACGCCCGCCACGGGAGACGACGGCGTGGATGTTGTCGGGGGCTTCTGCTGCGGCCAGGAGTGCCGCGGCGGCTCCGGTGCTGGCCCCAAGAAGTCCTGCCGCGAGTCGCGCGAGTCGAGGTTCGGAAGCCGCCCATTCACAGGCCTGCAGCAGGCGTTGGGCGAGTAGCGGTATATCGAAGCGGCCCTGGTAGGTGAGGTCTTCGGCCTCCGTCAGGAGGTCGAACACCAGGGTTGCAAGGCCGGCGGCCTGCAGCACATGGGCGACCTGTTGATTGCGTGGGCTTAGCCGGCTGCTGCCGCTTCCATGCGCGAACACGACCAGCCCGACAGGCCTGGCGGGCAGGCCGAGGATGCCCTGATGGGGCTGGCCATCCAGTACGAGCGTTACGTCGTGTTGTTCAGCGCGAGACATCGGGTTTCCGGGAACGATATGCGGTGGCCAGCAGATGGATGACCTCGTCGTCGGAGGTCTGCTCGAAGGATTCGTAGTAGGACCCGACCGAGCCTCGGTAGTACTGCGGGGTGTCCAGGGTCACTACGTAATCGACCTCTGTCTCGAGCAGTGCCGCCGTGTCGGCGGGCGCTACGGGGATCGCTACGACGATCTGGCTCGGGTGGCGCTGACGTGCATCGCGGATGGCTGCGCGCATGGTGAGGCCAGTGGCAATGCCGTCATCGACGATGATCGCGATTTTGTTGGTGACGTCCGGGGCGGGAGCGGTGCAATAGAGTTCGCGCCGTCGGTGAGCCTCGGCCCGCTCGCGCGCTTCGGCTTGCTCCAGCCATTCCGGGTCGACACGTTCTTCCTCGCGGGGGTTGCAGACCCGTTCGCCGCGTTCCGGGACGGCGCAGATGGCGTATTCGGGATGAAACGGATGGCCGATCTTGCGCGGGATCACGAGATCCAGGGGCATGTCGAGGTGCCGGGCGACCTCGGCCCCCAGCGGGACGCCTCCGCGTGGCAGGGCAAACACGACCCCGGGCTGACCACGGAAGCGGTCCAGGGCTTGTGCCAGCCGTCGGCCGGCGTCGGTGCGGTCCCGGAAACGCATGGGGCCTCCGTCACAAATGTACAAGAATCGCCTTGAAGTGTAGGCCCGCATGGCCCGGAAATCCGGTGGGTCTGAGCAAAATAGGAGGCCCCAGCAGGGCCTTCATACTCCGCCTTCGGCAGCAGGCCTAGTGGATCTCGAGATCGTGGTAGCGAATCACGCGATCGAGCACTTCGGGCTAAAGAGCAAGCGTGCGATGAAGGCGATGATCAGGATGATCCATCCGATGGGATAGGGCAGTACGCCGGTGAAGAATGTGGTCAGGCTGGCGATCAACAGGAGGCCGAGGATGAATAACGGGGTGTCCATACCGGTAGGATTGGGGGATACGGGGTTGGTTCGCAGACGGGTCCTTCGCGGGCCCAGGATCGGAACGACTGGCCCTGGCGCCTGACGATCGAGAGAGACTAGATGACTCAGACTGACGATACTCCGGCCAGCCCCCTCGAGATTGGCACGGTGCGCCTGCCAGAGGGCGGAACGATCGGGATGACGCCTTGTCCCGGCAAGTGCGAGCCGGGTGCGCCCGGTGGTCAGCGGGATCTGGTGGCGGATCTGGCTGCGATCCGCAGTTGGGGAGCGACGGCCGTGGTCACGCTGAACCAGGGGCATGAGCTGGACGCGCTGGGTGTGCCCGAGCTGGGCGATGCCGTGCATGCGGCGGGGATGGAGTGGCTGCACCTGCCGATCGGTGACATGGCGGCCCCGGATCGCCCATGGGAGTTACGATGGGGCGAGGTCGGCCCCGAGGTGCACCGGCGGTTGGATGCGGGTGAGGGGGTAATTTTTCACTGTGGTGGCGGGTTTGGCCGCGCGGGGACGATTGCGGCCTTGGCACTGATCGAGCGGGGCCTCGCGCCGGAGGAGGCCATCGGATCGGTGCGCGGGGCGCGCCCCGGAGCGATCGAGAGCCCGGACCAGCAGCGCTACTTGTTGGGCCCATCCGGAAACCGGGCCTGACGACCCTTGCGCGGGCCCTCTCGGTCTGCGTCTTCCCCCGATGTCTTGTGCAACTCCGCCTCCACGTTGCCGATGATCTCCCGGCTCAAGGTCTCGATGAGCGGTTTGGCCGCCTGGCGGATCGTTTTTTCCAACAATGGGTTGTCGAGTTCGTATTCGAGAAGCAGGTGGATGTTCGTGCCCCCTTGCGCGGGTGTCAGATGGTAGGTCCCGTGATTCTGCACGCCGGTCAGCGATTGCCAGGAAAAACGCTCCGGAGCTTCCGATTCTGTGATCTCGACATCGAAATTCAGGGGAATGCCGGCGATGCGCACCACCCATCGGTAGCGGGCCTCCCCGACGCGCGCTATCGTTTCGATAGCCTCGCTGTAATGGACGAACTCCTCGACCCGCGTAATCAGAGCGAATACATCGGGTCGGTCCGCTCGGATGTGGGCCTGGTGTTCGATCGTGGGCATGGTCAAAGACGGGATTCGGAGAACGTCGAGTATGCAGGGAGGCAACCCGGTATGCACCACATCCCCCGATCCGGGGCGTAGCGGTCGCGAGCCCCTTGCCGGGAGCCACCGCGCGTGAAGGTGCTCGTGATCCTGGGCCACCCGCGTACTGACAGCCTGTGCGGCGCGCTGGCCGAGGCCTACCGTGACGGGGCGCGGTCCGCCGGTGTGGACGTGCGTTCCCTGGATCTCGCGAACCTGGATTTTGACCCTTACGTTCATACACCGTCACCGAATCAGCAGGCGCTGGAACACGATCTGGATGCGGCGCGTGCACTGGTCGCCTGGGCCGATCATCTTGTATTCGTCTTTCCCACCTGGTGGGGCACCATGCCGGCCCTTCTCAAGGGCTTTCTTGATCGGGTAATGACGCCGGAGTTTGCCTTCCGAAACTGCGAGGGCGGCACCGGATACGAGGGTCTGTTGCAGGGCCGATCCGCCCAACTGATTACCACCATGGACACACCGGTACTGATTCATCGACTGATGTATCGACAGCCGGGAATCAACGCGATGGCGCGGGCAACCCTGGGTTTTTGCGGCATCCGCCCGGTGCGTTCACTCATGCTGGGCTCGGTGCGCGAGGCCGACGACCGAAAGCGCGAGGCCTGGCTCGAACGCGCACGCCAGGAAGGGCTGCGTCTGCGGCATGGGCGCGAGAGCCTGCGTGAGCGGGTGGCGTTCAAGTTGGGTGGTTGGCTACAGGCCTTGCGACTGCAGTTCTACCCGATGACATTCGTCGCCTATACCGTGGGGGCGCTCGCCGCAGCGCCGGAAGAAGGCCTGTTGCGTAATCCGGCGTTCTGGCTGGGCTATCTGTGCCTGTTCCTGCTGGAGGTCGCCACGGTTCTCGTCAATGAACGGGTGGACCTTGGCTCCGATCGCCGCAATCGCTTCTACGGCCCGTTTACCGGCGGCTCGCGGGTGCTGGTGGAGGGGCGGCTGTCGCTGCGCGAGATAACCACGGGTACGGTGGTGGCGCTGGGGGGCTTCGCAGCGGCCTTTGCGGCCCTGCTCGCGGTCGCGCCTGGCGATCTTGTTGCGCTGCTCGTGGTGACGGGGGTGCTGGCAGTGCTGGCGATTGGTTATACGGCGCCACCTGTGAAGCTCAGTTACCGCGGGCTGGGGGAGGTGGATGTCGCGCTGACCCACAGCCTGGGCGTGTTGCTGTGCGGGTATGTATTCCTCGCGGGGGACTGGATGGATCCACTGCCCTGGTGGCTGAGCCTTCCGCTGTTTCTTGCGATCATCCCGTCGATTACGCTGTCCGGTATTCCCGATCGCGAGGCGGACGCGGCTGCGGCCAAGCGCACCCTGGCGGTGCGGCTGGGGAATGGTGGTGCCCTTGGTGTGGCGCTGGGGTTCACCGTTCTGGCGGCGGTTGCGGGAACCGCATTCCACCTGACCGGTTGGGCTCAGGGGGCCTATGCAGGCATTGCCTATTTCGTCGTGCCGCATGCGCTGTGGCTGAGTTGGATGCTGTGGCGCGAGCGGCAGCGCGGTGCGCCCGGCGGGCGTATCGACGGACTGATGGCGGTATCGCTAGCCTATGTGCTGTGGTTCGGCCTGGTGCCGCTGGTGAACCTCGCCGCGGCTTGAGTGACTGGATGCCGGCCACCGGCGGATTCAGAGTCTGGACGGCATGCTATGGAGGGAGTAAGCGATGTTGGGACGACTGTTAGCGGGTATTGCGGTATTGGGCATGTTGTCGGTGCCTGCGGTGGCGGATCAGCGCGAGGCGTTTCATATCGCGGGTGATCGGGACGAGGCGCCATATGGGTATATCAACCGCGACGGACGCTTTGTCGGCCACTACGTGCAGTTGATGCAGGAGGCCTTTGCCCATTTGTGGGTGCCACTGCGCCATGAACCTTACGAATGGGAAGAGGCGCAACGTCTGGTCAGGGAGGGCAAGGCCGATGCGATCATCACCACCATGACGGCTGAGCGCGAGGAATATCTGGTCGCGAGTGAGGTTGCCCTGGCCGAACCGGAGTGGGTGGCATTTGTACGCGAGGATCACCCGGAGCGCGATGCTTTGCTGGCCAAGGAACATCTGGAGGACTTTTCCGGTTACCGTGTGCTGGACTACGCCGGGAATGGCTGGGGCAAGGCCAACTTGGAAGGCCTGGACGTGCAGCGCGAGGGAACGCTTTCGGAAAACCTGCGCCGCCTGGCGGCCGGCGAAGGGGACGTGCTGATCAACATGAGCGAGGTGACCGAACACACGATCCGGGAACTGAAACGGGCCTACCCCGACGAGGCCGATGCCCTGGATCGGGTCGCGGCTTCCTCGAACGTCCTGGACGTGACCTCGATGCACCTGCTGGTGCGCAAGGACTCGCCACATGTGCACTTGGTGCCGCGTATCGACAAGGTTCTGCGGGAGCTGGGTATCTGAGGCCTAGGGAGACGATGATTTGATCGCACGTCCGCGTTGGTGCCCCCTGTTTTCCGAGACAAGGCGCGTCGTGTAGCGGGTAGTGGTTCTACCCGCCCGTTGCTGATTGATTCGGGGCGCAACGCAGGATCGGGGAACAGGGGGCACCAACCCCGCAAGCCATTTACTGCAGGGGCTCGGCCGCCCGTTGTTGATCAAAAACGGGCGCGGGAACGGCGTTGCGGTTCCCTTGTGCAGAATGACTGCACGGCCGTCACCGCGCCTTGTTCCCACGCAAAAGCGACTCGAGCGCGGACGCGCGATTAAATCAGCGTCTCCCTAGTCTGGCGGGGCGACAGGTGCAATGGGCGCGGCCTCGCCCCGCCAGTCGAACAGGGTGTGCAGAATCGGTTCGATCGCAGGGGGATACTCCGTGAGGGGGCCGGGCACCAGCAGGCCGCGGTGCGAGGCCTCCAGTACCAGTGGCTCGGGATGCCCTTCGAGGGCCAGTGATTCCACTGGAACGACCCCATCGCCCAAGCCCTCGCTGGTTTCCTCCCACCAGTCCTCGATGTGCTTGGGCAGGTTCTCGATGCCGAATTGTTCACTAAGGGCCGTGAGGCTGGCTTCCATCGCCGGGGTAGGCTCGGGCACGACGCCACCGATGATCTTCACCGGGATGGCCTCGGGCCAGGGGCGTTCATTCAGGTCTGTGAGGAACTGACTGTCGGGCCTGAGATCGATCTTGGCCGCGCCGGTCCCGTCGCGAAGCCCGGCGAATAGCGAAAAGCGCTGTTCGCGGATATCCACAAGCCACTCCCGGACCTCGAGCCAGACCCGCAGGCGCGCCCAGTCGGAGCCCTGATTGGGAGTGGCGACCAGGATTACGCCAGCGATGGGGGGACCTTCGACTCGGGGATCCCCGTCCACCGGGTGTCGCCAGCGGGTAACGAAGTCGCGGATCACCAGCCCGCCCATGCTGTGGCCGATCAGTACAACGGGCTGGTTGCGATCCAGTGTCTCCCAGTACTCGGCCAACAGGTCGGCGCTGTGGTCTACCGCCTGGTCGTTGGGATAACGAAACTCCCAGCCATTGATGCCGACGGAATCGAGCGCGGGTACCAGCGTGTCCCAGATATTTCCGGGTTCGTCGAGACCGTGCAGCATGATGATCTCCGGCTCGGCGTCGTCATCGAACACCGAGGATCGGGGGATAAAGCCGCGCAGCTCGTCGGGGAGTGCCATGATCTCGGGAAACCACTCGTGCAGGCGATCCTGTACCTCGACGCGAAGCTCGCGTTCCTGCTCGGGATGCTGCTCCGTCCAGGCCACCCAGGCGACGAACGCGAGGAGCGGCAAGCCAATGACGAGGGCGGCTGCGTACAGCCGCTTGCGCAGGAGTGTTCGGCGGCGCGGAGGGCGGTTCATGTCCGATTACGATTGAGCATGCGCAAATGAATCGCAAGTCCGGACGGACGCGGGATTCGGTGAATGGGGCCCGGGATGGGCGCGTGGTGGTGTGTATCATGTGGTGCACCCGTCGTCAGGAATTCCTTCATGCGTTATTCACCGCCCTTGCTGTTGCTGTGGCTTCCGTTTTTCCTCTCCGCCTGTGCTGGTCTGGATGTCCGTGACTTCGGACTCAACGGCGAGGGGAGTGGTGGCGACCGTGCAGAAGAGGCGATTCGCGAGGCCCTTCAGGTGAGTACGGAACGTACCGTCGAACGTACGGGGCAAGAAGACGGCTACTGGGGCAATCAGGCGATTCGGATCGGCCTGCCGCAGGAGCTGCAGCAGGCCGGGGATGCGCTGCGCCGCGCCGGGCTGGGCAGCCAGGTCGATGATCTTGAGCGGCGCATGAACCGTGCCGCAGAGGCCGCCGCGCGGGAAGCAACCCCGGTGTTCGTGAGCGCGATCCGGAAGATGCGGCCTACCGACGTTCAGGCCGTGCTGCGCGGCGATGACGATGCCGCGACCCAATATCTGCGCGGCGCGTCAGAATCCGAGCTGCGCGAGCGTTACGAGCCCGTCGTGCGCGAGCACATGGAGGGGGCCGGGGTGTATCGCGTGTACCAGCCGCTGCGCGACACGGCGCGCCGCATCCCCGGGCTCGCGGATTTCGATGTCGACCTGGACCGCTATGTGACGGATCACGCGCTGGATGGCCTGTTCACCATTCTTGCGGACGAGGAACGCCGGATCCGCGAGGACCCGGCGGCGCGTACGACGCAACTCCTGCGCGACTATTTCGGCTCCCGCTAAGTCCGACACCTGACGTTTCCGGCCGAGGCTGTGGGAGAAGCATCCCACGAGCCTGGGTGTCATGTGCTGTGCCTATCAATCCGTTAGAAACACAATACTTCCGGCGCATTTCGGGACGGGTGTAGCGTGAGATGGAACGGACAAGGCAATGACGAGTCCCTTGAAATAGAGATTTGGACCGAGTCCAGATTTCCAGGGGCGGAAGAGGCCTTGTTCACCATTTGATGGAAGGAGAACGCTATGGGTGCCAATGATCTGAATAGGGAAGGAAAATGCCCGGTAATGCACGGGGCTCAGACCCGGCTTGGCGGTCGCGGTACCACGGTCGAGCAGTGGTGGCCGAGCCAGCTGAACTTGAAGATCCTGCACCAGCACACCCCTGAGTCCAGTCCGCTGGACGAAGGCTTCGATTACCGCAAGGAATTCCAGAAGCTCGACCTGCAGGCGGTGAAACAGGATCTCTACGCCCTGATGACGGACTCGCAGGACTGGTGGCCAGCGGACTACGGTCATTATGGCGGTCTCCTGATCCGCATGGCTTGGCACAGCGCAGGGACCTATCGCACGGGCGATGGTCGTGGCGGCGCCTCCACCGGCAACCAGCGCTTTGCGCCAGTGGACAGCTGGCCGGACAACGCCAACCTCGACAAGGCCCGGCGACTGCTGTGGCCGATCAAGCAGAAGTACGGCAACCAGATTTCCTGGGCGGATCTCATCATCCTGGCGGGTAACTGCGCGCTGGAGCACATGGGCCTGAAGACCTTCGGCTTTGCGGGTGGTCGCGAGGACATTTATGCCCCGGAAGAGGATATCTACTGGGGTGCCGAGAAGGAGTGGCTGGACGACAAGCGCTACAGCGGCGACCGGGATCTGGAAAACCCGCTGGCAGCCGTGCAGATGGGCCTGATCTACGTGAATCCGGAAGGTCCGAACGGTGAACCCGATCCGGTCAAGGCCGCACGCGACATCCGCGAAACCTTTGCGCGCATGGCGATGGACGACTACGAGACCGTGGCGCTCATTGCCGGCGGACATACCTTTGGCAAGGTGCATGGCGCGGGCGATCCGTCCCACATGGGACCGGAGCCGCAGGCGGCTCCACTGGAGCAAATGGGGCTTGGCTGGAAAAGCAGCTACGGCACCGGCAAGGGCGACGACACGATCACCGGTGGCCCGGAAGGTGCGTGGACGGCGAATCCCACGCAGTGGGACAACGGCTACCTCGACATGCTGTTCGGCTACGAGTGGGAGCTGACCAAGAGCCCTGCCGGCGCCTACCAGTGGAAACCGAAGGATGTGGCCGACAAGGACCTGGTGACCAGGGCGCATGACCCGTCGACCAAGGAAACGACGATGATGCTGACGACCGATCTGTCGCTGAAGGTCGATCCGGATTACGAGAGTATCGCGCGCCACTTCCACCAGAACCCGGCCGAACTGGCAGAGGCGTTCTCGCGCGCCTGGTTCAAGCTGGTCCACCGCGATCTGGGACCGAAGGCCCGTTATCTCGGGCCCGAGGTCCCGGAAGAGGACCTGATCTGGCAGGACCCGGTGCCAGCGGTCGATCACGAATTGATCGACGAGGAGGACGTGAAGGCCCTGAAGGAAAAGATCCTCGCGACCGGCCAGAAGCCAGCCGACCTGATCAAGGTGGCCTGGGGCGCTGCATCGACCTTCCGCGATTCCGACAAGCGCGGCGGTGCCAATGGCGCGCGCATCCGGCTGGCGCCACAGAAGGACTGGGAGTCGAACGAGCCACCGACACTGGCCCGGGTCCTTGATGCACTCAAGGGGGTTCAGCAGGACTTCAACGCCGCTCAGTCCGGCAACAAGAAGGTGTCGCTGGCGGACCTTATCGTGCTGGCCGGGACGGCTGCAGTTGAGCGGGCGGCACAGCAGGCGGGACATGCGGTGGAAATCCGGTTTCGCCCAGGCCGTACCGATGCCACCGAAGAGCAAACCGACGTCGAGGCGTTCGAGGTGCTGGAGCCCGAGGCGGATGCCTTCCGCAACTACATGAAGAAGCGCTTCACCGTGCCGGCCGAGGAGATGATGCTCGATCGTGCCCAGCTGCTGAAACTGAGTGCGCCGGAGATGACGGTGCTGCTGGGGGGTATGCGCGTGCTGGACACCAATGTGGGCGGGTCACGCCACGGTGTGTTCACCGATCGTCCCGGCGTGCTCACGAATGACTTCTTCGTGAATCTGCTGGATATGGATACCGAATGGGAACGCACCTCCGAGGAGGCCGAGGAGTTCATCGGGCGTGACCGCAAGACCGGTGAACAGAAGTGGATCGGCACGCGTGTCGATCTGATCTTCGGGTCCAACTCGCAGCTGCGTGCGATTGCCGAGGTCTATGCCCAGGAGGGCGCACAGCAGAAGTTCGTGAACGACTTCGTCCGGGCCTGGGACAAGGTCATGAACGCGGACCGCTTCGACCTCAACTAGAGCAACAGGATTGACGTACGCGCTCGAGTTGGCAAGCCCCGGGGTAATCCTGCTCCGGGGCAGTTTTCGTCCCCGCCGAAACGGGTCAGCGCGATACGGGTCGAGGTGATTCATGTGTCGAACTGACCCGCTTTTGGAGGCGATTCGGGGACACGCGAGCCGGTGAGATTGTGCCAATAGGGGATGATGACGCGCAATGCGGGTTGTTCGGGAGGGTTGGCATGAGGTCTGCATCATCCCGGTCGTGACCGTCCGCGCAAGGTGGCGGATGGTCAGCAAGCAAACCGATCTTATGAACAGGAGGCGCAAGATGGGACACAACACAGCCACGGCCTGTTCGATCACCCTGGCCCTGGGACTCGCGTTCGGTGGTGCCTCCACGGTAGTCGCCGATGACAAGGACGTTTTCGAGAAGGAATGGACGGATGACCCCGAATTGTCCGCCGAGGACGTTAGCGAAAGCGATCTGGAAAGCTTTCTGGCCGCTGCGGATGCCTCTCAGGACATCCGCTCCGAATATGCGGACGATATCGCCGAGGCGGAGGGCGAGGACGCCCAGGAGCTGCGCGACGAGGCGAATGACGAAATGGTGTCCGCGATCGAGGACGAAGGCCTGACGGTCGAGGAGTACCGCAGCATCGCCTATCTGATCGATAACGACAGCGATCTCGGGGAGCAGTTCGCCGAAGTGGCCAAGGACTCGTAGTTCGCAGGAGCTTCGGCTCGTGTTCTACGCCTGCAACCCCGCTGACTTACTCGGTCGGCGGGGTTTTTCCGTTGGGGCGGAAGGAGGCAGGTGGCCGCAGGTCCTGGTCCGCCGTACTGGCTAGCAGCAGGGCAGGGACCTCATCGGACCTCAACGGACGAGCAAAGTAGAAACCCTGCATGAGGTCAAAATCGAGGTCGTGACCGAGTTCGACCTGCTTCTGGGTCTCGACGCCCTCGGCGACCATCTTCAACCCGAGCGAGCTGGCCAGCAGCACGATCCCACGTGCGAGATCCTCGGCCGAGGGGTCGTGGTCGAGTCTGGAAACAAGCTGACGGTCGAGCTTGAGTGTGTCGATCGGGAAACGGTTGAGATAGGCCAGCGATGAATATCCCGTGCCGAAGTCGTCGATGGCAAGTTGCACCCCCAGATGATTCAGGGCCTCGAGGGCGGGTTCGGCGTCTTCCAGCGCGAGCACGGTCTCGGTAAGTTCGATGGTCAGCAGTTCGGGCGGCAGGTGGTGTCGCTTGAGTGCGGATGCAACGTCGTATGCCAACTCGGGGCGAATCAGGTCCCGAGCGGACAGGTTGATTGCGGTATACCAGGGCTCCTGGCCCTGCGCCTCGGCCAGGGTCTTCCAGTCCTCGGTTTGCCTGCAGGCCTCGGCGATCACCAACTTGCCGATATCGTGTATCAGGGACGAGCCCTCGGCTACATCGAGAAAGTCCACCGGCGTGAGTTCCCCGTGCACCGGATGTTGCCAGCGGATCAGTGCTTCGACGCCTACGAAGCGGCGCTGGCGGCTTGAATAGATTGGCTGGTAGCGGAGAAAGAATTCGTTGTGCCTGAGGCCTCGTCGAATATCGAACTCCTGACGCATGCGCCGCAGTTCCTCGGTGACGGGGGTCAACGCGGGAATGACGAGCCAGGCCATCAATTGCCCGATGCCGACGAAAAAGGCGGTGCGCGTGAGCCAGCGTTCGGTCTCCTGTGCGGTGCCCGCCGCAACATCTACGTAGGTCAGCGGGCCGGCCAGTATGCCGGCTGTTAGTGCGACGATCAGCGCGGCCCCAGGTCCGAAACGTGCAGCGGCGATTAATATGGGTACGTAATAGAGGTGTGGTACGAGGTTGTCGGCCCCACCGGCCAGATAGGTCACCGACCAGGAGACCAGCAGTCCCAGGATGACGATCAGCGTAGCGGAGAGGAATGACATCCCGACCCAGGAGCGGAGTGTGGACCGTGCCAGGTAGTCGGAATACCTTGTCCCGCCTGTCGGGAAGAGTGTCGAATCGGGCCTGGACATCGCGCCTTCCTTGAGGGTCCGCCCCGGCTCATCCATGGCGCATTGCCTGCCCCGGTGGCTTCGGGAAGTCGAAAAACTATGTTGACTAACGTAACGCTCGGACGTGCTGGGAGTTTAGTACTTCGCCGCATGACCTGCTGGCGATGTCTTTTTGTGCTGGTATCGCTGTCGGAACGGGTGGGGGTGGCCCGATGTGGTCGATGAACGAGAGCCGGAAATGATGTTCTCGGGCGTTGCGTCATACAAGCGATTGCCTGCACCGGTACTGTGACGCGTTTGGCTATTCCGGCACGAAGCGGATCTCCCCATACCAGGCCTCGATAGTGCTCTCGGTGTCATCGCAGTCCGTCATGATGGCGATGGCGTCGATGCTGTCGACCGCGCGATCATGCAACCGTTGGAAATCCTCGCGAACATTGCGCCGCTGGGAGAACCATTGCCCGGTTTCGGCGGGCGGGCCGGAACGCACCGCGAGCATGCGGGCCTGGCTGGCGTAGGCATTCGGCCAGTCGGCACCTTCCGGTTTTTCGCTGGCCCAGACGTAGTTGATCGCGCGTGTGCGCCACCGTAGCAGTCCACCGTCCTTCACCACGTACACGCGCGCCGGATAGTCGTCACCGGCACGCGTGGTTTCGTCAATGCCGGTGAACGTCTTGTCCACGCGCCAACTCCACTCGAGGATGGGAGTCCGCTCGAGATCGATCGTCTTTTTCAGGTAGAGACCGGACGCACTGTTGTCGCAACTCGCGTGGACGGCATGGCGCCCGTCAATTTCGACGGACTTGTATTGCGTTTCACCTTCGAAGGCCCTGGTCTCCCAGTTCAGGATGTCGGCTGGGCTGAAAATTGGTTCCGACGCAAGGGCAAGGCCAGGGAACCAGACGAGAGCGGCGGCAAACAGTAACCGTGGGCGCTGTTTGTCAGTCGATGGGCGACGGAATGGAGTGCTGTTGGCCATGGGCCACCCGGTGCGGCGTCATGAATCTACAAGGGTAGGTGACGCACCTGCCGATCGGAAGGCGTGCACGGGTATCGGTTCACATCCATCAGCCGCTAACAGGGCCTGGATATGGCTCCGCTTCGAAAATGCCCGAAGCGCATGGCTGCGGCCTCGGGCGGGAAAGGGTGTTACTCGTGAACCACGATGCGTTGGCTTGTGGGGTGGAGGTCCACGCGGGACTTGGACTCCGCGCAGGCCTCTGCGACCTGCTCCAGACCAGGCATGTCGTTCTGTCGGGCCAGGTGGCGCAGCAGTTCGCCGCCCTGGCAGTCCATTAGTGCCTCGCCGTCTTGGCGACAGCGGAATGTCGTGTCGTCGACGGACCAGTCCATGTCGTCCGGCATGTTCAGCACTACGGGTTCTTTTTTCAGAACCTGCATTTTCGCCTGTGTCGCGTGTTGTCCGTTATCCCAGTTGACTGCGGGTACGTTGTCGTAATGGTGCATGGGGTGTCCTCCTGTTGCCTTCCTTGTGGATTCGGAAGAGAAGCTTCATCCCTGAGCACTACGCCCCCACGTTAGGAAATATCCCCCGGGGGTCGTCAAATACCTGGATGCCGCCTGTTGCCCATGATCTGTGCATTGAACGCGGCGCGCCGAGACCCTATAAGAAAGCAATATGCACAGTTAGAGGTGCGAACGATGAAACTGTCCTCAAGCCGGGACATCAGGCCCGTTTCATTTCGACACTGGGTCCTGGTCGCAGCGCTCACACTGCTGGCTGGCTGCGCGACCACCTTTCCGGAGCCGGATCCAGGAAAGCCGTTTGCCGATGGGCTGACCGCGGAGGAGCTCTTTGCCCGGACGATGGCGGCGCATGGCGGGGATCTTCGCGCGTATGCCGGTGACCTGAACCAGTCCACGGACGGGGAGTGGGGCCGGATGGTGCAGCGCGTACAACCACTGGTGGCGGATGGCGGCTACCGTGGGCAGGGCGAGGAGCGCTATCGCCCCGCGGATCAGCTCTACGCGGTCCATTACACGGGGCCTGAGGGTACCAAGACCGTGGTGCGGCAGGGTCGTGATATTCGCTTGTACTACGACGGCGAGCGCAGCGACGACGAGGACCGGATTCGCGCGACCGCGATGACGACCGATGCCGGCAAGCTGTTCCACTACGGGCCGACCTTTGTAAAACACCGCGCTGAGTCCATCACGCGGTTGGAGGATCGCCGCGAGGATGGTGTCGAGTACCGCCGCTTGTTGGCGACCATACAGCCGGGGTTTGGCAAGGCGGATGAGGATCAGGTAGTGATGTGGATCCATCCTGAAACGGACCTTCTGTACCGGGTGCACATCACCCTCACGGGATTCGAGCCGACGCGGAATGCGCATGTCGACACCACTTTCCTGGAGCACGAGGAGGTCGGCCCGTACACGCTCCCGTCGCGTTTCGAGGAACGCGTGCTCGGGCCGATTCGCCTGTTTGTACACGAATGGTGGGTCACCGGCCGTGATCGCGATCGCGGGTGGACCGACGACGATGTGCGGGGACCCGAATTCGCCGGGGCGGCTGCACACCCCGCAGGGGAGTAGGCGCTAGCCTGTTGGTAATTACTGGAGCAGCCGCAGGAAGTTTTGTGGGAGTGCGTTGGCCTGGGTCAGCACGGCGATGCCGGCCTGCTGCAGGATCTGGGCGCGCACCAGCCGTGTAACCTCCGCCGCATAATCGGCATCACGTATGCGGCTGCGGGCCGCCGCAAGGTTGTCACTGGTCGTGCCGAGATTGTTGATGGTCGACTCGAAGCGGTTCTGGATGGCCCCGAACTGGCTGCGCCTTGCGTTGACCGCATCCAGCGCAGCATCCAGGCGCGAAAGGGCGTCGCTCGCCCCCTGGCGCGAGGACAGGTCGATGCTGTCCAGACTCCCCGCGGGCGCGGTCGTCGCCGGCAGCCGGAGGGTAGTGAGCGCGGCTTCGCCGGAGAGGGTCAGGGACTCGCGGGCGATCAGGTTCAGTCGGCCGTCGTCGGTCAGGACCGCCCGTGCGGTGGATCCCAGGGCGCGATCAATCGCCGTTGCCAGTTCCTGTGGGCTTCGATAGGTCCCTGAGGGAACGTGGACTGGGTCACGTGCGCCAACGGTGATGGAGAAGTCCTGGTCCACAGTCAAAGACCCGTTAGCGAAAGCGGTGTCCAGCCTTTCCGAATAGGCGCTGGATACGGCACCGATAAAGCGGGTGCGCATGCTGTCGCCCAGGTCTATGGACAGGGTTTGTCCGGCATTGGCCCCAATCTGAAACTGCGCGGTGCCCATAGAGCCGTCCAGAAGGCGCCGACCGTTGAAGGTCGTCTGGGTGGCGATCCGGTCATTCTCGGCCAGGAGTCGGCGCGCTTCGCGGTCAATGGCGCTGCGGTCGGAAACCGACAGAGTGGCGTTGGCGGCCTGTACCGACAATTGGCGTACGCGTTGCAGATTCGCGGTCATGGAGCCGAGCGCGCCTTCGGCGGTCTGGGCCAGGGAGATGCCGTCCTGCGCATTGCGCATGGCCTGATTCAGGCCGCGTATCTGGGTCGTGAAGCGTTCGGAAATGGCGAGCCCGGCCGCGTCGTCACGGGCGGAGTTGATGCGCAGCCCCGAAGACAGGCGCTGGAAGGCCGTTTGCAGGGCCGCCTGAGACTGACGCAGGTGGCGCTGGGCATTGAGCGACAGGAGATTGGTGGAAACACTCAACACCTGGGCCATGTTGTGGAGTCTCGCTCGCCGCAAGGGCGATCCGGCAACGGGCCGGATTCCGCAGCCGAACTCTCCCGACTACAGCAGGTTAACGGCCTGTGTTGAACGAACTTGAATCCAGGCAAGCGCTGGTCCATCCGCGGGGGCGCGGCGCAAACGTGCACATTGGCCCGTGTTTCCTTAGGCTGCGTCGATTGGACTGCATTGGGAGAGGGCCATGGCGGATACACAACCCGGTCGCCGACATTCACCCTTCTGGCGGACGCTGCTCGCGATCCTGCTTGGGGTCGGCCTGGGGATCGTCTGGCTTTATGTGACGGTCTTGCTGGGTCTCGGCGGTGGAATCGATTTTATGCCCGTGGCACTGGCGCGGGCCTTTGAATGGTTAACGCCTGTGTTGCTGTTGGGCGGTGTCATCGTGCTGGCGCTGGGGTGGTCACGGCGTCTGGCTGCGGCGCTATTCGGAGTGGCGGGGTTGTTGTTGCTGGTGGCGCTGGCCTTCGAGGGAGCTCGCGTGATGATGCAGGATCCCGAAGCGCTGAGCTACGAACACCAGATGGCGCAGACTGCCCGCGAGGGGGCCCGACAGGTGATCGAATGCGACAACGGCGAGATGCTCCTGGTGCGCGAGGACCGCGTGACGTCCGAGGAGATCGCGGTGCTTCAGATTCAGCGTATTCGTGCTGATGGGCGTCTGGACACGGAATTGCTGGCGAGCACCGGGGTCGGGTATACGCCCACTATCAGCGAGGGTATGCGGCCCTACCTGGATGGCTCGGTCGAGTGTAATGAAGGCGGTTTTTCGAGCGCCGGGGAGGTCCTCGGGCACCTCGAGGCATTCATTCAGGAGCACGAGCCGAGGCACTCCAGTGCCGTGGTGCCGGTGGCGCCGGAGTAGCGGTACCGGCATTGGGCTGGTGCACCTGGCAGGTCCAGTAGATGCCGTGAAACTCCAGCATGGCGGCCTCTCCCTTGGTCCAGAAGACGATCTGCTCGTCGGGGTTGGCATAGCGTGCCCCGGAGGCGACTTCGGTCGCCTGCAGCACGGCCCTGGAGCGCCCAAAACGCAACGCGGCCTCGCTGCCGCTGAACGTCGCCGTCAGGTTGGGACCGCGGTCACAGGTGTAGGGCACATCACGTGCCTGTTCGGCGGTTGGGGGCAGGGTGCCGCAGGCGGTCAATGCCAGTGTCGCGCCAATGACAATCCAGGTTCGCACGCGCCGGTTCTCCCGCGGTTCGACGTCGCTTTCCATCATACGCACAGGTGGATGCTCCGCGCGAAGCAAACACTCGGGTTCCGGGTTCGCGACGCCAATATGCGTACAATCAGGGTTTCCCCACACGACAGGTGATTGCGTTTTGTTTCCTCGGTGGTTTCTGATCGCTTACCTGCTGTTTGTCTGCGTCCTGGTGCCGGTCTACGCGGTCCACTACGGGTGGCTCAATTTCCTCTGGCTGTCCAACTTTGCGCTGATTGCCGGGTGTGTCGCGGCCTGGTTCGAGAGTCGGCGGCTGGCCAGCATGCTGGCCGTGGGGGTGGTGCTGCTGGAGATGGGCTGGGTAATCGACTTCCTGCTGGGTCTTGTGCTGTTGGGCAACCCGCCCTTTGACTTCGTGGCCTACATGTTCGAGCCGGACTATCCGCTTTATCTGCGGCTGCTTTCGCTGTACCACTTGCCACTGCCGTTCGTACTGTTGTGGATGGTCTGGCGCCTGGGATATGACCCGCTGGCGGGGCGGTTGTGGATCGTGGTTGGCTGGGGCGTATTGGTGTTGTCGTACCTGCTGTCGACCCCCGAGGCGAACGTCAACTGGGCGCTGGGCCCCTGGGCTCGTCCCCAGGACGTCGTGCACCCGCTGGTATGGCTCGGCGTTCTGATGGCCGCCTGCGCACTGGTCTGGTGGGTGAGCCATCGTGTCCTGTGGTGGGGCGCGAAGCGCTTCGGCCGCGTCGTTGAGGATGCCCGTTGAGGGTGGGTGGGCATGATCTGACGCTTCACGCGTCGGACCCCATCAGTTCACACTCTTCCGCGAGATCCGGCTGGGGAATTGGGCGAACATGATGCTTTTCTGGGTAGCCCTGGTGCCGTTTGTGGTTCTCTTTGTCTGGCTGGTGCCATTGCGGCGGCCGGCCTACGAGGCGGCCCCACTGGCCTATCTGGCGACGTTGATTATTGCCTTGTGGGTCTGGCAGATGCCGGGCGAGGTACTCGGCGCGAGCCTGCTGGATGCCGGTGTGGTGTTCATCGAGGTCATGCTGATCGTGGCGGTGGCGCTGCTCGTGCTGAACGTGATGATCGCTACGGGTCACATGGATGCGATCCAGTCGGTCATCGCAAGCGTGTCGCGCGACCAGCGGGTGCTGGCGATGCTTCTGGGATGGGGCCTGGTCGGCTTCGTCGAGGGGATTGCCGGGTTCGGGACCCCGGCCGTGCTGGCGGCGCCGCTACTCGTCTATTTTGGGATGAAGCCCCTCAAGGCGGTGGCGATTGCCCTGATCGGGAACAGTACGGCCGTGCCGTTTGGCGCGGCCGGTACCCCGGTCGTGATCGGCTTCGCAGGGCTGGGTCTGGATGACGCGGTCGTGCAGGAAGCAGTCGTGCGCACGGCGGTCATTCTGGCGGTGCTGGCAGTGTTCATCACGACCTTCATGATCTGGGTCGCCACCCTGGGGGAGGAGAAGGGGCGCTTTCGCGAATTCGTCCCGTTTGCGGTGTTCTCCGCTCTTGCATTCGGTATCCCGTACGTACTGGTGGCGTGGTTGATCGGGCCGGAACTGCCCTCGATCGTGGGCGGCGTTGTGGCGATGGTCGTCATCGCGCTGGCCGCGCACAAAGGGTTTCTGCTGCCGGAAGGACAACGCCGTACCGAGTCCGAGTCCGCCCCGGTCAAACGCGTGCTCGCTGCTTTTGTGCCATTCGCCGTAATGTCGGTGGCCCTGATCGCCTCGCGCACGGTGATGCCCTTGCGAGAGGCACTGCAATCCGTTCGCTGGTCGCTGGGCGAGTTTCGGGGGGTGGAGCTGGGGCAGAGCCTGGCGCCTTTGTACACGCCGTATTTCTATTTTGCCCTGGCGCTGGTGACCGCCCTGATCCTGTTTCGCGTCGGGCGGGTCACACTGGGGGAGGCCGTGGTGTCCACCGGGCGCAAGCTGCGGGCGGCCGCGATCGTATTGATGTTCATCATCGGACTGACTCAGATCCTGCTGATGTCGGAGCTCAACGGGGCGGACCTGCCCTCGATGCCGCAGGTGCTGGGGCAAGGGCTGGCCGAGTGGCTGGGCGGTACGTTTGTGCTCTTCAGTGGATTCCTGGGAGCGCTGGGGTCGTTCATGACCGGTAGCGCGACGGTCTCCAACCTTCTCTTTGCGCGTCTGCAGGCCGATACGGCGCAGGTAGTCGCGTTGTCGTTGCCTTCGATCCTCGCCCTGCAGTTGATCGGGGCCGGGGTGGGCAACATGATCTCGTTGCACAACATCGCCATGGCGGCTGCGGCCTGCGGACTGAAGGCACGTGAAGGACAGGTGGTGCGGGAGACGATTGTCCCGGTCATTGTGGTGTGTCTCGGGGCCGGCCTGTTGGCGTTCGTCTGGTAGACCCGGCCCCGAGCATCATTCGCCGGATTGTGGCTAGGGAGACGCTGATGTAATCGCACGTCCGCGCTCGAGTCGCTTTTTTGCGTGCGAACAAGGCGCGGTGACTGCCGTGCAGTCATTCTGCACAAGGGAACCGCAACGCCGTT
The DNA here is from genome assembly GCF_000377205.1 of Thioalkalivibrio sp. ALJ3. Lineage (GTDB taxonomy): Bacteria > Pseudomonadota > Gammaproteobacteria > Ectothiorhodospirales > Ectothiorhodospiraceae > Thioalkalivibrio. Next base: position 297,238 of record NZ_KB897906.1, on the reverse strand, counting down.
CCCGCGCCCGTTTTTGATCAACAACGGGCGGCCGAGCCCCTGCTTTCAAGAGCCTTTCGTGCTGCACGACGCGCCTTGTCTCGGAAAACAGGGGGCACCAACGCGGACGTGCGATTACATCAGCGTCTCCCTAGAAGTTGTAGCCAAGCCCCACGGTGTAGGCAAAGGCGCCATCGCGGAAGGCCTCTTCCGCGTCGCTCGAACGCCGGAAGAACCACTGATACTCCACCCGGCCCAGTACGTAGGTGTTTTCCAGAACGTAGTACTTCAGTCCACCCTCCAGACCGGCAAAGCCGCTGTCACGAACGCCATCGCCATAGATCACGCCCAGGCTGCCCCCACCGAACGGGCGCAGCCGGCCGTCCCGCGTTTGCAGGTTGGCGTATCCGCGGGTTGATCCGTTCCAGAAGTCATCGCGCAGCCTCTCGCCTTCGATGTTGGCGTAGTTGACGCTCTGGCGAATCCCCAGAATGAAGTGATCGCGCAGATACCATCCCATCTCGCCGGAGATGCCGAAGCTCGTATTGTCGAACTTGCGGTCACTGCTGCCGGTGCCGGACAGCGAGAATTCGCGGTCGCCCTGGGAAGGACCGAAATTGGCTGCGGACCCTTGCTGTGCCTGTGCGGCCAGGGGAAGGGCTCCGGCCAGACAAAGTGTCAGCGCCAGTAGTTTTTTCATGATGCAGGGCCTCGTTGTAGGACCCCGGTCCAGGACGGATCGGGGTCATGTTCCAGGGTTGGTGCCGGCGATGCCGACCCCAACCCCTGAGGCCAGATTGCACGTGCGGGAGAGGGCGGTTCTGTACGGTGGCGTACACAGAACGTGCCTATTGTTTACCGCAAACCGAAGAAGCTCAGTATGACCAGCACAATCACAATGAAGCCCACGATCCAGATGATGTTGTTCAGCATGAGATAAGGCCTGATTCCGGGAATGGAGATCCGGAAGCTACATCGGGAGGGGGCGAGTGTCTGTGCGTGGGCGCACAGACCACGTCCGGAGGGCCTGCCTATACTCGAAATAAGGTCGGCAATGCCGCCGATCACCACTATGGGAGAACCAAGCATGAACTGGGATATCGTCAAAGGTAACTGGAAGCAGTTCAAGGGCAAGGTCAAGGCACGTTGGGGAAAGCTGACTGACGACGAGCTTGAAACGGTGGCAGGTAAGCGCGAAGAACTGGCAGGGCATATTCAGGAACGGTACGGCGTCACAAAAGATGAGGCGGAACAACAGATCAAGGAGTTCGAAAAGAAGCTGGATCGGGAGAAGCACTGAACAGCCAGGGAGCGCCAGCGCCGGGCGCGCCTCCTTCAATAATGCTGCGTGGTAGCGGGCTCATCGAGGAGACGGCTGTACTCGCGGGCAATCACCCGATAGCACTCGCAGCTGCGTGCCTCAAGTCCCGGGCGATCCAAGATGATGAGACGCCCGCGGTGGTAGGTGATCAGGCCGGCCTTTTGCAGTCTGCCCGCGGCCTCGGTGACGCCTTCGCGCCGAACACCCAGCATGTTCGCGATGAGTTCATGAGTCATGATGAGCTCTCGACGCGGGGCCCGGTCATCACTTAGCAACAGCCATCGGCAGAGCTGCCGCTCCACCGAATGGTGGCGGTTACAGGCGGAGGTCTGCGCCATTTGTGTAAACAGCGCCTGTGTGTAGTGCAGCATCAGGCGCTGCAGTTCGCCCCCTTGCGAAAAGACCTCTTTTACGATGGTGCTGCGAATGCGGTAGGCATGGCCTGGCATGCGCACTGTGGCCCGGGTAGGAGTCGTATAGCCGCCCATCAGCAGCGAAATTCCGACCAGTCCCTCACGGCCTGCCACCGCGATCTCGCCACACTTGCCGTCTTCCATCACGCACATGAGAGCGACAATGGCCTCGGTGGGGAAGTAGACGTAATGGGTTTCCTCGGCGGATTCGTACAGGCTGGCCCCTTGCGGCAACAGCGCCGACTTCAGATGAGGGCGCAGGTAGTCGTATTCGCTGTCGGGCAGGGCCGCGAGCAGTCCATTGTCGAGGGGCGATAGCCCGATCGGTCGGGGTAGGGGCACCGGCAGGTCCGTTTGTTTTCCGGGGGAAGTGGAAAGTCCGAAAGATTCGGATAATGAATGACTTCAGCATAGCCGCTCGAGCAATGCCGAACCCCCGCGGTGGCGACTGAAATCTTCCAGACGCGGGCACTATTTTGCTGTTAAGCCGATTGGCTCAGCCGCGCCCGATCGTGGCGACCGGCGGGCCCGATGCAGTGTGAAAACTAATCCCGAGGGAGAAAGCCCCCTCGGGACTGGACGCAGGGTCCTGTCTAGTCGCGCTCGTACTCGGGCGCCTCCTTGAGCGTGTCTTCATCCATGTCAATGTAGAGCTTGACCTCGTCGTTCTCGGTCGACCGATCGATACGGTCCCAGGCGATGGCCACGTCCTTCTCTCCCATGCCGAGGACGCCTCCCGTACCGATCACAACGGCGACGATCCGGCCGTCCTGGTCGATGACCAGGTCGTTGATCTCGCCGATTTCTTCATCGCTGTCTCGACTATGAACCTTCTTGTCCATCAGGTCGGAGGCATGCAGTCCCTGCGCGGGCATCCGGTCGATATGGGGCGCATCGTTGCGATCGTTGGCAGCCTGTTCCTCCATCGCATTGCCGTCATTGGTGTCCATCTCGTGCTCGGCCGCCATCGCGTTGCCGATGCCAAAGGCGAGCACGGGAATCATCGCAGTGGCAAGTTTCAGTGATGTGAATCGGTTCATGGCTTGACTCCTCAGAAGTATCCGGCCTCAGGCCGGGGGGTTTTGATGTCACGCCGACCGCAAGGGCATGCAGGCCCCACGATTCAGGCGTATCGCTGATACTGGGAGGGGCGACAACAGGCGTCTGTACGCTGAACCACAAACACGGTGCGAGGATCCTTGTGTATCGGCGCGGAGATCGCCGGGGTTCGTGTGTCGCGAGCCTTTTCTATACTGCTGCGCTCTGTACACATTTTTTTCGGAATGCAGTGCTAGTCTCAGGATAAAGACCGGCACTCTATTGCCCGGCGATCCAAGGGGCGCCGATGACGCTTGTCCAGATCAGTGGCCTTCGCAGCCAATGGCCTCGGCTGGGTCTGGGTGCGCTGTTGTTGCTGTTATCTTCGGGGCCTGACTTCGCGGCACCGGATCCACAGGACGCAGCGTCTCTAAACCAGCATTGCCTCGTGCAGGACGCGCAGATGATCCGACGGGGTTCTGGATCACCAGAGCGGAAAGAACGAGCGCTTGCGGATTGGCTTCCACCCGACGAGGCGACCGGGGTATCCCGCCGCCAGTCCGTTACCAAGAACATGGGGCTCGGCGGATCGAACAAGAAGGCTTGGAACCGGCCTCAAGGCGTGGTCTACAAGGGGAGCGGTGATCCGGACGACAAGTGGTGGTACCGCATTGCGATGATCGCGGTGGGTACGTTGCTGCTGGTCAGCCTGCTTCTGGCTCACTACATGCGTCTGAACCGTCGCTTGCGCCACGAGGCCACCCTGCGCCAGGAAGTGGAGGCGGTGCTGCGAAAACAGCAGGACGAGCTCGTGCGGCTGGCCAATACGGATCCGTTGACCGGCGTCTGGAATCGTTTGAAGTTCGAGAGTGAGGCGAGCCACGAGATCGCACGTGCCGAGCGTTACGACCTACCGCTGTCACTCATTTTTCTGGATCTGGACTATTTCAAGAACGTCAACGATCGCTACGGGCACGCGACGGGCGATGCCACCCTGCGCGAGATGTGCGAACGCATCAGGGGCAGCCTTCGGGAGTCGGACCTGCTATGCCGCTGGGGTGGCGAGGAGTTCCTGGTTCTGGCGCCACACGCGGATCTGGACCGGGCGGTATTGCTGGCGGAGAAGCTGCGACAGGCCGTTGAGGCTAGGCCTGGCATGCACGGTCAGCCGATGTCGATTAGTCTCGGCGTTGTGTCGCGAGAAAGCGGGGATTCCCTGGAAGACCTTGTTCGCAAGGCCGATGTGGCCCTATACCGAGCGAAATCCCGCGGTCGAAATCGTGTGGAGACCTATCGTCCCGGAGAGCCACCTGAAGCCGTGCCCTGAATCAGGTGGCGGCAAGCGGCTCGATGCGCAGTTCCACCCGCCGGTTCAGGGCCTGCCCCTGTAACGTATCGTTGTCGGCAATTGGGCGATCCGGGCCGTAGCCGATGGCAATGATGCGAGTTTCCGCCACACCCTGGTCGTGCAGGTGACGCCCGACCGAGAGGGCTCGTTGCTCCGACAGGTGCTGATTGAATTCGCGTGCGCCGGTGGAATCCGTATGTCCGGCGATCGTGATTAGACTGGCGTCGTACTCGTCCAGTACCCGCCCCAGAATACCGAGGATCGGAGCCATGTCCGGGTGGATCTCCGCACTGTTGGTCTCGAAGGCCTGGCTGCCCGGAAACGTCAGGGTGATGGCGCGGTCCGCGCGGTCAAGGTCGACATCCCGACCCGCCAGTTCCTGGCGCAAGCGGGCGGTCAGGACATCCATGTAGAAACCGACGCGGTCCAGGGCCACGGACTCATGACCGTCGTCGAGCAGTTTCTGGCGGCGTTCCACAATGGCCTGATCGTCGGATGCAAGGTAGACCACGTTACGGCTGTATCCGTCCGAATTGTCCCCGGTGCTGCCATTGTGCGCTTCCGCCGCTCGTTCAGGGAGCGGTTCGGCCGCGGGCTCGCTGGCCGTCGTACCGGTTTCGCGGGCCGGCATCAAGCCGCAGCCGGTCAGCAGCACCACAGCCATGGTGGCGAGGATGTTGCGGTGGAGGTTCTCGCTCACTTCGATTCCCCGGATTGCTGGCACCAATTGCGAAATGCATCCGCCGTGAGGGGTCGGCTGAAACGATACCCCTGTCCAAATCCGACACCCTGCTGGCGCAGCCACTCGACCTGATGACCGGACTCGATGCCCTCCGCGACGATATTCAGCTTGAGCGAGCGGGCCATTACGATGATATGACTAATGATGTTGCTGGTCACCGCTTCATGGCCGATCGCATCGGCGAAGGTCTTGTCGATCTTGAGTGTATCCAGTTCGAAGCTTTCTAGATACGAGAGGCTGGAGTACCCGGTGCCAAAGTCGTCAATGGCGATGCGATGGCCGCGAGTGCGCAGTGCCTTGATCCGCTGGCGTACGTCGTCCGTATTAAGCAGGGACCGTTCCGTGATCTCCAGCTTGATGGCGCAGGCGGGGACCCTGGCGTTCTCCAGTTCGCGCTCAAGCGCCTCGCTGAAGCGGGTGGAGGCCAGGTCCTGCCCGGTGATGTTCAGGTTGACCGGGCAATCCGGGCGGTCGCGAAGCTGGGGCCCCAGTTCGCGGAGAACGCAGCGCAGGATAGCGAGTGTGAGATCCGTTCCCTGCTCGGTTTCCTCCGCCAGTGATACGAACACATCCGGACCAATGGTTTCATGGTTCTCGCGGCGCCAGCGGGCAAGGGCTTCGGCGCCCTGACAAGCGCCAGTCTCCAGATCGACAATGGGTTGAAACACCACCTGCAGCTGGTCGTGGGCGATGGCCTCGCGAAGTTCCGAGGCCAGGCTGAGCTGGTGGCGGAAGTACCGCAGGATCAGAAAAAGCCACAAGCCCACCAGTGTCAGTCCCAGAGAACCGACTCCGGCTAGTGTCGGCAGATACCGCTGCCAGAACTGGGCCATCGGCTGCACGGCGATGATATCGATTGGGAAGAGTGTTCCCAATGACGTTCGGCTCACGACTCGCTGCTCAGCGCGATCCACGGTCAGGCCGGGTTCAAAGGCGTGGTAGTTCGGGAGGACTGCCCCGGAGGGGTGCGCAACCATGGGCATGGATTCGACCCAAAGTCCGACTTTCTGATCCTCCAGCAAGCCCGGGGTCAGCAGCAGGCGTGGGTCGATCGCGACGTCGTATTGGCCGTATCGCATCAGGAACAGCTCTACCCCGCCCACTTTGGTGGAGGGCCCGGGCCACCAGGCCACGACTCCGCTGTCATAAATGCGACTGGCCTGGGGTGGGGTCAATGCATCGCCCTGTACAAAGCCGGCGCCACACTCGCGCTCCACAGCGCGCCAGTACCCGACGGCACGGATGTAGGGCCGTGACATTGCGGCATTCTGGAGCTTGTTCAGGTGCTCCGTGGAGCAGGGTGTCGCTTCGATCGTGTTGAGTTTGTCCAGCAGATCGCGTGTGTCGATGATGGCACGCTCGGTCTGCTCGCCCAGGCGCTGTGACAGCTCATCCAGGCGCTGTTCTTCCGCGACCACGGACCCTTGCCATAGGTACCAGCCGAGGAGGAGGAGCGGGATCAACAGCCCCAGAACCGTAACACCGAAAACGGCAAACAGCACTTTGTCGCGCCGTGAGGCCATGGCGTGCCGCCCTCCGAGGAGCTCGAATAGCCGGGATTTCAGGAGTGTAGCACGGGGTTATTGCACCCTTGCGGGAATTACGTGGAACGTGGTGGCAGGCCCGTATTTCGGGAGACCGATGATGGACACAAGAACCGTTGACCAAACAACCTCGGGGCAATCCCTGAGCCAACACGACGGGATATCGGCTGCTTGTGATTGCTGCTCCTGCGAGGCGGAACCCTACTGGTGGGGTGTCGCTGCGGAAATGGGGATCGATCCGCAGTCGGAGAAGCCGAACCGGGCGGCAATGGCCGCCCGGCCGGGAGGTGATTACTCCACTTCTACGGAGCCCTCGGCACCACCTTCGGCACCGGCTTCTGCGCCGCCACCGTCGTCGCCTTCGGCTTCGCCGCCAGCTTCGGCCCCGGCACCTGCATCGGCACCAACGCCGCCACGGGCATCGCCGTCCTGACGGACATCACCGCTGGCGCCGGCATCGCCGCTCGCGCCGGCACCACCCTCGGCACCCGGGGCCTGGCCTTCGGCCGCTGCACCGCCGGCGGTCCCGCCGCTGGCTTCGCCGCCCATTTCGGAGCCGCCGGCGGCTCCACCGCTGGCTTCGGCACCGGTCTCGGCGGCACCTTCGGCAGCCGCCCCCAGGTTTTGCGCCTGTGCGGTGGCGAGGCCACCCAGTGCGAACATCGAGGCGAGGGCAAAGGCAATTGCAGTCTTGCGATAGCTATACATCAGTACAACCTCCTGTTTCGAATTTAGGAACGGTACTTCCGTGCCTCGCGACCGACCCGCCATCGGCTCGTGTCGGTCTGCGTATGTCAGGTTTTAGCTTTCAGATCCGGGTGGGCGAAAGGGGAGGTGGGGCAAGGTGGGACGACACTCACATGAGGAGGTGGAGGAATCGAAACTCCATCACTCTAATGGAGCGCACTCAGTCGTCAGTGCTGGATTCGCAATGACCGGTGGAGCCCGCGCGGCAGACGCGCCCGTCGGTCCATATCGCGCGGCCCAGCTGGACGCCACTGAGCTGCGCTCCCGCCAGATCGGCCCCGCTGAGGTCGGCGTGACGCAGGTCCGCACCCTCGAGTCTTGCGCCCTGCAGGCGGGCACCGCGCAGATCCGCTCCAGTTAGCAGGGCACGGGACAGATCGGCCCCCTCCAGGCGAGCCCGATCGAGGCTTGCGTAGCGCAAATCGGCCTCGGTCATTTGCGCGCGCTCCAGACGGGCCGCGCTCAGGCGAGTGTCATAGAGGCTGGCACGGGTCAGGTCGGCGCCGCGCAGTGGCGCGCCAGCCTTGTTGCAGTAGTTCCAGTTCACCGAGGGGCCGGGCGGAGCCGCACAATCCGGTGCCGGCGTGGCCTCCTGTTGAAGGGCGAACCACACCAGAAGCCCCGCAGCCAGACCCAGCGCCAGCCCAGAAACGATCCAGGGGCGAGGGCCCCGGATCCATCTCTGCCATGGAAAGGGCGTCCGATCGAGCAGATCGGCCCATAGTTGGCGATGGCTCTGGGTTTCCAGGTTTTCGGGGCAGCGACGATCGCCCCGGCGCTGCTCGCGGAAAATGGGTTCGGAGGCACGAGATCGTCGTTCCCGCAGGCGCTCGTCCTCGCGCAGCCGGGCCCGTTCCAGCCGCTCTTTTCCTCCTGGGGCATCGGCCATACGGACTTCTTCGGGGATCAGGTGGGGGCGTTCTGCAATCTGCACCCAGAATTGCCGGTCCTGGCTGATCTCGTCCTGCACGGTCAGGCGCCCGAGGATCAGGAAGCGTCCGATCTGGCGCGCGGGATACGGTCCACAGACACCTTCCGGACGGCGCAGGAACCACTGTTCGTAGCGTCCCGAGCCGGGTGATGCGGGATTGCGCGTAGCCTCGTTGGCCGTGCCCGGTGTATCGGAAGGGGGCGGTGTCACCGGTCGGGTCCCCGATCATCCGAGCGTGAATCGCCTGGCTGCCAGTCCCTCAGGTGCTGGCGCAGTTCTGCCGCGCTGGGTTGGGCTGCATCCAGGATCAGATGGATACGGTTGAAATGGAGCAGTTGCGCACCGCCGGTATCGGGCGCGAGATAAAGATCCGGTTGTTCACGTCGGATCATCTCGCGGATCAGTGACTTCTGCATGATGCTGAAGGTCTTGAACAGGAGGTCGGTCAGCCCGGGCAGCGGTTGCTCGGCGCTGTTCCAGGCGCCGGACACATCCACCGCGATGACGATGTCGACCTTGTCCCGGAGCAGGTCGTAGGGCAACGGGTTGGAGGCCCCGCCGTCGATTAGCAGGCGGCCGTCATCCGATGGTACGGGTTCGAACAGGCCGGGTACCGCCATGCTCGCCGCAATGGCCGGAAAGAGCTCGCCGTCCTGGAGGGTGACGGTCTGGCTGGTCCAGTAGTCGGTCGCCACCACGGTCAACGGGATGCGCAGGTCGTCGAAGGTGCGGATGGGGGTGTGCGCAGCGAGAAAGCGCAGAAAGGTATCGGCGTCCAGCAGGGCGTTGCGTCCGAGGCGCAGGGGAATCAATTCGAACAGCTCGAGCTCCGACCGTGCCAGACGCGACAGGGCATCCATCTCCGAGCCGGCAAAGTCGTCAAAGATGTCGAGGATCTCCTCGGCGCTGAGGCCGGCGGCATACAGACCTCCAATAACTGCGCCGATACTGGTACCCGCAACGTGGTCCGGTTGCAGGCCGAGGTCGTCGAAGGCCTGCAGTATCGCGATATGCGCCAGACCGCCCGCACCTCCGGAGCCCAGAGCCAGGCCGATGGTGGGGCCGCCATCGGCGGCAGGCTCGGAATCGTCCGCGGTGGCGGGCATTGCGAGCAATGCCACCAGCACGGCCATCAGCAGGCTCGCCCCTGAGCGGGCCCACTGGATTCGGTGCAGGAGGGATTTGATCACGGCCACGCGGATGCTCCGGCAGGTACTGTCCGCAGTATAGCGGTCGGTTTTCCACGCCAGGGCTTGCTACCCTGAATCTCCAGCCCATCACCCGCATGGCCGATGAACGCGCAACCAACCCCCACTCTCGGCGTTTCGCAGTGTCTGCTGGGTGAGCCCGTGCGCTACGACGGGGGGCATCGGCGAGAAGCCTTTCTGGTTGAACGGCTGGCTGGCCATGTGGCCTGGGTTCCGGTTTGTCCGGAGGCGGTGCTTGGGATCCCGCGTGAGCCTATGCATCTGGTTCGCGAAAACGGCGTTCTCGCGCTGCGTGGAAACGCGTCGGGAACGGACTGCTCGGAACCTGTGCACTGGTTTGTCCAGCAGTGCGTCACGACGCTCGCGAATGCCGGGCTCGACGGCTACGTACTCAAGGCACGGTCGCCCAGTTGCGGGCTGCAGGTGCAGGTGGCCAACGAGACAAATCCCTCTGCGGGATTGTTCGCTGGCGAGCTGGTCGAGGCCCTGCCGGATCTACCGCTGATCGAGGAAGATGCGCTGGCCGCGCACAACACCCGCGAGGCTTTTCTCGAACGCGTGTTTGCCCATGCGCGGGTCCGCGCACTATTTGCCACGCCGTGGACCCCGGCGGATCTGGTGCGTTTTCATACGCGGGAAAAGATGCTCCTGCTCAGCCATGATCGTGCCGGCTATGACCAACTGGGGCGCTTTGTCGCGCAAGCGGCTACGCAGCCACAGGAGGACGTGGCAAGGCGTTACAGGCGGCGGTTTATGGGGGTGCTGGCCAAGCCCGCTTCGGTCGGCCAACATGTGAACGTGCTTCAGCATGTGGCTGGGCACTTTCGCGATCGCCTGGATCCATCCCGCCTGACGGCGCTGCATGAGGCGATCGATGCCTGCCGGCAAGGCGAGCACCTGGTGCGAGACCTGTACGCACAGATTCGTGCCATGGCTCGGGAACTCGATATACGGTGGGTGGGCGAGCAGAGCATTCTGACCCCGTTTCCCCAGGAACTCCTGACCGAAGAGCTTCATGACTGACGTTGCCACGATCCCGATCATTGTCCGGCTGGCCCCGGAGATCCACCTGAAGTCCCCCAGTACCCGGAGGCACTTCACGCGCGTCCTGAGGCGCAACCTGAAACGTGCACTGATCGGGATTCCGCATGATCTGCGTACCCATCAGGGCCGTCTGGTCCTCTATACTCCGGAACCGGAGGCGGCGCAGTCAGTTATTCGAAAGACATTCGGGATCAGTACCTTTTCGCCGGTAGATGTAGTTCTGCATGAAGTGTCGGTCGATCGGCTTTGCGAGGTCGTGGCCGATCGATTTACCGAAACGGTGCGCGGACGCCGGTACGCGGTACGCTGCAAGCGCCACGGTCGCAAGAACATCTCGGCCAGCGATGTCGAGCGCCGAGTGGGCGCGGTGCTGGATGGACCTGGTCGTGTGGATCTCGACCACCCTGAGGTCGTCGTCCGCATCGATCTGGACCGTGACCAGGCCTGGATCTATTCGAAGCGCGAGCCGGGTGGGGGTGGATTGCCGCTGGGCGTGCAGGGACGTGCCATGGTCCTGATCTCGGGCGGGTTCGATTCCGCGGTGGCGGCCTGGTACATCATGCGCCGCGGGACGGCTGTCGATTTTGTGTTTTGCAATCTCGGTGGGGCCGTGCACGAGGAGATGGTGCTCGCGGTCTGTCGCCGCCTGGTCAGTGCCTGGGGCGCGGGCATTCGTCCGAGGATGTTCAGTGTAGACTTTTCGGGGGTGGTCGAGGACCTGCGAGCGCAAATCCCCGGCGATGCCTGGCAGATCGTGCTGAAGCGGCTGATGTATCGGGCGGCCCTTCCCATCGCCCACGAGCGCGGCGCGGAGGCGCTGGTCACGGGTGAGGCGCTTAGTCAGGTGTCTTCCCAGACGCTGTCGAATCTGCAAACGATCGATGCGGTGGCGGATCTCCCGGTGTTGCGGCCACTGATCGGCTTCGACAAGACGGAAATCATGAATCGCGCTCGCGCAATCGGCACATTCGAGTTGTGCGAAAAGGTCCCCGAGTTCTGCGCGATTGCGAACGAGCGGCCCATGGTGACCAGCAAGCGAGCACACATCGAGGGTATGGAACGTGCGCTCAGTGACGACTGCCTGAAGCGTGCCGTTTCCGAGGCACGGGTGCATGACCTCGGTGCGCCAGAGCGACCGGAGCAGGACCGCACAAGCCCGCTGCTGGTCGACCGGATTCCGGAGGCAACGGAGGTCATTGATTGCCAGCCGCCGGAGTTCTATCGGGACTGGCATGTTCCGGGTGCGGTCAATCATCCAGCGGACGAGTTCGCAACGAGCTTTGTGCATCTGCCGCGCGACCGTTCGTATGTGCTGTACTGCTTTCGCGGTACTCAGTCCGCGATACTGGCCGAACGCATGCGCGCCGCAGGCTACGATGCTCGGGCGTTCGCGGGTGATGTGGCCAGGCTTCGCCGGCTGTGGGGCCAGCAGCCCGTGACCGAGGCGGATGCCTGAGAGCGCTCGTCAGCCGTCTTTTGGAGTGACGAGGACGCGTCCGCGGACCTGGCCGGCCAGCAGCGCATCCGCGCGCTGCGAGAGCTGTGACAGACCAACCTCTTCCGCCAGGCAGCGCTCCAGTACCTCCGTTGTCAGCAGGTTGCCGATGCGCTGCCAGACCCGTTCGCGGTCGTTCGCCGGATATTGCACAGAGTCAATGCCCTGGAGCCGAATGCCACGCAGCAGGAACGGGATGACCGTGGTCGTTAGTTCGGTACCGCCCGCGAGTCCGCAGGACGCCACCACGCCGCGCGTCTGTGTCTCGGCGAGGGCGTGGGCAAGGGTGTCGCCACCCACGCTGTCGATCACCCCCGCCCAGCGTTCTGACAGCAACGGGCGGGAAGGCCGCGCGGCAAGCTCGGCTCGGGACATGATCGACCGGGCCCCCAGGGCCTCCAGGTGTCCGGCGTTGTCCGGCCGCCCGGTAACCGCCGTGACGGCATAGCCCAGGGCCGAAAGGAGTGCGGTCGCCAGGTTGCCCACACCGCCGGAGGCACCGGTGACCAGAATTGGGCCCCTCTCGGGCGTGATCGCGCCCTGTTCCAGTGCCTCGACCGCCAGCATGGCGGTGAATCCGGCCGTTCCCACAATCATCGCGCCACGGGCATCCAGGGTGGCCGGGATAGGTGTGAGCCAGTCGCCGTTGACACTGGCGTACTCTGCGTAGCCACCCCAATGGCGTTCGCCGACATGCCAGCCGGTCAACAGAATGCGATCCCCTGGCCCGTAGCGGGCATCGCGGGATTCGCTCACGGTGCCCGCCAAATCGATCCCCGGGACGTGGGGATACTCCCGCACCAGGCGACCGAGACCGTTGATGACCATGGCGTCCTTGTAGTTCAGCCCAGAGTGCTCAACGGCGACAAGTACTTCCCCTGCGGAGAGGTCGACGGTGTTCAGAGCGACTACCTCGGCGCTCGGTCGCGGATCGCCTTTCTGGAGCAGAAGCGCGTTGAAAGTGTCAGTTGAGGTCATGGTGGATTTGTAACCGACGGTTTGGCGATGTGTGGTTCCGGTATGGGGAGAGCAAGCCCGCGCGAAAGAGTTCGTCGCAGGTTGTCAGGCCCCGTTCGGCCTTGTCCATGCCGTCATCAAGGAGCCTGCGCTGGCCCTTGTCGAACAGGCGTTGCCGGAGCCCCCGATCATCGTGGTGATCAAGGATAGCCGCGGCGTCATCGTCGTCGAGGTACCAGACCTCGAAGATGCCGATTCGGCCATGGTAGCCCAGATTATTGCAGGCCGAGCAGCCGTGCGCGGCCCAGACCGATTCGGGTGCCTCGCGTCCAGCGATGCCGAGCCACTGTCGTTCCCGGTCGCTCGGCGGCCGGCGCTCCTGGCAATGTGGGCAGAGGCGTCGGACGAGGCGCTGCGCGATCACCAGCTCGAGGGTTGGAGCGATCTCGAAGTCTTCAAGGCCCATATTGCGCAAGGAGGCGACCGTACCGACTGCATCGCGGCTGTGCAGGGTGGCCATCAGGGAACGTCCGCTGTTGGCGATATTCATGGCGCCGCGGGCGGACCCACCGTCGCGGACCTCGCCGACCAGCACATAGTCCGGATCGAGTCGGAGCAGCGTCTGGGTTCCGCGTTCGAAGTCCAGACCCTGGTCGCTGTTGATCTGGATCTGATTCACGCCGGGGACGGCGTACTCGACGGGGTCCTCGAGCGTGATGATCTGCTGTGGCGTCTGGCCAATCTCGTGCAGCAGGGCATAGAGCGTCGTTGTCTTGCCGCTGCCTGTGGGGCCGGTGACCAGCAGCACGCCGCCGGCGGTTTGTGTCCATTGGCGGATCGCCTCGACTTCCGCCCCCGGCAGCCCCAGGTCGCCCAGATCCTGAAAGGCATCCGGCTCGGACAGGATACGGACGGCCAGCTTGTCGCCACTGACGCAGGGAACCGTAGTGACTCGAAGATCCAGATGCCCCGTGTCTTCGTTGCGCCATGCAAGACTGCCTTCTGCCGAGGTCAGGGTTGGCATTGGGTCCAGACCGGCGAGGGTCTTCAGCTGATTGGCCAGAAGCTCGCCCAGTCCTGGCTCGAGGGTGGTGGCATCCACCATCAGGCCATCGATGCGCAGGCGAATGCGGTAGCCGTGGGGTTCCGGGTCGAGGTGGATATCCGAGGCGCGGACGGCGACGGCGTCCTCGATCAGGGCATGGGCCTCGAGACGGCCTTCCGCGTGTTCGTCCTCGTCGAGGTACTCGCTCAGGCTTGGAACCAGGTAGGGTTTGAGTGCGCGCCCGTCGCCGGGCGCTTGGCGGAGGGATTCCGGCATTCAGCCCCCAGTGAAAGGATTGGGGAGGGCGCGATCCCGGTCGGGACCGGCAAGAGCTACCGTTGCGGGCGCTCGCGCAGCTCGCTCGCGGAGCGGGTCACCTGCGCTTCGCGGTCCAGCATGATCAGGGCCTGGGTTTCCTCGGGTTCTTCGCTCGCCAACTGGTCCCCTTCGACGCCGGGCGGAGGACTTTGAGGGCGCATTTCCATGACCTGTGCGAGGGTGGGTAGTTCGACCCTGGACATTACCTCGGCCGCGGCGTCCTGGGCCTGCGGGTTCTGCATCGTCAGCACGAAGCCGGTCGCGAGCACAAGCAGCGACAGGATAAACGGATGCTGTTGTTGAGCCGTATGTAGCGGACGCGTATCGAACATCGATGCAGCCTAGTGAGGATCCTGTTTCATCGACAATACCCGCGGGAGCGGGTTCATTCAAGAAACCCGCTCGGGTGGCGAACGTCGGCGCAGGCGACCTTGCGGCAGACGAGGAAGACCTCGCCCACGTCTTCGGTCGGGATCATGCCCGGGTAGAGCTGAAGTGGCTTTTGCCGTTTCAGGGCCAGCGGCATGAAATAACGGTTGTAGTAATGCATGGCCGTGTCCCGATGATGCAGCAGGAACCACATGCCGAGGCGGGTAAGGAGTGACGAGCGGGGCTTCATGCCGAAGACGCCGCTCTGGTCGATGGTAAGACCGTGGCGTTCCAGCAACGCGAACAGGCTGTTGGGCGTGTAGCGGCGATAGTGACCGACGATCTCGTCGAAACGGGTCCAGTACTGTGGATGGAGCGGCGTCGAGAGCAGGATGCGCGCGCCCGGTGCGGCGACACGCGTTAGTTCACGCATGGCCTGTTCGTCGTCCTCGACGTGCTCGATGATGTCGAGCGCGCAGATCAGGTCGAAGCGACCATCTTCGTAGGGCAGGTGGCCGATTACTGCGGACTCCGTATGCCCCCCTTCGGTTCGCAGTGTGCGCAGCGCGGGTTCGCTGATGTCGGCGAAGTGAGTGCCGGTTATGGGCAGTCGTGGGCGCATTCCGGGCCCGACTTCTAGCCGCTCGCAGCCTTCCCGGCTGAGTCGGCAGACGAGCGGCCACGTATTGAATTGATCGGGAGGCACCAGGCGCGAGTCTTTCCACAAGTCATTGTAGAAACGACGATTGGTGTCGAGCAGCCGATCGTGGTCGGCCGTATGCGGTGAGGCGGGATCTGGCAAGCCGATTTCCGGAGCGAGTAATGTGCAGAAAGTATAGGGATTCCATACAACCCCATGGCGGATACCCGGGGACGCATGTGGAAAGCTGTGACGAGGTCCCGGGTTTCCAGGGAAGCACTGATCAATGTATCCGCGCGCGCACGAGTCGCTTTTTTGTGCGAAAAAGAGGCAGTGATCACTGTGCAGTTATTCTGCGCAAGCGAGCCGCAACGCTGTTCCCGCGCTTGTTGTTATCAAGAACGAGCGGCCGAGCCCCTTCGGGGTTGGTGGATTGATCAGTGTTCCCTAACAGGATTTTGGCAGTAGAGGGGTGAGTGCGTCTGCCTGCATGGCCCGCCCAAAGTAATAGCCTTGGCAATAGGTGCAGCCCATGGCCGCCAGCATGTCCGCCGCGTCGGGGTGTTCGATGCCTTCGGCGGTCACCTGCAAGTCCAGCGCTTGCGCCAGACTAATGATGGAACGCACAAGATTCGTGTAGTAAGGGTCCTGTCCAAGGGGTTGCACGAAGCTCTTGTCGATTTTGAGCGTGTCGAGTCGCAGCCACTGGAGATAGCCCAGCGACGAGTATCCCGTACCGAAGTCGTCGAGCGCGATATGCACTCCGCGCTCGCGAACGGCGGCGATCCGGGCGCGGATGCTGGAGTCTCCCGCGAGGTAGACGTTTTCGGTGATTTCAAGACAGACGCAGTCGGCGGGCAAGGCGGTTTCGGACAGGGCACGGTCCAGTACCGTTAGAAAGTGGTCGCGTTTGAGTTGGACTGGCGAGACGTTCACCGAGATGCGCTGGAAGTCATGGCCGGACGCGCGCCAGTCGGCAGCCTGCTGCAAGGCGGTATTCAACACCAGGTCGCCAACGTCCAGCATCAAACCGAGTTCTTCCAGTATAGGAACAAACTGATCAGGCCCGGGTGCACCGGGGCGCTGCCAGCGCAGCAGAGCCTCGGCGCCGACAATGCGCTGGCTCGGCAGGTCCACGATGGGCTGAAACCAGGGCACCAGCTCGCCGTTTGCCACTGCGGTGCGGAGTTCCTGCTCCAATTCGCGACGGCGCGCGCTGCGCTCCGCCAGAGCGGGATCGTATACCGTAAGGCGTGCCCCACCTTCACCCTTGGAGCGTTGCAGGGCCATCTCCGCGCAGCGGGTGAGCACTTCCGCGTCGTGGGCGTCGCCGGGGAATACCGCCACACCCGCGCTCATGTGTGGGTCGAAGCCTTCGGGGACGTGTGCGGAATAGTCCCGGTACAGGGCATTCAGCACGCGCTGACATAGCCCTTCGACATCCATGGAGGAGTCAACCCCGTCAAACACCACAACGAACTCATCACCACCAATGCGCGCAGCAGTGTCGGTGTCGCGAATAACGGTGCGCAGGCTGTTGGCCAGCGCTACCAGGAATTGGTCACCCGCCTGTTTGCCGACCATGTCATTGATGTCGCGGAAACGGTCGATGTTCAGAGCCAGAACCGCCACACATTGCTCGGCCCGCCGGGCGCGCCGCAGCGCCAGGTCGAGCCGGTCGAAGAACAGGGCGCGATTGCCCAGCCCGGTGAGGCCATCAAAATAGGCCATGTGCTCGATCACTTTGCGGTCGTGCTCCCGCTTGTACACATGTCCGAGTGCCTGGGCGATCCCCTCGATGACCTCACGGCTGAGGTCCGGGTCGATATCCGGGGTGTCGGCGAAGGCCTCGATCAGGCCATAGCAATGGCCATGGACATAGATGCTGCAGATACAGCAGCGAACCGGGTCGTTGGGCGATTGGGCAGCGAGCCCAAGCTGGCTTTCGATGCCGCTGGCCGAGTCCAGTAGTACCCGACCTGCGGGTGTAGGTTCGATCGCACCATCCTGTGCGGGGAGGTTCAGCTCGGCAATCCGCCGCAGGTGTCCCTCCGGGTTGCGGTAAAGGGCATGGCCGCGCTTCCAGACGGTGTGGGCGGCGAGCTGCTGCAGCCCCTGAGCCGTGGTGTCTTCCAGACTGTCGCTGGCATTGGCCAGTCGCGTGACTTCCAGGATGGTTGCGAGCTTGATCTGTTCTCGATACAGGCGCCGGGTAGCGTCTTCGGCGATCCGCTCGGCTTCCTGCCGAGCCTGCCGCTCGCGATGCAGGCGGCGATCACGTTGTGCCGTCGCAGCCCTTGCATCCTCTTGGTGGTGCGGGTCAGCCAACGCGCGGCTCGATATGGATCTGGAAATGGCAGCGGGTGTCGCCTCGATGCTGGCACTCGGGGTGATCGACATGGACGGTTTGCCCGTAGCGATCGCCAGTGCCCAGCATAAGCCCGTGTGCCAGTGAGCAAAGTCCGCGTTCGGAACGGTAGTCCATCGACAACTCGTGGGGTCCAGTTTGCTCACAGTCAAACACAGGGACTTGAGCGCCCGGGTAGAGTTTCACGACCTCCGGGTGGATCACGTCGTTCAGGGCCTGGAGAAGCCCCATCGAATCGGGGTAGGGATCGAATACACCCGGGTAGGCCTGTTCGAAGCGCGGAAGCATCTCGCGCCCGATCCATTGCAGACAGTCGGAGGTATCGAGGCCCGTGATCTCGCAGGCGGCGCTGACAAGTCGCATCATCTCGTCATCTTCGTAATTCCCGAGCGAGGTATAGACGCCGCTGACTTCCGCCCTGCCCAGGACGTCGTCCCAGCCAGCCTCGCCGTAGTGTTCCGTCACGATATCTTCAAGGACGTTAAACACAATGCCTTTCATTCCATTGTTCCCATTCGAATCTCTAACTCGTGACCCTAAAGGATCGAACCCTGAGAAAACAGGGCGGATTCTGTGACCGCGATCAGCCGTAGTACTCCACTGCAGGGCTGTCATGCCGGCTGGGGAGTGAAACCACGCAGTTTCGTCCTCGGGCCTTGGCGTTGTAGACCGCTTCGTCGGCCGCGCGGAACAGGTCGTTGATTCCGGCGTTGCTTCCGGGCTCCCGGCTGGTGACGCCGAACGAAGCGGTCAGCGGGAGGCCGGCTGGATGCAGCTCCTGGATCCGCTGGCGCAGGTCCTCGGCACGCGTATGCGCGTCGAACAGGTCACTGCCCGGCATCAGGATCAGCAGCTCTTCGCCACCGAAGCGGATAGGGACCTCGCCAGGAGTGGCCACCGTGCGCAGAAGTTCACCAATGGCCGCGAGGACCTCGTCGCCAACCAGATGTCCGTGGCGGTCGTTGATGTCCTTGAAGCGGTCGAGATCCATCAATATCAGTGCAATCGGTTGTTCCTGGCTGCCGGGCTCGTCGAAAAATCGGCTGGCGAAGTCGCTCAGGGCATTGCGATTGCTGAGCCCGGTCAGGGGATCCACCATGGCCATCTCGTAGTGCTTCTGGCGCTGGAGGCGGACCTCGTCCATCAGGCGCTTGTTGTTCAAGAGGTTGCTCAGACGAGCACGTAGCTCATCTCGTTGAACGGGTTTCGTTATAAAGTCGTTGACACCCAAGCGAAATAATTCCGCCCGTCGATGCTGATCATCCAGGCCCGACATCGCAACGATCGGCATCGCCGTCATGTCCGGGCATTGCTGTCGGATACACCCTACGAGGCCCATGCCACTGAGTTCGCCCTCCACGAGAACATCGCTCAGGACCAGGTCGAAGTGAGACGGGTCGAAGGCCGCGAGGGCTTCGGACGCATTGGTGTAGTGCACGATATCGAGTCCCATGGGCTCCAGTGCACGGCTCAGGTAGCGTGCGGCAGTGGGGCTGTCCTCGACATACAGAACCCGCCCGCTGTGGAGCGTCTCCAGCGGTTGTGCGTAGCGTTCGGCCTGCTGGAACAGATCGCCGATGTTGGTTCGGTCGTGCACGTCCGTGGCCCCCGCGGCGAAGGCGCGTTCGCGAATCCGCAGGTCGGGGTTGGACGTAAGGATGATCAGCGGGAGCCCGCGGCCATAGCGCTTCTTGCGCGCCGCGCGGCAAAATTCCAGACCATCCATGTCGGGCAGGCTCAGCGAAACACAGGCCAGCTCCGCGCGAAAGATGTCCAGGCGTGCGAGGCCCTCGGCGCCGGTGCCGGCCATGCTCGCTTCGTGTCCGGCGGCTCCCACCATGCGGCTCCACAGGGCGCGGAACACGCGTGAACGGTCCACCACCAGGATCCTCATGATCCCGGCCCTGGCTGCCGATCCATCGATGGCGTCCTGTGCCCGCGCATGCCTTGCTCCCGAGTCCGTTCCGTAACGCCAGCGTCCTTGCTGCCGCTCCGTATAATGCGCGTCGCATGCGTTTTCAACAACCGCGCGCCATTTGCGGCCTGTCAATGCGTAGCGTATGCCGTGATCCGGGCGCGTCCGGTTGCCTTGGCCTGGTATAGGGCCTGGTCGGCAGCGGCCAGGAGGGCATCCGGATCCGGTGGCACCTGGCCAGAATGCACAATACCGATGCTGGCGTCGACGTGGGCCACGTCCGTGGCTTTGGAAGCGGGAAGCTGGATGGGTTGACGGATCACCTCGCGCAGGCGCTCGCCGGCTTTGCGGGCCTGTTCGTAATCGGGACAGTGCGGCAGCACGATCACGAACTCGTCGCCGCCGAAACGAGCGACATGGTCCGCGGCCTTGCAATGGCGTTGCAGGCGTTCCGCCACGATGCGCAGAACCGCATCGCCGGCTGCATGACCCAGTCGATCGTTCACGGGTTTGAAACCATCGAGGTCCATCATCAACACGGCGAACGGCGGGCCGCCTTTCGGTTGCATATCTGTCAGCCCATCCAGTGCGCGCAGCAGCTGGGCACGGTTTGGCAGGCCGGTGAGGGCGTCGTGGTAGGCGAGATATTCAAGTTCGGCTTGTCGTGCCCGGTCGGTAATTGCCTCCTCCAGGCTGCTTTGAGCGCTTCCGATAATGAGAGCCATCAGGCCGAACGCGATGATGTGGGCCCCGATGATCCAGATCGGCAAGGCGTGGTCGGGGGACACGCCATTGATCCCGACCACACCCAGGACCAATAGCGTGACTGCAATCGCCGCACCCGTCTCGCGCAGGAACACGCTGGCCCAGAGCAATAAAGGGAGAGAGGCGTACAGCATCGCCTCCACGGGGTTGTGCTGGGTGAGCTGGTAACCAAGGATCAGGCCAGTCGGGATCAATAGCCCCATCAGGACAATGCGTGCCTCGACGCCGCGACCGTGAAAGCGGGGAACACCGTGGACCAGCAGATTGCTGACCAGAGGCACGATCGAGGCGATTCCCAGGACCACGGCCACGAACCAGTTACGGGCGATGAGATAGAAGGTGTCGCCATCAATCAGGCCCAGCAGCAGGAGCCAGCTCGCCGCCAGCAGGGAACCTGCCAGCGGGACGACCAGCAGTGCGATGAACGTGAAGCGGGCCGTGCCGCGCAGATTCAGACGGGGTGCGAGGCCGGGCCGTCCGCGTTGCAGCCACAGCGATGCCAGTCCCATCTCGGCCACGGCTATAAGCGCCCAGCCACTGCGGGCCAGCCAGCCGAGGTCACTGCCGAGCCATTGGCTGGTCAGCAGGTGCACGATGGCGAGGACTGGCAGCAGCCAGTAGCCCCAGATCAGCACCGCCGCAAGCCCGACGCCGCTGGCCAGCCAGATGGTACTGGTTTGTAGCGAGACCTGGGCCAACAGAATGCTGATAGCTACGGCGATTGCGTAGCACAGCGCGACGCCGATCCCGACCTGCAGGCGGGGCAAGCGGAGCAGCCAGTCGGGGTATGCGGGTAGAGGCCGTTCTCCGGATTTTGCTGCGGTGGGATTCCGATTCACCAGCCGGGCTCTCGTGGGGTATGTGGGGCCGCTCCCTGACCCTACGGGGCCGGAGAGGCTATAGTGCCACGGTCAGTGTGGAAACCGAAGAGGCTCCCGTTGGACCTGCGCTTCTACCGTGGATTGGATGCCTGCGCCTGTGCGCTCGCTGTACGCGAGCGGGAGGTGACGCCGGAGTCCCTGCTTCGTTGCGCGCTGGAACGGCTGGATGCGGTCAATCCGGTGCTCAATGCGGTTTGCATCGATGCCCGTCCGCGTGCTCAGGCGCGAATCGGCGAGGAGATCAAGGGACCATTCGCCGGGGTCCCGTACCTGGTCAAGGACCTTCTGCAGGACGTGCAGGGGCTTCCCACGACCTCGGGTAGTCGAGCCTGCCGTCGGTTGATTGCGCCGGTCAGTGCCGACACCGTGCGCCGGGCCGAGGAGGCGGGGCTGGTGATCCTCGGCAAGACCACCACGCCGGAATTCGGGCTCAAGGGGATTACGGAGTCCGCGCTTTGGGGGCCAACGCGGAACCCCTGGGATACCGATCGGTCGCCCGGTGGTTCCAGCGGTGGGGCGGCTGCGGCCGTAGCCGCCGGGATCGTGCCCATGGCTGGGGCCAATGACGGGGCAGGATCGATTCGCATACCGGCCTCTTACTGCGGGCTGTTCGGACTCAAGCCTTCCCGCGGGCGGGTGCCGACCACGCCACTGGCGGGCGAGGCCTGGGAGGGTGCAGTGAGCGAGGGTGTGCTTTCGCGCAGCGTGCGTGACAGTGCTCGAATGCTCGATGTTCTGTCCTCGGGACAGAGTGCTTCCGCACCTTTTCGTGTGGAGGCGCCCCCCGCGAGCTTCGAGGAGCTCGCGCAACGCGAGCCGGGTCGTCTGAGGATCGGCTGGAACGTCGATTCGCCCGTTGGTGGACGGGTCGATGGCGACAGTGTGGAAGCAGTGGAGCGCGCCGCCGGTTTGCTGGAGGGTCAGGGGCACGTTGTCGAGCGGGTGGCGGACTGGCCGGTGGACGGACAGCGCGTAGCGCGGGCCGTGCTGGCGTTGCTTTACGGGCAGGCGGCGGCTTTCGTGGCGCGAGCGCGCGAACGGGGTGCCCGCTGGGACGAATTCGAGCTGGATACGCGTACGCTGGCGCGGCTGGGGCGGGCTTTGACCGCGGGGGAATACGCCCGTGCGCGGCAGGGCTGGCATCGCGTCAGGCTGGCGCTGGCGACGCTGTTCGAGCGCTACGATCTCCTGCTCCTGCCCACCGTGGCGATGCCGCCGCCGCGGATCGGCGAGCTGGAGCCGGCTCCCCTGGTCCGCACCCTGCAGCGGCTTGCCCTGTACCTCCCGGTGGGCCGCTGGATGCTCAACAGCCGCTTTCTGGAGCGGATGACCTTCGAGAACCTCGAGCGCACCCCGTTTACCCTGGCGGCCAATCTGGCCGGTATCCCGGCGATGTCGGTACCGCTGCACTGGGATCGTGCCGGGCTGCCCGTGGGTGTGCAATTTATGGCGCCCTGGGGCGAGGAGGGGCGGCTGCTCTCGCTGGCGACCCAGCTGGAAACCGCGCAGCCGTGGTTTGACCGGGTGCCGCCAGCCCTGCCGGACACTCGCCAGGGCTGAGGGAGACGTCCTGGCACCGTGTCCGGTCAGGCGATGCTGCGGCGCCAGTCCGTGATTTCGTCGTGGAGGTGCTGGCGGGCGGAATCGTTCAGGAAGGCGGCTTCGGCCGCGTTACGGGCGAGCTTCTCCAGGTCGTCTAGGGACAGTCCCAGCGCGTTCGTAGTCGCGCGGAAGTTCTCGCCGATGTAGCCGCCGAAGTAGGCGGGATCGTCGGAGTTGATGGTGACCCGCAGCCCGGCATCGAGCAGGCGCTTGAGGTTGTGGTCCTCAAGCCGGTCGAACACGCAGAGCTTGATGTTCGACAACGGGCAGACGGTCAGCGGGATCTGCTCCTTCGCAAGCCGTTGCAGCAGGGCGGGGTCCTGTTCGGCCTGCACGCCATGGTCGATGCGATCGACTTGCAGCAGGTCCAGTGCCTGGTGGATGTATTCGGGCGGGCCCTCCTCGCCAGCGTGGGCGACGACGCGGAAGCCGGCCTCGCGCACGCGATCGAATACCGCCCGGAATTTCTCCGGCGGGTTGCCCTGTTCTGCCGAGTCCAGGCCGAACGCCGCAATGCGGTCGCGGTAGGGCAGAGCCGCTTCGAAGGTCTCCATCGCGGCCTCGGCGCTCAGGTGGCGCAGAAAGCACAGGATCAGCCGGCTGGAGATACCCAACTCGCGTTCGCCGTCGTCCAGGGCGCGGGTGATGCCGTTGATCACCGTTGCGAACGACACGCCGCGTTCGGTATGCGTCTGGGGATCGAAGAAGATCTCCGTGTGGCGTACGTGATCCTGCTGGCAGCGTTTCAGGTAGGCCCACGTCAGGTCGTAGAAGTCCTGCTCGGTCAGCAGCACGCGGGCCCCCGCGTAGTAGATATCCAGAAACGACTGCAGGTCCTGGAACTGGTAGGCCGCGCGCACCTCGTCGATCGAGGCATAGGGTAGTTCCACGTTGTTGCGCTCGGCCAGCCGGAACATGAGTTCGGGTTCCAGGGCGCCCTCGATGTGCAGGTGCAGCTCTACCTTGGGGAGGCGGGCGATGGCGTCTTGCATGGTGGCGGCCTGTGGTTTCGTGCGTGGGCGAGGAATGGTAACGGCTTGTTCTGGATCGCGCTTCATGGGCCGCGATTACGGCTCGATACGGGTCTCGCTGGGGCCGCCGTGCTCGATCCAGCCATGGAGCATGCGCGGGGTGGTGGTGCCGGCCGCACAGCGCCCCTCGCAGTCGATCACGATCGCCCCACCGTAGCCATCCAGTCGTTCGTGCAGCCGTTGCAGGCTTGCGGACAGGGCCTCGGCGGCGCTGAGACCCAGCAGCTCGATACGGTCGGCCAGATCCTTGGCGAAGACACTGCGCAGGAAATGTTCGCCGAGTCCGGTCGCCGAGATGGCGCCAGTGTGATCGTCCGCATAGACGCCCGCCCCCGCGATGGGCGAGTCCCCGACGCGTCCGGGGCGCTGGCCATTCATGCCGCCGGTGGAGGTCGCCGCCGCCAGGTGGCCGTGCTGATCGCGGGCGACGGCGCCGATGGTCCCCGGGGCGGGCTCGTCATGGTCCAGCGTGACTGTGCCACGCCGCAGCGTTCGTCCCAGTTGCTCCCGCCGCTGCGCCGTGATCAGTCGGCGTTCGTCGATCAGGGGCAGTC
Organism: Thioalkalivibrio sp. ALJ3; assembly: GCF_000377205.1. Lineage (GTDB taxonomy): Bacteria > Pseudomonadota > Gammaproteobacteria > Ectothiorhodospirales > Ectothiorhodospiraceae > Thioalkalivibrio. The sequence continues at coordinate 272,983 of NZ_KB897906.1, read as the reverse complement.
CGGCCTGCCGGGCAAAGCTTGCGGCACCCTCCGCAACCAGCAGCACATGCGCGCCGTCCTCCAGGATCGCGCGGGCCAGGCGGATGGGGTTGGCGATGCCGCGAACCGCACCCACGGCCCCCACACCGAGGGTTGTACCGTCCATGATCGCGGCATCCAGCTCGACCGTGCCCTCGCGCGTCAGCGCGGCTCCGGTCCCGGCGTTGAACAGCGGGTCGTCCTCAAGTAGCGCCGCGCAGTATTCAACGGTATCGAGTGCGCGCTCGCCACGGGTCAGGTGCTCGCGGCCGGCTTCCAGTACCCGCAGTATCGCGGCGTGGTACTGCTCGGCAACCAGCGGGTCCTGCGCCTCGCGGATGCGCCCGGCCCCGCCATGGATCATCAGCGAGAAGGACTCCGAGGCCATCAGCGGTCCTGAGTCTGTCCACGGATCAACAGGATGTCGCTGTGGCTGCCCGGGACGAAGCGGCTCTGGGCAATCGCGATCTCGCCAGCCGCGTTGGCGGCCATCCGCCGTTTCAGCTGTCCCTGAAGCCCGCCGCTGTAGGGCCGGTCGACGGTCCCCCGGACGGGTTCGACGGGCGCGAACGCCAGGGTGTCCAGTGGGGCGTGGGTAAACGCGAGGCCGTACGGGCGATCGGTCGGGTGTTGATAGCGTTGCCAGATGAGATAGAGCCGTTCGTTAGAACGCGCCAGCGTGGGGAAGCCGCCCGGCCAGTCGTCCGCGTCGAGTTGGGTCGGCGGGGTGAACTCCAGGGTGTCCGCATCGGCCTGGGTGATGTGCAGTCGACGGTGGTAGGGTTGCCGGTAGTCCTCCAGGTCGTTCGCTGGGATGGCCCCGAACGCCAGATGCACGGTGCCTTCGTCATCCACGGCCAGCGAAGGGGCGTCGGCGTGACCGGGCGTTTCAAGCGCCGTCGCGGGTGCGGTAAAACCGTCGCCCAGCTCATCCGAGGTTGCGATGCGGATATCGGCATACGGGCTGTCGCCCTCCGACCAGGCGAGCAGGATCCGCCCCGAGGGAGCCCGAGCCAGACTCGGTGCGCGGGCCGGTTTGTCGGCCCCGTCGTTGATCGTCTCGGGCTCCGCGAAGCTTTCCCCGTTGTCGGACGAATAGGTGACACGCAGTGGACCCCGGTATTCGGTCCAGGCCGCGACGACTTGTCCATTCCCGGCCAGGAGCAGGTCCAGGCTGCCATTGTCCCAGCGGTGCGCGGTGATGCGCCCCTTGCCGGCTCCATCGCGGGAGTTCGAAAGGTTCTGGTGACCCTCGAAGGAGCGTCCGCCGTCCCGGGAGCGGGCATAGAAGATCTCCCCGCCGTGGTCGCCCCCGGTAAACAGGATCTCCTGCCAGAGCAGATGCACGGTGAAGTCGTCCTCGTCATCCGGTGCCGGCTCGATCGCCACGCGCGGCAGCCAGGAGAAGGTGTCCGGTTCCCCGCCGATACGGGTGGGTTCATCCAGGACGGCCTGACCGTCCCGGTTGTAGCGTTGCAGCAGGATCGCCTGCTCCACCTGGTCAACCCAAACGACGACCACCTCGCCATGATCGTTAATCGCCACCGAGGCGTCGTCCACATAGCGAAAGTCGGAGGCATTCATGCGCCAGGGGCCTCGGTAGGCCTCGCCGCGGGCCACCTCGATGGGTTCCTGCCAGACGACCCGGCTCCCGGCTCCGTCATCCGCCAGAGTGGGTGTGGGTCCAAAGGCGAGAGCCAACCCGGCGAAGAGACCAATGGCCGGCCAGGCGTGTGCGTATGTGGTTCGAGGCATGCGACCTCCTGTGGCGAAATCGGGCCCAGTCTCGTGTAACTGCGCTTTATGGGACCACCGGGTGCCCGGAAGGATTCACCTCTATCCTCCAAGCGGCGACAGCAGTTCCTGGAAGAAACGCCCGAACAGCGCTGGTTCCAGCAGGAGCATGAAGCCTACGCCCCAGGCGCCGCCCCACAGGTGGGCGCTGTGATTCACATTGTCGCGTGCCTGCCGCTGCGCCCAGAACGAATAGGCCACGTAGGCGGCCGCGAACACGATCGCCGGCATCGGAATGAAGAACACGAACAGCATCGACCAGGGCTGAAGCAGGATATAGGCGAACAAAACGGCCGAGACCGCCCCCGAGGCGCCCAGGCTGCGGTAGAAGCGGTTGTCCCGATGGCGCAGGTGGGTGGGCAGGATCGCCAGCACGATGCCGGCCAGGTAGAACGCCACAAAGCCGAGTACGCCGATTGCCGGGACGAGTACGCGCTCCATGGCCATCCCGAAGAAGAACAGGGTGATCATGTTGAACGCGAGGTGGGTCCCGTCCGCGTGGATGAACCCGTGGGTGACCAGCCGCCAGTATTCGCCGCGGGCCACCGCCGGTGGCCAGTAGATCATCCGCTCCATCACACGCGGACGCTGCCAGGCCCAGACCGAGGCGGCCACCGTGCCAGCAATAATAAATAACGTTATATAAAAGTCGTATTCCATTGAAGAGTAGTATGTTCCTCGGCCAGTTATCGCCAACTGTTTCCTTGCCTCCGGCTTGAAAAATCCGTGCTACAACCTAGTTATTGGAATAGAACACCCGAATGCAAGGTACCCGGGCTGACCGGGATCAAGGAGGTGAGCACATGGACCTGCAAAAGCTCAAGCCGTGGAACTGGTTCAAGCGAGAGGAACAGGAGCGGCCCGAGGTCCTGCCCGCGCGGCGAGAGGACACCAACCTCGATCCTCTGGTGCGGATGCACCAGGAGATGGACCGTATGTTCGAGCAGTTCTTCGGTCGTGCCCCCGGTGGTGCGCTCGCAGGGAGTCCCGGTCCCCTGTGGCTGAAGCCCAGCGTGGACATTGCCGAGGGTCGCAAGGCCTATCGGATATCGGTGGAGGTGCCCGGGATTTCGCAGGAGGAGATTGATCTCGCGATCGATGGTGATGATCTGATCGTCTCGGGCGAGAAACGACAGGAACACGAGGAGGACGAGGAGGGCTACTATCGGGTCGAGCGCAGTTATGGCCAGTTTCGTCGCGTCCTGAGCCTGCCCGGCGACGCCGACACAGACGGCATATCCGCGCGTTTCAGGAACGGCGTGCTGGATATCCATGTGCCCCGCCGCAAGGATGGCGAGCGCCCCGGGGTGCGGCGCATCGAGATTGGCCGTTAGTCAGGGAGAGCCGATTGGCATGTGCGCACCGGTACCGTGCAGTCTAGGCTGAAGAAGAATTAGGCGGCAGGGAGGCCATGGATGACGCGTCGTATCGTGATCTGCGCGGACGGGACCTGGAACCGTCCGGAGGAGGATGTCGAGTCCGACGTCCCGACGAACGTATTGCGCCTGGCCCGGGCTGTGGCGCCCGTGGACGCCGCCGGCGACACCCAGCAGGTGTTCTATGACTGGGGTGTGGGCTCATACCACGCCCGGGTCAGCGGTGGCGTGATCGGGCGGGGCATCCACAAGAACATCACCGATGCCTATCGCTACATCGTGCAGAACTATGCGTCGGGCACAGAGCTCTTCCTGTTTGGATTCAGCCGAGGTGCGTATACCGTGCGCAGCCTGTGCGGTCTGATCAACAACTGCGGAATTCTCAGGCGCCCGGACGCGCGCCTCATCGAGGAGGCATTTCGGCTCTACAAGCGGACCGGGGTGACGCACAAACCCGAGGGCGAGCGCTCGCGCGCGTTTCGTGAGGCGCACAGCCATCCCTCGCGGGAGATCCGCTTCGTTGGTGCATGGGATACCGTCGGGGCCCTGGGCATCCCGTTTTCGGTGCTCGGGCTGTTCGACCGCACCGACGAGTTCTACGACACCAAGCTGGGGCCAAATGTCCGGGTTGCCCGCCATGCCCTGGCGATCGACGAACGTCGCGCGGATTTTGAACCTACCCTGTGGGAGCCACGCGAGGGGCTAGATCTGGACCAGCAGTGGTTCGCCGGGGTTCACGCTGATATCGGGGGCGGCTATCCACCCGATGACCAGGGGCTGCAGGTCGCGGATATCGCCCTGAGCTGGATGCTGGACGAGGCCGCCAGTGCGGGGCTGGAGTTCGAGCCGCACCTGACTGCAGGCCTGCAGCCTGACCCACGCGCCGTCATTCACCAGTCCCGGCGGCATATCTATCGTCTGCGCCGCACACTGATCCGGGATCTCGATCCCGAGGATTCGCCGACCCGGCTGCACCCCTCGGTCGATGGGCGCTACAAGCATTTCCGCGATTACCGTCCGCGGAACCTCAAGGCCTATCTGGACAAGCAATCGCGCGGCATCTGACGCCAACGGTCCCGGCTCGTGTCATCATGGAAGCCCTGGCGTGAAGGGGCGATGGACGAATCATCGTCGATGTGGCTGGCCGCCGGGCTCAGGTCAGAACAGTAGCGAACCTATGTTGGGAGGGGGAATGGCGAGTTCGCGTGATGCGACCCAGGAACGGTGGATCGATCGTTTTCGTGTTCTGGAGACGCTGGGCGAGAGCACACGTGATGGGTTGTACGTCGCGCATGATGGGGTGCTGGATCGGCGTGTGATGGTGCGTACGCTAACCCACCATGCCCTGGGTGATACCGAAGCTCGCGATGAGCTGATGCGCTCGGCCCGAGCGGTGAGCCGGTTCAGGCACCCCCATTGCGCCGCGATCTTCGAAGCGGGGCCGTATGAAGCCGGCCTCTATCTGGTGTTCGAGTACATCGAAGGCGAGACGCTGGATGTGTTTCTGGAAGGAGCCCGTCTCCCGCTGGACCGCGCCCTGACGCTGATGCGCGAGATTGTCGATGCGCTCGCGGCGGCGCACGATCAGGGAATTGTTCATGGCAGCCTGCAGCCGGCCAATATTACGGTTGGAAAGGACGGCCATGCGCGGGTAACGGGTCTTGGTCTCGCCTTGCCTCGAGGCGGAGAACAAACCGCTGGGCATCAGACCCACACGCGGCATTACCTGGCCCCGGAGCAGCTTCGAGGTGGGGTCCCCTCGTGTGCAGCGGACGTGTTCTCGCTGGGCGCACTGTTTTTCGAGCTGTTGGCAGGCCAGCGGGCCTTTTCAGGGGACTCCGAAAAGGAGATTGCGGACGCAATCGAAACGGGTGTGTCCGAACCTCCTTCAAGGGTTGCGGGGGAGGGTGACGAACGCCTGGATGCCATTGTCTTGAGGGCCTTGCAGCCCGACCCACACGACCGATACGCGACAGCCCACAGCCTGCGTGAAGCGTTTCTGGCCGTCGCCGAGGGTCGAGAGAACGAGGAGGGCGATGCGGGTGACTTCATTCTGCGCCGGATCCGTCGCAAGCCCGATTTCCCCGGAGTGTCCGCCCATATTCGCGAGATTACTCAGTGTTCGGATGACAGCCAGCGGCGCTCGGTCGCCGAGTTGTCGAATGCCGTGTTGAAGGACTACGCCACGACCCAGAAGCTCCTGCGACTGGCGAATTCGCCGTTCTACAGCAACTTTGGCGGCAATATCCGCACGGTCTCCCGGGCCGTGGTGCTGCTCGGGTTCGAACAGGTGCGCACGGCTGCGCTGGGCCTGGTGCTACTGGAAAATCTCAAGGGCGGGAGCCAGTCCACTCGCCTGATGCAGGCGTTGGTACAGACGTTGTTCAGCGCCATGCTGGCGCGCAACCTGGCCCGCCAGCTTGGTGGCGTCGAGAGCGAACAGGCCTTCGTCTGTGCGCTCTTCCACGACATTGGGCGGATGCTCGCTCTGTACTACCTCCCCGAGGAGGCGGACGAGATCCAGATACGGCAGACCCAGGGCGTATCGGAGGAGACGGCGGCCCGCCAGGTCCTCGGCATTTCCTATGAGGCACTGGGCCGGTCCGTACTCGAGGACTGGAATTTTCCCCGCGAGATCGTTCAGGCGGTGGAGCGAGCGCCCGAGGGCGCGTTGCCGCCCGTTCATGATGCCGACCGACGCTTGCACCGAATTGTCACACTTGCCTCGGAGATGGCGGGCCGCATCATTCACCATGAACCGTCCGAACAGGAACTGGCGCTGGCCGAGCTGCGACGCCGTTACAAGGCCTCGCTGGATGTCGAGGCCGCGGGTATGCGCCGGGCGATTCATGAGGGCCGGGACCACCTGGATCAGTTTCTGCGTGTGGTCAAGCTGCCTCGCGAAGGACAGGAACACTTGCGTCAACTGCGCCACAATCTCGGGGTTCGTGAGTCCGGAAGCGGACACGACACCCCGGACGAAGCGGTCCTGCTCGATGTCACCGATGATCCGTCAGCCGAGGGTCCGGACTCCGTGCCCGCACCGCCGACCGAGCAGGCTGCGGCGCTGATGGAATCGCTTACGGACATGCTCGACGCGATGGTTGACGGGTTTGAGCTGCACCCGCTGGTGCAGACAACCCTGGAGAACATCTACCAGGTGCTGGGTTTGCGGCGGGCAATGCTGATGCTGGCGGACCGTGAGCGCCGCACGCTGGTGGCACACACGGCGTTTGGGCACGAAGCCGAGTCGCTGTCCGGGCGTCTGCGCCTGTCCCTGACGGGGTCGGGAAACGTGCTGTCCCTTGCGATGACCCAGCGCAAGGACATGGTGATCAGCGACAGTTCGGATCCGGCAATCAGCCGCTATATCCCGCGCGAGTTCCGCGATGCGCTGGATGCGCGCAGCTTTCTGCTACTCCCTCTCGGGGTGCGCGAGCGCTGTGTGGGACTGCTCTATCTGGAGTTGCCATCAGAAAGTACGGAGCTGGATCCGCTGGTCCTGCGTGCACTGAAATCGGTTCGGAACCAGCTGGCACTGGCAATCTGCGAAGCGCGCTCCTGACGCGTGTCCGGCCCGAATCAAGGCTGGTCGTCACCGGCGAGTACGCCGATGCGGTAGTCGGGGAGCATGTCGTGGGCACGGCGGCTGTGGGGACGGCCGACCCCCTTGGTATCCCACCCGTGCGAGGCATCCGTTCCGCAGTCGTCCTCAATCGGTGTCGGATGACGCGGCAGGTACTCGGTGAAGTCATAGACCACGCCATGGATCGCCATCCAGCAGTCGTCTTCGGTGGCGTGGCGGGCCAGTTCTTCGTGTGTGATGCCCTTGTCACCCTCCACGACCGGTGGCGTGGTGTCCGGGCGCAGCAGATGCACGGCCAGGAGGGTCAGCAGGCTCGCGATGAACGCGACTAGGAGCGTATAAACAGTCTGGCCGGTTTTTGTCATGGCGTGCTCACAGTAAATGGAAGGCCTCGGAGTGGATACGTGAGTTCGGTACGCCTTCGGCATGCAGTAGTCCGCGCACGTAACGGTCGACGACCTCCGGGCCGCAGATCCAGAATTCGGCGGATGCGAAATCCGCACAGTGCTGCCGCAGGAAATCGGCGCTGAGCAGGCCGTCCCGTTCGCGCAGGTGCAACGTCAGGTCCAGATCCTCGATCGTGTCGGCGAGACGCTCGAGTTCGTCATGGTAGGCCGCCGCCTCCCGCCGATCGGCCAACTGGAAGAGATGCACGGGAGGGGCAGCCGAGCGTCCTTCGTGCGCCAGATCGCGCACCACGGACACAAAGGGGGTGATGCCCACTCCCGCGCCCAGCCAGACTGCCGGGCGCTTGCGATCATGACCTTGCAGGAAGGTCCCGTACGGGCCCTCTACCTGGACCGTGCTGCCCGTGGCGATCCCCTGCAACGCACGCGACCCGTCCCCCAGCGCCTTGATCCCGATGCGCAGGTGTTCCTCGCCGGGTGCGGAGGCAAGGGTGAATGGGTGTTCCTCGCCCTGGCCGTTGGCCAGTCCCGGGTCGAGCGGTGTCAGATAGACAAACTGCGCCGGCTGGTAATCCAGTGGCTTTCCTTCGGGGCGCAGACACAACTCGACCATGGTCGGGGTCAGTCGGTCCAGACCTTCCACCCGATAGGTATGCCGCCCGATTCGCGGCGAGATCAGCTTGCGCCAGAGGTAGGCGGAGAGGGCCAGTAGGCCAAGCACCCACCAGGGCCAGGTGGCTTGAGCCAGCGGCCAGGCATGGACAATCCCCAGCAGCAGTGCGAGCCCGGAGAACACATGCAGGCGTTTCCAGCGGGCGTAGCCGGGTTCACCGAAGAACTTGAAGGTCGGGGCCAGCACGATGACGAGGACGACCAGCGCGAGCCATCCGGCGACGATGGGCCAGTGGTCAGGGCCCGGGAACAGGCGCTGAACGGCCGACGTCACGGAATGCCCCAGTCCGCTTGCCGCGACGAACCAGACATGCACGATGGCGAGGAGCAGGGATGCGGCTCCCAGGGCGTGGTGGCGTGTCCAGAGGATGTTGAGGCCTCCAAACAGCCGGTCGCCGCGCGGAAGCCGGGTGCTCAGAATTCCAGCCAGCAGCATACAGGTGAGCGCCAGCACACCGGAGGCCTGGGTCAGCCAGCGGATGACCTCGTCGCGTTCCCAGATGATGGGCGCGAAATGGCCGCCGGCCCAGAGCGGGACGACCAGTGCCAGCAGCAGTAGAAGATCGCCCCGGTGGAGTTGGTTCACGGCAGCGCCCTTGAGGATGTCCGTTACTCGAGTATGGAAATGGGCCGCGCACTTCGCAAACTAGAGTCAAAGCTTGCGCCGGTACCAGTGGATTACGATCCAGTCATACAGCGCGTGGGTGATGACGACCACCAGCAGGTTACCCGTCAGGTAATAGAGCAGCCCCAGATAAAGGCCGATGGCCGTGGCAAAGACGAAATACAGGCGGGTGATCGCGTGGGCCAGGCCGAAGACGACAGCCGCGATCACGATTGCCAGGCCGGCGGGCATTCGGGTGTCCAGCCAGGTCTGCAGGACACCACGCACGAGGAGCTCTTCGCCGAGCCCGGCCAGAAGCGAGATCAACAGTATCGCTCCGGGCCAAGCGTTTCCGAACAACCTGCCGATGAACTCGCGTACCTGACTGGACAGGGTGTCGTAGGCGGTCCCGCCGAAATGCGCGACCAGTCCGAGCATTGCCAGCATCGGAAGGACCGCTATCAAGCCGATCAACACATGATCCGGATCCCAGTGGAGATGTTCGCCCAGCGGGATCCCCGCGAGCGCGGCCAGAAGGAGAGCGAGAGGAATCAGGGCAGCCTGGAACATCAGGCCGACCAAGAGGGGATGGCTGCGCAGGTTCATGGGCGCAGGGTACCGCAGGTACGGGGTCGAGACGCTGCTATCTGAAGTCCATCAATGCCCGGACATGGCTGCGCACGCTGCGCGAAAGCGCGGCAAGGTCATACCCGCCTTCCAAAACCGAAACCAGCTGGCCCGCCGCGGATTGATTGGCGATTGCTAGCAGTTGGCGTGTAACCCATTCGAAGTCACTTTCGACCAGATTGAGCCCGGCGAGCGGGTCCTCCCGATGCGCGTCAAAGCCGGCGGACACCAGGATCAGCTCCGGCCGGAATCGCTCCAGGGCGGGCAGCCAGTCGAGTTCGATCGCAGTGCGGAAGGCGCGGCCGTCGGTGCCCGCCGCGAGCGGCGTATGGATGAGGTGCTCGCGACGGGACAGGGGACGGTCCGGATAGAACGGATGCTGGAAGCTGGAGCAGAAAAGCACTCGGGGATCGTCGCGGAAGATGTCCTCGGTCCCGTTGCCGTGATGGACGTCGAAGTCGGCGATTGCGACACGGTCAAGGCCGTGTACATCCAGCGCCCAGCGTGCAGCGACGGCCACGTTGTTGAACAGGCAAAAACCCATCGCCCGATCCCGCTCCGCGTGGTGGCCGGGGGGGCGAATCGCACAAAAGGCATGGGCGGCCTTGTCGTCCAGGACCCGGCGAACGCCCTCGATCGCCGCGCCGGCCGCATGATGTGCCGCGAGGATCGAGTGCTGGTTGATGCGGGTGTCGGGGTCCACTGCGACGCGAACGCCGGGCCCGGGTTGTGCGGCTTGAATCGCGTCCACGTGGGCGCGGGTGTGGGCACGCGTCAGGTCCTCGTTCGCCGCCGGTGGCGGGTCCTCGACGCGTTCAAGTCCATCGAGGTTCTGCAGCGCGGCATCAATGGCGGCCAGCCGCTGGGGGCATTCAGGGTGTCCGGAGCCGGGATCGTGAAGCCGGCCGGAGGGATGGGTGATGTACAGGGTTCGCGCCATGGGCTTCGACCTCTGCTGGCTGGCTGCGAAGTCCGAGGGGAGTCATCGCAATTGGCTGTCCTTGGAGGCGCGCCGGTTGTAGGGGCTGAAGGCCGCGTCCGCCTCGTCATGCGCTTCCTGGCAGGGGACGCACAGGCGTACGCCGGGCAGGGCGCGGCGGCGGGCCTCGGGGATCGTGGCCCCGCATTCCTCGCACGCCTCGAGGCTCTCGCCCTCGGGGAGCTGGCTGCGCACACGCGCCAGCGCGTCCTCGACGGTGTCGTCGATCTGCTCCTGTTCCGCACCGTCTTTGGACCAGCCACCCGCCATCACACCCCTCCGTCAAAACCTGTGGGTGTTAGATACCCGGGTCCTGGCAGGGAGTTCCCGAGGTGCTAGTCGCCGTGGCCGAATTCGCGGACGACGTAGTCGATGTCCTTGTCGCCCCGGCCGGACAGGTTGGCGAGGATTGTGACGCCGGGGTTCTCGCGGCCGTATTTCATCGCCCAGGCAACGGCATGGGCACTCTCCAGCGCCGGGATGATGCCTTCGGCACGCGACAGGCGATAGAAGGCCTCCAGGGTCTCGTCGTCGCTGATCGCATGGTAGGCCACGCGTTCGATGGTCTTCAGGTAGGAATGTTCCGGGCCGACACCGGGGTAGTCGAGGCCCGAGGCGATGGAGTGGACCGGGGCCGGGTTGCCTTCCTCGTCGGCCAGCAGCATGCACTTGAAGCCGTGGATCATGCCGGGCTTGCCGTAGGTCATGGTGGCGGAGTGTTCGCCCAGCTTCGTGCCGCGTCCGAGTGGCTCGACCCCGTTCAGCTGGACGCCGGCGTCCTCGATGAAGCCGGCAAACATCCCCATCGCGTTGGAGCCGCCGCCGACGCAGGCCACGACGTGATCGGGCAGTTCGCCGCCGGTCATCTCCATGACTTGCTCGCGCGCCTCGATGCCGACCGCCGACTGGAAGTTGCGCACCATCAGCGGGAACGGGTGCGGGCCCACCACGGAGCCGATCGCGAACAGGGCCTCGTCCGCCTGCGACAGGTAGGACTGGAAGGCCGAGTCCACCGCCTCCTTGAGTGAACGGCCGCCGAAGGACACCGGCACGACCTGCGCGCCCATCAGCTTCATGCGGGTGACGTTGGGCGCTTCCTTGGCGATGTCGATCTCGCCCATGTGGATCTCGCATTCCATGCCGAAGTACGCGGCCGCAGTGGCCAGCGCGACCCCGTGCTGGCCGGCGCCGGTCTCCGCGATCAACTTGCGCTTGCCCATGTGCTTGGCCAGCAGGGCCTCGCCCATACAGTGGTTCAGCTTGTGCGCCCCGGAATGGTTCAAGTCCTCGCGCTTCAGATAGATATGCGCGCCGGCCTCGCGGCTCAGGTTGTGCGCGTAGTACACCGGGGTGGGGCGGCCCTGGTAGTGCTTGCGGATGTAGCGCAGCTCGTTCAGGAAGTCGGCCGAGCGGGCGAGCGTCAGGTAGGCGCGGTTGATCTCGGCAAAATGGGGTTCCAGTTCGGGGGGCAGGAACGCACCCCCGAACTCGCCGAAATAACCTTCCTGGTTCGGAAAATCCTTCAGGTACGGCATCGCCCGCCCTCGTGCATGTTCGAAAGGGCGAATGATCCTGTGCCGGGCGCCCTTTGCCAAGCCCGTTCGAGAACTACGGGCCTCGGGAGGGAGAGAGGCGGTCGCAGACCTGGGCGGTGAGCTCCAGGGAGCGGCAGCGGGCGTCGTGATCGAAGGTCGTGGTGGTCAGGATCAGCTCGTCGACCTGCGTGGCCTCGAGGAAGCGGCGCATTTTCTGCTCGACGGTGTCGGGTGCCCCGATCGCGGAGCAGGCCATGGTCTGCTCGACAATCGCCCGTTCGGCGCGGTCGAGCTGTTCGCGGTAGTGCGGGATCGGAGGCTGGATCGGTTCTGGTCGGCCGCGCCGCAGGCTGATGAAAGCCTGCTCCATGGAACTGGCCAGCGTCTGTGCATCGATATCGGTGTCGGCCACATAAACGTTGTACCCGGCCATCACCCAGGGCGCATCCAGGTCCGGGGACGGCCGGAATTCGCGGCGGTAGATCGCGATCGCGTCGTGCAGCTGTCCCGGCGCGAAATGGGAGGCAAAGGCATAGGGCAGTCCCAGGTGCGCCGCAAGCTGGGCCCCGAACAGGCTGGAGCCAAGGATCCAGACAGGAACATGAGAACCGGCGCCCGGTATCGCCCGAATGGCCTGGTCCGGAGCGGGGTCGGCCAGGTAGCCCTGCAGTTCCACCAAATCCCGCGGGAACTGCTCAGGGTCGCTCTGCGTGCTGCGACGCAGGGCACGGGCCGTGGCGGGGTCCGTGCCCGGTGCGCGGCCCAGTCCCAGATCGATCCGACTGGGAAAGAGGGCATTCAGGGTGCCGAACTGCTCGGCCACGATCAGCGGCGCATGGTTGGGCAGCATGATGCCGCCAGCGCCCACGCGGATGCGCGTCGTAGCAGCCGCGACCTGGCCGATGAGCACTGCGGTCGCCGCACTGGCGATCCCCGGCATGTTGTGGTGTTCGGCGAGCCAGTACCGCGTGAATCCCAATTTATCGGCGAGTCTCGCGAGGTCCAGCGTTCTGTGCAGTGCCTCACGAGCATCTGAACCGACCGTGATCGGGGCGAGGTCAAGTATGGAAAATGTAGTCATCCGATCATTGTATCTCGCGCCTTGGGCCTCCTTCGAATGATTCGCTCCGAAAGGTCAATCCATATTCCCTGACTAATCAACATTCGAGTGCACGATGCCGTGGTAGTGCGGCAAACGTGGTGGCCCTGGCGATTGGCGCGTCTGGTTAGCCTGAACAGGCAATTCTCAGAAAATATATATCCTTAGCATAAAAAGGGAGCGTCATTTTTGCGGCCCGTATCCTGCAGTTGTTGGCGGTCAGGGGCGCTATGCCAACCGAATGTGATTATGCTGAATCCAGTCGTCCGGGGTTGTCGGGAAAGATCAGCCTGGACCTGCAGTGTTGGTTCTGAGTCAGTCTCGATTTTCGGTTCCGCGTCACAAAAAGTGGTGGTGCGAAGAGAAAAATCGTTGACGATTCGTGTAGATTCATCCGTTGGTAATGTAGTGGGTTCGCATTAACTTGGGTTAAGTTCAAGTGTAATGAATGGGTCTTAACTTAAGTTAATAGAGGTAGCAGCATGTTCTGTGCTGTTAAGGCTCCCGGAGCGGCATTTGTGAAGGGTATTGCGTAGACAAAAAGTGCCACTCTCGAGCCATGACCAGAGTGCGAATCAACGTGTTTGAGGAGAGCGGATGACCGTAAGGGCACCGGAAGAAATTGAGGCCGAACATCGCGTTCTGCTCGTGTCGATATTTGCCACTCTGGGATCAGTGCTGCTGGTTGCATTTGGAGTCCTGGCCATGTCGACCGGGCGAGCGGTTCTGGCAACCGTGCTCTTGACCACCGCGGTGCTGTGTCTGTCGTTGATGCTTTACAGCAGGCTTACCGGTGATTTCCGTAACGTCAGCTTTCTGTTGTCGGCATTGGCTTTTCTGCTCGCAAGTTTCCTGATCATGCATGGCGGCGTCGAAGGAACCGGGGCCTACTTCGCGTTTGCCATCGTGATCATCATGGTGATGGCCGGGTTCACGAATATCCGGGTGACGATGTCCATTTGCGGGCTTTTTCTGGTGGCCGTGGCCATGGGGCTTTTTGGCTCGGTGTCCCAGCATTGGGTTTATCCGTACAGCTTTGTTGAAAAGGTACTCATCCTGGTGGCGCTCGCGGCCCTTATGCTGCTGGCAATAGTGTCCGAATGGATTCGTTTGCGATCGTATTCGGCGACGGTGGATATACATGAACAGGTTTGCGTGGATGCTCGCCACGACGCATTGACCAAGCTATTGAATCGTCGAGGTCTGGAAGGTGCTCTTGCCGCTCTGCCGCCGCCACGCTTTCCGGCATCCCTTGCGATCCTGGACTTGGATCACTTCAAGGCGGTGAACGACACACACGGGCATGATGCCGGTGATCGGGCGATTTCGGCTTTTGCCAGGCACCTGCGTTCCAGCGTCAGGGCACAGGACATCGTGTGCCGCTGGGGTGGAGAAGAGTTCGTCCTGGTCATTACGGATGCGCAGTGTGCCGAGGCGTTGGCGATCGTCGACGACATCCGGATGGACTTCGCGAGGACCACCCTGCCCATTGGCGATAACGGACTGCGCTTGACGTTTAGTGCCGGCCTGGCAAGCCTGGAGTCTGCTGGCGCCTTTGAGCGGGCATTGGCGGACGCCGATCAAAGCCTGTACCGCGCGAAAAACGACGGTCGCAATCATCTTCAGGTCGCCGAAGCGGATGAAATGCCCTTGCACTCTGATGATGACACGCCGCCTTCGGGGTCGGCGGTTGTCCCGTCAAATCTGGCCGCGAAGCCCCCGAATATCATCCCAGTGTAATCCTCTGCGTCTATAGTCCAGGTGGGAAGCGCAGGAGGATTTTCGGATGAGTGTCGCGAGGCGTCTTAGCCAGTATCTCGCTGATCAGGGCATTGTCTATGCGAGAGTCCAACACCCGTATTCAAGCACCGCGACGCGCACGGCGGAGGCCGCCCATGTGCCGGGTGACCGTCTGGCGAAGGGCGTACTGGTCGAGGATGCGGGCCACTACATGCTGGCCATTCTGCCAGCGTCGCGGCGCTTGCATCTTGGGCAGCTACATCACCTGATCGGGGAGCATGTCGGGCTGGCGACCGAACAAGAGGTCGTCGAAACCTTTGCAGACTGTGCCCGTGGGGCGATCCCCGCACTGGGAGCGCCCTATGGGCTGGAGAGCATCGTCGATGAACACGTGCCAACCGAAGGGGATGTCTACCTGGAGGGTGGCGATCACGAAACTCTGATCAAGCTGCCGGCGGTTACCTGGCGGGAGTTGTTAAGGCCAAGTCGGCAGGGACTCTTCAGTCGCCATTTATAACGTGTAGCTGTTGCGCCATTGCTTGGTGCAGTGAATGCTACGGCGATGGAAATCGCAATTCGCCTGCAGGGACTGGTGCGCAGTTACAACGGCATCCGCGCCGTTGATGGCATCGATCTGGAAGTCCCGCCCGGAAGCATACTGGGGCTCCTGGGGCCCAACGGAGCCGGCAAGACCACCATCGTGCGCATGCTCTCCACCCTGATTGCCCCGGATGCGGGCATGGCCGAGGTCGGCGGCTTTGATGTCGTGCGCGATGCGGAACGGGTGCGAGAGATTATCGGGCTGACCGGACAGTATGCATCGGTAGACGAGAAGCTTACCGGGCGCGAGAACCTGTTGCTGATCGCGCGGCTGCTGGGTCTTGGGCGTCGCCACGCGCGCCGCCGTGCGGACGAGTTGTTGGGGCAGTTTCATCTACAGGATGCTGCGAAGCGGCCGGTACAGACCTATTCCGGGGGGATGCGCCGCCGACTGGATTTAGCGGCCAGTCTGGTCGGGGATCCCGCCATTCTCTTTCTCGACGAGCCGACCACGGGGCTGGACCCGCGGGCGCGCCGCGCTCTGTGGCGCCTGGTAGGGGAACTGCGGGAGCAGGGCACCACCGTGTTGCTGACGACCCAGTATCTGGATGAAGCGGACGCCCTGGCAGATCGGATCGTGGTGCTGGATCGCGGGCGGATCATTGCCGAGGGAACCTCGGCGGAATTGAAGGAGCGCGTGGGTGGCCGCTCGCTGTTCGTGGTGGTGGCGGACTCGGCCCGGGTCGATGAAGCGGCCAAGGAGATCGCACGTATCGTCGGTGAGCGCCCGCAGACGCGGGACAACACCCTGAACGTCGCCGTGACGAGCAGTGCCGTGGTACCGAGGGTGCTGAGGGCCCTGGATCAGGTGGGGATCGAGGCGGTCGAACTCGGTCTGCGCACCGCGAGCCTGGACGATGTCTTTCTGGCGCTGACTGGGCATGCGGCCGAGGCCACGTCCGAGATGGCAGAGGAGGGCGTATGAAGGCACTGGACCAGACGCTGGCGCTGGCCTGGCGCAGTCTCGTGCAGGTGCGTCGCAATCCCTGGGAGCTGGGGGATTACTCCATCCAGCCGATCCTGTTTCTGGTGCTGTTCCTGTTCGTGTTCGGCGGCGCGGTGGCGGGCTCGACCGAAGCCTACCTGCCGTTCGTGCTGCCGGGCGTGATCGCGATGAACATGTTGTTCGTCACCGTGTATGTCGGGCACGGTCTGAATACGGATCTCACGCGCGGCGTGTTCGACCGCTTTCGCGCCCTGCCCATTCCGCGCTGGGCGCCCCTGGCCGGGAGGATTCTGGCCGACCTGCTGAAACAGGCGCTTTGTATCGCGCTGTTGCTGATCGTGGGGGTGTTGCTGGGCTTCCGGATCGAGACCTCCCCCTGGGAGGTATTGGGGATGGTGGCGCTGGTACTGGTCTTCGCTTCGGCCGCATCGTGGATCATGGTGCTGGTCGGCGTACTGTCGCGCGATCCTGAACATGTACAACTGTTCGGCTTTACAGCGTTGTTCCCGGTGACGTTCGTCTCCACCGCTTTCGTGCCACTAGAGACGATGCCCGCCGTGCTGCAGCCCTTCGTGCAAGCCAACCCCGTCTCGCTGCTTGCGGATGCCTCGCGCGCCCTGTTGAGTGGGGGTCACGCGCTGGAGCCTGTTTTGTGGACCCTCGTCTGGGCTGCTGCGATTGCGGTGATTTTTGCACCGCTATCGGTCTGGGCCCTGAATCGGCGTCTGGCCCGGGGATAGAGGCTCAGGAGAAGGGCTCCTCCGGGATTACATGCGCAGGTCCACGCGTTCGGAGCCTGGCGCATCGATCCCGCGGTGTAGCAACAGCGTACCGCTTGCGTTCAGCAGTTCAGTGCTCAGCTGGCGAAAGCGCACAACCGTCTCGGTCAGGCGCAGGCGGCTCTCCAGCAGGTCACGTTGAGCCTGGGCCACGGCCAGCGCCGTCCCGGCACCGACGCGATAGCGGGTCTGTTCCACGCGCAGGAGCTCCTCCTGCAGTTCGATGGTCTCTTCCTGAGCGCGAATCTGTTCGCGCACGCGGGCGGCGTCGAACCAGACCGAACGCACGTCCTCGATTGCCAGTTGTTCCAGATTGGCTAGCGTTTCGATGATCTGCTGTCTGGTGAGGCGCGCGCGTGTGTGTTCGGCCTCCGCGGCGCGGTTGCCGATTGGCATCTCGAAGCGCAGTCCGGCCGCGAGGTCGTAGCCGTCGCCCTGGGCGTCGCGGAAGGTGCGGCCGAAGCTGTCCGCATAACCCGACTGTCCCAGCGTGACAAAGAAATCCAGCCGGGGCAGGAGCCCGTTGCGAGTGCGGATCACTTCGAGCTCGTCGCGCTGTACCCGCAACCGGGTCTCGTTCAGGTCGGCGCGATGGTCGCGGGCCAGTGCTACGTAGTTGTCGAGTGGCTCGATCTCGTACCGGTCCAGGGCTGGTTCGGAGCTGGTTAGCAGGCGCGTGTCCCAAAGGCCCCCGTCGCCCTGGATCAGGCGCGCCAGGGTGTCTTGCGCGCGGGCGCGCTCGCTGCGGGCGTCGATCAGCCCCTGTCGGCGCAGGGCCACCTCGGCGCGTGCGGACACGGCCTCGGTTTCCGGCCGGTCGCCGGCATCGATGCGTCGCTGCGTTTCGTCCAGCTGCTGGCTGGCCACCGCCAGGGCCTCCTCGAAGATCTCGATCTGCTCGCCCGCCAGAACCAGGTCCCAGTAGGCGGTCTCGACGTCGGTGATCAGCTGTTCGACGAAGGCCCTTACCTCGTACTCCGTGGCCTCGACGTCCAGCCCGGCCTGCTGCAGGCGTACGAGGTTCGACTCGATCCGGCCCCCGCGCAGAAGGGCTTGTGTCAGCGTCAGGCCTGCGCGCGAGGAGAACTGAGTCTGGTCGACGCGTGAACTGCTGGCGCGCTGGCTGCGCACGGACAGGCTCAAGTCCGTACCCGTCGGGAGCTGCTGGCGGATGCCCGCCTCACCGAAACGCCGGGTGGAGGTGACCTCGTCGGTATCTTCTTCGGCCTCCTCCAGCAGGCGCACGCTCTGGTCACGGCTGACCTCGATCTCGGCGAACAGCTCGGGGTCGAACACGGCTCGCTCCTGTGCCTCGAAGGTGCCCGCGATCGCGGTCTGCAGACGTTCGGCGCGCAGGCCTCGGTTGCCTTCCAGCGCCCGGGCCACGGCCTCCTCGAGGGATAGCGTTTCCTCGCCGACGGGTTCGCGGGCAAACGGGTCGATCGCCATCAACTGCTCGGCCGGCAGGGACAGGCGCAGCCCGTTGCCGGAGGATTCGTCTTCCTCGGCGCTGGCAGAAGAAACGATCAGAGCCAGCAAGGCCAGTAGCGGCACGGCGGCGCGGAGAAACCTAGGCATCTTCGGTTCCGACTCGGTAGACGGGTTGTGGGCGTTCGCCACGACGGTGGAACAGCAGGTACAGCGTCGGGATCAGCACCAGGGTAATCAGGGTAGACGACAGCAGTCCGCCGATCACCACCCGCGCCATTGGGGCCTGCGCCTCGCCGCCATCGCCCATGCCAATGGCCAGCGGCGAGAGGGCCAGTATCGTGGTGAGCGTGGTCATCAGGATAGGCCGTAGCCGCTCGCCCGCGGCGGCCACGACCGCCTCGTGCAGGTCCATGCCGTCGTCGCGGTGCCGACGGGCCATGCGGTCCACCAGCAGGATCGCGTTGTTCACGACGATACCAACCAGTAGCAGGATCCCGATCAGTGATTGCACATTGAGCGTGGTGTCGGTGACGATCAGCGCGCCGGTGACCCCGATGATCGCCAGCGGGATCGAGAACATCACGATCAGGGGATCGCGCAGCGATTCGTAAAGGCTGGCCATCACCATGTACACGAGCAGTGTCGCGAGCATCGTACCCAGGAGCAATTCCGAGAATGCCGCTTCCTGTTCTTCGATATCGCCGGTGACGGAGTAGTCGATCTCCTCGGGCAGCGGGATTTCCGCCAGCGCCTCGCGGACCGATGCGGCGACCTCGCCCAGTGAGCGATCTCCCAAATTGATGAACAGCGTGCGCACGCGGGCCTGCTCGCGCCGCTCGATGCTGTCCGGGCCGATCTCGGTGTCGAAGGAAATAAGACTGCGCAAGGCGACCCGTTCGCCTTCCTCGCTGCGCACGGTCAGGTTCAGCAGGTCGTCCAGCGAGCTCTGGTCGGCGTCGCGCAACTGCACCCAGATGCGGGTTTCGTCGCCACCGGCACGCAGCTCCCCGGCGCTGGAGCCCCCCAGCGCGGTTTCCAGCGTCTGGGCGATGGTACGAACATCCACGCCGAGGTCCGCCGCGCGGTCGCGGTGGATACGGGTGGCGAACTCGGGCTGTCCGCCATCGGTTCCCACGCGCGTGTCGGTGATACCGGGGACATCGGCCAGTGCCTCCTCGAAGCGCTGCAACACGGCATTCATGGTCGACAGCTCGAAGCCGCGCACCTCCACCGACAAGCGCTCCTCGTCATCACCTCGGCCGAAACCGCGGAAAAAGATGCCGCTGGAAGCACGAACCCGGATCTCGGTCCCGGGTGGGTTGCCCAGGGCTTCGCGCAGGGCAGCGGCAATCTCCTCGGAGGAACGGCTGCGGCTGTCGCGCGAGCCAACCATGACACGCATGTTTCCAGAGGCGGGGGAGGAAGCCCGAAAGGCGGATGCGCCGGAACTGGAGACGAGGTTCTCGAGCTCGGGTACCTCGTCGCGAATGATTTCTTCCAGGCCCGCCATGGTGGAGTACAGTTCGTTGAGTGGGGTCCCGGGCTCCATGGAGACATTCACGCGCAGTTCGCCCTCGTCGGTGGCCGGCAGAAACTCGGTGCCGACGCCGCGCAGACCGGCCAGCGCCACGACCAGGAGCAAGGCACTGATCCCGATTACCATCCAGGGATGGGCCAGGGTGCCGCGCAGCAGCCCCTGATAACGCCGCTCCATACGGGCAAGGGCGCTCGTGTCGCGCTTCGGCATCGGGGCACGGGCCATCAGCATCGGCACCACCGTCAGGGCCACAATCAGCGAGGCGGCCAGAGCGAAGGCCACCACGGCGGCGAGTGGTTTGAACAATTGCCCGGCCAGCTCCTGGGCGAAGAACAGCGGGAGGAAGATGGCCACGGTGGTCAGTGTGCTGGCGATGATCGCGGGGGCCACGCGGCCGGTACCGCTGATGGCGGCCTCAGTGGCGCTTTGCTCCGTATGCTCCTCTCGCCTTCGGGCGATGCTCTCGATCACCACGATCGCGTTGTCGACCATCAGACCCACGCCCAGCGCGATGCCGCCCATGGTCATCAGGTTGAGCGAATGGCCGCCGAAGTAGACCAGTCCGAACGTCGAGATGACCGCGAGTGGGATCGCGGTGGCGGCGACCAGCGTGTAGCGGATGTTGCGCAGAAAGACGAGCAATACCAGTACGGCCAGCGCGCTACCGTACAGGATCGCCTGGCCGACGTTGGTGATGGAGCTGCGGATGAATCCCGCCTCGTCCGTGACGGCGCGGATGTCGATCTGGGGGAAATCGCGGTTGAGGCGGATCAGTTCGGCGTGGACCGCCTCCGAGACTTCGACCGTATTGGCATCCGCCAGTTTGCGCACGGCCAACTGGACGCCTTCTTCGTGATTGACCCGAAAACGGCGTGTTACCCGCTGGTGAGTGTCACGAATCTCGGCGACCTGGTGCAGGTAAGTGACGCCATCGTCGCTGCGCTGAACCACGGTGTCGCGAATCTCGCTCACGGAGCGGAACTCGGCAGGTGTCCGCAGCCGGTATTCGCGGCGACCGTCCATGATGGGGCCGCCGGGGGTGATCACGTTGGCATCGCGGATTCGGTTGCGCAGTTCATCCAGCCCCAGATCGATCGCCTGAATGCGGTCCGGATCGACCTCCACGCGCACCTCGCGTTCCAGTCCGCCAAATGTGTCCACCGCGGCCACGCCGGGGATGCGCTCCAGGCGTGGGGCAATGCGGTTGTCGATCAGCGTGCGCAGGTGGATGGCGTCGAGCTGCGAGCCCACGCCCAGGCGCATGATGGGCGAGTCCTGCGTGTCGAACTGGCGCACCAGTGGACGATCGGCCCCTTCAGGCAATCGGCCTTCGATACGCGCCAGACGATCACGCAGATCGTCGACGGCCTGGCGGATGTCCGTGCCCCAGGCAAAGTTGACGCGTACGTTGCTGTTGCCTTCGGCCGATGTGGAACGGATCTCCTGGGCCCCGGTAATCGCGGCCGCCGCCTGTTCCACCGGGCGCGTGACCAGTTGCTCGACCTCCTCGGCCCCGGCATTGGGGTAGGAGGTCATCACCGTGACCACCGGGTAGGTGATGTCAGGCAGGAGGTCGACCGGCAGGCGGGTCAGTGCGGTCAGGCCCAAGATCACCACGATCAGGGCGACCATGCTGGTCAGCACGGGGCGGTGGACAGTGAGGCGAGCCGGATTCACGGCTCTTCGGTCTCCGAGATGCCCGGGGCGAAGTCTGTGCCCGGCACGCTGCGCGGGTCGGTCAGGCGCAGCGGGGTGCCGTCGGCGAGCAGGTGCTGCCCCAACACCACTACCTCGGTGCCCTCGGGCAGTTCAGGTTCCAGCAGCTCGATCCAGTCGCCGTCACGCACGCCGGTGATTGCCATGTGCCGGCGCGCCTCGGGGCGGTCGCCACTGCGGTCAACGCTGAACAGCGTGGGACCGGCCTCGCGCTGGATGATGGCATCCCGGGGTACGGCCAGCGTCTCCGACCGTTGCCCGAGGGTGATCGCGGTTTCGACGAACATGCCGGGACGGAGGCGTCCGTCTTCGTTGGCGACTTCCACCTCGATCCGTGCCTGGCGCGAGCCCGGACGAAACTCCGGGGAGATTCGCGTGATCGTGCCCTCGAATACCTCGTTGGGGTGTGCGGACGTGCGCACGGTGGCGTCCTGGCCGCGCGAGATCCGCGCGTAATCGGCCTCGGTAACCGCCAGGATGGCGCGCACCGGTTGCAGGTTGACGAGTGCTAGGGCAGGTTCGTTCGCGCTGATCACCGAGCCGGGATCGACCAGCCGCTCGGCTACCCAGCGGGTGGTACTCCCGGCATCGGCGTCGATGCGGGTATAACCGAGCTGTATCTCTCGGGTACGAAGAGCGGAGCGCCGCTGCCGAATCTGCGACTCGGCCAGGGCCACCCGGGTCTGGGCCAGGGCCAGCTCGGTTTCGGCGGCCTCGAGCTCCGAGCGCGAGGCGATCCCCTGGTCACGCAGTTCGCGGGTGCGTTGCAGATCGCGTTGGGCGGCGTTGCGACTCGCCACCGCCTCGGCCAGGCTGGCCTCGGCCACCTCGAGTTCGGCCTCGGCCTGGGTAACATCCTGTTCGAACTCCTCGGTGTCCAGTTGCAGCAGAGGGTCGCCCGGTTCCACTCGATCACCAAGGTTCACGAAGACCTCGGCCACCCGTCCGCCGACTCGCGGCGTGACCGCGATACGATCGGCACCCTCGATGCTGCCGGTGAAACGGCGGCGTTCCACCAGATCCCGCTGCTGGACGGTAGCCACGGCGACGGCCACGGGCCGCGTTTCACCGGTGCCAGGGCGCGCGGAGGTGGCCTGTTCGTCATCGACGCCCCATACAAGCCAGGCCAGTACGCCGCCCGCCAGGAGAAACAGGACCAGCGTGATTGCAGTGGAGGCCTTGGGCATGCGGGGGCTCGAAATTGGTGAACGGGATCACGATATGCTGCGAGTGTGCCGCAAGCCGCTGAATCGCGCATGAACCTCGTTCATTTTGCTTATTTCGGTTCAAACCCCTCGGGTGGACGTCCAATAGCAACGGTGCGCGAGGCGCGTGAGGAGGGTCGATGATCAATACAAGGGATGGGGTCGGACTGGTGGGCTGGGTGGGCCTGGTGTTCCTGGTCGCTTCCGCGGGCGGGTATGCCACCAGCCTGTCAGTACAGGACTGGTACCGGACGCTGGAGCGGCCCGAGCTGAATCCACCGGATGCCGTATTCGGCCCGGTCTGGACCGTCCTGTTTGCGCTGATGGCCGTGGCCGCCTGGCGCGTATGGCGTCGCGTGGGCGTCGCGGGGGCGCCGGTCGCGATGGGGCTCTTTCTCGCCCAGCTGGTGCTGAACCTGGGCTGGTCCGTACTGTTCTTCGGCATGCAGCGGCCCGATCTGGCATTGATCGAGATCTTGATCCTGTGGCCGCTGATTCTGGGGACCCTGATCGCTTTCTGGCGCCACGACCGGATCGCGAGCGCGTTGCTGGTGCCGTATCTGCTGTGGGTGGGCTTTGCGATCTACCTGAATGCGGCGATCGTCGTCCTCAATTAACGCGAGCGTCACATGAATCCGGTAGCCTGACGCGCGCTTTCGCAGGCCCATGCCTTGGAGGTGTGGTTCGGCAGCGAGGGATCAGCACTATCGGCGGATGGTGACGAGGTGTCCGAGAGCAGGATGAGCAGCGTACCAGGACAGCCAGACCCGGGCAGCCCGCCTACACTGGGGCTGGGTGCTTATGCGCGCATCACCGCAAACTACTGGGCTTTTACCGTCACCGACGGCGCGATCCGCATGCTGGTCGTCCTGTTCTTCCACCAACTGGGGTACAGCCCGCTCGAGATCGCGCTTCTATTCCTGTTCTACGAACTGTTCGGAGTGATCACCAACCTGACTGGGGGTTGGCTGGCCGCGCGGCTGGGGGTGAACACGACGATGATCGCCGGGACCTTGCTGCAGGTCGCCGCGCTGCTGATGCTCACGGTGCCGGAGGCCTGGCTGGGCGTGGCCTACGTGATGTTCGCGCAGGCCCTGTCGGGCATCGCCAAGGACCTGAACAAGATGAGTGCCAAGTCCGGCGTGAAGCTGGTCGCCGGCGACGGGGAGGGGCGGCTGTTTCGCTGGGTCGCGGTGCTCACCGGCTCGAAGAACGCGCTGAAGGGGGTGGGCTTCTTTGTCGGCGGTGCGCTGCTGTACTCGGTCGGGTTCCAGATGGCGCTGGTGATCCTGGCCGGGATGCTGGCTATGGTGATGCTGCTCTCCATCGTCGGCCTGCCGCGCGGGCTGGGCCGGGTCGGCGGCAAGCCGACATTCACCCAGATGTTCTCCAACTCCGCTGCGATCAACGTGCTCTCGGCCGCGCGGTTCTTCCTGTTCGGCGCGCGCGATGTCTGGTTCGTGGTGGCCCTGCCGGTGTTCCTGAGCGCGACACTGCACTGGAACCACATGCAGGTGGGGGCGTTTCTGGCGTTGTGGGTGATTGGCTACGGCATCGTACAGGCCTCTGTGCCCCGTCTGCTGGGCCGGGGCGGGCTGCACCCGACCGGTCTCACCGCGCGGTTGTGGGCCTTCATCCTGATGCTGCTGCCCATCGGCATCGTGATCGGCCTGGAGACGGGCCTGGATCCGGCCTGGGTCCTGATGGTCGGCCTGGGCGTGTTCGGTGTGGTGTTTGCGATCAACTCCGCCGTGCACTCGTTCCTGATCCTCGACTACGCAGAGACCGACCGGGTCGCGATGAAGGTCGGCTTCTACTACATGGCCAATGCCGGTGGGCGTCTGGTCGGCACCGTCGCCTCCGGGGCCATCTTCATGGTCTGGGGCCTGGAGGGCGCGTTGGTCGCCTCCACCCTGTTCATCTTCGCCACCTGGATGATCTCCTCCCTCCTTCCTCGGGAACCTGCTCGGGTCTGAGAAGGCGGCCCTCGCAGGGTTCCGATTACTGCAATTCCTCGATGACCGCCTCAAGGGTTCGCGAGCGGTAGCGGTGCGCATGACGGACCCAGCCGAGCTGGCGGGTGATGGGTGGGGCGGACCATTCGAGGATGGCCAGGTCGTCGGTGGCCATGGTGCGGGGGAGGAAGCCGATGCCGAGGCCGGCCGCGATCATCATGCGGATGACCTCCAGGTACGGGCTCTCCTGGGCGGCGGCGGGGTGCAGGCCCTGTGCGGCCAGCGCCCGGTCGATCTGGCGGCGGGTGGTGGAGTCCACCGGCGGCAGGATCGCCGGCCAGTCATGAAGGCGCTGCAGGGTGTGCTGCGGGGCATCCTTCGCACGGTCGCGGGCAACCATCGGGACCAATTCGTCGGTCCAGACGGGCTGGGCCTCCGAGTCCTTTGGCAGGTCGTCTGGCAGGGTGGCCAGCGCCAGATCGGCGTCGCCGTGCATTACCGCTTCGATGCCGGCTTCGGAATCCATGAATGCGAGTTCCAGCTCCAGCTCGGGGTAACGGGTGCGCAGGCGAGCCAGGGGAGCGGGCAGGCGGTGCAGGGCGATGTGGTGCGAGGTGGCCAGGCGGATGCGGCCACGAACGACCTGGTCGAGGTCCGCCACCTGCTGCTCGATCGCGTGCAGGCGGGCCAGGATCTCGCGTGCTTCGGGTAGCAGGCGTTCGGCGACCTCGGTGGGCCGCACGCGGCGCCCCTGGCGCTCGAACAGGGGACGTTGCAGCGTTGCCTCCAGCGACTGGATGCGTTTGCTGATCGCCGGCTGGGTCAGGTGCAGATGCTCGGCCGCGGCGGAGAAGGCGCCGGTATCGACCACTGCCACGAAGGCCTGCAGGGACTCGATGCTGAGCTGTTCCGGGCGCATTTCCGCGGCCTCCGTGGGATAATGACCGGCTGACTGATGCGGTGCCGGATCGCCAATCCATAACCATATGGAATGGTAAAGATAATAAATCGGATTTGAAAGAATAGAGGGGCGGCCGCAGACTGGCAATGCGGTGGTGCCGCCCGTCTGTAGGAGGCCAGCCCTCTGGCCGATTTGCACCGGCGTCGAATCGGCCAGAGGGCTGGCCTCCTACAGGGGGCTTTGGCGGCCGCTCACCGAAAACATGGCTGGAACATCGCGGCGTGGCCGCGGGAGCAGGTAATGGCAGGCAAGACACTGTACGACAAGCTGTGGGAGGCCCATGTGGTGCGCGAAGAGCCGGATGGTTCGACGCTGCTCTACATCGACCGCCACCTGGTGCATGAGGTGACCAGCCCGCAGGCCTTCGAGGGTCTGCGTCTGGCCGGGCGCAAGCCCTGGCGCGGGGATTCCGTACTGGCGGTACCGGACCACAATGTGCCCACCGCCAATCGCGACCGCGGGATCGAGGATCCAGTCTCGCGCACCCAGGTGGAGACGCTGGAGACCAACGTCACGAGCCTGGGGCTGAAGTTCTTCCCGATGGCCGATGTGCGCCAGGGCATCGTGCATGTGATCGGCCCCGAGCAGGGGGCCACCCTGCCGGGCATGACGGTCGTCTGCGGCGATTCGCATACCTCCACCCACGGTGCGCTGGGCGCGCTGGCCTTCGGCATCGGCACCTCCGAGGTCGAACACGTGCTGGCCACGCAGTGCCTGTGGCAGAAAAAGACCAAGGCCATGCAGATCCGCGTGGAGGGCGAGCTGCGCCCTGGCGTGACCGCCAAGGATGTGGTGCTGGCGATCATCGGCCGCATCGGTACCGCTGGCGGCACCGGCTATGCGATCGAGTTCGCCGGATCGGCGATCCGCAGCCTGTCGATCGAGGGCCGCATGAGCATCTGCAACATGTCCATCGAGGCCGGGGCCCGCGCGGGCATGGTCGCGGTGGACGAGAAGACGATCGAGTACGTGCGTGGCAAGCCGCAGGCGCCGTCCGGCGAACGGTTCGAGCAGGCCGCCGCCTACTGGCGCACGCTGGTCTCCGACCCCGATGCCGAGTTCGACGCGGTGGTGGAGATGGATGCCGCCGAGATCGCCCCGCAGGTGAGCTGGGGCACCTCGCCGGAGATGGTCGCGCCGATCAACGGCCGTGTGCCGGACCCGGCGGCCGAGTCCGATCCGGTGCGTGCCGAGGGTATGAAGCGTGCGCTGGAGTACATGGACCTGCAACCGAACACGTTGATGGCGGAGATCCGTCCGGACAAGGTGTTCATCGGCTCCTGCACGAACTCGCGGATCGAGGACCTGCGTGCGGCTGCCGAGGTGGTCAAGGGCCGCAGGAAGGCCGACAACATCAAGCTGGCAATGGTGGTGCCGGGCTCCGGGCTGGTGAAACAGCAGGCGGAGCAGGAAGGGCTGGACCGGATCTTCCTGGACGCCGGCTTCGAGTGGCGCGAGCCGGGGTGTTCCATGTGCCTGGCGATGAACGCAGACCGGCTGGAGCCGGGTGAGCGCTGCGCCTCGACCTCGAACCGCAACTTCGAGGGCCGTCAGGGGCAGGGCGGGCGTACCCACCTGGTCAGCCCGGCGCTGGCCGCCGCGGCCGCCGTGGCCGGGCACTTCATCGAACCGTCGGCACTGAAGGAGGCGTAAGCGATGCAGGCCTTTACCGTTCACAAGGGGATTGTCGCGCCGCTGGATCGCTCCAATGTCGACACCGACGCGATCATCCCGAAGCAGTACCTGAAGTCGGTCAAGCGCACGGGCTTCGGGCCCAACGCCTTCGACGACTGGCGCTACCTCGACCCGGGCGAGCCCGGCATGGACAGCTCGCAGCGCCGGATCAACCCGGATTTCGTGCTCAACCAGGCGCCGTTCGACCAGGCAAGCATCCTGCTGGCCCGCAAGAACTTCGGCTGCGGCTCCTCGCGCGAACACGCGGTGTGGGCGCTGACCGACTTCGGTTTTCGCGCGGTGATCGCGCCGTCGTTCGCGGACATCTTCTTCTCCAACAGCTGCAAGAACGGGCTGCTGCCGGTGGTGCTGGCCGAGGATGAGGTACAGGCGCTGTTCGATCAGGTTGAGGCGAACCCGGGCGCGCAGGTCGAGGTGAACCTGGAAGAGATGACCGTAACGGCGCCGGACGGTACGGTGTTTCGTTTCACGCTCGACGAGGACCGGCGCCACCGCCTGCTGAACGGCCTTGACGATATCGCGCTGACGCTGCAGTACGCCGATGACATCCGCGCCTACGAGGAGCGCCAGCGCCGCGAGTGGCCGTGGATGGCGGAACACTCGCAGGGCTGAATGGTGCCCCTTGTAGGAGGCC
This sequence comes from Thioalkalivibrio sp. ALJ3, assembly GCF_000377205.1. Taxonomy (GTDB): domain Bacteria; phylum Pseudomonadota; class Gammaproteobacteria; order Ectothiorhodospirales; family Ectothiorhodospiraceae; genus Thioalkalivibrio. Next base: position 245,087 of record NZ_KB897906.1, on the reverse strand, counting down.
AGCCCTCTGGCCGATAGGGCCTGTCCTGGCGCCCCATCGGCCAGAGGGCTGGCCTCCTACAGGTAGAAAAGAAATGGGATTGATCTGATAGTTAGGAGAGGTTTGTGAGCCGAATTCTGGTATTGCCCGGGGACGGGATCGGGCCCGAGATCGTGGCCGAGGCGCTGAAGGTGCTGGAGCGTGTGGGCGAGATCGGCGGGCTCGATCTGGAGATTGACCAGGGCCTGATCGGGGGCGCGGCGCATGATGCGGCCGGACATCCCTACCCGGAGGCTACCCGCGGGGCAGCGCGCCGCGCCGACGCGATCCTGCTGGGTGCGGTTGGCGGCCCGCAGTACGAATCGCTGGAGCGTGACCTGCGCCCCGAGCGCGGGCTGCTGGGCATCCGTTCGGACCTGGGCCTGTTCGCGAATCTGCGACCGGCGATCCTGTATCCGCAGCTGGCCTCGGCCTCTACGCTGAAACCGGAGGTCGTCAGCGGGCTGGATATCCTGATCGTGCGCGAGCTGACCGGCGGGATCTACTTCGGTCAGCCGCGCGGAATCGAGGAGCGAGGTGGCGAGCGCTACGGCTTCAATACCGCCGCCTACAGCGAATCGGAGATCGAGCGCATCGCACGGGTGGGCTTCGAGGCCGCGATGAAGCGCGGCAAGCGCCTGTGCTCGGTGGACAAGGCCAACGTTCTCGAGGTCTCCGAGCTGTGGCGCGAAGTGGTCGAGCGGGTCGGGAAGGAATTCCCCGAGGTCGAGCTGTCTCACATGTATGTGGACAACGCGGCCATGCAGCTGGTGCGTGATCCCAAGCAGTTCGACGTGATGGTGACCGGCAACATGTTCGGCGACATCCTGTCCGACGCCGCGGCCATGCTGACCGGCTCCATCGGCATGCTGCCCTCGGCCTCGCTGAACAGCGAGGGGGTCGGTCTGTACGAGCCGATCCACGGCTCTGCGCCGGATATCGCCGGGCAGGGCAAGGCCAATCCGATGGCAACCGTGCTGTCGGTCGCGATGCTGCTGCGCCACAGCCTGAACCGGAATGACCTGGCCGAACGCATTGAGCAGGCCGTGGGGCGGGTGCTGGATCAGGGCTTGCGCACGCCGGACATCTTCGGCGAGGGCATGACACTGGTGGGTACCCAGGGGATGGGTGATGCCCTGGTGGCCGCGCTGGATGACTAACTAAATATCAGTAGCTTGAAGGCTAAAATTAAACCGGGAATGAACGATGAGTGACCGCAAGTTTGACGTGGCCGTGGTGGGCGCAACCGGCGCCGTCGGCGAGACCCTGCTCTCCATCCTGGCCGAGCGCGACCTGCCGCTGGGGCGGGTGCATGCGCTGGCCAGTTCGCGTTCGGTCGGCAAGACGGTCGCCTTCGGCCGCCGCGAGCTGGAGGTGGAGGATCTGGCCACCTTCGATTTCTCCACCGTGCAGATCGGGCTGTTCTCGCCGGGGGCCTCGGTATCCGCCGAGTACGCGCCCAAGGCGGCCGCGGCCGGCTGCGTGGTGATCGACAACACCTCGCAGTTTCGCTACGACCCGGAGATCCCGCTGGTGGTGCCGGAGGTCAACCCGGACGCGGTGGGTGACTACACGCGCCACGGGATCATCGCGAACCCGAACTGCTCCACCATCCAGATGCTGGTGGCGCTGAAGCCGCTACACGACGCGGTCGGTATCGAGCGCATCAACGTCGCGACGTACCAGGCCGTCTCCGGCACTGGCAAGGATGCAATCGAGGAACTGGCGCACCAGACGGCGGCACTGCTGAACGGCCGTCCGGTCGAGTGCAATGTCTATCCCAAGCAGATCGCATTCAACGCGCTGCCGCACATCGACGTCTTCCAGGACAACGGCTACACCAAGGAAGAGATGAAGATGGTCTGGGAGACCCGGAAGATCATGGGTGACGAGTCCATCCTGGTGAACCCGACCGCCGTGCGGATCCCGGTGTTCTACGGCCATTCCGAGGCCCTGCACATCGAGACCCGCGAGAAGATCAGCGCGGACAAGGCCCGCGAGATCCTGTCTGCCGCGCCGGGAATCACGGTGCTGGACAAGCACGAGGACGGGGGCTATCCGACCGCCGTGACCGAGGGTTCCGGCAAGGATGCGGTGTTCGTCGGACGCATCCGCGAGGACATCTCGCATCCCCGCGGGCTGGACCTCTGGGTGGTCTCCGACAACGTGCGCAAGGGCGCCGCGTTGAACACGATCCAGATTGCCGAGGTTTTGATCCGGGATTACCTGTGATTTAATCCGGTGAAAGTCCGGGAAAACTCATACCCGGCAAACCGCGGCCAGGGGGCGCTGGGGCAGTAAGGTGGCCCAGGCGATGACAGGCCGCGCGGCACATTCAGGGGGGATTCGTGCGCAAGTTACTTCTCGGGCTACTGCTCTTGCTGCTGGTTGCACCGGCATCATCGAACTCGGTGAGTTTTGGTGAGGTCAGCCTGCAATCCCATCTGAATCAGGCCCTGCGCGCGGAGATTCCTCTGCGAGGCGGTGCCGCGGCCAGTGACTCGCTGCAGGTGCGGCAGGCTTCGGAAAGCGACTATCGTCGCTCCGGCATGAACCGCGGAAGTGTACCGGGGGATCTGAATATCCAGGTTCAGGGACAGGGTGCGGATCGACGCGTGGTGCTGACCACCCGTCAGGCGGTTCGCGAGCCATATGTGGGGATTCTCCTTGAGGCTCGCTGGGATGGCGGACGCTCGATGCGCGAAGTCTCCCTGCTCCTGGACCCGCCCGACACTATGCCCGCGGATGCAGCCGCGCCGGTGCCGCGAGAAACCGCCCGCGACGCCCCCGCGCGCCGGGATGCACCGATGCCGCGCGAGGGCGAATCGTACACCGTACGCAGTGGTGACACGCTGTATCGCATCGTAGAACGCGCGGGTCTTGCCGGTATGGCCGATCAGGCGATGCTGGCCTTCCTGGAGGCCAACCCCGATGCGTTCGCCGAGCAGAACATCAACACTCTTCGTGCGGGTGCAGAACTGACGGTCCCGTCGCGTTCCGAACTCGAACAGCGAAGCGCGTCGGAGGCGCGCGCAGAAGTCCAGCGCCAGACGCAGGTCTGGCGTGACGGCACCGTGACGGCCGCGCGCGAGGAGCCAGAGCCCGAAGAAGCGGCCGAGGTGGAGCCGGAAGTCGAGCCGGTCCCGGAAGAGGACGAGGTCGTTGCGGAAGACGATGAAGCCGTTCCCGAGGAAGACGAGGTCGCGGCCGAGGACGACGTGGCCGCGGTGGACGAGGAAGACGAGGCGGCAGTTGCCGACGACCGGCTGGAGATCGTGACGGAGCTCCTCCCCGAGACGGATGAAGGCGCGGTTGCCGCAGCCGAGTCCCCCGATCTGCTCCAGGAAGCGATGTTGTCCCAGCGCGCGGAGATGGAGGGGATGCGCGATGAGATTTCCGAACTGCGCGAGGAGCTCGGTGAGCGCGGCCGTCTCGCGGAGATCTCGAGCGAGAACATGGCCGAGCTGGAGGAACAGCTGAGCCAGCTGCGCGCGGAACGCAACGAGTTGATGGCGCGACTCGACCGGGCGGACGCAGAACGCAACGCCCCGCTGCACGAACGGATCATGAACGACCCGCTGCTGTTGATGATGGCGATCGCGCTGGTGATCCTGCTACTGCTGGTACTAATGGCGTTCGCGCGGGGCGGTCGGCGTGAGATGGTGGTCGAAGAGCGCGCCGCTGGCATGCCGGGGCGTGCGGACAACAGCCGTGTGCAGGCATCGGCAGTGGAACCGGCGGGGTACGAGGCGCGCGAAGTCGATGAAGCTCGGAGCGGTTCGACCGTTGCCGGGGCTGCGACAGCCGTTGGTGGCGCCGTGACCGGCATGGCCGCTGGTGCGGTCGCCGGAAAAGAAGACGATCGTGATCAGCCGGTCGAGCCCGATGAGCCGGAAGAGTCGGTCGGCGAACCGGTGGTGGTCAGTTCCAGTGGGGACTCCTCAGTGGACGATGTGCTGGCCGAAGTGGATGTCTGCCTTGCCTACGGGATGAACGATCAGGCCGAAGAGACGCTCACCCAGGCCATCGAGCGCGATCCGGAGAACACCCGGTATCGATTGAAACTGGTCGAGGCGCGCGTGGCGCTTGGCGACGAGGCGGGGGCGCGCGAGGCTGCATCAGGCCTGCGTGAGCGCATGGCGGCCGATGACCTGGATACCCGGAATCAGTTGGCCGAGCTTGAGTCGCGTATCGGTGGGGCCGGTGATGTTGGTCCCGGGTCGAGCAGCTCCCCGGCTGATGACGATGAGCAGGTGCCGGCTGCAGAGCCGACACCAAGCGGTGACGTAGATGCCCGCAACGAAATTGACTTTTCCGGATTGGAACTGCCGGATGTGGAATCCGGCGCCGATGAAACAGCGAAATCCGCCAGACAGCCCGATGAGGTGGATTCCGGCCTTTCCTTCGATTTTGAAGACTCGTTCGACCGGGATGGCGTGGAGCCGTCGGCCCCCGAGAAGGCAGACGAGGGCGGGGATGACCTGAACGACCTCTCGTTCGATATCGATGACAGTGATCTCCCCAACCTGGATGATGACGGGCGGGAGGACACGGAGGCCGGAAGCGATATTCCAGCCCTGGATCTGGGCGACGAGGATACCCCGTCTGCCGAAGCGGAGACGGCTTCGTCGGCACCGGGCGACGCCCAACCGGTTGGCGCGGATGATGACAATGAAACGCGTCTGAGCCTCGCCCAGGCCTATGCGGACATGGGCGACGAGGAGGGGGCGCGTGAATTGATTGACGAGATCGTCGCCTCCGGCACCGAGGAGCAGAAGGCAAAGGCGGAAGCGATTCGCCAACAACTGGACGGGTCGTGATCCGCCATCGGATCTGCTGAAGCAGTATCCTGTCGCGATGAGGCGACGGGGTTTCGACATCAAGTACGAGACGGCCGGATCGGCGTCCCTGTGGGCGCTCCCGGCCGTTTTGCTGTTGTCGGCGGTGCTGGCGACTGCTAAACCGGTCGTGGTGCTGGCGGTGCTGCTGGGGGTTGCCGGACTTGTGTGGGCGGGGCCCTTTGCCTGGGAACGCTGCGGACGCCTGCTCTGGCGACTGAAATGGTTTTATCTGTCTTTACTGGTGTTCTTCGGGGTCTGGCCGGTCGAAACACCAGAAGGCCCCGCGCTGGCTGGCTTGATCGAGGCATTCTGGCGGATTGGGGCGCTGGCCCTGGTGGTAGTCCTGGTCGTCTGGCTGACGGAGCGGTTCTCGCGAGGCGAGCTGGTTCGGGCGCTGTCTTCGTTTCTGGCGGGTCCTCGTGGTTGCTTTGGCGGGTGGGGTGAGCGGTTCGCGCAACGGCTGTTTCTTGCTCTGGCGCTGTTCGAGTCGGACCGGGTGGATATTGAACGGGAGCGTGAGGGGCTTCGTGGCGGGTGGCGCGAGCGGCTGCATGGGGCGCGGGACTGGCTGATCGTGCGTCTGGATCGTGCCCTGAGTGGCGAGGTGCCGGAGCTGGCGACCGACGCGTTCACCGGGCGCAGCAGCACAGTTCCCCAAGGGGGTGCGGGGGCGGTGGTGTGGTTGTGGATTGTGGCGGTTGCAGTCGGCGGGCTTGCCTGGTGGTGGTGATCAGGTGATGCCAAGGACAACATTGACGGCAAGTGATACGGATCCGGCCCGTCAACGCTGGGCGTTGGGAATCGAGTACGACGGGCGCGGGTTGCTGGGCTGGCAGCGCCAGAAGGACGGGGCCAGCGTCCAGGGGCACCTGGAGGCGGCGCTGAGTTTCGTGGCAAACGAGGGGATTGAGCTCACCTGCGCGGGACGCACGGATGCGGGGGTCCATGCGACCGCTCAGGTGGCGCACTTTGATACTGCGGCGGTCCGGGAACGGCATTCCTGGGTGCTGGGGGTGAACAGTCGTCTGCCGGACGGGATCACCCTGCGCTGGGCCGAGCCGGTCGACGACGATTTTCATGCACGCTTCAAGGCGTTCGGCCGTCGCTATCGCTATGTGATCGCGAATCGACCGGTACGCCCCGCACTGGAGGCCGGGCGGGTGGCGTGGTGGCGACGCCCACTGGATGCTGCACGGATGCATGACGCGGCGCAGACCTTTGTTGGCGAGCACGACTTTTCCAGCCTCCGTGCCGCCGGATGCCAGGCGAAATCACCAATTCGGAATATACATTCGATTGGTGTCCAGCGGCGCGGTTCCTACGTGATCCTGGATATCCATGCCAATGCCTTCCTGCATCACATGGTGCGGAACATTGCCGGAGTTCTCCTGGCGATCGGAGACGGACGCGAGGAGCCAGGCTGGGCCGCGCGGATCCTCGCCGCCCGCGACCGGCGAGTCTCGGGCATCACGGCCCCGGCCGGGGGGCTTTATTTCGTTCACGTAGACTACCCGCCCGAATTCGCTCTCCCCAGTGCCGAGGGGCCGGTACTGGAGGGGATCCCGGGCAATGGGGCGGTCTGATTGCGGGAAAGAGGCTAGCCGCCGTGCTTCTGGTACGCTTTGCCGCTTGATAATTGAGGCCGGAGCGGGATGCGCTATCGGGTAAAGATTTGCGGAATCACGACGCCGGAACAGGCGGAGGCCGCGGCACGTGCCGGGGCCGACGCGATCGGCCTGGTGTTCCATCCGCCCAGCCGCCGTTATGTCGAGTCCGACCAGGCGGCGGAGATCGCGGCGGCATTGCCCCCGTTCGTGACCACGGTCGGACTGTTCGTCGACCCGGACCCGGCACACGTCGAGCAGGTCCTGGCCGGGGTACGCCTGGACTGCCTGCAGTTTCACGGTCATGAGTCGGCAGCGGAATGTACGCGTTTCGGGTATCCCTATCTCAGGGCCGTGTCGATGAACGAGGGGGGTGATCCGCGGCCGGTGATGGACGCCCACCCCCAGGCGCAGGGCTTTCTGCTGGACAGCCATGGAGCCGGGCGCAGCGGCGGATCCGGCCACCGGTTCGACTGGGACACGGTGCCCGAGGCGCTGGACCGGCCCTGGCTGCTGGCCGGGGGACTGGACGAGGATTCGGTACGCGAGGCGCTGGAACACCTGCGCCCGTACGGGGTCGACGTAAGCTCCGGAGTCGAGAGTGCCCCGGGGATCAAGGATGCACGGCGCATGGAGGCCTTCGTGAAGGCCGTGCGCCAATGCGAGGTGAACGAATGAGCAAGATCGACTGGGCGGCGTTCCCGGATGCCCGCGGGCATTTCGGGCCCTATGGCGGGCGCTTTGTATCCGAAACCCTTATGGGCGCGCTGGACGAGCTGCAAAAGGCGTACGAGCAGTATATGGGCGATGCCGACTTCATGGCGGAGCTGGACCATGATCTGCAGCAGTTTGTCGGTCGTCCCAATCCGCTGTATCACGCCGAGCGTCTTTCGAGAGAGCTTGGCGGGGCACAGGTGTACTTCAAGCGCGAGGACCTGAACCACACCGGCGCGCACAAGGTGAACAACACCATCGGCCAGGCCCTGCTCGCGAAGCGCCTGGGCAAGACCCGGATCATCGCGGAGACCGGTGCCGGCCAGCATGGCGTGGCCACCGCTACCGTGGCTGCGCGTCTGGGGCTGGAATGCGTGATCTATATGGGCGAAGAGGACACGCGGCGGCAGACACCGAACGTCTATCGGATGCGTCTTCTCGGGGCCGAGGTCGTGGCGGTGAAATCGGGCACGCGTACGCTGAAGGATGCCCTGAACGAGGCGATGCGCGACTGGGTCACCAATGTCGACGACACCTTCTACATCATCGGTACCGTTGCAGGCCCGCATCCGTATCCGGCCATGGTGCGAGACTTCCAGGCCGTGATCGGCCGCGAGGCGCGGGCGCAGCACTTGGAGATGACCGGCAAGCTGCCGGATGCGCTGGTGGCCTGTGTTGGCGGCGGATCGAATGCGATCGGCCTGTTCCATCCGTTCCTGGATGACGAGTCCGTGGAAATGATTGGCGTCGAGGCCGCAGGCGCGGGCATCGAGTCCGGCCGGCATTCGGCACCGCTTTGTGCCGGGCAGCCGGGCGTGCTGCATGGCAACCGCACCTACCTGATGGAAGACGAGCATGGGCAGATCGTCGGGACGCATTCGGTCTCGGCCGGGCTGGATTATCCGGGCGTCGGGCCGGAACACGCCTGGCTGAAGGACACAGGCCGTGCGCGCTATGTCGCCGTGACCGATGACCAAGCGCTGGAGGGCTTTCATCGGCTCACCCGTACCGAGGGCATCATCCCGGCGCTGGAGACCTCACACGCGATTGCGCATGTCCTGGAACTGGCCCCGACGATGCGTCCGGACCAGAGCATTATCGTGAACCTGTCGGGTCGGGGCGACAAGGACCTCAACACCGTGGCGGAACGCGAAGGAATCACGCTATGACTCGCATCGAGCAACGCTTTGGCAAGTTGCGGTCGGAGAACCGCGCGGCGCTGGTGCCCTATGTGACCGCGGGTGACCCGGAGCCGGGCGCCACCGTTCCGCTGATGCATGCGCTGGTAAAGGCGGGTGCGGACCTGATCGAGCTGGGGGTCCCGTTCTCCGACCCGATGGCAGATGGGCCGGTGATCCAGAAGGCCTGCGAACGGGCGCTGCGTTATAGCACCAGCCTGCGGGACGTGCTGGACATGGTGGCCGAGTTCCGCAAGACCGACGCCGAGACGCCGGTGGTGCTGATGGGCTATCTCAACCCGGTCGAACGCATGGGTTACGAGACCTTTGTCGAAAAGGCCCGTGAGGCGGGGCTGGACGGTCTGCTGACGGTGGATCTGCCGCCCGAGGAGTGTGACGAAGTTGCGGGACTACTGGAGAGCGCGCAGATTGCACCGATCTTTCTGGTAGCGCCCACGACCTCCGACGAGCGTATTGGTCATGTGGCGCGCGCGGCGCGGGGTTTCATTTACTACGTGTCGCTCAAGGGCGTGACCGGCTCGCAGACGCTGGATACCTCGGCGCTGGCCGAGCGCCTGGAAGCCATCCGCCAGCACACGGATCTTCCGCTGGGCGTGGGTTTTGGTATTCGCGATGCGGAGACGGCCGGGCAGGTCGCGCGCGTAGCGGATGCCGTCGTGGTGGGCAGCGCGATCGTGCGTCTCGCCGAGGAGTTCGACGGTGATCCGGCCGGGTTCGCCCATGCGGCGTCCGAAGTCGTAGCGGGAATGCGCGTGGAAATGGACCGCGTGCGTGCGTCCGGCGTCGAGGCGTCGGTGTAGTAGAATGCAGCGCTCGCAGGACTGAGGGATTCAGGATGAGCTGGTTCGAAAAGCTGATGCCTTCGCGCATCCGTACCGACAACAGCAACAAACGGGGCGTGCCCGAGGGGCTGTGGGTGCGCTGCGAGGGTTGCGACGCCACGCTGTATCGCCCCGAGGTGGAACGCAATCTCGATGTCTGTCCGAAGTGCGGGCATCACCGACGGATGAGTGCGCGGCGGCGGCTGGAAACCTTCCTCGACGAGGAGGGGCGCGAGGAAATCGCCGCCCAGATCGAATCTTCCGATGTCCTGAAGTTCCGTGACTCCAAGAAATACAAGGACCGCCTGGTCGCCGCGCAGAAGTCGACCGGCGAACGCGACGCGCTGGTCGTCATGCAGGGCCAGTTGATGGGGCGCCCGCTGGTGGCCTCTGCGTTCGACTTCCGCTTCATGGGGGGGTCCATGGGCTCGGCCGTGGGCGAGCGCTTTGTCCGTGGCGCCAACCGTTCGCTGGAACAGCGTATTCCGCTCGTCTGTTTCAGCGCGTCCGGCGGGGCGCGGATGCAGGAGGCCTTGTTCTCGCTGTTGCAGATGTCCAAGACCAGCGCGGTGCTGGCGCGGATGCGCGAGGAGCGTATCCCGTTCATATCCGTGATGACCGACCCCACCATGGGCGGTGTCTCCGCGAGCCTCGCGATGCTCGGCGATGTCAATGTCGCGGAGCCCAATGCCCTGATCGGTTTTGCCGGTCCGCGCGTGATCCAGCAGACCGTCCGCGAGACGCTGCCCGAGGGCTTCCAGCGGTCAGAATTTCTGCTCGAACACGGGGCGGTCGACATGATCATTGAGCGCGGCGAGATGCGCCGCCGTCTGGCCTCCGTGTTGGGAATGCTGACTCATGGGCCGGCTCCGGCCCCTGAGGCGGCCCCGGTCGAAGAGGAAGAGCCGGAGGTGGAAGTGATTCGCGCGGATGATGCCAGCGAATCGTCGGATGCCCCGCGCTCGACCTGACTCCCTCCGTGCGCAACGCCACACTGGCTGAATGGCTGGCCTTCCAGGAGCGACTGCATCCGGTTGGCATGGACCTCACCCTGGAGCGTATTGCCCTGGTCGCCGACAGGTTGGGGCTGCGCGGCCCGGGGACGCCCCGTACGGTCATTGTGGCCGGCACCAACGGCAAGGGCACCGTAACCACGCGTACGGCGGCGCTGTTGCAGGCGCAGGGTCTGAATGTGGGGTTGTTCACCTCCCCGCATTTGCTTCAGTACAACGAACGCATCCGCCTGAACGGCGTGCCGGCCGCGGACGTGGACCTGTGCAGGTCCTTCGAGGCGATCGACCAGGCCCGGGGTGACGATTCGCTGACCTATTTCGAGTTTGGCGCTTTGGCCGCGGCCTGGCTTTTCCGCGAGGCCCGCGTCGATGTGCAGGTGCTGGAGGTCGGGCTTGGCGGGCGCCTGGATGCGGTGAACATCTGGGACGCGGATGTGGCGGCGGTTACCGCCGTGGATCTCGACCACCAAGCCTGGCTGGGGGATTCGCGCGAGGTGATCGGACGCGAGAAGGCCGGCATCATGCGCGCAGGGCACCCAGTGGTAATCGGGGAGCTGTCGCCTCCACAGAGCGTGCTGGACCAGGCTCGGGCGCTTGGGTGTCCTACCGTCCGCTTGGGGCGCGATTTTGACCTGCTGGTCGAACAGGAACGGCTCGTCTGGTGCTGGAATGGCGCTCAGGTGGAGTGGAATGTCCCGCTGGCGCGGGGGCTGAGCGGTGCCGTCCTCGCGAATACCGCAACCGCGCTGGCCGTGGTCGAGTCGCTTGGCATGGGCACCGGGCTAAGCTCGGCCTCGCTGGAGCGGGCGCTTCAGGTTCGCCCGCCCGGTCGTCTGCAATGTCTGGGCGGGTCTCCGGAGTGGCTACTGGATGTGGCCCACAACACGCAGGCAGTCGCCGAGCTCGCGCGCTGGTTGCGTGACAATCCCTCCGCAGGGCGGACCGTCGCGCTGGTGGCGGTCATGGCCGACAAGGAACGCAGGGCCATGTGGCGCGAGCTGCACGGTCTGGTCGATGTCTGGGTCCCGATCCCGCTTGATCTCCCGCGTGCACTCCCTGCACACGACCTGGCGGCGGAACTGGAAGAGGCCGGCCAGCCGGACGTCCGGCCGGTGGGCGAGATCCAGAAAGCGCTTGAACAAACGAAGGAATTGGCCGGAGCCCAGGGACGGTGTGTCGTGTTCGGCTCGTTCCACACGGTGGCGGCGATCCTCGAACAGGCCCCGGACCTGGCGGCTTCGGCTCTGCGCGAGTCATTGCCACCCGATTCCGTACCGAAAGGCATCGCTCATGGCTAGGGACGCAAGAAAGCTTTCGCACACTTGCCTTGCCCGACTGGGTGGACGCGGCGTAATGTCGCGGACAAGACCCGACATGCGGGATTCCAATACCATCACGGCATGACCACGGACAGTCCCATTCGTTTTCGCCTGACGGGCGCGGTGATCCTGATTGTGATCGCCGTGATCTTTCTCCCGTGGTTGTTCGACGGTGCCGGTTACGAATACATGAGCGGCATCGATGACCCGGTTCCCGACGCTCCGACCTTTGCGGCACCGGATATCGCGCTTCCTTCCGAACGTGAGGATGCGCCTCCGAGAGCCGAGCGGGAGCGGGGCGAGGAAGTGCGAATCGCCGATCTTCAGGCACTGGAGAATGGCGAGGAGAACCGGGAAGACGCGGCGGACAACGATGAAGCCGACACTCCGGAACCGCTGACACGAGCCCCGGAGTCGCGCGCGATCGAAGCGGGTTGGGCCGTGCAGGTGGGCAGCTATCGGGCCGGTGGGAATGCGCGGGAAGAGGAATCACGCTTGCGTGACGCCGGCTGGCCAGCCTTTATCGACGAGTCCGAGGCCGAAGGTCGCAGCATCTATCGGGTCAAGGTGGGTCCGGTGGCTCAGCGCGACGAGGCCCAGAAGCTGGTCGAGGAACTGAAGGACGATTTCGATATCACGGGCATTGTGGTGACCTTCCCATGATCTCCCACGACCGTGGACACGCAGGCAGCCGCCTGCGAACTTCGAGGCGCTGCGGTACACTACGCAGCCTTTTCGCACCGGAAGTCCGCCGCGCGTGAACTGGATCGACCTGGTCATTATCGCCCTGATTGTCGTCTCGGGGCTTATCAGTCTGTTTCGTGGGTTTGTGCGCGAGGCGTTCTCGCTTGCCACCTGGATTGTGGGCATCTGGCTGGGTATTCGGCATGCAGCCGAGGTCGCCGAAGTGCTGCCCGAGGCGCTGTCGGATGCCACATTGCGCCTGGGGGTCGGGTTCGCGCTGATCTTTATCGCAGTGCTGATCGTGGGCGGCATCCTGGGGGTGCTGGCCAATCGTCTGGTGCGCGGCAGCGGCCTGACGGGCACCGACCGTTCGCTGGGCGTGATCTTCGGTCTGCTGCGCGGCGTGGTTCTGGTCGCGGTACTTGTCTTTGCGGCCTCTCTGACACTGATGCCCGAGGAGGGCTGGTGGGAGAACAGTCGCCTGATTCCCGAGTTCGAACGCCTGGTCGAGTGGATGGTCGCGCAGTTGCCTGACAGCTGGCAGGAACAGATCGGCAGCCTACTGGCCGACGACCCAGCCGATCCCGCCGTGGATGAGCCGGCCGGTGAACCATCGGCACCGGAAACCGAGCCCCCCGCCGACCAACGCTAGTCGACCGCCTTGTTGGAGCCCTGAACCGTATGTGTGGAGTAGTCGGAATCGTCGGGCGTGGCCCGGTGAATCAGCCGCTTTATGATGCCCTGCTGGTGCTGCAGCACCGTGGACAGGATGCCGCCGGCATCGTGACCTGCGACGACTTAGGCCGGCTGCACCTGCGCAAGGACAACGGTCTGGTGCGGGACGTCTTCAACAATCAGCACATGCAGGGTCTGATCGGCAACATGGGCATCGGTCATGTGCGGTATCCGACGGCCGGCAGCTCGAGCTCCGCCGAGGCCCAGCCGTTCTACGTGAACTCCCCGTTCGGGATCACGCTCGGACACAACGGCAACCTGATCAATGCCCGAGAACTGAAGCAGGCCCTGTTCGCGACCGATCGTCGGCACATCAATACTGATTCCGACTCCGAGATCCTGTTGAACGTCTTCGCACAGGAGCTCCTGCGCTATCTGGACAACGGCCTGACCGCCGACTCCGTGTTCAACGCGGTCGAGCGTGTGCACGAGCGCGCCAAGGGCGCATATGGCGTCGTCGCGATGATCGCCGGTCGCGGTCTGCTGGCCTTTCGTGATCCGCATGGTATCCGCCCCATCGTCTACGGCTCGCGTGAAGGCGAGGAGGGGGGGCGCGAATGGATGGTCGCCTCCGAGAGTGCGGCGCTGGAGTCGCAAGGCTTCGAACTGGAGCGCGATCTGGCACCCGGCGAGGCCTTGTTCATTACACCCGAGGGCGAGCTCTCGACGCGTGTTTGTGCGGAAGACACGCAGCTCAACCCCTGCATCTTCGAGCACGTATATTTTGCCCGACCGGATTCGGTGATCGACAACGTGTTCGTGCATCGCGCGCGGATGCGGATGGGCACCGCGCTGGGTGAAAAGATCCGCCGTGTCTGGCCGGATCACGACATCGACGTCATCGTGCCCATTCCGGATACCGGGCGCACGGTTGCGCTGGAGATGGCGCACGAACTGAACATCAAGTACCGAGAAGGGTTCATCAAGAACCGCTACATCGGCCGTACGTTCATCATGCCGGGGCAGACCAAGCGGCGGAAATCGGTCCGCCAGAAGCTCAACGCGATTTCGCTGGAGTTTCGCGGCAAGAACGTAATGCTGGTCGATGACTCCATTGTACGCGGTACCACGTCGCGCGAGATCGTGATGATGGCGCGAGAGGCCGGCGCCAGGAAGGTCTACTTCGCCTCTGCCGCCCCCCCGGTGCGCTACCCGAATGTCTATGGCATCGACATGCCCGCGGCGCATGAACTCATCGCCCATGGAAGAGACGAACAAGAAGTATGTGAGGCGATCGCCGCCGACCGCCTGATCTATCAGGACCTGGAAGACCTGCAAAAAGCCGTGCGGCGGGGTAACCGGAGCATCGAGACCTTTGACTGCTCCGTGTTTACCGGCGAGTACGTTACGGGTTTGCCCCACGACTACCTCGAACACCTGGCGTCGCTGCGCGGCGAGGGACTCGTCAACACACCAGTGGCGGGCGAGGTACTGGATCTGGCCAACAAGAAATGACGAGAGAGTAGTGACGTTGCCGAGTTTGCAGTGGATCGAGCCGGTCATCGAAGCGGCACGAAAACAGGCCGGCGGCGGCGCAGCGACGCTGCCGACGGTCGTCGTGCGTGTCGACCAGCAACGCCTCTATGTCTGGGAAGGCGGCAAGGTCACGGATGTCTTCGATGTCTCGACTTCGGAGCGTGGCATCGGAAACCAGGATGGAACCTACAAGACCCCGCTGGGCCTCCATCGTATTGCCGAACGATTCGGCGATGGTGCCGCGCCGGGTACTGTGTTCCGGGCGCGCGCCAATACCGGCGAGATTGCCGAGATCCTGACGGGCGAAGGCGAGCGTAGTCGCCGGGACAACATCACCTCGCGGATCCTCTGGCTCGAGGGGCTGGAGCCTGGCCTGAACCGCGGGGGCAGTATCGATTCCTATCAGCGTTACATATACATCCACGGTACGGATGAAGAGGGACGCATTGGCGAGCCAGCCTCAGAAGGTTGTGTGCGCATGCGTAACGACGAGGTCATCGAACTGTTTCCTCGCCTCCCGGTGGGCACCCTCGTCGTGATCCTGAACGGCCCGGATTACGAAGCGGGTCGCGTCCTGCCTGTCTAAGCCCGACTTTGCTGCCCCCATCGGGCCGAAGTCGGCATTGATCCAGAAGTTCCTAATTTTCTAACTATTTCCGAGGGAACTCCGAGAGTCTCTGACGGCTCTCACAATAACCTGCGTCTGGTGTACGTGAATTCCCGGCAATCGCCTGATACAATCATGGAATTATTCCTGACAACAACTGTCAGGTAAGAAGGGAATTATTCCTGACTATCATTGTCAGGAAAGGTGAACGGATTCGATTCTGTGAATGGATGTCGACCTCGACACGCACAATCACGGTTTCTCGGAGGCTTTAGACATGAAACTCTCAACCAAGGGCCGCTACGCGGTGACCGCCATGATGGATCTTGCGATCCATGATCGGGTGGGACCGGTGACCCTGGCCGACATCTCGCAGTGCCAGGGCATCTCGTTGTCCTATCTGGAACAACTGTTTGCGAAGCTGCGCAAGGCCGACCTGGTGGAAGGCGTGCGGGGTCCCGGCGGGGGTTACCGCCTGGCCAAGCGCGCGGATCAGATCAGCATTGCCAACATCATTACAGCGGTTGACGAGTCGGTGGACGTGACCCGCTGCAAGGGCCACAAGGACTGCCAGGATGGGGAACGCTGCCTGACGCACGAGCTCTGGGATGACCTGAGCCAGCAGCTGTACGACTTCCTGGACGGCATTACACTGGCGCAGTTCGCCAACCGCCCGGAAGTGCAGAAGGTCGCTCGCCGTCAGGACGAGCGCCGCGGTGCCCGGCACCACTTCATCTTCCGTAACGACGCGGCCTGATAACGGCCGGACGACGCAGCGGCCCGGGACTCCCTCCCGGCGCCGCCTTGGAAGACCCGAAGGCCCGACCGGATGCTGGATCCGGCCGGGCCTTTTCTTGTTGGGAAAATCCTACGTCATCCGTGGTACGGGGTGGCCGGCGGCTGGCTTCCGCAGGTCGGATGCAGCCAGTCGCCGCAGGGCCGTCAGATGTCTGGCCCGGTCATCGGGCCGAGTGGGGGCGAAGCGGGTTTGATTGTAGTGCTCGGCGAAGGCATCGACGATCGGCGCGAGATCGGACCGTGCAGCCTTGACCCGTCGGGTCCATGTGACGACGGGCTCGTGCGCGTGTCGGCCCAGTCCTGCCTGCTGCCGTTCGATCCGCCGGGATAGGTGCTGCAGGAGCCGGTCCGGCGCAGCGCGAGGGCGGCGAGGCCGACGCCACACACTCCAGGCCAGGGCCACGACGGCAAGCAGGCCAAACCCGGTGCCGAGTGCAATGACGATGTCGCGCCAATCGGTCGCGTCGAGCCCGAAACGCGCGAAGAGTTCGCGCTGGCGCTCGGGATCGAATGCCAGCACCCAGCTCTCCCAGCGGAACCGGGCGAAATCGCGCCAGTCCTCGAATCCAAACCGGAGTTGCTGCACCCAGCCGAGTCCATCGCGGCGCAGGAAATCGGGCACGGGTTCGCCCTCGCCACCGGTCAGGCCGCCAATGCCGGCTTCGATGCGTTCCGGTGCGATCGCCGCAGTGGGGTCGACGCGAATCCAGCCCTCGCCATCCAGCCATACCTCGTTCCAGGCATGTGCGTCGGCATTGCGCAGGCGCAGGTACTCGCCCCGCTGCATCCATTCTCCGCCCTGGTAGCCCGTAACCACGCGGGTGGGAATCCCCGCCGAGCGCATTAGCACGGCGAACGCGGAGGCGTAGTGCTCGCAGTAACCCGCCTGAGTCTCGAACAGGAACTGGTCGGTGACATCGCCCTCGAGAGTAGGTGGCTGCAGGGTATACCGGTACGGTGCAGCCGCGAAGCGATCAAGAGCCGCCTGGATGATCGCGCGGTCATCGTCGCCATGCGTGGCGCGCCAGAGGGCGACCTCGGCGCGGGCCCGGGGAGCCGCACTGGGCGGAAGCTCGAGGGCGCGTTCACGGGCGCTTTCGCTGAGGGGGGCATCGCCGCCCGGTGGGCGCGTCAGGTCCGCCTCGGCGACGTACTGGATACGGTTCACGATCCGCCGATCACGTATGACCTGGTGGTTGTCGCGGTATTCGGCGTTGTCCGGCAGGGAAACGGGATAGTCGAGCACCGGCAGGTAACGCACACGGGTGGGTTCCAGCGTGGCGGTGTAGGCCACTACCTCGTCCGGCTTGCCGGGCGAGGGCAGCTCAATACTGGATTCCCCGCCCTCGGCCTGCCAGCGGCGCCCGTCAAAGTTCGTCATGACCAGTGCGCGCCAATACTGAGCCCGGGGCGGTGGCACGGCGTCATGGAACTGGACACGCATCGCAGTGGTTTGGTCCTGCAGGAGTTCCGCGATGTCACCAGGATTGAGCTCGCCCGAGAGGGCCGTGGTGGCTACGTCGTCACGCTGTGGGTCGCCCCACAGTGGCCCCTGTACACGCGGGAAGGCCACGAACAGGATCAGCATGAACGGAAGAGCGTGGACGATCATCCAGCCGGACTGCTTCGCGAGACGGCGTCGTTCGAGGGTTCGCCCAGCATGCACCTGGATCAGTGCGGCGGTGAGCAGCCAGGTGGACAGTAGGGACCAGGCGGCGATCACCAACGACTGGTCGAAGAAATAGGTGGTGACCACCACAAAATATCCGAGGAACAGGCCGATCACGATATCCCGGCGGTTGCGCGTCTCGAGCAGTTTGAGCGCCATCATGACCAGCAATAGCGCGGTGCCCGCCTCCTGTCCGAAAAGGGTGCCGTATTGAAGGAAGGTCATCCCGCCCGCGAACGCCGCCAGTATGGCCATCAGGCCAATGGAAGGAGGCTTGCGGTCGCTCAGATGGAGCCAGGTCCGCAGCAGGACGGCGGCCGCCACGATCAGCGTGACCCACGGTGGCTGGTACCAGGCATGCGGAAGGGCGGCTACCGGCAGGGCCAGCAGGGCGAGTTCAAGGCCCCGCAATTCTGGCGAATGATGCCGGCGCACACGGTTCACTTCTTCGTTCCCCTGGTTGTTTCCGGAATCGGCAAGGGGATCGGCTCGAAGCGGTATTCGGCGAGGGCGCGCAGGCCCCGTTCCCTTTGCGCGGGGCCCCGCCCGGGTGGAAGGATCTGGTCGGGCAGGCGCAGCCCCCATGCGCGGCCCTCCGCCTCGGCAGCCAGGATTTGATGGCAGAGCATGGAAAGGCGCGTCTCGGTGTCGCTGGCCGGCATTGCGGACCAGTCGATCCAGAACGTGTCGCGGGCTCCCTCGACCGTCTCGCGTATGTGCAGCTTGCCGGTGCGGGCCAGCGCCTTCCATAAGATACGGCCGGGCGGGTCTCCGGGGCGGTACGGACGGATGTGATCGGGTGTGGACGCATCATCCTGACGGCGCTGGACGCCGGCCTCGTCTCCGAGGCCAGTATGGGCGGCGCCTGGATCGACGGGTTGCGGATACACGAGCATCTCGCTGGTCAGCCCAAGCCAACTCCAAGCATTCAGAATACCGAGCGGGTACCGGGTGCCCAGGTGTTGGCGGGGTAGTCGGTACACCCCGCGTCCGAGCACCGGCAGGGGCACAGTGGCCACTTGCCGCCCGTTGGCCGGTACCGCAACGGCTTCGCTTGTGTATCCGCCGATGCTCAGGTGCAAGGACTCACGGTCGCGCCCGCGTGTATCCTCCAAGCGCAGGGAGACAGACAACGGCTGGCCCGCGAACACCGGTGTTGTGGAAAGCGCCGACACCTTGAGCCCGAGCAGGTTGCGATGGGTGTACCAGATGGCATTGTGGCCGATCCCCACCAGGAGAAAGGTCAGCAGAAACGCCATGTTGTTGGAGTAGTTGATCGCCCCGAGCAGCATCACGCCGAGGATCGCCAGTAGGGTGTAACCGGCCCGGGTCGGCAGGATGTAGATACGGTCGCGGCCAAGCGTGGTCTGCGCCCCGTCGGCGCGATGGCGCCGCGTGACCCAGCGGATCATGCCTTCGGGCAGATGTTTCCCTAACGAACCGGCACGCATTCCAGCAGCCGTTCCACCGTGCGTGCGGGGGTGTCCGGTTCGCGGGCACGGACACGATGGCCGGCCACGGCCGGCAGGACGTCCGCCAGGTCGTCCGGGGTCACGTAGTCGCGTCCGTCGAGGTAGGCATGGGCTCGTGCGGCGCGCAGCAGACCCAGCCCGGCGCGTGGCGAGAGCCCGTGGGCAAAGCGTGCGCGGTCGCGGCTCGCCTGAATCAGGTCCTGCAGATAGTCCAGCACGACCGGTTCGGCATGCAGCTGGGCGATCCGGGACTGCCATCCCTGCAGGTCGTCGGGTGTGACGATCGCACTCGGGGCAGGATGGGCGACGGGCGCCACCGCGGCACCGCCGCGCTCGAGCAACGCGCGCTCGGCGCGGGTGTCGGGATAGCCCAGTTCGATGCGCATCAGAAAGCGATCCATCTGGGATTCCGGAAGGGGATGTGTGCCGACCTGTTCTTCCGGGTTCTGCGTGGCGATTACGAAGAATGGCTCGGGCAGGGGGCGGGTGGTGCCCTCCACGCTGGCTTGGCGTTCTTCCATCGCCTCGAGCAGCGCGCTCTGGGTCTTGGGGGGCGCGCGATTGATCTCGTCCGCCAGCAGGATCTGGGTAAAGATCGGCCCGGGATGGAAGCGGAATTCGCCGGAGCCCTGCTCGAATACGGAAACCCCGAGGACATCGCCGGGCAGGAGATCGCTGGTGAACTGCACGCGGCGGTAATCGAGGTTCATCGCCGCGGCCAGCGCGTGCGCGAGGGTCGTCTTGCCAACGCCCGGCTGGTCCTCGATCAGCAGGTGGCCATTGGCCAGCAGGCAGGTGAGCGCCAGCCGGACGCGATCCGGTTTGCCTAGCAGGATATCGTTCAGTGCGCTTTCGACCTGGTGTAGAGCTTCGTTGGCCGCAGGCATTGGGCTCCTCGTAGTGGATGGTGTCGGGTGGCCAAGAGGCAGACGAGCAGGGTTGGCTCATCCCCGTTTCGCGTGTCGGGTGACTTTACGGCTACCATGGCCGCAATTGCCCCACGAGCGACAGTATGGACAAGCAGGCCGCCGATTCGGGCCAGACGTTTCACTATGATGCCACAGCCTCGCCGGATGCCCGCCTGCATCTGGCCGGTCGGCTGGACGTGCATGCAGTGGAGCGTGTCTGGTCGCCTCTGCGTCGCCGGGTGCGAGAACTTGCACAGGGTACGCAGACCGCCGTAACACTGGATGTCAGTGACCTCGTGTACTGCGACGGCGCGGGCGCTGCGTTGCTGCACGCGCTGGAGCGCGATATCGAGCGTGCGGGCAGGGGCGTTGAGTTGGTCGGTGTTCAGGGGTTGGTGGAAGAACAGCTGACACCGTACCGCGAACTGGAAACCGTAGAGCCCGCACGCCATGAAGATCGTGGAGGTGCCCTGGCACAGGCGCTTCAGGCCGTTTCCCGAGTGGGGCAGGCGGCCTATTCGCAGTTCGGCTTCGTTGGCGAGCTGACGCGGGCGCTGGGGGCGGCGCTGCTGAATCCCCGCCAGGTGCGCTGGGGCGATACTTTTCGGGTCGCCGAGGCGGCTGGTTTCCAGGCGCTGCCCATTGTCTCCCTGATTGCCTTCCTGCTGGGCGTGATCCTGGCATTCCAGTCTGCGATTGCGATGCGCCAGTTCGGCGGCGAGATCTTCGTCGCCAATCTCGTGGCCGTATCGTTGTTCCGCGAGCTGGGGCCATTGATGATGGCGATCCTGCTGGCCGGCCGCTCCGGGGCCGCATTTGCCGCCGAGATCGGCACGATGAAAGTCAACGAGGAGGTCAACGCCCTGAAAACGATGGGGCTCGACCCGGTGCGTTTCCTGGTGTTGCCCAAGGTGCTGGCTGGCATCGTGGTTGCCCCGTTGCTCGCAATGTACGCGAACATGATCGGCCTGCTGGGCGCCGCGGTGGTCATGCAGGGGTTCGGGATTCCCTGGGTCGCATTCTTCAATCAGGTAACGATGGCACTCAGCCTGTCGGACCTGTTCTCCGGGTTATTCAAGGCGGTGATCTTTGGTCTGCTGATCGCGGGCGTGGGCTGTCTGCGCGGGCTGCAAACGGCGAGCGGTGCGGCCGCTGTGGGGATCTCGACCACCAGCGCGGTGGTCACCTCGATCATCCTGATCGTGGTGTTTGACGGTTTGTTTGCCGTCCTCTTCTACCACATGGGGGTGTGAGGAATGGCGAATACGGAGCCGGTGATCAAGGTTCGCGAGCTCACCATGGGGTTCGGTGATTTTGTACTGATGAGGAACCTCGACTTCGATGTCCAGCGTGGCGAGATCTTCGTGATTCTCGGGGGGTCCGGCAGCGGCAAGAGTACCCTGCTCAAGCACATGATCGGGCTTTACACGCCACAGCAGGGCCACATCTGGATTGCTGGCGCGGATATCACCACCGCAGAGGGCAAGGCGCGCGAAAGCATATTGAGACGGGTGGGCGTGATGTATCAGATGGGCGCTCTGTTCGGGTCCATGACCCTGCTGGAGAACGTGCGGCTACCGCTGGAGGTCCACACCGACCTGCCGCGCGAGGCGATGGATGCGATTGCGCAGGCACGCCTTCAGTTGGTGGGGCTGGGCGAGTTCGCGAATTTCATGCCTTCGGAAATCAGTGGCGGGATGCAGAAACGCGCTGCGATCGCGCGTGCGATGGTGCTGGACCCGGAAGTGCTGTTTCTGGATGAACCTTCAGCCGGGCTGGACCCGATCACCTCGGCGGGGCTCGACCGGCTGATCCTGCGCCTGGCGCGCAGCCTGGACATGACCATTGTGATCGTCAGCCATGAACTGGCCAGTATTTTTGCGATTGCCGACCGGGTCATTATGCTCGACAAGGAAAGCAAGAGCATCGTTGCCGAAGGGAACCCGGCGACTCTGCGCGACACATCCGATCACCCGTGGGTACAGCGCTTCCTGCAACGGGCCGATTCGGCCGACTCCGAAGAGAGATCCACATGAGTGCCCGACAACATTTTGGCCTTGGACTGTTCATCGTAGGCGGCCTGGTGGCGCTGGTGGTCGCATTGACCATCATGACCGCGGGCAATCTCTTTCGTGCGTCCATCCCGATCGAAACCTACATCGACTCGTCGGTCCAGGGACTGGAGGTCGGAGCACCCGTGAAATTCAGGGGCGTGACCATCGGCGAGATTACCGAGCTTGGATTTACGTCTGTGGAATACCAGCGCGATGTCGACCCGCGCGATCGCAAACGCTATGTGATGGTGCAGGCGCGCCTGTGGCCCGACCGGTTTGCGGCCACTGCCCGCGAGCAGGAGTTCGAGCCAGAGATCCTCAAGAGCCTGGTCGACGCCGGGCTGCGCGTGCGGATCGCGGCACAGGGCATTACAGGGATGAACTATCTGGAAGCGGACTTCTCGGACCCGGAAGAACACCCGCCGCTGGAACACGACTGGGAGCCCCGGTCAATTTACATTCCGTCCTCCCCGAGCATCGCCGTCCGGTTCATGGAGTACGCGGAAAACCTGCTCATGAGGATCGACGGGCTCGATATCGAGGGGGTGATCGAAAACCTGAATTCGGTATTGATCACCGTTGACGAAACCGTGTCGAGCCTGGATACGGCGGGTCTGAATCAACGAGCCGATGAGTTGATTTCGGAGCTTGAGCAGACCATGCGCACCGCGGACCGCGTGATGCAGTCGGTCGAGCAACTCGTCGACCATCCGGATACGCAGGCTTTGCCGACGGAAACCCGTGAGGCCATCCGCGAGTTGCGCCGTACGGCCGAGGCAGCCGATGTCGCGGGTCTGATCGATCGCATGGACTCGATGGTCGAGCGGCTTGATCGTGGCATGGATGTCAGCGAGTCGAAGCTCCTGGAGACAATGGACGAACTGCAAGGTGCGATCTCGGGCCTGCGCAGCCTGTCCGATGATGTTCGCCGCAACCCCGGTGGTGCGTTGTTTGGTGCGCCACCCCCGCGCAGCCGTATGGACAAGGAATGAGCATGAACTGGTGGAAAACCCCGATCCTGATGCTTGTGGCGCTGTTACTGGGCGGCTGCACCCTGCTGCCCGAACGCGAACCGGTCGATCGCGCCTGGTATCTGCTGGAACTACCAGACGAGCCCGCGGCACGTACGGCCGACGAACCTGTGGCAGTGGAACTGGGCTCGGTCCGTGTCGCCCCGGCTTATGCCGGCAATGGGCTGGTGTACCGTTTGGGAAACCATCAGTACGAGTCGGACTACTACAACGAGTGGTTCCTGAGGCCTTCGGAGCAGGTCGAGCAGTTGTTGCGCGAACGCTGGACGCGCAGCGGTGCGGCAATCGAGTTGGTCGATAATGCGGCCGCTGTACGCGAACAGGGACGTCCCGCGATTCGGGTCCACGTGCTGATTACGGCTTTGTACGGCGATCTGGACGGTGCGAACGGGATCGAATCCAATGGGCTGGCGGCCTCGGGCACCGGGCATATGGGACTGCGCGCCCAGTTGAGTCAGGGCGAGCGAAGCCGTCTGGTGCACCTGGAATCCGAGCAGCCCCTGGAACGGCGCTCTGCGTCGCAGCTGGTGGGGGCTCTGTCGCGTGCCACGGCCGAGGTTCTGGTTGACCTGGAAGACGCAATCCTGGAAGAGGTCGGGGGCATGGATGATGACTAATGTCTTCGACTTCTCGGTACATGCCGCCGACGGCAGCGAGCAACTGCTTGGCGCGTTTCGCGGGGATGTTCTGCTGATCGTCAATGTAGCCAGTGAATGCGGGTTTACCCCCCAGTACGAAGGCCTGCAGGCATTGCACGAGCAGTTCGCCGATCGGGGTTTTCGTGTGATTGGCTTCCCCTGCAACCAGTTTGGGGGGCAGGAACCGGGTGATGCGGAGACGATACGCGCCTGCGGTGCGCGTTTTGGGGTCACCTTTCCGGTACTCGCAAAGATCGAGGTCAACGGCGAGGGCGCCCACCCGCTGTACAAACATCTCAAGCAGCAAGTCCCCGGTGCATTGGGCACTCAGGGCATCAAATGGAACTTCACCAAGTTCCTGATCGGCCGAGATGGGTCCGTCATCGACCGATTTGCTCCCCAGCGCAAGCCGCAGGACCTGGTCGACAGGATCGAAACGGCCCTTGCTGAACCGCGCCCGGGCGATGGCGGCTGAACTCGAACTCGACCCGCGGAGCATTAGACCCGGCGATCAAGGACCAGCGCCTACGGAACGCGGTGCGCATGCCTTCTGGATGAAGGTAGCGCTCGGACATGCCGAGCGGGCAGCCGAGGTGGGCGAAGTGCCCGTGGGCGCTGTACTGGTGGACGCGGAAGGGCATTGTCTCGCGGCCGCGCATAATGCCCCCATCAGCGAGCATGACGCGACTGCGCACGCAGAGATTAGAGTCCTGCGCGCAGCGGGACAGCGATGTTCCAACTATCGACTGACCGACACCACGTTGTATGTAACGCTTGAGCCGTGTTCGATGTGCGCTGGTGCGATGATCCACGCGCGGGTAGGGCGGCTGGTGTTTGCGGCGTCCGACCCTCGCACTGGGGCCGCTGGAGGTGCGATGGACCTGCTGCATCACCCCGCTCATAACCACCGTCTGGAATGCATCGAAGGGATCGAGGCAGAGCGGTCTTCCGAGTTGTTGAGAGGTTTCTTTCGTCTACGCCGAAAGCGTTAGATCCGCGTGATCCAAGGCCGTTGCCCACCGGCGCATTGAGGCGCAGAATCAAATCAATATGAGACGGCGTTCACGTTTTGCACCGACTGGGTGCGCGGGGCCGCCGGGATTCTGCGTCCAGATGCCGGGGTGTACCGATTAGCCAGCCTCCTTCCAACGATGACCGCGGGGATCCCGTCCTGGATTCCGCCTCGAGTGCTCCCGAGACGGAACCCATGGACGACGCTGACGCTCTCGAACCGGAACTGCCCGTTGTCGACACGGAAGGTCGAGCCGACACCCTTCTCGGTGGGCTGATTCTGATTGCCCGCATGCACGGGCTGCGCCTGACGCCGGACTCCGCGCTTGCCGGTCTGCCGCTGGATGACGGGCGGCTCTGTCCCTCCCTGGTACCACGCGTTGCGCAGCGCGCAGGCCTGACGACACGGACGGTCACCCGTGACGCGCGCGGCCTGAAGGACGACCTGCTGCCCGCACTGTTGTTGCTGGACCAGAACGAAGCCTGGGTGCTGGTCGGATGGAACAAAGACAAGAGCGTCGCCAGGGTCATCGATCCGGAGCTGGGTGACGCGGTCGTCGAAGTCCCCCTGAACCGGCTGAAAGAACGCTACGTAGGCCGAGCCATCTATGTACGCCCCGAATTCCGTATGGACGCGCGCGCGCCGCGGGTCTCGAAGGAGAGCAAGGGGCACTGGTTCTGGCGGGTCATTCGCGAGAACCGGCCGCTATATCGCGATGTGCTGATCGCGGCGGTGATGATCAACCTCTTCGCACTGGCGATGCCGCTGTTCGTGCTGAACGTGTACGACCGCGTGGTCCCGAATCACGCGACCGAGACGCTGTTCATGTTCGCGGCGGGTGTGGTCATCGTGCTGATCGCGGACTTGATCCTGCGCACCATGCGCAGCCACTTTGTCGACAAGGCGGCGATGCGTGCGGATGTAAAACTCTCCTCGCACATCATGGAGCGTGTGCTGGGGCTGCGCATGGAGAATCGACCGGCCTCGGTGGGTTCGTTTGCATCGAACATTGGCGCGTTCGAGTCGGTGCGCAGCTTTATATCGTCGGCGACCATCATTGCCTTTGTCGATCTGCCGTTCGCTTTGATGTTCATTGCCATCATCGCGCTGATCGCCTGGCCGCTGGCGATCCCCGTGGCGATCGGTGCGCTGCTACTGCTGTTTTACGCCACGGCGATCCATCGCAAGCTGCATGCACTCGCGGAAGAAAGCTACCGCGTTGCCGCGCAACGCAACTCGACCCTGGTCGAGAGCCTCGCGGGCGCCGAGACTCTCAAGGCCCTTGGGGCGGAGGGGCGGGTGCAGGCAACCTGGGAGCGTGCAACGACCCATCTGGCAAGGACCAGTGCACAGAACCGCCTGCTGACCGCAAGCGTGACCCACACGGCGATGTGGGCACAGCACACGGTGGGCGTCGCCATCATTGTGCTCGGTGTGTTCCTGTTAATGGAGGGAGATCTCTCCATGGGTGGGCTGATTGCCGCCTACCTGATCTCCTCGCGCGCGATGGCGCCCATCAGTCAGACGGCCGGGCTGCTGATGCAGTATCACCAGGCCTCGACTGCACTCGGCTCGCTGAACGAGATCATGGCGCTGCCGGTGGAGCGCCCGGCGGACTCGCACTTCCTGAGCCGTGAGCGGTTCGAGGGCGCCATCGAGTTTCGCAATGTCGGTTTCGCCTATCCCGAGTCCGCCACGCCGGCGTTGCAGAGTGTTTCGCTGAAGATCGAGCCGGGCGAACACGTCGCCGTGCTGGGGCGCGTGGGCTCCGGCAAGAGTACCCTGGCCAAGCTGATCATGGGTCTTTATCAGCCGACCTCCGGGGCGGTGCTGGTGGACGGAATCGATGTGCGCCAGCTGGACCCGGCCGAGCTGCGGCGGTCGCTGGGCTATGTGGGCCAGGAGGTCACGCTGTTCTACGGAAGCCTGCGCGAGAACCTGGTGACGGCCGATCCGCTGGCCGGCGACGAGGCCATCCGCAAGGCGATAGCAATCTCGGGCATCGAGGATCTGATCAATACCCATCCAGAAGGTGTCGACCTGCAGGTCGGAGAGCGCGGGGGCCGGCTGTCTGGCGGGCAGAAGCAGAGTGTCGGCGTGGCGCGGGCCGTGCTGCATGAGCCCAGCATGCTGCTGATGGACGAGCCGACCAGCTCCATGGACAACTCCACCGAGCAGGGGATGAAGCGTCGGTTGGCGGAGTTCATTCAGGGACGCACCACCGTGATCGTGACGCACCGTACCTCGCTGCTCGAGTTGGTGGACCGAATTATCGTGCTGGATCAGGGCCGAGTGGTGGCCGACGGGCCGAAGGATCAGGTGATTCAAGCCCTGCGGGAAGGCCGCGTAGGCAAGGCGCAGGCATGAGTAAACGCACGCGCAGGGACGGCCAGGGGTTCGAGGCACTCGGCCGCGGTATGGACCACACCGGAAAGGTCGGTGCGCCGATGGTGGACCGGATCTTTCGCCCCTGGCTGACCAAGGGTGGGGGCGACCACCGCAACTGGGCATCGGACGCCGATTGGACGCAGATACAGGAGCGTCCGATCCGCGCCCGCGCGCTCCTCTACGGGATCCTGATCACGCTGGGCCTGCTGGTTTACTGGGCCTCCATTGCCGAGATCGACGAGGTGGCCCGCGCGGACGGGCGGGTGATTCCGTCGCAGAACCTTCAGGTGCTGCAGTCCATGGACGGGGGCGTGGTCTCCGATGTGCTGGTGCGAGAAGGCGATGTCGTGGAACAGGGCGATGTGCTCGTGCGTGTGGACCCGACGCGATTCCTGTCCGACCTGGGCGAGGCGAGGGCCAGCGAGTTCGCGTTGAAGGCGCGCCGGGCGCGCCTGATGGCGCTGCTGACGGAAACCCCGTTCCTGATTACACCAGACCTGCAGGAAGGGCCGCAGGCCATCGTCGAGCAGGAGCAACAGCTTTACGAAGAAAGCCTGGACGAGCTGCGCTCGCGGATTCGCATTGCCGAGGAGCAGATGCGGCAAAGACGTGAGGAGCTGAACGAGGTAAGGGCGCGACGCAGCCAGGCCATCCGAGCCCTGGAGCTGGCGAGTCGCGAGCTGGAGGTTACCGAACCGCTGGTGCAAAGCGGGGCGGTATCCGAAGTGGAGATCCTGCGCTTGCGCCGCGAGGTCTCCAACGCCCGCGGCGACCGCGATCAGGCGACGGCGCAGATCGCCCGTCTGGACGCCGCGATCGAGGAAGCGGAAGAGAAGATCCGAGAGGTGCGGCTGAATTTCCGCAATCAGTGGCGTTCGGAGCTCGCCGACACCCTTGGGCGGCTGCAGGAACTGGCCGAGGGCACCGAGGGCCTGGAGGACCGTGTGCGGCTGTCCGAGGTGCGCTCGCCCATGGCGGGTATTGTGCAGCGGATGTTCATCACCACGCGCGGTGGCGTGATCTCGCCCGGGCGCGAGGTGGCCGAGGTGGTGCCGCTGGAGGACGAATTGCTGATCGAGGCGCGGGTCTCGCCGCGGGACATTGCCTACTTGCGTCCGGGACTCAACGCCAAGGTGAAGTTCACGGCCTATGACTTCGCCATCTACGGCGGCCTGGATGCCACCGTGGAGCACATCAGCCCGGACACCATTACCGACGACGACGGCAACACCTACTACAAGGTCCGCGTACGAACCGAGGAAACAGGCTTCGACGAGGAACACCCGATCATGACCGGGATGGTCACGCAGGTGGATATCATCACCGGGCGTCGCACCATCCTGCAGTACCTGCTGAAGCCGATCCTCCGCGCGGGCGAGCTGGCTTTTACGGAGCGCTGATCGATATGCAGATCTTCATGGTGGACCGGGCGTCGCGGCCTTCACCGCGCTGGGAAGAGGCCTTCCCGGACGCCCAGGTGCTGCGCCCGCCGTTTCCGGCGACGTTGCCGGAGGGCGCCGAGGCCTGCTGGATCGGCACGGACCTGGCCGACTGGGAGGTGCACGTCGAGCAAAGGACCCGGGTGCATCGGGTCATCGTGCACTCGCGCCACCCGCACGACGAGGAAGGCATTCGTGCGTTCGATACCGGGGCCCACGGCTACTGCCATACGCTGGCCAACGCCACCCAGTTGCGCACGATCGCCGCGACCGTAACGGGTGGCGGGCTGTGGGTCGGCCCCGACCTGATGACCCGCATGATTCGTACCGTCCGCAGCGCCCAGCCCCGCGATCCGGAAACCCCGCCCGAGGGCTTCGATAACCTGACGCCCCGGGAGCGCGAGGTCGCGCTGGCCGTCACCACCGGCGCGCACAACAAGGAAATCGCACGCCAGCTCGGCATGACCGAGCGTACCGTCAAGATGCACCTCGGCTCCGTCTTCAAGAAGCTCAACGTGGACGACCGTGTCCAGCTCGTGCTCCACCTGACTCGCCTGCGCGAATCCCACCCGACCGTCTGATTTTCGTGCCATCCGCGAAACCCGCCTCTAGCGGCGGCGATGCGATTCGCTTTGCTCATCCGCATCCTACGACCCTCATCAAACGAGGGGGGAGCGTCACGTAGGATGCCTATGAGCGGAGCGAATCGCATCAACCCAGCCCCCGCCCCACGCAACTTCCAGCCGCTTTCGTCCAACCGAGGCCCATATCGATTCTCCCGTAACCCCACAAACCCTGTACTTCGGTACACCTGTCGTGCCAAGACCGACTCCCCTAGGCTCGTACCCATCGAAAACTGTGAAGTACTTCCGAGTCCAAGGAGAAGGTCATGTCTGAAGTTGTCGTAGCTACCGTCGAATCCGTGGTGGGTACCGTCATTGCCAGGGACGAGGACGGCAACACCCGCGTCCTGCAACCCGGAGACGAGATCTTCTACGGCGAGGAAGTCATCGCCGAAGACGGCGCCTTCATCGAAATGGCCTTCGAGGACGGGTCCACCATGTCCCTGGCGGGCAACGAGTCGGCCACCATCACCGACGATCTGGCGGAAACCGCCGAACCCGCGCCTGAAGAAGGCGGGATCGCCGACGCTACGGTCGAAGAGATCATCGCCGCCCTGGATCGCGGTGAAGACATCACCGACATCATCGAAGCGCCGGCCGCCGGTGCCGACGGCGGCGCAGCCGGCGAAGGCGGCGGCTTCGTCCGCATCGCCCGCGGCTCCGAAGAGGTCGGCCAGATCGAATATACCTACGACCCGAACGCACTGGGAGGCCCCGGCGAAGCGGATGGTGAAGGTGGAGGGACCCTCGCCGGTACGGATGATGTGGATTCGGAACCCAGCCTCGTCATCGCTGTTACACCAGTCAATGATCTTGTATCGCGGGTGGGCTCCGATATCCGTCCCCTGGGTCAGGGCCCGATGGCCGCTCTGGCCGAACAGGGCGACATGCTGCCCTCTGAACAGCCCGGGGCCGGCATGGTGGTGTTCAGCCTGGGTGCCACGCTGGACCTGGATGGACTACCCGAATCGGCGGCCGGCCCGATTGCGTACGAGATTGTTGGCGGCGACTCGGCCTATCTGGAGATCGGTTCTGATGCCGATGGTAATCCAGCCATCGTTCTGACCGAACAGGGTGCATGGGCACTGCAGAATGGCCAGGTTCCCAATAACGAACTCTCCGTAGACGTTCAGGGTACCGTCGAGATTGACGGAATTGGCCTGGTTTCAGCCACGGACAGCTCAATCGTTGCCGTCGAAGTGCCGGAGCCGACATTTGATTTCCAGTTGTTGCCGGGAGAAGTATTCCCGATGCCTCCGCAGGGCGATCTGGGCGACGGTAAGGATCTCGGCGTGCAGGCGCTAAATACGGATGTAGAAGGCCCCTTCCCTGAGGATTTGGGATTTCCCTCCTCGGAAGTTGAAGAGGGTATGACCGTATTCTGGATTAACCCGCAGGCTGACTTTGATGGAATCGATGAGTCACTCGGCCAGTTTACTTACGAAATCGTCGGTGGCGACGTCGAATACCTTGAGCTTTCCCAGGATGAGTGGGGCCAATGGTCGGTTGCCCTGACCGAGGCAGGCGCCGAAGCGATCCAGAACGGGCAGGTTTCTGGAAACGATCTGAGCGTGACCATCGAAGGCACCCTGATTATCGGCGAGAACCTCGTTAACACCTTCACTCTCGAAGCGAGCGCCGAGGGTGGTGTCCTGGTGCCAGTGCCAAGCCCGGAGTTGACGATCGAGTTGTCGATGGCCGAGCAGCCTGAGGGTTGGCCGCAGTCAGCGGATGAAGGTGATGTGGTGTTTGAAGTCACCGCGGATCTGGAACTCGATGGCATCGACGAAGGGCTGGCGGGCAACATCGCTCTCACCCTGACCGAGGACAGCAACGGTTTTCTGACACTGGACGGCAACAATGTGGTGCTGACCAAAGATGGTGCCACTGCCATCCGCAACGGCCAACTCGGACTGGATGGTTTGATAGCGGCGGTTGAAGGCACGGTTACCATCGCCGGGGACGACGTGAACCCGTTCGTGCTGAGTGATGACGCGCAAGCGGCGATCGACGAGGTGCCGGTGCCGAATCCGGAGCTGACAGTGGAGCTGTCGGCAGTGGATGCCCCGGAGGGCTGGCCTCAGTCCGCTGACGCCGGTGATGTGGTGTTCGAGATCAGCACTGATCTGGACCTAGATGGCATCGACAGCGGCCTGGCGGGCGAGATCGCCCTGTCGCTGACCGAGGACAGCAACGGTTATCTCGCGCTGGACGGGAACCACGTGGTGCTGACGGCCAACGGTGCCGAGGCGATCCGAAACGGGCAGGTGTCGGGGAACGAACTGGCGGCAACTGTTGAAGGTACGGTGACCATCGCCGAGGACGGGGTGAATCCGTTCGAGTTGAGTGATCAGGCCTCGGCAGTCACTGGGGTTCCGGTCCCGGGGCCGGAAATTACAGGGTTGGGCGAGAAGGATTTCTTCTTCGACGAGAAGCATCTGGAGAACGGTACAAACCCGGATTCCGCTCAATTGGTGAAATCGGGAAGCTTCGCGCTCGTTGCCCCGGCAGGTATTGCCAGCTTGGCAATCGTAGGAACATTGAGCGGGAACAACGGCGTGGGGGCTACCGAGGAAGATGGATCTGTGGTCTTGACGCTCGATCAACTCCAGGCTCTTGGTGAATCCAATACGGTCAGTATCGAAACCGACAATGGAAATCTGCTGACCCTTACCGGTTTCGACAGCGATACGGGCGAAGTCAGTTTCGATCTGGAATTCCGCGAGCCGATCGAACATCCCGATGGTCAGGGCCGTAACCTGGACTGGAAAGAGGCGATTAAGGTTGCGCTGACGGATGACAATGATCAGGTCGCCGACGACACCATTGACGTGTTGATTCGTGACGATGCTCCTGTGTTCGAAGGCGGTGAAGGTATCACCCTTTCTGGTTCGGTGACCGAAAGTCCGATCGAGGGCAATAACGGCCTTAACATTGGCGCCGACATCGACGGGGCATTCATCAAGGACATCGAGCTGGCCGTGAATGACGATGGGCATCTCGTGGCCCTTCTCGATGGGGAGGAGGTCCTATTGACGTCCCGGGGGGAGCAGCTCACCCTCAGTTTCGACAGCGATACAGCGACGCTCACTGCCTTCAATACGAATGGAGATCCAGTCTTTACCATCCAGGCTGGGCTTGATGGTAGCTACAGCGTCAATGTGCTCGAACCGATTGACCCGGTGGCGCGGAGCAGTTTCGACGAAGAAAGCCTGACCTCCGGTGGCGGAATAGACGATGACCTGTTTGTGTTCGACAACGGTCTGGAGGTCCAGTTTGCGTCGGACAATGGCGCGGTCAATTGGTCTGGAAGCGGTATTGGCGTCGCGAATAATCTGATCAGTGGTGGGCAGACCCTGTCGGCAAGCTTTAATCAGTATGTCACTGACCTCGATTTCACAATGGGGAACCAGGGGACACCGAGTTGGGAAATCTACCGCGACGGCGACCTTGTGGGCTCCGGTAACAGCCTGTCGATCAACGAACCAGGTGGTTTCGACGAGATCCGTTTCCTTGGGGCTTCGGGCGGGAATCAGTACAACATCAAGGGAATGTCCGGGACCTACATGGATGCCTCGGAGAGTTTCGAGCTTCCAGTGACCTTCCATGCAGAAGATGGTGATGGTGATGATGCCAGCCATGTGATTCCAATCGTTTTTGATCCTGCTGTGGTGGACTTCCCCGAGTCCGGGGAGCTACTGAGTCCATTGGTTTCGGTTGCGGTCGACTCCGAGGAGGGGCAGGAGACTGTCCTTAAGGACGATTTTGAGGATCTGGGTGTCGGTGGGTCCGGCGATGGGATTATCGACGACCCGAACCCTCCGGCGGATACCGAAACGCTGATGTTCGACTTTGGTCAGGCCAATGCTGGCCAGAGCTTCACTCTTACCTGGACTCAGCAGGCGAAGGGCGGGTGGGAGGACGGCAACCCAGACAATCTTCCATCTTGGCAGAACCGGGGCGGTACTCGGGATACTTTCAAGGTCTTTGCAAATGGCGAGGAGATCTACGAAACGTCTTGGTACGACCCGGACAATGCCGATGACACCGTGTTTGATCCGGAGGACGAATCGCTGACCGTGGTGCTGGACGAAAACGGGCGGGCGGAGATTATGTTTGAGGTCCGTTCTACGCATCCGGACGAAGTCGTCGATGTCAGCAACATTCAGGGACAGCTGGATGTCACGTCCACGATCTACACTGTTTCGCTCGACGGAAGTATCGATGATCCGGGTGAGATCGACTACTACCAACTGGAGGTTCAGGGTGGCGAACTCCTGGTCAACGGTAACGTGCAGACGTCGGTCGATGGCCTCTATACAGTGGATCCGGCGGACATCACCGGATTGACGGTCCGACCGGATGCTGGAGCCAATGAAATCGAGGTTTCGGCGCAAGCAGTTTCCACTGATGGCGTGTGGAGCGACGTGGACATCGACAGCACGGAGGTCGTGTACAGCAGCGCCGTGACCGCGGTCGACAATCTGAACACGGCCTACGTCGGCGAGTCCTTGGAAGAACACCTGAGCGGTCGTGAGAAAGGGACGGATTGGGCAGAGACTCGCGAGTTCACCATTGGTGAAGGATATTCGGGTTCCGTTGCGATAAATGCCGAATTTTCGGTGTTTTCCAGCGGCATTGCTGGAAACGGGGAAGCCGAACTCACATGGGCACTATTCCTTGAAGACTCGGATGACGGAGAGGTGCTGGTTGGGAATGGTGTGCTCACCCGCGACTCATCACAGGGGTCGGAGTTTAATGTGCCAATGGATCTTCCAGATGACCTGGGACCAGGTCACTACCGGCTTGAGCTGACCGGCGAAGAAACTAATGACGGAAGTTGGTTTCTCGGTTCTTGGGGCGGGGAGGTCGGATTCTCCGAGATTGTGGTAGGCCAGCAGGTCGACAATGCGGTTCACGGGAATGTTATTACGGATGAGGACGCCGAAGGCAATTCCGATGAGCCAGGCAGCGATTCGACGACCCTGAGCATCTTCGATGGCGATGGATTCGTCGAAGTCGATGGCGAACATACGGTGGCCGGGGAGTTTGGTTCACTGACCCTCGCGGAGGACGGGACGTATACCTATACGGCATCCAATGATGTTGCCAACGCCGGGAGCATCGAGACCTTCGATTACAAACTGACCCATCCGAACGGTGATGAAGCGGTTGCGACCCTTTCGATCCGTATCGACAGCCCGGATGTGGAGGTGATCTGGGGTGACGATGTCGAGCCGGGAGCGACCATTGCGGGTTCGGAGGCGGACGAGATCCTGGTGGGCACCTCGGGTGCGGATCAGATCGCGGCGGGTGCCGGCAATGACATCCTGATCGGCGGGGATGGTGCCGATACATTCATCTGGCCCGGTGACGTCGCCGGAGATGTCCCGTCGACCGGTGATATCAATAGCGGGGCCTATGATCCAGACGCGATGCCGCGGGATGTGGTGCGTGATTTCACTGTCGATTCGCAAAACGGCTTCACCGGAGAAGGTGAAGCAGACCAACTCGATCTTTCGGACCTCCTGGTGGGGGCCGACGCCGACAATGTGGACGAATACATCCTCGCGGAAGAGGATGGCGATGGAAACACGGTGCTGTACGTACGCACGGAGGGTGACACTTCGCCGGGCAATAGTGGTAACCCGAATAATAACGATGGTGACTGGGCGCACAATCAGTCCATCGTGTTGGAAGGGGTAAGCATGGATGGCCAGAGTTCGGCTGATTTCGTCAAGCAATTGATGGATAACGACCAGCTGAAGATTGACCAGTAGCGGGTCGCATGGGGAGCCCCGCCGGTCTGAATCGGCGGGGCTTTCTCGTGTCTGAGGGTGTAGGCTGGGAGCGGAAATGCCGAACGACCGGGAAGGGGCCTATGTATGTGAGACGGGATGCAGAGGGCAGGATCGATCTGGTGAGCCGGGACGTGAATGCCGAGTGCGTGGAGTTCGTGGCGGCTGATTCACCGGAGCTTCTGGACTTCCTGGCTGGCAATGGTGCCGAGCCTGCGCCCGCTGCGCTGCAGGCCTCGGACCTGGAGCTGATCCGTGTGCTGGAGGACCTGGTGGAGGTGCTGACAGACAAGGGCGTGATCCGGTTTACGGATCTACCGGACGCGGCACAACAGAAATTAC
The DNA here is from genome assembly GCF_000377205.1 of Thioalkalivibrio sp. ALJ3. Lineage (GTDB taxonomy): Bacteria > Pseudomonadota > Gammaproteobacteria > Ectothiorhodospirales > Ectothiorhodospiraceae > Thioalkalivibrio. The sequence goes on along the minus strand of NZ_KB897906.1, from coordinate 209,884 downwards.
TGGGTCGCAAGGATCTCCGGGCTTCAGCCAGGCGCTTGAATCTGGTCGAAGATGAAGAAGGACTGCTTTAAGTAGATTGGAAAATCATCTGCCCCTTGTTTCGGCGGACTGATGGTGGCTCCGGGTTTATGCCCTGGGGCATGAGCATGACCAATGGCTCGCGGCCAGATTCCCGACGATGGAAGCCAACGGGATATTGGGTCCGTTCCGTGGTGTTGACCGGCATTCTTGGTGAGCGCTTTCGCCGCGCCTACGATTTTCCTTTTTCTGACGTCACCCAAAACGGCTCTGCCCCTGTACTTCAGTACAGCTAACGCGATTTCTACGTTGAGCGTATCTAATCAGTCGTAAGCACCCCGGTGTGGGGAGCATGACGAGGAACACAACCATGAGCGCAGAAACGATTATCGCTACAGTGCAGGCGGTGATCGGCACCGTGATCGCCCGGGACCCAGAGGGCAACTCGAGAGTACTTCAGCAAGGTGACCCGATTTACGCCGGTGACGAGGTCGCAACCCAGCCCGGTGGCTTGGTGGAACTCGCTTTAGTGGATGGCTCGAGCGTGACCCTGGCGGAGGGCGAGGGCGCCACCATCACAGAGGACCTTGTGGACTCCACAGACGCTGATCCGATGGAGTCCCAGATTGGCGATGCCACGGTTGAAGAGATTGTTGCCGCTCTGGAGCGAGGCGAGACCCTGGATGATTTGCTGGAGGCCCCGGCCGCGGGTGTGGAAGGGGGAACACCGGGTGAAGGGGGCGGGTTTGTCCGGGTCGCTCGGGTGAATGATGACATCGACCCGCTCCAATACCTGTTCCCCGACAATGTACTGGGGCAGCCTGAACTGGGCAGTGGAAATGATTCGAGCTCACTTGCTGTCACGGCGGATGAACAACCCCCGGCTGTGATTCCTGATGACGAGGATCCCGGCGCGCAAGACCCAGGTGATGAGGATCCGAGTGACGAGGATCCCGGCGATCAGGATCCAGGCTCTCCCGATCCGCGCAGTATCTACAGTGACGTGAGCGCGCATACCGTTGGCAGCTCAACACAAGGCACCGCCGCGACCGCTTCAGGCTTGAAGCAGACAGGGCATCAAAGCGCCTCTGTCTCCCTCGATGAAGGTGGCTTCTATGCGGTCGACCATCAAAGCAATGCGGATGAGCCGAACGCAATCGAACACAACGAAGGGCTGTTGTTCGAGCTTGCCCAGCCGGTCGATGGCATTCAGTTCGCCGTTCAGGGACCCGTTACTGGTGCGACGTACGCTCTGTATGACGAGCTTGGGGGCCGGATTGCGACGGGTGATCTGGTAGTGATCGATGGTGTGGCCACGATCGAACACAGCGAGAGCTTCTCCTATATTGCATTCTTTGGAGGGCGGGAAGGGCCCAACCAGAGCGCCTATTCGGTCAAGCCGCTGGGCGTCAGGCTCGTCGGAACCGACGACGAGGATACCCTGATCGGCTCGAACGGTGATGACATCCTGATTGGAGGCGATGGGGATGATGTCCTGTTTGGGAGCGAAGGCAACGATACATTGGTCGGCGGCGCCGGGAACGACACGTTAACGGGCGGAGGTGGAAACAACACCTTCGTCTGGAATGCGGGCGACCAGTCGAGTGTCATGGGACAACCGGCGCAGGACACGGTTACAGACTTCAAGCCCTGGGACGGGTCATCGGGTGATGTGCTGGATCTATCGGACCTCCTGCAGGGCGAAAACGCAGGCAACCTTGACGATTATCTCTACGCCCAGACGGAAAACGGCAATACCGTGCTGTATGTCCATTCACAGGGTGGGCTTGCCGGCGACAAGGACAACGCAGACCAGATCATCACGCTACAGGGTGTCACCCTTGGCGGCAGTTCCGAGGTCATTATTCAGACGCTGCTGGACAACGACCAGCTGAAGATCGACCAGTAAGATCGAGAGACCCGTATGGGCGCTTCAGGCCCCGCCGAAGGAGGCGGGGCTTTTTGTGTGCCTCAGGCGTTAAGGGACTGGACCGCCCGGCCGGTCACCCCGTCGATGCCGAGATCCATAAGGGGCTCGATATCGTCTGCGCTGTCGCAGCCTTCGGCGATCACCATGATGCCGATGGAATGCGCCAGGGTGCACAGTCCGCGGATCAACGCCTGTGCCTCGGTCGAACGATGCACGCCCTGGACCAACGATGCCTGCAATTTCACATAGTGCAATCCGTATGCGGTCAGGTCATGCGAGCGGAAGGCCTCCGGCCCGGCATGTTCAAGGCCGACCACAAAGCCTGCCACACGGGCGACGCGGCACAGATCACGCAACTCGGCAGGATGGGCCAGGGCTCCCCGAGCCGGAAACTCCAACCAGAGACGGCCGGCGATCTCTGGATCCGTCGACAGTCGGGTCTCCAGCCGCTGTCGAAAGTCCGTATCCCGCAGGCTGTCCACCGAGAGGTTGATGGCGAGGCGTTCGTTGGTGGTCTGAAGTTGTTCGAGCGCGGCGTCGAGCACTGCGTCGTCCAGCTGCCGAATCAGATCCAGACGGACCGCCCACGGCATGAAGTAACCGGCCGGGCGCGATTCGCCATCGAGCATCAGGCGCATCGGGGCCTCGTGATGCATCAGCTCGTGATCGGCATCGACCACCGGGAATCGCGCCAGTTGCACGCCGTGGGTGGCCAGAGCCACGGTTATAGCGGTACGCCATTCGTTCTGATTGGCGTGCGGCAACACCGCGTAGGGCTCCTCGGCGATGGAATCACCGGGTTCAAGTTCCGCACGGGCCAGTGCCTGGTCGACCCGGCTCAGGACTTCGCCTGTCGTGTCGTCGGGGTGGTAGGGCGTCCCCGCCAGGTGGAACGTCAACATCCTGGGCGCCTGGGAGCCCAGCTCGGCACGAATCGCTGTCAATAGGGATTCTGCAAAGCGTCGGCTGTCGCCGATGCCGTCGCCGAAGACCGCGATGTCCGATCCCTTCAAACGCCCCGCAGCACCGTAGTCGGTCAGACTGGCTTGTTGTTCGACAACGCTGGCGATGCGCCCCAGGAGCTCGTCCAGGGTGTCATGCCCAATGGCTTGATTAAGCTCTGGCAGATCGGAAATGCGCAGCAGGACAAAGCTTCCTGCAGAGCCGGAATGGCGGTTGTCCAGCGTCGCCTGGAAGCGGGCCAGGAATGACTCACGGTTTAGAAGCCTCGTGACATCATCATGCTGCAGTCGATTCTTCAGACGTTCCAGACGCGTGGATTCTTCCTGCAGCATCATCCGGACGTGCTCGGTGAGCCGGTTCATGGCGCGGACCAGGGCTCGAAACTCCCATGTCCGGGGCTCGGGCGTGGTCACGAAGCGCCGCTCACCGACGGCCTCGGCTTGCTCCACGACCTGCTTCAGTGGGCGTATCAACCGCCCGAGCAGGAAGGAGCCTATCAGCCCGATAATCAGCAATCCGCCGGCAAAAATGGCGGTGAGGCGAAGGGTGCCTTCCCACAGGGCTTCGTAGGCGTAATTGGTCTGGCTTTCGACAATCAGCGTACCGAATGACGACCAGCCATCGGAGACGTGAGCGATTCCTGGGCGAACGTTGAAGGCCAGGCGTTCCACGAACCACTCGGGTACCCCCTGTGGTGGCTCCGGATTGCGACGCTCGATCATCAAGTCGCCGGTCGGGTCAACCAGCCGGATGTGCTGGTAGTGGCCGGTGTCGAACTGGGAGGCGATCTGCAGCTCCACGGTGGTCTCGTCCTTGGGCAGCTGGGACAGCGACAAGGCCAGTGATGCTGCATTGTCGATGTTCTTGGTGAGTAGCTGCTGCGCCAGGTAATTGCGTGCAGACAGGGTGCTCACCACGATGCTGACCAGTAGCGCCAACAGCATGATGATGGCCACTGCGATCCAGAGTTGTTTTCTCAGCGTCATGGCTGCGCCCTCATTCCGGGGTCGAGTTGATGGGTCGGTCGAGATCAACGCCGTAGTCATCCAGCTGTTCCAGGACACGGCGCCAGCGTGACAGGCGGGCCGTGGGATCGGCCGCAGACTGCGTCTGCCCGTCCGGCCAGAGCCCCTCGCTGTTGAACGAAAAGATCGGTGTCAAGTCGTCGCGCTGGGAGGCGCGTTCAATACGGGTGACCAGGTTGTCCAGCACCTTGGGCTCGTCACGTGGGTCGGTGAAGTAGCCCAGGACCATGTGCGCCTGGCTCAGATTGCTTCCGGGCCCACCCAGCCGGGCGCGCACATAGAAGAGCCGAAGTCGTTCATCGGGGACGCCCAGCTTGCGCAAACTGACGTACTTGGCAATGGAATAGTCCTCGCAATCGCCAGCCCCCTTGTACAGGGCCTCCAGCGGTGTGGCCCAGAAATCCTCCTGGCCCCAGGTCACCTGGTCGTCCTGGTAGCGCAACTGTCGGTTGAAGAATTCGTTCACTCGCGTGATTTGCGTCTGCTCGTCTTCACCGGCCAGTTCCTCCAGCAATATTCGCCAGCGTCGGACGCGCTCGGCGGTTTCTGCTCCGTAGCGCTCGGCGGCGACCTGTTCCAGCTGAACGAAGTCATCGAGACCCGCCTGGCTCGAGCCCAGCAGCCACGTTCCACCGACCAGTACGAGAAAAAGGCACGCGTACCGCATCAATCGGGGTGTACTGCGGGGCCAGATGCCAAGCACGTAGGCGCGCCCTCCGGTGGATGAAAAAAGCACTACTCCCCGAATGATGGGCTACGCCTGTCTGGAAAGCCAGAAACATAGTTGCAAGCGTAGTGCCGTGAAGTATTTCTCGCTGTGTCAGGCGTTTGTTTTCCGTTATGTGATCAACATCAAAAATCATTGCGCGGGTCAGGGCTTAGGCCTATCGTTCTTAAGTGTGAGGCGCATAGGAGCGTTTCGCCCTTTATGGGGCGTGCGAGCTCATAAGCGAGATCGTTGGGTGTGCCAGTTTTATGGGAGGTAAAAGTGATGAAAGGAACCAGGCCCGCGGGCGGCAGAAGTGCTCTGCTTGCCCTGACGGCGGCTGTAGCGATGGTGGTAGGCGGATCGGCGCAGGCCGAGGCACCGGAGCCGTTGCGTGACGCCGCAATGGAAGCAGTACTCTCCAACCCCGATGTTCAGTCGCGCTGGCATGCCTTTCGCGCCTCCGGTGAGGAGCAAACGGGCGCGCGCGGACGCTTTCTGCCCGAGGTGGACCTGAATGCCCGCGCCGGGTATCAGCGTCAGAGTTCCAGTGACGACAACTTCGATACGTTCTCGCGCAACCCTCGTGGTGTCGACATCACCTTGACGCAGATGCTGTATGACGGCTTCGAGACAGCGAGCGAAGTGAAGCGACTGGGCGAAATTCAGCGCGTACGGTACTTCGAGTTGCGCGAGGCGAGCGAGGAGATCGCACTTGAAGCCGTCCGAGCCTTTGCCGATGTCCAACGTCAGCGAGCGCTGGTGGATCTCGCGCAGCAGAACTACGACGCGCACAAGGAGGTTTACGACCAGATCGTGGATCAGACCGAGCGTGGCGTGGGTCGAGGTGTAGACCTCGAACAGGCCTCGGGCCGTCTGGCACTGGCGGAATCCAATCTGCTGACCGAGCGGCAAAACCTGCACGACGTAAATGCCCGGTACTACCGTATCGTGGGGAAAATGCCGGGAGACCAGCGAGTGGAGATGGTCGGGACCTTTTCCGACGAGCCCATCCCCGGCACGGTGCAGGACGCCTTGACCGAGGCGATCACCAAGAACCCTGCGATGTTCGCCTCGCTGCGCAACATGGAGGCGGCACAAGAGCAGCGTAACGTCGCCCGATCAGCCTTCCACCCCCGTGTGGACCTGCAAGTGCGCCACGCGTACGAGAACGACGTTCTCGAACGTGAAGACATCCGTATCCATGACACATCGGCACTGGTGGTAATGACCTGGAACCTTTTCCGCGGCGGCACCGATCAGGCGCGGGTGCGCCAGTTCACCGAGGAGTTCAACCAGGCGCGTGATCAACAGGAGTCGGTCTGCCGCAACGTTCGCCAGACCGTCTCGGTGGCATACAACGACATTCGTTCGCTCGAAAGCCAGCTACGCTTCCTGCGCCAGCACCGAGACTCGTCCGACCGTGTGCGCACCGCGTATCGCCAGCAGTTCGGGATCGGGCAGCGGAGCCTGCTGGACCTGCTCGACACCGAAAACGAGCACTTCGAGGCGAGTCGCGCCTACGTCAACGCCCAGCACGATATGGAAATCGCCAAGGCACGGGCGCTGAATGGCCTGGGTCGTCTGCTTGAGTATCTCGACATCTCGCGCGGCGACATGCCGACCGCCGCCGACCTGGGTCTGGTGGATGATGCCGCCCGGATCGACCCGGAATCGGTATGTCCGGCGGATGCCCCGCAGATGACCGAGGCACGCCACGAAAGCATTTTCCGCTAGGATTCACCGGCGGAAATGCCAAAAAGCCAAGGGCCAGCCATTTCGGCTGGCCCTTTTGCTGTGTGCGATATGGAGCCGGCGACAGGAGTCGAACCTGCGACCCTCTGATTACAAATCAGATGCTCTACCAGCTGAGCTACACCGGCCAGGTGCGCGGTTTCGGGCCTGGCGGCGGGCCCGAGATAAAGAGGTGGTGCCGGGAGCGAGAATCGAACTCGCACTCTGTTGCCAGAACCGGATTTTGAATCCGGCGCGTCTACCAGTTCCGCCATCCCGGCTTTCGAGGCGCTAGTGTAGCGCACGAGCGGGGTGTGGCAAGGGAGATGGCGTCTTCGCTTGATCCGCATTCAGGGCGGCAGTGCGTGGTAGCATCGCGCGCCATGCGTGTTTCCGATTTCGACTATGAGCTCCCGCAGGAGCTGATCGCCCAGTATCCGCTGCCCGAGCGAGCCAGCTCGCGCTTGCTCGTGCTGGAAGACCAGCAGGCGGAAGATGCCGCGTTTGGTGCGATTGAGTCACTGCTGCGGCCGGGCGATCTCCTGGTGCTGAATGACACGCGCGTGATCCCGGCGCGGGTCTTCGGGCAGAAGGCGAGCGGGGGGCAGGTCGAGGTCCTCGTGGAACGGATCGAGTCACCCACGCAGGTGCTGGCGATGGTGCGGGCCAGTCGTGCACCGAAGCCCGGTACGTGCCTGCGCCTGGCGGATGCCTTTACGGTGGAGGTGACGGATCGCCAGGGGCCGTTTTTTCGGCTTCGTCTGGTGGATGGTGGCGACATGCTCGCGCTGCTGAAGGAGCATGGTCATATCCCGCTGCCGCCATACATCGAGCGGGCGGACGAGGGCAGCGATGCCGAGCGCTACCAGACGGTATTCGCGCGCAAGGAGGGCGCGGTGGCGGCGCCGACGGCCGGGCTTCACTTCGACGACGCGTTGCTGGAGCGTCTGCGTGCGCATGGGGTCGAGACGGCCACCGTGACGCTGCATGTCGGGGCGGGGACTTTTCAGCCGGTGAAGGTGGACGACACCTCGCGCCACGAGATGCACGCCGAGTGGCTGGAGGTGGGTCGGGAGGCCTGTGCCGCTGTGGCGGCCTGCAAGGCGCGTGGCGGGCGCGTGGTGGCTGTGGGTACGACCTGTGTGCGGTCGCTCGAGACGGCCGCGGCCGAGGGCGAACTGAAGCCCTTTCAGGGTGAAACACGGCTGTTCATCCAGCCGGGATACCATTTTCGCGTAGTGGACCGGATGGTGACGAACTTTCACCTGCCGCAGAGCACGCTGCTGATGCTTGTGGCGGCCTTTGCGGGATATCGCCGGATCCTGGACGCCTATGCCCATGCGGTGGCGGATCGCTATCGCTTTTTCAGCTACGGGGATGCCATGTGGCTGGCGCCGGGCGATCCCGCGGATCTGCCGCCGAGCGTCCGGGAGGAACACGATGGAGTTTGAACACCTGGGGCAGGATGGCGCGTCACGCCGAGGCCGACTGCGGTTTCCGCGTGGGGATGTGGAGACGCCAGCCTTCATGCCGGTGGGGACCTACGGAACGGTAAAGGCCATGACGCCGGAGGAGCTGCGCGAGCTGGGGGCGCAGATCATCCTGGGCAACACCTTTCACCTGATGCTGCGGCCGGGTACCGAGGTGATCCGGGCGCATGGTGATCTGCATGACTTCATGCACTGGGAAGGACCCATCCTGACTGATTCGGGGGGGTTCCAGGTCTTCTCGCTGGCCGAAATGCGCAAGATCAGCGAGGAGGGTGTGCGTTTTCAGTCCCCTGTGGACGGGTCGAAGGTGCTGATGACGCCGGAGTCGTCAATGAGGGTGCAGCGCGAACTGGGCTCCGACATCGTAATGATCTTCGACGAGTGCACGCCCTATCCAGCCTCCGAGGACGAGGCGCGAAAGTCGATGGAACTGTCGCTGCGCTGGGCCGCGCGATCGCGCGAGGCGCACGGCGACAATCCGGCGGCATTGTTTGGCATCGTCCAGGGCGGCATGTATCCCGCACTGCGCCGTGAATCGGCCGAGGGACTGCGGGCAATTGGCTTTGACGGCTATGCGATCGGGGGCCTCTCGGTGGGTGAACCCGAGGATGAACGTCTCGCCACGCTGGATGTGACCCTACCGCTGCTGCCAGAAGAACGTCCGCGCTACCTCATGGGGGTCGGGCGGCCCGAGGATATCGTCGAGGCCGTACGCCGCGGCGTGGACATGTTCGACTGCGTGATGCCGACCCGCAACGCCCGTAACGGGTTCCTGTATACCCGGAAAGGGGTGCTGCGCATCCGTAACGCGCGCTTCCGCAACGATACGGGCCCGATCGATCCAGAATGCGGATGCTACACCTGCCGCAATTATTCAAGGGCTTACATGAAACATCTCGACAAATGTAACGAAATTCTGGGCTCGCGGCTGGCGACAACCCACAATCTTCATTACTACCAGGACCTGATGCGTGGCCTGCGCGAGTCGATTGCGGCTGGTGCCCTTCAGGATTTCGTCGCCGATTTCTATGGTCGGCGCGGCATGGAAGTGCCGCCTGTGCCATAATCCGCGCGGCAATTTTCGCGATCCCGTTCACGGGGGTCGTGGGCGCCGCGTGCTCGGGCCGGTGCCGTAACCGATTGGCTAGACGGGAGTGTTTCGATGGATTTTCTGATTTCTGCAGCGCATGCCCAGGAAGGCGGTACCGCCGGCGGCGGCATGATCGAGTTCCTGATCATGATCCTGATCTTCTTCGCGATCATGTACTTCCTGATCATTCGGCCGCAGAGCAAGCGCGCGAAGGAGCATCGCTCGATGGTGGAGTCGTTGTCCAAGGGTGACGAGATCGTGACCAATGGCGGTGTGGCCGGCACGATCACCGAGGTGGGCGAGAACTTCATCAAGGTCGATATCGCCAATGGCGTGAATATCGCCGTGCAGAAACAGTCCGTTCAGCAGGTTATGCCCAAGGGCACCCTCAAGGACCTCTAGGGTCTTCGAATATGCGCAATTCCTTTCCGGCGTGGCTGTACGCTCTGATCGTCGTCGTCATTCTGGGCGCGGGGGTTTATGCCGCGCCCAACCTGTTCCCGGAGGACCCGTCGGTCCAGATCGGGAACCCGACCACCGGCGAGATTGATCAGAACATCCGTGAACTGATGGGGACCATCCTCGGTGCCCAGGGTGTGACGCCGCATACGCTCGAAGAGCAGGATGATGGTCAGATCCTGTTGCGCTTCGAAACCACGGACGAGCAGTCGACAGCGGCCGAGATCTTGCGCAACGCACTGGATGACAACCACACCGTCGCACTCAACATGGCCCCGGCCACGCCGCGCTGGCTGCGGGCGATCAACGGCCAGCCCATGGCTCTCGGTCTCGACCTGCGTGGGGGGGTTCACTTCCTGATGGAAGTGGACCTGGATGCCGTGATCGGTACCGCGATGGAGCGATACTCGAACGAACTGCGCGGGCGCCTCCGGGAAGAACGCATCTCGTTCGACACCGTGGAGCGCGGCTCCCGCGATCTGTCCGTGATGTTCGAGAGCGAGGCGGATCGCGAAGCGGCGGAAGGCTGGCTCCAGCGCCAGTATCGCGATGAACTGGTCTGGGAGTCGCGGGGTTCGGGTGACACCAGCCGTCTGGTCGCGACCCTGGATGACGATCACCTGACGGAACTGCGCCGTCAGGCCCTGCAGCAGAATATCTCCACGTTGCGCTCGCGGGTCGACGAACTGGGCGTGGCAGAACCGATCATTGCCCAGCAGGGTGAGAACCGGATTGTGGTCCAGCTACCCGGCGTGCAGGACACGGCACGCGCGAAGGAGGTCCTGGGCGCGACCGCCACGCTCGAATTTCGCCTGGTATCGGAGAGTGGTGACGCCCAGGAGGCCGACGAGACAGGTCGCGCACCGTCGGGCACGCGGCTTTATCACGAACGCGACGGCACGCCGGTTCTGCTTCAGCGCCAGGTCATGCTGACCGGCGACTACATCACGGATGCCTCCTCGGGTATCGCCCAGGATACGGGCGGACCCGCGGTGTTCATCAACCTGGACGGGCAGGGCGCGCGGATCTTCTCGCGAGTGACATCCGATAACGTCGGCCGGCTGATGGCGACGGTGTTCATCGAAACAACGACCGAAACCGTTGAGGAAGATGGCGAACAGGTAATGCGCACCTCTCGCAGCGAAGAGGTGATTAACGTCGCGCGCATCAACGAGCCGCTGGGACGCCGATTCCAGATCTCCGGGCTGGACAGCAGCCGCGAGGCCCGCAATCTCGCACTGCTGTTGCGCGCGGGGGCTCTGGCCGCGCCGATGTCGATCGTCGAAGAACGCACGGTCGGCCCGAGCCTGGGGCAGGAAAACATCGATCGCGGCATGCAGTCGGTCGTGATCGGGTTCATCGCGGTAATGATCTTCATGATCCTGTACTACCGGGTGTTCGGGGTCATCGCGAACGTCGCCCTGGCGCTGAACCTGATCTTTATCGTCTCGGTGTTGTCAATGCTGCAGGCGACCCTCACCTTGCCCGGCATCGCGGGAATCGTGCTGACCGTGGGTATGGCCGTCGATGCCAACGTGCTGATATTTGAACGAATACGCGAGGAATTACGTAACGGACTGTCACCCCAGGCCGCCATCGCTTCGGGCTATGACCGCGCGTTCACCACGATTGCGGATGCCAATGTGACCACGCTTATTGCCGCTCTGGTACTGTTCCTGTTTGGCACCGGCCCGATCAAGGGTTTCGCGATCACGCTGTCGATCGGGATCATCGCCTCGATGTTCACGGCGATCATCGTGACCCGCGCCATCGTCAACCTGACCTACGGGCGGCAGCGTCGGCTGAACCGCCTCGCTATCTGAGCGCCGGGAGACACATATGCTTCCGCATTTGAACTTCGCCGATTCGAATCTGAATTTTCTCGGCAAACGGAAATACGCGATCACCGTCTCGCTGATCCTGATCGTGATCTCCGTGGCGCTGCTGGCCACGCGGGGGCTGAACTTCGGGATCGACTTTACCGGGGGTACGCTGGTCGAGGTCGGATATCCCGAGGCCGTCGAGCTGGATCCGATCCGCGAGACACTGGCCGCAGGCGGCTTTTCCGGGGCACAGGTGCAGACCTTTGGCACCTCCCGCGATGTGCTGATTCGGCTGCCCCCGAGCGAGGATGACGACGACCCCGCAACCCTTTCCAACCGCGTACTCAATGTGCTGCAGGACGGCGGGCCGGACGACCCGGATCTACGGCGGGTGGAGTTCGTCGGGCCCGCCGTGGGCGAGGAGCTGCGCGAGCAGGGCGGGCTGGCGATGATCTACGCCTTGGCAGGGATTCTGATTTACGTGGCCGTTCGATTTGAGTGGCGTTTTTCGATCGGGTCGGTGCTGGCGTTGATCCACGACGTGGTGATCACGCTTGGCATCTTCTCGCTCCTGCAACTCGAGTTCGACCTGGGGGTGTTGGCCGCGGTGCTTGCGGTGATCGGGTATTCATTGAATGACACCATCGTTGTCTACGACCGAATACGGGAGAATTTCCGTATATTGCGCAAGAAGGGCACCGAAGAAGTCATGAATATCGCGGTGAACAAGACCCTGGCGCGTACGATCATCACCAGTACGACCACCTTGCTGGTGTTGTTTGCACTGGCCTTCCTGGGCGGCGCGGCGCTTCAGAACTTCTCGGTCGCGCTGATTATCGGCGTGATCGTGGGGACCTACTCGTCGATCTTTATCGCAGCGACGGCAGCCTTGCTTCTGGGCGTGGACCGCCAGGTGCTCCTGCCGGTGAAGAAGGAAGGCGCAGAGGAGGATCAGACGCCCTAGGGAGACGCTGATTTAATCGCACGTCCGCGTTGGTGCCCCCTGTTTTCCGAGACAAGGCGCGTCGTGTAGCGGGTAGTGGTTCTACCCGCCCGTTGCTGATTGATTCGGGGCGCAACGCAGGATCGGGGAACAGGGGGCACCAACCCCGCAAGCCATTTACTGCAGGGGCTCGGCCGCCCGTTGTTGATCAACAACGGGCGCGGGAACGGCGTTGCGGTTCCCTTGTGCAGAATGACTGCACGGCCGTCACCGCGCCTTGTTCCCACGCAAAAGCGACTCGAGCGCGGACGCGCGATTAAATCAGCGTCTCCCTAGGGGTGGCCCGTTTCAGTTGGGTATAAAAAAGGTTCATCGAGCATTACCGGGGAAGGCGGCGCGGATTTTGAGGAAGAAGTAGTCCTGGTCGCGGTAGCCGTAGGCGCGACGCTTGATGACTTTGATGGTGTTGTTGATGCCTTCGACAACGCTGGTATTCAGCCGATGCCGGCAGCGCGAGACGATGCCGGGCAGATAGGGCTCCAGCAACCGCGCGAAGCGCTGCAGGGCCTGGATGCCACTCTCCTGTGCCTGTTGTACCCAGTGTCGCCAGGCCTGCCAGGTCTGTTCCGGACGGCGCTGGAACCAGAGCCGCTTGAGTTCGTCGCGTAACAGATAGACCGTCAGTAACGCCTGGTTGGCCTGTAACAGCTCGTCCAGACGCACCGCCTGCCCGGTATTCAGCGACGCCCGGTTGCGCAGCAGCAGCCAGCGGCTGGACTTGATCACACGACGGGCCCGACGGTCCTCGCCCAGACGCTTCGCCTCGTCGACGCGCACCCGGTCGATGACCTCGCGGCCGTACTTGGCCACCACATGGAACAGGTCGTAGACGATCTCGGCCCGGGGACACTGCGCCCGGATCTCGAGCTCGAAGGCCGTGGTCATATCGATCGCCACCGCCTCGATGCGCTCGCGCACACCCTCCGGGAGCTGCTCGAAGAAGGCCCGCGCCGTCTCGCGCGAACGGCCTTCCCCGACCCACAGCACCTGACGCCGGATCGGCTCGATCACGACCGTGGCATACCGGTGGCCCTTGTGCAGGGCGAACTCGTCCATCGCCAGATAGCGGATCGACGCCCGGTCCGGCTCCGGCAACGAAGCCGCCAGCCGATGCCGGTCCACCGTCTTCACCGTGTGCCAGCCCAGGCCATAGAAGGCCGCCACCGCCTGGATGCTGGCCGAGCGCAGCAACTGACTGCAGGCGTCCGCCAACCGGTTGGTCAGTCGCTGGTAGCGCCCCAGCCAGCTCAGGCGCTCCAACTGCGGTCCCCCGCAGTGCTCGCACCACACCCGGCGACGCGGCACCACCAGCACCACCCGGTACTCGAACAGGGGAAGATCCCGAACCCGCCGCAGCGTCGTCTCGTGCACCTGACGCGTCCGGTGGCCGCAGCGTTCGCAGTGCATCCACTGCCGTGTCGGCTTCAGGTGCAGCTCCAGCGTCCCGCCGGCCTCCTCCGGCCACACCGCACGCTCCAGCCGATAGCCTTCCCAGCCGCCCAGCTTCTGCAACGTCTTCTTGTCCAGCATCCCGCTCTCCCGCGTCCTGCCTGACTCCACGCGAGATTACGATGCGGTTCAGTGCACGAACACCTCCCCGGTATCCTTCGATGAACCATAAAAAAGCCCGGCAAGCCTTTGGCTGCCGGGCTTTTTTGGGTGGCGCTGGCAATCAGAACGCGAGGGCTTCCTTGATAATGCGCTCGACCAGTTCATTCACGGCCCGCAAGCTTTCCTTGGACTCTTTATCGCCGACCTCGGGTACCGGGGTATAGCCCATGTACACGACGCCGGGCTCGTCGGTTAGCTCGTAGACGGTGATGATGTAGGGGCAGAACACCATGTTGTGGGGATCGGCTTCCATCGTGGCCCGGGAATAGGTTGCGCTGCAGAAGTCCACCGACCTGCCATCCAGGTAGATACCCTCGCCGCTCTCCTGCCCGGCGGTACGGTCGAGCATGTTCGCGATGAAACCAACGTTGTTGATCACCAGACCTTCGGCAGAAATCGCTTCTTCCACCATCTCGAAGTAGTGATCGAAGTCGCCCTCGATCTTGAAGATCACGCGCTCGTCGGTGTCCATTACGGTTTCATAAGCACTGGCGGTCGCGCCCAGCGCCAGGCCCGCGCTCAGGGCCAGGGCGAGTACCGAACGGCGCAGTAGTTGGGGCAGATGGGGGGATGCCTTCATGGTTCCTTCCTCGTAGTCGGTTCCAGGGGCCCGAGGCCCGCTTAGTCGAAGAAATGGCCTGCGAATCGGGTGCGCGGGCCCCAGTAGGGATTGTCGAGTTCCTCGATGCGGACCTGCCCGCGCGAACTGGGTGCGTGGACGAATCGGCCTTCACCGACATAGACCCCGACATGGTCGATTTGATTCCCGTTTATCGCGAAGAAGACGACGTCGCCGGGACTTGGGTCACCATCACGCTGGATGGCCGCCTCGGCCTGCTCGCCGGTCGTGCGGGGCACATCGCGACCCGCTTCGCGGTATGCGCGCTGTACCAGCGCGGAACAGTCGAGCCCGCTGGCGTCGGTACCGCCATAGCGATAAGGCGCATCCAGATGACCAAGCGCCGCAAGCACGACCTCCGAACGCTTCAGTTCCACCTCGGGCGTGTAGCTCATGGAGCCTTCGACTACCTGGGGCTCCGGGTCCACTTGGATCGGTTCCGGGGCAGGCCCACGTGGCTCGGGACTGCCCGCGCACCCGACCAGGACTAGTGCAAGCCCCAGCCCCAGAACAGGCAGGATACTGGCCGGCTCCAGCCCGTAGCCGGCCAAAGACCCCGGAAGACTAGAACATCTCGGTTTCTTCATAGCTCTCGGGCACCTGAAACAGGGCCTCGCTCAGTGGATCGGTGGACAGTCCTGCCAGCCGGGTTGTGACACCCTCGTATTCGCGAACCTCCAGCGGGATTCCCTCCACACGCGGGAGCAGGGACGCCCCCATCTGGGAAGCCATGGGCCCTCCCGCCTCGAGGGCGCGCAACGACAGCTCATAAAGCCGATCCATCAAGGCCCCGAGGGTCTGGAAATCGGATTCGTCTAGTCCCAGAGACTGCGCGTCGGCGACGCAGACCGTGCTCTGGGGGCGATCGTCGATCAAGACCTCGATCTCGCTACAGACAAACTCTCCGATATCCCGCTGTTCGCCGGTCTCGCGGGTACTGATATCGGCCTCGAATCCCTCGGGGCCGATGCCGAGCTGTTGTTTCAGCTGTTCGCGAACATCGGGGGGGAGCTGTTCCATCTGTCGGCGCAGGTCGCTGACCATGTCGGTCATCGCCTGTATCTGCTGGTCCATCACCTCGCGGGTCAGCGGCAAATAGGTCTGGTCGTCGTCGTCCACCACGGTGAGCTGGTCATTGCGTGCGTCGAACAACATGTAACCGGAAGTCCCGCTAATCGCCTCGTTCAACTCCATGCGGATCATGTGGTCACGCACCAGGATCTGACTCTCGAGCCCTTCGTCGTCGATGTAGTGCAAGAGAGCGTCGGCCTGGGCCGGCAGAGCCGCCGCCAGGGTCAGGAGGCCAGCGGCCGGGAGCAGGGCGAGAGTACGGGACATGAGCATTTGCAAGAGAGGAACCAGGGTCTATTGTGACATGGCCACGCGGGATCAGGCGGAAACCGGTTGCAAAAGCTGCCGTGCGAGTGCATCGGTGTCCAGGGGTTGTTCCGGCGCAACCTCCACCACCCCTTCCGCACCGGTTGGCCATTCCTGCTGCGGGCGTTGTTGCTGCATCACCTGGTAATCCGCATCGGAGGCATCCTGAGCAGCCGCTGCGCGCTGTTCGAGACGCTGGTGCAGTATCCGATCGCTGGCATGACAGGCGACCACCGCGAAGCCAGCCTGGTGGCGGGTGGCGAGCTTCTGGAATGGTGTCCGGTGGGCACGTGTCAGGAAGGTCGCGTCCACGATTACGGTATGGCCTAGTGCGAGAAGGGTATCGGCGCGCTCGCGCAGGTGAGAGTAGATCTGCCCGCGTGCCTCCTCGCTGTACGAGACCTCGTCGCCCATGCGCTTGCGCTCGATATCGGAGCGCAGCCGCAATGCCCCGAGGGCCTCGATAATTTGTGTACTGATCACGGTCTTCCCACTGCCGGATACGCCGTGCATCAGAATCAGGCGAGGCGTACCCGGCTCGGTCAGGCGTTCCGCCAGCGCAAGGTAACGGCCCATCTGCGCACGGTGTGCGGCCTGTTCGTCCGACGGCAAATGGGACTCTTGTGCATGGATGCCCTGCACCTTGGCTCGGATCAACGCACGATAGACCTGGTAGAGAGGAAGGAGTGCGAGCCCGGCGAAGTCTTCACGACCTTCGAGATACGCATTCAGCAATCGCCAGGCATGTGCACGCGCCTCGCGTGACAGAAGATCCATCGTTGTGAACGCGATCTCGGAGATCACGTCGATCCAGCGCAGATCGGGGTCGAACTCGATGGCGTCGAAGGCCGCGAGAGCTTCACCTCGTTCCGGGTCTTCGACATACACGATGTTGCCCAGATGCAGGTCGCCATGTCCGTGGCGGACAAAGCCCCCGCGGTGCCGCGACTCCAGAAACGGACCGAGACGGTCGATCTCGCGGCGGGTCCATCGTTCCAGCGCTGTCAGGCGGGCGCGCTCAGCTTCGCCACGTACTGCTTCCGAGAGCGCCGGAAAGTTATCCAGCATGGGCTGGGTCGCCGCCTCAAGAGTGCCATGAGGCGAGTCGGCGTCCGCCCGCTCCGTGCGTTCGTGAAACTCCGCGATGTAATGGCCAAGCGCGTCCATGGCCGCGCTTGGCAGTCGGCCTTTCTCCAGCAGGTTGTCCAGCTGCTTGCGGCGATCGAACCGACGCATGCACACGGCATAATCCAGGACTGGTCCTTCGCCGTTGATGCGCGGGGCCGTGGCCTCACCGTTCAGGGTCACCACGTCGATATAGATCTGCGGGGCCAGGCGGCGGTTTACCTCCAGCTCGGTCTCGCAGAAGTGCTTGCGCGCCTCCAGGGTGGAAAAGTCCAGGAATCCCAGAACCAGTGGCTTTTTGAACTTGTATGCATGGTCACCCGCGAGGATGACCGTCGAGATGTGGGTCTCGATCCGCTGCACCTGGTCACGCGGCGCGGGTTCGGGAAACCCCAGTGTGGCAATCAGGGCCTGCAACTGTTGCTGATGTTCTTCCAGCGCGCTCATCACGTCTCCATCGGATTGCCGGCTCGCGATCGGGTGGACGGCTTTTGTGCCGATTCGTTCCCGGAAACGCTGCATCGCGGCATGCCCGTTCCTCCCGGTCAGGTTAACATTGGGGTGGTTCCCATTCCTTTCCGTGGTCTTCACACGCCCCCATGGCCCGAAAACGCACCGCTCGTTCCCGCCGAGGTTCTGCATCCCGAGGCCTGCGTCGCTTTCTTGGCGCGGGGGTGTGGCTGTTCGCGGGGCTGTTACTGGCCGGCATGGGCGTTGGCGCGATCTATGTGGTGTCGCTGGACCAGGAGATTCGCGAGCGCTTCGAGGGACAGCGCTGGGCCCTGCCGGCACGCGTCTATGCGCGGCCGCTGGAACTGTACGAAGGGCGGGTGCTCACGCCACAGGCACTCGAGACGGAACTCGAAGCCTTGAACTATCGCAGCAGTGAGCAGGGCAGTGGTCCGGGCGAGTATCGCGTGGATGGCAGCCGGGTGTCATTCACCACGCGGCCATTTACCTTCGGTGACGGGCCAGAACCTGCCCACTCGGTGCGGGTGGATTTTGCCGACGGACGCGTACAATCCGTGCGCGAGCAGGAAAACGGCGGTCGCGTGGACCTGATGCGGGTCGAACCCCTGTTGGTCGGGAGCATATACCCGACCCATGGAGAAGATCGCATCCTGGTATCCATCGACGAGGTGCCGCGCGAACTGATTGGTGCGCTGCTGGCGATCGAGGATCGTCGCTTCATGTCGCACCGCGGGGTGGACCCGGCGGGTATTGCCCGTGCCGCCATGGCCAACCTGCGTGCGGGTCGGACGGTCCAGGGCGGCAGCACCCTGACACAGCAACTGGTCAAGAATTTTTATCTGACACGCGATCAGACCCTCGCACGCAAAGCCAACGAAGCGATCATGGCCCTGTTGCTGGAGCGACGCTATTCCAAGCGCGAAATACTCGAGGCCTACCTCAACGAGGTGTATCTCGGCCAGGCGGGCGAACGGGCGATCCACGGATTCGGTCAGGGTTCCCAGTTTTACTACCAGCGCCCGCTGAACGAACTGCGGCTGGACCAGCTCGCCCTGTTGGTGGGGCTTGCGCGCGGCGCGAGTTACTACGATCCACGGCGGCATCCCCAGCGTGCCAAGGCACGTCGCGACCAGGTACTGCGCGCCATGCTGGAAACCGGCCTGGCCGATGCCGAGCAGATCGAGGCCGCTCTCGATACCGAACTGGATGTCTCCCCCGTGGTGCCGCAGGGACGCAGCCGTTTCCCGGCGTTTCTCGACATGGTGCGCCGCGAGCTGCGCGCCGACTACGCCGACGAAGACCTGCGCAGCGAGGGGCTCAGAATCTTCACCACGATGGATCCGGTCGTGCAGCTCACCCTGGAGGACCGACTGAAGTCGGGCGTCGATCGCGTGATCGAGCAACGCGGATCCAATCTGGAGCGGCTGCAGGCTGCAGCCGTCGTCACCGACCCGCAGGCGGGAGAGGTGCTCGCGGTAGTGGGGGATCGCAATCCGCAGTTTCCCGGCTATAACCGGGCGGTCGAGGCGCAGCGGCAGGTCGGATCGGTGTTGAAGCCTTTCGTCTATCTGGCTGCGCTGACGCAACCGGGGCGCTATACGCTTGCGAGCCTGCTCGATGACAGCCCGATGACCATCCAGCTGCCGCATGGTGAGCCCTGGACGCCGCGCAATTTCGACCGCGAGCACCGTGGCGACGTGACGGCCTGGGAGGCGCTCGTACAGTCCTACAACGTCGCCACGGTGCGGCTGGCCCAGGAGATCGGCATTTCGCAGCTGATCGACGTGCTACAGACGCTTGGCTTGCAGCGCACCCCGGCGCCGCTGCCGTCGCTGGCCCTCGGCGCGATTGAGTTGTCGCCGCTGGAGGTGGCCGGGTTATACCAGGCTCTGGCCAACGGCGGCTATGCGACCGGCACCCGGGCGATTCGGGACGTCCTCGACCTGGAGGACGAGGTCTTGTCCCACTACGGTCTGGAGCTGCGTGGCGCCGTACCGGACGGCGCCGTGAGCCTTCTGACGCATGCCCTGCATGATGTCACCACCGAGGGCACCGGGCGCCAGATCAGCCAGCGCCTCCCGGGGCGGGTTGTAGCGGGCAAGACAGGCACCACGAACAACTTTCGGGATAGCTGGTTCGCCGGTTTCGACGACCGTTACGTCACGGTGATCTGGCTGGGGATGGATGACAACGAAGCGACGGGCCTGACCGGAGGGGCGGCCGCGGCGCCCATATGGGCCGATGTGATGGCGGGTCTTGGCGCCCGTTCGCTGCGACTTGATCGTCACCCCGAGATTGCCTACCAGGAGATCGATCTGAAATCCGGCGGTCGTGTGGAACGGGAAGATCATGCCTGCGAGGCGGTGAAATCGCTTCCGTTCTGGCAGAATTCCATGCCCGAGAACCGTGCCGACTGCGATACGGGCCGAACCCCGGATGAACGGGGCTTCTTCGAGAGACTCTTCCGCTAATGATTCCAACTTCCCCCATTCACGTTCGCCTGCGGATTCGTCCACAACCGATCGGTGCGTTACTGACCGTCGTGTTCCTGGCTGCCTGTGCGGTACCGGAAACACGAGCACCCGCCCCAGAGGAACCGCCAGCGGCCGAGGCCCCGGAGCCGGAACCCATTCCGCACGAGGAGGCCCGCGATCGCGAGCCCGTGCCGGAGCCGGAGACCACACCGTCGGCCGCCCTGGCACTAGCCGAGCAGGCAGAGGGCTCACGCAGCGAGGGTAACCTCGAGCGTGCGGCTCAGCAGCTCGAACGCGCCCTGCGGATCGCTCCACGGGATGCATCGCTTTGGCATCAAATGGCCCGCATCCGGCTGGAGCAGGGCAACTATCCTCAGGCGGATCGCCTGGCCGGACGTTCGCTGCAACTCGACGGGGAGCGGGACCGCACCCTCGCGCTGGAGAACTGGCGTGTGATCAGGGCCGCGCGCGAGGCGATGGGCGACAAAGAAGGCGCGCGGGAGGCCCAGGACGCCATCCAGAGGCTGGAAACCGGCGTTGTCTGAGTTCGTCGAATCAGCTGTGTCGGCCACGTCCGAGTCGCCGGCGGTGCGCGCGCTAAGCCCCGGGGGGGACCTCGCGCAGGCGCTGCAGGGGTTCCGCCCGCGTGAGCCGCAGCAGCGCATGGCGGCAGCGGTGGAATCGGCCCTGGGGCAGGCACCAACGGCATTACTGGTCGAGGCGGCCACCGGGGTCGGGAAGACCTTTGCCTATCTTGTGCCGGTCCTGCAGGCGCGACGCAAGGCACTGGTTTCGACGGGCACCAAGACCTTGCAGGACCAGCTCTACGAGCGTGATCTGCCGACCGTCTGCTCGGCATTGGGCTATCGGCCGCGCACCGCGCTGTTGAAGGGCCGCGCCAACTACCTGTGCCACTACCGTCTGGAGCTCGCTGCCGCCGACGCCAGCGGGCAGACGCGGCGCAGTGCCCAGCGCGAACGAATGCCCGTGATCGAAGCGCTGCGCCAATTCGCGCGGACCCATCCGACGGGCGATCTGGGGCAGGCCGGGATCCTCGCCGAAGACTCGCCACTGTGGCCCCAGGTGACCTCGACGGTCGACAACTGCCTGGGCAGCGAATGTCCACAGTACAACGACTGCTTCGTAGTGCAGGCGCGCAAGCGCGCCCAGGATGCGGATGTCGTGGTGGTCAATCACCACCTCCTGCTGGCCGACATGGCGCTGAAGGAAGAGGGCTTTGGTGAACTCCTGCCCGAAGTGGACGCCGTGATCGTGGACGAAGCTCACCAACTCCCAGAAATTGCAGGTGCATTTTTTGGCGTTGCGGTAGGAAGCCGTGCATTGCGCGATCTGGCGCGTGATGTACGGCGGGAACAGGAGCAGGCGGCCTCCGACATGGTGGCGATTCGCGAGGCCGCAGTCGAACTCGAAACCGTGGTGAAAAAGCTGCTCGAGAGAACGCAGGGCATGGAATCGCGTGCGGCTTGGGAAGCCGTGAACGATCAGGGCCGGATGGATCCCCTGATCAAGGAACTTGAAGGGGCCCTGTGCGCGCTTGGCGATGCACTGGCGCCGGCCACCGAACGAGGCCCCGGGCTCGAACAGGTGCAGGGGCGTGTACTGCTGATGAGGGAACGCCTGCAGGCCTGGCGCAACGACACAGCGGATACCGTCGCCTGGGTCGAGCGATTCGCACAGAGCGTCATCCTGCACAGGACCCCGCTGGATGCGGCACGGCCGCTTGCTCAGCGTCGTGCTGCGCGTCCCGCGGCATGGGTGTTTACCTCGGCCACGCTGGCCGTTGGAGAAGACTTCACCCATGCGGCGCGGCGTCTGGGCCTGCCGGTGGATGTCGCCCAGGAGCGGCTGGAAAGCCCGTTCGACTTCGCCCGGCAGGCGTGCCTGGTACATCCGCACCCGCCACTGCCCAACCCGAACAGCCCGGACTATACCCGCGCCTGCGTCGCCTGGGCCTGGCCGTTGCTGCGGGATAACCCCGGTGGCGGGTTCTTTCTGTTCACCAGCCACCGAGCCTTGCAGGAAGCGGCGACCCTGTTGCGCGCCGAATTGCCCGACCGCGAACTGCTGGTGCAAGGCGAACAGCCTCGGGCCGACCTGCTGGCGAAGTTTCGCGAGAGTGGGACCGCCTGGCTGCTGGGCGCCCACAGCTTCTGGGAGGGCGTGGACATCCGGGGAGAGGCCCTGACGGTCGTGATTATTGACCGACTGCCATTCGCGGCGCCGAACGATCCCGTCTTGCAGGCCCGGGCTCAGGCTCTGGAGGCCGAAGGCCGCTCGCCATTCATGGAATTCAGCCTGCCGCAGGCGGTGCTGGCGTTAAAACAGGGAGCCGGGCGCCTGATTCGCGATGCCGATGATTCCGGGATTCTCGCCATCTGCGACCCGCGCCTGACCGGAAAGGCGTATGGACGTCGGTTCCTCGCCAGCCTGCCACCTTTCCATCGTACACGTGATCCGGTAGCAGCCTTGCAGTTTCTCGCGACGGCCCGGGAGCGTATCGGATGCGATTGATCGCCATCGAGACCTGTACCGAAATGTGCTCCGCCGCGCTGTGGGTGGATGGAGTCCTGGACTCGGTCGAGGCGCAAGCCCCACGCAAACATGGCGAGCTGATTCTTCGTCAGGTGGAGGAACTCCTCGCGCGAGCGGATATCGCTCGAACTTCGCTGGATGCCGTCGCCGTGGGGCGTGGACCCGGGGCGTTCACTGGCGTGCGCCTGGGGCTGGGGGCCGCACAGGGAATGGCCTTTGCTCTCGATCGCCCTGTCTTGCCGATCTCGACCCTGCAGGCGCTGGCGCAGCAGCTCGTACGCGAAGAGCCCGAGACATCTCCGGAGGAAGGACTCGCGGCCATCGATGCACGTATGGGCGAGGTGTACTGGAGCCTGAATGCCATCGTCGGCGGGCGCGCGCAGTCGGCCCAGGAGCAGGTATCGGCGCCAAGCCAAGTGCTGCCCGCATGGAGAGGCTCGCCGCAGCAGGGCATTGGCTCCGGATTTTTGGCCTATCCCGAGCTACTCGAGCGAAGTGGGCTAAGCCCGGGACGGGTATACCCGGATGCGTTGCCACGCGCGCGCGAGGTCGCCATGCTGGCCGTGGATGCGTGGGAGCGCGGCGAGGCCATAGCGCCCGAACACGCCCAGCCTGTTTACCTGCGCGACAACGTTGCGGAACCATCCAGGCCTCGAGGGTCGGGGGCATGACACCGGTATATCCCTGGCCAGCCCCGATCTCGGCGCGAGTAAAACAGGCCCCCGAAGATTTTTGCGTGTTCGAACTCCCAGCGACCGCGCCCGAAGGGAGCGGGGAACACCTCTGGCTGGAGGTCGAGAAGCGGTTGCTCAACACCGAGGATGTCGCCGTGGCTCTGGCGCGGGCATGCCAGGTACCGCGGGCACAGGTGAGCTATGCCGGGCGCAAGGACCGACAGGCCGTCACGCGCCAGTGGTTCAGCGTGCAGTGTACGACCAACGCCGAGCCGGACTGGCAATCGGCTTCAACCCTGACAGAACACATGAATGGGAGCGTCGAGGGCGAAGTTCGAGTACTGCGTGCGAAGCGGCATTCGCGCAAGCTGCGCACCGGCCATCTGGCGGGGAACCGCTTTGTCATCTGGCTGCGTGGCGTCACGCGTAATCGCGACGGGGCCGAGCAGGTCCTTCGGCGGATCTGTGAACAAGGGGTGCCGAACTACTTCGGTCAGCAACGATTCGGCCGCCGCAACCTGGAGCAGGCTGAGCGGTGGCTGGGTGGTGGACGGGCGCCCCGAGGACGCAACCAGCGCAGTCTGCTGCTGTCTTCGGCGCGTTCTGCAATATTCAACGCCGTGCTGGCCGAGCGTGTAAGCGACGGGACCTGGGCAAGTTTTCGGCCAGGTGACGTTGCAACCTTCCAGGGATCCGGCAGTGTGTTTGCGGTTCCCGAGGTCACGACCGACATCGAGCAGCGCCTGGCGACGGGCGTGATCCATCCGACGGGCCCGCTGTGGGGTCGGGGCGAACGATTGACGACGGGCGAGGTACACAGCCTAGAAGCGCACAGTGCCCGACGATTCGAAACCCTGGCGTCGGGGCTGGAGGCGCAGGGCATAAAGCCCGCGCGCCGGGCCCTGCGACTCCTTCCGGCGTCACTCGGCTGGGAATGGCAGGACAACGACCTGCGCCTGGAAATCGAACTCGGTCCTGGGGAATATGCGACCAGCATTCTTGACGCACTGATTGGCGAGGCGCCTGAAGCGGTCGCGCCGTAGTGGGGCGGGCTTCGCAAGGCAGCCCGGGACAGCCTTCAGGCGGAACGGGCCTCAGTCTGCTTGAGCTTTTGTTCCGCTTGTTCGGCGCGTTGCTCCGCCTCGACCCGGGCCGTGATGTCTTTCTGGATGCCAATGTAGTAGGTCAGCCGATCTTCGTCGTTGAACACCGGCGTGAGTGACAGCTCGTTCCAAAACAGCGAGCCGTCCTTACGGTAGTTGCGCAGTGTCACCCGGCAGGGCCGGTTTTCCTCCATCGCCGTGCGAATCTCCGAGCGCGCTTCCTGGCCGGTATCGTCCCCCTGAAGGAAACGACAGTCACGATAGAGGATCTCCTCGGAGCGATAGCCGGTCAGTTCTTCGAACGCGCGGTTCACGTAGATGAGGATGTTGTCGTCGCCTTCGCGTTCTGCGATGACGACGCCATCATTGGAAGCGTCTACGGCAAGGGCCAGGAGTTCGGCGTCAATCGTTCGCGTCATATTTGGTCAGATTCGTGTGCTGGGCAAGTGGCAGACCCGACCTGGGGACACCCTCGGTTCGGGTACTCTGCCGTTCTAAAAATAGCACGAATATGCTCTGACGCGGGCAATGTCGCCAACACACAAAAAAAGCCGCCCGAAGGCGGCCTTTGAAGCACAAGGACTTGAGGCCTACATCTCGTGGGTGATCGTGAACGCGCCACGCACATCACCCTCGCTGAAGCCGGTGGCCTCATCGTCGGGATACAGACGCTCGAGCGCGTGTTTGACGTCGCTACTGATGTCAGTGCCATGGCAGGCCAGACATGCTCCGCCGGTAGGAATGGCCGCCATAAAGCGGAAGCGCGCGCCATCCTCGTCCTCAACGACCTCGTGGCGCGGATCCAGTTGGTCGGCCGGAGTGCCATCGGCACGCAGCGACTCAAAGTGCTCGAGCTGGATACGTTCCCACTCGTCCGGGCTGTTTTCCGGATTGCGGATTTTCAAGCTGGTGCGGCCGATGTCCCGGCCGAATTCGGCCGAAATCCTCTGCTCGATCTCGGGCGCACGCTCGTTGCACACCTCGATGGCCTGAATGGGGCCACCTTCTTCCATCGCCGCCATCAGTTCACTTTGAAGGGTGCTGGCGAACTGCTCTATCGCGGCACGACTCTGCGCGATCTGATCCTGCAGTTCTTCGTCGGTCATCTTGGTGGCGTCATCGTCGCCGAGAGCGTATCCGCTGGTACCGACGAACGCGGCCAGGCCAAGGGCGATCGGGGCTAGCTTCCAGTTCTTCATGGACAGGACCTCCCAATGCAATGTCCGTTGCGTCCCATAGGTCTGTACAATACCTATACAAAGCATGGTACGGATTGCTGGAGTTTGCAAGGATCGGTACAGGAAAAACGTGAACCACTTCCTGGCTTGAGTTTCCAGCGTGGAGCCTGGAATCAGTCTAGGCTCAAAAATCAGCGAATGGGAATATGTGACTGAAGTACATCTGCCGGCCGTTCTAACGTTAGGCTAACGGGCCGGCCCCGACGCGCGTTTCAGGAGGACGTAGACCGCACCGGTGCCCCCATCGGTGGGCGGAGCGGAACAGAACGCCAGTACGTCGTGCCGCTGGCGGAGCCAGTGATCGGTGAGTCCCTTGAGCACCGGCCCTCGCTGCCGTGAGCGCATGCCCTTGCCGTGAACCACGCGCACACAAAGCCGCCCGCGCTCGCGTGCCTGATCGAGAAACCGAGCGATGGCGTGTCTGGCTTCGTCCGCGAACATCCCGTGCATGTCGAGCTCGTCCTCCACACGGTAATGTCCATTGCGCAGCTTGCGAAAAACGCGGTGGCTGATGCCGTCGCGGGCATACCGCAATTCGTCGCCTGGCTGCAGGTCCGAGGCCCCGATGGGATCGCTTAGCCAGTCGGCACGGGCGGCCGCGTCATCCTGATCACGCTGGCGCGCACGGGCTGGCGGACGCGGCTTGCCTGTGTCCGCCTGATCATGGTGCAAGCGTCGCACATCGCCAATCGCACGCAGAAATTCATCCGTGTCGTCGGGCCTGTCGTTGGGATCATTGCCGGAGTTCATGGCAGGATACTCGCGTTTTCCGTGGCGTGGACGGAAAGAACTTCAGGGAAACGCTGAGGTTCATGACCGCGCTCGGTGTTCCGATTCCAGTATATTAGGCATCTTCCCGGTGACCCCCAATCCGCATGCGCATTCTGGTAAGTAACGACGACGGTATCCATGCGCCCGGCATCCAGTGTCTGGCGAATTGTCTGCGTGAGGTCGCCGAGGTGCGTGTGGTCGCGCCGGATCGCGACCGTAGTGGTGCGTCCAACAGCTTGACGCTGGTGCGACCAGTACGGGCGCGCGAGGTGGGTGGTGACGGAATTCAGGTCGACGGGACTCCGACGGATTGTGTGCATCTGGCCTTGACCGGTCTGCTCGGTGACTGGGAGCCGGATGTCGTGATTTCGGGAATCAATTCCGGGGCCAACATGGGCGATGACGTGCTCTATTCGGGTACCGTTGCGGCCGCCATGGAGGGCCGTTTTCTGGGCCTGCCGGCGATCGCGGTTTCGCTGGTGGGGATCGACCTTGAACACTATGATGCGGCGGGTCGTATCGTCTTGGACTTGCTGGACCGTATACACCGCGTGCCGCTGCCGGCTGCCACGATCCTGAACGTCAATGTCCCGGATCTGCCGCGCGAACGCATTCGTGGTGTACAGGCGACGCGTCTGGGTAACCGCCATCGTGCGGAGCCGATGATCGCGGACGCCGACCCCCGCGGGCGCCCCATCTACTGGGTCGGTCCGGCGGGGTCGGAACAGGACGCCGGTCCGGGTACGGATTTTCATGCAGTACGTGAGGGATATGTGTCGGTGACTCCAATTCAGGTGGATCTAACGCGTTACGACGCCATCGATACGGTAGGTCGCTGGCTGGAGGATGGAGCGCCGGGGAGCCACCATGGTTCCTGATGCGCGCGGCGCGGGGTTGACGTCGGGGAGAGCACGCGAGCGGCTGCTCCGTTTGCTGGAAGGGCAGGGTATCCACAATCCTCGTGTGCTTGAGGCCATTCGTACGGTGCCTCGGCATATGTTTGTCGAAGAGGCACTGAGCCATCGCGCCTACGAGAACATCGCGCTGCCTATTGGCCATCGGCAGACGATTTCGCAGCCATTTATCGTGGCGCGGATGACCGAGGCGCTGCTCGAGGGCGGCCCTGTGAGTACGGTACTGGAGATCGGCACCGGTTCGGGATATCAGGCGGCGGTACTGGCTCAACTGGTGGATCGGGTCTATTCCGTCGAACGCATCCAGGCGCTGAGCCGCAATGCACGGGAATTGCTGAGTCGCCTGGGGATCAACAACGTCAACCTTCGACACGGCGATGGGGCAGAGGGGTGGCCGGAACGGGCACCATTCGACGGCATCATCCTGACCGCCGCGCCACACAATGTTCCGGAAACGCTCCTGACACAGCTCGCTCTCGATGGTCGCCTGGTGGCTCCGGTGGAGGGCCCGGACGGACGGCAGCAACTGGTGCGCTATACGCGTACCGAAGAGGCCTACGTGCGCGACATCCTCGATGCGGTCATGTTCGTTCCCATGTTGCCGGGAGCCGAGCAGTGAGGTTTCCGCGTGTTCCGGCATGATGGTTCTCCCCCGAAGGGTATCGCGTGAAGCTGTTTGAGCCACTTTATGACCGTGTGATGCAGTGGTCGCGGCACCGACATGCTCCGCGTTACCTGGCGACGCTGTCATTCGCCGAATCCTCCTTTTTCCCGGTGCCGCCCGATGTCATGCTGGCACCGATGGCGGCCGCCCGTCCGCGGGCGGCCTGGCGCCTGGCCGCCCTCACGACGATCTTCTCCGTGCTGGGAGGGCTGCTGGGCTACCTGATCGGCTGGGCGGCTTTCGAAGGAATCGGACCATGGCTGGAGCGCTGGGGATATGGCGAGGAACTCGCACAGGCCGAGGCCTGGTTCAGCGTCTGGGGGGTCTGGGTCGTGCTGATCGCCGGGTTCTCGCCGATCCCCTACAAGCTGTTTACGGTGACGGCGGGCGCCCTGTCCATGGCCCTAATCCCATTCGTGATCGCTTCGTTGATCGGACGCGGGCTGAGGTTCTTCCTCGTGGCGTTGGTGATGGCCTGGGCAGGACCCCGAGCCGAGCAGCACCTGCGGCCCTATATGGAGCGCATTGGCTGGGCGGGGGTAGTGGTTCTTCTGGGCGCGATGGTGATCGTGCTGTTCATGGAATAGCACCTTGAACCGGCGATTCGCTCAAGTGCTTTTACTGATAGCCATCGCCGGTCTGGTGGTTGCTCTGGTCACCGGCTGTGCCACACGAGCCCCCACGACCACCGACTCTCCCCGCACCAGCGATATCCCCACAACGCACACCGTTCAGCGCGAAGAAACCCTGTACCGCATCGCCCAGCGTTATGGCCTGAATTGGCGCGAACTGGCCCAGCGCAACGCGATCAGTGCCCCGTACATCATCTATCCCGGTCAGGAGCTACGCCTGCGCGGGACCGCGCGCTCGTCACCACCACAGGCACCCCGCCAGGAACGCGAAGACCAGCAGACCGCGAGTCGTAGCGACAGTGACAATGGGTCCTCTCGCGAAACGCAACGCTCGGATCCACCGCCCGATGATCCGGGTGACTGGCAGTGGCCGGCAGACGGGGATGTCCTTCGCGGCTTTTCGAGCAGTGGGACGCGGCGAGGCCTCGCCATTGGCGGGGAGCGTGGTGATGACGTGCGGGCCACCCGGTCGGGGGAGGTAGTCTATGCAGGTGGAGGCCTGGTGGGGTATGGTCGACTGATCATCCTGAAACACGACGCGCGTTTTCTGAGTGCCTATGGCCACAACGACGAATTGCTGGTCTCCGAAGGGGATCAGGTCGAGGCCGGCGACACGATTGCGCGTCTTGGGTCATCGGGCGCGGAGCGCCCAATGCTGCACTTCGAGATAAGGGTAGATGGAACACCCGTGGATCCGAGCCGATACCTGCCGGATCGCTAGATAAATAAAGGGAGTACAGGGCATCCATGGCTAAATCCCGGAAGCCGGTTGATTCGGAACTGGACGAAGAACACCTGATGGACGACGGAACCGGCCTGTCAGGTGAGAACGAGCCCGCCGCCGACCACATCCGCGCGACCGACGACCCCCTGGCGGCTCGAGAAAACCCTGAAGAAGAAGAGTTGCCCGCCCCGGATGACGAGAAGGAACTTTCCCCGGAACGTGACGTTCCAGTGCGCCCCCGCACGCTGCGCGATGCACGTCCGGCCGAGCTCGACGCTATCCAGATCTATCTGCGCGATATCGAATATCGACCACTGCTGACGCCGGAGGAAGAACGCACGTACGCGCGTCTGGCTCGCGACGGCGACGAATCCGGGCGGCGGCGCATGATCGAGTGCAACCTCCGGCTGGTGGTGAAGATCGCGCGACGCTACCTGAATCGTGGTCTCCCGCTTCTGGATCTGATCGAGGAGGGCAACCTGGGCCTGATGCACGCGGTGGAGAAGTTCGATCCCGAACGCGGTTTCCGCTTCTCGACCTACGCGACCTGGTGGATTCGGCAGACCATCGAGCGTGCCTTGATGAACCAGGGGCGAACCATCCGTATCCCCGTGCATGTGAGTAAGGAATTGCGCATGCACGCGCGCATCGCCCGCAACCTGACCCAGGAGCTGGGCCGCGACCCCACCGAAGAAGAACTGGCACAGCGCCTGGGCAAGCCGGTTGCGGAGATTCAGAAACTTAGGGCAATGTCGGAGCCTTCGACTTCCATGGATCTACCGCCGGGCCCGGATGGTGAGCGTTCGCTAACGGATATTCTGGCCGATGTGAACGCGCAGGAGCCGTCCTCGTTGCTGGAGGATCAGGACCTTCAGCACCTCGTGGAGGAGTGGCTGGGAGAGCTGGATTACAAACAGCGTGAGGTACTGGTGCGGCGCTTCGGGCTGCACGGGTTCGAACGTTCGACGCTGGAACAGGTGGGCGACGAGATCGGGGTGACGCGGGAACGCGTGCGCCAGATCCAGATGGATGCGCTCAAACGCCTGCGGCGGCTGCTTGAATCGCGCGGTATGAAGGGCGATGAGGTACTGCCCAATTCCTGAAAGCGCTGCCGCGTCTCCCTCAGCGGTCACCGTCGATGATCAGTGCAGCGGCCACCTCACGACCTTCGGCCATGATCAGGTTGTAGGTGCGGCACGCAGCGGCCGTATCCATGATCTCCACGCCAAACCCCTCGTGACGCAGGTAGCGCCATACACCCCGATCCGGGAAGCGTTGTACCTCGCCTGTGCCGATCAGCAACACCTCCGGGGGGTGGTCAATCACGGACTGAAGGTGCTCGACTGCCAGGTCTTCGACATTCTCGACCGGCCAGTTTTGCTCCAGCGCATTCGGCCGCACGATCAGGCTTTGGGTATACCCGACCTGATTGATCCCCACCGCGCCCGACTCGTAGCCGGTCACGATGTAGGTTTCCTCGCTGGTGACTTCGGAGAACAGCATGGCTACACGCTACTCCGGGCGGGAGACAGGCTCAAGAACAGGCGTTCGCCGCGCGGTCAGTTTGGTGGCCGATTCGTTGACAGAGACGGGCCCGGGTTATACTTTGGCGCGCTTTCCGGTGCGGTATTTAAGGGGATTCCGCGGCGTTCCCCCCAGACCTGCCGCCGGCTCGCTTGGCCCAACCAGGACCTGACCCGTGACCGACGTCTTTCCCCGTATCGAGCGCCTCCCGCCCTACGTCTTCAACATTGTGAACCAGTTGAAGGCCGAGGCACGCGCGCGCGGCGAGGACATTATCGACTTCGGTATGGGCAATCCGGATCAGCCGACCCCGGATCACATTGTCGACAAGCTCTGTGAGGCCGCGCAGCGCGGCGACACCCACCGCTATTCGGTTTCCAAGGGGATCCCGCGTCTGCGCAGGGCGATCACGCGCTGGTACAAGAGCACGTTCGATGTAGACTTGGACCCCGAGACCGAGGCAATCGTGACCATCGGCTCCAAGGAAGGCCTTGCCCACCTGGCGCTGGCAACCCTGGGGCCGGGCGACGCGGTACTGGTTCCGAATCCCGCCTATCCGATCCACCCCTACGGTTGTGTCATTGCCGGAGCCGACGTACGCCATGTGCCGCTTACGCCGGAAGTGGATTTCTTCGCCGAACTCGAGCGGGCAATTCAGGATTCCTGGCCCAAGCCCAAGATGCTGATCCTGAACTTCCCGGCGAATCCGACCACGCAATGCGTGGACCGGGAGTTTTTCGAGCAGGTCGTGGCGATCTGCAAGGAGCACGGCATCTGGATCGTGCACGACCTGGCCTATGCCGAGATCAGCTTCGACGGCTACAAGGCTCCGTCGATCCTGGAAGTGCCAGGTGCGAAGGAGCTCGCGGTCGAGTTCTACACGCTGTCGAAGACCTACAACATGCCTGGCTGGCGTGTCGGGTTCATGTGCGGCAATCCAACCCTGGTGGCCGCGCTTGCGCGTATCAAATCCTATCTGGATTACGGCACGTTCACGCCGATTCAGGTGGCCGCCATTGCCGCACTGGAGGGCCCGCAGGACTGCGTCGAGGAGATTCGGGAGCTCTATCGTTCGCGCCGGGATGTGCTCTGCGAGGGGCTCGGCAAGCTGGGCTGGCAGGTGGAGAAACCGAAGGCGACCATGTTTGTCTGGGCGCCGATCCCCGAGCCCTACCGCGAGATGGGATCACTCGAGTTCGCCAAGAAGCTGCTGCGTGATGCCAAGGTGGCCGTCTCGCCGGGTGTCGGCTTCGGCAACTATGGTGACGACTTCGTGCGCTTCAGTCTGATCGAGAACGAGCAGCGCACGCGCCAGGCACTGCGCGGGATCAAAGCCATGTTCCGTGCCGATTCGATCCTCGCGGACGCGGCCACGGAGCCGGCAGCGCCCGCACGAGGCCAGTAGCCAGCAGGAATTCATCCGGGCTTCAACGCCCGAACTTAGACAAAGCAAGGCTTTTATGACGCCGGTAAAGATTGGAATCCTGGGACTCGGTACGGTTGGCTGCGGCACGGTCAATGTACTCGAACGAAACGGCATCGAGATCGCGCGCCGGGCAGGGCGCGGCATTCAGGTCGTAGCCGCCGCCGCGCGCGATGTCGAGCGAAGCCGCGAATGCAACTGCGAACAGATTCGCCTCACGACGGATCCGGCACAGGTGGTCAACGACCCCGAGGTCGAGGTCGTAGTCGAATTGATGGGCGGCACCGACCCGGCACTGAACCTGACCCTCGCCGCGATCGATGCCGGCAAGCACGTGGTCACCGCGAACAAGGCCCTGATCGCACTGCACGGCAACACGATCTTCCAGCGCGCCCAGCAAAAGGGCGTGATGGTCGCGTTCGAGGCTGCGGTGGCCGGGGGCATCCCGATCATCAAAGCCATCCGCGAGGGTTTGGCCGGCAACCAGATCGAATGGCTCGCCGGGATCATCAACGGGACCGGCAACTTCATTCTGACGGAGATGCGCGACAAGGGCCGCGACTTTGACGACGTGCTCGCCGAGGCCCAGGCGCTGGGGTATGCCGAGGCCGACCCGACCTTCGACGTAGAGGGCATTGATGCCGCGCACAAACTGGCGATCCTGGCGTCCATCGCCTTCGGTATCCCGCTGCAGTTCGACCGTGTGGCGGTCGAGGGCATCAGCAATATCACCCGCGAGGACGTCGGCTTCGCCGCCGAGCTGGGCTATCGCATCAAGCATCTGGGGATTGCCCGGCGCACCGACAAGGGCTACGAACTGCGAGTGCACCCGACCCTGATCCCGGAACGTCGGCTGATCGCCAACGTGGATGGTGTAATGAACGCGGTTCTGGTCAATGCCGACGCGGTGGGGCCGACGCTGTACTACGGGGCGGGTGCCGGTGCCGAGGCCACCGCCTCCGCGGTGGTGGCCGATCTGGTGGATGTCGTGCGCGCACTGACCACGGATCCCGAGAACCGGGTCCCGCATCTTGCTTTCCAGCCGGATGCTCTGTCGGACAAGCCGGTGCTGGATCTGTCCGAGGTGGAGACGTCCTTCTACCTGCGCCTGCGTACACAGGACCGTCCGGGCGTGCTGGCCGATATCACCCGCATCCTGGGTGAGCACGGCATCAGTATCGAGGCGATTCTGCAGCGCGAGCCGGATCCAGAGCGCGGCGAGGCCACGATCATCATGCTCACGCACAAGGTCCGCGAGGGCGCGATGAACGAGGCGATCGCCGCGCTCGAAGTACTGGATCACCTGCTGACCCCGATTACTCGCATCCGCATGGAAGGTCTGGGGCGCTAGGGAAACACTGGTTAATGTACACACTCGCGTTGGCACCCCAGGTTTTCCGAGACAAGGCGCGGTGCGCAGCCGGTAGTGGTTCTACCGGCAAGGGCCGCAACGCAGGATCGGGGAACCTGGGGTGCCAACCCCACAAGCCATTGAAAGCAGGGGCTCGGCCGCCCGTTGTTATCGAAAATGGGCGCGGGAACAGCGTTGCGGCTCCCTTGTGCAGAATGACTGCACGGCAGTCACCGCGCCTTGTTCGCGCGCAAAAGCGACTCGAGCGCGAGCGTGTACATCAATCAGTGTTTCCCTAGAGCTCCTCCTTTCGCAACGACAAAGAGAACACCATGGCCTTTGGACATCGCTATACCGGACTGATCGAGCGCTATCGCGACCGCCTGCCGGTGCACGACGACACACGCATCATCTCGCTGGGCGAGGGCAATACGCCGCTGATCCGCCTGAACAACATCCCGCGCGATCTGGCGCGCGAGGTGGAGATATACGTGAAGTTCGAGGGCCTGAACCCCACCGGTTCGTTCAAGGACCGCGGCATGACCATGGCCGTCACCAAGGCCGTTGAAGAGGGCTCCCGCGCGATTGTCTGTGCCTCCACCGGCAACACCTCGGCCGCGGCCGCCGCCTATGCGGCACGAGCCGGGATCACGGCATTCGTCGTAATTCCCGATGGCAAGATTGCGATGGGCAAGCTGGCCCAGGCGATGATGCACGGCGCCACCGTGATTCAGATCGAGGGCAACTTCGACGACGGCATGCGCCTGGTGAAGGAGGTCGCCTCCAACACGCCGGTGACGTTGGTGAACTCGGTTAACCCGTATCGCCTGCAGGGGCAGAAGACCGCGGCATTTGAGATCGTCGAGGAACTGGGCCGCGCCCCGGATTATCACTGCCTGCCGGTGGGCAACGCGGGCAACATCACCGCGCACTGGATCGGCTACAGCGAAATGGCGGCCAAGAGCAGCGACGACGTGACCGATGCGTGCTCCTACTGCAAGGGCCACTGCAAGTACGCCGGCGGCGGCATGGTGGGCAACCGCCCTCACATGGTCGGATATCAGGCCGCCGGGTCCGCGCCGTTCATGCGTGGAGCGATGGTCGACAGTCCGGACACCGTGGCGACGGCGATCCGTATTGGGCATCCACAGTCCTGGGACATGGCCTGGAAGGTGCGCGAGGAATCCAACGGCTGGTTCGATGAATGCCAGGATGACGAAATCCTGGCTGCACAGAAGCTTTTGGCCGAGAAGGAGGGCGTCTTCTGCGAGCCCGCGTCAGCCGCGTCACTGGCCGGCGCCCTGCGCGATATCCGCGAGGGCAAGATTCCGGAGGGCTCCACCGTAGTGTGCACCCTTACGGGTAACGGGCTGAAGGACCCGGACACCGCGATTGCCCAGAGCGTGATACAGCCGACCAAGGTCCCGGCGGAGCTTGACGCTGTCTCCCGCGCGATCCGCGACAACCTGGCCTGAGGGGGCCGCCTGGCAGTGGTAGGTCAGGGCTTGCTGCGCAGATCCAGATCATACAGCGTATCGCCCCCCAGGCGGAAGATCCTGCAGGGCGGACGCAGCGCCTGATCCAGCGTTTCGATATCGGGCAGGGTAATGCCGTGCCGCCCCGACCCAATCAGCATTGGGGCAACCGTCAGATGCAGGCGATCCAGGGTGTCACTGGCCAGAAAGCGGGATACCGTTTGGCCTCCGCCCTCGACCAGCAACCGATGAAGTCCATGATCCGCTGCCAGACGGTCCCGAATCTCCGGTGGAGCGAAGCGTCCGCTGTGGTCCGTGGGCATCTCCACGCATTGGACGTGGTCGGGCATCTCGCAGGGACCAAGGCCCGCTGCGTGCAGGACAAGCGTTTTCACCTCGCCGTCCTGGAAGACGCGGGCACTGGAGTGGATCCGCCCGTCCGGATCGAGGATTACACGCACCGGGTGGGCTCCTTCGGCCTTGCGAACGGTCAGGCGCGGGTCATCGGCCACCACGGTGCCTGCACCCACTACGACGGCATCGACCAATGCACGCAGCCGATGCAGGTGCTCGATATCCTCTGGACCGGTTACAAACTGGGAATGTCCGGTGTGAGTGGCGATGCGACCGTCCAGGCTCTGGCCCAGTTGCGCCACGGTAATGCTTTCGGCCTCGATGATCGGGCCGTACAGTTCCAGCAGGTCGTGTGCCGCCGGGGCAAGAGGACCGGGCAGGGGGCAACAGCCCGGGTCGGCGCGCTGCGCCAGCAGCCAGCGCCAGGCCTCTTCTTCGGTCACCGGGTAGGCAGTCATGCCGGTAAAACCCAGGTTTCGCGACCCTCCGGGGGCACATGCGATAGGCTTGGGGGAGATTGGGGCGGCTGGTGGCGGCTGGACAAGGTGGAATTCGCGTCCTGCGGGCTGGTCATAAGACAAACTCCATTGGGAAGGACCTGATGCACAACGCCGATCGTGGGATATTCGATCTTCGCCGGGGCCACCCGGTCTTGCTGAGCGGCGAGCAGTCCAGTGTACTGGTTGCCGCCGTCGAAGGTCTGACCCCGGTGTTGCTGGATCGCCTGACGCATATGACCGGCGGCCGTCCACGTCTGATTCTAACGCCCCACCGTGCGTCCGCAATGGGTTGGCCCCAGCCACTAGCCAAGGGATGGGAGGGGGTCGCCCTGGAGTTTGCTCCGGGAACCGATCCGGAGGCTCTGTTTACGCTCGCCAGCGCCCCGGAGGCCTCGAACGAGGGCGAACACCCCACCCATGCGCTTGACCAGGCGGAAGTGCGGACCGCCGAACCAGCCGAAGTCGCGGCCCTTGAGCTGGCCCGCGCCGGTCGCCTGTTGCCCGCTGTCGTATCGGCGCGGGTGCCCGAACCCGTACCCGAGGCGATCCGCTCAGCGCTGGCCGACGGGATGTTCCTGAACGTGGACGAGCGGGAGGCACGGGCGGTCGCGCATCACCCGCGCCTGGAACTCGCCTACGTGAGCGAAGCCCCGGTACCCCTGGCGGATGCCCCGGTGACCCGCTTTATGCTCTTCCGGGAGGGGAATGGGATCCTGGAACACGTGGCCGTGGTCATTGGCGAACCGAACGAATGGCCGGAGGCCGTCCCGGTTCGGTTGCACTCGGCCTGCCTGACCGGCGACTTGTTCGGCAGCTTGCGCTGCGACTGTGGCGATCAGTTACGCCTGGGGGTGAAGACGATTAACGAGAGT
The DNA here is from genome assembly GCF_000377205.1 of Thioalkalivibrio sp. ALJ3. Taxonomy (GTDB): domain Bacteria; phylum Pseudomonadota; class Gammaproteobacteria; order Ectothiorhodospirales; family Ectothiorhodospiraceae; genus Thioalkalivibrio. Next base: position 173,194 of record NZ_KB897906.1, on the reverse strand, counting down.
GGTGGCGGTGTACTGCTGTATCTGGCCCAGGAGGGGCGGGGTATCGGCTTGGCCAACAAGCTGCGCGCCTACACCATGCAAACGGCTGGGCTCGACACCATCGATTCCGACTGTCAGCTGGGGTTCGAGGCCGATGGGCGCCGTTACGACGCAGCCGTGGAAATGCTGGAGTTTCTAGGTATCGACACGGTCCGCGTCCTCACCAACAATCCCGCCAAGATCGAGGCGCTGCGCGCCGGGGGTATCCAGGTCGTGGCCCGGGAACCCGTGCATGGCACGCTGAATCCACACAACCTGCGCTACCTCAGTACCAAGGCCGACCGGGGTGGCCACTGGTTGCAGGAGTTGCTGGCCTCGGAGGCGGAGCGGGGCTGATCCGGGCTCCCGGTCCAAATCCCGATCAGATCAGCTTGAGGTCGCTGCGGGCCCGCACGATCTTGCGCAGCGCGATGAGATAGGCGGCCGTACGGTAGTCCAGCACCTGTCCATTGCTTTCCACCTCGCGCACCTCGTGCATCTCGCGAAAGGCCTCGCGCATGGTGTCATCGAGCCCCGAGCGGACCAGATCAATCTCTTCCGCGCCCCGGACGATCGACTCGCGCAGCCAGTCGGGCACACTCTGGTTGGTCATCATGTCGATCGCCGTGACCACATGCTGTCCCTGGGCCTGATCGTAACGACGCTCCATGCGCCCAAAACGGATGTGCGAAAGGTTTCGCACCCACTCGAAATACGAAACGATCACCCCGCCGGCATTGACATAGACATCCGGCAGGATGGTCACGCCGCGCTCCTGGAGGATCTGATCGGCCTCAAAGGTACACGGACCATTGGCGGCCTCGGCGATCACCCGTGCCTGGATGCGTTCGGCATTATGACGGTGAATCGCGCCCTCAAGGGCGGCCGGGATCAGGATGTCGCACTCCTTCTCGAGAATTCGATCGCCATTGCGCTCGAACTCGACCCCGGGAAAGCCTTCCATCGTTCCGGTCCGGCGCACATAGTCGTGAAGCGCTTCGACGTCCAGACCATCCTTGCAGTAGACGCCGCCGTCACTCTTGATGATCCCGACGATACGGGCATGGTCGTCCTGCTGAAGGAAATGGGCGGCGTAGTAGCCGACATTACCGAAGCCCTGGATGATGATGCGCTGATCGCCCAAACCACCTTCCAGCCCGGCATCCCGTGCCGCGTTGCTCTCGCGGAAAAAGGCCTGGAGGGCGTACTGCACGCCACGGCCCGTCGCTTCCAGGCGCCCGCGCATACCGCCCATCTCGACGGGTTTTCCGGTCACGGCCGCAATATGATTGATGTCCTCCGGGTGGCGCTCGCGGTAGGTTTCCATGATCCAGGCCATCTCGCGCTGCGACGTGCCAACATCGGGGGCTGGAACGTTCTGTGCGGGGCTGATGTAGTCACGCTGGATCAATTCGTGGGCAAAGCGGCGGGTGATCCGCTCCATCTCCCACTCGTCGTACCGACGCGGGTCGATTCTCAAGCCCCCTTTGGAACCCCCGAACGGGATGTCCACAATCGCGCACTTGTAGGTCATCAGGGCGGCCAGGGCCTCGGCATGCTCCTGATCCATGCTGGGGGAGAATCGCAGCCCGCCCTTGACCGGAAGGCGATGGGAGGAGTGCACGGCACGCCAGCCGGTAAAGACCTCGAGGCGATCGGGGAAGCGGATCGGAAAACTGACCTGGACCACCGAATCGCACTGCTTGATCGCATCGCATGCGCCCTGGGGGAGTTCCAGATAGCGCATGGCCCGGTCGACCATGTGTGAGACACTATCAAGAAAGGTTTCCGGCTTCGCATCTTCCGACATGTTCGATTTCCCTGCTCCATTGATGTTGCGCACACGCTGTGAGCGCGTGACGACGGGGTCGCGATGAACGCCCCGCGACCTGCACCCGATCCTCGCTTCTCGGTGGCACCGATGATGGACTGGACGGACACCTGGTGTCGCCAGTTTCACCGTCTGTTGACGACCCGTGCGCTGTTGTACACCGAGATGGTACACGCCAACGCAGTGCTGCACGGTGACCGCACCCGTCTGCTGGGCTTTTCGCCGCAGGAACACCCGCTCGCGCTGCAACTGGGCGGATCGGATCCTTCGACCCTGGCCTACGCGGCTCGGATCGCCGAGGATCAGGGCTTTGACGAGATCAACCTCAACGTCGGCTGTCCCTCCGATCGGGTGCAGTCGGGGAGCTTCGGGGCCTGCCTGATGGCACGGCCGGAGCTCGTGGCGGAATGTGTCCAGGCCATGCAGCGGGTCGTATCGGTGCCGATTACGGTCAAGCACCGTATCGGGATCGACGACCAGGACTCCGAGGCCGATCTGCAGGGGTTTGTCCGGCAGGTGGCGGACGCGGGTGCGCGACACTTTATCGTGCATGCCCGCAAGGCCTGGCTGCAGGGCCTGAGCCCCAAGGACAACCGCGACGTGCCCCCGCTGGACTACGAGCGCGTCTATCGCCTGAAGGCCGAATTCCCGGATCTGACCATCGTGTTGAATGGAGGCTTGAACGATCTACGCGGTGCGCACGCCCATCTGGAGCATCTGGATGGCGTAATGTTGGGCCGCACCGCTTATCACCAGCCGTGGGTACTGACGGAGGTCGACCGGCTGTATTTTTCCGACCCTGAAGCCCCTGTGACCCGGGAGGCGGTCATGCAGGGTCTCCTGACCCTTGCCGAGCGCATGCGATCTGACGGCACCCCCCTGGCCCGACTGACCCGGCATATTCTGGGCCTGTTCCATGGCGAGCCGGGTGCGCGTCAGTGGCGCCGCATCCTCACCGAAGGCGCCCACCGGCCGGATGCCGGACCGGAACTGATCGAGCGGGCGGCCGAGCCCTGTCGGCGCACCGCTGCCTGAGCAGGTCCCGCCCCAGCTATCGATCCGCGGGCTCCAGCCAGCCTTCTTCCAGGCCGTCACGGCACATCTCCCGGACCGCCGGCCATTGCGCATCCCATTGCCGCGGGTCGAGGGTCTCCGCCGTGCACAGCCGCTCCAGATCCTCTGGCGACAGATTGCAGGCGGGGTAACTGTGTCCGGCAACGCAGAGGACCGGTCCTGCGGGCGCCTCCAGCCAGTGGCGGCGAATCCCCGGGTGAATGCGGCATACCCCGCTGGCGAAACCGGGATCATCAGGGTGCAGCTCGACGTTCCCTGCGGGACGGCTCAGGAAGCGCCCCAGGAAGGCATCCAGCTCCGTGTCATCGGCGGCGAGCATCTCGCGCAGAATGACACGCAGTTGAGTGCGGTCGTGCGACGGCAGTTCACTGGCGTAGGCAGGCGCCGGGCGCTGAGGATCGCTGTATCGGGCCTTCTCGCCGACCCGGTTGGCGCGCTCCTCCAGGAACCCGGTCAGCAGATCGAGGTGGGTCGGGGCACGAAAGCCGACCGACCAGGTCATGCACTGGTCATCCAGTGACAGGCCGTAGTGGGGCAGGTTGGGCGGCAGGTAGAGCAGGTCACCAGGCTCAAGATCCCAGCTCTCGCTTGGCTCGAAATCGCGCAGGATCGCCAGCGGCAGATCGTCGTGGCATTCCAGAGCCCCCGGTGGTGACTGGATCTGCCAGCGCCGGCGTCCGTCCGCCTGGAACAGAAAGACATCGTAGGCATCGACATGGGGCCCGACCGAGCCCCCGGGTGCCGCGTAGGAAATCATCAGATCGTCGCGGCGCCAGCGGGGGACAAAGTCGAACCGGGCCAGGAAGTCCCACCCCTCGGGCCAGAAGCGCTCGACGTCGCTAACCAGGAGAGTCCAGGCGCGATCGGGCAGAGACACGAAGCGATCTTCATCGAACGGGCCGTACTCGACTGCCCAGTCCGCGTGGTCGGTGTCGCCGAGTACGAGCCGGGCGCTCGCATCCGGATCGCAGGCGAGGCCGGCCAGGTCGTCGGGCTCGATGGGGTTGGCGAAGCCCGATACCGCGCCGCGTACCAGCAGCGGCTTTTGTTGCCAGTAGTCCCGGAGGAACTCCGCCGGTGAGAGCCCGCCCAGCAACTCCAGGCCCTGGTTCGGGTCGGGGGCGGGCACGCTTTATTCGTCGCGCGCCAGCTGGCTGGCGATCCCCGTGTAGCGGTCCGGGGTCAACTCGCGCAGGCGCTGTTTCGCCTCGTCCGGGATCTCCAGGCCATCGATGAACTCGGCCAGCGCCTGCGGCGTGATGCGCTGGCCGCGGGTCAGGGCCTTCAGCTTCTCGTACGGAGAATCGATCCCGTAGCGGCGCATTACGGTCTGCACCGCCTCGCCCAATACCTCCCAGTTCTGGTCGAGATCCTCGTCCAGCCGGCCGGGTTCGATCTCCAGCTTGCCCAGACCGCGCTGGAAGGCCTTGTAGGCGATCAGCGACCAGGCGAAGCCCATCCCAATGTTGCGCAGCACGGTCGAGTCCGTCAGGTCACGCTGAAAGCGCGAAATCGGGAGCTTGCTCGCCAGATGGTCGAACACGGCATTGGCGAGCCCGAGGTTGCCCTCGGCATTCTCGAAATCGATCGGATTGACCTTGTGCGGCATGGTCGAGGACCCCACCTCGCCGGCCACGACCTTCTGCTTGAAATAGCCCAGCGAGATATAGCCCCAGATGTCGCGCGAGGCATCCAGCAGGATCGTATTCAGACGCATGAAGGCGTGAAACAGCTCGGCCAGGAAGTCGTGCGGCTCGATCTGCGTGGTGTGGGTATTGGGGACCAGCCCGAGGCTCTCCACCATGCGCCGCGAGAGCGACGGCCAGTCCACCTCCGGGTAAGCCGCGTAGTGGGCATTGAAGTTGCCCACTGCACCGTTGATCTTGCCCAGGCACTCGTTCGCAGCGATCGTGGCGCGCTGCCGATCCAGACGATGGACCACGTTGGCCAGCTCCTTGCCCATGGTCGTAGGCGAGGCTGGTTGTCCGTGGGTGCGGGCCAGCAGGGGCTGATCGGCGAAGCGCTGTGCCAGCTCGCGCAGCGGCTCCAGCACGGCATCAACCGCCGGCAGCAACACATGATTGCGCGCCTCCCGGACCATCACTCCATAGGCGAGGTTGTTGATGTCCTCGGAGGTGCAGGCGAAGTGCACAAATTCGATCTGGCTTTGCAGATCGGACCGGCCGCGCATCTGCTCCTTGATGTAGTACTCGATGGCCTTGACGTCGTGATTGGTCTTGGCCTCTATCTCCTTCACCCGGGCGCCGGCGACCTCGTCGAAGTCCATGGCGATCTCGTCCAGGAAGGCGTCCGCTTCGGCGGTCAACGGCGGGACCTCGGGGATGGCAGGCTCGGCGGCCAGCGCCTTGAGCCAGGCAATCTCCACCCGCACCCGGGCCTGCATCAGGCCCTGCTCGGAAAAATAGGGGGCCAGGTCGCGGGTGTGCCGGGCGTAGCGGCCATCGACGGGACTGATCGCGGACAGGGGGCTCAGGGACATGGTGCACTCGAGTCGGAATGGATGGGTCCGTCAGGGAGCGTGGGTCATGTGTCCTGCGGACGGTCGATTGACGCGGCGCAGTATAATACAAAGCTACGCCCGATCATTTGGAGGAGTGCATGTCGAAGTCCCCGACCCGCCAGGAGCAGGATAGCCTCGGACCGGTGGAAGTCCCCAGGGATGCCCTCTGGGGTGCCCAGACCCAGCGCGCCATCGACAACTTCCAGATCGCCGGTCGACCCATGCCTCATGCATTCATTCGGGCGCTCGCGCTGACCAAGGCGGCCTGTGCGGAGGCCAACCAGGAGCTGGGGCAGCTCCCGGACGCCGTGGCGAACGCGATTGTGGCAGCGGCCGAGGCGATCGCTGGGGGCGAGCATGCGGATGCCTTCCCGGTCGACGTCTATCAGACGGGCTCGGGTACCAGTACCAACATGAACATGAACGAGGTGCTCGCGCACATTGCATCGGGTAGTGGGGAACCGGTCCATCCGAACGATCATGTCAATCGCTCGCAGAGCTCCAACGACGTGATCCCGACCGCCTTGCATGTCTCGACGGCGCTGGAACTGGAACAGGAACTGGTGCCTGCGCTGCGCCACCTGATTGCGACAATCGCTCGGCGCGAGCGCGAGGTGGGGGCACTGGTCAAGACCGGGCGCACACACCTGATGGATGCAATGCCCGTGACCCTGGGGCAAGAACTCTCTGGCTGGCGCCGCCAACTGGAGCTGGACGTGAATCGCCTGGAACATACCCGCGTGCGAATTCAGCGTCTGGCCATCGGCGCTACTGCGGTGGGCACCGGTATCAATGCACCCCCGGGATTCGGCGAGCGTGTGGCGGGCCGTCTGGCCGAGCGAACCGGATTGTCGTTTGTGCATGAGGGCAATGGCTTTGCGGCACTGGCCAGTCAGGACAGCGCGGTGGAGCTCTCGGGCCAATTGCGGACCGTTGCCGTGGGGCTTATCAAGATCGCGAACGACCTGCGCTGGATGAATTCCGGCCCGCTGGCGGGGTTGGGCGAAATCGCCCTGCCGGCCCTGCAACCCGGCAGCTCGATCATGCCGGGCAAGGTGAATCCGGTGATCCCGGAGGCGGTCATCATGGCCTCCCAGCAGGTGCTCGGTCTTGACGCGGCAATTGCCGCCGCGGGCGCCGGGGGCAATTTTCAGCTGAACGTGGGACTCCCGCTGATTGCCGACAACCTCCTGACCCAGTGCGGCCTGCTGGCCCGGGCCTCGACACACCTGGCGGATAGGGCGATCGCGGGCTTTACCGTGAACGAGGACAACCTGCGCGCCGCGTTGGATCGCAATCCGATCCTGGTGACCGCCCTGAATGCCGAGATTGGCTACGAGGCCGGTGCCCGTATTGCCAAGGAGGCCTACGCTTCGGGACGGCCGATCCTGGATGTGGCGGAGGAGCACACGGATATCCCGCGCGAGCGCCTGAAAGTGCTACTGGATCCGGCGAGACTTACTCGCCCGGAGAACAGAAGCGGCTGAGGCCTATCCGGTCCGGGGTAGGCGGGCGCGGTCCTGCAACAGGGCGCGGAAGTCGTTAAAGGCCATGGGACGCGCAAAGAAATAGCCCTGCGCCTCGTTGCAACCGAACTCACGCAGGATCTCGGCCTGGCGTTTGGTTTCAACGCCCTCTGCGATGATGTTCAGTCCCAGGGTCTGGGCCATCTTCACAATAGCCTTGACAATCTTCGCGTCGCTTTCGCTGCGCTCTAGGTCCTGGACAAAGGACCGGTCAATCTTGAGCGTATCCGCCGGCAGTTTCTTGAGCTGAATGAGCGACGCATGGCCCGTCCCGAAGTCGTCCACCGCCAGCCGCATGCCAATCTCGCGCAAGCGCTCGAACATCCGGGCCGCTCCTTTGGGATCATCCATGATGGTGGTTTCGGTCAACTCCAGCTCGATGCACTCGGGGGCCACACGGGCAGCCTGGAGAATGGCGTGAAAGTCGCCCGCCAGATCGGGTTGCCGAAGTTGTCGCGCCGAGACATTCACCGCGAGCCGCAAGGCGCAGTCCTCGCCTGGAGAGGGCAGGGTCTTCAGGTCACGGCAGACCCGGCGAAGGACCCATTCGCCGATTTCCTCGATCAGCGTCATGTCTTCCGCGAGCTCGATGAAATGACTGGGGGGCAGGAGGCCGAGCTTGGGATGCTGCCAGCGAATGAGGGCCTCCGCACCCAGGATGTCACCGGTATGCAAGTCAACCTTTGGCTGATAATGCACAACCAGTTGTTCCTGCTCGATCGCGGTACCCAGTTCCTTTTCCAGCTCGAAATGCCGGAAAGTACGAGAGTTCAGGTCCTGTGTGTAAAAGCGAAAGCCGTTGCGACCACGCTGCTTCGCTTCGTACATGGCGGCATCGGCGTTACTCAACAAGAGATCGGCGTTGTCCCCGTCGTAGGGGAATACGGCAATCCCGCAGGAAGCGCTGGTCACGACGGGGCGGTCGAAGACCGTGCGTTCCACCGCGGTGGTGCGTACAACGTCTGTGACCAGCCGGACACAGCCTTCCAGGCCCTGCAAATCCTCGACCAGGATCCCGAATTCGTCGCCCCCGAGCCGCGAAAGGGTTGTGCGCAGGGGACGACCCGACCGATCACGGCCACGTTCGAGAAGCCTGCCCAGATCCTGTGCAACCTTGCGGATCAGTTCGTCTCCCGCGCGATGCCCCAGGGAATCGTTCAGGCGTTTGAAGTTGTCCAGGTCCAGCAGAATCAAAGCAATGTGGTGATCCGTACCCTTGTGCCGCTCAATGGCCTGAGAGAGGCGGTCGCTGAACAACATCCGGTTGGGAAGGTTGGTCAGGGAGTCGTGCGACTGGTGATGCAGAAGCTCGCGCGACTGGTGTTCGGTAATTCGCTGCAGGGCTTTCTGGCGCCGTTCCATCATTTGGAACAGATCCGCGCTCTCTAGGGCATAGGCGGTGTTGAACAGCACCATGGTCAGGGTCGAGAGGGTCATCTCGTGGCGCTGAAGTTCATTCTGGCGAAAGCGTGCGGCGAACATGCCGCGTATTCGGGTTCGAGTCGAAATTACGTGAAGCAACAGGCTTTCGCCCTCGAAGCGCGACGGCAAACAAACGGGATGATTCTGGTGCAGCGCCCAGGAGAAGGTGCCTTCCTGGATCAGATCTTCGACCGCATCCGCGAGATCGTAGGCGTCATCCTGGGGATACTGCTGGTAGGCCAGATCGAACGACGACTCTCCGTCAAGGATGTAGACGGCCATGTCGCGGGCGGGAAGCAGCCGCCGGATGGACTCCAGGCTGCTCTGGATAATCAGCTCCGGGCTGCGGTTGCGGTCGGTATCACCAAAGATCGCCGTGGTCGAGGCGAGCACGTCCATCGCGTAGGCATTGGCCTCCAGCGCTTCTTCGAGGAAACGGATACGCTCGTGCAGCGCATTGACCTCTTCGGGCGTTTTGTAGGAAGGGCTCATGCCGGGTCGTCCTGTACCTGCTTCCGTGCGCTCATCGGTCCCTCGTCAGTCCAGCAGAATCGCCTGCATCTGTCCTAGCTGCTTTCGGGCATCACCGATTACGGCCTCATAGGTCTCCATCTCGAGACCGACCCGCTCGAAGGTCTCCGCTTCCACGGGAGGCACGAAGCGTTCACCTGACGACCCCAGTCGCAGGGCATTTGCGATGCTGTCGGCCACATGGACGATCGCGGTTTCGACAGGGAAGGCCTTTGCCTCAGTCGGTGCATGGTGGTATCGCGTGGCTTCCACCTGTGCCGGCGACATGCTCCAGCTTTCCAGCAGTTCCGCGCCGATGTCAGCGTGATCGAAGCCGAGAAACTCTGTCTCCGCTTCAAACAGCAGCATGCGTTCCCGCTCGCGGATGTTGATCAATTCCTCGGTGCGACTGGCCAGGTGAAGAAACATCAACAGGCGCCCAAGGTCATGCATGATTCCGTACAGGTAGAGCCGTTCGATATTAGCTTCGCGCCGAAACCGTGCAATCGAGCGGCTCAGTACCCCGACGGCGAGGCTGTGGCGCCAGAACGACTCCATGTCCACGCCGATCACCGGTACGCCGCGAAAATGCTCGATCACGACAGTGGACATCACAATCTGGCGCATCTGCTGCAGGCCGATGATCGAGACCGCCCGGTGGAGGGTGTCGATCGGCTCCGGAAAGCCATACAGAGAGGAATTCGCCACCTTCAGCGTCTTGGCGGCAATCGTTGGGTCCAGCTCCACGGCTTCGGTGATCGCCGCGACATTGGCCGTTGGATCGCTCAGGCGCGTAAAGATTGTGTTGTAGCTACCGGAGAAGCTGCACAGGGAACCGTCTTCGGCGAGGAATTCGTCGACGGTCATGCCTGCTCGCTCCGTCGTTTCGGCGAGTAGCGACACAGATCATCAAGGAGAGCGCGCCGCGCCAGACGGTAGATACCGGCCATGGGGTGGTCTTCTACCGAACAGTGCTGGAACCGCTCGGCGAGAATCTCGTCGGCACGGGCCTCCATCTCGGGCGAGGGCTCGACTGCGGGGATCTCGACAGCCTCCTGAGGGGCCGATAAGGATGCGTTGTCGGCACCCTCGTCGAGCACCTCGACGGCCTTGATACCCCAGGACAGCAAGACGCGAATCTGCTTTTCCTGGAGGACCATGCCGGCGGGGATCAGAAGACGCCCGGAACGGTCATGGACCGCTGTGGCCAGGGTATGGCCGGACCTCACGTCCTCTATGGGTACCCGCCGCATCATGCTGTGACCTTAGTCTCATTGTGCTAGTTGGCGCAACACATACGGCAGGATGCCCCCGTGGCGGTAGTAGTCGATTTCCTGCGGGGTATCCAGGCGCACACGGACGTTGAAGGTCGTGCGTTCTCCATCATCGGCCACGGCGGTGACGGTGGCCTCGCGGGCCTCGCCGTTGTTCACACCGGTGATCGAGAACGTCTCGCGACCCGTCAGCCCCAGGCTGGCCGCATTGTCGCCCGGCAGGAACTGTAGCGGCAGGACACCCATGCCCACCAAGTTGGAACGGTGGATGCGCTCGAAGCTCTCGACAATCACGGCCTTCACCCCGAGCAGTAGCGTGCCCTTGGCCGCCCAGTCACGCGAGGAGCCGGTGCCATACTCCTGCCCGGCGATCACGATCAGGGGCGTGTCTTCTTCCTTGTACTGCATGGCTGCGTCATAGATGGACATCTGTTCGCTATCCGGCAGGTGGACCGTGACGCCGCCCTGGGTGCCGGGGGCCAGCAGGTTGCGCAGGCGCACGTTGGCGAAGGTCCCGCGCATCATCACTTCGTGGTTGCCCCGCCGCGAGCCATAGGAGTTGAAGTCGGCGGGCTTCACACCCTGTTCCTCCAGGTAACGTCCGGCCGGGCTGTCCTTGGCAATGGAGCCGGCAGGGGAGATGTGGTCGGTGGTCACCGAGTCGCCCAGCAGCGCCAGTACCCGGGCGCCATCGATATCGGTTACCGCCTTGGGCGTCATGCCCATGCCTTCGAAGTAGGGCGGGTTGCGCACGTAGGTGGAGTCGTCCTGCCACTCGAAGCGGTCCCCGGTGGGGGCCTCAAGATTGCGCCAGCGATCCTCCCCGGTGTACAGGTCGCCGTAGGCGGTCGTGAAGCTCTGGGCATCGACATTCGCCTGCACGGCCTCGTTAACCTCGTCAGTCGTCGGCCAGACATCTTTCAGGAACACGGGATTCCCCTGTGTGTCCTCGCCAATCGGGTCGTTGTACAGATCCAGCGTGCTGCGCCCGGCCAGCGCATACGCGACCACCAGCGGCGGCGAGGCAAGAAAGTTCATCTGCACCTCCGAATGGATTCGCCCCTCGAAGTTGCGGTTACCGGAGAGCACCGAGCTGACGATCAGGTCATCCTTGATGATGGCCTCGCTGATCGGCTCGGGCAGGGGCCCGGAGTTGCCGATACAGGTGGTGCAGCCATAACCGACCACGTGGAAGCCGAGCGCCTCGAGGTCCTCAAGCAGTCCGGACTTTTGCAGATAGTCGGTTACCACCCTCGAACCGGGAGCCAGCGAAGTCTTGACCCAGGGCTTGACCTGGAGGCCGCGTTCGCGCGCCTTCCGGGCGACCAGGCCGGCGCCCAGCATGACCGACGGGTTCGAGGTGTTGGTGCAGGAGGTGATAGCCGCGATCACGATATCGCCGTGGTCCAGAGTGAACGCCTCACCATTCATCTCGATAGCCGTGTGACGTGGCTCTTCCGCCTGATGCTCAACGCCGACTGCGGTATGCCCGCCTTCAGCAGCGAAGCGCTCGGCCTCCTCCGGTTCGTCCGCGCCGCTGACGCGTTCCTTGAGCATCGTATCCAGGTGACGGCTGATCTCGGCTCCGGCCATGCTCAGTGCAATGCGATCCTGCGGGCGCTTGGGCCCGGCCAGGCTCGGCTCCACGGTGGAAAGGTCGAGTTCCAGCATGTCGGTGTAGCGGGCCACCGGGGCATTGTCGTCGCGCCACAAGCCCTGGGCCCTGGCGTAGGCCTCGATGAACTCGATATGGCCCGCCTCGCGGCCGGTCAGGCGAAGGTACTCGAGGGTCTCGTCGTCGATCGGGAAGATGCCGCAGGTCGCGCCGTATTCCGGTGCCATGTTGGCGATGGTGGCGCGGTCCGCCAGCGGCAGATCGGCCAGGCCGTCGCCGAAAAACTCGACGAACTTCCCGACCACACCCTTCTTGCGCAGCATCTCGACGATCACCAGCACGAGGTCGGTCGCCGTGGCCCCCTCGGCCAGTCGGCCGGTCAGGCGGAAGCCCACCACCTGCGGGATCAGCATGGAGATCGGCTGGCCGAGCATCGCGGCCTCGGCCTCGATGCCACCGACCCCCCAGCCCAGCACGCCCAAGCCGTTGATCATGGTGGTGTGAGAGTCGGTGCCAACCAGGGTGTCGGGGTAGGCGAGGCAGGAACCGTCTTCGCGGTCCTCGACGAACACGGTGCGCGCCAGGTGTTCAAGGTTGACCTGGTGCACGATGCCGGTATCCGGCGGGACGACCTTGAAGGTATCGAACGCCTGCTGGCCCCACTTCAGGAAGCTGTAGCGCTCGCGGTTGCGCGAGTATTCCAGCTCTGCGTTCAGGTTCATCGCATTCGCATTGCCGTACTCGTCGACCTGGACCGAGTGGTCGATCACCAGTTCGGCTGGCTGCAAAGGCGTGATTTTCCTGGGATCGCCGCCGAGCGCCTCCATTGCGTCGCGCATCGCCGCCAGATCGACGACCGCGGGCACGCCGGTAAAGTCCTGCAGCAGTACGCGGGCGGGCCGGAAAGCGATCTCCTGGGAAGGCTCGGCCTTCGGATCCCAGTCCAGCAGGGCCTCGATGTCGGCGCGCTTGACCGTGCGCTCGTCCTCGAAGCGCATCAGGTTCTCAAGCAGTATCTTCAGCGCGTAGGGCAGGTCCCGGGCGCGCGGGTCATCGGTGATCGGCACGTAACGGCACTCGCGGCCGCCGGCAGAGAGGTTTTCGGTCTTTTTCGGTTCTGCGTGGCTCATGATGCGCTATCCGCTGTCAGGTGTTCAGTCGTTGAAGGATGTGGTCCGCTTCGCGAATCAGTCGCTTGCGGCCCAGAAGGAGTTTCCAGCGAGACCCGCCCGCCTGGCGCCAGAGCACGGCGGCACGGATGCCGGCCAGCAGCAGGGCGCGCACGCGCGCGGCGATCTCGGGATTGGAAAGATGATTCTGTTCGCCCTGGACGACGATACGGGGGCCCAGTTCCGAGATGGTCTCCTTGTAGATCTCGGCCAGGCGGGCGATCACGCTCTCGTGCGTGATGGTGAAATAATCCACCTGCCGCTGGGCACCCTGCAGCCCGTCGCCCAGCTTTTGCAGCATGTCCGGACGTTTTTGCAGCTTGCGTTCCAGAAAGATCAGGCCGACCGCGTAACGGGTGATTTCCATATCCGGTGGCTTGCCGCCATTTTGCAGCTGGCTCTGCACGCGCTCCAGACCCGGGCGCAGGCTGCTCGCCCCGCGGTAAACATCCTCGGGCGTCTCCGCCTCGAACGTGAACAGGCTGTTGATCAGGATCTCGAATTCGTATTCGTCGCAGCTGCCGCGCCAGGCCAGGTCCTTGACCAGGCTGGCGCATTGGAAAAGGGCGGCCAGCGCCAACGTGCGGTTATGGTCGTTACGGTCCAAGCCGGAGGGCTCCCGGAACAGGCGTGAGTGGGTGGATGCGTGAAACGCGCCTACTATACCGGAACCGGGGCTTCTGGCTCATCGGCCAGTGTGCGGCGGCTGGCAATCACGGCCCCGCCCAAACAGACGTCGCCGTCATAAAAAACGACCGACTGGCCGGGTGTGGCTGCACGCTGAGGGGCCTCGAAGCGAACGCGTACCCGGCCTCCATCGACGGATTCCAGCCGGCACGGTTGCAAGGGCTGGCGATGACGCAGACGCGCCATGAGTGACTGTCCCGGCTCGGGCGGGCGGTGAATCCAGTGCGCGGTTTCCGTCTCGATCGCGGGGCTCATCAGCAGCGGATGCTGCGGATCCTGCGCGACGACAAGCCGATTGCTCGCCAGATCCTTGTCCACCACATACCAGGGGGCCTCGGGAAACCCGTCGATCCCGCCGATCCCGAGTCCCTGGCGCTGGCCCAGGGTGTAGAACATCAGGCCCTGGTGGTGCCCCACGACCTGACCTTCGGGTGTGCACATCTCCCCCTCCGGCGCCCGCAGATATTGCGCCAGGAAATCGCGGAAGCGGCGCTCTCCGATGAAGCAGATGCCGGTGGAGTCCTTGCGGGCGTGGTTGGGCAGGCCCAGTTCGCGGGCACGCGCACGCACCTGGTCCTTGGGGATGCCCCCCAGCGGGAACAGCGCGGGGCGCAGCTGCTCCTGCGTCAGGGTGTGCAGGAAATAGGTCTGATCCTTGTTGGCATCCGCCGCCATGCACAGCTCGCTGTGGCCGGGGAGGTGGCGCACACGGGCGTAATGGCCGGTGGCAATCCATTGCGCGCCCAGCTGGCGGGCGTGATCGAGGAACGAGCGGAACTTGATCTCGCGGTTGCACAGGATGTCCGGATTCGGCGTCCGACCAGCCTCGTATTCGTGCAGGAAGTGGCGAAACACCCGCTGGCGATAGTCCTCGGCAAAGTTCGCTTTGTGCAGCGGAATCTCGAGACAGTCCGCGACCTCGCGGGCCATCTCGTAGTCGGCCTCGGCAGCACAGTATTCCGCGTCGTCGTCATCCTCCCAGTTCTTCATGAACAGACCTTCCACGCGATAGCCGGCCTCCAGCAGGCGGCTGGCCGCCACGGCCGAGTCCACCCCGCCCGACAGGCCCACGATGACCCGCTCGGCACCGCTCACGGCCCCTCCGCATGAACCAGTGAGCCGGCCGCCGCGAGCGGCAGGCGCATGCCATCCTGATAGCGGCGAATGGTGCGCAGGACCAGCGGGCTGCGCAGGGGCCAGCCGCGACGCGCCTCGTCCGGCGTCAGCCAGTGGAGCGCATGGATGGCAGGATCTCGGCTCGGGGATTGAGCCGGCTCGCTGGCCGTGCCGCAGAACGCGACACGCAGCGTCACCGCGCCATTGGCAAGCGCGAGCAGGTCGCAGCCAAGCAGGGCCTCCGGCTGGAAGTCCAGACAGGTCTCCTCGCGGACCTCGCGGATCACCGCTTCGACCAGGTCTTCCTCGGCGTCGAGATGGCCGGCCGGCTGGTTCAGCACATGGCGTCCGTCATCGGTTTCCTCGACAAACAGGAAGCGCCCGTCTCGCTCGATGACGGCGGCGACGGTGATATGGCAGGGCAGGCGTTCGGACATGCCGCGAATGATAACGCAGCGGCCCGTCGGGCAGGTGTTCTCGAGACCAGGCTCCCCTCGGCGGGGGCGGATGGGTATGTATAATCACGGAGAGCGATTTCAATTCTTGCGCACAAGGAGTTTGCATGGCCTACCAGCACATTCAGGTCCCGGAAAAGGGCGAACGCATCACCGTCGACGAGCAGGGCAAGTTGGTGGTGCCGGAGCGCCCGGTCATCCCCTATATCGAGGGGGACGGGATCGGTGTGGACATCACGCCGGTGATGCGCCGGGTGACCGATGCGGCGGTGGAGAAGGCCTACGGCGGCCAGAAGGCGATCGAATGGATGGAGGTCTATGCGGGCGAGAAGGCCACGCAGGTCTATGACGATAACTCCGGGCTGCCGGATGAAACCCTGGAGGCGGTCAAGGACTATCGCGTGTCCATCAAGGGTCCACTGACAACCCCGGTAGGGGGCGGTTTCCGATCCCTGAATGTCGCGCTGCGCCAGAAGCTGGACCTGTTCGTCTGCCTGCGCCCGGTGCGCTACTACGACGGCACGCCGAGCCCGCTGAAGGAACCGGAAAAAACCGACATGGTGATCTTCCGCGAGAACTCGGAGGACATCTACGCCGGCATCGAATTCGAATCGGGTACGCCGGAGGTGAAGAAGGTCATCGACTTTCTGCAAAACGAGATGGGCGTGACCCAGATCCGCTTCCCGGATACCGCCGGCATCGGCGTGAAGCCGGTCTCCAGCGAGGGCACGAAGCGCCTGGTGCGCAAGGCCATCGAGTACGCGATCGACAACGACCGCCCCTCGGTGACGCTGGTGCACAAGGGCAACATCATGAAATTCACCGAGGGCTCGTTCAAGGCCTGGGGCTACGAGCTGGCGCGCGAGGAATTTGGTGCGAAGGATCTGGACGGTGGACCGTGGCAGACCTTCAAGAACCCGAAGACTGGCCGCGACATCGTGATCAAGGATGTGATCGCGGATGCCTTCCTGCAGCAGATCCTGTTGCGGCCGGAGGATTACTCGGTGATTGCCACGCTGAACCTGAACGGCGACTACATCTCCGATGCGCTGGCTGCTCAGGTCGGGGGTATCGGGATCGCGCCGGGCGCCAACCTGTCCGATACCACGGCGATGTTCGAGGCGACCCACGGGACCGCCCCGAAGTATGCCGGTCAGGACAAGGTCAATCCGGGCTCGCTGATCCTGTCGGCCGAGATGATGCTGCGCCACCTGGGCTGGTCCGAGGCCGCCGATCTTGTGGTGAAGGGCATGGGCGGCGCGATCAGCGCGGGCGAGGTGACCTATGACTTCGCCCGGTTGATGGACAACGTCGAACCGGTGAGCTGCTCGGCCTTTGGCGAGGCCCTGATCAAGCACATGTAATGACACAGGGTGCGGGCACTTGGCCCGAGCCCGGAACCGAACGACCATGAACATGGCCTAAGGAACCAGGGAGACACTGGATCATTGTTTCCCTGGATGGCCGAACTGGCATGACCAACCGCTGAAAGCGTGAGTTCGACCGATGAGTGAGAAAAAGCCCCAGATCCCCGATCACGACAGCAATACCGCCGTCGAAGAATCGAGGCCGGAGCTCAAGCCACCGCGGCAGTACAAGGTGGTGCTGCTCAACGACGACTTTACGCCCATGGAGTTCGTGGTCGAGGTGCTGGAGACCTTCTTCAGTATGGATCGCGAAAAGGCCACCCAGGTGATGCTGCACGTGCATACACGCGGCAAAGGAGTATGCGGCATCTATACCCGGGATGTGGCCGAGACGAAGGTGGCACAGGTGAACGATTACGCCCGTAGCCACCAGCATCCACTGCTTTGCTCGATGGAGGAGGTCTGACTCCCATGCTCGACAAGGAACTCGAATTCAGCCTGAACATGGTCTTCAAGGAAGCGCGGGAGAAGCGCCACGAGTTCGTGACCGTGGAGCACCTCCTGATGGCGCTGGCGCAGAACCCCAGTGCCGCGACGGTGTTGCGCGCCTGTGGGGGCGATCTCGACCGCATCCGCGATGAGCTCGAGGTGTACATCGACGAGAACACCCCGCGCATCCCGCCGAATGACTCGCGCGAGACGCAGCCGACACTGGGATTCCAGCGGGTCCTGCAAAGAGCGGTGTTCCATGTGCAGTCCAGCGGCCGCAAGGAGGTCTCCGGAGCGAACGTGCTGGTCGCCCTGTTCGGCGAACAGGACAGCCAGGCCCTCTACGTACTCGGGCAGCAGAACATCAGCCGCCTGGACGTCGTGAATTTCATCTCCCACGGCATCTCCAAGGTCGGGGAAGACGAACTGGGGGGGCAGCAGAACCCGAACGAACCACAGCCAGAGCCGGTCGAGGGCGAGCGGGAAGAAAAAACCAACGCCCTGCAGCTGTACGCGACCAATCTCAACGCGAAGGCGAGCAAGGACGAGATCGACCCGCTGATCGGGCGCGACCACGAGATCGAGCGGACCATCCAGATCCTGTGCCGTCGGCGCAAGAACAACCCGTTGCTGGTGGGCGAGGCCGGAGTCGGCAAGACCGCGATCGCCGAAGGCCTGGCGCGGCGCATCGTCGACGAGCAGGTGCCCGAGGCGATCGAGTCCGCAACCGTCTACGCCCTCGACCTGGGTGCGCTGGTCGCGGGCACCAAGTATCGCGGTGACTTCGAGAAGCGTCTGAAGGGTGTGCTGGCGCAACTGAAGAAGGAACCCGGCGCGGTGCTGTTCATCGACGAGATCCACACCATTATCGGTGCGGGTGCCGCCTCCGGCGGCGTGATGGACGCCTCCAACCTGATCAAGCCGATGCTCGCCTCGGGCGAACTCAAGTGCATCGGCTCGACGACCTATCAGGAATATCGCGGCATCTTCGAGAAGGACCGCGCCCTGGCCCGTCGCTTCCAGAAGATCGAAGTCCCGGAGCCGACCGTGGACGAGACCGAGCAGATCCTGCGCGGGCTGAAGTCTCGCTTCGAGGCACACCACAATGTTCGCTTCACGCGTCCGGCGCTGCGCGCCGCGGCGGAACTGGCGGATCGCTACATCACCGACCGGTTCCTGCCGGACAAGGCGATCGACCTGATCGACGAAGCCGGCGCCAGCCGGCAGCTACTGCCGATGAGTCAGCGCAAGAAGACCATTGGCGTGCAGGATATCGAGACGATCGTGGCCAAGATCGCGCGCATCCCGCCGAAATCGGTCTCCAGCTCCGACAAGGAGACGCTGCGCAACCTCGAACGCAACCTGAAGATGACCGTCTTCGGCCAGGACGAGGCGATCGGGACGCTCGCGACCTCGATCAAGATGGCGCGTTCCGGTTTGGGCGACATGGACAAACCGATCGGGTCGTTCCTGTTCGCAGGGCCGACCGGGGTCGGGAAGACCGAGGTCACGCGTCAGCTTGCCCAGCAGCTGGGGATTCACCTCGCGCGCTTCGACATGTCGGAATACATGGAGCGCCATACGGTTTCGCGCCTGATCGGAGCGCCGCCCGGCTATGTCGGCTACGACGAAGGCGGGCTGCTGACCGACGCGATCCTCAAGCATCCGCATTCGGTGCTGCTGCTGGACGAGATCGAGAAGGCTCATCCGGATGTGTTCAATGTGCTGCTGCAGGTGATGGACCACGGCACGCTGACGGACGCCAATGGCCGCGAGGTGGACTTCCGCAACGTGATCCTGGTGATGACCACGAATGCCGGTGCGGAGCAGGCCAGCCGCCCGTCCGTGGGCTTTACCCAGCAGGATCACTCCAGCGATTCCATAGAGGCGATCAAGCGGACCTTCACGCCGGAGTTCCGTAACCGTCTGGATGCCACCATCCAGTTCGGTCCGCTGGACGAGGCGACCATCCTGAACGTCGTGGACAAGTTCCTGACGCAGCTGCAGGCCCAGTTGGACGAGAAGAAGGTGCACCTGACGGTGGAACCGGATGCCCGGGCCTGGCTGGCCGAGCATGGCTACGACGTCAAGATGGGCGCGCGCCCGATGGCACGCACGCTACAGGAGCACATCAAGAAGCCGCTGGCCGACGAGTTGCTGTTCGGGCGTCTGGCGCAGGGTGGCGAGGTCGTGGTCCGGGTGAGCGAGTCCGGGCTTGAGCTCGATATTCGCGAGCCGGCGGTCTCCTGAGACGAAACCCAGCCTTCAGAAACCACGAAGCCCCGGTCCAGCCGGGGCTTCGTCATTCGGGGGTGGGCCCCTTGGATTATTGCGCTCGGATCTTGCGAGCGGGCATGCAGCCCTGTCGCGGAACTACTTGTTGCGGTAGACGATACGGCCCTTGCTCAGGTCGTAGGGGGTCATCTGCACGATCACCTTGTCGCCACGCAGGATGCGGATGTAGTGCTTGCGCATCTTGCCGGAGATATGGGCGGTGATGGTGTGCCCGTTTTCGAGCTCTACACGGAACGTCGTATTCGGCAGGGTCTCCACCACCGTTCCTTCCAGCTCGATTTCGTCTTCCTTCGCCATGCAGTTCCTCGCGTATTGAATTCGGTGGCGACATTATCCGGATGCCACGCGCGAACACAAGTCAACACGGGGTTTCCGGCGCAATAGGGACCCTTGCGGATCGCCAAGCGAGTGAAGTTTTCGACGAACGAGGGGCCGTTTGCCGCCATTGTCCCGAGGGCCTACACTACGCCCGCTTTTTCACGCGCGAGACGATTAGCGAATGACCACTACCTGGGCCGCAGTCTTTCCGGGGCAGGGCTCCCAGTCCACCGGCATGCTCACCGATCTGGGCGACGACCATGCGGTCGTACGCGATACCTTTCAGGAAGCCTCGGACTGCCTGGATGCGGACCTGTGGAGCTTGTGCCAGCACGGCCCGGTCGAACAACTGAACCAGACCGAATGGACCCAGCCGGTCATGCTCGCGGCCGGCGTGGCCACCTGGCGACTGCTGACGCAACAGACGGATGCGCGTCCCGTTGCGGTGGCTGGCCACAGCCTCGGCGAGTACAGCGCGCTGGTCGCAGCGGGCGTACTGCGCTTCCCCGATGCAGTGCGGCTGGTAGCCGAACGAGCCCGCGCCATGCAGGCCGCCGTACCCGAGGGCGAGGGCGCGATGGCTGCCATTCTCGGTCTCGATGATGCCGCGGTCGAGCAACTGTGTGCGGCGAACGCGAGTGGCGAGGTCCTTGAGGCCGTCAACCTGAATGCCCCCGGGCAGGTAGTGATCGCGGGTGCGGCCGCAGCGGTCGACCGGGCGGTCGGTGCGGCGAAAGACGCCGGGGCGAAGCGGGCGCTCAAGCTGCCCGTGTCCGTGCCGTCTCATTGCGCGCTGATGCGCCCGGCCGCCGAGCGTCTGCAGTCGGTTCTCGACACGACGACCTTTGCGGCGCCGGAAATCCCCGTTTGGCAAAATGTAACCGCGGCGCCTGCCGAGACAGCGGAGGCGATCAGGGCCAATCTGGCCGCTCAGCTCTACCGGCCGGTACGCTGGGTGGAGACCATCCAGGGGCTTCGCGGCCAGGGTGCTGCGATACAGGTGGAATGCGGACCCGGGCGCGTGCTGACCGGCCTGGCCAAACGGATCGATCGCGGGCTGGAACTGTTCGACGTGGCCGATCGTGACACGCTGAACGCCACCGTGAGCCGACTGAAGGCTGGCTGACCCTCTACACTCGAGTCCGAGCAAGTCCAAATAAAGAAGGCGAAAGATGTCCGATAACAAACGAGTGGCTCTGGTGACCGGGGCCAGCCGCGGTATTGGCGCGGCCATTGCGCGCCGTCTGGCGGAGCAGGGCCTGCAGGTCGTGGGAACCGCTACCAGCGAATCCGGTGCCCAACGCATTACCGAGGCGCTGTCCGAATGGAACGGACGCGGTATCGCCATGGATGTGACCGACACGGATTCGGTCGCGGCTGGGCTCGCCAGCATCCAGGAGCAGGAAGGACCGGTGGAGGTGCTGGTGAACAACGCCGGCATCACCCGCGACAACCTGTTCATGCGGATGAAGGACGAGGAGTGGGATGCCATCATCAACACCAACCTGTCCGCCGCCGCGCGCCTGACGCAGCGCCTGCTGAAGGGCATGATGAAGCTTCGCCGCGGGCGTATCATCCTGGTCGGCTCGGTGGTGGGTTCCACCGGAAACGCCGGCCAGACGAACTATGCGGCCGCCAAGGCCGGACTCGCAGGGTTCGCCCGCTCGCTGGCGCGGGAGGTCGGCAGCCGCAACATCACCGTGAATACCGTGGCCCCGGGTTTCATTGATACCGACATGACCCGCGAACTCGGAGACGAGACCAAGGAACAACTGCTGGGCCAGATCCCGCTGGGGCGCCTGGGCGCGCCGGAGGAAATCGCCGCGGCGGTGGGCTTCCTGGCCTCCGAAGAGGCGGGCTACATAACCGGCGAAACGCTGCATGTGAACGGCGGGATGTTCATGCACTGATCAACCCGTGGGGCCCGAGGTCCCGCGCAAGCCCTAGAGGTTCGCGTGTCCCTGGAACGCGGCCGGGCTTTTCTCTAGAATGGCGAACCTTCAAACGAAGCCGCCTCAATTGGAAGGGGATTTCTGAACCATGAGTAGCATTGAAGAACGCGTCAAGAAGATCGTTGTCGAGCAGCTGGGCGTCAAGGAAGAGGACGTCACCAACAGTGCCGCCTTTGTCGACGACCTGGGTGCCGACTCGCTGGACACCGTGGAACTGGTGATGGCGCTCGAAGAAGAGTTCGAGACGGAAATCCCGGACGAGCAGGCGGAAAAGATCACCACGGTGCAGCAGGCGATCGACTACATCAACGAGCACATGAAGGACTGATCGGGCGCCCCCGGGCGCTCGCACAGGACACGGACGGGCCTCTCTGCGAGCAGAGTGGCCCTTCGTCGTTTCGTTGAGCGCGTATTTCAGTCTTTCCGAGGAGAACTTCATTGGCTAAGCGACGTGTCGTGATTACCGGACTGGGCATCGTGTCTCCGGTCGGCTCTACCATCGACAAGGCCTGGTCCAACATCAAGGCCGGAAAGAGCGGCATCTCTCCCATTGATGTGTTTGATGCATCGGACATGCCGGTCAAGATTTCCGGGGCCGTGCGGGACTTCGACGCCAATGACTACGTCCCCACGAAAGACCAGAAAAAGATGGACACCTTCGTCCTCTACGGGCTGGCCGCCGGGATCCAGGCGCTGGACGATTCCGGTCTGGAGGTAACCGAGGAGAACGCGGAACGTATCGGCGTAGCGATTGGTTCCGGGATTGGCGGTCTGCCCTATATCGAACGTTCCTACGCCGCCTATCTGAAAGGTGGTGCGCGCAAGATTTCCCCGTTCTTCGTGCCCAGCGCAATCATCAACATGGTCGCCGGGAATCTCTCCATCATGCGCAACCTGCAGGGCCCGAACATCTCGATTGTTTCGGCCTGTGCAACCGCTACGCACAACATTGGCGATGCGGCCCGCATGATCGCCTATGGCGATGCCGACGCCATGGTGGCCGGCGGTGCCGAGATGGCCACGACGCCGCTGGGGATCGGCGGCTTTGCAGCCGCGCGTGCACTTTCGACCCGCAACGACGATCCGGCGCGAGCCTCCCGGCCCTGGGACCAGGATCGGGACGGCTTTGTGTTGAGTGACGGTGCTGGCGTGATGATGCTTGAGGAGTACGAGCACGCGAAGGCGCGCGGTGCCCACATCTACTGTGAAGTAGCCGGCTTTGCCTGGAACGCCGATGCCCACCACATGACCCAGCCGTCTCAGGATGGCGGGGGTGCTGCCAAGTGCATGCTCCGCGCGATGAACGATGCGGGCGTGAATCCCGAAGAAGTGGGCTACATCAATGCCCACGGGACTTCCACGCCTGCGGGTGATCTGGCGGAGACACAGGGGCTCAAGAAGGCCTTTGGCGATCACGCCTACAAGCTGCTGGTGAATTCCACCAAGTCGATGACCGGGCACCTGCTCGGTGCGGCCGGCGGCATCGAAGGGGTGTTCACGGCACTGGCGCTTCGGGATCAGGTCTCGCCTCCGACGATCAATCTCGACAACCCCGGCGAAGGCTGCGATCTGGACTATGTGGCCAACGAAGCACGTGAGATGAACACGAAGGTAGGCCTTTCGAATTCCTTCGGTTTTGGGGGCACGAACGGCACCCTGGTGTTTCGCACTCTCTAAGCATATGGCAGTCGAACGGCTGGGGCGCGGGATCGACCTGGCGCCCCTGGCCCGGCGCTTTCCGGAGCGCTATCCACACCTGCTCGAGTCGGCGCTGATTGGTCAGGCGCCGGCTCGTTATTCCATACTATTCGCCTTTCCGGGCGCCACGGTCGATGCGAATGCGGATGCCGATCTGTTAGCCGTTCTCGACCAGGACCTGAGCGACTCAAGGCCCGACACGGAAGGCGAGCCGGGTTATAGCCACCTGCCTTTTCTCGGCGGCTGGTTTCTTTATCTGGGTTATGAGTGGGCCTGGCACCTGGAGCCGGCCTTGGGTAGCTGCCGTGAGGACCCCTGGCTGCCGACTGCACGAGCCATCCGCTTTCCCGCAGCCATCATCGTGGATCATCACGACGACCAGACGCTTTTGGTAAGCGAGGAGGGCACCGACCAAATTGCCTCCATGCGCGCGGACCTCGAGGTATGCCGAGAGGATGTGCTGGGGCCAGGGGCGTTGCCGGATCTCGTGATCGACGAGGAAGAACCCGATCGCTATCGCGCTGCGGTCAGGCAGGGGCTTGAGTACATTCGCGCGGGCGATACCTTTCAGGTGAATCTGTCTCGCGAATGGAAGGTGACCAGCGACGAGACACTTAACGGGGCTGCGCTTTATGCGCGGCTCAGGAATGCGAATGCCGCACCATTCGCTGCCTGGTTGCAGTTTCCCGAGGGGCAGGTGATCAGTTCGTCTCCAGAACGGCTGGTGTCGGTAGAAGGTGGCGAGATCGAGACCCGCCCTATCGCCGGCACGCGTCGCCGGGATGAAGACTCGAAAAAGGACTCTCGTCTTTTTAGTGAATTACGGGGAAACATTAAGGAACGATCTGAACATGTAATGCTGGTCGACCTTGAGCGGAATGATATCGGCCGAGTGGCGTCCGCGGGGAGTGTACGGGTAGCCGAGCTGATGACCGTGGAAAGCTACCGCCGGGTGCACCATATTGTGTCGAGTATCGTTGGAAGGCTGAGGCCGGGCGCGACTGCGGGCGATGTGCTGAGAGCTGTTTTCCCTGGGGGCACCATTACCGGGTGCCCCAAGATACGTAGCATGCAGATCATTCAGGAACTGGAACATGGTGCGGCCCGCGGGGCGTACACCGGATCCTGTGGATACGTGAGTCGGCACGGGCGCATGGATACCAACATCCTGATCCGGACCCTGGTGCTGCGCGGTAACGAACTTCGCTTTCGCGCGGGCGCGGGCATCGTGGCGGACTCGGATCCTGATCGCGAGCTCGCCGAAACCCGCCACAAGGCCCACGGGCTGCTGGATGCACTAGGAGGTCAGGCGTGATCCTGGTCAATGGCGCCAGGTCCGGCGTTCCGGGTAGCGACCGGGGCCTGTTGCTGGGCGACGGGCTGTTCGAGACGGTCCTGATGGACGCTGGCCGCCCACGCTTGTGGTCTTATCATGCCGCACGGCTGGAACGGGGGCTGAACAGACTGGGATTTCCGCTCGTCGATGAAGCGCAGCTGCGCGATGAATTGCAACAAGTCGCGCCAGAGGGACGCTGTATGGCACGCATTACCGTGACTCGTGGTGAAGGGCCCCGTGGTTATGCGCCGCCCGACGACGTTGCGATAACGCGGATTGTGTCCGGTGGTCCCGCGCTCGCGCCACCCGACGGTACCGACCCGGAACCGCTGCGCATGGGCTGGTCGCGGATAGCCATGGCGATTCAGCCCGCACTCGCAGGGCTCAAGCACACGAGCCGTCTGGAGCAGGTGGTGATTCGGCAAGCCTGGGAAGCCGGATGGGACGAGGCCGTCGTCTGCGATACTCGCGGGCGTCTGGCCAGCGCTACACAAGGCAATCTCTGGTGGCGCAGGGGAAAGTGCCTGTTCACACCCCCGGTGGACGAGGCGGGGATCGCTGGCACACGCAGGGCGTGGGTGTTCGACCATGCGGCTGCCCACGGCTTGGCCGTGCACGAGCAGAGCGCGGAACCACGGGCATTGCACCGGGTAGACGGACTTTATGTCAGCAATGCGCGCCTGGGATTACACCCAGCGCGTCTGATCGAAACGGACATGCCGGACACGGCATGGCAGGATGACCCGGTTCGGGTTCTGAGTATGGCGCTCCATGAAGCGGATTAGTGGTCTGATAATCGGGATTTTGCTGGTCGGCGTGACCGCTGGAGGCTGGTGGTTCGCTGATCGCTATCACCAGGATCTGAACCAGCCACTGGCACTGGATCAGACGGAGCGGTTCCAGCTCGAAAGGGGACAGGGGCTACGCCAGGTGAGCCGGGAGTTCGCGCAACGCGGCTGGGTCGAGCAGGCCTGGATGGTCGAGCTGTACGGTCGGCGCCAGGGCCTGGCCCCCCGGCTGCAGGCGGGCGAGTACGCGGTGGATGCCGGGGCAACCCCGCGCAGCCTGTTACACGCCATGGCGCGCGGCGAGGTGGTGCAGCACCGACTGACCGTCCCGGAGGGCTGGACGATCGCACAGGCCCTGCGCGCCCTGCGGCAGCATCCAGAGATCAATCCACCGCCAGAATCTGTTGGAGTCGACAACCTGCTGGAGGCGATGGACCTCGAAGAACTGGGGCATCCCGAGGGCTGGTTTCTCCCGGATACCTACTTCTTCGGTTCCGGCACGGATGCTTTGGACGTCTTGCGTCGCGCGTACCGCGCGATGGATGCGGCGTTACAAGCGGCATGGGAATCGCGCGTTGACGGTCACCCGGTCGAATCGCCATACGAATTGCTGATCCTTGCGTCGATCATTGAACGCGAGACCGGGCGTGGCGAAGAGCGGGATCGGGTCGCGGGCGTGTTCGTAAACCGACTGCGCCGCGGGATGTTGCTGCAGACCGACCCCACACTGCTCTACGTCCAGGAACCCGGAGTGCAGCGCCTGACCCGAGCCGAGTTACAACGGGATCATCCCTACAACACCTACACCCGGCCCGGGCTGCCACCAACCCCAATAGCACTACCGGGGCGGGCGGCCATCGAAGCCGCCGCGCGCCCGGCGGAGACGGACGATCTGTTCTTTGTCTCCAGGGGCGATGGGACGCATCACTTCTCCGAGACGTACCGCGAACATCGCCAAGCGGTGATTCGCTATCAGCTCGGTGGTGATGGTACCCGCTACGGCATCCGGAACCGACAATGACTACGCCCTCAGCCACAATCGCGTCCACCGACGCCCGCTTCGTGGTGCTGGAAGGCATTGAGGGCTCGGGCAAATCCACCCAGCTGGCCACCGTGGTGGAGGCTTTGCGCATGACGGGGATCGAACCCGAGTGCACACGGGAACCGGGTGGTACGGCGCTGGGAGAACGACTGCGGGGGTTACTGCTCGACCCTGATCTTCCCGGTATGTGTCCAGAGGCTGAGCTCCTGTTGATGTTTGCCGCCCGCGCGCAGCACCTCGACTCTGTAATTCGCCCTGCGCTCACGGCCGGGCGCTGGGTAATCAGCGATCGTTTCACCGATGCCAGCTTCGCCTATCAGGGTGCAGGGAGGGGGCTGGGAATGGAGCGCGTGGCCCAACTGGAACACTGGGTCCAGGGCGATCTGCGACCCGATCTGGTCCTGTTGCTGGACATCGACCCCAAAACAGGGCTCGAACGGGCTGTACAACGGGGGCGTCGTGATCGCATCGAGCGTGAGGCACTGGAATTCTTCGCGCGGGTGCGCGAGGCCTATCTGGAGCGGGCACGGACCTACCCGGATCGCTACCGTATCATTGATGGAAATGCCACTCCCGAGCAGGTGGCCGACGCGGTCGGCCGGGCGGTGCACGAGTGGCGAACCAACCCCATGCCTCGGGGCACATGATGCCGTTACAACCACCCTGGCTCGAACCCGTCAGACAGCAGCTCGTGCGACGCGGGCGGGGTGGTCGCCTCCCCAGCGGGATCCTGATCAGCGGCAGCCCCGGCATCGGCAAGGCACTGTTGACGACCAGCGTCGTCCAGAGCCTGTTATGCCAGCGGTCATCCGGCGACGAACCCGGCTGTGGCGACTGCAACGCCTGCCGCAGCCTGGAAGGGGGGGTGCATCCGGAGGTGAGGTTGCTGGAACCGGCCGAACCCGGCAAGGACATCCTGGTCGATGCCGTACGCGATGCCGCGGAGTTTCTGACCCTGAGCGGCTCGGCGGGCACATTGCGGGCCCTGGTCATCCGGCCCGCCGACTCCCTGAACCTGAATGCGGCCAACGCATTGCTCAAAACGCTGGAAGAGCCACCCGCCGGGGCATCTCTGTTTCTCGAGGCCGCGCGGCCGGCCAGTCTGCCCGCCACCATTCGCAGCCGCTGCCAGCAAGTCGACATCGCCAGCCCCACCATCAACGAAGTCCACGATTGGCTCGCGGCGGACACCGACCAGCCGGAACGCGTGGCGGAGGCCTATGCCGCAAGCCTCAACCGTCCGTTGCTGGCACGGGAAATCCTGACCGATGCGGCGGCCCTGGAGGCCTGGGAAACCGACCGTCAGATCCTGACAAACCTGCTGGACGCATCCAACCTGCATTCCAGCGCTGCCGCACTTCAGCGCAGCGTGCCGGAACGCTTGTTCCCGCGCCTTCAGGCCCTGCTGTTGTCGGCGCAGCGGCTGTTGCTGGTGGGGCAACTGGATGCCTTCGGCGAACAATTCCCGCGCACCCAACTGCTGGACTTCGCCCGCGCGCGTGGCGCACGTCGGCTGGCGTGGCTGGCGCAGCAGTCGCTGGAATGGCAGCGCCAGAATAGCGCCAACCTGAGCCCCGCGCTCCGCAGCGAGGCGATCGCACTGGCGCTGGGGAGACGCTGACAGTGTCTCGCAACAGGGGGTGGCGCGTGCCAGCCAGGATGAGGGATACTCGCTAGTCCAGACACCGTCGCGGGAGGGAACATGGCCGGGCAGGGCATGTTGACCTTGGCAATCAAGGAAAAACCAGCGCTGTACGCCGCGTACATGCCCTTCGTGACCAACGGCGGGCTGTTCATCCCCACGGACAAGTCCTACAAACTCGGCGACCAGGTCTTCCTGCTGTTGTCGCTACTGGACGATTCCGACCGCCTGCCGACCCCGTGCACGGTAGTCTGGATTACCCCGCCCAGGGCTCAGGGCAACCGCCTGCGCGGCATCGGCGTGCAGTTCAACAAGTCCGACAAGGGCGTCACGCACCGCCGGATCGAGGAACACCTGGGCGGGATGCTCAACTCGGATCGCAAGACCCACACGTTCTGAGCATCTGAGCACTGCAACCGTCAGGCCGCGATCCCGAGCGCTTTCTGCACCTGATCCAAGGCCCGCTCGATCTGCTGATCCGTCAGGTAGTAGTGCGGCGAAAAGCGGATGCCCCCACCACGTACCGCGCACAACACCCCACCGGCCTGGAGCCGCGCATAGACGGCGTCGAGATCCGCCGCAGGTGGGCGAAAGGTCAGGATGCCTGCACGGCGGCCACGCGGCGTCAACACGTCGCATCCCATCGCCTCCAGCTCCTCGGCCAGGTGGTGCCAGTGGAAACAAATATCATGATCGATATTCTCGATCCCCACCTCCAGTAGCAAGGAAAGGCTGGCATGCAACGCATGGATACCCAGCATGTTGTGGCTACCGGGTTCGAAGCGACGTGCCGAGGGGGCGGGGGTCAACTCCGGATTCGAGAAATCACCGGCATGCGCCAGCATGTTCCACCCGTACTCCAGTAGCCGGAGCTGATCGCGAATCTCGGGATTGACGTAGAAGATCCCGATTCCCTCCGGTGCCAGCATCCACTTGTGGCCATCCGCCATCACAAAATCCGCATGACAACCCGGGGCGTCGAAGGGCAACGCCCCCAGGTGCTGGATCGCGTCGACGCAAAACAGGATGCCCCGGGCACGCAGCTCTGCCCCGAGCGCCTGGATATCCACGCGAATGCCCGAGTCATAACGCACCGCGCTGGTCGCGACCATCCGCGTCTGGCGGTCGCAGGCGGCCAGCAGGTCGCGTTCGGGCTCATCGCTCACCTCGACCTCGCGCACCTCAATACCGAACCGCTCACCCGCCGCGTGCCAGACGACGCGATTGGAGGGGAATTCTCCGGCCGGGAATACCACGTTGTCACCCGCCGACCAGGGGAGTCCGAACGCCACCATGGAAAGCGCTTCCGAGGTGTTCTTGACGAAGGCGATATCCGCGGCGTCGCGGGCCCCGATCACGGCGCGTGCCAGCTCGCGCGTCGCATCCACACGCTCGAGCCACCGTCCATAGTCCTTCGAGCCCTGGCGCACGTTCTCGCGAGCGAACTGGCAAACCGCCTCCTCGGTACGCCTCGGCCAGGCGCCAACCGCCGCGTGGTTGAGATGGATGATGTCCTGATGCGGGAATTCGGGGTGCATGCGATCCTCCTGGCCGGTAGCAAAGAGTACCTCAGAAGGGCGGGCAGGCTGAATCCCGAGGCGCTCGCGGGATGCCTTGTCCGGTCAGGGGCCCCCTGCTACTTTCCGCGCATTGCAAACTTCGCCCCTCTGGCGCCTTTCAAGCGCAAAGGGGCCACAGCGCCCGAGAGTCCACCACATGGATAACGAACAACTCAAACGCCGGGACCTGCGTGCCCTCTGGCACCCCTGTACCCAGATGAAGGATTACGGAGAGGAGGGGACCCTGCCGTTGCTCCCGATCCAGCGCGGGGAAGGCGTCTGGTTGTACGACTTCGACGGCAATCGATACCTCGATGCCATCAGCTCCTGGTGGGTCAACCTGTTCGGCCATGCCAACCCGCGAATCAACGCCGCCGTTCGCGACCAGCTGGACCAGCTCGAGCACGTGATCCTGGCGGGCTGTACGCATGAACCTGTCGTGGAGCTGTGCGAACGGCTGATCGACCTTACCCCCGAAGGGCTCGACCGGGTCTTCCTGGCGGACAATGGCAGTGCCGGGGTGGAGGTGGCGCTCAAGATGAGCTTCCACTACTGGCTCAACACCGGCCGGGGCGAGAAGACTCGATTCATCCGCCTGTCCAACAGCTACCACGGCGAGACCCTGGGGGCACTCTCGGTCAGCGATGTGCCACTCTACAGCGCCACCTACAAGCCCCTGATGCTGGATGTGATCACTGTCCCCGCACCGGACTGCTACGAGCGCGAAGCAGGGGAGAGCTGTGCCGACGTGGCACGGCGACAGTTCGCCCACATGGAGGCCGCACTCGCCGAACACGCGGATGAGGTCTGTGCCGTAATCGTGGAGCCCCTGGTCCAGTGTGCGGGCCACATGCGCATGTATGACCCTGAATACCTGCGCTTGCTTCGGGACGCCTGTGACCGCCATGGCGTGCACCTGATCGCCGACGAGATCGCGGTGGGATTCGGACGCACCGGGACCATGTTCGCCTGTGAGCAGGGACCGATCGTCCCGGATTTTATGTGCCTTTCAAAGGGCCTGACCGGCGGCTATCTGCCGATGGCCGCCGTTGTGACATCAGAAGAGATCTACAACGCCTTTTACGACGATTATGAGAAACTCAATATGTTTCTACACTCACATTCCTACACAGGTAATCCTTTGGCCTGTCGTGCGGCACTGGCCACGCTTGATATTTTTTCATCCGACCCCGTACTGGAACGGAACAAGGCGCTGTCCGAACATATGGCCAGGCGACTCGCCCCACTGGCCGACCACCCCCACGTCGCCGACGTCCGCCAGCACGGCATGATCGCCGCCATCGAGCTGATTCAGGACAAACAAACCCGAAAACCCTACCCATGGCAGGAACGCCGGGGTCTGACAATTTACCGACATGGCCTTAGCCGAGGTGCGCTTTTACGGCCACTGGGCAATGTCTCCTATCTGATGCCCCCTTATGTGATTACGCCGGAGCAGATCGATTTTCTCGTTGACGTCATGGGCGAGGGGATCGATCGAGCAACGGACGGCATCTAACTCAAATATGTGCGCCCGCGCACGCATTTCGGATTCTTCGTACCTGTCGCATTACTTTCATCCATCCGTGCTTGACTGGCCGCTAGTCAGGGCCTATATACTTTCCATTAATCATGCACACCAGATCAGTATTACGCCCATCGTAAGGGCATCTGGGGTAAGTCTGGAAAATCTAGTCCGTTGACTCAGGCGTGCCTCGTCTTTCCAATAGTAACTGCGAAAACACGGAGAGCAGGTGACGTTATGAGTGATCTAAACGATGATTTGGGAGAAGTACTGATCGTGACGCCAGCGTCACCGCAGTCGGCGTTGTTCATCGAATATGTGTCCGAAAAAACCGGGTGCGCCGTAACAGGGCTAGAGCCCGGATCTCCAAGGGTCTCGCAAACACTCAGGGACTACAGCCTCGCTCTTTTTGATGCCAGTTCACTGGACGAACGTGATATTGGTCACGTCCAGCAAGCCGTTGCCGATGGTGCCAAAACCGTCTTCGCAGGGTTCAACATTCCCAGTGAAGACGAAGCACTGCGCCTGCTCGACGTGTTGTATCTGCAGGGGATTTTCTACAAGACCGATCAGCTTGACCTCTTGTGCAAGGGCGTTGTCTGCCTCCTGAACGGAGACTTCTGGATGTCCCGCCACCTGATGACCCGACTGGTGAGGTTGTACCGCCAACAGCGCACGAACACCTACCGCCCGGCCTGTGGGCTGACTCAACGCGAACTGGAAATCCTGGCGATGCTGGGCTCGGGCGAGACCAACATGAATATCGCGAAGCAGCTGTTCATCAGTGAGCATACGGTCAAGTCTCACCTGTACAACATCTTCAGGAAGATCGAGGTCAAGAATCGCACCCAGGCGATCAATTGGGCCAAGGACCACCTGGGAGCACCCCCTCCGCAGGTTATGTGGCGACGACGCCGGGCGGAGGCTCGCGCCGTCTAGACCCTGGGCGTCGGCCGTTCCCTGCAGCTACCTTGTGGTATGCGCGCCCCGTGTTTGGCATGGGTGCGCGCTTCGGCCGTGTGTAACGCCGTAACGAAGCAGGATCAGTGCTATACCACCAAGCGCCTGCGACGGAGACACGTACAACGTATTGCCGAGTGCCGTCATACACCATCGCTACACAATCAGTCGGCTAATACTTGTCACGTGATAACGACCGACAAACCTCTCCCGAAAAACCACCCGTTATTCTGATGTCCACCCAGGGTTCCGCCGCCATACTGCACTCTGGATCCAGCCGCTACGCATCATCGCGCGTCGGACTCTCAGGACTATCGAGCCTGGCAGGCGAGGCCGGTCGGTACTCTTTCGCGGATGCACCGGTTCAAGGATCCCCGTGACTCCCTGTGGCTCCCCATAGCGAGACACGTTCATGGCGATCCTGGTCGGATTGCCCTTGGCCTGAGGTACTCATGCGATGTCGACATCATCGCCCAAGGAATCGCGTATTACTCTGCAAGCCTCCGGGCCCGAGGGCACCGCATACTCGATTACGTGCACAGTCACCAGGACGCACGAGGTCGAGGAAGTGGAGTTCGAGGGAGTCGTGCCACTGGAAGTGGAGTTCGAAGGTATCGGGGTGGACTGCCGGGTCGTACAGCTTAGCGGTCCCGGGTATCTGGACCTGGTCCTGACCAAGAACGGGCATGCCACGCGTTCACGTAGCCACGGCCTGAACAGCGCGATGAATCTCAGGATCCGATAGCGATCGGACTTCTAGGCCCACCCATACATGACGCATAATACATATTATGTTAAGTCATGGAACAAGGGGTTGCGTGCTCGGCCAGGCGCCCGGCCTCTCCCCCGTAATAATGGTCAAGAGAGCGTCTCGATCACGTGTATGAGCACGTCCTTCACCCGTGCCATGCCCTCATCCAGATTGCGCCCGATCTCGTCCATGGTGATCTCGCCTTCGGTACGTCCCGCCGCCCAATTCGCGATGACGGCACAGCAGGCGTAGTTGAGGTCCAGCTCGCGGGCAAGCGCCGTCTCGGGCATCCCCGTCATGCCGACCAGATCGCAGCCATCCCTTGCCATACGATCGATTTCGGCCGCCGTCTCCAGGCGCGGGCCCTGGGTCGCGCCATACGTTCCCCGGTCCGCGGCCTCGATGCGGAGATCGTCAATCGCATTCAGCAGTGTCTCCCGGACACCCTGGTTGTAAGGCCAGGTCATGTCGATATGGGTGACGGCATCGAGATCGCCCCCCTCGAAAAAGGTATTGGCGCGCGACCAGGTGTAGTCAATGATCTGATCGGGGATGGCAATCATGCCCGGCTTCATGCCTTCCGTGATCCCGCCTACCGCGGCCACGGCGATTACGTTGTCGACCCCGGCATTCTTCAGCGCCCAGATGTTAGCCCGGTAATTCACCTGATGCGGCGGAATCGTGTGGCGGGCCCCGTGACGTGGCAAAAAGACAATTTCCGTATCATTCAGACGGCCGAACACCAATGGCCCAGAAGGCTCTCCATAGGGAGTGTGCATCACCTGCCTGCGGGTGATTTCCAGGGATTTCAGCTGGGTCAGGCCGGTGCCGCCGATCACGGCAAGACGGGGTGTCGACATAAATCTTTGTGTCCCTAGTGGTTTGCGACGGCAAATATGCCGGGTGCGTTTCGAAGGTAGTCCTGGTAATCCATCCCGTAGCCGAACACATAGCGATTCGGCACCTCCAGGGCGGCAAAATCGACCGTGATCGCGGGATCGCGTTCGGGGTTGGCCTTGTCCACAAGGACCACCGAATACACCTTCTCGGCGCCCTGCTCTTCGCAGAACGCCTGGATCCCCTCAAGGGTGATACCGCCGTCCAGGATGTCATCCACGATTACGACGGTACGCCCACGAATCGGTGTCTGCGGCCGCGCCAGCCAGTGCAACTGCTCCCCTCCCCGGGTGCCACCGCGATAACGCGTGGCATGCAGATAGTCCACCTGCATGGGAAACGACCAGCGAGTTAGAAGCCCCCCCATCAGCACCACACCACCGTTCATCACGCCCAGGACCAGGGGGTTGCGGTCCTTCAGCACCTGCGCGGTTCGTTCGGCCAAGCGATCGATCGCGGTTTCAACCGCGTCACGGCTATAGAGGCAATCGGCATCTCGGAGCGTCGCGCGGGCCTGTTCCGGGCTCATCAAAGGTCCTGATGTGGTTTTGAGAGGAAGGATGTTGGCCGAGTGGCTGGCCGACGGCAAGGCCTGACTCCGGGGTGTATGGAGGACTCAGGCCGTGCAAACGCAACCGGCCGGCGCAAGGGCCGGCCGGTTGGCAAAGCAACGGATGTGTGAACCCTTAGTAGGTAAAGGTCACGGTGTCGTCATCCATGGCTTCGGAAATCACGTAGGCGCCGCCCACGGTTTCCTCGATTTCCGGAATCAGGTCATTGCCCCACAGATCCAGGGTCGGCGTGCAGACCTTCATCACGACGCCGGCTTCGTGGGCATCCTTGATGAAGTCGTACACGCTCTTGCTGGAGCCTTCCTGGACATACAGGTTTTCGGCAACGCCCTTCTTGGCCAGTTCGCCGGCACGGCCGGTCATGACGACCTCGACGTCATATTCCATCGCGGCGGCCACAGTGGCCTGGAAAAACGGGGCGCCCAGCTCGGAGGGGCTGCTCGGATCGGTGTTAACCATGACGATCAGGAGCTTGTCGGCCATTTTTGATCTCCAACTTCAGTGGTGAGTGTGAATATTAACAGCTGCTCAAGCGCAAACCGGTGGCGCATTATAGGCGTGCCAGCGCCTGGGCGCCAATGCACCGCCCACCATCATTCTCGTCCCGGAGGAACACGGTCCTCAGGCAGTCGCTGCCTGTTGCGCTTCGAGCCATTGATGCAGTTGAGCCCGAAGCGCCTGTATCCGCCTCGGTGGCTGTTCCACCGTCCGGGCGCGCAAGGCCTCGATACGCCGCAACGCCTGGGCATCGAGGGGTTTCTCTTGCTGGGCTTCAAGGATCGAATCGGCCTGAGCCGGCTCATTGCAGATCAACACCATGTCGCAACCCGCCGCGCGGGCGGCCTTCGCACGCTCGGCGGGACTGCCGATGGCTTCTGCGCCCGCCATAGCCAGGTCATCGCTCAGAATGGCCCCACGAAAACGGAGCTCCCGGCGCAGGATGTCCTGTAGCCAGATGCGCGAAAAACCGGCGGGCTGGTCGTCCACCTGGGGGTACAGCACGTGCGCGGGCATCACGGCATCCAGATCACCCAGGACGGGGCGAAAAGCGGCGATGTCGTCCGCTTCGATCTCGGCCAGAGGACGATCATCGACCGGCAGAGCAACATGGGAGTCCGCCTTTACGGCCCCGTGCCCCGGAAAATGCTTCCCTACGCTGGCCATTCCGCCTGCCGCAAGGCCGCGAATGAGCTCGCCGGCCAGGCGTGCGATGACGTCCGGGTCATGATGAAAAGCCCGATCCCCAATGACCTCGCTCACGCCAATGTCGCGGTCCAGGACGGGGGCAAAACTGAAATCGATCCCAGCTTCGCGCAACTCCAGTGCCAGCAGTTCCCCAGTGGCATGGGCCAGCTCGCAGGCCTTGTTGCGGTCGTAGTCATCGACCTGCCCCAGATCCCGCATGGGCGGAAGCCTGGTGAAGCCATCCCGCAGACGCTGGACACGCCCGCCCTCCTGATCCACGGCAATGAGAATGCCGGGTCGCTCGGCGCGTATCGCATCGGTGAGCGCCCTCACCTGCTCCGGCGTGCCGGCATTGCGGGCGAACAGGATGACGCCGCCCGTGGCCGGATGCCGCAGGCGTTCACGATCTTCCGGGGTCAGTTCCAGACCGGTCACATCGAGCATGACAGGCCCCAGGGGCAGGGATACGGGAGAAGCCATTGAATCGGTACTCAACTGGCGCTCGTGACCCGAGCAATCCTTTTAGGATAGCGAGGCTTCGGGACGGAATGCGAGTGTTTTGAGCTTCTCGATGCGATCGCGGATCCGTGCGGCCTCTTCGAACTCCAGGTCGCGGGCCTTCTGGAACATCTCCTGCTCGAGCTTCTCGATCTCCCTGGCGGCGTTCTCCGGGGCGTCGATGTAGTCCGGTGCGTCCTCTGCGACCTTCTTCTGGCCGCGACGGCGCCCGGAACCCGGCGTGGCGTTGCGCGCCTCGAGGATGTCCGCAACGTTCTTCCGAATCCCCTGCGGAGTGATGCCATGCGCCTCGTTGTGGGCGATCTGCCGGTCCCGGCGGCGCTCGGTCTCGTCCATGGCCCGCTGCATCGATCCGGTGACCTTGTCCGCGTACAGGATCGCCTTGCCGTTCACGTTGCGCGCCGCGCGCCCGATGGTCTGGATCAGGGAGCGGTCGGAGCGCAGGAAGCCCTCCTTGTCGGCGTCGAAGATCGCCACCAACGAGACCTCGGGCATATCCAGCCCCTCGCGCAGGAGGTTGATTCCCACGAGGACATCGAACTCGCCCAGTCGCAGGTCGCGGATGATCTCCATGCGCTCGACGGTATCGATATCCGAATGCAGATAGCGCACCCGCACACCGTGCTCCGAGAGATAGTCGGTCAGGTCCTCGGCCATGCGCTTGGTCAGAGTGGTGATCAGTACGCGCTCGTCACGCTCCACCCGCTCGCGCACCTCGGACAGGCAGTCATCGACCTGGCTGCCGGCCGGGCGTACCTCGAGAATCGGATCCAGAAGCCCGGTGGGCCGGACGACCTGATCGATAATCGCCCCGGCATGTTCGCGCTCGTACGGCCCCGGCGTGGCGGAGACGTAGATGGTCTGCGGCTGCAGGGCCTCGAATTCCTCGAAGCGCAGCGGGCGGTTGTCCAGCGCCGATGGCAGGCGAAAGCCGTATTCCACCAGCGTCTCCTTGCGCGAGCGGTCGCCCTTGTACATCCCCCCCACCTGCGGCACCGACACATGCGACTCGTCGATCACCAGCAGCGCGTCCTTGGGCAAGTAGTCGAAAAACGTGGGGGGAGGCTCGCCGGGTGCCCGGCCGGAGAGATAGCGCGAGTAGTTCTCGATACCGTTGCAGTAGCCGATCTCGAGGATCATCTCCAGGTCGAACAGCGTGCGCTGCTCCAGTCGCTGTGCCTCGACCAGCCGATCCTCCTTGCGCAGGAAGTCGAGGCGTTCCTTGAGCTCGTCGCGGATCTGGTCCACCGCACCCAGAAGCGTCTCGCGCGGGGTCACGTAGTGTGTCTTCGGGTAGATGGTCAGGCGCGGAACCGTGCGCAGCTGCTCGCCAGTCAGCGGATCAAAGTACGACAGGCGCTCGATCTCGTCGTCGAACAACTCGATGCGTACGGCCTCGATCTCGGATTCGGCGGGGTGGATGTCGATGACCTCCCCGCGTACCCGGTAGGTGGCGCGACGCAGTTCGGTATCGTTGCGGGTGTACTGCAGCTCGGCCAGACGGCGCAGCAGGTCACGCTGGTCGATACGGTCCCCGCGCTGCAGATGTAGCACCATCGACAGATACTTTCGCGGGTCGCCCAGGCCGTATATGGCGGACACCGAGGCCACGATGATCGCGTCGCGGCGCTCCAGCAGGGCACGCGTCGCGGACAGGCGCATCTGCTCGATGTGGTCATTGATCGAGGCGTCCTTTTCGATATAGGTATCCGAAGACGGGACGTAAGCCTCCGGCTGGTAGTAATCGTAGTACGAGACGAAGTACTCCACCGCGTTGTTCGGGAAGAACTCCTTGAACTCGCCATACAGCTGTGCGGCCAGGGTCTTGTTCGGCGCCAGTACGATGGTCGGGCGCTGCAGGTTCTGGATCACATTGGCGATGGTGAACGTCTTGCCGGACCCGGTTACGCCCAGCAGCACCTGGTGGGCCAGCCCTGCCGCGATGCCATCGGTCAGCTCGCGGATTGCCGTCGGCTGATCACCGGCGGGCTGATACTGCGATACCACCTTGAATTGTTCGGCCTCTTCTGGCTGCACGCCTTATCCTCCGCGCCTGATTTCAGTATTATTTCGCCACTCTGCGGCCGGTTATGCATTCGCGTCTGGCCGTCCACCCAGCCCAACCCGCATGAGGCCCGCCTTGGATATCGAGCTCTCCGATCGCGTTCAGCGCATCCAGCCCTCCCCTACCCTGGCCGTCAGCGCGCTGGCCGCACAACTGCGGGCCGAGGGTCGCGATATCGTCGGGCTGGGGGCCGGCGAGCCGGATTTCGATACCCCGGAGCATATCAAGCAGGCGGCGATCGACGCCCTTGCCCGCGGGGAGACCAAGTACACTCCGGTGGACGGTACCGCGGGGCTGAAAGACGCCATTATCCGCAAGTTTGATCGCGACAACGGGCTTTCGTTCGAGCGCGACCAGATCCTGGTCTCCTCCGGCGGCAAACAGAGTATCTTCAACCTCTGTCAGGCCCTGCTGAACCCGGGCGACGAGGTGGTGATCCCGGCGCCCTACTGGGTCTCCTACCCCGACATCGCACTTCTGGCCGGCGCGCGGCCCGTCGTGGTCAGCGCCACCCAGGAGGCGGGATTCCGGATCACGGGCGAGCAACTCGCGGCGGCGATCACGCCAAATACCCGTCTGGTGTTTATCAACAGCCCGTCCAATCCCACCGGTGCTGCTTACACGGCCGATGAACTGAAGGCACTGGCCGAGGTATTGCGCGAGCACCCCCGGGTGGTCATTGCGACCGACGACATGTACGAACACATCCTCTTCGGCTCCACGCCATTTGTGAACATCGTGAATGTTGCTCCCGACCTGCTCGAGCGCACTGTCGTGCTCAATGGCGTGTCCAAGGCCTACGCAATGACCGGCTGGCGGATCGGCTACGCGGGGGGCCCAAAGAATCTGATTGCGGCGATGAAAAAGATTCAGTCGCAGAGCACCTCCAATCCCACCTCGATTGCCCAGGCTGGCGCACAGGCCGCGCTGGACGGCGACCAGGGCTGCGTGATCGCGATGTGCTCCGCATTCGCCGAACGTGCCCGGCACGTGGTGGACGGGCTGAACGCGATCGACGGCATCGACTGCCTGATGCCCGACGGTACGTTCTACTGCTTCCCGCAGGTAACGGGGCTGATGCAGGCTGCCGATATCGATACCGACGTGGCACTGAGCAAGCAATTGCTGGACGAGGTTGGCGTCGCGCTGGTGCCCGGAAGCGCATTCGGGGCACCCGGTCATGTGCGCGTCTCGTTCGCCACCAGTGTCGAAACGCTGAACAAGGCGCTGGAGCGGCTGCGGAAGTTTGCCGCAACCCACCGCTGAGCGGCATTGAAGCTTGACGGGGTCGACGCCCCCCATTACGATCTGCGGCCTATTCCCCGGTAGCTCAGTCGGTAGAGCGGGTGACTGTTAATCACTAGGTCGGCGGTTCGAGCCCGTCCCGGGGAGCCAGACAAAGATCAAGGGCCAGGTCTGCAATGCAGCCTGGCCCTTTTTCATGCGTGTCATTCGCGCTCAGTCCGGTTCGTGTTCGATGGGCTCCAGAGACTGCAGATAGGCCGCGATTGCTCGCCGATCGTCACTGGTCAGATAGGACGTTCCGTGTTCGATTACGTCGGCCATGCTGCTACCGGCGAAGTCCCCGTCACGGGTAATCCCCATTTCCAGGTAGCGAGCAATATGGCGTGCCCCCCAGCGGCCGATACCGGTCTCACGATCCGGCGTGATATTGGGTGCCACGTCTCCATCCGGCATTCGTGCCCCGGCACCCAGGCGCTCAAGATCAAGCCCGCCCGTCCGCGTCCTCGGGGTGTGACACTCCATGCAATGGCCCAAGGCCTGAATCAGATAGGCGCCGCGGTTCCATTCCTCGGATTCGTCGGGATTGGCCTCGAACTCTCCTGGCTCGAAATGCAACCATTTCCACACGCTGAGCGACGGCCGAAAGCGTACAAACCAGTCCAGATCGTGAGGGGTGTTTTCCCTGGCCACAGGCTCGACTTCGGACTGCAGATAGGCCCATAGCGCCTCCACATCCTTGTCCTTCATCCTGGTGTATGCAGTGTACGGAAACGCAGGGTAGTAGTGAGTCCCATTCGGGCTTCGCCCTTCTCTCAGCGCCTTTTTGAAGTCGTCCTCCGACCAGCCACCGATGCCGTACTCCTCGTCCGGAGTGATATTGGGGCCGTAAAACACCCCGAACGGACTTTCGATGGGGCGCCCACCGGCGAGGAAATCGCCCTCCTCTGCGGTGTGACAGGTCACGCAGCCGCCGGCACGCAAGACATACTCACCGTAGGCGATGCGATCCTCCTCGCCCGCCTGCGGATCGGCTTCGCCGATTTCCACATCTGCCTGTACGGCAGGTCCCAATGCGACGACAGCAATGGCCAGGGCCGGCAGCCAGACCGCCGGCCCTGTACGCCTTGTAGTCACCACCACCGCTCAGTCGCGGCGGAAATCGTCGTGGCAGGCCTGACAGGACTGGCCAAGGTTGCGAAAACGAATGGGAAGCTCGTCGTCGTCACCGGCCTCCACGGCTGCGTGCAATTCCTCGGCCGCTTCCTTGGTGTCCTGGGCGAGTTCCTGGAAACGATCCCAGTCGTCCCAGATTTCCTCCCTGGCATCAGTATCCGGGAAGTCACTGCCCTCGGGGAACAACGCGGGAATATCGCCCGTGAGGTCCACCAGATGCTTGGTATGCATCTCCAGGTTTTCACCAAAGTCAGCGCCGTCGACAATCACCGCGGCGATGGAACCCACATTGCCACCGATCGCCCGCATCACGCCCTGACGGTAATCAATGGTTGCCTCGTGTTCGTCAAACGCGTGCACGGAATGTACGGCCCCCAGCCCCAGCGCCAGCGTACCGACAACTGAAGCCACGGTCAGGAATCGAAGCGGTTTTTTCATTGGGTATCCTCCCTGTTCCAGGAACATCGAAAGAGCCGCACACCCGCCGCGGCCCGCCAGGTACAGCCTTCAATATAGATGTCCAGGCGGCGTTCACGCCATCGGCGCCTTCACGCCCCGATCACGCCGACCTCTCGACATTGACCCCATAAAATTGCGGGTGTTCCCCGAGCGATCCTTCGAGCCTGTCGCGATACAATCCGGCTTTCACCCATCCGCCAGGATCCCAATGCCTGCCACCGATGAACTGGCCCTGCGCCAGGCGATTGTCGACACCGCGCTCGAGACCAACCGGCGGGGACTGAATCAGGGCACTTCGGGCAACGTCAGCGCGCGCCTGGGCGATGGCATGCTGATTACCCCGTCCGGCATGCCCTACGAATCCCTGGGCCCCGAGGACCTAGTCGCCGTCGATGCCAGCGGCCACTGGCCCGACCACCAGAAGCCTTCCAGCGAGTGGCATTTTCATCGGGCCATCCTGCAGGCGCGCCCGGAATTGAACGCCGTGGTGCATGTTCACTCGACCTATGCCAGTGTTGTCGCAATTCAGGGGCGTGATATCCCCGCCCTGCACTACATGGTAGCGGCCGCCGGGGGCAACTCGATCCGCTGTGCCCCCTATGCCACGTTCGGAACGGAGCAGTTGTCACGTTACGCAGTGGACGCGTTGCAGGATCGCCTCGCGTGCCTGCTGGCCAATCACGGCATGATCGCGACCGGCCCGGATCTTGCTCGCGCCCTTTGGCTCACCGAGGAAGTCGAGCTGCTTGCGCAGCAGTATGTGCTGAGTTTGCAGATTGGCGGCCCGCAGCTCCTCGGCGACGAGGAGATGGCGCGCGTACTGGAGAAATTCCGGGACTACGGACCGCCCCGGGCCGCGCAAAACAGCTGATCTACAATCCGCCCAGCGGGCTCGCAGACTCCGGGGCGCTCATCGGCGCAAATTCATTCAGGTGGCGCGTTTGCTGGTAGTGCCGCAGGGCCCAGGATACCGACGGAAATGCCAGCTCTTCGGGCAGGTCATTGAAGTCGAACAACGCGACCTCCTCGGACTCGGGTCCCGGCGAGACATCCTCACTGAGCAGTTCGGCGCGATAGATCATCTGCACCTGTCCAATATGCGGCAGGCTGTAGACGGCTAGAAGGCGATCGATACGCAATTTGGCGCGCGCTTCTTCCCAGGCCTCGCGCTCGGCGCCCTGCTCTGTCGACTCGCCAAGCTCCATGTATCCTGCAGGTAGCGTCCAGTGCCCCTTGCGGGGATCAATCGCCCGGCGGCAAAGCAGGACCCGCTCCGCCCATGTGGCGACGACGCCCACCACGATCCGCGGGTTTTCGTAATCCACGAAGCCACAGTGAGAACAGATTTTGCGTTCGCGATCATCATTCTCGGGCACGGCCCGGTGGAATTCGGGGTGAGGGATGCTGGCGTCACGGGACATGGTATACGGTCGCTTTGCGGGTTCATGACCACGCGCCGGAACGTGAGACCCGGGCGATGGTCTTTTCTGACAGACAGTGATTCACGTAACAACCGCCGCCAGGGGGCAGCGATGACACAGGGAACACAGTTCACCGTGGGCGAGCTCGTCCACCATAGCAAGTTCGGCTACCGCGGTGTGATCGTCGAGGTTGATCCGGTCTTTTCCGGCTCGGACGAATGGTATGAAACAGTGGCCAGAAGCCGGCCACCCAAGGATCAGCCCTGGTACCACGTGCTGGTGGACGGCTATTCCCACAGTACGTATGTCGCCGAACGGCACCTGGAGGCGGACACCTCCGGTCAGCAGATCGACCATCCGGCCCTCGGCCGGTATTTCGATCATTTCCTCAACGGGCGCTATTGCCGGGGGAGCAATTCGCGCACCCACTGAGTCCACCCTTCTCCGGCCGAACCACAGGACCAGGACAAACGATGACCCAGGACAACCGCCGCAGCCGCGTCGTCACGGAAGGCCCACGCCGCACCCCCAACCGCGCCATGCTGCGTGCGGTAGGCTTCCGCGACGAAGACTTTCGCCGCCCGATCATCGGCATCGCAAACGCCCACAGCACCATCACGCCCTGCAATATCGGGATCGGGGCCCTCGCCGAGCGTGCGGAAAACGCCGTTCGCAAGGCTGGTGGCATGCCGCAGACCTTCGGCACCATCACCATCTCCGACGGCATTTCGATGGGCACGCCCGGCATGAAGTACTCACTGGTGTCGCGCGAGGTGATTGCCGATGCCATCGAGACGGTCGTCAACGGGCAGAGCCTGGACGGGCTATTGGCCACCGGCGGCTGCGA
Source organism: Thioalkalivibrio sp. ALJ3 (assembly GCF_000377205.1). Taxonomy (GTDB): domain Bacteria; phylum Pseudomonadota; class Gammaproteobacteria; order Ectothiorhodospirales; family Ectothiorhodospiraceae; genus Thioalkalivibrio. Next base: position 129,871 of record NZ_KB897906.1, on the reverse strand, counting down.
CAAGAACATGCCCGGTGCCATGATGGCCATCGCCCGGCTCAATGTGCCCGCGATCTTCGTCTACGGGGGCACGATCAAGCCAGGCCACTACAAGGGGCAGGACCTTACGATCGTCAGTGCATTCGAGGCGGTGGGCCAACATGGCGCCGGGAAGCTGTCCGATGAGGATCTGGCCGGCGTGGAACGCAATGCCTGTCCGGGCGCAGGCTCCTGTGGCGGCATGTTCACCGCCAACACCATGTCCAGCGCCTTCGAAGCGATGGGCATGAGCCTGCCCGGCTCATCGACGCAGGCCGCGGAGGATCCGGAAAAAGCCGAGTCCGCCGCCCGTTCGGCCGAAGTCCTGCTGGAGGCGATCCACGCCGACCGCAAGCCCCGGGACATCCTGACCCGCGAGGCTTTCGAAAATGCCCTGGCCGTGGTCATGGCCGTGGGCGGTTCGACCAATGCCGTGCTTCATCTGCTGGCCATTGCGCACTGTGCCAACGTGTCGTTGAGCCTGGACGATGTGGAGCGCATTCGCCGCCAAACGCCCGTCCTGTGCGACCTGAAACCGTCCGGCCGCCATGTGACAACCGAATTTCATGCCGTCGGCGGGACCCCCCAGGTCATGAAAATCCTCCTGAACGGCGGTTTGCTGCACGGCGACTGTCTGACCATTACCGGCCAGACCCTGCGCGAGGTTCTGGCGGATACACCCGATGCGCCCCCTCCGGACCAGAGCATTATCCGCACGCTGGATGCGCCCCTTTACCCGCAAGGACACTTGGCGATCCTGAAGGGCAACCTGGCCCCGGAAGGCAGCGTGGCCAAGATCACCGGGCTCAAGTCCACCTCGATCCGGGGACCGGCACGGGTATTCGAATCCGAAGAGGAATGCCTCGACGCAATCCTGTCAGGCAGGATTCAGTCGGGCGACGTGATCGTAGTGCGCCATGAAGGCCCACGCGGGGGCCCCGGAATGCGCGAGATGCTCGCGCCAACGGCGGCAATCATCGGTGCGGGCCTTGGCGACTCGGTTGCGCTGATCACCGACGGTCGCTTCTCCGGAGGAACGTACGGCCTCGTCGTCGGGCATGTAGCGCCCGAGGCGGCGCAAGGTGGGCCCATTGCCCTGGTGCGCGAGGGCGACACCATCGAGGTCGATGCCGGCTGCAATCGCCTGGCGCTCGAAATACCGGAAGACGAACTGGCCCGGCGACGCAGCGCCTGGCAGGCACCCCCACCGCGATTCGATCGAGGTGTCCTCGGGAAATACAGCCGGCAAGTCGGGTCCGCCAGTCGCGGCGCGGTCACCGACGACTTCCGCTAACCCCGGCCCCGATGACGCACCCGGACCCTCGCCACCCCGACTTCAGCATGATGCCGCCGGTGATTGGCTTTTTGCTGATCACCAACGTCGCGCTTTTCCTCGCCTTGCCCTGGCTGGGTGAATGGCTGATGACCCATTTCGCCCTGTGGCCCATCGGCACGCCGTCGATGATCCACCAGGACGGCCAGTGGCTGCGTGTCCCGGATTTCCAGCTCTGGCAGCTCTTGACCTACGGCTTTCTGCACGGTGGCCTGGTCCACCTGTCGGTGAACATGTTCGCCGTCTGGATGCTGGGGGTGCAGATCGAGAACGCCTGGGGATCTCGCACCTTCGCGTTGTACTTCCTGATCTGCGTAATCGGTGCGGGGCTCGTACAGCTCGTGGTCACCGCCTACGGCGATAATGGCATGGTCTACCCCACCGTTGGGGCCTCCGGGGGGGTGTTCGGGGTCTTGCTGGCGTTCGGAATGATGTTTCCCAACCAGCGGCTCTATCTGTTCTTCCTGCCCATCCCGATCAAGGCGAAGTACTTCGTCATTGCCTATGGCGCGCTGGAGCTCTACCTGGGGATATCCGGCACCCTCGCGGGGATCGCACACTTCGCACATCTGGGCGGGATGGCGTTCGGATTTCTCGCCATTCAGTACTGGCGCGGCAGACTCCCGATCCGTCCGCGCCAGCGAAGGTTCTGGTGGTGAGCCTTCAGGAGGCGCTGGCGCGGGATTTCAGATAGGCGGCAAAGTCATCCTTGAGCTCCGGATGCATCAGCGCGAACTCCACTGTGGCCTCCAGATAGCCCAGCTTGCTCCCACAGTCGAATCGACGACCGGCGAAATTCAAGGCTGTTACGCGTTCTTCCTGAAGCAATTTCGCGATTGCGTCGGTCAACTGGATCTCGCCACCCGCCCCGGGCTCCTGCTCGGCCAGCAGTTCGAAGATACGCGGCGTCAAGATATAGCGGCCCACGACCGCGACACTGGAAGGCGCGTCGGCCGGCTCGGGCTTCTCCACGATCCCCCGCACATCCCAGGTACGAGGACCCGTTTCCACCGGATCGATGATGCCGTATTGATGGGTACGGTCCGCGGGAACCTCTTCCACGCCCAGCACACTGCAGCCATGCTCGGCAAAGGCATCAACCATCTGTTTGGTGGCGCCACCCTGCTCTTCCTCGATCAGGTCGTCCGCCAGGATCACCGCGAAGGGCTCGTTGCGCACCACCGGGCGTGCACACGCCACCGCATGGCCCAGCCCAAGCGCTTCCGCCTGACGCACGTACACGCAGGTGACATTGGGCGGCACGATGTCGCGCACTTGCTGCAGCATCTCGGTCTTGCCGCGTTCCTCGAGCTCCGTTTCAAGCTCGTAGGCCTTGTCGAAATGGTCGGGAATGGAACGCTTGTTACGCCCGGTCACGAACACCAGCGTCTCGATACCAGCCCGCACGGCCTCCTCCGCTGCATACTGGATCAGCGGCTTGTCCACGATCGGGAGCATCTCTTTGGGGTTGGCCTTGGTGGCCGGCAGAAAGCGGGTGCCCATGCCCGCTACAGGAAAGACGGCGGTACGGATCGGCGGAATATTCGGGTTCATCCTGGCTCCAGGCGGAAAAGGCGACGGGCGTGCTGCCCGCCGCCCGCGATCGGGCTACTCGATCTCGATGCGTTCGAGATTCATCTCCACCGTGCGCTCGCCGATGCCGGACACCTCCGTCAGCGCCTGAACCGAGGCAAACGGACCATGAGCTTCACGATGTTCGACAATCGCCTCGGCCTTGACCTGGCCAATGTTGTCCAGCGTCGCGAGTTCCTCCGCCGTCGCCGAGTTCACGTCCACCGGCGCCTGCCCCCCCGAAGCGGTGACCAGCGCCAGCGGCAGCACGCACAGGGCGGCAAAGAACCAGCATTTCACACAGTAGATCGCATTCTTCATAGTAACTGCTCCATGTTGAGTAATGACCGGCGCAACCCTTGCGCCAAGGCCATCCTAACGGGATCAGTGGCTCTCGAAAACCCTCTCCAGGCGATGTGCGAATTCGGTCGCAGCCACGGCCGGATCTGCTGCGCGGGTGATGGGTCGCCCCACTACAATGGCACTGGCCCCGGCCTTGAGGGCACTTTCGGGCGTCATCACCCTGCGCTGGTCGTCCCCTGTGGCATCCGGGAGTCGAATGCCGGGGGTCACCAGCATCGGCCCCGAGCCCAGTTCCTCGCGCAACATACTCGCCTCCTGGGCCGAGCATACGAGCCCCTCGAGCCCGGCCTGGGCGATGGCCAGATTGCCCAGCAGGCGGACGTGCGCCTCCGGGCTTCGCTGTAACCCGGTCTCGCGCAGTGTCTGCGCATCGCTGGAGGTCAGGACGGTAACGGCCAGAACGGCGGTGTGATCATTGACCTCGCGGACTGCCTCGTGGGCGGCCTGCATCATTTGCAAGCCACCGCTGGCGTGCACATTCACCAGCCACACGCCGGTACGGGCCGCCGCGCGGCAAGCCGCGGCAACCGTATTGGGGATGTCGTGAAACTTGAGGTCCAGGAAAACGCGGAAGCCGAGGTCGTGAAGCCTGCCCAGCAGATCGGGGCCGGCCACGACGAACAGCTCGAATCCGACTTTCAGTGCGCACAGCGACGGATCGAGGCGCTGCGCGAGTGCGACGGCGCTGTCGGCATCGGCAAAGTCGAGTGCAACAATCAGGCGAGGCGCTGGCGAGTGATCGACTGTTGGCATGAATGTTCCTGCTTGTGTGGGTATCAGCGTGTCCCTTCCCGGACCAGCGCATCTTCGGCTTCCTCGGTGCTGGCGTCGAGTTCAAAATCCAGCCCCCGCAGGGTATCCCAGCGGCGACAGCTGGGACATTGCCAGACGTGGGCGCGACCCTGATAGCCGCAGTTCGTGCACTGATACAGGTGCTGACTGCCCAGCTGATCGGATAGCGCCTTTTCGAACGCGGCGAACTCTACGTTGTAGTCCTGCACCGCAGGGAGAATCTTCATCCACCGTACGGCCTCGAGCAAGCCCGAAGTCGGCACCGGGCGCTGGGACAGGATCATTCCGAGCTCTGAGAGCGCGGCGTCCAGTCGCCCCGTACGTCGGTACAGGCGCATCAGCGCGATGCGGGCGACCGTGATGCCACGGCTGTTCGCCAGATCCTCCAGTGTCTGCTCCAACTGACCCAGACGGTTTTCGCCCGGCAGAGCCTGGTGCAGCCGTTCGAGCCGCGGCACCACTAGTGGAGCAAGCTGTGGGGTACGTGCGACAGCCTCACGCCCGTAGGCGATCGCATCAGGAATGCGCTCTTCCCGCTCAGCGATCTCGGACTGAATCAGCAGGGCCCGCGACAGACCGCGAACGAGCTCCTCCGCCTGTGCGGCACGCTCGGCCGCAACCGTTCGATCGCCACGTTCCAGCGCAATGGTGGCCAACTCGCAATGATAGTGCGCGATCAGCAGGTGTTCGTTTGGCACATCAAGCGATTTCAGCCGCGTCCCCACCTCGATCGCACGCTCCCATTCCCGCTGGGTCTCATACACGTGTTGCAGGCCCTTCAAAGCCCTTACCGCCTGATGCGGTGAGTCCGCGAGTTCGCGGAAAACGGCTTCGGCCCGATCCAGCACACCGGCAAGCAGGAAATCCTGCCCCAGTTCACACAGCGCCTGCGCACGTTGCTCGTCCTTCAACGAGGGGCGTGCCACCAGATTCTGATGAATCCGTATGGCTCGATCCACTTCACCCCGGCGTCGAAACAATCGGCCGAGAATCACATGCGTTTCAAAGGTTTCGTGATCGACCTCCACCATTTCGATGAACGCCTGCAGCGCATCATCCGTCCGGTCGTCGAGTAGATACCGGACACCTTCCAGGTAGCGATGAAGGGAGGGTTCCTGGTCCTCCTGGTCTTCAGGGTGGATACGGCGCGCCACCCACCAGCCGCTCGCAGCGGCCACGGGCAACAGCAACCAGAACCAATCATTGATCACGGGGTACTCCCAGAGATGCCGACCAACGCAGATGCAGCCTTCCGGCTAGTGCACCAGAAGGCAATGGGGTCGACGAAGCAGGCACGCGCTGAGGGCTATACGATTCGGCCCGACCACCGCAAGGTACCGGGCTCATGTAGCAGGTCCGAAAGACACCCTCCGTGCCTTTTCCGCGCACAGGATGCTCTCCATCGCGGGCCTGCACCTTGCTCAGGGCCCCTTAGTAGAAGTCCCGCATCGGGGCCGTACGCATCTGCTCGACCTCGGTCTTCAGTGCGCGATTCTCTGCACGCAGATCCGCGATCTTCTGGTTCAGTCGACGAATGCGGAGTAGCAAGATCGACGCGGCAACCACCACGCCTACGAGCGCGGATATACCCAGCAGGACTACCAAAGGTGCCTGTACGTCCATCCACGGCAGGCTGAGGGTCACCTGCCCCTCATTGAACACTACAAGAATACCGATCGCCGACGAGATCATGATCAGCAAGGCAAACGCGACTGCGTTCCGGACCTGCTGGCGCCTTCGATCGGACATCCCGACTACTCGTCGACGAGCGCGGGAGTGTTGACCCGTTCTCGCAATTCCTTGCCGGGCTTGAAGTGCGGGACGTGCTTGCCCGGCAATGCGACCCCTTCTCCGGTCTTGGGGTTTCTTCCCAACCGCGGGGGACGGAAATGCAGGGAAAAACTGCCGAAACCACGAATCTCGACTCGCTGGCCGTGCGCCAGGGCCTGACTCATGCGCTCCAGCAACGCCTTCACGCACATCTCTACATCCCGTGCGGGCAGGTGAGGCGATTTCTGGGCGAGGCTTTCGATCAATTCCGATTTGGTCATCTCACGCTCGTCACAGACAGGTAAGGAGGAGCCCGCTACAGGCGGAAAAAAAACAGTCCACGGCATCCACAGGGATACCGTGGACTTTATTGTGACCGAATTAGTCGTTTTTGCCCATCTGTTCCTTAAGCAGATCACCCAGGGAGGTCGTCGCGCCGCCGCTGTTGGAGTAGTCGGAGACCATCTCCGCCTCTTCGGCGCGGTCCTTCGCCTTGATCGACAGGCTGATCGCACGGGTCTTCTTGTCCACACCCATGAACTTGGCCTCGACCTCTTCGCCAACGTTCAGCACGGTACGCGCATCTTCCACACGGTCCTGGGAGATGTCGGCCGCACGCAGGATGCCGTCGATTCCGTCGGCCAGCTCGATCACGGCGGCCTTGGCGTCCACTTCCTTGACCGTGCCCTTCACGATGCTGCCCTTGGTGTGCTCGGCCACGAAGTTGGAGAACGGATCGCGGTCCAGCTGCTTCAGACCCAGGGAGATACGCTCGCGCTCCGGATCCACCGACAGCACCACGGCCTCGACCTCGTCGCCCTTCTTGAAGTTGCGGATCGCTTCTTCACCGGCCTCGTGCCAGGACAGGTCGGACAGATGGATCAGGCCGTCGATGCCACCGTCCAGGCCGACAAACACACCGAAATCGGTGATCGACTTGATCTGGCCGCGAACCTTCTCGCCACGGTTGTGGTTGGCGGCGAAGTCGTCCCACGGGTTCGACTGGCACTGCTTCATGCCCAGCGAGATGCGGCGGCGCTCTTCGTCCAGGTCCAGGATCATCACCTCGACCTCGTCGCCGATGGCCACGACCTTGCCCGGATTGACGTTCTTGTTGGTCCAGTCCATCTCGGACACGTGCACCAGGCCTTCCACACCGTCTTCGATTTCGACGAAGCAGCCGTAGTCGGTGATGTTGGTGACCTTGCCAAAGATGCGGGTGCCGGTCGGATAACGGCGGGTGATGTTCTCCCACGGGTCCTCGCCCAGCTGCTTGAGGCCCAGCGACACACGCATGCGCTCGCGGTCGAACTTCAGCACCTTGACTTCGACTTCCTGGCCGATCTCGACCACGTCGGACGGATGCTTCACGCGCTTCCAGGCCATGTCGGTGATGTGCAGCAGGCCGTCGATGCCACCCAGATCCAGGAACGCACCGTAGTCGGTCAGGTTCTTCACGATACCCTTCACGACCGCGCCTTCCTGCAGATTCTTCAGCAGCTCTTCGCGCTCGGCGCTGTACTCCTGCTCGACCACGGCGCGACGCGACACAACCACGTTATTGCGACGGCGATCCAGCTTGATGAGCTTGAATTCCAGCTCCTTGCCTTCCAGGTACGCGGTATCGCGCACCGGACGTACATCCACGAGTGAACCGGGCAGGAACGCACGGATGTCTCCCAGCTCGACGGTGTACCCGCCCTTGACCTTGCCGGAGATCTTGCCGGTGACGTACTGCTCTTCTTCCATCGCACCTTCAAGACGATCCCAGGCCTTGGCCCGCTTGGCCTTCTCGCGCGACATGCGCGTCTCGCCGAAACCGTCTTCGGGGGTCTCGAGGGCCACTTCGACGACATCGCCGACCTTGACCTCGAGCTCGCCCTCGTCGTTCATGAACTGCTCGGTGGGGATGACCCCCTCGGACTTCAGGCCGGCATTGACCACGACCACATCCGGGGTGACCTCAATGACGGTGGCACTGAGGATGGCACCCGGCTGCATCTGGGTGTAGGCCATGCTCTCTTCGAGCAGTTGCGCGAAACTTTCACTCATGGATTTAAAAACCTGTGATTAAACAAACTCTTGAAGAAACTTCCTACAAGAGGGTTTGAACGTTAATGTACCCGCTTCGAGGCTATCCCTCGATTCGGGGGCTTTGTTCCGGGAGTACGTCCCGGAGGCGCTCCAGGATCATTTCCACCACGCTGACGATGTCGAGTTCCGTAGTATCCAGCACCCAGGCATCTTCGGCGGGCTTGAGGGGGGCGACGCTACGCTCGCGGTCGCGGCGGTCACGCGCCTCCATCTCATCCTGAAGGGCGGAAAGATTAGCACTAAGTCCTTGTTCCTTCAACTGCATGTAACGCCTGCGCGCCCGCTCCTCCGACGAGGCCGTGAGGAAGATCTTGAGGTCCGCATCCGGGAACACCACGGTGCCCATGTCGCGCCCGTCCGCGACCAGCCCCGGGGCCTGCGCAAAACCCCGTTGGCGGTCCAGCAGGGCTTCACGTACCGCGGGCAGCGCGGCGACCTGCGAGGCGTCGGAGCCGGCCTGTTCGGTGCGCAGCAGCACGTCCACCGGCTGGCCTTCCAGCAGGGTTGTCACCCGAGTGGCATCGCGGTCGATATCGAAGCTGACATCCAGGGACGCGGCCAGGCGTTCCAGGCCGGCAATATCGGTCAGCTCGACCCCGTGCTGACGCGCCGCGAGACCGAGTAGCCGATACAGCGCGCCGCTATCGAGCAGATGCCATCCCATTGCCGCCGCGACACGCATGCACACGGTCCCCTTGCCGGCGCCTCCGGGACCGTCAATGGCGAGTACCGGAACTGCCGCCGTCATGCGGCCTCCAGCGACAAGCCGGCGGCACGGGCGAGATCCACGAACCCGGGGAACGACGTGGCGACGTTTGCACAGTCGCGGATGCGTATTGGTGCGCGGGCCCGCAGGCCGGCCATTGCGAAGGACATTGCAATGCGATGGTCGCCATGGCTGTCCACCTCCCCGCCCGAGAAGCCGTCGCCGCCATGGATACGAATCCCGTCCGGCTGCACCGTGCATTGCACGCCCAGCGCCTGAAGACCATCGGCCATTACCTGGATCCGGTCGCTCTCCTTGACCCGCAGCTCTTCCGCGCCGGTCAGGACCGTCTCGCCCTCGGCACAGGCGGCCGCCACAAAGATGGCCGGAAACTCGTCGATCGCCAGCGGCACCAGCTCGGTCGGGATGTCGATCCCCTTGAGGCGCGTGGCGTACACCTCGATATCAGCCACCGGCTCGCCGCCGGCTTCACGCTCGTTCTCCACGCGGATATCCGCACCCATCAAGCGCAGGATGTCGATCACGCCCGTTCGGGTCGGATTGATACCCACATGTTCCAGGCGCATCTGCGAGCCCTCCGCGATGCTGGCCCCGACCAGAAAGAACGCGGCCGAGGAGATGTCCGCCGGGACATCGACCAAACCGGCTTGCAAACGCCCACCCCCGGTAACGCACGCCTTTGGGCCATCCCGGGTCACGACGCACCCGAAACCATTCAGCATGCGCTCGGTGTGGTCCCGGGTGGGAGCGGGCTCGGTCACACAGGTTTTCCCTTCTGCCCATAGCCCCGCGAGCAGGATCGCGGACTTGACCTGTGCACTGGCCACCTGCAGCACGTGATCGGTGCCCCGCAGCTGCGCCCCGCCATGAATGCGAAGAGGCGGGGTACCCGCCTCGCTGGTCTCGATCTGCGCACCCATGCGGGCCAGGGGCTCGGTGACCCGGCGCATCGGGCGACGCGTCAGGGATGCATCGCCCGTCAGTTCGCTATCAAACGACTGTCCCGCAAGCACCCCGCAGAGCAGCCGCATAGCGGTCCCGGAGTTGCCCATGTCCAGCGGGCGATCCGGCGCCTTAAGACCCTGCAGTCCCTGCCCCTGGATCACGACCTCGCCGGGACCCTTGCGCTCGATCGACACACCCATCGCGCGAAAGGCCTCCAGTGTCGCCAGGCAGTCGGCCCCTTCGAGAAAACCGCTGACGCGGGTTTCGCCCTCGGCCAGCGCGCCCAGCATGATCGAGCGGTGCGAAATCGACTTGTCGCCCGGCACACGGACAACACCGGAGAGCGAGCCCCCCGGCTGTACGGTAAAGGTCTTCATGTTTCAGGTATCCAGTTGTGCATCCGCCGGGTCGCAAAAGCGATCCCGGGTTTCCTTTGCATGCCGAAAGCGCGCCTCGATCGCGGACCCGTCGGCGGACTCGATCATCCCCCGCAGTTGTTCCAGGTCACCCTGATAGCGCTCGATGACCTCGAGGATCGCCGCGCGGTTGGCCAGACAGATATCGCGCCAGACGACCGGGTCCGACGAGGCAATCCGCGTGAAATCGCGAAACCCGCCGGCCGCATAATGGAAGATCTCGTCACGTTCGCTCATATCCGAGAGCGACGCCACCAGCGTGTAGGCCAGCACATGTGGCAGGTGGCTCGTAGCCGCGAGGACCCGGTCGTGGTGGGCGGGTGTCATGAATTCCACCCGCGCACCGGCCGCCTGCCACATCTGTGCAACGCGATCGCTGGCCATCGGATTGGTCGCATCCGCCGGAGTCAGGATCACCAGCCGCTCCCGAAAGAGACTGGGGAACGCCGCCGCCACCCCGCTCTTCTCGGTCCCGGCGATCGGGTGGCCGGGCACGAACTGGCGTGGCGTGGTGCCAAAGCCCTCGGTCACGGCGTCGATCACGGCCTGCTTGCTCGAACCGACGTCCGTCAATGGGCTGTCGTCCGGCCAGCAGTCGGCCAGGTCGCGTGCCAGCGGGCCCATTGCCCCCAGTGGCACAGCCAGTACCCCGATATCTGCCCCTTCCGCGGCCTCCGCCACCGAGGTAGTCCAGCGATCAATTACGCCCAGGCGCTTGGCCTCGCGCAGGTTGTCCGCATTGCGCGAACAGCCCACGATCTCGCGTACCGCACCCGCCTCGCGCAAGGCGAGTGCGAGCGATCCACCGATCAGGCCAACTCCGAAGATGACCAGGCGCTCGATCATGCCAGGGCCCGATCCAGTGCCTGCAGGAAGCGTTCGTTGTCGTCGGCCGTGGAGACCGTCACCCGCAAATGCCCGGGCAGCCCATAGTTCTCCACGGGACGAGTGATCACACCTTCGCGTTGCAGCGCCTCGTACACCGGCCCCGCATCACGTCCGGTGTCGAAGGTGATGAAGTTGCCCACCGACGGGATCGCGCGCAGCCCCCGCTCACGCAGGCCCTCGTCCAGCTGCGCCAGGCCCTCGCGATTCACCCGCACCGAACGCTCGATATGGGCCGAGTCCCCCAGCGCGGCGAGGCCCGCGGCCTGGGCGACGGCATTCACATTGAACGGCTGGCGCACGCGATTGAGCAGCTCCGCGACCGCGGCCGAACTGATGGAATACCCCAGGCGCAGGCCGGCAAGGCCCTGAATCTTGGAGAACGTGCGGGTCACGATGAGATTCGGGTAGCGCGCGACCCACTGGGTGGTGTCGGGATAGTCTTCCTGCTCGACATACTCCGCATACGCCTCGTCGATTACCACGAGTGTGGTGGCCGGCATCGCTGCCACAAAGGCCTCGAGCGCCGCACGCCCGACCCAGGTCCCGGTCGGGTTGTTCGGATTGGCCACGAACACCACCCGCACGGTGTCATCCACGGCTTTCTGCATCGCCGCTAGATCGTGCCCATAGGGCTGTTCGAGGTCGGTCGCAGGCAGTGCCTCAACCACCCGTGCCTCGGCCCCCACTGCCTGGGTAACCAGCGGGTAGACCGCAAAGGCATGAGCCGAAAAAACCGAGGTCCGACCGGGCGCCAGCCACGCCCGCGCAATCAGTTCCAGAATCTCGTTGGACCCATTGCCAAGGGTTATGGCGTCCGGTTCGACACCATGCCGGGCTGCCAGCGCGGCCTTCAGTTCAAAACCTGCCCCGTCGGGATAGATATGCGCCTCGCACATCGCCGCGCGTCCCGCCTCCACCGCCTGGGGCGAGGGCCCCAGCGGATTTTCGTTGGAGGCCATCTTGATCGCCTGCTGGATGCCCAGCTCCCGCTCGAGCGTCGCGATTGGCTTGCCCGGCTGGTAGGGCGTCAGGCCCCGAACGCCATCCACGGCAAGCGCGGCGGCATCAAAGCCACCCGGGTTCTGGTCGGACACGGGGTTGCGTGAAGCCATGGAATGTCTCGGTTAGGTAGCGGCCTGAGGATAGCTCCCCAGCACCTTGACGGTATCGGCGGTCTGTCGCAGCTGTTCCAGACAATCGCGGATTGCCGGATCCTTCTGATGCCCCACCAGATCCAGGAAAAACACATAGGTCCACTGAGTGCAGCGTGAGGGCCGCGACTCGATCCGGCTCAGACTGATGCCCGCTTCGGCAATCGGCTTGAGCAGTGAATACAACGAACCGGGCCGGTTCGCCGTACTGAGCATGATCGAGGTCCGGTCCGCGCCGCTCGGCTCGGTCGCCGCAGTCCCGATGATCAGAAAGCGGGTGGTGTTGTCGGCACGATCTTCGACATGCTGAACCCGCAGGGGCACGCCATAGTGCTCGGCGGCCACGCGGCTGGCGATCGCTGCACTGTCAGGATCGTTCGCCGCGACCTCGGCGGCCCGCGCGTTGGACGAAACCGCCTCGCGCTCCGCATGCGGCAGGTGGGTATCCAGCCATTGTCGGCACTGCGCCAGTGCCTGGGCATGCGCGCGGACGCGGCGAATCTGGCCAAGGTCCTCGGCCTGTGCCAGCAGATGATGATGGATCGGCGTCACGACCTCACCACAAATCTGCAGCGGGGAATCCAGGAAACAGTCGACGGTGTGCGTGACCACGCCCTCGGAGCTGTTCTCGATCGGCACCACGCCGAACTGCGCCCGCCCTGCCTCGACCGCCCCAAATACCTGATCGATCGAGGTCAGCGGGCTCGTCTCTACCGCGTGCCCGAAATGCTTGCGCGTCGCCAGGTGGGTAAATGTCCCTTCCGGACCCAGATAGGCAACCGTCAGTGGATGCTCAAGCGCCAGGCACTCCGACATGATCTCGCGAAACAGCCGCGCGACCGCCTCGCCGGACAATGGCCCGGGGTTTTCATCGCGCACGCGACGCAGGATCTCGGCCTCGCGCTCCGGGCGGTAGAACACCGGGTGCCGTTCGACCTCGCGCTTGACCTGCGCCACGGCCTCAGCGCAGCGGGCTCGTTCGCTGAGCAGTTGAAGCAGCTGGCTGTCCAGTGCATCGATACGGCCGCGCAGAGAACCGAGGTCTTCCGCCCCGGGTACGGCTTTCGGCGATGACCCCTTGTCCGTCACGATCTACAACACCCGCGCGCGAAGCACGCCATCAATCTGCAACAACGCATCCAGCGTAGAAGGATCCGGCGTCCCGTCCACATCCAGCAGGGTATACGCCAGATCCCCACGAGAATCGTTCATCAGGTGCAGGATGTTCAGATTGGATTCACCCAGTACATGGGAAATCCGGGCCACCCGATCTGGAAGATTCCGATTCACGACCGCGATCCGGGTGTCGCCCTTGCGGTCGAGTACCAGGGTCGGCAGGTTCACCGAATTCACCACGTTGCCGTTCTCGAGATAGTCCCGCAGCTCGTCGGCAATCATCATCGCGCAGTTTTCCTCCGACTCGGTCGTCGAGGCACCGAGGTGAGGCAGCGTAATCACCCGCGGGTGATTCAGCATGTTCGGCACCGGAAAGTCCGTGATGTAGGCATGCAAGCGCTCGGAATCCAGCCCCTCGCGCACGGCCTCGTCATCGACGATGCCTTCGCGCGCCAGGTTGAGGACCATTGCACCCGGGTTCATACCGGCCAGCCCCTTGGCATTGACGATATGGCGGGTGTTCTCGGTCAGCGGAACATGCACCGTCACCGCGTCCGCGCCTTCCAGTGCCGCCTCCACGGAGCGCGCGCGTTCGATATCCGAATCGAGGCGCCAGGCGTTCTCGACGGTCACCTTGGGGTCGAAGCCCACCACTTCCATCCCCAGGGCCTTGGCGGCATTGGCTACCCCCACACCGATGGCGCCCAGCCCAAGCACGGCGAGCTTGCGCCCGGGAAGCTCGAACCCGGTGAAGCGCTTCTTGCCGTGCTCGACTGCGGCCATGAAGTCGTCCTTGCTTGGATCCAGCTCCTGCACATACCCCGCCGCCGGCAACAGGTTGCGAGCGCCCAGCAGCAACCCGGCGATTACCAGCTCCTTCACGGCATTGGCATTGGCCCCGGGGGCATTGAACACGGCGACGCCACGATCGGACAGAGCCGCCACCGGGATGTTGTTCACCCCGCTGCCCGCGCGCCCGACGGCCAGTACGGAATCCGGGATTTCCACGTCGTGCAGGTTGAACGAGCGCAGCATCAACGCGTCGGGCTGGTTAATGTCCGAGGCGACCTCGTAACGGTCCCGTGGGAAGCGGTCCAGCCCGCGTACGGCGATATTGTTGTAGGTCTGTATGCGATACATCCGGGCCCTCCGTGATCGATTATCCAGCGCGAGGTTCAGGCGTGGCGGTTCTCGAAGTCCGCCATGAACTCGATCAGCGTGTCCACGGCGCTTTCCGGTACCGCGTTGTAGATGCTTGCACGCATACCGCCCACCGAACGATGCCCCTTGAGCGACGACAGGCCGGCGGCATCGGCCTCGTTCAGGAATGTCCCGTCCAGGGAGTCATCCGCGAGGATGAAGGGCACGTTCATCCACGAACGCGCATCCGGCTCGACCGGGTTGCGATAAAAAGCCGAGTTATCCACGAAATGATAGAGCTTCTCGGCCTTGCGCTGGTTGATCTCGGCCATCTTTTCCAGTCCGCCCTGCTCCAGCAGCCACTCGAACACCAGCCCCGCCAGGTACCAGCCGAACGTGGGCGGGGTGTTGTACATGGAGTCGTTCTTTGCCTGAAGGGCCCAGTCGACCACTGCCGGAAGGTTCGCATTCGATTCCTGCTCCAGCAGGTCGTTGCGAACGATCACCACAGTCAGCCCGGCGGGCCCGATGTTCTTTTGCGCGCCGGCATAAATCACGCCGAACTTCGACACATCGATCGGACGCGAGAGGATGGTGGAGGACATATCTGCCACCAGCGGTACGCCGCCGACATCCGGGACCTCGTGGAACTCGACGCCACCGATGGTTTCGTTCGGCGTGTAATGCACATAGGCCGCATTCGGGTCGAGATTCCAGCTCTCGCGCGATGGGATCGAGGCATATCCAGTGGCCTGCGAGCTGGCGACGATATTCACAGGACCAAACTTCTGGGCCTCCTTGATCGCCTTGCCCGACCAGGCTCCGGTGTCGATGTAGTCCATCGGCTTGCCGCCCGGCTGCAGGTTCATCGGGATCGCCGCGAACTGGCCGGTCGCTCCGCCCTGCAGAAACAGCACGCTGTAATTATCCGGAATGTTCATCAGCTTGCGCAGGTCCTGCTCGGCCTTCTCGGCGACCTCCATGAACGGCTTGCCGCGATGGCTCATCTCCATCACGGACATGCCCGCGCCATGGAAATCGATCAGTTCGTCGCGCGCCCGTTCCAGGACGGCCTGCGGCAGGGCTGCCGGCCCCGCACTGAAGTTATGCACTCGGCTCATTCCGGATCTCCGTTGTCCGTCGTGTTCTGAGTAGGTTCCGGGGCATTCTCCGCCCCCGCGTCATCCAGATCTTCGTCCTCGCCCTGTAGCTGCTCCACCCGGGCCAGTTCCACCAGGCGCTCGCCCTCGTCCAGACGGATCAGCCGCACGCCCTGAGTGTTGCGCCCGATCAACGGGATCTGGTCCACCGGCGTACGCACCAGGGTCCCGCCCGTGGTGATCAGCATCGCCTCGTCGTCTTCCAGTACCCGCGCGGCCCCGACCAGCGGTCCGTTGCGTCCCTCGGTCTGGATCCCGATTACGCCCTGGCCACCCCGACGGTGGACCGGGAATTCGTCGAAGCGGGTCCGTTTACCGTAGCCGTTCTCGGTCGCCAGCAGGGCCGCACCCTCGGCGACATTCAGCAGCGCAATGACGCGATGCTCCGGTTCCATGCGCACGCCGCGCACGCCACAGGCGGTACGCCCCATCGGCCGCACGTCGTTCTCCGAGAAGCGCACCGCCTTGCCCGCCGTAGTGACCAGCATCACGTCCATCTGGCCATCGGTGAGCGAGACGTCCACCAGGTAGTCGTCGTCGCGCAGATCCACCGCGATAATCCCGGTGGAGCGCCGGCGCGAGAAGTCCGTCAGCGGTGTCTTCTTGACCGTGCCGCGCGCCGTGACCATGAACACGTAATGATCCGGGTCGTACTCGCGCACCGGCAGGATCGCATTGATTCGTTCGTCGGATTCCAGCGGCAACAGATTGACGATCGGCTTGCCTCGCGAGGCCCGCGAGCCCTGCGGCAACTCGTAGACCTTCAGCCAATAGACGCGCCCGCGGCTGGAGAAGCACAGCACCGTGTCATGTGTGTTCGCCACCAGCAACCGGTCGACAAAGTCCTCTTCCTTGAAGCTGGCGGCCGCCTTGCCGCGACCGCCTCGGCGCTGCGCGCGGTAGTCGGCCACTGGCTGGTACTTCACATAGCCGGCGTGGGAAAGCGTCACCACGACGTCTTCCTCGCCGATCAGGTCTTCCAGGGTCAGGTTGGCCTGGCGCTCGCGGATCTCGCTGCGGCGTTCGTCACCGAACTGTTCGGCCACGCCCAACAGTTCGTTGCGGATCTCCTGCTGCAGCCGGTTGCCCGAGCCCAGGATGTCGAGCAGGTCGTCGATCAGGTCCAACAGCTCGCGGTATTCGTCGAGGATCTTGTCCTGCTCCAGCCCGGTCAGGCGGTGCAGGCGCAGGTCCAGGATCGCCTGGGCCTGGGCTTCGGACAGGCGGTAGCCGTCGTCGCCCACGCCGTATTCCGGCGCCAGGTCTTCCGGCCGCGAGGCGCTGGCACCGGCCCGGTCCAGCATGTCGCTGACCACTCCCAGCGGCCAGCTGCGTGCCAACAGGCCGGCCTTGGCCTCGGCCGGATTGGGGGCCGCACGGATCAGTTCGATGACCGAGTCGATGTTCGCCAGCGCGATCGCGAGGCCTTCCAGGATATGGGCGCGCTCGCGCGCCTTGCGCAAATCGAAGATGGTGCGGCGGGTGACCACCTCACGGCGATGCCGCAGGAAGGCCTCCAGCACCTGACGCAGATCCAGCACCTTGGGCTGGCCGTCGACCAGCGCGACGATGTTGATGCCGAAGACATTCTGCATCTGCGTATGCATGTACAGGTGGTTCAGTACCACCTCGGCCATCTCGCCGCGCTTGAGCTCGATGACCAGGCGCATGCCGTCCTTGTCCGACTCGTCGCGCAGCTCCGAGATGCCATCGATGCGCTTTTCCTTGACCAGCTCGGCGATCTTCTCGGTCAGCCGGGCCTTGTTCACCTGGTACGGGAGTTCGGTGACAACAATCGCCTCGCGCTGGCCGCCTTCCAGCGGCTCGACATGCGACCGCGCCCGGATCAACACTCGACCGCGGCCGGTGCGATAGGCCTCGCGCACGCCTTCCACGCCGTTGATGATCCCCGCCGTCGGGAAGTCCGGGCCTGGTACGTGCTCCATCAGGCCATCGATGGAGATGTCCGGGTCATCGATCAGCGCCACGCAGGCGTTAATCACCTCGCCCAGGTTGTGCGGCGGGATGTTGGTCGCCATCCCGACCGCGATCCCGGCCGAGCCGTTGACCAGCAGGTTGGGAAACTTGCTCGGGAGGACCGCCGGCTCCTGTTCGGAGCCGTCGTAGTTATCGATGAAGTCGACCGTTTCCTTGTCGATGTCGGCCAGCAGCTCGGCCGCGATGCGCGCCATGCGCACCTCGGTGTAACGCATGGCCGCCGGGGAATCACCGTCAATGGAGCCGAAGTTGCCCTGCCCGTCGGCCAGCATGTAGCGCATCGAGAACGGCTGTGCCATGCGCACGATGGCGTCGTAGACGGCGGAGTCACCATGCGGGTGATACTTACCGATCACGTCACCGACCACGCGCGCCGACTTCTTGTACGGCTTGTTGTAGTCGTTGCCCAGCTCGCGCATCGCGTAGAGCACGCGGCGATGGACCGGCTTGAGACCGTCACGGACATCGGGGAGGGCCCGGCCCACGATTACGCTCATGGCGTAATCGAGGTAGGACTGCTGCATCTCGTCTTCGAGATTGACCGGGAAGATTTCCTTGGCAAATTCAGCCATCGAGAGTTACGCCGTCCGTCTGAACAAGCTCGCGATCATACCACAGGGGTAACCACTGGGACCTAGCAAATGGGCCTGAAATCGCCCCTCTGTGGCTCTCAGCAGAGGTGCGCCCGTGTGAAACGGGGTGATTCTGGCTCGTCAGCCCGTCAGAACGGCGTCCTGCATCGCCACACCCTGGCGCAGGGCCTCCAGCTTGTCCCGGTCCGGGCACTCGACCACGCCATGCTCGGTCACGATCGCGTCGACCAGATGCGCCGGCGTAACGTCGAACGCCGGGTTGTAAGCACGTGCGCCAGCGGCGGCGACGCGCACCCCCGCAAGTGCCAGGACCTCATCCTCGGCACGCTGTTCGATCGGAATGCCCTCCCCGTCGGGCATGTCGAAATCGATCGTCGACAACGGAGCGGCCACCATAAAACGAACGCCATGCGCACGTGCCAGCAGGGCCAGCCCATAGGTACCGATCTTGTTGGCCACGTCGCCATTGGCGGCGATACGGTCGGAACCGACAACCACCCAGCCCACGCGCCCGGAGCGCAGCAGACTGGCCGCCGCCCCTTCGCACAACAGCTGCACAGGGACGCCGTCGCGCACGAGCTCCCAGGCCGTCAGGCGGCTGCCCTGCAGCCACGGGCGCGTCTCGTCGGCAAATACCTCGGTGATCCGTCCGTCGTCCCAGGCCGCGCGGATCACCCCCAGGGCCGTGCCATAACCCCCGGTGGCCAGCGAGCCCGTATTGCAGTGCGTGAGCACCGCCCGCCCCGGCTCGATCAAGGCGGCGCCATGACGCCCCATGCGGCGATTCCCCGCGATGTCTTCGTCCAGCATCTGTCGGGCCGCGGCGGTGGTCGCGTCGATGGCCATCTCGACATCCGTCGCGGCATCGACCTCCCGGGCCATGCGGTCCAGCGCCCAGAACAGATTCACCGCCGTGGGCCGCGAGGCACGCAGGCGCTCCATGTCGGCAGCCACGCGTTCGCGCCAGTCATCCCGCCCGCGAGCCTTCTGGCAGGCGAGCACCACCCCGAAAGCCGCCGTGATACCGATGGCGGGCGCACCGCGCACGACCATTTCGCGTATCGCGGTGGCCACTTCGCCCGCATCCGTATAGCACTGGCGCACGGTCTCGCGCGGCAGCAGACGCTGGTCCAGCAGATAGAGGTTGCCGTCTTCGAACCGAATCGGGCGGATCGTGTCCGAGTTGTAGTCTGTCATTCCTCCATTCTATCAGTGCCGCCGTGATTCACCGATGTCCTGCTCGGGCTTGGAGGATATTGGATGCCAGAATCGCGTACGTGCCTGCCCCATGGCGGGTACCTGATCGAGTTTCGTGCTTGTCGCCGACAGCGCCCCGCTCCGCCCCGTCTCGAACAACTGGATGCCCCGCTGCTCCAAGCGCCCCCGTACCTCGGCCGGCAATCCGGCCCCGCTCTCGGTGGTCGCGGCCCAGACCTGACCGGGCGGGAACTGCTCCAGCCAGTCTCCCTGTAGCGCGCGCGGGTTCGATGTCCTCGGGGCCACCAGCAGATCGACCGCAAACCCCGGGTTCTCCCGACGCATCACGGCCTCGCCCAGGCCATCCAGCCCACCCATGACCAATAAGGTGGCACCCTCGCCCTCCACCCGGAGCACGCAGGACGCGGAAGAGTCGTCATTCCACCCCGATGGTGGATGGAGCACCTCGAAGCGCACGCCGTCCCAGGTCCACTGTTCCCCCTTTACGCATGGATCATCGGCGCTGTTTTTCGCAGGACTGCGCCGCAGCGTGCGCTCCACGGGCATTTGCTCGCGCACGGCTACTACGCCCCCCGCATGCCCCGCGTTCTCGTGCGTCACCAACAGGGCGTCCAGCGAACGGATGCCATTCGCGCGCAGGGCGGGCACCACAACACGGTCGCCAGCACTGAAACCGCCCTCTCGCCCCGGTCCCGCGTCGATCAGCAACGCGCGCCCTCGGGTC
This sequence comes from Thioalkalivibrio sp. ALJ3, assembly GCF_000377205.1. Taxonomy (GTDB): domain Bacteria; phylum Pseudomonadota; class Gammaproteobacteria; order Ectothiorhodospirales; family Ectothiorhodospiraceae; genus Thioalkalivibrio. The sequence goes on along the minus strand of NZ_KB897906.1, from coordinate 109,853 downwards.
TGCACGATGGTGGCCTGCCCGGCCCCCACGTCCAGCACCTGAACACGCCACTGCCCGGCTGCGAGATCCGGGCGCAAGGGTGCCACCAGCGCGACTGCTGCCACAGCGACCCACGGCATCAATCGCCGCGCTAGCGGTTGCAGGGCCAGCAGCACCGCCACAGCACCCAGCAGGGCCGCGGCCACCGGCACATGACGCTGATCGACCAGCAAGGGGATCCCGGCCAGCGCCTCGAGCGTCACTACAAGCAGCGCCAGCAGGCCGTCTCCCACACCCAGGAACAGCCCCCCGCCGGCCGGCCACCACCCGGCGAGCAAGGCCCCGATCAACAGCAAGGGGAGAATCAGCAGCGTCACCATGGGCACCGCCACCAGGTTCGCCACGGGTGCGATCCAGGATCCCAGCTGAAACCAGGCCAGACTAAGCGGCAGCATCGCCACCGCCAGAACGACCTGGATACGCAATCCTTCACGCCATCCGGTCGCCCCGATCCGCCCCTGCAACAACAGCAGAATCACGGCGACCGCGCCGAACGAGAACCAGAAGCCCGGGGCCAGCACGCTTGGCGGATGCACGATCAGAACCATGGCGGCAGCCAGTGCCAGCGCTCGCCATGCGACACCCTCGCGGCGGGAAAGCAGCGCCAGGGTGAGCGCGACCAGCATCAACAGGGCCCTCTGGGTCGGGATGCTGAACCCCGCCAGCATGGCATAGCCGGCGGCGGCCAGGAGACCGGCGACGCTCATGAACAGCCACCGCCGCACCCGTCGCAGCGGTGCCAACCCGGACCACAACCACCCGGCCACACCCCCTGCGAACCCTGCGACCAGGGCCACGTGCAGACCCGAGATGGCCATCAGGTGATTGGTTCCGGTGTGGAGAAATGCCTGCCACTCGTTCTCGGTCATGGCCTGGCGATGGCCGATAACCAGGGCCTGCACCAGTCCCGGATGCCGTAAATCGGGCGCCGCCCGCTCGAGTCGATCCCGCATTTCAGCCCGCAGGCGGTGCATGATTACGCGGCCACTCGTCTCTTCCTGCACGCCTGCCAATGGTGTCACCGAGCGGGCAACAGCGCTCCCGTGCACCCCCTCGCGATAGAACCAGCCCGCCACATCGAAACCCCCGGGGTTACGCGGCCCTTCCACACCACGCAGTCGCAGACCCAGTTGCAGTCGGTCACCCGCCTCTATCGCCGGTCGGGCCGGAAAGGTACTAACCCGAAGTTCGCGTCCATCCAGTGCCAGCCCGGAGGCTGTCTGATCGGTTTCCGACACGCGAACACGGAAGCGACTGCGCCGCTCCCCGTGCTCCGGCAAATTGACCACTTGTGCCCGAACCGACACATCTTTTCCCGACCACTCGGGACCGACAACCTTGTCCGACCAGTCCGCCGCGTATGGGGGCGCCAGCCACGCACCCGCAAGCAAGCCCAGCAGGGCAGCCGGCAACCATGTGAATGGAGAACCTCGTCGGGCAGCCCAGAGCCAGGCAAGCGTAGCCAGCACCCCGGCCAGGGGCAGAACCACCGTGAACGGGCCCACGAGAGCGGCAGGCACCAAAGGGGGTTGGTGAAAAAACCATATCCCCGCGATCAGAGCCAGTACTGCGGCCATCATGGCACGCGATACCATCCGGGGAGCACAGGAATCCTCTCCCCAGCCGTCAGTCCCAGCAGGTAGGATGCACGCTCAGGATTGGGCTGGCGAGAGTCCCACAGGCACCCAGAGACATGGCAAAGCACATCATCAGAAGGCTGTTTCCCGGCATGGAGGGCGTGCGCGGCCATCGCGCACTTTCCCCGCTCGGGCCGCGCCTGCGGTCTCCGGATCTGTGGCATCTGAACCGCCGCTCCGTGGCTGGTGCGTTTGCCGTTGGGCTGTTCGTGACCTTCCTGCCAATTCCCATGCAGATGCTGGTCGCCGCAATCGTCGCGCTGATTGTGCGCGTCAACCTGCCCATCTCGGTGATCCTGGTCTGGATCTCCAACCCGATCACCATGCCCCCCATGTTGTATATGGCCTATACGGTCGGTCGCAAGCTGCTGCGAGAACCGCCTCGCGACGTCCATCTCGACTGGAGCTGGGAATGGTTCAGTACCGAACTGCTGACCATCTGGCAGCCGCTACTGCTCGGCAGCCTGCTGTTCGCGACCCTGGCCAGTCTGTCTGGCTATCTGCTGGTGCGCGTGCTGTGGCGGGTCAACGTCGTGCAACGCCTGCGCACCCGGCGCGCACTGCGGCGGTTGCGTCAGGAGCGGGAAAGGGAAAAGTCAGAAGAAGACGATCCGAACCGATAGACAACCCTGGGTAACGACCGATCGCAAGCCAGCAAGCGGTTACTCAGCGTTCCAGGACCGGGCGGATCCGTTGTCTACCAGCTGGCCGTGGAAGTGCTCGCGCTCAAGGTGTCCCTTCACCAGCTGGACCGACCGGTCCAGCTCGCGCGCCAGCGTAATATCATGCGTGACCAGCGCCAGCGCGGTACCGGTGGACCGGTTCATTTCCCGCAACAGCGCGAACACATGCTGGGCTCGCTCCTGATCCAGGTTCCCTGTGGGTTCGTCCGCCAGGATCGCGGACGGGCGCGTCACCAGTGCCCGCGCGATCGCGACACGCTGCCGCTCGCCGCCCGACAATTCCGCCGGTTTGTGCGGGCCACGGTGACCAAGATCCACCTGTGTCAGCCAGTGCTCCGCCTCCTGCCGGGCGCGGCGGCTGGATATCCCCCGGATTAACAGAGGCAGAGCCACGTTCTCGACGGCCGTCAACTCGGGCAACAGGTGGTGGAACTGGTAGACGAACCCCAGATGCTGGTTGCGCATGCGGCCGCGCCTCGCCTCGCCCATGCGGGACCACTCCTGCCCCAGTAGCCGAACCTCGCCCGCAGTAGGACGATCGAGCCCACCGAGCAGGTGCAGCAGCGTACTCTTGCCAGAGCCAGAGGCGCCGATGATCGCGGCCTGGTCGCCCGGCTCCAGCCGGAAATCGACCCCCTGCAGCACCGCCACATCCAGCTTGCCGTCGCGAAAGCGCCGCTCCAGGCCCACCGCCTCCAGCACCGGAACGTTCGCGTCAGTCATGGCGCAGAGCCTCCGCTGGCTGGGTGCGTGCCGCGCGCCAGGCCGGAAACAGCGTCGCCACGACGGTCAGCAAGAACGCAATTCCGCCTACACGAAAGACATCGGATGCTTTCAGTTCAGATGGCAAGTCACTGATATAGTAGACATCTGCGGCCAGAAACTCGATCCCCATCGCGCGCTCTATAAAGGGCACCACGACGTCGATATTCAGCGCCAGGGCCACCCCGGCCACGGATCCCAGCAGAATGCCAATGGCACCGATCACCACCCCCTGCACCACAAACACAAGCATGACTCCCGAGGGGGACAACCCAAGTGTTCGCAGGATTGCGATGTCCCCCTGTTTGTCGGTGACCAGCATGATCAGGGTGGAAACGATATTGAACGCCGCCACCGCGACAATGAGGGACAGGATGATGAACATCACCATTTTCTCGATCTGGATCGCGCGGAACAGGTTTGCGTGCTGTCGTGTCCAGTCGGAGACCCGGAACAGCCCGTCCAGCTGGCTGGCCACCTCTCTCGAAATCACACCCGCCCGCATCATGTCCGTCAGGCGCAGTCGCAGCCCGGTCACGTTCTCGCCGGTCTGGAATACCGCCTGGGCATCCTCCAGGTGAATGAATGCCGTCCCGCGGTCGTACTCGTACATCCCGACCTCGAAGATCCCCGCCACCTCGAATCGGCGCATACGCGGCATCACACCCGCCGGAGACACCGAGGCCTGCGGGGCCATGAGGATCAGCGAATCGCCCACCCGCACGCGCAGCTCCGTTGCCAGCTCGCGGCCCAGCACGATGCGGTAGGCGCCCGGTTCAAGCTGACCGAGCCGGCCCTGTGTCATATGCTCGCCAATCCGCGCCACGCGCTCCTCGGCCTCCGGCTCGACGCCGCGAATCATCGCGCCCGAGATGTTGCCGGTCGCGCTCAGCATCGCCTCGCCCTGCACGTACGGCGCGGCCGCCAGCACCCGCTCGTCGAGGGTCTCGACCTGTTCCTTCAGTGATTCCCAGTTGCGCAAGCCACCATTCACATCCTGGATGGTCGCGTGCGACGCCATGCCCAGAATACGATCACGCAGCTCCCGCTCGAAGCCATTCATCACCGAGAGCACGGTGATCAGCGCCATCACGCCCAGCACCAGGCCGAGGATCGAGACGACCGAAATGAAGGAGATGAAGTGATTACGCCGCTTGGCGCGCGTATAGCGCAGACCGATGGCGAGCGGGAGCGGGCGGAACATCGAGAAATCATGCCAGAGTTGCGCGGACAAACCTATCCCCGCGAGACGGACTTTCGGCACGGGAGGCACTCACGAGTGGATGACGCTACCATGTCACGTATCGCCCGCGAGCCATCGGAGATTCGCCACATGCAAGGGAATCATGCAAAGCACATGCTCACTCGTCCCCGCAGCCTGATCGCCGTTTCCGCCACGGTGGGTCTGCTCACGGCCACGGGATTCGCAACCTTTGCCTCCGGCGAGGCGCATGCCGAGATCCTGCGAGGCACGGGTGGAGACTTCCAGGTCCAGACCCGCGAGGGCCTGCCATCACGCGGCCAGAACCAGTCCGGTGTACGCAACCAGCATGGCGAACCCAACCAGCGTCACCCGACGGTCGGCGATCCGCCGATCACGCGCTGGGACTATGAGGACTTTTCCGTGGTGTTCGAGGGCGAATACGTTCTGCACAGCATCGTGCACGGCGAACAGACCCCGCGCCGACCGTGACGAAGGGGCCGCTCTCCATCCAACGTCGTCTGCCCGCGGAATGGGAACCCCAGGCGGGGATTCAACTGACCTGGCCACATGACGGCACGGACTGGGCACCAATACTGGATCAGGTCCATCCTGTCTTTGCCACGCTCGCGGCCGCGATTAGCCGCTTCGAGCCAGTGGTAATCGTTGCCCGCGACCCGGAGCACATCGAAGAAATCTCCGGCTTTCTGGTGGAGGCGGCGATCCGCAACGACCGCCTGTGGTTCGCGCTGGCAGATTCCGATGACACCTGGACCCGCGATCATGGTCCCATCACCGTTGTGGAAGGCCCCCGGCCCCGGATACTCGACTTTACGTTCAACGGCTGGGGGGGCAAGTTCCCGGCTGCTCGCGACAATGCGATCACCGCCAACCTCGCCCAACAGGGCGTCTACGGGCTCAACAGCCCGGAGACCGTTCCAATGGTGCTGGAGGGCGGCAGCATCGAATCCGATGGCGCCGGCACCATCCTGACAACAACGCGTTGCCTGCTGCAGCCCACGCGCAACCCGGATCTGGACAAGGCAGCCATCGAACGTCGCATGCAAGACTATCTCGGGGCGCAAAGGATCCTGTGGCTGGAACACGGGCATCTCGATGGCGACGACACCGACAGCCACATCGATACGCTTGCCCGTTTCTGCAGCCCGGGCACCATCGCCTACGTCCAGTGCGACGACGGCGACGATCCGCATTACACCGAACTGGCCGCCATGGAAGAGGAACTGCGCTCACTGCGCCAGGCCTCCGGCGAGCCCTACCGCCTGATCCCCCTGCCCTGGCCACGCCCGCAGTTCGGTGGCGATGGCCAGCGCTTGCCCGCCACCTACGCGAACTTCCTGATCCTCAATGATGCGGTGCTGATGCCAGCCTACGATGATCCCGCCGACGCCACAGCCCTGGATCGTCTGACCGAGGCCTTTCCGGGACGCGAGATCGTGGAAATCGACTGTCGAAATATCATTTGGCAGGGTGGAAGTCTGCACTGCCTGACCATGCAGTATCCCAAAGGTGCTCTAGGCATCCCCGAAGACTGATCTGCGATGACGACCGATACCCTTCCCGTGGCACTGATCCAGCACCGCGATGCCGGGAGCGTCGAGGCCAACCTGGACGCGACCGCGCAGGCCGTGGCCGATGCTGCGAAGGGGGGCGCCCGGCTGATCGTGCTGGCCGAGCTGCATACCGGCCCCTACTTCTGCCAGACCGAAGACCCCGCCGTCTTCGACCGGGCCGAACCCATTCCCGGCCGGTCCACCAAACGCCTGAGGGAGATCGCCAGGGACAACGGCGTGGTGCTCGTGACCTCGCTATTCGAGCGCCGTGCGGCCGGCGTCTACCACAACACCGCAATCGTCTTCGAAGCGGATGGCCGCCCGGCCGGTCTCTATCGCAAGATGCACATCCCGGACGACCCCGGCTACTACGAAAAGTACTACTTCACCCCCGGCGACACCGGATTCGTCCCGATCGACACCTCGGTCGGGCGCCTGGGCGTGCTGGTCTGCTGGGATCAGTGGTACCCGGAGGCAGCGCGCATCATGGCCCTGTCCGGGGCTCAATGCCTGATCTACCCGACCGCCATTGGCTGGGATCCGCGGGACGAAGCCGACGAGCAGGCGCGCCAGCGCGAGGCCTGGATCACCGTCCAGCGTGGCCATGCGGTCGCAAACAATCTGCCGGTCCTTGCCTGCAACCGCACCGGGCACGAAGCAGACCCGTCTGAAAGCAGCCCCGGGACCCGGTTCTGGGGGAACAGCTTCGTCGCGGGCCCCCAGGGCGAGATCCTGGCCCAGGCGCGCGAGGATCAGCCCGAGATCCTCCGTGCCGACCTGGACCTGGGACGCACCGAGACGGTCCGCCGCATGTGGCCCTTCCTGCGCGACCGTCGCATCGATGCCTACGGCCCGATCCTCAAGCGCTACATCGACCGCGTGGACTGAAATTCAGCGTCACCCCAGCGGGGTTCCCGCCGCGAAAGGGGCCGAATCCGTATAATGCCGGCCCGTTTTCCCGGATCACCCAACCCGCATGTCCGAACAGCCGCGCAACCCGCTAAACCCTGGCCGCTTTCCCGGCGATGGCTTCGAGCTCTGGTCGGGGCTCAATACCACTGCCACTCCACTGGCACTCGCACGCGCCGCCGCATCGGCCGAATGGCCGCTGCTGGTCGTCGTCGAATCGAACGAGGCCGCGGATCGCTGGCAGGAGGAGTGGGATTTCTTCGCTGACGGGCTCGACCTGCCCGTGATGCGCCTCCCCGACTGGGAAACCCTGCCATTCGATGTCTTCTCGCCGCACGAAGACATCATCTCGGAACGACTGCGTACGCTGTATCACCTGCCCTCCCTGGAACGCGGGATCATCCTGATCCCGGTCTCCACGCTGATGCAACGCCTGCCACCGCGCGACTGGCTGACCACCCAGGGCGTTTCCCTGCATAACGGCCAGCGGCTGGATCGCATGCAGCTTCGGGAACGTCTGATCGAGGCGGGCTACGGCGCCGTCAACCAGGTCATCGGCCACGGCGAATTTGCCGCGCGCGGGGAGATCCTCGATCTGTTCCCGATGGGCGCCGAACAGCCGGTGCGCATCGAGTTTCTGGACGACGAGATCGATTCGTTGCGCCATTTCGACCCGGAGTCCCAGCGTTCCACCGAAAAGGTCGAGCACGTCGAGATCCTGCCCAGTCACGAGTTCCCGCTGAACGAGGACTCCATTCGCGCGTTCCGCACGCGCTATCGCGAGCAGTTCAGCGGCGACCCCAGCCGCCACCCGATCTACCGAGACATCAGCGAAGGGCTGGTGCCCCCGGGCATCGAGGCCTACCTGCCCCTGTTCTTTGAGGGCATGGACAGCGTGTTCGACTACGCCCCCCAGGCCCGGGTGGTACAGGTCGGCAATATCGCCGGCGCCGCGCAGGAGTATTCCCGCGAGATCGCCGATCGATTCGAGCAGCTGGGCCACCAGGTGGAACGCCCCCTGTTGCCACCGGAGCGCCTCTATCTCGACGAATCAGCCCTGAACGAGGCCCTGCGTGCCCGCGCCGGCATTGCCCTGGGTGGCGATCCGCCGCAGCCGCTGCCGGCAGATCGCGGGAGGACCGTGCCCTTCGCCTGCGATCCCCTGCCCGAGCTGGGCATGGAACACGGCAAGGATGCCCCTGCCGAACGCCTGAAGCACTTTGTGCAGGAACACGAGCGGATCCTGCTCACCGCCGAGTCCGCTGGCCGGCGCGAAGCACTGCTCACACTGCTGCGCGAGCAGGATGTGCCGCATCACGCGGTCGAAGACTGGGAGACCTTCTTGACCGGCGACCCCGGCCTGAGCGTGACCGTCGGCGCACTGAGCGAGGGATTCCGACTGCCCGACGGGATCGTCCTCGTCCCGGAGTCGGCGATCCTCGGCGAACGCGCACGGCAATCACGCCGGCGCAACCGCACCACCCGCGATGCCGACGCCGTCGTCCAGAACCTCAGCGATCTCACGATCGGGGCCCCAGTCGTCCACGAGGAACAAGGCGTGGGCCGCTATCTGGGCCTGCAGACGCTGGACTTCAACGGCCAGCCATCGGAGTTCCTGACGCTCGAGTACGCCGATGGCGCGAAGCTCTATGTCCCGGTCTCCTCGCTGCACCTGATCAGCCGCTATACCGGTGCCGATGCGGAGCACGCCCCGCTCCACCGTCTGGGCAGCGAGCAATGGAACCGTGCCCGCCGCAAGGCCGCCGAGAAAGCGCGCGATGTCGCCGCCGAGTTGCTGGAGGTCCATGCGCGGCGCGCCGCCAAGCAGGGTACGGCGTTCGCGACCGAGACCCCCGAGTATCACGCCTTTGCCGCGGCCTTCCCGTTCGAGGAAACCGCCGACCAGCTCCAGGCGATTGACGCCGTACTGACCGACATGGCCGACACCCGGCCCATGGACCGCGTGATCTGCGGCGATGTCGGCTTTGGCAAGACCGAGGTCGCGATGCGCGCCGCATTCGTCGCCGTGCAGAACAATCGCCAGGTGGCCGTGCTGGTCCCGACCACCCTGCTTGCCCAGCAGCATCACCAGAACTTCAGCGATCGCTTCGCCGACTGGCCGGTGTGCATCGAGTCCCTGTCGCGGTTTCGCAGCGCCAAGCAGCAGGCCGCCGTGCTGGAAGGGTTGAAGGAAGGCAAGGTCGATATCGTCATCGGTACGCACAAGCTGCTGCAGTCGAACCTGGACTTCTCCAACCTCGGGCTCGTGATCGTGGATGAGGAACAGCGCTTTGGCGTGCGCCACAAGGAGGCGTTGAAGAGACTGCGCGCCGAGGTCGACATGCTGACCATGACCGCGACCCCGATCCCGCGCACGCTGAACATGGCCCTGTCCGGGCTGCGCGACCTCTCCGTGATCACGACCCCGCCGCGCGAACGCCTGGCGATCAAGACCTTCGTCAACGAGTGGAACGACGCGATCATCCAGGAGGCCTGCCTGCGTGAGATCCGCCGCGGCGGCCAGGTATACTTCGTGCACAACGAGGTCAACACCATCGAGCGCATGGCGGAGCAGATTCGTGCGCTGCTGCCGGGTGCGCGGATCGGCATCGCCCACGGGCAGATGCGCGAGCGCGAACTCGAACAGGTGATGCTCGACTTCTACCATCGGCGCTACAACATCCTGGTCTGCTCCACCATCATCGAGACCGGCATCGACGTGCCCACGGCGAATACCATCGTGATGAATCGCGCGGACAAGCTGGGCCTCGCCCAGATGCACCAGCTTCGCGGCCGCGTCGGACGCTCCCATCACCGGGCCTACGCCTACCTGGTCACGCCGCCGGAAAAAGCCATGTCGGCCGACGCGCGCAAACGCCTGGAGGCAATCGCCTCGCTGGAGGACCTGGGCGTTGGCTTTACCCTCGCCAGCCACGACCTCGAGATCCGGGGCGCCGGCGAACTGCTGGGCGACGAACAAAGCGGCCAGATCCAGGAAGTCGGCTTCTCGATGTACAACGACCTGCTCAACCGCGCGGTCAACGCCCTGCGCTCCGGCAAGATGCCTGAACTGGAGACCCCGGAGACACCCGGAACGGAGGTCGAGCTGGGCCTGCCCGCCCTGCTCCCGGATGCCTACGTGCCGGATGTGCACACACGCCTGATCCTCTACAAGCGCATCAGCAGCGCCGAGAACAGCGATGCACTGCGCGAGCTGGAGGTGGAACTGGTGGATCGTTTCGGGCTGCTGCCCGATCCGGCCAAGGCCCTGTTCGAGGCCGCACGCCTGCGGCTCAAGCTGACGCCCCTGGGGATCCGGAAACTGGAACTGGGCCCGGCCGGCGGGCGCTTCGTTTTCGGACCGAATCCCGAAATCGATATCGCCGCGCTGATTGAACTGGTGCAATCCGATCCGAATGCCTACAAACTGGACGGCCAGAAGGCTTTCCGCTTTTATGCCGAAATGGAGACCCTGGAGGCCCGCTCGCAGGCCGTCCAGCGTCTGATCCACACCATCAGCCCGAAACAGCAGGCCGCCTGAATGCACGCCAAAACCAATCGCCCCGACCCGAACCGCCGCAGGCTCGTCAGCGGCCTCGCCCTCCTGCCGCTTCTCGGGCTGGGGACGACGGCCACGGCCCAGGTCGGCCGCCGCTACCGCATCGAGCTGGTCATCTTCGAACACACGACCGCGGAAAGCCGGCGCCTGCAGGAGGAGATCGCCTCCGCGCGCGAACCGAACCTGGCGGGATCGGAGCTGGGGGGACGCATCTACCAGGATTCCCGGCGCGGATTCGAACTGCAGCGGGCCGCGAGCCGGGTCGAGGACTCCGGTGCCGGACGGGTCATTGCGCGTCTGGCCTGGGATCAGCTGGGCCGCGACCATAGCGCGACGCCCTGGCTGAAGGTGCAACAGGGCCGCCGCCTTGGGGCACGTCAAGCCGTGTTCGGCGACACGGCCGCCGCGGCCCAGCCGATTGTCGCGGACGAGGACCGCTACGAACTCGAGGGCCGGCTACGGGTATGGGTCGGGCGGTTCCTCCATCTGGAGACCGACCTCGTCTACCACATCGACCGCGACGGCTCCGAGCCGCTCGGGGTGACCGTGCGCGGCCACCAGCGCATGAACTCCGGCAGCCAGCTGTTCTACCTCGACCACCCGGTGGTCGGGATCATCGCCCGCGTGACGCGGCTGGACAGCTAGCGCGGACGGGAACGGGCAGTACCCCGCCGGCTTTCCCGTTCAGCGCCAGTTGGGCTTGGTCTCCATCGCCAGCCAGCTTTGCAGGGCCGACATACCCAGGTCCTCGAACAGCAGCTGCAGCGCGCCTCGGCGCGGCTTGAACGTGACCATCTTCTCGATCCCGATCACATCGCGTGCGACCGACTGATCCGTCCCCAGACCATCGATCAGACCCAGATCCACCGCGCGTTGCCCGGTCCAGATCAGGCCGTCGAACAGCTCCTCGTTTTCGGCCAGACGATCCCCCCGCCCCTGGCGGACCACATCGACGAACTGCTGGTGCAGCCCGTCCATCAGGTCATGGATATGGTGCACGTGCCCCTCGTCGAGCGGCAGAAACGGGTCCAGCAGGGCCTTGTTCTCCCCGGAGGTGAACAGCCGCCGTTCGACACCGATGTTCTCCAGCAAATCCACCACGCCAAAGCTGTCCAGGCGCACCCCGATCGAGCCGACCATGCTGGCCTGGCTGGCGTAGATCTCGTCGGCCGCCACGGCGATGTAGTAGGCGGCCGAGGCCCCGATATCGGTGACGACCGCATAGACCGGGATGTCCTCGTGTTCGTCCTTCAGCCGCAGGATCTCGTCATGGATCGCGGCGGCCTGTACGGGACTCCCGCCCCCGCTGTTGATCCGTAGCATTACAGCCCGGGTCCCATCCGCCTCGAACGCCTTTTCCAGGACTTTGTTCAGTTCCTCGGCGTTCGCCCGGGCACCGGACGCGATCAGCCCGTCGATCTCGACCACCGCCACGTGCTCCTCGGGCTCGCGATCATCCTCGAACCAGGCGGACAGTCCCATATCACCGCCCCGCACCAGGACCAGCAGGGCGAACAGATAGATGAACAGCAGCAGCTTGAAGAAGATGCCCCAACGCCGGGCTCGCCGCTGTTCCACCACCTGGGCCTGGACCAGGCGCTCCAGCGTCTCGCGCTCCCAGCCCGGCTTGTTCTCGTTCGACCAACCCATCCGTTTGTCCTCAATCCTCGGGAAGCGGCTCCGATTGCCGCAAGAGTTCCAGCAGTTCTTTCAGGTCACGGGCCACGGCCAACGGGTGCTCGTCAGCCAGGCGCCGGTCATCGTGGACCCCATGCGCCACGGCCAATGACGGGACACCGGCGGCGCGGGCCATCCGCAGATCATAAACGCTATCACCGACCATCCGCGTCCGGGAGCGTTCCACTCCACAGCGATGCATTACATGCTCCAGCATCACCGGACTCGGTTTGGACGGGTGCTCGTCGCCGCAGGCTGTCGCGACAAAACGCCCCTGCAGGCCGGTAGCCTCCAGCGCCTGGTCCAGCCCCGCCCGCGACTTGCTGGTTGCCACGCCCAGCAGCACGCCCCGTTCGTCCAGCCAGTCAAGCAAGGGCGCGACGTGCGCGAACATCGGCGTCTCCGGCGCATCGGTGGCGGTCAGGTAGCACCGGCGATAGATGGCGGCGAACGCAGCCACGAACGCAGGGTCCGCACTCGGGAACAGCTTCTGCACGGCCGCCTCCACGCCCAACCCAATGATATCCCGCAAGGCGCTTTCCGGGGGTGTCTCCTGCCCCAGCGCCGCACAGGTACGCTGCAGACAATGAACAATCCGGCGTGGCGAATCCATCAACGTCCCGTCCCAGTCGAATACGACCAGGCGCAGGGCATCACCCTCCGGCGGCAGCAGCGTGTTCATTCGAGTGTTTCGGGGGTCGCGAGCGTATCGAGGACCGCCTGAAGCTCGTCCGGGAGCGGTGCGGAATACACATGCGACTCACCGGTCGAATCCTCGTACTGTAGCGCCTGGGCATGCAGAAACAGGCGCTTCAGGCCGGCACGGCGCAGTACACGATTCGCATCGGGCAGTCCGTAGTCGTGATCACCGCCCACGGGGTGCCCGAGCGCCTGCCCATGGACCCGGATCTGATGGGTCCGTCCGGTACCGATCCGGACTTCGGCCAGCTGGAACGACCCATAACGCTCCAGCGGCACAAACTCGCTAATGGCCGCACGCGCACTCTCCGGGTCGGCGCCTTCCCCCGAACGCATGCGGCGCTTGCCGTCCTGCCCCCGGCTCGAGGCAATCGGCTCCTCGCACACAATGGGCTGATCGCCAGGAAATGCCCCCACCAGCAGCGCCATATAGCGCTTCTCCACCCGACCCTCGCGCAGGGCCGCGTGGAAGTCCTGCAATCCCGCGCGGTTCTTGGCCAGCAGCAGGCAGCCGCTGGTCTCTCGGTCCAACCGGTGCCCCAGTTCCAGCTCGGAGCCGGGACGAAGTTGGCGCATCGCCTCGATGATCCCGAATGCGAGGCCACTGCCGCCATGCACCGCAAGGCCCGAGGGCTTGTCGAGGACCAGAACCTGGTCGTCTTCATACAGGATCGAACGTCGCAGACGGTCCAGGACCCCCGGGGGGATATCGCGCTCGACGGCCTCGGGCCGGTCCAGGCCCGGTACGCGCACCTCCGAGCCGACACTCAGCCGCTGGGTCACCTTGGCGCGGCGCCCGTCGACCCGGATCGCTCCTTTGCGCACCAGGCGGTAGATCAGACCCTTGGGCACGCCTTTAAGCTCACGCAGGAGGAAGTTGTCCAGGCGCTGGCCATCCCCGCGCTCGGTGACCGAGAGCGTACGAGGCCCAGAGGGAGGCTGCGGCTGACTGGGGCGTGCTTTCATCGGGCGCGATCCTACCTCAGGCGCACCTTCAGAACCATGTACCCTGGCTTTGAGACGACGAAAAAACTTGCCCAAACGGGGGCTTATGCCCTACATTGGCGCACGGTACCCGCTGGCATGAATTGCGCCCGGGCACCTCAGAATTACCCGCCGATCTGGTCCTGCACTGTGCGACTACATGCGACCAGACGGCCATCGCCGAAAAGCGAACCTGTGACACTATTTCTTCTAACCCAGTCCTGTCTCCCCGGCCCCGCATCCCGCGGACGGCTGGTCCCGTGGCTATTGGTGAACACCTGGCTGGCGCGTTGGCTTCCGCTTCGCGCCGCCATGGCGGGCATGCGTCTTGAAACGTCGACGTGCCGCCTTCGCACCACACCGCGAGGCCCCGGTCTTGTGACCGACGCACAGGACGACCGACCGAGTCCATTGCATGAAACGCATCCTGATCAATGCCACGCAGCCGGAAGAGCTGCGCGTGGCCATGGTCGACGGCCAGCGGCTGTACGACCTCGATATCGAACTGCCTTCGCGCGAGCGCAAGAAGGCCAACATCTACAAGGCCAAGATCACCCGCGTCGAGCCAAGCCTCGAAGCCGCGTTCGTCAACTTTGGTGCTGAACGCCACGGCTTTCTGCCGTTCAAGGAAATCGCCCCCTCCGCTGTCGGCGCACCGGCCGACAGTGACAAGCCCATCCGCGAGCTGCTGAAGGAAGGGACCCAGCTACTTGTCCAGGTGGAGAAAGAAGAGCGTGGCAACAAGGGTGCGGCGCTGACCACCTATATCAGCCTGGCCGGTCGCTACCTGGTCCTGATGCCGAACAATCCCAAGGCCGGTGGCGTTTCACGGCGTATCGAGGGCGACGACCGCGCGGAGCTGCGCGAGGCCCTGTCCGGCCTGAACATGCCCGAGGGCATGGGCGTGATTGCCCGCACCGCCGGCGTGGGCCGCAGCACGGAAGAACTGCAGTGGGACCTCGATTACATGACGGCCTTGTGGTCGGCCGTGACCGAGGCGGCGGAAAAGGCCAATGCCCCGGCGCTGATCCACCAGGAAAGCAACGTGATCATCCGCGCCCTGCGCGATCACATGCGCAACGACGTGGGCGAGGTCATCATCGACGACGACACCGTCTACCAGCAGGCGGAAGACTTCGTCCGGCTGGTGATGCCGAACAGCCAGCGCAAGCTGAAGAAGTACGACGACCCCGTCCCGCTGTTCAATCGCTATCAGATCGAGAGCCAGATCGAGAGCGCCTTCGACCGTGAAGTGCAGCTCCCCTCCGGCGGCGCCCTGGTCATCGACCATACCGAGGCCCTGATCTCCATCGACGTCAATTCCGCCCGCTCCACCAAGGGTGGCGACATCGAGGAAACCGCCTTCCACACCAATCTGGAGGCCGCCGAAGAAGTGGCGCGCCAGTTGCGCGTGCGGGACCTCGGCGGTCTGATCGTGATCGATTTCATCGACATGAACGCCAACAAGCACCAGCGCGAGGTTGAAAACCGCCTGCGCGAAGCGCTGGAACTCGACCGTGCGCGCGTGCAGGTTGGCCGCATCAGCCGCTTCGGACTGCTCGAGATGTCGCGGCAGCGCCTGCGTTCCTCGCTCGGCGAATCCAGCCAGATCACCTGCCCCCGCTGTCAGGGGCATGGCCAGGTCCGCAGCGTCGAATCCCTGGCGCTGTCGATCCTGCGCCTGATCGAGGAAGAGGCCATGAAGGACCGGACCGGCCTCGTGCTGGCCCAGGTCCCGGTCGACGTCGGCACCTTCCTGCTGAACGAGAAACGCGCTTCGATCAACGAGATCGAGGCGCGCCACCGGGTCGACATCAGCATCGTCCCGAACCCGCAGTACCTGACACCCAGATTCGAAGTCCAGCGCGTGCGTGGGGACGAGCGTGAAGAAGTGGTCAGTGGCCGCGGCTCGCACGAACTGGTGGAGACCGTCGAAGAAGACACCGACCCACACGGCGAACGCCGGGGCAAGGTGGAGAAACCCCTGGTTCAGGGCGTAAAGGTCAATGCCCCCGCCCCTATGGCCGACTCCCCTGCCCCGCAAGCTCCGAGCGAACCGGTTCAGCAACCCGGATTTTTTACCCGAATCTGGTCATCGTTGTTCCCCAACGCCGGGCGCCAACAGGAGGTCGAAGCCGAGCAGCAGGACGAGGGGCGAAAGCGAGGCAAAGGCGGGCAGCGTTCCAGCCGCGGGGGTAGCAACAACCGCGGCGGCGCAACCAATCGTCGTCGGGGTTCACGAAACGAAAGCAGTGACAACCGCGAAGCAACCAAGGGTACCGGCAACGGCAAAAGCGAGACCCGTCAGGATTCCAGTAGCGGTAGCGGCGGCGATGGCGGCGGCAAGGGTCGTTCGCGACGGCGTGGCAGTGGCGGCGGCGACGCGTCCGCCAAGACCCGCGAAGCCGAACCCAAAACCGAAAAACCGAAGGCGGAATCTGAAGAGAGCTCCAAGAAGGACAAGGAACAGCCAACGCCATCCGGGGATGGTATGTCCACGGGCGATGACGACAGTGCCAAGGGCCGCAGCCGCTCGCGCCGTTCGCGCCGGGGTGGCCGTCGCCGGGGTGGCCGCGGGCGTTCCGGCAGCAGCGACGACAGCACGGGTCATGACAACTCCGGGAGTCATCAGGAAGGCGCCAGCCAGAAGGAGACCGCCAAGTCTGCCTCCTCGCCCCCGGGGAGCGCGGCCCCTGAGCAGTCGGCCGTGAAGGGTTCCGACAAGGGCGATAGCAGCCAGTCAGGTGACAGCGAGACCAAGCCTGCCGCCAAGCCGAGATCCTCTGACAAGGACGCCGGCCAGGAAGCCGGCGGCAGTGACGCAAAAGCGCCTGAAGAAAAAGGCACCGGAAGCAAAAAGTCCAAGATCCAGGAAGAAAAATCCCGCGAGCCTGGAACAGGCGAAAAAGCGACGGGAGACACACCAAAGGGTTCATCCGGTACACGTCGGGCGAAGGGAAGTGCTCAGTCGTCGAAAGCGGGTGGTGCCAAGGGCAAGGGGGATTCCGAGTCGGGCACCGAGAAACGCCCCTCCGAGTCCGCCACGCCTGATGATGGTTCCGCGTCGAAGGCCCCTCGCGACAAGAAGAGCGATGCCGGGGTGGTACCCGAGAAACCGTCGCCCGCCGAAGTCAGCGGCGCTCCCCGTTCCGAGCCAGACTCGGCACCTCAGGCCGACAAGCCGCCCCGCAAACCGGAACCGGCGGCCGAGTCTACGGGCAACCCGGACGACAAGACGCGCGATTAAGAAAGAAACCGGCCGATAACGGCGATCCCGTTATCGGCCGGCAGGAAACGCCCGAGCCATCTGACCGGGTTCCTCAGGATACGCGCTCCAGCGCGTGTTCCCGGCATATATGGTCCAGCAAGCCATCGCTGGCGGCCTCGACCAGATCCATCACATGCACGAAGCCATCCGGCCCGCCATAGTACGGGTCCGGTACCTCGCGTTCCGGCTGGTCCTGGGCGAACTCCAGGAAACGGTGCAGCCGCGCACGGGCGCCATCCGGCTGGATCTGCTGGGCATTGCGATAGTTGGCCTCGTCCATGGTCAGGATGTAATCGAACGTCCCGAAGTCCTCTGCCTCCAGCTGCCGCGCACGCAACGGGTCTAGATCGTAGCCTCGACGGCGGGCCTCCTCGCGTGCACGCGGGTCCGGTCGCGCCCCAACGTGATACCCGGCGGTACCAGCCGAATCCACCTCGATGGCCGACTCCAGACCATGCGCGCGGACACGTGCCTGGAAGACACCGTGAGCCATGGGCGACCGACAGATATTGCCCAGACAAACCATCAGCACTCGAATCTTTTGCATGCCTTCTTCATGTTCGCAAAGTGAACGCACAGCATAGCAAAGCCACGCCTCTGGCCACGCGTATAGGCGCGACCGGCGCGGTATGCGATGCTGAAACCATGCCACTATGACCGCAGGTACGTTCCGAAACCGCACCCGGAGACCCGATGCCCGACTTTACCGGCCCCCGCCCGACCGGATTGCCCACGACAGGCGTCGAGCGCGCAGGCTCGCGTCAGGGCGGGATGCCGGCGCTGGAAACCGGCACCCGCCTTCAGGTCCAGATCGTCGGCCAACTCGCCGAACGCAGTGTACAACTGCGTCCGATAGCGCCTTCCGGTGAGGCCCGTGCGCCCGCATTCAACGCGCAACTGGCAACACCGCTGCCCAGCGCCTTGCTCCCGGGCAGCCAGGCCGGGCCGCACGTGGCTCTGGCCGAGGTGGTTCGAACGGAACCACGCCTTGAGGTACGCCTGATGCCCCTGCCCGCATCGGCCCTTCCGAGCGGGACCTCGGCGACGGCGCCTGCCACAAGCCAGGGGGCCGGCCAGGCGACTGCGGGTCAACCGGCAACTGGTCCACAGGACCCAACACAGTGGCTTTTGCGCGAGCTGCGCCACCAGATTCCCGGGGCACGCGGGCTCGCCACTGGCATGCAGACGCTCCAGGCCACACTGGCCGCCGTCCCGTCCTCTGGTGTGCAGCCCGCAGCGAGCGAAGGCCAGATCCTGCCGGCCATGAACCGCCTGCTCGAACTGACACCGCCTGCCGTGCGCCTTGTTACCCCGGAAGGGGTCAACCGGCACATTCAGCAGTCCGGGCTGTGGCTGGAAGCCATGCTGGCGCAGGGGGCACGCTCTAACACCTCCGGTACACCCTCCCAGGATCTCAAGGCCCAGTTACTGCGAGTGGCCGAACATCTGCGCCAGGCAGGCGAAACGCGCATCCCCTCTCCGGCGCAGACCAGCACCCCGCCCCCTCCCCCGCCAGGCACGGCAGCACTACTACCTCTCGGGCCATTAACAGGGCTGATCGAAGGAATGCTGAAGCGCATCACGACGCTGCAAATACACTCCCTGCAACCCAGCGTGCAGGGTGACGATGAAGGCCACCCTCGGTGGTTTTTCGAACTCCCCTTTCGCAGCCCGCAGGGGATACATGCGCTGGCCGGTCAATTACAGCGTGAAGAAGGACGTCCCCCGGAACGTCCGGAAGGATGGACACTCGTGCTGGACCTCGACCTGCAGGCCCTGGGGCCGACCCGCGTCGCCATTGCGCTGAGGGATGGTCGCGTTTCCGTGCATTTCACGGCCGAACGGCCGGAAACCGCCGAACGCCTGCATTCCGGGACTCCGGAACTGCGGCAGCGCCTGATCGGGCGCGAACTGCACATCGGATCCGTGTCGGTGCGCGAAGCTCGGGTGGAGCCGCGAGACCCCGCGAGCGTTACGCTCCGGGAAGGCCTTCTGGACGAACGGGCCTGAGTGAACACATGAGCAAGCGCCGAGGCCCCTACCACCACGAGGAACCAACCGTCGAGCCGCGAGATCCGCGCCCGCCGCGCGCGGTTGCGCTGGAATGGGACAGGCAACGGGCACCACGGATCACGGCCAGCGGCAGCGGGGTAACGGCCGAACAGATCCTGCGTATTGCCGAGGAGCACGGGATCCCGCTGCATCAGGACCCCGGACTGAGCGAGGCACTTGCGCAGGTACCCCTTGGTGATGAAATCCCGGAAAGCCTCTATATCGCGGTAGCCGAAGTTCTGGCATTCGTGTTCATTCTGGCCGGCATCACGCCCGAGGATCGCGACCGGGGGTACCGTCACGATGACTCCAGCCCGGATGAATAAGGGCTGGCAACCGGAAATCAGCGACGGTTGGCGGAACCCGGGGCGTGCAAGCTGTACAGGAGGTCCAGCTCGGTGGTGGTCAGGCCGCACATCCGGCGCACCTCTTCCCGCTCGCGCCCCTGCCGGATGAGTTCGATCGCCTGTTGGTAGGCACCGTCATCGGCATCCCGCGCGCGCAACTCGCTTTGCTGGTCATTGAGTCGTTCCAGTGCGCGCTGTACGGCGGACTGCGCCTGACTGTGGTTGACCACCCCTTGGGAGATAACCTTCATTGCACCTTGCAGCGCCATCACCGACGTGGCCTGACGCTGATAGTCCTGACGCAAGGCTGCAAGCTGGCGGCGCAGGGTCAGCACCAGGGAGACGGCCAGCACCGCAACGACGCTCGCCACCAAGGCGATTGCCGCGACGATCCACACCAGTATGCCTTCCCCCATCGGCGATGCACTCCAAACGAATCAGTGGCGATTGTCGCGTGAAACGGCCTCGCACACCAGCCGGGCAGCTCGGCCCCTGTTGGCGCGACGCCGATCAGGCGTAATCGTCAATCAGCCCCTTGCGGGGGCGCTTGCCGGAGTCACGCGGGGAACGCTGTTGCGCGGGCTTGACAGCCGGGCGCAGCAACGGGTCACGATCATGGTCGTCACTGAGGGTCCGGCCCGGCACGGTCGTATGAACCGGACGCACAGTGGGATTGGTCGTGGTCGAGGGTTTGATCGGCCGAACCGAGCGGTCCGGCTGCAGCTCATCCACCATGATCCCACCTCCCGCCAGTGACGCGTTTTCGGGAACCTGCTTGTTTGGTCCTCCCGAATGGGTGGGGGTTCCCGTTCGCCGATTCGTCTGTGTGTCCTACAGCTCCCGCAACTGCGCCCATTCCTCGTCGGACAGCAGCTTGTTCAGATCGACCAGAATGGTGAGCCCCTGCTCTGTGCTGGTCACCCCCTGTATGAAGCGGGAACTGTCGTCGTTGCCTACCTCCGGTGCGGGCTCGACCGAATCCAGTGAGATCCGTACGACCTCCGAGACGGAATCCACCAGAATGCCGACATTCTGATTGTCCACATCAATAATCACGATGCGCGAAGCCTCGTCCGGCTCGCGATCCTCGAGCCCCATGCGCCGGCGCGCATCAATCACCGTCACGACATTGCCACGCAGATTGATGATGCCGAGGATATAGTCCGGAACACCGGGAACCGGCGCGATCTCCGTAACCTTCAGTACCTCCTGCACCTGCAGGACATCAATCGCGTAGGTTTCCTCCGCGAGACTGAACGTCACATACGGGGCGGTATCGGCCTTGGCCATGGCTTCTACGTCTTGTGCGCTGCTCATGTCTTCCTCGTCGCTCGCGAGCCCTTGCTGCGGGCCCGGTGTTCAGTTCCTGAATACGTTATCGGCCGCGCTCGCCCTGGCTTGAGCCCATCTCCCAATTGCCCTGGTCCAGGGTACGATCCAGGGCCTCCAAATCCAGCAGTGTCGCCATCTGCTCGCGCTCCACCCCGGCCAGCCAGGGTAGCCGTTTGCGGTGACTCCGCCAGCGCAGATTTTGCGGATCAATGACGCGCGTTCCCTGAATCGAGCGGCAAGCCAGCGCAAAGCGCGAACCCGCCAGGAACACGACGTGTCGGGCCGTATCCGGCTCATATTCCCGATCTTCGGGCGTCACCACCGCCGCCAGATCGATCAGCTGTACCCGGCCCTGCTTGGTATCGGCCAGACCCAGATACCAGACCGAATGGTTGGGTGTAGGCCGAACGTCCAGCTCTGCCAGCGGGGCTACACCTCCCAGCGAGGCCAGCGGCGCCAACAGGGTCAGATTCCCGGCCTCCAGCACCAAGGCCGAGAATCGATCGGACGGGCGGGGATACTCGTCGCTCTCGATTACCGTACGCGGCGGAGCGGGCGGTGCCACCGGTTGCGCAGTCGTGGGCGCATCGACTTCCAGTGCGGGTTCGGGCTCTGTGGGAGCCGGTCGAGGCTCCAGAATATCCGCTCGCAGAAGATGGGCCGGGGCCGTCGGCGCGGGCTCGTCCAGCAAGCTGCCGAAATAGTCGTTCAGCGCCTCGGGCTCCGCCTTCAGTGCCAGATTGTCTTCCCGGGAACGGTTCATCCCTTTTGCCTCCTGGCATGCGGCTCCGACAGCCGCCCGCCAATCGCCTCCAGCAAGTCCGAATAGGCCAGCACGCCCCGGGCATCCGGGATCATGAAGCAAAGCGGCTGCCCCGCACTCGATGCATCGCGGAATTTGGTATCGACCGGAATCACGCCGGGCCACACCTCATCTCCGTAGAGGCGCCGCAACTCCGCGAGCGCCTCGTGGGCGGCACGTGTGCGCCGGTCAAACAGGGTGGGAATAATCCGGTAGTGAAGCTCGGCCTTGCGCGATTTCTGAACCATTTTCAAGGTGTTGATCATGCGTTCGAGCCCCTTGAGCGCGAGAAACTCCGTCTGCACCGGAACCAGGAGCTCATCACAGGCGGCCAGTGCATTCACCATCAACACTCCCAGCATGGGCGGGCAGTCCATCAGCACATAGTCGTACTGGTCTGCGACCTGCTCCAGCGCCTGGCGCAGCACCAGGCCCATGCCACTGCGCGTACCCAGTTGCCGATCGAGCGTGGCCAGTGCCGTGCTGGCCGTCAGCAGGTCCAGACCCGGGAAACGGGTCTCGCGGATCAATCCACGCGGATCCGGGCGCTTGCCCTCCGCACACTGGCTGAACAGTTCGTACACCCCGCGCGTGGCCGTTTCAGGGTCATGCCCAAAATAGGCCGTCAGCGACCCATGCGGGTCGACGTCGACCATCAGAACGCGCTGTTCCGGTCCAGACAGCAACCCACTCAGGGTCACCGTTGTCGTGGTCTTGCCGACCCCACCTTTCTGGTTGGCAACCGCCCAGATTTTCACTCGGAACTCCCCCCGTTTCCATCCATCGTCGGTGACTGCAGCGACAAAGGCAGGTCCTCTCGCAGCTGCTCGGGCTCCTGCGTGCCATCCTCGCGCGGCCGAGCACCAGGGAGAACCACGATGGCCACTCGCCGATTCTCCGCCCGCCCTTGTTCCGTGTCGTTGCTGGCTACCGGCCGATGTTCCCCGTAACCGAGGGCCACCAGATTCTGCGGTTCGATGCCCGCATCTTCGAACACGCTCACCACGGCCGCTGCACGCCCCGACGAGAGCTCCCAGTTGGAAGGATAGACCGCCGTCTGGATTGGAACATTGTCCGTATGGCCCTCGACGTGCACTCGCGAGACACGAGGCGCGAGAATCGCCCCGACCTCGTCCAGCAAGGCCCGGGCCTCAGGATTCAGTGTGGCCGAGCCACTCCCGAACAGCAGTCGGCTGGTAATCTCGATTTCCAGCCAGTACGCCTCGCGACTGACACGGAGATCGCCATCCTCGATCAGTGGCGCCATCGCCATCTCCAGCTCGTCCGCCACATCGGCCAGTGCCTCCAGGAATTCCTGAAGCTCGTCATCCGTGCCCGCGTCGTCGAGCAGACCGGAGAAGGCCATGTCGATGGGTGCCACACCCTCCTCCATAATGCCGGGCTGTACCTCGATCGGTACCAGCGCGCGCATCTCGTCAAGGGAATGATCGCGTGACACGGTGGGTTCACCGACCTGA
The DNA here is from genome assembly GCF_000377205.1 of Thioalkalivibrio sp. ALJ3. GTDB lineage: Bacteria > Pseudomonadota > Gammaproteobacteria > Ectothiorhodospirales > Ectothiorhodospiraceae > Thioalkalivibrio. The sequence continues at coordinate 86,850 of NZ_KB897906.1, read as the reverse complement.
ATCGGATCGGTCTGGGCCGGGGCACGGAACGCATCGACCAGTGATTCCGACAGCACCCGATACTTGCCGTCATCCACCGAGGAGATGGCGTACATCACCACAAAGAACGCGAGCAGCAGCGTGACCAGGTCGCCATACGGAATCGCCCAGGCCTCATGGTTCTCTGCTTCTTCGTGGCGTTTGCGCCGAGCCATTGCGACCTCACTCGCGGATGAAGCCGCTAAGCTTGCTTTCGATATTGCGCGGGTTTTCCCCCTCGGCGATGGAGATCAGCCCTTCCATCAGCATCAGCTGATGCTGGGAGCGCTTCTGGATAATCGACTTCAGCTTGTTCGCCACCGGAAGGAACAGCAGATTCGCCGAAGCGATCCCGTAGATGGTGGCGACAAAGGCCGCGGCAATCCCCGCCCCGAGCTTGCTCGGATCCGCGAGGTTCTGCATGACCGCCATCAACCCCATCACGGCGCCCACAATACCCAGCGTCGGGGCGTAGACCCCCATGCTCTCGAATACCTTGGCGCCCTGGGTATCGAAGTGCTCGCGATTGTCCAGGTCCGCCTCGAGAATCTGGCGGATCGTCTGCGGTTCGGAGCCATCAACCAGTAGCTGGAGTCCCTTGCGGGCAAACTCGTCGTTCTCTTCGTCGGCCAGGGTTTCAAGGCCGAGAAGCCCCTCCTTGCGTGCCACGTTGGACCATTCCACGATGCGTTCCAGCATCGCCTCGTTGTCGATCCGAGGAGGCTTGAAGGCCCAGGGCAGGATCCGCATCCCGTGCAGGAAAACCGCCATCCGGGCCTGTACCAGGGTGGCCCCGAGCGTCCCGAGCACCACGATCACGAACGCGGCCGCATTCCAGAGTGCACCCAGACCACTCCCTTTCGCGATGCTCCCCCCGAGCACCGCGACGAGCCCCAGGGTGACCCCGATGAGGCTCAGGATATCCATCTAGCAAAACCCCTTCACCAGTGCCGGGCCAACCTCCGGCAACGGGTACACCTGGTCCACCAGCCCAGCCTCTGCAACTGCGGCGGGCATGCCATACACGACCGACGTCGCGGCGTCCTGTGCCCAGACCTGCGCACCGGCGGCCTTCAGTGCCCGCGCACCCTCGCGACCGTCCGCACCCATTCCGGTCAGCACCACGGCCAACACCTGACCACGCAAAGCCTCCACCGCCGAACTGAACGCGGCATCCACGCTGGGCTTGTAGATCGTACCCAACGGGCTCTCGCTCACCCGCACCGTGGTTTGGCTACCGCGCTCCAGGGTGGTTTGCATCCCCCCGGGAGCCAGCAGGGCGACCCCCGGACGCATCACATCTCCGTCCTCGGCCTGCTTGACCCGGATCTGGCACATTGCATCCAGGCGTTCGGCAAACGCGGGCGTAAAGCTCGCAGGCATATGCTGGACCAGCAAAATCGGCTGCGGAAAATTCGCGGGTAGCCCTTTAAGGACCTCCTGCAGAGCCACCGGCCCCCCCGTGGACGTCCCGATCAGCACGGCGCGAACCTGGCGCAACGGTACCGCCGGGCGGCTGACCGGCGGCGCCTGACGCTGCACCTCGGCGGCCTTGCGGTCCGCCTCTTCGCGGCGCGCCGACGGCCGAGCCTCCACCGCCGGCCGCACGCTTCCGGGTTCGCTGGCCGAGCGGGCCCGGCTGCGCGAAAGGCTGCGCACCCGTCGGCGCAACAACATGCGGGCGCTGTCTTCGTCGGACGCGATATCGCTGAAGCGCTTCGGTAGAAAATCGACCGCCCCGGCCTCCAGCGCATCCAGCGTCGCCTGAGCACCTTCGATCGTCAGGCTCGAGAACATCAACACCGGGCGGGGATTTTCCGCCATGATCCTGCGCACAGCGGTAATGCCATCCATTACCGGCATCTCGATGTCCATGGTCACGACATCGGGATCCAGTTCCTTGACCTTGCGAATCGCCTCCTCGCCGTTTTCCGCGCTGCCGACGACTTCAATACCCGCGTCGGAATCCAGAATCTCGGCGATGCGACGGCGGAAGAACCCGGAGTCGTCCACCACCAGTACCTTTACTGGCATTCTTAGCCCTCGACCGTTTGTGCGGGACGCCGGGTGCGGCCCGCCGACGGGAGCTTGTGCGTCAGCAGGCCCACCAGATCGGCGACATCCAGGATCAGCGCGATCCCACCGTCACCCGTGATCGTGGCACCCGCCAAACCCTTGACGCCCTGCAGATTCTGCCCCAGTGGCTTGATGACCACCTCTTCCTGTCCCACCAGATCATCGACCACCAGCCCCACCTTGCGGTCTGCGGTATGCACCACGACCACATGCGATTCCGGTTTCGCTTCGGGGATAAATCCGGGCTTCAACCAACGCTTGAGATAATGAATTGGAAGCGCTTGATTTCTCACTACAATGACTTCCTGATCGTCCACGTAATGGGTCTTGGTCAGATCCAGGTCCAGGATCTCCGAGACGGACGCCAGCGGGATCGCGAATCGCCGCCCGTCGAGGATGACCATCAATGCAGGGAGAATCGCCAGAGTCAGTGGCAGCTTGACCCGCAGCGTGGTCCCGACGCCAATCTCCGAATCGATCTCGATGGTGCCATTGAGCTGCGAGATCTTGGTCTTGACGACGTCCATCCCCACCCCGCGCCCGGAAACATCCGAGATCTCGGTCTTGGTGGAAAAACCGGCCATGAAGATCACGTTGAAGGCCTCGCGATCGGTCATTCGCTCTGCCATGACCGGCTCCATCAGGCCCTTCTCTACCACCTTGCGCCGAAGGGCCTGCGGGTCCATGCCGCCGCCGTCGTCCTTGATCAGCAGCGCGATGTGATCGCCTTCCTGTGCGGCACCCAGTACGACCGTACCCTTGCGCGGCTTGCCCGCCTTTTCGCGCACTTCGGGGGTTTCGATGCCGTGGTCCACCGCGTTGCGCACCAGGTGGACCAGCGGATCCGACAAAGCCTCCACCAGATTCTTGTCGAGGTCGGTGTCCTCGCCAAAGATCTCCAGTTCGATCTCCTTGCCGAGGCTGCGCGACAAGTCCCGGATCACGCGCGGAAAACGATTGAAGACCTTGTTGACCGGCTGCATGCGGGTCTTCATCACCGACGTCTGAAGATCCGAGGTCACCAACGCCAGCGAGCTGATGGCCTTGCCCAGCTCGTCGTCCACATGCTGGCTGCGCAACATGCTCAGGCGGTTGCGGACCAGCACCAGTTCGCCGACCAGATTCATGATCTCGTCCAGTCGCTCGGTATTCACGCGCACCGAGGTCTCACCCTGAGAAGCCTGTCGGGAGCCGCCCGCAGCCGCCGGCTTGGCCGGCTCCTTGGCGGGTTCCGGCACTGAAGACGGTTTGGGATCGTCGGCAGGTTCGCGCTTCGCGCTCGACTCTTCGGGGGCTTCGGCATCGCTGGCTTTTGCAGGTGAAGATGCCGGCGACGCACTGGCGGGGGGTCCATTCCCACGCGCCTGCAGTTCGTCCAGCAAGTTCTCGAACTCGTCGTCCGAGATCAGGTCTCCGCCACCATCGGTGGCCCCACCCTCACCGGATTCCGCGCCAGTCGGCTCCCCGGAGCCGCTCGCCGCTTCGACCGCCTGCGGGGTGCCATCGCCATGCAGCGTATCGAGCAGGGCTTCGAACTCGTCATCGGTGATTTCGTCATCCGCGCCCACCAGCCCCGAATCATCGCCTGCATCGTCACCTGCGGCCGTGGAGGTGGCTTCCACCTCGGCGGGGGGCGCCGGCTCAGGCTCAGGGGGTACATCTGCGGTCGGGGCTGCCTCGGATTCGGAGTCACCAGCCACGTCCTCGTTGTTGGCCATCTTCCGCAGGTCTTCGACCAGATCCGCCTCGGCCGGAGTAGGCTCCACCCCGGAACGCAGGTCGCCGAACATTACGTTCAGCGTGTCGAGCACCCGAAGCATAGTATCCATCAAGTGGCTATCGACACGCCGCTCGCCATTGCGCAGCAGGTTGAAGACGTCTTCCGCGTGATGACAGACCGTCACCAGCGCATCCAGGCTGAGAAAGCCCGCGCCGCCCTTGATCGTGTGGAAGCTGCGAAATACTGCGTTGAGCAGATCCCGGTCATCGGGATGCTGCTCCAGATCAATCAGCTGCTCGTTGAGCCCTTCGAGCAGTTCCCCGGCCTCAATCAGGAAGTCCTGAAGGATTTCGTCGTTGGGGTCGATGGCCATTCGGTCTCTCCATTCCGGTGAGGCTTGCCGTTTAAGGGATGGGTCCAGGGAAAGCGATGCCGATTATCGAATCGGCATCCCCTAGAAGCCCAGACTGGACAACAGATCGTCCACCTCGTCTTGTCCTTGAACGACATCTTGGCCGGAATCTTGAGTCTTCGGCACTGCCGGGCCATGTCCACGCCGGTCCGCTTCACGCTGCTCCGGGTCGCCCCCCATCTTCTTCTCGGCGGCCTCCACCGTCTCCATGCGCCCGCTCGACAGCCGGATCAACGAAACCAGATTCTCCTCGAGATCCGTCACCAGCTGAATCACCCGACGAATCACCTGACCGGTAATGTCCTGGTAGCTCTGTGCCATCAGCACCTCGGACAACAGGCGCCGCAGTTCCTCGGTGTCGTTGTTCGCCTGGGCGAAGAACTCATCGAGATCGCGGGCGAACTCGCGGAACTCGTCCACCGAGAGCTGGCGATTGCGAAAGCGCGTCCACTTGGCCGTCAGCACACCCGCCTGCTGGCTGAAAGACTCGGCGATCGGGAGGCTCGTCTCGATAGCGGTCAACGTCTCGTGAGCGGCCTTTTCCGTCATCGTGACCACATAATTCAGGCGTTCACGCGCATCCGGGATCTCGGCCTGGGTCAGCTCGACCAGTCGCGAATCACCGCGGAAGCTTTGCAGGGCCTCGTGGAGATCACGGGTCAGCTTGCCCAGCTCGTCAAACAGCTCGCGATCGTATGGCCGCGCCAGATCCTGAATCAGCCCCCGGGCGGCAACGTCATCGCCTGCTTCCAGAACCTGGACAAGCTCGCGTGCGCGTGCAAGCTGCTGCTCCTCCACCGATTTTTCTTGTTTGGTCATCCAAAGCCCCTTGCTCGCTCCCTACCCCGGGCGTGCTGACCGGGATCTACCCCTTGGCCACGGCGCTGCGCGGACCGCGGGTACCGCATTCAAGACCCCAATTACCCTTGGGATTCAATGCGTTCGAATATTTTGTCGATCTTTTCCCTGAGGGTTTCCGCGGTAAATGGTTTCACCACGTAGCCGTTCACACCCGCCTCGGCCGCCTCGACAATCTGATCACGCTTGGCCTCCGCCGTCACCATCAGCACCGGCATCGTCTTCAGCTTGTCGTCCGCACGCACCGCCCGCAACAGATCGATGCCCGGCATATTGGGCATGTTCCAGTCGGTAATCAGAAAATCGAAGTCACCGTTCTGGAGCATCGGCAGTGCCGTGCTGCCATCGTCGGCCTCTTGCGTATTGTTGAAGCCGAGATCACGCAACAGGTTCTTGATGATCCGCCGCATCGTGGAGAAGTCATCCACGATGAGAATTTTCATTCCCTTGTCCACAGGTCACTCCGGGATAAATTTTTGTGGGTACCAATGGCGTGGCTGTCAGAATAACTGCAAAGCCTCACCGTCTTCGAGCCAGGATCCCATGCGAGCGCGCAGCCGGATCACGGCCTGACTGCGAATCTGGCTGACGCGCGACTCCGTCACACCCAGAACCGCGCCAATCTCGCGTAAGTTGAGCTCCTCAATGTAATAAAGCGAGAGCACCAGGCGCTCGCGTTCGGGCAGATCCCCCAACGCAGCGGCCAACTCCTCGCGGAAAGCCCCCGCCTCCATCGCTCTCGCGGGCGAGGCCTCCTGCCCTTCAACCACCCGGTCGGCATCGCCATCGGTGCCGCCCAGATCATCCAGTGCAAACAAGTGTGCGCCCGCATGGTCCTGCAGCATTGCGTAGTACTCGTCGATCGGCACCTCGAGGACCTCGGCGACCTCGCTACCGCGGGCCGCGCGCCCCTCCCGGGCCTCGACCGCCTGAATGGCCTCGGCGATCTTGCGACTGTTCCGGTGAACGGAGCGTGGCGTCCAGTCGCAGCGCCGCAACTCGTCGATCATCGCGCCGCGGATGCGAATACCGGCATAGGTGGCAAAGGTTGCGCCCTGCCCGCCCTCGAACTGCCGTGCAGCCTCCAGCAACCCGATCATCCCCGCCTGGATCAGATCGTCCACCTGCACCGAAGCCGGCAGTCGCGCCATCAGATGATGTGCGATGCGATGCACCAGCTCGATGTGCTCCGCGACGCGCTGCTCGTGGCCGGTTGCGGCCACGCTCTCGTATCCGGGGAGGCGATTACGCGACGACATCATGCACTCTGCAGCATTCGCTCGACGAAAAACCCGACGCCGCCATCAACGCCCCGCGCCACGGGCCAGCGATCGACGGTGCGCGCGAGTTCGGTGAAGGCCTTGGCCGCGGGGCTACCGGGATACTGCTGCACGACTGGTGCCCGCTTCTGCACGGCCTTGCGCAGATTCTCGTCCATCGGGATGTACCCGGCCAAGTCCAGGATGACTTCCGGCAGATAGTTGCCACAAACGGTTGCAAGTTTCTGCAGCAATCGCTCGGCACCAGCGCGATCCTGCACCATGTTCGTAACCAGACGGAAGCGCCGAATGCCATGATCTCGGTGCAGCACCTTGATCAGGGCGTACGCATCGGTAATCGAGGCAGGCTCGTCACAGACCACCACCAGGGTCTCCTGGACCGCGCGGCAAAAGGTCGTGACCGATTCCTGCAATCCGGCCGCGGTGTCGACCACGAGTACATCCAGCGGTTTGGAATAGGCACTGAACGCGTGGATCAACCCGTTGTGCTCGACTTCGGAAAGGTTGGCCATCGAAGCAATCCCCGAGGCCGAAGGGATGACCTTGATCCCCTCGGGACCGTCGATCAGGATGTCCTGCAGATCCTCGACTTGTCCGGTCACCAGATCGTGCAGGGTTCGCTCGGGCCGCAGTCCGAGCAAGACGTCGGCATTTGCCAGCCCCAGATCGGCATCGAACAGCATCACCTCGCGCCCCAGCCGTGCGAGCGCGACGGACAGGTTGACCGAAACGTTGGTCTTGCCAACCCCGCCCTTGCCGGAGGCGACCGCGATGACCTTCAGCGGCGAATTAGTGCGTGGCATAACGTCCCTTTCCCACCGGATGGATCATTTCCAGGACACCCGCATCCCGGCTGGTGCGCCTTGCCGCCTCGCTGCGAGGCGCGCTGGTAAAGTCCGCAAGGGTTTCGTCGGTCCATCGTTCATCGCGTGACATTCCGCGCGCGGCCCGACGCTCTTCGCCGAGCGCCCGCCGAGTCAGATCACCCGTCTCGACCCGATGGAAGTCTTCCGCGATCCGCTGGCCATCACTGACAAAGGTGAGTCCCAGATGCTGATCGAGCAATACCGACAACGTCTCCCCCAACTGTTCGGCTTCATCCAGTTTAGTCAGTACGAGCGCCGTCGGCTCCGTCTTGCGAAAAGCATCCAGCACCCGACGCAGCGCCGCGGCCTGGGTCGTCGCGGAGACGACCAGCCAGCTCTCGCAACGCACGCGACCCGGCCAGCCGGCGAACAGCGACTCGTCTCCCACCGTCGAGGGCGCCTGACCCGCGGTGTCGACCAGGACCAGATGTCCATCATCCAAACGCGCGGTCATGTCCCGCAACTCGCGCACGCCCTGCAACACCCGCAGCGACACCCCTGCCATAGTCGCAAAGGCCTGCAATTGACGGGTCGCCCCAATACGCTGTGAATCCAGTGTGACCAGCGTAACCGAATCCGCGCCCATGCGGCGGATTTGCCGCAGGGCGATGCGCGCGAGTGTGGTGGTCTTGCCCACTCCCGTAGGACCCACCAGTGCCAGCACACCCCCCTCGTCCAGGATATCCGGGTGGCGGGTGGCAATCGCCCCCGAGAGCCTGGCGCGCAGGCGCTCCCACGCCTGTTCCACGGTGCTGTCGTCGAGGATGCTCCCGGCGAGGCTGCGCGCCAGTGATTCGCTGAAGCCCCGGTCCATCAGGCGCGCCTTGCATTCCGCCGCAAGCGGATGCCGCGCCGCCCATTGTGCGGCCTCATTGTCGCTGTGCTGACGCGTCAGAAGACTGCGCAGGTCTCGCAGCTCCTGGCGCATCGCGACCAGTTCCGGATCGGCCGGCCAGGCCGAAGCAGCCGGGGCACGCGACCCCGATGCCGGCGCCTCTCGCGGGGCATGGACTGCATTCACGGCGGCCTGCTGCTCGCGTTCGGAGACTCCTGCGTCGCCATCTTCCAGCGCCGCGACCACCTCCAGCCAGCCATCCACACGCCGGCTCGACAGGATAACCGCCTCGTCGCCCTGCTGTTCGCGCACCTGCCGCATCGCGTCGCGCATGTCGCGTGCCCGGTACCGTCTCACATTCATCGCTCTTCTCCCGTTTTGCCCTGGCGGAGCCGCTCGCTACTGTTTGCCTCAGGCGCTCGCAGGTGCTGCCTGCCGGGCCGAATCTTCCTGTCCGACCGTGGCCACCACACGGATCCGCCGGTTGTCGGGGATCTCGGTGAAGGCCAGTACTGCCAGATTGCGCACGGCGCCCCGCAGCCATCCGGCAATCCAGGAACGGATCTCCGGGGCCACCACCAGGATGGCCGGCTGGCCACTGGCTTCCTGACGCTGTGCCGCCTCGGAGACCGAACGCTGCAGGCGCTCCGCCAGGCCCGGCTCCAGTCCCACCGTCTCGCCGTTACTGCCCTGCAGAGACTTATGCAAAAGCTGTTCCAACGATGGATCCAACGCGATCAAAGGCAGCTCGTCGTCCGGTCCCACAAGGTCCTGAACGATCGAGCGTGACAGGGCCACCCTGACCGCCGCGGTCAAAGTGCCGGGATCCTGACTCTTGACTCCCTCCTCTGCCAGGGTTTCGGCGATTGTGCGCAGATCGCGGATCGATACCTGCTCGGCCAGCAGGTTCTGCAGGACCTTCAGGATTACCGACAGCGAGAGCGTCTTCGGCACCAGGTTCTCGACCAGTTTCGGCGAATGCCGCGCGAGCTGATCCAGCAGATGCTGCGCCTCTTCGTGACCAATCAGACGATGCGCGTTCTCGCGGAACACCTGAGACAGATGCGTGGCGATCACGGTGGCGCAGTCCACCACGGTGTAGCCGGCCCCCTGGGCCTGATCGCGATCCGCCGGGTCGATCCACAGGGCGTCGAGATTGAAGGTCGGATCCTTGGTCGGCGTGCCCGGCACAGTGCCGAACACCTCGCCCGGGTTGATCGCCAGTTCGCGATCCGGGAAGACCTCGGCCTCCGCCACAGTGACACCCAGCAGGGAGATCCGGTACGCATTCGGAGTGAGCTCCAGGTTGTCGCGGATATGGACCGGCTGCAGCAGGAAACCGAGCTCCTGGGAAAGCTTGCGGCGAACGCCCTTGATCCGCCCCATCAGCTGACCGTCCTGAGTACGATCCACCAGCGGGATCAGCCGATAACCCACCTCCAGGGAAACCAGATCAATCGGCGGGACGTCGTCCCAGGTCAGGTCGCGGTTTTCCGGGCTGGTTTCGGCTGGCTCGTCCGGCACGCGTTCCACCTCCAACGCCTGTTCGCGCTCACGCCGCTGCATCAGATAGGCCGAGCCGATGGCCAGCGAGGCCAGGCCCAGGAACACGGCATTGGGCATGCCCGGCACCAACCCCAGCACAGCGATCACGCCGCCGGCTACGTACAGCACGCGCGGGTTGGAGAACATCTGGCCGAACACCTGTTGCCCCATGTCCTGCGTGCTGGAGACGCGGGTCACGATGATGGCCGTGGCCGACGACAGCACCAGCGACGGGATTTGCGCGACCAGTCCATCGCCGATGGTCAGCAGCACGTAGTTGGTCGCGGCATCGCCCATCGACATGCCGTGCTGCAGCGTACCGATAGTCAGGCCGCCGATGATATTGACGAACAGGATCAGGATCCCGGCGATGGCGTCCCCGCGCACAAACTTCGAGGCACCGTCCATCGAGCCGTAGAAGTCGGCTTCGCTGGCAATGTCCTCGCGGCGTTTGCGCGCCTCTTCCTGAGTCAGAATTCCGGCATTCAGATCGGCATCGATCGCCATCTGCTTGCCCGGCATGGAATCCAGGGTGAACCGGGCGCTGACCTCGGAAACGCGCCCCGCGCCCTTGGTCACCACCACGAAGTTGATGATGATCAGGATCGCGAACACCACCAGGCCCACGGTGTAGTTGCCGCCCACGACGAAATCGCCGAAGGCCTGGATCACCTGACCGGCTGCATCGGTACCGGTGTGGCCCTCCAGCAGGATGACGCGCGTGGAGGCCACGTTCAGCGCCAGACGCAGCAACGTGGCGACCAGCAGCACCGTGGGAAACACCGCGAACTCCAGCGGCCGTGGCGTGTACACCGCGACCATGATCACGACCAGCGACAGCGCGATGTTGAAGGTGAACAGGACATCCAGGGCGATGGGCGGCAGCGGCAGCACCATCATCGAGAGCATCGCGATCAGCAGGATCGGCGCCCCCAGGCCCCATTTGCCGACAGTCCCCAAGCGGTCGAAGAAGGCCATTAGCGGTTCCTCCGACGGCCGCGCTGCCGCTGCGGATCGAGATAGTCATCCGGCACCGGCAGATCATCCGGCATGGCGACGTCCGCATCCGAGCGCTTCAACTGATAGACGTAGGCGAGGATGCGCGCGACGGCGACGAACAGCCCGTTCGGGATCTCCTGGTTCAGGTCCGTGGTGAAATAGATCGCTCGGGCCACACGGGGTGCCTCGACGCGAATGATCTTGTGTTCGTCCGCGACCGCCCGGATCGAGGCAGCAACCTCGTCTACGCCCTTGGCCACCAGCTTCGGGGCCGCCATTCGCGAGGCCTCGTACACGATCGCCACCGCGAAACGGGTCGGGTTGGTGATCACCACATCCGCCTTCGGCACCTCCTCCATCATCCGACGCTGAGCCATTTCCTGCTGCAACTGACGGATTTTCTGCTTGACCTCGGGTTTACCGTCGGTCTCCTTGTATTCGTCCTTCAGTTCCTGGCGCGTCATGCGCAGCTGTTTCTGGTGATTCCACATCTGGAACGGTGCATCGATCGCGGCGACCAGGATCAGCGCGGCCGAGACCGCCACGAAGGTGCCCAGCGCCAGTTGCGCGGCGTGGGCGATCGCCTGCTCCAGGGGCTCGTAGCCCAGCATCAGGAGTCGGTCCGAGAACGTCCACAGCACCGATATGGCCACGCCGGCCACCAGCACGAACTTGGCAAAGGTCTTGCCAAACTCCATCAGGCCCTGCCAGGAGAAGATGCGTTTGAGACCCTTGAGCGGGTTGAGCTTGGAGGCCTTTGGCTTGGCTGCCTGCCACGAGAAGTTTGCCCCGCCGATCAGGAAGGGCGCGAGTACGGCTGCCACCATCAACACACCAAACAGTGGTAGCAGCGTGCGCAAGGTGGCAAACATCTGCTCGGACAGGTAGGGCAGTAACAGCGAGCTGTCGTAGGCCAGTTCGCGCTCTATATCGAAACGCCCGGCCGTCTGCTCGGCCAGCTGGCCGCCCAGCGTCGGGCCGAAAAACGTCATGAAACCACCGGCCGCCATCAGCACCAGGAACGTCGACAGCTCCCGCGAACGCGGGACCTGACCCTTCTCCTTCGCCTCGCGCAGGCGTTTCGGAGTCGGCTGTTCGGTTTTCTCTTGTCCGTTCTCGTTCTCGGCCATTCTAGAACCCCAGCATCGCTTGCATCAGGCCAAAACCGTCGAACATCAGATCCCCGAGCCGCTCCGGCAGACCGGGCATGGTCAGCAGCAGCAGGATGAAGCCCATCAGGATCATCATCGGGAAACCCACCGCGAAGATGTTCAGCTGCGGCGAGGCACGCGTGATCACGCCCATCGAGAGGTTGACCAGCAACAGCGAGGCAACCGCCGGGATCGCGACCAGAACAGCGCCCTGGAACATCGCGCTGCCAAAGGCCAGGAGAGAGGCCAGGGCCTCCGCGTCCAGCCCCGACGGCGCCACCGGCAACGTCTCGAAGCTGGTCAGCAGCAGCTCCAGCGCGATCAGGTGCCCGTTCATCGCCAGAAAAATCAGCGTGGACATGATTACGAAGATCGTGGACACCACCGGCACCTGAACCCCCTGCGCCGGATCCACAATCGAGGCAAAACCAAGGCCCATCGACAGTGCGATCACCTCGCCGGCCTGCGTCAGCGCGGAGAACACCATCTGCAGGATGAAACCCATCACCAGCCCAATCAGGATCTGGTGCACTGTGACCACCACCCCCTCGATGCTGATCGGGTCCACCGCCGGAAGTGCCGGTCCCTGCATGGCCACGAAGATCGCCAGTACCAGGGCAAACAGGATGCGCACGGTCGCCGTCAGTTGATCACCGCCAAAAATGGGCATCACCAGGAGCATCGCCCCAATGCGGGCAAACGGCCACATGACCGCTCCCACCCACACGAGGATCTGCTCCATGGCGAGGTTCACGGCTGCCTACCCCACCATCCCCGGCGCGGCGTCATATAGCCGCTCGGTGTATTCGATGATCAGCGCAAGCATCCAGTGCCCGGCCACCAGCAAGGCCGCGAACATCGCCAGCAGCTTGGGGATGAAGGACAGCGTCATCTCCTGGATCTGCGTCGCGGCCTGCAGCATCCCGATCGCCAGGCCCACGGCCAGGGCCGTCAGCAGCGGCGGCGCGGCCAGCAGGACCACCACGGTGAGCGTCTCGCGCCCGACATCGACCACCATTTCGGGTGTCATCGTTTCTCCCTAGACAAAAAAGCTGGTGGCGAGCGTGTTCATCATCAGGGCCCAGCCATCGACGAGAACGAAAAGCATCACCTTGAAGGGCAGCGAGATGATCAGCGGCGACAGCATGACCATACCCATCGACATCAGGACCGAGGCCACCACCAGGTCGATAATCAGAAACGGAATCAGGATCAGGAACCCGATCTGGAAGGCTGTCTTCAGCTCGCTGGTCACGAAGGCCGGCACCAGCAGGCGCAACGGGATGTCGTCGGCGTCCTCGAAGCCGTCGATTCCGTTGATCTCGGCAAACATGCGGATGTCACTTTCGCGGGTGTGCGCGAGCATAAATTCGCGAAGCGGCTGCACACCCGCCTGCAGGACCTCTTCGGTCCCCATCTCCTCGTTCATGTACGGGACGACCGCCGTCTCGTAGATCTCGTCGAATACCGGGGCCATCACGAACAGCGTGAGAAAGAACGCCAGGCCAATGAGAATCTGGTTCGACGGGGTCTGCGTCGTCCCCAACCCCTGGCGCAGGATCGCCAGCACGACGAGGATGCGGGTAAAGGCCGTCATCATGATCAGCGCCGCCGGCAACAGCGTCAGCAGCGTCATCAGCAGCAGGATCTGCAGGGTGACGGAGTAGGTCTCGCCCCCGTCGCCGTCGGAAGTCACCGTCAGCGCTTCGATCCCCTCACCGCCAAACTGGCCCCAGGCCAGGCCCGGGAGCAGCAAAAGCGCCAGCGCCAGAAAGGCGCGTGGCAGGTGCCTGAGCCCGCCCGCCATCACGACCGCTCCCCTCCCGTCTCGCGCCGTCCCGAGACGGCCCGGCGAAGTGCGCTGGAAAAGTCTGCCGTGCTGGCCTCTTCGACAGCCACCGGCTCGCGCATGGTATGCAGGGTCCGCATGCCGGAGGGCGCCACACCGATCAACACCTGCTCCTCCCCAACCTGGACCAGCATCAGGCGCTCGCGCGTGCCCACCGAGCGCACGGCCACCAGTTCTATAGCCTGCGAACCCCGGCTCAAGCCCCCCTGTGTACGACGCAGGATCCAGCCCAGAACCACGATGGCAATGATCACAATGACCAGGCCGCCAATCATTTGCGTCAGGTGAGCGGCAGCCGAAATCCCGCCTCCCGATTCCTCGGCAAGCGCGAGCGCAGGCCAGAGCCCCCCTGTGCCGGCCAGTCCAAAGACTGCCAGCCAATGCGAAAAATGCTGTTTCATCAGTTACTTGAGCTTTCGGATACGTTCACTTGGGCTGATCACGTCGGTCAGCCGTATGCCGAATTTTTCATTGACCACGACCACCTCTCCATGCGCGATCAGTGTTCCATTGACCAGCACGTCCAGCGGCTCCCCCGCGAGCCGGTCCAGCTCCACCACCGACCCCTGATTCAGTTGCAGCAGATTGCGGATCGGAATCCGGCTGCGACCGATCTCCATCGAGATGGTGACCGGTACATCCAGCACCATCTGCAGGTTGATGTCCTCGGCCGACATCCCCGCCGATGCCGCCAGCTCCTCCGGTTTCAGGGGTTCTGCATCGGGGTCGGGCTTGTGCCTGCGCTCCCTCTTCTCGGCGCCCATCAATGCATCGGCCGACTCACCTGCACCGCTGCTGCCTTGAGCCTCGTTCAGCAGCTCGTCCGGATCAGCCGCCGGCTCGCCATCGGTATCCTTCTGCTCGGCCAGCGCCGCGGCCCACTCATCCGCCAGGGCGTCCTGATCGTCTTCGGCTTCACTCGACTCGGCTTGCTCGGTCGTCTCGGTCGTCACATCGCCCTCCTCCTCGGAGGCCTGATTCTCGTCGTCTTTCTTGTGGTCGTCGGTGTCTGCCATGGGTGCAGCCCTCTATCGCTTGATGATGCGGTCCGTCACCTGGATCGCATTCAGGCCATCGGATACGCCAAACTTCCCTCGAAACAATGGGATGTCTTCGACTTTTAATGTCACAACCTCAGGGAGGTCGATCGGAATGATGTCGCCCGGCTGAATGTCGAGCAGTTCCTGCACGGTTACCTCGGTCTCGGTCAGGATCGAGCTCACCTCGACTTCCGCGTCCTGAATTTCTTCTTCCAGCGCCTTCATCCAGCGCTGATCCACATCCGAACGGTCCGATTGCAGCCCGGTATCCAGCTGCTCACGGATGGGCTCGATCATCGAATACGGCAGGGTGAAGTGCAGATTGCCTCCACCACCATCGAGCTCGATGTGAAACTCGCTGATCACCACAATCTCGGTCGGGGACACGATGTTGGCGAACTGCGGGTTGACCTCCGAGTTCAGAAACTCGAAACGCAGATCCATGACCGGCTGCCAGGCCTTCACCATGTCCTCGAATGCGCCTTCGAGGATTCCGTGGACCACCCGCATCTCCATCGGCGTGAAGTCACGGCCCTCGATGCGGGTGTAATAACGACCATCCCCGCCAAAGAAATTGTCGACCAGGATGAACACCAGCTTCGGGTCAAACACGAACAGACCAGTCCCGTGCAACGGATGCGCGCGCACCAGGTTCAGGCTGGTGGGGACAAACAGGGAGTGCATGTACTCCGAGAACTTCGAGATGCGTGTCCCGACCACCGAGATCTCGGCGGAGCGGCGCAGCAGATTGAACAGTCGAACCCGTAGATGGCGCGCAAAGCGCTCGTTGATCATCTCCAGCGTGGGCATGCGCCCACGGACGATCCGATCCTGCGTGGCGAAGTTGAATTCCCGCGCCTGCCCGTCATTCGGAAACGGATCTTCGGTCTCGATATCACCGTCATCGACGCCATGCAGGAGGGCGTCGATCTCGTCCTGGCTGAGAATGTCGGTCTGCGCCATGGTTGTGCCTACTGCATGACCAGTTCGTTGAAACGCACCGCTTCGACATCATGCGGGGCGTCACGCTGCTGGAGAATGGACGCAATCACCTCGCGCAACTCGTCGGCGAGAGACTCCTTGCCCCTGCGGGTATTGAGTTCGTCGTAATGCTTTTCCGCGAGCAGACCCAGTACATCATTGCGAATCGCCGGCGCATGCCGTTCGACCGCACTGACCACCTCGGGGTCGGTCGTCACGACGCTCAGCTCTACCCGCAGGTAACGGATGCGCCCGGGCGCTTCGATGTTCACGGTCATGGGCGCGAGACCGTGGTAATGGCGCTGCGCGGGGCGGTCTTCGGCCGTTTCGTCCGCCTCCCCGCTGTCGGCCAGGAAGAACCACGCGGCAGCGCCCCCCGCTCCCACGAACACCAGCACCAGCAGTACCACCAGCAGGAGGCGTCCTTTCTTGCCCTTTCCTCCGGTGTCCTCGGTGTCCCCGGTGTCTTCTTCACTCAGTTCGACTTCCTTATCCGCCATTTTCCGCCCTCGACATTCGTACCTGCGACCATACTGAACACACTGGACCGCTCTGGCTATTGACTGAACCAGTAGCAAAGCCAGTGCCAATGTCCATTTTAGTCGTTATTTCCGCAAGTTACGGAACCCGATCAAGGCATCGGGGGATGCGAGACGGGGGGCAAGGTCGAGAATCGTCAAGATTCAGCCGCCCACCACGGAGTGGAAGACGGGATCTTGGCGGGGCAATACGGGGAGATTGCGGGCAAAGGCCAGGGCCTCGCAGCCCCGGCCGTCGAACCATCAAGCGAACAGATCGAGCCGGCGACTCAGGATCGAGAGCGTGCTGTCCGCACCCTGCTCGTCGTCTGGCTCAAGCCCATCGGCTTCGTCTTCAGGCAGTATCGTTCCGTCCGCCAGCGTCTGCTGTCCCTCACGCTCTTCGTCCGCCTGATCCGAAACCGTGGCGTCCTCAAGCGTCAGGCCACTTTGCGCAAGACTCTCGCGCAACCGAGGCATCGCGGCCTCCAGCACTTCGCGTGTCACCGGGTTGGCGCTGATAAATTGAACCGTCGCGCGATCGCCATCCACGTTCACGCGAACATCCAGCGTCCCCAGTTGCGGCGGATGCAGCTTGATTTCGGTGCGGCCACCCTGCGCGCGCGCCAGCATGCGAATCTGATCGGTCAGTTCGCGTTCACCCCCGGGCTGCAGCAGGCGTGTGAGGTCGAGGCGAACCGGGTTGCGTGTGCCTTCGCTGCCTTCCGCGGCCTGGGCATGCGCTGGCAGAATACCGGCCAGAGGCTCGGCCGCACGTGCCTGAGCTCGATGCGGGTCTGACCCCTGGGCCATCCATTGCGCGAGCAGATCCAGCACATTTTCGCGTGAAAGCCGGCTGTTCGAGCCGAGCAGGTCAGTGCCCGCGCCCGTCCCATTCTGGCTGGACTCGAGGAACAGGCGCATAACCGCAGCGGGCAGCGGCTTGATGTCGCGGGCGCTGCCGCCAGCCTCACGTCCATCTGTCCCCTTTCCGCCCATGCCGGCCCGATCATCAGCGGCCTTCATCAGGGCCGCCAGCGGCAATTCCTTGCCGCCCGGATTATCCGCGGCGGCAAGTTTCTCCTCGTCCACCATGGCCTGAAGCCGCGCCAGCATCGCTTCCAGATCCAGCCCCTCGAGCTCATCCTCGCCCACGCCAAGATCGGCAAGAAGCGCCTCAAGCTGGGGCCGGAGGATATCGAGGAAACCTTTGCCGTCGGCGGTCTTGAGGTCCTTAAGGCCTTCCAGACCCTCAAGCGCATGAAGATCCTTGAGGTCGCCAGCTCCTCCCAAAAGCTGAAGCAGAGGCATCATCCCCTGGCTGGAACTATTTGTTGCGATCATTCCTGGGTCCTCTGATTCATCGCCCGAGTCACATGCCCCGTTGGGCATTCCCGATCATTCCCATTCAAGAACCTTGCCAGTCGCCATTGGTGTCCTGAGTACGGGCATGCACCTGGCGCGTTGCCCACATGTCCTGCTCATGCTGGCGTCGGCGGTCGGCTTCCCGTTCCTGTTCGGCGATTCGCCGTTCCAGGAGCTTCTCAAGGGACATCACGGCACGATGTCGTTCGAGCCACTCCTGCCGCGCCTGCTCGGCCTGAGCTCCAGCCGCCTGAGCACGCAAGTCCTGTTGCTCCAGCGCGTGCCGCAGCTTGTCCCGCATCCCGGAAAGCCATTTGAGTTGATTCGTATCGTCGGGCAACGGTGCGCGGAGGTATTCCAGCTGATAGCCCTCCAGTTGGGTCCGCTGGGTCTCCACCGCGTCCAGTTGCTGCAACCGGGCGCCCAGCTGGCGGGTCGCCTCGCTCTCCTCAATGCGTCGCAGTCGCAAAAGGCGTTGCAGCCGACGCGAATCCACCTCACACGGCTCCGGTCAGCGCCAGCAGCTCATCACGCGCCTGATCAAACCCAATCGCCTCGTCTCGACCCTGCCCAAGGTACGCCTCCAGCCGCTCGTGCATCGCCACCGCTTCGTCCAGGTGCGGATCCGCCCCCTTGCGGTACGCACCCACGGCGATCAGGTCGCGGTTTCGCATATAGGTCGAGGCCAGATCACGGAAACGCCGGGCCGCCTGCTCGTGTTCGGACGTGATCAGCGCGCTCATCACTCGCGAAACCGACGCCGACACGTCGATCGCAGGATAGCGCCCGGTTTCCGCGATCTCGCGCGAGAGGACCACGTGCCCGTCAAGGATCGCGCGCGCCGCATCCACGATCGGGTCATTCTGGTCATCCCCCTCGGCCAGCACCGTATAGAACGCCGTGATCGAACCACCGCCCACATCTCCGTTCCCCGCTCGCTCCACGAGCTGCGGGAGGCGCGCAAACACCGAAGCGGCATAGCCTTTCGACGCCGGCGGTTCGCCAATCGCCATCGCGATCTCGCGCGCGCCCTGGGCAAAGCGCGTGAGCGAATCCATCAGCAGAAGCACATTCAGTCCACGGTCCCGAAACGATTCCGCCACAGTGGTGGCTACCCAGGCCCCATGCTGGCGAAGCAACGGCGACTGATCGGCCGGGACGGCCACTACGACAGTCCGCTGGCGGGACTCCTCGTCCAGGATCTCGTGGATGAATTCATTCACTTCGCGCCCACGCTCGCCGATCAACCCGACTACGATCACGTCCGCGTTGGTATTGCGCGTCATCATTCCGAGCAGAACGCTCTTCCCGACCCCGGAACCGGCAAACAGGCCAAGCCGCTGCCCCCGGCCAACACAAAGCAGCCCGTTGATCGACCGGATCCCGACATCCAGCGGTTCCCGCACCGGCGCGCGCTGCAGCGGGTTGATCGGGCGCCCCGAAAGCGGGCTGTGGTCACGCGCGCGCAAAGGGCCCTTGCCATCCAGCGGCTGGCCATTGGCATCGATCACCCGCCCGAGCAGCGCATCCCCGACCGGGATCTCGCGTTGGGTATCGAGGGGCTCAATGCGCGCACCGGGTGTCAGGCCCGAGGCCAGTTCCTCCGGCATCAGAAAGGTGCGATCGTTCTGGAATCCGACCACCTCCGCCGGGACCGACGCGCCGTTCTCGCCGTGGATCAGCGCCCGCCCACCCATCGGCAGACGCAGCCCCTCGGCCTCGAAGGTCAGGCCGGTCAGGCGCGATAGCCGCCCCTCGGACTGCACGGGATGAACCCGTTCCAGCCGGCCACGTGACTGTTGCAGGCGTTCCAGAAGGCCCGAGGCCAGCCGCTCCTGTCCCCGCTGATGCAGTGTGTCCAGCCGCGAGCTCACGTCCCGTCTCCCGGTGCCGAACCATCTTCCGGTTGTTGCGAGGCGGACGCAGAGGCCTCCAGCTCGCCCCAGATCGCCTCGACCGCCTGCTGCAGACGATGTTCCAGCGAGGCATCGACCAGCGCCGCGCCCGCCTCTACACGGCAGCCACCGCGCGCCAGCTTGGTATCGGATACCCAATGCACCCCGGCATCCAGCCCCTGGGCATAGTCCTCGAGCAGGGCGCGATCCGCAGGGTGAACATGCACCCGCACTTCCTGATGCCGGCCGGGTAGCTGCGCCAGCGCCCGGTGCAGGACCTGCTCGATCAGCTCGGGGCGAGTCTTTAGTTCTGCCGCCAGCACCTTGCGGGCGATCGCGACGGTCAATTCGAGGAGTTCGGGTTCCAGCTGATCGGCCGCCTCGGCCAGGGGATCGATCAGTCCACGCCCAAGGGACTCCAGCTTGGCCACCGTCTCGCGAAGCTGTTTGTCGGCCTTGGCTCGTGCGGCCTTCTCGGCTTCCTGCTTTCCGAGCGCATGGCCTTCGGCGTAGCCAGCCTCGAATCCATTCTGACGCGCCTGGTCCTCGATGGCCTCGATCTCGGCCGCCGTTGGCAGGCGCCGCGCCGGACGCACTCCGCCCTCACCGATCTCCGGTGGCTCCCATACCGACGCATCCGGGTCATGCACCCGCGTTTGGGCGCCGGAACCCGAGGTCACAACATCGCCTCGCTACCCTGCCCGCCGAGCACAATCTCGCCGTTCTCGGCCAGGCGGCGGGCGACCGCCAGGATTTCCTTCTGCGCCGCCTCGACCTCGCTCACGCGGACCGGGCCCTTGGCTTCCAGATCCTCGCGCAGCATTTCGGCCGCACGCTTGGACATGTTGCGGAAGATCTTGTCCTTGAGGTCCTCGTCGGCTCCCTTCATCGCCAGCACCAGGGAGTCCGTCGAGATCTCGCGCAGCAACGTCTGAATACCGCGATCGTCAATATCGACCAGGTTCTCGAACACGAACATCTCTTCTTCGATGCGGCCACCAAGATCCGAGTCCGACTCCTTGATGGACTCCATGATCTCTGCCTCGCGTGCGCTCTCCATCAAGTTCATGATGTTGGCGGCTGTGCGAACGCCCCCCAGCATCGAGGTCTTGCTCGCGGCATTGCCCGACAACTGGCGGTCGAGGATTTCATCCAGCTCCTGCAATGCCTGCGGCTGGATGCCATCCAGGGTTGCAATGCGCATGACGATGTCGGTCTGCA
Source organism: Thioalkalivibrio sp. ALJ3 (assembly GCF_000377205.1). Classification (GTDB taxonomy): domain Bacteria; phylum Pseudomonadota; class Gammaproteobacteria; order Ectothiorhodospirales; family Ectothiorhodospiraceae; genus Thioalkalivibrio. The sequence continues at coordinate 66,221 of NZ_KB897906.1, read as the reverse complement.
CACGCGAGGGCAGGTATTGCAGCGTGTCCGACGCCTGATCGGAATCCAGGTGCGACAGCACGATCGCGACAATCTGCGGATGCTCGTTGCGCAGCATGTCGGCGATCGCCCGCGGATCCAGCCACTTGAGCGCATCGATCCCCTTGGAATTTCGCCCGAGCAGGATCCGGTCAATCACCCCCGAGGCCTTTTCGCCCAGTGCGTTCTCCAGCACGCTGCGCACGTATTCGTCCGCACCCACGCCCAGTGCCGTCTGTTCCTGCACATGCGTGGAGAACTCATGCAGCGCGGAATCGACATCGGCGCGCGAGATACGGTCCATCGAGGCCATGGCGGTCCCGATCTTCTGCACCTCTTTCGGCCCCATGTGGCGCATGACTTCGGCAGCGGCATCCTCGCCGAGACTCATCATGAACACCGCGGCGCGCTCTGCACCATCGAGCTTTCTTGCTTGCTTGTCAGCGGCCATCGTCACCCAACCACGACTTCATTACCTGTGCCACGCGCTTCGGATCCTCGCGCACCATGTCGCGTACAGCCTCCAGATCCATCTCCTGCTGGTCCGGCCCCTTGGGCCCGGTCAGGGCCGCCACCGCGGATCCTCCCCCCGCCGGTCCGCCAGCGGGGCCGACACCCGACTCGTCCGTCAGCGCCTGTTGCTGTTCGACCCGTCGCTCGCGCGGCGGCCGGGCCATCAGTTGCTTCAGCGCCGGGCGCACCACTGTCAGCAACAGGATCAGCGCCAATATCAGGCCCGCACCAATCTTGACCATCTCGAGGAACCAGGGTTGCGACCAGAACGGCACCTCCTCCTCGACCATCTCCTCCACGGGCGCCTCGAATGGCGCGGTGACCACGTTCAGCGTATCGCCCCGCGCCTCGGAGAAGCCAACGGCCTCGCGCACCAGTGCCTCGATCCGCTCGAGCTCTTCCGCATCGCGGGCCACGCTCTCGGTCGCGCCGTCGTCGCCAACCTGCTCGCGAAAGTCCACCACTACCGCGGTCGAGACCCGGCGAATGCCACCGGGTGCCTCACGGATATGGTTGATGCGCCGGTCGACTTCAAAGTTACGGGTGACATTGGTGCTCCGGCTCGTGGGTATTGGTGCCGGTGCCGCCTCGCCATCCGGGCCTTCCACTGCACCGCCCTCCGGCGGCTGATTGGTCAGCGCGCCAGGGACGCCGGCCGGCCCACCATCCAGCCCGCTGCGCTCGTCTTCGCGTGTTTGCTCGGAACGCAACGCAATGGTTTCCGGGTCGTACAACTCCTCGGTGCGCTCGACCTGAGAGAAATCAATATCGGCGTTGACCTGGACGCGCACCTTGTCTGCACCAACGATGGGTGCCAGCAGGTTATGGATCCGCTCGGCATAGCGCTGTTCCACCTCGCGCGAGAACGACAGACGGTCACTGCTGGCCATACCACCCCGCTCGGCGCCATCCTGCGTCAGCAGGCGACCGCGCTGATCCACCACGGTTACCCGTTCTGCCTCCAGGTCGGAAGTGCTCGAGGCAACCAGATGGACGATCGCAGCAACCTGCGACTCGGAAAGCGAACGGCCGCCACGCAAATGCACCACCACCGAGGCGCTGGCAGGTCGCCGATCCCGCACGAAGACCGACTGCTCGGCCTGCGCGATATGCACACGCGCCCGCTCGACCGCGTCCAGCGACGAGACCGTACGTGCCAGTTCGCCTTCCATCGCACGATGGAAACGCGCGCCCTCGACCATACGGCTGGTACCCAGCCCTGTATCTTCCTGCAGCAACTCAAAGCCGACATCGCCGGAGCGTGGCAGGCCTTCCGACGCCAACTGCAAACGAGCCTCGGCCACGTCTCCCTGCGGGACCTTCACCTGTCCCGTGGTGGCATCCACCTGATACGAGATACCCGCCTGGGAGAGCGCCTGCACGACTTCTGCCGCTTCCTCGCTTTCCATGCGGGGAAACAGGGGCACATAGGTCGGACGGAAAGCCCAGTACAGGACGGCCACGATCACCACGATCGCGCCGGCCAGCATGCCCAGAAGCGCAAGCTGGCGACCCGCCGGCATCCCATTGAAGTCCCGGATTCCGCCACTGAGCACGGCGGGCAGGGATTGTGCGTTCTCGGCCATGAGTCCTTATTCTCCGTGGGATCCGGGCATCAGACCTGCATCCGCATGATTTCCTGATAGGCATTCAACAACCGATTGCGCACCTGGTTCGTGGCCTCGAACGCGATGCTGGACTTGTTCATGGCTACCATCACCTGGGGCAGACTGACATTCTCGTCGCCAAGCTCGAAGCGCGTCTGCAGATCGCTCGCATCCTGTTGCACCTGATTCACCCCGCGCAGCGAGTCGCGCAGCACGTTCTGGAAGTCCGCCCCGCCGACCTGACTTGGCTGCTGGGTGGGATTGGTCCCCTCCACGCCAGAGTTCTGGGTCAGCTGGCGCATCTGGGCCAGCACGTTCTGAATCTGCAACTCGCTCATGATCTAGACTCCCCTCTTCCACCATCCAGGCGCCCGGCAACCGTCGGTCAGCCTCGGCCCTAGCCAGGCGTGGACCCCCAGGGCATGTGGCCGGTGTGCCCGGAATACTCCAATGCAGCCAATGCAAGGCACGTGCCAGTAACTCCGCTAGTTTCCAGCGGAAGGCACCGCGAATCCCGACTCTCGCAGGCGCGCGATCTTGTAACGCAATGTTCTGGGGCTGATTCCGAGTCGTTCCGCCGCCTCCTTGCGACGCCCACCCGACTCGCGCAGCACATTGAGAATCACTCGGCTCTCCTGCGTCTGCAGGGTCTGCTCCAACATGGGCGTCGAGTTCTCGTCGACCAGGTCACTGGAATCCTGATCCGTGGCGTCCAATGCCTGACGCTCATGCGTACCCCAGGGCATCAGCATGTCCAGGTCCAGCCAGATCGCTTCCCCCCCGATAACCGAACCCCGTTCCGTATCGTGCAGGGTCACGGCGCGCTCCATCACATTCGCGAGCTCGCGTACGTTCCCCGGCCAGTCGTGCTCCACCAGCCGTTTCTGTGCAGACGCATCGAGATCGGTCAGAACGTTGCTGCTTAGACGCCGCAACAACGCGCGCGCCAACGGCACAATGTCCTCCGGCCGCTCGCGCAGGGGCGGGATCCAGACGGGAAAAACATTCAGGCGGTAGTACAGGTCATCGCGCAGCACACCCTCCGCCAGCGCCTCGCGCAGATCGCGGTTCGAGGTCGCAATGACCCGTACGTCCACTCGGCGAGCCTGTCGCCCCCCTAGCGGTTCCACCTCGCGCTCCTGCAGTACGCGCAGCAGCTTGGCTTGCAGATTCACCGGAATTTCGGTGACCTCGTCGAGCAAAAGCGTCCCACCGTGGGCCTGTGCAAACTTGCCCGCACGGGCCTCCAGGGCGCCGGTGAACGCGCCCTTGGCGTGCCCGAACAGCAGCGCCTCCAGCATGGTTTCCGGAAGGGCCGCGCAGTTGACCGCCTCGAACGGGCCATGTGCACGGGGAGAACGCGCGTGCACCTGGCGGGCCAGTACTTCCTTGCCCACGCCCGACTCACCGGTAACAAACACAGTCGCCGGGCTCGCGGCGATCCGTGACACGAAGGCATCGAGCAACTGCATCGAGACGCTTTGCGCCACCATCCGGGGAATCACGATGCCAGGCGAAGGCTTGACGATCGTCCGTAGCCATTCGCCCATGGCATCCGCCATGCTCGGGAGTGCGAAGTGTGCGGCCAACCCCTGACGAAACGCCCGGATTTCATCTTCGTGCGCTGCGTCAGACCCAACAGCGGCCACCGGAACCTGCTCGCCGAGAGCATTCCAGTCACCCTGGGCATCACCACTGGCTACCAGTACGACCCTCGGGCGATGTGTCTCCAGCGCAGCCGCGAAGGCATCACTCTGGCAGGACTCCAGACGCACACGCGGAATCGTCGCCAACACACGCACGACCGCCTCGCGCAACGCGGGCTGTGCATCGACAAGCAGAATGGTTGCTCTGGACATAAACCGGTTCCTCGAAAGTTCAAGAGGCAACCAGCAAAAACCAAGCCAGAAAAGATAAATAAAAGGGATACAGCGAGTTAGGACTGGAAGCGAACGCTCATCGTCAAATCCTCGTCAGGCGATTCACTCCCGGAACGCTCCCCATCTGACGGCTTCCCGACGATGGAGCCCGACGAAACGCCGCGTCAGGCTTTGCCCAACCCGAACTTGCGCATGCGCTCGACCAGGGTGGTGCGGCGCATCCCGAGCCGCCGCGCCGCACGGGCGACTACCTGCCCGGTTTCGTTCAATGCCGCCACGATCATTTCTCGTTCCAGATCGTTCAGATAGCCCCGTAGATCCACCCCCTCGGGCGGGAGTCCCTCGCGGGGCAACCCCAGGGCTGGGGCCGTCGAACCCGCAACCTGGCCGTTCGCATCACCCTGGGGCAGCATGCTCAGGTCCTCGATTCCCTCCGGCCGGACGCGTGGCGGAAGCTGCCCGAGGTCCACCGGAAGGTCCGGATACATGATGGCCAGCTGCTCCAGCAGGTTCGCCAGTTCGCGGATATTCCCCTTCCATTCCAGCTGACTCAGATGGGCCATCACGGCCGGGGTCAGGTGGGCCGGTGTCATCCCCTGATCCCGCAGCCTTTCCTCCAGCGCGGACACCAGCGACGGGATGTCACTGGCACGCTCGCGCAGCGGCGGCAGCTCGATGGGGAATACACTCAACCGGAAGAACAGATCCTGCCGGAAACTGCCTTCGGTCACTGCGTCATCCAGGTCGCGATGAGTAGCGGCGATGATGCGAGCATTGGTGGAGATCGACTTGTTCGAACCGACACGCTCGAACACCCGCTCCTGCAGCACGCGGAGCAGCTTAACCTGCATAGGCAACGGCATGTCGCCGATCTCGTCGAGGAACAGCGTGCCATCACCCGCCAGTTCAAAACGACCGGTGCGCGCCGTGAAAGCCCCGGTAAAGGCCCCCTTCTCGTGCCCGAACAGTTCGCTTTCGAGCAGATCCGCCGGGATCGCTCCGCAGTTGACGGCCACGAAGGGCTTGTCCGCACGATCGGAAGCGGCGTGAATCGCACGTGCGATCACTTCCTTGCCGGATCCGGTCTCACCCAGGATCAGCGCAGTGGCATCGGTGCGCGCCACCTGCGCCACCAGACGCTTGACCGCCAGCATGGTCGGGTGCACCCCAACCAGACCCGGCATGTCGTCATGGCCGGGCTCGCGGCCATAGCGGAGCCACTGCAACACCTGGCTGACCTGGGCGATCGACAGCGGATGCTCGACCACGCAACCCGACCCCGGAGCGGTGATTTTCTCGCCATCGGTTGGCTGTACGACCACCGGCGTCTGGTTGTTCAGTCCCTCGAGCAGGCGCTGGTCTAGTTCCGCTGCCGGGCCGCACCACCATACCGCGGCGGCATCGGAACCGCCGTCAATTAACGCCTCGGCTGTCTGGTGAGGCTCGGTCTCGCAGCCAAGACAACTCAGGATGGCCTGCGTGTCGCGGGCGGCGCCTGGTTCACCGGTGAGAGCTATCCGTAGTTCCTGATTGCGTCCGTTCAGATCCGTCATACCGGCCACCGCTCGCAGACTGAGTTGACTCATATGGGACTCGCGAGGGACCCATACGAATGTGTGATGTGCGTCTCAGTATCCGGCTAGTTGTGACTGGCGTCAACTTTCTGTCGTTTGTCGGCAATCTCGCGTCGGTGGAGTCGAAAAATCCAGCGCGCGAGTGCCTCCCGGAGGCTGCCTTCCATGCCCGCCCACCGCATCAGCTGGACGTTTCCGGCGGTAGTCGGAGTCTCGACACCCAGCACGCAAGGCTGCGGCAGAAGCCGGCTGAGGTAGATCTCCAGGCGGTCGCAATTCTCCGGAACGGTCTCCGCCGGCAGCACAATCCCGTTCCGCGACAAGGTCACCTCCACCGGGTCGGGTCGCTGCGGATGCAGCGACTCGGCGACCAGGTGCAGCAGCAGGTCCAGCTTGTGCTCGAGACGCTGGATCTCGGGGGCGGATTCGTCTTCGTGCGGGATCGAACGTGGGTGGGTATCGTCGAAAAGATCCAGGCTCTCGATCAGGCGTTGTGCGAGCCCCGGGTCGGTCAATGCTCGCTCCGAGGGCCCAATCGACAGCGCGCTGGTCACTCGCAGATCGTCGCCCAGATACTCGTCCCATTCACCGGTCGTCATTGGACCTCCAGGTCATGCACAGGCAGGAATCGCGCCCTGTTCCGAAGCCTATAGACCGTCACGCGACGATCAGCCAACAAACACGCGCGCATTGCGGAACAGTCGCATCCAGGGCCCATCCTCGCCCCAGTCACGCGGGTGCCAGCTGTGCTGTACGGTCCGGAAGACCCGTTCGGGATGCGGCATCATGATCGTGGCGCGCCCATCCTGCGTGGTGAAACCCGTGGCGCCCCCTGGGGAACCATTGGGGTTTGCCGGGTAGTGCGTGGCCGGCTTGTCGTCCGCCTCCACGTAGCGCAGCGCCGCCTGGTCGTGCACCGGCACCTCGTCGGCGTAACGCACGCGGCCCTCCCCGTGCGACACCACCACCGGAAGCAGCGATCCGCCCATACCGTCCAGCAGTACCGAGGGCCCTGGTTCCACGCGGACCAGTGACAGCCGCGCCTCGAACTGCTCCGAACGGTTGCGCACAAAACGCGGCCAGTGGTCCGCCCCGGGGATCAGCGGGGCCAGATGGGACAACATCTGGCAGCCATTGCAGACCCCGAGCGTAAAGCTGTCTCCACGCTCGAAGAAGGCCTGAAACTGATCGCGCAACTCCGCGTGATTCAGGATGGTCTGCGCCCAGCCACCACCGGCCCCGAGCACATCACCGTAGGAAAAGCCGCCACAAACAGCGAGGCCCTGCATCTCGTCGAGCGCCCGGCGCCCTGACAGAAGATCGGTCATGTGAACATCCACGGGCTGAAAACCCGCACGCTCGAACGCAGCCGCCATCTCCAGCTGCCCGTTCACCCCCTGTTCACGCAGAATCGCCACGCGTGGACGAGCGCCGGTCGCGATCAACGGGGCCACGAGGTCCTCCTCCGGATCGAAGCCCAAACGGACGACCAGTCCGCCGTCCGCTTCGACACGCGCGAACTCCTCGTTGGCACAATCCGGATCATCACGCAGCCGTTGCATGGCGGCCGAGGTCGCCTGCCATGTTCCCTGCAGCTGCGCACGGGTGGAATCCAGCAAGTCTTCTGGTCCCTGGCGCACGAGGATGCGTTCATCAATGCGCAAGGTTGCAACCCGGTGTAGATGCGCGCCCAGACCGACAGCGTTCAGTCCGTCACGAAGCGCAGCCTCTGCCCCCGGGGCCAGCTGCACGACCGCACCCAATTCCTCGTTGAACAGCCACTCCTGCGCACGATGATCGTCGGGCACCGTGATCTCCAGCCCGCAACGACCGGCGAACGCCATCTCCGCAAGGGTCGTGAACAGACCACCATCGGAGCGATCGTGATACGCGGCCAGCAGGCCCTTGCGGCGCAGCCCCGTGATCACGTCAAAAAATCCGCGCAGACGTGCCACATCGACCAGATCCGGTGTCTCGCACCCGATATGCCCCCAGGCCTGGGCCAGTGCCGAACCGCCTATGCGGGTGTTCCCCTCGCCCAGGTCAATCAGCCACAAAGCCGGATCCGCACCCGGGTTCAGCTCGGGTGTCACGCTACGACGAACATCGGCGACCGGGGCAAAGCCCGAGACGATCAGCGAGATCGGCGAGTACATGTCGCGCGCCTCGCCATCGGCGGTCTCCCAGACAGTCCGCATCGACAGCGAGTCCTTGCCGACCGGGATGGAGATGCCCAGGCCCGGGCAAACGTCCTCGGCCACCGCGCGCACCGTATCGAACAGGTTTGCATCCTCGCCGGGGACGCCGGCGGCGGCCATCCAGTTGGCCGACAGCCGGATCATCTCGGTACTGTCGATATCGGCGGCGGCCATGTTCGTCACGACCTCGCCAATGGCCATGCGCCCCGAGGCCGGGCCGGAGAGCACGGCCAGGGGCGTGCGCTCGCCCATAGCCATCGCCTCGCCGGTATAGCCCTCGAAGTCGGTCAGCGTCACGGCACAATCGGCGACCGGCACCTGCCACGGGCCGACCATCTGGTCGCGCGCGACCAGCCCGCCCACGCTGCGATCGCCGATCGTGATCAGAAAGTGCTTGGCGGCTACCGCCGGCATCTGCAGCACGCGATGCACCGCTTCATCCAGGGGGCAGGCGCCCGCGTCAAAATCAGTGGTGGGTGGTGTTGCGCGACGGTCCTCGCGCGTCATGCGCGGCGTCTTGCCGAGCAGCATGCCCATCGGCATGTCCACCGGCGGCTCGTGGAACAGCCGGTCCTCGACCTTCAGGTGGCCTTCCTCGGTCGCTCGTCCCACCACTGCGAACGGGGCCCGCTCGCGCTCCGCCAGCATGCGGAAGGTCTCCAGGCGGCCGTCGTCCACGGCCAGCACATAGCGTTCCTGTGCCTCGTTGCACCACAGCTCCATCGGCGACAGACCCGGCTCGGCGGTTGGGACCTCCCGCATCTCGATCACACCGCCCCGCCCGGCATCGTCGAGGATTTCGGGGATGGCGTTGGAAAGGCCGCCCGCACCCACGTCATGGATTGACCGAATCGGGTTCTGCGTACCCAGCGCGGTGCAGCGGTCGATCACCTCTTGGCAACGCCGCTCCATCTCCGGGTTACCCCGCTGCACCGAGGCGAAATCGAGCTGCTCCGCACTGGCGCCACTCGCCATCGACGAGGCCGCCCCGCCGCCCAGGCCGATCAGCATCGCGGGCCCACCCAGCACCACGATCGGCGTGCCCGGGGGCACATCCTGCTTGTGCACGTGTTCGCCCCGGATCGATCCCAGCCCGCCGGCCAGCATGATCGGCTTGTGGTAGCCGTACAGGGCGTCGCTTCCGTCCGGGCGCGGCAGCGCCATCTCGAAGGTGCGGAAGTATCCGGCCAGCGCCGGGCGGCCGAATTCGTTGTTGAATGCGGCGGCGCCGATCGGGCCGTCCAGCATGATCTGGCGCGCACTCTCGATCCGCTGCGGGCGTCCGAAGTCACGCTCCCACGGCTGCGGCAGCTCGGGGATCTGGAGATTGGAGACGGTAAAGCCGGTCAGCCCCGCCTTGGGCTTCGAGCCCTGGCCGGTGGCCCCCTCGTCGCGGATCTCGCCCCCCGAGCCGGTGGCGGCGCCCGGGAACGGAGAAATCGCGGTCGGGTGGTTGTGGGTTTCCACCTTCATCAGGATCGGCAGATCCAGCGATTCACGCTGATATTCGCCGGTGATCGCGTCCGGCATCAGGCGGATGCCCGAATGCCCGGCGATCACCGAGGCATTGTCACTGTAGGCGGACAGCACACGCTCCGGATGCTTCTGGTGGGTACTGCGGATCATCCCGAACAGGGTGCGTTCGTCCGCCTCGCCATCCAGGATCCAGGCGGCGTTGAAGATCTTGTGGCGGCAGTGTTCAGAGTTCGCCTGGGCGAACATCATCAGTTCGGCATCGGTGGGTGCCCGCCCGAGCGCCGCGTAGCCCTCCGCCAGATACTCGATCTCGTCCGGCGAGAGCGCGAGGCCCAGATCGACATTGGCGGCTTTCAGTGCCCGGTGCGGGTCGTCGCCCAGCTCCACACGCCCCAGCGAGCGCGGCGTCTCGGACTGGAACAGCCGCGCCGCCTCCGCCGGATCCTCGATCACGGTTTCGGTCATCCGGTCGTGCAGAACATCGCCCAGTGCCTCGAGGGATGCGCCTTTGGCCCCCTGCCCGCCAATCTGCCAGTGGATGCCGCGTTCGATCCGCCCGACGGCCTCTTCCAGACCGGCGTGGTGCGCGATCTCGGTGGCCTTGGACGACCACGGGCTAATCGTGCCGAAACGGGGAATCACCACCAGCTCGCGCTGAATCTCGAAGTCCGGCTCGCGCCAGGCCTCGCCCTCGCGCAACAGGCGGTCCAGGATCGCGTCTTCTTCCGCCGTCAGGCGGCGTCGGGGTTCGATGAAGTAGACAAAACGCGCCGTCAGTGGGCCCGCCTCAGGAACACTCGCCCGCAGGCCGGCTTCCAGTGCCCGGAGCCGAAATGGCGAGACGGCGATACCCCCTTCCACAAACCGCATTGCGCTTCCTCGATACCCGGAGATGACAAAGGCTGCGCATTGTACCGGACCCGACGCCGGGCCGGGACCGCTACTCGCCTACTGGATCACTCTCCGTGGACCGTTACCGTCAGCGTGCGGGTGTGCGCGGCGTAGCGGTGCTCCCACAGGAACAGGCCCTGCCAGGTCCCCAGGACCAGCCGGCCGCGCCCGACCGGCACGGTCAGGTCGTTGTGGGTCAGCATCGCGCGGGCATGGGCGGCCATGTCGTCGTCGCCTTCCATATCGTGCCGGTAGGCCGGATCGGCGTCCGGTGCCATGCGCGCAATCAGGGTCTCCAGGTCATGGCGCACATCGGCATCGGCGTTCTCGGTCACCAGCAGCGAGGCGCTGGTGTGGTGCTGGAAGATATGACAGGTACCGGTGGTGATCCCGCTGGCAGCCACGATCTCGTCGATCTGGCGCGTGATGTTGATGGTGCCCCGCCCCTCGGTACGTACGCGAAAGGTGTCCTGATGCACGGCCATACCCGTCTCCCCAACAAAAAAGCGCCCGAAGGCGCTTGATTGGACTTGCTAACTTGGTGGAGGCGGCGGGAATCGAACCCGCGTCCGCAGGCCCTCCGCCCTCGGCTCTACATGCTTATTCTGTCTTTGAGTTTAACCAGCCGCTACCCGACAGGCAGGGAAAACAACTGGCGATCCCGGTTTAGTTTTAATGGATCCACGCCGGGCGCGCTTCACCACGAGCTTGTGAGAGTCGACGCCCGATACTGGACGCACAAGCACGGCTCCAGTCGGACGGCATCTACCGGTTTTTAAGCGGCGAGTGCGTAGTTGTCGTCGTTGGCAACTATTTTTTTGCAGTGATTTTTACGAGGCTCACCACATCCTCGGCATGCACCTCAGGTTTCGCGACCCGCGTCGAATCCAAGTCGCCCCCTTGCAGTACACAGACAGTCTAGCGCGCCCGAGGTTCCCCGGCCAGTTGAATATGCACGGTCACCTCCTCTCGGTCGTGATAGAGCTGCCGCGCCCTGCATTCGCAAGGGATTCCCGCCACTTCCAACCGCTGTACAAGATGCACCAGGCAGTCCCGCACGGTCTGCCAGCGTTTCTTCATTGGCAATTTCAGGTTGAACACCGCCTCGCGACACCAGCGCCTTTCCAGCCAGTCACCCATGCGGGCCGCGACACGCGCCGGCTTGTCGACGATGTCGCAGACCAGCCAGGTCACGGGGTTGGGCGGTTCCCAGAAAAAGGCATCCTCGCGGTGATGTTCCACCTGTGTGGTGGCCATCAGGCGCTCGTCCATCGGACCGTTATCCACGGCATGCACATACATGCCCCGACGGACCAACTGCCAGGTCCATCCACCCGGAGCGGCTCCGAGGTCCACGGCCTGCATCCCCTCGGCCAGCCGCTCGGGCCACTGATCCGCCGGAATGAACGTGTGCCAGGCCTCCTCCAGCTTCAACGCCGAACGACTGGGCGCGTCGGACGCCGCCCGCAGGCGCGGCTTCCCTTCCGGCCACTCGCTGCGCTCGCCCCGACTGGAAAACGCGATCTGCACACAATCGCCGGCGGACCAGAACAGGTGTGCCCGCACGCCTGCTGCATCGGTCACCAGCAGGTCGCGCTTGCGCAACACGGCCTGCAGCGGCCGATCCAGTGCTCGCGCCAACCGGACCAGCGACTGACCTTCGTTAGTGTCCGGGCACTCGTGCCACAGCGAGTCGAAGCGGATTCCCGTCAATTGGAGCTGATCAAGGATCGGCGTTACCCGATCCTCCCGACCCAGTCGTTCCAGCGGGTGCAGGGCCAGCACGCGCTGGCGGGCAAAAACCAATCCATCCAACGGCAGGGCCGCGGCCAGCCCCATCAGATCACCATCCGCCGGGACAAAGCGTACGTAACCGGTATCCGGCTTCGAACGTGGATAGGCACCCAGACCCGCGTCCGCCGCCCGCTCCGTCAACTCGGCAATCAGGTCCGGCTCGAAGCCCGGGCGGCAGTAAAACAGCAGTTCGGACGCCGTCGCCTCAATCGACACCATGTCCCCTCCATGAAAAAAGCCGCCACACCCGAGGGGGTGAGGCGGCTTCGAGGGTACCCGGACGATGACCTCCGGGCCACCACGGAACGGTCGAATTACAGATCCAGGCCCGGATCTCCTTCGACGTTCTTCAGCTTCGGCACGTAGGGCTTGCTGACCTCGACCGAGCCCTTTTCGCGCAGATAGTCCGCGACCAGTTCCCAGACCGGTTCGGAATCCAGCGGCTCGTGCACGTTCGCCCAGCCGGCGACCACGTACTTCTTGTCCATGTCGATCGGCTCGCCATTGATCTCCAGGTCGCTGATACGCGAACCCATCGACTCGTGCGGGTCGATGGTGTACTTGATCCCGCCGGTGCGAACCATGTCGCCGCCACGATGGTGGTACGGGTTCTGGTTGAAGATCGAGTTGGCCACGTCTTCCAGCGTGTTCTTCAACTGTTCGCCGGTCATCTCGTTACGCTGGACCTCGGAGTACGTGGTCACGGTCTGGGTCATCACCTCCTCGAAGGTGATCGGCTGACCCGGCAGGACACTCACACCCCAGCGGAAGCCCGGCGACAGCGCAATCTCGGCATCCAGTTTTTCGCGCAGGGCATCCAGGATGACTTCGTCGAACGTGCCGTTAAAGTTGCCGCGGCGATACAGCACACCCTCGGTCACGGCCAGCTCTTCGTTCAGTTTGTCCTGGTAGGGCTCGTGGACCTTCTTCACGTGCTCTTCCATCTCCGGATCGGCGTCCAGCAGGTTGGAGAACACCGGCAGCATGTGGAACTTGTAGTCGCGCACGCCGTTGTCGCCCACATCCAGGTCCAGCAGGCCCAGGAACTTGCCGTTCGAGCCCGCGTTGGTCACCAGGGTGATGTCGCCGCCGGCGTTCTCGATCTCGATCGCACCCGGAATGGCGTCGTGGGTGTGACCACCCATGATCACGTCCACGCCTTCCAGATTGCGGGCCATTTCCATGTCCGTGACCATGCCGTTGTGCGACAGGATCGCGACCACCTTCGCGCCCTTCTCGCGGCACTCGTTGATCATGCGCTGCATGTTTTCGTCGCGGATGCCGAAGCTCCAGTCCGGGAACATGTAGCTCGGGTTGGCAACCGACGTGTAGGGGAAGGCCTGGCCAATGACCGCCACCGGCACACCATTCATCTCGCGGATGGTGTACGGCTCGAACACCGGATCGCCCCAATCGCGGTCCTCGATGTTCTGCGCCAGGAAGTCGATGTCGTTCGGCTTGAAGTCGTTCTCGATGATCTCGAGCACGCGCTCGTCGCCAAAGGTGAACTCCCAGTGGCCGACCATGATGTCGATACCCAGCAGTTTCTGTGCATCGACCATGTCCTGCCCATCATCCCACAGCGACACAGCCGTGCCGTGCCAGGTGTCACCGCCGTCCAGCAGCAGCGAGTTCGGCCGGTCGGCGCGCAGCTTCTTGACCAGCGTGGACAGATGGGAGAACCCTCCCATGCGGCCGTACTTCTCCGCTGCATCCACATAGTCCAGGTGCGTAATGGCATGGGCCATCGGGGTGCCGGGCTTGATGTCGAACCACTCGAGCAGATCCTTGCCCACCAGCACCGGCGGCTTGCCCTGCATGTCGCCCACGCCAATGTTCACGTTCGGCTCGCGAAAGTAGATCGGCTTCAGTTGTGCATGGCAGTCGGTGTAGTGCATGAACGAGACGTTCCCGAACTTCGGAATGTCGTACATCTCGCTGCTCAGGGGCTTCCAGGACCCCTTCTCGCCGGCCCAGGCATTCATCGAGAAGCCGGCGGCACTCGCCGCGACCATGGCTTCGAGGAATTCTCTCCGAGTCAGATTCATTGACTGGCTCCTATTGGTGGTTTGAGTTGGATTTAATGCAATTTCTAGCTGGGCCTGTCCCGGCCCTCTTCCCGGTTATTCCGGACGTGCATCCGCCAGTTTTGTTCCATCGGCAAAGCCGTTCCCGGACGCGCGGGCTACTGGAGTTGCTGAGATTTCGCGCGGGATCGGACTCGAAACAAGCCTGTTCCCTTCCGATCAGCGGAGACAAAAGATTGCGCCAGGAGCGTGCCAGAGCCACCACGCAGTTCACAAAAAAGGCCTGTCACCCTGGGGGTAACAGGCCAAGACGCGACATACACCGCCAGAGGACTCGATGCGGGGAGCACTGCGCCGCTAGCGCTGATCGCTGTGCCCTCGCCGATCGGTCCGTACCCGGCAGCTACAGCCTACAAATACCTCGACCAGTGGAAATTGATTCAGATCAACGAACCCTCGAGTTGGTGATCACATCCACTGATCGTAGTCCGCGCCGCCTAGGCCGCGTATTTGCCTTCCGCGGCCAGTCCATTGTCACGTGCACGCTCGTAGACCGTCTTCTGTGCGCCCTCGAAATTCGCCTGCATGTCCTGACCCCACAGCTGCATCGCCGCCTGCTGCATGCCGCGCCCATACGAGAACGACAGCGGCCAGGGCGTGCCGCCAATACGGTTCATCGCATCCAGATGTGCGGTGGCGTCGGCATCGTTTTGTCCACCCGAGAGAAACACGACGCCGGGAAGTATGGCGGGCACCGCAGAGGCCAGGCAGCGCAAGGTCGCATGGGCCACGTCCTCGACACTGGCCTGCTCCGGGCAATCCTTGCCGGGGATGACCATGCTGGCCTTGAGGATCGTGCCTTCCAGCAGGACATGATGCTCGTATAGCGCACTGAACACGGCCCGCTGGGTCGCTTCGGTCACGCCATAACAGGTTTCGATGTCGTGATCGCCGTCCATCAAGACCTCGGGCTCCACAATCGGTACCAGCCCCTGCTCCTGACAAAGCGCCGCATAGCGCGCCAGCGCATGGGCATTGGCCTCGATACAGGTATCGGTCGGCATGGTCTCGCCAATGGTGATCACCGCTCGCCACTTGGCGAATTTCGCCCCCATCTTGGCGTATTCCTGCAGGCGTTCGCGCAGCCCGTCCAGACCCTCGGTGACCTTCTCGCCGGGGAACCCCGCCAGGTCCTTGGCGCCCGTATCCACCTTGATGCCGGGCAGGATGCCCGCTTCGCGCATGACATCGACAAACGGCTTGCCGTCGCGCGTCGACTGACGCAGGGTCTCGTCATAGAGAATGGCGCCGGAGATGTACTCGTTCAGCTTTGGGGTTGTAAGCAGGAGTTCGCGATAGGTCCGGCGATTCTCCTCGGTATTCTCCACGCCCACGGCATTGAGTCGCTTGCCGATCGTGCCCGTGGATTCGTCGATCGCAATGATGCCCTTGCCGGGGGCGACCATGGCTTCGGCCGTCTCGATCAGGGTGTCGATTTTCATGTCTGCTCCTTGGGGTCGGTATGCCCGAATGGATTTCCGTTGGAGAGTAGCTCCCCACCTGCGGTTCTTCCATACGGACTCCCAACGCCCGGGCGCAGTTCACAAACAGTGGTTTCTATGGCACGCAACGACGCGCCCCCGACTTAGTTCAGCCACTCCTTGCGCACGACGAACGTCTCCGCGATCAGGTCGTGCAGCGCCTGGCGGCGGCGGGTAAAGGCCACCATCAGGTAGCCGATGCCGAACAGCAGCCCCGAGAGGATCTCCGCGAGATAACGCCCCGTGGCGCGCATAAAGGTGATGCGCTCGCCGTGATAGTCGACCACGCGCAGCCCCACCGCCATCTTGCCCACCGTCGCCTGGTAGCGGGAGCTGTGCATCCCCGCCCAGTACAGCCAGGCCACCAGGATGTTGATCAGCATCCAGGCAATATCGGCCGCCATCAGCTCGGGTTCCGGCCCCTTGGGTGCCATCGTCTCCGGGCTGATCACCATCTGCGCCACGATCTGCGGCACCCCGATCACCACCATGTCGACCAGGGTGGCCAGCACACGCCGCCAGAACCCGCCAAAGGCGGCGCGATCCTCCGGCGGCCCGGCGTGCGCCGGCGACGCTACGGCCACCTCGACCAGATCCGCTCCACAGCCATTGCAGTAGCGCGCCTCGGGCGGGTTGTCCCGCCCGCATGCCTTACATTCCATGTAAACCCCTTTTCGTCCCTGATACTGCAGCCCTACGGATGCACGACCGTGTTATGCCCGAACCGGATCTGCCAGCCGTGGTGATCGTCCCGCTCGAGCAGAAAGCTCATACGCGTGTACAGCACGCCATCCCCGCGATCCGGCAGCCCGGCTGGCATGGACTCGATCTCCGATACCCGCAGCACGGCCTCGGCAAACGCCGTGTCTTCGCTCAGCATCGAAATATCCTGGACATCCACGCTCAACGAGCTGCCCGCAAACGGCCCCTGCAGGACCTCGGCATGCCGCTTGGCATTCGTCGCACGATCATCAAAGCGCGTCCCGAACAGATTCACGAGCCCCGCGTCTTCCTGATAATCACGCGCCCAGGCCTCGCCATCGCCGGCTTCCCAGGCGGCCTCCTTGGCCTCCAGGATGCGCTGGATTTCACCTTCATCGGCACCTGCGGTGGAGATCAGCGCGGCCAGCGGCAGTGCGAGAAGCGAGAGCAGTTTCCTGGACATGACAACTCCAATAGTGAACGCCAACACAGGGTCCCTGTTTACAGGAGCGGCTCCACCGGCGCCAGTCGCGTTACCCCGGACAAAAAGCGCCGCCAGATACCGGCCTTCGGATCGGTGCGGTAAAGTCTGCCCTCGTCGTCCGTCCAGATCGGCCAGCCCTCGTCATCCAGCCGAACCTGATACGCCAGCTCCGGCCGGGTGCTGTGCTCGTACAGTTCCAGCAACTCCTGGACGATCTCCGGCTCGCGCAGGAACACCCCCAGCTCGGTGTTGGTGTAGCGTGAGCGCGGGTCCAGATTGAACGACCCGACGAACCCCTCCTCGCGATCGATGATCAGCGCCTTGGTATGCAGGCTCGCGTGCGACGAGCCGATCCCCATCTCGCGATCCTCGGCCGCGCGCGGCGGCAATGCGGTCGGGCGCAGCTCGTGCAGCTCCACCCCGGCCTGCAGCAATGCAGGACGGCGACGCGAGTACCCGCTGTGCGTAAAGGCCACATCGTTGGCCGCCAGGGAGTTTGTCAGCACACTCACCCGGACCCCGCGCTCACGCATCGCGATCAGCTGCGCCGTGCCGTCCCGCCGCGGCACAAAGTACGGCGAGATCATCAACAACTCGTGCTCGACCGCATCCAGACGACGCGCCACCGCCTCGGCCACGCCTTCGCGGATGTCTTCATGTCCCTTGGCCTTGCCGACGTCATCCACGACCAGCTTCGCCCGATCGGTCCAGGTGTACACCCCGGCATCATCAATCGGCTGGGCGAGGGGCACGCCATTCAGTGGTTCCAGCGTCAGCAGCGGATGTTCCAGGTGCTCGGCACGCCAGGCATCAAGCTTCTCCCGATGGCGTGCGAGCCTCCCCGGGTCCTGTTCCACCCGGCGCATGCGTCTTAAGTCGATCGCCGCCCGGCTGTTCCAATACTCCACGAACGAATGGTCCACCTCCGTCGCCAGCGGCCCAACCATCACCAGATCCAGATCCGTAAAGTTGTAGTGCGGGCTGACCTCGAAGTACTCGTCCCCGATATTGCGTCCGCCGATGATTGCCAGATGCCCGTCGACCACCCAGGCCTTGTTGTGCATGCGGCGGTTCAGATCGCTGCCACGAAAGACAAACTCCACCCCCGCACGCACCGCACCCCGGCGCGTACGAAACGGGTTAAACACGCGAACCTCGATATTGGGATGCTGATTGACCGCCGCCAGCAGGTCATCGCTGCCACGCACATCCATGTCGTCCAGCAACAGCGACACCGCCACGCCCCGGTCCGCCGCATCCAGCAGCTCCCCGAGCAGCGTGCGACCGGCCACGTCATCGCGCCAGATGTAGTACTGGATATGGATGCGCTCCTGCGCCTTGCGCGCACTCTGCACCCGCCACTGGAAGGCCTCCGCCCCGGTATCCAGCAACCGGAACCCCGTCTGCCCTTCCTCCACCGCCGGCAACGTATCCAGCCAGGCGGCCAACTCGCCCTGCGCCGCCGGCGCCTGAGGGGCGCGGTCCATGCGGTCCGGGGCAGGCTGCATCGGCGCACACGCCGCCAGAACTGCAACCAGCAACGCCGCGACGAGCGGCTGAAGCAACGCGCGCGTGTTCATTCGCAGACGTTCGACCTCTGCTCCCACCCAAGCCCCAATGCCTACAGCATGTACCGCCCGTGCGAACCATTCCATGGTCCGTCTCCCCCAAAACAAAAAAGCGAGCCAGGACACCCGGGCTCGCTTTCTTTCAGATACTGGTAGGCGCGATTGGACTCGAACCAACGACCCCCACCATGTCAAGGTGGTGCTCTAACCAACTGAGCTACGCGCCTGTCGTCTTCGAGCCGCGTATTCTACGCGCTCCCTGCCCCCTGTCAAAGCCCATCGTAACGCATTGTCTTCCCGCCACCATCCCATCTCCAGCCATAGCGAACGATGCAACCGCCCGGCACCTTGACGGTCATTGCTTCGCCCGGAGATACCATCCCCCACGGGGATCATTCTCCCTTCACCCCAGTCTTACCTATAGGCCATTTGCCAGACGGATCGACAACCATCCACATCCCGTAACGATCGGATTCGCCCAGAGGGGGCTCATCATGCGCCCGAACCTAATCACGGTATTCGGCGGCACCGGCTTTCTCGGCCGCACAACCGTGCACGAACTGCTCAACGCCGGACACCCCGTGCGCATTGCCTCGCGCCACACGGCGCTACCCGCCTCCTTGCAAGACCACGCCCGCCTGGAACACTACCGCGCCGACATCCGGGACGAAGCCGATGTCGCCCGCGCCCTAGAAGGCGCCAGGGGCGTCATCAACGCCGTCAGCCTGTACGTGGAGCAACGCGACCTGCGCTTCACCACCATCCACGTCGAAGGCGCCGCGCGCCTCGCCCGCGCTGCCCACAAAGCGGGCCTGGAGCGAGTCATCCAGATCTCCGGCATCGGCGCCGACAGCCACTCGCCATCGCCGTACATCCGCGCCCGAGCCGAAGGCGAAGCCGCCGTCCTCCGCGAATACCCCAACGCCATCATCGTGCGCCCCAGCGTCCTCTTCGGCCCGGGCGACGCCTTTGTGCGCAACCTCGCCGGCCTCGCTCCGCTGCCGGTGATCCCCCTGTTCGGCCGCGGCACCACCCGCCTGCAACCGGTACACGTCACCGACATCGCCCGTGCCCTCGCAAGCCTGTGTGCAGACGATCCGCCCACGCACCAAACCTTCGAACTCGGCGGCCCGGACATCCTCACCTATCGCCAGATCGTGCGCCTGGTCCTCACGCACCTGGGCCGCAAACGCCCCATGCTGCCCATACCATTCACCGTCTGGCACGCCCTGGCCGCCGTGGGATCGCTACTCCCCAACCCACCCCTAACCCGCGATCAGCTCTATCTGATGCAACAGGACAACATCGCCAACCCCACCTTCGGCACCTTCGCCGACCTGGGCCTCACACCCCACTCGTTCGAACAATCCCTCCCCAACTGCCTCCCAGCCAGGTAATCCCAACCAACCCAGACAGGACAACCGCGGCCGGAATCGGTAAGGTTTCCACAGAACGAAAACGGACTTACGTCACATGGATGGACTCGCGGCCCGCCCGGCCCACGCCGAAGAATCCGGCCCCGCCCCCATTGCCCCGCCGGAGCAGGTCGAGGCCTTCCTCGACCGCTGGCAGGAGGCCGGCGGCAGCGAGCGCGCCAACTACCAGCTCTTCCTCACCGAGCTGTGCAAACTGCTGGACCTGCCCCAGCCCGACCCGGCCAGCGACGACACCGCAGACAACGCCTACGTCTTCGAACGCCGCGTGACGATCCGCAACCCGGACGGCAGCGAGAACCGCGGCTACATCGACCTCTACCGCCGCGGCTGCTTCGTGCTGGAGGCCAAGCAGACCGGCAAGGGCCTGCACACCCAGGGCTGGGACAAGGCCATGCTCGCCGCGCAGAACCAGGCCGACCAGTACGTGCGCGCCCTGCCGGAAGACGAAGGCCGCCCGCCGTTCATCGTGGTCACCGATGTCGGCCGCAGCCTCGAGCTCTACGCCGAGTTCTCCCGCTCCGGCGGCACCTACGTCCCCTACCCGGACCCGAGCCGCCACCGCATCCGCCTGGAAGACCTGCGCGACCCCGAGATTCAGCAGCGCCTGCACCACCTGTGGCTGGCGCCCGACCAGCTCGACGCCAGCAAGCACGCCGCCCGCGTCACCCGCGAGGTCAGCGCGCGCCTGGCCGAACTGGCCAAATCCCTGGAACAGCACGGCTTTGATGTCGAGCGCGTCGCCCACTTCCTCAAGCGCTGCCTGTTCACCATGTTCAGCGAGGACGTCGAACTCCTGCCCAAGGGCAGCTTCACCGCCCTGCTGGAACGCCTGCAGCAGAACCCCGAACACTTCCCCGACGCCATGCGCTCGCTGTGGGAGACGATGAACACCGGCGGCTATGAAGGCCAGCTGATGCACAAGCTGCAGCGCTTCAACGGCGGCCTGTTCCAGAACATCGACCCCATCCCGCTCAACGCCGACCAGATCGGCCTGCTCATCCAGGCCGGCAAGGCCGACTGGCGCTTCGTCGAACCCGCCATCTTCGGCACCCTGCTGGAACGCGCGCTGGACCCGCGCGAACGCCACAAGCTCGGCGCCCACTACACCCCGCGCGCCTACGTGGAACGCCTGGTCATGCCCACGCTCATCGAGCCCCTGCGCGCCGAATGGAACACCGTGCAGGTCGCTGCCGAGGCCTGGCTGCAGCAGAACAAGCCCGACAAGGCCCTGGACGAACTGCACCGTTTCCACCAGCGCCTGCGCGAAGTGCGCGTGCTCGACCCCGCCTGCGGCTCCGGCAACTTCCTCTACGTGGCGCTGGAACACCTCAAGCGCCTCGAAGGCGAAGTGCTCAACCTCATCCGCGACCTGAGCGCCGGGCAGAGCACCTTCGACACCGAAGGCCTCACCGTCGACCCGCACCAGTTTCTCGGGCTGGAGATCAACCCACGCGCCGCCGCCATCGCCGAGATCGTCCTGTGGATCGGCTACCTGCAATGGCACTACCGCCTGCACGGCCGCCTCAGCCTGCCCGAACCCATCCTGCGCGACTTCCACAACATCGAATGCCGCGACGCGCTGATCGACTTTGATGCCCGCGAACCCATGACCGACGACCACGGCCAGCCCGTGACCATCTGGGACGGCATCAGCTACAAGAAAAGCCCCGTCACCGGCGAACTCATCCCCGACGAGACCGCCCGCACCCCCGTCTACCACTACAGCAACCCGCGCCGCGCCGAATGGCCCGAAGCCGACTACATCGTCGGCAACCCGCCGTTTATCGGCGCCGCCACCATGCGCCGCGCACTGGGCGACGGCTACGTGGATGCCGTGCGCAAGGTCTTCAAAGGCATCGTCCCGGACTCCGCCGACTTCGTCATGTACTGGTGGCACATCGCCGCCGAGAAGGTCCGCAAGGGTGAGGCCCGACGCTTCGGCTTCATCACCACCAACAGCCTGCGCCAGACCTTCAACCGGCGCGTACTCGAACCGCACCTGAACGACAGCAAGAAGCCCCTGTCGCTGGCGTTCGCCATCCCCGACCACCCCTGGGTGGACAGCGCCGACGGCGCCGCCGTGCGCATCGCCATGACCGTCGGCGTAGCCGGGGAACAGCCCGGAACACTGCGACACGTCGTCAACGAACGCGATACGGACGACGATGCCCGTTCAGTCGAACTGAACCAACGAGCGGGCAAGCTGTTTGCGGATATCACGGTCGGGGCGAACGTGGCAGGAAGTGCGCCTCTGGCGGCCAACGCGAATCTCGCGTCACGTGGTGTCCAGCTCATCGGCTCTGGTTTTATCGTCACGATCGAGCAGGCTGTCGAACTCGGTTGGGACGCGGACGCCCCGACCTCGCAGGTCATTCGCCAGTATCGAAACGGGCGCGATCTAACCCAGACACCACGCAACGTTATGGTCATAGACCTGTTTGGCCTCACGATCGAAGACGTAAAAGGTCGTTTCCCTGCGATCTATCAATGGGTTCTGGAACGCGTCAAACCTGAGCGAGATCAGAACAATCGGACTGGATACCGTGAGAAATGGTGGCTCTTCGGTGAACCCCGAAAGGACTGGCGAAACATGGCCGCAGGCCTCCCGTGCTACATCGCCACCGTAGAGACCACCAAGCACCGCGCCTTCCAGTTCCTCGACGCGGACATCCTGCCCGACAACATGCTGGTGAACATCGCCATCGACAAGCCTGCCATTTTGGGTGTCCTGTCCAGCCGCATCCATGCAGCATGGGCGCTCGCCGCAGGTGGGCGTCTGGGCATGGGCAACGATGCCCGCTACAACAAGACCCGCTGCTTCGAGACCTTCCCCTTCCCGGAACTCGACGACCAGCAGGCCGCCACCATCGGCGACCTCGCCGAACGCATCGACGCCCACCGCAAGGAGCGTCAGGCCGAACACCCGGACCTCACCCTCACCGGCATGTACAACGTGCTGGAAAAACTGCGCGCCGAAGAACCGCTGACCGCCAAGGAACGCACCATCCACGAACAGGGCCTCGTCTCCCTGCTGCGCGAACTGCACGACGACCTCGACCGCGCCGCCTTCGACGCCTACGGCTGGCACGACCTCGCCGACCGCCTCGTCGCCCGACCCGGCGCCACCACCCCGCTGCCGGACAAGCCCGCCGACCAGGCCGAAGCCGAGGAAGAACTCCTCAGCCGCCTCGTCGCGCTCAACGCCGAACGCGCCGCCGAAGAAGCCCAGGGCCACATCCGCTGGCTGCGCCCCGAATACCAGGCCCCCGAAGCCACCCAGACCACCGCCACCCTGGAAGCCAAACCCGAGGCCGCCGCCGAGACCCCGACCGAACCGGCCAAAAAGCCAACCTGGCCCAAATCCATGCCCGACCAGGTCGAAGCCGTCCGCCGCCTCCTCGCCATCGGCCCCCAAACCCCGGAAGCCCTGGCCAGCCACTTCAAGCGCAAACCGACAAAATCGATCACCCAGGTCCTCGCCGCCCTCCAAATCCTCGGCCAGGCCACCACAGACAACGACCATTGGCGCCTGACATGACAATCGACCCGCAGTATCACGAGTTCAGCGAACGGCCATGGCACCAAACCGCATCTATAACCGCGCGAGATAACACCGGACTAAAACCCTCTCGGCCCAAGCACCCACCTAATTCCATGTCCTTTTCATACATTGGACAGCCGGTCCATTATCTAATTGAACAAGCGCGAAGGTCCATCCGATATCCGTGCCCGCTACCCATTCACAGCTAGATCTCTAGGGAGAGCAAATTGACGTATAAGACAACTGACGTGTTCGGCGTAAAGAGCACTCTCATCAAGTCATATATCGAGCGGGAAGCCGTTGATAAACGCTTCCAAGATGCGCTTGGCAGCGGAAACGAAGTTATTGTCTATGGCTCGTCCAAACAAGGCAAGACTTCGCTGATCCTTCGACACCTGGAGCCCGCCCAATATGTAAAGGTCGAATGTTCACCGCAAACGACTACTGTAGATATTTACAAATCTATTCTGAGGCAACTGGGCGTCACCTTCATCGAGTCGGAAAGCCTAGAAGCAACCTACGAATCCGGCGCCAAGGTGGGCGGCGGATTCATGGCGAAAGTGCCGTTCTTTGGCGACGCTGGCGTCAATACCGAAGCAGATGAGCGGAGGGGTGATTCAAGCGGAAGAACGGAAACACACATTGAATACAACCTAGCTCTAGCACAGGACGTCTCAGAGCTATTGCATGCAAAAACATTCGACAGGTTCGTTGTTCTAGAAAACTTTCACTATCTCCCTCATGAAGTGCAAGAGTCGCTAGCTTATGATCTGCGAATCTTTCAAGATCACCATTTGATTTTTGTTGTTCTAGGTATTTGGCGGGAGGCAAATCGCTTAGTCCAATTCAATGGTGACCTTCTGGACCGCGTTACCGAGGTCCCAGTTGAGCCATGGAGCGCCGAAGATTTCCTTGCCGTCATTGGGAAGGGCGAGGAATTACTTAACGTGGACTTCTCTCAAGTGCGTGACAGAATTGTCGCCGAATCCTTCGACAGTGTCGGGGTCGTGCAGGAATTATGTAAGTTTTGCTGCTTAGAGGCAGGTGTAGATGCAACTTCGCAAACGAAGGTATCAATAACCCCGGAACATTTGGAATCTGCAATGGAAGCGAAAGCGAACGAATACGGTGTGAGGCACGTTCGTAACTTCGAGTCGTTTGTAGATGTCAGAGTTCGTAAGAGCTCTCAGAGTGGGAAGCCATCGCTCGCCTACCCGTACTACTTTATCCGCCTGCTTCTTACCCATGAGTTCTCCGATATCGAGCGCGGCCTCTCGAGAGGAAAGTTGCTAGAGGAAATTCGCAATATTCATCATCGCCCAGAAGATGTTCGCTCGAGTGATCTTGGGCAGTTTCTTCACAACATCACTCAGCACCAAGTCACGAAGAAGATCCAACCGCCATTTGTCGATTACGATCGCGGAGGAAAAGTGTTGAAGATTATTGATTCATCGCTTTACTTCTTTCTCCGGCATTGTGATCGTGAGGAAATTCTTGAGGACATCCCCAATCCGGTCGACGAGATTTAACGCTTCCATGATGGGGTAGGACCACGGTAATCAGATGTATTGCAGGCGATTAACGTCCCGTGAAGGCTTCTTCAACGCACTTAAAGTGCCCATTTCGACGCTGCAATCCGCCGCTGGGGGAATTTGGCGAAAATCGTGTAAGGCGACGACGGAGAGGCTGTACGGCTCAACTCAGGAGATTCGATGATTCTTAAGGAGAAGGACGGCCTAAGCGGCCAAGATGAACGCTCGAAGGCCGGGCACCAGCAGGAACAGGACGTAGCGTTCTACCTGCGGCGCGAATTTGGCGACGATGAGACCGTGCGGATCATCAACGACCTGCGCATCGAGCATAACGGGGAGCGCGCGCAGATCGACCACCTGGTGGTGCATCCCTATGGGCTCGTCCTCATCGAGTCAAAAAGCATCTACGGCGAGGTGAAGGTGAACGGCCATGGGGAGTGGTCGCGTAGCTACCGCGGCGACTGGTACGGCATGCCCTCCCCTGTGCGGCAGGCAGAGCTGCAGGAGGCCCTGGTCAAGGATCTTCTTCGCCAGAACGTGGAGAAGTTCCTCGGTCGACTGCTGGGCATCCAGACCCAGATTGGCAACCGTGAATGGGAGACGCTCTGCGCCGTATCCAGCAGCGCGATCCTGCATCGCGATGAGATGCCCCGTGCGATCGCGAACCGCGTGGTGAAGAGCGAGTTCGTCGCGGAAAAGGTACGCGAACTGGTCGGCTCACGGGCCAAGGGGCTGGTCACGGCCCGGCCACGATTCAGTCAGAAGGAAATCGAAGGCATCGGCGACTTCCTGCTCCAGAACCACCTCGGGCCAAGCGTGAATGCTTCGGCCGTGGCCGAGCCGGCCCCGCGGGTCCAGGAACCGCCCGTTTCCGCCAACCCCGAGCCAGCACCAAACGCGCAGCGACCGTCAATGCCGAAACCGCAGCCCAGCCAAACCGCGCCCTCGCCTGCTACGAGCCCGAGTCAGGCCTCCACTCTCGCCTGCAAGAAATGCGGCGAGCAAGACCAGCTGACCGGCATGTACGGCAAATACGGCTACTACGTGCGCTGCGACTCCTGCGGCACGAACACCTCAATGAAGCTGCCCTGCCCGGCCTGCCAATCCCGCAAGGTCCGAGTGACCAAATCCGGCCCGACCTACACCAGCACCTGCCAGGACTGCGCCCACGGATGGGTGGTATTCGAGCAGCCTGGCAATTCCGCCGAGCAATAGCATCCTGACTTCGACTAATTCACGGCTCCTGAAAAGCGGGTGCGAGCGCAGGCCTAGCCTGGCCCAACGACGATCAGAATTTGAACAAGCACAGCCACCAGAACAGACACGACAAAAGCGGTCCACACCACAGCCCGGCTACTAGCTCTGGCCAGACGATCGCCAATCAAGAACCACACTAAAAAGAACGAAACGATCTGAATCCAGTTCAGGTGCGCCCATGAAAAGTAGAACACTGCGGCCAAACCTGAGGCCCCGTATAGAATGGTCAAGACCGTAATGAGCACCGGCATTGATCTTGCGGCCACCCGAACCTCGCCGGTGTTATTCAAGCGTGCACCTGCTGGTCCTGCGATCCCGATCGAGGCAACCAACGCGTAGCCAAGAACGTCAATTGGAACGAGCACAATCCCATTTCCTTATGGTGACAGTAAGAGCGCGAAGTCTAGCCGAACTCTCGCACCAATGGGACTAATTTCAGACTGAGCTTGAAGGCTGGGGAAGGACGCATGAAGTCGATTGTTGCGCCACCGCCGGTCCTGCGGCACCCTCGCGAGTCGACCGCCCCTGGCGGGCGCGTTCCCAACAGAATCCTCCGAGCGAAGGCCATGAGTGAAGCGACAATGACGGCGGTGGCCCGGCAGCGACTGCTGCTCCAGGGGCAGCTATCGACCGCCCTGGCGCGGCTGGTGGGCGCCTGCGCCGAGAGATGGGGTGAGCGCGAGGCCCTGGAGCAGCGGCTCTCGGTGGCTCTGAGCGCGCTGCCACCAGGTGACCGCCAACGTGTCCCCGGAAGGCCCCTTGCCGGACCAGGCCGGACGGGATCGCAGCACCCGGCCCTACCTGGCCGATGCCCTGGCCGGTGCCGAGTTCTCCATGTCGTCGGCCTACATCAGCCGCAATCGGCGCCGCCCGACCCTGACGGCCGTGCAACGTCTGACCCAAAGCGACGGCACCTTGCTGGGATTCCTGGGAGCGGACTTCGACCTGCGGGAGCTGCCTCTGACCCGCGACCTCTATCAGCAACCGGACCAATGGATGCAGCTGAAGGGGGATCCAGCAATCCGCAGGGGTTTGTTCAACCAGCATCGGGTGGATAGCCCGCTCGACACCCGGATCGATGAGGTACTGGATCTCCTGACCGAGCTGGTGGTCGCCCACGGCGTATTCCACGGCAAGCTGCATTTCTCCAGTTCCCGGGCCACCTTGTGGCTGCGCGACGACCCATTCCGCTACCGCTTGCTGGACTACGAGGACCTCACGGATCCCGGGATCTGTCTCGCCTATCCCCAGCGGTCCTACCCCGAGGAGGCCGTACTCTCCACGGAGCAGGTAGCAGCGGTGTTCCGTACCTTCCGGGAGCTGCGCTTCATGGACGACACGATCTACCTGCGCTCCGGCTCCCTCAATATCTTCAACGGCATGGTTGGCCTCAACTTTTCCTGTGACGGGTCCCACTACATGAGCGGGCAGGAGTTTCTCGCCAAACGCCTGGACTTCTGGCTGGGCTCCGGGGAAGAGCACGAACGCCCGCAATCCCCAGGGAAACACTGATCAATGGACACCCTCGCGCTCGAGTCGCTTTTGCGTGGGAACAAGACGCGGTGACCGCCTTGCAGCATTCTGCACAAGGAAGCCGCAACGCCCTTCCCGCGAAAAAGCGGCCGAGCCCCTTCGTTCATTAAGTTGTGGGGTTGGTATCCCAGGTTCCCCGATCCTGCGTTGCGCCGCTTGCGGGTAGAACCACTACCCGCTGCACGACGCGCCTTGCCTCGGAAAACCTGGCATACCAACGCGAGTGTGTCCATTGATCAGTGTTTCCCTAGGCGTCCGGGGAATCTACCTTCGGATTGAGCCCACAACGCCTCGAGGACAAGGAGAAAGAGGACACCCATCTTGTTCACATGCCGCCACAGCCCTCTCCTCTCGTAGGAGCCCTGGAGGAGAAAGAGGACACCCATCTTGTTCACATGCCGCCACAGCCCTCTCCTCTCGTAGGAGCCCAGCCCTCTGGGCGATGGGGCGCTGGACATGCCCGATCGGCGAGAGGGCTCGCCTCCTACAGTGGTAGGACCCAGTCTCAGCAGGGAACGGGCGTGGGGCGATTTCCGTTGCTACAGGCTACGGACATGCCCCTTGGGGCGCTGGGTCAGGCGGCGTCTAGTGGGTGGATGCGGTTTATGTCGTCCTGAATGGCCTGGGCGGCGTCCCAGAGGTCCACGGCACGTTGGGCATTCATCCAGTACTCCGGGGTAGTCCCGAACAGCCGTGCGAGCCGCAGTGCCATCTCCGGACTTAGAGCTCGACGTTCGCGCAGCAGTTCGTTGATGGACTGGCGCGATACGCCTGCCGCCTTGGCCAACTCCGCGGTGCTCAGGCCAAAATCCGGGAGAAAGTCCTCGCGCAGCATTTCACCCGGATGGGTCGGCCGCCGCTTCAGACCGGTAGTGTTGGGGATGCTCACCACTATTGCCTCCTAGTGATAATCCGTGATTTCGACATCGAAGGCGTCGCCGTCCTCGAACCGGAAGCAGAGCCGCCACTGGTCATTGACGGAGATTGCATACTGACCCTTGCGATCTCCTTCCAGCGCGTGCAGCCGATTGCCGGGTGGAACCCGCAAGTCATCAAGCTGCTCGGCTACCGAGAGATAGTCCAACTTGCGGACCGCCCTTCTGGCAACATCCGGCGGGATCCGCTTCGACTTCCCTGTCGCGTACAACTCTTGCGTACGCCGATCCGCGAACGTCTTGATCATAAAACCAATGTCTCGTATCACGTGACACGTGTCAATATGCTAACTAGCGCGGCGAGAAGGCGGAGTCCCACCTTGTTCACATGCCGCCACAGGCCCTTTCTCCGGTAGGAGCCCAGCCCTCTGGGCGATGGGGCGCTGGACACGCCCGATCGGCGAGAGGGCTCGCCTCCTGCAGTGGGTTGGCCGCAGCCTCGGCGACCAACCGACGTGGGACAATCTCCGTTGCTACAAATGGCCGCAGGGGTCAGACCTTGCCTGTTGCCCCCGGCATCAAGGGAGAAGCAAAAGGCAAGGTCTGCACCCCCAATAGCTGACGAGAAGGTGGGCACCCATCTTCTTCCAGGTGCCACGCCATCATCCCGGCCGCAGTAAAGTGGAGAGCCGGGATCTCTGACGCCAACGCCTGCCCCACCCCCGAGATGCCGGATAACCGCTGGGCGGTTTCCGGGACGGCGGCCGATTAAGAACAACGAAAGCCCTGTATGAGCTTGCTTGCACGCGAAGCCCCAGCCAAAGCCGGACGCGAGCAGGAGCTTCGCTTGCAAGCACGCTCCTACGCGAGGGCTCCGGAGTCAGACCTTGCCTTCAGCGTATAGTCGAATAGCGGGGTCGAACCACGGTAAGCCCCTGGGTCAACGGGGATCCTTCAGCGAAAGGACGGCTTCTGAGCCTTAGGCAAGGCATTTCGCCCCCGAAATGGCAACGCATGTTCTTCGTTTCAGGATGCCATGGCGTGTTGGCAGGAGTCGTCTATTGATTCGGCCCTGGTCAACGTCTACGCTCGACCTTGCTGGCCCGCGCGAGACTCGGAAGTCCCGGACGGGCGACTCACAGCGACAACATCTCGACAGGTTAATCCAAGGATAAGGAAACCGGCATGGACGACAGTTTTGACCCGCGCAAGCAGGAAGCTTTCCAGAAGCGTTACCAGGACTTCATAGGCCAATCCATTATCGACGGACTGTTGCGTCCGGAGATCCTCCCCGGGATTGGCGACCTCCTGCAGAACCATGGCCAGGGTGGCAACTACCGGCAAAGCGGCGGTGGCAGCTATAGCCAGAGCGGTGGCGGGGATTACTCGCAGTCCGGCGGGGGTGACTACACCCAGTCGTCGGAACTGCCCCGCTAGCCTCTCAGCCCCGCCAGTCTCCGCTGGCGGGGCTGTTCACATTCCCAACCATCCACGCACGGACACTGCCGTGCCTGCAGGTGACACATGCAGGCGTTGCCGTGGGTCGGCCGTTGCGGCGTGTATGGCGTTTGCCACAGGAGGAAGCCCCACATGCAGGAAGCCTGGGTGCAATCCGAGACGACGGAAAGACGCTTCGCGGGAACCACGCTCCAGGTGGTTTTCAAACTCGTGGAGCGCTGCAACATCAACTGCTCCTACTGTTACTACTTCAACATGGGGGACAAGACCCCCTTCGACCGACCGGTGAAGGCCACACCCGAGACTGTGGAGGCCATGGCGGACTGGATCACCCAGGGTTGCCAGGAACTTGGCTTCCGCCGTGTGCTTATCGCCTTCCATGGTGGCGAACCGATGCTGGTCAAGCCGCGAGAGTTCGAACAAATCTGCGAAACGTTCCGTCAACGGATTGAACCGCAGGTACCGATGGGACTCACGATCCAGACCAATGGGACCGTGCTCACCGAAGAATGGTTGGCTTTGTTCCACGAATACGGGGTTCACGTGGGCCTGAGCATCGACGGCGACCACACCGCCAACGATCGTTTCCGGCTCGATCATCAAGGCCGCTCCACCTTCCGACAGGTGGAGAACAACCTCCGGCGGTTTCTCGCATGGGCCGATGCGGGCAACGGACGCGGGGTATCGACCATCTCGGTGATGGATCACCGCAACGACTACGCCGAGGTCTACCGCTACCTGCGCTCCCTTGGCGTGCGGCAGATGAGCTTCCTCTTGCCTGACCGGAACCGGGATGACGGCTTCAGCGAGCCAGGCGAAAGCAGCGAACGCTACGGTGAGCGCCTGGCGGAGCTGTTCCAGGCCTGGCTGGAAGAGGACGACAAGAGCATCTTCGTGCGCCAGATCAGCGAGATCCTTCAACACCTGCAGGTCCGCGAGGACAACGACGTGGAGGGAGACCCCAGCGCGGGGGGCCGACGGGAAGGCTTCCAGGTCGTGGTGATGCACAGCGACGGCAGCGTTTCGGTGAACGATTCCTTTCTCCCGGCGCTGGACTGGTATTCGCGTACTCCCCGCTACTCCATCCACCAGCACAGCCTGCGGGAGTTCCTGGATGACCCCATTTTCGAGGACGTCCAGCGCATCCAGGCTAGCGCAGCTGACGAATGTCTATCCTGCGAGTGGCGCGGCATCTGCAGGGGTGGCGACATCGAGAACCGGTACTCTGCGGAAAATGGCTTCGACAATCCCTCGATCTACTGCAAGGGCTACCACCGTTACTATGGCCACATCCGCGACACGCTGGTCCATAACGGCTATCCGGCCGAGTTGATGAAAGCGAAAATCGCACGCTCCCAGAAGCAATTCCCAAGCTGACACAGTCCACCCAACGCAAGGAGTCGCGGGGCCGGACCGGGTCGGTCATGACGGGGTCGGACCACGCTAACTCTCTGTAGGAGCACGACTTTCGTGCCTTAAAAGTCCATCACAAGACCTTCAATGAGGCATTTCAGCACCAAAGTACGGCTCTTATCGGCACCCTCGGTGTTCCAGGGGAGCAACGATGGCGAGGCCGGAAATGGCCCGTTCGAGGACGCTGGGGGCTAGATTCTGGGTGGGCCCAGAGTTCCGGGCACGTAATTCTTTCAGGGAGGAACACATGCAGAACGGATACACCGCCACGGCCCGCTTGGGCCGCGTACTTGACCCGGACTCTGGCCCGGGCCGACGCCGCTTGTCGCGCCGGCCGTTCACCGCGGCGTTCGGGACCTTGCTCCTTGTCCTTTGCCTCGCCGCTCCGGCGGGCGCGGACGAGCCGCCGGGAATCCTGAACATCCTGAGTCAGTTCATCGCCTCCAGCACGGCCGCATCGCGCTGTGCCGAGATCGACCAGGACCAGATGGTGGCCTTTCTAGCCAATCAACAGACGGTCTACCTCCGCTCGACCATGGCGCTGCAGGACCACCGACCGGACTGGACGGACGAGCAGATCGCGAACGTTCTCAAGCGCGCGCAGGAAGATATCCAGTCCCAGGTGTCGGCCTACATTGACGAACACGGCTGCGACGACCGGCACGCCCGGACGCTGACAGAGCTGTACGCGGCCCAGGCGAAGTGGCGCCCGGGCCAGGCACCGCCAACCGACACCGAGTAGCGCCGGCAAGGGCGCGATGGGCCGGCGTACCCCGCAGGTCGCAAAGGAAGAGCAAGGAAGAGGACACCCATCTTCTTCCGAGCGCCACGGCGTCATCCCTACGGAACCGAGGCGGAGAGCCGTGATCACTGACGGCCAGCCCTGCCCCGGCGCCCGAGATCCCGTATAACCGCTGCGCGGTTTCCGGGAATGATCCGAACTGTTACCGCAGTTTCTGCGGTGTCTGGCGGTGACGGAATACCCGTACGGTTTACGGGACGTACGCGAAGGCGTACTCTTGGTCGAAGCCCACACACTTGCGAGGTGCGCCATGACGGGAATTACGGCTACAGAGGCGCGCAGTAACCTCTACCGGCTGATCGACGAAGCGGCGGAATCCCACGAGCCGATTGTGATCACCGGCAAGCGGAACAACGCAGTCCTGCTATCCGAATCGGACTGGTCGGCCATTCAGGAGACCCTGTACCTGCTATCGGTGCCGGGTATGCGGGAATCGATCCGCGAGGGCATGGATACTCCAACGGATGAATGCCACGAGGAGCTGGATTGGTGACATGGAAGTTGGTCTACACCCGGCAGGCTCAGAAGGATGCGAAGAAGCTGGCGACCAGCGGCCTGAAGCCGAAGGCACAGGAACTGCTGACGCTGATCGCGGAAGATCCGTATCGAAAGCCCCCACCTTTCGAGAAGCTGGTGGGTGATCTCTCCGGCGCATACTCGCGGCGCATCAATATTCAACACCGGCTTGTGTACCAGGTGCTTGAAGACGAGGGAGTCGTCAAGGTGATTCGTTTATGGAGCCACTACGAGTAACCCGGCTACACGATCCCGGACAGCCCCTGCACGGTTTACGCGAGAAAGCGCGAGAAAGAGGAGAAAGAGGACACCCATCTTGTTCACATGCCGCCACAGCCCTCTCCTCTCGTAGGAGCCCAGCCCTCTGGGCGATGGGGAGCTGGACAGGCCCGATCGGCGAGAGGGCTCGCCTCCTACAGTGGGTTGGCCCCCAGCCTCGGGGGCGTGAGAATGGAGAAGCCCACCCTCCTCCGGCTTCATGCCGCCATTCCGGCCGCATTGGAGCTTCAGGATATCGATCCTCAGGATCGACAGCCCCGTTCGTGTAAGGCTCCAAACTCAAGCGCTTTGGGGCGGTATCGCCGTTTCGCTGGGGGCTGGACCCCAGCACAGATCGCTAAGGTATCGAGGCAGTACCAAAAAACTCAGCCATCCTTGGAAGGGTTGTCTATAGTTCACAAAGCACTTTCCAAAAAGGACTTTGAACTTCATGGCCGATGCTTCTGGCAGCACCCCGCAGGCGAAGTCCTCTCCCGACACACCAGACCACACCACCAGCCGGGAGTTTGTCAGGGGCCTGCCACGGATGGTCGCCGACCTGGCCGACCGCTGGTACATGATCCGGCAGCGCGGCTGCCGCCATGTGGACCTGGGGGACATCCGCGCGCTGACCCGGGTGATCGCCGGAGGCCTGGCCGGGACATCGCTGAAGGAGGCGCTGAACACGGCCCGGCGCATTGACGAGCGCGTGGCCCAGCACCTGCAAAGCCCGCTGCCCCCCACCTCAAACGAACAGGAGACCATCGGCTCCCTGATTCTGCGGCTGCAGGGGACGCTTCCAGGCGATCTCGATGCCTCGGAGGGGCTCCCGGCGGCTCCGGAAACCGAGAATGTGCGTACTCCGGTTCCCGACCGGCTGCGGGTCCAGTTGCTCGGGCCGGCCGGCGCGGCGCGCGACGAACTGGCACTGCAACTGGTGGCCTGCGGCTTCCGGGTGGACCCCTTCGCCAACCTGCAGGAGGCGGTACATGCGGAATCGACAGCAACGCCTCATGCACGCGTCGTCCTGTCAGCGCCACCGGGTCCGCCGACCCCTGATGACGAACACCGCCTGCCCAACATCCTAGTCCTACAGGAAGCCCAAAGTGGAGAACAGCCGACCACGTCGGGCGACTGGGACGCGATCCTGACCATGCCCACGATTCCCTCCGAAATGGCCACGACACTGGAGGGCCTGGTGGACTCCAGCCCGTGGGACCCGCTGCGGATCATGCTCGTCACCACGGGGCAGTCGGTCTCCCCTACCCGCGCCCTGCAAGAATCCTCCGCGCTCGACATCCAGCGTCTTTCGCCGGAAGACGACGTGCCCGGCCACGCCGTGGAGAGCCTGCCCGAGGCCATCGTGATCGACGTGGACATCGCGGCCGACCGGGCTGCGGCCCTGTCCCGCTTCCTGGCCCAGGATCCATCGCTGTTCGACATCCCATGTGTTCTGCTGACGTCACCAGAAGGATCTGTAGCCGCGCCGGGTCCGGGGCTTTCCCACATATCACCGGAAGCGGCGCCCGAACGCGTCTGCGCCGAGGCGCGCCTCTGCCGACGACGTCGCCGGGCTGGGCGTGGCACCACCACCCTGCGCTCCGGTGATCTGACGCCCCTGCTGGACCACTGGCGCACGGGGCTGGCGACGCAGCCCGGGATCGTCGCACTCGCCTGTATTGAATGGGACGAGGCCTCGAATCTGCTCCGGGAACAGGGGGTGACCGGTTTCTCGCTGCTTCAGCGGCGTCTGCTGGGGCGAATCTCGGCGGGCCTTGCTGCGGGCGAGCGCATCACCCGATTCAGCGAGAACGCGATCCTGGTGCTGCTGAACCGGGCCGATGCGGAAGCCCTGTCGGACTGGGGCGATGCCCTTTATGCGAAGGTCCCGGCGCCGCATGGTGCTCCGAGTCACGCACCATCCCCAGGCCTGAGCATCGGCATCACAGCACTGGCCGACATTCCTGCGGCGGATGCCGTGGACCAGTCTCTGGCGCTTTGCGCACAGGCCCGCCGGGAAGGCGGCAACCGCATCCAGCTGGATCCCGCGCTGGTCACGCCGGAGTGTGGCGTCGCCCAGCAACAGCACTGGCGCCAGGTCATCACCCGCGCAATCCACGAGCAGCGCCTCTTTCTGGTGTATCAACCCATCGCCAACATCGCCGGCTCCGACAAGACCGAACGCTACGAAGTCCTGCTCCGCATTCGGGATCCGGAAGGCCACACCCAGCTACCCGGCCCGTTCGTGAACATGGCCGGACACCTGGACCTCGACCGGGCGCTGGACCGCTGGGTACTGGCCAATGCCGTGGACATCCTGGGCGCGCGTCTGCGCACCCATCCGGACTCGGTGTTCTTCGTCAAACTGTCGCCCGGGTCGCTGCGCGACCAGGATCTGGCCGGCTGGCTCGGACGCATACTTGCACGCGCAGCCCTGCCATCCCGGGCACTGGTGCTGCAACTGGCGGAGGAGGATATCGTGGCGGATCCGGAACAGGCCGAGCGCATCACCGGGGCACTGCGTGACATCCAGGTCGGGGTGGCCGTGGAGCACTTCGGGCTTTCCAGTAGGCAACCGGCCCAGCTCCTGCGCAGCCTGCAGCCCGACTACGTGAAAGTCGCCCGTCCACTGACCCACGGGCTGCACGATGCCGCGGACAAACTTGTCCGACTGGAACCGCTGCTGAACATCGCTCGTGCCAGCGGTGCTCGCACCATGGCGGCCTATGTGGAGGACGTGGACGGGCTGGCCCTGCTGTGGCAGTCGCAGGTCGACCTGGTGCAGGGCAACTTCCTGCGCCAACCGGACGAAGAGCTGCGCTACGACATCGAGTTCTAGCGCACGGTGCGGTAGTGCCTTCAGTCGCAGGGGCGCCCGGGGTCTTCCTTCGGAATTAGCAGGCCGACGCGTTATCGGAAGAAGTCGCCCGTCTTGTTCACATACCGCCACAACGCCTTTCTCTTGTAGGAGCCCAGCCCTCTGGGCGATGGGGCGCTGGACACGCCCGATCGGCGAGAGGGCTCGCCTCCTACAGCGGGTGGGCCCAGCCTCGGGG
>NZ_KB897906.1:0-30072 GCF_000377205.1 Thioalkalivibrio sp. ALJ3 | reverse complement strand
CCGCCACAGCCTCTTTTCCTCGTAGGAGCCCAGCCCCCTGGGCGATGGGGAGCCGGACACACCCGATCGGCGAGAGGGCTCGCCTCCTACAGTGGTATGGCCCGGTGTTCTTTCAGGCGGGTCGGGCGATGGCCAGGACGGATGCGCGCGGGCCGTGGCGTCCGAGCGTGGTGAACTCGTCGATCACGAACCCCGCCCCCGACACCTGTTCGCGAAACGCTTCTTCGTAGGTCACGCGGCCGAAGTCGATGGTCGTGATGCGCTTGAGCAGGGGCTTGAAGCGCTCCATCCAGCGGGAGGGGCGGGTCTGGAAGGTCTGGGTGAAGAAGACCTTCCCCTCCGGCTTCAGCAGGCTGCGGCAGTGACGCAGAGCGCCCTCGGGGTCCGGCAGGAGCATGAAGCTGGCGGAGAAATAGATCGCGTCGTACGGGCCGCCCGTGTGGTCGTAGATGGATTCGAGACGGGCCTCGGCACGATCGGCCAGGGGCGACTCACGCAGGGCTTGCCGGGCGTGCTTGATGTAGTCGGCGTCGATATCGATCCCCGTGATGACGAGCCCCTTCTCGCGCGCCGTGTCGGCATTGGCGAGCAGCGCGCCAGCGGTGCCAATGCCCACATCCAGCAGGGCCGCTCCGTCCGACAACCGCCGCATTACCTCGGCATACCACTGCGAGGTAAGGCGGAGGATCAGCAGATTGTAGATGGCGCTGCGCATAGGGGAGTCGTCAC
Organism: Thioalkalivibrio sp. ALJ3; assembly: GCF_000377205.1. Classification (GTDB taxonomy): domain Bacteria; phylum Pseudomonadota; class Gammaproteobacteria; order Ectothiorhodospirales; family Ectothiorhodospiraceae; genus Thioalkalivibrio. The sequence goes on along the minus strand of NZ_KB897906.1, from coordinate 29,343 downwards.
TGGGATCGGCCGGTAGCGGGCCTACCATACCGGAGCCGGCGCACCGGCTCGAAGCCAGGGTTTCTTGCCATCCCGGAATACTGTTTATATAAACAGTATATGGATGCCACCACCCCCGAACCGCCGGAGTACGCCGAGCTGACGAGCGTCAGCAACTTCTCGTTCCTGCGCGGGGCCTCGCACCCGGAGGAGCTGGTGGAGCGGGCCCGGGCGCTGGGCTATCGCGCGCTGGCGCTGACCGATATCGCCTCGCTGGCCGGCGTGGTCCGCGCCCACGCGGCGGCGAAGGACTGCGGCCTGCACCTGATCCTGGGGGCGACCTTCCGGCTGGCGGACGGCCCCGCCGTGACCCTGCTGGTACGCGATGCGGCGGGTTATGCCGCGCTGTGCCGTCTGATCACCCGGGCGCGCGGGGCGGCGGACAAGGGGCATTACCACCTGACGCAGTCGGACCTCGACGCCCTGCCCGCCGGGGCGCGGGCCGGCTGGCAGGTCCTGCTGCGTATCGAACCCGAGACCCCGGAACCGACGCTCGCCGAAGCGGCCCGCTGGCTGGCCGGATGGGCCGCCCCGGGCCAGGCCCATCTGGCGGTCAGCCAGTTGCGCACGCCGGAGGATGCCACGCTCGCGAACCGCGCACGGCAGCTCGCCGAGACGACGGGACTCCCGATCGTCGCCTGCGGCGATGTACACATGCACGCTCGCGGCCAGCGTGCCCTGCAGGACGTGCTGACCGCGCTGCGCCTGCGCACCACGGTTGCCGAGGCGGCCCCGGCGCGCTTCCCCAACGGCGAGCGCTGCCTGCGCCCGCGCGACGACCTGGCCGCGCTGTATCCCGCCCGCTGGCTCGCAGCCAGTGTGCGGATCGCGCGGGACTGCGACTTCTCGCTGGACGCGGTCACCTACCGCTACCCGACCGATCCCCTGCCCCGAGACACGAGCCCGGCCACCTACCTGCGCGAGGAGACTCTGAAGGGGGCACGGGAGCGCTGGCCCGACGGCATACCGCCGAAGGTGACGGAGCAGATCGAGCGCGAGCTCGAAATCATCGCGCAGCTTGGCTACGAGCCCTACTTCCTGACGGTCTACGACATCGTGCGCTTTGCCCGCGGCCGCGGGATCCTGTGCCAGGGGCGCGGCTCGGCGGCGAATTCCGCCGTTTGTTATGCCCTCGGGATCACGGCGGTGGACCCCTCGCGCTCCAGCATGCTGTTCGAGCGCTTCATCTCCGCCGAGCGCGGCGAGCCGCCGGATATCGATGTCGACTTCGAGCACGAGCGCCGCGAGGAGGTGATCCAGTACATCTACCGGCGCTACGGCCGCGAGCGCGCGGCGCTGGCCTGCACGGTGATCCGCTACCGCCGGCGCAGCGCCCTGCGCGACGTCGGCCGCGCCCTGGGTATCTCGCGCGCGCGGCTGGATGCGCTGACCGCTAACCTCGCCTGGTGGGACGACGGCATCCCCGCCGAGCGCCTGCGCGAGGTCGGGCTGGACCCGGATGGCGCCCTGGCCCGGCAGTGGCAGGCCCTGACCGCCGAGCTGCGCGGCTTTCCCCGCCACCTGTCGCAGCACACCGGCGGCTTCGTGATCGCCGAGGGCCGGCTGGACGAGCTGGTGCCGATCGAGAACGCGGCGATGCCGGAGCGTTCAGTGATCCAGTGGGACAAGGACGACCTCGACGCGGTGGGGCTGTTGAAGATCGACGTGCTGGCGCTGGGCATGCTCTCCTGCGTGCGCCGCGCGCTGGAGCTGATGGCACGCCACCGGGGCCGCGACTGGGGTCTGGCCGACATCCCCGCCGAGGACCCGGCGGTCTACCGCATGCTGCAAAAGGCCGACACCCTGGGCGTGTTCCAGATCGAGTCGCGCGCGCAGATGAGCATGCTGCCGCGCCTGAAGCCGGCGAACTTCTACGACCTGGTGATCGAGATCGCCATCGTGCGCCCCGGCCCGATCCAGGGCGAGATGGTGCACCCGTATCTGAAGCGCCGCGCCCACCCGGAGCGGGTGCGCTACCCGAACGAAGGGGTGAAGCGCGTGCTGGGACGCACCCTGGGGGTGCCGATCTTCCAGGAGCAGGTGATCGAACTGGCGATGGTCGCGGCCGGCTTCTCCGCCGGCGAGGCGGACGGGCTGCGCCGCGCGATCGGAGCCTGGCGCCGTACCGGCCAGCTCGCGCGCTACCGCGAACGCCTGATGGACGGCATGCGGCAACGCGGCTATCCGGAGAAGTTCGCCGAGCAGCTGTACAAGCAGATCCTCGGCTTTGGCGAGTACGGCTTTCCCGAGTCGCACTCGGCCAGCTTTGCGCTGATCACCTATGTCTCGTCCTGGTTCAAGTGCCACGAGCCGGCGATCTTTGCCTGCGCGCTGCTGAACAGCCAGCCGATGGGCTTCTACGCCCCGGCGCAGATCGTCGCCGACGCCCGCCGCCACGGCGTGGAGGTACACCCGGTGGATGTACGCTGCAGTGACTGGGACTGCACAGTGGAGCCGGTGGCCGGGAGCGACGCGCTGGCCCTGCGCCTGGGCCTGAACCGGGTCGGCGGGCTCGCGCCAGCCGTGGCCGAGCGTGTCGTCGCCGCGCGCGCCGAACGCCCGTTCGCGGACGTACCGGATCTGGTCGCCCGCGCCGCCCTGACCCGCGCCCAGGCCAACCGCCTGGCCCGCGCCGATGCCCTGAAGGGGCTGGCCGGCAACCGCCATCAGGCGCGCTGGGCGACCGAGGCAGTGGAGGAACCGCTGCCCCTGTTCGCCGACGCCCCGGCGGAGACGGTGCGCGAGGCCGACGTAACCCCGCTCCTGCCGCGCCCCGATGTGGTGGACGACCTGGTGCAGGATTACGCCACCACCGGGCTGAGCCTGGGCCCGCACCCGCTGGCCCTGATGCGCCCGTTCCTGGAACAAAAACGTTTACCCACCGCCGCCCGGCTGCTGGAACGCCCCGGGCATCCCGGTGCCCGCTATGCCGGCCTCGTGATCACCCGCCAGCGGCCGGGCTCGGCCAACGGCACGGTGTTCCTGACCCTGGAGGACGAGAGCGGCACGCTGAACCTGATCGTCTGGCCGGACCGGGTGGAGCGCTTTCGCGCCGAGGTACTGCATGGCCGCCTGCTGGAGGCCCACGGGGAATGGCAGTACAGCGAGGGCGTCGGCCACCTGATCGTGCAGCGCCTGATCGACCGCAGCGACTGGCTGGGCGAGCTGACCACCCGCTCCCGCGACTTCGGCTAGTGCGAGAGGGTTAGCTGCTCGGGCGCGATTCAGACGCGGCCGTAGAGGTCCTCCAGGCGCACGATGTCGTCCTCGCCCAGGTAGCTGCCGGACTGAATCTCGATCAGTTCCAGCGGGATCGCGCCCGGGTTCTCCAGCGAATGGATCTGCCCGATCGGCACATAGGTGGACTGGTTCTCCGTCACCAGATAGGTCTCTTCGCCGTTGCGCACCCGCGCGGTGCCGCTGACGACCACCCAGTGTTCCGCGCGGTGGTGATGCATCTGCAGCGAGAGCTTCGCCCCGGGTTTTACGGTAATGCGCTTGACCTGATAGCGCCGCCCGACGTCGACGCACTCGTAGCAGCCCCAGGGGCGATAGACCGCCGGGTGGTCCACATGCTCGCTGCGGTTGTCCGACTTCAGCCGTTCGACGATGCGTTTGACGTCCTGCACGCGGTCACGATCCGCCACCAGCACCGCATCGCGGGTGGCGACCACCGCGAGGTTGCGCAGGCCGATCCCCGCGACCAGCAGGCCGTCGGCATCGACCACGCAGCCCTCGCTGTCCTCCAGCAGGCAATCACCGCGCAGGGTATTGCCCTGCGCGTCGGTGCCGCGCACCCCGGCCAGGGCGGACCAGGAGCCGATATCGCTCCAGCCGGCGGCCAAGGGCGTGACCGCCGCGCGGTCGGTGCGTTCCATCACGGCGTAGTCCACCGAGATGTTCGGTGCCCGAGCAAACGATTCCGGTTCCACGCGCAGAAAATCGAGGTCCTCGCGCGCGCCCTCCAGCGCGGTCTGACAGGCCGTGACGATCTCGGGCTCGAAGCGCTCCAGCTCCTGCAGATACTGCGAGGCGCGGAACACGAACATGCCGCTGTTCCAGAGATAGTCCCCCTGGCTCAGATACTCGCGCGCGGTGGCAGCATCGGGCTTTTCGACAAAACGCGCAACCCGCGCACCGGCCTCGCCCAGCGACTCGCCCTGCTGGATATAGCCGTAGCCGGTCTCGGGCGTCACGGGCACGATCCCGAAGGTGACCAGATATCCGGCCTCCGCCAGTGCCACGGCGCGCCCCACAGCCGCCTTGAAGGCATCGCCATCGCCGATGTGGTGATCCGCGGCCAGGACCAGCAGCAAAGGATCGCGCCCTTCCGCCCGGGCCTGCAGCGCCGCCAGGGCAATCGCCGGGGCCGTGTTGCGGCCCTCTGGCTCCAGCAGGATGCGCGCCTGCTCGATGCCAATCGCGCGCAGCTGCTCGGCGGCCAGAAAGCGGTGCTCCACGTTGGCCAGCACCAATGGTGGCGCCGCCTGCAGGCCGTCCAGCCGCCCCACGGTCTGCTGCAGCAGCGTCTGGTCGCCGGTGAGGGGCAGGAACTGCTTCGGGTAATGGCTGCGCGACACCGGCCACAACCGCGTGCCGGTACCGCCGGCCAGGATCACCGGCTGTAGTTGGTTCTGGATATCGGCAGGCGCCATCGTTTTATCCCCGTATCAGGCGGGCAATCTCTTCCACGCGCCGCTCCAGCAGGGCCGGATCGGCGCGGGTCTCGACGTTCAGCCGCAACAGCGGCTCGGTGTTGGAGCTGCGCAAGTTAAAACGCCAGTCCGGAAACTCGAGACTGACACCATCGGTGCGATCCTCTTCGCCGCCCTGGCCCTCAAAGGCCTCAAGGACGCGATTGGTTGCGGCTTCGACATCTGCGACCTCGAAGTTCAGCTCGCCGCTGCAGGGGTAGCGGGCCATGCGCTCTGCCACCATCTCGCCGAGCGACTGGCCACGGCGCCCCATCAACTCGGCGACCCGCAGCCACGGCAGCATCCCGCTATCGCAGTAGTAAAAGTCGCGGAAGTAGTGATGCGCGCTCATCTCGCCGCCGTAGATGGCGTCTTCGTGGCGCAGGCGCTCCTTCATGAAGGCATGCCCCGTCTTGGACTGGACGGGCTCGCCACCGGCGGCTCGTACCATCTCGATGGTATTCCAGGTCAGCCGCGGGTCGTGGACGATCCGCTCGCCAAGTTGCCCGCCTTCCAGACAGGCCTGAGCCAGCAGCCCCACAATGTAGTAGCCCTCGATAAAGTGCCCCGCGGCATCGAACAGGAAACAGCGATCGAAGTCGCCATCCCAGGCCACACCCAGATCCGCGCCATGCTTGCGCACGGCGTCGGCTGTGGCCGCACGGTTCTCCGGCAACAGCGGGTTGGGGATGCCATTGGGGAAATGCCCGTCCGGCTCGAAGTTCACGCGGACCAGTTCGAACGGCAGATGGGGTTCCAGTGCCTCCAGCACCGGGCCGGCACCGCCATTGCCCGGGTTCACGACCACGCGCAGCTTCGGCAGGGCTTCGCGGTCGACCGATGCCAACAGCCGGGCGATGTAGTCGGGCCGGTGGTCCAGCGGATGCACCTGGCCTTGCGGCATGGGGCGGAAGTCGCCGCGTTCCGCGCATGCACGGATCGCCTGCAGTCCGGAATCCCCGCTGATCGGTCGCGCTTCACCGCGTACGAGCTTGAGCCCGTTGTAATCCAGCGGATTGTGGCTGGCGGTGACCATCACCCCGCCGCCGGCCCCGTAGTGTGCAGTCGCAAAGTAGACCTCTTCGGTCCCGCACAGGCCGATGTCGGCGACATCGCTGCCGCCGGCGGTGAGTCCTTCGATCAAGGCCCGGGACAGTTCCGGGCTGGACAGGCGGATATCATGTCCGACCACTGTGCGGCCGGGACGGACCTCTTCGGCGAAGGCGCGGCCAATGGCGTGCACCACCTCGGGGTTGAGTTGATCCGGCACGCGGCCGCGTACGTCGTACGCCTTGAAACAGTCGATCTTCATGCAGTTCCCTTCCGGCCCCCTCCGACTCCCGGCCCCGCCGGCAGCGCGCACTCCTTTATCCTCATGATACATAGCAGAAGCGCGGCATGATGCGACGGCAGTTACAATGAGGCGAGTGGCGTTACTTGACGAACATGCCTCATGCCCATGATCATGGTGGGTTTATCAAACGAGGAGAAGCCGATGAGTGAGCCGCAAGTGAAGACCGAGGAGAAGAAACAGCATTTCGACGATATTTACGTCGCCGAGACCCCGGTGCCGTTCAAGAAGCGCATTATCGACGCGCTCGATTACATCTCCGACGACTTCAACCGGCAAACCTTCGACCGGCTGATTCTCCCCTGGGCGCAGCAACAGGCCGATGCGGGCAAGACCCTGAACTATGTCGACCTGTGCTGCTGCTTTGGCAACACCACCATGGCGACCGTGCACGGCATGGATGTCGAGGCAATCCGCGCCAACTGGGCCGATGAGCAGGCCTGCAAGACGGTCGCCGCCCCACGTCGTCTGCCGATAAAGACGACCGGTATCGACATCTCCGGAAACGCCCTGGCCTACGGCAAGAGCGCGGGTCTGTTCGACCAGACGTTCGAAGCCGACCTGAACGAGGCCGACGCCGACACGCGCAATGCGATCGAACAGTCGATGGAAGAGGCGGACATCGTTATCTCCACCGCGTCGCTGGTGTATCTGGATCCTCCGGCCATCGAGAGCCTGGTGGATGCCTTCGCGCGGGGCAAGGGCGAAGGCTACATGCTGGTGAATTTTCTCAACCCCTTCGCACTAGAAAAAGCGGACGCCACCAAGCGCCTGTTGCTGAATCGTCTGGACTTTGTCGGCAGTACCGCGACTCGCCACCGTCGTCTGTCTCCGCTGGAGCAGGAGAATTATCCCGGCGAAGAGTGGGCATTGCTGGAAATCTGGGTGCTGCGCCGCCGCGGGTAAGCTCTCGCCGACGCGTTTGCGCATGCATCAAAAAGGCCGGCGAATGCCGGCCTTTTTTGTGCCCCCCACTCAATGGGTCTGCCTTTACAGCGCCACCACGCGGTCGCGCCCGGCCTGCTTGGCCTGATACATGGCCTCATCCGCCCGCCGCGCCAACAGCTTGGCGCTATCGCCCGAAGCCAGTTCGGCAACGCCGAAACTCGCGGTGACGCTGGGCACCCCCGGGACGTTCATCGCCGCAACGGCCTGGCGCAGCTTCTCGGCCAGGGCGTTCGCACCGACCAGCCGTGTCTCGGGTACCACGATCATGAATTCTTCGCCGCCCCAACGCCCCAGGGTGTCGGCCTCACGCAACTCGGCCGTCACGGTTTGTGCCAGCGATTTGAGCACTTCGTCACCGGCTTCGTGTCCATAGCGGTCATTCACCGCCTTGAAATGATCCAGATCGAACATGATCAGGCTCAGCGGACGTCCATAGCGCTGGCAGCGCTCGATCTCCGCCTCCAGGGTGTTCCCCAGACTGAGGCGATTGGCGACCCCGGTAAGCCAGTCCGTATGTGCCACGCGGCGAATCTCGTCCTCCATGCGCACACGGTCGGTGATGTCCTTGCCCAGGGCCACGTAATGCGAAATCCGGCCCCGGTCATCAAGCACCGGGGTGATCGTCTGCTCCAGATGAACCAGTGACCCATCGCGGCGTCGGTTCACGAACTCACCCCGGAAGGTCTCGCCACGCTCCAGGGTCTGCCACATCACGCGGTAAAAGGCGTCGTCCTGACGACCCGACTTGAACCGCCGGGGGTTGTCACCCAGTACTTCGCTGCGGGCAACGCCCATCAGCTCCTCGAAGGTGGCGTTCACGTAGGTGATCGTGCCGCTCGGGTCCGTGATCATGACCGGGTCACCGGAAACCTCCACCGCGGTCGACAACAGCCTCAGCCGTTCATCGCGGGCGCGCTCCTCGGTCACGTCCTGCTGGATCGAGACGAAATGGGTAATGCGCTCGGGCGCATCCTCCGCATACACGGGGGAAACCTGCCAGCGCACCATGTAGGTACTGCCATCCTTGCGGTAGTTGATGGTCTCGCCGTCGAAATCCCCGCCAGACTCGAGGGCGGCGCGCAGCCGGTCGAGGACCACCCTGGACGTCCGTGGGCCCTGTAGCAGAGCGGGCGTCTTCCCCAGCACGTCGCTCCTGGCATACCCGGTCATCTGCTCGAAAGCGGCATTTACGTAGACGATGCAAGGGCCTTCGTCGAGATCCGCATCCGTGATCAAGACAGCATGCCGCGCCTGCTCAATAGCGGCATCCAGAAGGCGGAGCTTTTCAAACCCCTCGATATGGGAAACGGTGGCCACGGGATTCCTTGTGAGTGAATCGGCCTTGAGGCGCGCGTCGCCAGGCCCAATCGGTCCGAGTATCAAACGGCATCGAGGTTCATTCTATATCGGCCATTTCGAGGATCGATCCGACGATGTCGCTGGTGGTCACGATACCCTCCAGGGTATTGCCACGTAGCACCACCAGGCGACGGATGCCCTGGTTGACCATTAGCCTGGCCACATATTTCACATCCATCTCGGCCGGCACGGTAATCACCGGTTTGGCGCAGACATCATAGACATTGGAGAGATCGATATCGCCCTCTTCCGCCACGATGGTCTTCAGGATCGTCGTATAGGTGATGATCCCGTAGGCGTCGTGCTCGTGCTGCTTGTCCACGACCAGGGACTTCACATTGTGCTTCCGCATCAGCTGCATCGCCTCGCGCAAGGGCGCAAGCGGCGAAACGGTGATCACGTCGGATTTCAGGATGTCGCTTACCAGCATGCTCGAGCCCTCCTCAGGCCTTAGGGAAACAGAAGCTTCCCTAAATTTCTTCTTTAACGTGTTCCTGGAACTGCTCGATCTGCTTGCGGCCGATCCCCGCCAGATGGGCAATATCGACCGTAAACGCGACCCCTCGCGGATCGCCCTCCAGTTCCAGCTCATTGCTGACGGCCTTGAGCACGTTCAGTGCGACCTTCTTCTCCAGCACCCACATCAACACGGACTGGCTTCCCTCGTACGTCATACCCAGAAACGTCTTGCGCGCTTCCGCACCAATGCCGCGGGCATCCATGATGGTGACGCCGCCGGCACCCGCGGCCTTGGCCGTCTCGATGGCCTGCGGTTCCAAGTCATCCGGGAGCACCGCGATCAATGCCGAAAATCTCATGGCGAATCCTCCTGTTGCGCGCGGCCCCTGCCGGTCCAGCGCTCGTAAATATCCACCACGATGGCGTAGACCATCACGGTGACGATGGGGAAGATCGACGCGAAGGCGATCAGGCCGAAGCCGTCGATCAGGACATTGCGGTCTTCCAGGTGGGTCGCCAGTCCGATGCCAAGGGCCGTCACCAGGGGTACGGTCACCTCGGAGGTCGTTACCCCACCCAGATCAAAGGCCAGTGCCACGATCTGCTTCGGCGCGAGGATCGTCAGCACGATGACCAGCAGGTAACCGCCCATGATGTAGTGATGGATGGAATCCCCCGCCAGGATGCGATGGACCCCAACGGTGATTCCGATCGCCACGCCCAGCGCCACCAGGATTCGGATTACGTTGCCGCGTAATGAACCGCGCGCCGCTTCCTCCGCCTTCTGGCCAATCGCGATCAATGCCGGCTCCGCCATCGTGGTCGCGAAGCCGATGGAGAACGCGAACAGATAGACCCACAGAAACAGCTCGTTGGTGATCAACTGTTCGGCCATGCTCTCGCCGATCGGGAACAGGCCCAGCTTGAGCCCGACCACAAAGGCGTACAGGCCCAGCACCACCAGCACGAAGCCGAAGATCACCCGCGGCAGATACGGGATGCGCTTGCGCAGCACGAAGTACTGAAACACCACGATCACCGCGATAATCGGTGCCACATCGCGCAGCATCAGCAGCAGATCCATCCCCATCGCGGAGAGCCAGTGTTCCTCGTCCGCACCCGGCAGATCCGTGTCCGCGTCCATCGTCGCGGTCTCGCCGTTGCCCGGGGCATCGATATCCGCACCGGCGAATACGATGATCCCGTACAGCTGCACCGTGATCATCGGCACCATCACCGCCAGCGCCACCAGGCCAAAACCGTCGCGCAGCGGATTGCGCCCGCTGATCGAGGCCGCCAGGCCCAGACCCAGCGCCGCGACCAACGGGACGGTCACGATATTGGTGGTCACCCCGCCCGAGTCGTAGGCCAGACCGACAATCTCCTCGGGGGCAAAGAAGGTGACCAGCACCACCAGCACATAGCCGCTCAGGATGTACCAGTGCAGCGGGTGGCCCATCACCGTGCGCAGAATGCCCAGCGCGACCACGGCACCCACCGACAGCGCGACGATCAGACGCAGGACCAGTCCCTCGATCCGCCCCTCGCTGATCAGCTCCGCCTGCTCCGCCACCGCAATCAGGGCCGGTTCCGCGATCACGGTGGCAAAGCCGAGAGTGAAGCCAAAAGCCATCAACAACAGCAGCGAACCGCGCCGGGCCAGGGCATTCGACAGGTTCTTGCCGATGGGGAAGATCCCCATCTCCAGGCCCTGAAGGAACAGCGCCACGCCAAAGACCACGATGGCCAGCCCGATCACCATGGACAACAGGCCATCCGGCACCGTACGCAGCACCAGCGCCTGGAACACCGCGACCACAATGACGATGGGGGCCAGATTACGTGCCGCGTGCCCCAGGGTGTGGAGGAAGTTCATGCGCTCCTTGTCCAGTCCCGGCCCGAACCGGGGATCATCGTCCCTGAATCGCTCACCGGCATCGGGAACCGCGGCTTGATGTACGCATGCACGGTGGCTTGCCCCCCAAACGGCGTATCCATGGAATCCCTGCAAACACCCTATCGCGCCGTGCTCATCGGCGCCATGGGCAGTTTTGGCATGGCCTCCCGCCGGGTCCCGGATGCACAAGCGCGCTCATCCGATCGGCGGTGAACATGCCTGCGGAGTGCTGAGGCCACTGGATCGGCAGGAGCCTTCTGCCCACAGAGGGTTCTACGGCTTCGGTGAGCAACGGCTGCCCTTCCGATAACGTCATCGCACATGATCTGCATCAACAAGCCCTAATGTTTAGCAGGTGATAGTACCTCCGAACATTCACGTCATCGGAGAACCCGAACATGCGCCGCACCCTGACCTTTCGTTCCCTTGCCCTGGCCACCCTGCTGGCCCCGGCGGCCCTGATCCCGGCCCATGCGACCGCGGCCAGTGCGGATGTCTCCGCCGGCGACTGGCTGCTGCGCGGCGGCTTGACCCACATTTCGCCCAAGTCCGACAACGGCGAACTGACCCCGGCTGATCTGAGCGTGGACGTCGGCTCCAACACCCGCCCGACCGGTACCGTCACCTACATGTTCACCGACAACCTCGGCCTGGAGCTGCTGGTCGGGATCCCGTTCAAGCACAACATCGCCCTGGAAGGTCTGGGCAACGTCGGCTACACCCGTCTGCTGCCGCCGACCCTGAGCCTGCAGTATCACTTCAACACCGGCTCGGCGTTCCGCCCGTACCTGGGGGCCGGCGTGAATTACACCCACTTCTTTGACACGACCACCCGCGGAGGCCTTTCGGATAGCCGCCTGCGACTCGATGATTCCTGGGGTGTTGCACTGCAGGCCGGGATCGACATCGCGCTGGACGACAACTGGTTCCTGAATACCGAGGTGCGCTGGATCGACATCGAAAGCACCGCGCGTCTGGACGGCAACCGCATCGGCACCGTCGAGATCGACCCGTGGACCTTCGGAATGAACGTCGGTTACCGCTTCTAAACCGACCTAACCGAGCTCTTCGACGAGGCCGAGGACCCGCTGCATGCGGTCCTCGGCCTCGTTCTTTTGCAGGCCCCGCTCGGCGGGGACACCCCAGACCGGCCCGGGCCAAGCTGGATCGCCCGGTTGCCGGGCGACATGGTGAAGGTGCAACTGCTCGACGATATTGCCCAGCTTGGCCACATTCAGCGTCTGCGGCTCGAATGCCGCCTGCATCGCCCGCGCCAGAACCCAAGACTCCCGAACCAGCATCGCCGCATCGTCGGGCCCAAGGTCATGCAACTCGCGCAGACCTGCTCGGCGCGGGACCAGGATGAACCACGGGATCGCCGCGTGATCCATCAGCAGCAATGTTGACAGCCGCCAGTCCGCGACGAACCAGGTATCCGCGTGCAGGCGCCTATCCAGCTCGAACGCCTCTGTCATTGCAGTTCCTTCCAGATCCCCGGCGTGGCCCAGTGCCCGGTGTCCCTCTCGTCCCCTTCCAGCAGTACATAGCTGTAATGCGCCCGGTGGCGCAGCTCGCCCGCCAGTGCGCGTCGTTCTTGCGCGTCCGGGGCCGCAATCACGATCACGTCCTCGCCGGGCACGGCCCAGGTGGCAGCGTCCGGGGACTCGGGCAGATCGCTGTCGATCGCCGCCGGCGACTCCGGCCACTCGCGGGCGCGCAGCCAGTCGCGGACCGAATCCGGCTCGCCGAGCACGATGCGAGTCCCTTCCACGTTCTGGCTCTGCTCGGGTGCGCGCCCCAGCCAGGGCGCGACCTCGACCGGCCGCGCCGAACCCAACGCGATCACCTGTGTGTCCGGGTCCAGTGCGGCGCGGCGCAGGATCGCCGGGGATTCTTCGTCGGCCAGATGGCGAAACAGCCGCCAGTCCGGGTCCGCAGCGACGCGCAGTGGCTCGGCATCCAGATCCACCTCGAACGCCTTTTCACGGTCGGCCAGCGCAATCCAGAACGTCTCCGACCCCTGTTCGGTCTCGATCACGAGGGGCACCCGCAGATCCCAGGGTTCGTCATCGACGGACTGACGCAACGTGCCCGACAACGTCCACCCATTCGTCTCCTGCTCGACGGCGAGATCGGCCAGCTCGAGCGCCGGCGCACCGCGCCGATCGATCCACTGGCGGAAGAACGGCTCCAGCTCCTCGTCGGTGGCGGAATCGAAGGCCGCGATCAATGCATCCCAGTCCGCCTCGCGCCCCTTCCAGTCGTTGTAGAGCGTGCGGGCGCCTTCCAGAAAGGCGTCGCGCCCGACCCAGTCCTCAAGCATCCGCCAGATCATCGCGCCACGGTGATAGCCGGCGATGCGCCGCGCGCCCTGGTTGCCGCCCTGGTATTCGCCGTGAGCGCGATCTTCATCCGGCGGGAGCGCCGCGTAGTCGCGCAACCACTGCCCTCGCTCCTCGCGCCCCTCGCCCGCCTCGCGCTTGAACTGGTAGTCCGCCATGTAGGTGGTCAGCCCCTCCGACCAGTTGCCACCCGAACGATCGACATAGACGCCCGTGCCCCACCACATGTGCAGGACCTCGTGCCCCAGCGAGGTATGCGGGATAAAGGGAAGCGGGATCACCTGCTCGCCCAAGAGCGTAAAGCCGGAGAACGCCAGCCCTACCGGCTGCGGCGAGGCCGCCACGGTCAGACTGCTGTACGGATACGGCCCGATCTCGGACTCGAAGCGCTCGATGTACTCGACGGTCTTCTCGCGGTAGGTCTTGCCAAAGGCCTCGTGCAGCGCCCGTGGGAAAAGGGTGCGCACCTGCCAGCCGTCGCCCTTGATCGCGCCCGACTCCCAGAGGCCGGAGGCGAGCGCCAAATCACGCGCGGCCGGGTGTTCGTACCGGGCCCAGTAGCCATCCCCTTCATTGCCGTCTTCCACCAGCGAGCCGGACACGACAGCCTTCTGGCCACCTCCTGCCGTCAAGTGAATCCGCATGGGCACGGGCTCGTCCTCCAGTGCGGGATACCAGCCGGCCCCGGCTGGCAGAAACCCGGCCTCCTCGCCCAGGAACCCCGAGCCGGGACGCACCTGGTCAGGACGCGACAACCGCGCGCCATACTCGACGACCAGGAGGCCGGTGTCCCGATCGGACAGCGCGCTCCCCAACTCCAGCCAGCCCGACTCGGTCAACTCGTGATCGATAGAGTCACCATCCAGGGTCACGGCATCGACGCCCATGGCGGGATCAAGGCGCAGCCGGCTCGGCGGATCCCGATCCAGGGCCTCCAGATCCAGTGCCAGACGCCCGTCGAAGGCCGACTCGCCCGGGTGCAGATGAATGCTCAGACCAAGAGGGAAGTCGGTATCCGGCTGGGCGTAATCATCGCCCGCCGCCGAAGCGGCCGAGGCGCCCAGCGATGCCAGAAGGCCGACCGAGATCCACCACACCGTGCGCATATCACCCCCTCGTTTACTCGGCGTACGGGAATCGGGCCACGCGCTCTTCGGCCTCGCCGTTACGCTCAATCTCCAGCGGCAGCCAGGTACCCGGCGTCACCCGCTGAACAATCCGTTGCAGATCCGACGGGCGCTCCACAGCCTGGTCGCCGGCGCGCAGGACGCGATCGCCTCCCTCCAGGCCCGCGGCCTCGCCGATGGAGCCCGCCTGCACATCCTGGATGATCACGCCGCCGTCCTCATCGCCGCGCAGCTGTACCCCGAGCATCGGCGAGCTGTGTTCAAAGCGATCGCCATCGGTAATACCGAACACCGCTCGGGCCAGATCCGGATCGTCCGCAGTGCAATCCTCCCGGTACTCGCGGGGCAGCAGAACCGGGGCATCTCCAAAGCCCAGATCCGCCAGCTGATGTGGTACACCATGGCCGTACTGCAGGTGACCGGAGCCGATAATCCCGACCACCAGCGGTGGATCGTCCGAAGCCTCCAGGATGTCGGCGATGCCGGCGGCCATCATCCGGTCCCAGGCCAATTGCGACCCGACGAACCGATCAGGATCGCGCTCCATACCCGCCGGATGGCGTTCCATCACGCCCACCAGATACTCGCGGTACGCGTCGGGGGGATCGGCCGGCTGGCTCACGCCGTAACGCTCGTCCTCCGGTACCGCGTCCCAGCCCTCCTCTCCGAGACGCTGCACCAGCGTGCGTTCGGCGTTCAGTGCCACCAGCGGCACGTCATGAACGCGTGCAAAATGCAGAATGGGCCAGTACAGTTCCGGGTTGAAGCCCCAGTGGATATACCAGTCGCTGTCCCGCAGGAAGGCATCCGCGTCCAGCTCGCCGGCCACCCACTGGTCCAGCACCGGCTGCACCGAACGTGGCAGCATCTCGAGGCCAATGACCATGTCCGGGCGCTGGCCGTGCAGGGCTGCCAGCGTTCCCAGCTGCCAGCGATGGTGATCCATCCGGTCATGGCGCTCCCCGAGGAGCACCGCGTCCGCCTGTGCCAGTTCGGCGAACAGCTCCGCCCGGTCCAGTTCCTCGCCGGCCGGCGTCGCCCACTGTCCCGGCGCCGGGCAGGCCGCACTGGCCACGCCGGGCAACCCTGGTGCGGCCAGCATGGCGGCGAGCATCACGCCCATGCCACGCCGTCGGATTCGTCTGCTCTGCATGCCACTCTCCTGTCTGAGGCTCCATCCCCGGTGATAGACCTACTCTCGGACCCCGTGATGGCCGCCACGTTCCGCGTCCGGTAGCCTGCTGACATGCACACGCCCGAGGACACCGCCGCGCGCAACCGGCTCCCCCAGCGCCTGCAGGCGTGGCTGGGCACCCTGCGCTCGATGGCGATCTACTGGCGACCCGGGCGCCAGGCTGGCCTGCGCCGCCTCTACGCCGGATTCGTGCGGCCCGGTGATCTCGTGTTCGACATCGGCGCCCATATCGGGGATCGCACACGCGCCTTCGCCGCACTCGGGGCGCGCGTGATCGCGCTCGAGCCCCAGCCCCATATCCTGCGGCTGCTCCGCAGGGCTACCGCCAGGCTCCCGGGCGTGCGGATCCGCCGCGAGGCCGTAGGGCCCAAGAATGGTACCGCGCAGCTGGAGGTCAGTCGCAGCACCCCGACCGTCTCCTCGGTCTCCCGGCGCTTCACAAGCGAGATCGCGAAACGCAATCGCAGCTTCCGCAAGGTGACCTGGGACGATCAGGTCGCGGTCCCCATGATCACCCTGGACCACCTCATTGCCGATCACGGTCTGCCGGCCTTTTGCAAGATCGACGTCGAGGGCCTGGAGGCCGAGGTCCTGCGCGGACTGAGCCAGCCCGTCCCGGCGCTGTCTTTCGAGTTCGTCGCCGGGGCCGAGGAGGTCACCGAGGACTGCCTGGAGCAACTGGCCGCCCTGGGTGACTACGAGTACAACCTGATCGTGGGTGAACAGCGCCGCTTCCGATTCGACACCTGGCAGACCGCGGACACCATCCGCTCCTGGCTGGAGCAGCATGTGGAGCGCGTGGGTTCCGGCGACATCTACGCCCGACT
Organism: Thioalkalivibrio sp. ALJ3; assembly: GCF_000377205.1. Lineage (GTDB taxonomy): Bacteria > Pseudomonadota > Gammaproteobacteria > Ectothiorhodospirales > Ectothiorhodospiraceae > Thioalkalivibrio. The sequence continues at coordinate 13,105 of NZ_KB897906.1, read as the reverse complement.
GCGCGGGGCTTGACCCGGGCCGCGCTCGCGGACAACGCTGCTTTAATGGACACCCGCACTCTGATCCGCTGGCAGGACCTGACCACCGAGGCCGTCGGAGGCCATGCCCGTCGCGACGCGGTGGTGATACTGCCCATGGCCGCGATCGAGCAGCATGGACCCCACCTGCCGCTGGACACGGACCTGCGCATCGGCATGGGTTTGCTGGACGCGGTGGCGCCACTCCTCCCGAGTGATCTCGAGCCGCTGGTACTGCCGCCAATGGCGATCGCCACCAGCACCGAACATACCCATTTCGCCGGAACACTGAGCCTCACACCGGAAACGGCGCTGGCCGTCTTGCGCGAGATCGGTGCAGCCGTCGCCCACGCCGGCTTTCGCCGCGTGGTGCTGGCCAACAGCCACGGGGGCAACACCGCAATCATGGAACTCGCCGCGCTGGATCTGCGCCGGGCGCATGGCTTGCTGGTCACCAAGCACCATTACTTCCTGCAGCCACTGCCGAAAACCATCGACATCCCCGAACGCGAGTGTCGACATGGCTTGCACGGTGGTCTGATCGAAACGGCCATGATGCGCGTGCTGGCACCGAAACTCGTCCAGATGGACCGAGCGCCGGACGCCCATTCGTTGGGCGAGGATCTCGAGGGCACGACCCGACGCCTGGGCCCCACCGGTGAGACGGCGTTCGCCTGGATGGCGGATGACCTCAATCCAGGCGGCGTGGTGGGGGCCGCCGACCGCGCCACGCCCGAGCTGGGTCAGGCCCTGATCGACCACTACGCCGAAGGCCTGGCGCGCGCGATCACCGATACCGCCGCCTTCCCGATCGAACGCCTCGCCCGCTGAAACCCCGCTTACGCTTTCGGGCGGGCGTAGCGCTCTTCCAGTGCCCCGTACAGCGCGCGCAGCCCCATCGCCTCGCCCCCTTTGGGCCGACCCGGCCGGGCGCGCACGTTGAACGCCATGATGTCGAAGTGCAGCCAGGGCACGTCTTCCGGCACGAATTCCTTCAGGAACAGTCCCGCCGTGATCGCGCCGGCGTAGCCACCGGTCGAGCTGTTGACGATGTCGGCCACGTCGCTGTCCAGCATGTAGCGATACGGTGCATGCAGCGGTAGTGGGCAGACCGGGTCGTCCCAAGCCCTGGCCGGGGCTTCCAGCGACTTCGCCCAGTCATCATCGCTGGCGAATACGGCGCTGATCTCGGTCCCCACCGCGACGCGGGCCGCGCCGGTCAGGGTGGCGAAGTCCACCAGCAGGTCCGGGTGGAAGCTGCCGGCCCGATCCAGCAGATCCGCGAGCACCAGCCGACCTTCCGCGTCGGTATTGTCGACCTCGATCGTCTTGCCATTGCGCGCGGTCAGCACGTCGCCCGGGCGAAACGCGCGCGAACCCACCGCGTTCTCGACCGCGCCAATCAGTACCGTCAGCCGAACCGGCAGTTCCGTCGCCATGATCAGTCGCGCGAGCCCCAGCACGATCGCCGCACCGCCCATGTCCTTTTTCATCTGGCGCATGGAGTTGCCCGGCTTGAGGTTCAGGCCACCAGAATCGAAACAGACCCCCTTGCCTACCAGCACCACGGACGGCGCATCCGCGGGGCCCCAGGTGAGTTCGATCACCCGCGGGCCATGCGCACTCGCCTCCCCCACCGCATACACGCAGGGGTACGACTTCTCCAGCGCGTCGCTGTCGCTCACCACATGCAGGCTGCAACCAAAGGCCTCGGCCAGTTCGCGCGCGGTCAGGGCGAGGTTCGCGGGCATCATGTCGGCGGCCGGCGTGTTGATCAGATCGCGGGTCATGGCGATGGATTCGATGTAGGCCCCCACCCGCTCGCGGTCGACCGACTCGGGCCAGACCAGCTTGGGCGCCGGCCGATCCTCGGCCGCCCGATAACGGTCGAAGCGGTAGCAGCCGAGGCCCCAGCCGATCGCGGCCTGCTCCTGTGTCGCCGGGTCGAGCCCATCCGTCAGCAGACGATAGTGGCCCGTGGCCAGGGTCTCGGCTGCTACCGCCAGCATCCACAGGGGTATATCGGCATCGAACCCCACCAGAATCGCGGCCAGCTGTCCCTGTTGACCCGGCACGCGCAAAACCTGCCCGTCCTTGCCCTCGAAGCGCCCCGCCTCGGCCCAGGCGCGCCAGGTCGGCGGTGCCGCCTCGAGACGGGCCTCCAGGGTGTCGGCGGTGACGGGTACCAGATCGATGGCGTCGTCGGCGGCTTCAACAAAGGCAGAATCCACGCGGCTTTCCTCCCGAGTCGGTCAAAACGGCCATAATAACGCCCGTTGGCCGTCCCGGCCGGTACACCCACCGCCACAGGATGTGAGCATGTCACCAGCGCTGGAAATTCGCGGCCTGCGCAAGACCTACAAGAACGGATTCGAGGCCCTGAAGGGCATCGATCTGGAGGTGGCGCCCGGGAGTTTCTTCGCCCTGCTCGGGCCGAACGGGGCCGGCAAGTCCACCACCATCGGCATCATCACCTCACTGATCAACAAGACCGCCGGGGAGGTGCGCGTGTTCGGGCACGACCTGGATCGCGACCAACAGGCCGTGAAGCGCTCGATCGGCTTGGTCCCGCAGGAGTTCAATTTCAACAACTTCGAGCCGATCGGCGAGATCGTGGTGAACCAGGCGGGCTACTACGGCATCCCGCGCCACGAGGCCTGGCGCCGCACCGAGCACTACCTGCGCGAGCTGGGGCTTTGGGAGAAGCGCAAAGACATGGCCCGCACCCTGTCCGGCGGGATGAAACGCCGACTCATGATCGCCCGTGCCCTGGTGCACGAACCCAAACTGCTGATCCTGGACGAGCCTACCGCTGGCGTGGACATCGAGCTGCGTCGCTCCATGTGGGATTTCCTCCGGCGCATCAATACCGATGGCCGCAGCATCATCCTCACCACGCATTACCTGGAAGAGGCCGAGTCCCTCTGCCGCAACATCGCAATCATCGATGACGGCCAGATCGTCGAGAACACAACCATGAAACAGCTGCTCGCGAAGCTCGAAACCGAGACCATGGTGCTGGATCTCAGCGAGCCGGTCCTGCAGCTCCCCCGCGACACGGACATCCCGATCCGGCAGATCGACGAACTCACCCTGGAGGCCGACATCCAGCGGGGGCAGCACCTGAACGACCTCTTCCGCACCCTGGACCAGGCGGGGTTGAAGGTTCAGAGCATGCGCAACAAGGCTAATCGTCTGGAAGAATTGTTCCTGCGGATGACACGCAGCGAGCCGGAACCGAGCCATCTTACCCCCGGTGCCGAAGGCGCGACCGAGCAGCCGGAGAATCCACAATGAGCGCGCGTCACCTGCACGACTACTGGGTCGCCTTTCGCACTATTGTGACCAAGGAAGTGCTGCGCTTCGCACGCATCTGGGTGCAGACCATCCTGCCGCCGGTGATCACTACCGCCCTGTACTTCATCATCTTCGGGGGTCTGATCGGCGAGCGCATCGGAGACATGGACGGCTTTCGCTACATGGACTTCATCGTCCCCGGGCTGATCATGCTCGCAGTGATCACCAACAGTTATTCGAACGTGGTCTCGTCCTTCTTTGGCTCGAAGTTCCAGCGCCATATCGAAGAGATGCTGGTTTCGCCGATCCCGAACAGCGTTATCATCCTCGGTTTTGTGTTCGGGGGCGTGGCCCGCGGGCTCAGCGTCGGCGTAGCAGTCCTGCTCGTTTCGCTGTTCTTCAGCCCCCTGAGCATCCACAACATCGGCGTGATGCTGGTCGTCGTCCTGCTCACCTCGATCCTGTTCGCCCTGGGGGGGCTGATCAACGGCGTATTCGCCCGCACCTTCGACGACATCGCGATCGTGCCCACCTTCGTGCTCACTCCCCTGACCTATCTCGGCGGCGTGTTCTATTCGGTCAGCCTGCTCCCCGAGTTCTGGCAGGGCGTATCGATGCTCAACCCGATCCTCTACATGGTGGACGGATTTCGCTACGGCAGTCTCGGCTCCAGCGACTTCCCCATCATGGTCTCGTTTGCCGTAATTGTGGCCTTCATCGCGGTCCTGTACACGGCGGCCCTGATACTTTTGAACAAGGGGATCGGGGTCCGGTCCTGATGCATCACGACAACGCCACCCTGCCCGCGACTCCGCGCAACGTGGGCAAGAGGGGGTTTATTACCGGAAAAAACGTGGTATAAAGCGGAAACTTTTCCGGGCAGAGGCCATATGGGCGTCAAACGAAAGATCCCACCCGTCTTTCTTCTCGGCGCAGCCGGGCTCGCTGTAGCGATCAGCGCCAGTCTTCTTCTCGCTTCTCAGCCCGCCGAAACCTCGCAACCGCTCGATATCGCGGCGTTGCAGGCCGGGGCCAACGGCAAGATGTCGCCGATGGTGCCCACCATTTCCCCCGATGGCCAGAATGGTCAGGCCGAGCGACTCTCCCAGCCAAATGAGCAGGCCGCGGCCGGAACTGCCGGTTCGCACTTCGACGCCAAGGCCACCAAGGTCGCCTACGCAACCGACCTGATCAATGACTCCGGGTTCGACGACGAGACCGACTACCCCACTTCGTACGAAACCTTCGACCTCGACGAAGGCGAGGATCGCGTGGCCGAACAGGACCGCTCGGACTGGAACAACCACAAGCTCAAGAGCGGTGAGCGCCTGACCAGCCTGTGGCAACGGGACTGGGACCTGCCGCTGGCGACCCTCTATCGCCTTCTGGACGATGACGAGAACGCCTCGATCCTCAACCGCATCCGGCCCGGGCAGGAGATCGAATGGCAGGTGGACGAAGAAGGCTACCTGACCCATCTTCGCCTCTGGACCGACCGTGCAAGCGGCTACGAATGGATCCGCGAGGAAGATGGCTGGGACTTCGAGCGCGGCGAGGTCGAAAACGGGCGCGAGATCAGCCACATGGTGATCAGCGCCGAGATTGAGGGCAATGTGTCCGCCGCATTGGCACAACGTACGGACCTCTCGCCACGCGCGGCGGGCGCCATCGCCGTGCTGCTGGATCGCTACCTCCCGGTGCGTACCCAGGCCCGCTCCGGTGACGAGTTCACCCTGCTGCTGGAAATGGAAACCCTGGTCGGCGACGACACCCCGCACAATCTTCGCCTGCTGGCCTTCGACTACGAAGGACAGCGCATCTCGGTACGTGCGGCCCGCAACTCCAATGGCCGCTTCTACACGCCGGACGGTGAGAGCCTGCTGCCACCATTCGATCGTCGTCCGTTCTCGGGCAATTACCGTATCAGTTCCGGTTTTGACCCACGCCGACGCCACCCGGTCACGGGCCGCGTAGCACCGCATTCCGGGACGGATTTCGCCATGCCGATCGGCACTCCAATCAATGCCCCCGCGGACGGCCGCGTCACCCGTGTGGAGAACCATCCATACGCGGGTCGCTTTATCGTGATCGAGCATGGGCAGGGCTACTCTACCCGGTATCTCCACCTGCACCGCCAACTGGTCAGCGTAGGCGACACCGTAAAGCGCGGCGAGCGCATCGCCCTGTCCGGCAATACAGGGCGCTCGACCGGGCCACACCTGCACTACGAGATCCATGTGAACAATCAGCCACGCGACCCGATGCGCGTGGAACTGCCGGAAAGCGAGTCCCTCGCGGGCGAGGAACTGGAGAAGTTCAAGGGCCTGAGCCAGACCCTCCTGGCGCAGCTCGACAACGGCGTGCGCAACACGCAGGTCGCGTTCACTCCCTACGACGAGTTGCTGGCTCAGTAACACGAAGGTCGAACAACGCGCCCCAGTAGGGCGCGCCTTCATGGTCACTCCCGTACACTCGCCTGCCATCCCCTGTGAGCCACTTTCGCCAGCACAACTCGTCTGGCGTGATGGTCGCCCCTACGCACCGCAGTACCAGGACGCCTACTTCGGATCGGACGACCCCAGGGCCGAGGCTCGAGAAGTCTTCATCGAAGCCAATGATCTACCGCGACGCTTCGCGAGCGGCGGGTGCTTTGCAGTCGGAGAAACCGGTTTCGGCACGGGCCTGAACATCCTGCTCGCACTGCAGGAGTGGCGGCAGCATGCACCGCCCGGTGCTTTTCTCTCCCTGCTGAGCCTCGAAGCCCACCCGCTGTCGCCAGGCAGCCTGGAGGAAGTCCACCAACACCTGGGGCTGGATGACGCCGATGCGCGAGCCCTGCGGGCGCAGTATCCGCCTGCGGTCACGGGCCTGCACCGGATCGTTTTCCCCGATGCGCGAGCCGTGCTGACGCTCGGTCTGGGGGATGCGGCCCCATTGCTTGCACAGCTTCGCGGTGGCATTGATGCCTGGTTCCTGGACGGTTTTGCGCCACGATCGAACCCCGGCCTGTGGAACACGGCGGTCTTTCGTCAGATCGCCCGGCTTTCACACCCTGGCGCGACCTTTGGCACCTATACCGCCGCGGGACAGGTGCGCAGGGACCTGGAGGCCGTCGGATTTGCGGTGGAACGTGCCCCGGGGCATGGCGGCAAACGCGAACGCCTCAAGGGGCGGTATGCGGGCCTGCCGCCCGCGAGAGCCGAATGCCCCCGCGTTGCGGTCGTGGGCGCAGGTCTCGCGGGGCTTGCGACCGCATTCGCTCTGCAGCAAAGAGGCTGCGACGTGCGACTGTTCGATCCCGCCGGGACCGGCGGCGGCGCATCGGGCAACCCGGCTGCTGTCCTGTTGCCGAATCCGCACTTCAGGGACACCGAGTTGAACCACCTGGCGCTGGCCGGGATGCGCTCGACCCGTGCCCTGCTGGCCGAGATCACCCGGCAGACCGGGATCAACCCCGTGCTGGCGGAAGGGGTCTCGTTTCATGGTGTCAGCGCACACGGTCGAAAGCGTGTTCAGCGCCTGCTGCGCGCGGGTCGGGAACACACCGGCTGCCTGTTCGACCTTGAGGTGGGCCCAAACTCGGGACCCGAGCCACGCCTCTACTATCCTGCAGGGTGCGGCCTTGACCTGGCGCAATTCTGCACGGCGCTTGCACAGCTGCTCCCCACCGTCGAAGCCCAAAGAGTTACGGGTCTGCAGGCTGCCGGCGAAGGCCTGCGCCTGGTGACCGAAGAAGGCGAAGCGAACGAGCCTTCGACGCCATGGGATCATGTAGTGGTTGCTACAGCGGCGCCCGGTACCCGTCCCCTGTGCCCTGAACTGAAACAGGTGTCCACCGTGTCCGGACAGATGACCCGGATTCGTGCCCCGCTGCCGGACTGGGGCGGACAGGTCTCGACGGGACAGGGCTACTGCATCCCCCTAGGCCCCGGCGAGGCCTGGATCGGCGCCACTTATCGGCGCACGCAACCACCACATCCGCGGCATACCCTGCCTGATACCACTCCCCGTGCCGAGGACGACCAGCTCAATCTGGAACATCTGAGCTGGGTCCCGGGGCTTGATGATCCGACCAAGATCGAGACGCTGAGCCGCTGGACTGGAACGCGCGCCGTGGTTCGTGATCGCTTGCCACTGGCCGGCGCCAGCAGCCGTAACCCCGACCAACGGGTATGGTTGAACGCGGCTCACGGATCGCGCGGGCTCCTGTACGCACCGCTCGCGGCCGAACTACTGGCCGATCGACTGCTGGGATTGCCAGAGCCCCTGCTGGACAGTACCGCAAGCCGCCTCGACCCGCAGCGTAGCCTGTCCTAGGCGCCTTCAACGAGGCATCTCTTACCGGTGGTTTGCCGACTGCGGGCTGTTTTGGTTGGGAATGGACACGTCGTCCGCGAGGGCCACGTCATTGCGCCCCTGGGCCTTCACGCGATACATGGCCCGATCGGCCGCGATCATCAAATCGGAGAGATGCCGGCCCGCATCGGGATAGAAGGCGACGCCGATACTCGAGGTAAGCTCCAACTCCACAGCATCGTCAGGTCCTGTGTGGATCTCGAACCTACTGTCCAGATCCTGCCTCACCCGTTCGGCCAGGTGCTGTCCCTCTTCGCGTTCATCCAGCGGCGCGGTTAGGACGATGAACTCGTCGCCCCCGAGCCGCACCAGCACATCGTCCGGACGCAAGTGCGCTTTCAACCGTTCGGCAACTCGCCGCAGGAGTTGATCGCCCACCGCATGGCCGTGACGATCGTTCACCGGCTTGAAATGGTCAAGATCGATGAACAGTAGCGCCAGACGGCCCCCCTGGCGATCTGCGCGGGCGGCCAGTCGTGGAAATGCCCGTTCCAGTGCCGCGCGGTTGGCCATCCCGGTTAGCGGGTCCTCCCAGGCCATCGTCTTCAACCGCGCCTCCAGCTCACGCCTTTCCGTGACATCCAGGGAATGCCATACGACTGCCGGCAGATCGTCCACGGACCGTGCCAATGGTCGAATCCGTGCCTCGAACCACCGTACCGCGGGCCCGTCCTCAACAAGCCCCAGATTCATCAGCACGTCACCATCCAGACGGTACTCATACGTCTGCAACGTGTCCTCCTCGATCGCGCGGTGTACCACCTCGAGAAACCGTCCGGCCAACTCCGATGGCAGCAACTGGTCCAGCCGTTGACCGACAAGTGGTACGGCTGGCGACAAGCGATGGCAGGTGTCACCAAATATGCGCCGAATCGTGCCCACAGAATCCACCACCAGGGCATAACCCGGAATGGCCTCGAACATCGCCTCCTGGAGGTCACGGGCAGCGGTCAGGGCATCGAACAACAGTCGATTCTCGTGCACATCTACAAACGTCAACAGCAAGGCGTGACCCTCGCCCCAGTCGACGGGCACCCAGCGCAACAGGAAATACCGATAGTCTCCCTGCCCCAGACGAATGCGAACCTCCTGACCATGCGTTTCCGGGTCTGTGTCCGCGAAATCCAGTTGCGGTGGCAGTCGATCCAGATCATCCGGATGAACCAGGTCCAGCCGTTCGAGCTCCGTATCGACCGGCGGCTGATATCCCAGCATTCGGGAAAAGGCCGGATTGGCCCAGAGCATGCGTCGGCCGGATACCACGAGCGTCGGGTCCTCCAGGCGATTGACCAGCCCCCGATAGCGATCCAGGTCGCGGCGCCTTTGCTGCAGGCCCGTCCCCACCCGATACGCGTACCCTCCGACCGCAAGGGCGCCCACCAGGCCCAGGGCCCACCAGGCCACGGGACGATCGGTACCCGCATGAGCGGGGTCCAGTTCGGCCAGGAGCTGCCATTCGCCTCCGGGGAAGCGAATGTGGTGCTGGTATGGGGCATCGTCATCGAGGTCGTGGGGATTGTAGAAGAACGGGCCGGAGTCGCCCGCGCCGTCGCGACCTCGCAGCGCCACTCGCAGCAAATCCATCCGGTCATGGATACCCGCTTTATCCAGCAACACTTCAAAATCAAGCGCTATGCTGCTAATCGTCATAGCCTGATCCGACCCAGCGTCGACCAAACCCCATGGTTCATCCTGGACCGGGCCGGTATCCACAGGGGCGCGCACCAACAAACCCCAACCGCCTTGAACCAGGGGCCAGGGACCTGCCACCACGGGCTCGCGTTCCCGCAATACCCGATAGAACGAAGCCGCCTGCTCCGGGTGAGCCCCAATGTCGAGTCCCACGACCGGCTCGTTGCCCTCAAGGGGATAGACAAACTCGATGACCGGGCCCCTGGCCAGAGTCAGGGAGAGCATCAGATCTTCGTGCCCACGATGAATGCGCTCGGCGACGCGTTCGAACTCACTGCTCTCCATCTCGGGATGGGCGTAGGCGTAGGCGGCCAGCCCGATGGTCGAATGCACCAGCCCGTTGATCAGGCTTTCCACTTGCGTGCGCAAACTGGCCAGTTCGCTTGCAACGGTCGCGCTCTGGCGTTCGGTCAGCTCGCTCTTCCAGGCACGGTCAATAAGCAAGAACAGCCCGAGGAACACGATGGCCGCCAGCACGCCCACAACCAATGGGCCCGATGTGGACTGGCCACCCGAATCCCTGTGGAGACGCGCTGTTTTCTTGTCTGATTCGCGCGGGTGTGCGCTGTCATCCATGCCCAAGCCTGTCACAACCTGCCGAGTTCCCACTATGCGCCCAAAACGTCGCAGGGGGAACGATGAGATCAGTGCTTACACACAGGCGCAGGAAAATCCATCTCGAATGGATGTTCGAGCCAGAAACTTCATGCGGAGATATCAATCATGGTGGGGGCGGCCGGACTCGAACCGGCACAGCCTTGCGGCCGAGGCATTTTAAGTGCCTTGCGTCTACCCGTTCCGCCACGCCCCCGGAGACTCGCATCATACCGGCTAAGCCGGCCGGCTGTGGAGTGTCAGTCGGACGGCCCGTTCCCCTGTGAGACATCCGCCATCTCCGCGATGGGGAGCGGGATGTGCAGTGCAGCGGCCATGGCGCGCAGCAATTCGATCTCGGCCACCTGGACACCACCGCCACGCTGAACGGTCGCCAACATGGCCTCCACCAGCGTGCGCTTGTCCTTGACCCGCAGTTGATCGAGTCGTTCCAGGGCCTTGTCCAGCACCGTCGCCCAGGCACTGCCGGCGGTGGCCTGCTCCAGCTCGGGGGGAGTTTCGGACTCCAGAGGCATGATCCCCGTCAGCGCCGCCACGCCGGCATTGAACGCCGTAACCGCCGCTTCGGGATCTTCCGGGTGGCCGTGATGGGCCAGAACCGCGAGCACGTAGCGTGCCTGACCACTGTTGTCGGCCAGCCGACGGCGGCCGCCAGAACGGGCCTGCGAGGGACGTTCGATATCCCGTAGCTGACGCCGTACAAGCCGCCCGAGCGCATATTCGAAAGCCGACACCCGGCCATCGGCCTGGATCAGTTCGTCCACAAGCCCCGACAGGACCTCCCGTTCCTGTGGTGGGTGCCGGCGCAGCACGGGGAAGGCCATCTCGAGGAGTGGAATGCGCAGGTCCGGGCTGAGCTCCGGCACCTCCTGCAGCAGTTCGCGTACGCGCTTCTCGCTGTCTTCGCCGCGCGCCTCGAGGATGCGCATCAGCTGGGTATCCCGCACCTCGGTATCAGGGGAGATCAGCAGGTACAGAACCGCCTCGGCAGCCCAGCGGTCGGAGTGCACCGAGCGTTCCAGGACGCTCGGCACCGCGGCGACCAGGAACCCGGCCCCGAGGATATGCGCCAGTCCGGGATCGCCGATCGCGTCGAGCAGGGCCTCGGGGTGCAGCCCCAGCCCACCCCCGGCCTTCGGCTCGGCCTGTTCGCGGGCAGCTTCCGCCTCCTGCTCCTCGCGGCGGCGCCGCGCATCGTCCTGCATGCGCTTGTGCAGCGCCTTGAGTTCCGATGGATCGAAACCCGGCTCGATCTTGCGGATGCGATCCTCCAGCGGCGGATGGGTCGCGAACATCCGGCCCAGGCCGCCATTGACGAACAGCATGTGCCCGACCTCTTCGCTGTCCGCGTTGAGCCCGGAGTAGCTGGCCCCGATCTTCTTCAGCGCCCCGGCAATGCCTTCCGGCTGGCGCGTGAATTGCACCGCCGAGGCATCCGCCAGGTATTCACGCTGGCGCGAAACCGACGCCCGGATCCAGCGGCCGAAGAACAGACCGATGTAGCCGACGATCATCAGTACCAGGCCCGCGACCACGATTCCACCCGCGTTGCGGTTGTTACGGGACAAGCGCATCGCCAGCAGCACGCGCTGCCCGATCAGGGCCATTACCAGGATCCCGAACAGCATCCCGACCAGACGAATGTTCATGCGCATATCGCCATTGAGGATATGCCCGAACTCGTGGGCGACCACGCCCTGCAACTCGTCCCGGTTCAGGTGTTCCAGCGCGCCGCGCGTCACCGCGACCGCGGCATCGGACGGCGAATACCCGGCGGCAAAGGCGTTGATACCCGGTTCCTGCTCCAGCACGTAGACCTCGGGCACCGGCACACCCGAGGCAATCGCGACCTCTTCCACCACGTTCATCAGGCGTCGACGCAACGGGTCCCGGGTATCCCCTTCGACCCGCGTCCCCCCGAGCTCGCGCGCAACCGCCCCGCCGCCATCGCGCAGGCTCAGCATGCGATAGAGACTCCCCAGACCGATCAGGCCCACGGTGAACGCGCTGGTCCAGCCGACCACGTCCAGGTTGTCGCGGAGAAACTCCCGGGTCAGCCAGGGCTCGCCCGGTTCGGTTGCCTGGGCCTGGCCGAACAGCACCAGCGCGATCAGGTTCATCACCACCACAATCGCCAGCACGGCCAGCATGAACAGGCCCAGCAGCAAGCGCGTGCGCCGCTGGGCACGGTCCTGATGTTCAAAGAAATTCATGCCCTGTCCCTAGGAAAAGTTGACCTCGACCGGCTCGCGCTTCTGCGGGTCCTCGATCTCCAGCAATTGCGCCGGGCGGAAGGCGAAGTTGTTGGCGATCAGGGTATTCGGGAACATCTCGCGCAGGATGTTGTACTGCATCACGGCGTCGTTGTAGCCCTGACGCGCGAAGGCCACCCGGTTCTCGGTACTCGTCAGCTCCTCGGAGAGCTGCATCATGTTCTCGTTCGCCTTCAGGTCCGGGTAGTTCTCGGACAGGGCGAACAGCCGCCCCAACGCGCCGGACAGGCCCTGCTCGGCCCCGGAAAGCTGGCGCACGGCCTCGGTGTTCGTGGGGTCCCCGCCCACCTGCTTCAGGCGGTCCATCGCCTGATTGCGCGCCTGGATCACCGCCTCCAGCGTGTCGCGTTCATGGCTCATGTAGCGTTCCGCGACCTTCACCAGGTTGGGAATCAGGTCGTAGCGCCGCGTCAGCTGGACGTCGATCTGGGCAAACGCGTTCTTGTAGCGGTTGCGCGCTGTCACCAGCCGGTTGTACGTCCAGACCGCCCAGACCACGAGCAGCACCACAATCGCGATCAGCACCCATTCCATGCCGGCTTCTCCCTTGACAGGCAAACTGCTGAGTTTACGCACGATCAGCCCTGTCGGCGAACATCCCTACCGGCAAGGGCACGCGGAAGCAGGGAGCCAAATCCCTGACATTCGAACGTCCGCTTGACCGAAACGCCACACACAAAAAAAGCTACACGCAAAATTCAGCTTACAAGGCCCACCCTAGGGAGACGCTGATTTAATCGCACGTCCGCGTTGGTGCCCCCTGTTTTCCGAGACAAGGCGCGTCGTGCAGCGGGTAGTGGTTCTACCCGCAAGCGGCGCAACGCAGGATCGGGGAACAGGGGGCACCAACCCCA
>NZ_KB897905.1:244585-883197 GCF_000377205.1 Thioalkalivibrio sp. ALJ3 | reverse complement strand
GCGTTGCGGTTCCCTTGTGCAGAATGACTGCACGGCAGTCACCGCGCCTTGTTCGCACGCAAAAGCGACTCGAGCGCGGACGTGCGATTAAATCAGCGTCTCCCTAGAGACCAGCGCGCTTACACTGCTTCCGGCTGCGAGAGCTCCAGCAAGCGATCCTCGATCGCATCAAGTCGCAGCAAGTGGCTGGTCACGCCCGAGGCCTTCACTCGCCATGCCCACGGAGAGCTATCGGCGTCGTCGACGGCATAGATATTTTGCGGCGTGATACGCACCGGATGCGGAGTACCGCGTACTTCGAGCGCATAGAACGGCAACCGCTCGGGCTGCGTAATCGCCTGCATGACCAGCAGGCGTGTAAACCGGCGCTGCGCATCCTCGGCGGGGTCGTCCGGATACAGCAGGCGGTGCACATTGACTACGGGTACCTGGACGTCCTGCCAGATCAGCGTGGGCTCCAGCCACGGGATGTCTACATGCTCGTGATCGGTCTGCAGGGCCCCAGCTCGCGTGGTGACCTCGAGAAAGGTGCTGCGCGGCAGCAGAATGGAGCCAGTGTCCAGTTGTACGATCACCGACTCGACCGACGGTTCGTGCGTCTGCTCGCTCATACGGTGACCTCTTCGAGATGACGCCGGATCTCATCCAGCAAGTCGTTCTCCAGGTACGGCTTGCCCAAGTAGCCGTTAACCCCCAGACGCGAGGCGCGTTCGCGATGTTTCGTGCCACTGCGCGAGGTGATCATGATGATCGGCACCTGGCCCAACTCCGGGTGATCGCGGACATGGGCGGCGAACTCGAATCCGTCCATGCGGGGCATTTCCACGTCCAGCAGAATCAGATGCGGCCGTTTCTCCTCCAGCATCGTGACCGCGTCCAGCCCGTCACGGGCCGTGACCACGTCGTAGCCATGGCGGGCGAGCAGACGCGCGGTCACCTTGCGGATCGTGATCGAATCGTCGACGACCATGATTCGCGGTACACCGGCGATATCGCCCACCGGGCCGGCCTCGACAACGCCGGCCGTGGCCGCCGCAAAACGCACCAGCATGCTCAGGTCGAGGATCAGCATGACCGAGCCATCGCCCTGCAGTGTGGCCCCCGCCACACCAGGGATGCGGCTGAGAACCGGGCCCACTGACTTCACGACCACCTCCTGGCTGCCCAGCAGGCCGTCGATCCGCAGTGCCACACGCTGGTCGTCGGCCCGCACCAGCAACAACGGGAACGGGTGATCCGGGAGCTGACTTACGCTGGCCTGTGTCTCGACGCCCATCAGGTCGCCCAGGGCCCGTACGGCATAGTCCTGGCCCGCGTACGGATAGCTCACGTGCCCTTCATCATCGGCCACGATCTCCTGTGCGCGGGCGCGCACCACACCCTCCACGGAGGCCATGGGTACCGCAAACGTCTCCTCGCCGACCTGTACCAGAAGCGCCTGCGAGATCGCCAGCGTGAATGGCAGGCGCATGGTAAAGCGCGATCCCTTACCCGGCGTGGAATCAATCTCCAGCGTACCACCCAACTGCTTGACGTCGCTGTTGACCACGTCCAGGCCCACCCCGCGACCGGCTACCTGCGAGATCTCCGAGGCAGTCGAAAAGCCCGACTGCAGGATCAGCTGCAGAGCCTGAGGATCAGTGATCTCCGCATCGGCCGCCAGCAGACCTCGCTCAACGGCCCGGGCACGAATGGCGTCGGCATCAATCCCGGCACCGTCATCCGTCACCTGCAGGCGGATCTCGCTGCCCGACTGCTCCAGCGAGACACCAATCTGGCCGGCTTCCGGTTTGCCGGCCGCGCGCCGCGCGTCAGAATCTTCGATCCCGTGCGCGATCGCATTGCGCAGCAGGTGCTCGAGTGGGGCAATCAGACGCTCCAGCAATGCCCGGTCAAGCTCGGCGCCCTGACCAACAAACTCCACCCGCACCGGCTTCCCAAGGTCATCACCCGCCTGACGTACCACACGCCGCAGGCGTGGCGCCATGCGCGCAAACCGCACCATGCGCTGACGCATGAGCTGGTCCTGGAGATCGGTCCCGACCCGGCGCTGCTGCAACAGAATCGCGCCCGCATTCTGCAGTTCGTCACCGACGTCCTGCTTCAGTGCTTCAAGGTCACTGACACTCTCGGCCAGGGCGCGCGAGAGCTGCTGAATTCCGGAATACCGATCCATCTCCAGCGGATCGAAATCCACTGCCTCGTCACCGCCTTCCTTCTCGACCCGGAACAGGATCTGGGTCTCGGTCTCGATCTCGAGCTTGCGCAGCTGCTCGCGCAGGCGGGCAATGGTGCGTTCCAGCTCCTCGACCTGGCTCTCGACGCGCCCCACGGTTTGCTCAAAACGCCGATGGAAGGTCGCAAGTTCGCCGGCATGATTGACCAGCGCGTCCAGGACCTCGGCATCCATGCGCACCTGGTCCTGAATTCGACGCGCCTCTTCTATCGGCTGGGGCTGAGTGAGTGCCTCCAGCTCTCCGTCATCCGCCTGACCGGGCTCGGGCGCTGTATGCTCGTCGTTGCCGCGAGTGGCCGGCTGGATCTCCAGCTCGTCGCCGCCACCGGAGGCCCAGTCACGCAAGGCCGGCAGCATCTCGCTGGCACCTTCGTCCGTCTGCCAGGTGCCGACTCCGCGCTCCACCAGATGCTGGACATCGGTCAATGCGCGCTCGGCCAGTCGGAAAAAGCCTTCGCGTGGTTCCAGTCCCGTCTCGGTCTCGACACCCAGCGCACTCTCCAGCGAATGGGCGATGGACCCCACCACCTCAAAGCCGGCCATGCGGGCGCTGCCCTTGAGCGTGTGCACCTCGCGCTGGAAGGCATTCTGATCCGGGCCCGGACGCCCACCGGCCGCACGCCAGGCCCCAAGGGCCGCGAATGCCGCCTCCAGGATGTCGTGCGCCTCCTCGATGAAGACCTCGGCGAACTCCGGGTCAATCTCCTCTTCTGGCTCGGTATCCTGGCCCTCTTCCAGCTCCACATCGGCGGGCTCCATCGGCGCCGCCTCGGACTGCGTGTCGGCCGTCTCGGGGACCTGATCGGCCGCATCCGCATCGGCGGCGCGCAGTAGCTGTTCGGCAGTGGCATGGTCGAGGAGTTCGTAGACCTCGGGCGACCAGGTAGGTGGCTCGTCGGTCTTGGCCGGGTCGGGCTGCTCATCGGCTACCGTGGTGGCGACGTAGCCTGCAAGCTCGGCGAGCAGGGCCTGCGCCCGTTCCGCCAACGGCCATTCCATCTCCCGGTGGATACGCACCATGCGCTCGAACGGTCCGCAGACGGCATAGATGCCGCGGATATCGGCCGTCCGGGCACTACCGTTCAGGGTGTGCAGCGCACGCTCCAGATCATGGTTCGGAATCCGGTCCGGGCGTTCCCCGGACTCGGCGATCCACTCGTGCAGTGTCGCCAGGTGGGTTCGCGCCTCGGCAGCAAACACCTCCCAGAGCTGTTGATCGGTGCCTGCGCTCTCCGGAAGTTCGAGCGTTTCCTCGTCCGTTTCGGATGCGGATTCCGCCAGAGGCTCCAGGTCCGTCTCGGCCTCGGACTCGCCCTCGGGCACCCCGCCCATCGCATGCGTGGGTGGCTCCAGGGGCTGGAGCGACTCCGCATCATCTTCCGATGCCTCCGGAACAGCAGCGGCGGGAATCTCCGGATCCACCTCGGACTCGACTTCGAGCGCATCCATGCTGCGCACCAGCTCGGCAAACTCGTCCTCGGCACTGGCCGGCATATCGCCTGCCTCATCCGGCAGGTCCGCATCTCCGGAGAGCAGGGCCTGGAGACGCAAGGCGATATCCAGCACGGGGGTATCCGGTCCGGTGTCGTCGCGGACCTCGGCCACCAACCCGGGCAACACCGCGATCGCATCCTCAAGCGCCTGGATGGTCGCAATATCAGCCTCCTCGCCACCTTCCAGCAGGCGATTCAGGAACGACTCGACTACCCAGGCGAATTCACCCAGACGCAACGCACCGGCCAGTCGCCCGGAGCCCTTGAGCGTATGGAAAGAACGGCGGATCACCGTCAACGCATCCATGTCGGACGGCGCGGCCTGCCAGCGCGGGAACTGTTCACGCAGGCTGGCGATCTCCTCCTCAGCCTCTTCCAGGAAGATATCGAGGATCTCGGGATCGATATCCGGCCCCCGGACCTGAGTGGACAATACCGTCTCGTCGTAATGCAGGCGTTCCGGGGTTGCGACTCCCCGTGTCGGCACAGACGACCTCGAAGTCTCGGCGGCAACCTCCTCGGTCGGGAGCGCCTCGGCATCGCCGGGTGCAGTGGGCGGGGCTGCCTGACTCGCGCCGTCGGCACTTTCCGGTGCCCGCTCGACAATCACAGAAGGACGGGCACCGGCATCCCCCCCGGAAATCGCACCCAGACGCTGCAGCGCCGCCACGCCCCGTTCATGGACGCTGTCCAGTTCGCGCCAGGGCTGTCCGGAGGACTCGAGCGCCAGCTCGATCGAGCTCAGCACCTCGGCCAGGGCCTCGACCTCCTCCTCGCGCAGATCCTGCGCCGCTGGACCGGCATCGACACGGGAATCCAGATGGCGGATCAGTGGCTGCAGCAGGGCCTGCAGGGTTTCGAACCCGCCGATCGACATCGCGCCATCGACCCGTTCCAACGCGCCACGGGCCTCACGCAATCCGTTGTCCACCCCCTCCCCTGACAGGTATCCGAGCAGGGTGTCACGCACGCGTCGCACGTCGACCAGCGCTTCCTGATAGATCGCCGCCGCCAGGTGACGGTCAAACTCGGCGCGTGGACCGCCGGCCGCCCGCCGCCTCAGGCCCGAGTCGAGCAGCGACTCCAGCGCCAGCAGGTGCTCGGCAAGTTCCATGTCGACGTGCTCATCGGGCTCCCCGGCACGTTCCGGCGTCAGGGTCTCGAGCAGGGCCTCTGTATGGCGCTGTCCGTCATCCAGGCCCAGCAGGCTCAGGGTCGAGCCAATCCGCTCGACCTGTTCGCTCAGACTGGCGAGATCCTCGTGCCCACGGTGCTCCGAGCGCATCAGTACATCCAGACGCTCCCGCACTTCGGCGAGGTCGTCCTCCAGGGCGGCACGCAGATTCTGATAGACGGCCTGACCAACACCCCCGCCCTCATCGCCATCCAGCGCGTGCAGGCCGAACACCTCGCGCACGGCGCGTGTCTGCTCGCCATCGGAGTTGGCACCCGCCAGGTGAAACAGCAGGGTCTTGATCAGGTCATCCGGGACGGCATACTCGGGCTCCGAACCATCGTCGCTCGATTCGCAATGCTCGGTGAGGATGCCCACATAGCGGCCGAGTTCCCGGTCCACGCGCCCAATCAGCCGACGAATGTCGGTGCTGGCTTCGAGACCCTGGTCGGCGAGCGACTCCAGGATGCCACCCGCGATCCAGAACAAACGCCGGATATCACCGGGCGGGACCGCCTCCTCGATCTGGTGCGCGATTGGCTGCAGGCGGCGGGCAGCCGCAATCACGTCCCCGCGAACCAGCTCCAGTAGCTCGCGCTGAAACCCCCTGCGGGCCTCCTGCAGGCGCCGTGCGCGCTCCTGCGGGTGTGGCGCCTCGCCACCGGATCCGACCTGATCATCATCCACGGGCTGGAGATCCGGCATCAAGGCCGCGACGTCCATCAGGAGAGTGGCTCCCCGGACCGCGCGCAGCTCGTTGAGCAACGGCACCAGGATCATCGGCGAGGGCAGCTCCGTATCGCCCTCCTGTTCGAGGTAGTCGGGAAGCTGCAGGGCAGCGCGCAACAGGGCTTCGGTCGCCTCCGGATCGGGTGGCTCCGCACCCTGCTGGAGATCCATCACCTGCAGCATCTCGTCGCAGATCAGGACCACGCTGTCCACCTGCACCATGGTCAGCGTGCCACGGATCTGCTCCAGCCCTGCCCGGGCATCGTCCAGACACTCTTCGCAGGCGGGATTCTCGGCATAACGCCGCAAAGCGTCCTGGAGCTCGACAAACAGCTTGTCGAGCTCATCGCGGACCCAATTGAGTGCGCTGGGTGCCATATCTGCGGCCCGGCGTCAGGCGCGCTGCTCGTTCGGGACGGTTTCCTCGGACGGCGCGTCAGGCTCGTTGGCGTCGTCGCCAGGGTCGGGCAGCGTCGGGTCGGGGAGCTTGAAGTCCGATACCGAGGACTGAAGCTGCGCGGACAGTTGCGCCAGGTCGCCGATAGCGGCTGCGGTGGACTGGGTGCCCTGGGTAGTCTCCGAGGTGATCTCGCGAATTTGCCCCATGATCGAGGTCACGTTGCGCGCCATCTCGGACTGCTGGCGCGCCGAGTTGGCGATCCCGTCGATCAGGTCCGCGAGGTCCGCCGAGACCTGCTCGATCTCGGCCAGCGCCTCGCCCGCCGCCTGTGCCATCTCGGCCCCGGACACCACGTTGGCGGTACTTTGCTCCATCGACGAGACCGCTTCGCTGGTATCCGCCTGGATCGCCTTGACCAGACCCTCGACCTGTCGGGTTGCCCCGGAGGAACGCTCCGCGAGGCGCTGGACTTCGTCCGCCACCACCGCGAATCCGCGGCCCGCCTCGCCTGCAGCGGAGGCCTGGATCGCCGCGTTCAGCGCGAGCACGTTGGTCTGTTCGGCAATGTCGTTGATCAGCCCGATGATGTCGCCGATCTCCTGCGAGGACTCACCCAGGCGCTTGATCCGTTTCGCGGTCTCCTGGATCTGTTCGCGGATGGTGTCCATCCCCTCGATCGAGCGGCGCACCGTGGCCGCCCCCTTGGATGCGATTTCCACCGAGTTTCGTGCCACCTGGGCCGACTGCCCGGCATCCTGCGCGACCTTGTCGACCGACTGGCTCACCTCGTCGATCGCGTCGTTCGCCTGCTGGATCTCGCGGGCCTGCTCCTCGGACTTCTCGGCCAGCCCCAGCACCTGCGAGCGGGTGGCAGCCGAGGACTCGCTGATGTCCGCAGCCACCGTGTTGATGGTCGCGACCAGGGTACGCAGGTTCTCAATCGCGTAGTTCATCGAGTCCGCGATCGCGCCGGTGAAGTCCTCGGTGACGGTTGCGTTGACGGTGAGGTCGCCGTCCGCGAGGTTCATCATCTCGTCGAGCAAACGCAGGATCGCCTGCTGGTTACGCTCGTTCTGCGCCTCGGTTTCGGCCAGTTCGCGCTTGGTATCGCGATACAGGAACAGGCCCATCGCGATCAGCAGCAGCAGCGCCAGTCCACCGAGGGCAAAGCCGACCAGAGCGATCACGCCCGCCTGTTCGGCTTCGCGGTTCAGGGCCGCCTCCAGCCCGCCGGTCACCCCCAGCATCGCCCCCGATCGGGCCTCCACGGAGGAGGCCGCCGCGTTGATCTCGAAAATCTGCGACGACGTGTCCAGCACCCCTTCGACCGCCTCGCTAAAGGCGACAAACAAGGTGGCGATCTCCTGCAGCATGCGCTGAGTCTCGGCATCATCGACGCGCTCGATACCCAACGGCTCGAACCCCTCGATCAGGCCATCGAGCACGCGCCCATACAGCGTGGCATCACGCTCGAAGCGCTCGATCGCGGTGGCCGCCGCAGCACCCCCCTGCAACACCTGGTTGAGGTTGTTGGCGATGCGCTGGATCAACATGGTCTGGCGCGAGGCCACATAGACCTGTTCCGGGGATTCGCCGATCTGGACCATGCGCCGCACGACATCGTCGGACAGGCGCGCAAGTTCCGGGGAGAAGGCCTCCACCGCCTCGGAGAATTCCGTCACCTGCTCGATGTCATCGGAGCCCACGATGACGGTGGTGACATCATCGCGATAAAGCGACCACTCGCGGTTGACGTCCGACAGCTCGCCGGATACCGCTTCGGGCAGGGGCAACAGACCGTCTCCCCCATCGCGCAGCCGTTCGAGCTGGTCGTCGAAACGGTTGCGCAACTCGGTGATGTCGGTGATCGCCTGTTCGGAACCGGCGGCGGCCTCCAGGGTGCCGGTCGCCAGCCGTTGCGACAGCAACTGCATCTCGCTGGCCAGGGCGATACGATCGCGATACTGGCTTTGTTCGAATTCGTGGTAGGTAAAGGCCACGCCCGTCGCGATCAGGGCCAGTACCAGCAGCCCCCCGAGGACGATATTGCGCAAGCGGCGACTCGATCCCATACGTCATACCCCCTGTTGCAGTCCGTCGGACCCGCTTACACAGCGGCCGCGGCCTGTTCGGCATTCGATGCCCCAGCCAGCTCCATGCCGGCAAAGCGATTGGTGTCGTTCAATAGCAGATCCAGATCCAGCACCGGGTGCAGCCGGTGCCCTAGATCGAACCCGCCGGTAATAAAGGGGCGCACGCTGTCAGGCACTGTCACCTCCAGCCGCCGTTGCGACGGGATGCAACGCCGCATGCCCTCGACCTGGCTCACCAGCAATCCGGCCATGCCGTGCCCCTGAGGCGCCACCACCACGCGCTGCCCGGTCGCATCGTGTGGCAAGGGGGTGTCCAGCAACAGCTTGCCCATGTCGAACACCGGCAGGACCAGCCCGCGCAGGTTCCCCACACCCAGCACCGCCGGATCCGCCAGTGGCACACGCGTCAGCGACAGCGGATCGGCCACCTCGGCAATCGAGTCCATGTCGACCAGAAAACGGAAATCAGCGACGCGGAGCAACACCCCGCGCCAGCCCGTGCCAATGTCCCGTCGCAGTTCGCGGTTCACGCGACGCCCTTCGCGATCGAGACTCGCGAGCAGGGCATAGGGCGTGGACCGGTCAATCTTCATGCGTTCAGGTACTTTCCAATCGTCTGCAGCAGATCCTTTTCCGCCACCGGCTTGGTGATGTAATCCCGAGCCCCCTGGCGCATGGCCCAGACCCGGTCCGTGGCCTGATCCTTGGTCGACACCACGACCACCGGCACATGCGAAGTCTCGTCGGCTTTCGACAGCTCGCGGGTGGCCTGGAAGCCATTGAGCCCCGGCATCACCACGTCCATCAGCACCAGGTCCGGGACCTGCGCCTTGGCCGCGGCCACGCCCTCCTCGCCGCTTTGAGCCGTCGTCACGGCGTGGCCATGCTTTTCCAGCATGGTGCGCAGGACATGGATCTCGGTCGGGGAATCATCAACGATCAGGATGCGGGCCATGGGTCGTTCCTTGTCGGCATCTTGTAGTGCGGCGGATTCAGCTTCCTGCCGGGCGGGTGTACTGACGCATCGCACCCAGGAGGTCATCCCGGGTGAAGGGCTTGGTCAGGTAATCCTCGGAGCCAACCACGCGGCCCTTGGCCTTGTCGAATACGCTGTCCTTGCTCGACAGCATGATGATCGGCGTGGCCCGGAACCGCTTGTTGTTCTTGATCAGGGCACAGGTCTGGTAGCCATCCAGACGCGGCATCATTACATCGATGAAGATGATATCGGGGTTGGAATTGACCACCTTGGACAAAGCCTCGAAGCCATCGACGGCCGTGATCACGTCCGCACCGTGCTTTTGCAGCAAGGATTCGGCGGTGCGCCGAATCGTCTTGCTGTCATCAATCACCATGACTTTCAGCCCCTGAAACTCGGCAGCCGAGTCCGCTTCTGCCAGTGCGTTCGCCACCCTGCTCCCCCTGAAGGCCCTCTGCGCCCCCGAATCTAGCGGAAGCTCGAGTCCATGACAAACAGCGCACAATGATATTGCGTGCCCCCGCGAGCAGCGCAAGGAGCGCAAGCGAACACACATTTGCCCTGCCTCCACGGGAATCCATGAGCGCCGCAATGACATGGCATACTCGAGCCACACTTCGACACCGCGGAACCGCTCGTGGCGCATGACATCGCTGTCCTGATGGACCCAATCGTCGGCATCAAGCCCTGGAAGGACACCACCTTCGCCATGCTGCTCGCCGCCCAGGCGCGAGGGCATCGCCTGCACTACCTGGAACCCGGCGATCTGTGGATTGAAGAAGGACGCGCACACGCCCGCAGCCGCCCGGTGGAGGTGCGCGACCAGCGCGAGGACTACTACACCCTGGGCTCGGAAGAAGAGGGCGCCGCCAGCCGCTTCGATCTCCTGCTGATGCGCAAGGACCCGCCCTTCGACCTCGAATACATCTACGCCACCTACGCCCTGGACCTGGCCGAGCGGGACGGCGTACGGGTAGTCAATCGACCCGGGGCCCTGCGCGACGTGAACGAGAAGGCCTTCGCCACGCATTTCGTCGACTGCGGGCCGCCGACCCTGATCACTCGCGACCGCAGCCGCATCCGCGCCTTCCTCGAGCGCCACGGCGACATCGTGGTCAAGCCGCTGGACGGCATGGGCGGGGCCTCGGTATTCCGCATCCGCGAGGGCGACCCCAACCTCTCGGTGATCCTCGAAACCATGACCGAATTCGACCAACGCACCATCGTCGCCCAGCGCTTCCTGCCGGAATACACCGCCGGCGACAAGCGCATCATCCTGATCGGGGGCGAACCCTACGATTACGCGCTGGCACGGATCCCGGCCGAGGGCGAGACCCGAGCCAACCTGGCCGCCGGCGGGCGTGGCGAGGCCGTGCCCCTGACCGATCGTGACCGCTGGATCTGCGCGCAGATCGCCCCGGAACTGAAACGCCGCGGCCTGGACTTCGTCGGCATCGACGTGATCGGCGATTACCTGACCGAGATCAACGTCACCAGCCCCACCGGCGTGCGCGAGCTCGATGCCGCCCGCGGCGATGACCTCGCCGGCCAGTTCATCGACTTCCTGACCCACCCCTGACCTCGCGAGGTGATGCCCATGCCGATTCCGTTTCCGCGCACCCGCCAGGCCCTCCTCGGACCGATCCTGCTCGCCGCGCTGGCCCTGACCGGCTGCGACCGCGACACACCGGACACCGAAACACTGAATTTCTACGCCTTCGGCACGATCGTGGACGTCACGCTCTACCCCGCCGGGGCCTACGATCTGGAGGCGCTGGAATCCGAACTGCAGGCCGAACTGGAGATCCTGCATACCTCCTGGCATGCCTGGGAGCCCGGGTCACTTGGGCGCACCAATGAACTGCTGGCGCTTCGGGCCGAGTTCAGCGCCCCACCCTCCGTACTGCCGCTGATCGAACGTGGCAAGGAGATGGAAGAGCTGAGCGACGGCCTGTTCAACCCGGCGCTGGGCAAGCTGATCGCCGCCTGGGGCTTTCATCAGGACGAGCCCGAGGGCCCACCACCGGATGACGAAACCCTGGAGGCGCTGCTAGAGGATCCGCCCAGCATGCGCGACGTCGAGCGCAACGGGGTGCGTCTGCGCGGCCAGCACGCGGACCTGCAGCTGGATTTCGGGGGGCTCGCCAAGGGGCTCGCTGTCGAACGCATGCTCGACCTGCTTCAGGATCAAGGTGTAGAGGCCGCGATCTTCAACGCTGGTGGCGATTTAATGACCCTCGGACGGCCTGCCGATCGACCCTGGCGCGTCGCGATCCGGCATCCCCAGGGCGGCATTCTCGGGAGCATCGAGCTTGATGCAGGCGAGGCACTGTTCAGCTCCGGCGACTATGAGCGCGGCTACGAATGGGAGGGCGAACACATCCACCATGTGATCGACCCGCACACCGGGCGCCCCAGCGAAGGCATCCACGGCACGACCGTGTTGCACAGCGACCCCGCCCTGGCCGACGCCGCCGCGACCACACTGATGATTGCCGGCCCCGAGGAATGGCCCCGCTACGCCCGCAAGATGGGTATCGAGGCCGCCCTCGTGGTACTCGATGACCGCATCGAGGCAACACCGGCAATGGCCGAACGCGTGCGCCTGGAAGACGGCCAGCCCGCGCTCGAGGAGCGCAAACTGCCGTGACGTTTTCTAGCCTGCGCTGGGGTGACGGGGTGATCGCCGCCCTGGCCAGTGGCGTTGTGGTCGCGGCCTTTGCCCTC
Organism: Thioalkalivibrio sp. ALJ3; assembly: GCF_000377205.1. GTDB lineage: Bacteria > Pseudomonadota > Gammaproteobacteria > Ectothiorhodospirales > Ectothiorhodospiraceae > Thioalkalivibrio. Next base: position 871,366 of record NZ_KB897905.1, on the reverse strand, counting down.
GCCTATCTTCCAGATAGCGAGGCCTCCATGCTGGTCATCACCCAGACCGGCGAGCCGCCGCGGCAGGAACCCCTGGACCGCGCCCGTGAGATCGAGATCCAGGGGCCTGCCGGCGTCACCCGCGTCCAGATCGAGCCGGGGCGGGCCCGCTGCGCCGACTCCCCCGGCACCCGCAACATCTGCGAGAACAGCGGCTGGCTGCAGCGCCACGGCGAGGTCGCGGTCAGCCTGCCCAACCGGCTGACCCTGCAGGTCCAGGGTCACGGCCCCGGCTACGACAGCCTTCACTACTGAGCCCAACGTGACCACTTCCTTCCCCGACACGCTGACGCCGCGCGACCGCGCGATCGCCGCGCTGGCCGCCATCGCCATCGGTGTCCAGGTCCTGGAGGCGGCGATCCCGAGCCCGGTACCCGGTATCAAACCAGGGCTTGCGAACATCGTGACCCTGATCGCCCTGCTGACCCTCGGCTGGCGCGCGGCGGTCGCCGTCACCCTGATCCGGGTCGTCGGCGCCGCCCTACTGCTCGGCACGCTGCTGAGCCCCGCTTTCTGGCTGTCGCTGGCCGGCGCCCTGGCCGCCCTGGCCGCGCTCGGTCTGCTGCGCCCACTGACGCCGCGACACGTTGGCGCCCTGGGCCTGGCCATCGCCGCCGCGATGGCGCACATCACCGGCCAGTTCCTGCTGGCCTGGGGCGTGATCATCCCCCACCCGAACCTGCCACTGGTGCTCCCCCCTCTGTTGCTGGCCGCTCTGATTACCGGCAGCGTGACCGGTATACTGGCGGCACACGTGCTCGCAGACCCCCGGATCCAGCGCCATGTCCGTCTCGCACGGCATCCTTGAACCCGAGCCCCCACAGCGTCGTGGCCAGCTAGGCCCGATGCTGTTTCTGGCCGTGGTCGCGCATGCCCTGGTCATCCTGGGCATCGGGTTCACCGTCGACCCGCTGGATACCCCTTCCCGCGAGCCCCTGGACGTGACCTGGGTGACCGACCCGGACGCACAGGCGCCGGAGCCGGAAGAGGTCGAACGCATCGCCACCGAAGACCAGGCCGCCAGCGGCGAAGGCGAGGAAGTGCAGGAGGCACTGGCACCGGAGGCCGAGGCCGAAGGCGTCGGCGAACCGGAGCCCGAGGGGATCGATGCCCCGCTGCCGGACGCGGGCCCGCTGGTCATGGAGCCCGCCCAACCGGAACCCGAACCGGAGCCCGAAGCCGTGGAGGCCGAGACGGACGAAGCCGAGCCGGCAGCCCCCGAGGTCGCCGAACCCGAACCGATCGAGTCCCCGCAGGCGGAGGAGCGGCCATCGGCTGCCGCACTGATGAACCGGGGTCTGGATACAGCACGCGCGGCCCCGGCCGAGGAGCGCCGCGAATTCTCCACGCGTGCCACCCGTACCCGCTATCTCGACAGCCTCGCCGCGCGCAGCGCACCGGAGGCCGCCTACCTGCAGGCCTGGATCAACAAGGTCGAACGCGTGGGCAACCTGAACTACCCCGACGAGGCCCGCCGCCGGGGCCTGTCCGGCACACTGGTGCTGTCGGTGCGCCTGAACCCGGAGGGCGAGTTGATGAACATCGAGATCGCCCGCAGCTCCGGCGAGCCGGTGCTCGACCAGGCCGCGATGCGCATCGTGGAACTAGCCGCCCCTTATGCCCCCTTCACCGAGCAGATGCGTGAGGAATACGACGAACTCGTGATCACCCGGACCTGGGCCTTTCGCCGCGACCAGATGGAGCAGATTCGTTAGGGAAACACTGATCAATGTACACGCTCGTGCTCGAGTCGCTTTTGCGTGTGAACAAGGCGCGGTGACTGCCGTGCAGTCATTCTACACAAGGGAGCCGCAACGCCATTCCCGCGCAAAAGCGGCCGAGCCCCGGCATTCAATGGGGTGTGGGGTTGGCACCCCAGGCTCCCCGATCCTGCGTTGCGGCCCGCATCCGTCAAAAACGGGCCGGTAGAACCACTACCGGCTGCGCACCGCGCCTTGTCTCGGAGAACCTGGGGTGCCAACACGAGCGTGTACATTAACCAGTGTTTCCCTAGCAGCGATGCGACTGGTACCGGGGCCGGGTTCCTTGCGGCATAACGGAGCAGCGCCGATACTGAACACATGACGCAAGCCCCTTCCAGCTCGAGCGCGGCCAGCCTGCGCGACCACTTCCTGATCGCCATGCCGAGCCTGAACGATGGCTACTTCAGCCATGCGGTCACCTATATCTGCGATCACGACGCCGAAGGGGCTTTGGGCCTCGTGATCAACCAGCCGACCGAGCTGTCGCTGCGCGACCTGCTGCAGCACGTCGATCTCGAACCGCGCGACGAGCTGCCGGAGATCCCGGTCTACCGGGGCGGCCCGGTCCAGCCCGAGCACGGCTTCGTGCTGCACACTGGAAAGCCCGAGTGGCGAGGCAGCCAGCCCATCACCGACTCCATCGTGCTGACCACCTCGCGCGACATCCTGGAGGCCATCAACGAGGGCCGCGGCCCAAGCCGCGTCCTCATTGCCCTGGGACACGCCGGCTGGGGGCCGGGCCAGCTCGAGAGCGAGCTGGCCGAGAACGTCTGGCTCACCACCCGCGCCCATGCCGACATCCTGTTCGACCACCCCAGCGCCGAGCGCTGGGCCGCGGCCGCGCAGTTGATCGGGATCGACGTCAACCTGATCAGTTCAGCGCCCGGCCACGCCTGAGGCGGGCCGAGGCAACGCGATGGGGCTTCTGGCCTTCGACTACGGCCGCCGACGGATCGGGATCGCGGTGGGCGAGGAACTCACCGGCGCGGCGCGCGGACTGCGCACGCTCAACACCGACTCACCGGAGCTGTGGCCCGTGATCGACAGCCTGGTAAGCGAGTGGGCGCCCGAGGGCTTTGTGGTCGGCTGGCCCACCCAGGCGGACGGGAAACCCACCCCGCTGGCCAAACGGATCCGCGCATTCGGGGCGGCCCTCGAAGCACGCTACGACCAGCCGGTATACTGGTACGACGAGCATCTGACATCGCACCTGGCCCGCGAGCGCAGCGGGCGGGGACGCCACGACCCGGGGCTGGACGCCCACGCTGCCGCGGTCATCCTAGAAGGCTGGTTTCAGGAGAACGCATGATGACGCCGGACGTCCCAACCCTGCTCGACCGCATGGCCGAACAGGCGCGCCAGTACCTGGCCAGACACGACATGGACAACCCGATGGTGGTCGGCATCCACTCTGGCGGTGTCTGGATCGCCGAGCACCTGCGCGAACGCCTCGGGGTGGAAAGGCCGCTGGGCAAGCTGGATATCAGCTTCTACCGCGACGACTTCTCGCGCATCGGCATGCATCCGCAGGTCCGCCCGTCCGAGCTGCCGGAGGACCTGGACGGCGTGCACGTCCTCCTGGTGGATGACGTGCTGTACACCGGGCGTACAATACGCGCCGCCCTGAATGAACTGTTCGACTACGGGCGTCCTGCCTCGGTCACCCTCGCCGTGCTGGTCGAGCGCGATGGGCGCGAGCTGCCCATTTCCGCCGCGATCGTCGGGGAACACATGGAACTGGGCGACCGGGAACAGATCAAGCTGCGAGGCCCCGAACCCCTGCGCCTGGAGCGCGTCACCCTCGAGAGCGATGGAGACGCCGACGCATGAGCGATGCCGTGGTCACCCCGTCCCTGGCCGGCGCTGCCCGCCTGCCGGAGCCGGGCCCGTTGCCCAATCGCCTGCAGCTGACCGATGACGGCCAGCTGCGCCACCTGCTCACCATCGAGGGCCTCAACCGCGACCTCCTGAACGAGATCCTGGATACCGCCGAGTCGTTCGCGAACATGAACGAAAAGGCGGTCAAGAAGGTGCCGCTGCTGCGCGGCAAGACCATCGTCAATCTGTTCTTCGAGGCCAGCACCCGCACCCGCACCACCTTCGAACTGGCCGCCAAGCGCCTGTCCGCGGACGTACTCAACATCAACATCAGCACCTCCTCGGCGGTCAAGGGCGAGAGCCTGCTGGACACCCTGCGCAACCTCGAGGCGATGAACGTGGACATGTTTGTTGTGCGCCACGAGGAGAGCGGAACCGCGCATTTCATCGCCCGCCATGTCGCCCCGGGCATCAGCGTGCTCAATGCCGGCGACGGCCGCCACGCGCACCCCACCCAGGCCCTGCTGGACATGTTCACCATCCGCCGGCACAAGGGCGACTTCACCAAGCTGAAGGTCGCGATCGTCGGTGACATCCTGCACTCGCGCGTCGCGCGCTCGCAGATCCACGCGCTCAACATCCTGCAGACCGGCGAGGTGCGCGTGGTCGCGCCCTGCTCACTGCTGCCGGCGGATGTCGACCAGCTCGGCGTGCACGTCTACAACGACCTCGACGCAGGTCTGAAGGATGTCGACGTAATCATCATGCTGCGCCTGCAGCGCGAACGCATGGAGAACGCCCACCTGCCCTCCGAACACGAGTACTACCAGCTGTTCGGCCTGACCTCGCGGCGCCTGCAACTGGCCCATCCCACCTGCCTGGTGATGCACCCGGGCCCGGCCAACCGCGGCGTGGAGATCGAGTCCGCCGTGGCGGACGGCCCGCACTCGGTGATCCTGCAACAGGTGACCTACGGCATCTCGGTCCGCCAGGCCGTGATGTCCATGGTGATGGGGGCGCATCAGTCGTGAGTGTGCTGATCGAGAACGTCCGGATTATCGACCCGGCGGACGACTACGACGAAGTCGGGGCGCTCTGCCTGCAGGGCGCCGAGATTCTCGCACGGGGCCAGATACCGGACGGCTTCGAACCGCGCCGGCGCATCGATGGCACCGGGCTTTGGGTGTTCCCCGGCCTGATCGACCTGTCCGCGCGCATGCGCGAGCCCGGCGAGGAGCACAAGGCCACCATCGCCAGCGAGACGCTGGCCGCCGCGCGCGGGGGCATCACCAGCGTCGTGATTCCCCCGGATACCGATCCACCGATCGACTCCCCGGCCGAGATCGAGCTAATCGCGCGCCGCGCGCGGCAGGCCTGCGGGGTGCGGGTCTATACCCTCGGTGCCCTCACACAACGTCTGGAGGGCCAGCAGCTTGCCGAGATGGCGGCGCTGCAGCAGGCGGGGGCCCGCGGTGTGAGCAACGCCCACAGGCCGCTGGCCAGCCTGCTGGTGCTGCGCCGAGCCCTGGAATATGCGACCACTTTCGGTCTGACGATCGTACTGCCCGCCCAGGACCTGTCGCTGACCGGGTCGGGCTGCATGCACGAGGGTGCGGTCTCCACGCGCCTGGGCCTGTCGGGCATCCCGGAGGCGGCCGAAACCGCCGCACTGGGCGCCATCCTGGCCCTGGTCGAACAGACCGGGGCACGCGTGCACGTCGCGCGGCTGTCGACGCGCCGCGGGGCCGAGATGATCGCCAAGGCACGCGCCGAGGGCCTGCCGGTCACCGCCGATGTCGCCGCCCACCAGCTGTTCCTGACCGAGGTCGATGTGGCCGAGTATGACCCGAACGGCCATGTGATCCCGCCGCTGCGTGCCCAGCGCGACCGTGACGGTCTGCGCGCGGCCGTCGCGCGCGGCGAGATCAGCGCCATTTGCTCGGACCACCAGCCGCATGAGGCGGACGCCAAACTCGGGCCGTTTGCGGGGACCGAGCCCGGGATCTCGGCCCTGGAGACCCTGCTCCCCCTGACCCTGCGCCTGGTCGAGGATGGTCTGCTGAGTTTGGGCGAGGCGCTGGCGCGCGTGACGTCCGGACCCGCGGAAATCCTTGGGTTCGAACAGGGCCGTCTGGGCGCCGGTGCGCGCGCCGATTTCGTGCTGTACGATCCCGCCGCACTGCACGAGATGCGAAAGCAGGACTGGCTGAGCACCGGGCGCAACTCGCCGTTTTTCGGCTGGACCTTCTCCGGCCAGGTCCGCGAGACCTGGGTGGCGGGCCGTCCGGCCTGGACTCAGCCCACTGAGGGAAACACTGAATAATGTACACGCTCGCGTTGGCACCCCAGGTTTTCCGAGACAAGGCGCGTCGCGCAGCGGGTAGTGGTTCTACCCGCAAGCGGCGCAACGCTGGATCGGGGAACCTGGGGTGCCAACCCCACAAGCCATTACAGCAGGGGCTCGGCCGCTTTTGCATGCGCACGGCGTTGCGGCTCCCTTGTGCAGAGTCACTGCACGGCAGTCACCGCGCCTTGTTCGCACGCAAAAGCGACTCGAGCGCGAGCGTGTACATTATCCAGTGTTTCCCTAAGGACAACGCATGACCGCCACCGGCACCGAACGCCCCCACCGCGGCACAATCTTCCAGGAGGCCGCCCGCATACTGGACCACCAGGATGCCGGGGCCGAGCAGTGGATCCTGCGCGTCGAGGCGCCCGAATGCGCGCGCCATGCCGCGCCCGGGCAGTTTGCCCACATCCAGTGTTCGCCGAATCTGCCGATGCGGCGCCCCCTGTCGATCCAGCGGGTCGACCGCGACGCCGGATGGGTCGAGTTCCTCTACAAGGTGGTGGGCGACGGCACACGGGCGCTCTCGCAGCAACCGGTGGGCGACTCTCTGAGTGTGCTGGGGCCGATCGGGGTCCCGTTCCGGCTGAATCCCGAACGCCCGCTGCGGCTGCTGCTCGGAGGGGGCGTCGGCATCCCTCCAATGATCTTTCTGGCCGACCACCTGCGCCGCCAGGGCGAGGCGGGCCAGACCCGCGCGATCCTAGGCTCCGAGGTGCCGTTCCCGTTTCGCGCCAAACCCTCGGAAATCCTCTGGCCAGGGCTGCCGGACGGGGCGATCGCGACCCTGCCGCTGCTGGAGGACTGGGGCGTGGCCTGCCGCCTGACCTCGAAGGCCGGTATCCCCGGCGCCCACGACGGCTTCGTGACCGATCTTGGCCGGGCCTGGCTCAAGACGCTCTCGCCTGCGGAACGTGATCAGGTCGAGCTCTATGCCTGCGGCCCGCACCCGATGCTCGAGGCCTGCGCGGAACTGGCGGCAGAGTTCGGCCTGCCCTGTCAGGTTTCGTTGGAGGAATTCATGGCCTGCGCGGTGGGCGGCTGCGCCGGCTGCACGGTACCGGTGCGCTCCCCCGACGGAGTCGCGATGAAGCGAGTCTGCGTGGATGGCCCGGTATTCGCCGCCGCCGACGTATTCCCGGAGCCGGCGCGGGCCTGAGGGGCGAACCCCGACCGAGACCTTCACCCCGTAAAGCTCACGGAGACGATCCGGAGTCTGAGTTGCAGGAACGGAGGGTGATGCGGTTCGCTTCGCTCAGCGCATCCTACCGCTCGGGGAGTTGAAGGTCTTCCTCGGCCTCGTCGGCTGCGGAGACGCCGCCACCGAAGTTGAGGCGCCATTCAAGATCGGCGCGCGAATCCGCCTTGTTCAGGGCCTCGTCCAGCATGACCCGGCCGCCCTTGAACAGCTTGACGATGGCCTGATCGAAGGTCTGCATACCCACCGAGCTGCCCTTGGCCATGATCTCCTTGATCTCGCTGATCTTCTCGTCACGGATCAGTTCGGCGATATACGGCGTGTTCACCATGATTTCCAGCGCGGCCACACGCTGCCCGTCCTTGGTCTGCAACAGCCGCTGGGCGATGATCGCGCGCAGGTTCAGCGACAGATCCGAGAGGATCTGCGAACGGTTGTCTTCGGGGAACAGGTTGATCACGCGATCCAGGGCCTGACTGGCATTGGTCGCGTGCAGGGTCGTCAGTACGAGGTGGCCGGTGTCGGCATAGGTCAGCGCCGCGCGCATAGTCTCGCGCGAACGCACCTCGCCAATCATGATCACGTCCGGGGCCTCGCGCATACCCTCCTGCAGGGCGTGATCATAGCTCGGCGTGTCGATCCCCACCTCACGCTGCCCGACGATCGAACGCTTGTGTGTAAAGAGAAACTCGATCGGGTCCTCGACAGTGAGGATGTGACCGCTGGAATGCGTATTGCGATGATCGATCATCGAAGCCAGCGTGGTGGATTTCCCCGTCCCGGTGGCGCCGACGATCAGGATCAGCCCATCCTGGTGCGCGACAAACTCCTGCAAGACTGCGGGCAGCCCGAGTTGTTCGATGGTCGGAATGGACATGCGGATAAAGCGGATCACCATCGCAACCTCGCTGCGCTGGCGATAGACGTTCACGCGAAAGCGTCCCAGCCCGGAGCGCGAAATGCCGAAGTTGACCGCCGTCTCGCGGTCGAAGATCTCGGCCTGGTGCTCGTTCATCATCTCGCGCGCGATGGCCTCCGCCTGACCGGGGGCAAGGGCCTTGCGCGAGATCGGCTGCAGGATCCCGTCGACCTTGATACTCGCGGGCGCACCGGTCACGAAAAACAGATCCGAGGCCCTCTTCTGCGCCATCAGACTCAGGTACGGTTCGATCTGCATCTGGCTCATTAGTGATCTCCCGGTCGGCGCAGGCCGTCAGCGGACGCTGTAGTCCTCTGGACGTTCGTCCACCGCCAGACCCTCGCCCTCGTCGGACACCGCCGGAGCACCATCGTCCTGTGCACGCCGTGAATCGAGCTTGATACGCAGGCGCAGGTCGTTCACCGAATCGGCGTTGCGCAGGGCCTCCTCGTAACTAATCTTGCGGGTCTCGTAGAGGTCGAACAGTGCCTGGTCAAAGGTCTGCATGCCCTGCTCGCGGGAGCGCGACATCAGTTCCTTCATCTCGTGCACCGCACCCTTCAGCATCAGATCGGCCATCAGCGGGGTGTTGATCAGGATCTCCACCGCCGGCACGCGGCCCTCGCCATGTTCCTGCCGCACCAGGCGCTGCGAGATCACCGCTTTCAGGTTCAGCGACAGATCCATCAGCAGTTGTTCGCGCCGGTCCTCGGGGAAGAAGTTGATGATGCGGTCCAGCGCCTGGTTGGTGCTGTTGGCATGCAGGGTGGACAGGCACAGGTGCCCGGTCTCGGCAAAGGCGATGGCATAATCCATCGTCTCGCGGTCGCGGATCTCGCCAATCAGGATGACATCCGGCGCCTGGCGCAGGGTGTTCTTCAGCGCGATCTCGTAACCCTCGGTGTCCACGCCCACCTCGCGCTGGGTGATGATGCTCTTGTCATGCTCGTGGACGAACTCGATCGGGTCCTCGATAGTGACAATGTGATCCGCGGAGGTGCGGTTGCGATAACCGATCATGGCGGCCAGCGAGGTCGACTTCCCCGAGCCGGTGCCGCCGACAAAGATCACCAGGCCTCGGCGCTCCTGGGTGATCTCCTCCAGCTGCGGGGGCATCTGGATGTCCTCGAATCTAGGAATCACCGAGTTGATCGTACGCAGCACCATTCCGGGGCTGCCACGCTGGGTGAACACATTCACGCGAAAACGCGAGACCCCCTGCAAGCCAATCGCGAAGTTGCACTCCTGGTGTCGCTCGAACTCCGCCGACTGCTTGTCGTTCATCAACGCACGCACCAGTGCCTGGGTGTGCGACGGTGTGAGTTTCTGCTCCGTCATCGGCACCACACGACCGTCGATCTTCGCCGCCGGGGGCATGCCGACGGTGATGAACAGGTCCGAGCCACCACGGTCCACCAGGGCCCGCAGCAGGTCATGCATGTACTTGATCGCCTTGTCACGATCCATGGTGCTTCTCCCGTTGTCAGATCCCCAACCCGGGATGGGGGCTCAGAACGAATCCGGGTTGGAGGCCTTGCGCTTGGCGTCGTCGCGACTGATCACGCCCTGGGCCAGCATGTCCTTCAGGCACTGGTCGAGGGTCTGCATACCGGTTCCGGCACTGGTCTGGATAGTCGAGTACATTTGCGCGATTTTGTTCTCGCGGATCAGGTTTCGAATGGCCGGTGTTCCAAGCATGATCTCGTGCGCCGCGACACGACCACCCCCAATCTTCTTCATCAGGGTCTGCGCAATCACCGCGCGCAACGACTCGGACAGCATCGCTCGCACCATGTCCTTCTCGGCCGCCGGGAACACATCAACAATACGGTCGATCGTCTTGGCGGCGGAACTGGTATGCAGGGTTCCAAAGACCAGGTGACCGGTCTCGGCCGCAGTCAGCGCAAGGCGGATCGTCTCGAGATCACGCAGCTCGCCGACCAGGATGGTGTCGGGATCCTCGCGCAGGGCCGAACGCAGCGCCTCGGAAAAGCCATGGGTATCGCGGTGCACTTCGCGCTGGTTCACCAGCGACTTCTTCGATTCGTGCACGAATTCGATCGGGTCCTCGATCGTCAGGATGTGCCCGTAATCGTTTTCGTTGCGGTGGTTGACCATGCCCGCCAGCGTGGTCGACTTGCCCGAACCGGTCGGGCCGGTCACCAGCACAATGCCACGCGGATAGTTGGCGATCTCCTCGAAGATACGCGGTGCCGCCAGTTCTTCCAGCGTGAGCACCTTGGAGGGAATGGTACGAAAGACCGCCGCAGCGCCCCGGTCCTGGTTGAACGCGTTGACACGAAAACGCGCCAGCCCCGAGACCTCGAACGAGAAGTCCGTCTCCAGGAACTCCTCGTAGTCCTTGCGCTGGCGGTCGTTCATGATGTCGTAGATCAGGCCCTGGACCTCCTTGTGGTCCATGACCGGCACATTCACGCGGCGCATATCGCCGTCGATGCGCACCATCGGCGGCATGCCCGCCGAGATGTGCAGATCCGAGGCCCCGTTCTTGACCGAAAAGGCCAGCAGCTGCGTGATATCCATGCATCCCCCTGTCCAGCCGGAGACAGGCCGCCAGCCCCAGCGCCCCATCCCGGGCGGCGCCCTGCCGGGCCCCCCAGCGTGTGGCGGACACCACCCGCCTGACGGCGGTGCCCTTACGTTTCATCGGACTATATCATAGGGCCATGAGCGCACCAGACCACGCACTGAAGGCCGTTCGCGAACGCATGGTTCATGCCTGCGAGCAGGCCGGACGCGACCCCGACACGGTGCAGCTGCTGGCCGTATCCAAGACCCGTGCGGCCGACGACATCCGCGCGCTGCACACCCTCGGACAGACAGCGTTCGGCGAGAACTATGTGCAGGAACTGGTCGACAAGTTCGACGCACTCGAGACCGGCCCGGAGCCCCTGGGGCTCGAGTGGCACTACATCGGCGCGCTGCAGAGCAACAAGACCCGCCCGGTCGCCGAGCGCGCTCACTGGGTACACACCATCGACCGCGAGCGCATTGCCCGCCGCCTGTCGGAACAGCGCCCGGCAGACCTGCCGCCCTTGCAGGTCTGCCTGCAGATCAATGTCTCGGACGAGAGCCAGAAGGCGGGTGTCCCTCCGGAGGCCGCCGCCGCGCTGGCCGACACCGTCGCGAACCTGCCCGGGCTGACGCTGCGCGGCCTGATGACCCTGCCGGCCGCGGAAAGTGATCGCGAGTGCCAGCGTCAGCCGTTTGCCCGGCTGCGCCAGCTGCAGGACGAACTCAATGCGCGGGGGCACTCCCTGGACACCCTGTCCATGGGCATGTCGGGCGATCTTGAGGCCGCAATTCTCGAGGGTGCCACTGTGATTCGCATTGGCACCGCCTTGTTTGGCCCACGAGCGGCGCCAGCCAGTAACCCATCAACACAGGAGTCCGCATGACGGAACATCGCTTCGAAGTCGGCTTTGTCGGCGCCGGCAACATGGGGGAAGCCCTGCTGCAGGGGCTGGTCCAGTCCGGCCACGATGCCGAACGCATCGCGATCGCCGACAAGAGCGCCGAACGCGTGCGCGATCTCCAGGCCCGCTATCCCGGGCTGCAGGCCGCGAACCCCGAGACGCTCGCCGAGGGCAGCGCCACGCTGGTGCTCGCGGTCAAGCCACAGACCCTGCCGGACCTGGCTCCCACGCTGCGCGAGGCAGTCGCCCGCGGGCAACCCCTGGTGATCTCGGTAGCCGCCGGCATAACGACGGCCCAACTGGCCGGCTGGCTCGGTGACGACACTCGCCTCGTGCGCGCCATGCCCAATACACCGGCCCTGGTCGGCGCCGGCGTGACCGGCCTGTTCGCCGCCCCCACGGCCACCGCCGAGGACCGTGACACCGCCAATCGCCTGCTGGAGTCAGTGGGGCGGGCGATCCCGGTAGCGGACGAGGAGCTGATGCACGCGGTCACGGCGACCTCGGGCAGCGGCCCGGCCTACGTCTTCATGATGATCGAGGCGATGCAGGACGCCGCGCAGTCGCTCGGGCTGCCACCCGACACCGCCCTGGAGTTGACCCTCGGCACACTGGCGGGTGCGACCCGGCTGGCCGCCGAAAGCGACGAGCCACCCGCCGAACTGCGTCACCGCGTGACGTCACCGGGCGGCACCACCGAGCGGGCCCTGCAGGTGCTGGAGGACGGCGACCTGCGCGGACTTATGCGCCGCGCGATGGCGGCAGCGGCCGAGCGCTCGCGCGAACTCGGACAGTAGAGCGCTCCGCGCCACCGCTTTTCAGGCTGGGCTTGGTTCATCATCCGGTGTTTACGGTGCCTTCGGTCCGCATACTGCCAAGCGCTCACTCGCGAGCGCGCCGCGAGGTACTTCTTTGCTCGTGCAAAGAAGTACCCAAGAAACACGCCCGACTGCCGCGACCCCGGCCCGCTGTGCGGGCCGGGGTTTCCCTCGCTCCGAGGCTTTTCGCGGGCGGCGCTGAAACTCGCTGCGCTACGCTCCGCTCAGACAGTCAGCGCCTCTCTTCCCGCGAAAACCCTCTCCACTCGGCGCGACGACAACGGGGGTGAAGGTCAAGACAACGGCTGTCCCGGCGATTGTGCTTATGGGTGGAGGCTAGGTCTTCGGACATCATCGGCACGCGCGGCCTACGGCCATGGCGTGCCGCGCCCGCAAGCGGGCGCCGGGGGATAGGCAGGATGCCGATGAGCGTAGCGAATCGCATCAGGATTGCCCCGACGTCGGAACGGTGCGTTTCGCTGCGCTCAACCGCACTCTACGGCGTTGGAGCTAAGCACAAGCGCGGGGAGACCTTCTGTTTTGACCTTATCCCCCCGTATGAAGCCCCTTGCGGAAGGGTCCTCGGGACGGACGATTCACAATAAAAACGGGGGCGCTGACTGTCTGAGCGGAGCGTAGCGCAGCGAGTTTCAGCGCCGCCGGCCCGAGGGCCCTGGAGCAAGGTCCCCGGGCGGAATCCGGGTGCGCCTCGACGGGTACTTTCTTGGGCAAGCAAGAAAGTATCTCGCGGTGCGCTCGCGAGTGAGCGCTTGGCAGGCGGTGGACCGAAGGCACCGTAAACTCCAGAGGCCGAACCAAGCCCAGCCTCAGCGACGCTGAGGGCCAACCAGGGCACATCAAGGCCCGCTAGCTGGTGGGCGGGAGAAGGCTAGTCGTCGGGGAGGCCGAGGCGGCGCAGCCAGCGCGCCGGATTGCCGGCGCAGACCAGAAACTCGGGATTGAGCATGCTCTCCTTGGTGTTGTAGCGAAGCTCCTGCCCGCGGAGGTCCGTCACATGCCCGCCCGCGGCCCGCACTACCGCGTGCGCCGCCGCGGTATCCCACTCGCTGGTAGGCCCCAGCCGCGGATAGATGTCCGCGGCCCCCTCGGCCACCATGCATAGCTTCATCGAGCTGCCCAGACTCACCAGGTCGTGCGGCCCCAGGCGTTCGAGCACGGCATTCAGCCGCTCGGCCCCGTGCGAACGACTGCCTGCCACCAGCGGGTGCTCGGTGTCGATACGGTCGCGCGCCACTTCGATGGTGCGCGGGGCCTCCGAACCATCACGCCGGATGGCGCCGCCCCCGGCGTGGCCTGCGTACAGCCGCTGCAGGACCGGGCTCCAGACCACCCCCATCAGCGGCTCGTGCTCATGAATCAGAGCGATATTGACCGTGAACTCGCCCGTGCGCTTCACGAACTCGCGGGTACCATCGAGGGGATCGATCAGCCAGTAGGTCCGCCACTGCTGGCGGCGCTCGAACGGGACATCCTGCCCCTCCTCGGACAGCACCGGCCACTCCGGCGCAATTTCGCGCAGCCCCTGTGCGATCACGCGGTGCGCGGCCAGGTCGGCCTCGGTCAACGGGGAACGGTCATCCTTCTCGGTGACCGCGAAGCGGGTCTCGTAGATCTCGAGGATGGCACGGCCAGCATCCTCGGCCAGACCACCCACTTCCTGCATCAGGGCGGTCAGGGCCGCGTCCCTGGGCGGTTCGATCATTGGGGATCCTTTCTGTCGGGTGGTACGGGATGCGCGTACCTTGGCAGAACCCGGCTCAGGCGTCGAGAAAATCACGCACCATGTAGAGCGCCGCGATAGAGCGCGCCTCGGTGCAATCCTCACGGGCGACCAGTTCACCCAGCCGGTCCAGTGACCAGGGGACGACATCGATGGCCTCCGGCTCGTCACCCTCTGCGCGCTGGGGGTAGAGGTCCTCCGCGACAATGAGGTGCGTCTCGTGCGACATGTAGCCGGGCGCGACGGTCAACGCGCCGAGGTGGGTCAGGCGGTGACCGCCATACCCGACCTCCTCCATGATCTCGCGGTTAGCGGCGACCAGAATGTCTTCGCGTGCCTCGATGCGGCCCTTGGGCAGTCCGAGTTCGTAGCGGTGGGTACCGGCCGCGTATTCGCGGATCAGCAACACGGTTCGATCGGCCTGCACCGGGGCGACGATGACCGAGCCGTATCCTCGACTGATCAGGCGTTCAAAGCAGGTACGTGCCCCGTTGCTGAACTCAAGATCCAGCTCCTCGACCTCGAAAAGCCGACTACGGGCGACCGTGCGACGACTCTGGACATCCGGTTTGTCTCGACTCATGCGTCCTTCATTCGGCGTTGCGCAGGCGTACCTGGGTTCTCAGCTCGCCCTCGAACAGGGTGTCGAGGATGATGCCATGATCGGACTCGACGACCTCGAAACCGTCCTGAGCCTCGGGCCGGGTGTCCTCGAGACGCAGATCCAGGTCACCCCAGTTCACGGCCATGGTCACCCGCATGGGGAAATAGCCGTCGAGAAAACGCCGCACGAACGGACCGTTCTCCATCTTGTAGATGCCATCCCCCTCATGTTCGATCACGCGCATGCGCGCCGTGATGCAGACCTCGGAGCCCTTCTCCACTCCGCGCAGATCGACGCGATCACCCAGCGCCTCGGCGCGGTCGATATTCGTTGTGGATTCGACCTGAAGGTCATCGATTCGCTCCTCATTGTATACAATCACCATGCGCCGGATCGGCGTAATGTCGTTATGGCACTGGCGTAATTCCACCCAGCCGTCCTCCAGCGAAGACTGGCTCAGCGTGATCTGATTCTGGTGGTGATGGGGAACCTTCTCTGGCTCCTCGGTCAGGAACTTGAGATCGGGGCTGGTCGTCTGGGTCTCGTCCGGCGACACGGTCTCGCCCCACAGGCTGTCGTCCTCAAAGGGGTCGTAATCGGGGTCGTCCGGATCCATCGCCTGTGCGGAAAGCGGCAGCAGCGCCAGAGAGGCCAGCGCCAAAAACAGGGGACCGGGGGTCAGACGGTATTCGGGTACTATGGAGGCCATCGCAATTCACCCTCTTTGAGGTTCCGTTCGCTGTGGACCCCAAAAACCCCGAAAAAAATCCGAATCCGCAGGAATCATCGGTGCATGTCGACTGGTCGCACATCGACACGGTGCTGTTCGACATGGACGGCACGCTGCTCGATCTGCACTTTGACAACCGCTTCTGGCGCGAGCTGATCCCCGCCGAGTACATCCGCTGCCAGCCGGACGACCCGGAGTGCGCCCGCCGGCGCCTGGAAGACGAGATGCAGCGCGTGCGCGGCAAGCTCGAATGGTACTGCGTGGACCACTGGACCCGCTTCACCGGGCTCGACGTGCTGGGGCTGAAGCGCGAACTGGCCCACCACGTCACGATCAAGCCGCATGCCGAGGCCCTGCTGGACGCCCTGCAGCGTAGCGGTCGTCGACGCGTCCTGGTGACCAACGCCCATCCGAAGGTCTACAACTTCAAGCACCAACTCACGCGGATCGGGGACCACCTGGACACAATCGTCTCTGCCCACGATCTCGAGTGTGCCAAGGAGGACACCGACTTCTGGGAACGCCTGCAGCGCGTGGCCCCCTACAATCCGGCCCGCACACTGCTGGTCGACGACAACCTGCTGGCCCTGGCCAGCGCAGCGCTGCAGGGCCTGTCCGAGCTGCGCGGCATGCGCTACCCGGACGAACGCGGGGAGCCGATGGACTCGCGGGATTTCCTGCTGCTGGAATCACTGGCCGACCTGCTGCCCGGGCTGCCGGGCCGGTCACGGCCCGCTACTTGACGGGAGTCGGAAGGTTGCGGATCAGATCCAGCCGGATCTGTACATCGCGGCCATCGCACTCGCCGTCCAGCCAGTGATACCCGTCCGCCTCGCGGACCTCGCGCGGGATCACCTTGCCCCACCACGCCTGACTGGAATCGGGCTCGGCCCAGTTCAGCTGCAGGGTCTCGCCCGTGAGGATGGCGATCTCCAGGCGCTCGATCACATGCTTGGGAAGAACGGACTCGGTCATCGGGGTGGTTCGCGGTAGCTGGTCGGATCGGGCACGCTCGCCGCGGCAAAGGCCGCGCGACGCGCCTGGCACTGCGGGCAGCGTCCACAGTGAAGTGATTGTGCCAGAAGGCAGCTCCAGGTGCGGGACCAGTCGATCCCCAGCGGATCGGTGTCGCGGATGATCTCGGCCTTGGACCGCTCGATCAGCGGGGCCTCGATCGCCAGCCCCGGTACCAGCTCGTCCGCCAGCGTCGCGAGATGCCCGATAAAGGAAGGGCGCGAGCCCGGGCCATGCCCCTGGTCCTCGCGATTGAGGGCCAGCAGGATGCGCCCCGCTCCCTGGTGCTCGGCGAGATTGATCGCCAGCGCCAGCACCAGCAGGTTGCGCTGCGGCAGCGGCACATGCGCGACCCACTCCGAACGCCTGGCAAACGCCTGTCGCAACGCGCGCAGATCCATCTCGACGGGCTCGACACCACAATCCGCGCCCAGGGCGCGGATCGCGGCCCGCTCGCGCTCGGCATTGCGCTGGCCATAATCCACCCACAGGGCGCGCAGCGACCGGGCCTGCGCATGCTGTTGCACCAGCAGGGCGCTGCTCTCGATACCGCCGGACAGCAGGAGCAGATCGGGGGGCGCTTCGCCCGTGTACTTGTCCGTAGCGTGCATTCGGGCACCATACGCAAAGCACCCGCCTGCAGAAAGGAGCCCCGATGATCGACGAACTGCGCCGCCACTGGCAGCGCCTGATGCGCACGGATCTGAGCGACGACGAATCCGGCGACAACGAACACCGCCTGGAGCGCGCGGCGGCCGCGCTGATCATGGAGGTCTGCCGCGCCGATTTCGAACTGCACGAGGTTGAACTCGACTCCGTGCGCGCCAGCCTGATCGAGCTGTTCGAACTGGATGCGGACACCGCTGACGGCCTGCTCGAGATCGCCCGCGAGAAGAGCGACGAACTCGTGTCGATCCACCCGATGGTGCGCGAGGTCAACGCGGCCTTCGACGCCGGCCAGAAGGCTGACATCATGCGCGCGCTGTGGCGCGCCGCGTGGGCCAATCAAGACCTGCACAAGCGTCAGGAGGCCGTGATCCGGCACCTGGCCGATCTCCTGTATGTCCCGCACTCGACGTTCATCCGCACCAAGCACGAGGTCCTGGGTGATGCCGCCGACCCGGACTGACAGGAAGAGGAACTGATGGGTGACCCGGGCACACTGCTTGCCGCCCTTGCGGTGGGCATCCTGGGAGGCGTTCACTGCCTCGGGATGTGCGGCGGCATCGTGGGCGCGATCTCGCTCGGGCATGGCCGCCGGGGTCCGGGGTTTGACCTGCTCCTGGCCTACAACCTCGGGCGCATGGGCAGCTATGTGATCGCCGGGGCCCTCGCCGGCTGGCTGGGTGCCATCCTGCTGGGGGGGCTGCCGGCCGGGCAGGCGATCCTGCAGGGGTTTGCCGCAGCCTTCCTGATCCTGCTGGGGCTGTACATCGGCGGCTGGTGGCCGGTCCTCGCACGCCTGGAACAGGCCGGCGGCGTGGTGTGGCGTCGTATCGAGCCGCTGGGAAGGCGATTGCTACCGGTGCGGCATGCCGGCCAGGCGCTTCTGGTTGGCGGGCTGTGGGGCTGGCTGCCCTGCGGGCTGGTCTACAGCGTGCTGGCCTGGTCGCTCAGCGCCGGCGGAGCCACCGAAGGTGCGCTGCTGATGGCGGCCTTCGCGCTGGGTACGCTGCCAAACCTGCTGCTAATGGGAGTCTTCGCGGCGCGCATGGCTGCGTTTGTTCAGCAGCGCTGGGTTCGCGCCCTGGCGGGAACCGCGATCCTGCTCTACGGCGGCTGGATGCTACTGCGGCTGGTAATGTAACCCCCGCCTCCCGGCGGGGGTACCAATGGTTCAGTCGGCGAAGAACTCACGGCTGAAGCTGATGGGCAGGGCCCGCTCGCTGCCTTCCGGCGTTACCTCAAGCGCGAACTCAAGGGTCTCGCCGCGGCGAACGGTCACCTCGGAAAGCTGATAGATGGCATCGCCATCCTGAATCTCCCGAAAGCGCAGATTGCGCATCTGGTCGTTCATGTTGGTCGCAGTACCGCTAAGATTCGCGGATACGGCCTTCAGCCCGTCATCGGTGCGCTCCATCACGGTCACGTTGACCATTGCGCGGTTGGCGCTGCGGCGCACATCGTAAGCCTGAGCGACCTCGGGGGAGAGGAAGGTGGTATTGATGACGTTGTAGTAGACCACGTAGTTATCAAACTCCGCCTCGTTGGCGGACGCCATCGAGCTGCCGAGAACAACCGCCGCCAGGGCGACGATGAAGCCGGTGATGACCCGATGCACTTTTACCATGGCTGACTCCTCTGCCGTTGAGGGTATAAGGGGGGGCCACCACCAAGGCGGATGGCACCACACCCTGTCTTCGAGTCTAGCGCCTTTTCGTGCGGATGAAACCGGCAAAACAGGAGGGTTTCCGGGTCTGGATGATCTCGATCAAAAAGAGCGCACGAGAATCAGCAAGATGTACAACCCGACCAGGGCGACCATCGGGGAAAAATCAATCGCGCCGGCCCGCGGCAGGGTCCGGCGAAGGGGCCCGAGAATGGGTCGATTGACATCGCCGACCAGTCGCAGGATGGGGTTGTGCCCCCCACCACCGCCGCCAGCCTGAATCCAGCTCATCACGACTTCGACAATCAGGGCGATGATGAACACCCAGATCACGGTGGTCAGGACCTCGCGGATGGCGACGTAGAAGATCACGCCAAGCCCCACATCTGCCCCGAGGATCGCCGCACGCAACCACAATTCGACGCACTTGAGCACGACAATCAGCACGATCGCCGCCAGATCGACCCGACCGACCGAGGGGATCACCCGTCGCAGGATGCGCAGCGGCGGGTCGGTCAGCATCACGATCGTCTGCGAGATCGGGTTGTGGTATTCCGCCCGCACCAGCCCGAAGATCGTGCGCAGGATCAACAGGATGATGTAGATCCCGAAGACGACGCTGATCAGGAAGATGGCGATCTCTTGTCCGGGTCCGGCGGCGTTCATGCGGGCTCCTTGCTGCAGTTCGACGGAAAGTCCGCGACATTCTCCGGCATGCCTGACGGGATGCCAAGGGAGGCGCTGACTGAATCCAGCGTTCTTCCGGGGACTCGCTCAGTTACCCTGAACCCGGTCCAGGGTATCGCGCACCTGGGTCGCGATCTCCTCGATGGACAACTCGGTGACATCAAGGTGAGGGATGCTCCAGGTTTCGAGAAACTCCTGAATCGCGGTGCATTCCGCCCGACACTGGTTGAGGCTTGCGTACTGACTCCCTGGCCGGCGGCCCTCGCGGATCTGGGACAGGCGCTGGGGGGTAATGGTCAGGCCGACCATGCGCTGGCCAAGACCGCGCAGGCTACGCGGCATGTGCGGCGTGTCGTCCTGACCCAGATCCTCGGGCACCAGCGGATAGTTCGCCGCGAACAGACCGTAGTTCATCGCCAGATAGAGACTGGTGGGCGTCTTGCCCGAGCGCGAAGCGCCCAGCAGCACCACATCGGCCACGGACAAATCCTGGGTGGACAGGCCATCGTCGTGCGACAACGTGTAGTTCAGGGCCTCGATGCGTCGGTCGTAGCGCGTCACATCCCCCATGCCATGAGCGCGTCCGGATACCGATTGGGCCGGGACGCCAAGAATCTCCTCCAGTCGACTGACTTGCTCACCGAACACGTCGATAACCGGAACCGGGCTGTGGCGCAGATCCTGGCGCAGGTCGGCGTTGGCCAGAGTGGCCACCACCACCGCCGGCTGCGGCCCGGCCTCGACACGCGCAAACACGCTGGACAGCCGGCCCGGGGTCTGCACAAAAGGCAGCCGGTGCCAGGCCGGGGCCAGGTCCGGGAACTGCGTGAACAGCGAGCGCGCCAGCGTCTCCGCGGTGATCCCGGTCCCGTCGGAGATCAGATATACCTGCGGGCAGCTCGGATCCGCCATGAGCTATTCCCTCACCTTCGCCAGTTGCTCCCAGGTGGAGAGTAGCGCATCCGGGTTCAACGACAAGGAATCGATGCCTTCGTCCATCAGCCACGCGGCCATCTCGGGGTAGTCGGACGGGGCCTGTCCGCAGATCCCGACGTACTTGTCGACATCCTTCGCAGCGCGGATTGCCATGGTCAGCAACGCCTTTACCGCATCGTCGCGCTCGTCGAAGGAATCCGCCACCAGGCCGGAGTCACGATCGACCCCCAGGGTGAGCTGCGTCAGGTCGTTGGAGCCGATCGAGAAGCCGTCGAAGTGCTCCAGGAAGCGCGCCGCCAACAGGGCGTTCGACGGGATCTCGCACATCATCACGACCTTCAGACCATTCTCGCCCCGGCGCAGCCCCTCCTCGCCGAGCACGCGAATCACGTCCTCGGCCTCGGTCAGCGTACGCACGAACGGGACCATGATCTGCACGTTCTCGAGCCCCATCTCTTCGCGTACGCGGCGCAGGGCCTCGCACTCCATCGCAAAGGCGGGGCGGAAGGTGTCGGAGCGGTAGCGCGAGGCGCCGCGGAACCCGAGCATCGGGTTCTCCTCCTCCGGCTCGTAGCCCGAACCCCCGATCAGATGGGCATATTCGTTGGACTTGAAGTCCGACAGGCGCACGATCACCGGCTCCGGGGCGAAGGCCGCCGCCAGTGTGGCGATGCCCTCGGAGAGCTTGCGCACGAAGTACTCGCGCGGGCCGTCGTCGAACCCGCGCAGGCGCTCGGCGATACGCTCCTGCACATCGGCATCCAGCCGCTCCGGGTCCTCGGCATAGTCCAGCAGTGCCAGCGGATGGACGCCGATGGTGCCGTTGATGATGAATTCCAGCCGCGCGAGCCCGATCCCGGCATGCGGCAGCTGCGAGAAGGCATAGGCACGCCCCGGGTTGGCGACGTTCAGCATCAGCTTAACGGGCAGCTCCGGCAGCTCGCCGACATCGGTCTTCTTGACCGAGTAGTCGAGCCGACCGGCGTAGACATGGCCATCGTCACCCTCGGCACAGGAGACGGTGGCCTCCATGCCATCGGACAGCGCCTCGGTCGCATCGGCGCAGCCGACCACCGCCGGGATCCCCATTTCGCGGGCGATGATCGCCGCGTGGCAGGTGCGCCCGCCGCGGTTGGTCACGATCGCGGCGGCACGCTTCATCACCGGTTCCCAGTCCGGGTCGGTCATATCCGCCACGAGGATGTCGCCCTCCTCCATGGTGTGCATGGAATCCGGCGAATCCAGCACGCGCACGACACCGGCGCCGACCTTCGAACCGATCGCCCTTCCAGTGACCAGCGGCGTCTCGCTGTGCGGGGCCAGCTCGTAGCGCTCTCCCGCACCGAGCTCGACGCGGCTCTCCACCGTCTCCGGGCGAGCCTGGACGATGAACAGCTCGCCGGTCTCGCCGTCCTGGGCCCACTCGATATCCATGGGCCGGCCGTAGTGCTGTTCGATCGCGACCGCGAAGCGGCCCAGCTGCTCGGCATCGGCATCGCTGAGGCAGAAGCGCTCGCGCAGGTCCCGCGGTGTGTCTTCGGTGCGTGTGCCGCCCTCGTCCAGGACCATGCGAATGGCCTTGGTGCCGAGGGTGCGGCCGATGATCGCCCGCTTGCCGGCCGCGAGGGCCGGCTTGTAGACCTGATACTCGTCCGGATTGACCGCACCCTGCACGACCGTCTCGCCCAGCCCCCAGGCCCCGGTGATAAACACCGCGTCACGGAACCCGCTCTCGGTATCGAGGGTAAAGATCACCCCGCTCGCGCCGACATCGGAACGCACCATGCGCTGCACCCCGGCGCTGAGGGCGACCTCGTCGTGGGCGAAGTTGTTGTGCACGCGGTAGGCAATCGCACGGTCGTTGTAGAGGCTGGCAAAGCACTCGCGCAGTCGGGCGAGCAGCGCATCGATACCGCGCACGTTCAGAAACGTCTCCTGCTGCCCGGCAAACGAGGCCTCGGGCAAGTCCTCGGCCGTGGCCGACGAGCGCACGGCGACGGGCACGTCATCGCCCAGCTTTTCGTAGTGCTCGCGCACCTCTTGTTCCAGTTCGTCCGGCAGTGGCGCCGCCTCGATCCACCCACGCACCTCGCGCCCCGCCTCACGCAGGGCCTCGATGTCGTTGATGTCGAGATCGGCCAGGCGCTCCTTGATCCGGGCAGCGAGGTTCTCGTGCTCCAGATGCGCGCGGAAGGCGTCGGCCGTGGTCGCGAACCCGCCGGGCACGCGCACACCCGCCCGCCCCAACTCACGCAAAAGCTCGCCCAGGGAGGCGTTCTTGCCCCCCACTTTGGCCACATCGTCCATACTCAGATCGTCGAGATCGACTACCCAGCGCATTGCGCCTCCAGAAAAGGTTTGTGAACTGTCTAACACGGGTTAGTGACGCCACTGGGATAGACTGAATCTATTTTTGACCCCATACCTGAGGAGGCCACGTGTCCATGCGTCAAACCCTTTCATCCAGCTTAACGAAAACCGCCCTCGGGGGAGCGCTGCTCGGCTTGACCCTTGCCCTGGCCCCCGCTCACGCCAAGGACGACCCCTCTTCGCTGGCCATTCTGGGCACGGTCGAAGACGTCAAGATCCCGGCCGAGGGCATTGTGCTGGAGGCACGCCTGGACACCGGCGCGACTTCGTCGTCGTTGAACGCACTCAACAAGGAAAAGTTCGAACGCGACGGCGACGAGTGGATCCGTTTCGACGTCGTCGACCCGGATGACGAAGATGCCTACATCACCCTCGAGCGCCCGATCGAACGCAACGTCCGAATCCGCCAGCACAGTGGCGAAAGCCAGGAGCGTCCGGTGATCTCGATGGAGTTCTGCATCGGTGATCAGCGCATCAAGGGCGACACGACCCTCATTGACCGCACTAACCTCACGTATCAGGCCCTCATTGGCCGCACCCACCTCGCCGGACATATTCTGGTCGACTCTGGGGCCGAACATACACATCGGCCCGATTGCGGAGACGAGGATTCGTGAAACGCTTTCATCTCCCGATTCTGATCGTGCTGTTGAGCACGATCGGACTCGGGATCTTCGCCTACAAGGTCATCGCGCTGGACATGCCCGTCATGCCCGGGGCATCGGCCGAGACCTGGCAGGTTGAGGCCCGGGTCCGGTATCAGCCCACGGGCGGTGCCGCCAATGTGCAACTGCGCATCCCGGACCGCTTGCCCAATTTCGCCATCCTGGACGAGAACTTCGTCTCGCGCGGCTACGGCCTGAACACGCTGCGTGGCCAGGATGACCGAATCGCGCAATGGACAACACGCCAGCCGAGCGGGGAGCAGGTGCTGTACTACCGCGCCACCCTCTACCGCGACGGCGATGACCGTTCCGATGCCGACTACCCCGGCCCCGTTGCATCCCCCGAATGGACCGAGCCCTACCGCTCCGCGGCGGACGCACTGATCGAGGACGTCCGCAGTCGCTCGTCCGATATCCAGACCTTCGCCTCGGTGCTGGTGAACGATCTCGCCCACGCCGCGCCCGCGTCGAATGCTGCGGTATTCGCCGATGACAACGGCGATCGCGCGAGACGCAGTGAGACCCTGATTGAGCTCCTGGCCACTGCCCGAATCCCCGCGCGCATTGTGACGACCCTGCATCTGCGCGACGGCCGCCGAGACATACGCCCGGAAACCTGGATCGAGGTTCACAACACACGGCGATGGGTTCCCATCCACCCGCTAACGGGCGAGATCGAATATCCCAACGACGTAGTCGTCTGGGCCCATGGATCCACACCACTGCTGGAGGTCTCCAACGGACGCGACGCAGAGGTCCGCTTTGCCGTCTCGCGAGGCGTGCAGGACGCCCTGACCACCGCGCAGCGATTCGGCGAGACTGTCAACGCTCAGTTCATGGAGTTCTCCACCCTGAACCTTCCCCTGGGAACCCAGAACACCTATCGCGTGCTGCTCATGGTGCCCCTGGGAGCCATGATTATCGTGTTCCTGCGCAACGTAATCGGGATCCAGACTTTCGGTACCTTCATGCCGGTACTGATCGCGCTGTCGTTTCGCGAGACACAGCTGCTGGCCGGGATCATCCTGTTTACGCTGATTGTGTCGCTCGGCCTGGCCGTACGCTTCTATCTCGAACACCTGCGATTACTGCTCGTACCCCGGCTGGCTGCCGTCGTCAGCGTGGTCATCATGCTGATGCTCGGGATCAGCATCCTTTCGCACCAACTCGGATTCGAACGCGCGCTGGCACTGTCGCTGTTCCCGATGGTCATCCTCGCCATGACCATCGAGCGCATGTCGGTAGTCTGGGAGGAACACGGACCCTCGGATGCGATTACCCAGGGTATCGGCAGCCTGGTCGTCGCGGCGGCCGCGTATGGCCTGATGGCCAATTACCACCTGGAACACCTGCTGTTCGTCTTCCCCGAACTGCTCCTGGTACTGCTGGCGATAACCCTGCTGCTCGGGCGCTATACGGGCTACCGACTGAGCGAGCTGTTCCGCTTCGGCCGCATACAGGACGCCATGCAGTCATCGAACCGAACGGAGAATCGCTAGCATGGGCTGGCTGCCGCGGTTCGTGCTGCCCCGGACCCTACGCGAGCAGGGCATCGTCGGGATGAACGCGCGCAATGCCCGCTTTATTGCCCAGTACAATCCGCGACGTTTCTATCCCCGCGTGGACGACAAGCTCGAAACCAAGCGCCTCGCCCTGGAGGCCGGGTTGTCAGTACCCGAGCTCTACGGCGTCGTCCGCTCGCATCACGAGATTCGCAAGCTCGACCGGATGCTCCGCGCCTACCCGGACGGGTTCGTGATCAAACCGGCGCATGGGGCTGCTGGTGACGGCATCCTGGTGATCAACGGATGGCGCGGAGATCGGCTGAAGCGCGCCAGTGGGCGCACGATAGAGTTGAGCGAACTGCATGACCACTGCTCCAACATTCTGTCCGGGATGTACAGTCTGGGCGGCCGCCCGGACATGGCGATGATCGAGCAGAGGGTCCGCTTTTCGTCCGCCTTCGATCAGGTCACCTACCGTGGTGTGCCCGACATCCGGACAGTCGTCTACCGGGGCTACCCGGTCATGGCCATGATGCGTATGCCCACCCAGGATTCCGACGGCAAGGCCAACCTGCATCAAGGTGCCGTCGGCACCGGCGTCGATCTGGGATCCGGAAGAACCATTGGCGGGGTGCAGTACAACCGCCCTGTCTGGGAACACCCGGACACCGAGCACACCATCGTGGGTCTGAAAATCCCCGGCTGGGATGACCTGATGCAACTGGCGGCGGGATGTTACGAGCTCAGCAGGCTGGGGTATCTGGGTGTCGACGTGGTGATTGATCAGGACCGCGGACCCTTGATCCTCGAACTCAATGCCCGCCCGGGGCTCGCTATCCAGATTGCCAATGGGGAGGGGCTCGAGAGCCGACTGCTCGCCGTCGACGCCCACCTGGTCGGACGCGAAGGCACCGAGGCACCCGAGCAGCGCGCCCACTGGGCAGCCGAGGTCTTCGCCCGCCCCGAGGCGACGGAAGCGTCCCCACCGCAAGCCGTCCCGGAGGAATTGCCCCCGGAAGGCACCAGACAGACCGTCACGGAGGCGCGCTAGGGAAACACTGACCGGAAGCTCCCGCTCCCCGGACTCAGGCCCGAGTTTGTCGCACCCCCGGGAGGCCCGCCCCACTTTTCGCTATCCTAGGGCCCATGACCACCGCACACTCCCACAGCCCGGCAGATATCGAACAGGCCCTGGCGGATGCCGAGCGCGTATGCGCCATGCGCGGGGCACGGTTGACCGAGCAGCGCCGCCGCATCCTCGAACAAATCCTGCGCACCGACGGCGTGATCAAGGCCTACGACCTGATCCATGCCCTGTCCTCGGACGACCACAGCATCAAGCCGCCGACGGTCTACCGGACACTGGCCTTCCTGCTGGAGCAGGGACTGATCCACCGCATCGAGAGCCTCAACGGCTTCGTGGCCTGCTCCCACCCGGGCGAGCGCCATGAATCGGCTCTTATGATCTGCGACGGCTGTGGCCAGATCACCGAATTCCACACACCGGACCCGGCCACGCAGGCGCTCGAGGCCGAAGCCACCGCCCAGGGCTTTGCCATCGACTCGCGCATGGTCGAGCTGCACGGGCACTGCGCGGACTGTCGCAACGCCTGACCGATCCGGGATGGCCGAGCCCGCTCACCTTCAGGCCTTTCCACCGGTCCTGAACGCCCACACCCGCGCCGTCGTGCTGGGCAGCTTCCCCGGGGTGGCCTCCCTCCAGGCCCAGGCGTACTACGCGAACCCGCGCAACCAGTTCTGGCCGATCATGGCCGCCATCCTTGGCGAACCCTTCCCCGATCTTGAATACCCAGAGCGCATCCGCCGCCTGCTCGAACACCGCATCGGCCTCTGGGATGTCTACGGCACCTGCCAGCGCGAGGGCAGCCTGGACAGCGCCATCCGTGCCGCCGCACCCAATGACCTCACTCGGCTGACCCGGGAAGCGCCGGAACTGCGCCTCGTCCTGCACAACGGCGCGGAGAGCGCTCGCCGCCTGCACGAGACCCGGGCACTCGGCGTCGAGGCCCTGCGCCTGCCCTCGACCAGCCCGGCCAACGCCCGCTGGAGCTTCGAGGCCAAGCTCGAGGCATGGGCCGAAGCGCTGGCACGCGCCGGGATCCCTGAGAAACCCTAGTAGACCTGCCTGGCGCCGCAGGGCAGCTGTGACGGGGTTGCGCGGTAAAATGTTATCTCATAACATTCTCACCAGAACGTAACGATATAACAATTCAGGCGTGCCAATAATCCCGGCGCGCCTGCTCGTTTCCGGGAGCTCGTCATGCCGAATCACACGAACCTGTTCCGCCCGGCCCTGGGCGGACTGACCGCCCTCGCGCTCGCCATGCCGGCCAGCGCCACCGCCCAACAGTGGGAGACCCGCGCGGGAGAACGCAACTGGGGGCTGGACATCTCGCTGATCCTGGAAGGGATCTACTACAACGAGATGTCGCACGGGATCAGCGAACCGGCCGGCTTCGATGACGGCCATGACCATGGACACGGCGATGGCCATGACCACGGCGGCTTCGACGATGGCTTCAACCTCGGACACAACGAACTGGCCTTCGAGGCCAATCTCGGCGACCTGTTCGACGGGTTCCTGATGCTCGGGTTCGACGAGGACCACCTCGACGTCGAAGAGGCCTACCTGACCACCCGGGCCCTGCCCGGCGGCTTCCAGATCAAGGCCGGCAAGTTCTTCTCCGACATCGGCTACATCAACAGCCGCCACGGCCACGACTGGGATTTCGTCGACCGCCCGCTGGTCAACGAATACCTGTTTGGCGACCACGGCCTGCAGGAAACGGGCGTCCAGGCGACCTGGCTCGCCCCGACCGAGACCTACACCAAACTCGGGGTGGAGCTCCTCCAGGGCGACAACAGCTTCATCCCCTATCAGGGCTCGGGCGGCTCGCATACCACCAACGACGGCGACGAGATTCGCTCCTCGTTCTCCAGTGTGTCGGGTCCGCGTCTGATCACTGCCTTCGCCAAGTTCGGGCCCGACCTGGGGCCGGATCATGCCATGCAGTTCGGCATCTCCGGTGGCTATGCCCGCACCTGGCAGGAAGAGACCGAACACGGTTCGGGCCTGGAGGAATGGGATGGCGATGCCTGGTTCGCAGGGCTGGACGCCGTCTACAAGTACAGCTCGGGCCGCGCCTACGGCCACGGCGACTGGCGGCTGCAGGGCGAGTACTTCTATCGCGAGATCGACGTCGACTACCAGCGTCGCGAAGACCAGACCACCATCGCCGGCAACGCCCAGGGTAGGGGCAAGGCGCGCCAGGATGGTCTCTATATCCAGGGGGTGTACGGCTTCGCACCACGCTGGGAGGCCGGCCTGCGTTCCGAGGCCCTGGGCCTGACCAACCGCGGCCTGCCCACGAACGAAGGCAGCGAGCGCAACTTTGCGGAACCCTCGTTCGGCACGAGCTACCGCCACTCCGCCCAGGTGACCTTCCGCCCCGTGGAGCCGGTATTCCTGCGCGCGCAGCTGTCGCAGAACGACTTCGTCGACGAGGACGGTGATCGCGACCGCGGGCTGGAGTTCATGCTGCAGCTGAACGTGGCGCTCGGCGCGCACGGCGCCCACCGCTTCTGATCACCCTTGCCTTGTTCAGGGCTGGCAGGACCTTCAACACCCTGCCGGCCCTATCCGTACCCCGATATCACCAGGAGTCCCGCATGCCTTTTAGCAAGACTCGCACCCGGATCACCCGGACCCTCGCCGCCGTTGCCTCGGTGGCGGCACTTGCCCTCATCCTGCTACCCGCGCACGCGGCCGCCGGACTGAACATCGTGGCCACCACCTCCAGCCTAGGAGCCCTGGCCCGCGAGATCGGTGGTGACGAGGCCGACGTCCGTGTGCTCGCGCCGCCGGACCGCGATGCACATTACCTGGACGCCCGCCCCAGCTTCATGGCCGCCCTGCGCCGGGCCGACATGCTGCTGGAGATCGGGGCCGGCCTCGAGGAAGGCTGGCTGCCCGCCGCCCAGCGCGGCGCCAACAACCGCGCAATCAACTCGGGGCAGCCGGGCCACTTCCGCGCAGCCGACAAGGTCGAACTGCGCCGTTCCATCACCATGGACGGGCCGAACATGGGCCACGTGCACGAGGAGGGCAATCCGCATTTCAATGCCGACCCCCTGCGCATGGCCGATATCGGGCTCGCGCTGGCCGAACGCATGAGCGAGCTGCACCCGAATCACGCCGAAGCCTTCATGCAGCGCGCAGAGGCAGCCGCCGAACGCCTGCGTGAACACGCCGAGAAGCTGGCCGAGCGTGTGGAGCCAGACCAGCGCATCGTGGTCTACCACGAGGACCTCGACTATCTGGAAGAGTGGTTGCCAGTCGAGATCGTGGGCTATTTGGAGCCAGCGCCTGGGATCCCGCCCACCGCGCGTCATCTGCGCAGTCTCGTGGATGATCTCGAAGGCACCGAGGGCACTGTCCTGTACGCCGAGTTCCAGCCACCGCGCGGCGCCGAATTCCTGGAACGGAACCTGGGCTGGCCGACGCACGCCGTACCGCTGGATCCACCGGCGGACTCCGGCCTCGACGGCTACCTCGAGCTGATGAGCACCTGGGCGCAGGCCCTGCCCCAGCGCTGAAGAAAGCAGAAGTCGCTGTCACGACGGACCCGGAAAGGCGCTTTTCGGGTCCGTTATCATTGGCCACCGCCCCATTCGCGCGAACCTGCATGCCACCCGAGCCAGTCCCGCCCATCCTGCATACCCAGTCGGCCCTCCTGGGGTTCGACCGTCCGGTGATCGGGCCTTTGTCCCTGGAGATCCCAGCAGGTGCCCGCTGGGCCCTGACCGGACCCAACGGGGTGGGCAAGTCGCTGCTGCTGAAAGCCATTACCGGACAGGCCCGCGTTCACGGCGGGCGTTTTGAACTCGCCCCTCGTACGCACCCCAGCCTGCTGGCACAGGACCACGCCCGCCCGCAGCCCTGGCCCCTGTCTGGAGACGACTGGCTTCGCGCGATGGGGGCCCGCGTACCCGAACATGAAGGCGTTCGGGCCCTGCTGAATCGGCGGCTGGACCGCCTGAGCGGCGGTCAGTGGCAACTTCTGCGTCTGGCCGCCGTGCTGACCAGCCGAGAAGAATACCCGTCGGCGCAGCGGTTAATCCTGCTGGATGAACCCGCCAACCATCTGGATGCCGAGGTCCGTGCCGACGCGGTGGAACTGATCAAGGCGGTTCCAGCCGAGACGACCCTGCTGATCACCAGCCACGACGATGAATTCCTGCAGGCGCTCGGCCTGGAGAACCATCCACTGGCGGAGTACCTGGATGCCGGGTGACCTGCTGCTGACACCCTTCATTGCCGGCGTGCTGGTCACCATGGTGCTGGCGCTCGCCGGGGCTGGCCTTTTCCTGCGCGGCTCCGTCTGGCAGGCGCTGGCCCTGGGGCAATGGGCGGCGGTGGGCGGGGTTCTCGCCTCGGTCCTGCACTGGCCGGTGCTGCCCGTGGCGCTGCTGCTGGGTGGCGGGATCATGGTGCTGCTGCAGCGCAGCCGGGATCGGGAGCGCCTGCCCCTGGCCGTTTTCCTCGCCGGCCTGGCGGCGGTCACGCTGCTGGCCGCCAACTTTGCTCAGGCCAGCCTGGCGGCCGCTGCCTGGGCCGAAGGCCAGCTCTACTTTGCCGGCCCCAATGAGCTCTGGGCGGCGATCGGTCTTAGCCTGCTGACCGTCCTGATGGTCCCGGTGCTCCTCCGCGTATGGCTGCATGCGCAGATCGCCCCGGATGTGTCGGCGGCCAGCAGGCCGGCTGTCTGGCAGCATCTCGGCGAAATCGCCTGGCTGGTCGCCGCTATCGTGCTGGGGAGCATGGTCCTGGGGCTTCCTGCTGCCCTGGCCACCCTGTTACTGCCGGCCTGGGGTGCGGCCTGGCTCGCACGCAACTTCACCGGGCTGGTGCTCTGGACGCAGGGCATCGCCCTGTTCGGTTTCCTTGTCGCCTGGACCATCAGCCTGCCGCTGGATCAGCCCTTCGCACCGGTGCTGGTCCTGGTCAACGTCATGCTCGCGCTCGGCGCCCGCCTCGCCGCCATGCTGCGCTGACCCAACCTAAAGCGCTCCACCCCACTGCAAGCAGCGACTGATGCCATGACATCCAATAACGACCTCTCGTCATCTACGAGTTCGAACGGCACTTCGCCGATTTTCCAGGCCATCGAGAAGGCGCAGGGCGACCAGCCCTGGGGCAGCTTTCTTGATGCCGGGACGGGTCGCAAGTCCATCGAGTGGATCAGCCGCCTGGACACCGAGCGCTGGACGGCGGTAACGGCCTCCCAGGAGATGGCGCGAACAACCCGCAAGGCGGCGGGCGCGGCGCGGCGCCGGCAGGACCGCATCCTGGTCGGCAACTGGATGTCGGATCAGCTTCTGTTCGGTGAACGCTTTGACACGGTGCTGCTGGACTACTTTATCGGGGCCATCGAAGGTTTCGCGCCCTACTGGCAGGACCGCGCCCTGCACCGGTTACGGCCCCACGTGGGCGACCGACTGTATCTGGTGGGTGTCGAACCCTACGTGCTGGTGGAACCGAAAGATGAAGCCGGCGCGCTCGTGAGGGAAATCGGACGCCTGCGTGACGCCTGCCTGCTGATTGCCGGCAATCGCCCCTATCGCGAATATCCATCATCCTGGGTCATGCGTCAGCTTGGAATCGCGGGATTCCGGGTTCTGGATGTCCGCTATTTTCCCATCCACTATCGCGAACGGTTCGTCAACGGCCAGCTCGACCTGTGCCTGCGGCAACTGCCGCATTTCAGCGACGAGGGTCTGGCCAAGGCCATGCACCACCAGATCGAGGCCCTGCGTGAACGCGCCCTGCCTTTGGCCCGCAGCCAGGAGGGGCTGAAACACGGCGCAGACTACCTGATCGTGGCCGAACCGATGGCCGACCGGCATCGCAGCCTGCACGGCCCGCTGCAACCTCATCAGACCCTACCGAACCCGGCGCAGTCCTAAGCCGACACCGGTTTACCGAACGGCACTCCGCATTACTGCCCGAGCATATTGACACCAATACACATTTGCGTATGATTCTCATTTAGATACGCGGCCCGGACAGCTGTGTGTCGCCAGGACGAAAGGCGGCTTTCTGCCTTTGGTCTCTCCAACCTCCGTAAGCGTTGCCGCCGGATGAGCAATCCGGCGGCTTTTTTATGCATTGTCACTACCGCCAGGTGTGCCAGTACGCAACGGGCCGACGTCTTCAGCGATGGCCAGTCGCCCTTCGTTCAACACGGGCGACCGCGTCATGCGCATGCAGACTCTCGCGATGGCGAACGTGGATGCGATAACCCAGGGTAGAGTGATCCACATCAAGGGCGTCATCGAGCCGCCGGACTGCATCCTCGCAGAACATCAGATTGCGGCCATTGGCGAGCGCGAAGGCCTTCTCGTCCACACGCTTTACCGCAGTCTGCAGAGCGGTGCCCAGCGCCTGCTCCACGCGATCGATCAGAGCGGGCAGGGGCAGCTTCGACACCCGCGGGTCCAGTGCGACCGTAACGGTCGCCTCGCTGCGCTGGCTGTGGGGGGTCGCGACAACCCCCTCGGCCCGCCCCAGCCATTCGCGCACCGTTGCCGCATCCACCGCCGAACGCGTGAAGTCACGGTCGAACTGCTCCTGGAGCGCCTGCCGCGCCAGGGCGGCGGAGCACGGACAGGTGGAGGAATAGCCCACCTGAACCTCCAGTTCCAGGGACACCGCCCCGGACTCGCTGCGTGCAGCGATCCGGAACGGGTAACGCTTCCAGCCCGCAGCCGCACTGACCAGGGCCGGCCGTTCCAGCGGCAGCTCACCGCCAAGCCGGACCTCGGCCACGCTGGACAGGCCATCGTGCGAAGCCAGAAACGCCTCGAGCACGCCACACAGCCGCGCAACATCCAGCTCGCGGGACTCCAGCTGCCGCAGGGCCCCGTAGAGCCGCGACATATGGATGCCGCGCGCACCTGCATCGTCGAGGCTCACCCCCGCGCTGGCCCGGGCGACCACTGGCTGGCCGGTCAGATACAGCGGAAGGGTGATGTCTTCCATACCCACCCAGTCGAGTGCGGAGGCGTGCGTAGCAGCCGACGCGGCAATATCCGGTAGCGGATCGGTCGCGGAGGTTTCCGTATCCGGTGAGACCGGAGACACACAGGTAGAGGACATAAGACACCTTGTTGCAGGCGGGTCGACCCCATCACAGGACGGTGGCCGATCCGTGTTGTCGGGGCTCAATCGAAACGTTATAGTATAACATTCCTAGCGCAACCGACGGAACCCCATGACCCGCGACGAACTGCTGGCCATGCCTGCCGAGGCCTACATGAGCGAGCCCCAACTCGCGTACTTCCGCGAGCGCCTGCTCGAAATGCGCGACGAGATCCTGGCCGACATCGAGGGTGCCCGAGATGGGCTGCTCGACAACGAGCGCACCCCGGACGAACTGGACCGCGCTGCAATGGAGGAGTCCCGGCTCCTCTCCATGCGTGTACAGGAACGCGAGGGACGCCTGCTGCGAAAGATCGACCAGGCCCTGGATCGTATTCAGACCGGCGAATACGGCTACTGCGAAGTGAGCGGTGAACCCATCGGCCTGCCACGCCTGCTGGCGCGTCCCACGGCGACCCTCTGCATCGAAGTCAAGGAACGCCAGGAAAAGACCGAGCACGTAATCGTTCGCTGAGGCCGCATCCCCATTCGACTCGGGCGCGCTCCAGCGGCCCGAGCATTTCCCCTGGAGGTAGCAATGAAACGTCTTCCCGTCACCGTCCTCTCCGGCTTTCTCGGCGCCGGCAAGACCACTCTGCTGAACAACATCCTGCACAACCAGTTGGGGCTGCGCGTCGCGGTCATCGTCAACGACATGAGCGAGATCAACATCGACAGCGCCCTGGTACGCGGCGGCCAGGATGCCGTCACGCGTACCGATGCCCGTATGGTCGAGATGACCAACGGCTGCATCTGCTGCACGCTGCGGGACGACCTGCTGGTGGAGGTACGCCGCCTCGCCGAATCCGGGCAATACGACTACCTGGTCATCGAATCCACCGGCATTTCCGAGCCCATGCCCGTTGCCGCCACCTTCGCCTTCCGCGACGAGAACGGGCAGTCCCTGGATGATGTGGCCCGCCTCGACACCATGGTGACCGTCGTCGATGCCGGCGCCCTGCTGAAGGACTATGCCTCCACCGACTATCTCGGAGATCGTGGTGAATCACTGGGCGAGGAGGACGAGCGCACCGTCGTTGACCTCCTGGTGGATCAAATGGAGTTTGCGGATGTCATCGTCGTCAACAAGGTGGACCGCGCGACGCCCGATGAACTCGCGACCGTTCGCGGCGTGGTCCGCGGTCTTAACCGCGAAGCGCATGTGATCGAGGCTGCCCATGGCAACGTTCCCCTCGAATTTCTGCTGGGGACCGGTCGCTTCGACTTCGACCGCGCATCGCACGCCGCTGGCTGGGCGCAGGAGATGATGGGCGGCCACACGCCGGAAACCGAGGAATACGGGATCTCCAGCATCGTGTACCGGGTGAATCGGCCGTTCCATCCGGCCCGTTTCTTCGCCCTGCTGCACCAGGAATGGCCCGACGTGATTCGCAGCAAGGGCTGGTTCTGGCTGGCCTCGCGCCCGGACTGGGCCGGCACACTGTCGCAGGCCGGCGGCGCGTTGACGCATCACGCCGCCGGCTTCTGGTGGGCCGCCGTACCGCGGGAGAAACGCCCCACTGACGAGGACTGGTGGGACACGGCCATAGCGCCAGTATGGGACGAACGTTTCGGAGATCGCCGCCAGGAGATCGTACTGATCGGTATAAAAATGGACGCAGACGCGATGCGGCAGCGTCTCGATGCCTGCCTGCTCACCGACGACGAAATGGCGGCGGGCCCGCAGCAATGGCAGTACTTCGAGGACCCGTTTCCGATCTGGCGCCTTTCGGACGAATCCGAGGGATCACCGGAAGAATCCCGGACCCGAGAGGTTTCGTCCGCATGAGTCCGGAGAATCAACCCGCGAATCGCCCAGGGCCTTCCAGCCGTCACCGCTTCGTCGACCAGGCCCGGGAGCTCCTGGGCATCCACCGTGAAGAGGTCAATGCCCTGATCTGGAGGCGATCTCTGGGCCCAGCCCTGTCAACTCAGTCGGAAGCCCTGGCCAGCACCGAGCCGGGTATGCTGCTGGATACCCGCTGCCGTCCCGACCAGGTACGGCTCCGGCTCCTGGAAGCCACCGGACAGCCCCCATTCCAGGTCCATCTGCTGGGCCGGGACATTGAACATCTCGCCCATGCATTCGCCATCGTTGCGAGCGCGGTCAGCGTCAGGATTCAGCTCGAAGTCCTCGATCACCAGCCCTGCCCTTTGTTCCATGTGGACAACAATGTCCTTCGCATGTTGTGCACCTACGTCGGGCCCGGCACCGAGTACGCGGACGAGCGACACCTGAACCGCGAACGACTGCAATAGAACGACAACGAGGGCGTGCTAGGCGGGCGCCCCCCGTTAACCACCGAAGCCGGACAGGCCATCCTGATGAAGGGCAAACGCTACGCGTCGGAAAATGGGCGCGGCGCGGTGCATCGATCGCCTCCCATTCCCCCCGGACAGCGCCGCCTCGCGCTCCGTCTGGACTATCCATAACGCTTGTCTCCGGTATCGCGCGGGGCCTGCCCCACTGAAACAACCTCCTGGGTGCGAGCGGCAGGAGCCGCAGCATCTCTCCCTTGGCAACCCAGGAGGCGGATCTGAATTTTTCACAAAAACCCGGAAAGCCACTTGACCCGTGCACTGTCTTTCTTCAACCTCCAATTACGAACGATTCTCATTTACTTTAGGAGGTCTCGAATGTTCACACTGGACGCCTGGCTGGAACGCACCCACCCTTCGCTGCGGATCGTCGACAGCGCCTCACGCCGCGTCATCGCCGAATGGCAGGGAGAAGATCTGCACCACCTGTTCGAATCCGGCACGATCGCACCGGATGAATGCTGCGGACCACGCTCCCGGGAGTCCGAACATGAAACGATTCGGGAGCTCATGCTGGAAGCATGCCTGGAAGGGCTGACCGTCTGCCGACGTGATCGGCCGCACGTCTCGCAGTGCGAAGCCTCGGCGACATCCCAGTGCCCGCTCGAACAGCTCGCGAGCAGTAAAGCACCAAACCAGCCCGACGGCCGGCCCCGAAACCTCCAGCTCATTGGCTCTACCCGACGCGTTCCGATCCACCACGAGGCTCTCGATATTGCGCAACGACCACCGTTGCGCTTAGCGTTCCGGAAATGCCCTTCCCCCTACTGATCCGGTGAACCGCGCCGAACGCATCTTTCATCTGCACCGTCTGCTGCAAGCGCGGCGCCCGCCGTCGCTGGCGGACCTGATGGAACGGCTCGAGGTCTCGCGCGCCACGATCAAGCGTGACATCGAGTACATGCGCGATTTCATGCAGGCGCCGATCGAATACGACCCGCAGACCAACGGCTACCGATACGAGCAGGACGCCCCGGCCTTCGAACTGCCCGGGCTGTGGTTCAACGAGTCCGAGTTGCTGGCGCTTCTGACCATGGAGCAGTTGCTGGAGGATGTGCAGCCGGGTCTGCTGGCGCCCACACTGGGCCCGCTGAAGGACCGCATTCGCGACTTGCTTGCCAGCGGCGGGCACCAGCCGGACGCCGTGCGCCGCCGCATCCGCATCCAGCCGCTGGCGCAGCGCGGCGGCCGCAGCGAGGGCTTTCAGGCCGTGGCCACCGCCACGCTGGACGAGCAGCCGATCGCGATCGAGTACCACGGTCGCGCCCGCGACACCGCGACCCAGCGCGTCGTGCATCCACAGCGCCTGCTTTATTACCGCGACAACTGGTATCTGATTGCCTGGTGCGAGCAGGCACAGGACCTGCGCACCTTTGCCCTGGAACGCATCCGTTCGACAGCCCTGGCCGAGGGCACCTATCGCGACATCGACGAGGCCACGCTGGACGCCCACACCGGCTCGGCCTTCGGTATCTTTACCGGCCCGGCACGGGAATGGGCCGAGCTGCGCTTCACCCCGGAACACGCGCGCTGGGTCGCCGACGAGACCTGGCATCCGGACCAGATCGGCGAATACGAGGGCGAGGCCTACCGCCTGCGAATCCCCTATGCCGACCCGACCGAACTGATCCAGGAGATCCTTCGCCATGGGCCCGGCGTCGAGGTGCTCGCCCCCGCCAGCCTGCGCATGCGCGTCGCCTCGGCCCTCAGGGAAGCGGCCCGCCAGTACCCGTAAGAGCCGACGCTGCGCAATCACCAGACCGGCGCCGCGCATGCGAAGTCACAAAACGGAAGCATGCCCGCGAGCGGCAAGGAAGTTTTGTGAACTTTCGTTCATCCAGCTGCTTCTCTACCTCCGCCACGATCCCTAGCATTCGAAATACACGTGGACAGCATCTAACAAAGGGGGAGGAACCTCAGGGATGTGGCGCGCATATCGATCAATAAAAAGGCGCTATGGCCGCTATCGGCTTTACCAGGTACATCGCAAGGAAGCGATGAAATTGCTGCGACCGATCGAGCGACAAAAGGGTCGCTTGCCCCGGGCCGTCCGCCGCCAGACGCAGGAATATGCGACTGAAGTGCTCGGCTGGGGCGGCTATGCCGACTGGCTTCAGGTGTACGCGGCCGTGGCCGGAGAATTTCGCGAGGGATGGATTCCCGGCAACTACTACAGCCAGGTGGTATTGCCGACCATCAACCGCAAGGCGGGTCAGATCTCCAGCGTCCGCTCGCTATCGCGGCATCTCTTTCGCAGTCCTCACTTTCCCGATCGCGCCCACGTGATGAACGGTCGGCTGATGTCGCCATCCTTTCGCCCGATCCCGGACGACGCCTGGGAGCGCACGCTGTTTCGCCATTCCAGTCGTGTCGTCTTCAAACCCGACGGTGGCCGCGAGAGCAGCGGGGTGATGCTTCTGGACGCCCGTTCACTGGACCGTGAACGTCTGCGCACACTGCCCGACGGCACCCTGCAGGAGTTTGTAGTCCAGCATGAACTGTTCGACCAGATTGCCCCCGGGTTTGTGACCACCCTGCGCATTACCACCGTCCTGCATCCCGATGGCCAGGCTCGCGCCCGCGCCGCGTTCCTGCGCACGGGTATCGACCCCAACCAGCACGCTCCACAGGCGGCCGACTTCTGTATTCCGCTGAATCATGCCACGGGGGAGCTGGAAGAACTGTACATCCCCGTCTCGGTCGATACCGGACGTCTGGGCGCCTTCGGCTATCTCCCTGACTGGACCGAGACAGAACGCCACCCCGTATCCGGCATCATGTTCGCGGGTCTCGAGGTCCCCGCCTTCCGTGAGGCCGTCTCGGTCGTGGAGAAACTCCACAACCGGATCCCCCATGTCGGCTGCATCGGCTGGGATGTCGCCATCAGCCGCCAGGGCGAGGTTCGCCTGCTCGAGTGGAATGCACGATTGCCGGCGATTACCTTCGCCGAGGCCGCCATGGGCCCCTGTTTCACCGGCCTCGACTGGGAGGACCTCTGGCGTCCGCCGGAACAACGCCCTGCCCCCGCAACCCCTCTTCTGCAAGACCCACCCGGCAACAAGGTCAAGGCCCCCATTACCGCCAAGCCGCGGCCCAAACCCGCCTGAGCGAGAACGCCCTCAGGCCCGGTGGCTCATTCTGTGAGCCACCCCCGGTGCTACAACGGACTCCTGATACAGACAAGAACGGAGTCCGAGATGCCCAACAAGACCCAGCAAGCCCGCCCGATCCCCACCCTACGCGGCTACTACGCCAAACGCGGGCGCTACAGCGCGACCGCGACCACCGAGGAACTGCTGCAGACCATCCCGCTAGCCGGCTTCCGCCACCACGACGCCCCGAAGCTGTGGAACGCGCTGAAGCGCGGCCAGGCCCTGACCCTGCGCCGGGAACGGCTGAACCCGCACGATGACAAGGCCGTCGCCATCGACTGGGTCGACCATCAACTTGGTTACCTGCCGCGTGATCGGAACAGCCTGGCCGCCGAGCTACTGGACCGCGACGAGCCCCTGGTGGCCCGCATCCTGGAAAAGCGCGATCACGCCGACCGCCACAGCCGCCTGGAACTCGGCCTGTACCGCGCCAGACCACGGCGGGCCGCTGCACACTAACGGCCCAGACGGCATCAGTGATCCGAGGGGCTCTAGCCCACCCAGATGGTCTTGGCGTTCTGGAACTCGCGGATGCCGAGCTCGGAGAGTTCGCGGCCGTAACCGGAGTCCTTGACCCCGCCGAAGGGCAGGCGCGGATCGCTCTTGACGATGCCGTTGACGAAGGCGCAGCCGCATTCCAGGCGCCGGGCCAGAGCCTCGCCACGGACCGGGTCGGCGGTCCAGACACTGCCGCCCAGGCCGAAACGCGAGCGGTTGGCGAGGGTAACCGCGTGATCGGCGTTACGCGCCCGGGTCACCGCGGCCACCGGGCCGAAGGTCTCCTCGTCGAAGGCGGGCATGCCCGGCTCGACCGCGTCCAGCAGCGTGGGCGGATAGAAGAAACCCGCGCGATCCAGCGACTCGCCGCCGCTCACGAGCCGCGCGCCGGCGTTGACCGTACGCCTGACCTGGTCGTGCAGTTCGTCGCGCAGGTCGCCGCGCGCCAGCGGCCCGATATTCGTGTCGTCGCTCATCGGATCGCCGATTACCAGCGCCTCGATGGCCGTCCGGAATCGCTCGACAAAGGCGTCCGCGATCGATTCCTCGACGATGAAGCGCTTGGCGGCGATGCAGGTCTCGCCGTTGTTCTGGAAACGCCCGCGCACCGCCTGTTCGACGGTGTGGTCGAGATCGGCGTCCGCCAGCACGACAAAGGCATCCGAGCCGCCCAGTTCCAGTACCGAGGTCTTGAGTGCCTTGCCGGCGGCCGCGCCCACCGCGCGCCCAGCGCGCTCCGACCCCGTCAGGCTCACACCCTGCACGCGGGCGTCGGCGATGATGCCTTCCACCGCGTCCGACCCCACCGGCAGGTTCTGGAACACGCCCTCGGGCATACCGGCTTCAGTGAACACACGCCCCAGATGCTCCGCGCAGCCGGGGACATTGGAGGCATGCTTGAGCAGCACGGTGTTGCCGGCCAGGGTCGCCGGGAGTGCCTGACGAAACGCCTGCCAGTAGGGGAAGTTCCAGGGCATGACCAGCAGGACGGTACCCAACGGCTGCCAGGCGATGAAGGAGCGGCTCGCGTCCGAGGCGATCATCGTGTCCTGGAGAAAGTCCGGCCCGCGGTCGGCGTAGTACTCGCAGGCATTCGCGCACTTGTCGACCTCGGCGCGCGCCTCGATCAGGCGTTTGCCCATCTCCTGCGTGGCGGTGCGCGCCAGCACCTCGCGCTGATCACGCAACACAGTGGCCAGGTCGCGCAGACACTGAGCCCGTACCGATGCCGGATGCGCCGCCCAGTCCTGCTGAGCGCTGGCCGCCCGGGCCAGCGCGGCCTCCAGGGCCTCGGGACCCATGCGCGGGTACTGGGCCAGGGTTTCGCCAGTGGCGGGATTGATCGCGGTCAGGTCGGTCATGTCGAGGCCTCGGAATGAACAAGGGAAACACTGATCAATGTACACGCTCGCTGCTTCGTCGCTATTGCGTGAGAACAAGGCGCGGTAACTGCCGTGCAGTCATTCTGCACAAGGGAACCGCAACGCCGTTCCCACGCCCGTTTTCGATAACAACGGGCGGCCGAGCCCCTTCGGGGTTGGCACCCCAGGTTCCCCGATCCTGCGTTGCGCCGCTTGCGGGTAGAACCACTACCCGCTGCACGGCGCGCCTTGTCTCGGAAAACCTGGGGTGCCAACGCGAGTGAGTACATTGATCAGTGTTTCCCTGACGGAACCCGGTTTGAAGATTGACAGTCACCCGAGTATAAGACCACCCCCACTGGCTTTCGGAAGGACCTTGGGACCATGTCGATTGATTCGATTCGCTCTGTCTGCCTGCTCGGCGGCACCGGCTTTGTCGGCCATCAGATCATCCGCCGCCTGATCGACCGCGGTATCCGCGTGCGCGTACTGTCGCGCCGCCCGCACCGCCACCGTGACCTGCTGGTGAACCCCGAGGTCGATCTGATCGAGGGCAGCGCCCACGACCCGGCCACGCTGGAACGCGTCTTCGCCGGACAAGACGCGGTGATCAACCTCGTCGGCATCCTGAACGAGCGCGGACGCAACGGCTCCGGCTTTCGCGCCGCACATGTGGAGCTGACACAAAAGGCTCTGGCGGCCGCCGAAAGCTGCGGGGTCCGCCGCTTCCTGCAGATGAGCGCGCTGAACGCCGACATGGAGAATCCGCCGAGCCACTACCTGCGGACCAAGGGCGAGGCGGAACAGCTGGCGCTCGCCTGCGAGGCCTTCCCGGTCACGGTGTTTCGCCCCTCGGTGATCTTCGGACGCGATGACTCCCTCCTGAACCGCTTCGCTACCCTGCTGAAGATCTCGCCGGTCATGCCGCTGGCGCGCGCGGATGCGAAATTCGCGCCCGTCTACGTGGGCGACGTCGCCGAGCATTTCGTGGATGCCCTGGACAACCCCGAGACCTTCGGCGAGGGCTTTGAGCTATGCGGCCCGCAGACCTACAGCCTGGAAGAACTGGTGCGCTATGTCGGCCGTCTGATCGGCCATCGCCGCCCGGTCATCGCGCTGCCCGACTGGGCCGGCAAACTGCAGGCCAGCGTGTTCGAGTTCGTGCCCGGCAAGCCGCTGTCGCGTGACAACTTCGCCTCGCTGACCATCGACAGCGTCTGCGAAGGCGATTCCCGCCTGCCCTGCCCGACACGGCTCGAGTCGATCGCACCGGAGTATCTCGGTGGCGGCCTCGAGGCGCGCAAGCAGGCCCTGCGTACCCATACGCGCGAGGTCGATCGCGGCTAGCGGCCGCGCGAGCGCCATGCAGACCTATCTCGTCGGGGGCGCGGTGCGCGACCGGCTGCTGGGGCGCCCGGTGCACGAACGCGACTACGTGGTGGTCGGCGCCACGCCGGAGGCGATGGAGGCCGCCGGTTTCCGCCCGGTGGGACGCGACTTCCCGGTCTTTCTGCACCCCGATACGCACGAGGAATACGCGCTGGCGCGCACCGAGCGCAAGACCGCGCGCGGCTACCACGGTTTCCAGTTCAACGCCTCGCCCGAGGTCCCGCTGGAAGACGACCTCGAGCGCCGTGACCTCACCATTAACGCGATGGCGGAGGACACCGACGGCCACCTGATCGACCCCTACAACGGGCAGGCCGACCTGAAGGCACGCCTGCTGCGCCATGTCTCCCCCGCTTTTTCCGAGGACCCCGTGCGGCTGCTGCGCGTGGCGCGCTTTGCCGCGCAGCTGGAGCCGTGGGGTTTTCGGGTCGCCGACGACACGCGGGAGCTGATGCGCGAGCTGGTCACCTCCGGGGAGGTCGATGCGCTGGTACCCGAACGGGTCTGGGCCGAGTGCGAAAAGGCCCTGAAAAGCCCCGCCCCACGCCGCTTCATCGAGGTACTGCGCGAGGCCGGGGCGCTGGGCCGACTGTTTCCCGAGGTCGAATGCCTGTTTGGTGTCCCGCAGCCGGCGCGCTATCACCCGGAGATCGACACCGGCGTGCATACCCTGATGGTGCTGGACCAGGCCACCCGCCTGTCCGAGGCCCCGGAGGTCCGCTTCGCCGCGCTGGTCCACGACCTCGGCAAGGGCAATACCGACCCCGAGATCCTGCCCAGCCACCACGGCCACGAGGAGCGCGGGGTCGTGCTGATCCGCGCGCTGGCCGAGCGCCTGCGCATCCCCAACCGCTACCGCGATCTGGCAGTACGGGTCGCGCGCTACCACGGACTGGTGCACCGGGTCTTCGACCTGCGCCCGAAGACGGTGATGAAACTGGTGGACGGACTGGATGCCCTGCGTCGGCCGGAGAACGTCGAGCCCTTCCTGCTCGCGGTGGAGGCGGATTTTCGCGGCCGCACCGGCTGGGAGGACAAGCCCTATCCGCAGGCCAATGCAGTACGCCGCGCCGTGGCCGCCGCACAGGGGGTCGACATACAGCCCCTGATGGCCGAAGGACACAAGGGCAAGGCCCTTGGCGAGGCCCTGGAGCGCGAACGTATCCGGGCGATCGAGGATGCCCTGCACACCGCCCCGAACCCGTAGGAGGCCAGCCCTCTGGCCGAATGGGGCCTGATCAACATCCCATCGGCCAGAGGGCTGGCCTCCTACAACTTGCCTGGACGAGCGCGCGAACGTACTCTTTCGCGGCTATTGATGTACTCGAGGACACCGCGATGGATTTCGCCAAGGCCCG
This sequence comes from Thioalkalivibrio sp. ALJ3, assembly GCF_000377205.1. Lineage (GTDB taxonomy): Bacteria > Pseudomonadota > Gammaproteobacteria > Ectothiorhodospirales > Ectothiorhodospiraceae > Thioalkalivibrio. Next base: position 828,148 of record NZ_KB897905.1, on the reverse strand, counting down.
GTTGAACATGGTCGAACAGCAGGTCCGCCCCTGGGAGGTGCTGGACATGCGCGTGCTGGACGTGATGGAGACGCTCCCGCGCGAGCGTTTCATGCCAGACGCCTACAAGGCCCTGGCGTACGCGGATTCCGAGATCCCGCTGGGCCACGGCGCGCACACCCTGCCACCCGTAGTAATCGGACGGCTGTTGCAGGCTGTCGCGGCACAACCGACCGAGACGGTGCTGGAGATCGGCACCGGATCCGGCTATGTCACCGCCTGCCTGGCGCGTCTGGCCGCGCACGTCGAATCCATCGAGCGCGTCGACGAGTTACGCCTGAATGCCCGCAACACACTGGTCGACCTGGGTCTGGAGAACTCCAGCCTGCGCACCGCCACTGTGACCCCTGAGTGGGCACCTCCGCGCGAGCGCTATGATGTGATCGTGCTGACCGGCGCGATGACCGACTACAACGACTTCCTCGAGCGCTATCTGACCCTCGGTGGCCGGCTATTCGTAATTATGGGTGACGGCCCGATCATGCAGGCCAACCTGATCACCCGCACCACCGAGGACAGCGTCCGCCACGACGTCCTGTTCGAAACCCGCGTAAAGCCGCTGGTCGGTTTCGAACCGAAGCCCGCCTTCGAGTTCTGAACCCCCTGCTTCGGGGCTCACCTGCTGGGCTTTCATCACGGAAACGCCGATCCGCGTGCACATTGATTGGCGTTTCCCTACGATGGGGCTTTCCCTGTCCGCTCAGGAAACCGCGCCGATGAACTGGTCCGTCAAACGCATCTCTTCCGTGCTGGCTGTCGCCGGCATTGCCCTGCTGGTGGCGAGCCCTGCCCCTGCCGCCAGCCTGCTTGAGGTCTACGAACGCGCCGCCACCGAGGACGCCGAGCTGCGTGCAGCCAAAGCCGAGTATCGCAGCATTCTGGAGCGCCGCCCGCTTGCCCGCTCCGCGTTCCGGCCGCAGATCACCGGCGATGCCGAGGCCGGTGCCTTCTACAACGACTATCGTGGCCAGGACAGTTTCGACGGACGCCAGACAAGCTTTGGCGTCTCCCTGGTGCAGAGCCTCTACGACCGGCGCAACTACATTGAGCTGGCACAGGCGGATCTCGAGATTGCGCGGGCGGAGGCCGAGCTGGACGCGGCCCGCCAGGACCTGATCCTGCGGGTATCCGAAGCCTATTTCGATGTATTGATCGCGCAGGAGACGCTGGCCTTTCGCGAGGCGGAGCTCGAGGCCATTGGTCAACAACTGGAACAGACCGAACGCCGCTTCGAGGTGGGCCTTATCGCCAGCACCGACGTGAAAGAGGCCCAGGCCCAGCGCGACATTGCCGAGGCCGAGCGCATCGCCGCCGAAAATCAGCTGGATGTGGCGCGCGAACAGCTCGCGGTGATCACGAACACCTACTGGGACGAGCTCGACATCCTGCGCGAGGATGCCGAGCTGACCCCGCCGGACCCGGCCGACCCCCAAGCCTGGGTGGATATCGCGCTGGAGAACAACCTGGAACTGGCCGCCCAGCGCTTGACCACGGAGACGGCCCGCGAGCAGATCGATCGTCAGCGCGCCGAGGGCTACCCAAGGCTGAACCTCAACGCATCGGTCAGCGAAAACCGCTTCCACGGCATCGATGACGGTGGCACAACTCAGCAGGGTGTGGGCCCGTTCTTCAACGAGGGAACCGAGGCACAAGTGGGAGTGCGCCTGGAGTTCCCCCTCTACTCGGGCGGGCGTGTAAACGCACTCACACGACAGGCCCGCGAGGACTTCCAGGCCGCACAGGAAAGCCAGTCGTTGGTGGAACGCCGTACGACGCAGGACACCCGTAACGCCTACCTGTCGGTCATCGCCAACAGCTCGCGCGTGCGCGCCCTGGAACAGGCGCTGATCTCTACCCAGTCCGCCTTTGAAGCGGCCGAGGCCGGGTTCGAGGTTGGTACGCGCACGCAGGTCGACGTGCTGCTGGCCCTGCGCGAGGTGTTCCGCGCCGAGCGGGACTACGCCGAGGCGCGCTACGGATTCCTCACCGACTCCCTGCGCCTTCAGCGCGCCGCGGGCCGCCTCAGTGTCGCGGACCTGGAATCGATCAACCAGTTGCTGGAGCGATGACGGCCGATCCACGCGCCCGCTGCGACCGTGCCCGTTCCCGCCTGGTCCTGATCGACCTGCAGGAGCGGCTGCTAGCGGCGATGCCGGACAACGAGCGCGAGGCAGTGGAACGCCACACAGCTCGGCTCGTCGAGGCCGCGCGCAAGCTGGAAATCCCGATCGAAGTCTCGCGCCAGTATCCGAAGGGGCTGGGCGAGGTCGCCGCGAGTCTGCAGCAGGCGCTGGACGGCCACGGCATACTGACCGACAAGACGGCCTTCTCCTGCTGTGCAGAAGATGACCTGCACGCGCGCCTGACCGGCGGCGACCAGGTCATCCTGACCGGGGCCGAAGCGCATATCTGCGTCACACAGACCGCGCTGGAACTGCTGGACGCAGGTGTTACCGTATTCGTCGTCGAGGACGGCGTCTGCTCGCGTGACGCGACGCGCAAACGCAACGGACTGGAGCGCCTGCGCGCGGCGGGCGCGATCATCACCAACCACGAATCGGTGCTGTTCGAGTGGCTGCGCGACGCGGCCGACCCACAGTTCCGCGAGCTCAGCCAACTGATCCGCTAACCAATAACAGGGAGAAACGCAGGGATGCGCATGCTAGGAAACATTCTGCTGGGCGCGTGGCTGATCCTGTTCGGCCTGCGCGGCCTGCTGGGCCTTCAGTTTCAGTACGACCACTATGTGATCAGCGGTCTGGCCGTGATCGCAGGTATCCTGTTCATCCTGCGACGTTAACCGAAGCCCAGACATGCGCCTGACGCCCGAGGAATATCGCCAACTCGACCACCGCCGGATCACCCTGCTGGGGATGTCCGGTGTCGGCAAGACGCGCCTGTCCAACATGCTCCGGCGCGAGGAATGGTTCCACTACTCGGGTGACTACCGCATCGGTACGCGCTACCTGAGCGAGCCGATCCTGGACAACATCAAGGCCCAGGCGATGGCCGTTCCGTTTCTGCGCGACCTGCTGCGCTCGGACTCGATCCAGATCATCAACAACATCACGGTGGACAACCTGCACCCGGTCGCGAGCTTTCTCGGCAAGCTCGGCAACCCGGAGTTGGGCGGTCTGCCCCTGACCGAGTTCAAGCGGCGCCAGAACCTGCACCACGAGGCCGAGGTGCAGGCGATGCTCGACGTGCCGGACTTCATCCACAAGGCGCAGACGCTGTTTGGCTATCCGCATTTCGTCAACGATGCCGGCGGCTCGGTCTGCGAGCTGGACAGCCCCGGCGTGCTGGAGACTCTCTCCGAGCACACGTTGATCCTCTACATCAAGGCGACCGACGAAGACGAGCGCCAGTTGATCGAGCGCGCGGAACGCGATCCGAAACCGCTGTACTACCGCGAGGCGTTCCTCGACCAGCAACTGGCCGAATACATGCGCGACGAGGGGCTGGACTATGTCGCCCAGATCGACCCGGACGCCTTCGTGCGCTGGGTGTTCTCGCGCCTGTTTCGTGCACGCCTGCCACGTTACGAGGCGATCGCCGAGGCGCACGGTTACACCATCAGCACCACGGAACTCGCGCAGGTCCGCAACGCCGCGGACTTCGACGACCTGGTCTGCATGGCGCTGGAACGGGAGGCACGACTGTAATGCCACTCGTTGCCCACTCCGATCTGCCCACCTTCGCCCGCCTGAAGAGCGAGGGCGAGACCGTACTGCCCAGCGACTTCGCTCAGCAGCAGGAGATCCGCGCGCTGCATATCGGGCTGTTGAACATGATGCCGGACGCCGCCCTAGCGGCCACCGAGCGCCAGTTCTTCCGCCTGATCGGCGAGAGCAACCAGATCGCGCAGTTCTACATCCACCCCTTCACCCTGCCGCAGCTCAAGCGCGGGCCAAAGGGGCGCGACCACATCAAGCAGTACTACGAGGACTTCGAGGACCTGAAGAAGGAGGGCCTCGACGCGCTGATCATCACCGGGGCCAACGTGACCCAGCCCGATCTGGCGCTGGAGCCCTTCTGGGAGCCCCTGGCGGAGGTCGTCGACTGGGCCTGGGACAACGTGACGTCCACTCTTTGTTCCTGCCTCGCTACCCACGCCGTGCTGCAGGCCCGCTACGGCGAGCATCGCCGGCACATGGGCGAGAAGCTGTGGGGCGTGTTCCCCCATCGCGTGGTGGACCGCGGCCACCCGCTGGTCACCGGCGTGAACACGCGTTTCGACGTGCCACACTCGCGCTATAACGATGTCTCGCGCGAGCAATTCGAACGCCACGGCCTGCGTGTGCTGGTGGAGAGCGAGCTGTCCGGCATCCATCTGGGTGCATCGCCGGATGGTTTCCGCATGGTCTTCTTCCAGGGCCACCCTGAGTACGACTCGATCAGCCTGCTCAAGGAGTACAAGCGCGAGGTCGTGCGCTACATCCAGGGCGAGCGCGAAAGCTATCCGCCGTTGCCGGAGAACTACCTGCTGCCACAGGCGGCGGCGATCCTCGACGAGCACCGCGAGCATGTGCAGGTCGCGGTCGAGCACTGCACCGAGATCCCGGCACTGCCGGAGGCGCTGCTGCTCGACCGTCTGGACAACACCTGGCACGACACGGCGCTGGCGGTGATGAACAACTGGCTGGGCAATGTCTATCAGTTGACGAACCTCGACCGGCGCAAGCCGTTTCGCGACAGCGTCGACCCGAACGACCCGCTCGCCGGCCGGCGCTAAGGCAGCCGAGAAGGCGGGCCAAGCGGGCTGTCACCTCTCCCGGGGCCACCGACTTCCACCCGCGCGTCAGTTTTCGTCAATTGCTGCGCCCGGGGCCTCGCAATAACGAGAGGCTTCCTGTAACCAAAGGTACCCATGGCCGAGACCGCTTCGGAAAAGCTGCCGCGTCCGATCCTGCACCTGTACGAGACCATCGCCGGGGACGAGGACGCGCGCGTCTGCAAGGACATCCCGGAGGATGCCTGCCGCGCGCAGCCGGTCAACTTCTTCGTCCACCTGGTCTCCAACACGCTTAGCAAGATCGGCGACGAGCTGGCATCGGCGCGGCTGGTGCTGGCCTGGCTACTGGGGGCACTGGGCGCCCCGGCCGCGTTTGCCGGCTTCCTCGTCCCGATCCGCGAATCCGGGTCGCTGCTCCCGCAGCTGTTCGTCGCCGCCTCCATTCGCCGCCGCGCCATCCGCAAGGGGTTCTGGATCCTGGGCTCGGCCCTATCCGGACTGGCGGTCGCCGGGATGGCGATCGTCGCCCTGACCCTGGAGGGCGCAGCGGCGGGCTGGGCGATCCTCGGGCTGCTGGCCGTGTTCGCGCTGGCGCGCGGCATCAACTCGGTGGCCGCGAAGGACGTGCTCGGCAAGACAATCGCCAAGCAGCGCCGTGGCACCGTGATGGGCTATGCCGCCTCGCTGGCCGGTTTCTTCACACTGGGGCTGGGGGTCTATCTGACCCTGGCGAACCTGGAGGATGCCGGCATTGGCGTGTTCGTCGCCCTGCTGGCCGCCTCCGCCGGCGCCTGGTGGGTGGCGGCCGCGACCTTTACCCGCCTGCACGAGGCACCGGGCTCCACCGAGGGCGGCGGCAACGCGATCACCCAGGCGCTGTCCTCGGTGCGCCTGCTATGGACCGACCGGGCGTTCGGGCATTTCGTGTTCACCCGCGCGCTGCTGATGAGCACGGCCCTGGCGCTGCCGTTCTATGTACTGCTGGCGGAAGATGCGACCTCGGGTGATCTGGGCACACTGGGACTGCTGATCCTCGCCAGCGGCCTGGCTTCGGCGGTCAGCGCCCCGATCTGGGGACGCCTTTCCGATCGTTCCGCTCGCTGGGTGCTGATCCTTTCGGGCCTGCTGGCCGCCGGGCTCGGCATCCTGGTCGCGCTGAGTGTCTGGTTCGCGCCGGCGGACACCGACTCGGCGCTGGTGCCGGGCGGGGTGGTCTTTGCCCTGCTGTTCTTCCTGCTGGGGGTCAGCCATGCCGGCGTGCGGCTGGGGCGCAAGACCTATCTGGTGGACATGGCCACCGAGAAGACCCGCGCTGCGTTCACCGCGGTCAGCAATACCGTAATCGGGGCGCTGCTGCTCGTGGGTGGGCTGTTCGGGCTGCTGGCTCAACTGGCGGGCACCGAGTTTGCGATCTTCGTGCTCGCCCTGATGAGCCTGGCCGGCGCGGTCAGCGCCTGGTGGATGGGCGAGGCCTGAGTCGCCCCGGGAGGCTCTGAATCTGTCAGGCCTCGGCGTCCGTGCGCCGGTAGAGCAGATCCGCGACCGCGTGTCCGCGCCGCTCGCCGCGCCGTTCGAATTTGGTCACCGGGCGTTCCGGCGGCCGCCCCGGGGCCGGCACCGGGCCGTCCGGCTCGAACCACGGCGCGCATTCCCCCATTACCGCCATCATGTGCTCGGCGTATTCGGCCCAGTCGGTCGCCAGGTGCAACCGCCCGCCCGGGCGCATGCGCGAGGCCAGCAGGCGCACGAACGGTGGCTGGATCAGGCGGCGCTTGTGGTGGCGCTTCTTGTGCCAAGGGTCGGGGAAATACACCTGCACGCCATCCAGGGCCGCCGGCGAGATGTAGTGTTCCAGAAGCTCCACGGCATCGTGATCGGAGACGCGCACGTTGGTCAGGCTGCGCTGTTCCACCTCGCGCAGCAGGTGCCCCACCCCCGGACGATGGACCTCGGTGCCGATGTAATCGCGCTCCGGATTCTGCGCCGCCTGCTCGGCCAGGCTCTCGCCGTCACCAAAACCGATCTCCAGCGTAACCGGCGCCTCGCGGCCGAAGACGGCCGTCAGGTCCAGCGGTGCCGCGGGCTCCGGCAGTGCGAGCCCGAAGCGGGGCAGCAGCGCGTCCAGCGCGCGCTGCTGCCCCGGCGTCAGCCGGCCCTCGCGGCGCACGAAACTGCGGATACGGCGGTAGAACGGCTTGTCGCCGGAAGTCGAATCGGCAGACTCACTCATGCTCAGCTGAAGAACAGGCCGGTCTGCGGCGAGGAGGCCGAGGCGTAGCGGCGCGGCGCCATGCGCCCGGCGCGGTAGGCCTGGCGCCCGGCGATGATCGCGTGGCGCATGGCCGAGGCCATCATCACGGGGTCGTCGGCAGCCGCAATGGCGGTGTTCATCAGCACCCCGTCGCAGCCCAGCTCCATCGCGATCGAGGCATCCGAGGCCGTGCCCACGCCGGCATCGACCAGCACCGGAACGTCGGCGTTTTCGACGATCTCGCGGATGTTGTAGCGGTTCTGGATACCCAGCCCGGAGCCGATCGGGGCGGCCAGTGGCATGATTGCCAGGCAGCCGATTTCTTCCAGGCGCTTCGCCAGCAGGGGGTCGTCGGTCGTGTAGACCATCACGTCGAAACCCTCGGCCACCAGGATCTCCGCGGCCTTCACGGTCTCGAACACGTCCGGGTACAAGGTCTTCTCGTCCCCCAGCACCTCCAGCTTCACCAGGTTGTGACCATCCAGCAGTTCACGCGCCAGGCGGCAGGTGCGGATCGCGTCATCGGCCGTAAAACAGCCGGCCGTGTTCGGCAGCAGCGTGTAGCGATCCGGCGAGATCACGTCCAGCAGGTTGGGCTCGTCCGGGTTCTGGCCGATGTTGGTGCGACGGATCGCGACCGTGACGATCTCCGCCCCGCTGGCCTCGATGGCATCGCGGGTCTGGTCGAGGTCGCGGTACTTGCCGGTCCCCACCAGCAGGCGGGAGGTGAACTCGCGTGTGCCCACGCGGAAGAGGTCGTCGGCAGACGCGGCGGCCAATTCGGTCATGGTGATTCCTTCGTTGAAAGAGTTACGGACGGGGATTCGGACTCAGCCGCCCCCGATCGCCTGCACGATTTCCACACGATCGCCAGGACGCAACGGATGCGCGGCGTGCTCGCTGCGCGGCACCAGCTCCTCGTTGACCTCCACCGCCAGACGGCGACCACTCAGGCCACGCGCCTCGATCAACGCGGCCAGGGTAGCCTCACCTTTGTCGGGGAGTTCGAAGGGTTCACCGTTCAACTGGATCTGCATGGTTACTCGGTCAGGATCGTGTACCGTTGAGCCGAAGGCCGGCAGGGCCTACAATCGCCGGCTCAAGCGGGTGTAGTTCAATGGTAGAACATCAGCTTCCCAAGCTGAGAACGTGGGTTCGATTCCCATCACCCGCTCCATTCTATCAAATACTTGCCCCATCGAACCCCCGTGATCTGGACGTGATCCAGCAGCTGTTATATTGTCCGGAATATGTCTGCTACATCTGACAATCCGAATCTGCTGGACGTCGATGGTGCGCGCGCCCTGCTGCGCGAACACTCGATCTCGCCGACGGAGCAGCGCGTGGAAATCGCGCGGGTTATGTTTGCGCGTCATCAACACCTGAGCGCCGAGCAGATCCTTGGTCGTCTGGTGCAGCATTCGTCACGCGTATCCAAGGCGACGGTCTACAACACGCTCAAGCTGTTCGCGGAGAAGGGCCTGGTGCGCGAGGTCGTGATCGACCCGACCAAGCTGTTCTACGACTCCAACCTGAATCCGCACCACCACCTGTTCCACACCGATACCGGCGAGCTGGAAGATGTCGACCCGGCGCGGGTCGATATCTCGAACCTGCCCCCGCTACCGGAAGACAAGGAACTGCTGGGAGTAGACGTCGTTATCCGGGTCAGCGGCCGCAAGGCCTGATCCGTCACCCGCGCCGCCAGCGACACACAGGGAAACACTCATCAGAGTTTCCCTGTGGCCGCGCGGGATTGTTGTCGAGCCCCACCCCCGCTATTATGGCGCGCTTCGCCGACGTAGCTCAGTTGGTAGAGCAATCGATTCGTAATCGATAGGTCGCAGGTTCGACTCCTGCCGTCGGCACCATTTCCGTCTGTTCCCGTTTCGCCTGCTGGCACCGGCCTCTATGCGCCGCCGCTGGGAGCCCCCGTGGGCTTGCCGCCCCCGCTGCGCCGACGATGGCCGCCGCCTCCCGATGGTTTGCCCGATCCGCGCGCATCGCCGCGCCCGCGACCACCACCGCGCCGGTCATCGCGCGGCTTGCGCGGGCGCGGTTTGGGGCGCACCGGGTCGCTGAACAGGGCCTCCGGGTCCACGCTCTCGGTGGGGATCCGCTCGCCGAGATACGACTCGATGTCCGGCAGATAGAACGCGGAGTCCTCACAGCCGAAACTAATGGCATCGCCCTCGGCCCCGGCGCGCGCCGTGCGCCCGATGCGGTGCACGTAGTCCTCGCCCGATTGCGGCAAATCAAAGTTGAACACATGGGTCACCGCCGGAATGTGCAGCCCGCGTGCCGCGACGTCGGTCGCCACCAGGAAGGTGTACTCGCCCGCAGTGAAGCGTTCCAGCAGGCTTGTGCGCTTTTTCTGCGGGACGTCGCCGGAGAGCAGCGCGGCCTTCTGGCCATTCGTATTCAGCCAGTCGCAGACCTTCTCGGCACCGTGCTTGGTGTTCACGAACACAATGGCCCGATCGGGCTTGAGATCACGTGCCAGCCCCAGCAGCAGCGGGATTTTTTCTTCGTTCGCCGGGTAGTAGATCATCTGGCGCACACGATCCGCGGTTAGGGTCTCGGCCTCGACCTGGACCTTTTCCGGGTTGTCCATGTGCTCGTAGGCCAGCTCCATCACGCGCAGCGACAGCGTGGCCGAGAACAGCATCGACAGCCGCTCGCTGGCCGGCGCACAGCGACGCATCAGGAAGCGTACGTCCTTGATGAAGCCAAGATCGAACATGCGGTCGGCCTCGTCCAGCACCACCACCTCGGTGTGCTTGAGCCCGAACACCTTCTGCTTGAAGTAGTCGATGATCCGCCCCGGCGTGCCGATCAGGATGTCGGCCCCGGCCTCCAGCTGTTCGCGCTGGCTGTCGTAGCCGGTACCGCCATAGGCCAGCGCCAGCTTGAGCCCCGTCTCGCGCCCCAGCATCTCGGCATCCTTGTGAATCTGGATGGCCAGCTCCCGTGTCGGGGCCACGATCAGGGCGCGCACATCGGTCGCTCGGCGATCGGGCGCAGGGGCCTGGCGCAACAGGCGATTGAAGGTGGCGATCAGGAAGGCCGCCGTCTTGCCCGTACCGGTCTGCGCCTGCCCGGCGACATCGCGTCCGTCCAGCGCAATCGGCAGGGTCAACGCCTGGATCGGAGTACAGGTCTCGAAACCGGTGGCGCGGATGCCCGCCTGTACGGCCTCGGGCAGATCGAGCTGGTCGAAGCGGAGCGTTTCCTGCGCGGGATCGGTCATGGGAATCCTCTATTACTTGAACTGTCTGGCGATCATCGTCGATAGTAAGAGCCGTGCAGCCGGCGTTGCGGGCTGTTCCCCCCAACCCAAGTAATGAGGGCTCGGAGTGAGCGACAAAATTGTGTACACGTCGGACGCCGGTTTCGACGAGGACGTCCTGAAGGCGGATCAGCCGGTCCTGGTGGACTACTGGGCCGAATGGTGCGGGCCCTGCAAGATGATCGCGCCCATTCTGGATGAAATCGCCGAAGAATACGCCGGCAAGGTCAAAGTCGCCAAACTGAACATCGACGAGAACCCGTCCACACCGCCGAAGTACGGCATCCGCGGGATCCCGACACTGATGCTGTTCAAGAATGGCGACGTCGAAGCCACCAAGGTCGGCGCGCTGTCCAAGTCGCAACTGACCGCCTTCCTGGACCAGCACCTCTGATCCTGCGCGCCCCGGGCCGGCCTGAACGGCCCGGGGCACAACAAGCACCAAAAAACTGCTTCAGGCCTTGCCCCAGTCGGGCGCGTCGCTTACCATCGGTTCTGTTCAGGCGGTCGCCAGACCGCTACCTGCCCCCGATATTCAATCCAAGGCAAGCCGAGCGGCCATCCCCGGTCGCCGATCATCCACGTTGAAAACAGCACCCCACGAATGAACCTGACCGAACTGAAGCGGATGTCCGCTGCCGATCTCGTCGCCTTTGCTGAAGAAAAAGGCATCGAGAACATGTCTCGCGCCCGCAAGCAGGACATCATATTTGCCCTGCTCAAAGCCCACGCCAAAAGCGGCGAAGCCATCTACGGTGACGGAGTCCTGGAGATCCTCTCCGACGGCTTCGGATTCCTGCGCAGCGCCGACAGCTCCTACCAGGCCGGGCCGGACGACGTCTACGTCTCCCCCAGCCAGATCCGGCGCTTCGGGCTGCGCACCGGCGACACCATCGCCGGCAAGATCCGCCCGCCGAAGGACAACGAGCGCTACTTCGCCCTGCTGAAGGTCGCGGAGATCAACTTCGAGCCGCCGGAGAATGCCCGACACAAGGTGCTGTTCGAGAACCTCACGCCGCTGCACCCCTCCGAGCGCATGCGCATGGAGCGCGGCAACGGCTCCACCGAAGACATCACCGCCCGCGTCATCGACATCGTGTCGCCGTTCGGAAAGGGCCAACGTGGCCTGATCGTCTCCCCGCCCAAGGCGGGCAAGACGCTGATGCTGCAGAACATCGCCCAGAGCATCGCGACCAACTACCCCGAGTGCTACCTGATCGTACTGCTGATCGACGAGCGCCCGGAAGAAGTGACCGAGATGGACCGCATGGTCCAGGGCGAGGTGGTCTCCTCCACCTTCGACGAACCGGCCCAGCGCCATGTGCAGGTCGCCGAGATGGTGATCGAGAAGGCCAAGCGCCTGGTCGAGCACAAACGCGACGTGGTCATCCTGCTGGACTCGATCACCCGCCTGGCGCGCGCCTACAACACCGTCGCACCCAGCTCCGGCAAGGTGCTGACCGGCGGTGTGGACGCCAACGCCCTGCACCGCCCGAAGCGCTTCTTCGGTGCCGCGCGCAACGTGGAGGAAGGCGGCAGCCTGACCATCCTCGCCACCGCGCTGGTCGAGACCGGGTCGAAGATGGACGAGGTGATCTACGAAGAGTTCAAGGGCACCGGCAACATGGAAGTGCACCTGGAGCGCCGCATCGCCGAGAAGCGCATCTACCCGGCGATCAACGTGAACCGCTCCGGCACCCGTCGCGAAGAACTACTGACCGCGCCGGACGAGCTGCAAAAGCTCTGGATCCTGCGCAAGTTCCTGCACGGCATGGACGACATCGAGGCGATGGAATTCCTGCTCGGCCGCATGCAGTCCTCGAAGACCAACTCCGAGTTCTTCGACCAGATGAAGCGCAGCTGACGGAAAGCCGGCTCCGCCCGCCTTTCGTCAGCGCGAGCGCGGCAATCTCCAGAGCCGCGCCAGGCGCGCGCCGCGCAAGGACGGCGTATCAGCCAGGCACCGGCTCGAAGCTGACCAGGCGGTCCAGCCGCCACCACTGCCGCCGACCCTCGGTGTCGCGCAGTATCAGATATTCGGCCCCGCGCCGCGTGCGCAGATCCAGCGGCCGCACCACCGCGATCCGATCCATTTCGCCCCGGCGCCAGTGGGTACGCAGGTGCTGCCCGCGCAGGATCGCGAGCTCCAGTTCGGAATAGCGTTCACAGGCAATCGGGGTATACGGTGGGGTCACGCTCATTCCCCCTCCCGAATGGCTTCTACCTGCGGGATCTCGGCATCCGGGGCCTCGACACGCCGAAACACGATCGGCGCGCAGCACACCCCGCAGTCTTCGATCCATTCACCGTCCGCGCTGACCATGTCCACCGTCGTCTCGCCCGGTTCGCCACACCAGGGGCAGGTAAAGCCGACAAACTCCACCGGTCGCATCACCGCACCTCCTCCGGACCCACAATTACCTGGGTCCCGGCTGTCACATCCGCCGCATCCGTCGGCAAAAACCGCTCCAGAATCTCATTGAGAAAGGCCAGCCCTTGTTCCGTCGGCTGCAGGCGCTGCGGATCGGATACCAGCAGACCCTCCGTCCGCAACGCGCCCAGTGCCGGTTCCAGCGTAGTCAGGTCCAGACCGCAGCGTTCTTCGAAGCGATGCGCGGACACCCCCTCCACCAGACGCAACGCATTGAGCATAAATTCGAACGGGAGCTCGGCCTCGGGGACCGCCTGGTCGCGGTGCTGGTCGGGCGTCTCCAGGTAGGCCGCGGGCTGGCGCGGCTTGGTCCGCCGCAGCACCCGCCCCTGGGACGGCAACGTCAGCTTGCCGTGCGCCCCGGCCCCGATACCGAGGTAGTCGCCGAACGTCCAGTAATTGCGGTTGTGCCGGCATTCCCGCCCCCTCGTGGCATACGCGGAAACCTCGTATCGAGTATAGCCAGCCGCAGCGAGCACACATTGTCCTTGTGTGAACAATTCCTCGATCGTGGAATCCGGTGGCAACACCGGAGGCCGGGCCGCGAAATAGGTATTCGGCTCCAGGGTCAGCTGATACCAGGAAATGTGCTCGGGTTCCTGTTCGATCGCGGCCCGGAGATCCGCCAGCCCTGCCTCGACAGACTGCTGCGGCAGGCCGAACATGAGATCCAGGTTGATGTTGTCGAACCCCGCGCCGCGGGCATGCTCGACCGCGGCATGGGCCTCGGCCCCGCCGTGGATGCGTCCCAGGCGCTCGAGCATGACGTCGTCGAAGCTCTGGATGCCCAGCGACAGCCGGTTGACCCCGGCCTCGCGGTAACCACGGAAGTAGGCGCGGTCCGCGGTCCCGGGGTTGGCCTCCAGCGTGATCTCGGCATCCGCGCGCAGGGGCAGCCGCGCACGCATTCCGGAGAGCAGATCGGCCAGCGCCTCGGGCGGGAACAGGCTGGGCGTGCCGCCGCCGATGAACACGCTGTCCACGCGCCGCCCCCAGACATCCGGCAGCTGCGACTCGAGGTCGCGCATCAGCGCCTCGACATACGCGTCGAACGGGGCCTCGCCCCGCGGCTCGTGGGAGTTGAAATCGCAGTACGGGCACTTGCGCACGCACCAGGGCAGGTGCACGTACAGGGCCAGCGGGATCGGGGATATGTTCATCCCGGGAGCATAGGTGCCGGCTCAGTGATCGGCACGTTCCCGCAGTTGCGTCACCAGTTTGGCCAGGGCCTGACCGCGATGGCTCAGGCGATTCTTCGTCTCCGGGGGCAATTCGGCCGAGGTGCAGCCCTCCTCCGGTACAAAGAACAGCGGGTCATAGCCGAACCCGTTGGCACCGCTGGGCTGCTCGACGATGCGGCCCGGCCAGACACCCTCGGCGATCAGCGGAGAAGGGTCCTCGGCGTGGTCCAGAAACACAACAACCGCGCGAAACCGCGCGGTTCGCTGCGCCTCGGGAACGCCCGCGAGCGCCTCCAGCAGCCTGGCGTTGTTCGCGGCATCGTCCGCCTCCGGCCCTGCATAACGTGCGGAGTAGATGCCCGGCTGGCCACGCAGGGCATCGACCTCCAGGCCGGAGTCATCGGCAATCGCGGGCAGGCCGGTATGCTGCGCGGCGTTGCGCGCCTTGAGGATCGCGTTCTCGACGAAGGTCAGCCCGGTTTCGTCGGCCTCGGGCACCGCGTGTTCCGACTGCGGCTCGATCGCCAGCCCCAGCGGTTCCAGCAGGGCCCGGATCTCGCGCAGCTTGCCGGGATTGCCGGTGGCGAGGACGACGCGACGGGAGGAGTCCATGATCAGCCCTCGGCCAGCGCCGCCCGCTGGGCCTCGACGATCTGCTGGATGCCCTTCTCGCCGAGATCCAGCATCTGGTTGAGCTCGTCGCGGCGGAAGGCATGGCCCTCGGCCGTCCCCTGGATCTCGATCACGCCGCCGGCCTCGTTCATCACCAGGTTCAGGTCGGTCTCGGCCTGGGAGTCCTCGTCGTAATCGAGATCGAGTACCGACGTGCCGTTAAAGATGCCCACGGAGATCGCCGCGAGGTGCCCGTGCAGCGGGTCCTTGCGGATCATGCCCTGCTCGCGCGCCTTGCGGATCGCGTCGCGCAGGGCGACATAGGCACCACTGATCGAGGCGGTACGGGTCCCGCCATCGGCCTGGATCACGTCACAGTCGACAATAATCTGGCGCTCGCCCAGCGCCTCGAGATCGACCACGGCGCGCAGGGAACGGCCGATCAGGCGCTGGATCTCCATGGTGCGTCCGCCCAGCTTGCCTCGCGCCGCCTCGCGCGCCATGCGGTCATGCGTCGAGCGGGGCAGCATGCTGTACTCCGCCGTTACCCAGCCGCGGCCTTTGTTCTTCAGCCACGGCGGCACGCGCGACTCGATGGTCGCGTTGCACAGCACCCGCGTGTCCCCGAACTCCACCAGCACGGAGCCCTCCGCGTGCCGGGTGAAATGGCGGGTAAAACGCACCGGACGCATCTCGTCGGCTTGTCGGCCACTGGGTCGCATGCTTCATCCTTGCTAGATTGGGGAGGCGCGCAGTATACGGGAGACGAGGGAGGCTCTGATATGAGCGTCTTCCCGGCGAGGGGGTTGCCGCGACCAGGCGCGGTGGCGGGCTCCGACGAAACATCCACGCGCAGGGCTATCACAAGGGGACTTTATGATCGCGAGCATGACGGGCTTTGCCCGGCAGCCAATGACGCTGGACGAGGGGGCCTACGACTGGGAGCTGAAAAGCGTCAACCACCGTTATCTCGAGTTGCGCATCCATCTGCCGGAGGCCCTGCGTGCGCTGGAGCCCGAGGTGCGCAGTCGTCTCAAGAAGCACCTGGCGCGCGGCAAGATCGATGTAGTGCTGCGCGACCGTGGCCAGTCGGGTGCCTCGCCCACCGCATTTGATGCGGACCGCGTGCGGTCGCTCATCAATGCAACCGAGTCGATCGCCGACATCATGAAGCACGATGCCAGCGTTTCGCCGCTGGACATCCTGGCCTGGCCGGGTGTGCTGGAGGGCGCCAAAGTCGATCCCGACCGCCTCGCTGCTCCTGTTCTTGCCGGGCTCGATACCGCGATCGATGCCCTCGTCGCGATGCGCGAAACCGAGGGCCAGGAGCTGGCCAATGGCCTGCGCGAACGGCTGGAGGCCGTGGCCGAGCATGTCGCCTTCATCCGCGAGCGGCGTGAGCCTATGCTGGCCGAGCAGCGCGAACGCACCCTTGCCCGCATCAACGAGCTGGACCTGAGCCTGGACCCGAAGCGACTGGAGCAGGAGGTTGCGTTGCTGGCGCAGCGGCTGGATATCGCCGAGGAGCTCGACCGTATCGAAGGCCATGTCAAGGCGGTGCGCGACATCCTGACGAATGACGGCCCCAGTGGACGCCGCCTGGATTTCCTGATGCAGGAGTTCAACCGCGAGACGAACACCCTGGCCTCCAAGTCGCATGATCTGGAAATCACCCGTGCCACGGTCGAGATGAAGGTCCTGATCGAGCAGATGCGCGAACAGGTCCAGAACCTCGAATAACCCGGAAACGTCGATGCGTCGCTACCGGGTGCACCTGGCCATCTCGCGCCACGAGATGGAGGACTACTACACCGGGCGCGCGGCGGTCGTCTACGCCGAATCCGAAGGCGGGGTCAGCGTGCAGTTTCCGGCCCGACTGCTGCGCAAGCACCTCGATCAGCGCGGTGTCTATGGCGTGTTCGAGCTGATCACCGACGACCAGCATCGCCTGCTGGATTTTCGCCGACTGGAGCACCGTTAACGTCGGCGTATCGCGTTCTTCACCCCCTTGAAATCCACCCCGCGGCCCCTATCTCCATGGATGAGTCAGAGTTGACACCCGGAAGAGGAGGGTAAAGCCATGACAATGATGCGTTACGAACCGTGGAGCCTGTTGGGTCAGCTGTCGCGCGAACTCGGCCGCATGCCGGATATGCCCGGCACGGACGACTCCGCCGCGACATCCGACTGGGCCCCGGCCGTGGATATCCGCGAAGAGACCGATGCCTACGTACTGCACGCCGACATCCCCGGCGTGGACCCGAAGGACATCGAGCTCAACATGGAAAACGGCGTGCTGACCCTGCGTGGCGAGCGCAGGCACGAAAGCGAAGAGGAACAGAACGGCTACAAGCGGATCGAGCGGGTGCGCGGCACCTTCTTCCGCCGCTTCTCGCTGCCGGACACGGCGGATGCCGAAAACATCTCCGCACGCTCCGAGAACGGAGTGCTGGAGGTCCGCATCCCGAAACAGGCGCGTGTACAGCCGCGGCGGATCGAGATCGCCAGCTGATCCGGCACCATACCCGTCCGCAACCGCTGTGGCTGCGGACGATTCGGGCGCTGCCGGCGCGAGCGGGCGGCGCCCGGTTTTTTGGAAGTCACCAAAGGATGCATGCGAGGCGATTCACAAGACCGATACACGGGTGACAGCCGGATCCCGGCTATGATGGTAAGGATCGGACACGAACCGATTGCCCACGGAGGGATCCGGGTGTCCCCCGAGGATCGGACAGAGGCAACTCCGGGAGTGCAATGGAATACAAGGATTATTACAAAATCCTCGGCGTCAGCCGCGACGCCAGCCAGGACGCCATCAAGAAGGCGTACCGCAAGCTGGCGCGCAAGTATCACCCGGACGTCAGCAAGGACCCGGACGCCGAGGCGCGCATCAAGGAGGTCAACGAGGCCTACGAGGCCCTCGGTGACCCGGAGAAGCGCAAGGCCTACGACCAGCTGGGATCCAACTGGCGCCAGGGGCAGGACTTTCGTCCACCGCCCGGATGGGACGGCTGGACCCAGCACCGTGGCGCCGGCCCGGGAGGCGGGGCCGACTTCGGCGGCTTCTCCGACTTCTTCGAGTCCATCTTCGGCGGTGCCGGGATGGGCGGCGCGGGCCGACGCCGCGGTTCGGGTGGTTTCAACATGCGCGGTGCCGACCGCGAGGGTCGGGTCGAGATCACGCTCGATCAGGCGCTGAAGGGCACCGAGATCTCCGTCAACGACGCCGACGGGCGCGTGCAGCGCGTGCGCATCCCGGCCGGCGCAAAGGACGGCTCGCGCCTGCGCGTGCGCGGTCAGGGCGATCCTGGCGTGGGAACCGGCGGCTCTGGCGACCTGCTGCTGGAGATCCGTATCAAGCCCGACAGCCGCTACCGCGTCGACGGCCGCAACCTCTATCGCGACATCCCGATCACCCCCTGGGAGGCCGCACTGGGTGCCACCATCGAGGTGCCCACCCCGCACGGCTGGGTCAACCTGAAGGTTCCGCCGGGTTCGCAATCCGGCAAGCAGATGCGCCTGAAGGGCAAGGGCCTGCCCGGCAAACCGCCCGGCGACCTGTACCTGAAGCTGATGATCCAGGCCCCGCCCGAGGACGAAGCCGGTGACTGGTACCGCAAGATGGCGGAACAGTCCTCGTTTGCGCCGCGCGCGGGGCTGACCCCGTAACAAGCGAACACCAAGGAGCGCGCATGCGTCGGCTGGTCTCTTTTTTGATTCTGCTGTCGACCCTGGCCTGGGCCGGCCCGGCGCTGGCACAGCTCCCCGCCGAAGTCGACGGCCAGCCCCTGCCCTCGCTGGCCCCGATGCTGGAGCGCACCATCCCCGGCGTCGTCAATATCGCCACCCGCGCCCGCGTGGTGGAGTCCGTCAGCCCGCTGTTCGACGATCCCTTTTTCCGCCGTTTCTTCGACCTGCCGGAGCGCCAGCGTGAACGCGAGCGCCAGGGGCTCGGTTCAGGCGTGATCGTGGATGCGGCCGAAGGCACCATCCTGACCAACAGCCATGTGATCGCGCGCGCGGACGAGATCCTCGTCACCCTGTATGACGGCCGCCAGTACGAGGCGGAGGTGGTCGGTACCGACCCGGCGACCGATGTGGCCGTGATCCGCATCGACGCCGAGAACCTGCGCGCCATCCCGCTGGCGGACTCCGATGCCCTGCGCGTCGGCGACTTCGTGGTCGCGATCGGCAACCCGTTCGGCCTCGGCCAGACGGTCACCAGTGGCATCGTCTCCGCGCTGGGGCGCAGCGGACTCGGCGGCTCCGGCTTCGAGGACTTCATCCAGACCGACGCCTCCATCAACCCAGGCAACTCGGGCGGGGCGCTGGTGAACCTGCGCGGGGAACTGGTCGGCATCAACACCGCCATCCTGGCGCGTGGTGGCGGCAACATCGGTATCGGCTTCGCGATCCCGACCAACATGGCGCGCCAGATCCAGGACCTGCTGGTGGCCGACGGCCGCGTCGAGCGCGGCGCGCTGGGCGTCGGCTTCCAGGACCTGACGCCAGCGCTGGCGCAGGCCTTCGATCTCGACGTCAGCCAGGGCGCGGTCATTACCGACGTGCAACCTGACTCCGCCGCGAGCCGCGCCGGCATGGAGGCCGGCGACGTGGTGCTGAAAGTCGACGGACAAGCGGTACGCAATGCGGCCGACCTGCGCAATCGTCTGGGCCTGCTGCGTGTGGGAAGCGAGGTGAGACTGGATATCCTGCGCGACGGGCGCGAGCGCACCCTGACCGCGCGCCTGGAACGCCCCGAGGTCCGTCAGGCCGAGGGCGCGGCGATTCACCCACGGTTGGAGGGCGTGCGCCTGGCGGAGCACACACCGCCCGGTGCCAGCCGCAGCCGTGTCGTGATCATCGACGTGGAGGCGGGCACCCCGGGCGCCCGAGCGGGGCTTCGCCCCGGCGACGTGCTGCTGGCCGTCAACCGCCAGCGCGTTGAGCACCTGGCCGATCTGCCACGCCAACTATCGCCGCATCAGGCATTGGAGCTGCAGTTGCGCCGCGGCAACCAGACGCTCTACCTGACTCTGCGCTAAAGCCCCCTTCCGGCTTTGGCAGAGCTTCGCCTGCAAGCGGGCTCCCACAAGGGTTCTTCCGCCGCGTGCGGTGGAAGGATCAGAAGCCGGGAGTGTTTTTCTCGACCCAGCGGTCGCTGCCGTCGGCGAGGCGTTCGCGCTTCCAGAACGGGGCCTCGTGCTTGAGGCGCTCCAGGATGTCGGAGCAGGCATCGCGCGCGGCGATCCGGTGCGCGGACCAGGTGGCCACCAGGACCAGGGCATCGCCGGGTCGCACGTCCCCTACACGATGTGCGACCAGGCAGCCCAGCAGCGGCCAGCGCGACTCGGCCTCGGCGACGATGCGTTCCAGTTCGCGTTCGGTCATGCCGGGATAGTGCTCCAGGAACAGCCCGGTCACGGTGTCATCCTCGTTGAAGTCGCGCATGCGCCCGACAAACACGCTGGCCGCGCCGCGCGCCTGGGCCGGGATGTCCCGCTCGGCACGGGCGACCAGCGCCCAGGGGTCGAAGTCTTCGCTGTAGAGTTCGACGGCCACCCTAGCCCCCGGTCACCGGCGGGAAATACGCGACCTCGTCACCATCCCGCACAAGCGTATCCAGCGCGGCCTGCTCCTGGTTGACCGCCACCATCAGGCGTTCCGGCGGCGCATCACCATGCAGATGCCGCCAGAGATCGCCCACGGAGATCGATTCGGTAGGCAGCTCTGCGGTCTCGTCGGCGCGGCCCATTTCCTCGCGCAGACGTGCAAAGTAGTGAACAGTTACGGTCATGCGGGCCCCTGTCATCACGGGTTCAAGTCAAGCATTATAGCGACGATGAACGATCTCACTCACTTCGATGACGAAGGCCATGCGCATATGGTCGACGTCGGCGACAAGTCGGTCACTCACCGGGTGGCGATTGCCGAAGGCCGCATTCACATGCAACCGGAGACGCTCCAGCGCATCCGCGAAGGCCGTCATACCAAGGGGGATGTTCTGGGGATCGCCCGCGTCGCGGGTATCATGGGGGCCAAACGTACCGGTGAGCTGATCCCCCTGTGCCACCCGATCGGCCTGACGCGGGTGGCCCTGGAACTGGATATCGAGAGTACCGCCGTCCGCGTGCAGGCGACCTGCGAGGTCCACGCCAAGACCGGTGTGGAGATGGAGGCCCTGACCGCGGTCTCCACCGCGCTGCTGACGGTGTATGACATGTGCAAGGCCGTGGACCGCGGCATGGTGATCGATGGCGTGCGCCTGCTGGAAAAGCGCGGCGGCCGCAGCGGCACCTGGAGGGCGGACACGACGCAAGGAGACACCTGATGAAATGGATCAAGCGCCTGCTGGCCCTGATCGCGATCCTGTTGCTACTGGCCGTGATTGTCGCCGTCTACCTGGTCGCGACTTTCGACGCCAACGACTACAAGGAGCGCATCGAGGCTGAAGTCCGCGATGCTACCGGTCGCGAACTGACCCTGGAGGGCCCAATAGGCCTGACGTTCTTCCCCAACCTCGGCCTGCGCCTGGAAGAAGTGCGCTTCGGCAATGCCGAAGGCTTCGGCGACGAGCCGTTCGCCGAACTCGACGTGGTGGATGTGTCGGTCGCCGTGCTGCCGTTGCTGCGCCGCGAGCTGGATGTCCAGCACATTGAAGGCGATGGCGTCCGCCTGAACCTGGCACGTGACGAAGACGGGCGCACCAACTGGGACGACCTTACCGAGCGCGCCGAGCAGGCCCGCGACGAAGCCGTTACCGGCGACAATGGCGAGGAACGCACCACCACCGAATCCCGCCTGGCGATGGAGCGCATCGGCATTGCCGGCGTAACCCTGACCAACACCCGGGTGAACTGGGATGACCGCATGACCGGGCTGGAAGCCACGCTGGATCCGTTCCGGCTGCAAGTCGGGCGTTTCCGCCCCGGCGTGGAAACGCCGCTGGAGATGGAGGCCGTGGTCAATGCCGAAGGCGGCAACCTGGAGGAGCCGGTGGAATTCGCGATGGACCTGGAAGGCCTGCTGAATGTGGACCTTCTGAGTAATCGTTATTCGATCCGTCGACTGAACGCGACCTTCGGCGTGGAAGGGGCGGGCTTGCCGCGCCCTGTCGGCTTCACGCTGGAAACCGACGTGGCACTCGAACTGGCCGACAAGACCAGCATGCGCTTCGAACGCGTGACGGTGGGCCTGGCAGATATGCGCGTGACCGGTTTTGCCGAGCTGACCGGTCTGGACGCCAGCGAAGACCTTGCCGTACGCAGCGAACTGCGCAGCAATACCTTCTCGCTGCCAGCCCTGATGGAAGACCTGGGCTACGAGCCGCCGCAAACCAACGATCCGGATGCCCTCAAGCACGTCGCCCTGGACCTGTCAGCGACGGGAAGCCTCACCTCGCTGGAGCTGCGGCCCTTCCTGGTGACCATCGACGACACCCGGCTGACCGGCAACGCCCGCTGGGATACCAGTGGCGAACGTCCGCTGTTCGACTTCGACCTGAGCGGCAACGAATTCAATCTTGACCGCTACCTGCCGCCGGAGGTGGAGCGGGCCCGCACCGAAGGGGGCCCCTCCAATGGCGAACGCGACGACGATGACGACATCGCCATCGAGCTTCCCGTTGAACTGCTGCGCGGGATCGACGTACGGGGCGAGATGGCGCTGGAGCGTCTGGACGCCCTGGGCATGGTGATGCGCAACATCCAGCTCGAAATCCGCGCCAACGAAGGCGACTGGCGTATCGAGCCGCTGGAGGCTCAGGCCTATGACGGCCAGCTGACCAGTCGAGTGCGCGTGGACGTGCGCGAGGATACGCCACGCTACGAACTCGCGGCGGATCTGTCCGAGCTGGACATCGGCGCGCTGCTGGAAGACATGCAGGGCGACGAGGCACGACTTATGGGCATGGGCGACCTGGAGCTGGACATCGCCACCCGGGGCAACACCGTCAATGCCCTGCGCAGTGCGCTGAACGGCTCCGGCTCCCTGGCGTTCTCCGACGGTGCCGTGCGCGGTATTAACGTCGCCCAGGTAATCCGTCGCGCAGAGGCGCGCCTGCGTGGCGAACGCCTGGAAGAGGACGAACCCAACCAGACCGACTTCAGCGATCTGACCGCTACCTTCGACATTCGCGACGGCGTCGTGAACAGCGACGACCTGGAGGGCAACTCCCCTCTCCTGCGCGTGCGTGGCGAGGGCAGTGCGGACCTGACGGACGACACCCTCGACTACCTCCTGAACACCACCATCGTGGGCACCATCGAGGGCCAGGGCGGCCGCCCCCTGGAAGACCTGAGCGGTATTCGCCTGCCGATCCGCATTACCGGCACCTTCAGCGACCCGAGCTTTCGCCTCGACCTGGAAGACATCCTGCGCGAGCGCTTCGAGGGCGATGTCCGCGACCGCCTGCGCGAAGAAGAAGACCGCCTGCGGGACCGCCTGATGCAGCGCCTCGACAGCGGCAGCCGCGACGATGCGGAAGGCGAGACCGAAGAGTCCGGCGAGCGCGACCTGCGCCGTGAGCTGGAGCGCGGCCTGCGCGAACGCCTGCGTTAATCGTGTCGGTGCTCCCGGGATTCAAGCGGCCGGCCTTCGGGGCCGGCCGCTTCGTTTCGACACCCCCGCGATGACCCCCTTTGCCGAACGCCTGCTCGGCTGGTTCGACCAGCACGGGCGTAGTGACCTCCCCTGGCAGCACCCGCGCACGCCCTATCGCGTCTGGGTCTCCGAGATCATGCTGCAGCAAACGCGGGTGGAGACGGTGATCCCGTACTTCCAGCGCTTCATGGAGCGCTTCCCCGACGTCGCATCACTCGCGGCCGCCGACCAGGACACGGTCCTGCACCTGTGGTCCGGCCTGGGCTACTACGCCCGAGCCCGCAACCTGCATCGCGCAGCACAGCAGGTCGTCAGCGAGCATGGCGGGACCTTCCCGGATACGCGCGAGGCACTGGAACAGCTCCCCGGCATCGGCCGTTCCACCGCCGCTGCCATCATCGCCCAGGCCCACGACCGCCCGGAACCCATCCTGGATGGCAATGCCAAGCGCGTCCTCGCCCGACATGCGGCGATCGAAGGCTGGCCTGGCAGCCCCGTCGTTCAACGCGAGCTATGGGTCGAGGCCGAGGCACGCACCCCGACTACACGCTGCGCCGACTACACCCAGGCCATCATGGATCTGGGCGCACTGCTGTGCACCCGCTCCCGCCCCGATTGCCCGCAATGTCCCGTGGCCGGCGACTGCCAGGCACTGGCCCAGGATCGGACCGGACAGTTACCCGCGCCGCGCCCGCGCAAGGGCCTGCCCACGCGCATCCGCCACGCGGCCCACCTGCAGACCGAACACGGCAGCCTGCTCGTGCAGCGCGAGGCGCAGGGCATCTGGGGCGGGCTGTACAGCCTCCCGGAAGCCGCGGATGCGCCCGAGCTGGACCAGTGGGTACTCAGCCAGTGGCCCCAGGCCGAGGCAAACGACACGACCGGGCTGCGTCACACCTTCAGCCACTATCACCTTGATCTGCGTATCCACCGCTACCACCTCCCGCCGAACGCGTGTGGGATCATGGAAGGCGAGAGGGCGATTTGGTATAAACCCGGCACATCACGGGCGGTCGGCATCCCGGCCCCCATCCAGCGTTATCTGCACGACTACAAGGATTCCGGCAATGGCACGAACCGTTAACTGCGTGAAGCTTGGCCAGGAGGCCGACGGCCTCGACTACCCGCCCTACCCGGGCGAGATGGGCAAGAAGATCTACCTGAACGTCTCCAAGGAAGCCTGGAATGCCTGGCTGGCGCACCAGACCATGCTGATCAACGAATACCGCCTGACCCCGGTCGACCCCAAGGCGCGCAAGTTCCTCGAAGAGGAAATGGAAAAATTCCTGTTCGGAGATGGCTCGGAAAAGCCGGAAGGCTTCGTCGACCCGAACCAGTCCTGATTGCGGGCGGTTCGGCCGCGTTTGCTTGACGTGGACGCCCCGGACCGCTTTAATACCGCCCTTCGCCCGAAGGGCGAATCCTTCCGAGAAATGGCCGGGTAGCTCAGTCGGTAGAGCAGGGGATTGAAAATCCCCGTGTCGGCGGTTCGATTCCGTCCCCGGCCACCATTATCTCTCCTGTGGCACCATCCTTCCCATGAGCGTTCGCCGTATCCTGCGCGTGGACCCCCGACCGCGTCGTGCCTTCGGCCTGGTACCTGATCCGACTTTGAGCGTCCCCGAATGGCTTGATGGCTATGCGGCCGACTCATGCTCGACATCCCAGCCCGGGAATACGAGTACGGCGGGGTGGCAGCGCAATGCCCTTGCCAGGACCTTGGCACGATCAACACCGAGTCGTACGCGGTCGTTCTCAATGGCCGAAATGGTCGACTGGGGAATCCCGGAAGCATTCGCCAGATCGTTCTGGCTCATTTCCTGAAGCTCACGCAGGATCCGGACCGATTCGCCAACCGAAACCTCAACCCTCTTGTTTGCCTTGCGATAATCACTCATGTCACGCCCTCCCGTAATCGTGGGGAGTTACCTTCTCGACTTCTACGAGCACCTTGTCCTTCTCCACCCGGTAAATAACGCGGTACTGGATATTCAGTCGCGACGATCGGAAGCCCTTCCACTTGCCCGATAAGGCTTCGTCATTAAAGCCCCGAATATGCCGTAACCCCTGCGGACCGGAGATGGTGACGATGTCCTTCCACTTCTCGTACCGCTTCTGAACTTCAGCAGGCGCGGCCGCCAGGTTCTTTTCTACCCTCTTGTGTTCAAAGACATCCCACATACCAAATAGAGTATGTATGCCAAATATGGTATGTCAACTTTGGCATCCCGACGCGAGGGCGGAAGATACGGCATCGTGGCATCATCCTTCCCATGAGCGTTCGCCGTATCCTGCGCATGGGGCACCCCGACCTGCGTCGCGTCTGCGACCCGGTACCCGACTCGGACTTTGACAGCCCCGGGCTCTACGCTCTGGTGGACGACCTCGTCGATACCATGCACGCCAGCGAAGGCCTCGGCCTAGCTGCTGCCCAGATTGGCGTTCCGCAACGCGTGGCCGTGATCGAGATCCAGCCGGGCAATAGCCGTTACCCCGGCGCCGTGCCGACCGGCCGCCTGACCCTCGTGAATCCGGTGGTCACGGTGCTGGACGCAACCCCGCAGTGCTACTGGGAAGGCTGCCTGTCCGTGCCCGGCCTGCGCGGCGAAGTCGCCCGGCCGTGCCACATCGCCGTGGATTACTGCGAGCCCGGCGGCACGCCCCGCCACCTGGAACCGGAAGGCTTCCTCGCCACCGTGTTCCAACACGAGATCGACCACCTCGACGGCATCCTGTTCATCGATCGCGTCACCGACACCACCCGCCTCGCCTTCCTCGACGAATACCGCGAGTTCCATGCGACACCCTCGCAACAAATTTGAACGCCCGGATCCCGGCACGTTAACTGGCCCCGGAGTGGTCTGGTGATAATGCGGCCGACTTATGCTCGACATCCCAACCCGAAAACTCGCGTACGGCGGAGGGACTACACAAGGCCAATTGAGCAGAAAATGGAGGCGTGCTTCACGCCGAACTCAGCAGCCTGCCGTGGCTTGGCCAGACTGCCCAATTAGCGGCTTCGTCTAGAGAACAGCGTTGTCATGGACCAAGATCTGCCCGCGCCCCCAACGTCATCGTTCACCGATCTGTCCGCCTCATCTCCACCCTCAGACATGCCGGCCGCTGCTGTACCAAGTTCATTGCGAATGCCGAACATTTCGTGGAGAAAGCTGGCAAGTTCGGTTGCTGAAAGATCGGATAGGGATCTGATCTCGTTTCGGATGCGGATTCCTAGTACGGCCCTCCTCATGATGTCTTCCATCGAGGATCTGCCGTGAAGCTTCGACGCTCGTACCCATGCCTCCGCCACAGCCAAGGAAAGCACCGGATCACCTCCAATGCTGGGGCGCTCGGTGATCTGAACCAAGGCATCTTCGGTCAACTCCACCAGCAAGTTCCAGCGCTCTGGGTGCTCCGCCCCCCGGTCGAGAACGCGGCCGCGCATCCACAGACGCTGAAACGTGTTCCGTACGCCGCCCGTGTAACGCTCCATCGCAGCGCCGAAGCGCCAGTACACGATGTCGGGTGCAATGACGGTAGCAACAAAGCTCCAGACATCGTCCCTCAGCGCCTCACCGGTCGAAAACAAATCCACCTCCGCGAGCCAGGACGCTACTTTCGCATCGAATGCGGCAAGAGAATTGCGGGCATTGCCGTCCCCGAAACCATGGGCGCGGGCAAGCTCCTCCAGGTCGGCGCGCAATTGGGTCATCTGTGCAAGCCCTAGGGGTGTTCCGCCCGTCGCCGTGAAATGCACCGAAGACGGAAGGTTCGCCGGATTAAAGCCCGTCCATCTGTCAGGGCCCTGTTCAAGGAAACTTCTGACGAGAGTTTCACAGGCGGGGCTGGGAAGCCTTGGAAGTAAAATGTTCATCTAGACCTCCCCAAGCTCAGCAAGAGCAAGGAAGGCAGACCGGAACATGCCCGGACGACTATCGAGCACAGACCGAATAAAGGCGACATCCTTTCCTGGCCAGGCTGTGCGGAGCCAGTAGGCTGCCTGGGCCCCAAGAGAACCGGGTTCCGCAGTGTCGATCGACTCGATTGCTTCGGCATCGGCTAGAAACCTTTCGCAGATCTGGCCCATGATGTCCGCCAAGATGAGCTGAAGGGTTGCCGGATCCTCATTCTCAATCCTCTCCAGAAATTCGGCCGCGCTCTCGTTCAGGTACAGGCGGACAGCGCCATTGAAATCCCGATTCCAGTCCCGTGGCGACCAGTGCAGATACCATGGCGCACTGCCAACGATGCCTTCCCCCAAGAGCTGGACAAGATTGGCCGTTTCAATCGGGAAACGGGGCTCCTCGCCCTCGAGGCGGACACGCACGCTGTCCGACCATACGCGGTCGCCCGTGATTCGCGGGGAAAGCACGCCCGGCGAGATTGGAGAAGAGGCCAGTATCACCTCCGTCTGAAGATCGAGAACCATCGAGAGCGCTCGCCCCTCGATTATCCGCTCGAATTTACAGACAGGGCTTTCCCAATTCACGCATTCCGAATGCCTGCCGATGACCAAACGCGGCAGGCGCCCCTGCCCCGTACCCATACGGACGCCCAAAGATAGCTGAAGGTCGTCGACCGAGAGGGACAAATCAGCTCCTGCAACTTCTGGCACCAACCGGACCGTTCGCCGCACGTGCACGTCGCAGGACGAATCCCAGTTCTGCAGAAACTCGCCTGCTTCAACCCACTCATCGCCGTCGAGCGAAATCTCCCAAGGCGCCGCCTCGACCGAGGCATGCGAAAGCGTAAGGAAAGGGAAGGCAATTCTTCGATTCATGTCGAAGGCGCCCCTTCCAGAACATCGACCGCAGCTGTGACCGCGCAGTCATCAGGGACTCGCACGAAAATCTCGAAGCATCCCTCGCGTCCGGAAAGATTGAAGACCGGGCCATCGGCGACTTCGCTACCGTCAGAACATTGAATGGAAAGCACTTCGGGTTTCGGTGCATCCTCCGCCATATGCCCAAGTCCTGCCCCCTCCACGGCAACGGCTGCCGACGCGCTCAATGCGAAACCACTGCGTTTCGTGTCCTGTGTTACTTCGGTCGAAAATACGGCAACCTTTCCCGTCGCTTGGGTTTCCAGACGTTCGAAGCTTGGGCGCGTAGCTCGCGCGCGCCTCGGCCGGGGTCCGCCGCCCCCACCAGTTCCGCGGCGGCGGCCGGCACCATCTCCTTCAACACCCTCGAGAACAGCACCCAGCCGTCCCGCCAGCCGTGCTAACGGCGGTCCGTCGTTGCGGCTGCCCGTTCCTTGTGGTGTTGACTCCAGGCCCATCTCTTTAGCCACCCCGCCAAGCTCTTTCAGCGCCTTGTTCACGTAGCGCTTTGGGTTTCCCTTGGGAAGGTTGCCCGGGACCCAGTCATCATGAGCGGGCGGTTCGGAATCAGCGAAGGCGCGTTCGACCTCATCCTCGTCACTCGCCAGAAACACTCCAGTCCATTCGAAACGCCCGTCTGGAAGCGGGTTGCCCTCAAGGTATTTCACGACGAGTTCAATAGGCCGCATGAGCGCGATGTGGTGAACCTGCTCTGGTACGAGCGAATCTGCCGCCACAAGGCGACGACGTGGCGACTTCAACCCCTTCTCGATGGCAAGAGTTCCGACACGTTTCGGTGGCCTCAAGGACTCGATAGGGCGAACGTCATTTCCCTCTCGGCGGCGCGCCGCTCGCATGGCCTTGCAGAATAGATCGAATGGAGCAAGGCTTTCGGGTTCCGGTACGGGAACCTCCTCATCGTCAAGCATAATCCTGCACCGAAACCGTCGGGCGTCAGGCGCATCCGCCATCAATCTCGGCCAGAAATTCCAAAGGAGTGACTCGACGATGCGGTGTGCCGTTATTCGGAGGTCCTCATCTTCGGCCTGAAATCCGATGATCATGATTGAGGTTCCGCTGCCCCACTGCCGGCGATCGGGAAAGCCGAGGGCGCTGGCAAATTCATCGGCACTCGCCCCGGTTAACGGTTCTACAATCGCGTCTTCTGGATCCCGTACTCCCCACCAGTGCCGCCCGGTAAACCGGCGGAGCATGCCATCTTCCGGAATCTCGAAAGACCGTCCGACATGACAGCCCATGAGTCGACGGCTGTCAGGGCCGACGCCGTGCGGAAGGGTGTCGACTATGATCGTGCTGCATGAGCTCGCGCGATACAGCGCAACCTTGCCGAAGCCGTAGGTTCCGCCACCGTACTCGGTGTCTCGAGGTGTTCCGATGTTGCGCAGGAAGTTGATGAAGTCGGTGCGCTTCGTCCCGACAGGAATCCGGTCTGATCGTGTTGGTCCTCCCAGGCCCGTTGTTCCGAAGTCACAGATTTCCAGAACAACCAAGGGCTCGCGATCCAGGGCTCTGCGGATCAGATTGTCGGACGTCGGTTCGTCGGGCAATTCCGCGAGGCCCCGGATTCTGAGCAGGTCACGCTGAGCAGGAGTAAGCCTTCGGATTCTGATGAGGATTTCCGGGCCTCTTCCAAGTTTTGCAGCATCGGCAATATTCTGGACGGACTCCCGTATGACGGTTTGCAAGGGATCCAGGGTCGGAGCGCCAAGTAATTTCCGGAAATTTTCGCCTATGTTGCCAGTAGCACCGTAGGGCTCCGAGTGCAGGTCAAGAACGGGCACGATCATGTGGTGAATTCTCGAAGCAAGTCCTCAAACTCGGCGGGGGACCGAATGCAATCTTCCGCGAAGCCAAGATCGACTTGATAGGTTGCATCGACGATGCCCGCCGGCACGTCGCCGTCTGCGAAACATGATGGAGCGATCCGGGGAAAATCGCCTGAAACGGAATAGAGGAGCTCCCTTTCGAGCCGAAAGGCGTGGCGGTTCCATCTCTGATCATGAATGTCACTGCAACCGACGGACAACAGCAGCTCCCGGAGCCCCGAGGAATCATCTGCCTGTGAAAGTGCCTTGCCGCCCAAGGCGGAAACAGTCAGAAGGCCACCATCGACCGCTTCAAGGACAACGTGGAGAAGCTGGAGTGATCCATTCGAAGGGGGCTCCAGCTGCTTCAGTCCGTTGATAGTGACAATGCTGACGCCCGCTCGAAGTGATGCCTTAACCTCGAGAGATTTGTCACGAACCCTGAAATCATGACGATCACCCATGGGCCCACGCCATGTGCGCCAGGCAGATGGCGAAAGGTCAAGGAGCCGGTTCAGTACAATGAGTTCTGCTACGAGGCCTGCAACCTGGCTCCTCTCTAGTTCGCGATGGGACTGCGGAACCAGCAGTGCACGAAAATCCTCGATGGTCTTGCTCGTCGCTTCGGAGACACCCGCTCCTGCAGCAATGCGGGCAAGTATCTCGTCCACGACGTCCCCGAACACGGCTTCGAGTTCGTTTGACAGACACATGACATCCAAGAACCGCAATGCGCGGCCTTTGTGCATCAAGGTCGATACGCTGATACGCAAGGCAGGCCCTGGCTCCATTGGATGCGGGCGGTCATCCCGCGCCAATGGAACAAGAAGCCTTGCTTCGCCGTTCGGACCAACGGCGAGACGGATGCGGCCCGCGTCAGTACTTGCCGCTAGAGCCAGAGAAGGCACCTCAAGGCCATCACCACCACCTCCGCCGGCGCGAAGGACATTCCATTGCCCGGCGACAGCCCCCTCGGCGCGACTCTCAGACACCGGCTGCCTCCGCCTGCGCGGCTTCTTCTTCTTCAATCTCTTCGATTTCCTCTGCAGAGATCGGCTTCAGTTCGACCGAAATGTAATTCCCGCCCTCGGTGATGGAACCCGGGAACACGATGCCTAGGCCCAAGACATCGTGCAGCGCATCCAGCGGCTTGCGCGTCGTTCTTTTGGGATCAGGAGCCGAGTACCGATCGATGGCGTAGAGAAGAAGTAGTGGCACCTGCCCGACTTCCTCGAGACGCGCCGCCTTTAGGTCGTCCCACCCACCGGATTGCTCGATGCGATTGCCGCAGTCGAAAACGATGTCCTGCTTGGACATGAGAGCCTTGATGTCAGCGATCTGCCCCGGGTCGTCCAATTTGGCGCGCCGCACCGTTCTAAGCTGTCCGACACTGCCAAGCTCGAACTCAGAGAGATCTCCTCGCCCGGATTCCACAATGCCCACATTCCAATGGTCAAGGCGGGGGTCGCCACCTTCAAGGAAGGGGATCAGCAGATCAGGCTGCAGGTCGGCGTGAGACGGTTCCATCGTGAAGGATTCCAGGAACCGACGCACTGACGATCTCGGGACTTTGCGCCAAAGCTTTCGACCAGTTGCTTCTGCCTCTTTGTCCCGCAAGCCGAGGGTCTCGATCCGGCTGATGAGTTCCGCCCCGGCATGCCAGTTCTGTTTCAGTAAGTCTCTATCCAAGTGAGCAAACCGGAAGGTCTGGCGGTGGGTACCCCAGTAACTGACCGCGCAACGACGGGCCGCCCGCACCTTGCTAGCAGCGGTTATTGCCATGCCGGGTATGGCGCGAACACGCACCGCGATGTCCATTGGAGTCAGGTCCTGCAATCGATACTGCTCGATATCGTCGCGGATTTCCTGCTCAACAGCCGCCAATGCCCTGAACCTCAGCTTGAGTTCATTTGGCATAAAGATTCGCGGGAGATCTTCGTAGCCGGGGCGATAACCGAACCAACGACCCATTTGCAGCAGCGTGTCGTACTGGTTTGCTGATCTCAGAAAGTAGCTCACCATCAGCCCTTCGAGCGTAAGGCCACGAGCGAGTATCGAGCCACCGACGACGACATAGGTCCGTGACGGGACGGTGTAATCAATACGGTCGTCGCTCGCTCCGTTCTCTACCGGGAATTCGAGCCGGTCCAGCACCCTCGGCAAGTACTCGAAGATCTGCCCCGTCGACACTCGAGGGGCTTCGGTAATGCTGGCCGGAAGCCGTCCGGCCTCGTCATCCCATATCCTCTGGATCCTCTTGCCAAGGTCCGAGTCGCGGTCGGCTAGATTGCCCCTGTTGATATCGACCCAGCCCTGTATGAGGGAGGCGACACGCTCGTGCGCTGTCACATAGGCCGACGTGTGGACTAGCATCGTCATGTGTTCCTCGCCGTCGCCTCGCGCATGCCTTGCGGCGCAGCAGGCAAGGAAATACAGGATCGCTTCTTCGAGGCTGGACGTCATGACAGGCTGAAATGCATCCCGCTCGTTCCGGTTGCGCGGTTGCAGTAGTGTCTCATCTTCCGGGGGAACTTCCCGGATCATGTCGAGACCCTCCTCCTCGGGTCGTGGGGTTCCAGGGTCGTCCGGGGTCTTTCCAAACAGGCGCTCCGTCCCGAAGTATCTTTCCGGATGCGGAAGTGCAGTAATGAAATCCCGCGGGTAGAGATCGTCCAGTTCCTGCCCATCAACGCGGTATGGGTTGATCAGAACATTGGCGAATGGCGTGGCCGTGTAACCAACGTACGTGGCGGCCGGCACAAGAGACAGGATTTCGCGGATGCGCTGATTGATGGCGGTCATGTCCAATTCGTCTCGCGCTGAGTTCACGCTAGCCTGGTCGCATTCGTCATCAATCACGAGGACTCTGAGTTGCCTGAGGACAGCCGGATAGGTCTCGTTGATCGCCCTCTTGAGTTCTCCCAGTGGCGACACGTTCTTCTTGATCACGGCTAGCTGCGCCTTGTCGACATGCGACAGGAATCCGCCTTGAGGTGGCGCACGGAAATCCCTATCCATGTCATTAGGGGTCAGAACCTGCCAACTGAGTGGATTCCGCTGGACAAGGTCCGCGTGAAGTCGGCGCTGTGTCTGATACCGCAACTTATTGGTGAGGCCGGCAAGGACGATGACCGTGTCGTACCCGGCGTCCAGCGCCTTCGCGATAACCGCGGTCATGTTGGCGGTCTTTCCCGACTGGACATGACCGACAACCAGCCCCCGGGCGGAGAACTGATTTTTATCGGGGTTCCGGGGGTTCTCCAGTACGGACACAACCTCGTTGGAAGCGTCGTCGATCCCCCGAACATCATCTTCCGGCCACCCCTTCCGGTTCAGAAGATATGCCTTGACCGCAGGCCAGTGCAGGTCGGTGGGCTTAGGACCGAAATACCACTGTGGACGCTTTCTGATAACGGAATACGTGTGGAGTATGTCTATCCGTTCGAATTCCCGAGCGACGAGATCCCGAGCTTCGTCGATTTCTGCAGCCAGCTGTTGCGCAAGCCCGGGGGCCAGCGTATCCAGCTCGCCCCGAACTGCTGTAACAGCAGCATCAAGATGCCCGTGTCGTGGAAGGGCCTGACGAATACGCTCAATCAGACTATCTACTTGTGGCCCTGGCATAAACGCCCCCATCGAATGGCGAAAAGGCTAATATCAGCGGTGCGGACACAGCCGTAAAAAATCACGCGGTCATTGCAGAATCAAGGCCGGCTGGGAAATTCCGCCCCCCCTTAAACGCCGCACATCGATCTTCATGTGTCACAGGCTTGATGACAACGAGCTCCCGGGCAGGGTCAACGCTGGAGTGTTTCACTCGGCCCCGAGAAGCCCCTTCGTCAGACATGACTGTTCGATCCAGTCCTGAATCAAATAGCGACTTCCGTTTTTCTGTCTGCGCCCCGGACAGTGACGCGGCCCCCTTCTTGCTTGTGAGCGACAAGCACTTCCTTCACGAGCAGCGCAATCTGTCGAGCGAGCCAAGGCGGTACGGCATTACCGACCTGATGATACTGCTCGGTGCGATTGCCCTCGAAGAAGTAGTTGTCGGGAAACGTCTGGATGCGGGCGGCTTCGCGTACCGTAAGGGATCGGCACTGTTCCGGGTCGTGGTGAATGTAGTAATGCCCGTCCTTGGATATGTGGCTTGTTATCGTCTTCGCCGGCTCGTCTCGCAACTGGACACGGAAGCGGTCCGCAAATTTTCCACTCATCCAGTTTGCGTGGTTGGGAGCCAGACTCGGCAAGGGGAAGTCTCCAGCGCCGGAAGGCGAACGGCCGTACTCCCTCGCGAATGTCGCTGCGTAGACGTATCGACCCAGGTCACTAGGCATATGGGAGCGGGCCTCGTGGTTGAGCACACTTTCAAGCCCGTCATCGTTCCACCACCGCTCGAGCGCTTCGTGTTCGGGGAGCCGGCAGATCGCCACCTTCGGACATCTCAGGCCACCACGGGACCAGCTTTGCTTGTCCCGTATCTCGCGACGCGTACGCTCGAGCCTGGCCGCAATATCGCTCTGACCGTGACTTCGCGCGTCACGGGCGAGCTGGCTGATCTGATCCCGGACAGCGTCTACCCAGGCATCCTGACTGTCACCTCGAGACAGCCCGCTCCGAAGGGGCGGAAGATCGGCCAGAGCCTGACTGAGGGAGATCTTCTGGCGAGTTTCCAGCACCCCGGGGACAGCTTCTATGTCTTCCCGAATGCCGACAAGGAATACCCGGTGACGGGTCTGTGGAATACCGTAATCTTCGGAGCGGACCAGAAATTCATGGCCTCGAAGGCAGGCGGGCGAGTCACCCCGCCTGAAGACAACCTCGGGATCAACGAGAGAGTGGATGCGATAACCCGGGCCGTTGCTGCCCCGCCCGAGGGCTTCGTCGGGATCCACCAAGTCTTCCAGAATTCGGTGAAAGATGCGTTCGCCACCAACCCTGGAGGTGAGAATCCCCTTCACGTTCTCCATGACAAAGACGGCCGGGCGATAGTGCTGGATTAGCTTGAGGTATTCACGATAAAGAAAATGCCTCTTGTCTTCCTCGGGCACGTACCCGGCGATACCGCGATTCCGGGCACGGCCGACAAGCGAGTACGCCTGGCACGGAGGGCCGCCGATCAGGACGCCATTCGCGCCATCGAACCCCCGTTCATCGAGCTTGCCGGCAAACCACCTGTCATCGTCCGGGTCACCGAGCGTGACACGCAGCGCTTCGTGGCCGGCCTCTTCCCATGCATCTCGGGTTCTGTCCGAATAAGGGACGGAGTTGTGTCCCTGAACGTACCGGTAATAGTCGTCCAGGGAGCTCCCGCCTTCGTCGAGAAGTCGCTTGAATGCCCGGAGCCTCAGTGTCTTGTGAGCAGGAACCGAACATTCCGCGGACACCTCTATGCGAAAGAAGTCGCTGAGCGAGGCAAACCCTTCACCCAGCCCGCCGGGCCCCGCAAAGAGATCGACTACCGGTATGCGCTGGGTCACTAACCTGTCCTTGACGTCGAGAGTTGCCCCTGAGGAGCAGGGGCCGGGATCATGTGCGAATGGTTGACGTAGTGGACAAAGCCACCCGCTCCCGGATGATGTCCGGGATTCGGTCTGGCGACACGCAGCCCGAAATGAGGGTCCGACGCTTCCTTCACTCCCGAGGGTTTCGCTATCGGCTGCACGTTTCGGCACTCCCAGGAAAACCGGACCTGGTACTCAAAAAGCACAACCTTGCTGTCTTTGTACATGGCTGTTTCTGGCATCGACATCAGGGTTGCCGGCTCTGTACTACCCCCGCCACCAATCAAGACCGCTGGCAGGCGAAATTTGCTGCCAACGTCAGGCGAGACCGCCGCAACCGGGAGACGCTTCTCGCTTCAGGCTGGCGTGTTCTCACGATCTGGGAGTGTGGACTCAAGGGACCGCAATCCAAAGACTCTGATCTGGCTTGGCTCCCTGGATGGATCAAGGGCGCCCAGCAGCAATATGAATGGCCTCGCCCAAAGTAGCCAGCCAAGCCCTTCACGGCATGGTACCAGGTTCGACCCAGCCTTTCCCATACAGTCCTGATGGAAACCGGATTTCATGCTGCTGGAATCATCGACCTATCGCGAGCCCGCGAGGCTAACCGCCCGCTCGCCCAACGGACGCCGGCACTCTGCCTCCCGTCACTCAGGCGGCAGCGCACCCGGCTACCAGCGCTTACGCAAGCGCGATGTATTGATGGGAGACGAGGCATGGGGGATGCACTCTCTCGCCCCCCGAAAGGCTCGTAACCGAAACCGCCGTCTGTCAGGGGGCGCCGTAGGCGTGGGCGGTGGTTTCCGGCATGGGCAGGGGGTGGAGTCGGACGGCCAGAGGGGGTGCGGCAGCGGTGGTCATGCGGCGTTCCCAGGTGAGGGCGTGGCGGACGATGAGGTTCAGGTCGTCGTATTCGGGGTACCAGTCCAGCAGTTGACGGATGCGGGACGCGTCTGCGGTCAGGGCGGGCGGATCGCCGGCTCGGCGGGGGCCATGGATGACGGGGAATCGGTAGCCGCTGATGCGCTGCACGGATTCCAGGACCTGCAGCACGCTGTAGCCGTGACCATAGCCACAGTTGAGCGCCTGCGAGGAGCCGCCGGCCACCAGGTAATCCATGGCCCGCAGGTGTGCCGCGGCAAGATCCTCGACATGGATGTAGTCGCGCTCGCAGGTGCCATCGCGGGTCGGATAGTCGGACCCGAACACGGTAATGCTTTCGCGTTCGCCCAGGGCCGCCTGGCAGGCCACCTTGATCAGGTGGGTCGCGTTGGGGGTGGCCTGGCCCAGCGTGCCGTCGGGGGCCGCGCCGGCCACATTGAAGTAGCGCAGGCAGACATACCGCAGATCGCTCGCCTGGGCGAAGTCGGCAATCATTCGCTCGGACATGACCTTGGAAGCGCCGTAGGGGTTGATCGGCGCCAGTGGGCTGGTTTCGTCCACGGGGTTTTTCGCCGGGATGCCATACACCGCGGCCGTCGAGGAAAAGACCAGGAAGCGAACCCCTGTTCGCTGGCATCCCTCCAGGAGGTTCAGGGTGTTGCGGGTGTTGCTGCCGTAGTAGCCGAGTGGATCGGCCAGCGATTCCGGGACCACGATCCTGGCGGCAAAGTGCAGAACTCCGTCGAACGCGTATTCCGCAAGGACCGTCTGCAGGCGCTGTCGATCGGCCATGTCGCCGACGATCAGCGCGGCATGACCGATGGCCCAGCGGTGCCCTGTACTGAGATTGTCGTAGACGACGACGTCGTGACCTTCCGCCAGCAGCTGGCGCACGACGTGTGAACCAATGTAGCCCGCCCCACCGGTTACCAGGATTTTCATAATCGAACCTTCGCCTCGCCTTGAATCGAACGGCTGTAATAAATGGGTGGCGCGCCGGGCTATCCCGGCCCGTACTGCCAGCGGTACCAGGCCATGCCCCAGTACTCGTGAAGCGCCAGCCAGCTGGCCCAAAGCGCGCTGGCCTGCGGGCGGAACGCCTCCAGGGACCAACGCGGATGACGTGGCACAAAGGCACCGGTCGGGGCCGGGATAACGTCCAGCCCCGCACGCTCGAACGACCAGGTGGCCCTCGGCATGTGGTGGGTATGGCTCACGAGTGCCACGCGCTCGATCCCCTCTGCGCGCAGCTGTTTCGCCGAATGCTGGGCATTGCCCCAGGTGTCGCGCGCATTGGGCTCCCGCAGGATCGGGTGGACGCCATATTCCTTTAGTACCTCTGCCATGTAGTCGGCTTCTGGAGCTCGCTCCTCCGGGCCACCCCCCGAAACCATCACGGGCAACCCGGTGCGGTTGTGCAGATACGCCGCATAACGAAGGCGCACCAGCGCGAGGTCATGGACGGTCTCGCCCGAGAACTCCTCGGCTCCAGTGCGATACCCCGCCCCCAGCACCACAATCGCCTGCACGCCCGTCAGCTGGTCATCGCTGGGCGGCGAAAAGCCCTCTTGTAAAGGCTTCATGAGCGCATAACTGACCGCTGGAGTAGAAAAGGAATAGCTCAATAAAAGGCCGATTACCAACAGCCCTTTTCCAACATTTGTGCGGTAAATGGCCCACCCGACAATGGCGAGTATTAGAGGACCAGAAGGAGGTAGCAGAAGCCAATTGGCTAGCAGACGCAGAGGAATGGGGTCCAATGTTTTTGCCCGGTAGTAGATGAAAAATCGAGGACCCTATTTTGGGCCCACCAACCGGGTTTAGAAGAACCAA
Source organism: Thioalkalivibrio sp. ALJ3 (assembly GCF_000377205.1). Taxonomy (GTDB): domain Bacteria; phylum Pseudomonadota; class Gammaproteobacteria; order Ectothiorhodospirales; family Ectothiorhodospiraceae; genus Thioalkalivibrio. The sequence goes on along the minus strand of NZ_KB897905.1, from coordinate 790,145 downwards.
ATAAACCGAACGAAAAACACCCCATCGTCAGTCTAAAGACTGATAGCCCGGGGCGCGGGGCACGTCTACCATCGATTATCCAGGGGAATAGCCAATACTAATAAGTGGTTGCTATTGCCCGCACCGCTCCGAGGCTAAGCGGAAGCAGGTCCGGGCACGATCGGGCCTGGTCCGGGTTTCGCCGGACAACGAAGTCGGCGGTGTCAAATTGGACTGACTCAACGCCTAAAAGGGGAGACGAGCGATGACCCTCAAGACCGGCCCACAGAGCACTTTTGTTGTTTTCATTTTGACCGTGGCATTTGTCGTGGTGACCACCAGCGCATGCACGACCACACCTCACCCGGATGCCCCGTCCACGGTCGAACAAACCACGATTGACCAGTACATCATCGGGCCCGGCGACACCTTGACCATCGCGGTGCGCAACAACCCGGATCTGTCCACCTCGGTGGCGGTGCGGCCGGATGGCCAGATCACCACGCCCCTGGTGGAGGACGTCCAGGCCAGCGGAAGGACCCCCAGCCAACTCGCACGGGATATGGAAGACAAGCTGTCCGACTTCCTGCGCGACCCGATCGTGACAGTGATGGTGACCAGCTTTGCCGGGCCCTACGACCGCCAGGTGCGCGTGATCGGGCAGGCCGCCGAGCCGCAGGCCCTGCAATACCGCGAAGAAATGACCGTGATGGACGTGATGATCGCGGTCGGCGGAATCACCGATTTCGCAGCCGGCAACCGGGCCGTGCTGGTACGTAACGAAGACGGTGAACGCAAGCAGTACCGGGTCCGCCTGAACGACCTGATCTACGGCGGCGACATCTCGGCGAACGTGGCCATGTTGCCGGGCGACATCCTGATCATTCCGGAACGCCGCTTCTGACTGGCTACGGGTGCAGCGAGGCGACTCGCCCCACTCGCCAGCCACCATTCGGGTGAACGGGCCGGATATTCGGGAAAGGAACAGGCATCGATCATCTCCCTGATCGCTGGGGAGGTGACCGGGGGGCATTTTGAGCATGCGAATACTTGGACACTATGTATCGCGGCGGATTCTGGCGCTGGTTGGGCTTGAGCTGCTCGCCATTTACATCGCGCTCTATCTGACACTTGCCCTGTTCACCTTGTCGCTGGGCGCGATGGACCCCTGGATGCCGGAGCTCCTGATCGCGGTGGCGGTCGTTCTGTTCGCGGTGATGCTGGTGGGCCTTTACGAGCAGGAGTGTCTGGCGACCTTCAGTTTGCGCTCTGCCGTGGTACGCCTTGGCGGTGCCTTGATCCTGGCCGGCGTCGCGCTCGCGATCCTCGGGATGCTTACGGCGAGCAGCCTCGTTACACCCACGATCGTGGGCAGCAGCGCGGTCATCCTGCTGGCAAGTCTGACAGCCGAACGCAGCCTGTTCCGCGGCTTGTCCGAGACCGACGCCTTCAAGCGCCGTGTGCTGGTTCTGGGCACCGGGAGCCGTTCCCGGTCGCTGGAGGCACGCCAGTCAGACCCCGGCGCGGGCGACGCCACCTACCAGATCGTGGGATATGTCGCGACCGAGCGCGAGACCGACCGGCTGGTCGACAACCGGCGGCTCTGGGTGCTGGATGCCCAGACCAGCCTTCTGGACGTGGCACGTTCCCTGCGCGCGGACGAGATCGTGGTGGGGATGCGCGAGCGCCGCGAGAACCTGCCGCTCAATCAGCTTCTGGAGTGCAAGCTCAACGGTATCCGCGTTACGGATCTGTCGTCGTTCTTCGAACGCGAGGACCGACAGCTCCAGCTGGACGGAATCAACACCAGCTGGCTCGTATTTGGCGATGGTTTCCGCCAGTACTGGCCGCGCACCGTGGTGAAGCGCGGCTTTGATCTGCTGGCGAGCACCGCCCTGCTGGTGGTGACCTTCCCGGTCATGCTGATCACGGCCATTGCGATCAAGCTCGACAGCCCCGGGCCGGTTCTCTACTGGCAGACCCGGATCGGCCTGGGCAATGTCCCGTTCGAGATCTGCAAGTTCCGCAGCATGCGCGATGACGCCGAAGGGGACGGAGTCGCCCGCTGGGCCAGTGGCGACGATGACCGCATCACGCGGGTGGGTCGCGTGATACGCAAGCTGCGCATCGACGAACTGCCGCAGATCATCAACGTGTTTCAGGGGCGGATGTCGTTCGTGGGTCCGCGCCCGGAGCGCCCGGTGTTCGTGGAACAGCTCAGCGAGCAGATCCCGTATTTCCTCGCCCGCCACAGCATCCGCCCCGGCATTACCGGCTGGGCCCAGGTGCGCTACGCCTACGGCGCATCGGTCGAGGATGCACGCCAGAAACTCCAGTACGACCTGTACTACGTCAAGAACCACAGCCTGTTCATGGATCTGATGATCCTGTTCGAGACGGTCCGCGTGGTCCTGTTTGGCCGCGGCGCCCGCTGAGCGATGAACCTCGCCGCCCCAAGCTATCTGCTGGCTGCCCTCGCCTTCCTGGTGCTGGTGGTGCTGGCCTTGTGGACCTGGCGACAACGCCCGGGGAGTCTGTGGATCGCGGTCGCGGCGCTGCTGTCGGTGATCTGGGCCCTGCACATGGCGTTCGTGGCCCACGAGATTGGCGAGACCCCGGTCTCCGGAGGGGCCTTCGAGGTCCTGCGCAATGCCGGGTGGTTTGCAGTCCTGTTCGCCCTGCTGGTTCGTCGCGGCGAGTCCGGCTCGAGGCCTCCGGCTCCATTGCGCGCGGCGATGATCGCCACGGCGGCGCTGATGGCGGGGTTGTTCGTGGCTCTGGCCCTGCCGGTTGCCCTGCCCCTCGGCGCCTGGGTGGGCATTGCGATGCTCGGTATGGTGGTGCTGGGCCTGGTGCTGGTCGAACAGGTCTTTCGCAATACGCCGCTGCAACGGCGCTGGGAGATCAAGTTTCTGAGCCTGGGCCTCGGGGCGATGTTTGCCTTCGATCTGTTCTTGTATGCCGATCTCGTGCTGTTCGGGGCCATCAACAGCCCGGTCTGGCAGGCGCGCGGCCTGGTGAATGCCCTGGTCGTGCCATTGCTCGCGATCTCGCTGGCCCGCCGGCCGCTACAGGCACGCGAGGCACCGGTGGTCTCGCGGCACCTCCTGTTCCATACCGCGGCGCTGATCGGGGCCGGGCTATACCTGCTCGCCATCGGCGCGGCCGCCTACTACCTGCAGCATGTTGGGGGCGACCTGGGCGCCTTCCTGCAGGTGGTCTTCCTGTTCGGCGCCGCCTTGCTGCTAGCCGTCATCGTCGCATCGGGCAGCCTGCGCTCCCGCCTGCGAGTGTTTCTGGCCAAGCATTTCTTTCGCTACTCGTTCGACTATCGACAGGAATGGCTGCGCTTCACCGGCACCCTGTCGGCCGAGGACGACGAGATTCCGTTCCGCCAGCGCGCCATACAGGCCATCGGCGAGCTGGTGGACAGCCCCGGGGGCCTGCTGTGGGTGCGCGACCGCAACGGTACCTATGCCCTGGAGGGGGTCCTGAATCTGGGCGATCCCAGTTACCCGCCGGAAGAGCCCGACGGGGCGCTGGTGGAGTTCGTGGCGCGCACCGGGTGGGTGATCGACCTCAACGAATACCGCCGGGATCCCGAGTTGTATCAGGGCCTGCAACTGCCCGAATGGCTGGTTGGCAACGCGCGCCTGTGGGTGGTGGTGCCACTGCTCAAGGGGGATCTGCTGCAGGGGTTTGTTGTGCTCGCCCACCCGCGGGCACCGCGCAAGATCGACTGGGAGGAGCGTGACCTCCTGAAGACCGCCGGACGCCAGCTCGCCATCTATGTCGCGCTGGTGCAAACCGACGAGGCCCTGCTGGAGGCCCGTCAGTTCGAGGCGTTTCACCGACTGGCGGCGTTTCTGGTGCACGACCTCAAGAATGTATCGGCCCAGCTGTCCCTGGTGTGCTCCAACGCGGAACGACATCTGTCCAATCCGGACTTTGTCCGCGATGCCCTGCGCACGGTGGGCAATGCCCGCGACCGGCTCGAACGGACATTGGCCCAGCTGCGCCATGCCCAGGCCACACCCGAGACGCCGAGCCGCATCATCCCACTGGACCGACTACTGGCCGAGGTCTCCGAGGCCAGCCGCCATCGTTCGCCCCTGCCCCGGCTCGATCTTCGCGAACCCGCCGCTGTAACAGGCGACCAGGAAGGACTTAAAAATGTCCTACTCAACCTTGTAAGAAATGCTCAAGAAGCTACGCCGGATGATGGCTCAATTAATCTCAATCTTTACACCGAAGAGGGTTGGGCTATTGTTCAAATCGAAGACACGGGTAGCGGCATGGACCCGGCATTTCTCAAGAATCGGCTTTTCAAACCCTTTCAGACCACCAAGGGAAACGCGGGGATGGGGATTGGTTTATATGAGGCACGAGACCGCATTTCGCGCATGGGCGGTCGTATTTCGGTGGACAGCGAGGCCGGCGTTGGAACGACGTTTACCCTGAAGCTCCCCTTGCAGGTGGCTCCGGCGCTGGCCGAGCCGTCATGAGGACCGCTGGTGATTGCGAGGGTTCTATGTTGAAGCTTCTCATCGTTGAAGACGACCAGGGTCTGCGCAGCCAGCTGAGCTGGTGCTTCGAGGGATACGAAATCCTGCAGGCGGAAGACCGGGAAAGCGCCATGACCAGGATACGACGCCACCAGCCGGAACTGGTGACGCTGGACCTGGGATTGCCGCCCGACCCGGCCAACGCCTCCGAGGGTCTGGCGCTGCTGCAGGACATCCTGGCGATGGATCCCGAGACCAAGGTGATCGTCGTGACCGGAAACGATGATCGCGAGAACGCGCTCAAGGCCGTGGCCATGGGCGCCTACGACTACTACATCAAGCCAGTCGAGTCGGACCTCCTGCGGATGATCGTCGATCGCGCCGCGCACCTGTATGAACTCGAGGCGGAAAACCGCCAGCTGGCGCGCAGGCCTGGGGCCTCCCTGAGCGGAGTCATCACCGCCGACCCGGGCATGCTGGATGTCTGTCGGGTTGTAGAGCGTGTCGCGCCCTCCGATGCCACCGTACTGTTGCTGGGCGAGAGCGGCACAGGGAAGGAGGTTCTGGCGCGTGCAGTGCACGACTTGAGCGGTCGCGCGAACGAGCGCTTCGTAGCGATCAACTGCGCCGCGATCCCGGAGAACCTGCTGGAAAGCGAGCTGTTCGGCTACGAGAAAGGTGCCTTCACCGGGGCCTCGCGCCAGACCATCGGCAAGATCGAGCACGCCAACAACGGCACCTTGTTCCTGGACGAGATCGGCGACCTGCCACACAGCCTGCAGGCCAAGCTGCTGCGGTTTCTGCAGGAGCGCAAGGTCGAACGCCTCGGCGGCCGCGCCGAGATCCCGGTCAACGTCCGCATCATCGGCGCCACGAATCAGGATCTGAAGGCACTGATTCAGGAAGGCGAGTTTCGCGAGGACTTGTACTACCGCATCAGCGAGATTTCGGTCTCCATCCCTCCCCTGCGCGAGCGCAAGGGAGACGCAACCCTGCTGGCGCACTATCTGCTCGACCGCTTTACCGAAGATCAGCGGCGACCGCGACGCGGTTTCACGCTGGACGCCACCAACGCGATCGAGGCCTACGACTGGCCAGGCAACGTGCGCGAGATGGAAAACCTGATCCGCCGCGCCGTGATCATGGCCGACGGCCAGATGATTACCGCCAAGGACCTGGGCCTGGAGCCCCCCCATGGCGACGTCCCGGCAGTGCGACTACGCGACATCCGCGAACACGCGGAACACGAAGCCATCCTGAAAGCGATGGCCCGCAGCAAGAACAACATTGCCCAGGCCGCGGATCAACTCGGAATCACGCGGCCCACTCTCTACAGCCTGCTCGACAAATTTGGCCTGAGGTAAACCCGCCATGAAGACTCTCCGTCCTGTACGCCATGTGGTGGGCTCGCCCCGCCGTACCCTTCCACGCCTGGCCCCGCTGCTGATGGCGCTGACCCTCGTCGGTTGCGATGCCCTGGGCACCCCGACCGAGGCCGAACACCGGGAACGTGCCGAGCGCCATATGGAGGCAGGCGAATACGCCGCGGCCACCATCGAGTACCGCAATGCGCTGCAGCACAATCCGGACCCCGAGATGCGCGGCCGCCTGGGGCTCGCGTATCTGCGCGACCAGCAGCCTCAGCCAGCCGTACGCCACCTGCAACGAGCACTGGAATCTGGAGCCGACCCGAACGTTTATGCGCTGCCTCTGGCGCAGCTCCTGTTCACCCTGGGGGGCAGTGGCGCGATCAGCGAGATCCCTGAGGCCGACGACCTGGAAGGCGAAGATGCCGCGCGCCTGCAGGCTTACCGCGCGCTGGCGGCATTCCAGGCCGGGGAGGCCACCACCGGCGCGGAGTACCTGGCGGCGGCAGAGGAAAAACGCGACGACCTGGTGGAGATTCACCTGGCGCGCGCCTACAAGGCCATGTCCGATGGAGACGCCGAGCAGGCGATGAAGATGACCGATGCGGCCCTGGAGGCCGACCCCGAGTTCTCGCCAGCCTGGTCCCTCAAGGGCGACCTGGAACGGGTGCAGGGCGACCCCGAAGCCGCACTCAAGGCATTCGACCGTGCCGTTGAACTGCGTCCGGACGCCATCGCCGAGCGCCTGAAACGAGGGCTCATGCATGTCGAACTGGGGCACTTCGACAAGGCCCGCGAGGACGGCAAGTTTCTCCAGCAAGGCGCCCCGGACAACCCCGGCGGCCACTTCCTGCTGGGCCTGGTCGAGTTCGAGAGCGGCGAGCCTGCGGCGGCTCGCCCCCATCTGGAAGAAACGCTGGCGGTAGCCGGCAACTATCGCCTCGCGATGCCCTATCTGGCGGCCATTCGCCTGGAAGAAGGCAACTGGTCCCAGGCCGAGCGCCTGCTCGAGCGCCACCATGCGCTGGGCCCACCAAGCGCGATGAGCTATCGGCTGCTGGCCCAGTTGCGCATCGAGCAAGGGCGTCCCCAGGAGGCTCGACGCATCCTGGCCGACGCGTTGAGCGAGCGACCCGATCTGGTCGAGGCCCTGGGGGACCAGCTGGCCGCGCTCTACATCGGCGAGGGGGACACCGAAAGCGGGATCGAAATCCTGCGCGAGGCACTGGCCAACCGTGCCGACCGGCCGGAACTGCAGGAGATGCTGGGGATTGCCCTCGTACGGCACGGGGATCACGAACAGGGGATGGAACTCCTGCAACGTGTCGCCATCGAGAGCACCGATGTACGGCTGGCCGACTACTCGGTTGCCCTGGCACATATTCGGGACGGGCAGTACGACAAGGCGCTCGAGGCAACCGAACGCCTGCGCGAAAAGGACCCGGAAAACCCACAGGGATACAACCTGATGGGGGCAGCCCTGCTGGGCCTCGGCGAAATCCACGAAGCACGTCTGGTCTATCAGGAAGGTCTGTCGCTCCATCCGGACAACAGTCCCCTGGCCCTGAATCTGAGCTCGCTTGAGGTACGCCAGGGCAACCTGGACACCGCCCGCGAGATTCTCGAGGACCTGCAGGAACGCGAGCCCGGGCACCCCACCTCGGCCATCCGGCTGGCAACGCTGCACTTTCAGCAGGGCGAGATGGAGGCCGGCAAGCGCTGGCTGCAAAGCGCGATCGAGGAACACCCTGACCGGATCGAACCCTACCTGATGCTGGCCCGCGCGCAGAACCAGCAGGAGGATTATTCAGCCGCCCGCTCCACCCTGGAGAAGGCGCGCGCACACCACCCCAACGACACGCGCGTACTCGGTCTGCTGGTCGACTTGCAGGAACGCGAACGGGATTTCGCGGGCGCGGCGGAAGTGCTCGCACATCTGGCCGTGCTGCGGCCGGAGGCCGCGGAAGTACGTTTCCGGCTGGCACGTAACCTCGCCGCCCTGGGCGAGACCGAGCAGGCCGTCACGGCCCTGCGCGAGACGTTGTCGATCGACTCCAGCCACATGAGTGCGCGCATGGTGCTGACCCGACACCTCAGCCTGGCCGGCGAGATAGACGAGGCACGCAGCGTCTTCGAGCCTGTCGCGGAGCGTGCCCCCGAGGCGGCCCAGGTCATCGCGCAACAGGCATGGTTCGACGCACAAGCCGGTGAACTTGAACAGGCGATCGAGGGCTATGAACGCGCACTCGAACGCGAAGTCCGGCGCGACTGGCTGGTGGAGAAATACCAGGTGCAGCAACGGGCCGGGCAGACCGAGGCGGCAATCGAGACCCTCCAGGGCTGGCTGCAGGATCACCCCGAAGATACGGCCGCACGACACCTGCTCGGTTCTGCGCAAATCAACTCGGGACGGGAGCCCGAGGCACTGGACACCTACGAAACCTTGCTGGAACAACGCCCCAACGATGTCATCGCGCTGAACAATGCGGCGTGGCTGGCCCGAGAGTCCGATAACCGCCGCGCCCGCGAGTACGCCCAGCGGGCCGTCGAGCTGGCCCCGGACCAACCCGCCGTTCTCGACACTCTGGGGGTAGTACTGCTGGAGGGTGGTGATACCGAAAGCGCCCTGGAGACCCTGCGACGGGCGTATCGGATGAGCCCACAGGCACCGGATATCGGGTTCCATCTGGCGCAGGCCTACCAGGCCAGCGGCGAAACCGAACAGGCGCGCGCCCTGCTGACGGAGCTACTGGACGCCCACGAGGACTTCCCGGAACGCGAGCAGGCCCAGTCGCTGCACGAGTCGCTGTAAAGCCGGAACAGCAAGAACGACATACCGAGCGAAAGCCCACGTTCGCGTGGGCTTTCGCTTTTCCAGCCAGCGATGAAATCGACGCCGGGGCTACTGCGGTCGCTTTAACAGCAGGTTGTAGCAGTTGCCCGAGATCGAGGAGTCGACCACCTGGAATCCGGCACTGGTGAACCGGCTCAGGATATCCCTTGCCTCGTACGGCGTGTGCAGGATGCCCTTGCGCATGCCCCAGCGATTGATGCGTTCGGCAATGACCTTCAGCGGCTGGGGCGTGCGTGGATACAGCAATACGTTCGCGGCCAGCGTACCCCCGGGCTTGAGCACCCGAAGGGCCTCGTGGATGGCGCCATCCACATCCGGAAAGCAGTGCACGGAGTTGGCGATGTTGGCCGTATCGAACTCGCCGTCGGCGAACGGCAGCTCCGCGGCGTCGGCGTGTTTGACAGTCACGTGCTCGTCCTTTGCGAAACGATGACGCGCGCCCGCCAGCATGGACTCGGCGTAATCCACACCGACCACCTCGCTCTCCGGCAGCTTCCGCCGCCGGCGCCACTTGATCGCCATTTCCAGCAGCGTCCCCGTGCCACAGCCGATCTCCAGGTGCCGGGCCCCCATGTTTCGGCCAAAAAACCGGACCTGGGCGCCCAGCGTGCTGTTGTAGGCAAAAGTGAGGATCAGGAAGCCGCGAGCGTCGTACCACCACGGTGGCGATTTGTAGGCCTCGGCAATCTCGTCTCGGGTCTTGGCGCGCTTGGACATGAGCATCTCCTTAACGACTCAAGCGCCTCGTTGCCCGGCTGTCCGGTTTTTTTACACGGGCCTTTCTCGAGTCAGCACAAAAAACAAAAAATACCAAATTTATCCGTTAGTTATATCGATTGGCACGCAGCCTGCTTTACTTCGAGTGCAGGACAGGAAGGCTAGCAAGCCAAAGTGAAAGCAAACGCAATTTCAAACACGTAGACACTAACAGGTGGAGGATTTCAACATGGAAAGGTTCAAGCAAACAGCGCTGGGCGCGGTACTGGCAGTTGCCAGCCTGGGGCTTGCAGGTACCGCCCACGCCGGCGTCTTTACCATTGATGATTCGCAGCTTGGGCTGACGAACATCCCGGTAGGTGAGCGTCAGGTCGACCGTATTACCGGTGGCTATGAGGAACTGCTGACCCTCGATGCCGACGGCTCCTTCGATGCGGCGGCCTACTGGAACGTCGGTCAGTACTTCCTTGGAGGCACGTCAGTAAGCAACCGGCTGGGTTCCTCGGGAGACGATGCCGATCTGTTCTACGGCCTGTATGCCGTGTTCGAGTCCTCGGGCAACTACAACGCAGCCACAGGTGAGTTCACCGGGGCAAGCGGCTCGATCGCGCTCTATCTGGACCCGAACCTGGATACCTCCTTCGGGTTCAACTCGAACGATGCCGCAGACGGTGTCGCCCTTGGCAACACGGGTGATGACATCCTTGTCGGCTGGTCCGACGTGTTCGAACGGGGCGCGGGTTCCTTCGATCCCGATTCGGACGATATCGGCAGCTTCGCGCTGATCTTCAACGAATGGATGCTTTCGGACGACGGCAAGCAATTCTTCACCAGTCCGGAGCCGTTCTACATGAACGTTCGTGTAACCGGCCAGTTCGACTTCATCGAAGGCTTCGAGGAAGTCGACCAGCGCACCACCTTCGAGGTGGTCGGCTCGGCCGACGCCCGCTGGTCCGAACGGCAGGAAGTGCCGGAACCGGCCATGCTGCTTCTGCTGGGAACCGGGCTGGTACTGCTCGGCTTCGTCGCCACGCGACGCCGCCGCGAGACCGGTCTGGAAGCCTAGCAGCCCTTGTGGTTGGGCCTTCTGCTCCCCCCTGGGTGGAAGTCCTCTCCCGGCCCCTCGTCTTCGGACGAGGGGTTTTTTTGTGTCTGGACCATGCACTACAACAAGAACGACCGGACAGAAGCTTTCTAGACCTTTGCCCGGAGGTGCGCCATCCGGCGACGCCCGATCGCCAGAAACAGTTGCTGCAGGGGATTGCGATTGCCGCCAGGGCGCCAGGTGCGGGCGAGGCGCTGGCGATAGGCATCGAAGTGGACTCCATGCGGCGCCCAGGCGACGCGACCCCGCCCCAGCAGGATCTTCAGGGCCTCGGTGCCCATAACTCCGGCACACAGTTCACAGGCCATCACGGTCGACGGGCCATGCCGGGCCGCCAGGTCAACGGCCGCGGGATCGGCCAGGTACCCCATCTGCATCATCGAAGGGGCCAGCCCCATCATGAAACGCAGGGCCAGCTCCTCGTCGGGCAACCCATCGCGCAGATCGAAGTAATCATCGAACGACAACCCGCCGGGGCGGAAATTCAGCAAGGCCGCCCCCATGCCAAGCGGGGCAACGGTGATCGCAGGGATGCCCCGGTCGGCAGATGCGGCGAAGACCTCGCGGCGCGCCTGAAACACGAAAAAGTCGAGCCCGTCGACGTACAGATCGACGTCCTGCAGGAAGGCATCCAGATTGTGGCGGTCAATGCCTTCCGGGAATGTGGTGATCTCGAGTTCCGGATTGATGTCCAGCGCCATCTCGCGCAGGACCTCGACCTTGGGCCTGCCCAGGCGAGACATACCCGCCCCCGCCTGACGGTTCAGGTTGTGCAACTCGAAGGAGTCGAAATCTGCGATATGAAACCGGCCGATCCCGAGACGAGCCAGCGTCAGCAGGTGGGCCCCGCCAACACCGCCGAGGCCGGCAATGGCCACCCGTGAGCCACGCAGGCGCTCCAGCTCGGGCCAGGTGACCCAGCCGTGAGTGCGTCGAAAGGCCGTGTGATAGTCGAACTCAGGCATCAGGCCGCCCCCGGGAACGCCATTCAGTGTACACGTTCACGGCTTCGTCGCGATTGCGAACGAACAAGGCGCAGTGGCTGGCCAAGCCGGTTTCCGTTGAATGGCTCCGGGGTTGATGTCCGCCCTGCTTCGGTCCTGCGTTGCACGCCGAGTCAATCCATAGCGGCCAAACAGAACCCGCTACCCGCTGCGCAGTGTGCGTAAGCTCCGGGCGCGCTCGTCTGGAAAGACAGGAACGGCCTACGCGGGCATGCGCCTTGATCGGCGTTGGTTAAGCAGCCGCATCCCAGAGAGAGTCGGAGGGATGGGGATCGGAGAGGTTCACATAGGAGTGCGCATAGAGCTGGCTCATCGACGGCGAACGGTGAATCCCGGCCAGGGCCGTGAGCAGACTGATATGAAACGGCGCGCGGCGACCATGGTAATTCTGGACCGTGCCGATTTGCTTGACCTTCAGCCCATGGCGACGAAGGATTCGCGCCAGCGATGGCTCCATCATGGCAAAGGCATGCGAACGGCCCTGGATCTCCATCATCGCGACCGCACTCATGAACAGGCTCAACGCCAGTAGCGGGAAGGTGCGCGCCTGTTCCAAGGGCACATTCAACAGGTGAAGGTCCCCCACCGGGGTGACCGATTCACCCAGACGTCGCCGGAACAGGCCATTGACCGCCAGCCGGGAAACCTCGCATATGTCGCCCCGCTCCATCCGGTCCGGACGATACTCGGTCTCGTAAAAACTGTTCTGGCAATGCCGTTCCATCGGCAGTTCTTGCAACTTCCGGCGGGCGTCGTCGACATGCACCACGCGGACACAGCCCGCGCTGGTACCGCTCACCACATGTTGCAGCAGGCAGTGTGTCGACTGGGCGTCATATTCGTCGATCTCGCGCTCGTCAGGGCAGTCTTCCTCGGATTCGTAACCGAACTCGCGGCAGTAGACCTCGTAGCGCAGCCGGTAAACGGCTTCCATCTGCTCCTCATCCGGCTGCACCAGAGAGAAGTAGCGACAAAAGGCCGTAATGAGCGGGTCATCCTGCACAGGGCACTTCCATAGCCCCAGGGGCGCGATACGGACGCCTGCGCCAGCAACGCTTGTAAACCGGTTTCGCACGGCTGGAGAACGGCGGATTCCCGGCAAACTCTGCATAGTGGGAGTGCTCCGATGCATCGCCCAGTCCCAGACGGCGGCGCCAGGCAGAAAGGGCTACCCCCGACTCGTCGGTGGGCGCCCGGAACGGCAAACGCACCCCCCGGTGATCACACTTCTCGCCACACAATTCAATCGGGATGTGGTGGCGCTGGAGCAGCCGTGCAAGTGCCGGCCGAATCATGAACAACAAAAAATCATAGCCATGATTCCTGGCATACGACTGGGCAGCCTGGCAAAGGTGATACAACAGGAGCGGCGAACCACGGTCCGGAGCGCCACGGGCAATCAGGCGGGAGACCTCGAGCACCCGCGGGGATTCGGCCTGCGGCCTGGCGAAGGCATCCGGAAACAGATGCCCGGTGGCGATCGTAGGGAGCGGCATCGTGTCCGGCCGGATCAGGCGCATGGCGCCGACCCAGCGACCACCTGCGTACAGTCCTCCCAGACGTACCAGAAAATGTGCGGCGTGCTCGTCATAGATATCGCGTTCGAAGCCCCCCGGATACTGTTCGGCCGCTTCGAAGCCTGTTTCCAGGCAATACACCGCATAGCGCATGCGGTAGTGAATGTGGCGCGCCCGCGCACCCGTCGCGAGATACACCTGATAGGACGGGGAGGCCTCGCCCGACGGGCAAAGTTCTGAAGTGGGGCATCCAGTCTCGACGCCGGCATGTGTGTACAAACGTTCGTCCTCCATTGCGCATTTGAGTAACAAGGTCGGCCGGGGAGACACGGGTTCAGGCCGTCGTGTTGATGCGGTGACCGGGACCACTGCGCCTGAGGAACCGAAGACCCAGGCCAACCCGGCGATCGGATACCACAACGGCATCGAAGGTCCCGGCGGTGGGAATCAGCAGTTGCAGGGCGGTATCGGGCGACAGGTACGGAAATGGTCTGACCAGTGCAATCCGCGCACCCCCCCTTGACAGGTCGATCAGACGACACTTGTGCCACTCCTTTCGTATACCGATCTCCGTCAAAAGATTGACCGCGTATCGTGGCCAGCAGCGTTGGTCAGGCCTGTTGGGTGACTTGCGCCCGTACCGCCAGGCAAACGCAGCGGCCCAGTGCCTTGGCTCCAGCGAACAGACATAGAGATCGGCCTGATCCGGATCCGTTATGGGGGGTTCTCCCAGCCGTTCGATGACTGCCGCCACCACTTGTCCGGCCCAAGACTCGTATTCCTCGTCATTCGCGCTGAACCGGTGAAGCTGCTGGTAGATGTCGTTCATCAAGTCGAGCCTCTCGCCCCAGCTGCGCTTGAGCATGGCGGGATGCCAAAAATCCGCGAGATTCTGCGCGAGGCTTTTCTGGCTTAGATCGTCGTCCATTTGAGAATCTCTCCCATCCAGCCACTCCCCCTCGCGGCCGGTTTCGATCCTAATCGAACAAACCCCAGCAAACTGCGTACCAGTTAACGTAACCCCCTGATCCGTTAAAAAACCACGAAAATTTATTAGAAAACTCAGCAATGAAATCTTCTGAGGTGTAAACATTCTCGACACGTGTAGACAAGCCGAAATAAACCATCTTCAATAGCCCTAGACGTCTCCCGGGTGGGGCCAAGGAAAGCGGTTAAAACCGCTGTCCAGGCACCCTCTTTACCCGGCCGAGTGTTACTCCGTTTGAAAGACCCAGCGGGCGTCAAGATAAGCGTCAATGGGTTTAACAGGGGGCTACGAAAGATGGAAAAAGTTGTTCAGGATTTCGTACAGCGGGCGCGTGCCACCTGGCGCCGTCGCTGGTGGATTCTTCCGATCGCCTGGGTGGTGTGCCTAGGCGGATGGGCTTACATCCAGAGCCTCCCTGACACCTATCAGGCCGATGCCCAGGTGTTTGTAAACACCCAATCCGTTCTCAATCCCCTGCTGCGCGGAATGACCGTGCGCCCGGATACGGAAGAACGGCTGCGCATGGTGACGCGCACCCTGCTCAGTCGCGACAACCTGGAGACCATCGCCCAGCAAAGCGACCTGGACGTGTACATGGGGGGCTCCAACCTCGACGCGCAAGTCAATCTGCTGCGCAGCAGGCTGTCCCTTGATGGTGAGCGGCGCGAAAACATCTACACCGTGCGTTTTCGGCACAGCAACCCGGAAGTCGCCGAGCGTGTCGTACGCGAGACGGTAAATCTGTTCATGGAGCGCGGACTGGGCGATTCACGGCTCGATCTGAGCACTTCGCAGCGTTTTATCGAACGTCAGATCGAGACCTACGAGCGTCAGTTGCGAAGCAAGGAAGCCGAGATCGAGGACTTCAAGCGGCAGAACGCGCGCTTTATCAGCGGCGACGGCAACTTCTACTCGCGTCTGGAACGTACCCGCGATCAGGTGGCGCAGGCGGAACTGCAACTGCGCGAAGCGCACAGCCGTCTGGCCGCATTGCAACGCCGCGCCGAGGAGAACCGATCGGGCGGAGGCACGGTGAGAGCGCAATACCGCAACCCGGAACTGGACCGGCGGATCAACGACCTGCAGGAAAACATCGATTCCATGCGGCATCGGTATACCGACGACCACCCGGACATCGTCGCCGCACGGCGCATCCTGTCCGAGCTGGAAGAACGCCGTTCACGCGAAGCCGCCGAACATGCCCGCAACCCGTCGATGGTACCCATCGCCGGCGGCGGAAACGACGCCCTGCAAGCCGCGATTACCGATACCGAAAGTGAAATCGCGATGCTCGAGACCCGCATCGAGGAGTTCCAGGCGCGTGTCGCGCGACTGGAACAGGACGTCGATCGGGCACCAGCCGTGGAGTCCGAACTCACCGCCCTGACGCGCAATTATGACGTCCTTCGCGATTCCTATCGTCAGCTCCAGAGCCGGCGCGAGCAGGCGATCATGTCGGGTGCGGTGGAGTCGGAGACCGACTCGGTCGATTTCCGCGTGCTCGAGCCACCGCGCCGACCGGCCGCGCCCTCCGCACCCGACCGTCCGCTGCTGGCCACCGGCATTCTGCTGGTCGGGCTGGGCGCAGGCACCGGGTTCGCCTTCCTGCTTTCGCAATTACGGCGGACGATCAGTAATCGCCGGCAGCTCGCGGAAATCGCCGGGCGCCCGGTGCTGGGCACAGTATCCCCCGTGCGCACTCCGCAGACACGGCGCCGTCGCAGACTGGAACTGTCGGCCTTCACGATGGCCCTGGCGACACTCCTTCTGGTGTACGCGGTGGTAATGGCCCTTTACCTCACCGGGTCGGCCGGTGTTCTCGACGAACTTCTGAGCCTGCTGCGATGAGCAGCCACGACGCCGGCCCGGCACTGCATGCGGGGCATCGGGGAGTGGGATGCATTTGTTCCATGGAGGCGCCGGTCCTGCGGACCGGGACCGGCGCACGGCAAGGGGAGCCAGACAAACATGAGCATCATTGAAAAAGCCCTGGACAAGAACCGATCGGCGCCCTTGCGTCCCTCGCCCGCCGGAGCTCAACTCGAACACCCGGACCAGGACGCGGGCAGCCCCGCCACCCCGACACCCGCGCACGGCGAACACCCGGTATCGGCGCGTATCGATTTTGGACACCTGCGACGGCAGGGACTGATCGTGCCCGGCGACCAGCGTTCCAATCTGGCCGAAGAGATTCGGATGATGAAACGGCCACTGCTGAACAACGCGTTCGGGCGTCATTCGGCCATGCGGATTCCTCGCGGCCGGCTGATCATGATGACCAGTGCGCTACCCCGCGAGGGCAAGACCTTTCTGGCCACCAACCTGGCGATCAGCATGGCCATGGAGATCGATCGCACGGTGTTGCTGGTGGATGCCGACGTGGCCCACCCATCGATCCCCAGGGTCCTCGGATTCGAGGCCGATCGCGGGCTGATGGATGTCCTCACCGACCCGGATCTGACCATCCCCGATGTCCTTCTGCGGACCAGCATCGAGAACCTCAGCGTACTGCCCGCCGGTCGCCCGCACGGTCGGTCCACCGAGATCCTGGCCAGCGATGCCATGCGGACATTGCTCGATGAACTCCACGATCGCTATCAGGACCGCATCATCCTCTTCGACTCCCCGCCGCTGCTGGCCACCAGTGAACCGGGTGTGCTGGCTGCCGGGATGGGGCAGGTCGTGATGGTGGTCGACGCCGACCGCACGCCGGCCGCCTCGGTGGAAAACGCGATGCAGCAGCTTGCTGGCTGCGACGTGGTACTGACCGCGCTCAACCGGGCGCCCTCCACTCCGGGCTTTGGCGATGGCGGCTACTACCACGACCGCCCGTATGGAGAGGTGAGTCATGAGCACTAACCAGGGATGGGTACATTCTGCGACTGCGAAAGGGACCTCGATACAGCGGCGAGGCCGTGCCGTTTGCCTTCTGGCCGCACTGGGCGGGAGTTCGATGGCACTGCCCACCACGGCCCTGGCGACCGGATGGGATTTTACGCCACGGGTAACCGTGGGGGCGGAGGTCACCGACAACGTCCGCCTGGCGCCGCGGGGACAGGAAGATGCCGACCTGATCGGGCATGCACGCCCGGGTTTTACCCTGCGCCGGGACGGCGTACGCAATGACACCCGAGTGGATTATCAGCTCAACCACCGCAGGCACCTGTCCGAGTCGAGCGAAGACCGCACGACGCACATGCTGCGCGCTCACAACCAGACCGAAGTCATACAGGACACGTTCTTCGTCGATGTGACCGCCTCGCGCCGGGAACAGGCCACCTCGCTGCTGGATCCGGTCGGCGTTGGCGGCAGCACCCCGCGCCGCAACATCGAAGAGACCTCTTATTACAGCGTGTCGCCCAACCTGCAAAACGAGTTCGGCACCTTTGCCCGCCAGGACATTCGCTACACCTACGACGAACGGCATTACCACCGAAGCAACCGCGCCAGCAGCACCGGCAACCGGGCCGAGTACACCCTGGACAGCGGTCCGCTGTTCGATCAGGTGTTCTGGCAGCTGGCGGGCTTCTACGACCGGCTGAAGTACGAGGACGGTCTGGAGGGCGAGTTCAGCGAGATCAGCGCGACTCTGGGTTACCACATCGGGCGCACCGTGCGCGTATTCGGGGTCGTGGGCGAGGAATTCAACGATTACGAAACCCTGCGCGACGAGAACGACGGCAGCTTCTGGGAAGTGGGTGTGGGCTGGACCCCGACGCCAGTGACTTCGGTCGAGGCCCGCTATGGCGAGCGCTTTTTCGGCAAGACACGCGCCCTCAGCGCGACGCATCGCAGTCGCCGCCACAGCTACGGGATCAGCTACACCGAAGGCATTACCTCGACCCGCGATCGTCGCGAATTCCAGTTCAACCAACTGGCGGCACTCGAGGGGATGACCATCGATGAACTCTTTGACCAGTACACACTGGAGGAGATCGCCTTTCTGTTGAACAACCCGATCATCACGCAGGAGGCGCTCGTCCAGGGCTTCTACCTGACGCGCAGCGTGCGCGCGAACTGGCGTTACGACACCGGTCGCAGTGTGGTCGGAGTTACCGGCTACCAGACCCGACGCGAGGCGGAATTTCAGGTCGGAGAAGGGCTGTTCGAGGACGACCACCGACGCACCGGCGTGATTGCGTTCTGGGAGCTGACGCTGGGACCGCGCACCACCACGGAGCTGAGCTCCGGGATCTCGCGCACGGAGTTTCTTGGCAGCGACCGCGAAGACGACTTTTTCTATTTCCGCGCCAGCCTGAACCGCCAGTTCGCCCCCGACCTGCGGGGCAGTCTGGCGTACCGCTACCAGCAGCGGGATTCGAACAGCCGGGTCAACGAATACCGGGAGAACTCGATTCTCGCGCTGATCACCAAGGAGTTCTGAGCATGTACGAGAACTTCTATGGGCTGCAGGGCAAACCATTCGCCCTGAGCCCGGACCCGAAATTCTTCTACGCCAGCAAGGGCCATCGCCGTGCCATGGCCTACCTCGAATACGGCGTGCAGCAGGAAGAGGGATTCATCGTCATCACCGGCGAGGTCGGGGCCGGCAAGACGACTCTGGTGCGCAGTCTGTTCGAGACACTCGGCACCAAGCGGGTACTCGCGGCACAACTGGTCAGCACCCAGCTCGATGCCGAGAACCTGCTGCGTTCGGTGTGTCTGGCCTTCGGCCTGGAAGGAACCGGCGACGACAAGGCCAGCCAGCTGCGCCACATGGAACGCTTCCTGCTGAACACGCGTTCACGGGGGCAGCGGGCGCTGCTGGTGGTGGACGAGGCGCAGAACCTGAGCATGGATGCAGTGGAAGAGCTGCGGATGCTGTCCAATTTTCAGGGCATTGACGGGCCGCTGCTGCAGAGCTTCCTGCTGGGCCAGCCGGAGTTTCGCGACATCCTTCGCAGCGAAAACATGCAGCAGCTGCGCCAGCGGGTGATCGCCACCTATCACCTGGGCCCGATGGACGAGGGCGATACCCGCGCCTACGTCGAACACCGCCTGTCGCGCGTGGGATGGGAGGGAACGCCCCACTTCGCCACCGATATCTGGCCTGTGATTCACGAGTTCACCGGCGGCATCCCGCGCAAGGTGAACACCCTGTGCGACCGCCTGTTGCTGATGGGCTATCTCGAGGAGCGCTACGACCTCGACGCCGACGAAGCACACCGGGTGATCGAAGAGATCGAGGAAGACTTCGGTAGGGAAGAAGCCGCCGCAACAGGACCGAACGGGGCCGCCACCGGGGCCCTCAATGGTGCTGTCGATCCCGACCGAGCCGTTGCCAACGAACTGACCCTGATTCGCCTGGAAGACAGCTTCGAGGTCATGGAAAAACGCCTGGACCGGATCGAACACGCCCTGGCGATCAGCTTCCGGCAGTCCCAGCGCATCCTCGACACGCTGGACTCGCTGAACAAGTTCTCGGACCTCAATCACAAGGAGGTCGCCCGGCACTAGTGCCCGGGGAATCCGCCATGTCGTCCGCGCAGCCTCCCGTATCCAATGCCCTGACCGTCGATGTAGAAGACTACTTTCAGGTCTCGGCGCTGGCGCCGCATTTCCCGAGGCATTGCTGGGAGAACCAGGAGTGCCGTGTGGAATACAACCTCGAGCGGATCCTGGCGCTGTTCGATCATCACCAGGTGCGCGCGACCTTCTTTACCCTTGGCTGGATCGCCGAGCGCTACCCGCAGGCGGTTCGCCGGATCGTCGACGCCGGACACGAGCTGGCCAGCCACGGATACGGCCACCAGCGGGTGACCGAGCTGGGGCCCCAGACGTTTCGCGAAGACGTGGTCCGCGCCAAGGCCATCCTGGAGGACATCGCCGGAGTCGAGGTGCGTGGCTACCGCGCCCCCAGCTTCTCGATCGGCGAGGACAACCTCTGGGCACTCGACCTGCTGGCCGAGACGGGACACACCTACAGTTCGAGCATCTATCCGGTGCAGCACGACCACTACGGCACGCCGACCGCGCCGCGCCACCCCTACCGTCCGCGGGGGCCCCAAGGCGTGCTGGAACTCCCACCGGCCACCCTGCGCGTGGCCGGCCGCAATCTGCCGGCGGCCGGAGGTGGCTACTTTCGGCTGTTGCCGTATGCCGTCTCGCGGCAGGCATTGCGGAGGATCAACACCCGGGACGGGCTGTCCGGGGTGTTCTACTTCCACCCCTGGGAGATCGACCCGGGGCAGCCGCGTATCCCCGGGGTCAGTGTCAAGACCCGCTTTCGTCACTACCTCAACCTGGGACGAACGGAGCAACGGCTGCAACGGCTGCTGCAGGACTTCCGCTGGGATCGCATGGATCAAGTCTTTGCCCATCTGCTCGCCCGCCCGACGCCGGCGCCAGCACCAACCCCAACGACAGCGAAAAGCCATGCTCAAGTCCACTGACCAGCATCCCACGGTGGCGCCCGCATCCACGATTCGGGTCCAGGAACTCGGACCCGCCGATGTGGCGCGTTGGGACGCCTTCGTCGAGACCTGTCCGGTGGCGACGTTCTTCCACCGAGCGGGCTGGCAGACGGTGATCGAACGGGCCTTCGGACACTCGACGCACTTCCTGTTTGCCGAGGGCCCGAACGGGATCGAAGGGGTCCTGCCCCTGGCGCGCGTACGCAGTCTGTTTTTCGGCCATTCCCTGGTTTCGCTGCCCTTCTGCGTGTATGGCGGCATCGCCGCACGTACGGAAGAGGCATTCTTGGCCCTGGACAACCGGGCCCGGGAGCTCGCGCGGCAGTACAAGGTGGATTATCTCGAGTACCGCCATATGGCGCCCTACCACCCGGATCGGCCGACCAAGCACCTGTATGTGACCTTTCGCAAGGAGATGGCGAAAGAGGTCGAAGAGAACCTGGAGGCGATACCGCGCAAACAGCGGCGCATGGTGCGCAAGGGCATCAAGGCCGGCCTGGTCAGCGAGATCGACCAGGACATCGATCGCTTCTTCCCGATCTATGCGGCCAACGTGCACCGCATGGGGACGCCCGTGTTCAGCCGGCGCTACTTCCGCATCCTGCGCACCGTGTTCGGCGACGACTGCCAGATTCTCACGATCACCGACGCGGGGACCCCTGTGGCCAGCGTGCTCAACTTCTACTTCCGCGACCAGGTCCTGCCCTACTACGGCGGCGGCACACCGCGCGCCCGCGAGGTGGCCGGGTATGACTTCATGTACTGGGAGGTGATGCGGCGAGCCTGCGAGTCGGGGCGGCGCATCTTCGATTTTGGCCGCAGCAAGCGCGATACCGGGTCGTTCAGCTTCAAGAAGAACTGGGGCTTCGAACCGCAGCCCCTGTACTACGAGTACGACCTGGTGCGTGCCCGGGCCATGCCCGACGTGAACCCGCTCAACCCGAAGTACCGCTACTTCATCCAGGCGTGGCAGCGACTGCCGTTGGGCGTGGCCAACCGCGTGGGGCCCTGGCTGTCCCGCAATCTCGGGTAGTGCTCGTGATCGTTAGTCAACACCCCAGCACACCCGGGGAAGGGTCGCACTGGGGCTTCCGTTTCGACCGCAGCAGCGGGTGAGTTTGTAATGGATGCCGTACTTTATCTGACCCATCGAATCCCGTGGCCGCCCAACAAAGGCGACAAGATTCGCTCGCACCATATCCTGCGCGATCTGACGCGGCGCTATCGGGTCTACCTGGGCACCTTTATCGATGATCCGGCCGACGCTGCTTACGTCGAAGAGCTGGAGCGCTGCTGCGAGGGCGTCTGCGTTCGGCCGCTCTCGCCGGGGCGCGCAAAATGGCGTGCGCTGCGGGGCCTGCTGACACAGCAACCACTGACCCTGCCCTGGTATCGCGATGCGGAGCTGCAGCGCTGGGTCGACCAGGTGCTGGGGCAGCACGAGATCACCCGTGCGCTGGTGTTCTCCTCGGCGATGGCGCAATACCTGCCGCACCGGGCCGACCTGACGCGCGTGGTGGACTTCGTGGATGTCGACTCCGACAAGTGGACCCAGTACGCCGCCAGCAAGCCCTGGCCAATGAGCGCGATCTACCGCCGCGAGGGCCGCCAGCTGTTGCGCTATGAACGGCAGGTCGCGGCGCGCAGCGAGGCCAGCCTGTTTGTGTCTCCCGACGAGGCCGCGGCGTTCCGGGCCCTGGCACCGGAAAGCGCCGATCGAGTACATGCACTGAACAACGGCGTGGACGCGGCGTACTTCGACCCACAGCAGCTACCGAACAAGAGCCCCTATCCGGATCATTTCCAGCCGATCGTGTTCAGCGGGGCCATGGACTACTGGCCGAACGTGGAGGCGGTGGTCTGGTTCGCGGAATCCGTCCTGCCACGCATTCGCCAGGTACACCCGGATGTGCGTTTTTATATTGTCGGCAGCCGGCCCGCGCCGGAGGTCCGCGAACTGGAACGCCAGCCGGGCGTCGAGGTCGTGGGGCCGGTGGAGGACATGCGCCCCTGGGTCGGCGGTGCCGCGGTCTCGGTGGCGCCCCTGCGGATTGCGCGCGGCGTCCAGAACAAGGTGCTGGAAGCCATGGCCCTGGCACGCCCGGTCGTCGCCTCCCCGCAGGCGCTCGAGGGAATCACCGCCGTACGCAATGACGAGGTGATCGAGGCCGAGACCGATCCCGACGTTTTCGCCCGTGCGGTCCTGCAGTGTCTGGAACAGCCCGATCCCCAGATGGCCGCTCGTGCCCGCCGACGCATCACTACGGACTACGACTGGGGGCACAATCTCGCTCGCCTGCGCGACTATCTCGAGAGCGGGCTGGCACCCGAGAGCGAGGCCATCGCCTCCCGGGGGGATGCATGAGCGCACCGCCTGCCGTAATGACCCGGCCACAAGCACAGCGCTGGTGGGCGCCCGCGCTGGCCCTGACTGCCCTGATCACCATCGTGCTGATCGTGTTCGCACCCACTTATCTCTCGATGGTGGATACCTGGGCGCGTTCGGACACCTTCGCGCACGGGTTCCTGATCGTGCCGATCGTGCTGTTTCTGGTGTATCTCAAGCGTGATGACCTGGCGGCTGCATCCCCCCACCCCTTTCCCCTGGCGTTGATCCCCATCGTGCTGCTTGGGCTGGCCTGGGTGATGGGCGAGCTGGTGGATGTCACCTCGGTACGCCAGTTCTCCGCGACCCTGGTGATCCCTTTCCTGGTGTGGCTCGTGATGGGCACCGCGGTAGTGCGTGTACTGCAGTTTCCCCTGGCCTACCTGCTGTTCGCCGTCCCCTTTGGCGAATTTCTGGTGCCCCCGCTGATGGACTTCACCGCGAATTTCACCGTTGCAGCCGTGCAGTTGTCCGGGATACCGATCTACCGAGACGGCCTGCATTTCGAGCTGCCGACCGGACGCTGGTCGGTGGTCGAGGCCTGCAGCGGCGTACGCTATCTGATCGCCTCGGTCGCGCTGGGGACGCTGTATGCCTACCTGATGTACCGCAGCCTCTGGCGGCGGCTCGCCTTCGTCGGTGTCGCGATCATCGTGCCGATCGTCGCCAATGGCCTGCGCGCATACATGATCGTAATGGTGGGCCACCTGAGCGGCATGGAGTATGCCGCGGGCGCCGATCACCTGATCTACGGGTGGGTCTTCTTTGGCATCGTGATCTTCCTGATGTTCTGGATCGGCGCGATCTGGCGCGAGGATGGGGCAGCCACAAAACCCGCTCGCCGGGCCACTGCGAACACCCCGCAGGCCGGAGCCATGAGCTTTGCCCATGTGGCGGTCATCGCCGCACTGGTGGTCACGCTGGGCCCTGTATACACCTACTGGATGGACACTCGGGACCTCGGCCCGGTGCAGGGGCTGGGCAGCGGACCGGTGGTGCCCTCGGGATGGGCCGCGGTGCCCACTCAGGACCGGCCCGGCTGGCAGCCCGGCTATCAGTTCATGCGCGCCGAGCGCGGCGGCTGGGTCGTGAACGATTCTCGGGCGGTGGTCGGCATGCACCTGGGCTTCTACCGCGAACAGGCACGCCACGGAAACATGCTTGGCTGGCACAACACGCTGGCAGGCCGCGAGCGGGCGGAATGGAGCCAGGCCCGCCGCGGCCATGCGGAGGTGGCGGGATATCCCGACCCGCAACGAGTCCTGCTGCGCGGCCGCCACCAGCAAATGGTGGCCTGGCAGTGGTACTGGGTGAACGGGCATCTCACCACCCGCCCCTTCGAAGTCAAGGCGCGCGAGGCCATCAGCCGCGTGCTGGGCGGGCGTGACGATGCCGCACTCATTGTGATCTATGCCGAGTACCGCGACGACCCGCAGCCGGCCGAGGACGCGATGCGGGCCTATGTGGAAGCCGCAATGCCGCAGATGCTGGAACAGCTGCAGGACGTCAACCAGCGATGAACGCCCGCGCCTCCCAGGACAGCCCCTCTGACCTGCGCCCATGCGTGGCCCATGTCATCCATCGCCTGGATGTCGGCGGCATGGAGAA
This sequence comes from Thioalkalivibrio sp. ALJ3, assembly GCF_000377205.1. Taxonomy (GTDB): domain Bacteria; phylum Pseudomonadota; class Gammaproteobacteria; order Ectothiorhodospirales; family Ectothiorhodospiraceae; genus Thioalkalivibrio. The sequence continues at coordinate 765,702 of NZ_KB897905.1, read as the reverse complement.
CGGTCTGGTCAACCTGCTTAACCACATGCCGGCCGAGCGCTACCGACACGCGATCATCTGCATGACCGACTACACGCGGTTCAGCGAACGTCTGCAACGCGAGGACGTCACCCTGCACGCCCTGCACAAGCGCGAAGGCAAGGACCTTGGCGTGCACTGGCGCCTTTGGCGGCTGTTGCGCGAGCTGCGCCCGGCGATCGTCCATACCCGCAATCTCGCCACGCTGGAGGCACAGGTCATCGCTACGCTCGCCGGAGTGCGTGCCCGGGTGCATGGCGAGCATGGATGGGATATCGCGGACCTGGACGGCTCCCGCGACAAGCATCGCCACATGCGAAGGCTGGTGCGGCCCCTGGTCGGCCGGTATATCGCCTTGTCGCGACACCAGATGGACTACCTGCAACAGAGGATTGGTGTCAGCCCCGAGCGGTTGACGCACATCTACAACGGGGTGGATACCCGGCGCTTCCACCCACGCGAGGGTGTGCGCACCGGACCTTGGCCCTCGAACTTTGCCGGACCCGAGGACATCGTGATCGGGAGTGTAATGCGGATGCAGGCGGTGAAGGCCCCGCTGGATCTCGTGGAGGCGTTCATTGCCCTGCGCGAAAACGCTCCTGTGCCTTTCGACCGCCTTCGCCTGGTGATCGTGGGTGAGGGTCCCTTGAGGGAAAGCGCCCTCCAGCGCCTGGAAGCCGCCGGTGTCGCGCAACAGGCATGGCTACCGGGTGCCCGCGAGGATATTCCGCAGTGCCTGCGAGCCATGGACCTCTTTATCCTCCCGTCACTGGCCGAAGGCATCTGCAACACCATTCTCGAGGCCATGGCCTCCGGGCTGCCGGTGATTGCGACCAAGGTGGGCGGTAATCCCGACCTGGTGGCCCCGGGGGAAACGGGGACCCTGGTGCCCGCTGGGATGCCTGCCGCCCTCGCCGACGCCATTGCTGACGGCCTCGCCAGTCCCGATGCCCGCGAGCGCATGGGTCAGGCGGCCCGCGCCCGTGCCAAGGCGCAGTTCAGCATGGATGCCATGGTGGAGGGCTATCTCGGGGTTTACGACAACCTGCTGGACAAGGCCAACGCCCGGACCCCCTCGGTTCGGGCAGGGAGCCGCCGGCGACAACACGGAACGATGGGGCGCTGACATGTGTGGTATCGCAGGCATTTTCGATCTGCATGGACGGCGTCCGATTGATCGCGCCTGCCTGGAGGGCATGAACGCCACCCAGTTCCACCGGGGCCCGGACGAGGGCGGTATCCACCTGGAGCCGGGGGTCGGGCTGGCGCATCGACGCCTGTCCATCATTGACCTCAAAGGTGGCCAGCAGCCGCTGTTCAACGAGGATGGGAGCGTCGTCGTCACCTACAACGGCGAGATCTACAACTTCCCGGAGCTGACCCACGAACTCCAGCGGGCAGGCCATCGCTTTCGTACCCACTGCGATACGGAAGTCATCGTGCACGCCTGGGAGGAATGGGGCGAAGACTGCGTGCAGCGCTTTCGCGGGATGTTCGCCTTCGCCCTCTGGGACCGCCACACCCAAACCCTGTTTCTGGCACGCGATCGCCTGGGCATCAAACCGCTTTACTACAGCGAGCTGCCAGATGACCAGCTGATCTTTGGCTCCGAGCTGAAGGTCCTGCTGGCCCACCCCGGGCAGACGCGTGAGCTCGACCCCTGCGCGGTAGAGGAGTACTTCGCCTTTGGCTATGTGCCCGAGCCGCGCAGCATTCTGGCCGGCGTCCACAAACTGCCACCGGGGCATACGCTGACCGTACGCCGCAACCAGCGCTCCGCCGCCAGCCCGCGTGCGTACTGGGATGTCCCCTTTGCGACAGCCGCCCCCATCGGTATGTCGGAGGCGGCAGAGGAGCTGACCGAACGCCTGCGCGAGGCCGTACGCATCCGCATGGTTGCCGAGGTGCCACTGGGCGCCTTCCTGTCGGGGGGCGTGGATTCCAGCGCCGTGGTGGCGATGATGGCCGGGCTATCCTCGGATCCCGTGCGCACCTGTTCCATCGGCTTTGCCGACCCCGCCTATGACGAGTCGCGCTATGCCCGGGAGGTTGCCGAGCGTTACGCGACGGAGCATCACAACCGCGAGGTCGACCCCGATGACTTTGCCCTGCTGGAACGCCTGGGCGATCTCTATGACGAGCCGTTTGCCGACAGCTCGGCCCTGCCGACCTACCGCGTCTGCGAGCAGGCGCGCCGACAGGTCGTGGTCGCGCTGTCCGGCGACGGGGGCGACGAAAACCTGGCGGGCTATCGCCGATATCGGCACCACCTGGCCGAGGAACGCCTGCGCAATCCGCTGCCCCTGGGCCTGCGACGCGTGCTGTTCGGCGGCCTGGCCCAGGTCTACCCCAAGGCGGACTGGGCCCCGCGCCCGCTGCGCGCCCGGGCGACCTTCCAGGCACTGGCGCGGGATGCGGTCGAGGGATACTTCCAGGGCGTGTCGGTGCTGCGCGACGAGCAGCGCAGCACGCTGTTCTCGCCGGCGTTCCGGCGCGAGTTGCAGGGCTACGGGGCGGTCGAGGTGCTGCGCGCCCATGCCGGGCGGGCCCCGACCGATGACCCGCTCTCGCTGGTGCAATACCTGGACCTCAAGACCTACCTCCCGGGCGACATCCTGACCAAGGTCGACCGCGCCAGCATGGCGCACTCGCTGGAGGTCCGCGTGCCGCTGCTGGATCACCCGCTGGTGGAGTGGGCCTCCACCCTCGCGCCGGAACTGAAGCTGCGCGACGGCGAAGGCAAGGCGGTCCTGAAAAAGGCAATGGAGCCCTACCTGCCCCACTCGATTCTCTATCGACGCAAACGGGGCTTCGCCGTACCCCTGGCCAACTGGTTCCGGGGGCCATTGCGCGAGGCAATGCACGAGCGGGTGCTGGGCGAGCAGATGCGTGATTCCGGGCTGTTCGACGAGCACACCCTCAGGCGTCTGGTCGACGAGCACGGCCGGGGCGCACGCGATCACAGCGCGGCGCTGTGGTCACTGATGATGTTCCAGACCTTTCTGGAAAAGGTGCAACCGACCAGCCCGCGCAGCGGCTGTGTCCTGCCTGGAGCCTAGCCATGTATGGACGTCGTCCCGTTGCCGATGCCTCGCGTGCCACCCGCGCCATCCTCAGCAACCTCCTGGCCCGAGGGGCCCCGGGGCTCTATGTGCGACTGACCCACGAGACCGGCCGTGGTCGGGGCGCGGAGACGGCGGAATCCGTGGCGCAGTACTTCACCACCTGTTTCTTCGACTACTTCGATCAGCTGGCGGTCCCGCCCGAGGCGATCGAGGGCAGCCTTCGCGACAAGTACCTGCTGGAGTACGGGCCCGGCGATGTACCCGGCGTGGCGCTGCTGATGCTGGCCCATGGCGCGGCCCGGGTGACCTGTGTCGACCGCTTTGCCCTGTCGCAGCGCAGCCCCTTTCAGCTGGAGGTCCTGCAGTGCCTGCTGGACAACCTGGATCCCGAGGCCCATGAACGGGCGGCCGCGTGCTTTGAGCGCCCAGGCGATCCGGCCTCGGGTTTTCGCAGCGAGCGACTGGAATATCGCGTGACCCGGGATGGACTTTCGGGCCTGAACTCCGAGGTCGACCTGATCTATTCGCGCGCGGTGCTGGAACACGTCAACGACCTGGACGCGACCTTCCGCGACATGGCGACGGCCCTGAAACCGGGGGGGCTGGCGGTCCACCAGGTGGACCTCAAGAGCCACGGCCTGCACCGCGAGAACCCACTCGACTTTCTCACCTGGCCGGTCGGTCTGTGGCACTGGATGTATGCCGGCAAGGGTGTCCCGAACCGCTGGCGTCTGGACCGCTACCAGCATGCAATCAAGAACGCAGGGCTGGTGATACGGCATTTCGAATCCACGGCCGAGGCACTGGACGAGGATGTGGCGGCAGTGACGCCTTATCTGGCCGAGCCGTTTCGCCGTCTCGACGCGGACACACTACGCTGCCTGGGATTCTGGCTCGTAGTGACCCGACCAGTGCCGGGCGGCGAAGCGAGGGCTGCGGCATGAAAATCCTCCACGTCCTCGATCACTCCATACCACTGCACAGCGGGTACACCTTTCGCACCGCGGCCATCCTGCGCGAGCAGCGCCGCAGGGGCTGGCGGACCTTTCACCTGACCAGTCCCAAGCACACAATGGCCCAGGCGGACGAGGAGACGATCGACGGCCTGCACTTTTACCGAACGGCCCACAACGCGAGTGCGATCCCGGGTATCGAACAATGGGGGTTGATGCAGGCACTGACCCAGCGGCTGACCCGCGTCGCCTGCCAGGTCGCGCCCGACATCATCCATGCCCACTCGCCCGCACTGAATGCCCTGCCGGCCCTGCGTGCCGGTCGCCGGCTGGGGATCCCGGTGGTCTACGAGGTGCGGGCATTCTGGGAGGACGCCGCGGTAGACCATGGCACCGCCCGCGAACATGGCCTGCGCTACCGCCTGACGCGGGAGCTGGAGACCTATGCCCTGAAGCGCGTGGGACATATCACCACCATCTGCGAGGGGCTGCGCCGCGACATCATCGCGCGCGGCATCCCGGCCGAGCGGGTCACTGTGATCCCCAATGCGGTGGACGCGGATGACTTCCACCTGGGCGGTGAGCCCGATCCCGCCCTGAAGGCCGAACTGGGTCTGGGCGACGCCCGTGTGCTCGGCTTTCTCGGGTCCTTTTATGCCTACGAGGGGCTCGATATCCTGCTCGAGGCCTACCCGCGCATCCGGGCCCGAGCGCCCGATGTCCGCATCCTGCTGGTCGGGGGCGGGCCGCAAGCCGAGCGCCTGAAGGCCCGGGCCGAACACCTCGGCATCCAGGACCGTGTCATCTTCACCGGGCGCGTCCCGCATCACCAGGTGCAGCGCTACTACGACCTGGTTGACCTGCTCGTGTATCCGCGCCATTCGATGCGCCTGACCGATCTGGTCACGCCGCTGAAACCACTGGAAGCAATGGCCCAGGGACGCCTGCTGGTGGCATCGGACGTGGGCGGACACCGGGAACTGATCCGGGATGGCGAGACCGGCTGGCTGTTCCCCGCCGACAACCCGGAGGCCCTGGCCGCCCGAGTGCTGGAGACGCTGGAGCACTCGGAACACTGGCCACGGGTGCGGGAGAACGGGCGGCGCTTCGTGGAGCAGGAGCGCACCTGGGCGGCGAGTGTCGCGCGCTACCAGTCGGTCTACGACGGGCTGCGGGCCCGGCCGGAGGTGCTGCGTGCCGGATGACGGGCGCCCACGTCTGGTGGTCTACACCCGCGTGTACCCGAGCGCGGCGCAGCCCAATCTGGGGCTGTTCGTGCGCGAGCGCATGCGCCGTGTCGCCGAACATCTCGATCTGGTCGTCGTCGCCCCGGCGCCCTGGTTCCCGTTCCAGAACTGGCTGGGACGCCTGCGTCCGCACGCCCGACCGCCGCAGCCGGCCTTCGAGATGCAGGGGTCGATTCGCGTCTACCACCCCCGTTTCCTGTGTATCCCGGGCCTGTTCAAGTGGACCGACGGTTTCTTTCAGGCGCTCGGCAGTCTGCGCCTGATGCGCCGGCTGCAGCGCGAGTTCGGCTTCGACGTGATCGATGCCCATTTCATCTATCCCGACGGGGTCGCCGCGCGCTGGCTGTCACGCTGGTTGCACCGCCCCTATACCATCACCCTGCGCGGCAGCCTGAACCGTTTCCGCAACCGGCCGCTGCACCGGGTGCAGATTCGCCGGGCGCTGGAGGATGCAGCGCGAGTGTTCTCGGTGGCCGGCGCGCTGCGCGACGAGGCACTGGACTGGGGCATCGAGCCCGACCACGTGCAGGTCGTGGGAAACGGGGCCGATCTCGACCGCTTCAAGCCGGAGGAGCGGGCCCAGGCCCGGAAGCGCCTGGGCCTGCCCGCTGAGGGGCAATTCCTGATCTCCGTCGGCGGGCTGTCCGAGCGCAAGGGCTTTCACCGGGTGATCGCGACCCTGCCGGAGTTGCTGCAACAGCACCCGGACCTGCATCTGGTGATTGCCGGAGGCGGCACCCCCGAGGGAAACAACGAGCCCGAGCTGCGCCAGCAGGTCCAGTCACTGGGGCTGCAGGACCGGGTGTGGTTCCTCGGGCCCGTCGCGCCCGACGAGCTGCGGTTCGTGTACTCCGCAGGGGACTTGTTCGTGCTTGCCACGCGTTTTGAAGGCTGGGCGAATGTCTTCCTGGAGGCCTCGGCCTGCGGGCTGCCCATCGTCACCACGGATGTGGGAGGCAACGCCGAGGTGGTCGCCTCGGAGCAGGTGGGGCTGATCGTCCCGTACGGGGATCATGACGCACTGCGCTCAGCGATCCACGAGGCCCTGGGTCGCGAATGGGACCGCTCGGTGATCCTGTCCCATGCACGGGCGAATGACTGGCGGGTGCGGATTCCGGAACTGGTCGCGGCCTTCGAAACGATCGCCGGACCCGTCGGACATCGCCTGCCACGGCGCGCCTGAAGATGGGGCTGTACACATCGCTGGTCGCACATGGCGCCTTTCCCGTGCACGAACGGCTGAAGGGGCACCCGACGGTGCCCCTGCGCAAGGCGCTGGAGGCGACCCAGTGGTGGACGCCCGAGGCGCTGGAGAACCTGCAGCTGACCCGCCTGCAGATCCTGCTCGAACGCGTGGCACAACAGATTCCGTTCTATCGCCAGTGGTTCGCCGACCAGGACTGGTCACCCCGCGCGCTGACGTGCCTTGCGGATCTTGAGCGCCTGCCGGTCATCGACAAGGCCGTGCTGCGCCAGGCAGGCCATGAGTGGCGAGCGGACGGGGCACAAGGCCTGGTCGCGCAACGTACCAGCGGTTCGACCGGCGAACCGCTGGCCTTCTGGCTGGGGCGCGAGCGCATTGCGATGGACATCGCCGCCAAGTGGCGCGCGACCCGGTGGTGGGATGTCGACATTGGCGATCGCGAGTTGGTCCTGTGGGGCGCGCCGAACGAGACCGACGCGCAGAATCGCCTGCGGTCCTGGCGCGACCGCGTGCTGCGCTCGCGCCTGGTCCCGGCCCGCGACCTCGACCGGGCACGGGTCGATGCCATCATTGACCAGATTCGCGAGTTCCGCCCGCGCATGATCTTCGGCTATCCCTCCGTGCTGGCACGGGTCTGCGCGCACGCGCGGGAACAGGGCCGGCGCCTGGATGACCTGGGCATTCGGGTGGCCTTTACCACGTCGGAGGTCCTGCGCCCGGAGTGGCGAGCGATCATTACCGACGTACTGGGTTGTGGGGTCGCGAACGAGTATGGTGGCCGGGATGCCGGCCTGATCGCACGCGAATGCCCGCATGGCGGGCTGCACCTGACCGCCGAGGCACTGATCGTCGAGATCCTGGACGATGCCGGGCGACCACTTCCGGCCGGCGAGACCGGGCAGATCGTGGTCACCAATCTGATGGGTCCGGAGTATCCCTTCATCCGCTACCGCACCGGGGATCGTGGCGCGCTGGACCCGGCGCCCTGCCCCTGCGGGCGCGGCCTGCCCCTGTTGCGGGCGATCGAGGGGCGGGCCAACGACGGCCTGATCGCCCTCGATGGCCGCTGGGTGCACGGCAGTCATTTCAACTACTGCCTGCGCGAGATCGCGGGCCTGCGCTCGTACAAGATCATCCAGCACGCGCCGGACCGGGTCGAGCTGTTGCTGGTCCTCGACAAGCCACTGCCCGAGGCCGTGGAGCAGCGCCTGCGGCGCGCCTTCACGCAGACCCTGGGGGACCCCCTGACGGTGGAGGTCCGCCAAGTCGAGGCGATCGCCCCGGAAGCCGGTGGCAAGCACCGGCACGTGGTCTGTCGGGTTCAGTAACCGCCCGCCTGGGCGCGCGCTTCGGCTGGCATCTCGCTCGACGGGGCGTGCAGCCAGAGATCCAGCATCATCAGCACCCACACCATGTCGCCGTAGTAGGCCGCGTGTCCGTCGCGGTGCAGCGAAATGAGTTCGTCGATGAACTGCGGCCGCAGAAAGCCCTGCCCCTTGAGCCGCAGCAGGCTGTCATAGGCCAGTTCGCGTAGCGGCGCGTGGTCGTGCATCCACACCCCGAAGGGCAGACCAAAGCCATGCTTCTTCTTGTCGATGATGGCGTCGGGCAGGAACCCCTGCATCGCCTCCTTGTAGAAGTGGCGCAGCCGCTGCCCGCGCAGTTTCTGGTCGGACGGGATGCCCAGAGAGAACTCCACCACGTCGTCATCCAGCATCGGAAAGACGACATCCACGCCGGCCAGCTCGCACATGCGCGTCACCTTGCGCAGGTCGTTGTCGGCCAGGGTCTGCTGCCAGTCCAGGTACATCATGCGATTGAGCGGCGAGGCGTGCGCCGGCTGATCGTGGATCTCGCGCATCAAATCCCATGGCGCCCGCGTGTCCACCGCCGCGAGAAACTCCGGCTCGAACATGCTCGTGGGCGACAGGTGATACAGGTAGTTGTAGGTCTGCAGCCGATCGGGCAGCGGGATACGCGCCTGCTCCACGTAGCGACGCGCCTTGCCCAGCCACCCCGCCTGTTGCGGGATGCGCGTCATCAGGGGCTCCAGCATGCCCTGGCGCAATGGGCGCGGCAGACGCTGCCAGTGCTCGAACAGGCCCTGCTTGGCATAACGCGCGTTGCCGGCAAACAGCTCGTCACCACCATCGCCAGCCAGCATCCGGGTCACGCCCGCCTGTGCCGCCATGCGTGCACAGAAATAGGCGGGAAGTGCCGAGGAGTTGCCAAAGGGCTCGTCGTAACTGCCGGCAATCAAGGGAACGGCGGCGACGACGTCGTCCGGCGTCACGTAGTACTCGTTCGCCCGGGTCGCAAAGTGCCGGGCCGCGATACGGGCGTACTCCATCTCGTCGTAACCCGGGGCATCGAAACCGATGCTGAATGTCGGCGGCGGCTCGGGGGTGGTCTCGGCCAGGAGCCCGGCCACGGTCGAGCTGTCCAGCCCTCCGCTGAGAAAAGCCCCAGGCTTCGGCGTCTCCCGCTGCTGCTTGACGGCATTGCGCAGCTGATCCCGCAGGGCCGTCCCCATCTCGGCGGCATTGCCCATGCGCGCCTCGCGGAAATGCGGGAGCCAGTACGGCTTCACGCGGATTGTGTCCGCCTGGCGTTCCAGGTAGTGCGCGGCGCGCAGCTTCTCGACGCCCGCGAACACACTGACCGGTGCGGGCAGCATATGGAAGAAGAGGTAGTGATAAAGCCCCGAAGGGGTCGGCTCGCGACTCAGACCGGGATAGCGAACCACACTGCCGGCCGTTGTCCCGAAGACGACCCCGCCCGGCACCGCCGCCCAGTGCAGCGAGGCCTGTCCCATGCGGTCTACGCCCGCAAGCAGGCGCGGCCGCTCCGGGTCCAGGATCGCCACGACAAAATCGCCCGCGAGCTGACTGAACAGGGCCTCGCCAAAACGCCGATAGGCATCCAGCAAGGCATGCGCGGGCGACTGTTCCAGCGCCAGGCGCTGCAGGCCTTGTTCCCGCCACCGGGGATGGCCGGTGATGCCCGCGATCAGCCCATCCGGGGCCTGGGCCACCCAGCCGCCCTGGACCAGACACCCGCCCCGGGGGCCATCGCAGCGCGCGCTGGACCTACCCGGAGCTGAAGGGAGCCCGGCCTCCTGCAGGCCGAGAATATCGCCTGCCGCCTCCCTGGGCGCTCCAAACCATCCACATAGTCCCGCCATTGGCCTTCCTGTCGCCTTCGGTGGCGTTCAAAGCGACAAACGCCCGCCTGTGATGGCTCCCGTGGGCATGCCGATATACAAGTCTCCACATTTACCTTTCAGCAAAGAAATACCGGCAAAAGGTAAAACTCAATGATGGAGGGGCTTCCGACCACTTTAAAGTATTGATTATTTGGTACCCAGAAGGCCTCCAGTTGTCGGCCATATGCTTTCAGAATAGGGATTCCGGATTTTGTACGGATTGCGCCCCCAGGGAACAGGAGATCTGCATCATGTCGACGCTCGAGCACATCAAGGCCTTGCTTGACAGCGCCCTCGGCCTGAACGGCCGCGCCCAGAACTTTGACCGCTCCACGCCTCTGCTGGGCGGGGTCCCCGAGCTGGACTCCATGGCGGTGGTTTCCTTGATCAACGAGATGGAGGAACAGTTCGACATCGTGATCGATGATGACGACGTCAGTGCGGAGACCTTCGAGACCGTCGGCGCCCTGGTCGATTTCGTTGAACACAAGAATGGTGGCTAGGTGGAAGCCGGTTTCCTGCAGGGCCGCGCCGGCCCGATCTTTTATGTACTGCACCCGGCATCCCGGACCCCGGTCCGTGGACGGGTTCTGTTTGTCCCCCCGTTCGCCGAGGAACTGAACAAGGCACGACGCATGGTGGCACTGCAGGCACGGCGCATGGCCCACGAGGGGTTCGCGGTCTTGCTGCCCGACCTGTACGGCTGCGGGGACAGCGGCGGCGACTTCAGCGATGCGCGCTGGGAGATCTGGCTCGATGACCTCACTTGCTGCCTGGATCACCTGGAGTCCGCATCGGGCGACGAGAGTCCTGTGATCCTTTGGGGACTGCGCGCGGGCGCTTTGCTGATCAGCGACCTTCTGGCCACACACGCCCCGCCCGTGGCGGCCACCGTGCTGTGGCAACCGATCACCAACGGCGAGCAGCACCTGACCCAGTTCCTTCGCCTGCGCATGGCGGCCGCAATGATGGGTGGCGACAAGGAAAGCACGGGACAACTGCGCGCGCGCCTGGAATCCGGAGAAGCCGTCGAAGTCGCCGGCTATACCCTCGCGCCGGAGCTGGCGGCCGCCCTGGCGAAGGCCCGCCTGGCACCACCGCAGAATGGACCGCTGCACTGGTGCGAGATCAACGACATCGAAGGCGCCGCCCTGTCGCCGGCGAGTACTCGAGTGCTGGAGGCGTGGCGCCAGCAGGGCGTCGAGGTCCACGCATCGGTCATAGCCGGCGAGCCCTTCTGGAACGCGCCGGACATCCTCGAGGCCCCGGAACTGCTGGACCACACCATGGGCTGCCTGCGGCGTTCGGCCAGTCTGGGACGTGCGGCATGAGCGAACGGGCCGTCACCTTCCGGCTGGGCGAGGATGAGCTGCTCGGCATCCTCCACCCCGGTGCCGCCGGGGCCACGCGAGGTGTGCTGATCGCCGTGGGCGGCCCGCAGTATCGCGTCGGCAGTCATCGCCAGTTTCTGCTCCTGGCCCGCTACCTGGCGGCCCAGGGGATCCCGGTATTCCGTTTCGACTTCCGCGGCATGGGCGACTCTTCCGGCCCCCAGCGCGACTACGAAGCGGTGCACGATGACCTGCGCGCGGCGATGGATACCTTCTCGTTCGAGGTGCCGGAGATGAGCGAGGTGACGATCTGGGGCCTGTGCGGTGCGGCCTCTGCGGCCTTGTTCTATGCCTGGCGGGACCCTCGCGTAGCGGGCCTTGTGCTGGCCAACCCCTGGGTCCGCACCGACGAGGGGCTGGCCCGTGCCTACCTGAAGACCTACTACCTCCAGCGACTGTTCTCGCGCGACTTCTGGTCGGGCGCCCTGAAGGGGCGTTTCAACCCCTGGGTATCCTTGCGCTCTCTGGGACGAATGGTCGGTACGGTCGTGGGCCCTCGTGCGGGGGGCTCCCGAGACTCGGGCGACCATGACACCAACGGTATCCAGCCTGCCCCCCTGCCGGACCGTATGGCCGAGGGGTGGCGCCGCTTCCAGGGGCCGATCCTGGTGATTCTGAGTGGAGAAGACCTGACAGCCGCCGAATTTCGAGATGTCGCCACCAGCGCACCGGCATGGAGCGGCCTGCTGCGACAACCACGGGTTACCCTGCGCGAACTGCCCGACGCCAACCACACCTTTGCCCGCCGCGAATGGCGCGACCAGGTGGCCATATGGACGCATGACTGGCTGCACCGGTCGCCAGAGCGCAGCGCGGGATGATGTCACCCGTGGAAACGTCCCTGGCGCACAGTACAGTCCCGGCCGAACCGGAGACCCGCCTGCACAAGCCACTGGTGTCGGTGATCATGCCGGCCTACAACACGGCGGCCTACATTGCGGAATCCGTCGACAGCGTTCTGGATCAGGACTACCCCAGCATCGAACTGATCGTGGTGGACGACGGCTCGACCGACGGAACGATCGAAATCCTGCGCGGGTATGGCAACCGCCTGACGCTGCTGACCCAGCAAAACCAGGGGGCAGCCGTGGCCCGCAATGCCGGCATCGCAATGGCGCGGGGCGACTTCATCGCCTTTATCGATTCCGACGATGTCTGGCTGCCCGGCAAGCTCACAGCCCAGGTGCTGTATATGCAGCAGCACCCGGAGATCGGTCTGGTGCACACGGATTTTCTGGCGTGGAAGCCGGATGCCAGCGGGCAGTTCGCCCCGGCCCATACCCTGGCCGACCCCCCGGTCCCGGTGACCGAGGCGCCGGGAATTGTCCCGGAGGGTTCGGGCTGGGTGTACAACCAGCTGCTGATGGAATCCCTGCCGCATACCATCACGGTAATGATGCGGCGGGAGCTGGTGGAACAGGTCGGCTCGTTCGATCCGCAGCTCAAACGCGGCCAGGACTATGACTACTGGATTCGAGCCTCGCGATTGACCGAATACCGCCAGCTGGACCGGGTCACCGCCCTTTATCGCCTGCACGGGCGTGGCTGCATGACCAAGTACCCGGATGTGAACTACGAGGTCGAAGTGGTCCAGCGGGCGCTGGGCCGCTGGGGTCTGGTGGGACCCAATGGCGAAACGACCCCCTGGTCCCGGGTCCGCGAGCGCCTGGGCGATGCCTGTTTCACCTTCGGCTACCACCACTACTGGGAGGGAGACGCACGGATCGCCCGGCGCGCGTTCTTTCAGGCCCTGGTCCGCCGACCGGGACGCATGAAGACCTGGGGGTATCTGGGGGCCAGTACGGTGAAGGCCCTGCTCGCGCGTAGCTAAGCGCGAGCAGGGCTCCAGCGATTTCGATAAACCGCGACACGGCCGATCGGCATCTTTCGCAGCCGCCTGGTGCGGTATTCCCGGTAGGCCACCCGCTCCAGAAACGGCGCCTCGTCCAGCAGCCTTCTCTGGGTCGGGTTCTGGTACACCACCAGCACGTCCCGCTCGGCGTCGGCCTGCAGGGCGCTCTCAAGATTCGCGAGCACGCGCTCCATGATCACGGCCTTGAAGGGATTGAACAGGTAGATCAGCAGGTCGCCCGGCGGCAACTCGAATGCACCGGCGTCACCGCAGACGGTTTCGATCCGGTGCATGCAGCGCTCGGGGTGCCGATAGATCCGCGCATTCGCGGCGGCGATCGCATCCAGACGGGCGTTGTACTCGACTCCGATGATCCGGCGAAACGGATGGTGGGAGGCCAGCAGCAGCGCCTTGCCCTTGCCCGACCCCAGATCGATGAACGCGTAGCGCGCCGGGGCAATATCCAGGGACCAGATGATCCGATGGAACAAGCGCGGTGGGGCGCCCTCGTAGCCCTCGTGCTCCTGCGGCAGGCCCGCATCGTCTTCGGCCTGCATGCCGGTATTGGTGCCATGCTTGCGGTCGAAGTCCGTCAGCCGGAACAGGATGTTCCGCGGGATGAGGGCCAGGGTGCGCCACCAGCCGTGCCGGTGCAGGGAGGAGCGCAACTGAACCAGCGCATCCATCATCTCGCGGTACCCGCAGTGGCAGAATCTGAAAGCACTGAGCTATTCACGCTTCGGCCGCCTGCAGCGTCTCGACGAGCATCTTGCGGTCGACCTTGCCATTCGCATTCAGTGGCAGCTCGTCCAGAAGATGGATCTCCCGTGGCACCATCACGGTGGGGAGCCGCTGCCTCAGTTTTTCCCGAATCCCCTCGACGTCGGCGTGTTCGGCCACCACGAACGCGATGATGCCGGAGGCCCCACTCGCGGTACGCGGCCAGCCGATCGCAACAGCCTGGTCGGTCGCCGCAGCCTCGCGCAGGGCCTGTTCGATTTCTCCCAGCTCGATGCGCACGCCGCCAATCTTGATCTGGTGATCGAAGCGCCCGAGGAACTGCAGGGGCTCTCCGGGATACGGGCACCGCACGAGATCACCCGTGCGGTAATACAGGGTGCTGTCGTCCCCGAGCCGGATAAATGCGGCCGCGGTGCGCTCCGGGTCCTTCCAGTACCCGGCGCTGACCTGCGGCCCGCTGATCAGGAGTTCGCCCTCGCCCCCTTCCGGTACCTCGTGAAAGGCCTCGTCGACCACAAGAACCCCGACCTGATTGCCCGGATAGCCGATGGGGGCCATCCCGTGTATGCACTCCGCCGGCGACCGCTCGGGATCCCAGCGGTAAAAGCAGGCATCGACGGTGCATTCGGTCGGCCCGTAGGCATTGTCGATCGCAGCGTTGGGGGCCGCGCTCTCCATGATCCTTGCCAGTTCCGCCGACAGGGCCTCGCCGCCAAAGCGACAAAGCCGCAGTTGGGGGAACCGGCCAGGGGCCCAGCCGTTGCGGCGACTCATGCCATGGCCGGCCGAAGGCGTGATGTCGATGACGGTCAGGGCCTTGTCGACGATATACCGGTTGGGGTTGAACCACTCGCGAGCGGAGGGGCAGCAAAGGCATGCCCCGTAGGCCCAGCCCACATACAGGTCGAACATCGAGGAGTCGAACGTAATGTCGTAGAACTGCGAAAAGCGATCCTCTTGACTCAGGCCGAGCGCATCGTAGCGCTCCCGCGACATGGCCACGAACCGCGCCGCATTGCGATGGCGCACGCCCACGCCCTTGGGCACGCCGGTACTGCCCGAGGTGAAGAACAGACAGGCGAGATCATCGGGGTTGACCTCGGCGGGAGCCCACTCCTCGGGCCGCGAGCTCTCGTCCAGGGCATGGAACGCATGGCCGGGCCAGCGGGGCCCGAAGGCCTTGCAATCCTCCAGGGTAGGGAGCCAGATCGCACAATCGGAGATCTCCGGCCCCAGCAGGGCATCCAGTGACTCCACCCCCGTGGCATCCACGACCAGGGCCGCCAGCTCCGCCAGCTCGATCATCCGGCGCGTGCGGTCGGAGGGGAACGAGGGATTCAGCGGAACCACCGTGTGACCGGCCATCAGAACCCCGAGCAGCCCCTGGTACATGATCCGCGAGCGCTGTGCCAGGATCCCGATCGTGTGCGGCCCGCCCGCGGGCAAAACGGCTTGCAGATCCGAGGCCAGGTTTGCACTGGCGGCGTAGAGATCCCGGTAGGAAGTGGCACTACCCTCCACATCCAGCGCCGGACGTTCCGGGAACCCCCTTGCCGAACTCAGGAACCCGGCATGCAAACCGAACGCGTCCATGGCCATCCGACCACCCCTTGAAATCGTAAACAGGCATGGGGTGGCAGTCGCGGCTTGTGGCGAGACTCCATGCAAATTGATCGCCGGCACCTGTCTGTCCATCCCCTAGGGAAACACTGATTAATGTACACACTCACGCTCGAGTCGCTTTTGCGTGCGAACAAGGCGCGGCGCCCGCCGTGCAGTCACTCTGCACAAGGGAGCCGCAACGCCGTTCCCGCGCAAAAGCGGCCGAGCCCCTTGGGGTTGGTACCCCAGGTTCCCCGATCCTGCGTTGCGCCCCTTGCGGGTAGAACCACTACCCGCTGCACGACGCGCCTTGTCTCGGAAAACCTGGGGTACCAACGCGAGTGTGTACATTAATCAGTGTTTCCCTAACTGGAGGATCCAAAAACCCGTGAAATCACGCAATCCCGAGTGCGAGGGATTTACCTGATGATCCGGACCGGACAGTTGCATGAGTTTTTTAATTTACAGTCCATTCCACCCCGCCAGACCCGACTTTTCCGTTTCCTCGACGGCAAAAAAACGCTATACGTCGTAAGGATCGCGACAACGAAAACCGGTTGATTCATGTTCAGGACCTTGCGCAAGCTGAATGCACTTTTGCACCCCCGGGATCGGCGCAAGGTAGGGCTCCTGGTGATCCTGATGATCATCACGGCATTCATGCAGACCGTGGGTGTCGCTGCGATCATGCCGTTTCTCGCCGTGTTGTCGGACCCTGACATGGTTCATGAACACGCACTCTTGAGTCAGGCGTACAGCACCCTCGGGTTCGCGTCGACCGGAGAGTTCCTCTACTTTCTGGGCGTGGCAGCATTTGTAATGTTCATGTTCGGGACGCTGCTGCAAGCGCTGACGCAGTGGTCGATCACCCGCTTCTCCCACATGCAGCAATACGAGCTGTCGCGCCGCCTGATGGGCGACTACCTGCGGCGACCCTTTACCTTCTTTCTGCACCGCAATTCCGGCGATCTGGCCAAGACGATCCTGCAGGAGACCACGCACGCGATCAGTGGCGCGCTGATGCCGGCCATGCGTCTGGTCAGCCAGGGCCTGCTGGCGCTCTCGATTATCGTCCTGCTCATCCTGGTGGAGCCGTGGCTCGCGCTCACCGTGGCCCTGGGCTTGGGCAGCGTCTATGCGGCCATCTACGTCGTGGCCCGGATCTGGCTGAACCGGATCGGGCAAGACCGGGTAGAGGCCAACCGCGAACGCTTCACCGCAGCGGCCGAGGCCTTCGCGGGCGCCAAGGAGATCCGACTGCTGGGACGCGAGCGTGACTACCTGGAACGCTACCGCCACCCGTCCAGGCGCTATGCCCGGCACCAGGCAAACGCGGTGCTCCTGCAGGACACCCCGCAATACGCAATCGAGGCGATCGCCTTCGGCGGCGTACTGCTACTCGTGCTGTACCTGATGGCAGGCGACGGGGGGCTGGCCCAGGCCCTCCCCCTGCTCGGCCTGTATGCGCTGGCGGGCAAGCAGCTGATTCCCGCTTTCCAGAAGGTCTTTCAGAACGTGGCGGCCCTGCGCTTCAACTTTGCGGCCGTCGACAACATCCTTAAGGATCTGGGCGACCGCGGCGGCGACATCCTGCCCCTGCACGACGGGGCCGCTCCTGCGCTGGCCTTGCAACGGGCGATTCGGGTCGAGGGCGTGACGTATCGCTATCCACAGCATGACCGCCCCGCGCTGGACAAACTCTCGCTGGAAATCCCCGCCCGCACGACCATTGGCCTGGTGGGATCATCCGGGGCCGGCAAGAGCACACTGGTGGACTTGCTGCTGGGACTGCTGGAACCCGACGAGGGCACGATTCTCGTCGACGGCCAGCCACTAACCGCAGCGAGCGTGCGCCAATGGCAGGCGGCGCTCGGGTATGTTCCGCAGCACATCTTTCTGGCCGACCAGAGCGTCGCCGCCAATATCGCTCTGGGCGTACCGGAGGCCGAGATTGATCATGCTGCGGTGGAGCGGGCCGCACGCCTGGCGAACCTGCATGACTTCGTGGTGAACGACCTCCCGCAGGGTTACGACACCCTGATCGGCGAACGCGGGACACGCCTGTCCGGCGGGCAGCGCCAGCGGATCGGCATCGCCCGGGCCCTCTACCGCGACCCGGCGGTGCTGTTCTTCGACGAGGCGACCAGCGCCCTGGACAACGCCACGGAGCGTGCCGTGATGGACGCCATCCACAACCTGAGCGGAAACAAAACGATCATCCTGGTCGCGCACCGGCTCAGCACCGTCAAGCCCTGCAACCGTATTTACGTGCTCAAGGACGGACGGCTGGTCGACCAGGGCAGCTGGGAGATGCTCGCCGATGGCAGCACGCACTTCCAGCAACTGGCCGCCGGTCACGCCTGACGGCTGCCTCAGACCAGGATCTCCGCGGGTTCCGGGTGGCTAAGAAAGCCTCTGGGGCTGGCCGTGTACCCGTAGGCACCGGACTGGAAAACCACCACCAGATCGCCAATCTCCGCGCGGGGCAGTTCCACCTGCTGGCCAAGGACGTCCAGCGGCGTGCACAGTGGTCCGACGACGTCCACGACTTCGGTGTTGGTCTCGCCCATGCGGTTGCCGATGGCGACCGGGTAGTTCTTGCGGATCACCTGGCCAAAATTGCCCGAGGCCGCCAGGTGATGATGAAGGCCCCCGTTGGTAACGAGGAACACCCGGCCGCGCGAGACCTTGCGGTCCAGTATCTCGGCCACGTAAACGCCCGCCTCCCCCACCAGGTAGCGACCCAGCTCGAGGATGATCTCGGCCCGCGGCATCCGCGCACGCACCTCCGGCAGGCGTTGCTCGAGCTGCTCGGCGATGGGCCCCAGGGTCAGCGGCTGATCGCCCGGGAAATAGGGGATGCCAAAACCGCCCCCGATGTTCAGGGTCTCCACCGGCCCCGGGGCATGGTCGGCCAGGCGCAATGCTAGGTCGAGGGTCAGGCCCTGGGCCTCCACCAGCGACTCGGCGCGCAGGTTCTGCGAGCCGGAAAAGATGTGAAAGCCGCGAAAGTGCAGCCCCAGTTCGTCAATGCGCCCCAGCATCTCGGGCACGCATTCGGCATCCACGCCGAATACCTTGGGCCCACCACTCATCTTCATGCCCGAGGTCTTCAACTCGAAGTCGGGGTTCACACGCACCGCGACGCAGGGGGTCTTGCCGGTGCGCTCGGCGATCACCGCCACTCGCGTCAGTTCGGTCTCGGATTCGA
This sequence comes from Thioalkalivibrio sp. ALJ3, assembly GCF_000377205.1. Classification (GTDB taxonomy): domain Bacteria; phylum Pseudomonadota; class Gammaproteobacteria; order Ectothiorhodospirales; family Ectothiorhodospiraceae; genus Thioalkalivibrio. Next base: position 747,213 of record NZ_KB897905.1, on the reverse strand, counting down.
GGTGGATCGTGATCCCTGCGGCTACCGCCATCTCCAGCTCCGCCGGGGACTTGCCCGGCCCGGCGAAGCTGATATCGGCCGCGGATACCCCGGCATCCAGGGCGATCTGCAGCTCGCGCCCGGAAGCCACGTCCAGACCGTCAACCAGCGAGGCCATATGGCCGACCACCGCCGGCATCGGATTCGCCTTCATCGCATAGTGCACCGACAGGTCCCGGGGCAGGGCCTCGCGCAGGGCCTGGACGCGGCGGGTCATGACCTGTCGATCGTAGGCATAGAACGGGGTCCGCCCCGCGCGGCGGGCGACTTCGGGCAGGGGCACACCGCCGATCAGCAGCGAGCGCTCACGTACCTCGAAGGCGGCCATTGCTGCATGACGAGGGGCGGGCGTTAGGGACACCTCCCGGTTCATGGCAGGGCGACCTCCTGAAACAGGCCTTCGAACTCCAGCGCCAGCGCCTTGCGGTCGATCTTGCCATTGCCATTGCGGGGCAGGGGCTCGGTCCGCAACTCCAGGTGGGTGGGCACCATAAAGGCGGGCAGGCGCTCGCGCAGAAGGGCCAGAATCTGGTCATGGGTCACCGCAGGGTCGTGTGGCAACACCACCAGGACCACCGCCTGGCCCAGTTGCGGATGCGCGATGCCCAACGCGGCTCCCTCGGTCACCAGCCCCGTTGCATAGGCAACCTCTTCGATCTCCACCGGGCTCACCCGGTACCCCGAGGTCTTGATCATCTCGTCGCGCCGGCCGACGAAGTACAGATATCCGTCCTCGTCCATGCGCACCGTATCGCCGGACCATACGGCCATCTCCTGGCCCGGCACGCCACCGGGCTGCCCCGGCGCGGGCCGGAAGCGCTCCGCCGTGCGGACGGCATCATTCCAGTAGCCCATCGCGACCAGGGCCCCGCGATGGACCAGTTCACCCGGTTCTCCGGGTGCGCAACGGCTGCCGTCCTCGCGCACGACCATGATCTCGGCATTGGGTATCGCCCGCCCCATCGAGTCGGGGCGACGATCGACCTCCTCGGGCGGCAGATAGGTGGAACGAAAGGCCTCCGTGAGCCCGTACATCAGATACACCTGGGTACGCGGCAGATGCGCCCGCAAGCGTCTCAGGGTCTTCAGGGGCATCGCGCCACCCGAGTTTGTGATGTAGCGCAGGGATCGCCGTGCCGCCTCCGGCCACTCCATCTCGGCGAGCTGGATCCACAACGGTGGCACCGCCGCCAGCCCGGTGATCCCGCCCTGACCCACCGCCTTGATCACATCGCGAGGCAGGAGGTAATTGAGCAGCGTGGCATGGGCCCCGGTCAGGAACGCGGTCGTCAACTGACTGAAGCCATAATCGAAGCTGAACGGCAGTACGCAGAGGATGCGGTCCTCCGCACGATTGTGCAGGTAATGCGCGACGCTTTGCGCTCCGGCCACCAGGTTGCGGTGCGACAGCACCACACCCTTGGGCCGCCCGGTGCTGCCGGAGGTATACAGAATGGCCGCCATGTCCGTATCGATGACCCGGTGTGCCGACGGCCCCATCCCGAAATCCGTCCTGGATTGCCAGGCAGCCAGTTGCGCACCACCCGATGCGCCGGCGTCAGGCAGTGTGTCCACGAGCAGGATCGTGTCCAGATCCGGACATTGCGCCAGGACATCCCGCAGTGCGGCATAGCGTGTCGCGGATGTCACCAGGACCCGTACCTTGCAGTCCTGGAGGATGTGCGCGACTTGCGAGGCCTTCAGCAGCGGGTTGACCGGGACCATCACCGCGCCAGCCCGCGAGGCTCCGAACATCGCGTGTACTGCTTCCGGGCATTTGTCCAGATACACGGCCACCCGGTCGTGTCGCCGGACTCCCGCTGCCAGAAGCCGCTGTGCCGCATTCTCGATGTCGCTGGCGAGCGCCTCGTAGGACTGCGTGACGCCCCGATGCGTAATCGCCGAGGCCATTGGGGTTCGCTCGGCGCTATGCAGGACGCCATCGTGCAGCAGGGTCGTGGGACGCATGATCAGGGTGGACTCCTTCAATCTGAGGATCAAATGCTCTGGCGTGCAGTGTATTACGAATCTTTTGCAAAAATACCCAAACGTTCTACAAATAGGCTACTCTTCGAGTGGGCTGAATCATATTGCCACGTTCACGTGTTCGCGATGTGTCGCGACACACCCGTACTGCTGTATAGCGGAATTCTCTGGAATGCGCGACTACCTGCTGTTTTTTATAATTATGGTGTTGATCCCGGTGATCCTGGCAAGGCCCTGGGTTGGCATCCCTGCCTGGTTCTGGGTGGGCCTTATGGCCCCGCACGGCCTCACCTGGTCGTTCATGCGCAGCTTCCCCGTGGCCGCTGTGATCGGCATGACCACGATTGCAGCGCTGTTCTTGGCCAAGGATCGGCGCCCAATGCCGATGACCCGCGAAATGGTGATGCTCTGGGTTTTTCTCGGCTACATCACCATGACTTCGTATTTTGCGGTAAATCCCAGCGGTGCATGGGACTTCTGGCAGCACGTTTTTAAGATCCTGCTGATTACATTTATCACACCCATGCTGATATTTGGTCAGCTTCGTATAGTCTGGTTGTTATTAGTTATTACATTCTCGATCGCCTTTTACGGATTCAAGGGGGGGCTGTTCACGCTTTCTACGGGCGGCCAGTTCATGGTGCTGGGTCCGCCCGGTTCCTACCTTTCCGGGAATACCTACATCGGGCTGGCGATGGTGATGGTGCTGCCGCTGATTCTGGTCAGTGCGCGGCTGTTCCGCGAGCGCTGGGTGGATCTCGAGATTCCCGGCATGGAGCGCTTCTACCGGCCGATCAGCTGGGCCATCTACGGCGTCTTCTGGCTGACCGCGATCGCGATCCTCGCGACCTACTCTCGCGGGGCCCTGCTCGGGATCCTGGTGGTGGCCCCGTTCCTGTTCTGGCATATGCGCCACAAACTGGCGATGGTGATGGTCGGCGTGCTGGTCTTCGGGGTCATCGGAGTCACTGCTCCCGATCGCCTGCTCGATCGCTGGGGCACCATCGAGACCTACGAAGAAGACCGTTCCGCCATGCAGCGCATCCAGGCCTGGGGCGTGAACTGGAACATGGCCACCGAACGGCCCCTGACCGGAATGGGCTTCCGCAACCACCACCTCGGGTACGACTGGTGGGTCCGCTACGCGAACTTCGAGGGGGACTGGCGCCATGTGCTCTCGCCGCACAGCATCTATTTCGGTCTGATGGGTGAACACGGCTTTGGCGGCCTCGCGACCTTCCTGCTACTGGTCGGCTTCACGTTCTTTACGCTGAACCGGATCCGCAAGCGTGCGCGGGCCGTGACCGGGCAGGTCTGGCTGGCGGAATACGCGTGGGCAATCCAGATAGGCCTGGTCGGCTACCTGGCCGCCGGGACATTCCTCGACGTGATCTACTTCAACCTGTTGTTCGCGTTCATCGCCCTGGCCGTCATCATGCGCCGCGAACTGGAGGAGGCACCGCGGGTCGCCGAGGCGCCCGCACCCGCACACACCGCGACGGACTATTTCCCGGGGACTGCCGCGCACGACAATGCGACAGAGGCACCCGGGACCTCGCGCTGACACATGTTGCGCCGGGCATCGTGTTTCCCGACCCGGTTCGCCCCTCGTGAGTGAGGTCGCAACCTTGGGCGCTTCCGTGCTCCAGCCCTGGGTCGACCGCCTGACCCAGGCGGTTGCGGCTCATGTACGCCCGGACACCGGACTTTGGGATGCCCTCGAACAACGCCCGAGCCCTGCCGATCACTACGGTCAGACCAGCGCCGCGCTGGCGTTGTACCTGCAGGGCGGCCCCGAAATGGAACAGTGGGGCTGGGCCCTGCGGGCCTGGCTCGATCGCTGTGGCAGCCGTGCCGGCCACGCACCCTTCAACCGGCTGTTGCTGCTGCTGTTGCGGGAGCGAGTGATTACCGGGGCACAACCCGTCACGCCAGCCCTCGAAACGATGCTCGACGAGGCTCTGCAGCGGTGTCGCCTGGACCGCCACTATCCTTCGAACAACTGGACCTTGCTGGCGCAGCTGTGCCGTCTCATCGAGGCCCAGCCCGGTCACCCGCGGGAGCGAGCGGCACAACGGCTGATCACGCTTCTGGAGCGCTGGACGAGCGCTCGCGGCGGGTTCATCGATTTTCCTGCCCGACCCGACCCACACGGCGTGGCCACCCCGATGGCCTACCACCACAAGGCCTTGCTGATCGCCTCGATCGCGGTGCGTTATACGCGCGCGCCTGCCTTGGCGAACATCACCCAGCAGCTCTATGGCTGGGTCGCCCTGACCTGGGATGGCGGAGAATACGCAGGTGGCCTCGGCCGCAGCACACACTCCCTGTTCGGCGATGCCTGTCTGGTGGCCAGTCTGCAGCTCCTCGGGCTGGCCGGCGCCGAGCAGGCGGATACCCCGCCAGGGCGAGCGCTGCGTGGCGTCCTGAGACGGTGGGAACGGCAACGCCGGATCGACGGGCTGCTGGATCTGACGCCCGCGGATCGTGTTTCCGAAGCCGGAACCCGCCCTGCAGGATGGGACGACTACATGCATCTGTCGGTCTACAACGCCTGGGCGGCGGCACTCCTGGCCTGGGCCAGCGACCGGCAGCGTCGCCACGGGATCCCCGGAGAGATCGCGGGCCTCCAGTGGGCAGGAGGGCGCACAGATGTCTGCCAGCAGGACGCTCAGGCGGGTGTGCTGCGCGCCCAGGCGGGGCCGGACTTGTGCGCCATCATCAGTACCCGCGGGCAGGCGCCCCAGGCCTACAGCCGAGATACAGCCGAGTTGCGCTACGCAGGCGGTCAGCCCGTTCATGTCCGCTATCGCGACCGGGTCTTGTGCCCGCCACCGGTGAGGGTCAGCGCCGAATCATTGTCGCGCAGCCCGGCCCTGGCCGGGTGGGTACCCCTGTTTCAGATTGGGGACCAGCTCTGGGCCCTGGCGGATTTTCGCTCGGTTGCGGTCGACGCGGCGGCGCCTGCCGTGCGAATACAGCTGGACGGCGGCCGGGCGGTGCCCGTGGTGCGCGCAGCGGCCCGCACCCTCTGGAGGCGCGGCCTTGCGGCGCTGGACTGGCGCTGGTTCGACGGGGCCCTGGGGCGCGGCGCGGCCTTGCGACGCCCACGCTCGTCGGCCCTGTTCGGGGCCATCACGCTGTGGCTTGACCCCGCGGGACCCTCACTGCGCCAGGAGATCCGGCTCGAATGCCGGGGTGAAGATCCGGTCCACTACCTGAATCCGGGTGGCCATGCGCTGGTCGCCGATCAACCTCCCCCCGCGCGGCGCTTTCAGCAGCAGGACCCCCTGACACGCCAGTGGACCGAGGTCCTGTTTCCTGCCTCCGGGCCCTCGATCGTCAGTGTTCCGCTGCCCTCGACAATCCCGGGGCTGGGCTGCGCATTGCCGCCCAAGCCCTTGCACCCGGGCCCCTACGCCCATCGGCTGACGCTCGGCTGGGGCGACTGAGCGCCTAGTCGCTTTCGGGCAGGCGCTGCAGGATGATCCCGCGGCGCAGGTCGGACCAGATCAGCACGTCCGTTCCCGGCAGCGGGGTGACCCGATGCCAGTTCTCGTAGCGGTCAAACGGGCGATCGGCAAAGTCCACATCTTGCCAGTTGTACAGGAGCCGCCAGGGTTTGCCGCGGGGCGGATCGCCGATGTACATCTGCCGGGCATTGTTCTGCAACAGGATGTAGTCCCCGGTCTTCGGGTGATAGGTCAGCCGGCTGCCGCCGGCAACATAGGCCTGTCCGGAGGCCCCGTGCCGCTGGAATCGGCCCTCGCGGTCGATGGTGGCCGTGGCCTCGGCCCCGCGTCGGTGGTTGCCACCGTACTGGGTCATCCCGCCGTAGATCAGTACCTCGCGGTGGACCGGGTTGTAGAGCATGGTCCCGCCATATCCGGAGGACTGGGTGCGGCCCTCGGGGCCCCGGTAGTCCGGATGATTCCGGGGATAGGTCCACGCCCGGTCACCATGCCCCCAGACACGGACCTGCCCCATCGTGTGGGCCTCGATGCCGTCGCCCGGCAGGTGGTCGTAGCTGGCAGACCCCAGCGTGTAGAGGACGAATTTCTCGATATCGGGATGCCACACGGTGGAGTGGTCGCCCACCGCGTGCGCATTGCCCTGGCCCGCGCCCAGACCCACTTCTTCCCAGGCGGTCGGATCGGTGTACGGGGCGCGCACCAGACGTCCAATATCGGATCGACGAGGTTCGCTCGGCGAAAAGTACATGTAGCCATCACCGCCATCCATCAGGCGGTTGTACGGACGCCGTTCGCCCCCGTCATAGTCGAGGCCCGGCGGGGCTACGACGCCGGTCCAGGACAGATCCGGCTCCAGCCAGGTCACCGAGCGGACGGAATTGTCCCGCATCAGGATATTGAACAGCCGCCCGGTCTCCGGATCGAAGATATGGCGGTCGGTCCACCCCACCCCGAACGTGCCGCGCTTGTCCGGGTCGTGCCACTGGGTGTTGTTCATTCGCGCCATGTCCGGCACACCTTCCGGCAGCCGGGTTTCGACACGGCGGAACTCGCCAGGCTCCAGCGTCTCGGCAATGTCGTAAAGCTTTGAGCGCCCCTCCGACGCGGGCGCTGGCGCACTGGCCGAAACCTTCAGGAACGCCGCGCGGGGTTCGGCCGGGGGCAGGGTGTCGGCCCCCGATCGCTCCTGGCTGAACGCAGACTGGTGCCGGTGCAGCAAAGGGCCGGCCTGGTTGAGCCAGAGGACCACCCCGTGGTCGTCAATCGGCACCGGCACGATCCCGCCATAGCGGTCGAATGGCCAGCGCTGGCCGCTCCAGTCCGCAGCCTTGCGCCATTCGTCCTTGTCCGGATCGAGCTCCCACAACTCGCGTACACGGCCGGCCCGCAGCACGAGGTAGTTCCCCGTTTGCGGGTCGTAGGTCAGGCTCTCGTTCATGATCCCGAACACGAACGGCGTATCGCCGAGATCACGCACTGTGCCATTCGCATCCAGCAGGGAGACCTTGTTGCGCGACTTGTTGCCACCGATAAACAGCATCTCGTCGCGCACGCGGTTGTACTGGGCCGAGGAGTGATAGCCATCGACCGCGGCCTTGCCGTGTTCGACCCAGCGACCATCGCGAAGGCCGTAAACCTGGTTCTCGCGGAGGTAGATCAGCTGGTCCAGCGCGTCGTGCCACTCGATCGGGTCGGTGTGTTCCCACCCCCCGCCGGGCCCGGGCAAACTGCGCGTCGCGAGTTCCCAGCGATCATCCGCAATGGAATAGCGATACAGGGTGCGCTGCGAACGGCCGGCACTGATCTTGTAGTAATGCCCCCGCTCGGGGTCGAGCGCCACGCCGCCATAGACATGCGCGAAGGGGGGCGGACCCTCGGCGGACAGGTGCTGCCATGCATGCTGGTCTTCGCGGTAGGTAATGAATACCGGTCGCGATCCGCGATCGCCATACATGAAGACCTGGCGCCGGCTGGCATCCCAGTGCGCGCTGTCATTCCAGGTATCCGGATCGCTCGACTTGGCGCGCAGGAAGTCGTAGTAGCGCTGGAACCCCTCTGGAAAGCCGGCATCGAGGGGGGCCAGCTCCCCGGGCTGCAGACCCGCCGCCATCCGCCCCAACGAGCTGTCACTGGCCGCTGCCTGGCTGGTCGCGAGCGCCAGCGCGAGGATGGTCAGCAACCAGACGGTGCTGCGACGCGCGAGCCGGCGCATCAGGCAGCCTTTCCGGCTGGGTGGGCAGCCGCCTTGTGACAGTGAGGGTCGACCCCCAGCTCCTGTACCGCCTGGAGGAGCGGCATCACCTTGACGAAGGTCGGCGTGAGCGGGCGGATATGGCCCGTGCGCAGGGCCTCGAGGGTATACCCGACGACACGCTCGGGGCGCGTAAAGCCGTTGAACAACGGCCGCGCCAGATGCGACACCCGGCGGCTGAGACTCGCCCACTCGACCCGTGGCGGTGATCCCGTGGCCTTCTGGCTGTACGGGATATGCGCGGCGTGGGGATAACAGCCCCGGATCACTTCGTCGTGGAACGCGCGCGTCGCGAACGACTGCCACGGCAGGCTCAGCAGGAACTCCAGCACGTCAGGGTCTTGATAGGGCAGACAGACGGCCTGCTGCTGTCCGGCCATGGCGATCGGCAACAGGGCGATCTCGCGGCGAATCCGATTCCAGAAAACAAACGACTTGGCCGGATCGGGCGTACCGACGTGCGCGCCCAGCTCCCGAATGATCGCATCACGAGCGACCTGCAGGCGCCAGCGATCCTGGAAGGTCCGCTTCAGAAACGACGTGTAACTGCCCGCCATCAACACACGATTTGCCGCCCCTTCGAGATCACCGGCATCCAGGCACTCGGCCAGACGTGCGTCGAAATAGGAACCGTTGCACAACACATCGCCGGCCAGGCCATCGAATACCGGGCCCTCCAGATGCGGCATCAACGCGAGGTACCAGCTGTTCTCGTCGGTGGAGTAGTGGTTCAGGCGGTTTTTCTGTCGCTCCGCGGCGATACGATCCTGGGGATTGTCGATCACCTGACATTCGATGCCCAGGTGCTGGGACAACGCACACGCCACGCCACTCTCGTCCCCCCTCTTCGCCCGCAGGACCAGGGTTCGGGGTGGCGGGGTGTCCTGTTGCGCCAGCTCCAGACAGATATGGCGCGAGTCGCGGCCACCGGACAGCGGCAGGCGCCCCACACCGCCAGCGGCGCGCCGCTCGATCGCCCGCGCAAAAAGCTCCGTGAATCGTGTCCGCGCCTCGTGCGGATCTCCGGAAAATGGAGGTATCAGGGGGATGGCGGGGCGTTCGCCGGAGAGCACGCCTTCTCGCCACAGCAGGGTCTCTCCCGGCATCAGGACCTTTACGCCCGCCAGCGGGGTCTGGTCGCCCACGAGATAACCCAGCGCCATGAATACCGCGATGGCCTCGTCGTCAAAGGCGGGGGCCGACAAGCGCGCCGCGGCCTCCTGCAGGGAGTCGGCCACGATCAGGCGACTGCCCTCGCGGGCATAGAACAGCGGGATGAATCCGAGCCGATCGGCCGAGACGGACAGACTCGCCCCGTCGAATGACCAGCCCGCGACGAGCGTCGGGCCTCCGGCTAACCAGTCGAACTCCAGATGATGCGACACCTGCCCCAGGCACTGGCGACCGATAACTTCTAAGAAAGCCATTGTGTGCTCCGCGAGAGCCACCGGTGGCCCTGGAGGCGGTTTCGCCGATTCGCGTAATGAGTTGACACCATAGTCATGGCGGTTAATGCAGCTGCGAAGACGAAGGGGGACACGAGAAGCCAGCGGTTTCCAGGTAGTGCTTGTCCGCCAGCAGGGCCTGCCGGATGCGCTGAATGCCATCACCGAACCCGACATGCTGAAAACGCTCGTTCACCTCGATCAGGACCGGGCCGTTCGGGGTCAGGGCCACGTCCCAGCCGGCGGTCCGGATCGGCAGCAGGTCCCTCGCGGCGGTCTTGACCAGTTGCAACACTTCCGGCCAGAACGGGACCTCGAAGCCTTCGATCAGGACGCCCGTCCGCGGGTGGTGGGTAACCCACTTGTACCCCAGCCCATTGGCATTGAACGTCCAGGCCTTCCCCAGCCTCCCATCGCCGAGCTGCGGCAGGGCCACTACATTGGCCGTGAAACGGCCCGTTCGCGGGTCGCTGATATTGTCGGTCACCGAGTCGCCGACGATCAGCCGGAAGTGACAGTCCAGCACCTCCGGTTCGCCTTCCGGGCTGACCCGGGTAAACAGCCTCAATGCCGAAATGGACCGAGTGCCGGTCAGTTCGGCGACCCGATCGTGGCACTGTAGGCGCCGCTCGAGGATGCGGTCCTCGCCATCATCGGCCAGAGCCGCCACGTCCCGGGCAAAGTCGGGTAGTACGATCCCTCCCCTTGCGCCCAAGCCCAGGGCGGTAATCCCGTATCCCTGACGCCCATGTCTGGGCTTGGCGAGAAACGATGCGGGCAACCGGCGCACGAAGGCCTCCCATTGTGCGGACGTGGAGAGAGGCTCCCCCCGGGCGTCGCGCGAACCATGGCGCGAAACGACGCCGAGCAGGTCGGGCACGGGCAAGTCATGGCTGCGACAGAAGTCGTGGAACATGAGCTTGTCACGACACATCGCCGCATGCGGCGAATTTACCGCGAGCTGGAGCCCGTGCAGGCGCTCCTCACTGACGTGCGCCAGGTGCTCGTTCACCGGCAGCCGCGGGTCCAGCAGCCCCCGGCAGAGCGATTCGCCAGGCAGAAAACGACCCGCCCCATACAACCGCAGCGCCCGCCAGGCGATGACCGGTGTTGACGAACCATAGTGGTCGGCGGCCGCCTGAAACTGGCCCCACACATCGGAGCGGCAAAAGTGCCGCACGATATGGTTGGAACGATAGAGCGCGGATGCCAGCAACCCCGAGACTTTACCCACGACACCCTCCACAGCATTCAAGCAACCATCCGCACGTTCCCAGTCTCGTGGATGCACGTGCTCCCCTTCATACGAGCCCATTTCAAGCGGCGCGACCGGCGCCAGGACACACCCGATCCGGACGTTTCAGATTAGCAGCTTGAAGCTGCACGAAAAGGGCTTTCGCGTACCAAAAAAACCGTACCGACAAGTGCAACAACGCGATATATGCTAGGGAAGCGCTGATTGATAATCGCTTGCTGAAGAATGATGGGCGTTTTGCCAGCACAAGCCCCATAGGTGATTGATTCAAAGGCCATCCTGAAACCGCGCCAGCGGGGTAGCATGCACAGAAATCCAGGACCGCTTTGTTCAGCACTCGCGTCGTCAGCGAAGCTCGCAATGGGGGAAGCGTGTGGCCACCGTCAATGTTTATAGTCCGCGTAGCCTTTTAAAGGAGGCCCTGCATCTGGGCCTGGGCGATTATCAGTACTGGAAGGTCTTTTATATCGACCTCCCGCAGCCCGAGGTCGAGATGCCCGCCGGTATCCGCGTCGAGCCGATCACCCCCGAGGACCTGGACGGCGTGGTGGATGAAGGCATGCTCCAACGCCGGGAGTTCGGAGGTGAAGGGGCCCAGGGCTTCGGCCTTTTTCGCGACAATGAACTGGTGGCGGTGCAGTGGTACTGGTGGGGCAAACGCTACGAGGCCGAACGCCAGGGGCGCAGCTGGAGGCTGCCCGAGGGCGCCGCGAAATCCACCGGGCTTTACACCCTGGCCCAGCATCGCGGGCAGGGATATGCAGCCCTGCTAAAACGACAAACCGCCTACCTGATGTCGCAACGCGGCTTCACCCGCTTGTACAGCCGCATTTGGCACAGCCACAAGAGTTCGATTCGGGTGAGCGAGAAAACCGGCTGGCGGATTGCCGGTTCCTACATCGAGATCTGCCCGTTCCGCCGACGCATCCAGCTTCGCCTGCCGGTATGACCGAAACCACCAGGCCGCAGCGCGTCGCGGTGCTCTCGGACGGTTCGCCGCTCGCCCTGAAGGTGCTGTACTGCCTGCAGCGAATGGGCACCGAGATCCACCTGCTGGAGCTCAAGTCCCCGGGGGCCGCACGTCACTCCCGGTACCGCGATCGCTACCAGCGCATGCCCCTGCCGGACACTCAGCCGGAAACCCTGGAAACCTTTGGCGGCCGCCTGCGCGACTACTGCACACGGCACCGTATCGACGGAATTGTCGGGGCCGACATCCTGGGAGCCGGCGTAGTCCACGCGCTCGCACCGCGCCTGCCGGGCGTGACGGCCTTTCCCTCCAGCAGCCTGGAGGTGCTGGGCATGCTGGACGACAAATGGGCCTTTCAGCGTTTCATGGAGACCCGCGGAATTCCGTGTCCAAAGGCGCTGCGCCTGGAAGGCCCCGAGGACCTGGAGCGCCTGCAGAATGCCGGGATGACATTCCCGCTGGTGGTCAAGCCGCTGTACGGCGAATCCAGTCATGGAATCCTTCAGGCGAAGCGGCTCGAGGATATCGAGGCGCACCTGGAGCGAGGTGGCCGGCATGCCCGCTTCCCGTTGGTGGTGCAGGAATATGCGCCCGGATTCGACGCGGACCTGAGCCTGCTGGCCCGGGATGGGGAGGTGGTCTGCCACCTCCTGCAATCGCGCCGGAATCCCTGTTCGCTGGAATTTTTCGCCGACGAGCGGCTGCTGGAGATCGGTCGCCGGATCGTTCGGGCGGCGCACTATACCGGCGTGGCGAATATCGACCTGCGCGTGGACGAATCGACCGGGGACGTTCGCGTACTCGAGTGCAACCCGCGCTTCTGGTACACCCTGCAGGCCTCGCTGTGGGCGGGGATCAACTTCGTCGAGGCGGGTTTTGCGCTGGCCGCGGGGGGCTCGTTTGTGCGCGCCTCCCCCGTGGCCGGCGCCTACCACCTGCACAGCCATCTAGTAAAACACCTGCTCTGGCAGCCCCGCCAGTGGCGCGGGATCGCTCCGTACAACCTGCGCGGCCTGTGGCAGGCGATGCGCGACCCACTGCCTTTCCTGCTCTAGCAAAACACGGAACGGGCAACTACCCGCGAAAGATCTGCTCCATCTCGCGCCTGAACCCGCGCTGATGCGCGATCTGGAGGCTGGCGAGCCCATAGGTCGTATTGCCCTCGAGGATTAACGGGCCCTCGGGCGTAATCGCGATGTCCCAGCCGATCGTCTTGACCTCGGGCAGGCTGCGCTGGGCCTGCAGCGCGAGTGCCTTGACCTCCTCCCACAGCGGCAGCGGAGTGCCCTCGATAGGCTCGCCGGTATCCGGGTGCTCGGTCACCGGCTGGATGACCGGCCACGCTGGACTGCGCGAGGTATATCCAAGAGACAACCGACCGCTGTCCATATCCACGGCAGCAACCATGTTTCCGTTGGCCGCCAGCCCGAAATTGTCGGTGTCTCCCTCACCCGCGGTCAGCTTGATCTCGGCACAGAACAGGCGGGCCTTCCCGTCACGCATGTAGGTCACGATCCGCACACAGCCCACGGCCGTGGGGGACATCAAGCCGCTGAGTTTGTCGTGGGGCTGGATGCGCGACTGGGCGATGAAACAGGTCTGGCTCTGGCTGGCACGCGCCCGTACGAAATAGAACAGGTCGCTCAGAGCCGTGAGCCGACCGCAGTAATGCCAACGATCATTCCGTCGAGTGGCGGAGAAGGCGCCATCCCCATACGCGCCGTCATCGGGCTTGATGAACAGGTCCTCCTCACCGGCCTGCAACACTTCCAGCCAGCGGCGGGCGCTTGTGACAACCGTCCCTGCCCCCTCGGGACTGCCCTCCGCGGGAGGGGTTTCATGGCCCGGGGGGATGATCGCCTGCACCGGCGGGGTTGGCAGCCCATGGCGCACGCAGTGAGCAAAAAACAGGCTCTTTCGACTCACGGTGCTTCGATGACGCTCCGCACTGATTGCACGGAAGTGATCGCCATACTCCTTGTCGTCGATCACATAGTCCTGCCAGTGCGAAGGGTCCACCGTGGCCAGACGGAAGAGCGAGTAATGACGCGGTCCGATACGATGCCGGAATCGGGCTTTGAGGACGCCGTGCATTCGAGTCGTGACGCGCGGGGCATCGGGAGTCGGCTGCGATACCGCCAGGTAGTAGCCCCTGGCACAGGTGTAGGCCTTGCGTAAGTGGCGCTTCAGGATCATTTCTTGATCACCTCTCGATCTTGATCGAGCGGGCGGATGTCACCCACGAAAGATCTGCTCCATTTCCCGCTTGAACCCGCGCTGATGGGCGATCTGGAGGATATCCAGCCCGTAGGTCGAGTTGCCTTCCAGGATCACGGGCCCGTCCGGGGTAATCGCGATGTCCCAGCCAACCGTCCTGACCTCGGGCAGGCTGCGCTGGGCCTGGAGCGCGAGCGCCTTGACCTCTTCCCACAGCGGCACCGGAGTGCCCTCGATAGGCTCGCCGGTATCTGGATGCTCGGTCACCGGTTGTATGACCGGCCAGGCAGGACTGCGCGAGGCATAGCCAACCGACATCCGACCACTGTCGATATCCACCGCCGCAACCACATTGCCGGTGGTTCCCAGCACGAAGTTGTCGATATCCCCCTCCCCCGCGGTCAGCTTGATCTCGGCGCGAAAGAAATGGACCTCGCCATCCTTCATGTAGGTCACGATCCGCACACAGCCCACGGCCGTGGGCGACATCAGGTGCCGGAGCCCGTGATGGACATGGATGCGCGACTGGGCGATATAGGGCCTGCGGCTCTGGTCGGCTCGCTCACGGACGAAATGGAACAGGTCGCTGAGCGTCGTGGTCCTGCCGCAGTATTCCCAGCGATCGCCCCGCCGAGTGGCAGAAAACGCCCCGTCGCCATACGACCCGTCATCGGTCTTGATGAACAGGTCATCGGTGCCATCGCCAAGGAACTCCAGCCAGTGCTGGACGGTTGGCGTGACCGGCCCGGAAACATCGAGACCATCCCCAGCCGACGTGGCCGCGCTCGTCGGGATAATGGCCCGCAACGTCGGGGTGGGCAGACCATGGCGCTGGCAATGTTCAAAAAACAGGCTCTTGTGGTTGAGGATGCGTCGGTACCGTTCGGCGCTGCACGCGCGAAAGTGGTCTCGGTAGGCTTCGTTGTCGATCACATAGTCGTCCCACTGCGCGGACTCGACCGCTGCCAGGCGGAAGAGCGAGTAATAACGCGGCCCGATACGATGCCGAAACCGGGCCTTGAGAACACCATGCAGCCGGGTTGTGACGCGCGGAGCGTCCGGGGTCGGTTGCGATACCGCCAGGTAGTAGCCCCTGGCACAGGTGTAGGCCTTGCGAAGGTGGCGCTTCAGGATCATTTCTTGATCACCTCCCGTTCGTGACCCGCGGGGCGGGCCGTCCCGCCGCGGCGCAGGAAACGCTTCAGCGACTGCTTGAACCCGAGCCGGGACAGGGCCGCGGAGACGGCGTCCGAGCCCAGCGTCGTGGCGGCATGGGCAAGACCCAGGGCGAGCGGGCGCGGGCGGCGCCGCAGGTAATAGATATCCGAACAGAGCTGGTGGCCCGAACCAAAAAGGGCCTTGTGCGGACTGTCGCCCGGGGCGAAATCGAAAAAGCGAAACCGGCCCTCGTGGAACAGGGATTCCAGCACCAGCCATTGCAGTACCGTGCCCGGCGACAGGGCGGCCACCTTCGGGTGGTAGCCCAGGTAGGCATAGAGCAGGGCCGAGTCCCGGGCCGGGCAATAGAGATAGGCCACCGGCTCGCCGTCCAGGAACAGGAGGTAGGCCCGCACCTGGTCGGCGGCAGCCAGCCGCGCGGCACGCTCGGCGAACGCGTCATCGTCCGGGAGGCCGGCGTTCAGCAGGCGCTCTTGGTAGGTCAGTCGCGAGACCTCGCGCGCCAGGCTGCGGAAGGTCTCGATCTCCTCCGGCGTGCGATAGGTGCGCCAGTCGATCGTGCCCCCGGAAGCATCGGCGAATTTGCGCACCTTGCGCCGCAGCGTCTGGCGGGACTTGGAGGAGAACTTCGCCTGATACGCCTCCCAGCCCATGTCCAGATCGATGTAGTGGCGCATGTACTGGCTGGGGACGTAGCGCAGATAGCCCTCCACCCATGACAGCCGTGGCAAGGGCGCCTCGACGGGCTGCGAGCGGGCCAGGTGGCCATCGGCAACCGCATCCCCGGCGTACGGGCCCTGGGCCGCCGGGCGCTGCAGGAAATGACGGCTGTCGACCGACATTCGCAGCGAGACGTCGCCCAGCGTGATCTCGCCGATGCGCAGGGCGAGACGGACCCGCTCGATCGGATAGCGGGCCACAGAATGTCCGGCCATTGGGTGGTCGGCTTTCATCCCCAGAACACCCGCTGACTGGTCCAGTTCTCCAGGGCACGCAGTGCTGCCTGGGCTGCGGGAACGGTGAGCATGGGGGTCGCCTCCCGAGGCGCCGGCGTGGCCAGCACATCGGCCATACAGGCAGGACTGAACCCCGGTTCCGTCTTCAGGAAGCGGCACAGTCGTTCCAGGCGGCGGCGAGTCAGCGGATTGATGCCGGGTGTCGGCTGGTCGTCCCGATAGCGCACAAACTCGAACGGGTGGGTGAGCACGACCACGTCGCTAAGACCCTGGCGTCGGGCCTGGAACAGCAACCTGCGCATCTCCGGCCAGGAGGTGCCGGTAATAGTGAGCGACTTCAGATGGGCCCGCGGCCCCCACTGGAAATCGGTGTAGGTGGTCACCGGGAACTCGAGCACCCCGTCGATCACATGGCAGCCGCCCCGCAACTGCAGCTCCGGCTCGGCCGGCGGATAGATCGCGAGCCCGATATTGGAGGCCCGGGGGAGCCCGGCCTGGCGCATGGCGGCGTAGACCTTCAGGTCGACCTTGAGCCCGCCGGTACGCAGCACACTTGGGGCATCCAGCCCCCAGCGGCGGAACGTCGCCCTTCCCTGTTCGATCAGGTCGGCCAGTTCCTCGACACTGCGCCGGGTGACATTGTCATTTGGCGGGTCGCTTTGCAGCCGCTGGGCCCAGTCCGGATGCCCGAAGTACGTCCAGCAGGGGTGCAGATGGAGCTGGACATCGTGCCCGCGGCCGGCGATCTCGTGGGCGATCTCACCCATGGGCTCGTCGCCGAAGTACGTCGTGTTCAGTGTCTCGACAAAGAAGGTGGCGCGAACCGCATACCGGTCGAGGGTGTCCAGCAGATAGCCAAGACCTTCCGAACGCCCGTCACGATGGCAGTAAACCGACGGCGGCCCGACCGGCCGGTGGGTTTGCGGCTCGCGAAAGGCCCCCGCGATGCTGAACTCGGTATCAACGGTCAAATGGACGCGGGTCGTCATCGTGTTCGCACCTTCAGTGGGCAGAGGCCAGATTGCGCGCCAGCCGCAGGCCAAAGCGCAGAGGCGTTCGGTCCCAGGGGGTAAAGCGCGGGAGCTGCAGCGGATCCGTGTCGCGGCCGGCAGCACCGGCCATGGTGGATACGGCGGCGTCGAACCCACTGGCACGCACCATCTCGACATGCTCCGGCGCATAGTCCTTTCCGGGGCGCCCGTTAGGGTAGGCAAACAACCGTACGGGACGTCCCACCAGGGCCTCGAGTTCGGCCTTGCCCTCCGCAATCTCCTGCCTTGCGGTCTCGGCATCGGTCTCGGCCAGAATCGGGTGCAGGACGGTGTGCCCGCCGATCCCCATGCCGGCATCGGCAAGCTCACGAACCTGGGCATCGGTCATCATCAGGTCGCTGGGGGGCGTTATACCGAAACGGGCACCCAACGCCTCGGCGCGGCGGCTGCGTTCGGCCAACGGCCGATACTTGAGGGCCCCGATCAGGGCGTGGATCGTGGCGCGGCGCTGCGCCACGGATTCCAGTGAACGCGTGCCCAGCCCCTCCGGGGTCAGGTCCACTGCCATGGAGGGTATCTGGCGAACCGTTTCGATCAGCATGTCGTTGAACATGCAGCCGCCATTCAGATAGCCGGTGGCGATAAAGACCGTCGCCGGCACCCCCTCCTCGCGCAGGATCGGCAGCGCGATCTCCGCGTTGTCGGCATAACCGTCGTCGAAAGTAACCGCAACGGCCCGAGCCGGGAGCCGGCCTTCCTGCAGACGCTCGATGGCCTCGTCCAGCGGCAGCGGGTTCATCTCCCTCGCCAGCAGGCGCATCTGCCAGCGAAAGGTCTCGGCCACCGGGTCTTCCGGTCGTAGCGGGTCGGGGTCCGCCAGCACGCGATGATAGGCGAGGATCGTCAGGCGTGCGCGCCAGCCTTGCGGCGACAGCATGGACAACGGTACTCGCAGCATGCGCTCACGATCTCCTGAACCCTCTGGGGGCGTCGGTCGGAGGGCGCGAACGTACCGGTCAGGATTTTCTTGCGTGATTCAGCCAGTCAGCCACGACGGCCACGATGCGTTCTGCGGCATTGCCGTCCCAATACTCCGGGATGCGCCCCTGTTTGCCCCCATGGTCCATGACCTCGCGGAAAGACTCCATCAGTCGTTGCGGATCATTGCCTACTAAAATATTGGTACCTTCATCGATCGTGATTGGCCGTTCGGTGTTCTCGCGCAGGGTGATGCAGGGCACCCCGAGGGCGGTGGTTTCCTCCTGCATACCCCCGGAATCGGTGAGCACGACTCGGGCATCTTTCATCAACCCCAGCATCTCCAGATAGCCGGCCGGCGGCAGCACGGCGATCGGCGCCTCGCGCAGGGCAGACTCCAGTCCGAAGCCCTGCAAACGGGCCTGGGTTCGAGGGTGTAACGGGAAAACCAGGGGAAGCTCCCGGGCGATGGCCACCAGGCTGTCGACCAGACGCTTCATCACCGGCGCATGGTCGACATTGGAGGGGCGATGCAGGGTCAGCACCCCGTAAGCCCGGTCGTCGGAGAACGCATCGGTCTCCACCTCGGCCGACCGCAGCGTCTCCTGCCACGGCACGGCACGCTCCAGGTTGTAGAGCTGGGTATCGATCATCACGTTGCCGACAAAGTGGACCCGGCCGGGGTCGATGCCCTCGCGTACCAGGTTGTCGCGGGCATGGCGCTCGGTGATGAACAGCAGATCGGAGATCTGGTCGGTGAGCACCCGGTTCACCTCCTCCGGCATGCTGCGATCGAAGCTGCGCAACCCCGCCTCCACATGGATCACCCCGACCCCCTTCTTGGCCGCCACCAGGGCACAGGCGATCGTGGAATTCACATCGCCCACCACAAGGATGGCCCGGGGCTGCACGCGGTCCAGCACGCCCTCGAAACGCATCATCACCTCGGCCGTTTGCACGGCATGCGAACAGGAGCCCACCTCGAGATTGATATCCGGTCGGGGAATCTGCAGATCGGTGAAAAACCGCTCGTTCATCGCCGGGTCGTAGTGCTGCCCCGTGTGCACGAGTTGCGCCGGTATCCCGGCCTGCTGCAGGGCCCGCATCACCGGGCCGATCTTCATGAAGTTGGGGCGCGCCCCGACGACGCACAGGATGTCGCATTGCGAATCGGTTGGCATAAGAGATCCCGTTAAGGAAACACTAATCAATGTACGCGCTCGAGTCGCTTTTGCGTGCGAACAAGGCGCGGCGACTGCCGTGCAGTCAT
Source organism: Thioalkalivibrio sp. ALJ3 (assembly GCF_000377205.1). Taxonomy (GTDB): domain Bacteria; phylum Pseudomonadota; class Gammaproteobacteria; order Ectothiorhodospirales; family Ectothiorhodospiraceae; genus Thioalkalivibrio. Next base: position 728,202 of record NZ_KB897905.1, on the reverse strand, counting down.
TCTGCACAAGGGAGCCGCAACGCCGTTCCCACGCAAAAGCGGCCGAGCCCCTTGGGGTTGGTACCCCAGGTTCCCCGATCCTGCGTTGCGCCGCTTGTGGGTAGAACCACTACCCGCTGCACGACGCGCCTTGCCTCCGAAAACCTGGGGTACCAACGCGAGTGTGTACATTGATTAGTGTTTCCTTAAAGCCCCGAAACGCCGGTTTGGCTGGGGCATTAGCGCTCAATGTAGTTCGAATTGAGGGAAATGGGCATAGGACGAAAGGACGAAATTTGTCCAGATTTTTCATCATTGTCCCGCCATCCATGTTGTGCCTAAGCTCGCACTACGCTGGCTGCCCGGGTGTAAAGGAAACCGACCCGGCAAGACGCCCGTTACTCAACCCGCTGCACGGAAGAGCCTTCACTCATGCATGCACTCCCCTCATCGGAAGAGATTCGCCTCGGGGTTATCGGACTGGGCTATGTCGGCCTGCCCCTGGCGGTCGAGTTCGGCCGGGTCTGGCCTACCCTGGGATTCGATATCCAGCCCAACCGCATCCAGGAACTGAAAAACGGTATCGACCGCACCCGCGAGGTCGAACCGGAAGATCTCGCCGCCGCGTCGCACCTGGACTACACCACGGAGCTCGAGGCACTGCGCCCGTGCAATGTCTATGTGGTGACGGTACCGACACCAATCGACGCCCACCGGCGACCCGACCTGCGCCCCCTGCTCGGGGCCACCCATACCGTGGGACAGGTGCTCAAGCGCGGCGACGTGGTGATCTACGAGTCAACGGTCTATCCGGGGGCAACGGAAGAAGACTGCGTCCCGATCCTGGAACAGGAATCCGGGCTGACCCACAACGAGGACTTCTTCACCGGCTACAGTCCCGAACGGATCAACCCCGGGGACAAGACGCACCGGGTCACCTCCATCAAGAAGGTCACCTCGGGGTCGCTGCCGGAGGTGGCGGACTTCGTCGATGCCCTGTATGCGCGCGTCATCACGGCCGGTACGCACAAGGCCGAGAGCATCCGTGTCGCCGAGGCGGCCAAGGTGATCGAAAACACCCAGCGTGACGTGAACATCGCCCTGATCAACGAGCTGGCGCTGCTGTTCGAGCGCCTGGGACTCGACACCGAGGCGGTCCTGCAGGCCGCCGGGACCAAGTGGAATTTCCTGCCGTTCCGGCCCGGGCTAGTCGGCGGGCACTGCATCGGGGTGGACCCGTACTACCTGACGCACAAGGCCCAGGCCGTCGGACACCACCCGGAGATGATTCTGGCCGGGCGCCGCGTGAACGACGCGATGGGGGCCCACATCGCGGACGCGACCATCCGTGCGCTGGTGCGCAAGGGGATCAATCCGGTGGGGGCGCGCATCCTGTTGATGGGCCTGACCTTCAAGGAGAACTGCCCGGACCTGCGCAATACGCGCGTGATGGACATCTACCATACGCTGCACGGATACAACACCGAGGTCGTGGTGTTCGATCCCTGGGTCGACCCGGAGGAGGCCGAGCACGAATACGGCATCACTCCGATCACCTCGGCCCCCGAGGCGGACTCGTTCGACGCCATCATCGTGGCGGTGCCACATCAGGCGTTCCTGGACATGGGGGTGGAAGCGATCCGTGCGCTCGCACACCCGCAAGCGGTGCTGTTCGACGTGAAATCGGCCTTCCCGCGGGAGGCCACCGACCTGCGCCTGTGACGAGCTCCAGGCGGCAGGGCTTCAATCGAGAGCCTCAGGGCCGATCCCTTCGCGCCGCCCCGGGTTGGACTCGCGATCGCCTGCATAGGCCCCGTAGCGGGGGGAGGCGCGATCGCGGCCGTTGTAATCGCGATCCAGACCGGGAGGAACCGGACTTTGGAACTCGGGAAGGCCCTTGTACCCCAGCACCCCCTCAAGCGGGAACAGGTCGAGTTCCGCGAGCGCCGCGTGCGGCTGCGCCAGGTAGGCCGAAGCCCGTTCGAAGCCGGCCTCGTGGTTGATTTCCGTATGCGCCGTGCGGGCGGCATCAATCGCCGGGTCCGCGAAGACCGCATTGCCGGCAATGATCTGTTCATAGCGCCGATCGCCCGGGATCAGCCGTATCCCGAATCCCTGCGCCACCACGGTGTTGTGGACGATCAGGACATCCTTCGGGATGTGGTTGTGTGGCTGCACGATCAGGGCACTACCGGCGTCGTTGAAAAACAGGTTGTTGTACAGGGCCAGGCGGCCTTCGCCCTGAAAGAGGCGCTGGTGGGGGTTCTGGTAGAAGAGGTTGCCGTAGATCCAGTACCAGTCGTGCTGGCCCGGCCCCTCGGGCGGGAAATGCCCCACCAGCAGGTTGGGACGCGCACGATGGCCGCTGCTCGCGCGCTCCGCCTTGCTGAACACGTTGTGGCGGATGATGGTGGCATGGGGCTCGGTCGGCATCCCCGCGCGCGGAGTTCGCGAACGCTGGTGCTTGATCTGCACGTTGTAGCCGAGCGTTCGGGCAAAGAAGTTGTGCTCGATCAGGCCCGCGACAAACGGCCCCGTCCCGTCCGGACGACCGAGATACATGCCGGTGCCGACATCGCGAACGTCATTGTGACGGATGGTCCAGTTCCAGGCAGGCGCGCGGGTGGTGATACCACTGTTGCCCTGCGAACGGTCATAGCCGCGGATGGTCAGGTGCTCCAGCGTGATGTCGTGGGCGTATTCACTGTCGTGCTCGACCACGACTCCGGCGATGTTGTGCCCGCCTCCCTCCAGGGTCAGGTGCCGGATCACAAGGTGCGCGGTATTGATCAGACGAATGGTATTGCTGCCCGAACGGCCGCGGAGGATGGCCGGATCCCCGGAATCCGGGCCGGTGATCACGATCGGCCGCTCGGCCGTCCCGCTAATGCCCCGCAGCACCAACGGCTCGGGGTATTCACCCGGGGCGAGCTGAAGGTGGTCACCCGGGCGCAATTGGCGCACTGCGCGGCGCAACCCCTCGGGATCGGTATGCAGGACACGGGTGGCAGCAGCGGGCGGCTCCGAGGCCCCGCCTGGACGGGGCGCATCGGCGCTCAGCGGTACCGTGGTCACCAGCAGCACGCCCGCCAGCACCCATACCCAGAACGCAAGCGAGAGGACCATTGACCACCGCACCATCATCAACGCACTCCTCACCCCGACCCCGTGATGCGAGGCGGTTCCGTGTCTGTTGGCGGGGCCATACTCCGGTATACGCCCCCTTGTCAGGTTAGACCATGCGCCAGCGCAGGAAACCATGATGCACACGCGCGAACCACTGGCCTTTCGGACCTGTGTCATCGGGGCATGGCTGTCGCTCGGTTTTGCCCTTTATCTCACCCTGCTGCCGTTCGAGTTCGGCGAGGTGAGCCTGGAGGAGGCGTGGTCGCTCTACCGCGACATGAGCCTGCAGGGACCCGGCACGAGCGGGCGCGCCCAGTTCATGGCCAATGTCATGATGTTCATGCCGCTGGGCTTTTTCTGGATGGCCTGGCTCACCCATGGCCGCGATGGCCCCGTCTGGCGACTGGGGGCCCTGGCGCTGGTCGCGCTTGTCGGGCTGGCAACCACGGCAACGGTGGAGTTTCTTCAGGTCTGGCTGCCCTATCGCCATCCGGCCGGGGCGGACATCGCAGGCAACTTTCTCGGTGCGGTCGTCGGGGCCCTGATGTGGTGGGGGCTTCGCCGGCCGATGCTCAACTGGCGGAGCCAGTTGGCGAACCCCGGTCGAACCACCGCAATCGCGGTCCTGATCGCCTACGCAATCCTGTACGTCGTGATTGGCCTGGCCCCGTTCGACCTGGTGCTGTCCACCGCCGAGTGGAGCCAGCGTCTCGGCTCCAGCGCATGGGGCCTGTGGGTCGCTGACGGGGCTTGTACATCCGGTCTTCGCTGTATCTCCGAACTGGGCCTGACACTTGCGGCCAGTGTGCCGGTCGGGATTCTGCTCGCGTACGGACTAAGGCGGCTGCCGTACGCGAACTGGGCCCTGCTGCTGACCCTCGCCGCGCTGCTGGCCACCCTGCTGGAAGCCCTGAATCTCGCCACGCTGTCGGGGATTGCGGAGGGTCGTTCGGCAGTACTGCGGGGTACCGGATTCATCGTGGGGATGCTCCTGTACGCATACCTTTCACCTCGGCAGGCCATGCACGCCCTGCGTCGCACCGCACTCCCGCTGCTGGTCATTGCGGCCCCGCTGTACGGGGCGGCACTGCTCGCCCTGAACCATGACCTGGGTCCCTACCACTGGGACCGGGACGCCGTAGCGGCACAATGGGATCAACTCAATCTCTGGCCGTTCTATTACCACTACTTCGTCGGCGAGACGGTCGCGATGCGCAGCGCGGCACTGCATGTGGCCATGTATCTGCCGCTGGGCGCACTGATATGGCTGGCGCAGATCCGACGCCCACTGGATGCCCGCCGGCTGCAATGGCTCGCGGCACTGGGCGCGCTGCTCGTGGCACTTCTGGTGGAAGGGGGCAAGCTGCTGGTCGTGGGGCTGCGGCCCGACCCGGCCAGCCTGGTGCTGGCCCCCGCGGCCGCCTGGACCATGGCGGCAATACTGCACTTCATGACACACATCACCATCGAACCCGCTGCCACGGGTCGGCGTCGGGTCCAGCCATCCGCCTCGGCGCCGGGCCTGGCAGCGCGGTCTACAGTCAACACCGAACGATCACAGCGGGAACAACAACGTGACGAACTCCAGTTTTGAGCAGCGCTGGCGCCAGCGTTTTACCCAGCGCGGCAGCCAGTGCGACGACGACGCGTCAATCGCGGGCTGGACGCCCACCGGGCTGGCCAGTCGGGTACGCCAGTTCCAGGCGCTCTGGCAACAGGCCCGACCCGCGGGCGCGCACTGGCTGGATATCGGCTGTGGGGCCGGCACCTATACGCGGCTGCTCCACACCGAGGGCCGCAGCCCGGTCGGGCTGGACTACTCCGCCCCCTCGCTGCACAAGGCCCGGCAGCGCAGCCCCACCGCGATCGACTGGCTCGCGGCGGATGTTCACCGCCTGCCGTTCGCCGATGGCGAGTTTGATGGCGTGCTCTGCTTCGGGGTGATGCAGGCGCTGGCCGACTCTCGCCCGGCCCTCGCGGAGATGCGCCGGGTCCTGCGCCCCAGCGGCGAGATCTGGGTCGATGCACTGAACGCCAGGACATGGCCCACCGTGTTGCAGGAGCGCCGGCGGATCAGGGCCGGGAAGGCACCGCATCTGCGATACGAGACCCGCGACTCCCTGCAGGCGGCAGCACGTGCGGTCGGCCTGCAGCCGGCGTCATGTTACTGGCTGCCCCTGGTCCCGGGACGGCTGCGCTGGCTCCAGGAGCCCATGGAGAGTCGCTGGGCCAAGGCCCTGTGGAGAACATCACCGTGGCTCGCGGAACGGTTGTGCCATTCGTTCATCCTGCGTGCGCGAAGGGAGCCGGTGTAAAGAGTTGTGACACCGCCGCACAGGCCCCTCCCGTACCGGCACACCCTCACCGCCGAAGTGTCAGTGTGCTTTACATTTCCTTCGAGCCGTAGACCTTCGTGGGCTCCCTGGTATTAGAAAAAGCCTTCCAAACAGTGGATTACACCGCTGCTGATTTGGGGTATAGATATTGCTCTGTGTTTTGGTTGTCGTCGCGAATGCGTGCGGCATACACAAATTCAGCGACCGAATGCGAAATCCCGGGTGACCCGGACTAGGATCAAGCCAAGAGGCCTGGACTGCCCGCGTCTCCCTTGACGCGATACCACTCCAACCAAGGCCCGGTCCCGATAATTCTGGAGGGACGCGATGGAACAAAACGACAACCAGGATCCGAACCGTCGCCAGGAGAGGCTGGATACACACGGCCAGAGCCGACGCCGCCTGAGCCGGGCGATGCTCGGTGCGACCCCCTTGTTGATGACCCTGCACGCGTCGCCGCTCAAGGCGGCCGGCGCGAACTGCATGCCTTCGGGCTGGGCGTCCGGCAATGTGTCACGCCACGATGGGCCACAGGACTGCGGGGGCCACTCGCCGGACTACTGGAGCGGGGGCTATGACCCGACCCACGCCAGCCATGCGAGCAATGTAAGCGCCAGCAGTCAGGGCGGCGGCCACCTGTTCAACAGCGCATCCTTCCACAGCCACCCGGAGTGGCGTGTGGCTGTGGAGTCCGGGGTCCTGTTCGATTCGAACTATGGCTTCCCGGGCGTGAGCCGGGGCTTCCAGGAAGAGGAGGGGGACCTCACCATGATCGGGGCCGTCTCCGCTTCGGTGTTCGTACTGGATGTGCAGGGGGCAGCCGAGCGTGAAGTGATCCGCTACGGCACCGCCGCATTATTGAATGCCAAGTACACCAACGGGTACCCGCTGTCCGAACGTCTGGTGCGGGACATCGTCACCGACACGCTGGAGAATGGCCACTACGAGACCGATGGTGGTGACCGCCTGTACCCGGAACAGGTATACCGATTCCTGGAAAACACCATGGGCCTCCCGAGCTGGGGATCCGCCTGAGCCATTCGGTCTTGCGTAATGGCTGGACACCAGGGGGAATCATATGTCGCGCCGCAGGTGGCAACGGACTGACGGGCTGCAGCAGCGCACCCTGGGGCAGGAGTGCGTTGTTTTTCATCCCGGGGCCGGCACAACCCACCTGCTGACGCCCGCGGCCGCCGCGCTGATGGACTGCCTGACTGCAGGCGTGGCGATGGACGAGGCCGAACTGGCCCGGCAGCTCGGCCTGCCGGCGGATGGCACGGACGTCGAACTGGGGCGCTGGCTGTCCAGCCTGCAAAGTGCCGACCTGATCCGGGGCCGCCACTGATGCGGATCGCCGATCTCGGGCTGGCCCGACTCCAGCAAAGCCTGGCGGGCCGCGGGCTTTATCTGCGCACCGGCCCCTTCACCAGCCGCATCCAGAGTCCCATCGCCAGCGTGGCCCGGGGCATCGAGTCGCTGTACCGGGACTTCGAAGTAGCCGACAACTCGAGTTTCTACGACTTCCACTGCGAGCTGCGCGCACCGCGTTCCCACCGCCGCTTCTATCGGCCCCAGGTCCTGTTTCTTTCCGACCGGCGCAGCGTCTTCAAGCCTCTGGCCTGCCAGCAGGCATACCCGATGCTCGAATGGGGGCTGAACTGGTGCATCGCCAATCAGGTGCCATATCGGCTGGTGCTGCACGCAGCGGCCCTGGAACGCAACGGGAAGGCCCTGATTCTCCCCGCCCCGCCGGGCGCCGGGAAAAGCACGCTTTGCGCGGCCCTGGCCCATCACGGCTGGCGCCTGCTGACGGATGAATCCGTGCTGGTGGACCTGGCGACCAACGAGGTATCCGGGCCTGCGCGGCCGGTGAGTCTGAAGAACGACTCGATCCGGGTGATACGCGAGTCCTGTCCATCGGCCGTCCTGAGTACGCCGATCGCAGATACGCTGAAAGGGGCTGTGGCGCACATGCGCCCGCCGACGGATGCCGTGCATCGCAGTCACGAGACCGCCCGACCCGGGTGGATCGTCTTCCCGCGTTATCGGCCGGGCGCCTCCATTCAGCTGAAACCGCGCGCGGCGGGTTCGGGGTTCATGCAGCTGATCGCCAACGCCTTCAATTACGCCGCACTGGGCACGCGAGCCTTTCATAGTGCCGGGCGACTGGCCGAAGAGTCCGCATGCTTTGACTTTACCTACAGCCGTCTGGACGAGGCCATGCAGCAATTCGACAGGCTGGCCGATGGACGCTGACACCGCACTGCGCCTGGCCCTGGCACGGCCAGAGAGCATGGCCGAGCGCACGACGGCCGAATGGGCCCCGTTGCTGGCGGCCGCACGCGAGAGCGCATTGCTGGGTACGCTCTGGCACCTCGCGGACGACGCGGGTCTTGCGGAAGGCCTGCCGGAACCAGTGGCCAGCCACCTCTGGGGAGCCGCCCTGATCGCCGAACATCGATCGCGGGCACTGGTCTGGGAACTGCACGGCCTGGCGGACGGGCTGCTCTCAAGGATGAGCCCGGGTGTTGTGCTGAAAGGGGCGGCCTACCTGGCGGCCGGGCTGCCAAACGCGCGCGGGCGCCTGGCCAACGATATCGATCTCCTCTTTCCCCGCAACGAGGTGGAGCGGGCCGAGAAGCTCCTGTTCTTCGAGGGCTGGTCGGGCACGCACCACAATGTCTACGACCAGCGCTACTACCGCGAGTGGATGCACGAACTGCCGCCACTGGTGCACCAGAACCGCGGCACCACGCTGGACCTGCACCACAACATCCTGCCGGAGACCTTTCGCGGCCATCCCGATCCCGCCCGCCTGCGGCAGCAAAGCCAGGCACTCCCGGAACCGTTCCGGTTCCGGATCCTGTGCCCGGCGCACCTGGTCCTCCACGCGATCGTGCACCTGTTTTCGGAGACGGAATGGGACCGGGGCCTGCGCGACCTCTACGACATCCATGTGCTGCTCCGCCATTTCAGCACACGTGACGGCGATGCCTTCTGGGAGCATTTCGTCGCGGAGGCCGAGGCCCTGAACATCGCCTGGATGGCGGAGCGCGCGCTGTGGACCGCAAACCGACTACTGCTGACCGAAATCCCGGCCGAGCCCGTGAAACGGCTGGCCCGGGCACGCGCGGGCATTGCCCTGCGGGGACTTGGCCGATGGTCGTTCGTACACGGACTGCACACGCGCGCCGGCTCGATCACCCCCCGCCGCGATGCGGTCGCGCGGGGCATGCTGTTTCTGCGTGGGCACTGGCTCAAGATGCCGGCCGGCCTGCTGGCGCGACACCTGTTCCACAAGGCCTTCCTGGCCGAGAAACCGGAGACGGCCACGGCCCAGCCGCAGCCGGAACAGCACGGTTAGGGAGTCGCAACGCCGTGCGAATGCGAACGCGCGACTGAATCAGCGTCTCCCTAACCACCCGCCTGCGAGCGGTACTGTTCCAGCAGGGGACGAATACGGTCCGATGGGATGGCATAGGTAATCCCGCTTGGATTGCGCACGGCCGCTTCGCGCCCGCCCTGGACATAGACCTGATTGATCACCCCGATCACCTCGCCGGTGTCCTTGCGATACAGGGGGCTGCCACTGTTGCCCGGGTAGGCCGTGGCATCCAGCTGGAAGACCATCGGCGGGGCATTGCGCAGGGCGCGTATGCGGCTGTCATCCAGCTCCGCGGCGCGACGCGCCGGGATCGCCATCGGGGTCATCGCCGAGATGCCCGCGCGATGCGTGGCCGGGTAGAGCCCCAGGATCATGCCGATGGGATAGCCGGTGAACGCGACCTCTTCTCCAACCCGCACGCGGCTGGAATTGCCAAGTTGCAGCGCGGGAAGGGAGGGTGCGGCGATACGCAGCAGGACCAGGTCATCGCTCGCGGCTCGGGCTACGACCTCGGCATGATGGATCGTGTTGTCCCGACCCTGGCCACTCACCACCACCAGACGTTCCCGGTTGTCCTGGTCCAGATTTCCGGGGAGGACATGATCGTTGGTGACCACGAGACGGCCATCGTCGATGACGAAGCCGGTCCCGAGGTACTGGGCGCGTGGACTGCGGGTGGGCTGATAGGTCGCGATACTCACCACCGAGGCCTTCACCCGCTCGGCCGTGTCGGGCAGCGGATCAGCGAGCGCCTGGCCCGGCGCAAGCACCAGGGCGACCAGCGCAAGCGGTATCGCCATCCAGAACGGGGCCCGCGGGCGCTGGCAACGGACGGGCCATCGACGGCCCTCAAGAAGGTGTCCCCATCCCCACATGCCGCGCCCTCCAGCCCCGTTACCAACCCCCTCAAGGATAGCGCGCAGCGCGCGGCGCGACGGGCATTCCGGGCATGCAATAACTCACCCGCTCGGCGACGATAAGGAGGGCCATACTCAGCCCCGGAAAGGCGGTCAGTCGAAGACGATGGTCTTGTTGCCGTGGGTGAGGACGCGGCCCTCGAGGTGATAACGCAGGCCACGGGCGAGGACCCAGCGCTCGACATCGCGACCCTTGCGGATCAGGTCCTGCACACCGTCGTCGTGGCGGATGCGTGTGACGTCCTGCTCGATGATGGGGCCGGCGTCCAGCTCGTCGGTCACGTAGTGGCAAGTCGCTCCGATCAGCTTGACCCCGCGGGCAAAGGCCTGGTGATAGGGACGGGCACCGACGAACGAGGGCAGGAAGCTGTGATGGATGTTGAGGATGCGCTCGGGATGCTCCGCACAAAGCCCCGGCGGGAGGATCTGCATGTAGCGCGCGAGCACGATGGTCTCCGGTTCCAGGACGGCCAGGCGTTGCTGGAGCGTGGCGAAGGCGGCCTCGCGATCATCCTTCGGTACCGGGATGTGCTCGAACGGGATGCCGTGGCAGGCGGCCAGTGGTTCCAGATCGCGATGATTCGAGAGGATCGCGGGAATCTCCATCGCCAGTTCGCCGGTACTCCAGCGGGCCAGCAGGTCGCTGAGGCAGTGCGGCTCGCGCGAGGCCAGGAGCACGACGCGTGGACGGGTGTCGGCATTGTTCAGCCACCAGTCCATGCGCAGCGCGGGCGCCAGAGAGGCCAGCCGCTGCTCGAGCAGGGCCTCGCCATCGGCGGGCAGCGAGAACACCCAGCGCATGAAGAACCAGCCCGCCTCTTCGTCGGTGTGCTGGGCGGCCTCGGTGATCCAGCCCTCGGTATCGGCAATGGCCGCCGCGATACGCGAGACGATCCCGTGCTGGTCAGGACAGCGAATGCTGAGGCGAAAGCGGGGACGTTCAATCATCTATGTCTCGCGATCACGAAGGGTAGCGGGGTGCAGCGCCGAGCATAGCCGATCCGGCACTGGGGCCACATGCGGAAATCGCCACTGCGCGGCGGCCTTCGTGGGCTTCATGGTGCCAATAGCAGCACCGGAAAAAACGGGGCCAGTCAGGCGGATTCGCGGCGCAGGGCGGAGGGGATGGAGAAGGTGATGGTCTCCTCACGACCGGAGAGTTCGGAGACCACCTCGACGCCCTGGGCGCGCAGGAAGTCCAGCACCTCGTTGACGAGGATCTCGGGGGCGGAGGCGCCGGCGGTCACGCCGATACGCTGCTTGTCCTTCAGCCAGGCCGGATCGACGTCAGCCGCACCATCCACCAGGTAGGACTCGACGCCCAGGCGGGCACCAATCTCGCTCAGGCGATTGGAGTTGGAGCTGTTCTTCGAACCGACGACCAGCAGCAGATCGCACTGTTGCGCCAGGTCCTTTACCGCATCCTGACGATTCTGGGTCGCGTAGCAGATGTCCATCTTGCGCGGGCCCTCGATCTTCGGGAAGCGCGCGGTCAGGGCGTCGATGATCTCGGCGGTGTCGTCCATCGACAGCGTGGTCTGGCTGACGAAGGCCAGGCGGTCGGGGTTGGCGACCTCGAGGCTGGCGACATCATTCACGGTCTCGACCAGCATCATTCGCCCGCCCTGGGTGTCATCGAACTGGCCCAGCGTCCCCTCGACCTCGGGGTGGCCGGCGTGGCCGATCAACACCACTTCGCGACCCTGGCGGGCATAGCGCGCGACCTCGAGGTGGACCTTGGTTACCAGCGGGCAGGTCGCGTCGAACACGGTCAGGCCGCGGTTCTCCGCCTCCTGCTGCACGCGCTTGGGCACGCCGTGGGCGGAGAAGATCACTACCTGGCCATCGGGGACCTCGTCCAGCTCCTCGACGAACTTCACGCCGGCCGCTTCCAGGCGCCCGACCACATGGCGGTTGTGCACCACCTCGTGGCGGACGTAGAGCGGCGCGCCGTAGATCTCCAGCGCGCGTTCGACGATCTCGATGGCGCGCTCGACCCCAGCGCAGAAACCGCGCGGATTGGCGAGCTGGACCTGCATACTCATAGTGGCTCCCGCGAACTACTGGGGTTCGCTAACCGATACCACATCCACCTCGAAGGTGAACGACTGCCCGGCCAGGGGGTGGTTGAAATCCACGGTGACGCTCTCGTCGCCGACCTCTTCAATGCGGCCCGGGACCGCATCACCCGACGGGCTGGTGAACTCGTAAATGTAGTCTTTCTGCAGCGGCATGTCCGCCGGAAACTGTGAACGGGGCATCGTCTGCACCGCCGCATTATCCCGCAACGGGAACATGGCCCCGGCCTCGATCGCAAATTCCCGGTGATCGCCGGGCTCCAGACCCACCAGCAGGTCCTCCAGACCGGGCAGGATCTCGCCCGCCCCGACCTCAAGGCGGATGGCCTCCTCGTCGGTGCCATCCACGACAAAGCCGCTGTCCAGGATCAGGCGGTAGTGCATCTCCACCGTCGCGCCCTTGGTTACCGTTGTCATGCCTTACTCCCGCGAATCCGTTGGTGACCCGCTACGGTCACCTTCAATAAAGGTTGCCACGATCAGGGTGACCGCGCCGACGACGATGGCCATATCGGCCACATTGAACGCCGGCCAGTGATAGCCGGCCCAGTGGAAATCGAGAAAATCGATTACCCGGCCATGGGCGATGCGATCGATCAGATTGCCGACCGCGCCGCCCAGCACCAGCCCCAGGGCGGTGACCGACCAGCGCGCCTGGCGTGGCAGCCGTGCCAGCCACCAGAGGATCAGCAACCCGATCACGACCGCCACGCCGGACAGGAACCAGCGCCCCCAGTCCCCGGCGCCGGCCAGAAAACTGAACGCAGCCCCCGGGTTGTAGACCAGGGAGAGATTGAAAAACGACGTCACCTCGACCGGCGCGTACAGGGTCAGGGCATTCTCTGCCCACCACTTGGTCACCTGGTCCAGCAGCGCAACCGCGACCGCGATCAGCAGCCCCGGGCGCAGGCCCGATTGCGCCAGCCCCATCAGGCGAAGCGCCGGGTCTCGCCCGGGCCCTCCACGTTCGTCACGCAGCGCCCGCACAGCTCGGGGTGGGCGTCATGCTGGCCGACATCCGGCCGGCGGTGCCAGCAACGCACGCACTTGGCATGTTCGCTCTTGTGGACGACTACGCCAATGGCGGTGCCATCCTCCAGCTCGGCGGTATGCGCCCCCTCGGGGGCCGCGCCGTCCACCAGCCGGGCCTCGGACGTGATCAGCACAAAGCGCAGTTCGTCTTCCAGACGCGCGAGGCGCCCATGGGCGGCGGAGCCCGCCGGCAGGTAGACCTCGATCTCGGCATTCAGCGAGGCCCCGATCCCGTGCTCGTTGCGCGCAAGCTCCAGCGCACGGGCAACATGCGTGCGCACCTCGAGGATGCCGTCCCAGTCCGCGCTGGAGAACTCGGCCCCCTCCGGCAATGGGGCAAGGCCCTCGTACCAGGTGGCGAACAGCACGCTGTCCGCGCGCTCGCCCGGCAGCAGCTGCCAGATCTCCTCGGCGGTAAAGGTGAGGATCGGGGCGACCCAGCGGGTCAGGGCCTCGGCCACGTGATACAGCGCGGTCTGTGCGGAACGCCGCGCGCGCGAGTCCGCCTGCGTGGTGTACTGGCGGTCCTTGATTACGTCGAGGTAGAACGACCCCAGCTCCACCGAGCAGAAGTTGTGCACGCGCTGGTAGATCTGGTGGAACAGGTAGTCGTCGTAGGCCTTCGTCACCTGCTCCTGCACCTGCAGGGCGCGCGCGACGATCCAGCGATCCAGCGGCAGCAGCTCGTCCAGCTCCAGCGCATGTTCGGCCGGGTCGAAGCCGTTCAGGTTGCCCAGCAGGAAGCGCGTGGTGTTGCGGATGCGGCGGTAGGCGTCGGCCGTGCGGTCAAGGATGCCCTGGGAGATCGCCATTTCGCCGGAAAAGTCGGTCGCGGCCACCCACAGGCGCAGGATATCCGCCCCCAGGGTGGAGACGACCTCCTGCGGCGCGACCACGTTGCCGCGCGACTTGGACATCTTCTCGCCCTTCTCGTCCACGGTGAAGCCGTGAGTGAGCACGGCCCGGTACGGGGCCTCGCCACGCATCGCGACACTGGTCAGCAGGCTCGACTGGAACCAGCCGCGGTGCTGGTCCGAGCCCTCCAGGAACAGGTCCACCGGCAGCCCGCCCAGTTCCGGGCGCTTCTCCACCACGGTGCTGTGCAGCACACCGGAGTCGAACCAGACATCCAGGGTGTCGTTCAGCTTGATGTAGTCATCGGCCTTGTCGCCCAGCAGCTCCTTCGGGTCGAGCTGGAACCAGGCCTCGATGCCCGCCTGCTCGATACGCTGCGCCACCAGCTCGATCAGTTCCGGGGTATGCGGGTGGAGCCGACCGGTCTCGCGGTGCACGAAAAACGGGATCGGCACGCCCCAGTTGCGCTGGCGCGAGATGCACCAGTCCGGGCGGTTGACCACCATGCCGTGGATGCGCGCCTCGCCCCAGTTCGGCATCCAGCGGGTATCGGCGATCGCCTTCAGCGCGTCCGCGCGCAGCTCGGCGCGCTCCATGCTGATGAACCACTGCGGCGTGGCGCGAAAGATGATCGGCGTCTTGTGCCGCCAGCAGTGCGGATAGCTGTGCTCGAACTTCACCGCCACGACCAGTGCGCCGCGCTCCTTCAGCGCGTCGATCACATGGCCGTTCGCCTGGTGCACGTTCTCGCCGGCAAACAGCGGCGTGTCCGGCAGGAAGCGGCCGTCGGGGCCGACCGGGTTGTGCACGGGCAGGCTGTATTTGAGGCCGACCGCGTAGTCCTCCTGGCCGTGTCCGGGGGCGGTGTGCACCGCGCCCGTACCCGTCTCGGTGGTCACGTGGTCACCCAGGATCAGCGGCACCTCACGCTCGAGGAACGGGTGCTGCAGTGTCAGGCCCTCCAGGGCCTGGCCCTTGACCCGTGCGACCACGGCCCCCTCTCCCAGCGAGTAGCGCGCCAGGCAGTCCTCGACCAGGGCCTCGGCCAGCAGCAGGCGCTCGTTGTCCAGCTGCACCAGCGCGTAGTCCAGCTCCGGGTGCAGGGCCACGGCCTGGTTGGCCGGCAGCGTCCAGGGCGTGGTCGTCCAGATGACCACGCTGATCGGGCCACGCGAGTCCTTGGCCCCCTCGAAGCGACGCAGGAAGTCGATGTCGTCGATCACGCGGAAGCGCACGTCGATCGCCTGCGAGATCTTGTCCTCGTACTCCACCTCGGCCTCGGCCAGCGCCGAGCCGCAGTCCACGCACCAGTGCACCGGTTTCTCGCCCATCTGCACATGGCCGCGCTTGAAGATATGACCCAGCGCGCGGACGGTGTCCGCCTCGACCTGATAGTTCATCGTCAGGTAGGGATGGTCCCAGTCGCCCAGCACGCCGAGACGCTGGAAGTCCGCGCTCTGGCCGTCGACCTGCTCCTGCGCGTACTCGCGACAGGCCTTGCGGAAGGTCGCGGCATCCACGTCGCGGCCGGCCTTGCCCAGGTTCTGCTCGACCTTCAGCTCGATCGGCAGACCATGGCAGTCCCAGCCCGGCACGTAGGGGGCGTCGAAGCCCGACAGGGTGCGGCTCTTGACGATGACGTCCTTGAGGATCTTGTTGACCGCGTGCCCGACATGGATCGAACCGTTCGCGTAAGGCGGGCCGTCGGCCAGCACGAAGCGGGGGCGCCCGGCGCAGTGCTCACGCAGGCGCTGGTAGCGATCCTCCGCCTTCCACGCCTCCAGCCACTCCGGCTCGCGCTGGGCGAGGCCGGCGCGCATCGGAAAGGCCGTCTCGGGCAGGTTAAGGGTGTCCTTGTAGGGATTCGGCGGTGCCGGTTTGCGTGCCATGTTTTTTCCGGATCGGCCCTCGGGGCCGCGTTTCAGCTGAATTCTGCAATTTGCTGGCGGGCCGTCTCGACGTCGCGCGCGATCTGCGCGCGCAGGGCGTCCAACCCGTCGAAGCGCTGCTCGCCGCGCACCTGCGCGATCGGCTCGAAGCACACGGCCTCGCCGTAGAGGTCGGGGCTGCCTTCGAGCACATGCGCCTCCAGGCGCTGCTCGGTACCCGCCACCGTCGGCCGCCAGCCGATATTGGCGACTGCCGGCAGGGCCTCGCCCGAGGCGCGGCGCAGCCAGCCGGAATAGACCCCGCGCAGCGCCAGCGGCCAGGGCCCCATGCGCAGGTTCGCGGTGGGGAAGCCGATCGTACGGCCGCGCTTGTCGCCGTGCGCGACCCGCCCGTGCAGTCGGTAGGACCGGCCCAGCAACTCGGCCATGCGCGTGAAGTCGCCGTCCAGCGCCGCCGCGCGTACTCGGGTGCTACTGATCCGGCCCTCGGCATCCGCGACCGTCGGGGTACCCTCGACACTGAAGCCAAGGCGCTCGCCCTCGCGGCGCATGAAGGCCTGGTCGCCCTCGCGGCCACGGCCAAAGCGAAAGTCGTCCCCGACCAGTACATGCTGCGCGCCGAGGCGCTGGTGCAACACCTCCTCGATGAAGGCGGTCGCCGACAGCCCGGCCAGCTGCGCATCGAAGCGCAGGATCCAGACGGCCTCGAGCGCGGTATCCCCCAGCGTGATCAGGCGGTCGCGCAGGCGCTGCAGGCGCCCGGGCGGGTCCGGGGCCTCGGGCCGGCTGCCGAAGTACTCGCGCGGCAGCGGCTCGAAGGTCATCAGGACCGACGGCGCCTGGCGATCCTGCGCCGCCTCGAGCAGGCGCCCCAGAACAGCCTGATGGCCACGATGGAAACCATCAAAGTTGCCAATGGTCACCACCGCGCCATGCACGGCCGCTGCCGTGGAAGCCCTGCTGTCGGACGGCCCCAGGCCGCGAATCAGCCGCATCGCCCCGATCCTGCGCAAAATCGCGAGTATAACCCGTCAGGGAAACAATGATTAAGGTACACACTCGCGCTCGAGTCGCTATTGCGTGCGAACAAGGCGCGGTGACTGCCGTGCAGTCATTCTGCACAAGGGAGCCGCAACGCTGTGCGCACGCCCGTTATTGATAACAACGGGAGGCCGAGCCCCTTCGGGGTTGGCACCCCAGGTTTTCCGAGACCAGGCGCGGGGCGCAGCCGGTAGTGGTTCTACCGGCAAGTGCCGCAACGCAGGATCGGGGAACCTGGGGTACCAACGCGAGCGTGTACCTTAACCATTGTTTCCCTAAGCGCCCCGGCATCATTCGCTGGCCTCCCGTAACAGGAAGTGTCGGGGGCGAAGCCCTGCGGCGAGCAGCGTCAGGAGCAGCGCGCCAGCCCCGGCCGTGATCAGACCGGTCAGCGCGAGCAGACGCGTGCTGACCGTCCAGTCGGTCCACTGCCCGAACGACGGCGACAGCGCGGCCAGTACCAGGGCCATCACCCCGAGCGCGATCGGCAACCCCACGCGCAGGCGTTTCAGCGCGGCCCCCGGCTGATAGATCCCCTCTCGAACCAGCCCGCGATAGAGCAGACCCGCGTTGATGTAGGCGGAGGCCGAGGTGGCCAGCGCCAACCCGGCATGCGCGCCCGGGATACCGGACAGGTACCAGGGCAGCACGAACGCGGCGTTCAGCACGATATTGGCGAGCATCGCGATGATCGCGATCTTCACGGGGGTCTTGGTGTCCTGGCGGGCGAAGAACCCCGGGGCGAGCACCTTGATCAGGATGAAGCCCGGCAGACCCAGTGCATACGCGGCCAGCGCCATCGCGGCCATGTAGGTGTCCCACTGGGTAAAGGCCTGGTACTGGATCAACGTGGCCAGGATGGGGACCGCGAGTACGACCAAGCCGACCATCGAGGGCAGGGCCACCAGCATCGCCAGGCGAAGGGCCCAGTCCAGCGTGCGCCCGTAAGCGGCCGGGTCCGCCTGATTGTACTGCCGCGCCAGCCGCGGAAGGATCACGGTACCGATCGCGATGCCGAACAGCGCGAGCGGCAACTCCACGAAGCGGTCGCCGAAATACAGCCAGGAGATCGACCCGGCGACCAGGAACGAAGCCACCAGGGTGTCCACCAGCAGGTTGATCTGCACGACCGAGGTCCCGAGGATGGCCGGCAGCATCAGCTTGACGATGCGCCGCACCCCCTCGTGTGCACGGCGGAAACGCGGCCGCGGCAACAGCCCCGCGCGCAACAGGAACGGGATCTGGAAGGCGAGCTGCAAGGCACCGGCGGCGAACACCCCCCAGGCCAGCGCCACGATCGGCTCCGCGAACATCGGCGCCAGCCACAGCGCCGCGACGATCAATGCCAGGTTCAGGAACACCGGGGTAAAGGCGGGGACGGCAAAGCGCCCGATGCTGTTCAAGATCCCCGCAGCCATCGCGGTCAGCGAGATGAACAGCAGATACGGGAAGGTGATGCGCAGCATCTGCGCCGCAAGGTCCTGCCGCCCCTCCTCCTGCGTGGCGAGCCCCGGGGCGAACACCCAGATCAGCAGCGGCGCGGCCAGGATCCCGATCAGCGTGACCACCGCGACCACGGCCATCAGCGTGCCGGCGGTGTGATCCAGCAGGTCGCGCAGGGCCTCGCGCCCGCGCTTCTCGCGAAACTCCGCAAACACCGGCACGAAGGCCTGGTTGAACGCGCCCTCGGCGAACAGTCGGCGCAGGAAATTGGGGATGCGGAAGGCGACGAAGAAGGCGTCTGTGGCGGCCCCGGCGCCAAAGGTGACCGCCAGCACCATGTCGCGCAGATAGCCCATGATCCGCGAGATCATGGTCATGCCACTGACAACGGCGGTGGAGCGGAACAGGCGATTCATCGCGGGCAGCGCGGATCCATGCACAAAGGCCCGCAGTGTACTGCAATCGAATACTCCCGGCCGTGCGCAGCGTTCAAAAGGGGGGCGCGTCGGCCCTGTTCGGCCGTTATTCGACGCCTCGCAATGACAGAAGCGCGGACACAAAAAAAGGCCGCCCGGAGGCGACCTTTTCTGGACGACCCGCGAGGGGCCGTCAGCCTTGGGAAGCGCGCCTTACAGGGCGGTCACTTCACCGGCGGCCAGGCCCTTGGCGGTTTCCTGGATTTCGAAGGAGACCTTCTGGCCTTCGGCCAGGGTCTTGAAACCCGAACCGTTGATCGCGGAGAAGTGAACGAACACGTCCTTGCCGCCATCATCCGGGGTGATGAAACCGAAACCCTTGCTCTCGTTGAACCACTTAACAACACCAGTATTCACAACTTGTAACCTCTTCAATGTAACTAACAAATGTGGTCGCGGGATGCTGCCAACAGATCAACGGGAGCACTGGTTCAGAAACTAGAGACTTCCTAGTGTTGCCGTTCATCCGCAGACCACGATCACGACTATACGCCTGCATTCCGGCAAAAGCCAACCGCCTTCCAAGAAATTTACGTGACATTCAGGGGCTTCGGCTGGAATACCTCCTGCATCGATGTCTGGCTAGTCCAGCTGCCGGATGTCCACAAAACTCCCCCGCGCCGTCCGGCGCAGGCGCGGCAGCACCGCCAGCACGGCCTCAGCGGCCTTCTCCGGCGTCGGCATGGTCTCGGTTCCGCGCGCGGCCTTCAGCCGCTGGAGCACGGGGAAGGCCTCGCGGTCGGCCTCATCGCACAGGTAATCCTGCATCGCGGTATCGATCAGCCCGGGGGCCAGGGCGTTGATCGCGGTGTCCTCGGGAAACTCGTGGGCGTAAAGCTGCATCATCATGTTCAGTGCGGCCTTGGACAGCGAATAGCCGCTCCAGCCGGCATGGCCGGACACCGAGGCCCCGGACGAAATCGCGACGATCTGCCCGACGCGCACGCGGCGGCGTAGCAGGGCGTCCAGGATGACCTTGTTGGCGAATGTGTTCACGTCCATCAGCAGGCGCAGCTCGTCCATCGGAGCGTCCTGCATGCGCTGCATGTGGCCCAGCAGCCCGGCATTCAGGATCACCAGATCCAGCTCGTCGACCCCTTCGAGCAGACGTTCCATCGCAGCGGCGGTGGCGTCGAAGTCGGACAGATCTGCGCGCTCGTCACCCGCCACACCCGGTTCCGGGCATCCCCTGCGGCTCATCCCGTAGACACGCGCACCCTGCCCCTGCAGCACCCGCGTCAGTCCAAGACCAAAACCACTGGAATTGCCCGTCACTAGTGCTGTACCAATGACACCATTGCTCATGCAATTTCTCCTGCCGGGATGGAACAAACGTGCAGGCTAACCGGAACCCCTTTCGCTCGCCATAAGACTCCCCTTCGGGCATCGTGCCCAGACCGAACCGGCGCGGCCGCACAAGGAAACACGGATCAATGTAGACACTCGTGTTGATACCCTCAGGAGCGGCGCGCAGATTCATCTCTGGCGCCACGCCGAAATGCGACAAGGACCTCTATGAGACAAGCGGAGGAGAAACCCACCCTTGGCTGGCGGCGGCTACTGGCCCACCCGATGTCGCAGGCGGCCCGCAAGCAAGCCGCCACCTGGCTCGGACGGATGCCCAGTGGGACAAGCTCGCTCTGGGTCGGCCACGGGGCACCAGCGGACGTGGCGCGCGTGAACCCCGCGCAGGCGGGTCACTGGCTGGGACGCGAGATCGACGCGATCGTGTTCGAGGCCACCTGGCCCCTCCCGGCGGACGCCCTCGCCATCGTCGGGGGGCTGCTGCGCGGGGGCGGCGTACTCCTGCTGCTAGTCGCCCCACCTGGCGACGGAGCGTTTGGCCGGCGCTGGGCGAAAGCCCTGCGGCACGCATCCGTTCACTGGGTGGATGACGATGTCGAACAATGGCCAATCCCCACCGCGGGCGTCCAGCCCCCCTGGGCCTGGACGGAAGGTCAGCGGCGTGGGCTCGCGACCCTGGATGAGCTTGGCCCCGGGGAGTGCGGCGCACTGGTCGCCAATCGCGGACGTGGCAAGTCGACCTTGCTGGGGGAATGGATCGCCGGCCAGCGCAGCACCAGCGCCCCGGTCATCGTCACGGCACCAGGCGCAGGTGCGGTGCAAGCGCTCTTTCGTCAGCTGGAATGCCACCCGGGACCATCAGTGTCCTTTTTCGCCCCCGACCAGGTCGAAGCCCTCGCCACTCCGCCCGACACCCTGGTGATCGACGAGGCGGCGGCTCTTCCGGTCGACCGCCTGGTGCGGCTGGCGGAACGGGTCCGACGACTGGTGCTGGCGACGACCACCGGCGGCTTCGAGGGCAGCGGACAGGGCTTTCGCCTGCGCGCGCTTCCCGCCCTGCAGCGCCTGGGCTTCCGAATCCGGCAGATTTGGCTTGAACAGCCTGTGCGCTGGGCGAGCGGCGACCCGCTGGAGGCCTGGCTGGATGGCCTGTTCCTGATGCAGGCCAGGAGTCGCGCCCCCGCCCCTCAGGCCGTGAGATTTCACTGGCTGCGTGGCAAGGAGCTCGCCCGTGACGCGCGTCGGCTCGAGGACGTGGCCGGCCTGCTCGCCGACGCCCACTATCGCACACGCCCGTCGGACCTGACCCGCTGGCTGGACGATCCTGACGCGTACCTGATGCTGCTCGTCGGTGCGCAGGACCGGGCGCTGTTCGGGGTTGCCCTGGTCCAGAAAGAGGGGGGGCTTGCGCCCAAACTTGCAGAAGCGGTCTGGGCCGGGGAGCGGCGCCCCCAGGGACACTTCCTGCCCTGCACACTGGCGGCTCGCGGCGAGTTCGCGCTGGCCACCCGGGCCTGGTGGCGCATCCAACGGCTCGCCGTACACCCCTCCTGGCAAGGCAGAGGACTTGGGAGCCGCCTGCTGCGCGCAGTCGAGGAATGCGCGGCACACCACGACATCGCGCTGCTCGGCACGAGCTTCGGACTGCAACCGGCATTAGTACGGTTCTGGGGGCAGACGGGCTGGCGGCCGGTGCGGGTCGGGGAACGACCCGATCCCGCCAGCGGCGAGGTGTCGATCGTACTGATCCGGGCGATGACACAAGACACCGCCGCCCTCGTCGATGCAGCCGCAGCGTCTTTCGCGCGCGACTGGCGCGAGGGCGGGGCCGCGCTACTACGCGATCAGACGGGGCGGCAACGCCGGGCCCTTGAAGCCATCCAGCCGTCCACCGTCACGGTACCCGTCCGGGATCACGCCCGGGACATCGAAGAGATTGGGGCCTTTGCACTGCGGCAACGCCCACTCGAATGGATACGCGCTGCCCTGCGACGCTCCCTTGTTGCGCACCCGCCGCAAGGGCCGGAAGGAAGGCTGCTGCAATCCGCCATCGAGTCCCTGGATGGCGAGGCGCTCGCCCGTGAACTGGGGCTTTCCGGACGGCGGGAGGCCATTCGGCGCCTGCGCCAGGCCGCGCAGACCTGGCTGGCGCACCCCGAGGCGTGAGCCCGGGGTGCGCCAGCGACACTACAGGCGGAACTGGGCCAGCGCCTGCTGGATCTCGCGTTCGACCTGCTTGAGCTCGTCGGAGGCCGCGCTGACCCGATCCGCGGTGTTGGCCGACTGGTCGGCCCCGTCGGAGATCTGCACGATGTTGCGGTTGATGTCCTCGACTACGGTGGTCTGCTGACGCGCGGCAACCGCGATCTGGTCGGTCATCTCCACGATCGTGGTCACCGACTGGCGGATCTGCTGCAGGGCGCCGTTCACCTCGGCGGTGTGCTCCATGGTCGTCTCGGCCTCTTCCTGGCCATGCTCCATGGCCTTCACTGCCGTGCTGGTGGCGGTCTGCAGGCGCGAGATCATGCTCTCGATCTCGTCGGTGGATTCCTGCGTCCGGGTCGCCAGCTTGCGCACCTCGTCGGCCACAACCGCGAACCCGCGACCATGCTCGCCGGCACGCGCGGCCTCGATCGCTGCGTTCAGCGCCAACAGGTTGGTCTGTTCGGCCACGCCGCGGATCACCTCAAGGATTGTGCCGATCTGCTTGGAGTCCTCGCCCAGCTTGGCAACCGTACCGGCGGCCTGTTCGACCGTGCCCAGCAGAGAGGACATCGAGGTGATGTTCTTCTCCATCACCTCGGAGCCGTTGTTCACCGCCCCGCTGGCCTCCTGCCCGGCCTGGGAGGTGGCGTCGGTGTTGCGCGCAATCTCCTCGGCACTGCTTTGCAGTTCGTTGATCGCGGTGGCGACGCGTTCCGTCTCGTCGCGCTGGCGCGAGACCGCCTCGCGGGCCTGGTAGGCCTCCTGGTTCAGGTTCTCGGTCGCGCGATTCAGGGTCTCGGTGCCACTACGGGCATTACCCACGGCCTGCGCGATCTTGTCGGTGAAGCGGTTGAAGGCGCGTCCCAGCTGGGCAGTCTCCAGCAGGCCGTCTTCGTCCAAGCGACGGCTGAGGTCGCCGTCACCGTCGGCGATTTCTTCCAGCGCTTCGGTCGAGTGGGCCAGCGCACGACGCACCACCAGGATGATGAACACCGCGCCGGCCACACCCAGGGTCACGCCGATCAGCGCGAGCACGCCCTGGGTCATCTGCGTGTTGCGCATGGTCGCGGTCAGCTCCTCGGCGGAACGCTCGGCCCGGTCGGTGATCCGCTCCGACAACTGCTGCAACTCGGTGCGCGCCTCCAGGATGACCGGGCCGACCTCGGTGCGGATCAGGAACGCGTCCTGCAGGGCCTCTTCGCTGCCGTGGATGCGGACGATCTCCTGAATCGCGCTGTCCAGATCACTCAGCAACCCCTCGAAGTCCTCGACCGCGATCTGCTGTTCGAAATCGAGCTCGTCGTACTGTTCCAGCAGTCGCGCCAGCACGTCATGGGTCTGGCCGAGATACAGCCTCAGGTTCTGCTCGAAGGAGTCATCACGAAACGCGATGAAGCCGCGCAGGTTCGAGGTGATCTGCAGGAGGTTGGTGCGCAGACTGTAGAAATCGTTGAGGCGCTCGAACGAGCGCTGGAAGCGTGCCCGCGCCATCTCCTCGTCGATCATGGTGCTGGTCAGCTGCGTCATCTGCATGGTTGCCGGGTTGGCTCGCGAGTTTGCAACACCCTGCGCCGGCATGTTCTGGGCCACGTCTTCGGCGATCTCGATCAGTCGCTCCCGGTGACCGGCAAAACCGTCGACGCTCGCGCGTACCTGCTCCGCGGAGGCGCTCAGTTCGTCCGAGGCCTGCACCACCGGATCGTTGACCAGTGCATCCATGGCGACGTCCAGCTCGTCCATCGCGGTCAGCCAGGCATCGCGGTGCTCGTCTTCCTCGCTCATCAGGTAGAACCCGAGAAAGGCCGCGCTCTCCTGCAGGAGCTGCTCCACCTGGTTGACACGCGCGACGGCCGGATAATCCGACTGCGTCAGCTCGGCTACGCCCTGCCCGCCCACATTCAGGGCACGCAGCGCCAGCAGCGAATTGATGATCAGGATGGCGACGACCAGGCCGAAGCCGGCGATCAGCAGCCCCCGAATGGAGAGTTTGTCGAGCATGGGTTGACTCCTTCCTCAGCGCCTTCTGCCGGGCGCATGCCTGCATACGCAAGCGGACTATTCCGCTGCCTGTAGAGACGATTCATCCCCTGTTACGGCCGCACTCCCCTGAAGTTGAGCCCCAACCGTTTTGAGAATTACATCACACCGAGTGACGCAGGAAGGATCAGGGTGATTCCAGCGCTTCCCAGCGCTCGAAGGCCACCGCCAGGTCACGTTCGACCTGCTCCAGCCGGGCCTGAAGCTCGCGCACCCGCTCGCCGTCGCGCAGCACCTCCGGGTCCGACAGGGCCTCGGCCAGCGACTGGTGCTCGTTTTCCAGCGCCTCGATC
The DNA here is from genome assembly GCF_000377205.1 of Thioalkalivibrio sp. ALJ3. Lineage (GTDB taxonomy): Bacteria > Pseudomonadota > Gammaproteobacteria > Ectothiorhodospirales > Ectothiorhodospiraceae > Thioalkalivibrio. The sequence continues at coordinate 703,805 of NZ_KB897905.1, read as the reverse complement.
CGGCCCGGCAGCGCCTCCAGTTCGCGGGATTCCTTGTAAGAGAGCTTGCGGGCGCGGGGGGGCGCCGGTTCAGGGGCCGCAGGCGTCGACTCGGACGGGGCTCGAGCGGCTGGCGCGGGGGGAGTCTCCCTGACCCCGGTATCCGCTTCGCGGGTCAGCAGGCGCTGCGTGACGCGGGCGGGCAAATCCGACCAGCCGCCGACGAATTCCTCGACCGTGCCATCTCCCGGCAGTACCAGCGTGCTGGTGGCGACGTTGTCGAGGAAGGCGCGATCGTGGCTGACCACGATCACCGTGCCGGTGTACTCGATCAGCAGCTGCTCCAGCAGCTCGAGGGTCTCGACGTCCAGGTCGTTGGTGGGCTCGTCGAGCACCAGCAGATTGGCCGGGCGCAGGAACAGCTTGGCCAGCAGCAGCCGGTTGCGCTCGCCACCGGACAGGGCCGATACGGGCTGGCGCGCGCGCTCCGGCGGGAACAGGAAGTCCCCGAGATAGCTCAGCACATGCCGGGTCTCGCCGTTCACGGTGACCCGGTCACGGCCCTCGCCGACCGCATCCTGCACGGTCGTCGTCTCGTCGAGACGCGCCCGGGCCTGGTCGAAATAGGCGATCTCGAGCTGGGTACCCAGCTTCACCGTGCCGGCAAGCGGTGCCACCTGGCCCAGCAGCCCGCGCAGCAGCGTGGTCTTGCCGGCGCCATTCGGGCCAACAATGCCCAGGGCATCGCCGCGCTGGAGCAGCAGGTTCACGTCTCGTACCACCGGCTGGTCGCCGTAGCCGAAGTCCGCATGTTCCGCCTCGATCACCAGACGCCCGGAACGCTGCTCGGGGGACAGCTGCATGCGCACCTGCCCACTGCGCTCGCGGCGCTCGGCGCGCTTCTTGCGCAGGGCCTGAAGGGCGCGCACCCGGCCCTCGTTGCGGGTACGCCGCGCCTTGATGCCCTGGCGAATCCAGGCCTCCTCCTGTGCCAGCTTGCGATCGAACTCGGCGCGCTGGCGTGCCTCGACCTCGAGGCGCTCAGCCTGGCGCGTGCGGAAGGCCTCGATCGAGGGCGGATGTTCGTGCACCTTGCCGCGGTCCAGCTCCAGGATGCGGGTGGCGACCTGTTCCATGAACTGGCGATCGTGGCTAATGAACACCACCGTGAGCCCGCTCCCGCGCAGGAATTCCTCCAGCCAGCGGATCGCAGCCACATCCAGGTGGTTGGTCGGCTCGTCCAGCAGCAACAGCTGCGGTTCGCGCACTAGTTCGCGCGCCAGCCAGACGCGGCGCTTGAGCCCGCCGGAGAGCGCGCTGAAACCGGCGTCGGGGTCGAGCTCCAGGCGCGAGAGCGTCGTTTCGACCCGGTTCTGCAGGCTCCAGCCGTCGATCGCCTCGAGCCGGGCCTGGACCGGGCCCATCTTCTCCAGGGCCTCGGCATCCCCGCTGGCGGCGGCCTGACTCAGGTGATGAAAACGCTCCAGCAATTGCCCGGCATCGCCCAGCCCCTCGGCGACCACATCGAACACCGTCCCCTCGACCCCGGGCGGCAGCTCCTGGGTCAGCCAGGCGGTTGTCAGGCCGTCCTGGCGGACCACCTCGCCCGAATCCGGCTGGATCGCGCCCGCGATCACCTTGAGCAGGGTCGACTTGCCCTCGCCGTTGCGCCCGGCTACCGCCACGCGTTCACCGGGCTCCAGGCTCAGGTTCAGGCCATCCAGCAACGGCGCCATGCCATAGGCCAGGTGGATATCGCGCAGGGTCAGCAGAGCCATCGGGATCTAGGGAAACACTGATTCATGATACACGCTCGCGCTCGAGTCGCTTTTGCGTGCGAACAAGGCGCGGCGACTGCCGTGCAGTCATTCTGCACAAGGGAGCCGCAACGCCGTTCCCGCGCAAAAGCGGCCGAGCCCCTTGGGGTTGGTACCCCAGGTTCCCCGATCCTGCGTTGCGCCGCTTGCGGGTAGAGCCACTACCCGCTGCCCGACGCGCCTTGTCTCGGAAAACCTGGGGTGCCAACGCGAGTGTGTACATGAATCAGTGTTTCCCTAGAGGAATCCAGTTGAAGAACCCGGCAGGCGCCGAGCGAGAAGGGTTTCAGGGGCAGACGCGCCGCATCGACACGTGATCAGACGTTAGCGTTCTTGACCACCAGCACCGGGCATTCGGAACCGCCGATCACGCGTTCCGACACCGAGCCCATTAGCAAGCGCTTGAGACCGGTGCGTCCATGGCTGCCCACCACAATCAGGTCGCGGTTGTCCCGTCGCGCCAGATCAATCAGGGTGATTTCGGCTCGCCCCTCCTCGAAGGTCGCGTCCGCCGTAAGGCCCTGCTCGCGGGCCTCGCCCTGCAGGCGCTGAATTGCATCCACGCCCTCCTGACGACGCTCGTCGCTCTGGCCGGGCACGGCAACCGAAGCAATGGTGATCGGCAACTGGCAATGGCCGGCCAACTCGATGGCGGCCCGCGCGGCCTGGTCCCCCAACTCGGAGCCGTCGGTCCCAACCAGAAGACCGCGGTGCGGCGGCTGCGCGCCACGCGGAACGACCATGACGTTGCACGGTGCGGTGCCCACCACCTTGCGCGTCGCATCGCCGACCATCAGGCGCGCGAGATCGCTTCGGTCGCGGCGTCCGATCACGACCAGTCCGGCCTTGTATTCCTCGGCAATACCGACGATTTCCTTGTACCGATCGACCCCGTGGCGCAGGATCGGCGAGGCATCGACACCCAGCGCACGCGCCTTTTTCTCGATCGCGTCCAGGTCGCCCTGCGCCGCTACACTCGCATCGTGGCTGCGCCGGGGCGAGAGCGCGTCGTGCTGCGTATCCGTCTGAATAATGCGTGCGATGATCAGTCGGGCCCCGCAACGGTGAGCCAGATCCAGGCCAACGGCCTCGGCCGACGCACTGAACTCGGTCCCGTCGGTCGCGAGCACGACCGTCTCGAAACGGCAAAGCGGAGTGTCGGACATGGGGCGTCTCCCTGACGGTTTCTGCCCAGCATAACCGACCGGCCGGGATACGGCAGCCGGCATTTCGCGAACGGCGCAAGCGGCCCGGTTTTTGCGTCCGACCGCCCGGGATGAAATAATCCCGCGCTTTCAAGGGGTAGTGCTGGCGGTAACTGCCGCACCCTCGGCCAGCGGTCGAGGCCCTCCCGTCAGTCCCCTCGGCCCCGACCCTGCGCCGTCCGGCGCGGGTCTTCAGGACACGAACTCGATACATGGAAAACCTTACGCTGACCACCGAGATGATCGTGGTGCTCGCGCTTCTTGCGTTCACCATCTTCCTGTTTGTCACGGAGATCATCCGCGTGGACCTGGCCGCCATCTCGGTGATGGTGTTGCTCGGCCTGCTGACGCTGGTGCCCGGGCTCGGGCTGCTGGTCGCGCAGGACGAGCTGTTCAGCGGTTTTGCCTCCAACGCGGTGATCGCGATCATCGCGGTAATGATCATCGGGGCCGGACTGGACAAGACCGGCGTGATGCACAAAGTGGCCGCGTTCATCATGCGCGTGGGCGGCACCACCGAGAAGAGCATCATCCCGACCGTCTCCGGTACCGTCGGCGTGATCTCGAGCTTCATGCAGAACATTGGCGCGGCCGCTCTGTTCATGCCGGTGATGAGCCGGATCTCCAATCGCCTGGGCATTCCCCTGTCGCGACTGCTGATGCCGATGGGCTTCGCCGCGATCGTCGGCGGCACCATCACCCTGGTCGGCTCCAGTCCGCTGATCCTGCTGAACGACCTGCTGCCGTCGGACATGGAGCCCTTCCAGCTGTTCGACGTGACACCGATCGGGCTGGCGCTGCTGGTCACGGTGATCGTCTACTTCGTGGTGCTGGGCCGCTTCGTGCTGCCCTCGGTCAAGTCCAAGGCCACGCAGGGCGAGAGCGCGAAGGAGTATTTCCAGCGCGTCTACGGCCTGTCCTACGAGATCCACGAGGTGTTCGTGCCCGAGAAGGATCCGCTGGTCGGCCGTACTGTGGCCGAGATCGAGCGCGAGAGCGGGATCGCGATCGTCGGCACCTACAAGCACGACGAACTGCGCATGGCGCCCTGGACCGGCTACGAGATCCAGCCCAACTCGCATCTGGCCGTGCTGGCCAGCCCCGCACGCATGGAGAAGCTGTGCGCGGACACGCGCAAGCGCCCGACGACCCGCCTGGACGTGTTCGCGAACGCCCTGGATACCGGCCGCTCCGGGGTCGCCGAGGTCGCGATCGCGCCCGGCTCCAATCTCGCCGGCAAGACCGTAACCGAACTGGCCATGCGCCAGACCTACGGCCTGTCGGTGATGCGCATCCAGCGGGGCAGCGAGACCTTTGGCGAGGGCCTGCGCGACATCCCGCTGGAGATCGGGGACATCCTGGTGGTCCACTGCACCTGGGAGTCCCTTGCCCGCCTGGACAAGGATCGCGACTTTGTCGTGATCACCTCCGACTACCCGCACGAGGAACTGCGCCCTTCCAAGGTCCCGCATGCGCTGTTCTTCCTGGCGCTGACCGTCGGACTGATCCTGTTCACCGACATCATGCTGTCGGTGGCACTGCTGACCGGCGCACTGGGCATGATCCTGACCGGGGTCATCAGTATCGACGACGCCTACCGCTCGGTGAGCTGGAAGACCGTATTCCTGCTGGCCTCGCTGATACCATTGGGGATGGCGGTGGAAAACACCGGCACGGCCGCCTGGATTGCGCAGAACACGTTGGACTTGCTGGGGACCGTCCCGCCGTGGGTGTTGCAGGCGACGATCTTCGCGCTGGCCACGTTCTTTACCCTAGTCATGTCCAACGTCGGCGCCACCGTGCTGCTGGTCCCGCTGGCGATCAACTTCGCGGTCGCCGCCCAGGCCGCGGGCATGGACGCCGACCCGCGCGTGTTCGCGCTGACCGTGGCGATCGCCACCTCGAATTCCTTCCTGATCCCGACCCACCAGGTGAACGCCCTGATCATGGGCCCCGGCGGCTACCGGGTGAAGGACTACATGAAGGCCGGCGGTATCATGACGCTGCTGTTCGGTATCGTGGCCATGTTGATGCTCAATCTCGTTTTCTAAACTCGTCCGTACACTATTCGTCGCAAGAAGCTATGCAAGGAGAAACCCCATGTCGCAAAAACATCCCGTGATCGCGGTCACCGGCTCCTCGGGGGCCGGCACCTCCACCGTCAAGCGCTCGTTCGAGTCGATCTTCCGCCGCGAGCAGATCAACCCGGTCGTCATCGAGGGCGACAGCTTCCATCGCTATGACCGCAAGGCGATGAAGGAGGCCATGCAGAAGGCCGCCGACGAAGGCAACCACCACTTTTCGCACTTCGGTCCCGAGGCCAACCTGTTCGATCGCATCGAGGACCTGTTCAAGACCTACGGCGAAACCGGCCAGGGCCAGAAGCGCTACTACCTGCACTCCGACGAGGAAGCGGCCGCCCACAACGAGCGTCTCGGCACCAACCTCGGCCCGGGCGAGTTCACCCCCTGGGAAGAGATCCAGCCGGGCACCGACCTGATGTTCTACGAAGGCCTGCACGGCCTGGTCGTGAACGGTGACGTGAACGCCGCGCAGCACGTGGACCTGGGCATCGGCGTGGTGCCGATCGTGAATCTCGAGTGGATCCAGAAGATCTTCCGCGACAACGCCGAACGCGGCTATTCCGCCGAGGCCATCGTGGACACGATCCTGCGTCGCATGCCGGACTACGTGAACTACATCACCCCGCAGTTCGGCTACACCGACATCAACTTCCAGCGCGTGCCGACGGTGGACACCTCCAACCCGTTCATCGCCCGAGACATCCCCACCCCGGACGAGAGCATGGTGGTAATCCGCTTCAAGGAGCCGAAGAAGTTCGGCGTGGACTTCCCCTATCTGCTGAACATGCTGCCCGACTCCTTCATGTCCAGGCCGAACACCATCGTGGTACCCGGCGGCAAGATGAGCTTTGCGATGGAGGTCATCCTCGCCCCGATCATCCATGACATGCTGAAGAGTCGCGGCTGATCGCAGCACCGTATCGACGGTGTCCAAGCCCCGCTCCGGCGGGGCTTTTTTGTGGTCGCCGACGGTTGGGCTAGCATTCCGGCCATCCCACTTGGACTCATGGAGTTGCCGTGTTCGGACTGTTCGGGCCGCGCCCCGCGCAACAGATGGAGCGCTTTCGCAGCCGCTATACCGGCCGCTCGCTGATTGTGCACCAGGGCTTCGAGGGCGACTGGCTGGAGGAACTGCTGAAGCAGCCCGGCGGCGGCGGGCACTTCCGCATCGACAGTCGCCGCCTGCCGGCGCGGCGCCCCACGCCGATCGAGTGGCTGGTACAGACCCATGTGCTGCCCCTGGCGCTGCCCCAGCCGCTGTATCTGGACATCCGCGAGGACGCGATCCTCGCGCGCCACCTGACGCGGGGTGAACGCGCGGTCCATCCCTCCGAAATCGCCTGGTTCCTGGAAGAGCTGGACACCCGCCACCATGCCCGCCTGGCGTTCAAGGAGAACGACCAGATGACCGTCCAGCGCGGCATCCCCGAAACCGACAACGAGGCCCTCAGCATGCTGGAGCAGCTGGGGCTTTGATGGAGTCCTGAACGTTGATGGAACGCTTTGTCAGTACCGCCGCCAGCGGCAGTGACCCGCGCGCCCTCGCCGCGGAACTGATCCAGGGGCTGGGCCCGCTGCCGCCCCGGGACCCGGAGACCGTGCGCGTAGGGTTCATCTACGTGTCGGACGCACTGGCCCGCAATGCCCGGCTGGTCATGGACACGCTACGCAAGGAACTCGGGGTGGACCATTTCGTCGGCGGCATGGGCATGGCAGTGATCGGGCCGACCCAGGAATTCTACGAGAACCCGGCGATTACCCTGATGATCGGCGACTTCCCGGCCGGTTCCACGCGCGTGATCCAGCGTCCGGTCCACAGCCTGGACGAGCTGAAGCAGGCCCTGGACGGCTTCCTCGACCCCGCCACCCCGGGGCGCCTGCTGCTTAATGCCGATCCACGCATGGAGGGTGTCGAGGCCGTGCTGACCGAGATCGGCGACCAGACCGCCTGGTTCGCGACCGGCGGTATCCACTCCGGCGAGGAGGGGGCTGTGCAGATCGCCGATGGTGTGGTCGCGTCAGGCATCACCGGGCTCGCGCTGCGCGACGATGTCGCGATTGCCGCACGCCACAGCCAGGGCTGTACCCCGCTGCCCGGCCAGCACGAGCTGACCGAGACCTGGCGCAACATCATCGTCCAGCTGGATGGTCAGCGAGCACTGCCAGCATTCAAGGGCATCATCGGCGATGTCCTGTCGCGCGACCTGGAGCGGGCGCTGGGGTACATCCTGGTCGGCTTCCCGATCCCCGGCTCGGACACCGGCGACTACCGGGTCCGCAACATCATCGGCGTGGACCTCGACCAGCAGGTGCTCGCGGTCGGCGAATTGCTGGAGCCCGGACAGAAGATCCTGTTCGTGCGCCGCGACGGCCAGGCCGCCCGCGACGACCTTGAGCGCATGCTGGAGCAGATTCGCACCCAGGCCCCGAACGGGATCCGCGGGGCGATCTATGTCTCCTGCATCGGGCGCGGGCGCCATCAGTTCGGCCAGGAGGGCGCGGAACTGGCAATCGTCCAGCAGGGTCTGGGGGATGTACCCCTGGTCGGCTTCTTCGCCAATGGCGAGATCTTCGCCAACCGCCTGTACGGCTACACCGGGGTCCTCACCCTGTTCACCTGAACCAAGGGACTGACATGCAATACCGCAAACTGGGACGTACCGACATCGAGGTCAGCCTGATCGGCCTGGGCACGATGACCTGGGGCGAGCAGAACACCGAGGCCGAAGCCCACGAGCAGCTGGACTACGCGCTCGGCCAGGGCGTGAATCTGATCGATGCCGCCGAGATGTACCCGGTGCCGCCGCGCGAGGAGACCCAGGGGCTGACCGAGAGCTACATCGGCAACTGGCTGGCCAAGACCGGCAACCGCGACCGCGTGGTTCTGGCCAGCAAGGTCGCCGGCCCCGGCATGATCGACTACCTGCGCGGCGGCCCGCAGCTGAACCGCGAACACATCGAGCAGGCCCTGAACGACAGCCTGAAGCGTCTGCAGACCGACTACCTGGACCTCTACCAGGTCCACTGGCCGACGCGCGCCACCAACTTCTTCGGCCAGCTCGGCTACGTCCACAAGCCGGACGCAAGCGCGACCCCGATCGAGGAGACCGCGGCCGCGCTGAAGGCCCTGGTCGAGAGCGGCCGCGTGCGCACCATCGGCATCTCCAACGAGACCCCGTGGGGGTTCATGGAATGGATCCGCGCCCATGACCGCGGCCTGTCCGAGCGCATCGTCTCCATCCAGAACCCCTACAATCTGCTCAACCGCAGCTTCGAGGCGGGGCTGGCCGAGATGGCCATCCGCGAGGATGCCGGCCTGCTGGCCTATTCGCCGCTGGCCTTCGGCATGCTCTCCGGCAAGTACCTGGACGGCGCGAAGCCCGCGGGGGCGCGCCTGACGCTGTTCGAGCGCTTCCAGCGTTACAGCAACGAATCCGGCCTGGCCGCGACCGCGGAGTACGCGCGCCTGGCGCGCGAACACGGCCTGACCCCGTCCCAGCTGGCGCTGGCCTTCATCAACCAGCAGCCCTTCGTGACCAGCAACCTGATCGGGGCGACCACCATGGAGCAGCTGCGCGAGAACATCGCGACCGTCGACATCACCCTGTCCGATGCCGTGCTGGAGGCCATCGAGGCCATCCACGCCCGCTATACCTACCCCTGTCCGTAGGACCACCGCCGGTGCACCTGATCGATACGCATGTCCACCTGGACCTGGACGCGTTCGATCCGGATCGCCCGGCGGTGCTGGACCGCGCCCGCGCCGCCGGGGTGCGGGAACTGGTCCTGCCCGGCGTCACCCGCACGCGCTGGCCGGACCTCGACGCCCTGCACCGCCAGCACGCGGGTCTGCATGTCGCCTACGGCCTGCACCCGATCTTCCTGCAGAACCATGCGGACGCGGACCTCGAAGCCCTGGAGGCCTGGCTGGATAAGCACCCGGAGACCATCGCAGTCGGCGAGATCGGGCTGGACGGCTATCAGGAGGGTCTCGATTGGGACCGCCAGTGGCGGTTCTACACGCGGCAGCTGGCCATCGCCCGCGAACGCAACCTGCCGGTGATCATCCACAGCCGGCGCGCGCTGGACGCGGTGCTCAAGGGCCTGCGCGAGCACCCCGGCGTGACCGGCATCCTGCATGCCTTTATCGGCTCGCCGCAGCAGGCCCGGCAGGCGGCGGATCTCGGCTGCTGCCTGGGCATCGGCGGGCCGGTGACCTACGAGCGGGCGAAACGACTGCACCGCGTGGTGCGCGAGGCCCCGCTGGAGGCACTGGTGGTGGAGACCGATGCCCCGGACCAGCCACTGGCCGGACACCAGGGCGAGCGCAACGAACCGATGATGACCGCCGAGGTGAACCGCCATCTGGCCCGCCTGCGGGACATCGACCCGGCCGAGATGGCTATAATCACGTCACAAAACGCACGCCGGGTCCTCCGGCTCCCGAGCGACCCGGATTCATGAGCACGTCCAACAATCCCTACAGCGAACGCACCGACCTCCTGCTGGGTCCCGATGTCACCGCCGGCCTGCGCGACCGGCATGTGTTCATTGCCGGGCTGGGCGGCGTCGGGAGCTATGCCGCCGAGGCCATTGCGCGCGCCGGAGTAGGACGCATGACCCTGGTGGATCACGACGTCGTCGCCGCCTCCAACCTGAACCGCCAGCTGGTCGCGCTGCGCTCCACCCTGGACCAGCCCAAGACCGCGGTAATGGAGGCCCGCATCCGCGACATCGACCCGGAGATCGAGCTGACCATCCAGCGCGAGTTCCTGCGCCCGGACAGCATCGTCGACCTGGTGCCGGAAGATGCCGACTTCGTGCTCGACGCGATCGACTCCATCGCCTGCAAGGCGGCGCTGGTGGCCGGGGCCCAGCGCCGCGGCCAGGCGGTGATCTCCAGCATGGGGGCCGGCGGGCGCATCGACCCCACGGCCGTGCGAGTCGGCCCGCTGGAGTCCACCCGCGTATGTCCGCTGGCGCGGCAGATGCGCAAGAACCTGCGCCGCATGGACGCGCGGCTCGACTACCCCGTGGTGTTCTCGATCGAGCAGCCGCGCAAGGGCACCGAACACCGGCCGGTCGAGGGCGGCCGCCCGCGCTCGGTCAACGGCACGATCTCCTACCTGCCCGCGATCTTCGGCCTGACCGCCGCCGGCCACGTGATCCAGACCCTGATCGCCCGCGCCTGACCGCCATACACGGCTCGCTCCGTCAGACCCCTGCGCCCACAAGTATCGTCCTGCCCTGTGGGAGCTCAGCCCCCTGAGCGATACGGCGCGGCCCGACCCCATCGACCAGAGGGCTGAGCTCCCACAGGCCAGGACAACCCAACCCCCTACGAAGATGCTATTCGTCGAAGACCGCCTCGATGCGGGCCTGGATATGCTGGTCGGCGTCCGGGCCGTACTGCGTGCTGGCCGGGTCGAAGCGGTCGCAGAAGGCGTAGGCAAACTTCAGGTCCTTCACGCCCAGGGCGCCGAACAGGCGCGCCTCGAAGGAGTGATCCTCCGGCGTCTGGATCAGCGTGGGCCAGCCATCCTCCCCCGGTGCCAGCGCCGGGCCGAAGAACACGACCCCCGGCAGATTCTTCAGGCGCAGGGCACAGGTACCCTCGGTCACCCCGGCCATCGGCAGGAAATCAATGGTGCGCGACAGCCGCTGCTTGCGGTTGAAGGCGATATCGATCTCGCCGCCGGCGGCACGGATCGCCGGGGCCTCGGCCTCGAACGCCAGGGTCTCAAGGCCAGCCGCCCGCCAGGCATCCAGGTCCTGCGCGCCATGGCGGCTGGGCAGGAACAGGTAGGCGGGCTTCGTGACCGCCCGAATCGCCTCCAGCAGGGAGTCGGAGTAGGCCGGGGCATTGACCAGCACACCCCCCAGCTCGCGATCGTCGATCAGCCAGACGGCCGGGTCCGAGTCGCCCACGCGGTAGATGCTGCGGTCACGCAACTCGACCAGCGGGGCACTGATCAGCGGTTCACTGCCCATGCGACTCCTCCGACGACGGTTTGGCGGGACGCGGCTCGATCCCGGCCATGGTGGCCTCGATCCATTCCTCGGCCTCGCTTAGCACCTCGACCGGCTTGCGCCCGGCGGTCTCGATCGGCGGGCCGACCACCACCTCGATGGTGCCGGGGTAGCGCCGAAGGCCCTTTTTCGGCCAGAAGCTGCCGCTGTTGAGCGCCACCGGCAGCACCGGATAGCCGGTGCGTGCCGCCAGTATCGCGCCGCCCTGGCGGTAGCGGCCGTGCTCGCCCGGAGCCACGCGCGTGCCCTCGGGGAAGACGATCACCCAGCGGCCCTGGTCCAGGCGCTGCTGGCCCTCCGCAACCAGGTTCTCCAGGGCCTGGCGCCCGGCCTCGCGGTCGATCGGGACCGGGTCCAGCATGGCCAGCGTCCAGCCGAACAGGGGGATGCGCATCAGCTCGCGCTTGAGCACCCAGGTTTGCATCGGAAAGATCGCAACATAGGCGACCGTCTCCCACGCGGACTGGTGCTTGGAGAGCACCACATGCGGTCGCGAGGAGTCGATGTGCTCGGCTCCTCGCACCCGGTAATCCAGCCCGCAGGTGATGCGCAGCCACCAGACGTTGAAACGCCCCCACTGGGTCAGAACGCGATAGCGCATCGGGCGTGAGAGCGGCCAGATCAGCGGCGGGACCAGCAGGCCGAACACCAGCGTGGAGCCGATGAACCCGAACTGGAACAGGAGGCCACGGATCAGGGGGAGCATGCGGCGGCGCTATCCCGTGGCCAGGCGGCCGATGTCGGCCACGGTCTCGAAGGCGCGGCGCAGTTCGCGCAGCAGGGCCAGACGGTTGCGCCGCTCGGCGGCATCCTCGGCCATCACCATCACCTGGTCGAAAAAGGTATCGACACGATCACGCAGGCTCGCCAGCTCGCCCAGGGCATGCAGGTAGTCGCCGTCGGCCACCGCCTGCTCGACCCCCGGCCGCACCGCCTGCAGGCCCTGGTAAAGCTGACGCTCCTCGTCCAGCGCCAGGGCCTCGGGATCGAGGTCGGCCTCGGCCTCCTCGCCGGCCTTGCGCAGCAGGTTATGGATGCGCTTGTTCGCCGCGGCCAGGGCCTCGGCCTCCGGGCGCTCGCGGAACAAGCTGACCGCGCGCACGCGGCGGACGAAGTCCAGCGGCGTATCGGGCGCGACCGCGGCCACCGCCTCGATGGTCTCGTGTGCCTGGCCCTGCTCCAGCAGGTAGCCGCGCAGACGCTCCAGGATGTACTCGCGTACCGGCTCCACCGCCTGGTCGGCCTCCGGCACGCGGTCGCGGATCGGCTCGGCCGCCGCCTGCAGCAGCGGGGTCAGGGCCAGCGGCAACTCGCGCTCGACCAGGATGCGCACCAGTCCCAGCGCGGCGCGGCGCAGGGCGAACGGGTCCTTGGTGCCCGTGGGCTGCTTGCCGATCGCGAAGATCCCGACCAGCGTATCCAGTCGGTCCGCCAGTGCCAGGGCCTGGGCCAGTGGGACATCCGGTAGTTCCGAGCCGGACTGGCGTGGCCAGTAGTGCTGCTCGATCGCGGCCGCGACCGCGTCGTCCTCGCGGTCGTGCAGGGCGTAGTAGCGGCCCATCGTGCCCTGCAGCTCGGTGAACTCGAACACCATCTGGGTGACCAGATCGCACTTGGCCAGGCGCGCAGCGCGCGCGGCCAGCCCGGCATCCAGCCCCATCAGGCCGGCCAGGCGCTGCATCAGGGCCTCCAGCCGCACGGACTTGTCGCGCAGCGTGCCCAGACGCTTCTCGAACACCACGGAGTCCAGCGCGTCCAGCCGTTCCTCCAGGCGCTTCTTGCGGTCCTGCTGCCAGAAGAATTCGGCATCGGCGAAGCGCGGGCGCAGCACGCGCTCGTTGCCGTCGCGCACCGCGTGCGGGTCGCGCGACTCGATATTGCTGATCACGATGAAGTGCGGCTGCATGCGCCCGGCCTCGTCGACCACCGGGAAGTATTTCTGGTTGTCCTGCATCGTGGAGATCAGCGCCTCCTGCGGGACATCCAGGAAACGCGGGTCGAAGCCGCCGGTCAGGGCCACCGGCCACTCCACCAGCGCGGTCACCTCGTCCAGCAGGTCGGCATCCACCAGTGCGCGCCCGCCCAGGGCCTTGGCCTGTTCGTGCACCTGCGCGAGGATATTCTCGCGCCGCGCCTCGAACGACGGCTCGACAAAGCCGGGGCTGCGCAGCCGTTCGGCGTAGTCGTTGCCGCGCTTGAGTTCCAGCGCGCCGGGCTGATGGAAGCGGTGGCCATGGGTGGCCCGTCCGGAGGTCTGCTCCAGCACCGTCAGCTCCAGCACCTCGGTCCCGTGCAGCACGACCAGCCAGTGCGCAGGACGCACGAATTCGGTGCGACTGCTTCCCCAGCGCATGCGCTTGGGCGTGGGCAGGGCCTCCAGCGCGGCCTCCAGCATCTCCGGCAGCAGTTCGCCCAGGGCGCGGCCCGGCTGCATCTGGCGGAAGACCAGGTATTCGCCCTTGTCGGTGGTCTCGCGCTCCAGGCGCTCGACCTCCACGCCGCAGGAGCGGGCAAAGCCCAGCACCGCCTTCGTCGGCTCGCCGGCGGCGTCGAAGGCGGCGGCCACGGCCGGGCCGCGACGCTCCTGGAGCTGGTCCGGCTGGCGCGCGGGCACGTCGGGGAACAGCACGGCCAGCCGCCGCGGGGTGGCGAAGGCCTCGGGTGCGCCCGGTTCCAGACCGGCCTCGCGCAGGCGGGTGGCCAGGCCCTCGGCCAGGGCATCACGCAGGCGCGGCAGGGCGGTGGGGGGCAGCTCCTCGGTGCCGAGTTCGATCAGGAGTTCGCGGGCTTCAGCCATGTCGGGTCCGTGTCGGGTCCATCACGACCGCGCGCAAGGGCGCGCGATCCGGGAAGAGGGTTCAGGCGGCGTCGGGCTTGTTGGTGTCGTCGTCGGCGCACAGCGGGAAGCCCAGGGCCTCGCGCGACTCGTAGTACTTCTGGGCGACGTTTCGCGACAGCTCGCGCACACGCAGGATGTAGCGCTGGCGCTCGGTGACCGAGATCGCGCCGCGGGCATCCAGGAGGTTGAAGCTGTGCGAGGCGCGCAGCATCTGTTCGTAGGCCGGCAGCGGCAGGCCCAGCTCGATCATGCGGTCGCTCTCGTTCGCATGCTGATCGAAGGCGGCGAACAGGGCATCGCGATCGGCGTGCTCGAAGTTGTAGGCGGACTGCTCCACCTCGTTCTGGTGATAGACATCCCCGTAGGTCACCGGGCGGTCGTCCGGGCCGACGGTCCAGACCAGGTCGAACACGCTCTCCACCCCCTGCAGGTACATCGCCAGACGCTCCAGCCCGTAGGTGATCTCGCCGGAGACCGGGTGGCAGTCCAGCCCGCCCACCTGCTGGAAGTAGGTGAACTGGGTGACCTCCATGCCGTTCAGCCAGACCTCCCAGCCCAGGCCCCAGGCACCGAGGGTCGGGGATTCCCAGTTGTCCTCGACGAAGCGCACGTCGTGGGTGAGCGTGTCGAAGCCCAGCGCCTCCAGGGAGCCGAGGTAGAGATCCTGGATGTCCGGTGGCGACGGCTTCAGCAGCACCTGGAACTGGTAGTAGTGCTGCAGGCGGTTGGGGTTGTCGCCGTAGCGCCCGTCGGTCGGACGGCGGCTGGGCTGCACATAGGCCGCACGCCACGGCTCCGGCCCGATCGAGCGCAGGAAGGTCGCCGGATGAAAGGTGCCGGCCCCCATCTCCATGTCGTAGGGCTGCAGGACCACGCAGCCGTGGTCGTTCCAGTAGTCCTGCAAGCGACGGATCAGGTCCTGGAAGGTCGGGCGGCTGCTGGACGGATTGCGTTCTTGCGACATGCGGGGTCCCGGATCAGGGCAAAGCAGACAGTATATCGGCCGGGCTCCGGCTGCGGCCACCGCTGACGGCCGTGCAAGCGTCTTGCATGTGGCGGAAGCACGCCCATACTGGGGTCTGGATTCTCTTCGGGAGAGCCGCCCTGAGCAATCCCCACGCCAACTCCGAAACCGCAGTCACGCCAGAAAACGGCCGGCGCTACCGTGCCACGCGCCGGGTGACCGTTGTGGGTGCGGTGGTGAATGCCTTCCTCGCCCTGGCACAGCTTTTGAGCGGATGGCTGCTGAACTCGCAGGCCCTGATCGCCGACGGCGTACACACCCTGTCGGACCTGATCACCGATGGTGTGGTGCTGTTCGCCGCCGGCAAGGCCGCCGCCTCGCCCGACCATGACCACCCCTACGGACACGGGCGCATCGAGACCCTGGCCACCGTGGTCGTCGGCGTGTTTCTGGCGCTGGCCGGCCTCGGGATCGCCTGGGCCGCGGGGCAACGGCTGGTGGATACCGCAGCCGCGACCGGACCGGCCCCGGCCGCGCTCGCCTTTGCGGTGCTGACGCTGGTGGCCAAAGAAGGGCTTTATCAGTACACCCACCGGGTCGCGAAACGGATCGGGTCGCGCATGCTGGATGCCAACGCCTGGCACCACCGCACGGATGCGATCTCGTCGCTGTTCGTGCTGGTCGGGGTCGGAGCCGCGGTCGCAGGCTTCCCGTGGGCCGACGCCCTGGCCGCGCTGATCGTCGCCCTGTTCATCCTGCATATCGCCGGACGCCTGATCGTACGCAGCGCCGCCGAACTGATCGACACGGCACTGGACCGGGACGAGGTCCTGCGCATCCATCACACCATCATGGAAGTGCCCGGGGTGAAGGATGCGCACATGTTGCGCACGCGGCGTCACGGGAGCGACGTGGTCGCCGATGTGCATATTCAGGTCGCCCCGATGATCTCGGTTTCCGAAGGGCACCGGATCGCCGATGCTGTGTACTGGGCCGTCACGCAGCGCCACGAGCGCCTGCGCGATTTTACCGTTCACGTTGACCCGGAGAACGACGAGGAGCAGGCGCGCAGCTCGAATCTGCCCCTGCGTCCGGATGTCGCCGAAGCGGTGCGCGAGGCCTGGATGGATGCCCCGGAGCTGGAGTCGCTGGAGCACCTTTCCCTGCACTATTTGAACGGGCGTATTCACCTGACCCTGACCCTGCGCCTTGACGGGGCATCTTCGCTTGCGGACCTGAACGCGCGTGGCGAGACCCTGTCACAGTTGCTGCAAGGCCACCCGCGCCTCAAGGGGCGGTTGGGCGAGGTGAAGATCCTCTACCGCCCGTGCACTACAGGTGTGCAACAAAAGCCTTGATGCACTAATGTGGTGCCAATGTCGCACGGATATCGTGCAACGCCACGTTCGGCGCTCGTCTGGCAGGCCCTGGACCTCCGTCACAGGGCCATCCGGGCGAAGTGGCATGATGCCTGCATAGAACCGCTTCAACGCCGCCCGACCTCGAATCGATGCGGCGAATCCAAAGACCAAGAGCAAACCTTAAGGAGACTCCCATGTCCGCAGCCGACGTGCTGAAGCAGATCCAGGAAAAGGAAGTGCGCTTCATCGACTTCCGCTTCACCGACTCCAAGGGCAAGGAACAGCATGTAACCGTGCCGGCCCATGACCTCGACGAAGAGTCTTTCGAGGAAGGCAAGATGTTCGACGGGTCGTCGATCTCCGGCTGGAAGGGCATCAACGAATCCGACATGATCCTGATGCCGGACGCGGAATCCGCGGTCATCGATCCGTTCTTCGAGGACATGACCATGAACATTCGCTGCGACGTGGTCGAACCGGCCACCATGCAGGGCTACGACCGCTGCCCACGCTCCCTGGCGCGCCGTGCCGAGGCCTACCTGCAGAGCACCGGCATCGCCGACACCGCGCTGTTCGGTCCGGAGAACGAATTCTTCGTGTTCGACGACGTGAAATGGGGTGCCGACCTTTCCGGCTCCTACTGCCGAGTGGACTCCTCCGAGGCCTCCTGGAACTCCGAGCGCGTCTACGAGGACGGCAACATCGGCCACCGCCCGGGCGTGAAGGGCGGCTATTTCCCGGTCCCGCCGGTCGACAGCCTGCACGACCTGCGCTCGACCATGTGCGAAGTGATGACCGAGATGGGCCTCGTGACCGAGGTGCACCACCACGAGGTGGCCACCGCTGGCCAGTGCGAGATCGGTGTCGGCCCCGCGACGCTGACCCAGAAGGCCGACGAGGTTCAGGTCCTGAAGTATGTGGTGCAGAACGTTGCCCACATGCACGGCAAGACCGCGACCTTCATGCCCAAGCCGATCGTCGGCGACAACGGCTCCGGCATGCACGTGCACCAGTCGCTGTCCAAGGACGGCAAGAACCTGTTCTCCGGTGACCTGTACGGCGGCCTGTCCGAGACCGCGCTGTACTACATCGGCGGCATCATCAAGCACGCCCGCTCGCTGAACGCCTTCACCAACCCGTCCACCAACAGCTACAAGCGTCTGGTGCCGGGCTTCGAGGCGCCGGTGATGCTGGCCTACTCCGCGCGCAACCGTTCCGCGTCGTTGCGCATCCCGTTCGTGATGAGCCCGAAGGCCCGCCGCATCGAGCTGCGCTTCCCGGACTCCACCGCCAACCCGTATCTGGCGTTCGCCGCGATGCTGATGGCCGGTCTGGACGGTATCCAGAACAAGATCCACCCGGGCGACGCGATGGACAAGAACCTCTACGACCTGCCGCCGGAAGAGGAAAAGGGCATCCCGCAGGTCTGCCATTCGCTCGACCAGGCGCTGGAAGCCCTGAACCAGGACCGCGAGTACCTGACCCAGGGTGGAGTGTTCACCGACGACATGATCGATGCCTACATCGACCTGAAGATGGAAGAAGTCACGCGCATGCGCATGACCACCCACCCGGTCGAGTTCGACATGTACTTCAGCCTGTAAGGCATCCGCTTCCGGCCCCTCGGGGCCAGAGGCACTGGCCGCCGCGACCTCCGGGTCCGGCGGCTTTTTTGTGCGCGGGATCCGACCCGACCGCGTTTCAGCGACCGGGAAACGCTGATTTATCGGCGTTTCCCGGCGGCACAGGTACGTGCCGCCGGAACCGGCCACCGTAGTGGTTGGTTCCGAAGCAAGCCGCAAACCCCCTTTACCCGTGCAAAGACATACAGAACGTTGTAGCGCCGCGTGCGGCTCCGAAAGCCAGGATGGCTTTATTCAGCGCTTCTATAAGGGCTGGGCTGACCCTCGGGGGCCGGGTGGAAACGCTTGTAAGCCCAGTTGTACTGCTCCGGGCAGCGCCGGACCAGGGCCTCCACATGGGCGTTGATCGCGGCCGCCGCGCGGGCAAAGTCGCGGTCGGCGACCTCCGGCCCGGCCTCGATCTCGTGATAGCGGAACCCGCGCCCCTTCGGCAGACGTTCGGCGAACAGGAACACGACATGGTCCTCGCGCCCGCGCAGCAGGCGCGGCAGCAGGGTCATGGTCAGCGCCGGGCGGCCGAAGAACGGTGCATGCGTACCGGAGGCGCCCTTCGGGCTCTGGTCGGGCAGGATACCGATGATCTCGCCGCGATCGCGCGCCTGCTGCAGCACGCGCAGCCCGGAGCGGTCGGCCGGGGCCAGGGTCGCGCCGGTCGAGGCGCGGGCCTCGCGCACCCAGCGGTCGATCTCGGGGGTCTTGAACGGGCTGAACAGGGTGGCCATCGGCCCGTGGCAGGCGGCCTGCAGCCCGGCGAACTCCCAGGAACCCAGATGCGGGGCGCACAGGAACAGTGCCCGCCCGCCCTCGCGTTCGCGCAGGCGGGCGTAGCGGGGCGGCTCGACCGCCAGTCGTGAGAGAGTCTGCGGCGAGGCCTGCCAGAGCCAGGGGGACTCGGTCAGCGCCCGGCCCATCGCCATCAGCGATCGACGCCCGACCCGACGGCGCCAGGCGGTGTCCTTGTCCGGGAAACAGAGTTCGAGGTTGCGGCCGGTGATCCGGGCGGAGCGCGTCGGCCAGTACCAGGCCAGCGCGCCGAGCAACCCGCCCAGCGCATGATTCACGCGCAGCGGCAGGCGGGCGAGCAGGCGCAGACCGCCGGCGATCAGCCGGTCACGCAGATGCCGGCGTTCGGCCATGATCGCGGGATTCGGGTGGGTCGGCCAGGGTCCGCGGCGGGATGCCGCCCTCGGTCATCAGCGGCTTCAGGGTGGTGCGCAGGTTGCGGAACAACCGCGGGTGCTGTGCCTCTTCCTGCGCAAGCAGCTGCTTCATGTGTTCGCGCTGGGTGGGCATCGCGAAGCAGGCCGGGCAGTTGTCCAGGATCACCGGCAGCCCGGCGGCCTCGGCGAAATCGCGAGTCTGGCGTTCACGCACATAGACCAGCGGGCGGATCACCCGCAGGTCGCCCGCGTCGATCGCGTAGTGGGCCTTCATTGTGCGCAGCTGGCCACCGTGGAAGGCACTCATCATGAAGCTCTCGGCCAGGTCATCCAGGTGCTGGCCGAGGGCCAGCACGTTGTAGCCGTGTTCGCGCGCGGTGCGATACATCAGGCCGCGTTTCATGCGCGAGCAGAAGGAGCAGAACGAGTCGTTGTCCATGTGCTCGCCGGCCAGCTCCGCGATCGGCTCGGAGACGAAGTAGTACGGGATGCCATACCCGCCGAGATAGTCCATCAGCTGCTGCGGCTCGAAGCCCTCGATCTCCGGATTGATCGTGACCGCGCCGACCTCGAAGCGCACGGGCGCCCGCCGCGCCAGGCCATGCAGCAGCCACAGCAGCGTCAGCGAATCCTTGCCGCCGGACAACCCGACCAAGATGCGGTCGCCCTCGCGGATCATGTCGAAGTCCGCGATGGCACGGCCGGCCAGGCGGCGGATGGAGGCGGGGACGGTGGGCGTTTCCATGGCCCGCAACATAGGGCGGTGAAGCCCGCTTCGCAAGCGCCGCCATACCCGCAGCGGTTGCCGGGTGGGGCCCATTGTCGGTGCAGGGGCACGCCCTTCTGCACACCGTGGATGCAACAGGTACCCGCGCATATCGCCCAAGCCGGGACCAAACCCATGGCATCCCGCTTGCATACGATGATGGACGGACGAATCAACGGTTGGGGACGGGTATGCACGATCGCAAGAGCTTGAGTCTGGCCGCCGAGCTGCGCCGGAACCTGCGTGCGGAGTTCCCGGCGGTGGCGCGGCTGTCGGTCACCAACGCGGACTTCATGGAGGCCATCCTGGACTACGCCTCACGCTCGCAATCGAGCACCGCCCGGGCCGCGGCGCTTGCGCTGCGAACGGAATTACACCGTTCGGGACACCTGGCACCGCCGAGCGCGGCCCCGGACACGCCGGAGCGCCGCGTGGAACCGCAACGGCGCCGGGTCTACCGGGGACAGATCATCGACGAATAGACGGACTGCGCACTTTCCCTGCGCGAGCGTTTTGGCGACACTCGGGGCCCGCAATCTAGGGAAGCACTGATCAATGGACACCCTTTACCCGGAGATCGAACCGCACAGCACAGGAAGGCTCGCGGTAGGTGACGGCCACGAGCTCTACTTTGAAGAATGTGGCACACCCGACGGGATCCCGGTCGTATTCCTGCACGGCGGGCCGGGCTCGGGCTGCGAGCCGTGGCATCGGCGCTTCTACGACCCGCAACGTTACCGCATCGTGCTGTTCGACCAGCGTGGCTGCGGGCGCTCGACGCCGCACGCGAGCCTGGAGGCCAACACCACCTGGCACGCGGTGGCTGATATCGAACGCCTGCGCGAACACCTGGGGATCGAGCGCTGGGCGGTGTTCGGTGGTTCCTGGGGCTCGACGCTGGGGCTGGCCTATGCCCAGAGCCATCCCGATCGCGTACTGGGACTGATCCTGCGCGGGGTATTCCTGTGCCGGCCGCGGGATATCCAGTGGTTCTACCAGTCAGGGGCCGACCGTCTATTCCCGGAGGCCTGGGCGCACTACCTGAAGCCCATCCCGCCGGAGGAGCGCGACGACCTGGTCGGGGCCTACTACCGGCGGCTGACCGACACAGATCCCGAAATCCGCCGAGCGGCTGCCCGCACCTGGTCGGGCTGGGAAGGACACGCCTCCTGCCTGATCCCGAACGACGACGTGATCGCGCACTTTGAAGACCCGGACGTGGCCGTGAGCCTGGCGCGGCTGGAATGCCACTACTTCATGCACGACACCTTCCTGGAACCGGATCAGTTGCTGCGCGACGCACCGCGCCTGCGCGACATACCGGGCTGGATCGTGCACGGGCGCTACGACGTAGTGTGCCCGGTGGAGCAGGCGGTGGAGCTGCATCGGGCGTGGCCGCAGGCACGCCTGGCAATCGTCGCCGATGCCGGGCACTCCGCGGCCGAGACCGGCATCGTGCGCGAGCTGGTCGCTGCGACCGACACGCTGGCCGACGAACTTAAAGGGCAGGTCGCGGGCAGGACCGGGGCAACCACGACGTGATCGCCCTGATTCAGCGGGTGACCGAGGCCGCGGTAGACATCGGTGGTGAGCGCGTCGGCGCGGTCGGGCCGGGGCTGCTGGCGCTGGTCGCGGTGCAACCACAGGACAACGAATCGGCGGCGAAACGGCTGCTGGAGCGCATGCTCGGGTATCGCGTGTTCACGGATGACGAGGGGCGCATGAATCGAAGCCTCCAGGACACTGGCGGTGGTCTGCTACTGGTGCCGCAGTTCACGCTGGCCGCGGATACGCGCAAGGGGATGCGTCCGAGCTTTACGACCGCCGCCAGCCCGGAGCACGGGCAGGCCCTGTTCGAATACCTGGTGGCTCAGGCGCGGGGTTCACACCCGGGGGTCGCCAGCGGCCGCTTCGGTGCGGACATGCAGGTCAGCCTGGTCAACGACGGCCCGGTGACCTTCTGGCTGGAGACGCGTGGCTGACACGCCAAACAAAAGACCCGGCACAAGGGCCGGGTCTTCGACATCACCAGTCAGGAGACCGGATCAGGCGGCGCGACGCAGAAACGGACGCTGGCCAGACTGCACAGCCCGACGGATGAAGTCGGCGCGACCGGTTTCGCGGTCGTTCAGGTTGTCGGCGCACTGGGACGGCTCATAGGCAGCCGCGGACAGCATCACCTCGAGCTCGCAGAGGTCGACCTTCGGCTCGGTCAGTTCGTCGGGGGTCACATTCAGCTTGCGGCCAACGTTCCAGAACATGCGCGGATTCCAGAGCTTGGTCTGGATACGCGGGGACTGAAACAGGGTGACGCAACGGTTGTTGAGCTCTTGCTGATCCATGGGGTACTCCTGATCGTACGGTTATTCAAGCGCGCCCGAATCTAGCCGACCCGCCGGGCGAATACAAGCGTTTCCTGATAGAAAGTCCGGTAGTGCCAGGCGGGGGGCGCTATTCAACCGTCACCGATTTCGCCAGGTTGCGCGGCTGGTCGACATCCGTGCCCTTGAGCACGGCCGTATGGTAAGCCAGCAATTGCAAGGGTACCGTCAGCAGAACCGGTGCCAACCAGGGGCTGAGGGGTTCGCTCTGAGGCAGGCCGATCCAGATGTCCTCCGGGGCCAGGGTGCGAGCGGCGCTGGACTCGCCAATCACGATCAACTGCCCCCCACGGGCGCGCACCTCCTGCAAGTTGCTGGAGAGTTTCTCCAGCTGCGCATCGTCAGGGGCCACGGCGACCACGGGCATCTCGGTGTCGACCAGCGCCAGTGGGCCGTGCTTCAGCTCGCCCGAGGGATAGGCCTCCGCGTGGATATAGGAGATCTCCTTCAGCTTGAGCGCGCCTTCCAGTGCGATGGGGAAATAGGCACCCCGCCCCAGGAACAGGGCATGTTGCCGCTCGAGGAGGTCCTCGGCGATGCGCGCAATCGGACCGTCCAGGGCCAGGATGCGCGCCACCTGATCGGGCAGACTGCGCAGGGCAGTGACAGCGGCCGTGCGTTCCTCGGCGGTCATGCGGGCGGCGGTGGCAGTCTGCCCCAGGAGCAGCACGAGCGTGGCGAGCGCGGCCAGTTGGGTGGTAAAGGCCTTGGTCGATGCGACCCCGATCTCGGGGCCGGCATGGGTCATCAGCACCAGATCGGCCGCACGGGCCATGGTGCTTTCGGGGACATTGCAGATCGCCAGGCGTGCCAGGAAAGGCTCTTCCTGGGACTGGCGCAGAACGGCCAGGGTGTCAGCGGTTTCCCCCGACTGGGAGATCACGACCAGCAGCGTGCCCGGGGCGAGGACATGGCGCCGATAGCGGTATTCGCTCGCCACGTCGACGCGGGCGGGCAGGCCCAGGTGCTCTTCGATCCAGTGGGCGGCCACCAGCCCCGCGTGGTAACTCGTACCGCAGGCCACAATCTGGACGGCGCCGACGTCGGTCAGGCGCTCGTCACTACCGGGGCCCAGGATATTCTCGAGCACGGCATCCTCGCCCAGACGGCCGGAAAGCGTCTCCTCAAGGGCGTGGGGCTGCTCGTAGATCTCCTTGAGCATGAAGTGACGATACTCGCCACGATCGGCGATGCTCGCCTGAGTGCGTGCCTCACGAATGGCACGTTCCACAGGCTGGCCGTGAACATCCTGGATTTCCACACCGGCACGCGTGAGCCGTGCGACGTCCCCGTCTTCCAGATCGACAAAACGCTGGGTGACCGGCAGCAGTGCCTGGACGTCCGAGGCCGCAAAGAACTCGCCGATCCCCAGCCCCAGGATCAGGGGGCTGGCGGAGCGCGCGACGATCAGCTCGTCCGGGCAATCGGCGAACACCGCCGCGAGGGCGTAGGCGCCCTCCAGTTCCGAGCAGACGCGGCGCATGGCGGCCATCGGGGAGGCCCCATCCACCAGGAGCTGCTCGAGGCGGTGGGCGATCACCTCGCTGTCGGTCGCGGAGACACAGGACCAGCCGGCTGCATCGAGATCGGCGCGCAAAGCCGCATGATTTTCGATAATGCCGTTGTGCACAATGGCCACACGGCCGTCGCGCGAGCGGTGGGGATGCGCATTCACCTCGTTGGGTGGGCCGTGCGTGGCCCAGCGCGTATGCGCGATCCCGACCGGCCCCTGCAGCCCCCCAGCCTGGATCTGTTCCTCGAGCGCGGCCACCTTGCCGACGGCGCGCACCGCGCGCACCGCATGGTCGGCGACGACGGCTACGCCGGCGGAGTCGTAGCCACGGTATTCGAGTCGATGCAGACCCTCGATGAAGATGGGGACCAGGTTGCGCTCACCAATGCCTGCCAGCAGACCGCACATGCAAACTCCTCAGGGAAACAATGATGAATGTACACGCTCGCGCTCGAGTCGCTTTTGCGTGCGAACAAGGCGCGGCGACTGCCGTGCAGTCATTCTGCACAAGGGAACCGCAACGCCGTTCCCACGCCCGTTTTCGATAACAACGGGCGGCCGAGCCCCTTCGTTTATTAAATGGTGGGGTTGGTACCCCAGGTTCCCCGATCCTGCGTTGCGCCCCGAATCCATCAAAAACGGGCGGGTAGAACCACTACCCGCTGCACGACGCGCCTTGTCTCGGAAAACCTGGGGTACCAACGCGAATGCGTACATTCATCATTGTTTCCCTAGTCGGATTTCTTTTTGGGTCGCGGCCAGTCCTGAATGATGCGCGGTCGGGCGCGGGTCAACGCCAGCGCGCCCGGGTCCACGTCGTCCGACAAAGTCGAGCCCGCGCCCACCGTCGCATCATCGCCGATGCGAATGGGCGCCACCAGGGCTGTATTCGAGCCGATGAACGCACGCTCGCCGATCTCGGTGCGATGCTTGTTCGCACCATCATAGTTGCAGGTGATCGTTCCTGCCCCCAGGTTCGCTCCGGCCCCGACGCTCGCGTCCCCGACGTAGGTCAGGTGGTTGGCTTTCGCGCCGGGACCCAGCGTGGCGTTCTTGATCTCGACAAAATTGCCGACGCGCGCGCCGGGGCCCAGTTCGGTCCCCGGTCGCAGGCGGGCAAACGGTCCGACGTTCGCGCCATCGCCGATGCGCACACCTTCCAGGACACTGTGTGCCGCGATCTGCGTGCCGGATCCAATATCGCAATCGCGCAGCACGCAGCCGGGGCCAATATAGACATCGTCCGCCAGGGTGACCGTGCCCTCGATCACGACGTTCACGTCGATCGCGCAGTCCTGTCCGAATTTCAGGACACCGCGCACATCCAGACGTGCGGGATCCGCCACGCAGAGGCCCTCCTGCATCATGCGTGCGCATTGCTCCGCCTGGTGCAGGCGCTCCTGAACGGCCAGTTGCTCGCGGTCGTTCACACCCAGTACGGCGGCCGGGTCGCTGCTGCGGACCACGTCGACACCTCGCCCTTCCGCGCGCGCCTGCGCAACGATGTCCGTCAGGTACCACTCCCGAGGCCCGGCCGCGTCCGGTTCACAGGCTGTCAGCCAGCGGCGCAAATCACCCGCGGGAGCGGCGAGTACTCCGGTATTGATCAGGTCCACCGCCCGCTCGGCGGCAGTGGCCTCCTTGTGCTCGACAATACGCTCGAGCCCGCCGGAAGGGTCCAGGATCAGGCGCCCGTAGCCACTCGGGTCCGCGACTTGCGCCGCCAGCACCGTCACGCCCTCGCCCCGGACACAGGCCTCCAGGTCAGCGACCGGAATCCGCGGCACGTCCCCGTAGGTAACCAGGACCCGCGCGGGATCCGGGATCTCCTGGAGCACGCGGAACACAGCGTGCCCGGTACCGCGTGGCTCGCCCTGGTCAATCCAGTCGATAACGGGGTGGTGATCGGCAAAAGCGGCACGGACCCGTTCCTGTTCGTGGCTGACCACGACGTGGAGGGCCGCAGCCTCGAAGGGCGCGACGCGTTCGAGTACATGGGCCAGCAAGGGACGTCCGGCCAGGGTTTGCAGGACCTTGGGGAGGCGGGACCGCATGCGCGTCCCCTTGCCGGCCGCAAGGACCGCGATATGAAGGGGTGTCGTTTCAGGCATGGGTACAATCATAAAGGGCCAACACAGTTGGTTGGCCCTTGGGGTCGGTCATCCGTCGCAATTTGCCGGATTACTGCCGGCGCAACTTCTGGATCATTTGCAGGCGGGCGGCAGCCTCCGCGAGTTCCGCCTGGGCCTTGGCGTAGTCGAAATCGGCCTTGGAGTTTTCCAGGGCCTCTTCCGCACGCTTCTTCGCCTCAAGCGCCTCGGCCTCGTCCAGATCCTTGGCCCGCACCGCCGTGTCCGCCAATACGGTCACATGGTAAGGCTGGACCTCAAGGATACCGCCCGAGACGAACACCGGTTGCGGATCGGCGCCTTCCTTTTCCTGGATGCGCAGCTCGCCCGGGTTCAGGCGGGCCAGCATCTGCGTATGGCCGGCATAAACGCCAACCTCGCCACCCTCGGCCGGGGCCGCGATCATCAGCGCGGTGCCGGAGTAGATGGACTCCTCGGCGCTGACCACATCCACGTGCATCGTCATGGGCATGCTGCTCACTCCTTAGCCGAGCTTCTCGGCCTTCTCGACGGCTTCCTCGATGGTGCCGACCATGTAGAAGGCCTGCTCCGGCAGGTGGTCGTACTCACCCGCGACAATGGCCTTGAACGCACGAATGGTGTCCTTCAGGGACACGTACTTGCCGGGCGCACCGGTGAAGACCTCGGCCACGAAGAACGGCTGCGACAGGTAGCGCTGGATCTTGCGCGCGCGGGCCACGACCAGCTTGTCGTCTTCCGACAGTTCGTCCATGCCGAGGATCGCGATGATGTCCTTCAGCTCCTTGTAGCGCTGGAGGGTACCCTGCACCGCGCGGGCGGTGTCGTAGTGCTCCTGCCCGATGATCTGCGGGTCCAGCTGGCGCGAGGTGGAGTCCAGCGGATCCACCGCCGGGTAGATCCCCAGCTCGGCGATCTGACGCGACAGCACGACGGTCGCATCCAGGTGCGCAAAGGTCGTGGCGGGGGACGGGTCGGTCAGGTCATCCGCCGGCACGTAGACGGCCTGGATGGAGGTGATCGAACCCTTCTTGGTGGAGGTGATGCGTTCCTGCAGCACACCCATCTCCTCCGCCAGGGTCGGCTGGTAGCCCACCGCGGACGGCATACGACCCAGCAGCGCGGAGACCTCGGTCCCGGCCAGGGTGTAGCGGTAGATGTTGTCGATGAACATCAGCACGTCGCGGCCTTCGTCACGGAAGAACTCGGCCATGGTCAGACCGGTCAGCGCGACCCGCAGACGGTTGCCCGGCGGCTCGTTCATCTGGCCGTAAACCAGGGCCACCTTGTCGAGGACGTTGGAGTCCTTCATCTCGTGGTAGAAGTCGTTCCCTTCACGGGTACGCTCGCCCACACCGGCGAACACGGAGTAACCGGAGTGCTCGATCGCGATGTTGCGGATCAGCTCCATCATGTTCACGGTCTTGCCCACGCCGGCACCGCCGAACAGGCCGACCTTGCCGCCCTTCGCGAAGGGGCACAGCAGATCGATAACCTTGATGCCGGTTTCCAGCAGCTCGGTGGAGCCCGCCTGCTCGTCGAAGGTCGGGGCGGCACGATGGATCGACCAGGTCTCCTGGGCCTCTACGTCGCCGGCGTTGTCCACCGGGCGGCCAAGGACGTCCATCACGCGGCCCAGGGTCCCCTTGCCGACCGGCACGGAGATCGGCTTGCCGGTCGCGGTGACCGGGGTCTGACGCTTCACACCCTCGGTGGTCCCCATGGCGATCGTACGCACGACGCCGTCACCCAGCTGCTGCTGGACTTCCAGGGTCAGGCCGTTCTCCAGGGTCAGAGCGTCGTAGACCTTGGGCACTTCGCCGTGGGGGAACTCCACGTCCACGACGGCGCCGATGATTTCGACAATTTTTCCGGAACTCATTTGTTCATCCTCGTAAGTCGTAATTCGTGCCGAGCCGATCGAATCGTGCCGGCGGGCGCTAGACCGCAGCCGCGCCGCTGACGATCTCGGAGATCTCCTGGGTAATCGCGGCCTGGCGCGCCTTGTTGTAGACGAGCTGCAGGTCCTTGATCATCGTGCCGGCGTTGTCGGAGGCGGACTTCATCGCGACCATGCGCGCGGCCATTTCGCAGGCCACGTTCTCGACCACTGCCTGGTAGATCAGCGACTCGACATAACGCTCGAGCAGGGTATCCATCACGGGAACCGTATCCGGCTCGTAGATGTAGTCCCAGTGATGCTTCAGGGACTCGTCCTTGCTCGGCGCGGTCGGCAGGAGCTGGGTCGCCTCCGGTTGCTGGGTCATCGTGTTGACGAACTTGTTTTCCAGCAGCACGACGCGATCGACCTTGCCGTCGCGGAAGTTGTCCAGCACGACCTTGATGGAGCCGATCAGGTCCGTGATGTGCGGGCGGTCGCCCAGATCGCGCGCCTCGGCCACGATATTGCCACCCAGGCGCTTGAAGAACTGCAGCGCCTTGTTGCCGATCACGCACAGGTCGACCTCGACGCCCTCTTCGCGATAGCGCCGCATCTCGCCGACGGCCTTCTTGAACAGGTTGGTATTCAACCCGCCGCAAAGACCGCGATCGGTCGAGACGATGATCAGCGCCACGCGTTTCACGTCGCGCTCGACCATGAACGGATGCTTGTACTCCGCATTGGCCATCGCGACGTGACCGATCACGTCGTGGATCTTCTGGGCGTAAGGCCGGGACTCCTCCATGCGGTCCTGGGCCTTGCGCATCTTGGACGCGGCGACCATCTCCATGGCCTTGGTGATCTTCTGAGTATTCTGGATACTCTTGATCTGCGTCCGAATCTCCTTAGTGCCCGCCATTGCGTGCTCCCGTTACCAGCTGTGCTTGGCCTTGAACTCTTCCAGGGCCTTTTTCAGCTTTTCCTGGATGGAGTCGTTGTAGTCGCCAGAGCTGTTGATCTCGTCAAGCAGGTCCTTCTGCGAGGAACGCGCGTAGGAGATCAGTTCCTTTTCGAAGCTCACGACCTTCTCGGCCTCGACGTCATCGAGGTAGCCCTCGTTAGCGGCGAACAGCGAGAACGCCATGTCGCCGATAGACATCGGCTGGTACTGGCCCTGCTTCATCAGTTCGGTCACGCGCTTGCCGCGGTCGAGCTGCTTGCGGGTCAGTTCGTCCAGATCCGAGGCGAACTGCGAGAACGCGGCCAGCTCGCGGTACTGCGCCAGCGCCAGACGCACACCGCCACCCAGCTTCTTGATGATCTTGGTCTGTGCGGAACCACCGACTCGGGAGACCGACAGACCGGCGTTGATCGCCGGGCGGATACCGGAGTTGAACAGGTCCGTCTCGAGGAAGATCTGGCCGTCGGTGATCGAGATCACGTTGGTCGGCACGAACGCGGAGACGTCGCCCGCCTGGGTCTCGATGATCGGCAGCGCGGTCAGCGAGCCGGTCTGGCCCTTCACTTCGCCGTCGGTCATCTGCTCGACGTAGTCGGCGTTCACGCGCGAGGCGCGCTCCAGCAGACGCGAGTGCAGGTAGAAGACGTCACCCGGATAGGCTTCGCGGCCCGGCGGACGACGCAGCAGCAGGGACACCTGGCGGTAGGCCCAGGCCTGCTTGGTCAGATCATCGTAGACGATCAGGGCGTCTTCGCCGCGATCACGGAAGTACTCGCCCATCGCGCAGCCGGCGTACGGGGCGATGAACTGCATCGCGGCCGACTCGGAGGCGTTGGCGGCGACGATGATCGTGTTCTCCATCGCACCGGCCTCTTCCAGCTTGGCCACCACGGAGGCAACCGACGAGGCCTTCTGACCCACGGCGACGTAGATACACTTAACGCCGGAGTCCTTCTGGTTGATGATCGCGTCGATGGCCACCGCGGTCTTGCCGGTCTGGCGGTCACCGATGATCAGCTCGCGCTGGCCGCGGCCGACCGGGACCATCGCGTCAATCGCCTTGATGCCGGACTGCAGGGGCTGGTCAACCGACTGGCGGTCGATAACACCGGGGGCGATCTTCTCGATCGGGCTGGTGACACCGGTGTCTACCGGACCCTTGCCGTCGATCGGGCGGCCGAGGGAATCGACCACGCGGCCCAGCAGGCCCTCGCCCACCGGCACTTCCAGGATGCGGCCGGTGCACTTGGCGGTATCGCCTTCCTTGATGTGCTTGTAGTCACCCAGGATCACGACGCCGACAGAGTCGCGCTCGAGGTTGAGCGCCATGCCGAAGGTGTCGCCGGGGAACTCGATCATCTCGCCCTGCATGACATCGCCAAGGCCGTGCACACGAGCGATACCGTCGGTCAGGCTGACCACGGAGCCCTCGTTGGCGGCCTCGGAGGAGGCATCGAATTTCTCGATGCGCTGTTTGATCAGATCACTGATCTCGGAGGGATTCAGTTGCATGTTAAATATCCTCTTAGCGACTCAAATTGGCAGCCAGGCGGTTCAGCTGGCCTCGCACGGAGCCGTCGATTACCAGGTCGCCGGCGCGGATGATGGCTCCCCCGAGCAGGGAGCTGTCGACCGAACACTCGAGATCGACTTCGCAGCCCAGGCCCTTGGCCAGGGCATCGTGGATTTCTTTCTCCTGCGCCTGCGTGAGCTTGCGGAAGGCGATTACGTCGGCGTGCACGCGCTTTTCGGCGTCGGCCTTCATCGTGGAGAACGCATCAAACACAGCAGGCAGCGCGGGCAGGCGACCGTTTTCGGCCAGCAGCCGAACCAGGTTGCCGGCCTCGGGGCCGACCTTGTCGCCGGCCACATCCAGCACGAGCTGCGCGCGATCGGCACGCGGGAGCCGCGGGTTGGAGAGGAGACTGTGCATCTGCGAGTCCCGGGCGATCGCGGCCAGCAACTCGAGCTGCTCGGCCCAGCCAGCGAGATCGTTTTTCTCCTGGGCCCGCTCGAACGCGGCGCGGGCGTAGGGTCGGGCGACCGAAATCAGGTCTGACATAACGTCTCCTTAGAGCTTGGCCGCGAGCTTCTTCAGCAGATCGCCATGGGCCTTGGCATCGATCTCCTTGGCCAGGATCTGCTCGGCACCGGCAACCGCCAGCTGGGAGACCTGCTTGCGCAGCTCTTCCTTCGCGCGGTTGATCTCCTGCTCGATTTCGGAGTGCGCCTGTTCCTTGATCCGCTCGCCTTCCTCGCGCGCGGTGGTCTTGCTTTCCTCGACCAGCTCGGTGGCCCGCTTCTGCGCAGAGGCCATGATCTCGTTGGCCTGCTGCTTGGCCTCCTTGATCACCGCGGTCGCTCGCTCCTGGGCGAGCTCCTGTTCCTTTTCGCCGCGTTCGGCGGCAGCCAGGCCGTCCGCAATCTTCTTGCGGCGCTCTTCCAGGGCGGCGGACATGGGCGGCCAAACGTAGCGCATCGTGAACCACACGAAGACCGCAAACGCGAGGAGCTGGCCGATGATGGTCAGATTGATATTCATCCTGCTACCTCAGGTTGACGAGTGGAGGGGACCTCGGGACTCGCTCAGCCTTGTTAACCCAGGGCGAACAGAACGTACAGGCCGATACCCACGCCGATCATCGGCACGGCGTCGGTCAGACCCATCACGATGAAGAACTGGGTGCGGAGCATCGGGATCAGCTCGGGCTGACGCGCGGCGCCTTCCAGGAAGCGACCACCCAGGGTACCCACGCCGATGGCGGCGCCGACAGCGGCCAGACCCAGAAGCAGCGAGCCAGCCAGGACGATCAGAGCGTTAGCCATTTCCATTTTTGTATCTCCAGTCGAGTGTTGAAACGGTCAGTTTGAAGGTGAATCGGATCAGTGGTCTTCGCTGTACGCCATGTCGAGGTAGACGACGGTCAGCACCATGAAGATAAAGGCCTGCAGCGGCACCACGAGGATGTGGAAGATCGCCCAGCCAACATGCAGCACGCCGCCAGCCAGACCCAGGATCAGGCCCGCGGAGTACATCACGCCGATCAGGATGAAGATCATCTCGGCCGCGTACAGATTGCCGAACAGTCGCAGGGCGAGCGATGCGGGCTTGGCCAGCAGGTTGATGAACTCCAGCACGAAGTTGATCACCCAGAAGATCGGCTTCAGGAACACGATGTTGGTCTGGAACGGGATACCCGTCAGTTCCTTGATAAAGCCGACCGGGCCCTTGATCTTCAGCGAGTAGTAGATGATCAGGACGAACACACCCAACGCCAGACCCGCGGTCACGTTGATGTCCGTGGTCGGCACAATCTTGAAGTACGGGATGCCCAGCAGATAGGCGATGTGCGGCAGGAGATCCACCGGCACCAGGTCCATCAGGTTGAGCAGGAAGATCCAGACAAAGATGGTCAGCGCAAGCGGCGCAACCATGTCGTTCTTGTGCTTGAAGGAACCACGGACGTTGTCATTGACGAAGTCCATGATCATTTCGACGAAATTCTGCCAGCCACCCGGGACGCCGGCGGTAACCTTCTTGGCCGCGGCGCGGAACGTCAGCAGGAAGAGCAACCCAAGACCGATCGACCAGAGCATCGAATCGACATGGATGGCCCAGAAACCCATCTCGGCGGCCTGGGTGCTGGTGGTGGCGATCCCGAGCCCCTGCTCCGGGTGATAGCCGAAGGTCAGGTTGGTGAGATGGTGAGCAATGTGCTCTTCCATCGTGGGCAGTTCGCTTTCTGAAGCCATGCAGTTATCTCGTCATTGCTTGATCAGAAACCCGGTGCAGCCACCACAGCGGGGCCAGGTGCACCAGGAGGAAGACGCCGAACAAAGCCAGCAGATTCGGCTCGTCCAGGTGAGCGAACGCCACCCCGAATGCCACCGCGATGATTACGAGTCGTCCCAGCTCGGCGCCCATCATGCGCGCCGTGAGTGAGCCCACCTGATCGGAACGGTAGGCTCGAAACACAACGACCGCGGCCACGGCATTGCCGAGAGTCGCGGTCATACCGCCGACCACGGCCGAGATCGCCACGATCGGGGGGAACAGGGCCAGAAGAAGGCCCGACAGTATCAGCGTCAGGGCGAGCTGCAGACCAAGCGATTGTAGGGCGTGTCTGTAGCGTCGCGGTGTCATTCAGCGGATGGGCACACCCACCCCTCTCCCAAAAAGTGCGCGCATTATAAGTGCACCCTTCTATTAGGTCAAACCGTTATGGGTCGCCCAAAGCCTTGTGGCGAAGGGCTTTGGGGCAGGCGGGCGGGCAGTCTACTGGATGTGTTCGAGGATGCCGTCGAGTTCGTCGAGGCTGTTGTATTCGATGACCAGCCGGCCCTTGCCCTGACGGTTGTACCGGACCTGAACGGGCGCCCCGAGGCGGTCGGACAGACGGCTTTCGAGTTGCCTGACCTCGGGCGAGGGGCCGGCCTCCTTGCGCGGTTCCGGCTGCGCCGAGAGTACCTTCTTGACCAGTTGTTCGGTGGCACGAACGGTCATGTCGCGCTTGACGACCGTCGCGGCCACACCCGGCTGATCGTCCAGCGGCAGGGCCAGCAGCGAACGGGCATGACCCATCTCCAGCCGGCCCTCGTTCACGTGTTCCTTGACCACGTCGTGCAGCTCGAGCAGACGCAGCAGGTTGGTGACGGAGGTGCGCGAACGGCCGACCGCATCGGCGGCCGCCTGGTGGGTCATCTCGAATTCGTCGATCAGGCGCCGGATGGCCTGGGCCTCTTCCAGCGGGTTCAGGTCCTCGCGCTGGATATTCTCGATCAGCGACATCGCGGCCGCGGCCTGGTCCGGGATGTCGCGGACCACGGCGGGCACACTCTCCAGTCCCGCGATCTGGGCGGCGCGCCAGCGGCGCTCGCCGGCGATCAGCTCGAAGCCACCTTCGACCCGACGCACGACCACCGGCTGGACAATGCCCTGGGCGCGGATCGATTCGGCGAGCTCCGCAAGCGCGGGCTCGGACATATGCACGCGCGGCTGATACTGACCGCGGCGGATCTGCTCGATCGGCAGTTGCGCCAGGGAGTCGCTCTCGTCGCCGCCGCTCTGTGCCCCCGACAGGAGGGCATCGAGCCCGCGGCCCAGTCCACGTTTTGCCATCGTTTCAGTCCTGCTCGTCTAGGGAAACACTGATTAATGCACGCGCTCGCGCTCGAGTCGCTTTTGCGTGCGAACAAGGCGCGGTGACTGCCGTGCAGCATTCTGCACAAGGGAACCGCAACGCCGTGCGCGCGCCCGTTTGCGATAACAACGGGCGGCCGAGCCCCTTCGGGGTTGGCACCCCAGGTTCCCCGATTCTGCGTTGCGCCCCGAATCAATCGAAAACGGACGGGTAGAACCACTACCCGCTGCACGACGCGCCTTGTCTCGGAAAACCTGGGGTGCCAACGCGAGCGTGTGCATTAATCAGTGTTTCCCTGGGCGCGATCAGCGGCGCAGCATCTCGCCGGCCAGCGCGAGGTAGGCCACCGCCCCGCGCGAAGAGGCATCATACAACAAGGCCGGCTGACCAAAGCTGGGGGCCTCGGCCAGACGGATGTTGCGCGGGATCACAGTCCGGAACACCCGTTCGCCAAAATGGCCGGTGAGCTGGTCGGACACGTCACCGGACAGTCGGTTGCGCGGATCGAACATGGTGCGCAGCAGCCCGGCGATGCGCAGCTGCGGGTTCGGGCCCTTCTGGATGCTTTCGATCGTGCGCATGAGCGCGGTCAGGCCTTCGAGCGCGTAGTACTCGCACTGCATCGGGATCACGACCCCGTCGGCGGCCACCAGCCCGTTGACCGTCAGGAGGTTCAGCGAGGGCGGGCAGTCGATCAGGATGTGGTCATAATCGGCGGCCACCGGGGTCAGCGCCTCGCGCATGCGGTACTCGCGTCGCTCCTGGTCCATCAATCGCACCTCGGCCACGGTCAGGTCCCCGTTCGCCGGCACCAGATCGAAACCGCCTTCCACGCGATGGGCCGCCTCCGGTACCGTGGCCTGGCCCAGCAGCACCTCGCAGGAGGTCGGATCGTCGGCGTGCTTGTCGACGCCGGAACCGGTGGTGGCATTGCCTTGCGGGTCGAGGTCCACGACCAGCACGCGCTTGCCCAGCCGGGCAAGCGAGGCGGCGAGGTTCACGCAGGTCGTGGTCTTGCCCACCCCGCCCTTCTGATTGGTGATGGCCAGCGTATCGGTCACGTGTCGGCTCTCTCGATAATGGCGATGTGCCGCTCGGCGGTCTCGCCGGGAATGGTAACCGGGTCCACACTCCGGTACGACCATGGGGTCGGCAGCGGCGCGTCCGCCACCGATCGCTGCCCGAGCATGGCCAGCACCCGCCCGCCCGTGGCCACCTGCGGTGCGACGCGCGCCACCATGTCTGCCGGGGCCTTGAATGCCCGCGCCAGCACCGTGGTGTAGGGCGCGGCGGGTCGGAAATCCTCGATCCGCTTGTGCACGGCCTCGACGCGGGTCAGGCCGGCCAGCCCGATCACGTTGCGCAGGAAGCGGATACGCTTGGCCGCGCTGTCCAGCAGGCAGAAATCGCGCGCGCGCTCGCAGGCGGCCAGCACGAAGCCCGGCAGGCCGGCGCCCGTCCCGACATCCAGGATGCGGTCCCCGTGAAGATACGGGCGCAGGGTCAGGCTGTCGAGGATGTGTCGGGGGATCCACTGCTCGGGGTCGCGCACGGCGGTCAGGTTGTGCACCCGGTTCCAGCGCCCGAGCTGCTCCAGATAGACCGCCAGGGCCTCGATGGCCGCACTGTCCAGCGCCCACTCGTCGGCCACGGCGCCCAGCGCCGCGCGCCAGTCGTTACTCGCCACTGGCGCGCTGTTTCAGGTGTACGGCCAGGGCGGACAGCGCAGCCGGGGTTACGCCCGGGATGCGCTGGGCCTGGCCCAGCGTATGCGGTCGGAATTCGGCGAGCTTCTGGCGGATCTCGTTGGACAGGCCATGTACCCGCGCGTAGTCGAGGTTATCCGGCAGCGCCGTCTGGTCGGCCTTCGCCTGGCGTGCGACCTCGGCCTGCTGGCGCTCGATGTACCCGGCGTATTTGGCCTGGATCTCCGCCTGCTCGCGCACGTCCGGCGTGCAGCCCGCATCCAGCTCCGGGAGGGCCTGCATCAACCCGTCATAGTCGGCCTCCGGCCGGCGCAGCAGATCGAGCAGCGTGGCATCCGGTTCCGGGGCCTTGCCGAGGAGCTCGGCCAGGGCCGGGCGAGTGCGCTGATCGCGGTCCGGCCGCGTCTGGGCCAGCCGGCCCATCTCCGACTCGATCGCCGCGGCGCGGCGCTCGAACCGTGCCCAGCGGGCATCGTCGACCAGGCCGTACTCGCGGCCGATCGGGGTCAGGCGCAGATCCGCGTTGTCCTCGCGCAGCAGCAACCGGTACTCGGCGCGCGAGGTGAACATACGGTAGGGCTCCTGTGTGCCGCGGGTGACCAGGTCGTCGATCAGCACGCCGATGTAGGCCTCGGAACGCTGCGGGATCCAGGGTTCGGCGTCCCGGGTCAGGCGGGCGGCATTGAGCCCGGCGACCAGGCCCTGGGCGGCGGCCTCTTCATATCCGGTGGTGCCGTTGATCTGCCCGGCGAAGAACAGATTGGCGACCTCGCGCGTGGCCAGCGACGGGCGCAGGCCGCGCGGGTCGAAGTAGTCGTACTCGATCGCGTAGCCCGGACGGGTAATGCGGGCGTGCTCGAAGCCCTTGATGCTCTGCACCAGCGGCACCTGGATCGCATAGGGCAGGGAGGTGGAGATGCCGTTCGGGTAGAGCTCGTGGGTGGTCAGCCCTTCCGGCTCGACGAAGACCTGGTGGCTGCTCTTGTCGGCAAAGCGCACGACCTTGTCCTCGATCGAGGGGCAGTAGCGCGGTCCGGTGCTGTCGATCTGGCCGGAATACATCGGGGCCTGATCGAGGTTCGCCCGGATCAAGTCATGGGTCTTCTCGCTCGTGCGCGCAATATGGCAGGGGCGCTGGGCCGGGTGGTCGTCGGCGGAGCCGGTGAACGAGAACACCGGGCGCGGGTCATCGCCCGGCTGCACCTCGAGGCGCGAAAAATCGACGCTGCGCCCGTCGATGCGCGGCGGGGTTCCGGTCTTCAGGCGCCCGACCGCAAAGGCCATCTCGCGCAGGCGCGCGGCCAGGCGCACGCTCGGCGGATCGCCCGCGCGGCCGCCCGGCTGCTGGGTGAGCCCGGTATGCATCTGACCATTCAGGAAGGTCCCCACCGTCAGCACGACGGCGCGGGCCTGGAACGCAATGCCGGCCTCGGTGACCACGCCGGTCACGCGATCGCCCTCCATGGTGATGTCGGCCACCGGCTGCTGGAAGATCTCGAGATTCGGCTCGGCCTCCACGAGCTGGCGAATGGCCTGGCGATAGAGCTGCCGGTCGGACTGGGCGCGGGTTGCGCGCACCGCCGGGCCCTTGCGCCGATTGAGGATGCGGAAATGGATGCCGGCGGCATCCGCCGCACGCGCCATCACGCCCCCCAGGGCATCGATCTCCTTCACCAGGTGGCCCTTGCCGATGCCGCCGATCGCCGGGTTGCAGCTCATCTGGCCGATGGTCTCGATGTTGTGGGTCAGCAGCAGCGTGCGCGCACCCGCGCGCGCCGCGGCCAGTGCGGCCTCGGTGCCGGCGTGTCCGCCGCCAATCACGATGACATCGAATTCTTCTGCCATGACCTCTATAAGCCCGACCGATGGTCGGCCCGAAAACGTAAAATCAGCAGTTTAGCAGGAGTGGCGGCGGCATCGAAGCGGCCGCAACGGGATCGCGGAATCCTGGGGTAACAAGGCGAGCGTATACATGGATCAGGGTTTTGCTACGCCATCACTTGCCGATGCAGAAGCCGGCGAAGATCTCGCCGAGCAGGGCCTCGTGGTCCTGGCGACCCAGCAGGGCATCCAGCGCGGCCTCGGCCAGGCGCAGCTCCTCGGCGATCAGGTCGGGTGCAGCACTGGCCTCGATACCACCCAGATGCAGCGCCGCAAGGCGCAGGCCATCGAGATGGCGGGCCCGCACGCTGAAGCGCTGCTGCCCGCCCTCGCCGGCACCCAGCCGCTCGACGATCGCCTGCTTCAGTTCATCGATGCCCGCGCCCGTGCGCGCCGAGATGACGATCCCCTCTGCAGGTCGGGAATCCCCAACGCAGTCCTGCTTGTTCCAGACCGTGAGCCGCGGGATCTCGGGCGGGGCCTCCAGATCGGGGACGGCGTCCGGCCGGGTCAGATCCCGCAGCTCCAGGATCAGGTCGGCCCCGGTCGCCGCCTCGCGGGCGCGCTGCATGCCGATCCGCTCTACGGGATCGTCGCTGGCATGCAAGCCGGCGGTATCGATCAGCTCGACCGGGATGCCGTGAATGGCGATGGGTGAGCGCAGCACGTCGCGGGTGGTCCCGGGGCGGTCGGTGACGATCGCCACCTCGCTCTCGGCCAGGCGATTCATCAGGCTGGACTTGCCGACATTCGGGGCACCCACCAGGGCCAGACGCAGGCCCTGGGCGAAGTAGCGGGCCGGGCGCAAACGCTCGAGGAGCGCAAGGATAGTCGTGTGCAGGTTCTCCGCCCGCCGGGCGATATCCGGGGCGGCCTCGGATTCGAGGTCGGTCTCGCCGAAGTCGATCTCGGCCTCGATGATCACGCGCATGTCGCGGATGGCCCGGGAGACCGGCTCCAGCTCCGCGGCCAGCGCGCCATCGAGGCTGGAGCGGGCCAGGCGCGCGGCCTGGGCCGTCTGGGCATGGATCAGATCGGCGACGGCCTCGGCCTGCGCGAGGTCGAGGCGGCCGTTCAGAAAGGCCTGTTCGGTGAATTCGCCCGGCCGCGCGCGGCGGGCGCCGAGATCGACTGATGCCGCGACGAGCGCCTCCAGCAGCACCGGGCTGCCGTGGCCCTGCAACTCGATCACGTCCTCGCCGGTGTAGGAATGAGGCGCGGGGAAATAGAGGATCAGGCCATCGTCGATCGCCTCGCCGCTGCCCGGATCGAGGAGGCGGCCGTAGTGGGCATGGCGCGGTCGAAGGCGGTCGCGCCCGGTCAGGCGCCGCGCGATCGTCAGTGCCTCGGGGCCCGACAGGCGGACCACGCCGATGCCGCCGACCCCCGGCGGGGTGGCAACCGCGACGATGGTATCCGCCACGGTCACGGCCCGGTCAGCTCTTCTGCTTGTCCGGGTCCTCGCCGCCCTCGATCTTGCGCGTGATGTACCACTGCTGGGCGATGGAGAACAGGTTGTTGGTGAACCAGTACAGCACCAGGCCCGCCGGGAAGAAGGCGAAGAACACGGTGAACACGAACGGCAGCGCCATGAAGATCTTCTGCTGCACCGGGTCCATCGGCGGCGGGTTCAGCTTGTACTGCACGAACATGGACACGCCCATCAGGATCGGCAGGATGAAGTACGGATCACGCGAGGACAGATCCTGGATCCACAGCCACCACGGGGCCTGGCGCAGTTCCACACTCTCCAGCAGCACCCAGTACAGGGCGATGAACACCGGGATCTGGACCAGGATCGGGAGACAGCCACCCAGCGGGTTGATCTTCTCCTTCTTGTAGAGGTCCATCAGCGCCTGGTTCATGCGCTGCTTGTCGTCCTTGTAGCGCTCCTTCAGTGCCTGCAGCTTGGGCGCGACCTTGCGCATGCGCGCCATGGAGCGGTAGCTGGTCGCGGACAACTTGAAGAACGCGATCTTGATCAGGATGGTCAGCAGCACGATCGACCAGCCCCAGTTCCCGACGACGCTGTGGATCAGGTCCAGCAGCCAGAACAGCGGCTTGGCCAGGAAGGTGAACATCCCGTAGTCGACGGTCAGTTCCAGCCCCTGGGCGATCTCGGAGAGTTCATCCTGCAGCTTCGGCCCGACCCACAGGCGCGTCTGCAGCTGCCCGCTTTCGCCCGGGCGCACAGTCAGGGGCTCGGCCGAGTGCAGGCCGATCAGGTATTCCTCGCCGACTTCGCCGGGCACGGCGCGCGCGTACAGGGCGTTCACCTCGTCCTCGCCCGGAACCCAGGCGGAGACGAAATAGTGCTGGATCATCGCCACCCAGCCGCCATGCAAGCGCTGCTGGATCGGGTCATCGGCGAGCGATTCGAAGCGCTCGCGCTGGTAGCTGCCGTCGTAGTAGGCCGCGCCGGTAAAGGTGTACAACCACCAGGATTCGCGATCCGGGGTTGGCCCGTGGCGCAGCTGGCGATACTGGCGTCCGCTCCAGGTGGAATCGCCCTGGTTGCGGACCTCGTAATCCACCTCGATCAGGTGGGTCCCGCGGGTAAAGGTGTAGGTCTTGATGACCTCGATCTCGCCATCGTCCGAGACCCAGCGCATCGGCACCTGGAGGGTATCGTCGCCCTCGGCCATCTCGAAATGATCGCCTTCGACCTCGAAGTTGGCGTGGTGCGAGGGGGCCCGGCCTTCCATCGCCCGATCGTTGACGCGGTCGTGCGTCAGGCCGCTCTGGGCGACATAGCCCCGCACACGGTGGTCGAACAGGCGCACGGGCACCAGCGGGTCGTCCTGAAGGTCGCGCGGATACTGGAGGAGATCAGCCCGCAGGATAGTGCCGCCACGGGTATCGATCAGCAGTTCGTGCTTGTCGGTACGAACGGTGAACTGGCGGCGATCCGGCTCCTGGATCGGGCTGAGATCGGGCTCGTCCTCGGCCGCGGCGCGGGGATCATCCTCGTCCTCGAACTGCGGGGCATCGGGCACGTCCTCGGGGCGCGCCTCGGGATCCTCGACTTCCTGCTCGGCGGTCTCGGGTTCCGCAGGGGTGCCGTAATCCTGATTCCAGGCCTGCCACATCAGGAACAGGACGAAGGCCAGGCTGAGCCACAAAAGGGGACGCAAGTTATCCATGAGCGCGACTATTTCCGGGATCGATGCGAATGGGCGGACAGACGGGGTTCCGGCACGGGATCATAGCCCCCGGGCGACCACGGGTGGCAGCGCAGGATTCGCCGCAGGCCAAGCCAGAAGCCACGTGCTACCCCGTGTTTTTCCACCGCCTCGACGGTGTAGGCGGAGCACGTCGGATAATGCCGGCAGTGCGGGGCCATGAACGGGGAAAGACCGTATTGATAGGCACGCACCGGCAGCAGGGCGATCTTGCGTACAAGCGTCATTGCAGGCGATCCAGCAGCGTTTCCATCTCCAAGCGCAGGGCTCGACGGTCACAGGCTCCGGCCCCTGGCCGGGCCAGGACAATCAGGTCCACCGGTGGCAACACAGCGCGGCGTTGGCGAAAGGCCTCGCGCGCGATGCGCTTGATCCGGTTGCGGTCCGTGGCGTTCCGGACATGACGCTTGCCAATGGCCAACCCCAGGCGCGGCTCCTCGGCACCCTCGCGCGCGCGACTCAGCAGCGTCAAGTAACGACCACGGACGGGCCGCGCATCGGCAAAAACATGCTGGAAATCAGCACCGACCAGCAGGCGCGCCTGGCGCGGGAAGCCCTGCGCCCGGGCGGTCATAATGGCCGGCCGGTCAGCGCAATCAGTTGGTCGGGCAGAGACGCTTGCGGCCTTTGGCGCGACGGGCGTTCAGGACCTTGCGGCCGCCACGGGTGGCCATGCGGGCACGGAAGCCGTGGGTACGGGCGCGGACAAGCCGACTCGGTTGAAAGGTGCGCTTCATGACGAATCTCGGACTATGGGATAAAGGGCGGAGAAAACTACCGTCAACCGTGCACGAAGTCAATCATGGGGCGAGCAGCGGCTAGCGCAGCAGGGTGGCATCGGCGTAGACTCGGGATCCCCTGAACCTCTCTTGATTCCGGAGACCCGCGTGTGACTGCCAATACCCTGTGGACAGCCTGTCTGGATCGCCTGCAGGGTCGCGTGAGTGAGCAACAGCTGAACACCTGGCTGCGGCCCCTGCATGCCGAAGAGGATGGTGGGGCCTTGCGCTTGCTGGCGCCGAACCAGTTCGTATTCGAGCACGTCCGTGACCACCTGCTCGGTTCGATCGAGGAAGCCGTGAGCGAGGTCCGTCCTGGCGCCGACGGGGTCGACGGGCAGCGCGTACGCCTGGGGATCGGTGGTGCGGAATGGTCGGCCGAGGCGACGGAAGACGCTGCCCCGCCCTCGGTCCAGACGACCTCGGCGCCGCGCCGGGCGGCGGTGCCCAAGGGACCTGTCAGCAACCTCAATCCGGCCTTCACCTTCGACACCTTTGTCGAGGGCAAGTCCAACCAGCTGGCGCGAGCCGCGAGCCTGCAGGTGGCGGAAAACCCGGGTGTGGCCTACAACCCGTTGTTCATCTATGGCGGGGTCGGCCTGGGCAAGACCCATCTGATGCACGCGATCGGCAACAGCATCCTGGCACGACAGCCCGAAGGACGGATCATCTATCTGCACTCGGAACGCTTCGTCGCCGACATGATCAAGGCGTTGCAGCACAACGCGATCGACGACTTCAAGCAGCACTACCGCTCGGCCGATGCCCTGCTGATCGACGACATCCAGTTCTTTGCCAACAAGGAACGGTCACAGGAAGAATTCTTCCACACATTCAATGCGTTGCTGGAAGGTCAGCAGCAGATCATTCTGACCTCGGATCGTTATCCGAAGGAGGTCGAAGGGCTGGAGGAACGACTGAAGTCGCGCTTTGGCTGGGGCCTGACCATCGCCATCGAGCCTCCGGAGCTGGAGACACGCGTAGCCATCCTGCAACGCAAGGCGGAACAGGCCGGGATCGAGCTGCCAACCGAGGTGGCCTTTTTCATGGGCAAGCGCATCCGCTCCAACATTCGCGAGCTGGAGGGTTCGCTGCGGCGCGTGATCGCCAATGCGCACTTCACCGGCAAGCCCATCACCCTGGACTTCGCCAAGGAGGCCCTGCGCGACCTGCTCGCGGTTCAAAGCAAGTTGATCACGCTGGAAAACATCCAGAAAACCGTGGCGGACTACTATCGCATCAAGGTAGCGGATCTGCTGTCGACCCGCCGCAGCCGTTCTGTCGCCCGGCCGCGGCAGATGGCCATGGCGTTGGCCAAGGAACTGACCCAGCACAGCCTGCCGGAGATCGGGCAGGCCTTTGGCGGTCGCGACCATACGACGGTTATACATGCCTGCCGCAAGATTACGGAACTACGCGAAGCGGACGCCAGCCTGGACGAGGACTACGCCAATCTGCTGCGAACGTTGAGCAGCTGAGGCCTTTCGGGATGCGACATCGTGGATCGGGAACAAACTGTGGATAAGATGGGTAGAAGACGTTGGTATCTGGCCAAAGATTTTTCCAGCCAATTTCATCCACAGGATAGACACAGCCAACACAGAGGTTTCAAGGCCGATTTATGGCCATAAAGTGTCGTATATTCAAATAGATAAAGGATTTCCGCACAAGGAGAAGCGGGCCTTATTATTATCAGTTCTATATTACTTAAACCCAATTACAGGACACCGCCATGGAACTCACTTTCCAGCGCGAAGCGATGACTG
Organism: Thioalkalivibrio sp. ALJ3; assembly: GCF_000377205.1. Taxonomy (GTDB): domain Bacteria; phylum Pseudomonadota; class Gammaproteobacteria; order Ectothiorhodospirales; family Ectothiorhodospiraceae; genus Thioalkalivibrio. The sequence goes on along the minus strand of NZ_KB897905.1, from coordinate 660,657 downwards.
ATGCCCTGCAACGGATTGTCGGGGCGGCCGAAAAACGGTTGACGATGCCGATCCTCGGCAACGTCCGTTTACGGTCGGACGAACGTGGCGGTATCCGGATGGATACGACGGACCTGGAACTCGCCTGGCAAGGCGAAGCGGCCGGAAGTATCCCGGGCGAATGCGACGTGACCGTTTCGGTCCGCAAGCTGCTGGATGTGGTCAAGGCGGCGCCGGAGGACTGCGAGATCCGTGCGACGATCGACGGTGAACGGATGTCGGTGGGATTCGCAGGTTCGCGATTTTCGTTGGCGACGCTCCCGGGCGGGGATTTTCCTGACTGGGAGGGCAAAAGCCCGGAATGGAGCCTAGACATCCCCCAGAACCGCCTGCGTCGATTACTGGAAGCGACGATGTTCTCCATGGCGCAGCAGGACGTGCGCTACTACCTGCAGGGTCTGTTGCTGGTGGCCAGTGGACACAGTCTGAGGGCCGTGGCCACTGATGGGCATCGGCTGGCACTGGCCGAGGCGGAACTGGATCAGGCGATTGACGGGCGAGTGGAGAAGATCGTTCCCCGCAAGACTGTCGCGGAGCTGCGCCGCAATCTGTCGGATGATGAGGTCCCGGTCCGAGTGGGGTTCAGTGACGATCAGGTACTGTTCGATCTTGGGAGCGCCGTATTGCGGAGCAAGGTGATCGAAGGGCGGTTTCCGGATTACGAGCGCGTGATCCCGACCGATCTCCCGGCCACCCTGACGGTGGAGCGAGAGCGGCTGAAACAGGCGCTCTCGCGGGTATCGATCGTGGCATCGGACAAGTACCGCGGTGTTCGCATGACGCTCGGGGACCAAGGGTGTCAGGTGATGACGCACAATGCGGATCGAGAAGAGGCCCAGGAATCGGTCGAGGCCGAATATCAAGGGCCGGCCATGGAGATTGGATTCAATCTCGGGTACCTGGTGGATGTTCTCAACGCCATCGAAACCGATCGGGTGCGCATTGGTCTGCGCGATGGCAATTCCTCGATTCTGGTCCAGGCGGAACCACCGGGCGGCGCGCGCTACGTCGTTATGCCGATGCGACTGTAGCCGCGGTGGGGTGATTGCCGGTCGTGCTGGAAGCCCTCTGGTGGCATGGTGTGCGCAATCTCTCGGAGCAGACGTTCGAGCCGGGGAGGGGGATCAACCGTCTGGTGGGCCCGAACGGGGCGGGCAAGACTTCGGTACTCGAGGCCTGCCATGTACTCGCGGCGGGCCGTTCTTTCCGGACATCGCAACTTCGCAGGGTGATCACCACTGGGGAGAAGCGCCTGTGGGTTGGGGGGCAGGTGCGAGACCTTCAAGGTGGAGTCCATCGGCTGGGTCTTAGCTGGGAGGGCAGTCGGCGGTCGCGGCTGGATGGACGCTGGATGGAGGGGCATGCAAGCGTCGCGGAATGGCTCCCTGTGCGGGTGCTGCATGCCGGGTCCTTTGAATTACTGACCGGCGCGCCCGAGGAACGGCGGCGGCTGCTGGACTGGGGCTGCTTTCATGCGACGGGTCCGTACAGGTGGCAGTGGCAGCAATGGCGCCGAGCCCACGAACAGCGAAATGCGGCCCTGCGCAAGGGCAACCATCGGGCGGCGCGTGAATTCGAACGTCCGTTGGTCGAAGCGGGTGAATCGATCACCCAAGCACGAGAGGCGTATATCCATCGCTGGCAATCGAGCACGGCAAAGGCCGCAGAGTCGTTCGGGTTCTCGGGCCGCCTGGATGGTTTCCGGATTCGTCTTCGGGTGGGCTGGGATCGGGAATACTCACTGGCAGAGGCCATTGAACGCAGTCGACCATCGGACGAGGAACGGGGCTTTGGGCAGGTGGGGCCGCAACGGGCTGATATTGAATTGCGCTTCGATGGTCGATCGGCGATCGAAGCGTCGAGGGGCGAACAAAAACGGCTGGTGACGGCACTGACGGGGGGGCAGGCCCGAATGCTGGAGGTGGAGACCGGCAGGGCGCCGGTTGTCTTGCTGGATGATGTGGTATCCGAACTGGACGTTGTGGCTGTGGAAGGGCTGATGGCGGGACTGCTGGAATCAGGTTGGCAGGTTTTTGTGTCGGCAGTAGATCCGAATATTCCCGGGCTGGACGGGTCCCAATCGACGCAATTGTTTCACGTGGAACACGGTGTGGTGACTCGGGACTGACCCCGCCCCGGGACTCTCCTTTGCGTTATACTGCAGTGTCTGCCACCGGCCGGATACCGCACTCCATGTCCGAAACTGAACCGCTCGACCCCGAAACCTACGACTCTTCACAGATCCGTGTCCTCAAGGGTCTCGATGCCGTGCGCAAGCGGCCGGGGATGTACATCGGTGATACCGATGATGGCACCGGACTTCACCATATGGTGTTTGAGGTCGTCGATAACTCGATCGACGAGGCCCTGGCGGGCTATTGCGACACCATTGAGGTCACGATCCACGAAGACAATGCGGTATCAGTCTCCGATAACGGTCGTGGTATCCCGGTGGATATTCACGAGGAAGAAGGTAAATCGGCCGCAGAGGTCATCCTGACGGTCCTGCATGCCGGGGGCAAGTTCGACAACAACTCCTACAAGGTATCCGGGGGGCTCCACGGCGTCGGTGTGTCGGTAGTCAATGCCTTGTCAGAAGAGCTTCGACTCGAGATTCACCGAGCGGGTGAGCGGCACCAGCAGATCTACCACCTCGGCGTGCCGGATTCACCGCTGGCCGTTGCGGGTCCGACGGACCGTACCGGGACCCGGATATGGTTCCGGCCCAGCGACGAGATCTTCAGCGATATCGAGTTCCATTACGAGATCCTGGCAAAGCGCCTGCGCGAACTCTCATTCCTGAATTCCGGGGTTCGCATTACGCTTCGTGATCAGCGTGACAACCGGGAAGAGACATTCCTGTTCGAAGGGGGTATCCGCGCCTTTGTCGAACACCTGAATCAGAAGAAAACCGCTCTGCATCCGACCGTGGTCTACGCGAACCAGACGCGCGAGGATGACTATGTCGTGGAGGTTGCCCTGCAGTGGAATGACTCCTACCAGGAAAACATCTTCTGCTACACGAACAACATTCCGCAGCGTGACGGCGGGACCCACATGGCCGGTTTTCGCGCGGCCCTTACACGAACGATCAACCAGTACCTGGAGAACGAAGGCCTGATCAAGAAGGCCAAGGTTGCGACCGCTGGCGACGACATGCGCGAAGGCCTGACGGCTGTGTTGTCGGTGAAGGTACCGGACCCGAAGTTTTCGTCACAGACCAAAGACAAGCTCGTCTCGTCCGAGGTCAAGCCGATCGTCGACAGTGTCCTGTCCGACGCGGTACACAACTTCCTGTTGGAGAACCCGACTGAGGCCAAGGCGATCACCGACAAGGTGCTCGAGGCCGCGCGCGCCCGCGAGGCGGCCCGCAAGGCCCGCGAGGTCACGCGCCGCAAGGGGGCGCTGGATGTCGCCGGCCTGCCGGGCAAGCTCGCCGACTGCCAGGAAAAGGATCCGGCCCATTCGGAGCTCTACCTGGTGGAGGGCGATTCGGCGGGCGGATCGGCCAAGCAGGGTCGCGATCGCCACTTTCAGGCGATCCTGCCACTGAAAGGCAAAATCCTGAACGTCGAACGTGCGCGCTTCGACCGCATGCTCGGCTCGGCCGAGGTCGGCACGCTCATTACTGCGCTTGGCTGCGGCATCGGGAAAGACGAATACGACCCGGACAAGCTGCGCTATCACCGCATCATCATCATGACGGACGCGGACGTCGACGGCTCGCATATCCGGACACTATTGTTGACGTTCTTCTTTCGCCAGATGCCCGAGCTCATCGAGCGTGGACACGTCTATATCGCGCAGCCGCCGCTGTACAAGATCAAGCGTGGCAAGCGCGAGCAGTACGTCCGCGACGAGGCCGAGATGGGTGAAATCGTCGTGTCGCTCGCCCTGGACGGGGCGGCTTTGCATCCAGGCCCTGATGCCCCGCCGGTTACGGGTGAAGCCTTTGAAGAGCTGGTGAAGGGTTACCAGAAGGCGGCCCGAGCGGTCGAACGCCTGGGTCGGATGTATGATTCCCGCATTCTCTGGGCCATGCTCGAAGCCGATGCCATACCTGATCCCCGCAGCGTAACCAACCCGGACGTTCAGGCTTGGTTTTCCCGGATCCTCAAGACGATTTCCAGTGATCGAGCGGGCGCCACACGCTATAGTCTGGGACCGGTTACCGATGTGGATGGCCACGCTCAGCTGAGTCTGGACCGGATAGAGCACGGCGCCGCGCTCTCCCAGTTCATCAACGACGATACGCTGGCCTCGCGCGATTTCCAGACGATCCTCGACCTTTCGGCGCGACTGAATGCCCTGCTTGAGCATGGTGCCTACATCAAGCGTGGCGAGCGAATTCATCGGATCCAGGGTTTTTCCGAGGCAATGGAATGGCTGCTTCAGGAGGGTCGCCGGGGTCTGGGTACCCAGCGTTACAAGGGCCTGGGCGAGATGAACCCCGAGCAGCTGTGGGAGACCACAATGAACCCGGAAACCCGCCGATTGCTGCAAGTTCGTGTTGAGGACGCCATCCGGGCGGACGAAATTTTCACCACCCTGATGGGGGACCAGGTCGAACCGCGCCGCGATTTCATCGAGACCCGAGCCCTGAGCGCGGAGAACGTCGACGTCTAGCTCCCGATGGCGGGCTTCGTCATCCTTGCGATCGTCGGGCTGGTCAGCCTGACACTGGCTGTCATCCGCATGTATTCCCACCTGGCTGTTCAGGAGCGCCGGGTCGTCGGGGCATGGGACCAGTTGGAACGCCTCCTGGTCCAGCGAAACGGCCATCTTCAGCGGCTATGCTCCGAAGCAGGAAGCCGCGTGTGCGCACTCCAGAACCTTCACCGGTTGTTAGAACGTCAGGAAATGGCCCGCCGCCAGGGGGACCTGTCGACCGTCGCCGACACTGAGCGCGAGATTCGAGCCACCTGGGATTTGATATTAGAACAACCTGTTGATATTAAAGAAGAAATAATGGACGAAGCCGAGAGGCGGGTCGGTGCCCTCGACCAGGCCATCGGAGACAATCTGGTGCGCTACAACGCCGCCTTGGAGACGTATCAGCACACTCGACGCTCTCCCTTCTACGGGCCCCTCGCATGGGCCGTTGGAATGGGGCCTTACGCCCCGCTGAATCCTCCCTCTTCAGACAATCCCTCGCGTTGACTCCTCGGAGAGGCGGGTGGGATGGCCGACGCGGTTGTCCCCACCGGAACACCCTCCCGAGCCAGCGGTCCGAATGGCATAATTCCACCTGGCCGAATCAGGAGTCACCGTGACCAACCCCCTACTGCAAACGGATCGCCTCCCCGCGTTTCGATCCATCGCCCCCGAACACGTGATCCCCGCACTCGATACCGTCCTTCAGGAAAACCGCGACGGCATCGAGCATCTTGTCCAGCAGGCCGGGGATTCGCCCACCTGGGATGGTCTCGTCGCGCCATTGCAGCACCTGGATGCCCGCCTCTCCCAAGTGTGGGCGCCGGTCGGTCACCTGAACGCGGTGATGAACACCCCTGACCTGCGTCAGGCCTACAACGCCTGTCTGCCCAAGCTGTCTGAGTTTGCCAGCTGGGTGTCGCAGCACCAGGGCCTGTACGCCGCCTTCCGCCGCCTGGCAGATGGCCCCGAATACGAGCGGCTCGCGCCCGAGCGGCGCAAGGTGATCGATGACGCCCTGCGTGACTTTCACCTCAGCGGCGTGGCTCTTCCCGAAGATGCGCGCGCACGGCTGCGCGAGATCGACTCCCGCCTCTCTGCACTGACCGCGCGCTTCGAGGAGAATGTGCTCGATGCCACCCAGTCCTGGACCTGGCAGACCGACGACCCTGCCGCACTCGCCGGCATACCCGCCGCAGAACAGGCCATGCTGGCCCAGAATGCCCGGGCCCACGAACAGACCGGCTATCTTGTCACCCTGGATTTTCCCAGCTATTTCGCGGTGATGAGCCATGCCGACGACCGAGACCTGCGCCGCCGCGTCTACGAGGCCTTCGCGACACGAGCATCCGACCAGGGATCCGATGCAGGTCGCTTCGACAACAGCGAGGTGATGGTCGAGATCCTCCAGTTGCGGGAGGAGAAGGCGAGTATCACGGGATTTGCGCACTACGCGGAGCGCTCGCTGGCGACCAAGATGGCCGAGAGCGCCGCCCAGGTTGATACCTTTCTGCACGACCTCGCACAGCGCGCACGCCCCCGGGCCGAACAGGATCTGGACGACCTGCGCGCCTTCGCCCGCGAAGAGCTCTCTCTCGAATCCCTCGAAGCCTGGGACATGGCCTATGCCGCCGAGAAGATGCGTGAGCGACGTCTCGGGCTGAGTCAGGAAATGCTGAAGCCCTATTTTCCCGCCAGCCAGGCGGTGGAAGGCCTGTTTCGCCTGGTCGAGCGCCTGTTTGGCGTGCGCTTCGAGGCCGACCCGAATGTCGAATGCTGGCATGAAGACGTTCGCTACTACCGAGTAGTTGACGCGAACGGCATCGAACGTGCGGGTTTCTACTTTGATCTTTACGCTCGCAAGAACAAGCGCGGCGGGGCCTGGATGGATGTCTGCCGGCAGCGTTTTGTCTCGGCCGAGGCCCAGCAGGTCCCGGTCGCGTTCATGACCTGCAACTCCACCCCGCCCGTGGATGGCAAGCCAGCGCTGTTTACCCACGACGAAGTGATCACCCTGTTCCACGAGTTCGGCCACGGTCTCCACCACATGCTGACGCGCGTGAACGAGCCGGAGATCGCCGGGATCAATGGGGTCGAGTGGGATGCCGTCGAACTCCCGAGCCAGTTCATGGAGAATTGGTGCTGGGAGCGCGAGGCGCTGGATCTGTTTGCCCGTCATTACGAAACCGGCCAACCCATGCCGGATGACCTCTATCAGCGCCTCGTCGATACCCGCCACTTCCATGCCGCGATGCAGCTTCTGCGGCAGGTCGAATTCTCCCTGTTTGACATGCGCCTGCACGCGAGGTCCGCACCGGACAGTGCACAGGCCATCCTCGATCTCCTGGAGACTGTGCGTGACGAGGTCGCAGTGGTTCGGCCGCCCGCGTTCAACCGTTTCCCCCATGGTTTTGCGCACATCTTCGCGGGCGGATATGCGGCGGGCTATTACAGCTACAAGTGGGCGGAGGTCCTGTCCGCCGATGCCTTTGCGCGGTTCGAGGAGGAGGGCCTGTTTTCGCCCGAGGTCGGTGCGGCCTATCTGCGCGAGATCCTGGAGGTTGGAGCCTCGCGACCCGCGGCCGATTCATTTCGTGCCTTCCGTGGCCGCGATCCCGAGATCGACGCCCTGCTGCGCCACAGTGGTCTGGAGGATGCCGCGTGAAGATCGCCAGCTGGAACGTCAACTCCCTGAAGGTCCGCCTGCCCCAGGTCCTCGACTGGCTTCGGAGTTCGCGCACCGACATCCTCGCTTTGCAGGAAACCAAGCTGACCGACGAGAACTTTCCGGTCAGTGCGATCCAAGACGCCGGGTATCAGGTCGTCTATTCCGGACAGAAGACCTACAACGGCGTGGCCATCCTCTCGCGCAAACAGGCAACGGACCTGGTCACCGACCCGCCCGGTCTGCAGGACGCCCAGCGCCGCATTCTGGCCGCCACGGTCGGCGATATCCGCGTGGTCAACCTCTATGTGGTGAACGGCGAGAACGTCGGTACCGAAAAATACGCCTACAAGCTCGACTGGCTCGCGCGCATGCGCACCTGGCTGGCCGCCGAGATCGAGGCCCACCCGAATCTCGTGGTGCTGGGCGATTTCAATATCGCCCCGGAGGACCGTGACGTGCACGACCCCGAGGCCTGGCACGAGCGTATCCTCTGCTCTACTCCGGAACGCGAGGCCCTGGCGGCCCTCACGGACCTTGGCCTCGCGGACACCTTCCGTGCATTCGACCAGCCGGATGAGGAATTTTCCTGGTTCGATTACCGCGCCGCTTCCTTCCGGCGCAACCGCGGCCTCCGGATCGACCTGGTGCTCGCCAGCCATGCGCTGCAGAAACGCCTGACCGCCGCGGGCATTGACCGCGAGCCACGGAGTTGGGAGCGACCCTCCGACCACGCCCCCGTCTGGGCCGAATTCAGCGACTAGGCTCGGCTGACGGCCGCGCCCTGGGAGATACCCGTGAAATACAGGGACCTGCGTGATTTCATCGACGGGCTAGAGGCCCGCGGCGACCTCAAGCGCATCACCACCGAGATCGACCCGAACCTCGAGATGACCGAGATCGCCGATCGCGTCCTGCGCGCCGGCGGACCCGCGTTGCTGTTCGAGAACCCCAAGGGTTCCGATATCCCGGTGCTGGCCAACCTGTTCGGTACGCCCGAGCGGGTGGCCATGGGCATGGGAGAGGACTCCGTGGAGGCCCTGCGCGAGGTCGGCCGGTTGCTGGCCTTCCTCAAACAGCCGGACCCGCCGAAGGGCCTGCGCGCAGCCTGGGAGCAGCTGCCCGTCTTCCGCAAGGTGCTCGACATGGCACCCAAAAAGACGCGCGGGGCCGCCTGTCAGCGCCATGTGCTTGAGGGCGACGATGTGGACCTATCGACCCTGCCGGTGCAGACCTGCTGGCCGGGGGATGCCGGGCCGCTGATCACCTGGGGCCTGGTCGTGACCCGCGGGCCCGAGAAGTCGCGGCAGAACCTCGGCATCTACCGTCAGCAGGTGATCGGCCGCAACCGCGTGATCATGCGCTGGCTGTCACATCGCGGGGGCGCGCTCGACTACCGGGAATGGTGTCAGGCGCACCCGGGCGAGCCTTTCCCCATTGCCGTGGCCCTGGGGGCCGATCCCGCGACCATCCTCGGTGCGGTCACACCGGTGCCGGATACGCTGTCGGAATACGCCTTTGCCGGGCTGTTGCGCGGCAGCCGCACCGAAGTCACCCGCTGCATCGGCTCCGATCTCGAGGTCCCGGCATCGGCCGAGTTTGTGCTGGAGGGCCACATCCACCCCGGCGACACTGCGCCGGAAGGCCCGTTCGGCGATCACACCGGGTACTACAACGAGGTGGACGAGTTCCCGGTATTCACCATCGACCGCATCACCCATCGTGACCAGCCGATCTATCACTCGACCTACACCGGACGCCCGCCCGACGAACCGGCGGTCCTGGGGGTTGCCCTGAACGAGGTCTTCATCCCGATCCTGCAGAAGCAGTTTCCGGAGATCGTGGACTTCTACCTGCCACCGGAGGGCTGCTCCTACCGCATGGCGGTGGTTTCCATGCGCAAGCAGTACCCTGGCCACGCGAAGCGCGTGATGATGGGCGTGTGGTCCTTCCTGCGCCAGTTCATGTACACAAAATTCGTGATCGTCGTCGATGATGACGTGAACACGCGCGAATGGAACGATGTGATCTGGGCGATTACCACGCGCATGGACCCCGCGCGTGACACGACGCTGGTGGAGAATACGCCGATCGACTACCTGGATTTCGCCTCGCCCGTTTCGGGGCTGGGTTCGAAAATGGGCATGGACGCGACCACCAAGTGGCCGGGTGAGACCGAGCGCGAGTGGGGTCGACCGATCACGATGGATCCGGCCGTACGCGAGCGGGTGGACGCCCTCTGGCACGAGCTGGGGCTGTAGCCCTGGCTACGCCCCGCCCGAACCCGACGGGCTCCTAGTTGCCCAGGTGTGCGCCGTCCTCGGGTAGCCGCACCCAAGCCGCGATGTCGGCGCCCATGGCCCGAACCGTGCGCCCCATCACCGAGCAGCTGCCCTTGAACCCGCCGAATGCGCCGCCACCGGAGACCCGGCGCGAGGTGAATTCGGCCACCGCCTCGCCGTTCTCGTACAGCGTGCCTTCGGCCTCCGCCAGGGAACGGTGTCCCGACCAGGCATTGCCATCATTGCGGGCCTGGGTGATCTCCACCATCAGCACCTTTCCGGCATCGCCGGGGCTTACGTCCGCCCCCGTCTCCACCCGCACATCGTGGCGCGCTCCGAACTCCTGAACGAAGCCGGGGAAGCGCTCCTCCAGCTCGCATTCGCGGCGGATGGCCTCCGCCACTGTCGCGTCCTCGCTGTAGGCGAAGCGGTCCGGCACCGTCACGATCACCTCCGGATCAGTGACCTCGGCGGCTTCGGCGCCTGCATCGGCCCCCGAGTCCGCTTCACGGGTTTCGTTGGCCGCACAGCCGCCGAGCAGCATCAGCCCGCCAGCGGCCAGTGCGGCCGCCCATTTTTCTCCCTGCATTCCCTTTCTCCCTGCCTGTGGTTGGCGCCCCCGAGTCTGCCCCATCCCGCCTGTGGATTGCACGTGCAGCATCGCTGCATGCGGCTTCCGGGGTTGTTTGCGTTCGCGCCGACCGTGGCGACAATAAGCCCCCTTGTTGGATCAGCAGCGGGAGCAGCGCATGGCCTTTGACGTGATCATCCAGCCCAGCGGGCAGCAGCTCGAGGTCGAGGACGACGAGACCGTACTCGAGGCCGCGCTGCGCCAGGGCTTTGCGTTTCCCTACGGCTGCCGCAACGGCGCCTGTGGATCCTGCAAGGGTCGCGTCATCGCGGGCGAAGTCGACCACGGGCCGAACAAGCCGCCGGGCATTACCGAGGCCGAACTGGCCGACGGCTGGGCACTGTTCTGCCAGGCGGTCCCGGTGGATGATCTGGAGATCGAGGTGCGCGAGATTGGCGCGGCCAAGGACATTGTCGTGAAGACGCTGCCCTGTCGTGTCGCGCAGTTGAACCGCCTGGCAGACGATGTAATGGAGCTGCGCCTGCAGCTCCCTGCAACCGAGCGCATGCAGTTCCTCGCCGGGCAGTACCTGGATGTCCTGCTCAAGGGTGGCAGTCGCCGCAGCTACTCGTTGGCCAATGCCCCGCATGACGACGAGCAACTGGTTCTGCATGTGCGCAATCTGGAGGGTGGGCGCTTCTCGAAGATGGTGTTCGAGGAGATGAAGCCCAAGGCGCTGTTGCGTATCGAGGGGCCGCTCGGCACGTTCTTTGTCGACGAGGAATCGCAGCGGCCGCGCCTGTTCGTTGGCGGTGGCACGGGCTTCGGCCCGCTCAAGGGAATGCTGGATCATCTGGCGGTCGAGGGTTTCGACCGACGGCATCATCTGTTCTGGGGTGCGCGCAGCTCAGACGGGATTTACGCCCCCGATTGGCTTGGCCGGATGACCACCGAACACGGCGAGCACTTCCGCTTTACGCCGGTGCTCTCGGATGTACCGGCGGATACGGCGGCCGGGTTCCCGGCGGTCACGGGCTGGCCCCACGACGCGGTACTGGCCGAATACCCGGACCTGTCCGGATTCGATGTCTACATGGCCGGCCCACCGGCGATGATCGAGGCGGCAACCAACGCCTTCCTCGCCGCGGGTCTGCCGACCGAGCAGCTCTACTACGACAGCTTCGAGCCGGCCGCGCCCCACGAGTAGGGGCGCGCGACCTCGCTGATCAGCTGGTCGCGAGTTGCGCGGCCAGGCGCTGCACCGCCTGCTGCATCGCGGCGTCAGTCGGATCCTCGGCGATCTCCACGGCGGCCTTGAACCCCAGCTCCTGCGCGATCTCGCCGATACGTTCGGAACCCACCACCAGCGGCGTCTTGCGCAGCCACATGCGCCCGAGCTTCCCGACCATCTCGTAGAGATTGCGCAGGCCTTCGCCGCTGGTGATGGTGATGATGTCGATCTGGTCGCGCGAGAATGCATACATCAGCGCGCCGGTATCACCGTCCGGTCGCCCGCGCCGATAGGCCTCGGCAAAAGTGACCTCAGCGCCACGCGACTTCAGCGTATCGCCGAGGTATTCGCGCCCGCCGTCACCGCGAAAGATCACCACGCGCTGGCCGGTGACCTCCTGCATCGCCGGCTGTTCCAGCAGGGCCTCGCTGTCGAAGCGCCGCGGCGGGGCGATGTCCACATTCAGGCCGAAGCCCTTCAGCTCCTTCGCGGTGCGGTTGCCGATGGCTGCGATCCGCGTCCCTTCGGGCCACGCGTGGTCGGCCAGCGCCAGGTTCAGCACCCGCTGCACTGCGTTCGGGCTGATAAAGACCGCGATGTCGAAGGAGTCCAGCTGATCCAGCACCGCGCGCAGATTGGTCGGGTCGCTGGGCGCCAGGATCTCCAGCACCGGAAAGCGAATCACCTCGGCGCCATCGCCAGCCAGCAGGTTACAGAACTCCTCTGCCTGCGCCGCCGGCCGCGTAACCAGGATCCCGCAGCCGTTCAGGGGGCCGTCGGCGGTGGGCTTCATGATATCCAGATCGGCCATTTTTCAGGATCCTTTCGTGGAGGCTGCGTTCTCGGCGTGGGCGGCGGCCAGCAGCTCGCCGGCCCCCAGTTCCAGCAGCTGTTCGGCCAGTTGCACCCCAAGGGCCTCCGCGTCGCTGCGCGGCCCTTCCACCTGGCGTCGCAGGAGCTGGCTGCCATCGACCGCGCCGACCAGACCATCCAGGTGCAGCCGGTCGCCGTCCAGGGTTGCGTGGGCGGCCAGCGGTACCTGGCAGCCGCCCTCCAGGCGACGATTGAACGCGCGTTCGGCGCGCACACGGTCGGAGGTGTCGCCGTCGTTCAGGGGTGCGATCAGCGCCCCAATCTCCGGGTCGTTCTCGCGGCACTCGATGGCGATTGCCCCCTGGCCTACCGCCGGCAGGCTGACCGCCGGTTCCAGCCGGGCGCGGATGCGTTCGTCGAACCCGAGGCGTTTGAGCCCGGCGGCCGCCAGCAGGATTGCGTCATATTCGCCGGCATCCAGCTTGCCCAGTCGGGTATTCACGTTGCCGCGCAGATCGGTGATGTGAAGATCCGGCCGTCGCGCCCGCAGCTGGCACTGGCGGCGCAGGCTGGACGATCCGACGCGCGCCCCCTCTGGCAGTTCATCGACATGGGCATAGGTGTTGGAGACGAACGCATCCAGCGGGTCCTCCCGGTCGAGGATCACCGGAAGCACCAGGTCCGCCGGCAGCTCCATCGGCACGTCCTTGACCGAATGCACCGCGATGTCCGCACGATCTTCCAGCATCGCGATCTCCAGCTCCTTCACGAACAGCCCCTTGCCGCCAATGCGGGCCAGTGGGGAGTCGAGGACGCGGTCGCCCTGCGTGGTCATGCCGACCAGTTCCACAGGCCGATCCGGGTGCAGCTCCCGCAGGCGCGCGGCGACATGTTCCGCCTGCCACATGGCGAGCGGGCTTTTTCGAGTGGCGATGCGCAGGGGTTTCATGCGGGGTCCGGCGGCTGGAGGATAAAGCGCCGTAGTATAACGGTTTCGGCACGGTGGCCCGAATCCTCCCGGATCGCGGGGCTATCGATCCCTCTTTAAGGAAAGCCCGATTTCAGTGTCTTCTCAAGGCAGATCACCGCGCAGGAAGGCCCTCACCTGCGGAAGCTGTCGCCGACTGATGGCGACCGGATCGATGTCGCCGTGAAACAGCAGACGGTGGTCGGCCGGACCGCGCGTCTCCAGCCCCCGGATCGCCGCGCGGACTGCCAGGCAACCCCGGCGCACGCACAGCAGCGCCTCTCCGAACCGCGACTCCAGTTCGTGCAGCCGGGTATCCACAAACCCCTCGAGCTGTTCGCCGCGGGCGATCACGTAACCGTCTTCGGCCACGAAGTAGCCGATCCGGTCCAGGGGAACGCGTTCCTCGCGCCGCCCGATGGTCAGGCGAACGGTCTGCGGCATGCGTGCCGACGAGCCGGCCTTGTGCCGGGCCGCACGTTCCAGGGCCTGGGTCAGGCGCTCGGCGCGTACGGGCTTGAGCACGTAGTCGCGTACTCCGGCCTCGAAGGCCTCCAGGCTGAACTGATCGTGTGCGGTCACCAGGATGACCATCAGGTCCGGGCGCTGCGCGCCGATTTCGGCGGCCAACTCCATGCCCGATTCGCCGGGCATCTCGATATCCAGCAGGATCAGGTCCGGCCCTTCGCGATTAATGGCGTCGCGTGCGCCGATCGCCTCGGCCGCCTGGCCAATCACCTGGTGTCCGGCATCGTTGATCATCCCGGCCAGGCGCTGGCGTGCGATCGGTTCGTCGTCCACGATCAGGACGCGCAAGGCTTCAGTCGACATGACGTTTCCCCCATTCCAGTGGCAGGCGAATGCGGACCTCGAATTCGCGTTCCCTAGCCTCCGCTTCGAAGCGGAACCGATCGCCAAACGCATGGTGCAGGCGCAGTCGCACGGCATCGCTGGCGGTGCCGGTCCCCTTGCTGTGCGCCTCCGGGTCGACGCTGTTGGTCAACGACAGCATCACCGTGCCGGAGTCGAGCCGACAGCGAACGCGCACGAAGCCGGGGCCCCGGGCCGGTCCGATCCCGTGCTGAATCGCGTTTTCCGCCAGCGGTTGCAGGATCAGGGTCGGCACGCTGACGTCCAGGCCGGCCTGATCCGGGCAATCCCATTCCACCTGCAGGCGTTCGCCAAAGCGGGTTTGCTCAATGTTCAGGAAGGCCCGCACCAGCTCCAGTTCCGCACGCAGCGCCTGGCGATTGCCGGTGGCGAAGGTGGCGCGAAAGAGATCCGCCAGATCCAGGGTGATCTGTTCCGCGCGTGGGGGATCACTGCGGCACAGCCCGGCAATGGTGTTCATGCTGTTGTAGAGAAAGTGCGGGCGCAGCCGCGCGCGCATGGCCTGCTCGCGAGCGCGGGAGACGGCCTGGGTCTCACGCTGCCAGGCCGCCTGCAGGTAGAGGTAATGCATCGCCACCAGGCTCAGGATTGTGGCCACCGCGATCGCCGGCCAGCGCCAGGCCGGGTCTGCCAGCTGCAGCTCCTCGGCCCCCAGAAAGACCGCCGCCGTGTTGGCGATCGGCACCAGCGGGGGCAGGACGATCTGGCCCCACAGGGGCAGGCGCACCAGCAGCCGCTTGCCGGCGCACAGGATCAGCAGACTGGTCAGCGCGACCCAGAAGATGAACAGCGCATGCAGGGCCAGCCCCGGCACCCAGTCCTGCCCGCCCCCGCGCAGCAGGGTCACGGCCAGGGCCAGCAGTACCGCGACCATCAACACGCGCAACAGAGTCTCGGCGCTGCAGAAATCCGGCAGCGGCGATGGATTCGCCAGTTCGGTTGTTTCGTCGTCCGGCTTGTGTGCCCTCACGACCCGTCTCCCCTCCGGGTGCCGCCCATCCCTGTGTTGGCCGGGGGACACTGTGACGTGTCTCCCTTATACTTCCGTGTCTTTCCAACCCGGTTCAGGGTGCACCATGACGCAGGATTCCGCACGCGACAAGCCGCAGGCCCCGGCCCCCGAGGGCGAGGCCAAGCTCTGGGGTGGCCGTTTCTCCGAACCCACCGATGCCTTTGTCGAACGCTTTACCGCCTCGGTCGAGTTCGACCAGCGCCTGTACCGCGAGGACATCCAGGGCTCGCAGGCGCATGCGCGCATGCTGGCGAAGGTCGGCGTGCTGACCGACGCCGAGGCCGAACAGATCCTGCAGGGGCTGGACGCCATCCGTGACGAGATCGCCGCCGGCGAATTCGACTGGCAGATCGGCCGCGAAGACGTGCACATGAACATCGAGGCGCGGCTGATCGAGCGCATCGGTGATGTCGGCAAGAAGCTGCACACTGGCCGTTCGCGCAACGACCAGGTGGCGACCGACATCCGCCTGTGGCTGCGCGCCTCCATCGACGACATCCTTGGCCTGATCCGGGGCTACCAGCGCGGGCTGGTGGATCTGGCCGAGCGCGAGGCCGCGACGGTGATGCCCGGCTTTACCCATCTGCAGACCGCGCAGCCGGTTACCTTCGGGCACCACATGCTGGCCTGGTACGAGATGCTGGAGCGCGATGCCCAGCGCCTGGTCGACTGCCGCGCGCGGGTCAATGTTCTCCCGCTGGGCGCGGCCGCGCTGGCCGGGACACCGTATCCGCTGGATCGCGAGTACACCGCCGAGCTGCTCGGCTTTGATGGCGTTACACGCAATTCACTGGACGCGGTCTCGGATCGCGACTTCGCGATCGAATTCACCGCTGCGGCGGCGACCCTGATGATGCACCTGTCGCGACAGGCCGAGGAGCTGATCCTCTGGACCAGCGCGCAGTTCGCGTTCATCGACCTGCCGGATCGCTACTGCACCGGTTCGTCGATCATGCCGCAGAAGAAGAACCCGGATGTGCCCGAGCTGGTGCGCGGGAAGACCGGCCGGGTCTACGGCCACCTGATGTCCCTGCTGACCCTGATGAAGGGCCAGCCGCTGGCCTACAACAAGGACAATCAGGAAGACAAGGAACCGCTGTTCGACACCGTGGACACGCTGCTCGGCTCGCTGCGCGCGTTCGCCGACATGGTGCCCAACCTGGAGGTGCGTGCGGAGAACACCCTGGCGGCCACGACCAAGGGCTTTGCCACCGCGACGGATCTCGCCGACTACCTAGTCGGGCGGGGTGTGGCCTTCCGCGATGCCCACGAGGTCGTGGGCCGTGCGGTGCGGGTCGCGCAGGAGCGCGGGGTCGATCTGGCGGAGCTGCCGCTGGCCGACCTGCAGGCCATCAGCGATGCGGTGGGCGACGACGTCTATACCGTGCTGACCCCCGAGGGGTCGGCCGCCGCCCGCAACCTGACCGGCGGCACGGCCCCGGAGCAGGTCCGGCGCCAGGTCGCGGCTGCGCGCGAACATCTCGCGGGCACGCTGGACTGAGACGAGATTGAAGTGGTGCGAAGCCGCACCACCTGATGGGTCAGGACCGTTAGTAGTCCAGCGTCGAGTCGATCACTTCCCACATCACGTTCCCGTGCACCACCTCGTAGCCGAGCAGGA
This sequence comes from Thioalkalivibrio sp. ALJ3, assembly GCF_000377205.1. Lineage (GTDB taxonomy): Bacteria > Pseudomonadota > Gammaproteobacteria > Ectothiorhodospirales > Ectothiorhodospiraceae > Thioalkalivibrio. The sequence continues at coordinate 643,912 of NZ_KB897905.1, read as the reverse complement.
CCTGGCCATGGGCCCCGTCGCCCTCGAAGTTCGCCAGTACCCAGCGGTGGTTCAGCACGTGGATGCCGTCGGGCCGGAACGCAAAGCCCTCGTCGCCCTCGGCCTCGTGCGGGATCAGTTCCGGATGCTCCATCAGATCGTCACGCAGGCGCTCCTCGGCACGTGCCATGCCGCGGCGCTGCAGATCCTGGATATGCGCATTGGTCAGACCCAGCTCGACCGGGCGCGGAATCTCGTGCCGGGTGTACTCCTGCAGCTGCACCTGCGTCTGGTACAGCTCGCGCTGGGCCTCGGTTAAATCCTGCTCCAGCCCGGTGGCGCGGGCGATGTAAATGGCGAGGATGATGACGAAAAACAGCATGAAGCCCAGCCAGGCCAGGCGCTCGCTGTTCTTCAGGCCACCCTGATTTTTATTGTCCTGCTCTTCGGTCACGAGTCTCCTCCCGGAAATGGGGCACCGGCATGGACGCCGTGCCCGCGTGACGGAACACCCGGGCTGTGTGGGCCCAAAGGTGCAAAATCGAAACGTCGCGCATCATAACGCCTGAAGCCGCGATCTGCCGAGGTATCGATGTCCCGCGCCGAAGCCCCAGCACCCAGCGCCCCCGAACTGCAATGGGTAAACCGCTTTGCCAGCCTGCCGGAGGCCTTTTATGACCGTCCGGCGCCGGCCCCGTTCCCGGATGCCACGTGCCTGGCGACCAGCGCCGAGATGTGCCAGCGCCTGGGGCTGGCCGAGACCGACCTGGCCAGCCAACCGTGGCTGGGGGCCTGCACCGAAGGACATCCGATGGAGGGCCCCGACCCGCTCGCCAGTGTCTATGCCGGGCACCAGTTCGGCGTCTTTGTCCCGCAACTGGGGGACGGGCGTGCGAAGCTCCTGGGCGAGGTCCGAACCGTCTCCGGCGAACACTGGGAGCTGCAGGTGAAGGGCGCCGGGCGCACGCGCTACTCGCGCGGTGCCGACGGCCGCGCGGTACTGCGTTCCTCGATCCGCGAGTACCTGATCTCCGAGGCGATGGCCGCGCTGGGCGTGCCGACTACCCGCGCGGTGGCCCTGTTCGGCTCCAGCCTCCAGGTCCTGCGCGAGCGCGTGGAACCGGGGGCGATCGTGCTGCGCGCGGCACCCAGCTTCCTGCGCTTCGGGCACTTCGAGTACTTCCTCTACAACGGTTACAGCGAACGCCTGCGTGAACTGATCGACTATGCGCTGGCGCACGACTACCCCGAGCTGGCGGACGCCGACGACCCGGTGGCCGCGATGCTCGAACAGGTGATCGCGAATACCGCCGAGATGATCGCCGACTGGCAGGCCGTGGGTTTTTGTCACGGGGTGATGAACACCGACAACATGAGCCTGCTGGGCCTGACCATCGACTACGGCCCGTTCGCGTTCCTGGATGCCTACGACCCGGGCTACATCTGCAACCACACCGACCAGGGTGGCCGCTACGCCTTCGACCAGCAGCCGGCGATCGCGCAGTGGAACCTGATCCGTCTGGCCGAGACCCTGGTAATCCATTTCCAGGACACCACCCGCGAGGCCGCGATCGAGCGGGCCAAGGCACTGCTGGTGGACTTCATGCCCCGGTTCGAGCAGGCCTGGCTGACGCGCATGCGCGCGAAGCTGGGGCTGGCGGAGGAGCGCGAAGGAGACCTTGAGCTGATCCATGACCTGCTGGCGCGCATGGCCGCGGAGGGCGTCGATTACACTCGCTTCTTCCGTCAGCTACCGGACCTGGAGCAGCCCGAGATCCGCGAACAGCTTGAGGGCGAGCTGGAAGACGCGGAGACCTGGCGCGCATGGTGGTCGCGCTATCAGGCGCGCCTGGAGACGGAGGCCCGCCCGTTCGAGGCACGTCGGGCGGCGATGAACGCGGTCAACCCCAAGTACATCCTGCGCAACCACCTGGCGCAGGCCGCGATCGAGCAGGCCGAGGCGGGCGATACCTCCGAGCTGCTGCGGCTGCAGGCCATCCTTGAACGCCCGTTCGACGAGCAGCCCGAGTTCGAGGCCTACGCGGACCTGCCGCCCGCCTGGGCCGCCGGCATCCAGCTGAGCTGCTCCTCCTGATGATCCGCTGCCTAATCAGTTGACCGCGCCCTCCGGGGGCAGCTTTTCCTTCATGGCTTCGGACAGCGGGACGTCGTGCACCACCAGTACCGGCAGGCGTGCGTTGCGCACCAGCCACTCGGTCGCGGACCCGGAGAGCATGCTGGCGATCTGGCTGCGACCGCGCGTGCCCATCACGATCATGTCCGCGCCCCATTCCTCGGCATGGCGGGAGATCTCCTCCGGTGCGCTGCCGATAGCCACGGCGACCTCGTCGTCCGCCTCGGCCCAGTCCTCGAGTTGTGCGCGGACCTTGTCTTCTGCCGAGTGACGCATGTCCTTCGCGTTCAGCGGCGAGGTACCGGCGCCACTGAAGGCGCCGGCCGCGCTGGGCCCCGCCACGTCCGAAGGCTTCATCACGTAGAGCAGGCGCTTCTTCGCCCCCGGGCAGTGCTGCCGCGCGACGGCCAGGGCCGCGGCGGAGGCAGGCGAGAAGTCGACGGCGATGATGACGCGCTGCAGCATGGAGATCCTCGGACTGGTCGTGGTCGGGCTGGTCGTGGGAAGGGCCTCGGCGAGACCCCACAGGGGACGCGCGGTTCAGCGTCGTGGTGCGAGGTGCTAGACTTCGCCCCCTTTCGGCGGTTTCAGTCTGTACTGGCATCAGACCGCTTGCAACCGCGCCTGCGAGAGGTGGAATACCGGTGAGCCTCCCCTCGCGCCTGTCCGCCCGCCTGTCCCGGCCCCGGTCGATACAGCGGCGCGCATCCGTATTGGGGATTCCCACGTGCAGCAGACCCTGACCGACTTCCTGCAACGCCAGCGCAAGATCTGGTTGTTCAATGTGCGCGCTGACCTGATCGCCGGGATCGTGGTCGCGCTGGCGCTGATCCCGGAGGCGATCGCGTTCTCCATCATCGCCGGGGTCGACCCGAGCGTGGGCCTGTATGCCTCGTTCACCATGGCGGTGGTGATCGCCTTCGCCGGCGGACGCCCCGGCATGATCTCGGCCGCGACCGGGGCCATGGCGCTACTGATGGTGACGCTGGTGGCGGAACACGGGCTGCAGTACCTGCTGGCCGCGACCATCCTGACCGGGATCATCCAGATCCTGTTCGCCTGGGCCAAGCTCGCCCGCTACATGATGTTCATCCCGCGTACGGTGCTTGTCGGGTTCGTGAATGCGCTGGCGATCCTGATCTTCATGTCGCAGGTGCCCTATCTGGTGGACGGCGACACCACCATGTGGGCGCTGGTCACCGCCGGCCTGCTGATCCTCTACGGCCTGCCGATGATCCCGGGCTACCCGAAGTTGCTGCCGCCGCCGCTGGTCGCGATCGTGGTGCTCAGCGTCCTGGTCTACTTCATGGGCCTGCCGACGCTGGAGGTCGGCGACATGGGCGAGCTGCCGGACGGCCTGCCGGTGTTCCTGTTCCCGGACATCCCGCTGAACTGGGAGACCCTGCAGATCATCTTCCCGACCGCCTTCGCGCTGGCGATCGTCGGCCTGCTGGAGTCGTTGCTGACCGCCTCCATCCTCGACGACCTGACCGACACCCCGTCGGGCAAGAACCGCGAGGCCCAGGGCCAGGGCATCGCCAACGTCGTCACCGGCTGCTTCGGCGGCATGGCGGGCTGCGCGATGATTGGCCAGTCGGTAATCAACATCAAGTCCGGGGGGCTGGGGCGGTTGTCCACGCTGTCGGCGGGGATCTTCCTGCTGATCTTCATCGTGTTCCTCGGCGATCTGGTCTCGATGATCCCGATGGCCGCGCTGGTGGCGGTGATGATCATGGTCTCCATCGCCACCTTCGACTGGGGCTCGCTAACCACCCTGCACAAGCTGCCGCGCACCGACGCCACCGTGCTGATCGTGACCGTCGGCACCACCGTGATCACCCACGACCTGTCGCTGGGCGTGTTCGCCGGTGTGCTGCTCTCCGCGATCTTCTTCGCGCGCAAGATGGTCAAGGCGGTCGAGGTCACCAGCGCATTGTCCGAAGACGGCCGGACGCGCATCTACACCGTGCGTGGCCAGCTGTTCTTCGTCGCCGTGGACAAGTTCATCGACAGCTTCGACTACCGCGAGGGCATCCACCACATCGAGATCGACCTGACCCGCGCCTCGCTGTGGGACAGCTCGGCGGTGGCCGCCATCGACAAGGTGGTCGGCAAGTTCCGCCGCAACGGCATGGAGGTCGAGGTCAGGACGCCGCGCGGCGAGAGCGGCGAACTCCACGACCGCCTCGCCCTGCATGACAAGGATGCCAGCCAAGAACCCGGCGGGCATTAGCGCCCAACTTCCGGAGAAATTGGACCGCGCGCCGGGGCATGGCAGGCTAGGCGGATGATGAACCTTCGCCGGCCGGTACCCCCGGCCGACCCCCGGGCCGAGCGCGAGCGGATTCGGCGCGCGCTGCTCTGGCCCATGCTGGGGGCCGCCATCCTGATCGTCATCCATGCCCTGCACGACCTGGTCGGCGGGGACTGGTCGCGGCTGGGCATCCTGCCGCGCGACGCGGTCGGGGCGCTGGGCATCATCACCTCGCCGCTGATCCACGGCTCCTGGGGCCACCTGCTCGCCAATGTGCCGACCCTGTGGGTGCTTGGCATGCTCACGCTCTACGGCTTCCCGCGCGCCACGCGCGTTGCAGTCCCGCTGATCTGGCTGATGGGGGGGCTGGGCGTCTGGCTGTTCGCCCGCGAGGGGCTGCACATTGGCGCCTCGGGCTTGACCCACGGGCTGATGTTCTTCGCCGTGGTGATCGGGATTCGCCGGCGCGATGCGCTGTCCATCGCGGTGGCCATCATCATCCTGTTTCTCTACGGCAGCATGCTCTGGGGCGTTTTCCCCAGCGGCCCCAAGGTCTCGTTCGAGGCGCACCTTTTCGGCGCGGTTGTCGGTGCGGTCTGCGGCTGGTTCCTCTATCGCCGTGACCCGTTCCCGGTGTATCGCCGGCATGACTGGGAGGACGACGACCCCACCGACCCCGAGACCCTGCGCAAGATCGAACAGGGGCGGCTCGACGAGATCGAGCCGAAAGAACCGCCGGAGGGGCCCGGGCGGCGTGATTAGGGCATCTGTCCTTGATGCAGTTCGCTGCGCTCAGTGCATCCTACGGTGATGGGGTCGGCGACGACGGTTCGTAGGGTGCCGTGAGCGCAGCGAACCGCACCGGCCCCGCCCCGCTTACCGCCCGAAGGTCATGCGCATGCCGGCCATCAGGGTCAGGCCCGGGGCCGGCTCGTAGTAGCGGCGGTTGCCGTCGTTGATGCGGATGTTGTCGACGTTGTCCGCATCCAGCAGGTTGTTCGCGGCCACGAAGGCCTCGACATGGGCGTTGCCGTCCTGCCAGTGGCGGCCCGCGCGCAGGTTCAGCGTGGTTTGTCCACCTACCCGTTCGTCGTTGGCGTCGTTCACGTAGCGCCCGCCCGTGTACAGCGCATCGACGGTGACAAAGTACGGGCCCTGGCGCCAGCCGGCCTCCACGAACAACTGCTCGCGCGGCAGCCCGGGCAGGCGATTGCCGTCGCGCCGCTCGCCCTGCTGGTCCACGAAATCCCGATAGCGGAAGTCGTTCAGGCTGAGCGCGCTGGACAGCGTCCACTGCTCCGTTGCGGACCAGTCGACCGCCAGCTCGAAGCCGTTGCGCGCGGTGCGCCCGGCGTTGGTGTAGAAGGTGCGCCCGTCCACGTTGGGCTCTTCGAACGGGGCGATCTCGTCGCGCACGCGGGTCGCGTAGACCGAGGCATCCCAGGCCAGGCGGCCGGTCTCGCGGCGGATTCCGACCTCGATGCTGCGCGCTCGCTGGGGGTCGAGATCGGCGTTGAATCCACCCCCGCCCTCGGGGTTCGCGAACTCGGTGAAGGTCGGCGTCTCGAAGTTGGTGGCCACGTTTACGTACGCTCGGTATTCGGGCCGGAAGTGCCAGATCAGCCCCGCCATCGCGCTGGTCTCGCGGAAGGTCCGCGCATCCGAGCGATCCGGTTCGCCCACCCGCTCGGAGAAATGGTCATCGATGGACATGCGGATACGGTCGTGGCGCGCGCCGAGCACCATGTTCCAGTCCGACCCCAGCGCGGTGTCGGTCTGCACGAACACCCCGCGCGAGCGGGCGCGTTCGCGCTGGTCCAGCGCGAGATCGTCGATCGAGGGGGTGCCGCCCGGGCAGTTCGCCTGTCCCTGGATATCGGTACAACGCCGGGTGCGGTCGTCGCGCTGTTCCTCCAGATCAATACCGGTCAGCACCCGGGTCGGGCCGATGTCCTGTTCGTACTGCGCGTTGAGCCCGTAGAAGTCGCGATCAAAGGCTACCCGCGAGTCGCCGGGAAATGGCAGTTGCTGCGCGTAGTCGCGCTGGGTCCAGAACCCGCCGAGGCGCAGCTCGCCGGGGCCGAGCGACTGCTCCCACTGCAACCCCGTCGTCAGCTGCTCGGCCTCCTGGGTGCTGTCGAGGGCCGTGGCCAGGGGCGCGGCGGCGCGCCGATTCTGGCGCATCTCCTCGCGCGTGAGCCCGCCAGGGTCGTCGGTGCGCGGGGCATCGAGGTAGCGCAGGTGGAAGTTCAGCGTACCCGCCTCCAGTTCCGAGGCGGTGTGCAGGCGCAGGTAGCGCTTCTCGGCGGTGGACTGGTCGCGGTAGCCGTCGATGGCGAAGTCGTGGGCGGTCAGGGAATAGCGATGGGTTCCGTGATCCTGCTCGGCGATGGCCTCGGCGCGGCGATAGCCATAGCTGCCCAGCATGACCCCGCCACCAAAGCCACGCGGGTCGCGGCCGTCGCGGGTGCGCGCAGAGATCACGCCACCGGAGGCATTGCCGTACAGCGCGGCGCTGGGCCCGCGCAGGACCTCGATGTCGCGCAGGTTCAACAGGTCGATCGCATCCACCTGTGACTGGCCGTCGGGCGTGGTCTCGGGGATCCCGTCCTGCAGGATACGCAGCCCGCGCACCCCGAACGGCGCCCGCGAGCCGAAACCGCGGATGGAGATGCGCGCGTCCTGCGCGAAGTTGTAGCGGTTCTGGGCGAACAGCCCCGGCACGCGGTTCAGCGACTCGTCCAGCTGCAGGCCCTGGCGTCCTTCGGTGGCCTGGCGCTCGTCCACGCGCGATACCGCCGCCGGCAGGTCCGCCAACGGTGTGGCCAGCCTGGGCGCGGTCACCGTGATCTCCACCGGGTCGAGCACCGGCACGTCGTCTTCAGCGACGGCCATCGGGACCGCCAGGCCCAGCACCGGCAACAGGGCAGCCGGGGCCCCGAGACTCCGGATTCGCCCCCCTGCTAGCCGCCCGGGCATCGCGGGTCAGTCCCGGATGATCAGCTGCTGAGCGAGAAGCTCGCCATGATCGAGGAAGGCGTCGTACAGCGCGCGGCTGCGTTCGGCCAGTGCCTCGTCGTCGCCCCAGGCACCCGGGTTGTCGAAGGCCTCGCCCGTGCGGTAGCCGTTGGCCACGGCCATCATGAAGGCCGTGACGGATTGGGTGGTTACGGTCGGGTCGGTCACCGACCCATCCTTGTAGGCCAGCCGGGTGGGCACGATGTCGGACCCAAGATGGTATTCGAGAGCGCCCTCGAGCAGGCGGTCAATCGCCGCACCCAGTTCGTCTTCCAGCTCCGGTGCGCGCTCGCTCAGTAGCTTGGCGGTCCCCTCGCGTTCGCGCAGCAGGGAAAAGCCTCCGGTGACCTGGTGGACAAACCGCCATTGCGCGGCGACGTCGACGTGGGTGGAGGCCGCGTGGGCCTCGCCGTCCTCGAACTCGATACGTGCGGGCAGGCCCCAGTCGCGGATCGGCCCGTCTTCGGCCACGATGGCGCGGGTGATAGAGGCGGTGCGATCCGCCAGCCTCTCGGCGCGCGCCTGGTCGTCCGCATCCCCGAACAGGTAGAGCGTCTCGTAGATCCCCTTGAGGCCGCGCAGCAGCGCCCCGACCTGGTCCACCGACCACTCCGCGCCCTGGTTGCGGACGAACATCCCGGCATCGTCGTCCCAGGCCGCGTCAGCGGTGTCCGCCATGGCCCGGGCGATCTCGACCATGTCCTCGCGCGAGTGGCCCAGCCAGCCCGCGAGGGTCTGGAGCTCCAGTTGCCCCATGTCGTCCTCGCCACCGGGCTTGTCCTGCCGCACCCAGGCGTAGGCCGGGGCGTGCAAGGCGTCGAGGCCGAAGGCGAGGGCGTCGAGATCCGAATCGTTGGCGGCGGCCACCTCGCCGTCCGCGTAGCGTTCGTTGACCAGGTGGTCCGTCAGCGCCGCCATCAGCGGTGCCGGGTTGTGGGTGATTTCGTCGTACAGGCCCAGGTGTTCGAAACGTCCGCCACTGTGATGCATATGGTAGAGATACGCGGCATCGGCATAGGCCGCCGGATCGGCCTCGTCGTCACTGCCGGACTGGGCGCGGATGCGCCCTTCTTCCACCAGCTTGCCGTGCACCGTATCCAGCAGGCCGAGCCAGGTCTCGCCGACCTGCTGCATCGGGTCATCGACCAGTTCGGGGCGGTATCCGTCATGCCCCAACTCACTGTCGCGCATCAGCCGCCCCTTGACCGCCAGCGCCCCGAGCACCATGAACGCATCATCGGCCGTCATCCCGTCGGCATGCACGAGCACACGGTCCTGACTATCCAGCGCGTGCGCGATCCCGAGTGGCGAGGCCTGTGCGAGCACGGGCCCCAAGAGCGAAAACGCGGCCGCCGCCGCGATTGCGGACTGCTTCATCATGGACTCCCTGGTTTTCTGTGAGCTCCGGGCCTGGCCGGCCTTTGTTATCCGGACCGGGCGCATAAACTTCGGTTCCGCTTCGATTGCATCGCACCATCGGCAGAGGGTCGGTGCGTTCGCCCACGGAAAAACGCCCCGCCGGTCATGAACCGGCGGGGCGTGGATTACGCATTGCGGCGAAATCCGTTCGAATGGAGCACTACCCGGCCGCCTCCTTCAGCCGGATCAGCTTCAGTTCGTGGAACAGCCCCATCATCAGGCTGACACACATGAACAGCAGCACGATCACGAAGGGCAGGCCGGTGCTCACCGCGCCGGCCTGCAGGGCCTGCAGCGCGGCCGCGCCACCCACCGCCAGCAGCACGCCAGCGATCACGCCCTCGACCGTGGCCCAGAACAGGCGCTGGGACTGCGGGGCATCGGTCTTGCCGCCGGAGGTGATCGAGTCGATCACCAGCGAGCCGGAGTCCGACGAGGTGATGAAGAAGACCAGCACCAGGGTGATCGCCAGCAGCGAGGTGATCGTGGTCAGCGGCAGGTGCTCCAGCAACTGGAACAGCGCCAGCGAGGAGTCGCTGATGCCGTCGGCCAGCGCGCCGACTCCGTCGCGGGCCTGATCGAGGCCGGTCCCGCCAAAGGCACTCATCCAGATCACGGTCACGGCCGTCGGCACCAGCAGCACCGCGGTCACGAACTGACGCACCGTGCGCCCGCGCGAGACCCGCGCGATGAACATGCCGACAAACGGCGACCAGGAGATCCACCAGGCCCAGAAGAAGATCGTCCACTCGTGGTAGAAGGTCTGGTCATCACGGCCCACCGGGTTGCTGAGCGGCCACATGTACTGGGCGTAGGCGCTCAACGTGATGCCGGTGTTGGAGAGGAAGGCGATAAAGCCGCCGAACAGGGCCACGAACAGCAGCAGGATGGCCGCCAGCGTCAGGTTGATGTTGCTGAGCACGCGCACCCCGCCATGGATGCCGCGCATGATCGACAACAGGGCGATGACGGTAACGCCGATGATGATCGCGACCTGGGTGTTCAGCCCGGCCTCGATGCCGAACACCGACTCCAGCCCCGATGCCGCCTGCTGCGCCCCAAGACCCAGGGAGGTGGCCAGGCCGAACAGGGTGGCGAGTACCGCCAGGGTGTCGATCACATGCCCGATCGGGCCCCAGATCCGCTCGCCGAAGATCGGGTAGAACGCGGAGCGGATGGTCAGCGGCAGGCCCTTGTTGAAGGCAAAGAACGCCAGGGCCAGGCCCACCACGGCATAGATCGCCCACGGGTGCAGGCCCCAGTGATACATCGTGGCGCCAAGGGCCGCGTGCTTGGAGGCCTCGGTGCCGCCCTCGATGCCGAGCGGCGTCCCGAACCACTCGGTGAAGTAGCCCACCGGTTCGGCCACGGCCCAGAACATCAGCCCGATGCCCATGCCGGCGGCGAACAGCATCGAGAACCAGGACAGCACCCCGAAGTCCGGCTTCGCATCCTGACCACCAATCCGGATGCTCCCGATCGGCAGCAGGATCAGGGCCAGGCAGAACAGCACGAACAGGTTGCCGGCCGACAGGAACAGCCAGTCAAAGGTTTCGCCGATCCAGGCGCGCGTGGCGCCCAGGCCCTCGTCGGCCTGTTCCGGGAACAGCAGGGACAGGATCACGAACACGAGGATCAACAGGGCGCTGACGGCGAATACCGGGTTGTGCAGATCCAGCCCCAGCGGGTTGATGTTCTGTTCGCCGATCTCGTGATCGGTCTCGTAACGGGCTTCGAGCTCCTCGATCTCCCGTTGTGGATCTTGTGCGTTGTCGCTCACGATCTCCTCCTTGGAAAACAGGTCCGGAACCGCCGACAGCCTTTGGTCCATCCGTGTACGGGCTGCGGGGGTCCGGCGTCGTGAATGTGCCTTGTTTTTGTGGCCCCGAAGCGCATGGTCTCATCCGCATGAAGCCCGCTACTTCCTGCATCTGCGTCAGAAGTAGTAGCCGAAGTTGATGTTGAAGCGGGCCTCCCAGTTGTCGTCCTCGTTAGCACCGAGACGGTCGCCGAACGGGTTGTCGCCCCGACGGTTGCCACCAACAAACTCGTTGCCGTTGGAGTAGGCGAGATCGGTGTAGATGTACCAGTTGCCTCGGCCCCAGGCGGCACCCAGAACCAGAAGATCGCTGTTGTTGAAATCGCTCTCGCGCTTCACCACGGAACTGAATTCGGCATAGGGGATCACGAAGTCGAGCCATCCGATGTTTGGCGTCTCGTGGTAGTAGCTGAGCGAGATTGCCGGCACCCAGCCCTCGGTGGCCACGGTATTCGGAAAGTCGTACGCGCCCATGTCAATGCGGCGGTCTGTGACGCTGCCGTCGAGCAGCGTGTGTTCGTCCACATCCATTTTGTAATAGGTCAGCTGGCTGGCTAGTGTCCAGTTGCCCCAGCTGTTGACCATGTGGCCGGATACTGCGAAGTGGTCTCCGTCATCCTGAGGCCCGCGACTTCGCAGCTCTCCGTACTGCGCCGAGAAGCCCACCTCGTGTTCGGTATCGGGGATGCTGTAAATGCCGCGGATATTCACCTGGTTACGCTCTTCGTAACCGTCTCCGGTCTCGTTTACGACGTCGTAGGAGTAGCGGGCGCTGTCTTCGGTATCACCCGAGTAGGAACCGGCATCGGAATAGAAATAGGCAAAATCCCAGGTCCAGTCGCCCATCGGCATCGTGTACTTGGCGCCGAGGTTCATGTTGTCCGACAGGCCGAGGTAATAGTGCTGGTCGAAGAACCAGCTCTGGGAGACACCCCAGGGTCCGGGACCGAAGGGCGCGCGGGTCACGCCGACTTCGAGCTGGCTCTCGTTGTCGAATTGATAGCCGACCCAGCCGGTATGCAGCATGTTGTATCCCTCGTACCAGCGATACTCGAGCTTCCCGAGCCAGGCGCCATTCTCGTAATCCAGGTTGATGCGGGCGGTATCCAGGGTGAAGTCGCCCCCTTTGCCCCATTCGCGGCGATCGCCATCGGGGTAGTCGCCCAGGATGTAGTTCGCCCGCAGGGCGCCCCCGATGGTCAGATTCCCCACCTGGATGCCGTCGTACTCGGCGGCCGCGGACTGCGGGCTAAGGGCCAAGGTTAGCGCCATGGCTCCGGACAGCCCCATACCCAGGGGCCGGCACAACGTGTACTTGTCCATGCTGTTCTCCTCCCGAAAAGGTCCGTCAGGGAGGTCAAGCATTCTGGGGAGACGACTGACCCATTCCCGCCGCGAGAGGATTGGTGTACAGCATATGCACTCCTCTGATGGATGGCCGCGCTTCGCGGACGTTGCCGGTTTGGTCAAACTCCTCTTGATGCCGACCTGCCTGTCCCTGTCCCTGTCCCCTGTAGTAGTGCGTCCCAAGATCTGACCGCGAGCGCGGTCCTTAATGATGGCATTGCCGGCAAGGAATAGATCGCCGTACCTGGCCGAATGGACCATCTCCGTGGCCCCTCCCCTAGATAGACGCATGTACACGTCTTGTCCAATGACTGAGTAGCCCAGACTTGCGCTAATAGTATTTTTGTACAAAACTATATGGCAATAGCCACACTGAGCCCGACTGTGATGTCAGCTGTTTCTGCCCAGAACGAACCTCAACGCCCCGCGACGGAAGGGGAACCGGATCTGCCGCGTTCCGTGATCCGTCAGCTGCGCGTGATCATCCGCGCCCTGCAGGGGCACTCGCGGGCCGTCGAGCGTGCCTGTGGCATCAGCGCCTCGCAGTTGTGGGCCCTGTGGGAGCTGCAGCGTACGCCTGGGCTGAATGTCAGCGATCTTTCTCGCCGGCTGTCGGTCCATGCCTCGACCACCTCGAACCTGCTGGACAAGCTGGAATACAGCGGGCTGGTCGAGCGCCGCCGCCCGGAGAAGGACCAGCGCATCGTACGGCTGTATGTCACGCCCAAGGGGGAGGAGCTCCTGTCCGATGCCCCGGCGGCCCCCCAGGGCGAGTTGAACCGCGCGTTGCACGCCCTCCCGTCCGAGCGCCTGGCGGAGCTGGATCAGGGGCTGACCCTGCTGGTCGAGGCGATGAACACCACCGAGCCTCGCGCCGGTCTGCAGCCGTTCGAGGTGAAGACCTGAGCGGCGTTGCCGCCGGGAATGCGCCATGCGCTCTCTCCTGCTCTCCAGCCTGTTGCTGCTGTTGCCGCTGGTTGCTCTGGCCGAGCCGCGATTCGACGACCCGCCCAGCGACACGCGTGATGGCGGCCTGACACTGCAATGGAACGCCGAGGGCCCAGTCGAACTCGAACAGGCAAGCGGCCCGGACTTCGATGACGCCCGCGTGATCTATCGCGGCGGGGATACCAGCAGCGTGATCAGCGGCCTCCCGGATGGCGAGTATCGCTTTCGCCTCAGGGCCGAGGGCGCGGACGACTGGGCCGACGAGGCCCGCGTCGAGGTGGCGCATCACAGCCTGACCCGGGCCTTCGGCTTCTTTGTACTGGGTGGCGTCGTCTTCCTGGTCCTGATCGTGGCCATCCTGCGCGGCCGGCCGCGCGACTGAATTCATCTGCCCCGCCCCGTCGATCCGCGTGCACTGCGACCGGGCCTGGAGGCCCTGACGGAGAACACGATGCACGAACTCAAGATCAACATGCCGCGCTTGCAACAGGACATCAGCGACCTGGCCCAGATCGGGCGCGATGCCGACCGTGGTCTGCACCGGCGTGCCTTCAGCGAGGGTGACCGTGCCGGGCGCGAGTGGTTTCGTGGCCGGCTGGAGGCCGCGGGGCTGGATGTCTGGCAAGACGGCGCCGCCAATCTGCACGGTCGCCTGGACTACGACGGCAAGCGCCCGGTGGTCGCCATGGGCTCGCATCTCGATACCGTGCCCGGTGGCGGGCCACTGGATGGTGCGCTCGGTGTGCTGATCGGGCTGGAGGTCCTGCGCACGGCCAAGGAGAACGCGGTCGAGCTGCAGTATCCGCTCGAGGTGATCGACTTTACCGACGAGGAGGGCCGGTTTGGCGGCATGTTTGGTTCCCAGGCGATTGCCGGCAAGCTGACTCCGGAAAGCATCAGCCATGCCCGTGACCTCGAGGGCATCACCCTGGTCGAGGCGATGGCGGACTGGGGACTTAACGCCGATGATGCGCTGAGTGCCCGACGCGACCCGCACACCTTGCATGCCTTCATCGAGACCCATATCGAACAGGGCCCGGTGCTGGATCGCCGCGGCCTGAGCGTGGGCGTGGTCGAGGCGATCACCGGCCTGTTCAAGTGGGAGGTGCGCCTGAAGGGGCAGCCGAACCATGCGGGCACCACGCCCATGGACATGCGCATCGATGCCTTCCAGGGGCTGGCCGAGTTCGGCGGCGAGATCAATCGACTGCTGGAGGAACACGGCAGCCCGAACTCGCGCGCGACCATCGGCCGCGTGGAGCTCTCGCCGGGGGCGGCGAACACCGTGCCGGGCATGGCGACGTTCTCCTTCGAGGTGCGCGATACCGACGAGAAAGTCCTGACCGCGCTGGCCCACGCGGCCCGCCGCACGTTGTCCAGCCTCGCGCGCCGGCGCGACCTGATGTTCGAGTTCGATGTGCTCTCCGAGATCGATCCGGTGCGCTGCGACACGGGCATCGTGCAGACCATCGAGGCGACGGCCGAACGCATGGGCCTGGAGTACCTGACCATGCCGAGCGGGGCCGCGCACGACACGCAGAGCATGAGCGCGATCACGCGTACCGGCATGATCTTCGTGCCGAGCCTGCAGGGGCGTAGCCATTCCGCGGCGGAATGGACAAACTGGGAGGACATCGAGACCGGCGCCAACCTGACGCTGCAAAGCGCCCTGGCCCTGGCCGCCCGTTCGTGAGCATTTCTCGTCACCGCGACCCAAGGACCGCTCGGCATGGCCAATAACGACAACGTCTCCCAGCTCACCGACTACGACTCCCTGGATCCGCTGCGCGAGCAGTACCAGGAGAGCCTGATCACGACCCCGGTCCTGCGTCAGGAGCTGCGCGAGCATCACGTCGCCCTGCTGTGTATCGACCTGCAGTACCTCGACGCCGCGCGCGGTCACGGCGTGTTCGCCGACTCGGTGCAGTCGGGGGTACCGCCCGAGGCGCAGGAGTACTACTTCAACCGCCTGGAGCAGACGGTGCTGCCGAACGTGCGCCGGCTGCAGGACGCGTTTCGCGAGCAGGGGCTGGAGGTCATCCACACGCGCATCCGCTCACTGACCCACGACGGCCGCGACCGCAGTCCGGGACACAAGCGCCTGGGTCTGCATGCCGCGCCCGGCTCCAAGGACGCGGAGTTCGTCGAGCAGGTGGCACCGGTGGGCGACGAGATCGTGCTGGACAAGACCGCCAGCGGGGTCTTCAACTCGACCAACCTGCACTACATCCTGCGCAACCTGAACATTTCGGCGCTGTTCATCGTCGGCGTGTACTCCAACGAGTGTGTATCCACGGCCGTGCGCGATGCCTGTGATCTGGGCTTCTATGTCACGTTGATGGACGACGCCACCGCGACGGTGACCCCGGAGATGCAGAAGGCGACGATTACCACCATCAAGGATCGCTACGCCCGCGTGATGACCACCGACGAGGCGATCCGCGAGATCAAGAAGGTGAAGGAGGCCTCGTGACCGGCCTCGACGACCCGATCCTCCCGACCTCCATCGCCTGGGGGCTGCTGATTGCGTTCAGCATCCTCTGGGTGGCGCTCGGCTGGTGGCTGGGTCGTCACAACAAGACCGCCGAGGACCACATGCTGGCCGGTCGCAACGTGGGGCTCGCGCTGGCCACCGCGACTGCGATGGCCACCTGGGTGACGGCCAACACTACGATGACTGCCCCGCAGCTGGCGCTGCAGCTGGGGGTCTGGGGCATGCTCGGGTATTCGCTGGGCGCGCTGGGCCTGGTCCTGTTCGCGCCGCTGGCGCGTCGCATCCGCGAGCTGATGCCACGCGGCTTCACCTCCGGGGACTTCATACGCCTGCGCTTCGGCACCTTCACCTGGCGCGTGTTCCTGCTGGTCTCTCTGATCTACGCCTTCGGCTGGCTGGTCTCGATGGCGATGGCCGGCGGGGTGCTGATCAATGCCCTGGCCGGGATCGACTACCGCGTGGGCATGACCGTGATCCTGGCCGTCTGCGTGATCTACACCCTGCTGGGCGGTCTGCGCGCGGTCATCGGCACGGACTTCATCCAGACCATCATCATCATCGCCGGCGCGGCGTTCATCGCCTGGCTGACCATCGACAAGGTTGGCTTCGAGGCGATCCACTTCAACCTGATGGAAGAGCGTCCGGAACTGCTGAGCCTGCTGTTCCCGGCCGCGATCATGTTCCTGTTCAACAACCTGCTGTTCGGGGTGGGCGAGATCTTCCACTCCAACGTCTGGTGGTCGCGCGCGTTCGCCTTCGGGCGCAACGTCGGCTTCCGTGCCTACCTGCTGGGCGGACTGCTGTGGTTGCCGATCCCGATCGTGGCCGGCTTCATCGCCCTCGCCACGCCGGCACTGGGCATCAATGTGCCCGCCGCGGACATGGTCGGGCCGCTGGTCGCGGCCGAGGTGCTCGGGCTGACCGGCGCGATCGTGGTTTTCATCGTGGTCTTCGCCGCGCTCGCCTCGAGTCTCGACTCGCTGCTGGCGGCCACCTCGGACCTGGTTACCCGCGACATCTACCGGGGCCACATCCGCCCGCAGGCCAGTGAACAGAATCAGTTCCGCGCGACCAAGGTGATCGTCGTGCTGCTGGGTCTGCTGACCTGGCTGGCTGCGAGCTATCGCGGCGAGCTGCCGATCATCGGCTCGCTGGCCGAGCTGCTGTACTTCACGGGTGCGTTCGTGGCCTCGGCGATCTGGCCGATTGTGGCCGGGCTGTACTGGCGGCGCGCGAACCCGCACGGCGCGGCCTGGTCGATGATACTGGGGTCGGGCATTGGGCTGGCCAGCTATTTCCTGATCGGTTTTTATGTCGCGGCACTGGTGGGCGCGGCCGTTTCCCTGGCCGTGATGGTGCTGAGTACCTGGCTGGCGCCGCGGCCGTTTGACTGGGATCGCCTGTCCCGCGACGCCACGGCCGAGGAGGTCCGGACCGCATGATCATCTCGACGACCGCCCTGTCCGTAATCGTGGTGGTGGCCACGCTGGTGGCCACACTGACCCCGATCCTGCTGCTGGCGATGTTCATTCGCGACTGGAAAAAAGGACGCCTCTGGTGAACTACACAGAAGATCCATTGCACGTGCTCCACCCGAAAGACGGCGCCGCCGGTACCGACCGGCCGAAGGCCCTAGTCGAGGCGGTGGAGGAAGACCCGGACCCGCTCCTGAAGCTGGCAGCCGCGCATGTGGTCTCCAGTCAGCAGTTCTCGCGCGACGAATTGCTGCAGCTCTTTCGCCTGGCCGCGCAGTACGAAACCACGCCGGCACTGATGCATCTGCCGCTGGCCGGCAAGATCCTGATCAGCGCGTTCTACGAGCCCTCAACCCGCACGCGGCTGTCGTTCGAGAGTGCCTGGCATCGCCTGGGCGGGGCGGTGATGTCGATCACCGACCCCAAGAGCACCGGCATCGCCAAGGGCGAGTCGCTAGCGGACATCGCCGAGATGTTCAACAACTACGGCGACGTGCTGGTGCTGCGTTCCTCGGATGGCGAGGCGGCGCACAACATGCTGGAGAACCTGCGTATCCCGTTGGTCAACGCCGGCAACGGCATCGACGAGCATCCAACCCAGGCCCTGGCCGATGTCTACACCCTGGCCAAGTGGCGACCGGAACTGTTCACCGGCTCCGTGGCCGCGGAGAACCGCATCAAGGTCGGGATCATCGGGGTGCCCTCGCGCATGCGCACCGTGCGTTCGCTGCTGCGCATGCTGAGCCTGTTCCCGGATGCGGTCGAAGAGGTAGCGATCATCTCGCGTGAGGACGAGAACTTCGATCCCGGCCAGCGCGAAGAACTGGAAGAGGCTGGCCTGAAACTTCGCGTAGTGCACGAACTGGACCCGCTGCTGCCGGAACTGGACGTCGTCTACATCAACGCGATTGCCTGGGTGGGCGATACCTTCGAATCCATGGGCGAGGGTCTGAAACTGGACCGCAATTCGCCGCTCAAGAAGGGCGCGGTCATCCTGCACCCCCTGGCCCGCGGTGACGAATTGTCCACGGATCTCGACGACACCCCGCACAACTGGTACTTCGCCCAGGCCCGCGGGGCCGTGTTCGTGCGCATGGCGCTGTTGACCACGGTGGTCCGCCGCATCAGTGCCGTCATGGACACCCCGGACGACTGATTCAGCGTAGCAATTGAACCGCGAGCGGCGTGGCGCGCCATGAACCGCGCCCCGCTCGCATCACGTAATCGAACCAAGGAGACATGCCATGTGTGGCATCGCCGGAATCTTTCACGCCGACCCCAATCGCAAGGTGGACCCGCAGACCCTGGTCAATATGGCCGCGATCCAGTATCACCGCGGGCCCGACGGCTTTGGCTATCGCACCCAGGACGATCGTGGCGTGGGTTTCTCGCACGCCCGGCTGTCGATCATCGACCTGGACGAGAACCGCGGACGCCAGCCGTTCTGCATGACCGACGGATCGATCATGACCGCAGTCAACGGCGAGCTGTACGACTACAAGCGTATCCGCACCGACCTGACCTCGCGCGGGGTGCAGTTCCGCACCAAGAGCGACTCCGAGATGGTCATGCACCTGTACCGGCGCGAGGGCCTGGAGGACGCGATCAAGCACTTCCGCGGCGAATTCGCGATCTCGCTGTATGACCGCGAGCATGATCGCCTGGTGCTGATCCGCGACCGCTTCGGCATCAAACCCCTGTACTTCACCGAGGCCAACGGCAGCTTCGTGTTCGGTTCCGAATTGAAGGTGCTGTTCGCCAACCCCGATGTTCCGCGCCAGTTCGCCGATGACGGGCTTTATCATCAGCTGATGCAGACTATGGTCCCGGGCACCACCGCCTTCGAGGGCATCCAGCAGGTGAAGCCCGGCCACATGGTCATCGTCGAGCGCGCCCACGGCAAGCTGAAGGTGCGTCAGGAGAAGTACTGGGACATGGACTTCCCGCTGGCCAGCGAGCGCCCACCAGAGGAGAACACCGACGAGAACTACTGGATCGAGGGTGTGCGCAGTCAGTTGATGGAGGCGGTCCAGCTGCGCCTGGAGGCCGACGTACCGGTGGCCTGCTACCTCTCCGGCGGGATCGACTCCTGCATCACACTGGGCCTGGCCTCGGCCAGCCAACAGTCGCCGGTCAAGGCGTTCACCATCGGCTTCGACAACGACGACTACGACGAGACCGCGATCGCCCGCGAGATGGCCGAGAGCGTCGGCGCCGATCAGGACATCCTGAAACTGGACGCCGACCACCTCTACGACAACTTCGAAGAGGCCCTGTGGCACGCCGAGCGCACCATCTACAATACCCTCGGCGTGGCCAAGCTGCTGATGAGCCGCCACGTGAACGAGGCGGGCTACAAGGTGGTGGTCACCGGCGAGGGTTCGGACGAGCTGTTCGGCGGCTACCCGGCCTTCCGCCGCGACATGTTCCTGCACGGCCTGGACACCCTGCCCGAGGCCGACCGCGCCGCCTGGCAGCAGATGCTGAACGAGTCCAACGAGCTGTTCTCCGGCGCCATGCTGGCCGAGGACGAGGTCGACGACCCCGAGTTTACGAAGATGATGGGCTTTACCCCGTCGTGCCTGCAGCCCTGGCTGGCAGCGGCCGAGCACGTCCCGGGTCTGCTGCACCCGAAACGCCGCGAACGCATGGAGGGCTACCAGCCGGGCAAGGCGATCGCCAACGCCCTGGATGACGACATGCTGGAAGGCCGTCATCCGCTGGACAAGGCCCAGTACGTCTGGATCAAGACCATGCTGGAGGGCCAGATCCTGACCTGGGGTGGTGACCGCATGGACATGGCCAACTCCATGGAGGCGCGCCCGCCGTTCCTCGACCACCACCTGGCCGAATTCTGTGCCCACCTTCCGCCGACCATGCGCATCAAGGGCCGCACCGAGAAGTATGTGCTGCGCGAATCGATGAAGGGCCTGCTGCCCAAGGTGCTCTACGAGCGCGAGAAGTTCGCGTTCATGGCCCCGCCGGCGCACACCGACCCGGTCAAGTGGGCGGCGATGAAGGCCCTGGCCGATCGCTACCTGTCGCCCGAGAAGGTGGCCGAGGCGGGTCTGCTGGACCCGGAAGGTGTGCGTCGTGTGTTCGAAATCCACGAGGACGAGAACACCCCGGCGGCCACCCAGGTCCAGCTGGATGCTGTGATCAACCACATGATCGGGGTGCAGGTGCTGCACGAGAAGTTCGTCGCCACCGACATCCCGGCGCTGGCCCGCCAGAAGGCCGACGAGTTCGGCTGGCGGCCCTGAACGGCCCTGTAGGGGCTTTGATGCCCCTCGCTACTCCCAGTTCTCCCTTGCGGCGTGGTAGAACGCCGCATCCTGGGAGGTGGCCCCCTGGAGCGTGCAGACGCGGGCGGCAAACTCCAGCGCCCGGTCCAGAATGAGCGGTGTGGCCCAGCCCTGAACAAGCCCGATGATCGCGACACTGGCAAAGGCGTCTCCGGCGCCGACTGCATCGCGGAACCCCGTAACGTCCGGGGCCGGGGCCTTCACCACATCGCCATGCGCCGGATGTACCTCGGCACCTTCGGCTCCCAGGGTCACGATTACGGCCTCGCGGACCTCCGCCTTGCGCAGGAGGTCGTGTGCACGCCGGTCAGGCGTGGAGCCGGGCATCAGTTCATCCAGCTCATCGCGGTTGAGTTTGATGACGTCCGCACCCCGCACCCATGTGTGCACATCCTCCAGCGAGTACCAGGGCGCGCGCAGATTGACGTCTACGAAACGGCGTCGAGCCCGGTTGCGCAGGTGATCGAGCAGCCCGCGGTTGCCCGCGCGCAGGGCCAGGGTGCCGTGGTACAGCAACGCGGGCGGGTCGGGCAGGGTCTCGGCCCAACTTGGGGACACATCGTCATAGGCCTGGTTCGGCACGATGTCGTAACTGGGCTCGCCCCGATCCAGGTGGATATCGACCCGCCCGGTAGGTGCGCTTGGGTGGTCATAGAGCCCGCGTTCGTCCATACCAATGGCGCGCATCGCGGAGCGGATCTGGGCGCCCGCGTCATCGCGTCCAACGCCGCCGACAAAGCAGGCCGTTGCGCCCAGTTGATGCAAGTTCCAGGCGACATTGAATGGGGCGCCACCCAGTACCTGCTGTCCGTCCGGGAAGACGTCGAACAGGGCCTCTCCAAAGACCAGCACGGGTTCCGTGGTCCTCGTCGTCATGCGTGCTCGATGCGGTCGCGACCGTTCTTCTTGGCCTTGAGCAGGGCCTGATCGGCCAGGTCGAAAATGGTCTCTGCCGGCAGACCCGGATCGATCGAAGCCATGCCGGCCGAGATCGTGACCTTGAGTCGGGTATGGCCTGCACGCACGATCAGGCGATCCACGGCCTGGCGGATCGTCTCCGCACGTTCGCGCACGTCGTCCGGCGAACCGTAAAGCACCATCACGAACTCCTCGCCCCCGTAGCGCGCGACAAAGTCGGAGCCGTGCAGTCCCTCGGCCAGGATCTCGGCCACCGCCTTGAGCACTTTGTCGCCCGCATTGTGGCCGTACTCGTCGTTGATCGCCTTGAAGCGGTCGATGTCCCAGACCACCAGGCTGGCTTGCATCCCGTCGGCCAGTGCGGCCCGGAGATCCTCGAGCATGCGTTCAAATGTGGTGCGGTTGGGGAGGCCGGTGAGGCTGTCACGCGCGGCCTCCGCGCGCGCCTGTTCAAGCCGCTTGTGCAGGACCTGGATCTGCGACTCGAGTGCGCGGCCCTTGCCGCGCAGGTGGCGATTGCGCTCGAGCGCCGAGCGCAGTTCGCCCTCCTGCTGTTCGCGAAATTCCGTTACGCGGACCACGACGCGATCCAGTCCCGCGATCGCGCGTGCCCGGAGGCTCTGCAGGTCGTCGCTGGCGTTCAGGTCGCCCTTGAGGGCCTGGACATCGCCGGAGATCCCCTCGTGCAGTGCGCTTAGCGAGGTCCGCGCCCGCTGACCCCGCGCCTCGTCCTCCGACAGGGCCTGGTCGACCTCCTCCAGGCGGCTCCAGATCTCGCCGACCACCTCGGTCAATTCCTCCCGTTCGTGGAGTGCGGTCTGGCACTTGTCGCGCAGGACGGAGAACACGCGAGCCAGCGTGCGTTCGATTTCGATCGTGTCGCGGTGATCGGTCGCGCGGGCGAACTCCCCCATTTCGGAATCGAGGAATTCGAAGCCATGTAGGCCGCGCTCGACCACATTCAGGATGGTATCCGCCAGGTCCGCGCGCTGATCGCTGGAGCGCATGGCATCTGCCAGCTGGCCACCGAGTCGGTCGAGCGAGGCGGTATCCGCCGGATCCGTCTCGATCGCGCGCGTCAGCTCATGGGCGGCGCCCTCCAGCGCGGGGACACGGGCGGCGACGACCGAAAGGGCCCGCAGGGCGACGCGGCGCAGGGCATCCTGCCGCGCCTGCTCGACATCCAGCCTCCGCTCCAGGTCGATGATGGTCCTGCGGAAGTCAGAGGCGGACATGGCGGGGTCTCGGGGTACTCGGGGAATTTGAATTGGCCCTATTTAAGCGCGGATTTGCTGTCGTTGCCAGCAAAGCCGACGGTGGCGCTTGGGATCTGGTTGGGACGGCCGCCGTCAGGCGCTTCGCAGTGCCTGGCTTTGTGGCAGCTCGATCTCGATGCCAACCGGAAGGTGGTCCGACAGCGCGACGTTGTACACGCGCATGTCGCTGACATGGAGGTCAGGTGTCAGCAGGATATGGTCGAAGACCAGACGCGGATCCCAGGAGGGGTAGGTCGCCGGGCAGCTCATCGGTTCCATCAGCCCGGTGCGAGCGACCAGGTGACGAATCTCCAGGCTGTCCTGCTGGCAATTCAGGTCCCCCATCACGATTGCGTGCCGTTCGGAGCGGATGCGTTCGGCGACATAGTCGAGCTGTGCCCGTCTGGCTCGGCGACCCAGCGCCAGGTGCAGAAGAAACAGGACGAGCTCCTGGCCATCGCCCATTGGGTAGCGTGCCTCGATGGCGCCACGCCCGGGCAGCGGGCCCGGCAGCCGGTGCATCTCCACGCGTTGTGGTTCCAGCCGTGAAAAAAGCGCCAGTGAGTGCTTGGCGAACTGCCCAAGGTCGCGATTGATGCGATTGTAGGTGTGCGGAAATCGGGCACGTTCGGAAAGGTACGACGCAAGATCGACGAAATTCGACCGCAAACTGCCACCATCCAGCTCCTGCACGCCCACGATGTCGAAGTCCGAGATAAAGCGGGCAACGCGGTCGAGATTGCCCAGCCGGCCCTTGTAGGGCAGGACATGCTTCCAGCTATTGGTCACATAGTGGTGCAGGCGCGAGGACGGTATACCCACCTGCGCATTGAAGCTCAACAAGCGCAGGCGCTGCGCACCCTGCTCGTGCTGATAGGTGAGGCCCGGCGAAGCCGGCGCCGGAACAGCCGGCTCGACTTCGGCGTTGGCTCCAGAGGCGTTGCCCATATCGGTTGGTGTAATCCCTGTGCGACGACCGCGACCCATGGGGGGCGGCACTAGAATGGACAGACCAGTTCGCCCAAACGTTCCGTCAGTTTCAGGTTTTCACTGTAGTCGACCGGGCAGTCAATGATTGTGACGCCGGGCGCCGCCAATGCTTCGCGCAGGGCGGCCTCGAGGCTGTCGTCAGGGCCGATGCGCACGCCGCTGGCTCCGAACGAGCGTGCCAGCTGGACAAAGTCCGGGTTTCCGAAGTCGACGAAGGCCTTGCGACCGTATTCGCGCACCTGCTTCCACTCGATCAGGCCGTAGGCGTTGTCGTTCCAGATCAGTACGACGAAGTTTTGACCCAGCCGCACGGCCGTTTCCAGTTCCTGCACGTTCATCAGGAAGCCGGCATCGCCCGTGACCGCGATCACCTGGCGTTCGGGGTAGAGTTGTGCCGCCGCGATGGCCCCCGGCAGGGCGATGCCCATGCTGGCGAAGCCGTTCGAGATCAGGCAGGTGTTGGGAAGTTCGCAGCGGAACATGCGCGCCATCCAGAGTTTGTGCGCACCGACGTCGGTAATCACCACCGCATCCAGCTCCGCTGCCGTGCGCAGGTCCCAGATCAGCTTTTGCGGCTTCAGCGGGAACTGGGTGTCCTCGCAGTGCTCGTTCATGTCGTCGATCAAGCTCTGACGCAGCGGGCGCAGGATGGTCTCCTCGCGTGGGTCGACCAGATCCATCAGGCGTGCGAGGCAGGTGTTGAGGTCGCCGATCACTTCGGCGGACACATTGTAGTGGCCATCAACCTCGGCCGGAGCGGAGTCGATGTGGATCAGCGTGCGGTCCCCGGTGGGATGCCAGAGCTTCGGCGGATACTCCACCAGGTCATATCCGATGCAGACGATCACGTCGGCCTTGTGAAAGCCGAAGTTCACGAAATCCTGGCTTTGCAGTCCGACCGAGCCCAGGGCCAGCGGGTGGCGGAAGGGCAGTACGCCCTTGGCCATGAAGGTGTTGGCCACCGGGATGTTCAACGCGGAGGCGAGCTGCGACAGCGCGCCGCTGGCGCCCGAGCGGATCACGCCGTTGCCGGCGAGGATGAGCGGATGCTGCGCCGAATTGAGCAGCCGAGCGGCCGCTTCCAGCGAGGCCTCGGCGGGTACGGCCTCGGGGCCGGCATGGGCCGGGAGAGGGGGGTTGGGACACGGCAGCGCCGCGACATTCTCCGGCAGTTCGATAAAGCTGGCTCCGGGTTTGCCGCCCTCGGCCCACTTGAATGCCTTGCGCACGACCTCTGGCAGGATCTCGGGTTCGACCACGCTGGAGCTGTATTTGGTGATCGGCTGGAACAGGCCCTTCAGGTCAAGGACCTGGTGCGACTCCTTGTGCAGACGGTGGGTACTGGCCTGGCCCGCGATCGCGACGAGCGGTGCGTGGTCCATGTTGGCATCGGCGACGCCGGTGATCAGGTTGGTCGCACCCGGGCCGAGGGTTGCCAGGCAGACGCCGGCATGTCCGGACAGACGGCCGTGCACGTCGGCCATAAAGGCCGCGCCCTGCTCATGGCGCGTGGTGATGAACTCGATCGGGGAATCGGCCAGCGCGTCGAGAACGGCCATGTTCTCTTCGCCGGGCAGGCCGAATACACGCTCGACCTGTTCCTGTTCCAGACATTCGACCAGCCGCTGGGCCGTGGTGACGGTCGTGCTCACGCGTTACGTCACCCGGCCGACAGGAGATTGGGGCACGGCCGGGATCAGCCCCGTGCCCGTTCGATCAGGAAATCGGCGACGTCGAGCATCTCCTGGTGACTGCGTGTCATGCTGGCCGACACGATGGCCTCGCCATCGATGACCAGCGTGGGCACGCCTTCGACCCCGTACTCCTGTACATCCTGACCGGCCTCGGTGACCTTGCGGCGAATCTCTTCCGAGCGCATGACGTCGCGGAACTCGTCGGCGTCCAGGCCGCGCTGGCTGATAAAACGCAAAATCGCGCTTTCCGACCGCATCTCGCGCCCCTGGTCATGGATGGCGTCATAAAAGGCCTGGTGGACTTCGTCCAGGACATCCAGCTTTTGCGCGGTGTAGAACACGCGCGCATGGAGGGCCCAGACATCGTTCATCGGCGCGGGCAGATAAACGAACTCGACATCGTCGTCCAGCCCCTTCTGCCATTCCTGGACATAGGGCTCGAATGAGTAGCAGTGCGGGCAGCCGTACCAGAACACCTCGACGACCTGAATCTTGCCATCGTCCAGGCCGGTTGGCACAGGCGGCTGAATCGTACGGAAGTTCTGGCCGTCCCGATACTCGGCCGCCAGGCTGGTGCCGGTGGCCAGCAGCAGCCCGGCTCCACCCATCGCACTCAGGAAATCACGACGCCTCATTTACAGCTCTCCGTAGGAATGCAGGCCGGACAGGAACATGTTCACGCCGAGGAAGGTGAACGTGGTCACGAACAGGCCGATGATGGCCCACCAGGCCATGACCGGTCCGCGCCAGCCCTTGGTGAATCGCATGTGCAGCCAGGAGGCGTAGGTCAGCCACAGGATCAGGCTCCAGGTCTCCTTCGGATCCCAGGTCCAGTAGCCGCCCCAGGCCTCGGCCGCCCACATCGCACCCAATACGGTCGCGATGGTGAAGAAGGCGAAACCGATCGCGATGGCCTTGTACATCACGCCGTCCAGTGCCTCCTTGCTGGGCAGCCGGTGGGTGATCGCGGCATCCGGTCGGGTGCGCTCGAAGCGGTGTTTCAGCAGGTAGGCCACGCCCAGCATGGCCGCGATGGCAAATCCGCCGTAGCCGACAAAGTTCGTCGGCACGTGGATCTTCATCCACCAGGAGTTCAGGGCAGGCACCAGCGGTTCGATTTCGTGCGCCTGGCGATCCCACATGTACCACAGCAGGAAGGTCACCGAGGCCGCGATCACCAGCATCACGAACGCGCCCATGGTGCGCTGGCCCGTGCGCTGCTCGTAGTACAGGTACATCAGCGTGGTCATCACCGCGAGCAGGATGAACACCTCGTAGAGGTTGGACACCGGGATGTAGCCCCAGGTCGGATCGGTCAGATAGATCTCGCGCCAGCGGACCATCAGCGCCATCAGGCCGGCGCCCGACCCAATCCAGGCGAACGCGGCCCCGAGGCGAGACGGGAAGTCGGATTTGCTGAACAGGCCCAGGATGTAGGTCGCAGTGGCCATGTAGAGCATCACGCTCATCCACATCACGCCCGCCTGACCGGAGCCCACGTAGTTCAGCCAGAAATTCGTACTGCCGCGGGCCAGGTCGTCACCGTACAGCCAGACGCCGAACAGCGAGAGCGCGGCGACGATGATGGAAAAGAGCTGCCAGGGCCGCCAGAACCAGCCCAGCCAGGCGCTCATGCCGGCGGCCAGGATCAGCCCGCCGGTGTCATAACGATCCATCAGGTGGCCATATTGCCAGTGCGCGATTACGGCAACGGCGAGCACCAGCGCAAAGTATGCCCAGTCGAGCGGCCGGATGCGCCGGAAGATGCTGGGCCGTTCAAAATCCAGGGCCTCGTGGGGTACTGACATGGATCGCTCCTCCGACTGCTACCGGTTAGTCGTTCTTATTGGTTGATTCACGGTGATCATCGTCGGACCCGTTGGCCGGCTTTTGATCGATGATCCAGCGCTTAAGATGCGCGAAACGTTTCTCGAATTCTACCTTGTGCCGGTTACTGGTGCCGGCCATGGTCACCTGCGTTCCGTCGCCGTCCTCGCGGCGTCGGGCGATAATCCACAGACGCTGATAGGACACGTAGAACATCAGGAAGATCCCGATGATCAGCATCACGCTGCCGGTGTACACGGTGCTCTGTCCCGGCGCACGTGCGATCTGCAGACCCGAAGCCTCGCGGTGCTCGAAGTCCGTGAGTTGGAAGAAGAACGGTGATTCATAAAGGCTGATCGCGTTAATCGCCGAGACGGCGTCTTCCAGCCAGCGCTGTTCCTCTTCCTGGATCGAGACGACACCCTCATCCTCGAGGACCTCCATGTACAGGGCCTGCAACCCGGCATGCAGCACCCGCATGAGGAGCTGTCCGACCTGCTCGCGCTGTTCTTCCGGTACGCGTCGGTCAAGCTCGGCGTGCACGGCCCCGTAGCCGCCTTCGGCAAACAGGCGCATGAGTTCCGCCGTGGTCTGGGCGATCGCGGCACCGGAGGGGTCATCGGCCGCGACTTCGCGCGCGATGGCATTGCGCACCTCGGCGTTGTGCAGCATCGCCAGGTAGGTGCGGAAGCGGTCCAGCGAGTCATCGGCGTCTGCTGGCAGGAACAGGTAGTGGAACTCGTCGCCCGGGCTCTCGCGCACGCCGCTGAGGAAGTACATCGCGCCTTCCTGCAACGCAGGGCGCATGTAGTTGCGGTAGTACAGCCCGTGGCCGGTGCGGTCCATCAGGCGGAAGTCAAATGCGGGACCGAGGTGTCGGTTTTCTCGCTGCCCTTCCTCGTTCAACAGTGGGACGACGTTTTCGTCACGGAAGTCGATGAACTCGATGGTCCGCGTGTCACCCTGCGGCGTCGGGATCTCCTGCTCCTGGAATACCCGGCCCGGAACCTCCAGCGAACGCAGCGCTTCCGCCCCCAGCGGGATGGCCTCGATGTCCAGTTTGGTCCCGCCGTCGGCAAAGCTGGCCTGATAAATCGCGTAGCCGTTGTAGATTAGCGGGTGGTTGACCGAGATTGTGTGGCGCAGGGGCTCATCGCGGTTCGGGTCATGAATGATCAGGTCCGACTCGTAGGAGCTTTCCGCCCCGGTGGAGAAACGCTCGATGCGAAACTCCTCCAGTTCGATGCGAAACGGCAGTTGCTGGACGAAATAGCCCTCGCGCATCGGCAGGAACACCACATCCGCGGAGGAGCCCTCCGGGATCTCGACCATCCCGCGGAACGAGGGATTGGATACGGGCACCCAGGCTGACTTCGGCACCTCGGACACCGGGATGCCACGGGTCTCGATCTCGATATTGCCCAGCCACTCGTTTACCTTGAGCAGGGTCTGCCCGTCCGCGAGCGCGCCCACACAGATCACCACGATGCCGACGTGGGTCAGCAGGTAGCCGAGGCGATTCCAGCGGCCCTTCATGGCCGCGATCACCGTCTGCCCTTCGGATTTCTTCTCGCGTGCCTTGAAGCCCTGAGCCTTCAGTACGCGCCGGGCATGATCCAGGAACTCGTCCTGCGACTGATCCAGTTCGCCGGTTGCGCTGGAGTGGAACGAACGCAGGGATTTCTCTTTCACCTGCAGGTTGTAGCGTCGCAGGTCCTTCAGGATCCCCGGGCTCTGGCGATAGACGCAGAACGAGGTGGAAACCACCAGGAAGGTGACGATCAGCAGGAACCAGGTGGCGGAATAGACCTGGTAAAGCCCCATGCCGGCGAAGATCTCGTGCCAGAACGGGCCATAGTCGATCAGATAATCGGTATAAGGCTGGTTCTGGACGAGCACGGTGCCGATTACGGAGGCAATGGCCAGCGCCACCAGCAAGGTGATCGCCAGATTCATTGACCCCATGAACTCGACCAGGATGCGGCTGCGTCGCGGAGCGCGGGCGGATTTGCTGCGGGCGGTGGCTGCTGGGGAAGAACCTGCCACCTGTTCGTTATTCGACATTTTGTAACCTGCTTTAGCCTTCGCGACTATGCGAAGCACCCCTGTCTGGGTTCAATTTCCTAGACAAACTGCACGGAAGTTTCGCGCAAACCCTGTTATGAGAAGCGGCCGACCTCTGTGGTCCGATCTGTGTGACGTGCACAACCCGTTCGCCATTCCCGGCGGTGGCGGGTTTTGTCCGCCCTGGACAGCAAAAAAGGGGCGGCCATGGCCGCCCCTTCCCTGGGAGGTTCGCCGCCTGCACTGCACGGCCGCTCCTGCACGCTCAGTCGGACGACAGCCCGGCCATGTATTGCGACACGGCTTCGATGTCTTCGTCGGACATGCGTTGAACCACGTTGCGCATCATGCGGCCGGCGTCGTTGGTGCGCTCGCCGTCACGGAACTTGCGCAGCTGGTTCGCGCTGTAGGTGGCGTGCTGCCCCGCGACTTTCGGGAACATGGCCTCCGGGTTGCCCTGCCCGTTCGGGCCGTGGCACGCGATACAGGCCGCGACGTCCTTCGACGGGATGCCGCCCCGGTAGATACGCTCGCCACGCTCGACGACGTCCTCGTCGGCGGTCTCGGTGGTGCCGGACTGTTCGGCGTAGAAGGCGGCCAGGTCACGCATGTCCTGCTCGTCCAGGTCCGCGACTTCGCCCGCCATCAGGGAGTCGGAGCGGGTCTCGCCCTCCTTGAAGTCGCGCAGCTGCTTGACGATGTACTTCGGGTGCTGCCCCGCGAGCTTCGGCCACTCCGGATTGGTCGAATTGCCGTCCGCCCCGTGGCAGGCCGCGCAGGATTGGGAGATTCCCTGGCCGCGCTGGGGATCGCCTGCCTGGGCTGCCGACAGCGGGAGCAGCAGGGAGACGGACAGGGCAGCAAAGAGAGCGGAAAGCTTGTGGTTCATGGTCGAAAATTCTCCTGCATGTATATGCGTGCCGGGTCGGACCCGCGTTCCTTGTGCCCCTTGGCAGGGCGATCAACATAAGCGGCGCAGTTTATAGCACAATGCTAAATTGCGCTCAAAAATATCCCGAGCACCGCACTCGGCCAAGGAACGCTCTCTCGTGTCCGAACCCCAATTCCGTGAAGCCCGCTTTTTGCGTGGCGTGGCCCAGGTCGAACAGCTCCCGGAGGATGACGGCATCGAGATCGCCTTCGCCGGGCGTTCGAATGCCGGCAAGTCCAGCGCCCTGAATGCCCTGTGCGGTCGCAAGGCCCTGGCTCGGGTGGGTCGCACGCCGGGGCGTACCCAGGAGATCAATCTGTTCGCACTTCCTCCGGGGGACGACTGGCGACTGGTGGATCTGCCCGGCTATGGCTACGCGAAGGTGTCCGCAGGTCAGCGCCAGCGCTGGGATCGGCTGCTGGGGGATTACCTGCAGTCGCGCGAGTGCCTGGCAGGGCTGGTACTGATCATGGACATCCGTCGTCCCCTGACCGATCTTGACCGTCAGCTGCTGGAATGGGTGCCGTTGGACCGCTGTCGGTTGCATTGCCTGCTGACCAAGGCTGACAAGCTCTCGCGGCAGGCGGCCGACAAACAGTTGCACGCGACCCAGCGCGAGCTGGAAGGGTTGGGGGTAGAAGCGACCTTGCAGACCTTTTCTTCATTGAAGAATCAGGGGGTCGACGATTTGCGCGGTCTGCTGACTGAGTGGCTCCAACCGGCTGCAGACTGACCGCGGCCCGCCTTCGGACGCGAACCATGAACCCCAGACAAAAAAATGCCCCGGCCTTGGGGTGGGACCGGGGCAAGATTCGGCCTCGACAGGGGGGAGCGAGGCCTGCCCGCTCAGGGAGAGAAGCGGGCTCGCGCTGGGCTAGAGCGCTTGTAGAATATGAAAGCGTTTGTCGGCTGGAGTTCCACCGGTTCGCCTAAATGACCGTGACTGGCTTCACACTCCTGAGCGCGTGCGCCAGGCAACAAGAAATCACCCCTTAATCAGCGTCTTCCCCGGACTGCGCGTGCCCCAGCAGGGACTCGACCAGTTCGGCGGCGCTGGTCCCGTGAGGGTGGATTTCCAGCAGTTCGCCATCGGGCCCGATCAAGTAGGTGGACGAGCTGTGGTCGATGACATCGCCCATGGCGGAATCGGTTGCATGGCGCTCGAAGTAGACGCCATAACGCTCGGCCACCGGCCGCAAGTCGTCCTCGGGCCCGGTCGCCGCGTGCATGTCGGCATGAAAATGGCCCACGTAATCCGCCATACGGTCTTCGGTATCACGTTCCGGGTCGACGCTGATCAACACGCCGTTCACCTGGCCCTGCATGTCGTCCGGCAGGCGGTTCAGCGCCCCGCCAATCCAGCCCAGGCTGGTCGGGCAGGCGTCCGGGCAGCTGGTATAGCCGAAATACAGCCAGACGTACTGGCCCGCGTAGTCGTCCAGGTCGAAGCGCTCCGCGTGGGTCGCCACTGGCAGCTCGATGGGTCCGCCCCGTACGTCGTCGGCAACGGGCAGTTGTGCGTGACCCGCGAAATCGCGCGCCGGCGGCTCGCCCGGCTCCAGGGTGACGTACACGAGCAGGGCTCCGGCGGCGACCACCGCGAAGGCCCAGAACAGACTGCTGACGGGTATACGGTTCATAACGGACTCATCAGTGATCGCGCGCCGTGACAAAACGGAATTGTGCAAAGGCCTCGTCCGGGGCGCCAGCGGGCATGACCGTGGCGGCCCAGGTCATGGATTCAGTCACGCAGATCGGCAGGGTGGTCGTGCCGTGGTACCGGCCTTCGCCGGTGTGCTCCAGTGTCGGGCGCTGGTAGCCCATGAACATCTCCACGCCCGCCAGATCGAGTTCCAGCGTATCGTGCGTCCCCAGGACCTCCTGCGCCTGCTGATCCAGCACCAGTTGCAACTGGAGCTCGCTCAGCATGGGTACAGGCCGCGGACTGATGGCGAGCGTGATCGTGCCTCCCTCGGCTAACTCGGCTGTGCATGACCCGGCATTCAGATCGCAGGCCTCCGGCTGGACCACCGGCAGACCCACCGAGCCGCCATCATCCAGGTAACGGTCGGCCAGAACCCAGGCCGTCGCGAGCAGCAGCAGGGCCACCAGCCAGGCGGCAATCCGGTTGAAACGGTGGGTGAACATTAGTCGGTGTTTCCCTAGTGGGCGTCGTCCCAGTTGGCGCCGACACCGACGTCCACGACCAGCTCCACTTCGAGATCGGCGGCCCCGCTCATGGCCTTGCGCACCAGCGTGGTCAGGTCGTCCACCGACGTATCGGCCACCTCGAACACCAGTTCGTCGTGGACCTGCATGATCATGCGGGCATCGATCTTCGCCCCTGCGAGGTCGTTCGCGACCCCCACCATCGCGCGTTTGATGATGTCGGCGGCGGTGCCCTGCATCGGGGCATTGATGGCCACGCGCTCGGACTGCTGGCGTCGCGCCCCGTTGCGGCTGTTGATCTCCGGCAGGTACAGGCGGCGGCCGAACAGGGTCTCGACGTAGCCGTTCTCGCGCCCGGAGGCGCGCGCCCGTTCCATATAGTCGTGCACGCCGGGATAGCGCTTGAAGTAGCGCTCGATGTACTCGCGCGCCTCGCCCTGCTCGATGCCGAGGTTGCGCGCCAGGCCCCAGGCGGACATGCCGTAGATCAGGCCAAAGTTGATCGCCTTGGCCGCGCGACGCTGATCGCCGGAGACCTGTTCCGAGTCCAGCCCGAAGACCTCGGCGGCGGTCGCGCGGTGGATGTCCTGGCCCTCGGCAAAGGCCTTCAGCAGGCCGGCATCCTGCGACAGGTGGGCCATGATACGTAGCTCGATCTGCGAATAATCCGCCGCCAGCAGCTGGTGGCCCGTTTCGGCGATGAACGCGCGGCGGATGCGCCGGCCGGCCTCGGTGCGCACCGGGATGTTCTGCAGGTTCGGCTCCGAGGATGACAGCCGCCCGGTGGCCGCCCCCGCCTGGTGGTAGGAGGTGTGCACCCGCCCGGTCTCCGGGTGGATGCGCCGGGGCAGGGTCTCGGTGTAGGTGCTGCGCAGCTTGGACAGGCCGCGGTGCTCGAGGATCAGGCGCGGCAGGGGGTAGTCGTCCGCCATTTGCTCCAGCACGTCTTCGGCGGTGGAGGGCTGGCCCTTGGGCGTGCGCCGCAGCACCGGCAGGCCCAGGCGCTCGAACAGGATCTCCTGGATCTGCTTGGGCGAGCCGAGATTGAACTCGCCGCCGGCCTCCTCGAAGGCCTCGCGCTCGATGCGCTCCATCTCGGCCAGCAGCTCCTGGCTCTGCTCGCCGAGCAGGTCCGGGTCCACCTTTACGCCCACGCGTTCGATATCCGCCAGCACCGGGACCAGTGGCATCTCGATCTCGCGATAGACAAATGCTGGGCCTTCGGCCGCCTGCAGGCGCGGCTGGAACACCGCATCCAGCTGCAGACAGATGTCGGCATCCTCGCCGGCGTAATCGGTGGCGATGCCGATATCCACCTCGGCGAACGGGATCTGCTTGGCCCCCTTGCCGGCCACGTCCTCGTAGTGCGTGGTCTGGTAGTCCAGGTGACGCTCGGCCAGGGAGTCCAGGTCGTGGCGGTTGGCTCCGGCATCCAGACAGAACGACTCGAGCAGGGTGTCGTCAACGATGCCGCGCAGGGTGATGCCGTGATTGCCCAGCACGTTGCGGTCGTACTTCAGGTGGTGGCCCAGCTTGCCGTGGCGCTCCGACTCCAGCCACGGCTTCAGGCGCTCGAGCGTCTTCTCGCGTGGCAGCTGCGGCTTGGCATCCGGCCCGGTGTGGGCCAGCGGCAGGTAGTACGCGGTGCCCGGCTCGAAGGCGAAGGACATGCCGACGATCTCGGCGCGCATGGCATCCAGGCTCGTGGTCTCGGTGTCGAAGGCGACCCGGTCGGCCTTGTCCAGGCGTTCCAGCAGCTCGGCCAGTTCGGTCTCCTCGCGCAACGTGCGGTAGTCGCCCTTCGCCTGGGACGGGCCCGGATTGCCCCCGTTGTCGGCGCTGTCGCCGGCCTCGGCTTCGCCACCCTCCAGCTCCGCGCGCCAGCGGGTGAAGCCGTAGCGGCGCACCATCTCCAGCAGGCGCCCGTGATCCGGCTCGCGGATGTTGAGATCGTCGGGGCCGACGTCCAGCTCGACATCGCGCTTGACCGTGATCAGCTCCCGCGAGGTGGGCAGGCGGTCGGCCGCGGCGCGCAGGTTCTCGCCAATCTTGCCGCCGATATCGCCGGCCTGTTCCAGGATGGTGTCGAGGTCGCCGTACGTCGCGATCCACTTGGCCGCGGTCTTGGGGCCTACCTTGTCCACGCCCGGGATGTTGTCGACGCTGTCGCCCATCAGAGCGAGGTAGTCGACGATCTGCTCCGGGGCCACGCCGAACTTCTCCTGCACGCCCTCACGGTCCAGTGTGACCCCGCTCATGGTGTTGACCAGCGTGATGCGGTCATTCACCAGCTGGGCGAGATCCTTGTCGCCGGTCGAGATCACCACGTCGTGCCCGGCGCGGGCCGACTGGTCGGCCAGGGTCGCGATCACGTCGTCGGCCTCCACCCCCTCGACGCACAGCAGCGGCAGCCCCATGGCCTGCACCAGTTCATGCAGCGGTTCAATTTGGGCCGCGAGCTCCTCCGGCATGGGCGGGCGGGTGGCCTTGTATTCCGGGTAAATGTCGTCGCGGAAGGTCTTGCCCTTGGCGTCGAACACCACCGCCATGTGTTCCGGGCCGTAGTCCGCGCGCAGCTTGCGCAGCATGTTCGCCACACCGATCATCGCCCCGGTCGGGGCGCCATCCGGCGCGGTCAGCGGCGGTAGGGCATGGAAGGCCCGGAACAGATATGACGAGCCGTCGACCAGGACAAGGGGTGGTTGTGGCATCAATGCGGCATCCGTACGGAAGGTGCGCGCCATTCTACAGCCCCGTCTCAGGCCACGACCATTTGTACGGACCCGGGGCGGCCGTTACGCTTGGCCTTCGACACGAGGAACCCGCCGCATGAACGACCGCGAACGCGCCGAACACCCCGGCCTGCGCCCCATTGACGATTCCGCCCTGACCCGCGAGAGCTGGAAGATCTTCCAGATCATGGCGGAGTTCGTGGAGGGTTTCGAGCGCCTGGCGCATATCAAACCATCCGTGAGCATCTTTGGCTCCGCGCGCTTTCCGCCGGGGCATCCGCATTACCAGCTGGCCGAAGAGGTTGCCCGCCAGTTGTCGGATGCCGGCTTCGCGGTGGTCAGCGGCGGCGGCCCGGGCATCATGGAGGCGGCCAACAAGGGTGCCTACGCCGGCCGGTCGCCAAGCATCGGCCTGAATATCCAGCTCCCTCACGAGCAGAGCGCCAACCCCTATCAGGACATCGGCCTCGGGTTTCGTCACTTCTTCTCGCGCAAAGTGATGTTCGTGAAGTACGCCTCTGCGTACGTGGTGCTCCCTGGCGGCTTTGGCACGCTGGACGAACTGGCGGAGATCCTGACGCTGGTGCAGACCGGCAAGACCCGGCGCATCCCGATCGTGCTGGTCGGCTCCGAGTTCTGGAAGGGGCTTCTGCACTGGTTCGACGACACTCTTGTGTCCGAAGGCACAATCGATGCCGAGGACCTGAAGCTATACTCGTTGGTGGATGCCCCGGAAGACGTCGTGGACGTGATCTTCGAGCATTACGAGGCGCGCAGCTTCGAGCCTTCCGCGGAAGAAAAGAAACGCATGATGGAGCTGTGAGCATGGCCGCCAAGCACCCCCATTATTCCGCCGCCATCCTGGCCGGTCTTTTTCTCGCGCCGGCTTTGGCCATTGCCCAGCAGGAGCGCGAGTGGGACGATGCCCCGCCGCCGCCCGAGATGCCGGACGAGGCCGAGGCCGACCCCGCGCCGCCCGTGCTCGACGAACGCGCGCGCGAGCAGCGCGGCCTGGAAGAGGCCGACATCGTGATCATCGAACGCGATGGGGAGACCCGGCGCGAGTACCGCATGGGCGGGCAGCTTGTGATGGTTGAGGTGATCCCCGCGGCCGGTCCCTCCTACTACCTGATCGACAGCACCGGCGACGGCCTGCTCGATCGCCGACAGCGCGAGCTGGAACCCGATTTCGTACCGCCGTCCTGGGTGATCTTCCAATGGTAATGAACGAAAACGACTGCCAGGCCTGTGCCGAGGCCTGCGGGGTAAGCATCGAGTTTCGCGAGGGCGAGGCCTTGCTGGCGGGGCAGCCCGTTCAGTGTCTGCGTTTGTCGGCGGATGCCGCCTCCGGTATCGAGGCTGCGCTTGACGACGCAGGCATCAGCCCGCTGGCCATGGCCGATGCCGATGGGATGCGAACCTTGTTGCTGGATCGGGGCCAGGCGTTACGCGAGCCGCTGTCCGCCGAGGGCCCCGGAAGCCTCGATGCCCTGGGACAGCAGGCCGCCAACTGGCAGGCGCGGCATCCGGCGAGTGCGATGCCGGACGCCACGGGCTACCGCCGCGGGGTGCTGCAACAGCTGCTGCGTGAACGCGCCGATTCGCTGGGCCAGACGCTGTCGGCCGACGAGCGGGAGACGCTGGATGCCGAACTCCGCCACCAGAGCCTCTATCGTTTCGAGGATCTGCCGCTGGCCGGGAGCTATTGGCACTCGGTGCGGGTCTATCCGGATGGGGCGGGGCCCGCGGATCTGGTGATGCCACCGGCGCCGGTGCCCGCTTTCTGGCAGCTCGCCCGCATCGCGCTGGCGCTCGCGGTGGACGAGGCGGGCGAGATCCGTGGCGATGCCTACCGTGCGTTGCTGGCGGGCTACCATGCCAGGCGCCCGCTGGCCGCGATCGAGCGCGGCGCGGCACCGACGTTGCTGCGCCTGGCGGCGCTGGAGGACTGGATCGCCCGGCGCGAATCGGGTGCGGCGGGCGAGTCCGAGCGGCAACGGCTCGTTGCGCTGCAGGGGCACGCGGCCCGCGTGCAGGGATTGTGGGTGCGCGCCGCCTAGGGAAACACTGATCAGTGTTTCCCAGGCTGACAGATCGGTGCTCCCTAGAGGGGGCTGATCAAGGATACCGGCCCAAGGAGATCGGCGATGAACAAGGTCTGGGTGCTGTTTCTAATCGCGTTGTGCCTCCCGG
Source organism: Thioalkalivibrio sp. ALJ3 (assembly GCF_000377205.1). GTDB lineage: Bacteria > Pseudomonadota > Gammaproteobacteria > Ectothiorhodospirales > Ectothiorhodospiraceae > Thioalkalivibrio. The sequence continues at coordinate 606,946 of NZ_KB897905.1, read as the reverse complement.
CGCTGACCCAGGCCGAGATCTACCGCTGGACCGATGACCAGGGCAATGTGCACTTTGGCGACCGTCCTCCCGAGGGCCGCGCCAGCGAGTCGGTCGATGTGCGCGAACCCATGCGCGGTGTGCCACTGGAGGGCGCCCGCGAGATCCTGCAGCGCCCGGTTCGACCTCAGCAGCAGGAGGAGGACGCGCCGCCAGGCTACGAGCGCATCGCCATCACGCAGCCGGAGGATGGTTCCGGCGTGCGAGCCAACGATGGCAATGTTACTGCCGAGATCGAGCTGAACCCGGCACTGGACGCCGACGCCGGCCACCGTGTGGTCTGGTTGTTGAACGGCGAAGAGGCTGGGGATAGCCGTGGCTCCAATATCACGTTCGAGGGTCTCGATCGCGGCGAGTACAGCCTGCAGGCCCGGGTGGAGGACGACGCCGGGCAGGAGCTTGCCAGCAGCGAACCCATTCAGTTCAACGTGCTGCGTATGGCCATTCCGCGCGAACAGCAGCAGCAACAGCGTCCGCAGCAGTTTCCCCAAGGCGGGGCGCCACAGGCCCCTCGTGCCCCGCAGGCCCCGCGGGCTCCGCAGCCGCAAGCCCCGCAGACTCCGCCGAACTGACACCGATCGCACCATTGGCGTGCAGCGAACGCCCCATTATAGTGCATATAAAGCACTATAATGGGGCAGGCCTCGCTGGGTGCCCTAATGGAATCCGCTATAACCGCTTTCCCGCCCGCAGGCAATCCAACCCGCGAGGTACCCCCGCTTGGCGCGATTCCTGCTTGAGGTCCGTTGATGAACAATCCCGTTGCCAAGTCCGCTCCAGCTCCCTGGCCCTGGTGGGACGACCTGTCCACCGCCGTGCTGGTGACGGATGACGAGTTGCGCCTGGTGAGTCTGAACAGTGCGGCCGAGGTCCTGCTGGGCCTCAGCCGCGAGCGCATTGTCGGCCACGGGCTGGGACAGTGGCTCCGGCTCGACCGCAGCCTGTCCAGCCGGCTGCGGTCGGTGCTTTCGCTCGATCAGCCGATCACCCTGAGGGCACGACAGATGGAGCCCTTGCGCGCCGAGCCCTTTCTGGCGGACATCACCATCACGCCGCTGCGTGGCGACGACGGCTCGGGACCACAGCTTCTGTTCGAGTTGAATGCCATTGATCGCCATGAGCGCATCAGCCGGGAAGAGCAGCTACAGAAGCAGCAGGCGATCACGCGTGCGGTAACCCGGGGGCTGGCGCACGAAATCAAGAACCCGCTGGGTGGTTTGCGTGGCGCGGCACAGTTGTTGGCCAGCGAGGTGGACGATGACGGGTTGAAGGAATACACCGGCATCATCATCCGCGAAGCGGACCGGCTGCGTGGTCTGGTCGATCGCATGCTCGGGCCTCACAACCTGCCCCGTTTCGAGGCCGTCAATCTGCACGAAGTACTCGAGCATGTGCGCGGCCTCGTCAGCGTGCAGTTGCCGTTGGGCCTGAAGATCCGCGGCGACTACGACCCGAGCATCCCCGATGTGCGCGCCGATCGCGACATGCTGGTGCAGGCCATCCTGAATCTGGTGCAAAACGCGGTGCAGGCGCTGAACGAGGGTGGCGAGATCACTCTGGTCTCGCGCGTATTGCGCCAGTACACCATTTCCGGCCACCGCCACCGACTGGTGGCGCGCCTGAGTGTGCGGGACAACGGCCCCGGCATCCCGGAGGAGATCCGCGAGCGCATCTTCTTCCCGATGGTGACCGGGCGCGCCGCCGGCACCGGGCTCGGTCTGCCCATCGCGCAGAGCCTGATCCAGTTGCACAACGGACTCATTGAATGTCACTCCCGACCGGGCGGCACTTCGTTCGACATCCTGCTGCCCATCGAATCCGAAAAGACCCAGGAGGCCGCTGCCTGATGGACCCCATCGTCTGGATCATTGACGACGACGACTCGATCCGGTGGGTGCTGGATCGTGCCCTGCAGCGTGCCGGTATACAGGTGCGCGGGTTCGAAACGGCCGACGCGGCCTGGGCCGCTCTCGAGACGGACGAGGCCCCGGATACCGTGGTGGCCGACATCCGTATGCCGGGACTTAACGGCCTCGATTTTCTGGCGCGCATGCAGACCCGTCCGGATCCGCCGCCGGTGATCATCATGACGGCCTTTTCGGATCTCGAGAGCGCGGTCGGGGCCTACCAGACGGGGGCCTTCGAGTACCTGCCCAAGCCCTTCGACATCGACGATGCCGTGGCCCTGGTTCAGCGGGCGCTGGAGGCGCGGGCGACCGCACAGCAAAACGCCGAGGGAGGTGCCCGGATCGAGGACACACCCATCATCGGCGAGGCGCCGGCGATGCAGGAGATGTTCCGCGCGATCGGGCGTCTGTCGCGCAGCAACATCACCGTCTTGATTAATGGCGAATCCGGTACCGGCAAGGAACTGGTTGCGCGAGCCCTGCACCAGCACAGCCCGCGCGCCGACCAGCCATTGATCGCATTGAACACCGCCGCGATCCCGAAAGATCTGCTGGAAAGCGAGTTGTTTGGCCATGAGCGTGGCGCCTTTACCGGTGCCAGTCAGAGCCGCAAGGGCCGCTTCGAGCAGGCTGATGGCGGCACGCTGTTCCTCGATGAGATCGGCGACATGCCGTTCGATCTGCAGACGCGTCTGTTGCGGGTGCTGGCGGACGGCACCTTCTATCGCGTCGGTGGGCACACCCCGATCCGCGTGGACGTGCGCATCATCGCCGCGACCCATCAGGACCTCGAGGAGCGCGTTCGCGCCGGCCTGTTCCGCGAAGACCTATTCCATCGCCTGAACGTGATCCGCATCCATGTGCCCTCGTTGCGCGAGCGCCCCGAGGACATCGCGCTGCTGGTGCAGCATTTCATGGCCGAGGTGGCGCGCGAGCTGGGGGTCGAGGCGAAAACCATGCGTCCGGAGGTGGTGCGCGAGCTGCAACGTCTGCCCTGGCCGGGGAACGTTCGCCAGCTGGAAAACACCTGCCGCTGGCTTACGGTCATGGCCTCGGGTCGGGAGGTGCATCTGGACGACCTGCCGGCCGAGCTGCATCACGAGAGCCCGCCCGCGGAGGTGCGCGGCGAGTTGGCCGATACGCACCATCCCTCGCCCCGCGACTGGACCAGCGACCTGGCTCAGGTGGCACGGACGCACTGGCAGCAAGGCGAGCGCGACCTGCTCGGGCGGGTGCTGCCGCAACTGGAACGCACGGTGATCCGCGAGGCGCTCAATGTGACGGGCGGCCACCGCCAGCAGGCCGCCGCCCTGCTGGGCTGGGGCCGCAACACCCTGACCCGCAAGATTCAGGAACTGGGCATCGACGACGACTAAGGAAACATGGATCAGTGTTTCCTTGAGCCGGGTCAGGTCGTGGGGTCTTCCGGGGCCGGTGCCGCGCAGGCGGAGATCCCGCTGTTGAGCTGCAGGGTTCCGGTCAGTTCGTTGACCTGCTCGATCCCGTGGCGATCCATGTAGTCACGGATGCCGTCGAGGATCTTCGGCAGGCACAGCGGGTCGTAGAACAGCCCCGTCCCGACACCCACGGTACTGGCGCCAGCGATCAGGAATTCCAGCGCGTCGCGCGCGGTCAGCACGCCGCCCTGGCCGATGATCGGGATGTGGTGCGGCGCGGCCACCTGATAGACCTGCTGTACCTTCAATAGCGCGATCGGCTTGATCGCCGGGCCGGACAGTCCGCCCTGGTTGTTGCCGATCACCGCGCGGCGGTTCTCGACGTCGACCGCCATGCCCATCAGGGTGTTGATCACTGCAAAGCCGTCGGTCCCGGCGTCGATACAGCGGCGCGCGTTCTCGGCAATGTCGGTCTGGTTGGGCGAGAGCTTGGTGATCAGTGGCTTGGAGGTCACCGAACGGCAGGCCTCGACCACGCGTGCGGACATCTCCGGGTCGTTGCCGAAGGCCACGCCGCCCTCTTTCACGTTGGGGCAGGAGATGTTGATCTCGATGGCATCGATCGGCGAGTCGTCGAAACGCCGGGTGACCTCGATGTACTCCTCGATGGTCGAGCCGGAGACGTTGGCGAAAAAGCGCGTCTCCTCAAAATCGAGCACGGGCAGGATCTCGTCCACCACCCTGTCCACGCCCGGATTCTGCAGCCCGATCGCGTTCAGCATGCCATCCGGGGTCTCGTAGACGCGGTGCGGCGGGTTGCCCAGGCGTGCCTGGCCGGTCGTGCCCTTCAGACAGATCGCACCTGCGTCGCGGTTGGAGAACCCGGCGACCCGGGTGTATTCCTCGCCAAAGCCGACACAGCCGGACAGCAGCACCAGGGGCGTGTTCAAATGCAGCCCGCAGAAATCAACGGCCAGCCGCGGATCGGTGCGCGAATCACTCATGCTTCACATCGTCCTTTATGAACCGGAAATCCCGCCGAACACGGGCAATATTATTCGTCTGGCGGCCAACACCGGGGCGGCGTTGCACCTGATCCACCCGCTCGGTTTCGAGCTGGACAGCGCCCGCGCGCGCCGCGCCGGGCTCGACTATCACGAGCTGGCCCGGGTGCAAGAGTATGACAGCCTCGAACAGTGGCGGGAATCGACCCGGCCGCAACGCGTGTTCGCCCTGACCACGCGCGGGCAGGCCCGTTACGACCAGGCCGGGTTCCGGTCCGGCGATGCCCTGCTGTTCGGCCCGGAGACCCGCGGTCTTCCCGAATCGGTGTTCGAAGCGCTGCCTCCCGAGCATCGCTTGCGCCTGCCCATGCAGCCCGACAGCCGCAGCCTGAATCTCTCCAACGCGGTGGCTGTGGTGGTCTACGAGGCCTGGCGCCAGATTGGTTTTCCGGGCGGGGAGTAAAGGCAGGACATCGCGCTTTGCTCTAAGCTCTGAGACGTAGCTCATCGCTGCGGGGCTCCGGCCGGGTAGCCCTCGCGGCCTCAAAGAAAAAGGGGTTCGGGATTTATGCTTTCTGCTCTTCGTGCGCTCTGTCTGGTGGCCACCGCCAGTCTTATCGTCTCGCCGCTCGCGGCGGACGAAGCCACCGGTTCCGACAACTGGTGGTGGGATGACGACTGGTGGGAGGATGGTGTCCTGTATTCCGATCTCGAGAATCACGAAGTCGAGATCGAGCGGTTCGAATACGAGCGCGACGGCGTGGACATCCCGGCAATGGTGGCGCGCCCCGCCGATGGCGAGGCTTACCCCGCCATCCTCTGGGCCCATGGTCGGCGAGGCCTGGATGATCTGGCCGAGCTTCATGTGAAGCGTCTGGCGGCGCGGGGATTCGTGGTGATGGCGCCCGACATGTACACCGGCCGTTTCATGGAGAGCCATCCGCTGGATCACGACTACGAACTGGAAGGCGACCTCAACAAGGGGCTGGATGTCCTGCTCGAGCGCGACGACATCGTGGGTGACCGTGCCTGTCTGGTGTCCATCACGCGCGGGGGCTACAAGACGCTGAAGGTGGCGGTGACCTACGAGCGGCAGGTCGAAGATGTCGCCTGCTGGGCTGGCTATTACCCGCATCTGCAGGACCCGAACCTCGGCGAACCCCATCAGGTGTATCGCTATGCCAACGAGGTGAACCAGCTCGAGATCCCGATGATGATCCTGATCGGCGAGGACGAGCAGTATCAGCGCCACCGGACCGCCAAGATGGCCGCCGACGGGCTGGAAAGCCGCGGTGGTGATGTGACCTGGATCGAGTATCCGGGCGTTGGCCGCGGCTTCGATTTTCGTAACGGCAACAACCGCACCTTCGCCGACGACCTGGCCTCGCGTGACGCGATGATCCGCGTTACCCAGTTCGTCAATCAGCACCTGCGCGACGACTGAAATCGCCCAGGGAGGGGCGCCGGCCGGGTAGCCCGCGTGGTCTCAAAAAAAGGTCCGGGGTTTATGTTTTCTGCTCTGCGCTCGCTCAGCCTGCTGGCTGCCGCCAGCCTCATTGTCGCACCGCTCGCCGCGGACGAACCCACCGGTTCCGACAACTGGTGGTGGAATGACGACTGGTGGGAGGATGGTGTCCTGTATTCCGATCTTGAAAACCACGAGGTGCAGGTCGAGCGTTTCGAGTACGAACGCGACGGCGTGGACATTCCGGCCATGGTCGCGCGTCCTGCCGATGGCAAGGCCTACCCCGCCATCCTCTGGGCCCACGGTCGGCGAGGCCTGGGCGATCTGGCCGAGTTTCATGTGAAGCGTCTGGCCGCGCGGGGCTTCGTGGTGATGGCGCCGGACATGTACACCGGTCGTTTCATGGAGAGCCATCCGCTGGATCATGACTACGAGCTGGAAGGTGATCTGAACAAGGGTCTGGATGTCCTGCTCGAGCGCGACGACATCGTTGGGGACCGTGCCTGCCTGGTGTCTCTTTCGCGCGGGGGTTACAAGACGCTGAAGGTGGCGGTGACCTACGAGCGGCAGGTCGAAGATGTCGCCTGCTGGGCTGGCTATTACCCGCATCTGCAGGACCCGAACCTCGGCGAACCCCATCAGGTGTATCGCTATGCCAACGAGGTGAACCAGCTCGAGATCCCGATGATGATCCTGATCGGCGAGGACGAGCAGTATCAGCGCCACCGGACCGCCAAGATGGCCGCCGACGGGCTGGAAAGCCGCGGTGGTGATGTGACCTGGATCGAGTATCCGGGCGTTGGCCGCGGCTTCGATTTTCGTAACGGCAACAACCGCACCTTCGCCGACGACCTGGCCTCGCGTGACGCGATGATCCGCGTCACCCGCTTCGTCAATCAGCACCTGCGCGACGACTGACATCGCCCGGGGAAGGGGCGCCGGCCTTGCTCGGCGTCTCCCTCGGGCGCTTTCCCTTCCTGATCGAACCGAGCCCTGCGCATCCCGTCATGGGGTCCGGCGGGCTCGGTCAGCCTCCTTTATAAGCCTTTGATAATAAAGAAGACGTTTGCATACGGGCGTTGTGGAATTTGCTATCTTCGGGCTTCGTGAAATCGAGAAGCCCCGGTCGCTTCGCGGCGGGTCCCCGGTTTGTTCGCACTGCAGTCGCAATAAGGAGGAGTAAGGATGGCCAAGGTTCTGATCGCCCAGGGTGGAGGCCCGACGGCGGTAATCAATCAATCCATGGTGGGTGCGGTCCTCGAGGCCCGAAAGTTTACCGACGTCGAACTGGTGTACGGGGCCTTCCACGGGGTCCGCGGGATCATCGACGAGGAATTCCTGGACCTGACCCAGGAGACCACCCACAACCTGGAGATGGTCGCTCGGACGCCCTCCTCGGCACTGGGCTCCACGCGTGACAAGCCGGACCTCGATTACTGCAAGGAGATCTTCAAGGTCCTGAAGGCCCACGGGATCACCTACTTCTTCTATATCGGCGGCAACGATTCCTCCGACACCGTGCGTATCGTCAGCGAGGAGGCGCGCAAGGCCAACTATCCGATGCGTTGCGTGCACATTCCGAAGACGATCGACAATGACCTGGTGGAGAACGACCATACGCCGGGCTTTCCCTCGGCGGCGCGGTTTGTGGCCCAGGCCTTTGTCGGCGCCAACCTCGACAACTATGCCCTGCCGGGGATCTATCTGGCAGTGGTCATGGGCCGCCATGCCGGATTCCTGACCGCGGCCTCCGCCCTCGGGAAGAAATTCCCGGACGACGGGCCACATCTGATCTATGTGCCCGAACGGGTGTTCGAGGTCGACCGCTTCCTCTCGGACGTCAAGGCGACCATGGACCGTTACGGCCGCTGCGTGATCGCGGTCAGCGAGGGGATCCACGACGCGGACGGAGAACCGATTGCGACCAAGCTCGCCAAGGATGTCGAGAAGGATGCCCACGGTAATGTTCAGCTCTCGGGCACCGGCGCCCTGGCCGACATGCTCTGTGGCGAGATCCGGGAAAAGCTGGGGGTCAAGCGCGTGCGCGGCGACACCTTCGGCTATCTGCAACGTGCCTTTATTGGCTGTGTCTCGGACGTCGACCAGCGCGAGGCCCGCGAGGTGGGCGAGAAGGCCGTGCAGTTTGCGATGTGGCAGGGCCGCGACGGCTCGGTCGCGATCAAGCGTACCGGCTTTTATTCGGTGGACTACGAGTACGTGCCGCTGGAGGCCGTCGCCGGCAAGACCAAGGTCATGCCGGACGAGTTCATCGATGCCTCAGGCACCGACGTCACCGACGCCTTCCGCATGTATCTGCGCCCGTTGCTGGGCTCGGGCATGCCGGACGCCTATCGCCTGCGTCAGAACAAGGTGACCAAGGTACTCGGTCGCTAGTAACAAGAAAGCCCCTGGTCCCGTGTTCGGGGCCAGGGGCAGTAGGCGCGGGGCCGCGGCCCCAATCAAGACGACCCGCCCGGAATGCCAGGCGGGTCTTTTTTTAGCCCAGAGCCTTGAAGATCTGGTCGCGGATGTCTTCCACCGATCCGGTTCCCTTGATGTGGACGTACTTCGGCGCATCGGACTCGCCGCTGTCCGCCCATTTCGAGTAGAACTCGACCAGTGGCTGGGTCTGGCTGTGATAGGCCTCCAGGCGTTTGCGCACCGTCTCTTCGTTGTCGTCTTCGCGCTGGATCAGATCCTCGCCGGTGACGTCATCCTTGCCCTCGACCTTCGGCGGGTTGAACTCGATGTGGTAGGTGCGGCCGGATCCAGGATGCACGCGGCGCCCGCTCATGCGGCGGATCACCTCTTCGTCGGGGACATCCACCTCCACCACAAAGTCGAGCGGCACGTTCTGTTCCTTCAGCGCCTCGGCCTGCGGGATGGTGCGCGGAAAGCCGTCAAACAGAAAGCCGCTGTCGCAGCAGTCGGGCTGCTCCACGCGTTCCTTCACCAGGCCCAGGATGATGTCGTCGGAGACGAGGCCGCCTGCATCCATGACCTCTTTGGCCTTCAGACCCAGTGGAGTGCCCGCCTTGACGGCTGCGCGCAGCATGTCTCCGGTGGAGATCTGCGGGATGTTGTACTTCTCGCAGATATATTGGGCCTGAGTGCCCTTGCCGGCGCCGGGCGCCCCCAACAGAATCAGTCGCATACTCTCGCTCCTATGAGGAGTGGGTGGTTGTGCTAAGGTCGCGGCGGACGCTTCCGAGCCGCGCAAGTTACAGTACAAGGGTTGTGGTTGTGGGTACAAGCCTGCCCATGCCTATCTGACACCCGCCCCGTAAGGAGTCATCGACCGACATGCAAGCCGGCCCCCGCGAGATCACCACGCCCTTTCGGCCTATCCCCCTGGATATCCCGGAAGGCATGAAGCCCAACGAGTTCTTCAACAGCACCGAAAACCTCGCCGACCTGGTCCACAACAACGGATTATTGGTGAATCCGGAGAACCTCCTGCTCTACCGCAAGGCGCTGGGGCACAGCAACGAATTCGACTGCTCCATCATCTACAACACCTCGCAGACCATCCTCGACCCGATGGGGCGCCCAGTGCGGCGCACCCAGGTGCCGGAGCCGGTGCGGCATGTCTGGAATCGGATGAACGGGGTGATCATCGAGTACATGCTGGAGCAGTATCCGGACCCGGCCGAGGCCCTGGTGCTGGCGGGCGAGGCCAGCCTGGACGCGACTTGGCCGCTGACCGCGCCGGGCGTGCCCAGCATCCGCATGCTGCACAATCACTTCATCGTCTTTCCCATGGCGACGCTGACCGAGGCGCCACTGGCGGATCCCGGCAACCCCAACCTGACCGATGGCGGCCAGCACAGCTTGTTCCAGGCCTATATGCGCGATGTCTATCGGACGTTTTTTACCCGGGCCCTGGATCTGCAAATCCTGCGTCCCGCTACGGATCACCAGGCACGCCTGGGGCTGACCGGCTACCCGCACGGCCTCCCGAGTTGGGAGATCCAGGGTGGGGTCGAGGCGCTGAAGGATATCCGCTTCTGGCGGGAATACGACGCGGTCCTGCAGGGCTTTCTGGACTTCTACCGGACCTTCTTTTCGCAGGTCTCCACCCGCAATGCGCCGATGCCCGAGGGCGTACATTTTCCCGATGCGGTGGAGGAGGTTCTGCTGTTCAACAACGATTTCCTGAAGACCGCGAAGAAGGTACGCGATCGCTGCTTCACGGATGCCAAGTACGCCCATGCGATCCGCTGGCAGCCGGCCTTCAAGCAGCTGATCTACCGCAATGACGAGGGTCGTCTGATCGTGACCATTAGTCAGAATTCAATCGGCAACGCGATCACCGAACTGTTGGGCGTCGTCGTCAACCGGGTGCCGGACGCGGAGGCCTACGAGCGTGTCGAACCGGCCCTTGTAGAAAAGCTGCTGGAAGTGCGTCGCCGCCTGGTCGAGGTCGACCTGGGCGAGGGGATTGCGACCGAGGGCTGGCCTGCCGGCTGACCGGGCCGGATCGGGTGTGCCCGGATAATGAATGATGTACCGGGGGCGGACGGACCGCCCCCGGTCATGGTCAGGCGACTGACTGGTAGTAGATGTTCTGCGGGTGGTTGGCCTGGGCGAAAAAGAACCAGCGCTCGGCGACCATGCCCAGATACTGAATCACGAACGCGGCGATCAGCACGTTGACCGGGTCGACCCGAGTGACCAGCACGACCAGCAGCAGGATCGCCGGGACCACGAACGCGCCTAGCAGGAAGATCCACTTCATCCCGCGCAGAAATGCCGCCGACATGTGGTGGAAGAACTCCCGCGTATTGAACGACCCGCCCATGAAGCCCTGGGACTTCTGCTGGATCTTCGGGTGCTTCACCCCGATCGCGGTCTGCAGGGTCGACTTCGACTTGATGCGGGCGTTGCGCACCAGCGACGCGCTGCGGGTGCCTAGCCCCAGAACGGTCAGCACGATCGCCACCGTCGCCATGAAGGCGACCAGCGGGACACCGGCCCAGGCAGCATAGGCGGCGGCCAGGGTAAAGCCGTTGGCGGCGCCCAGCACGGTGTAGTTCACCACCGTCAGTGGCGAATGCCATTCCTGCAGGAACTTGATGCAGGCATAGATCATTGCGGTGGTGACATACAGCACGATGGCCAGCAACGCCCCGATCGCACCGAGCACCATGGTTGGCAGCACGGGTATGTCTCCGGCCAGCGTACCCAGGGGCGGGTTGAACCCGAATGCATGGGCCGCGCCGTAGAGAAACACCAGGCCCATGAACGCCGGGAGCACGATCACCTCGCGCGAGAGCCAGGAGGTGCGCCACTTGGTGGCGGTGCGCCAGGCGCGTTCCGGCCGACCCAGGTGAAAGAACGAGGCGACCAGTCCCAGCACCAGGAAGGCCAGCGCGAGCGCGGAGCCAAGCGCCAGGAAGTCCGAACCCGGGGGCGGCAGCACGCCCAGCAGGCTCAGGGCTTCGGCACCGAACAGGCCGAGAAACAGGCCCTGTCCGGCGCCGATCAGGGTGGTGAGAAAAATGACCGAGAAGGCTGGATGCATAGTGTCTTCGTCCCTGTTTACCAGCTGGTGACGTCGTCGAGCGAGGGTTCGTCCTGCCCGGGCTTCGGCAACTGACTGTCGATCTTCAGCGGATTGTCCGCGCGTTCCACCTCGTCCTCGCGGATGGTCAGCTGGGTCTTGCGCCGTGGCAGGTAATGGTTGGCCGGCTTGGTCCCCCATTCCGGCATCAACTGGTAGCCACCCGCCTCGCGGATCGCCTTCGAGACGACCGACTCGGGGTCATGGATATCGCCGTACAGTCGCGCATTGGTCGGGCAGGCCCGCACGCAGGCCGGCTTGCGGTCCCATTCCGGCAACTCCTCGTCATAGATGCGATCCACGCACAGGGTGCACTTGGTCATCACCTTGCTTTCGGCGTCCACCTCGCGCACGCCGTAGGGGCAGGCCCAGGAGCAGTACTTGCAGCCAATGCACTTGTCGTAGTCGACGAGCACGATGCCGTCCGACTCGCGTTTGTAGGAGGCGCCGGTCGGACACACCGGTACGCAGGGCGGCTCCTCGCAATGCAGGCAGGACTTCGGAAAGTGCACCGTCTCGGTGTTCGGGTATTCACCCACCTCGAAGGTTTGCACCCGGTTGAAGAACGTACCGGTAGGGTCCGCGTCGTAGGGATTCTGGTCGACCAGCGGACCGGCGTCGCCGGAGGTGTTCCATTCCTTGCAACTGGTCACGCAGGCGTGGCAGCCCACGCAGACGTTGAGATCGATGACGAGGGCGAGTTGGGTCATTTCTTGCCTCCTATGCCCGCAAAGAAGTTCAAAACACGTGCCCGTGTGGACTGGCCGGGATACGGTTTGAGCGGCTTGAACTGGGGGGAGGTCTCCTGCGGCTCCCCTTCTTCGGCCTTGTAGATTCGTACGCGGACGTCATACCAGGCCGCCTGACCGGTGACCGGATCGGAATTCGAGATCGGGCCGTCATGCCCCGGCAGCTCCTCGGAGATCAGGTGGTTCAACAGGAAGCCCTTGCGCGCCTCGTTGGCGCGCGGGGTCAGGTTCCAGGCCCCCGCGGCCTTGCCGATTGCATTCCAGGTCCAGACGGTGCCGGGTTCGACGGCCTCCGAGTACTTGGCCATGCAGCGCACTCGGCCCCAGGGGCTTTCCGCCCAGATCCAGTCCTCGTCCTCGATGCCGGCGGCCCGCGCGGTGCGCGCGTTTACGTACAGCAGGTTGTGGGCGTGGATCTGGCGCAGCCAGGCATTCTGGGAGTCCCAGGAGTGGTACATCGCCATCGGCCGTTGGGTGACCGCGGCCAGCGGGTAGGTGTGTTTGTCCGTGGACTGGTGTTCCAACGGGTCGTAATAGAAGGGCAGTGGATCGAAAAAGGTTTCGACGCGCTTGGTCAGGTGCGCCGGCACCTTGCGTGTGGTCCCCTTGCCCTGGGCGGCGGCGCGGAACTTCATCAACACCTCGGAGTAGAGGTGAATCAGCACGGGTTCGCCATAGCGCGTGATGCGGTTGCGCTGCGACCACTCGAGATAGCCCTTGTTCCAGTTGCGCATGTACTGGTAGCTGCGTGGCAGTTCGTACTGGAAGACGCAGTTGTTCTTCGCGTACATCTCCCACTGGTTGGGGTTCGGTTCGCCGCGCAGGGACTTCTCGCCGCCCTTGCCGCGCCACCCGGCGAGGAAGCCGATGCCGGAACCCGGCTCGGTCTCGTAGTTGACCACGAAGTCCGGATAGTCGCGGAATTTGCGGTCGCCCTTCTCGTTCACGAAGGCCGGCAGTTTCAGACGCGACCCGAGCTCGATCAGTACATCCTGGAAGGGCTTGCACTCGCCCTTGGGTGGCACCACCGGGATGCGCACCGAATCCACCGGGCCGGTGAACTCGGAGATCGGGCGATCCAGCATCGACATCACGTCGTGGCGCTCCAGATAGGTGGTGTCCGGAAGGATCAGGTCGGCAAACGCAGTCATCTCCGACTGGAAGGCATCCGCGACGACCAGGAACGGGATCTTGTATTCCCCGTTGTCGTCCTTGTCGTTCAACATTTTGCGGACCTCTTCCGTGTTCATGGTCGAGTTCCACGCCATGTTGGCCATGAAGATCAGCAGGGTGTCGATCGGGTAGGGGTCGCCGCGCCAGGCATTGGTGATCGCGTTGTGCATCATGCCGTGCACGGCCAGCGGGTACTCCCAGGAGAAGGCCTTGTCGAGCCGGACCGGCTCGCCCTTGTCGTCCACGAACAGGTCGTCCGGGCTGGCCGGCCAGCCGAGCACCATGCCGTCCAGCGGCTTGCCGGGCTGCACGCCCTCCGGCCCCTTCGGGGTGCGGGCGCAGGGCGGGATCGGACGCGGGAACGGGGCCTTGTGGCGGAAGCCACCGGGGCGGTCGATCGTGCCCAGCAGCGACATCAGGATCGACAGCGAACGGATGGTATGGAAGCCGTTCGAGTGGGCGGCCAGCCCGCGCATCGCATGGAAGGAAACCGGGTTGCCGGTGACCGACTCGTGCTCCACGCCCCAGGAGTCGGTCCAGGCGATCGGCAGTTCGATGCGCTGATCACGCGCGGTCACGCCCATCTCGTGAGCCAGGCGGCGGATATCCTTGGCCGGTATGCCGGTGACGCGCTCGGCCCACTCCGGGGTGTACTCCGCGACCCGGTCCTGCAGCAGCTGGAACGAGGGCTTCGCCCGTGTCCCGTCGTCGAGTGTGAATTCGCCGAGCAGGAAGGGATCGGCCCCCGGGGTATGGGTGGCGACCGGGCGACCCGTCTTGCGATCCCACCAGAGCTGATTCTGTGCGTCGTAGCAGCCTTCTTCAGGCGGCTTCTCGGTACGCAGGAACATGCCGAACTCGTCCTGCTCCTCGTCCATGTTCACGAGCTGGCCGGCATTGCTGTAGCGCACCAGGAAGTCGCGGTCGTACAGGCCCTTGTTGATGATCTCGTGGATCAGCGCCAGCAGCAGGGCGCCGTCGGTCCCCGGACGGATCGGGACCCATTCGTCGGCGATCGCGGAGTAGCCACTGCGCACCGGGTTGATGGAGATAAAGCGCCCGCCCTGGCGCTTGAACTTGGAGATTGCGACCTTCAGCGGGTTGGAGTGGTGGTCCTCCGCGGTGCCGATCATCACGAACAGCTTCGAGCGTTCCAGGTCGGGGCCGCCGAACTCCCAGAACGACCCGCCGATGGTGTAGATCATGCCGGCGGCCATGTTCACCGAGCAGAAGCCGCCGTGTGCTGCGTAGTTGGGGGTGCCGAACTGCTTGGCGAACAGCCCGGTCAGGGCCTGCATCTGGTCGCGCCCGGTAAACAGCGCAAAGCGCTTCGGGTCGGTCTCGCGGATGTGCCCGAGGCGCTCGGCGAGGATCTCGAAGGTCTCCTCCCAGGAGATCGGCTCGAATTCGGCATCGCCGCGCTCGGCGCCGGCCTTGCGCCGCAGCGGCTGGGTCAGCCGTGCCGGCGAGTGCTGCTTCATGATCCCGGAGGCGCCCTTGGCGCAGATCACGCCTTCGTTGATCGGGTGCTCGGGGTTGCCATCGATGTAGCGCACCTCCCCGTCACGCAGGTGCACCCGGATGCCGCAACGGCAGGCGCACATGTAACAGGTGGTGTTCTTGATTTCGTGCGACGGGGTCTGTGCCATAGATCGTTAACGCCTTGAAAGTTTAGACAATTACGATATACTTGCGTCCCCCTGTGTGCCGCCCGGGGTTACTCCCACTATGCAGTTCCGGGGGGTCCACCACAAGGCATTTCGGGAGCAATCGGGCATCCGGCGATCGGTTTCGCGAGAGGCCCGGATTGGGAGTGGCCGCGAGCATGGACGCGGCAGTGTTATGGTTTCGCGCCAGGATTTTGAAAACAGAGGCCTGCGAATCCCATGAAGGTATGCATTGTTTCCGACAGCCATGACCGCGGCCCCATGCTGGCCCGGGCGATCGAGGCCGGTATTGCCGCGGGGGCCGAGGCCGTCATCCACTGTGGTGACGTAATTGGCGGAAATACGCTGCGCGCCTCGCTGAAGCTGGGTGTGCCGATCCACGCGGTGCATGGCAACAACCTGGGTGACCCGGTCGCGATCTCGCGCATCGCCCACCAGTCCAACGGCCTGCTGCATTACTACGGGCTGGATGCCACCATCACCCTCGGTGGCCGCCGCATCTTTGTCACGCATTATCCCCACTACGCCCATGCAATGGCCTGCACGGGAGACTACGATCTCGTTTGCTGCGGGCACAGCCACGAGACTGAAATTCGCCAGCAACCGCATGTGAAGGACGGGACCACCTGGGTCGTCAATCCAGGTACTGTGGCCGGTCTTGGTGCGCCCGAGGCTACCTGGGCGCTGGGGGACCTCGACAGCATGTCGTTCGAGATCCGGCCGACGCCGGAGGAGGCTGCGGCCGCAACGCAGTGACCTGTCGGGGGCCGTTGGGGGCTATCCCCGTCTGTCGCATATCGCGGCAATGCTCGTGTCGCACGGGGTTGGCTTGTCAGCACGCGTTTGTCAGGGCATCGTCTAGGTTCCCACCCTGGATGGAGAAACGCGATGACCGCAGAATTTCCGCACAAACCCCTGCCATCGAGCAAGGCGGCTCCCGGAACCGGGCTGCAGCAGGTAACCGACGAGGAACCGCGGGTCACGCTGGCCTCCTCGGCCCTGTGTGTGCTGACCGACTTCCGCCGCGTGCCGGTGGCCACGATCGGTCCCGACGCGACACTGGGTCAGGCGACGGAGCAGATGATTGCCAAGGGTGTGCGGTTGCTGATTGTGGTCGACGATGCGCGGCGCGTGCGTGGTCTGATCACGGCGCGTGACACGCAGGGAGAACGCCCGATCCAGATGGTCAACGAGCGTGGCCTGCGGCACGAGGACCTGCGAGTGCGCGACCTGATGGCGCCCCTGGAGGACGTGGATCTCCTGGACATGCAGCGGGTGATGCAGGCCGATGTCGGCGACATTATCGCGACCCTGAAGGACTGGGGGCGTCAGCATGCGCTGGTCGGGCAGACTGACCCGGCTACTGGTGAGACCCGCATCCGGGGTATGTTCTCGGCCACGCAGATTGGCCGCCAGCTGGGGGTGTCGGTGCAGACATTCGATGTCGCACGGACCTTCGCCGAGATCCAGGCGGCATTGTCGAAGACCTACTGAATGCAAAACGGTGGCGGGATTCCCCGCCACCATTTCTCCTCGTGAACCGGGCCGCAGCCCGGTCCCGCTACTTGTTGATGCTCTGGTAGTAGTCCATCAGGATCTCCGCCACTTCCGGGCGCGAAAACTCGACCGGAGGCGCCTCGCCGCGGCCCAGCATCTCGCGCACCTTGGTGCCGGACAGGAGCACGAAGTCCTCCTTTGTGTGGTCGGGCGCATCGCACATCATCACAACGCGGCCGAGCTTTTTCGAGAAGGCGGTATGGTCCGCCCGGAAGATCTCGATCTCCAAGGCGCCGTCCGGGACGTCCGTATCGAAGACGGTCTGGGCATCGAACGGGCCGTAGTAATCCCCCACGCCGGCATGATCACGACCGACGATGAAATGGGTGGCCCCCATGTTCTGGCGGAACAGCGCGTGCAGCACCGCCTCTCGCGGCCCCGCATAGAGCATGTCGAAGCCGTAACCGGTGATCATCACCGTGTTCGGAGGGAAGTAGATCTCCGCCATCTTGCGAATCGCGGCGTCCCGCACCGGGGCCGGGATATCGCCGGGTTTCAGCTTGCCCAGCAGCATGTGGATCACCACGCCATCGGCATTGAGCTGCTCCAGCGCCATGCGGCACAACTCTTCGTGGGCGCGGTGCATCGGATTGCGGGTCTGGAAGGCCACCACCTTGTTCCAGCCGCGTTCGGCGATCTCGTTGCGGATCTCCACGGCGGTGCGGAAGGTGTCGGGGAAGTCGTCCTGGAAATAGGAGAAGTGAAGTACCTGAATGGGACCCGACACGCAGACGCGGCCTACGCTGTTGAAGGCGGCCACTCCGGGGTGCTCCATGTCGGTCGTGCCATAGACCTTCTCGGTCATGGTCGCCATCTGCTCGGGCGTGAACTCCTCGATCGCCTCGACTTCCTGAATCGCGAGAACCGGATTCCCTTCCATGTTGGGGTCGCGCAGGGCAATGCGCTTGGCCCCGCGAATGGCATCCGCGTTCTCCAGGAGGTTGACCACAGGGACCGGGAAAAACAGCCCGCTGGTGGTCCTCATGTTTTCCGCGCAACTCATCGCGTCGGCGACGTTCATGAAGCCGGTCAGAGGCGTGAAATAGCCGCCTCCCATCATGACGGCGTTGCCCGCGGCAGCGGAGCTGATCATCACGGAGGGAAGGGTTTCGGCCTCTTTCAACAGGGCGTGATGTTGCTCGGGTTCGTAGACAAACAGGGGCTTCAGGGTGTCTGCACCGTGCGGTTTGATCATGGGGCTTTGTCTCCTGCCGACGCTGGTTGTGGGCTATGTATGGGGCGGCCGAAGCCGCCGGATGTCGTGCTCGGATCGCATGCGATCGGCCGGGCGCGTGTTTGGCCGCCGTGCGAGTCGAACCCGAACGTAGCACAAGATAGTCCATAAAGCGCCGGGTTACTTGACCCCTATCCAGCCTGCGCTGACACAAGGGGCCTGTGGTGGGCAGGGTCGACGCGGCTCGGTCCGGGGCCCCGCGCCTCCGGCCGGTCGTTCGTGGTCGACAGGCCCGCAACCATGGGTTGCACGATGCCAAAGGCCGCGTGCCACGACTTTCCAAACAGATACCGGCTCAGGGTGGAATCCCAGTACGGGATAAAGCGGCGGCTGACGCCATAGATTAGCGTTTCCCTAAATTAGCATATCGACCCATTCATTCCGCTTATGTCGCGGCAAGCAAGTTTGATTTGAAGCGCAAGATCGATTTATCACAGACTCGGTGGGCCAATTGGACATGTTGAGGAGGCCTGACGCCGTGATCACTAGTAATCCCTTTGCCGAACTGGCTGCGTTTATTCCACCAGCCGCAATGCAGTGGTATGTCGTGCTCATGGTCATCCTGGTGGCTGCTGGCACGATCCTCGACATGATGCACAAGAGGAGCGCCACGTATTTCTTCGAGAACGCCAAGAAAGGGGAAAAGAACGCAACCCGTACCGTGAGTGGTGGCGAGAAATTTTCGATGGCGATGCAGACCATCGGGAAAGAGGTCATCACCTCTGGCGAATTCAAGAATCCGACGCGTCGCGCCTCCCACCTCTTCACCATGTGGGGCTTTATCGTGTTTGTGGTCTCCTCCGCCGTGCTGATCTTTGGTTACGCGACCGAGCCGGCAGCCGGGGTGTGGCCGGTCCTGTGGCACCTGGGTGCTCTGTCGCTCGCCTTTGGTGGCTACTGGTTCTGGTTCTTCATTCGCGTCGATGTGAATTCCGAAGGTCGCCGCTGGTACCAGCTGGTCCGTGCCGACCTGTTCATCGTGTCGCTGCTGGCGATGTCGACGTTCGCCATCCTGTGGTCGCTGACCCAGGGTACTGCGCTCGGCTGGCTGTTCTTTGCGCTGTTCCTGGCGGCCACCACGACGCTGTTCGCGACGGTCTACTGGTCCAAGTTCGCGCACATGTTCTTCAAGCCCGCCGCGGCCTATCAGAAGCGCCTTACCCGGGCTGATGGTTCCGCCGAGAACCTCCCGACCCTCACGCGCGACGACCCCGAGCAACAGCAGCGCCACTCGATGGAGTTGCTGCGTGACGCGCCGATGGACATGGGGAAGGGTATCCAGCGCGAAGAGCCCAACCACTACTAATAAAGCCATTTACCCGAACATCAGCATCGATCGAGGACTACCATGCCAACTTTCGTATACATGACCCGTTGCGATGGCTGTGGGTACTGCGTGGACATCTGCCCGTCAGACATCATGCATATCGACGAAACCACCCGTCGTGCCTACAACATCGAACCCAACATGTGCTGGGAATGCTATTCCTGCGTCAAGGCCTGCCCGCACCACGCCATTGACGTACGCGGCTACGCGGACTTCGCGCCTCTGGGCCACAGCGTGCGCGTCGACCGCGACGAAGAGCGCGGCACCATCGCCTGGAAGATCAAGTTCCGCGATGGTCGGGAAAAGAATTTCCTGTCGCCGATCACTACCAAGCCCTGGGGCAAGCACATCCCGCAGCTGGCCGACGTGCCCGCGCCGGACAAGTCGATGCGGGACAGCCAGTTGCTGTTCAACGAGCCCAAGTACATCCGCATGGATGAGGGGGATCTGCACACGCTTGAGGCCGCCGGTCTCAAACTGAAAGAAGGGGTGTACTACTGATGGCCTACAAGACAATCGTCGAAGACAACATCGACATCTTGGTTTGTGGCGCCGGCCTGGGCGGCACGGGTGCCGCCTGGGAAGCCCGGTTCTGGGGCCAGGACAAGAAGGTCGTGATTGCTGAAAAGGCCAACATCGACCGTTCCGGCGCGGTGGCGCAGGGCCTGTACGCGATCAACTGCTACATGGGGACCCGCTGGGGCGAGAACAACCCAGAAGACCACGTGCGCTACGCCCGCATCGACCTGATGGGTATGGTGCGCGAGGATCTGCTGTTCGACATGGCGCGCCACGTGGATTCCACCGTGCACCAGTTCGAGGAGTGGGGTCTCCCGCTGATGCGCGACCCGAAGACGGGGGCCTACCAGCGTGAGGGCCGCTGGCAGATCATGATCCACGGCGAGTCCTACAAGCCGATCGTGGCCGAGGCCGCCAAGAAGTCCGCCGACACGATCTACAACCGCATCTGTGTCACCCATCTCCTGATGGACGAGTCCAAGGAGAACCGGGTGGCCGGGGCCGTGGGCTTCAATGTGCGTACCGGCAACTATCACGTCTTTAAGTCGAAGACGGTAATCGTTGCCGCGGGCGGCGCCTCGATGATCTTCAAGCCGCGTTCGGTCGGTGAAGGTGCGGGCCGCGTCTGGTACGCGCCGTGGTCTTCCGGTTCGGCCTACGGTCTGCTGATCAATGCCGGCGCCAAGATGACCCAGATGGAAAACCGCATCGTGCTGGCCCGCTTCAAGGATGGCTATGGCCCGGTCGGTGCCTACTTCCTGCACCTGAAGACCCGTACGCAGAACTGCAACGGTGAAGAGTACGAGTCCAAGTGGTGGCCAGGGCTACAGGAGATGGTCGGCAAGGAGTACCTCGATCCGGAGGCCTCCCACCGGACCCACCGTCCGATCCCGACCTGCCTGCGCAACCATGCCTTCCTCAACGAAGTGAACGCTGGTCGTGGTCCGATCCACATGGTTACCATGGAGGCCTTCCAGGATCCGCACCTTGAAGAGGTGGGCTGGGAAAACTTCCTGGGCATGACCGTCGGCCAGGCTGTGCTGTGGGCCGCCACCGACGTCGACCCCAAGAACGAGAACCCCGAGCTGACCACCTCGGAGCCCTACGTGATGGGCTCGCACGCAACGGGTTGCGGCGCCTGGTGCTCCGGTCCGGAGGATGTCTCCCCGCCCGAGTACTTCTGGGGCTACAATCGCATGACCAGTGTCGAAGGCCTGTTCGGTGCCGGCGACGCCGTGGGCGGGACGCCGCATGCGTTCTCCTCCGGTTCCTTCACCGAAGGCCGGCTGGCCGCGAAGGCTGCCTGCAAGTACATCGACGATGGCAAGGCCGACGGTATCCGCGTCTCCGATTCGCAGATCAACAAGCGCAAAGAGGAGATCTACAAACCGCTCGAGCACTACAAGATCTACCGCAACGAGGTTGTTGCCGGTTCGGTCAACCCGAACTACATCAACCCGCGCCAGGGCCTTGACCGCCTGCAGAAGCTGATGGACGAATACTGCGGTGGCGTGACGGTCAGCTACATGACCAACGAAAAGCTGCTCAATATCGGCCTGAAGAAGATGCACATCCTCGAAGAGGACCTGGAAAAGCTGGCCGCGGAGGACATCCACGAGCTGTTGCGTGCCTGGGAGCTGAAGCACCGCGTACGCACGGCCGAGAGCGTCTTCCACCACACGCTGTTCCGCAAGGAAACGCGCTGGCCGGGCTACTACTATCGCGGCGACTACATGAAGCTCGACGACAAGAACTGGCATCACCTGACGGTCTCCCGTCGTGATCCGAAGACCGGCGAGTACACCATGGAGAAGGCGCCGTGCTATCACCTGGTCGACAAGGACGAGGCCCCGGCCGAGCCCGAGAAAGCGGAAGCCTAGGGTACTAACGTGACGGGGTCGGCTGCGACCCCGTCACCACGACCGGAAGCAGCGTTGGCCAACGCGTTCGCGCGTTGGTCTTCTCTTTCAACCGCCACCCCCCGGGGGTTTCAACATGACCAGTGCAGCTGAAGCACAGACACCGCAGGAGACGTCGATGAACATCATCGATCACTCCGACGAGGAGATCTTGGAGATCGCCCACCCCATGTGGAGTGATCTGATCAAGTACTCGAACAAGGGCCAGTACGGCAAGTTCGTCCGCCGGTTCTCCTATCATCTGCTGTTCGGCCTTAACGAGGTTGAAGTGGGCAAACAGTTCGCCCAGAGCGAACTGACCCGCAACCTGAAGGAGGACTGGGATTTCCTCGGCATCATCCGTCGCGGCGAACACGTGACCGTTCTGTACCGGGTGCGCAGCACGAAGAAGGAAGGCGAGTGGCTTGGCCGCATGGTCCTCGGTTACGAGGAAGGCGAGGTGCGGATCTTCGGTGCGTCCATTTTTTGAGATTGCGGGACTTTGAATGACAGATGTAATCAAGGACAACAAGTACGTCGAACTGAACTATCAGGTCATCGACGAGAAATCCGGCCAGGTCCTGACCGAGGTCGAGTTCCCGCTGGGTTATGTGCACGGCGTCAATGAAGTCCTGTCGCCCAAGGTGATGGGCGAGCTTGAGGGCAAGGCGCAGGGCGAAACCATCGAGGTCCCCATCGATTGCAATGCGCTGTACGGTCCGCGCGACGAGTCCCTGGTGATCACGGAAGCGATCGAAAACGTGCCGGAGGAGTACCGCAAAGTCGGTACGGCGATCCTGATGGAAAACGATCGAGGCCAGACCAAGAACTTTCTGGTTACGCGGCTCGACGACAAGACGATCACCATCGATGGCAATAACCCACTGTGTGGCCGACAGGTGATTTTCAAGCTGAATGTGTTGTTGGTGCGTGATGCCACTGCTGAAGAAATCGAGCATGGTGGCAAGGTGGAGTCGGGCCCGGAAATCGACAGCGGACGAGCGGTGCCCATCGAGTGATGGAGCCGGTTCACCCGGCCTGTCAGTATGTCTGGGGAGCGAGACGTGAGTGTCCCATCCCCTTTTTTTCATCGAAGCGAGGTGAATGAAACATGAGCCAGGATACCGAGAAGAAACACCCGCAGGTCCCGGATGGCAAGTCCCGTTATCTCGTGACCCGTCAGATGCCGCCTAACGAAAAGGGGTTTGTCGGTTACGAAACGATCTGGGAGTCCTTCCAGAAAGAGGCCGAGTACACCACACCGAAGCGCCCCTGAAGCCGGGGTAGCCGACAACCGCCCCTTGTCGAACGGGGCGCAGCCTTACCTGCCGCCCGCCCGCGATGTTCATCGCCGGCGGGCGATTTTGTGTCGCTCAGGTCTGGGCCTGCGGGGCCATGCGAGGGGGGGCGTCTTGAACCCCGGTAAGTCTCTACGAAGGGGAGCGTTCTTGTTCCTGCGGCGGTTCTTGCAGTTCCGGTGGCCTTCCAGGCTGGGCCATGCGGTCCGGGTTGGCCCAGCGCATCAGGGCAAGCGCCAGCAGGATGGTGGGAATACCAATGAGCGCAGAACTCGCGAAGAACCAGAACCAACCAAGATGCTCGGCGAATATGCCGGTAAAGCCGGCCAGGAACTGGCCCGGTAGGGTCATGATCGAGCTGAACAAGGCATATTGCGTGGCGGTGTAAGCCGAATTCGTCAGGCTGGAGAGATAGGCGATGAAAACCGAGATCGCCATCCCGCCGGAGAGGTTGTCCGCCATGATCGCGAATACGAGGCCATAGAGCTCCGGCCCCAGCGTGGCCAGCCAGGAGAACGTCAGATTGGTGGCCGGGGCCAGGATGGCGGTGGCGATCAGCATGCGCATGATCCCGAAACGCACCACCAGCAATCCGCCAAGGGCGGCTCCCGTCAGGGTCATCGCCAGCCCGAAGGCCGCCGCGATATTGGCGATCTCGTCTTTGGTAAAGCCCAGGTCCAGATAGAACGGATTGGCCATCACGCCCATGAAGATGTCGCTGATGCGGAAGATGGCGATGAACGCGATCACCAGCAGGGCGATCTTTCCGAAGCGCTGCCAGAACTCCACGAACGGACACACGACTGCGCCGATGAACCAGGCCTTGAAGTCCCGCCAGAGGCCGGTGTCCGCGGTGTTGTTGATGTAATGCACCACGCGCTCTTCCAGTTGCGTGGTCTTCGCGTCGCGCGTCGCGACTTCCGGCTCGCGCACGATCAGGGTGCAGACGACCCCGACCAGCATCAGCGTGGCCATCGCAGCGTAGGAAAGGCTCCAGTTGCCGGCGGCTGCGATATGCAATGCCCCCGCACCGGCGGTCAGCAGGGCCACGCGATAGCCGAAGACGTAGGCGGCCGCCATTGCCCCCTGCCGCTCCTGGCTGACCGCCTCGATGCGGTAGGCATCAATCGCAATATCCTGGGTGGCGGCCCCAAAGGCCGTGAGCACCGCCCATACCGCGACCAGCCACAGCTGCTCGGTGGGGTCGGTGAAGGCAATCCCGAACAGCCCCAGCATGATGGTGGCCTGCGCGGCCAGCATCCAGGCGCGCCGGCGCCCGAAGATCCGGGTTAGCAACGGGAGTCGCATCCGGTCCACGATCGGGGCCCACAGCACCTTGATGCTGTACGCCATGCCCACCCAGGAGAGGAAACCGATGGAGGCGAGTTCGACCCCGAGATCGCGCAGCCAGGCGGTAAAGGTGCCACCCGTCAGCAGTAGCGGAAGTCCGGCGGCAAAACCGAGGAACAGCATGCCCACCACCCGCGGGTGGCGGTAGACGGCCAGCGCCGCTCGCCAGTCGCGGTCCGGGCGGTTCTGCGACTCGGCGGCCGTGCTCATGCGGACGCCTGTGCGTAATCAGGGCGTGTAGTCATAGTCGATCCAGAACGGGGCGTGATCGGAGTAGCGATCATCCGTATGGATGTACGGGTCCCGGGCGGTCTCCGCGATGCCGGGGGTGGCGATCTGGTAATCGATGCGCCAGCCCACGTTCTTTGCCCAGGCCTGGCCACGATTGGACCACCAGGTGTACTGCTCGGGACGGTCGTCCAGCCGGCGGAATACATCCACCATGCCGATCTCGTCGAACAGGTGATCCAGCCAGGCGCGTTCCTCGGGCAGGAAGCCCGAGTTCTTCTGGTTGGATTTCCAATTGCGCAGGTCGATCTCCCTGTGGGCGATGTTCCAGTCGCCGCAGATCACCCACTCGCGCCCGTCCTGCATGCGCTCGGCCAGCCACGGCCGGAAGAAGTCCAGAAACCGCCATTTGGAATCCTGCCGGTGGTCCCCCGAGGAACCCGATGGCAGGTAGAGCGACACCACGGAAAGTTCCCCGAAGCGCATCTCCACATAGCGGCCCTCGTTGTCCGCCTCCTCGAAGCCGATGCGCGTGATCACCTCGTCCGGCTGGCGTCGGCTGTACAGGGCCACGCCACTGTAGCCGGGCTTTACCGCATCCACGTAGGCGCTGTGGTAGCCGGGGGGATGGAAAGGCTCGCCCTGAATCTGGTGGATCTGAGCCTTGGTCTCCTGGATGCAGACCACGTCGGCCTCGGTCGCCGGGAGCCAGTCGAAGAAGCCCTTGCGGGCGGCGGCACGGATGCCGTTGGCGTTCATCGAGAGTATGCGCATGGCGGGGAACAATACCGGCGCGCGCCGGTGCAGGAAAGGGCTGGCCCGATGATTACGGCCACGGCTGTGTCAGAATACGGCGTTTTCCGACCGGAGCCCCACGATGACCGCCCATGCCTTTCTCGACTATGCCCTGGAACGCGACGTACTGCGCTTTGGCGAGTTCACACTGAAGTCGGGGCGGGTGAGCCCGTATTTCTTCAATGCCGGCCTGTTCAACCGGGGCTCCGATCTCGTGCGCCTGGGCGAGTTCTATGCGCAGGCAATCGTCGATTCCGGGGTCGCCTTTGACCTGGTCTTTGGCCCTGCGTACAAGGGCATCCCGCTGGCCGCGGCCGTCACCGAAGCACTGTATCGCGATCACGACATGGACCGTCCCTGGGCCTTCAACCGCAAGGAGGCCAAGGACCATGGCGAGGGCGGCAACATCGTGGGCGCACCACTGGCCGGGCGCGTACTCATCGTGGACGACGTGATCACCGCCGGCACCGCGATCCGTGAATCGGTGGACTTGATCCGCGCGGCGGGCGCCACGCCAGTGGCGGTGGCCATTGCCCTGGATCGCGAAGAGCGCGGCCGTGGCGAGCGCTCGGCGATTCAGGAGGTCGAGGACGATCTGGGAATGGAGGTCGTGCGCGTGGCTCGGCTGGGGGACCTGGTGCAGATGCTGGAGCAGACCGGCCGCGCCCCCGAGCACCTCGAGGCCCTGCGCGCCTACCGCGCCGAATACGGGGTCTGACCGGCTCAGGAAGCGCCTTCTTCCGAGCGTCCCAGCCGCTCCAGGCGGCGCTGCAGTTCCAAGGCCCGCAGGCGGTATCCGCGTGCGGCCTCGAACTCGGGGTCCAGCTTTAGCGCCTCGTCCCACAGGGCAATCGCCTCTTCCAGGTCCTGATTGCGGTAACGCTGGATGGCCGCTGAATGCAGCTCGTCCTTGCGCTGTTCACGCAGTTTCTCGCGCGCCTCCCGGGCCGCGTCACGGCTGGAGTCGGCCTCCAGTGCGCGGTCGTAGGCGGCCAACGCGGCCTCGGCGTCACCCGCATCCCGGGCCTCGTGCCCGCGCTGCTCCCAGTAGCGGCCCTCCACCGCGCGTTCCAGCTCGTCGAGTCGCTGCCCCCGAAGGCCATTATCGGCCTGTGCACGCGCCTGCCGCACCCCATCGCGCGCCTCTCCGTAACGACCCGCCTCCAGGTCGGCCTCGATCGCGCGCAGGTAGGCATCTTCGTCGTCCCTTCCGCCAAGGGCCGCCAACTGCTCGTCGAGCCCCTCTGCATTGGCGGCGGGTGCCTCGCGCGCGGCAGTCTCCGGTATGCGCAGGCGTTGGCCCGCCAGTAGCCGCGACGGGCGATCGATATCGTTGTAGCGTGCGAGGATCAGGAAGCGATTGGCGTCGCCCAGGTACCGTCGGGCCAGCTGGCCCAGTGTCTCACCCGGCTCCACGGTGTGCGAAAAGTAGGCCGAGCCCAGTTCCTCGCGTGGGTCCGCATCCAGCTGCGCGCGCAGGCTGCGCGCGACCCTGTGCTCGGGCTCTTCCTCCAGGAATCGGTCCAGCGCGGGATCTGCCCGTTTTATGTCCCCTTCCTGCAGGGCCTCGATGATCTCCGCGATGGCCAGGTCCTCCGCCGGCGCGGATCCTTCTGCAGGGGCCTCTTCTGAAACCTCGGGTACCTCGGTGACCGGTTCATCCCCTTCGACTCCCAGTATCGCGCAGCCGGCTAGTAGGGCGACGAGGGGAATTGCTGCCCCGACAACAAGACGCGTCATGTTCAGTCCAGGGGCCAGAAGAGGATGGCAAGGACGGCGAGCAGTAGCAGACCTCCCAGCAGCATCGGCCGGATGGCGGCACGCAGGTGGTGCCGATCGGGGGTGGTCATGGCCTGTGCACGCCATACGGTGATGGACACATTGTCGCCATGCGCGCCGCCGCGCTGTGCCGCGCGGGCGGCCGCCTGTGTACAGGCTGCCTGAAGATCCGGGTGACTCATCCATCGAGCGCTCTCCTCGGGACCCAGCTGTTCCCAGTATCCATCGGAGCACAGCAGGAAGCGGCTGTCGGATGTCAGCGGGGCATCGCCATGGTCCACCCGTAACGGATCCACTACGCCCAGGGCCTGCAGGAGCTGGTTCTGTTCGGGGTGTGTTGCCATGTCTTCTTCGCGGATCTCGCCGGCATCGACCAGCGCCTGCACGCGGGTGTGGTCCCGGGTGCGCGTCATCAGGCGCTCCCCCTCGAAGTGATACAGACGGCTGTCGCCGCAGTGCGCCCACCAGGCCCGCTCTGGCCCGACATACAGCGCCACCAGCGTGGTGCCTGGTTGTTTGTCGGGCGCGGCTCCGGGATCATGGAGAGCGGCCTGCGTCTGGCGAAAGAGATTCTCCAGCAGTGCCGGCGGATCCTGCGGGTGGGCAGCGCAGTCGTCCCACAGGCGCTCGGCGGTAGTGATCGCCGTGCGCGCCGCAAACGCCCCGTCGGCGTGCCCGCCCATACCATCGGCCACCACCAGCAGCGCATGCTGGTTGTCCGGACAGGTCAATACACAGGCCGCGTCCTGTTGTTCGCGGCGCCCACCGATCTCCTTGGCTACTGCGGTCTCCATACCGGGCCCCTGCCTGATGTCGTGCCCATCATGGCCCAGAGGACGGGCTACTGTCAGTGCGACGGGCGTCCTTTAACCCGTGGCGCCGATCCAGAAGTCGATGGAGCGGCCGAGGAAGTCGTCCCAGGTCATGTAGTGGGAGCCGTCGCAGGAGAAGGTCAGGCTGACCATGCCGTTGAACAGGTTTATCGAAGCCGAGCGCAGGTAGATGGTTTCGTCGGCAAAGCGCAGGGCCTTCAGCCCCTGCAGTACGCGGCCAACGGCCTCCTTCGGGATCAGGGCCTCCTCCGGATACGGTTCGTGAGGGAAGGCGAGGCAGACATCCGGATCGGCCAGCGACTCGTGGGTCAGGATGCGGTAGCGGTAAGGGTCCTCGGTGGTCCAGAGCGTCGCCCGCGAACTGGAAAAGTGGAACACCCCCTGGAACACGCCGCGTTCGGTAAACAGTTCGTCCAGGATGGCCAGCGCGGTGTCCATGTTCTGGTCCATCAGACTCTCGGTGCGGCTTTGCAGAAACAGCGTTCCACGGATGGACGGATCGCCCTTGATCTGACGCCACTCGCTGGGCTCCTCGTAGAGGTCCTCCGACAGATCCGGCAGGTTGCGCAGGTCGAAGTCCGCACCCAGGAAGCCGAGTGCCGTGCCGTTCTTGTCGCGCACCAGCTGCAGCGCAGTCAGTGACGGGCGGCGACCGAGCAGGCTGATGTACGCCTCCGAGAGCAGAAAGCCCTCGGCCGGCACGGCTTCCTTCATGTAGGGACGCTGCGAGCGGTCGCGACCGAAATGTTCCGGCAGCACGCCGCTGCGCGAGATGTTGTCGGACAGCTGGATACCCTCGGTATTCAGCGCATACACGAAGGTGGCCTCGGGGATTTGCCGGATCGCCTCCTCCAGGATCGAATCCAGCGTCTCGCGTTGTGGCCAGGCTGCGCTCAGGCGCGTTGCAATGTCGGCCAGCGGCTCCTGTAGTCGGGCCTCCAGGTATTCGCGCTGGTGCTCGATTGCCTTTTTCAGTTCCGTCATGGTGCGCTGTCGCCTCTTCTCAGTGCAGCGTGATTATCCCCGATCATGGATGGCACTGTCGTGACGGGCCTCCGGGCGTTCGCGTGTTACTGACGCTGTCGGTATTTAGCAGGAACTGTGCCTGCAGGCATGCACCGGCGACTGGACGATGGCGTGGCGCCAGGGGCGTGCTGGCACAGTGTGTGCTGGTGATGCAACCATGCCACGACATATGCGGTCGTCGAAGTGCGGGCGACTTGGCTCGTGGCTCGCCTGCCGCGAAGATGGGTGCGATTGTTTCGTGTGGAGCCGATATTGATGCAAGTCGCCGTATTCAGTACGCAGAGCCATGATCGCGAGTTTTTGACCCCGGCTTTTCGACAGGTCGGTCTTGAACCCCGCTTCATCGAAGCCAAGCTCGACGCCAGGACGGTGAGCGAGGCAGAGGGCGCGGGTGCGATCTGTGCATTCGTGAACGACGACCTGGGGCCGGCTGTACTCGACCGGCTTCGTGACTTTGGTATTCGGGTGATTGCATTGCGTTGCGCTGGTTGCGACAACCTGGATCGAGCGCACGCCCAGGGGCTGGACATGCAGTGTGCCCGTGTGCCCGCCTACTCCCCCAATGCCGTCGCCGAACATGCACTGGCGTTGTTGCTGGCTCTGAACCGCCATATCCCGCAGGCCTGGGAGCGCGTGCGGCGCGGCAATTTCGCCCTGACGGGCCTGGTGGGTTTCGATCTGGCGCGGCGCGCCGTCGGCGTGATTGGCACAGGCAATATCGGCTCCGCCTTCGCGCGTGCGCTTCAGGGCATCGGGGCGCATGTGCTGGCGTACGACCCCTACCCCAATCCGGATCTGCAGGCCGCTGGGGTCGAGTACTGTGCGCTGGACAATCTGCTGGCGGCCTCCGAGGTGGTGAGTCTGCATTGCCCGCTTACCCCCGAGACACGCTATCTGATGAATGCCGAACGCATTGCACGGTTGCCGCGTGGTGCGTTGTTGATCAATACCGGGCGAGGCGGCTTGCTCGATACCGACGCAGCCGAAGCGGCGCTCGATTCGGGGCAACTGGGCGGGCTGGGGCTCGATGTCTATGAAGATGAAGCCGGCCTGTTCTTCTATGACTGGTCGGCGCAGGGGCTTCCGGACGCCCGTCTGGCGCGGCTGATGCAGCGCGACGACGTGCTGGTGACCGGCCATCAGGCCTTTCTGACCCGCGAAGCTCTGGAAAGTATTGCGCAGCAGACCAGCAACAATCTGCGCACGATGCTCGATGACCCGAGTGCGGGCGCGCAACTCGATGGGCGGATCGTATAGGGCGGATCGTAAAGCGGTCGAGCGAAACGTCCGGCGCCGGCGGGCGCCGGACGTGGCTGGTCGCTAGAACAGGGCGCTTTCGGCTTCCTGATAGGCGATATTCGTATTGCGCGGGGCCAGGTCGTCGAAGTCGGCCAGATCCTGCCAGGGCGAGTCGTCAAAGGCGCGGATCGCGGACTGCATGTCGGTGCCCATGTCCACCGCCTCGTACATGTGGTCCCACAGCGCGCGCAGGTAGTCGTGGGTCGGGTGGTCGAAGGTCGACAGTGCGCCCGGCTCACCGTGGCCCGGGATGAATTTCGCATCCGCGTATTCATCCTGCAGGAGTTCATAGGCCTCCAGCCAGCCCTCCATGCTGCCGTCGGGCAGGATGGCCAGCAGGCGGCCCCCGTAGAGCACGTCGCCGGCAAACACGACGTTGTCGGGCTCGACCACCGCGATCAGACTGCCGTGGGTGTGGGCGCTGCCCACATGGCGAACGTCCAGGGTGATGCCCCCCAGGTCCAGCTCCTCGCGATCCTCGACCATCACGTTCGGTGGTTCGGGCTGCTCGGTGGAGCCTTCCGGCCGATCCAGTGCGTTCTCGAGTTGCATGGCGAACATCGAGGCGTTCCCCTGCATGCGATCAGCGGCCTCGGGAGCGGCCAGGATGTCGGCGCCGGCCTCGCGAAAGACGTCATTGCCCATGAAGCGGTGCGGCTGCGAATTGGTGTTGATCACGTAACGCACCGGCTTGTCTGTCGTGGCGCGGATATGCTCCAGCATCTCTTTGGCCATCTCCGGGGTATGGCCAGAATCGATCACGGCCACGGCGTCTTCGCCGACCACGTAACCCAGGTTCATGCGAAAGCCCTGGTTTTCGGTGTCCGGCCCGCCGTACGGCCCGACCCACGCATGGGCATGATCCGAGACCGCCTCGGGCTCCGGCAGGATGGGCGCTTCCTTGGCCGCGAGCATCGGGCTTAAAGCCAAAGCCGCCAGGGCCAGAACGAGCAGGGCCCTGTTGCGGGTTTTTTTCAGCATGTCACGTACTCCTAGAGCAGAAGCTGATAGCCCGCACCGAGGGCGGCACAGACAGCGATCAGCGGGATGATCCCGACCCGGAAACGGGCCAGGGCGATGAAGGCGGCAATGACCATCAGTGCCGAGAACCATTCGAATGCACCTTCGAATCCGTCTGGCCACAGCACGTGCCAGGTGAAGAACACAGCCAGGTTCGTGATCACGCCGACGACGGCGGCGGTGATGCCGGTCAGCGGCCCCGTAAAGTGCAGGTCCCCGCGGGTGCGCTCGACCAGCGGTGCGCCGACCAGGATGAACAGAAACGAAGGCAGGAAGGTAAAGAAGGTCGCGACCAGCGCACCCAGCAGGGCGGCCAGCACGATCTGGTCCGGCCCCAGAAAGGCCTGCGTCCAGCCACCGATGAAGCCGACAAAGGTGACGACCATGATCAGCGGGCCGGGTGTGGATTCGCCCAGGGCCAGGCCGTCGATCATCTGCGTCGGACTGAGCCAGCCATAGGTCTCGACCCCGCCCTGGTACACGTAGGGCAGTACCGCATAAGCCCCGCCAAAGGTGACCAGTGCGGTCTGGGTGAAGAATTGCCCCATGCGGGTCAGCGTGGCATCCCAGCCGAACACGGCGAGCAGGGTCCCGAACACAACGGCCCACAGGCCCAGGCCAACCACCAGAAAGCGGATCACCCGTGCCCAGCGGAACTGCATCCAGGGGGCGGGTGGCGTGTCGTCGTCCACTACTGCCGGGCCATGGGACTCGGCACTGCCGGTGCCGTGCGATTCGCCGCTCTGGAAGCGCTCCGGCCAGACGCGGCTGCCCAGCCAGCCGAGGATACCCGCAGTGATGATGATGTACGGGAACGGGATGTTGAGCGCAAATATCGCCAGAAAGGCCGCGATGGCCATCAGCCACAGCAGGCCGTTGTTGAGTACCCGCCCGCCGATGCGCCAGCCGGCATAGACGATGATCGCGACCACCGCCGGCTTGATGCCGTAGAACACGGCCTCCACCGTGGGAACGTCGCCAAAGACCAGATACGCCCAGGAAAGACCGCTCATCAGAAACAGCGACGGCAGGATGAACAGCAGCCCGGCCATCAGTCCGCCGAAGGTGCCGTGCAGCAGCCAGCCGAGATAGGTCGCCAGCTGCTGGGCCTCGGGTCCTGGCAGCACCATGGTGTAGTTCAGCGCATGCAGAAAGCGTTTCTCGGAGACCCAGCGACGCCGTTCCACCAGCTCGTCATGCATCATGCCGATCTGCCCGGCGGCGCCACCGAAGCTGATGAAGCCGAGTTTCAGCCAGTAACGAAAGGCCTCGCCTCGAGTGGGCGGGTCGGGTCGTTGTGTTGTCGCCTGCTCGGGATCCGTCATCTGGAGGCCCCTCCGGATTGTTGTTCATAGGCCTGGCGGAGGTCGTGCAGCACCGGGGTCACCCGGGCCAGCAGGGCATCGTCGTCCGCGCACTGCTGTTTGGCTCCGGTCAGGATGCTCTCGAAGCCCGGCGCTTCGGGGATGGGGCGGCCGCCGACATCCAGGAAGTGCACCATCTCGGCCAGGCCGGCGAGGCCGCTGTCTTGCTCCAGGCCGAAGGCAGCCAGCAGTACCTCGAAGGTGACGCGGTCGCCGACGTGGGTGAAGGCGGCCCCGTCGAAGTCGAACCCCAGGGCCTCGGCCGGGCAATCGGCCGGGGTGGAAAGCCAGACGAAGCGGGCTTCCGGGTCGATGAATTCGCGGATCAGCCAGGCACTGGCGACCCGGTCCACCCACATGGCCGCGCGCGTAGCCCACAGCCGGCCCCGGTAGTCCGCCAAGTCCAGCCGCGGGATTCCGGAATCCGGTGCGGGCGAAGGTTCGTCCGGCGAGAGCATCGACTGGGCCGCGGACTCGAGCCGGGACAACTGGACCTCCAATGGGTCGCGTCCGGGGCCCGGGAAGTAGTCGGTGCGGCGCAGCTGGTCCGCCTCGCGGTGGATCTGGCGCAGGCGCTTGAGCAGTTCGGCCTCGCCCAGCCCGGGCAGCTGGCCCAGGAGGGTCTCGGCGCTGGTCTGCAGCGCGCGGTACTCGGCCTCGCGGTCGAACAGGCTGCGGTAATGCACCTGTTCCTGGGCGCTGGCGGCGACCGGCAGGTGGTAGGCCTGGTTGCCTGCCGCCCGGGCGGATTCCGCCAGCTCCAGCAGGGCATCGCGCAGATCGGAGCGATTGGGCAGGAGGTAGACCCCGTCGCGCAGCGTGGCGGCGCCCAGCGCCTTCAGCGCCCGCCAGAGCCTGACCCGGGTCGAGTCCTGCCCGCTCTGAAAGGCGAGGATGAGCAGTTGCCAGTCGGTATCCGATGGTTCCATGTTACAGATATAGCAGTAACGTTACGGGTGTTACAAGAACAGGCTTTCGGGCACGAAAAAGCCCGGCGCCTTGCGGGGCCGGGCTTGCGCTACAAAGGGCGTGGGGATCAGCCCTCGTTGTGGTAGCCGGTGATGCGCTCCACTTCGTTCTTCGCGCCCAGGACCACCGGCACACGCTGGTGGATGCCTTCGGGGCTGATGTCCATGATGCGCTCGCGGCCGGTGGTGGCGGCGCCGCCGGCCTGTTCGACGATGAAGCTCATCGGGTTGGCCTCGTACATCAGGCGCAGCTTGCCGGTCGTGCCCTTGGCCTGCATCTTCGTGTCCATCGGGTACATGAACACCCCGCCACGGCACAGGATACGGTGCACCTCGGCGACCATGGAGGCGACCCAGCGCATGTTGAAGTCCTTGCCGCGCGGGCCTTCCTTGCCGGCCAGGCACTCGTCGATGTAGCGCTTGATCGGCGCCTCCCAGAAGCGGCTGTTGGACATGTTGATCGCGAACTCCTGGGTGTCCTCGGGGATTTTCACACTGTCCTTGGTCAGCAGGAACTCGCCAAAGTCCTTGTCCAGGGTGAACATCTTCACGCCCTGGCCGGTGGCCATCACCATCATGGTGGATGGGCCGTACAGGCAGTAGCCGGCGGCGACCTGCTTGGTGCCCGGCTGCAGGAAGTCCTCGGTCTTGGGGTCGGTCACGCCCTCGGGGGCCTTCAGGATCGAGAAAATCGTGCCGACGGAGACGTTCACATCGATGTTGGAGGAGCCGTCCAGCGGATCGAACAGCACGAGGTAATGACCACGCGGCTCACCGGCCGGCATCTCGCAGATCTCGTCCATCTCCTCGGAAGCCAGGCCGGCCGCATGGCCGTTGTGGCTCAGGCTCTCGATAAACACCTCGTTGGTGATGATGTCGAGTTTCTTCTGCGTCTCGCCCTGCACGTTCTCGGAGCCGGCGGAGCCAAGCACGCCAACCAGATCGCCCTTGTCGACGAGGTTGGAGATCTTCTTGCACGCCACGGAGATGTCGTTCAGCAGACCGGTGAATTCGCCGGTTGCGCCCTGGATGCCGCGCTGGGTTTCGATGATGCAGTTGGTCAGAGTGGTGCCGATATGCATGATGCAATCCTGATGCTGTTGTGAATCGGGCGACACAGCGCGAAATGGGGCACACCAGCCCCATCGCGGGGCGAACGGCCCCGGCGCGCCGGGTGTCAAAGGCGGCATAGTGTAGCAAAAGCACCCTTTGTGGCCGATCTGTAGCACTGATGGCGGAGCGACGGCCCTGGCACTGCGTTTGCTCGCCATCCGGGACCCCCAACAAAAATGGAGGATTTATATGCCGCAGAACGCGCTGTATGCCCAGTCGGGCGGGGTCACCGCCGTCATCAACGCCAGCGCCTGGGGAGTTATCGAGGCGGTGCGCGCCCATCCCGCCCATTTCGGCAAGGTCTATGCGGCGCGCGACGGCATCCTGGGTGTCCTGCGCGAAGAGATCATCGACCTCGATCATGAAGACCCGCTGACCCTGGCGGCCCTGCGCCATACACCGGGTGGGGCGTTTGGCTCCTGCCGCTTTGACCTGGGCGACCCGGACAAGGACCCGGAGCAGTACGAGCGTCTGGTCGAGGTCTTTCGCGCCCACGACATCGGCACCTTCTTCTACAACGGCGGTGGCGGCTCCATGGATACGGCGCTGAAGATCGCGAAGATGGGTGAACGCATGGGCTTTCCGATCAAGGCCATCGGCGTGCCGAAGACGATCGACAACGATTTGGCCGTCACTGATTCCAGCCCGGGGTTTGGCTCCGCCGCCAAGTTCATCGCCACGGCGGTACGCGAGGCCAGCCTGGACGTCGAATCCATGCATACCAGTTCCACCAAGGTGTTCGTGATGGAGGTGATGGGGCGCCATGCCGGCTGGCTGGCGGCCGCAGCGGCGCTGGCGCAGGAGTTCGACGGCCAGCCGCCGATGCTGATTCTGTTCGCCGAGATCCCGTTCGACCAGGAGGATTTCCTCGAACACCTGAACCGCACCATCGAGCGCCACGGCTACTGCGTGGTGGTGGTCTCTGAGGGGCTCAAGAATCCCGACGGGGGCCTGTTCTCGGTGGCGCAGAACCACGATGTCTATGCCTACACCCAGCTTGGGGGCGCCGCTCCGCGCCTGGCCGAACTGATCCGCGACAAGACGGGCCACAAGCTGCACTGGGCCGTGGTGGACTACATCCAGCGAGCCGCGCGCCATATTGCGTCGAAGGTGGATGTGGAGCAGGCCTATGCCTGTGGTCGGGCGGCGGTGGAAGGTGTGGTAGCGGGGGAGGATGCCTTCATGCCGATCATCCGGCGTGACTCCAGCAAGCCGTACCGCTGGAGTATCGGATTCACCTCGCTGGAGACCGTGGCCGATATCGAACAGGGCATGCCACGCAACTACATCACCCCGGATGGCTACGGCATTACCCAGGCCGCGCGGGACTATCTGCGGCCGTTGATCCAGGGCGAGGACGCGCCGCCATTCGAGCGCGGCCTCCCCTGCTATCCACGCATTCGTGGTGAGTTGCTGCCAAAACGCTGCCCCCCGTTCGAGGTCAAGACGGAGTAGGCACCCAGGTCATCGGCCCGAAGGTCTCGCGGGTGTACAGCAGCCGCCCGGGCCTTTCTGCTGAAGGGGCGGGCAGGGCACGGTTCCAAAGGAACAGAACACGCAGCAATTGCCTGGAAGCGGGCGCAGCAAAACGCCGCAGCCCGTGCACTCGTAGAACCACTGGCAGGCGTCGACAGGCATCGTTTCTGTCTTCTCGTGCCCGCACTCGGGGCAGGTCAGAGTCGAATCCAGGACGATTTCATTCATCCGAGTTTCAGGCGAAGGTGCGATCATGTGTCAACGTACGGGTTTTTCCGGTGAGGAAAAACCCTTTGTGGCGCCCGGAAACGGCATATACGGCGTAATTCCGGCGTCTAATGTGTGATAAAGGCCACGCAAGAGGGCCAGCCAAGGTCCAGAGATTGTGGAGGACATCATGACAAGCCAGATTTTGAACCGGACATTGGTGGGCTTTTCAGCCGCAGCCTTGATGAGCCTCGCGTTCGCCGCGCCCGGTACCGTGGCGGCGCAGGGCGCCTACTGGCTGCCGGCCGACGGTTCACCTGACAATATCAAGGTCGAATACCGCCTGCGCGACCATGGCTGCGACAACGTGCGTGGTGAATGGCGCGTGGTGAACGAGAGCGATGATTACGTCGATGTGACCGTGACCAAGACGGCCTACACCTGCCCGGGCGAACTCGATGACGACGTTCGTACGACGGTGCGTCGCTTTGGCACGATTGCTCCCGGCGACATGCGCGAGCGCACGCGCGACGACAGCGTCTGTGGCGGTGCCTGGGCCCGCTCGGTCGAGGTGCTGGAGTACGAGATCGAGAAGGTTGACCCGGCCGAGGAGACCTGATTGCATCCGCGTGTCGCGGTCCGAGTGTCCGGCATGGCGCTCAATTGCGTGACGGGTATTAAAAAAATGAGCGATTCAGGGCTTGGCGCATCCGAGCCGGCGGGTACACTGAAATAGCTTTCCCGGCGGATTGTCGGGCCTGTTCAATCGAAAAAGGAGTTCGACCATGTCCCACGCACCGCATCGCCGTTGGTTGTCCGCCCCTGCCGCTTTCCTGGTTGCGATGGCGCTGGCCTTGTTGCCCGCGACCCCAGCTTTCGCCGGCGTAGGGATGGTGGATACTGGATCCATGATCCAGCAGACGAGCGCTGATGACACCCGCGCTCAACTGCTCAAGCAGCTGGATGATCAGGCTGTTCGCGAAAAGCTGGTCGAGATGGGGGTGGACCCCGACCGTGCCCAGGAGCGTGTAGCCCGCCTGACGCCGGACGAGCTGGCCCAGCTTGAGGCCCGCATGGAGACCGATCCGGCCGGCGCCGCCGGTGTAGTGGGTGTGGTCGCGATCGTGTTCATCGTGCTGGTGATCCTGGATGCGGTCGGTGTGACCGATATCTTTGCGTTTGTGGGCCCTGCCCGCGAACGCTAGACACCTGATGATGCCTTTGTTCTGGCGGCGAGCCCCCGGGCTCGCCGCGCTCGTTTGCGGCCTGTTCGCCGCGCTCTGGCTCAGTGGCTGCGCCACTGCGCCGCAAAGCGCCCAACTATCCAGTGAAACCCCGGACGACCTGCCCACCCGCGTCGAGCTGGAAGACACCCCATTCTTCCCGCAGGAGGATTACCAGTGCGGTCCGGCAGCCTTGGCCACGGTGCTGGGGGCCCGTGGGATCGATGCCTCGCTGGAAGAGTTGATCGACGAGGTCTATATCCCGGCCCGCGAGGGCAGCCTGCAGGCGGAGATGCGCGCGGCGGCCCGTGCCCGTGACCTGGTGGCCTACCGCGTGGAGCCGCAGCTGGAGGCGATACTGCGCGAAGTGGCGCAGGGTAACCCGGTGGTGGTGTTCCAGAACCTCGGGGTGGCGATGTTCCCCGAATGGCATTTTGCCGTGGTGATGGGCTACGACCTGGAAGAGCGCGAGGTGTACCTGCGCAGCGGACCCATCGAGCGCCATGTGAATTCGTTTTCCCGCTTCGAGCGTACTTGGGCCCGTGGTGATCGCTGGGCCTTTCTGGTGATCGAACCGGACCAGTTGCCGGCCACGGCCGAACCGCTGCGCTGGCTGCGGGCGGTGAACGAGCTGGAGCAGGTGGGACGTCTGGGCCCCGCCGCCACTGGCTATCAGACTGCGATGGAACGCTGGCCGGAGCACCCGATTGGCTATGTCGGACTCGCGAACGTGGCCTTCGCCCAGGGCGATCTTCCGACGGCGGAGGACGCATTGCGTCAGTTGATCGACCGTGATCCGCAACGGCACGAGGGCTGGAACAACCTGGCCCATGTGCTGATTGCCCGCCAGTGTGGCGAGCAGGCCCGCGAGGCCGCCAGTTGCGCGGGCAAGCTGGCGGGACCCGGGAGCTATGCCCCGACCCTGGGGGCTGCGGCCGGGGCGCCTGACGACGGCGATCAGTGTCGCGCCCTGCCGTCCTGCCCCGCGGCGCTGGAAGCACGCGCGCCGCAGGAGTAGCGGGAAGCCCGTCAGGCCTTGCGCTTTTCCAGAGTCTGTTCGGCGTGCTTGAGGACCAGCCCCAGGTTCTGTTTCTCGACGTCCGTGACCTGCGGGTCTTCCTTCACGGCGTGGCGCAGGTGCTCGATCAGCTGGGCGAGTTCCTCGCGCGAGATCTGGTGGAAGTTGAACCCGCCCCCGTAGCGGGCCTCGAGCTGGTCCCAGTAATCGGCGAGCGGCGGGCGGTAGTCATCGGTCATCGGTAGCCTCAGGCGGCGGTGGACGAGACGGGGCAGTGTAAAGCCTGGCCCGGCGTTTTCCGAACATGCCCGTGTGGGGGTGTTTGGTGTGCCCCCACCCCTTGCGGTCTAATACGGGACTTGTTCTCTGCTGGCTGTTGGCATGCCCCAAGTCACCGCGATTTATCCCGGCACCTTCGACCCGATTACCCACGGGCACACCGATATCGTGCGCCGTGCCGCGCGCCTGTTTGATCGCGTGGTGATCGCGGTGGCCGCCAATCCGAACAAGGGACCGGCCTTTCCACTGGAAACCCGGGTCGCGCTGGCCGAGGAGGCGGTGAAGGGAATCGAAGGGGTCGAGGTCCAGGGTTTCAACGTCCTGCTGGCTCGGTTTGTCCACGCCCAGGGGGCGAACGTGATCCTGCGCGGCCTGCGCGCGGTATCGGATTTCGAACATGAATTTCAGCTGGCAGCAATGAACCGCCAGCTGGCTCCCGAGGTCGAAACGCTGTTCCTGACCCCGGCGGAGGAATACAGCTTCGTCTCCTCCAGTCTGGTACGGGAAATCGCCCGTCTGGGCGGAGACGTCTCAAAATTCGTAAGCCCCGGCGTGGCGCGTATGCTGGCCGAACAAAACGGCGAGGCCCGCTAGGCTGGGCCCGCGACTGGATGCGAGGAAAAGCCCATGGCCCTGATGATCACCGATGAATGCATCAACTGCGATGTCTGCGAGCCCGAGTGCCCGAACGAGGCCATCTATCCCGGTGACGAGATCTACGAGATCGACCCGGAGCGCTGCACCGAGTGCGTCGGGCATTACGACGAACCGCAGTGCCAGGATGTCTGCCCGGTCGATTGCATCCCGCTGGATCCTGACCGTCGGGAGACGCGCGAGCAGCTGCAGGCGAAGTACGAGAAGCTGATGGGCGCGTAACGATGCTTGGGCGCCTGCTCCCCGTCGCCCTGGTTGCCGCCCTGCTGGCGGCGCCCGTTCAGGCCGAGGGGCCCGGCCAGGGAGCGGTGGCCTCCGCCCATTCGGAGGCCACCGCGGCGGGCGAGCGCATCCTCGCCGCAGGGGGCAACGCGTTCGATGCCGCCGTCGCCGTGACGGCTGCCCTGGGCGTGGCCGAGCCCTACGGTTCCGGCCTTGGCGGCGGTGGGTTCTTTTTGCTTTACGACGCGGAAAATGACCGCAGCGTAATGCTGGATGCCCGCGAGACGGCCCCGGGCGAGGCGCATCGCGACATGTACCTGGACGATGATGGCGAGGTGGTCGAGGGGCTGTCGCTCGATGGGGTGCTCGCGGCTGGCATCCCCGGTATGCCAGCGGGTATCGATCACCTGTCCCGCCACTACGGCAGCCTGCCGCTTGGCGATACGCTAGAGCCGGCGATCCGCCTGGCAGAAGATGGTGTCGAGGTGGGCGGCCGCTACAACCAGATGGCGAGTTTCCGCCACCAGGCGCTACGGGATGGCGCTGATGCCGCGCAGATCTTCCTCGATAATGGCGACGTGCCGGACGCGGGCATGCGCCTGGTGCAGCCGGACCTGGCCGATACCCTGCGCCGCCTGGCCGAAGAGGGCCGCGACGGCTTCTACACCGGGGCCCTGGCCGAGCGCCTGGTGGAAGGCGTGCGCGAGGCGGGCGGTATCTGGACGCTGAAGGATCTTGCGGGCTACAAGGTCGTCGAGCGCGACCCGATCCACATCGAGTATCGCGGCGCGCGAATTACCACCGCATCGCCGCCGTCCTCGGGCGGCGTCGCCCTGGGGCAGATCCTCAACATCCTGTCGTTCTACGACCTCGAAGAGCTGGCCCCGGATCTGCGTGCGCACCTGACCATCGAGGCGATGCGCCGCGCCTACCGTGATCGTGCCGAGTACCTGGGTGATCCGGATCATGTCGACATGCCGCTGGAGCGGCTATTGTCGCGCGACTACGCGGCCGGGTTGCGTGCGACCATCCACCCGGACGAAGCCACGCCCAGTCGCTACCTGCCGCTATCGGTGGACCCGCAGGCGGATGTTCCGGATCCGGCGCAGGCCACCGAGAGCCCGGAAACGACTCATTTCTCCGTGATCGATGCCGACGGCAACCGCGTGGCCGCCACGTTGACGCTGAACTACCCGTTCGGTTCCGGCTATGTGGTGCCCGGTACCGGGGTCCTGCTGAACAACGAGATGGACGACTTCTCGGCCAAGCCGGGCGTGCCCAATGCCTACGGCCTGATCGGGTTTGAGGCCAACGCGATTGCCCCGTATCGGCGGCCCCTGTCGAGCATGAGCCCGACCTTTGTCGAGACCGACGATCGGGTGGCGATCCTGGGAACCCCGGGCGGGAGCCGCATCATCACCATGGTGCTGCACGGTATCCTGGGTGTGGTGGAAGGCCTGGACGCGGAGGCAATCGTCGAACAGCCGCGTTACCATCACCAGTACCTGCCGGACCGCGTGGAACACGAGACGAGCGTGTTCGATATGGACACGCGTGGACAATTGGTGGCGCGTGGTCACCGCCTGGTGCCGCAGGTGCGGCCGTTCGGTGACATGCAGGCGATCCTGTGGAATCGCGGCGAGGGACGGCTGGAGGCCGCCTCCGATCCGCGAGGCGAGGGGCGTGCCCGCGTACTGATCGAATAATACGTGCCCGTATGGCTACGCCCTGGAGTGTCCACGCAAAAAGCCGCGCCCGGACATGATCCGGGCGCGGCTTTGCGGGCGATCCGGTTCGGAGCAGGGCCCCGAACGGCCGGGGCCGTTAGCCCTGGGCCAGGTCGCGGATGCGGGCGTTCAGACGGCTCTTGTGGCGGGCCGCCTTGTTCCGGTGGATCAGCCCCTTGCTCACGGTCGCGTCGATGACCGGCACGGCCTTTTTGTAGGCCTCGCTGGCCGCCTGGGCATCGCCCTGCTGCAACGGTTTCAGCACAGCCTTCATGGCCGTGCGGAAACGGGAGCGCAGCGCCATGTTGTGAGCGCGATTCTTGACCGCCTGACGGGCCCGCTTACGGGCAGAAGCAATATTCGCCAAAGTACTTCCCTCGCGTTGATGCGCTAGGTTCTGGAAAAGGCGGCAGAGCATACCGCTGGCCCAGGTTCGCGTCAACCTTGGGGCGAGCCCGTTATGGATGGCGTGGCCCGGTCGCGACGTCTACTGTATAAGACAAGACCACCCTACAAGGAGAACTACGATGTTTCCGCTCTCCCGCGCCGTTCGAATGGCACGCCTGCCCGGTTTTGCGATGGCCCTGATGCTGACGGGCCTGCTGTTCGCCGCGCTGGCGTTCACGCCCCGCGCCGAGGCCATGGAGCCCGAGGCCAAGGTGGTGTATCACGCCGATTTCGCTGACCCCCGGCGTTTTTCCGCGATGCTGACGAGCATCAACAACATGATGACGCACTATCAGAACGAGTTCATGGATGTGGA
This sequence comes from Thioalkalivibrio sp. ALJ3, assembly GCF_000377205.1. Taxonomy (GTDB): domain Bacteria; phylum Pseudomonadota; class Gammaproteobacteria; order Ectothiorhodospirales; family Ectothiorhodospiraceae; genus Thioalkalivibrio. The sequence goes on along the minus strand of NZ_KB897905.1, from coordinate 564,805 downwards.
CGTGCGCATCGTGTTCGTCGCGCACGGCATCCGTTTCCTGACTGACGACGACCTCGCCGATACACCTTTCGAAGCTGACGAGGAGCTCAAGGAAGAACGCGATACCCTGCGCGGTCGCCTGATGAGCTTGGCCAGCACCCATGGCGTCAAGCTGGAGTTGTGCGAGATCACCCGTTCGCAGATCGGTCTGGACCAGGATGAGGTTTACGACCACGTCGAGTTTGTGCCCTCGGGTGTGGTACGCATCGCCGAGTTGCAGAACGAGAAGGGATTCGCCTACATCAAGATCGAGTGATCGGTCCTGCAGTCCGTAACCCGAAGCCCCGCCTCGGCGGGGCTTTTTAGTGCTGGCCCAGGACCTCGAGCTTGGCGAAGCCGAGTACCAGCCACTTGGATCCGGCGTGGGCGAAGTTCACCTGCACTCGTGCCGAGTTGCCGGAACCCTCGAACTGGGTAACCAGGCCTTCGCCGAACTTTGCATGGTGCACGCGGGCCCCGATGGACAGACCATTGTCGCGGGCGGAGGCATCCGCGGTATCCAGTGATCCACAGCCCGCGCTGCGCTGGCGGCTGGCTGCGAAGCGCCCTGCGCCATACGGCGAGGCCTGCGGGCGCAGCACCTCCAGCGCGTCCTCCGGGATCTCGTGGATGAAGCGCGAGGCGACGTTGTAGGACTCGCGGCCATAGAGGCGCCGGGTTTCGGCATGGATCAGGTACAGCTCCTGCTCCGCGCGGGTCATGCCGACGTAGGCCAGGCGGCGCTCCTCCTCCAGCCGTCCCGGCTCCTCCAGCGAGCGCGCGTTGGGGAACAGGCCCTCCTCCATGCCGGTCAGGAAGACCAGCGGGAACTCCAGGCCCTTGGCGGAGTGCAGGGTCATCATCTGCACCGCATCCTCGTGCGGGTCGGCCGCGCCCTCGCCGGCCTCCAGCGCCGCGTGGGCAAGGAACTCGGTCAGGCGGTTGCCTTCGCCTTCCTCGCTCTCGGCGGTGGATTCCATGTCGAAGGCCCGCGCCGCACCCACCAGTTCGTCCAGGTTCTCCAGGCGCGCCTCGCCGCGCTCGCCCTTCTCCTTCTTGTAGTGCTCGCGCAGCTGTGCGCGCTCGATCGCCTGTTCCACCTGATCGGCGAGCGGCTGGCGCGGCAGCTCCTGCTGCAGGGTGTGGATCAGCTGTACGAAGCTGGCGACCGCGTTGCGCGCGCGCCCGGGCATGGCGTCGGAGTCGACCGCATGGGCGGCCGCCTGGAGCAGGCTGGTGTCCGCCGCCTGGGCTGCCTGACGCAGGCCCTCCAGGGTCTTTTCGCCAATCCCGCGCGGCGGCTGGTTGACCACGCGCAGGAAGGCGGCATCGTCATCGCCATTTCCGGCCAGGCGCAGGTAGGCCAGGGCGTCGCGGATCTCCTGGCGCTCGAAGAAGCGCAGGCCGCCGTAGACGCGATAGGGCATGCGCCGCGCGATGAAGGTCTCCTCCAGCACGCGCGACTGGGCATTGGAGCGATACAGGACCGCGCACTCGCGGTACAGCCCGCCCTGGTCCACATGGCGGGCGATGGTCTCGGCGACGAAGCGCGCCTCTTCCTGCTCGTTCAGCGCGGTGTACAGGCGCACCGGGGCACCTTCCTTGTCCTCGGTCCACAGCTCCTTGCCCAGGCGGCCTGAGTTGTGGCGGATCAGCGCGTTGGCGGCGTTCAGGATGTTGGCGCTGGAGCGGTAGTTCTGCTCCAGACGCACGACCTGGGTGCCCGGGTAGTCCTGCTGGAAGTGCTGGATGTTCTCGATCTTCGCGCCGCGCCAGCCGTAGATGGACTGGTCGTCGTCGCCGACCGCGAATACCGGGCTGTCGCCGGCCAGCAGGCGCAGCCAGGCGTACTGGATGTCGTTGGTGTCCTGGAACTCGTCAACCAGCACATGGCGAAAGCGCGTGCGGTAGTGCTCCAGCAGGGCCTTGTTGTCGCGCAGCAGCTCCAGCGAGCGCAGCATCAGCTCGGCGAAGTCCACCACCCCGGCGCGCTCGCAGGCCTGCTGGTAGGTGGTGTAGATACGCACCCACTGGCGCGCGACCGGGTCGCCGGTATCCGGCAGGTGTTCCGGGCGCGAGCCCTCGTCCTTGCGCGCATTGATGTACCACTGCGCCTGTTTCGGTGGCCAGCGCGCCTCGTCCAGCTCCAGGCCGCGCAGCACGCGCTTGACCATGCGCAACTGGTCGTCGGAGTCGAGGATCTGGAAGCCCTGCGGCAGCCGGGCATCCTGCCAGTGCTGGCGCAGCAGGCGGTGGGCCAGCCCGTGGAACGTGCCGACCCACAGTCCAGTCGCCGGGTGTCCCAGCAGCGCCTCAATGCGCCCCCGCATCTCGGCCGCCGCCTTGTTGGTGAAGGTGACCGCCAGCAGGCTGTGCGGAGCCACGCCCTCCACGCCGATCAGCCAGGCGATGCGGTGTACCAGCACGCGGGTCTTGCCGGAGCCGGCACCGGCCAGCACCAGCAGCGGTTGCGGCGGGGCGGCCACGGCCTCGCGCTGGGCCGGGTTCAGGGAATCGAGCAGGGGAGAGACATCCATGCGCGAATGGTAGGGAAACCCGGGCGGAATCGCACGTTGCGCATGCGGGACGTGTGCCTTCGCCCGCGCAAACGCGCTACTCTCGGACACAACCTTCATCGGTCCCGTGCGGGGAACCTCGCCGCCGAGAGTGGTCCCAAGTAACAACACCGCGCAAGAGTAATCGGAACATCGCGAATGAACGACATGCCCTCGCTGCACCGGCTGGATACGCCGGTCTCCGGACAGGAGCTGCACCCGGACAACCTGCTTTTCGCCGAGACCCTGCTGGAACGCTACCGCGAGGACCCGGAGTCCGTGCCGCCGGCCTGGGCCGATTACTTTCGTTCGCTGGAGGGGGCGCGGCGTCGGGAGCGCCGTCGGCGTTCCAGCGATCGCCCGGATCTGGCGCACGAGCAGTTGCAGATCCGGGTACTGCAGTTCATCAATTCCTATCGCTACCTGGGCCACTTCGGGGCGCGTCTGGATCCGCTGGAGCGCGAGGCGCCCGAACCTCCGGTGGAGCTGAGCCGGGAGTATCACGGCCTGGATCGAGTCGGCCCGGACATCCTGTTCGATCCCGGCTCCCTGTTCATCGAGGGACCGGTGTCCCTGGACACGATCGAGCGGGTTCTGCGCGAGACCTATTGCGCGACGATCGGTGCCGAGTACATGCATATCGCGGCGACCGAGGAAAAGCGCTGGCTGCAGGAGCGCCTGGAATCGGCCCATGGCCATTTCGACTTCAACGACGATACGCGGCTGGCCATTCTTGAACGCCTGGTCGCGGCCGAGGGCCTGGAGCGTTATCTGCATCGGCGCTATGTCGGGCAAAAGCGCTTTTCCCTGGAGGGCGCGGAGAGCTTGATCCCGCTGCTGAACGCGCTGGTCCAGCGCGGTGGCGCGCGCGGGCTGCAGGAGATCGTGCTCGGCATGGCGCATCGCGGGCGCCTGAATGTGCTGGTCAACCTGTTCGGCAAGGCCCCCTCGGAACTGGCCGGCGAGTTCGAAGGGCGTCCGCGTGATGATCGTGGCACCGGGGACGTCAAGTACCACATGGGTTTCTCCTCGGGTGTCGAGACACCCGGTGGCCCGGTCCATCTGGCACTGGCGTTCAACCCCTCGCATCTGGAGATCGTGACGCCCGTGGTCGAGGGCTCGGTGCGCGCCCGCCAGGTGCGTATCGGCGACCGCAAGGGCAACCGGGTGATGCCCGTGGTGATCCATGGCGATGCCGCGTTCGCCGGACAGGGCGTGGTCATGGAGACCCTGAACATGTCCCAGACCCGGGGGTTCTCCACCAAGGGAACGGTGCACGTGGTGGTGAACAACCAGATCGGGTTTACCACTTCCACGCTCAAGGACGCGCGTTCGACACATTACGCGACCGATGTCGCCAAGATGGTGAATGCGCCGATCCTGCACGTGAACGGCGACGACCCCGAGGCCGTGGTGTTCGTCACCCAGGTCGCGCTGGACTACCGCATGCGCTTCGGCAAGGACGTGGTGATCGATCTGGTCTGCTACCGCCGACAGGGGCACAACGAGGCCGACGAGCCGGCCGCTACACAGCCGCACATGTACCGGCATATCCGTGACCTGCCGACGACCCGCGAGCTTTACGCCCGCACACTGATCGAGGCCGGGCTGACCGATGAGCAGTCCCAGGACGACGAGATGGAGTCCTATCGCGGCCGTCTGGATGCCGGCGAGCCGGTCGCGTTGTCGCTGCACCAGAATGGGCACGGCACCACGACCAACTGGGAACCGTACCTGCATCAGACCTGGGATCAGGACGTGGAGACAGGGGTCCCGGCCGACCGTCTGTCACGGATGCTGGACCAGCTCTCCACACCGCCGGAGGACTTCCAGGTCCATCCGCGCGTACAAAAGGTCCTCGACGCGCGCCGCGCTATGGCCGCGGGCGAACAGCCGCTGGACTGGGGCGCGGCCGAGACGCTCGCCTATGGGGCGCTGATCCAGGACGGCTACCGCATCCGTCTGTCCGGGCAGGATTCCGGGCGTGGGACATTCTTCCACCGTCATGCGGTGCTGCACGACCAGGAAACTGGCAAGTCCCTGGTACCCCTGCGGCGACTGGATCCGGATCATCCGCGTTTTTTGATCATCGATTCGCTGCTGTCCGAGGAGGGCGTGCTGGCGTTCGAGTACGGGTATGCGACCGCCGCGCCGGAGGCACTGGTGATCTGGGAGGCGCAGTTTGGCGATTTCGTGAACGGTGCGCAGGTGGTGATTGATCAGTTCATCTCCTCCGGCGAGCAGAAGTGGGGCCGGCTGTGCGGGCTGACGCTGCTGCTGCCGCATGGCTATGAGGGCCAGGGCCCGGAGCATTCCTCGGCACGCCCCGAGCGCTTCCTGCAACTGGCCGCGCAGGAGAACATGCAGGTCTGTGTGCCGACCACACCCGCGCAGATCTTCCATCTGCTGCGGCGGCAGATGGTGCGTCCGTACCGCAAGCCGCTGGTCGTGATGACCCCGAAGAGCCTGCTGCGCCACCAGGAGGCCGTCTCCGATCTCGACGCCCTGGCGAACGGGCAGTACCAGACCGTGATCGACGATGCGCGCATCAAGGACCCCGACGCCGTCAAGCGTGTGCTGCTGACCAGCGGGCGCATCTACTATGATCTGGCCGCCAGCCAGTCCGAGGGCGATCATTGGGATGTCGCCATCCTGCGCCTGGAGCAGTGCTACCCGTTCCCCGAGGCGCGCCTGACCGAGTTGCTTGGGCGCTATCCGCACGCGGAGGAGTTTGTCTGGGTGCAGGACGAGCCCGAGAACCAGGGCTATCTGGAGTTCGTGGCCCCGCGCATCAACCCGATGCTGGCGGTGCGCGGCCAGACGCTGCACGCGGTCGCGCGGCCTCCGGCCGCCGCGCCGGCGGTCGGTTATCCGGAGGTCCACAAGGCACAGTTGAAGGATCTGCTCGAACGGGCGTTCGGCCCGATCAGCTCGCGCGATACCCCGCACCCCACGCCCTGAACACTGACGCACGGCACAAGGAAGAGAGATGGCATCCGACCCCACCCCGATCCAGGTCCCCGAACTCCCGGAGTCCGTCGCCGATGCGACGGTGGTCGCCCTGCACAAGAAGGCGGGCGATGCGGTCAAGCGCGATGAGCTGATCGCCGAGCTGGAGACCGACAAGGTCGTGCTCGAGGTCTCCGCCCCTTCTGCTGGCACCTTGACGTCGCTGGAGGTCAGCGAAGGTGACACCGTAAAGACCGATGCGGTAATCGGCTATCTGGGTGCGGCCGAGACGTCTGTTGAAAACGATGTCGATGCCGAAGAGGAGGAGCCTCCGGAGCCCGCGCAATCCTCTGATGAGTCAGGGGAGACGTCCGGGCAGACTGCCGAGGCCGGGACAGCTGACCAGACTCCTGACAGTGCCAGCGGCGCGTCGGATCGCGACTCCGGTACCGCGCCGCCGCCCAGCCCGTCCGTGCGGCGCCTGCTGCAGGAGGCCGGGCTCCAGGCCGAGGATGTCGAGGGCACCGGCGAGGACGGCCGCATCCTGCGCGAGGACGTCGAGCGCGTGCAGACGGACCGGTCGCGCCGCAGCGAGGCGCCGTCTTCGGCGTCGCCCCAGGGGCGTGCCCCGGAGCGCGAGCGGGCGCCGTCCGCCGGCGGTATCGAACGTGTCCCGATGACGCGTCTGCGCGCGCGCATCGCCGAGCGGCTGCTGGAGGCCAAGCAGTCCACCGCGATGCTGACGACCTTCAACGAGATCGACATGTCTGCGGCGATGGACCTGCGCGCCCGCTACAAGGAAACCTTCGAGAAACGCCACTCGATCAAGCTGGGCTTCATGGGTCTGTTCGTCGCCGCTGCCAGTCGCGCGCTGGAGCGTTTCCCGATCATCAACGCCGCGCTGGATGGCGAGGAGATCGTCTACCACCATTACAGCGACATCGGCATCGCCGTGTCCTCGCCGCGCGGGCTGGTGGTGCCGGTGTTGCGCGATACCGGCAACGCCAGCGTCGCCGACATCGAGCGACGCATCCGCGACTTCGCGGAACGCGCCAGCGACGGCAAGCTGGACATCGACGAGCTGCGCGGCGGCACCTTCACGATCACCAACGGCGGTGTGTTCGGCTCGCTGTTCTCCACCCCGATCGTGAACCCGCCGCAAAGCGCCATCCTCGGCATGCACGCGATCAAGGAACGCCCCGTTGCGGTGGACGGCGAGGTGGTGATCCGGCCGATGATGTATATCGCCCTCTCCTACGACCATCGCCTGGTCGACGGCGCCGACGCCGTACGCTTCCTCGTCGCCATCAAGGACGCAATCGAGGACCCGGCACGCCTGCTCCTCGACGTCTGACCTCGCCGCCCCGGGCCGCCCCGCCGCTCCCTGTAGGAGGCCAGCCCTCTGGCCGAGGGGTGTTGGATAAGTCGCTGTCGGCCAGAGGGCTGGCCTCCTACAGTCGGCACCGACACGGTCCGTGGCCGAACGGGCGAGTCGGCTCGTGGGGTTCAGGTACGGTCGACGGGGCGGCGGTACGGGCCCGGGCGCAGCCCGAACAGCAGCATGGCGGCGCCGACCAGGCCGAGTGGCCAAGCCGGCCAGGCTAGGCCGAGCCATGTGGGCACGTCGAGCTGGGTGGCCAGCCCCGCGAGGGCGAGCAGCCCCGCGCCTCCCCAGGCCTCGTGTCGCCGGCGGTTCTGGCGGCGCAGCCCCTCTTCCAGGTCACGGATCTGCTGGCGCAGGGCGGCGTCGCGTTCGGCGCGTTGCTCCTCTACCGTCAGGGCCTTTTCCAGGTGCATGGGCATCTCGGGCAGCTGGGCGAGCAGGCGCGGCAGGTGCTGCTGCGCATTGCGGATGAATGCGCGCACGCCCATGCGCTCGTGCATCCAGTCCTCGATGAACGGCTTGGCGGTGGTCCACAGGTCCAGCTGTGGATACAACTGGCGGCCCAGGCCCTCGATGTTCAGCAGGGTCTTCTGCAGCAGCACCAGCTGCGGCTGCACCTCCATGTTGAAGCGCCGTGCGGTCTGGAACAGGCGCAGCAGGACCTGGCCGAAGGAGATCTCCTCCAGCGGGCGCTGGAAGATCGGCTCGCAGACGGTGCGGATGGCCGCCTCGAACTCGTCCACGCGGGTGTCCTTCGGCACCCAGCCGGATTCCACGTGCAGCTCCGCCACCCGGCGGTAGTCGCGGTTGAAGAAGGCGTGGAAATTCTCCGCCAGGTAGCGCTGGTCGGAGTCCAGCAGCGAGCCGACGATGCCGAAGTCCACCGCCAGGTAGGTCGGGTCGTCCGGGTGGGTGGCATCGACGAAGATGTTGCCCGGGTGCATGTCGGCGTGGAAGAAGTTGTGCCGGAATACCTGGGTGAAAAAGATTTCCACCCCGCGTTCGGCCAGCAGCTTCAGGTCTACATTGCGTTCACGCAGCGCGGCGATGTCCGCCACCGGGATGCCGCCGATGCGCTCCATCACCAGTACGTTGCGGCGGGTGTAGTCCCAGATGATCTCCGGGATGTACAGCAGGTGGCTGTCCTCGAAGTTGCGGTGGATCGCGGCGGCGTTCGCGCCCTCGCGGATCAGGTCCAGCTCATCGGTGACGGTCTTTTCGTATTCGTCCACCACCTCGCGCGGGCGCAGGCGCTTGGCCTCGGACCAGTAGCGATCCGCCAGGTCCGCGATCAGGTGCATCACCTCGAGGTCCGCGCGGATGGTCTTGAGGATGCCGGGGCGCACGACCTTGACCACCACCTTGCGCCCGTCCTGCAGCGTGGCCGCGTGTACCTGGGCGATGGAGGCCGAGGCGATCGGGGTGTCCTCGAACGTGGCGAAGGCGATCTCGATCGGGCGTTCCAGTTCCGCCTCGATCAGCGCGCGCGCCTGCTCGAACGGGAACGGGGGCACCCGGTCCTGCAGCCGCGCCAATTCGATCGCGATGTCGTCCGGCAGCAGGTCGCGTCGGGTGGACAGCATCTGCCCGAACTTGATGAAGATCGGCCCCAGGTCCTCCAGCGCGCGGCGGATGCGCTCGCCGCGGGTGCCTTCAGTGCGGCGAAACCAGTTCCAGGGCGCGAGGTAGAGCAGAAAGCTCAGTGGCCGCAGCGGCTTCAGCGTGAACAGGATGACATCGAGGCGATAGCGCACCAGGACCCGCGCGATGGTCCACAGCCGCAGCCCCCGGTACAGCGCGCGGCGCATCAGGCCTGCCGGTCGTCGGTATCGGAGACGGACTGGGTCTCCATCTGGCGCAGCCGCGCATCCAGCCGGGCGACTCCGTCACGCAGGTCGGCGACGTCTTCGGCAAAAGCCTCAAACGCCCCGCCGGCAGGCAGCCACTCCAGCTCGTCGCGCAGATAGTCGGCGGTATCCTCCGCGGAGCGGCGGCCGAGGTGGCGCAGGCTCCCGCGGGCCTGATCCAGCAGGTGGCGCAACGGCCCGGCGGCCCCGGCGCCGGCAAAGCGCTCGAACAGCCCCTCCCAGTCGACCCCGGAGTCGCGCAGCGCATGCTGCAGATCGGAGAGGACGGTGGCGTCACCGGTGATGGTCAGCCCGGAGCGGTCGTCGCGCCCCAGCGCCGCGGCCAGCGACAGCGGCGAGCCCGCCAGCTGCACATCTACCGGGTCCTCGACACCACCGACGACCTGCAGGCGATCCGCGGCCCCGGCCAGTGAAAAGGCCAGCCCCGGGGGCTCGATCACGATAGCGATCGCGCGCCCGGCCAAGCGCGCCCGGTCCTTCTCCGGCGCGCTCGCCAGGTGCTCGTTCAGCGCGACCTCGATCAGGGCCGTGAACGGACTGGGCAGTGCGATGGGTTCGGCCATGAAAACGCTACAGTTTCGTGCCGCGGTGCAGGGCGACGATGCCGCCGGTCAGGTTGTCATACTCGACCCGCTCCAGCCCGGCATCGCGCATCATCCCGGCCAGGGTCTCCTGATCCGGATGCATGCGGATGGACTCCGCCAGGTAGCGATAGCTGTCCGCATCGTTGGCGACCAGCTTGCCCATCAGCGGCAGCATCTTGAACGAATAAACATCGTAGATCGGGCGCAGCGGCGCCATCGGCTGCGAGAACTCCAGCACCAGCACGCGCCCGCCCGGCTTGATCACCCGGCGCATCTCGGCCAGCGCGCGCTCCTTGCGGGTCACGTTGCGCAGGCCAAAGGCGATGGTCACGCGGTCGAAGTAGTCATCCGGATAGGGGAGCTGTTCCGCATCCGCCTGCACGAAGTCGAGGTTGCCCACGTGGCCCTCGTCCAGCATGCGGTCGCGCCCGGCCTCCAGCATCGAGGCATTGATGTCGCAGACCACGATCTGCCCCTTCGGCCCGACGCGCGGGGCAAAGGCCCCGGCCAGGTCCCCGGTGCCCCCGGCCAGATCCAGGATCTTCATGCCCGGGCGCACGCCGGTGCGCTCCAGGGTGTAGCGCTTCCAGATGCGGTGGATGCCCATCGACATCAGATCGTTCATCACGTCGTAGTGCGAGGCGACCGAGTGGAACACCTCGCCGACCCGCGAGGCTTTCTCGGACTCGGGGACGCTCTGGTAGCCGAAGTGGGTCTTGCCGGGCTCTTCTTTCATCGTCAGTGCGTCTTGCGCTCGTGGCCGGCCTCTTTCAGCCGATCCAGGTAATCCTGCCACAGACTTTCCTGCTCCGTGCCGAGCTTGTGCAGGTAGTCCCAATCATAGATGCCGGTGTCGTGGCCGTCAGAGAACTCCAGCTTCACCGCATAGTTACCGACCGGCTCGATCCCGGTGATGTTCACATCCTCCTTGCCCACCTGCAGCACCTCCTGGCCCGGGCCGTGCCCGCGTACCTCGGCCGAGGGCGAGTACACGCGCAGAAATTCGCAGGGCAGCTCGAAATGCGAGCCGTCGGAGTAGGTCAGCTCCAGGATGCGGGACTTCTGATGCAACTGGATATCGGTGGGTCGGTGCTTACTGCTCATGCGGCCTCCAGAATCCTCGGTCGGGGCGAGCCCGGAAAGGTCTTGCGCGACCGCCCAAAGCGGCCACCATAAACGGACTGCGAGGATACCAGCCCTGCAGGTCAGCGTGGCATCTCCCCGCACAGCGCAGGCCTGACGGAACGGCGGGTTACGCGCCGCTGCCTTGACACCCAGCCGGCATCTCTTCAGGCTGCGCAACCATATTCATGGAAAGGGATTGTCCATGACCTCGCCACGGATTGGCGCGTCCACACTTCGAGAAGGATCCGGCTGCGGAGGCCCTGCCAGCATTCCATGGGCAGGCCCTAGTGAGTTCGGGTGTCTCGCGTACGACCGATCTGAGGCTTCTTGGCCCCGCAGCCTTGGCCGGTCGCCCTCGCAATCGACCACTGCGCACGTGAACTTGGCTGTTACTGCCTGGGTCGCTCGGAAGGCGATCGCATGAAGCCGGCCCTGGTTACCGTATTACTGGTGCTGGCCGGACTGGGCGCCGGGTACGCGTACATGCCCGATGTTCGCAACGGCATGAACCAGTTTGCGGTCGAGTTTGCCGACGGGTTTGAGCGAGGATACTCCGCAGCCACGGGCCGCTCATTCTCGATGGGACGGTCCTCGAGTGACGGCTCGCCGGAACCTGCATCCGGGGATTCTCAACGGCAGCTGGATTCGTCGTCCTTTAGCGATCATTCTGGTCGGGACCTTCTGGAGTCCGCCGGAGCCGAGCCGGATCTCCGGGGCTATGGTCGCGTGCCGGATCTTCGCAAAGCCCTGGAGCATGACGAGAACGGGCGTTTGCGCGAACACCTCGACGCCTTTCGAGACGAGCTCGACGTGCAGGCTCGTCGTGCACGCATGAAGGGCTTGCTGTTCGAGTGGGCCGGCGCCGCCGATGTCGACCCGGAAGGCCGCGGGCCCAACATCGATGGCCGCAAGCTGTCCACTCTGGAGGCCTTTCTGGAGCGGGATTTCCGCCAGCAGGGGAGCCCGAATCCGCGCCCCGGCGGTGCCGCTGAGCTGCACAAGGCCTTCGACATCCTGAAAACCGAGATGTACAGCCAGCTCATGCGGCAAACGCACTTGGCGCCCTATTTCGATGCGATCGCCTTTCGCGTGAACGCATCCGGTCTCGGCTTCGACTTCTCCGACACAACAAGCAACCTGCAGGAAACCTTCGTGCGTGACTCGGCCCGGGGGCTGACCGATCTGTTCGAGTTTGAACGGGCTGGCGGCGAGCGCCTGCGGGCAATGGGCTTCGATCCCTACCGCCTGATGCGCGACTGGCTGCTCGAGGCCGGGAACGACCCTGCTCTACAGAGCGCGCTAATGGCGCTGGGCTGGGACGCGGTGCGCATGGACGGGCAGGGAACGGCGGCGCGCGAGATCGTGGTGGCGCATGAGGGTGGCGCAACGCTGAAGGCCGGACCCGGTGGGGACTGGCTGCTCGGCGGGTATGGCGACGACACCCTGCACCCCGGTCCCGGTGATGACCTCCTGTACGGCGGAGCCGGCAACAATACCTACCGGTTCGGCGTCGGCAGCGGCCACAACACCCTGATCGAGATGTACGGAGACCGCGGCCGTAGCGTCATCGAAGTGGCTCCGGGCATCCGCGCCGAAGACCTCGATATCCAGGTGGAAGGCCACGAACTGGTCCTCGCCCACCGCAACGGCGAGGACAGCATCCGCATCCAGAACTGGTTTGGCTCCATCCACCCCAAGCGCCACAGCCTGCACGCCGTGCGTCTTGCCGACGGAGAGATCATCGATCTCCCCGACGCATCTTTCCGCGTCAGACCGTGAAGGTAAGAAGCGGTTTGCAACGTGGCTGCCGAACAGTTTCCAGAAAACCGATGCCCGCCGGTTCATTCGGAAGCCCTCCCACTGGGATCCCAGAGCGCCCTGGACACCGGAAGCAAGGTGTCGCCGCCTTCTGGACCAAACACTGGGCACGAGGCATCGCTCATTCCGCCTCGCTCGACACTGCGGAAAAGTCTCGGATTGACTCAAACGGCTTGCGAGAACGGCTAAGCCTGATCCCGGAAGGCCCCGATACATAGGGATATGACACATGAGCGCGCAATCGAAGTCACAAAAAACAATTTTTGATTCGAGCAAGCTCCGCGCTTTTGGTGTGGTGTTCTGGGGGCCATTGGCGGTGATTGTGTTGATATCACTTTTTGACTTTTCAGGGGAATCTGCAGTCCATCGTGCAATTCAGGGAGGTTCTGAGGTTGTCGCAGTTTGGGTTCCGCTTATCGATACGATCGCAGACACTCGTCAAGATGCCATAGGCATAAGAATAGCTTTGTCCGCAGTTATTGTGGTCGCCCCTTTTTCGCTTATTTTTTTTATTTTTAGAATGCCGAGATCATTGTGTCGCGAACGCGTTTATGGGGCTACTCTTGTGAGGCTTATTTGGGGCACGTTCTGGTTTTGGATGTTTTTTATATTTGTAGTTTTTAGCTATTTTTATGCCGTATTGCCTGCTGCTGATCCGGACAGGGTGTCGGGCGGCATGACGGAGGCGCTTGATCCTTGGTTCGGGGTTCCAGTCGTGGCGGCAGCTTTTTTGTATTTTGTTTTGTATTTTCTTTCTTTGTTAACATCCGCTTTGTTTGTCATGTTGGGTCTCTTGGTCAGTGATATTTTTGGAAGAAGGAGTGATTTGTCGTGAGTGAAATCAAGGAAGAAGTCCATCATAAGGAATATAGAGAGTTTCTGGAAAGCCTTTCGGGGCATACCCTTTCAGCTGCGACTCGGCTCACTGAAACACTCTCATTGGATGCATCTAAGTCTTTTGAGGAATTCTCGACCGCGCTTGCGGATGAGCGCGCTCGAGCAGTAAACGAAATGCATCAAACGGCGCTGGAGCGGGCGCATCTTGCTCAAGAGGCGGGTCATTCGCGAGAAGCGCAGCTGTATCAGCGGCAAGCGTCTGCCTTTTCGGAGCTTGCGTCGAACCGAGATACGATGACGGCGCGCGAGTTCAATGCCTTGGTCGAATCTCGCGCACTAGCGGGAGTCGGGCGTGCTACGGGGGTGCTAGGTACTGTTTACACGGCCGGTGATGCGTATGAGAAGTATTCATCCGGTGACGTGGATGGGGCTTCGGGGGCGCTATTTGGAGCCTTGGGAGGGGTCGCTGGTTGGAGTGTCGGACTGGCGGGATCGAAGGCGTTACTTACAGCATTTGGCATCGCGGGTGGGGCCATGGTGGCCCCCCTTGCGGCGGCAGTGGCAGCGTCCGTTGGCCTTGGTCTCATATCACAAAAGCTCTTCCCGGGGTGGGATTCCGTCTTCGATTTTGTGACGGGGAGTAGCACGGATAAGAAAGTTGATGATGTTCAGGCTAGATATGATCGTGGGCAGTCCCACGCTTCTCCGATTATTCTGGATCTGGACGGCAACGGCATTTCCACGCTGGGCCTGGAGGCCGGCGTGCAGTTCGATCACAACGGTGACGGGTTTGCGCAGGCCACTGGCTGGGTGGGGCCGGAGGATGCGCTGCTGGCGATGGACCTGACCGGGAACGAGGAGATCGAGACCGGCAGCGAGCTGTTCGGTAACGCCAGCGAGATTGAGGAAGGCGTGACGGCCATGAATGGCTTCGAGGCGCTCGCCATCCACGACACCAACGGCAATGGCCGCATCGACCCGGGCGACGAGGCCTGGGGCGACCTGCGCCTGTGGCAGGACGCCAACGGCAACGGCGTGGTGGACGAGGGTGAACTGCTGACCCTGGATGAAGTCGGCATTGCCTCCATCGATCTGGGCTACTCGGACTCCACCTACGTGGATGAGCATGGCAACGAACATCGCCAGATCGGGCGGTTCGAGTGGGCCGACGGCCGCGAAGGTGAGGCAACGGACGTGTGGTTCATCCAGGATACGGCCATCACCGAAGCGCGCGAGCGCCTGGATGTGCCGGAGGAAATTGCCACTCTGCCCGACCTGATGGGCTATGGCGAGGTGCATGACCTGCATCAGGCGCTGGTGCGCCCTGCCGCCAACGCGCAGACCTTCGGCAGCAACTTTGACAGGGTCGCCTGAGGCCGGCAGTCTTTCAATCCATCACTCATGGACAGGGATAAGCCATGACTTCGCCTCGGATCGGCACCGCGTTTGCTACAACCCTCCGTTCCCGCCTGGATGATCCAGCATGCCCGTTCACGGGCGCCGGCTCCGGCTTTCCCTGCCGGGAAGGAACCTACCATGAGCGGTAAGCGGGGTCCTCGTTGGCTCGGAACCGCTTGGGGCCGAGTCGGCCTGCTGGTCGGGGTTTTGGTTCTGCTGTGGATTGTCGCTTCGGCCCTGTGGTCGGGTATCGCCCGACCGTTGCTGATCGAGCATGGCGTACCCGAAGCCTGGCGCCAGCTTTATGGGGAGCCCCCGCCGCTGGTCGAGGAGCGTCCGGTCCCGATCCGCAAGGCCAACATCAATGGTGTGCCGATTGCGATCCCGTCCAATTATCTCGCGCTGGTCGGCATCGAATACAAGGACCAGAGCACCTGGGCCCCGCGCGGCCCGGATACGCCGAAGCCCGATGAGCGTACCTTCGAGGACGATGCGCAGGCCTTCTCCCTATACGTTCGCTGGCCAGACATGGCTCCCAGAACCCCGGAGACGCGGTCCAGTTACCGTACCAAAGAGGACCCTGATGGCGATGTGTGGCTCCTGATTGGTGTCACGGCATTCAATGGTTTTTCCGATGAAGGCGAGTACTCTCACGAGCGCAGGCTAGAGCATGGCGACTGGGCACCGGTATTGCGGGGGAGGATCGAACGGCTCGAAGAAGGCTGGTGGACCACTGATGAGTGGGATGAAGAAAAGGGCCGGTACCGCCGGCTAAAGGGCATTCGCTATGAGATGCGGGGGGTGGATCCCGAGAGTGAGCTTTATTGGGCTGAGCCCTCGGGATCGGGAACCGAGCGGTTCAAGTCGTGGAACATGGCCTTGTATTGGAAAGGCGATCTGAACGGTGTCGTATCCGATTATGTTCGTTGTTACAACGGAGAAATGCCTGATCCCGATTCGGTTCGCAGGTGCACCCACAAGTTCACGTTGCCAGAATGGGGCGCGAGGGTTTCTTTTGAGTACCCGCGTTCCAATCTTTCCGAGTGGCGTGAAATGAAAGCTGCGGTTCGCGGGATTATTCTTGGGTTTGAACGGGATTCCGAAATCCAGGGGTCCAAATTATAAATAAGGCCAGTCAAAAAGGGAGAGACTGATGACCACTGAAGGGATTCATACGCCGCTTACACAAAGCGATCTGGATTATGCAAGGAGCCTCCAGGCGGAAGGTCGGCTGACGGACATGTATGACTACCTGGTTTCATTTGGTGACAGGTATTCCATGTTGGCCAAAGGGGTCGTAGAGGGCGACACGATGTCTGGTCAGGTCGCTTTAAGGTATATGCAGGCTGCGGCGGAAGAGGAGGGCGTTCCCCATGAGGATGCCGACGTCGATCGGATTCGCAACGACATGGCCATAGGGTATCTTGACGCTCTTCAGAGAATTATTGACGATTCAGATCAAGCTGTAGTTGATCGTGAGATTACCGCAGTTGAGGCGCGTGACTTCCACAGACATGCCTTCGAACAGAACGATCTCGGGATCGATGCATGGACGCTTTATATCCCTTTCGAGCTGATGGGCGATGAAGGGGCGCAAGCTTATTGGGAAGGGACACTGGATGCTGCAGGTGATTCGGCTCGAGAATTTGCGTTGGCTAAGGAAACGCTCGGAAAGATGGTTTCGATGCATCAAGCACTGGAGTTTGCTAAAGGATTCGCGACCAATCGCGAAGAGCTGGACGCTGCTACCGAGAGCATCGAAACCTGGAGTGGGCGGTTGGCCGATCTCGATGTGATCGGTGAGATGGTCGGAGTGGACCAGCCAGAGAGTACTCCGCTGGTGGATTGGGCGGCGGATCTGGTTCAGCCGCTGGTCGATCCTACGATGCAGATGTTGCGGGATTTTGCCACAGGCGTGGGTGACTTCATCGACGACGTGCGCGACTTCTTCAACCGCGGCGAGTCCCACGCCTCCCCGATCATCCTGGATCTGGACGGCAACGGCATTTCTACGGTGGGTCTGGATGCCGGGGTGCAGTTCGACCACAACGGCGACGGGTTTGCGCAGGCCACCGGCTGGGTGGGGCCGGAGGATGCGCTGCTAGCGATGGACCTGACCGGGAACGAGGAGATCGAGACCGGCAGCGAGCTGTTTGGCAACGCCAGTGAGATTGAGGAAGGCGTCACCGCCATGAACGGATTCGAAGCGCTGGCGATCCACGACACCAACGGCAATGGTCGTATCGACCCGGGCGACGAGGCCTGGGACGACCTGCGCCTGTGGCAGGACGCCAACGGCAACGGCGTGGTGGACGAGGGTGAACTGCTGACGCTGGACGAAGTCGGCATCGGCTCCATCGATCTGGGCTACTCGGACTCCACCTACGTGGACGAGCACGGCAACGAGCACCGCCAGATCGGGCGGTTCGAGTGGGCCGACGGCCGCGAAGGCGAGGCGACGGACGTGTGGTTCATCCAGGATACGGCCCAGACCGAGGCGCGTGAGCGCCTGGATGTGCCGGAAGACATTGCCACCCTGCCCGACCTGATGGGCTATGGCGAGGTGCATGACCTGCATCAGGCGCTGGTGCGGGACGAGAGCGGACAGTTGCGCGGGGAGGTTGAGGCCTTTATGGCCGAAACCGACGTGAAGGCGCGCGAAGCCCGCATGGAGAACCTGCTGTTCGAGTGGGCGGGTGTCAGTGACGTGGACCCGGAGGGCCGGGGCGCCCATATCGACGGGCGCAAGGTCGCCACACTGGAGGCGTTCCTGGGGCGGGAGTTCCGCCAGCACGGCAGTCCGAACCCGAGGATCATGGCTTCGCGCGAACTGCGTGCGGGCTTCGACATCCTGCAGACCACTATGTATGCACAGATGATGCGCCAGACCCACCTGGCGCCCTATCTGGAAGGGATGGACCTGGTCTTCGATGAAGACGGCATCCGTATCGACTTTATCGACTTTGCGGGCACCACGGAGGCCCTGAACCAGCAGTTCGATGCCGACCCGGCCCGTGGCGTGGCGGATCTTCTGGAACTGCAGCGTGCCACCGGCGAACAGCTCTCGCCCATGGGCTTCGACTCCCATGGTCTGTTGCGCGACTGGCTCGCAAAGGCCGGTGATGATCCGGCCGTGCTGGAGGCCCTGGCCGACTTCGGCTGGGACGGGGTGCGCGCCGATGGCGAAGGCACGGCCGTGTCCGAAATCGTGTTCGCGAGCAACGACGGGGCGGAGCTTACCGCCGGGTCCGGTGGCGACTGGGTGTTGGGCGGTGATGGCGACGACGTGCTGCGGGCCGGTTCGGGTGACGACATCCTGTATGGCGGTGCCGGTAACAACACCTACCGCTTCGATGTGGGCCAGGGTCATAACACCATCATCGAGATGCATGGCGACGAGGGTCACAGCGTGCTGGAGTTCGGCCCGGAGATCCGCGCCGGCGATCTGGACATCCGTGCGGAGGGCAGTTCGCTGGTGCTGGCGCACAGCAACGGCCGCGACAGCGTCACCATCGAAAACTGGTTTGGTAGCGCCGATTCCGAGCGCCACCGGATCAACACCCTTCGTTTCGCCGATGGTCATAGCTTCGACCTGTCCGCGTTGCAGCTCGGCTCGACCGAGGGAGACGAGCTGACCGGCGGGGAGGAGAACGCCATCCTGGTCGGCAATGAGGGCGAGAACATCCTGACCGGCGGGACCGGCGACAACTGGCTGCATGGCGGGCGGGATGCCGACGTGCTGGTGGGCGGCGACGGCGACAACCTGTTCGTGGTGCGGCACCGGGATGATCAGGTGATCGCGGAATCGGGGGATGGCACCAACACGGTGCAGTCGCATGTGTCGTTCGCCCTGTCCGACAACCTGCACAATCTGACGCTGCTGGGCCGCAGCGGGATCAGTGCCACCGGCAACGAGCTGGACAATGTCCTGATCGGCAACTCCGGCAACAACCGGCTCGACGGGGTGGCGGGTGCCAACACCATGATCGGAGGCCGCGGCAACAACACCTACGTGGTGCACAGCGCCGATGACGTGGTGATCGAAAAACCCGGCGAAGGCAACGACACGGTCGAGTCCCACATCGATTACGTCCTGCCGGATAACGTGGAGAACCTGCACCTGCAGGGCAGCGAGAATCTTCACGGGACCGGCAACGAGCTGAACAACGAACTCATCGGCAACACCGGCGACAACGTCCTGAACGGGGTCGAGGGCAACAACTACATCGACGGCCGTGGCGGCGCCAACATCATGATCGGTGGCGCGGGCGACGATACCTACGTGGTACGCAGCGATGAGGATGTGGTGATCGAAAAGCCGGGTGAGGGGAACGACACTGTCCACTCCTACATCGATTACACCCTGCCGGAGAACGTGGACAACCTGACGCTGATGGGCGGCGAGGATCTCGAGGGTACGGGCAACGAACTCGACAACGTGATCATCGGCAACACCGGGGACAACGTGCTGAACGGGGTGGAGGGCGACAACTACATCGATGGCCGCGCCGGTGCCAACATCATGATCGGCGGCGCGGGCGATGACATCTACGTGGTCAACAGCGAGGACGACGTGGTGATCGAGAAGCCCGGTGAGGGCCACGACACCATCCGTTCCTCGGTCACGTATGCCCTGCCCGACAACGTCGAGGACCTGATCCTCACCGGCTCGGCCGACATCGACGGCACCGGCAACGAGCTGGACAACTACATCCAGGGCAACAATGGCGACAATGTCCTCAACGGTGTGGCCGGCGCGAACGTGATGGCCGGCGGCCGCGGTGACAACACCTACATCCTCAACAGCGAGGAGGACGTGGTCATCGAGAAGCCGAACCAGGGCACGGACACGGTGATCAGCCCGTTTGACTATACCCTGCCGGACAACGTGGAGAACCTGACGCTGGTCGGAGACGCCCGGGTGGGGCGTGGCAATGACGAGGACAACATCATCATCGGCACCGAGCGCCCCAATCACCTCTATGGCGTGAGCGGCAACAACGTGCTGATCGGGGGCGGGCGCTCCGCCAACTTCCTGTATGGCGGCGACGGAGACAACACCTATGTGGTCAGCAATCCGGGCACCAAGGTGATCGCCCAGGAGAATGGGGGCACCGATACCGTAAAGGCGGAGACCAATTTCCGCCTGCCCGATCATGTCGAGAATCTCACGCTGACCGGGGATGGCGATTATCGCGGTTGGGGCAACGAGCTCGACAACATCCTGATCGGCAATGACGGTGATAACGTGCTGCGCGGTGAAGGCGGCGACAACTTCATCCACGGCGGTCGCGGCAACAATGTCCTGCACGGGGGCGCCGGTAGCGATACCTACTTCTTCGAACGCGGCGATGGCCACGACCGCATCGTGGAGCGCGCCCGCGACCCGGGCGAGGACACGCTGCTCCTGGGCGAGGATATCGCGGCGGACCAGCTCTGGTTCCGGCAGGATGGTCGCGATCTGTCCGTGGAGGTTATCGGCACGGAGGATCGCATCACGGTCGACTCGTGGTTCGGGCCGCAGGGCGAGACCCTGGATCAGGTCGAACTTTCGAGTGGCGAGGTTCTTACGGCATCAGAGGTGAACAACCTGGTGCAGGCCATGGCGGCATTCGACCCGCCGGGGGCCGACGAGAGCCGTATTCCCGAGGCGTACCGGGAGCAGCTACAGCCCGTCGTCGCATCCGCATGGCAGTGACCGAGTAGCCCTTCGTGGGGGGCGGCGCTCACGCGCCGGCCCCACTTACTACACAGGACATCCGGCGGCCCGCGACTCGGGGCCGCCGCTTTTTGCATGCCAGCGGCAGGATGCCGTTGGCATAACAGTGAGGCAGCATGGATTCGCCAGGGAAGGCGGCCCCGGACTCGCACAGCGAGAACGGGGCCATCGACACGGGACTGACCGCGCTCGCGATGCTGGCGCAGTATCATGGCGTGGCCGCCAACCCGGCACAGCTGCGCCACGAATTCGCGCCGGATGGCCAGCCGTTCGATGGCGACCACATCATGCGCGGTGCTCGGCATCTCGGCCTGAAGTCCAAGCGGGTGCGGACAACGCTTTCGCGCCTCGATCGCACGCCGCTGCCCGCCATCGCGCAGGCCGTGGACGGGCGCTTCTTTGTGCTGGCGCGCGCCGGGGAACAGGACGTTCTGGTCCAGCACCCCGGTCGTGGGCGCGCCGAACGCATCACGCGCGAGGCGCTGGAAGAGCTGTGGACGGGGGATCTGATCCTGTTCACCTCGCGGGCCTCGCTGACGGCCGAGCTTGGCAAGTTCGACTTCACCTGGTTTGTGCCCGCGCTGGTCAAGCACCGAAAGCTGCTGGGCGAGGTGCTGCTGGCCTCGTTCTTCCTGCAGATCTTCGCATTGGTCACACCCCTGTTCTTCCAGGTGGTGATGGACAAGGTGCTGGTGCACCGCAGCCTGACCACGCTGGACGTCTTGGCCATCGGGCTGCTGGCGGTCATGGTGTTCGAGGTGGTGCTGTCCGGCCTGCGTAGCTATGTGCTGGCGCACACGGCCAGCCGCATCGACGTCGAGCTCGGGGCCAGTCTGTTCCGGCACCTGATCAACCTCCCCATGGGGTATTTCGAATCGAGGCGGGTGGGCGATTCGGTGGCGCGCGTGCGGGAGCTGGAGAACATCCGCGAATTCCTGACGGGCAACGCGCTCACGCTATTGCTCGATCTGTTCTTCTCCGTGGTCTTCATCGCGGTCATGCTGTTTTACAGCGGCTGGCTGACACTGATCGTCCTCGCCTCGCTGCCGCTGTACGTGCTGATCTCCGTGCTGATCACGCCGCCGCTGCGGGCGCGCCTGCACGAGAAGTTCAACCGCGGGGCGGAGAATCAGGCCTTTCTGGTCGAGAGCATCAACGGCATCGACACGCTCAAGTCGATGGCGGTGGAGCCGCAGACCACCAAGAAGTGGGATGAACAGCTGTCCGGCTATGTATCCGCCGGACTTCGCACGACCCGTCTGTCGACCATCGCGCGCGAGTTGATCTCGCTGGTGGGCAAACTGGTGACCGTGGGCACGCTGTGGCTGGGTGCGCGTCTGGTGATCGAGGGAGACCTGACCGTGGGTCAGCTGATTGCCTTCAACATGCTGGCCGCTCGGGTCGCCCAGCCGATCATGCGCCTGGCCAATATGTGGACGGACTTCCAGCAGGTCGGGATTTCCATGCAGCGTCTGGGCGACATCCTCAATGCGCCCACGGAGTCCTCCTTTGCCAACCGCAGCAGCTTGCCGCGACTGGAGGGAAGGATCGAGTTCGATCAGGTGCATTTCCGCTATCGCCCCGATGGGCCCGAGGTCCTGCGTGGCGTGAGCCTGGAGATTCCCCCTGGCCAGGTGATTGGTGTGGTCGGCCGCTCGGGTTCCGGCAAGAGCACGTTGGCGAAGCTGATTGCCCGCATGTATGTACCGGAGCGCGGGCGTGTTCTGGTCGATGGCACTGATCTCGCGGTCGCCGAGATCAGTTCGCTGCGCCGGCAGATCGGCGTCGTGCAGCAGGAAAACATGCTGTTCAATCGCAGCATTCGCGAAAACATCGCCCTGGCCAGCCCCGGCGCCCCGCTGGAGCAGGTGATGACCGCCGCCCGGCTGGCGGGCGCGCATGACTTCATTCTGGAAACACCAGAGGGATACGACACAACGGTTGGCGAGCACGGCTCGAGCCTCTCCGGCGGACAGCGCCAGCGTATCGCGATTGCCCGTGCGCTGATGAATGACCCGCGCATCCTGATCTTCGACGAGGCCACCAGCGCACTGGACTACGAGTCGGAACGGGTCATCCAGCAGAACATGGAGCGTATCGCCCGCGGGCGGACGGTCATCATCATTGCCCACCGCCTGAGCGCCGTCCGCAGGGCCGACCGCATCATCGCGATGGATCATGGGCAGATTGTCGAATCGGGCTCGCACGACGATCTGGCCCAACGGCCGGGCGGGATCTATGCCGGCCTGCTGAGTCTGCAGCGCGAGTGAGGCGACCGATGGGGATGCTGCGCCAGGCCTGGGGTGACATTGGCGGCCGCTACCGGCGGGTGTTCGCGCGTGCGTGGGCGCGTCGCCGGGAAATGGATCCGCCCCGGCGACAGCCCTACGAGCAGGAGTTCCTGCCCGCGGCGATGTCGCTGCAGGAAACGCCGATCCACCCGCTACCGCGGGTGATCATGGGTGTGATCGTGCTGCTGGCCGTGCTCACGGTGATCTGGGCCACGCTCGGGCAGATGGACATCGTTGCGGTCGCGGAGGGCCGTGTGGTGCCCGATGGCCGCACCCAGACCATCCAGGCGACCGAAACCGCCAGCGTGCATGCCATCCACGTTCGTGACGGGCAACGCGTGCAGGCGGGGGAAACCCTCATCGAACTGGACCCGACCCTGCCCGGTGCCGACCTGGAACGCCTGGGTGTGGAATATCGGTCCGCGCGTCTGGCGGCCGCCCGGTCGGAGGCCTTTCTGGAGGCCCTCGAGACCGACGCGGGCATCCCGCTCCTGAACACCGACTACCCCGTCCCGGAAGACGCCCGGCAGATTGAGGAGCGCGTGCTGGTCGGGCATGTCCATCACTACCGGGCGCGCATCCAGCAACTCAATGCGGAAACCGCGCGACGCGAGCAGGAGATGGAAGCCACGCGGGCGATGGTGATCAGCTTGGAAAACACCATCCCGATTATCCGGCGCCGCAGCGAGGATCTGCGGCAGTTGTCGGACCAGGGCATGGCCGCCGCGCACGAGCAACTGGAGCTGGAACAGAACTACATTGAGACGACGCACCAGCTAGCCGCCCAGCGGGCCCGTCTCGCCGAGGCCGAAGCGGCACTGCATGAGGTCCGGGAGCAGCGTAAGGCCCTGCAGGCGGAGAGCCGCCGCGAGGCACTGGACACCCTGCACCGGGCACGATCGGATGCCGAATCCCTGCGCCAGGAACTGATCAAGGCCCGCCGTCTGGATGACCTGACACGCTTGCGCGCCCCCGTGGATGGAACAGTGGAACAACTGGCCGTGCACACGGTGGGTGGTGTCGTCGAGCCGGCCAGTCCGCTCATGGTCGTGGTCCCCGAGGATGGCGCAGTGGAAGTCGAAGCCACCCTGCCCAACAAGGACATCGGGTTCGTGAGGGCGGGCCAGGAGGCCGAGGTGAAACTGCAGACCTTCCCCTACACCCGCTACGGCACGATCGATGGTGTGGTCACGGACGTATCACAGGACGCGGTACAGGATGAACACCAGGGCCTCGTGTTCGTGGTGCGTGTGCGTCTGGAAAAGGACACTGTGGACGTTCATGGCGAGGATGTCCGCATCGCCCCGGGGATGATGGCCACCGTCGAGATCAAGACCGGCTATCGCCGGATCATCGAGTATTTCCTGGCGCCGCTGCTGCGTGCCGCACGCGAAAGCCTGAACGAGCGCTGAGGCCAGCCTGCATCCGGGCTATACCGCTCGGATGCCGTGGAAACCGCCTTCGATCGGCGCGGACTGATGCCGGGCTACTCGGCGTCGCGGCCCCGCTCGGGGACGGGGGGCGGGGTGGCGCGGGAGGACACGCTGAGGGCGGTGACGGTGACCAGGATCAGGGCCATGCCGATGATCTGCACCATTGCCAGGCTTTCGTGCAGGATCACGACGCCGAACAGCGTGGCGGTGACCGGCTCGATCATTGCGACAATCGAGGCGACGGCGGGGACGGTAGTCCGAAGTCCGTTGATGTAGAAGGCGAACGACAGGCCGGCGCCGAAGATGCCGAGGGCCAGGAACAGCGGCCAGTCGGTGGTAGTCAGCACGGCGGCCATCTGGGTGTTGTCGCCGGGCAGCATCAGCAGGATGACGAGCACGCCGAAGGCGATCGCGAGAATCGCCTGGGGGCTGCCGTGCTGGCCGGCGTACTTGAAGCCGAAGATGAAGATCGCGTAGGACAGGCCCGCCAGCAGGCCGGCAGCGGCACCGATCAGCGTTACGCCGCCCGCTCCAGTGTCGTAGATCTGGGTGAGCAGGACGATGCCGACCATGACCATCGCGATGGCCACCAGCTTGAGCGTGGTTGGGGTCTCCAGCTTCAGGGCGAAGGAAATGATGTAGACAAACACCGGGGCGCAGTACATCAGCGTGGCCGCGACCGCCACGCTGCCGTGCGCGATGCTGAGGAAGTAGAACGCGAAGTTGCCGGCCACACCCAGGCCGGCCACGGCCGACCAGAACCACATCCGGGCGCTGCCCAGCCCGCTGCCCCCTGGCCGCCAGGCCAGCCAGATCAGCACAAACAACAGGCCAATGGCGCCGCGGTAGAACGAGACCACAAAGGCGTCCCAGCCCTCGGCCATCAGGATGCCGCCGATCCCGCCCGACAGCCCCCAGAAAAAGGCTGCCAGCACCACGAGTCCCACACCCAGGCCCATCAAGATCTCCCTTCGATTGTTGTACGGAACGGGCCGCCATCGGGGACGAAACGTAGCCGAGATTTACGTGCAGGCGGCCAAGAGCCCAACCGGACCGTTGTCTGAAAAGGTTCCCGCATCCTGCCTTCAGCCCATGCACGATACATGGTCCAGAGAAGGTCGTGGACACAGGAGCGAAGCCGCCCTCACCGAACCACACGATGACTGTGCGGCTGGACACATCTGCGATTGGAGTGAGTTGTGTCCTTCGGGGCGACATACCAGGGCGTGCCTTGACACGGATTGAAAGGCCACTCAGCATCTGCAGCCTTACTCATGGAAAGGGAATGTCCATGACCTCGCCACGGACTGGCGCGTTCGCCGCACCGGCACACCTCGATCTCGCAGCCCCCATTGTCTTTCGTGCGCCCACGTTTGCACGCGTCTGTCTTCGGCGCGTCGACGTTCTGGGGCCGCGTTTCGGGTGCCTACCTCGGTCCAGGATTGCCCTGTGAACGTTGTCGGCCTGATGGGATCAGTGCTCATCGCCCTGATTCCCCTGGCGGTTGCCATTGTTGCGGCCAGTGGGATGTTGGTGGCCGTCCGTCGCGCGCCGGCCGCTGTCAGGATCGGCTATGCCCTGCTCGTACTGGCCCTGCCGGTGGCCGTGATGCTGGGGTTCATGCTCCTTCTGGAAGAGTATGCGCGCGAGGTGTCCACGGGACTGCCGTTGGCCCTGTTCGCGTTCATTGGCATCCCGCTGATGGTCGTCTGGTGGTTTCGGCGGCGTCACCCAGTGCGGTTGGAGACGGGCGCGCCCGCCGACCCCGCACCGCGCAGCTTCCGCCTTACGTTTCGCTACTGGCGGCTGGAGCTGGCCCTCGTAGCCCTGCTGGTGCTGGTCGTCTTCACGGAGAACCCGGCCTCGCGCATGCTTAATGACTATGCGGGCCGGATTCACCTGAAGGTCGCAACGGCGCATTTCGACTTGTCAGGCCACCAATTCGATGTGCCGGTGCGGTTTTTCTACTTTGTCCATGAAGAGCTGGGGCACTGGCCGCGACCCAGAGAGGGGCGACATGAACCGGCGACCCTCCAGTTGAGCACCCTCCTGCCAGATCTGCGGCCTTTTCACCACGAAGACCGGGATCGCTGGGTTCGGGATGACGACGCCCTCGGAGACCGGGTGGAAATCATGCTCTTGAACGAGCCGCCTCCCGGATTTATTGCCCCGATGGGACGGCTCGCCAGGGAGAAGCCTCAGGACGGCCGGACATCCGATGATGGCCTCGTCATGTTCGAGATCGATCCACAGGAGACCGACCCGAAGGGCCCGGGTTCGTCGTCGCTTTTTGTGCCCGAGGACGCATCAAAGGACCTCGTAATCCGGTGTACCCCGCCAGGCGAGCAGCCCGCTTCTGAATGCATGGCCATGACCGCCTTTCGCGACGATCTCGCATTGACCTATCGCTTCAGCCTCGAGCACCTTCCGGACTGGCAGCGGATAGATCGTGAGGTCCGACAGCTCCTGGACTCCCTTTCAGTCGAGGGTGAAGCGTCATGAGGCCTTTCGCGTGTTTTTCCATCCCCCGTGATCGGCTGTCCCGTTTCACTATCGACCCCGTCCTCGTGATCCGGGCGCAGAATCGGGGCGTGGACTCATGACGCGTCAGGCGAAGCCGCCCAAGCCCTTTTTCAATTACCAAAAGCTCGGAGCCTTTGGCCTCGTGTTCTGGGTGCCTCTGGTTGTGACGGTCCTGGTTTCGCAGGTGGGTCTCGCAGGGGATGCAGGCATCGCTACGGCCGTTCGGTGGCTTTCTGACGGGGTTGCCGGCGGGCTTCCCATGATCGACACGATCGCTGAATCCCGTCGGGACACCGAGGGCATCCGGGTAGCCGTGGCGGCAGCCATCGCATTTCAGCCGTTTCTGTTCGTTTACCTGCTTTTCAGGATGTCCAGATCCGTACGCCCCGAGCGGCCTTCCGGCATGGCGCTTCTGAAGCTGATTGGATCGCTCACCTGGTTCTTTGCGTTTTTTGCGTTTGTCGTCTTCGCCCAGCTGTATGCCGTCCTGCCAGCGGCAGGGCCTGGTCCATCGGGTCGCATGACCGAAAACCTTGATCCTCTGTTCGAGATACCGGCGGTCGCGGCGACCTCCCTCTTTTTCGTGCTGTACTTATCCACGACGATGGCTTCCGCGTGGCTCTTTATGCTGGGAACCCTGGCGAGCGATTCGTTTTCGGCGAGCGGGAAGAACCGGGGACGGGGCGCATGAGTGGCGCCGGCCGGCTGGCCCTGATTGTGGTCGTCCTGGTGGCGATCTGGCTGGCGGGCTCCGCCCTGTGGTCGGGCCTCGCGCGGCCCTGGCTCTCCGAGTTGGGGATGTTCGACGCCCTGCACGAAATCTATGGCGAACCGCCACGGCTCGAGATCCAGGAATTTTCGCCTCCGATCCGCAAGGCCAACATCAATGGTGTGCCGATTGCGATCCCGTCCAACTATCTCGCGCTGGTCGGCATCGAATACAAGGACCAGAGCACCTGGGCCCCGCGCGGCCCGGATACGCCGAAGCCAGACGAACGCACCTTCGAGGATGACGCCCATGCCTTTGCGGTTGATGTCCGATGGCCAGACATGACGCCGCAGACCCCGGAGACATTGGAGAGCTACCGAAACCGCGACCATCCGGATGGCGATGTCTGGCTAAGGATCGGTCTCAGTGCCTACAACGATCCGGAGGCGATCGGGCGGGATCTTGGTTGGGCGCCGGTTGTGCGTGGAAGGATCGGGCGGCTTGAGGAGCGCCCACAGAGGCGTCATTTGTCTTCACCAGATGGTCCCGTTTGCGGCATCGGCGGCGGTCACGAAGAAGTATCAGTTCATTTCGAGATGAGAGGAGAGGCCTCCGACACCGGTCTGCAATGGGCGGAACCCGTGGGGCCGGGAACGGCGTGCTTCGAAACCTGGAACCAGACACTCCACTGGAAAGGCGATCTCGACGGCTACGTGAGTGACATGATTCGTTGCTACAACGGGCAGATGCCAAGGCCCGACAGCCGCCCGGTTTGCCGGCACCGATTCAAGTTGCCCGAGTGGGGCGCGCAGCTCGCAGTCACCTATCCACGCGACCAGTTGCCGCAGTGGCGGGAGATTCGAAGCAGCGTGCGCGAACTCATCCTCGCTTTCGAGGCGAAGCCCGTTGATGCACGCGAGGAACCTTCCAATTCAGGCCATCCGGAGAGCGACTGATGAGTAGCGAGACTTTCTCAATTACCAGGGTGTTGCCATGGCGTGGCTGATCCCCTATGTGATCGCCTTTTTGGCGGCCGTCGGGATCCTCTCCGAGCGCCGCCGGGCATTACTCCCCACTCGGGTGAGATACGCGGCAGTGGTTTTGGTGACGCCTCCAGCCTTGATGGTTGGTGTCGGCACTTTTCTGGGGTCAAGCCCCGGCGAAGGCGCGTTCGTCGTCGTGGTTCTGCTGGCTTTTGTAGTCGCCCCGCTGGCCTTGGCGTGGCATTTCCTCCGCCGCCACCCTCATCCGGGCACGCCCGACCCCGGGCTCAAGAGCTTCCGGCTCTCGGTCGGTGCGTGGCCGCGCCACGTCACGATCCTGGGCATCCTGGCTTTCGTGGTCGCGGGGGTGATGGGGAGTCTCAATCCTCTGACGCAGCTCGTCTACGACCGTATCGGTGCGGACCATCTTGAACAGGAGGTGGTCCGTGCCGAGGTCGCGGGCCAGCACTTCGACATCCCGATGAGATATTTCTTCATGGAGGGGTATGCCAAACGCGGCTACTGGCCCCGGGCAAAGGAAGGGCGTGTGGACGTTGATGTACTGAGCATCAGCGTCCTTCTGCCCGACCTGAGGCCTTACGATCCCGAGGAGAAACACCTCTGGAATCTCGACGGGGGCGGTCGTGGAGATCGTCTTGACGTGATGATTACCAAAAACAGGGCGCCTAACTGGTATGAGGCGATCCGCCAGCGTCTGGATGAAGAAGGTGACCGTCGCATGTCAAACGTGGAAGCGGAGGCTTACGGTGTTGATGCTGTCGGTCACGAGCTTAAGGCATTCTCATCCGCAATGGGCGTGAGATACATACCACGGACGAAATCGCCTCAGCTTTCCATTAGCTGCGTGGATCCGAGGGAGGTGCCATATCCGAGCTGTAGGGTAAAGAGCAATTTCCGAGACGCCGTGGTTCTGGAGTACCGCTACTCCAATAATTACCTCTCGGACTGGCGCCGAATCGATCATGACGTAAAAAAACTCGTCGACCAACTCCGGGCGCCTGCTGACGTTGGTGACGCTTCGGATTAGGTTCAGTTGATCTCGAATCGCGTGCATATATTGCCGGGGCGTCGCCACTCCATGCGGCCCTGGGCGCGGCTGGATCGGCTCAGTTCGTGTTTTCATCTGGCAGGGAAAAGGATGACCACATTGCCTGATGCCGCCCCACTTGCCGAGGTGTTGCCATGGTGTGGCTGATCCCCTATGTCATCGCCTTTTTGACGGCCGTCGGGATCCTCTCCGAGCGCTGCCGGGCACCGTCCCGCACACGCATGATCTACGCGCTAGTGGTGCTGGCGGCGCCCCCGGCGCTGATGGTTGCCGGCAAGGCCTTTTTCGGGCCGGAGTCCGCGGTAATCGCCATGATCGCACTGACCCTGCTGGCCTTCGTGGTTGTTCCCTGGCTGATTGCCTGGCACTTCCTGCTTCGACACCCTCATCCTGGGACCGCCGACCGGGACCTGAGGAGTTTCCGCCCTTTCGTCGGGGCCTGGCACCGGCACATCCTGTTCTTGGGTATCGCGGCCTTTGTCTTCGTTGGCGTGATGCTGACCCATAATCGTGTTACTCAATGGCTCCACGGCTATGTCGTGGTGGAGAGCCTTGATGTCGGTCCCCACGATTCAACGGCCTCGATCCGCAAGGCGAACATCAACGGCGTGCCGATTGCGATTCCCTCCAATTACCTTGCTCTGGTCGGCATCGAGTACAAGGATCAGAGCGCCTGGGCGCCACGAAGTCCGGATACACCGAAGCCCGATGAGCTCACCTTCGAGGACGATGCGCAGGCCTTCTCCCTATACGTTCGCTGGCCAGACATGGTCCCGAGAAGCCCGGAGACACAGTCCAGCTTCTGGACCAGGGATGACCCTGATGGCGATGTCTGGCTGTTAATCGGCGTGGTGGCGATTTCCGACTTTCGTCGCGATGGCCAGTTTTCGTATGAACTTCTCCGTGAGCGCGGTGATTGGGCCCCCGCCCTTCGAGGAGTCATGCAGAGACTCGACGAGGGTGAGCGCATCACTCATGAGTGGGATGATGAGAAGGGGCGTTACAAATATCTGAAAAATGTTCGGTATGAAATGAGGGGGCGCGACCCCGAAACCGGGCTCCAGTGGGCGCAGCCTGTGGGGCCGGGGACGGATAAGCTCGAGTTATGGAACCAGACGCTTTATTGGAAGGGTGACGTCGACGGTGTTGTGACCGACTATTTCCAATGCCGGGCCGGAAGTGCGGCGAATCCCGATTTTATTCATACATGCCGCTATAAGTTCACCATTCCTGAATGGGGGGCCCGCGTAGCGTTTCGGTTTCCACGCGACAAGCTTGTCGCGTGGCGCGAAATGAAGGTGGCCGTGCGCGATCTCATTCTGGGCCTTGAGGTGGACTCCGTGGAGAACGCAGAAGAGGGCCCGTGAGCATTCGTGAATCGCTCATCGAGCTTCTGACGAGATACCCCGGGCCGACAGAGGCCGAGGCCCGCCGTTGGCGGTACGCCCTGATGGCAATGGGTGCGTTCGCGCTTCTCGCCGAAGGGGTCCTCGTCTACATCCTTTATTACATGGACCCTGCAGCGCCGCCATTCTGGCTGGCCGCTCCGGCGGGCTGGCTATGGGAGCATGTTCCCGCCGCGCGTGGGTTCACGAACAGCTCCTACGGCCTTCGCGCACAGATGCCGTACGTATTTGTGGTGTTTTTCGTCTTGGTGGTCGCTACTGCTGCGCTGGTAGCCTGCTGTAATCGCCGCGGATCGATCTTCGGCATGGCAGTCAATTTTCTCCAAGAGGGGATCTTTAGGCAGGGGGTTATCCTCGTCGCGATGCCCATCGTGTACTACGCCGTTGCCTTTTTCGTCCTTTCTTCCGATCTGGAGGCGGTTTCGAGCCCGAGTGAGCGATCGTACCGGCATTACGGTTTGTTTTTCGAGACCGAGATGGGTGTTGCGACTGTCTGGGTGCCGCTGGCCTTGTTCTGCGGTTCCTTCATCGGGGTCCATCTCTCGATGATCGCGGAGATTCCGAGGCTTCTCAGGGCCGCCCGCGTTGGTTGACCTCCCTTGCTAGCGGATCCAGGAAGGTAATCGTCCATGTACACCGTGGCTTGTTTTTCGCTATGACTGTCTTTTCTTTTTGTCTGGGAGGCCCTTTTCAGCCTGATCATTCTTGGGTCCCGTAGACGCGCTGGCCTGGGGGCGCGGATGTCCTACGCAGGTCTGACCTTGCTGGCCCCGTTTGTGGTGTTCTTCTTGGGGGCTCTGGGTGTCTGGTATGCGCCCGAAGGCGTGCCACGATGGCTCGAGATGACGTTGGCGTTCTACCTCCCGCTTGTGCGCCGTATATGGTCCGTGCCCTGTTTGTGTTTCGCCGGCCGGTTTATGCGTAACGGACCGCGCCTATTTCGGGGGGGGTTGAGCATTCCGTGAAATGGGCGCTGAAGGCCGCCACCATTCTGCTGATGGTGTCGCCCTGTGGCCCCACGCCACGGGGGGAGTGGATGGAGGCGAGCCAAACTCGCCAGCGTCCCCGGCGTGAACTTGTTGGCCCTGCCGCTCGGGGTAGGGGACGGTCGGCAGGGCCGGGCTTTAGAGGATGTAGCGGGAGAGGTCTTCGTTTTCGACCAGGTCGCCGAGGCGTTCGTCGACGAAGCTGCGGTCGACTACGACGGCGCCGTCGACGTCCGGGGCGCGGTAGGCGACATCCTGCAGCAGGCGTTCGAGCACGGTGTGCAGGCGGCGGGCGCCGATGTTCTCGGTGCGCGCGTTCACATCAAAGGCGATCTCGGCGAGGCGGCGCACGCCGTCTTCCTCGAAGCGCAGTTCCACGCCTTCGGTCTTCATCAGTTCGGTGTACTGCTCGGTCAGCGAGGCGGTGGGTTCTGTCAGGATGCGCACGAAGGCGTCCACCGACAGCGGGCCCAGTTCGACGCGGATCGGGAGTCGGCCCTGCAGCTCCGGCACGAGGTCGGACGGCTTGGACAGGTGGAAGGCGCCGGAGGCGATGAACAGGATGTGGTCGGTGCGCACCATGCCCAGCTTGGTGGAGACGGTGGTGCCCTCGATCAGAGGCAGCAGGTCCCGCTGCACGCCCTCGCGCGAGACCTCGCCGCTGCTGCCCTTGTCGCTGCCCTTGGCGACCTTGTCGATCTCGTCGAGAAAGACGATGCCGCTTTGTTCGACGCGGTCGATCGCCTGCAGCTTCAGCTCTTCTTCGTTGATCAGGCGCGCGGCCTCTTCCTCGATCAGCAGCTTGCGTGCCTCGGCGATCTGCAGCCGGCGCGAGCGGGTCTTTTGGCCGCCAATGTTCTGGAACATCGATTGCAGCTGGCTGGCCATCTCCTCCATGCCCGGCGGTGTCATGATCTCCACGCCGTGCGGGTTCTGCTGCACCTCGATGTCGATTTCGCGCTCGTCCAGGTCGCCCTCGCGCAGGCGCTTGCGCAGCTTCTGTCGGGTGTCGCTGTTGGAGTCGTCCTGCGCGGATTCGGTGAAGCCGGCGTTGCGCGGGCGGGGCAGCAGGGCATCGAGGATGCGCTCCTCCGCTGCGTCTTCGGCCTTGACGCGGTTCTCCTTGATGGCCTCGTCGCGCAGCTGCTTCACCGCGGCCTCGGCGAGGTCGCGGATGATCGATTCGACGTCGCGGCCGACATAGCCGACCTCGGTGAACTTGGTCGCCTCGATCTTGATGAACGGCGCGCGGGCCAGCTTGGCCAGACGCCGGGCGATCTCGGTCTTGCCGACGCCGGTCGGGCCGATCATCAGGATGTTCTTGGGGGTGACCTCCGGTTGCAGCTCCGGGGGGAGCTGGCGGCGGCGCCAGCGGTTGCGCAGGGCGATGGCGACGGAGCGCTTGGCCTCGTCCTGGCCGATGATGTAGCGGTCCAGTTCCTGGACGATCTCGCGGGGGGTCATGTCGGTCATGGCAAAAGGGGCCTTGGTCGAATCGTTCGTGTGGGGCCGGGCGCGTTATTCCGCGTCCAGGCTCTCCAGTGAGATGTTGTGGTTGGTGTACACGCAGATGTCGGCGGCAATGTTCAGCGACTTCTCCACGATGTCGCGGGCCGACAGGTCGGTGTTCTGCAGCAGGGCCTGGGCGGAGGCCTGGGCGTACGGACCGCCGGAGCCGATCGCGATCAGCGCGTTTTCCGGCTCGATCACGTCGCCGTTGCCGGAGATCACGAAGGAGTTCTCGCGGTCGGACACGGCCAGCAGGGCCTCCAGCCGGCGCAGGGCGCGGTCGGTGCGCCAGTCCTTGGCCAGTTCGACCGCGGAGCGGGTGAGGTTGCCGGAGTGCTTCTCCAGCATGCCCTCGAAGCGCTCGAACAGGGTGAAGGCATCGGCCGTGCCGCCGGCAAAGCCGGCCAGGATGCGGTCGTGGTAGACACGGCGCACCTTGCGCGCGTTGCCCTTCATCACGGTGTTGCCAAGCGATACCTGGCCGTCGCCTCCGAGGGTGACGGCGCCGTCCTTGCGGACGCAGACGATGGTGGTGCCGCGAAACTGTTCCACGGGCGCTCTCCTTTGTGCTGCGGTGGGGGTCGGCCGCCTGCCTCGTTGCTCTGCGAGGCCGCCAGGGGCTGCTCGCAAACACTAGGGAGTCAGGCTGTGGCGACGCCCGGGGTTTTTGCGGTCCGGAAGCGGTTGGGTCCCGGTCGTTGCTGTTGGTTCCCCGCCCGGAGAAAGCTGGACTCAGCGTTTGCCTGGCGAACGGTCTCTCCGGGCACGCGGGTGGGCGGCATCATACACCTGTGCCAGGTGCTGATAGTCGAGATGGGTATAGATCTGGGTGGTTTCAAGGTTGGCGTGACCAAGAAGTTCCTGAATGGCTCGCAAATCGCCACTCGATTCCAGCAGATGACTGGCGAAGGCATGGCGCAACCGGTGCGGATGCAGGCGCACGTCCAGCCCGGCGCGCCGGCCGGCCTCGGCCACGCGGCGCTGGACTGCGCGGTTGCCGATGCGGGCGCCGCGGCGGGTCACGAACAGGGCGCGTTCGTCGGGTGCGGCCCAGTCGCCCCGGCGCTTGAGCCAGCTGCGGATCGCATCACGTGCCACCCGCCCCACCGGGACGCTGCGCTCGCGCCGGCCCTTGCCGAGTACGCGTACCAGCCCGGTATCGAGGTCGAGATCCATCAGGTCCAGCCCGGTCAGCTCGGACAGGCGCAGCCCGGAGGAGTACAGCAGCTCCAGCATGGCCTGGTCGCGGGCGGCCAGGATCGGGTCGAGGTCCTCGGCCGGGGTCAGGGCCTGCTGGGTCTGGTCGACGTCGAGATCGCGCGGCAGGGCGCGTCCTGCGCGCGGTCCGCGCAGGCCGGCGGCGGGGTTGGCCGGCATGCGGTTGTGTTCGACCTGATAGGCGAAGAAGCCGCGCGCGGCGGACAGGAAGCGCTGGATGGAGCGCGGGTGGCGGCCCTGGCGGGCGAGCTGTCCGGCGATGCGGCGCATGTCCGCGGCCTTGAGATCGGCCCACGGGCCCGTGTGCAGGTTGCGCAGGCGATTCAGGTCGCGCCGGTAGGCATTGACGGTATGCGGCGAATGTCCGCGAACATCGCTTAAATGCCCCAGAAAGGCCGCGATGTCCGCATCCTGTGGAGGGATAGAATCGGTCGCCGCCTCAGGCGGCGGCGTGGGTCCGCTCGACATGGCAGCGGATCGATTCGGCCAGCAGGTCGCCGATATGGGTGACGAAATAGATGCCCATGTCGGGCTGGAAACGGTCCGGGGAGTCGCTGGCCAGCCCCAGTACCCCGATGCGGTCGGACTCGTCGCCCAGTGGCATCAGGATCGCGGAGCCGATGCCGTCGGCCGAGTCGAACAGCACGTCCAGCATCTCGCCCGGAACGCGACCGCACTGAGCCTTGCCGCGCGCGAACAGCGGGTCGAACGTGCTCAGTTCGCCGGATTCCAGGGCATGCAGGTCGTCCACCTCGCGGTCGGCCAGGCGGATGCTGACGCGCTCGGCGCCCAGCTCGTTGCGCAGGGCGTCCTGGGTTAGTGCCAGTACGGCATCCAGGTTCTCGGCGCGCATCAGGGTCTTGGCCAGTTCGTGCAGGTGCTGGCCCATGCGCTCGTTGTCGCGGGCGCGTTCGACCAGTTCGCCCATGTGCTGCTCCATCGCGCGGTGCTTCTCGCGCAGCAGGGCGACCTGGCGCTCCATCAGCGATACCGCCCCGCCGGCCGGGTGCGGCAGGCGCAGGATGTCCAGCAGTGGCAGGTGGTCCTGGAAGAAATCGGGGTGATCGCGCAGGTAGGCCTCGACGTCGGCCGCGGTAAGCGTTTTGTTGTTCTTGTCGTCCGTCGCCTGCGGCTTGGGGGTCTTCGTAGTAGCAGAGGCGTTGGAGGATTGCCCAGTCATAGATCGATCCAGCCGTTGAAAACCGTGGTGGCCGGTCCGGTTAGCCAAACCGGGGCTTCGGCCTGTGCGTTCCAGCTTAGCACAAGGGTACCGCCCGGCAGCGAGACTTCAACCTCGTCGTCGACCAGGTCGCGCCGGCGCAGGATGGCCATCGCGGCGGCCGCGCCGCTGCCGCAGGCCAGCGTCTCGCCGACCCCGCGCTCGAAGACCCGCAGGTCCACATGGCCGCGGTCGCGCAGCGCGGCAAAGCCGACATTCACGCGGCGTGGGAAGCACTCATGCCGTTCGATCAGCGGCCCGACCTCGGCCACGGGCGCGCTCGCGACGTTGTCGACCAGCAGCACCGCATGGGGATTGCCCATGGACACCGCGCCCAGCGTGATCGCGTGGCCCTGCACGTCCAGGGTGTAGGCATCGGCCTCGTGTTCGGCGACCAGCGGGATCTGCTCGGGCGTGAACACCGGCCGCCCCATGTTGACCCGCACGCGCTCGTCGTCCTCCACATGCAGCACGATGCGTCCGCCCAGGGTCTCGACCGGGATCTCGCGGGCCTCGGTCAGGCCCTGCTCGCGCACGAAGCGGGCGAAGCAGCGCGCACCGTTGCCGCACTGCTCCACCTCGGAGCCATCGGCATTGAAGATGCGGTAGCGGAACAGGGCCTGCACCGGGTCGCCCGGGGGCTCCACCAGCAGGATCTGGTCGCAGCCGATGCCGAAGTGGCGATCCGCCAGATGACGCAGCGTCGCTTCGTCCAGGTGGACGTCCTGGCGCGTGCCGTCGATGACCACGAAGTCGTTGCCCAGCCCGTGCATCTTGGTGAATTCCAGGCGCATCAGGTGGCCTCCGGCAGCTGCCCGAAGATGATCATGTGCCGGTCCGAGGTGGCGCGGACGGTGAAGCCGTCGAGTCCTGCGTCGGCCAGCTGCGCGCGTACCTCGTCGGGCGTGAAGGCCGCGTGCAGGGAGTGTTCGAAGTCGCGGCGCAGCACGTCCGGGTCGTTGGCTGCGTACTCCGCGACCAGGGCTTTGACCGCTGTCTCCGAGTTGGGTCGCCGCAGGTCCATGACGAACACGGCTGCGCCGGACGCGCCATCGCGCCGGATGGCCTGCCACAGCACGGTCGGGTCATGCAGGTGATGCAGCAGGGAATTGCTGATGATCGTGGCATACGGGGCGCGCGGGCCGCGCGCCGCGGGCAGGCAGCCCTCGGCCAGGTGTACGCGCGGGGCGGCCGGGTGGTCGGCCATCAGCACGTCACCGGCGGCCAGCATCGCGGGCGCGCCGTCGAGCCCGTCGACCTCGCAGGCCGGGTAGCGTGCGGCGAAGCGCAGCGAGACATCGCCCGGCCCGCAGCCGAGATCGAGCACAGGGCCGCTGATCGGGCCCGGGAAGGCCTCGGCGAAGGCGTCCACGAAGCCTTCGTGCGGCGTGGCGAAGTCGGCCTCGGCATAGGCGCGGGCCTGCTCCTGCTCCAGCATCAGCTCTGGTTCGGGCCGGCGCGGGATCACGGGTCCACCCTCCCGGGCGGGGCGTCGTCGTCCGGGTCCTGGGGCAGCATGCTCTCGCGCATCATCAAGTGATCGACCTGCTCGCGTCGGTTGATGACCTGGAAGTGGTCGCCGTCGACCATGATTTCCGGAGGGCGCGGGCGCGAGTTGTAGTTGCCGGCCATGACATAGCCGTAGGCACCGGCCGAGCGCACGGCCAGCAGGTCACCGGCGGCCAGCGCCAATTCGCGCTCGCGGCCGAGGAAGTCGCCGGTCTCGCAGACCGGGCCGACGATGTCGTAGGTGCGGGTCTCGGTGTCCTTGCGCTGCACCACCGGGATGATCTCCTGCCAGGCGCCGTACAGGGCCGGGCGCAGCAGGTCATTCATCGCCCCGTCGACGATCGCGAAGTCGTGGGCCTCGGTATGCTTCAGGTACTCCACCCGGGTCAGGAACACGCCGGCGTTCGCCGCGATCGCGCGGCCCGGCTCCAGCAATACCTTCAGCGGGCGCTCGCCCATCACCTCGCGCAGGGCGCTGGCCCAGGCGTCCGGCTCTGGTGGCGTCTCGTCGCGGTAGCGCACGCCCAGCCCGCCGCCGACATCGATATGTTCGAGCTCGATGCCGTCTGCCGCCAGCTGGTCGACCAGTGCCAGCACCCGCTTCAG
This sequence comes from Thioalkalivibrio sp. ALJ3, assembly GCF_000377205.1. Lineage (GTDB taxonomy): Bacteria > Pseudomonadota > Gammaproteobacteria > Ectothiorhodospirales > Ectothiorhodospiraceae > Thioalkalivibrio. Next base: position 527,089 of record NZ_KB897905.1, on the reverse strand, counting down.
GGCATCGGTGAACGGATCGATGCGGGTCAGCTGCGAGCCGATGTGGAAATCGACGCCGGTGGCCTCCAGGTGCTGGCTGTTACGCACCCGAGCATACAGGGCCGGCGCCTCCTCGATGGCGACGCCGAACTTGTTCTCGCGCAGGCCGGTGGCGATATAGGGGTGGGTCTCGGCATCGACGTCCGGATTGACGCGGATCGAGACCGGCGCGGCCGCGCCCACCTCGGCCGCAACGGACTCCAGCCGTTCCAGCTCCGAGGCGGACTCGACATTGAAGCAGTGGATGCCGACGTCCAGCGCGCGGCGCATCTCGGCCGCGGTCTTGCCGACGCCGGAGAACACGACCTTTGCCGGGTCGCCGCCGGCGCGCAGCACGCGTTCCAGTTCGCCGCCGGAGACGATGTCGAAGCCGGCGCCCAGGCGTGCGAGCACGTTCAGCACCCCCAGCGCGGAGTTCGCCTTCACCGCGAAGCAGACCTGGTGCGGGGTGCCGATCAGGGCCTCGCTGAACGCGCGATAGTGCCGCTCCAGCGTGGCGCGGGAATAAACGTAGGCGGGTGTGCCCACCAGTTCCGCGAGGCTGTCGAGGGCGACGCCTTCGCAGTAAAGGGTGTCACCGTGATAGTCGAAGTAATCCATTCAGCGGCGCTCCTCGGTGGCGTCGTCGTCATCGGGCAGGTACAGATCGCCCTTCTGTCCGCAGGAGGCGAGCATTTGCATCGTGCCAAGCACGACCACGACCGCAATCAGGAGCCACTGGGCCTTGCATGAACGCATGTTCGTTCCGGGGTGTCGTTGCAATGAAGGCCGATAGTGTGCCATTGATACGGCGCTGGCTTCAGGTCCATCCGTCGTCATTCACCCGATTTTGAGCCCTTGGTGATTCGTTCATCATCGATTCAGCGAACTTTGGGAGGATGAACCTGCCAGACCAGCAGAAGACCACTGAAGCTGGTCAGCGATGGAGCCCGACCCAACGGAATAGAACCCCGAGGGTCGCCGTCCAAAGCAACAGGCGTGAACACGGGCAACCGTAAAAACGCCGCCGGATAACCCGGAACTGACCCAAAAAAGATGAGAGGAGATCTCCATGATTAGCACCAAGCGTCGTGTCTTCCTGAAAGGCACTCTCGCCGCCGGCACTGTCGGCGTGGCTGTTGGGGCTGGCCTGCTGGCTCCGAGCAAGCTGCTGGCCGCCTGGCCGTCCGAAATGTTCGAGGCCGAGGGCCTGGACGCCGCGATGGAAGCCGCGCTCGGCTCCAGCGATATCCCGGACAGCGACGATATCGACCTGAGCGCCCCGGAAATCGCCGAAAACGGCGCCGTGGTCCCGGTCTCCGTCGAAACCGGCATGGACGACGTGAGCGAAATCGCCATCTTCGTCGAGAAGAACGATTTCTCCCTGAGCGGCCGTTATGTCCTGGCCGACGGCACCAAGCCGAAAGTGTCCAGCCGTATCCGTATGGGCGAGTCCTCCAACGTGATCGCCGCCGTGAAGTCTGGCGATGACTGGTACAAGACCGTCCGCGAAGTGAAGGTCACGGTCGGTGGCTGCGGCGGCTAAGGCCGACCCTGAACCGCTGATCTGAACCCTATTGGAGGAATAAGATATGTCTATTCGAGTTCGCGCCCAGGAAAGTAACGGCGTTGTCAATGTCCGCGCTCTGATGAGCCACGACATGCTGGTCCCCGATGATGACGGTGGCCCGCACTTCATCGAAACCGTGGAAATCAAGCGTAACGGCGAAGATGCCGTGACCGCCCACTGGAACTTCACCGTCTCCCGCAACCCGTTCCTGCAGGTCGAGTTTGACGGGTCCGCCGGTGACACCGTGTCCGTCTCCTGGACGGACAACAAGGGCGAATCCGATTCGACCGAAGTCGAAGTCGGCTAAGGAAGCCTCGCTTCCTGAAGTCCAGCCGGGGCCCTCGGGCCCCGGCTTTTTTTTGTCCGCTGCATGACGAATGGAGGCCGCGAACCGCCGTGCGTACCGGGGCGCGGCCAGCCTTGCTACACTGAGCCTTTGCCGCGTTGAATCGGGATCATGACTGAACGTACTGCTAGCGTCCGCCGCGACACCCTGGAGACCCAGATCGCCGTCGAGCTTAACCTTGATGGCACGGGCACCAGCACACTGGAAACCGGTGTCCCGTTCCTTGACCACATGCTCGACCAGGTGGCTCGCCACGGGATGGTCGACCTCGCCGTGCGTGCGCAGGGCGACCTGCACATCGACGCGCACCACACCGTCGAGGATGTCGGCATCACGCTCGGGCAGGCGCTGACGAAGGCCCTGGGGGACAAGAAGGGCATTCGTCGTTACGGCCATGCCTACGTGCCGCTGGACGAGGCCCTGGCGCGGGTGGTGATCGACTTTTCCGGACGTCCGGGGCTGGAGATGCATGCCGACTTCCGGCGTTCGCACATCGGCGAGTTCGATGTGGATCTCTTTCACGAGTTTTTCCAGGGCCTGGTCAACCACGCCTGGATGACCCTGCACATCGACAGCCTTCGCGGAGACAACGCGCACCACGTGGCCGAGACGATCTTCAAGGCCTTCGGGCGTGCCCTGCGCATGGCGGCCGAGGCCGATCCGCGCGCGGAGGGGATCACCCCGTCGACCAAGGGCAGTCTGTAACGCGAATCACGGAAGGGATCTCCCGGCCATGGAAACAGTTGCCGTCATTGACTACGGCATGGGTAACCTGCACTCGGTGGTTCGCGCGCTCGAACACGAGTCCGGCACCGACCAGCGCATATTGCTGACGGACGACCCGGACACCCTGCGCGAGGCAGACCGCCTGGTCTTTCCCGGTCAGGGAGCGGCTGGCGATGCGATGCGGGCGCTGGGTGCCCGTGGACTTGATCGTCTGTTGCCCGAACTGGCTGCGGATCGACCCTTCCTCGGCCTGTGTCTGGGGCAGCAGATCCTGATGCAGCACAGCGAGGAGAGCGGCGGGGTCGATCTTCTGGGCATACTGCCCGGGCGAGTCGTGCGCTTCCCGGAACGCGAGGGCCCGGAGGGGCGGCGCCTCAAGATTCCGCACATGGGGTGGAACCGGGTGCTGCCGGCCGGCGATCATCCTTTGTGGCACGGTTTGCCCGAGACGCCGTGGTTCTATTTTGTGCACAGCTATCGCGTGTTGCCGGAGAGCGAGGCGGATGTCGCCGGGCGCACCGATTATGGCGAGACCTTTGCCTCGGCACTGGCGCGGGGCTCGCTGTTTACGATGCAGTGCCATCCGGAAAAAAGCGCCGCCTGCGGGCTGCGCCTGTTGCACAACTTTCTGCGCTGGGACGGCGAGGGTCCCGGGGCCGTGTGAGGAGTCGAAGATGCTGGTCATTCCCGCAATCGATCTGAAGGAAGGCAAGTGCGTGCGCCTGCGCCAGGGCAAGATGGAGGATTCCACCGTGTTCGGCGAGGACCCGGTGGAGATGGCGAAGCGCTGGGTGGATGCTGGGGCCGAGCGGCTGCACATCGTCGACCTGGATGGTGCCTTCGCGGGGCATCCGCGCAATGCCGAGGCCGTGCATGCGATCGCCGAGGCCTTTCCCGACCTGCCGATCCAGATTGGCGGCGGGATTCGCGACGAGGACACCGTGCAGGCCTACCTGGACGCCGGAGTGGAGTTCGTGATTATCGGCACCCGGGCAGTGAGCGCGCCGCACTTCGTCAATGATCTGTGCCTGGAGTTTCCCGGGCGCATCATCGTCGGGCTGGATGCGAAGGACGGCAAGCTGGCCGTGGATGGCTGGTCGAAGCTGTCGCACCACGACGTGATCGACCTTGCCCAGCATTTCGAGGCGGATGGCGTGATGGCCTTCGTCTATACCGATATCGCCCGCGACGGGATGATGAAGGGACCCAACGTGGAGGCCACTGCCCGCCTGGCGAGCAACGTGCGGGTGCCGGTCATCGCGTCGGGGGGTATCAGTTCGCTGGATGATCTGCGCCAGCTCGCCGAGAACGAGGAAGAAGGCATCATGGGGGCGATTGTCGGCCGTGCGCTGTACGAGGGTGCGTTCACCCTTGAAGAGGCACGCAAGGCGGCCTCCGGGGGCTGAGATGCTGGCCAAGCGCATCATCCCCTGTCTGGACGTCGATGCTGGCCGAGTCGTCAAGGGTGTGAACTTCGTGGGTATACGCGATGCGGGCGACCCGGTGGAAGTCGCGCGACGCTACAACGCGCAGGGCGCGGACGAGATTACCTTCCTGGACATCACGGCTTCCAGTGACGACCGCGACACCATCCTGCATGTGGTTGAGGAGGTCGCGCGCGAGGTCTTTATCCCGCTGACCGTCGGTGGCGGCGTGCGCGCGGTGGAGGACATCCGACGCCTGCTCAATGCCGGCGCCGACAAGGTCTCGATTAATACCGCCGCCGTGCACCGCCCGGAGCTGGTGCGCGAGGCGGCCGACTGGGTCGGTAGCCAGTGCATCGTGGTGGCGATCGATGCCAAGCGGGTCAGCGCGGAAGGCGAGCCTCCCCGCTGGGAGGTGTTTACTCACGGCGGGCGTCGCGAAACCGGTCTGGAGGTCGTCGAGTGGGCGCAGCGGATGGAGTCCCTCGGGGCCGGCGAAATCCTGCTGACCAGCATGGATCGTGATGGCACCCGGATCGGGTTCGACCTGGAACTGACCCGGGCGGTCAGCGATGCGGTGGGTATCCCGGTCATCGCCTCCGGTGGCGTGGGCGAACTGCAGCACCTGGTCGAGGGCGTGACCAAGGGCCATGCCGATGCGGTGCTGGCGGCCAGCATCTTCCATTTCGGTCAGCACACGGTGGGCGAGGCCAAGGACGCAATGGCCGCGGCGGGCGTGCCGGTGCGGCCCAATGATGTCGGGGTGGTCGCCTGATGGCCGGCGGTAAGGCGCAGTCCCCGACAGGTAACGAGCTTCTGAGCGCGCTGGCCGAGGTGATCGAGCAGCGGCGCCGGGCCGACCCGGAGCAGTCCTACGTGGCGAAGCTGCACGCCCGGGGGCTCGACGAGATGCTGAAGAAGCTCGGCGAGGAGTCGGCGGAGACCATCATCGCCGGCAAGAACGACGACAGCGACGCGCTGGTATCGGAGATGGCTGACCTGTGGTTTCATAGCCTGATTGTGCTCGCGGCCCGGGGCCGTCACCCCGACGACGTCCTCGACGAGCTGGCGCGGCGCTTCGGATTGTCCGGTATCGCGGAAAAGGCCGCGCGACGGGCCAGTGGGCAGCGCTCCGACAAAAACGATAAATAAAACGCTGCGTATTGATTGTGGGCCTGGCGCCGTTCAGGCTTATCCCAAAGTTGAATGATCTTGGAGAGAGTCCATGGGTATTGGTGGCATCAGCATCTGGCAACTTCTTATTATCCTGCTCATCGTCGTGCTGCTGTTCGGCACGAAGAAGCTGCGCAACATGGGCGGCGACGTCGGTTCCGCGCTGAAGAACTTCCGTCAGGCGGTCAAGGATCCGGACGGCCAGAACAAGCAGGATGAAAACGCGGAAGGTCAGGATGACGAGACCCCCGAGGTCGAAGACCAGACGGGCGACAAGGGGCGTGTAGTCGACGGCGAGGCGAAGAAGAGCTCGGAGAAGGACACCGAGACCTCGCAGTCGGACAAGAAATCCTGATCCGCGCCACGCGCGGGAACACCGGACTCGAGCGGCCCTAGCGCATGTTCGACATCGGTTTCTGGGAAATCATCATCATCGTGCTGGTCGCGCTGCTGGTCGTGGGACCGGAGCGGCTGCCCGGCCTTGCGCGCGAGATAGGGCGCTGGGTGGGCAAGACCCGGCGTTTCGTGCACAGCGTGCGCTCCGACTTCGAGCAGGAGCTGCAGACGGAAGAGTTGCGCAAGATGCTCAAGAGCCAGGAGCGCGAGATCCGCCAGCTCAAAGGCACGGTGGAGGAGGCCGAGAAGGATCTCCGCGAAGACCTTGAGGAAACCGAAAAGGATCTGCGCGAAGATATCGAGGGCAAGGCCGCCACGCGCAAGGGCCTGGCAAAGGACGAGCAACGTGCCCTGGATGACAAGGCCGCTTCCGCCAAGCCGAAAAAGCCGGCGGTACGCCCGCGCCGCACGCCCGCCGCCGACGAGGCAGAGGGCGAAGCCGACTCCGACTCGGATAATGGCGAGGCCCCGGTCCGGCGCGTGCCGACCCGGTCGGGTATGGACGGCAACCTGATGACCGACGATCCGGCGCTGGAAGCCGAGCGCAAGGCGCGAGCCGGTGAGGCCGACCGACCCAAGCGCAAGAAACCGGCGGTACGCCCGCGGCGGACCGGGAAGGCGGCTGAAGCCGAATCCGCGGATCACCCGGATGCGGCCCCGGATCAAGACGACTCCACTCACGACGACCAGGCCCCCGACAAGCACTCATGAGCAAGACCAAGCCGGAGGTCGAACCGAGTCCGGAGGCCACCGAAACCCTGCTCACGCACCTGATCGAGCTGCGTGACCGTATCCTCAGGATGTTCATCGCCATTCTGGTGGTGTTCCTGGTGCTGTTCCCGTTCGCCAACCCGATCTATACGTGGCTGGCCGATCCGCTGATGCAGCACCTGCCGGAAGGCACCAGCATGATCGCGATCGACGTGGCCGCGCCGTTCCTGATCCCGTTCAAGCTGGTGCTGCTGCTGGCGGTGGTGATCAGCATCCCGTACCTGCTCTATCAGGTCTGGGCGTTTGTCGCGCCGGGTCTGTACAGCCACGAAAAGAACCTGGCCCTGCCGCTGGTCGCCTCGTCCACCATCCTCTTCTACCTCGGCATGGCGTTCGCCTACTTCGTGGTCTTCCCGCTGATCTTCGCCTTCTTTACGGCGACAGCGCCCGAAGGTGTCGCGGTGATGACCGACATCTCCCGATATCTCGCGTTCGTGATCATGCTGTTCATCGCGTTCGGGATCGCGTTCGAGATGCCGGTGGCGACGATCCTGCTGGTCTCGCTGGGCGCGACGACGCCGGAGAAACTCGCCAAGAAACGCCCCTACGTGATTGTCGGGGTGTTCCTGGTCGGCATGGTGCTTACGCCGCCAGACATCATCTCGCAGACGTTGCTGGCGTTGCCGATGTGGCTGCTGTTCGAGATCGGTCTGGTGCTCTCGCGCATTATGGAACGCAAGAAGGCTCAGAAGCGTCGCGAGCAGGGGGGCGATGAGCCCGATGACTTGAGTGATGATTCGGGTGATGGTCCCGACGATCCGGGTGGCGGTCCCGGTGGCGGGGGCAAGGGTGCTTCCGGCGGGGGCCGACGCAAGGGCTCGGCCGCCACGGCCACGGGTGGAGCGGCAGCTTCCAGTGCCGGCGCCCGCGAGACCCCGGCCTCGGCGCGCGCCGGCTATACCCCAATGACCGACGAGGAGATGGACGCCGAGCTGGACCGCATCGAAGCGGAGCAGGCCGAGCTCCAGCGTCAGCGGGAGGCCCGCAAGTCCTCACGGTCCCAGGCCGACGAAGCCGCCGAACCGGACTCGACCGAAGATGGCAAGCCGCAAGAATCTGCCAGCGACGATGCCTTGGGCGAGGAAGGGCCGTCGCAGGAGGACTATGACGAGGGCCGTTCTCGTTAGGAGACGCAGACGTGCTTCACACGTCCGCGTCTTCGGGAATTCCTGTGGCGTCCATACGCGCATCGGAACTTGCTAAAATGCCCTGATAACCCATTGACCCAGGTAACGAACCCGCGATGGCCGACCCGCGTCCGACCCCCCGCCGCCCTGTCCTGCTGATCGTCATGGACGGGGTGGGCGTAAACCCCTCCAAGGTGAACAATGCCTATGCCGAGGCCAACACACCCCGCCTCGACGAGTACCTGTCCACCCATGCCCACACCACGCTGGATGCCTGTGGCCGCGCCGTCGGGTTGCCGGATGGCCAGATGGGCAACTCCGAGGTGGGGCACCTGACACTGGGCGCGGGCACCGTGATCAACCAGGATCTGGTGCGCATCGACGATGCCATTTCCGAAGGCAGCTTTTTCGAGAACGATGCCCTGGTCAGTGCGGCAAGAGCGGCCGCCAATAATGACCTGCCGCTACACCTGATCGGCCTGGTGTCCGATGGCGGCGTGCACTCCCATATCCGCCACCTGCGCGCGTTGGTCGAGATCTGCCAGCGTGAGGGCGCGCGCCCGATGGTCCACATGATCACCGACGGGCGCGATACGGCGCCGCGTTCCGCGCTCAATTACCTCGACCCGCTGGAAGAAGAACTCGCGAGTGCCGGCGGGGCCATCGCCACGGTTTGTGGCCGCTATTACGCCATGGATCGCGACAAGCGCTGGAGCCGCACCGAAAAGGCCTTCCGCGCGATCGCCTACGCCGAGGGCGAGCCCGCCAACTCTGCACGCGAGGCCATCGAGGCCGCCTACGCCGCCGGCGAGGACGACGAGTTCATCAATCCCCGCATTATCAATGGCGGGGCCCCGCTCGGACAGGATGCGGTCTGCGTGTTGTTCAACTTCCGCAACGACCGGCCGCGTCAGTTGACGGCGGCGCTGGGTCTGGACGACTTCGACGGCTTCGATCGGGGAGATTTCCGCCCGGTGGCCGAGACCTGTCTGACCGAGTACGACCCGCGATTTCTGTCGCCGATCGCCTTCCCGCCGGAGCGTCCTTCGACCACCCTGGGGAGCACCATTGCGTCGGCCGGCATCCCGCAGTTTCACTGCGCAGAGACCGAGAAGTACGCCCACGTCACCTTTTTCTTCAATGGCGGCAAGGAAGAACCGTACGCGGGTGAGCAGCGGGTAATGGTGCCCTCGCCGGCGGTGGATACCTACGACGAGCAGCCGGAGATGAGCGCGGTCGAGGTGGCCGACGAGACCATCCAGGCGATGGAGAGCGGTCGCTACGGCTTCATCCTGGTCAACTTTGCCAATGGCGACATGGTGGGCCATACGGCCAAGCGCGAGGCACTGATCGAGGCGGTGGAGGCGCTGGACCGCGAGGTCGGGCGCGTGCTGGACGCCGCGAAGGAGGCCGGGTATTCCGTGATCGTGACCGCCGACCACGGCAACTGCGACGAATATGTCGATCCGGTGACGGGCGACCCGCACACACAGCACACGATCTACCCGGTGATGTGCATGATCACCGACTCGCAGCGCTGGCGCCTGCGCACCGGTGGCGGCCTGGCCGATGTGGCCCCGACCGTTCTGGAGCTGATGGGCGTGCCCAAGCCTGCGGCGATGGGCGGGACCAGCCTGCTGCTCGAGGAAGTCCCGGAGCCCGCGTGAGGCGGATCATGCGCACGCGCTACACCGACATCCCGGCCTATGACACGAAGGACGGTTCCGAGATTCGCGAGCTGATGCACCCGGACAGCCACGGCAATGCGGCCCAGAGTCTGGCCGAAGCGGTCGTGGAGCCGGGTGCGACCACGCACCTGCATCGCCATGCGAAGACCGAGGAGCTCTATCACATTACCCGCGGACGCGGCGAAATGCGGCTCGGCGAGGAGACCTTCGAGGTGACCGTTGGGGATACCGTGTGCATCCATCCCGGCACCCCGCACAACATCCGCAACATCGGGGCCGAGCCACTGCATATCCTGTGCAGCTGCTCGCCGCCCTACTCGCACGACGACACCGAGCTTCTCTAGTCGGGGGCGCCTCGCTCAGGCGGGTGGATTGCGTTCCGAGCGTACAGGCTCGCCTTCTTCCTCCAGTACCAGTGTTCGCTCGCTGTCGGCCTCCGCATGCGGGTCCTGTCGTGGAGCCTGGCGCTGTTTCACCCGGGCTTCCAGCGAGTCCGCCATTGCGTTGTAGGCGGCGTATACCCGCTCGAAGTCATCGCTTCGCTGCGTGCGGATGCGCGTGTCCAGTCGACCCTGTCCGATCTGATCCAGGGCGCCGCGCAGGGTATCGAGGGGTGCCTGCAAGCGTCGGGCAAGCACATAGGCGCCGATCGACACGGCGAGCAGCGTCACCAGTGCCAGCAACGTCAGGGCTAGCAGTGTGGTCTGATTGGCGGCGCGCAGCGAGCGGGTCGAAAGCCCCACCTGCAGCCGCCCGATCTCCATCTCCTGGAAACGCACCGGCGCCTCGAACACGAACATCTCGCGTCCGTCCGGGCCCTCCCTGGCCCAGATCGCCTGTTCCGCGCGTCGGGTCAGCAGGTCTTCGTCGGGAGGGGACTCAAACGCACCGCCAAGCGATGCGTCATCGCTGCTCGCCACCACCCGTCCCCGGTGGTCGGCCACACTCAACAGCGCGATCTCGCGATTGTTCTGCATGTCGCGCAGCCGCCCCTGTACGGCAACAGCATCCTCCAGCAGCAGGTCTTCCGCACTCTCCACCGAGATGATCTGCGCCAGTGTGGCGCCGTAGTCAAAGGCCAGGTCGGTGAGCACCTCGTTTTGTTTTTGCTGTACGAGGGTGCCGGCGAACAGCAGGGTGATGGCTACCGTCGCCCCGAGTATCGCGGGCCAGCGCCAACGCAAGGGGATGATCCGTCGGCCGGCTCCGGCACGCTCGCGTTCCAAGCGCTCTTCATCGATGCGTTGCAGGTCCACCAGCAGTTCCCCGGCCGACTGGTAGCGCTGCTCTGGCTGCTTCTCCAGCAGGCGTTCGACCAGGTCGATCAACTCGGGCGGACAATCCCGGACAACCGGCCGCAAGGGCGGTGCCGGGTCGCGCACCACTCGGGTCAGTAGTCCCTCCACCTCGTGTCCGCGAAATGGTGTCGAACCCGTGAGCAGCTCATACAGGACGACGCCCACCGAGTAGAGGTCCGCGCGGGCATCGGTGGGCCGGCCGCGAATTTGCTCCGGAGCCATGTAGTGGGGCGAGCCCGCGACATAGCCGTCCGAGTCGGCTCGCCAGGCGGGGTCGTTCAGCGTCTGGGCGATACCGAAGTCCATCACCTTGATGTTCACCGTGGCGCTGGTGACGAGGATGTTCTCCGGCTTGATGTCGCGATGCACCACACCATTGCGATGGGCGTAATCCAGCGCCTCGGTCAGCTGGATCGCGATCTTCAACACGTTGCGCAGCAGCAGCGGCCGAAACTGGCTGGCGAATGCGGCGAGCGTGATGCCGTCCAGCAGTTCCATTGCGATGAACGGGCGATCGTCGGACTCGCCGACGTCGAAAATCGTCACGATCCCCGGGTGGGTCAGCGTACCCGCCGCGCGGGCCTCGGCCAGAAACCGTCGGCGATACTCGGGCCGGCTGGCGTAGTCATCCTGAAGGCACTTGATCGCGAGTTCGCGCCGAATCTCCGGGTCGTAACCGCGATAGATCACGGCCATGGCCCCGCGGCCGATCTCCTCGCCTACGCCGTAGCGACCGATCCGCTGCACGCCGGGCTGCTCGCTCAGGTGCTCTCGAGGAGGACGCGCGCGACTGCGGCGAGCACGAGGATGGCGACTGCCAGTCCGATCCAGCGCCAGGAAGATCGCCGCACGCCACTGGTGGGCACCACCTCCGAACCATCATCGCGATGCCGGAAGATGAATTCCGCGCGCCCGAAGCGAACATGGTCGCCATCGTTCAATGTGGCCTCGTGGACCTTGCGCTCGTTGACCCAGGTGCCGTTCGTCGAGAGCAGGTTGACCACGCGGCAGGCCCCGCTGTCATTGACCAGCCAGGCGTGCTGGGACGAGACACTGTCCTCCTGCAGCACGATGTCGTTGTCCCCCTGGCGGCCAACCGACTGCTTGCCGGGCTTGAGGGTCAGGCGCTGCTGGCGGAAGGGGCCGACGACACCCACCAGCACGGGGTGTCCGCCGGGCGGGGTGTGCGATTGTTCTTCGCTGGTTTCAGTCTCGGGGAGCGCTGCGCCCTGGAACAGCATGGTCCCCTGCGGCCCACTACGCTCGCGCCCCTTGTCTCGTCCCTGATCACTCATGCGGCCTCCATTGCGCAGCTACGGTAGTACCCGCCCGAGTATGCCCTTCGCTCCCATGGCGAACAATGCACGGCGCGTCGGCCGTGCTGCTATGCTCGAAGGCGCGCCAACACAACAGCCAGGAGTATTCGCATGGAAGCAGATTCCGCAGCCAACCCGCAGCTTCGCGAGTTGATCGAACCACTGGTTCGGGGCAAGTTCTGGATGCAGTTGATCGGCGTGATGCTGATCATCTCGGGTGTGCTTACCGCCCTGTCCATTGTCGGCATCCTGATTGCCTGGATCCCGATCTGGGCCGGAGTGGTACTGATGCAGGCGGCAGGCGCCTCGCAGCGCGCCTTCGACAGCGCCGACCCGCTGGAGATCAAGTACGCACTGAGCCGACTGCGAATCTACTTCACCATCTTCGGAGTGCTGCTGCTGATCTATTTGATCCTGATGGTCGTCGGTATGCTTTTCGGTATCGGCATGATGGGCTTGGGCGGTATGGCCGCCGGCGCTATGTAATCGCGGTTTCAGAGGCTCGCCACTTTCAACGAGCATGCCTCGCCCAGACCTGTTCGTTGGGTGCGCGGGGGAAGTGCAGGGCCGGGTATTTGCGCGCCCGAACAACGAAAGGAGTCGGCGATTGGGTAGCACCAGGCGCCTGCGGGCCCTGAGGGATCCGCTGCACCAGGAAGACTTGACCGTCCGGCGGGCGTTCGATACCTGGCATCGCCAGGTGCGCATCCCGCAGGTCCGTTACATCGCGCTTCTGACGGCCCTGATGTACTTCCTGTTCAGCGCCGTCGAGCAGTCGGTGGCGACCGACCTGCACAGCGCGAGGCTGCTCGCTCATGCGGCCCTGGTGCCCGGAATGCTGCTGGCGGTGGCCGCGATGAGCTTCCGGGCATCCCTGCAGCGGCCGATGTGGGCCCTGCTGATGGTGGCGCCGGTCGTCGCGAATGGCGCCAATCTCTATCTCAATACGGGATCGCCGCAGTTCCTGGTGTTCGCCCCCGAGATCTATCTCAGCATCATGTGGACCTTTGCAATATCGGGTCTGCCCCTGCGTCAGGCATCCATTGCCGCGATCGCAATCGTTGCGTTGGTGATTGCGGCTGCCTTCCACCAACCCATGCAGGGCGAATTGATACAGCTGCATCTACTGTGGGTGCTGGCCGCCTTCTCGTTTGGCGGACTCAGTGCCTTCATTCTGGAGCGCGCCCGCAAGCACACCTTCCTGCAACAACGCCAGCTCGAGCGTTCCGCGCAGATCGACGAACTGACCTCGTTGTCGAACCGGGCGCACACCGAACAACTGTTCGAGGAGGAACGTGCCCGTACCGAACGCTATGGCCAGCCGTTTTCCGTGATCCTGATCGACATTGACCACTTCAAGGCGGTGAACGATACCTGGGGCCACAATGCCGGCGACAGGGTGCTACGGCAGTTCGCCGACCTGCTGCGCCAGAATCTGCGGAAGGTGGATGCCATTGGCCGGATTGGCGGCGAGGAGTTCTTCGTGCTGCTGCCGCAAACCGATATCGCGCAGGCGCAGGTGGCTGCCCGCGACCTGCAGGCCCGGATCAATGCCTTCGACTTCGACACGGTAGGCCGGCGGACGGCAAGCTTCGGCGTGACCGAACACCGTCCGGGCGAACGTATGGTCGACACCTTCGATCGGGCCGACCAGGCCCTGTACGCGGCCAAGAAGAACGGCCGCAACCGCCTAGAGGTACGCTGATCAAGGAGACTCGTACACAGTAGTGTCGGACTCTGGATGTGAGCATGCCTCGCGGTGGGGCCACCAGGGCGAACACCGAGGCCGCACTCCCGCTGCCGAGAGTCCTTGCAAGCCGCATTGAGTCGGATCAGACGGCGGCTGGTGAGCCAAGTCGCGCGTTATCGGGGGCCGAAGTGGAAGCGTAGTCCGGTGGCGATGAAATTGGAGCCGCTGGCGTCGCTGACCACACCAAAGACGCCGGAACGGTGATGGATGCGCAGGAAGGCTTCCCAGGAACTGTCCCGCGACGCGGGAGGGGCGAAGGCGATTTCGGCCATCATGAATGCCTGTGTGCGGCTGGGGCGGCTATCTTCGATGACTGGCTCGCCGAAGGCACGCGAGGGGCCTATGCCCCAGGCAGCCGAGGTGTCCACCAGGTGGTCCCAGGGGAAACGGGTCCAGCGGAGGTTGGCGGCCGCGTTCAGTTCGAAGTGATCCTGCTGACCCCAGTGCCGGGCGACGTTGACCTCGCCTTCGAGATGCAGGTGGTCACCGAAGCGGTGCAGGCGGCGGGAGATGCCGACCGCCGCCAGGTGCGAGTCCTGCATCTCGGTCTGGAAACGGAGGATTTCGACGAAGCGGGTGTCGGTCCAGCGCGCGCCATAGGCGAAGACCGAGGTTTCCGCCCACTGTCGGGCCATCCCGTCTTCCTCGGCCGCGGCCGTCCCGACCTGACAGACGGCCAGCACCGCGGCAAGGGCAATGGCGCTACGAAGGCAACGGGTGGTCGCCATGCCGTACTCCTCCCGGCAGCCGATTGATGCTGGGCGCAGTACACAAAGCGTAGACGCCCCACCTGTCTGGAGCCAGTGACGGGTTGCGCTTAACGACCGATCGGTAGCGCTTCCTTGCGAATTTGGTATCAGTTCTCGATTCTGGCTGGCCTGCTCTGTCTGGCCAGCCAGATTTCGTTAACGGACCGTCAGGCCTTCCGGTAGATCTCCGCGCCCTTCTCGACGAATTCCACCGCCTTCTCCTGCATGCCCTTCTGCAGGGCCTCGTCCGCGCTGATGCCCTGCGCCGCGGCGTAGTCGCGCACGTCCTGGGTGATCTTCATCGAGCAGAAGTTCGGCCCGCACATGGAGCAGAAGTGGGCGACTTTGTGCGCCTCCTTCGGCAGGGTCTCGTCGTGGAATTCGCGCGCGCGCTCCGGGTCCAGTGCCAGGTTGAACTGGTCCTCCCAGCGGAACTCGAAGCGCGCCTTGCTGAGTGCGTTGTCCTGCAGTTGCGCGCCGGGGAAGCCCTTGGCCAGATCGGCGGCATGGGCAGCGATCTTGTAGGTGATGATGCCGTCGCGCACGTCCTGCTTGTTGGGCAGGCCCAAATGTTCTTTCGGTGTCACGTAGCAGAGCATCGCGGTGCCGTACCAGCCGATGTTGGCCGCGCCGATGCCGGAGGTGATGTGGTCGTAGGCCGGGGCGATGTCGGTCACCAGTGGGCCGAGGGTGTAGAACGGCGCCTCGAAGCAGTCCTCCAGCTCCTTGTCGACGTTCTCCTTGACCTTTTGCAGCGGGACGTGGCCGGGGCCCTCGATCATCACCTGCACGTCCTGCGCCCAGGCCTTCTGCGTCAGCTCGCCCAGGGTCTCCAGCTCGCCGAACTGGGCGGCGTCGTTGGCGTCGGCCAGGCAGCCGGGGCGCAGGCCGTCGCCCAGCGAGAAGGAGACATCGAACGCCTTCATGATCTCGCAGATCTCGTCGAAGTGGGTGTAGAGGAAGTTCTCCTGGTGATGCGCCAGGCACCACTTGGCCATGATCGATCCGCCGCGGGAGACGATGCCGGTCACGCGGTCGGCGGTCAGCGGTACGTACTGCAGGCGCACGCCGGCATGAATGGTGAAGTAGTCCACGCCCTGCTCGGCCTGCTCGATCAGGGTGTCGCGGAACAGCTCCCAGGTCAGGTCCTCGGGCTTGCCGTCGACCTTCTCCAGCGCCTGGTAGATCGGCACGGTGCCGATCGGTACCGGCGAGTTGCGCAGGATCCACTCGCGGGTCTCGTGGATGTTCTTGCCGGTGGACAGGTCCATCAGGGTGTCACCGCCCCAGCGCGCGGACCACACGAGTTTTTCAACCTCCTCCTCGATCGAGGAGGTGACCGCGGAGTTGCCGATGTTGGTGTTCACCTTCACCCGGAAGTTGCGGCCGATGATCATCGGCTCGAGCTCGGGGTGATTGATGTTCGCCGGGATGATCGCGCGGCCGCGGGCGATCTCCTCGCGCACGAACTCGGGGGTGATTTCTTCCGGAATCGAGGCGCCGAAGGACTCGCCGGCGTGCTGGCGCAGCAGCTTCTGGTAGCGCGGGTCGGCGCGCAGCGCCTCGAGGCGGTTGTTCTCCCGGATCGCGACGTACTCCATCTCCGGGGTGATGATGCCCTTCCGGGCGTAGTGCATCTGCGAGACGTTCGCGCCGGCCTTCGCGCGGCGCGGCGGGCGGATGTGCTCGAAGCGCAGGCTCGCCAGCTCCGGGTCGGCGGCGCGGGCGCGGCCGTACTCCGAGCTAGGGCCGTCCAGCCACTCGGTGTCGCCGCGTTCGTCGATCCAGCCGCCGCGCAGGTCCGGCAGTCCGCGGGTCAGGTCGATACTCGCCTCTGGATCGGTGTAGGGGCCGGAGGTGTCGTAGACCGGGATTGGCGGATTGTCCTCGGGCGTGCCGGAGGTCATCGTCGGTGTCTGCGCGACCTCGCGATACGGCACGCGGATGTCCGCGCGCGAACCCTCGACGTAGCATTTCTCGGAGTTCGGGAACGGGCGGGTGACTTCTGCGGAGACCTCGGCGGTCTTGCGGGCAAACGACTCGGGGATGGCGCTCATGATTGGACCTCTGCTGTCGCGTGAGGCGAAGGGAGCGCGGGCAGGGCGATCGCGGGAGCAGGAACCCCGGGTACAGCAGACCGTTGACCGAGCTTCCCTCCGCCGGTGTTAACCGGTTCAGGTGCGGGGAAACACGGACCAATGTACACGCTCGCGCTCGAGTCGCTTTTGCGTGCGAACAAGGCGCGGCGACTGCCGTGCAGTCATTCTGCACAAGGGAGCCGCAACGCCGTGCGCGCGCCCGCTTTTGATCAACAACGGGCGGCCAAGCCCCCTCGTTGATTAAGTTGCGGGTTGGTGCCCCAGGTTCCCCGATCCTGCGTTGCACCGCTTGCGGGTAGAACCACTACCCGCTGCACGGCGCGCCTTGTCTCGGAAAACCTGAGGCACCAACGCGAGCGTGTACATTGGTCCGTGTTTCCCTAGGGGACTCTCTCAGCCCGGCACATGGCGCGGGCACCCCCAGCTCTGATCGCGAGTGTAGCGCACGCGGCGCGCATTCGCCTGCAGGGGACAGGGTATCGAGGGTTGTTTTGCGGTACATTGCGCCTTTGTGACATTCTTCGCGCCGCCATGAGCCCCAAGAACTTCGTCTTCGAACTGTTTGGCCGTTCGCCGGTGCGCCCCTTGCAGGCGCACATGGAGAAGGTTCGTGCCTGCATCGCCGAGCTCCCGCCGTTCATCGAGGCCATGGCCCGGGACGACTGGGATACTGCGCGCGCTCAGCAGCGGAAGATCGTCAAGCTCGAACACGAGGCGGACCGCCTGAAGAAGGATCTGCGGCTGCACCTGCCCAAGGGGATGATGCTGGCGATGTCGCGGCGCGACGTGCTCGATACCCTGCTGATCCAGGACCGTATCGCGAACATGGCCAAGGACATCGCGGGGTTGATGCTCGGACGTCAGATGCAGTTCCCGGCCAATATGCAGGATCCGTTGCAACGCTTTCTGGACCGCAGTGTGGATGCGGTGAATCAGGCTGGCCGTGCGGTCGACGAGCTCGACGAACTGGTCGAGGCGGGCTTTCGCGGGCACGAGGTCGAGGTGGTCAATGACATCCTGACCGAGCTCGACCAGATCGAGCACGAATCCGACGAGGCGCAACGCGAGGTGCGCGAGATCCTGTTTGCCCAGGAGGCGGAGCTGCCCCCGGTGAACGTGATGTTCATGTACCGCGTGATTGACTCCATTGGCGAGCTGGCCGATCTGGCCCAGCGCGTGGGCAGCCGCCTGCAACTGATGCTGGCCAAGTAAACACCGCCACCAACTGACGCAGACGGCATGGAATACGACACCCTGTTGCTCGGCCTTGCAGTCATCTTCGGGCTCTTCATGGCCTGGGGCATCGGCGCCAACGATGTCGCCAATGCGATGGGTACCTCGGTCGGCTCGCGGGCCCTCAACATTCGCCAGGCGGTCTTTGTGGCCGCGGTGTTCGTGTTCGCCGGGGCCTGGCTGGCGGGCGGCGAGGTCACGCAGACCATCCGTAGCGGGATGGTGGACTCGGCTCTGCTTGCGGACAGTCCCTCGTTACTGGTCTTCGGCATGCTCGCGGCCCTGGCGGCAGCGGGCACCTGGCTATTGACCGCCTCCTATTTCGGCTGGCCGGTCTCCACCACGCACTCCATCATCGGCGCGATCATCGGCTTTGCGGTGGTGGGCCTCGGATTCGAGGTGGTGCGCTGGGAGCGCGTCGGGACCATCGCGATCTCCTGGGTGCTTTCGCCGATGATCGGCGGCATGATCGCCTTCGCGCTGTTCCGCAGCATTCAGCTGCTGATCCTGGATACCGTCGACCCCCTGAAAAACGCCAAGCGCTGGGCCCCGCTGTACATCTTCCTGACGGCCCTCGTCACCGCGCTGGTCACGATGTTCAAGGGGCTGACGCATGTCGGGTTGGACCTGACCACCGCGCAGGCCTACGGGTTTGCCGTGCTGATCAGCCTGGGAGTGGTGGCGGTTGGGCTCCTCGCGATTCGGCGCCTGCGTTTCGAGGAGATCTCCCCGCAAGCCCATGGCTCGCATTTCAGCGATGTCGAGAAGGTCTTCGGCGTGATGATGGTCGTGACCGGCTGCGCGATGGCCTTTGCGCTGGGCTCCAACGACGTGGCGAACGCGGTCGGGCCGCTGGCGGCGGTGGTGGATGTGATCCACACCGGCGAGGTGGACCCGGAGACCGTGGTGCCGATGTGGGTGCTGTTGCTGGGTGGTTTCGGGATCGTCTTCGGGCTGTTCACCTATGGCCACAAGGTGATCGCCACGGTTGGCACCGGCATCACCCAGCTCACCCCGAGCCGCGGTTACGCGGCCACTGCGGCGGCGGCCGCAACCGTCGTGCTGGCCTCCGGTACCGGGCTGCCGATCTCCACTACCCATACGCTGGTGGGGGCAATCCTCGGTGTTGGCATGGCGCGCGGGATCGCGGCGATCGACCTGCGCCTGGTGCGCATGATCTTCATGTCCTGGATCGTGACCCTGCCGGCCGGGGCGATCCTCGCCATCGTGTTCTTCTTCATCCTGCGCGGGGTGCTCAGCTAGTCACCGTGGTGGCCGGGCCCTGAACAAGAAAGGCCCGTCCAGCGAGATGGACCTTTCTTGTTGGGGTTCTTGTTGCGGTGAGCTCTCGCGGTGGTGTCAGCCGCCGGTCATGGACATGAAGCGCATGACCTTCTCCGGGCGTTCCGAGAACTCGTGACGCTCGGGCTTCAGGTTGATCGCCTGGATCACCAGTTCTTCGAGTTCCGCATCGCTGCAGCCTTCACGCAGGTAGGGGCGCAGGTTCAGGCTGTGGTCGTTGCCCAGGCAGGTGTAGATGGTGCCGTCGACCGACAGGCGTACGCGGTTGCAGGTGTCGCAGAAGTGCTGTGAGATCGGCGTGATGAAGCCGATGCGCACGTCGGTATCCGGGATCTGCATGTAGCGGGCCGGGCCGCCGCCGGGCATCACGCCGGGTACCAGGTTGTAGCGCTGTTCCAGGCGGGCGCGCACGTCCTGCAGGTTCACGTAGTGACCCTCTTTCGCCTCGCGCCCGGTATCGCCCATCGGCATGGTCTCGATGAAGCGCAGGGTGAAGCCGTGTTCGATGCAGAAGTCGACCATGTCCTCGACCTCCGGCTCGTTGATCCCGCCCATTACCACCATGTTGATCTTGATCGGGTCGAGCCCGGCGGCCTTGGATGCCATCAGGCCGTCCAGGACCTTTTCCAGCTTCCCGCCGGTGATCTCCTTGAAGACCTCGGGCTTGAGCGAGTCGAGGCTGACGTTGATGCGGGCCACGCCGGCATCCTTCAACTCCTGGGCATGGCGCGCCATGCGCGTGGCATTGGTGGACAGCGAGATGTCGTCGATGCCGGGCAGGGCGTTCAGGCGTGCGGCCAGGTCCGGGAGGTTCTTGCGGACCAGCGGCTCGCCGCCGGTCAGGCGCACGCGGCGGGTGCCAAGCCGCCCGAAGGCCCCCATCACGCGTTCGATCTCGTCGAAGCTCAGCCAGTGCTCCGGCTCCTCGAAGTCACGAAAGCCCTTGGGCATGCAGTAGAAGCAGCGCAGGTCGCAGCGGTCGGTGACCGAGAGACGGACATATTCGATACGGCGGCCGAAGGCGTCGACCAGCGCATTCTCGTCCTTGAGTCGTTCTTCCATGGGGTGTCCCGTCCTGCCGATGGGGGCGATATGTTTCATGGTACACATCGTAGACCACTTTTCCGTGATTGCCACAACAAGGCCCCAGATTCGACGTGGCAATAAATAAATTCTCTCGTAGATTATTTTTGCTTATTTCTAGATAAGAACTTTTCGTTGGCCAAAAGTCCGCTTTATGGCCAATATGCCGAGCGTGAATAAGCAAACCATAATCTATGGGGTCGCCTGAATGAGTGCCTTACCCGAGTTCGAGAACCACAGCGAGCAGGAGATCAAGTACACCACCTGCTACATGTGTGCCTGCCGCTGCGGCATCAAGGTTACGGTCCAGAACAACAAGGTCCGCTATATCCAGGGCAACCGGCACCACCCGATCAACAAGGGTGTGCTCTGCGCCAAGGGCAACGCCGGCATCATGAAGCAGCAGTCCCCGGCGCGCCTGCACCAGCCGATGCGCCGCAAGCCGGGCACCGAGCGTGGCGCCGGCGAGTTCGAGCCGATCTCCTGGGACGAGGCCCTGGACATGCTGTCCACGCGTCTGCAGAAGATCCGCGAGACCGACCCGCGCAAGCTGGCGTTCTTCACCGGCCGCGACCAGATGCAGGCCCTGACCGGTCTTTGGGCGACCCAGTTCGGTACCTACAACTGGGCGGCCCACGGTGGTTTCTGCTCGGTCAACATGGCCACTGGCGGTCTGTACACCACCGGTTTCGCGTTCTGGGAATTCGGCGACCCCGACTGGGACCGCACCAAGTACCACATGCTCTGGGGCGTGGCGGAAGACCATGCCTCCAACCCGATCAAGATCGGGTTGGAGAAGCTCAAGCGCCGCGGCGGCAAGTTCGTCGCGATCAACCCGGTGCGCACCGGCTACCAGGCGATTGCCGACGAGTGGGTGGGCATCAAGCCCGGTACCGACGGCCTGTTCGCGTTGTCGATGCTGCACGTGTTGCTGAAGAACGACCAGTTCGACTGGGACTTCCTGGTGCGCTACACCAACGCCACCCAGCTGGTGGTGCAGACCCCGGGGCAGAAGGGCGATGGCCTGATCCTGCGTGACGAGGCCGGCAACCCGCTGGTCTGGGAACTGGAGCAGGAAGCGTTCGTCGACGGCACCCAGGTCGACATCAAGCCGGCGCTGTTCGGCGAGTACACCGCGCCCGACGGCCGCCCGGTCAAGACCGTGATGACGCTGCTGGCCGAGCGTTACCTGTCCGAGGAATATGCCCCGGAAAACACTGCGAAGATCACCGGCGTTCCGGCCGACCAGACCGAGCGCCTGGCCCTGGAGATGGCCCACGTCGCGTTCAAGGAGACGATCGAACTCGACATCGAGTGGACCGACTCCTGGGGCCGCAAGCACGACAAGGTGTTCGGCCGTCCGGTCTCCATGCACGCGATGCGCGGCATCTCCGCGCACTCCAACGGCTTCCAGACCTGCCGCGCGATCCATCTGCTGCAGATCATGCTGGGTTCGGTGGACTGCCCCGGCGGTCATCTGGCCAAGCCGCCGTATCCCAAGCACGTCCCGCCGGGCATCAAGCCGGCCAAGGAATGCGCGCCGAACACCCCGCTGAAGAGCCCGCCGCTCGGTTTTCCGACCGCGCCGGAGGACCTGGTCATCGATGACGACGGCAACCCACTGCGTATCGACAAGGCCTTCTCCTGGGATGCCCCGATCTCCAACCATGGCCTGATGCACATGGTGGTGACCAACGCGGTCAACGGCGATCCGTACCCGATCGACACGCTGATCTTCTTCATGGCGAACATGTCCTGGAACTCCTCGATGAATACCGCCGAGGTGATGGACATGCTGCGGGCCAAGGACGACAGCGGCGAGTACAAGATCCCGTTCCTGGTGGTCGCGGACGCGTTCCATTCGGAGACGGTCAACTTTGCCGATCTGGTGCTCCCGGACACGACCTATCTGGAGCGCTACGACACCATCTCCATGCTGGACCGTCCGATCTCCGAGCCGGCCGCGGCGGCGGACTCCATCCGCCACCCGATCCTCGAGGTCGATCGCGACGTGCGTCCGTGGCAGGAGGTGATGGTCGAGCTGGCCGGGCGTCTGAAGTTCCCGGCGTTCACCAACGATGACGGCAGCCGCAAGTTCGCGGACTACAAGGACTTCATCGTCAACTTCGAGAAGGAGCCGGGCATCGGCTTCCTGTCCGGCTACCGCGGCAAGGACGGCCAGACCCACCTGCGTGGCGAGCCGAACCCGAAGCAGTGGGAGGCGTACATCGAGAACCAGGGGTTCTTCGTGCATCACCTGGCGCCGAACCAGCAGTTCTACCGCTACGCGAACAAGGAGTACCTGGAGCTGGCCAAGCACGCCGGCTGGGTGGGCAAGACCGATCCGATCACGATCGAGCTCTACTCCGAGACCCAGCAGCGCTTCAAGCTGGCCGGCCAGGGCCTGTATGACGGCCCGCAGCCGACCAAGCAGGAGCACAAGGATCGCCTGACCCAGTTCTTCGATCCGCTGCCGATCTGGCACAAGCCGCTGGAGCAGACCCGGATCGACGAGGACGAGTACCCGTTCTACGCGGTCAACCAGCGCCCGATGTTCATGTACCACTCCTGGGATTCGCAGAACGCCTGGCTGCGCCAGATCTGCGCCCAGAACTACCTGTACATGAACCGCGGTAAGGCGGAGTCCATGGGCATTGAGGACCTGTCCTGGGTGTGGATGGAGTCGCACAACGGCCGTGTCCGCGTGCAGGTCAAGCTGATCGAGGGCTGCGAGCCGAGCACCGTCTGGACCTGGAACGCCATCGGCAAGCAGAAGGGTGCCTGGGGCCTCAAGCCGGATGCGAACGAGTCCAACAAGGGCTTCCTGATGAACCACCTGATCAGCGAGCTGCTGCCGAAGAAGGGCGATCCGGTGGACCAGATCACCAACTCCGATCCGGTGACCGGCCAGGCCGCGTGGTACGACCTGAAGGTCAAGATCACCCCGGCCGATCCGGAAGAGACCAGCACCTGGCCCGACTTCGAGACGGTCAAGCCGGCCCCCGGCATGACCGAGGCCCCGGACCAGTTGCGCTACGCCGCGCACAAGCCGGTGCACCTGAATCGTTCCATCCGTGACGTGCTGACCCGCGGCTCGCTGGACGAAGACCGCTAGGTATCACGGATCTGGGCCACGCCGCCGGCCCCGGCCGGCGGCCCGAGGAAATTTGAGGAGTAGTTGTATGCGACTTGGACTCGTAATCGACATGGACACCTGCGTGGGCTGCCACGCCTGTGCGGTGGCCTGCAAGCAGTGGAACACCAGTGGCACCACCGGTGCGCTGACCGACTATCGCCCGTACGGCGAGGACCCGAGCGGCGTCTGGTTCAACCGTGTGCGCCACTACGAGGTCGGGGACTACCCCAACAACAAGACCGTGAACATCCCGATGTCCTGCATGCACTGCCAGCATGCCGACTGCGTGAATGTCTGCCCGACCGGCGCCTCCTACAAGCGTCCGGAAGACGGCATCGTGCTGGTCGACCAGGACAAGTGCATGGGTTGCAACTACTGCGCCTGGGCCTGCCCCTATGGCGCGCGCGAGCTGGACCGCGAAGACGGCGTAATGAAGAAGTGCACCCTGTGCGTGGACCGCATCTACGACGAGCAGCTGCCGCCGGAAGAGCGCCAGCCCGCCTGCGTGATCACCTGCCCGGCCCATGCCCGGTTTTTCGGTGACTTCGACGACGACAACTCCGAGGTCAGCCGCCTGGTGCGCGAGCGCGGCGGTGTGAAGCAGATGCCGGAGCTGGGCTACAAGCCGGTCAACACCTATCTGCCCCCGCGTATCACCCGTCCCATTCCCATCGACGACGTGCGGGCCAACCGCGTGGTCAGCTCGGTGAAGGACTGGGTCAACAAGATGGTCGCGCGCTAGGCGCGGCCCGATCGGGAGAATTCATATGCATCCGGCATTTTCCGTCATCCTGTTTACCGTCATCTCCGGTGCCGGCTACGGCCTGTTCATCCTGCTGGCGGCCTTCCATCTCGCGGGCATCGGCCCGGCCATGAGCCATGGCGAGCTGCTGGCGCACGGCGCGGCGTCGCTGGGGATGATCACCCTGGGGCTGATGCTCTCCACCGGCCACCTGGCGAACAAGAAGAACGCCTGGCGCTCGTTCATGCGCTTCAAGACCTCCTGGCTGTCGCGCGAGGCCGTGTTCGCGGTGCTGTTCTATCCCTTCGCCGGGATCTATGGCCTGGGCGTCCTGCTGCAGGGCGCGGCCATCGGGCCACTGCCGGCACTGGCAGGGGTGATCGCCGCCGTGCTGGCCGTGATCACCCTGTTCTCCACCGGCATGATCTACGGTTGTCTGAAGACCATCCGCCAGTGGAATACCGCGCTGACCCCGGCCAACTACATCATGCTGGGCATCGCGACCGGCACCACGCTGTTTGCCGCGATTGCCACCGTGTTTGGCAATGCCACGACGCTGCATGCGGGTGTTGCGATGGTCGCGCTGGTCGCCGCCGCCGTGCTCAAGGGGATCTACTACTTCTGGATCTCGCGCGTGAACGGCCCGACGATCAACACCGCCACGACCTTCAACCGGGCCACCGTGCGTCTGCTGGATACCGGCCACACGGCCGGCACCTTCCTGACCGACGAGTTTGGCTACGACCCGCGCAAGGACACCATCGACAACGTGAAGATGGGTGTCTTCCTGCTCGGCTTTGTGGCCCCGGTCCTGGTGTTCGCGTCGATCCTGTCGGGTGCCCCGGCGGGCATCGCCTGGCTGGCGGCGGTCTCGAGCCTGATTGGCATCGGCATGGAACGCTGGTTGTTCTTCGCCGAGGCCAAGCACGTCGTGCGTCTGTACCACGGGGCCCAGACCTGCACCAACTCCCTGGCCGAGCCCGCTCGCGGCCGAGCCGCGGTTGCGCCGGCCACCGACCCGACCGACGCGCGCCGCTGGGAACTGGGGGATACCCCCGGGGGCTCCGGCTCGTAATGCCGGCCAGCTACCCGCGGTTATCCGGTATATTGCCGGTGAACCGCCGGGAGGTTGGGAAGCGAACACGCAACCAGAAACGGGCCAGAATCCTGGCCCGTTTCTTTATGGTGTACAGCAAACTCGGCTTTGTTACTTCGTCTTGTCGTCCTGTTCGTGCATGCCGTGCAGGATGAAGTATCCGACATACACGAAGAACGCCACGATGCCCACGAGGGTCAGGATCGTCAGGATTCCGATGGGCGATTGAAACATGATTTCCGTCAGCATCACGCTCTCCCGATTTCAGTGGTCACCCTCACGCTAGCGCCACTGCCGGGGCCTCGATTTGATCTGGATCAAGGGAGTGGTGGCATTTGCGGCTCAGGATGTTGGTGCGCCTGGTTGGTGGAGCGAGAGCCTGTTGGGAAGCACAACGATATTGCGCCCGAGAGGGTGAGCCGGGGTTTCGCGAAGCACGGCTTCGCGCCGGCGAACGCCCCGAGGCTATCGCCGAGGGGGTGACTTGCGATGCCGTGCCGCTGCGCAGGCCTTGATTCGACGGGGGCGCGGCGTTGGGCTCGGGGGTGTTCAGGCGTCGCGCCCGAGAGGATGGCTGCGCGACCTGCGGTCGCTTGGTCCTGCGGACCGGCACCGCCTGCGGCGGTACCGCGCGTCGGCCCGCTGCGCGGGCCTCGGCTCGAACGGAGGTTCGAATCGGGCCCTCAGACACCCCATTACGCAGAAAGGGGCCACGAGGGCCCCTTTCTGCGTAATGGCGCGCCCGAGAGGATTCGAACCTCTGACCTCTGCCTCCGGAGGGCAGCGCTCTATCCAGCTGAGCTACGGGCGCAAGACGGGTCATGATACGGGGCGCCGAATGGGTCCGTCCAGCGCATTTTTTGACTGCCCTACTGGGTTTGTGGTCCCGAGCGGGACGATGCCCTATACTCGGCGCCCGATTTGCGCGCCTGGCGCGTGGGAAGACTTGGGCTAGGAACCATTACGGCCGCGCGCGGCCCGCACCTTTCGGAGGGAGACAAGTGGCGAATCAACCGATCAAGATGGACACCGGTAACAAGGTGTTGTTGTTCATCGCATCCGTGGCGCTGCTCGCCACTGTGATCTACCTGTTGATCCAGTTGGCGAACTTCATGGGAGGGCTCCAGCTGGGCGAGCCCAGCGAGGCCGAGCGTGACCGCATCGCCGAGCGCATCCAGCCCATTGGTCGCGTGGCCTCGGGACCCGTGGATGCCGAGGAAGAGGCCGCCGACCTGAGCCCGGGCGATATCTACAGCAATGTCTGTGCAGCCTGTCACGATACGGGCGCCTCCGACGCCCCGATCAAGGACGATTCCGACGCCTGGGCCGCCCGTCTCGACGAGCGCAGCCTGGACGAGGTGTTCGATAATGCCATCAGCGGCATGGGCGCGATGCCGCCTCGCGGCGGCGATGACAGCCTGAGCGACGAGGAAGTGAAGCTGGTAGTCGCCTACATGCTGGATGAAGCCGGCATTGACCATGGCTGGGAGCCGGAAGACGCCAACGGCGATGAAAACGGCAACGACGAGGCCGTGGCCGAAGATGACGAGGCGGCTGTCGAGGACGACGATGCTCTGGAAGGGATCGCCCTGGATGATGGTGACGTGAGCCGCGGCGAATCCCTGTACTCCACCTGCATCGCCTGCCACGGCGCCCAGGGCCAGGGTTCACCCGCCTTCCCGAAGATCGCCGGCCAGACCGCCGAGTACATCGCCGACAAGCTGGTGCGCTACCGTGCCGGCGAGACCGTGGGTGATCGCACGGCCCTGATGGCGCCGAACGCGTCTCGCCTGTCGGACGAAGACATCGCCGATCTTTCGGTCTTTATCGCGACCTTCGAAGACTGATCGGACCTGACTCGGTCTCGAGGCCCGCGCCGGCAGTCGCCGCGCGGGCCTTTTCTTTGGGCGGCCTACTGCGTTCGCCAGTGATCGAGCGCGCGATAGCTGAGCGCCTCGGTCAGGTGCGCGGTCGTGATCGGATCGCTGGGTTCGAGATCGGCGATCGTGCGTGCGAGCCGCAGGATACGGTGGTAGGCGCGTGCCGACAGCCGATAGCGCTCCGCCGCCCGGTCCAGGAGCGCGCGATCCTCCGCCTCGAGAATGGCGTGCTGGCCCAGCGCCTGGCCCGCCAGTTCACGATTGAGTGCCCCCTGGCGTTGCCGCTGACGTTCCTGGGCGAGGGCGACGCGCTGCGCGACGGTCCCTGAGTCTTCGCCGGGGGCGCCGTGCGTGGCCAGCTCGGGTGGCGGGATGCGCGGGACCTCGATGGCGAGGTCGATACGGTCCAGCAGTGGGGCGGACAGGCGCCGCCGGTGGCGCGCCATCTGTTCCGGGGAACACTGGCAGCGTGCCCCGAGGTCGCAGTCGAAGCCCTGTGGGCAGGGGTTCATCGCGGCTACCAGCTGGAACCGTGCGGGAAACTCTGCCTGCCGGGCGGCCCGGGCGATATGGATCGTCCCGGTCTCGAGCGGCTCGCGCAGGACATCCAGCACACTGCGCTGGAATTCGGTCAGCTCGTCCAGAAACAGTACGCCGTGATGGGCCAGAGAGATCTCGCCCGGGCGTGGCGTGGAGCCGCCACCGACCAGCGCGACCCCCGAGGCCGTGTGGTGGGGCGAGCGGAACGGCCGGGCGCGCCAGTCGCGCTGCAGGTGGCCGGTGTCGCGCAGGCTGTGGATCGCGGCGGTCTCCAGCGCCTCCGCCTCGGACATCGGTGGCAGGATGCCCGGTATGCGTGCGGCCAGCATCGATTTGCCGCTGCCGGGCGGGCCGACCATCAGCAGGTGGTGGCCGCCGGCGGCCGCGATCTCGAGCGCGCGACGTGCCTGGTGCTGTCCGCGCACGTCGGCCAGGTCGGGGTAACGATCCGGTTCCGCTTCGACGGGGCGGCCCTCGTCCAGCTCGCCCTGGCCCTGCAGTCCGGCGCAGACCGCGATCAGGTGGCTGGCCGTGCGCACCCGCGCGGCGCTGGCCAGAGCCGCCTCGGCCCCGTCCTCGGGATTCACGATCAGCTCGCGCGCGTCAACGGCGGCCGCCAGCGCGGCGGCCAGCGTGCCGCCGACCGGCCGTAGGGTCCCGTCCAGCCCCAGTTCGCCCAGAAACTCGCGCCCCTCGAGGGCGTTGCTCGGCATCTGCTGGCTGGCGGCGAGGATGCCCAGCGCGATGCCCAGATCGAAACGCCCGCCATCCTTCGGTAGGTCGGCCGGGGCCAGGTTGACCGTGATGCGGCGGCGGGGAAAGTCGAAGCCGCTGGTCTGGATGGCCGCGCGCACGCGGTCGCGGCTCTCGCGCACGGCCGCCTCCGGCAGGCCGACGATCTGGAACGACGGCAGGCCGTTGGCCAGGTGCGTCTCGATGGTGACCAGCGGTGCCTGGATGCCGGCGACCGCGCGGGCATGGGTAATGGCAATGGGCATCCTTGCCCTCCGTAGATTCGCGGGTCCGGGCCTCCGTGCCCGGCGGTTCTGTGGGGCGTGTTACTCCTCGGTCTTGCGCTCGGCTTCGAGTGCCTCCACGCGGGCTTCCAGTTCGGCCAGGCGTTCGCGCGTGCGTTCCAGCAGCGCGACCTGGACGTCGAAGTCCTCTCGGGTGACCAGGTCCATGCGCTCGAAGCCATGCTGCAGCGACGAGCGGACCTGACGCTGGACATCTTCCTGCATGTGGCGCACGGATTCCGGCAGGCTCTCGGTGATCCGGCGCGCGAGATCGTCAAAGCGTTTGGGGTCGATCATGGGCCGTTCTCTTCTCTTGATTCGGGATAACTCAGTGTAGCGCGTCGCGCGGATCGTTACTGCGAGGCCGAGCGTCCGCCGTCCACCGGGATCACCTGCCCGGTGATGTAGGGCGCATCCAGCAGCAGAAAGCGTACCGTGCGTGCGATGTCGTTCGGGTGACCCTCGCGTTTGAGTGCGGTGCGCTCGACCATCGCCTCGTGCGTGCCGGCATTGTTCGGGTCTTCGGGCGAGAGGATCGCGCCGGGTGCGACGCCGTTAACACGCACGTCCGGGCCCAGTTCGCGGGCATAGGCCTGGGTCAAGGCCCAGAGTCCCGCCTTCGCCGCGGAATACACGGGGTAACCCTTCAGCGGGCGCAGGGCATGAATGTCCACGATGTTGACCACCGCACCCCGGGTGCGCGCGAGCGCTGGCGCACAGGCCTGGGTCAGAAAGGTGGGGGCCTTCAGGTTGGAGCCGACCAGGTCATCCCATGCCTGCGTATCGATCTCGCCGACTGGGGTCGCGTAGAAGGTCGAGGCATTGTTGACCAGGTAATCCAGCCGCCCCCAGGCCTCTTCCGCCTCGCGTGCCAGGCGCTGGATCTCGTTCAGGTTCAGCAGATCCGCCTGCAGGATGCGCGCGCTGTCCTTGCGCCGGGCATTCAGTGAATCCGCTAGGGCGGCAGCGTCGTCGCGCGATCCGCGATAGTGGATCAGCACGCGCAGACCCTCGTCATGCAGCCAGCGTACGATGGTCGCGCCGACACGGCGCGCGGAGCCGGTGACCAGTACCACCCCTGCGTCCTGTGGTGTTCCCTGTGTGTGTTCCGTCACGTCATGCCTCGCCTTGGTACCATTTGCCGCC
Organism: Thioalkalivibrio sp. ALJ3; assembly: GCF_000377205.1. Taxonomy (GTDB): domain Bacteria; phylum Pseudomonadota; class Gammaproteobacteria; order Ectothiorhodospirales; family Ectothiorhodospiraceae; genus Thioalkalivibrio. The sequence continues at coordinate 497,464 of NZ_KB897905.1, read as the reverse complement.
ATGCTGCCGCCGAAACCTAGCACAACCACGCCAGACGACCCGGCCGCCGCCATCGCGCGGCAGATGCACGACTCCCTGCAACAGAGTATCGCCGAGCACGGTGGGTTCCTCCCGTTTGTCGATTACATGCACCAGGCGCTGTATGCGCCGGGGCTCGGCTATTACGTGAACGGGGCGCGCAAGCTGGGCGCGGGTGGTGATTTCGTGACCGCGCCGGAGCTGTCCTCGCTGTTCGGCGAGACCCTGGCCAGCTGGCTGGCCCCGCTGCTGCGCGACGAGATGGTGGGGGCGGGGCAGCTGCTGGAGTTTGGCGCGGGCCGCGGGCGGCTGGCGGGCGATGTGCTCGTGACGTTGCGCGAGCTGGGTGTGGGCTGGCGGCGCTACAAGATTATCGAGGTCAGCCCGGACCTGCGCGCCGTGCAGCAGGAGTATCTGGCCGAATGCCTGGAGCCGGAGGAATATGCTCGGGTGGAATGGCTCGATTCCCTGCCCGAGGAGCCGATCCAGGGCGTGGTGCTGGCGAACGAGGTGCTCGACGCGCTGCCGGTGGAGCTCTTTCGCTGGCGTGAGGGCCAGCCCTGGCAGATGGGTGTCACAGTGGATGGGGACGGCAGTCTGGTGCTGGCGGAACAGCCGGCCCCCGAGCCACTGGAGGATGCCGTGCGCGAGCTGCAGGCAGCACATGGCCCCTGGCCCGACGGGTACACCTCCGAGTGGCGTCCGGCGCAGGCGGCCTGGGTCGCGAGCGTGGCCGCCTGCCTGGAACAGGGTGTGGCGCTGCTGGTCGACTACGGTTTCCCGCGGGCCGCGTATTACGCCCCGGAGCGCCACCAGGGCACGCTGGTCGGCTATTACCGCCAGCAGATGATGCTGGATCCCCTGGCGCAGCCCGGGCTGATGGACCTGACGGCCAGCGTCGATTTCACCGCGGTGGCCGAGGCCGCGGATGCAGCCGGGCTCGATGTGCTCGGTTATGCCGCGCAGGGCGAGTTCCTGCTGGGTGCGGGTCTGGCGCAGCGCTTCGAGGCGCGCGTCGGCAGTGGCGAGGATGCCCGCAAGACCATGCAGGCCGCCCAGGCCGTGCGCATGCTCACCCTGCCCGGAGAGATGGGCGAGCGCTTTCAGGTGATGGCCCTGGGTCGCGCCTGTGCCGCGCTCGACTTCTCCGCGATCCCCGATCGGCGCGGCCGCCTGTGAGGGACTCGCAATCCCGTCCGGTTCGCCCGGAATCCTTCCCCGTATCAGCGCCCCGAGGCATGCTGCTCCTATGAAAGTCCTGGGTATCGAGACCTCCTGCGATGAGACGGGCGTGGCGCTGATCGATGATCGGCGCGGCCTGCTCGCACACCGGCTGTACAGCCAGACCGACCTGCATGCGGTCTACGGCGGCGTGGTCCCGGAGCTCGCTTCGCGCGATCACATCCGGCGCCTGCTGCCGCTGCTGCGGGCGGTGCTGGACGAGGCGGGCGTGAAGGGGCCCGAGCTGGATGCAATCGCCTATACCGGCGGGCCGGGACTGCTCGGGGCCCTGCTGACGGGGGCCTCGGTCGCACGCTCGCTCGCCTGGGGCTGGGGCGTGCCGGCGATGCCGGTGCACCATCTCGAAGGCCATCTGCTGGCCCCGTTCCTGGAAGACGCCGGGCTTGATTTCCCGTTCCTGGTGCTGCTGGTCTCGGGCGGGCACACGCAGCTGATCCATGCCCGGTCTCTGGGCGACTACGAACTGCTGGGCGAGAGCATCGACGACGCCGCTGGCGAGGCCTTCGACAAGACCGCCAAGCTGCTGGGGCTGGGCTATCCCGGCGGTCCCGCCCTGTCGCGCCTGGCCGAGCAGGGGGCGAGCGATGCCCTGCGTCTGCCGCGCCCGATGCTCGACCGGCCGGGGCTGGACATGAGCTTTTCCGGCCTGAAGACGGCCGTGCTGACTGCGTTGAACAAGCAGGAATACCGCCCGCAGGATGTCGCGCGCGCATTCGAGGAGGCGGTCAGCGAGACCCTGGTGGAGAAGACCCGCCGGGCGCTGGAGCAGAGCCAGGCTCCGGCGCTGGTGGTCGCCGGCGGGGTGGCCGCGAACACCCGGCTGCGCGCCGGGCTGCAGGCGATGTCCGCGCAGCAGGGGGTACCGGTGTACTTTCCGCGGATCGAGTTTTGCACGGACAACGGTGCGATGATCGCGCTCGCCGGGCTGCGCCGCCTGCAGGCGGGCTGGGTGCCCGACGACCAGGCCCCGGCGATCACGGCGCGTGCCCGCTGGCCGCTGGCGGAACTCACCGCCTGAGGCAGACCGCTAGTCTCGGGGGGGTGCTTCCGTCTCGGCCTCGTCCTTCTTGTGGCCGATCTTGCCTTCCTCGCCGCGCATCAGGCGGCGGATGTTGCTGTCGTGGCGGATGAACAGCACCACGGCCATGCCCGCCACGATCAGCGCGACCCAGAAGTCCGGCTCCAGGAACACGAAATAGACGGGTGCCAGGGTCGCCGCGACCAGGGCCGACAGGGAGGAGTAGCGCCAGATCGCGGCGACCACGAGCCAGGTCAGCAGCGTGAGCCCGCCGACCAGCGGGTTGAGCGCCAGTAGCACGCCCAGGGCAGTGGCCACGCCCTTGCCCCCACCAAAGCGGTAGTACACGGGAAACACGTGTCCGAGGAAGGCGGCCAGGCCGATCAGGCCAAGCGCCCAGGTCGGGAAGATGCCGAGCTGGGCGGCGACGAACACCGGCAGCCAGCCCTTGCCGACATCCCCGATCAACGTGATGATGGCCGCCTTCTTGCCGCCGTAGCGCAGTACGTTGGTCGCACCGGGGTTGCCCGAGCCCGTGTGACGCGGGTCCGGTAGCCGCAGCAATTTGCTCACGACGATGGCCGTGGAAAGCGATCCCAGCAGATACGCGATGACAATGCCCAGTACGATGTCCATGCAAACTCGACCTGAAGATTCGGTTGGGTGGGGTTCGGCGCGAACCGGCGCCCATGATACGCAAGCCGGGGCGCTGAGTTCAGGGTGGCGGCGGGTTGGCCCGCCATGACGCGCCCGACCCTGGTGCTGCTGCATGGCTGGGGGTTTTCCCCGGCCGTCTGGGCCCCGTTGCGTGCCGCGCTGCCCGGGTTCGAGATCCACGCGCCGGCCCTGCCCGGGCACGGGGAACTCGCTGGCGGCGAGGCCCTGGGCGATCCTGTAGCCACCTGCGAGGCCATCCGGGCCCAACTGCCGCGCACACTGTCGCATCCCGTCTGGGTGGGCTGGTCGCTCGGTGGGCTGGTTGCACTGGAGCTGGCGCGAACGATGCTGGATACCCGCGGGCTCATGCTGCTTAATGCCACGCCGCGTTTTGCGGCGGCCCCGGACTGGGCCCATGCGCTGCCGGTCGCGGAGCTTGCGGACTTTCAATTGGCCCTCGAGGGCCCCCGACGGCGGTTGCACCGGCGCCTCGCGATGCTCTGTGCCAGGGGCTCGCCGGAAGCGGCCTCGCTGGCCGCCGATCTGGTCGGAGAGCTGGAGGGCGCCCCGGCGACCGATTCGGGCCTCGCGGCCGGACTGGCCTGCCTGATGGGTCGCGACCAGCGCGCCTGCTGGCAATCCAGTCCGGTGCCGGTCGCGGCCTGTCTCGCCGAGGGGGATGCGCTGGTGCCGCCCACCGTGGCGGACGACCTGCATCGCCTGTGCCCGGACGCCCGGCTGGCCGTGCGGCCCGGGGGGCATGCGCAGTGGTGGCGGGACCCGGCGCCCGTGGCGGCCTTTATAAACGAGTTTGTAGCGGCACTGGAGTGATCGGCGATCCATGACGGGGGCGGATGAATACGCACTGGACAAGGCGCGCGTACGCGAGGCCTTCGGGCGGGCGGCCGCGGGCTACGAGGCCCATGCGGTGCTGCAGCGCGAGGTCCAGGGGCGGCTGCTCGAGCGACTCGATCTGGTCAAGCTGCAACCGGCCCGCGTGCTCGATCTGGGTTGCGGGACCGGGGAGGCACTGGATCTCCTGCGGCAGCGCTACCGCAAGGCCGAGCTGACCGGTGTCGACTTTGCCCCGGGTATGGTCGCGGCGGCGCAGCGTCGGGGCCACTGGTGGCGCCGGCCGCTGGCCGTATGTGCGGACATCGAGGCACTACCCCTGCCGGAGGCGCACTACGATCTGGCGGCCTCCAGTGCGGCGCTGCAGTGGTGTTCCAGCCTCGATCAGGCCTTCACGGAGGTGCGGCGTGTGCTGGCGCCGGGGGCGCTGTGGACCTTTTCCACCTTCGGCCCGGATACCCTGCGCGAGTTGCGCGCGGCCTTTGCCGAGGTCGACGGCGGGGGCGCGCAACACGTGAATGCCTTTGTCGATATGCATGACATCGGCGACGCCCTGGTGCGCGCGGGGTTCGCGGACCCGGTAATGGACCAAGAGACCCTGACGCTCACCTACGGCGATTTCCAGACCCTGCTGCGGGATCTGCGCGGGGTGGGGGTGCGCAATGCGCTGGCCGGGCGTGCGCGCGGACTGCTGGGCCCGCGTCGGCTGCAGGCTGTGGCGGAAGCCTATGCGCGGGCGTTCGCAGTCGAGGATCGTCTGCCGGCGACCTGGGAGGTTGTGTACGGTCACGCCTGGGTGCCGGAGGCCCCGCCGCCCTCGAAACCGCAAGGCCGGGTGATTCCCGTTCGGCCGGTCTCTTGATCCAGATCAATGCGGGGCGATTGGCCCCTCGCAGAGCAAGACCATAAAGATGTATTCTCTCCGGCGCTGAAAGTTCCGCCTGATTTGGGGCTATTTCCGAGTGTTACAGGCGGTCTTGGTTTTTTGTGCGTCTGGAATGGGGTAAAGTTCACGCCCCCCGAAACCATCGGGACATCCGTGTTCCCCGCAGCAAGGTGGAAAAAGTCATGTCGCAAGCAGCCACTACGGCGGGTTCCGTACCCGCAACGTCAGTCGCTTCAACCGAGCAGTACAACTACGCGATCGTCAAGCGTTTCGCGATTGCCGCCGTCCTCTGGGGCGTGTTTGGCATGGCGGCCGGGGTCTGGATTGCCTCGCAGCTCGCATTTCCGTTCCTGAACTTCGATATCGCCCAGATCACCTTTGGCCGATTCCGTCCGGTACATACCACGGCGGTCATCTTTGGTTTCGGTGGTAACGCCCTGTTTGCGACGTCCTACTATGTCGTCCAGCGCACCTGTCAGACACGGCTGTATGGTGATTCGCTGGCGAGCTTCACCTTCTACGGGTGGAACCTGGCGCTGATCCTCGGCGTGATCACCTACACCATGGGGATCACCCAGGGTCGCGAATACGCCGAGTTCAACTGGCAGATCGACATCATCATCCTGGTCGTGTGGGTGGCCTACTTCTGGATCTACCTGCAGACCCTGCTGCGTCGGAACCAGCCGCATATCTATGTGGCGAACTGGTTCTTCATGTCGTTCATTCTGGCGACAGCCTTGCTGCACATCTTCAACAACCTCGAGGTGCCGGTCGGCATCTTCCACACCGATTCCTACCCGCTGTTCTCCGGCGTGCAGGACGCGATGCGTCAGTGGTGGTACGGCCATAACGCGGTGGGCTTCTTCCTGACCGCGGCCTTCCTCGGGATGATGTACTACTTTGTGCCCAAGCAGGCCGGTCGACCGATCTACTCGTACAAGCTGTCGATCATCCACTTCTGGGCGCTGGTGTTCCTGTACATGTGGGTGGGGGCGCACCACCTGCACTGGACCGCCCTGCCGGACTGGGTCTCCACCCTGGCGGCGACCTTCTCCATCCTGCTGCTGCTGCCCTCCTGGGGTGGCATGATCAACGGCATCATGACCCTGTCGGGGGCCTGGGATAAGCTGCGCACCGACCCGATCATGCTGTTCCTGATCACGGCGCTGTCGTTCTACGGCATGTCGACCTTCGAAGGTCCGATGATGTCGCTGAAGAGCGTGAACGCGCTGTCGCACTACACCGACTGGACCGTCGGCCACGTGCACTCCGGTGCGCTGGGCTGGGTGGCGATGATCACCTTCGGTTCGCTGTACCACCTGATCCCGCGTCTGTGGGGCGTCAACCTGTACAGCCTCAAGCTCGTATACGTGCACTTCTTCCTGGCGACCATCGGGATCGTGCTGTACATCACCGCGATGTGGGTGGCCGGTATCGGTCAGGGCCTGATGCTGCGTGCCTTCGACCAGTACGGGAACCTCGCCTACACCTTCACCGAGTCGGTGGTGTTCCTGCATCGTCCGTATGTGGTGCGTGCCATTGGTGGCGGGTTCTTCCTCGCCGGCATGCTGATCATGGCCTGGAACATCGCCATGACCGTCCGCATGGGCATCAAGTCCGAAGCTCGCGAGCGTGAAGAAGCCCGCGCGGCCGAAGCCCGCACGGCCTGATAGGGAGAGACTAGATCCATGAAGCACGAAAGCGTTGAAACCAATGCCGGCCTGCTGATCATCCTGACGCTCGCGGTGATCAGTGTGGGCGGCCTGGTCGAAATCGTCCCGCTGTTCTACATCGACGACACGATCGAAGAAGTGGACGGCGTGCGCCCCTACACCCCGCTGGAACAGCGTGGGCGTGACATCTTCGTCCGCGAGGGTTGCTACACCTGCCATTCGCAGATGGTGCGGCCCTTCCGTGACGAGATGCTGCGCTACGGCCACTACTCGCTGGCGGCGGAGTCGATGTATGACCACCCGTTCCAGTGGGGCTCCAAGCGCACCGGACCGGATCTGGCACGCGTGGGAGGCAAGTACTCCAACGAATGGCACGTTCAGCACCTGATCGACCCGCGGTCCCTGTTGCCCGAGTCGATCATGCCCGGTTATCCGTGGCTGGCGACCACGCCGCTGGACTATTCCGATATCGCGGCGCGCATGCGCGCCCTGAAGCGCGTCGGGGTGCCGTACTCGATTACCGAGGAGGAGTACGAGTCCAATGTCGAGAAGTTCGGCGAGCAACACGCCCGGATGTTCGATATCAACAACGCCGAAGAGATGCTGATCGAACAGGCGCAGGAAGAGAACTTCGACGGTGACTCCTCGTTCATCTCCGAGATGGACGCCCTCGTGGCCTACCTGCAGGTGCTCGGCACCATGGTGGACTTCAGCGAATACGATGACGGCCACTTTGCCGAATTCCGCTAGGGAATTCGGCCCGGCCAAGGTTGGGAGATATGGCAGCAGCCTGGGAATGGATCACGGATCTCGGCAACAGCAAGATGTTCGCGCTGGTGCTGTTCATGAGCACGTTCATCGGAATCGTGATTTACCTGTTCGCCAAGCCGACACGGGCCAAGAAGTTCGAGACGTACCGCTACATTCCTCTGGAAGAAGATGATTCGCACCTGGAGCCCACGGCCCGGCGCGACAAAACCGAGAGCGAAAAGCAATGAGCACACAGGACAACCACGATAAAAACCAGGGCGATAAGAACCAGGTCGAAACCACTGGGCACGTCTGGGACGGGGATCTTCAGGAATACAACAACCCGCTCCCGCGCTGGTGGCTGTGGGGCTTCTACGCCACGGTCGTGTTTGCGCTGGTCTACTGGCTGATCTATCCGGCCTGGCCGATCGGCGACAGCTTCACCAAGGGCTTTGCCACCATCACCTACGAGGTGGGTGGCGAAGAGCGCACCACGCACTGGAACACCCGTGCCCTGCTGGCCCGTGACATGCAGACCGGCGAGTACGCGGTGCGCCAGCGCGAGATGCTGGAGCAGGTCGCCGCGCAGGACTACGAGACGATCCTGGCGGATGCCGACTCCATGAGTTTCGTGAACGCGTATGCGCAGGGCTCCTTTGGCACGTGGTGTGCGGCCTGCCACCAGGTTGGTGGCGCCGGCGTGATCGGCCAGTACCCGAACCTGCGTAACGACCACTGGAAGTGGGGCGGTACCGTGGACCAGATCGAGCAGACGATTCGCGAAGGTCGCATGGGTTTCATGCCGGCTTTTCGTGACACGCTCTCCAGTGATCAGTTGAACGAAGTGGCGGCCTATGTGCTGTCGCTGAACGATTACGACGTCGATTCCGACATGTCGGATGCCGGCGAGCGGATCTTTACCGGTATGGAAGGCGGCTGCTTCCAGTGCCATGGCGAAGATGGACAGGGGCTGGCCTCGCAGGGCGCGCCGAATCTGACCAATAACATCTGGGGTCTGATCGACGTGCCGGGTGCGGACAGCGATTCCGAGCGTCTGCGCCTGGTGGCCAACTTCGTCCGCGACGGCATCCAGCGCGAAATGCCCGCCTTTGCCGATCGTCTGTCTGACGAGGAGATCAAGATGCTGACCGCGTACGTCCATTCCCTGGGTGGCGGTCAGTAAGTAGTAAAGGATTTATCGCCGGGGCTCGCCAGCGGGCGCGCCCCGGGTTGCACTACAGGGGTTCCGCGCGGGTTTCTTGACGGCCGTACGGGCCCCTGCTTCCGTTGGGATACATTCCCTCGCACATGGTGGTGTGCGCACGCCGGGTTCTGCCCGGGAGGATTCATGGCGCAAGGCCAGCCAATCTACGAGGCCCGCATACCGATCCATCCGCGATCGGTCAAAGGCCGATTTCGCAACCTCAAGACCGGGATCCTGTTTCTGGCCTACGGGGTATTTTTTGGCCTCCCATGGCTGCGCTGGGATCGCGAGTTCGGGCCGAACCAGGCCGTGCTGTTCGACATCCCGAACCGGCAGTTCTTCTTGTTTGATCTGGTCGTTTACGCGCAGGACATTTTCTGGCTGGCGGGTTTCCTGGTGCTGGCCGCCCTTCTGCTGTTCTTCGTCACCGGGGTGCTGGGTCGTGTGTTCTGTGGCTATTTCTGCTTCCAGACGCTGTGGACCGACGTGTTCATGTACCTGGAGCGCAAGATCCAGGGCGAGCGCCCGGCCCGTATCCGTCTCTCCAAACAGTCGTGGAATTTCGAGAAGCTCTGGAAGCTGGGTGCGACACACCTGTCCTGGCTTCTCGTGGCGTTTGCGACCGGGCTTGGGTTTGTCCTGTACTGGGCCGATGCACCGACCATGGTGCGCGACTTCTTTACTGGTGATGCTAGGTTTGCCGCCTACGTGACCGCCGGCCTGCTGACTGCAACCACCTATACCTTTGCCGGACTGGCGCGTGAACAGGTCTGTACCTTTATCTGTCCGTATGCCCGGTTCCAGAGCGTGATGTTCGACCAGGATACCCTGATCGTTTCGTACGACCCGAACCGTGGCGAGGGCACGGCCGGGCGTGCGAAGGTGCAGGCTGGACTGAAGACGCGCGAGGAACGACAGGCGGCCGGAGTTGGGGACTGCATTGACTGTGGCTACTGCGTCCAGGTCTGCCCGACGGGCATCGACATCCGGGACGGGCTGCAGGTCTCGTGCATCCACTGTGCACTGTGTATCGATGCCTGTGACACCATCATGGACAAGCAGGGATGGCCACGCGGGCTGATCCGCTATTCCTCGGAACACGAGCTGCAGGGTGAAAAGACGCGCTGGCTGAAGGGCAAGACCCTGGGGTACGGAGCCGCGGTCCTGGTGGTGATCGGGGCGCTGGTATTCAGCATCCTCGAGCGCCCGCCGGTCGATGTGAACGTCAACCAGGTGCGCCAGCCGTTGTTCGTGCAGATGTCCGATGGCCGGGTACAAAACAGCTACGAGCTGCGCCTGAACAATGTCTCCGACCAGGAGCTGGATTTCGCCCTCGATATCGCGGGTCTGGAAGGCGCGGATCTCGACCTCGGGCAGGTCGAGCAGATCCGGCTCGAACCCGGCCAGCGCCTGACCGTGCTGGCTCGAGTGCGCCACGATGTGGAGGCCGGCGCGGATTCACCGATCCGTTTCCATTTCGTGATCAGTGACCGTGAAGGGCGAATCGAGCCCGTCGAGGCCGATGCCCGCTTCAGCTACCGCTGATGGCCCGGGAAAGATTACGACAATACGGCTGGCGAAACTGGCGCGGCGCCAACCGAGTGATACCCTGCTGCGCCGGAACGATACGATGAAGACATCATGAGCAATCTCGTCATTTCCCTTGGATTGGGCAGCGCAGCGCTCGCCCTGCTGTTCGCGCTGATCTACAAGTTCACCCGTCTGCGCGCCTACAACACGGCGGCCGTGGTGGTGGCGATCATGCTGTTTGTGTTCATCCCGGCCTCCATCCTGACCTGGCAGGGTGCGGACGTGTTCGCGATTCATCTGGCACTGTACATTATCGTGCCTTATGGCCTGGGCATTATCCTGACGCAGAAGGAGGCGGAAGCCGAGGATGGGCAGAAGGGGTCGTTCAGCCTGCACTGGGCCCCGCTGGTGATTGTCGGCTTTTTTACGATCATCGCGTCGGTTCAGGCGGTGCTGATCACGCTCGCCCATAACGGCATGCCGGAGCGCTACATCGGCACCCTGCTGCCCGAGCCCGAGACACCGGCCGAGCGCGTCACCTCGGCCTTCCCCGGTACGGTCGGCGGCATCCAGGAGCGCGACGAGGCCCTCGCCGTGCATCGCATGACGCGGCTCCAGGAACAGCGCGAACTCGGCTGGCAGGTGCGCCAAGGCTGGGTGGAAAGCCCGGTTCAGGGCGAGACCGCCACGTTCCAGGTTGAAGTCCGCGACGCCGAGGGGCGGCCGATCTCCGACGCCGACGTCAGCGGCACCTTCATGTGGGTCGCCGACGAGCGCCGCGACCAGGCTTTCAGCATGCAGCCGATTGGTGAAGGGCTCTATCAGGTCGAGCTGACGCTGCCATCGCCGGGACGCTGGGACCTGCGTTTCCATGTCGAGCACGACGGACAGCTGGTGGAGCAGCAGGCGCGTACGCGCGTGCGCGGTCATTCCAGCTGATCTCGCCGACCGCCGGTGAGCGGATATCGCCCCGAACCCGATTCCACGGCCACGCCCACTGACACGCGCGGTGGCTGTTTTCATTGCGGTTTGCCGATTCCGGGCGGTGCGAATTACCCGGTCCTGTTCGAGGGGCGCGAGCGGCCGACCTGCTGCCCCGGCTGCCAGGCCGTTGCCGGGGCCATCATCGAACGCGGTCTGGGGGCTTACTACCATCACCGACCGACGCCGCCCGGGCAGGCCGGCGAGCCACTGGTCCCTGACGAGCTGCGCGAGCTCGAACTCTTCGATACCGAGGCCGTCCAGCGCTCGTTCGTGACGCCGGCGGCAGACACCGGTGACGGCTCCCGACTCGAGGCCGCGCTGATCCTCGAGGGCATCACCTGTGCCGCCTGCGTCTGGCTGAACGAGCGCCATGTACAGTCGCTACCGGGTGTGATTGCCTTCAGCATCAACTACTCCACCCATCGTGCCCGCCTGGTCTGGGATCCGGAGCGCATTGCCCTGTCAGAGATCCTCAAGGCGATCCGCGATATCGGTTACCACGCCCACCCGTACGACCCGGGCACCCGCGAGCAGGCGATTGCCCGCGAGCGCGGTATCGCGCTGCGCCGGATCGGCGTGGCCGCCCTCGGCATGATGCAGGTGATGATGCTGGCGCTGGCGATCTGGCTGGGCGAGGACGACCCCCAGCACGCGGACCTGATGCAGTTTATGCGCTGGGTGGCAGCGGCCCTGACCACCCCGGTGGTGTTCTACTCGGCCATCCCGTTCTACCAGAGCGCCTGGCGCGACCTGCGCCAGCGAAGGCTCGGCATGGATGTCCCGGTGAGCCTGGCGATCATCGTCACCTACGTGGCCAGCCTCTACGCGGTCCTGCTCGGGACCGGCGAGCATGTCTACTTCGAGTCGGTCGTCATGTTTGTCTTCTTCCTGCTGACCAGTCGCTACCTCGAGCTGATCGCGCGCCAGCATGCGAGTCAGGCCATCGATCGCCTGGATCGAATGGTGCCGGCACTGGCCCATCGCCTGGATGCCGGTGGCCAGGAGGAGCCCGTGGCGCTCGGCGACCTGATCCCCGGCGATCATGTGCGTGTCCGCCCCGGCGAATCGGTCCCTGCGGATGGCGTCGTCGTCCAGGGGCGCTCCACCATCAATCGCGCTCTGCTCACGGGTGAACCGGACCCCGAACCCGTCGCCGCGCAGGACGAGGTGGTGGGTGGCACCGTCAATGTCGATGGTCCGCTGGTCATTGAGGTACGCCGCGTCGGCGCCGAGACCACGCTGGCCGCAATCCAGCGCCTGCTCGATCGCGCGCAAAGCGAGAAACCCCGGATCGCCCGGCTCGCGGAAACCGGAACCGGCTGGTTTGTCGGGGCGGTCCTGCTCCTGACCGCGCTGGCAGGCCTCGTCTGGTATGCCTGGATCGACCCGAGCCGGGCGCTGTGGGTGATGGTGGCGATGCTGGTCGCCACCTGCCCCTGCGCGCTGGCGTTGGCAACACCCGTCGCGCTGACCGCGACGACGGGTACGCTGTCGCGCCTCGGCCTGCTGGTGACACGTGGACGCACCCTGGAGGCTTTGGCGCGTGTCGATACCGTCTGCCTCGACAAGACCGGCACCCTGACCGAGGGCCGCCCGCGCGTGGTGGCGCAGAACGATCACGTGGCGCCGCCGCCAGGGCAGGACTGGCGCGCCTGGGCGGCCGCGCTGGAGGCCCATTCCGAGCACCCGCTGTCACGTGCCTTCCGTGAGGCCGGGGCCGCCTCCGACGTGACAGCCCGGGCCGTACACAATGAGCCGGGAAGCGGCCTTACTGGCGAGATTGAGGGGTGCAAGGTGGCAATCGGGGGGCGTGGAATGCTGTCGCAAACGGAGCCTCCGGCCGCCGAGGCCCCGGTGGACAATTCGTTCGCTTCACCGATCTGGCTGGTGGTGGACGGCGAGCCGGTTGCGACCTTCTGGCTCGCCGACACACCACGGCCGGAGGCGGCCGAGACCGTCGCGACGCTGTCCGCGCGCGGGCTCGAGGTAATCCTGCTGACCGGCGACCGTCCGGAGGCGGGGCAGCGCTTCGCCGAACACCTGGGCATCGACCGGTTTCATGGCGGCCTGACGCCGGAGGACAAGCTGCGCCACGTACGCGAACTCCAGGCCGAGGGCCGCACCGTGCTGATGGCCGGGGAAGGAATCAACGACGCGCCGGTACTCGCGGGAGCCGACGTCTCCCTGGCGATGGGCGGCGGCACCCGTCTGGCGCAGACCCAGGCCGATCTCGTGCTGACGTCCGACCGCCTGGATCGGCTACCGGAGGCGCTGGATCAGGCCCGTCGCACGACCCGGATCGTGCGCCAGAATATTGCCTGGGCGATTGCCTACAACGTGGTGGCTCTGCCGATTGCCGCGGCCGGCCTGCTCACGCCCTGGCTGGCCGCATTGGGGATGTCGATGAGCTCCTTGCTGGTGGTGGGGAATGCCCTGCGTCTGCGTCCGGGGCGCGACCGCGTGGTTGCTCCGCGCGAGCACGATAGTCGCGCGCCCACCGAGGCGCCCGCCTCGCCCCCGGGTTGAGGCTCGGCGCAGGACGAGTAGACTGGTTGCCATGTCGATTCTGTACCTGCTGATTCCGCTGGCGATGCTGTTTGCCCTGGTCGTGGGGATGGTCCTGCTGTGGGCGATACGGTCGGGGCAGTACGATGACCTCGAGGGCCCGGCGCACCGTATCCTGATGGATGACGATGACCCGCGGATCCCGACCACCGACGACGAAAAGGACCGGAAGACCGGGGAGACGCAGCGACCGGAAGACCGACCGCGCTGATCCGGAAACTTGCGCCGTGGCCTCCTCCCGCTTACCCTTTATCCATTCTTAAATCGATGTGTGTTGAGGGCTTTGGCTATGCGTGAGTGGTTTACCTTTGCGAACTTCCCGTTGACGTTCACTGCCGCCCTGATCATCTGGTCCTGGATCAGCTTCTTCTCGGTGATCCTGTTCGGCGGCTGAGCCAGGGATTCCCGCGCGCCGCCTGAGCGGCGCCGGAAGCCATCAAAAAAGGCCCCGATCGCACAAGCGGTCGGGGCCTTTTTTCGTTGGGCGCAGCCGAGGTTGTCGCGTCAGTCGGCGAAGGCGGTGCGGATGCGCTTGATCGCGTTGTTCTCGATCTGGCGGATGCGCTCGGCGGAGACGCCGTATTCCGCCGCCAGTTCGTGCAGCGTCGCCTTGGGCTCGCTCATGTAGCGCCGCGCCAGGATGTCCCTGGAGCGCTCGTCCAGCTCGCCCAGGGTGCTGGCCAGCCGTTCCTGATAATGACGGTCCCAGTCCTCGTCCTCGGCCACCTGCGCCGGGTCGTCGCTCATGTCCTCGAGGCTCAGGCGCTGGGCCGGGGCCAGGTAGCTGTGCTCGTCGTCGCTGTCGGGCGCGGGGTCAAAGCTCGCATCCTGACTGGACAGTCGCCGCTCCATCTCCCAGACGTCATTTTCGGATACCCCGAGGTCTCGGGCGACGGCCGATACCTCGTCGTTCGACATCCAGCCGAGGCGCTGCTTGGCGCTGCGCAGGTTGAAGAACAGCTTGCGCTGCGCCTTGGTCGTTGCCACCTTCACGATGCGCCAGTTGCGCAGGATGAACTCGTGGATCTCGGCGCGGATCCAGTGCACCGCGAACGAGACCAGGCGGACCCCCTGGTTCGGGTCGAAGCGCCGCACGGCCTTCATCAGGCCGACATTGCCTTCCTGGATCAGGTCACCCAGGGGCAGGCCGTAGCCCTGGTAGCCACGGGCCACATGCACGACGAAGCGCAGGTTGTGCAGGATCAGCTGGCGCGCCGCGTCCAGGTCGTTGCGTTCGTGCAGCGACCGGGCGAGTTCGCGCTCTTGTTCCGGGTCCAGTACCTCGATCCGGCTGACCGCCTGCATGTAATGGTCCAGGTTCCCGACGGGAACGGGCAGGTCTGCATGCACGGTTGCCAGGGCCTTGCTGCTCATCGTGATGGATGCCTCCAGAGAATAAAGACAGAGATTAGCACTCGCGGGAATAGAGTGCTAAACCCGCTGAAAGTTCCGGGAGTTTTTGTTGCTCCGCGCGCGCTCAGGGCGCGTCGCGCAGGGCATGGCCGCTGCCCAGTCGTGCGCCCAGCCAGCCCAGTATCAGGCCCACCAGGATCAGGCCCAGAATATCCCCGGCATGCGGCAGGCGCAGGGTGAACTCCAGATCAAACGCGGCGGCGGCCTCGGTCAGCGGTTCGCGGCTCAACGCGACCCCCACCAGCAGCAGGATCACGCTGAAGATACCCCCACCGAACCCGGTCAGCACACCCCCGTACAGCGACGGGCGGCGCAGAAAGCGGTGGGTTGCGCCACTGATGCGCGAGATTGCGATCTCTTCCTGACGTTCGCGCAGCTCCGAGGCGGTGGCGAGCGCCAGGATCAACACGGCGCCGAGGCCCAGCAGTGCGACGACCACGGACAGGATGCGCAGACCCAGCTCGTGCAGGCTGTTGAGCTGGCGTACCCATTCGTCGTCGGCGACCACTCCGGCGTCGGGCGCCAGTGCCCGCAGGTCGTCGCGCAGTGCCGCCACCGTGTCCGGCTGCGTGCTGGCGGGTACAACATCGATCACGTCCGGTAGCGGGTTGTCCTCCAGCCAGTCCAGCAGTTCCGGGTCCGGCAGGCTGTCGCGGTAAGCAGTGAGTGCGGTGTCGGCGTCGATGCGCTCCCAGCGTGCAACGCGTTCGTCGTCATCCAACGCATCCTGCAGCCGGTCGGCGGTTTCCTCGTCGACATGATCGAGATAAAGCGCGATGCGCGGGTCGTGGTCGACATGCGCCGACAGGGCGCGCGCGTTGTCCAGCAGCACCCAGAGATAGGCGGGGAGCGCGAGGATGAAGCCCAGTACCGCGATGGTGATCAGGCTCAGTACCGGGGCCTGCAGTCGCCGGCCAAGACTGCGCCGAGCGGCATCGCGGTGGCTGTCCAGCCAGGCGGGCAGGGCATCGAACAGGCGGCGCCCGGGTCTCATGCGCTCGCCCCGCCGCGGGCTTCGATGCGGCCGTTTTCCAGGTGCAGGACCGGTTTGCCCATGCGGCCGATCAGCTCCAGGTCATGACTCGCGACCAATGCGGTCATGCCCACTCGGTTGAAGTCGTCAAACAGCGCGAGGATCTCTTCCGACAAGGCCGGGTCCAGGTTGCCGGTTGGCTCGTCCGCAAGCAACAGCACCGGCCGGTGCACGATGGCCCGGGCGATGCCGACGCGCTGCTGCTCCCCAGCGGACAGGGTGCGCGGGTTGACCGTCTCCTTGTGCAGCAGCCCGACCTTGTCCAGCGCCGCGCGTACCCGCTTGCGCATCTCCGGGCGGCGATAGGCCAGGATCTCCAGCGGCAGGGCGACGTTGTCGAACACGGGGCGGTCGAACAGCAGGCGATGGTCCTGAAAGACCAGGCCGATACTGCGGCGAAAACGCGGGATGGCCCGAGCCGACAGGCGGTCCAGCTCGTGCCCGTTCACGCGGATACGACCGCGGGTCGGGCGCTCCAGCCCGGCGATCAGTCGCAGCAGCGTACTCTTGCCGGCCCCGGACGGGCCGGTGACAAAGGCCATGGCGCCCGCATCCACTCTCAGGCTGACATTGGACAGCGCATCGGCCGCGCTGCCAAAGCGCTTGGTTACGCGCTGCAACTGGATCATGCTGCCTGGTTTTCCTCGCGATCCAGGGAAAGACTGATCAATGTACACGCTCGCGCTCGAGTCGCTTTTGCGCGCGAACAAGGCGCGGCGACTGCCGTGCAGTCATTCTGCACAAGGGAGCCGCAACGCCGTGCGAGCGCCCGTTTGCGATAACAACGGGCGGCCGAGCCCCTTCGGGGTTGGCACCCCAGGTTCCCCGATCCTGCGTTGCGCCCCGAACCAGTCAAAAACGGGCGGGTAGAACCACTACCCGCTGCTCGACGCGCCTTGTCTCGGAAAACCTGGGGTACCAACGCGAGCGTGTACATTGATCAGTCTTTCCCTAGCAGTGCGCGTACGAACGCGCGGGCATCAAAGCGCTGCAGGTCTTCGGCCTTCTCGCCCACACCGATAAAGCGCACCGGCACGCCCAGTTGCTCCGCCAGCGCGAACAGGACGCCGCCCTTGGCGGTCCCGTCCAGCTTGGTGACCACGATGCCGGTCAGGCCCAGGGCCTCGTGGAATTGGCGTGCCTGGTTCAATGCGTTCTGGCCGGTGCCGCCATCGACCACCAAAAGCACCTCGTCCGGGGCGTTCTCGTCCAGGCGGCCCATCACGCGTTTCACCTTGCGTACTTCGTCCATCAGGTTGGTCTGAGTGTGCAGGCGTCCGGCGGTATCGGCGATCAGGATGTCGGTCTTGCGCGCCTGGGCAGCCTGGAGGCCGTCGTAGACCACGGAGGCCGAATCGGCCCCGGTTCCCTGCGCGATCACCGGGACATCATTGCGTTCGCCCCAGGTCTGCAGCTGCTCGACGGCGGCCGCTCGGAAGGTATCCCCGGCGGCCAGCAGGACCGAACGGCCCTCCGCCTGGAAGCGATGCGCCAGCTTGCCGATCGTGGTGGTCTTCCCGGCGCCGTTGATGCCGACCACCAGGATCGAAAAGGGTCGCTCGGCCTGCGGGATCTCCAGGGGCCGCGAGACCGGCTCCAGAATCTCCACCATTGCGGTCTCGAGCGCGTCCATCAGCGCGTCGGCGTTGTCCAGTTCGCGCCGTTTTACCTCGCGGGTGATACGATCCATGATCCGCTGGGTCGCATCCAGGCCGACATCGGCCAGGAGCAGACGTTCCTCCAGCTCTTCGAACAGTTCGTCGTCGATCTTGCGCCGGAACAGGCTCTTGAGGTCGCCGCCGAGCGCCTGGCCGGTCTTGGCCAGGCCCTGGCGCAGGCGCTGGAACCAGCCGCCCCCACGGGCTGGCTGGCCATCCGCAGCGGTTTCCGGCGGCGCCTCCGGCGTGGTTTCGGGGCTGGGCGCGGTGGATTCTTCGGATTTCTTCTTGCGGAAACCGAACATGTTTCAGGTGGTCCAGTAGAAAGTGTTCATGCTAGCACGGGGATCGTATTGCAATGCGTAGAGCAGTGCTCGGAAGTCTCGTTGGATGGATGGCCGTCTGGCTGATCGGTGCCAGTGTCGTGGCCGGGGAGCTGGATATCGAGTCGGACGTGGTGGAGGCCACGCTCGACAACGGGTTGACCGTGCTGGTGCTGGAGGACCGGCGCGCACCCGTGGTGGCCAACATGGTCTGGTACCGCGTGGGATCCGCCGATGAACACAGCGGCATCACCGGCATCTCGCACATGCTGGAACACATGATGTTTCGCGGCACCGAGAAATACGAGCCGGGCGAGTTTTCGCGCATCGTCGCGCGCATGGGCGGGCGCGAGAACGCGTTTACCGGACGCGACTATACGGGGTACCACCAGGTCATCGGGTCCGATCACTGGGAGACGGTGATGGCCATGGAGGCGGAGCGCATGCAGCACCTGAAGCTGCAGGAGGACGAGTTCCGTCCGGAGCTGCGGGTCGTGCAGGAGGAGCGGCGCCTGCGCGTGGAGGATCAGCCGAATGCCCTGCTGCGCGAGCAGTTGATGGCGACGGCCTTTTTCAATCATCCGTACGGCCAGCCCGTGATCGGCTGGATGACCGACATCGAGTCCTACACCCTGGAGGATCTCCAGGACTGGTATGACCGCTACTACCACCCCAATAACGCGGTCGTTGTGGTTGTGGGCGATGTCGACGCCGACGAGGTGATCGCCGCCGCCGAGAAGCACTTTGGCTCGATCCCTAGCGGCAACCTGCCCGAAGCCAAGCCGCGCCGGGAGACTCCGCAGACCGGGGAACGTCGGATTACCGTGCAGGCCCCCGCCCAGGTGCCGTTTCTGATGATGGGCTGGAAGGCCCCGGTCTTGAATACGCTGGATTCGCACGAGGATGCCTATGCCCTACTGGTGGCCGCCGGCATTCTGGATTCGGGCGAGGCCTCGCGGTTTGCCCGTGAACTTGTCCGGGGACAGGAACTGGCGAGCGCCACCTCCGCGCGCTACAGCCCGTTCGGGCGTCTGGACGACCTGTTCATGGTCGCTGCCGTGCCCGCCTCGGGGACGGATATCGAGAGCCTGGAGCAGGCGCTGCTGGACGAGATCGACCGCCTTGCCGAGGAGCCCGTGGATGATCGCGAACTGGAACGTGTGCAGGCACGGGTGATCGCCTCGGAGGTTTACGAGCGGGATTCCGTGCGGGCCCAGGCCTTCCAGCTGGGCATGCTCGAGACCGTTGGTGTCGGCTGGCGCGAGAACGATCGGTTCCTGGAGCGGGTGCGCGAGGTGACGGCCGAGGATGTTCAGCGCGTGGTGCGCGAGTACCTGGTCCCCGAGCGGCGCACGGTCGGGATCCTCGACCCGCAGCCGATGGATGACGAAGATACCCCGGCGCCCGGGCCCTACGGTGCCCCGGATCTCGATGGTGGCTATCCGGAGGGGGATCACTAATGCTGCACGCAATCAAGAAACTCGCGCGTCGTTCCCTGTTTGCGGGTCTGGCCCTGGCGCCGCTGACCCTGCTGGTGATCCCGGCCCAGGCGATAGAGATCGACCGCTGGGAGACCGACGAGGGGCTGCGTGTCCTGTATGTCGAGGCACCGGACCTGCCAATGGTGGACCTGCGCCTGACCTTCGATGGCGGCGCGGCGCGGGATGGCGATCTGCCAGGCCTGGCGATGATGACTTCTCGTGGCCTGCGTCATGGCACCGAGGACATGGATGCCTCCGAACTGGCCGAACGCTTCGAATCGGTCGGCGCCCGATTCAGCACCAGCTCCCTGAGGGATATGGCGATCATCAGCCTGCGAACGCTGACCGAGCCGGACTGGATGGACACGGCCGTCGGCACCCTGGCCGATGTGCTGTCCGCCCCCGCCTTTCCCGAGGCCGATTTCGAGCGCAGCCGCCGGCAGGCCCTGCAGTCCCTGCAGCGCGAGCGCCAGGAACCGGCCGCGGTGGCCAGTCGACGTTTCTACGAGTTGATGTATGAGGGTCATCCGTACGCCAGTTGGCCGGGTGGCGAGGTCGACACCCTGGAGGCGATTACGCGCGACGATGCGCGGGCCTTTTTCGAACGTCACTACGCGGCAGGGAACGGCTCGCTGGCGATCACCGGCGGGGTGAGCCGCGAGCAGGCCGAGGAACTGGCTGCGCGGATCTCGGCCGCGCTGCCCCGTGGCGATGCGGTTGACCCCCTGCCACCGGTGCCGATGCGCGAAGAACCCGTGGAGGAACGAATCGCGTTTCCGTCCGAGCAGGCACACATCTTCATGGGGGCGCCGGCCCTGCGCCGGGGGGACGAGGCCCACTTCGCCTTGACGCTGGCGAATCACGCCCTGGGTGGTGGCGGCTTCACCTCGCGTCTGTTCCAGGAGGTGCGCAGCGCCCGTGGGCTGGCCTACTCGGTGCACAGCCGCTTCCAGCCGATGGCGGCCGAAGGGCCGTTCGTGATCAACATGCAGACCGGCGTGCAGCAGGCGGACGAGGCCGTCGAGGTGCTGCGCGAGCAGGTCTTGCGCTGGCACGCCGACGGTGTGGAACCCGACGAGATGGAGGCCTCGCGCGAGAACGTGATCAACTCGTTTCCGTTGTCGCTGGCCTCCAACAGTGACATCGTCAGTCTGCTCGGCATGATTGGTTTCTATGGACTGTCCGATGACTATCTGGAGCGTTATGTCGAGCGCATTCAGGCGGTGGAGCTGGAAGCGATGAATGCGCAACTGGCCGACCGCCTCAACCCGGAAGCCCTGGTGACGGTCATCGTTGGTGGTCAGGAAGACTAGGCGCGCCCCGCCGGGGCGCAGCGCGCGCATCCGTATCATTGGCGGGGCCTGGCGCCGCCAATGGTTGCCCGTGCTATCTGTCGGGGGGCTGCGCCCGACTGCGGATGCCCAGCGCGAGACCCTGTTCAACTGGCTGCAGCCGCACCTGCCAGGAGCGCGGGTGCTGGACCTGTATGCCGGCACCGGTGTCCTGGGGTTCGAGGCCGCCTCGCGGGGCGCAGGTGAAGTCTGGCTCGTCGAGCGTGACGCGCGGGCGGCCTCCCAGCTCGAGGCCAACCGGGAACGTCTTGGCGCAGACCAGGTACACATTCGCCGCGACAACGTGGCCCGGCTGCTGGGCCAGCCTCCCACAGGAGGGGCTTTCGACCTTGTCTTTCTTGACCCCCCCTTTGGTCAGGAGCTGGTGGCCCCGACACTCGCCGCTCTGGTCGCGCAGGACTGGCTCGCGCCGTCCGCGTACGTCTATGCGGAATTGGAGTCCGAGGTCGCCCCGGCCTTTGTGATCAATGCCGGCTGGGACATCGAGCGCGAGCGGGTGAGCGGGCAGGCTCGAGGCCTCCTGCTCAGGCGCCGTTCCGACGAATCGGCCGGTAAAGGAAACACGGATTGACATGCACGTTTGCGCTCCCCGCATGGATCCGTGTTTCCTGAAGCGTTTTGCAGTTTGCCAGGCCATTGGCTACGGTAAGGGCGTTATCAGTCGGCTCCACGATTTCGCTGGCTGAGCGCGTCCCCGACCGTCAGGCATGCGGGAAGGATCGGGATGCAATGTCCCGATGTGTGCCGAACACGCCGGTGCGGCGTCCGAATGCAACACAAGAATAGGGGAGCCAAGCATGGAAGAGTCGTCTTCGAGCCCGGGGCTGAACCAGACCCGGATCGCCGGGTTTGGCGTGATCTGCAGCCCGGTGTTCTGGGTTTCCACCCTTGCGATCACGGTGTTCGTGCTGTTCGGGGCATTGTTCCCGGAGCGGGCGGAAGTCATTTTCGAGCAGTTGCAGACCGGCATCTCCGAATATCTCGGCTGGTATTACATGCTGGTGGTGACGATCTTCCTCGTCTTCTCTTTGTACCTGATGTTTTCGCGCTATGGGGCCATACGGCTGGGGGACCAGTTCGAGGTGCCGCGTTTCAGTTACGCCGCCTGGTTCGCGATGCTCTTCTCCGCGGGCATGGGCATCGGGTTGCTGTTCTGGAGCATCGCCGAGCCGATGTACCATTACCTGAGTCCGCCGCATGCCGAGGGAGAAACCAGCGAGGCCGCGGCCGAGGCGATGCGCTATACCTTCTTTCACTGGGGGTTGCACGCCTGGGCGATCTACATCGTCGTCGGCCTGTCGCTGGCCTACTATGCCTACCGGCATAACCTGCCGTTGCTGATCCGCTCCTCGCTGTATCCGTTCATCGGTGACCGCATCTATGGGCCCTGGGGGCATCTGATCGACATCCTGGCCCTGTTCGGGACCATGTTCGGGGTGGCTACTTCGCTGGGCCTTGGGGTCATGCAGATAAACTCGGGCCTGAATTTCGTGTTCGGGATCGAGGAATCCACGCAGATGCAGATCACCCTGGTCGCGATCATCACCCTGATCGCGGTGGGGTCCGTTGCCCTGGGGATCGACCGCGGGATCAAACGCCTGTCCAACTTTAATATCGGACTGGCGGCGCTCCTGGTCGCGCTGCTCCTGATCATGGGGCCGACACTGTTCATTCTGCGTGTGCTGGTGGAGTCGACCGGCAACTACGTGCAGCACCTGCCCGAGATGAGTCTGTGGGCGGATACCATCGACGAAACCGGCTGGGCCACTGCCTGGACCATCTTCTACTGGGGCTGGTGGATCTCCTGGGCACCGTATGTCGGTATGTTCATCGCCCGTGTCTCGCGCGGGCGCACGATCCGTGAATTCGTGGCCGGTGTGCTTCTCGCCCCGACCGCCGCCGCCTTCGTCTGGCTGGCCGTGTTCGGTGGAACCGCGATGAGCTACGAACTGGGCGGCGTGGCCGATCTGACCGGTGCAGTCGAGGAGAGCGTCTCCACCGCGCTGTTCGCGACCATCCAGGCCATGCCGTTGTGGGACTGGTTTGCCGTGCTGGTGATGGCCGCGGCTACCGTTCTGATCGTGACCTTCTTCGTGACTTCATCGGACTCAGGCTCCCTGGTCATCGACACGCTGGCGTCGGGTGACGTACGCAACCCGACCGTAACCCAGCGGGTCTACTGGGCGATCCTTGAGGGGGTTGTTGCCTCGATCCTGTTGCTGGCTGGAGGTCTTGCCGCGTTGCAGGCCGCTGCGATCAGTGTCGGTCTCCCATTTTCGGTCGTGATGCTGGTGATGGTAATCGGCCTGTGGAAGAGCCTGCATCAAACCGAGGCCTTGACCCCGACCAAGTACCAGAAAGAGGCCCCCCCTCCGCATACCCTTTTAGGGTATTCGGAAGACCTGGACGAAAAGATCAAGTAGGAGGAGGTGTTTTATGGCTGCGTCGCGCGTGGCGCTGCTGGGCTGCGGGCTCATGGGGCAACCCATGGGCCTGCGTCTTTTGCGCGCCGGTTTTGCCGTCGAGGCGTACAACCGCACGTCAGAGCGAGCCAGTGACCTGGCCAGCGAGGGGGTGACGGTCCACACCGAGCCGGCGATCGCCGTCGCAGGGGCCGACACCCTGGTGCTGATGCTTTCCGACGCCGCCGCAATCCGGTCGGTGCTGGGGGCATTGCCGGAAGGCGCGCTGAACGGGCGTTGCGTGATCCAGATGGCGACAATCCTGCCGGCGGAGAGCCGCCAGTTGGCCGAGCACCTGCGCCGTTCCGGGGCCTGTTACGTCGAGGCGCCGGTGTTGGGGTCGATTCCGGAAGCGCGCGAAGGGCGTTTGCTGGTCATGGCCGGGGCCGATGCGGCGGAGGATTTCGGGCGGGCCCGTCCGCTGCTGGCCGCCTTGGGCGAGAACCCGCGGCATGTCGGCCCGGTGGGCCAGGGTGCGGCGTTGAAGCTTGCGTTCAATCAGTTGATTGCCAGCCTCACCGCCGCCTTCTCCCTCAGTCTCGGGCTGGTCCGCCGTGAAGGGGCGGACGTCGATACCTTCATGGACATCCTGCGTGAGTCGGCGCTGTATGCGCCGACCTTCGACAAGAAACTGGACAAGATGCTCTCCGGCGACTTCGGGACGGCGAATTTCCCGGTCAAGCACCTGCTGAAGGACGTCCGCCTGGTCGATCGCGCCGCCGAGGACGCGCAGCTCGTTGGTCCATGGCTGCCGCTTCTGGCGCAGCTACTGGAGCAGGCGCAGGATCGCGGCTTGGCGGATGCCGACTATTCCGCGATCTACAGCGCCATCGCCCCGGAGCCTTCCGCGCACTGACGAAGGTGCGCCATCATGCGGCGCCGTTGGTCCTGGATGGGGTCACCGGCTCCGGGATGATGTCCCAGATCTGGTTGGCGTAGTCGCGTACAGTGCGGTCGATGGAGAAAAAGCCCATGCGCGCGACGTTGTGGATCGCCGCCTCGGCCCAGGCAGACGTATCCGCATACAGGGCGTCCGCTCGATCGCAGGCCTCCGCGTAGGCCTGATAGTCGGCCAGCACGAAGAACCGGTCGTCCTCGCGCAGGTAGCGCCCGAGATCGCGGTGGGTCTCCGGATCGTCGCGGGTGAAGAACCCGGACTCGATCATGTCCACGGCAGCCGCCAGGCCGGGTGTACGTTCCAGGATGGCGGACGGCTGCTCGCCGCTGGCGCGGTGTTCCACAACCTCGTCGGCGGTCATCCCGAAGATGAAGACATTCTCGTCGCCGACGGCATCGCGGATCTCGATATTGGCGCCATCCAGCGTGCCGATGGTCAGGGCCCCGTTCAGGGCCAGCTTCATGTTGCCCGTGCCGGAGGCCTCGAAGCCGGCAGTGGAGATCTGCTCGGAGATGTCCGCGGCGGGAATGATGATGCTGGCGGCGCTGACCTCGTAGTTCGGGAAGAACACGCACTTCAGGCGATCGCCGACGGCCGGGTCATGGTTCACGATATCGGCCACCTCGTTGATCACCTGGATGATCGCCTTGGCGCGGGCGTAGCCCGGGGCTGCCTTGCCGCCGAACAGCACCACGCGCGACGGGACGTCCTCGCCGGCACGGATGCGGCGGTACAGGTCAATCACGTGCAGCAACTTCAGCAGTTGGCGTTTGTATTCGTGGATGCGCTTCACCTGGACGTCGAACAGCACATCCGGGTTCAACTCAACCCCGGTGCGTTCGCGCACCAGCTCTGCGAGCCGGACCTTGTTGGCCCGCTTTACCGCCATGAACTCCTTTTGTAGCTCCGGATCGGTGGCGTAGGGTTCCAGGGCCCGCAGGCGCTCCAGGTCGTATTGCCAGTCGTTGCCGATGCGGCGTCCCAGGAGCTCGGTCAGCGCAGGGTTGGACTGGATCATCCACAGCCGCGGCGTCACGCCGTTGGTCACGTTGACGAAGCGTTCCGGCCAGAGCTGGTAGAAATCCTCGAACAGGGTTTCCTGCAGCAGGCGCGTATGCAGTGCGGCCACGCCATTGATGTGGTGCGAGCCGACTACCGCCAGGTGCGCCATGCGGACCCGGCGTTCGCCTTCCTCGTCGATGATCGACAGGCGCTCCAGACGTTCATTGTCGCCTGGGTAGCGGTGCCGCACCTCCTCCAGAAAGTCGTGATTGATCTGGTAGATGATGCCCATGTGGCGCGGCAGCACATGCTGCATCAGTGGTACCGGCCAAGTCTCCAGCGCTTCGGGCATCAGGGTGTGGTTGGTATACGCAAGGGCCCGCCGGGTGAGATCCCAGGCACGATCCCAGGGCAGGTCGTGGCAGTCGATCAGCAGCCGCATCAGTTCGGCTACGGCGATCGCCGGATGGGTATCGTTCAGCTGGATCGCGGCCTTGTCCGGCAGGGCGTCGAGCGGGTAGCCCAGCGCCAGATGGCGTTCGAGAGCATCCTGCAGCGAGGCGGAAACGAAAAAGTATTCCTGCTTCAGGCGCAGTTCCTTGCCGATCGCGGTGGCGTCGTTCGGGTACAGCACCATGGAGATGGTTTCGGACTGGTTCTTGTCCGCGACCGCCCGGATATAGTCCCCTTCGTTGAAGTAGCGCAGGTCGAAGTCCTGGGTCGCCTTCGCGGCCCACAGGCGCAGATTGTTGACGTTGCGTCGCCCATAGCCCGCCGTCGGATAGTCGTAGGCCATGGCTAGGACTTCCTCCCCGTCTTCCCAGGTGTAGCGGGTCTCGCCATTGGGGTGGTGGTGTTCGACCACGTAGCCGTAAAAATGGATCGAGAACTTGCGGTCCGAGCGCGGAAACTCCCAGGGGTTGCCGTAGCGCAGCCAGTTGTCCGGGTGCTCCACCTGGCGGTAGGGCTCGAACTCCTGGCGGAACATGCCGTATTCGTAGCGGATGCCGTAGCCATAACCGGGGTAGCCCTGGGTGGCCAGCGATTCCAGGATGCAGGCGGCCAGCCGACCGAGACCTCCGTTGCCCAGAGCCGCATCGTCTTCAAGGTCCAGGATTTTGCCGAGGTCCACGCCGAGGTCGGACATCGCCTGGCGCGCCTCGTCGAGGATGCCCATGTTGCGCAGGTTCGCCTCGAGCATGCGCCCGATCAGGTACTCCATCGACAGGTAATAGACGCGCTTGACGTCTTCTTCGGCGAACTGGCGCCGAGTCAACAGGCGACGTTCGACCATGCGCTCGCGGATGGCGAAGGCCAGGGCCTCCATCCAGTCACGGTCGGTGGCCTGGCGCGGGTCTTCTCCCACTACGCGAACGACGGCATCACGGATCGATTGCCGCAGGCCCTCCACATCATTGGGGAGGTGGGGCAGGTGCGTTACTTCGGGGGCGGCCATCAGGCGGTCTCCAGGATCAAAGTTTGAGCCGCCGCCCCGGGTTTACCCCTTGCGAGCGACGGCGCGATAGCCGATATCGGTCCGGCAGTATATATCCTCGAAGTGGATCCGTTGCACGGCTTCGTAGGCCTTTTGCTGTGCAGACTGCACATCGTTCCCGAGGCCTACTACACAAAGCACGCGCCCGCCCGCGGTTACGACCGAGCCGTCCTCGCGTGTTGCGGTCCCGGCATGAAATACATAAGCCTCGGGGTCGTGCTCCACGGCCTCGAGGCCGGTGATCACGTCGCCCTTGCGGTAGGCGCCTGGATAACCGCCGGCCGCCAGTACCACGCCCAGGGCCACGCGCGCATCCCAGCGCGCCTCAATCTGGTCCAGTCGCTCGTCCAGCGCCGCCTCGATCAGGTCGGCCAGGTCCGATTCCAGGCGGCTCAGGATCGGCTGGGTCTCCGGGTCACCGAAGCGGCAGTTGAATTCCAGCACCTTCGGGTTGCCGTCGGCGTCGATCATCACGCCGGCGTAGAGAAAGCCGGTGTAGCGTTCGCCGTCGGCGGCCATACCGCGTACGGTTGGCTCGATGACCTCGCGCAGGATGCGCGCATGCAACTCGTCCGTGACGACGGGGGCCGGCGAGTAGGCACCCATGCCGCCGGTGTTCGGACCCTGGTCGCCGTTGTCACGCGCCTTGTGGTCCTGCGAGGAGGCCAGCGGCAGCACATGCTCGCCGTCCACCATACAGATGAAGCTCGCCTCCTCGCCACGCAGGAACTCCTCGATCACCACACGATGGCCCGCCTCGCCAAAGGCGTTGCCGGCCAGCATGTCGCGCACCGCAGCGCGGGCCTCGTCCTCGGTCTGCGCCAGGATCACGCCCTTGCCAGCGGCCAGGCCGTCGGCCTTGACCACGATCGGCGCCCCGTGGGCCCGGATGAAGTTCAGCGCGGCCGCCTCGTCCTCGAAGCTGCCGTAGGCGGCGGTGGGGATGCCGTGGCGCTGCATGAAGTCTTTCGCGAAGCTCTTGGAGCCCTCAAGCTGCGCGGCCTTTGCCGTGGGGCCGAAGCAGCGGCGCCCGGCGGCGCGGAAGGCATCCACCACGCCGGCAACCAGCGGTGCCTCCGGGCCGACCACGGTGAACGCGATGTCCTCGCGTTCGGCCAGGGCCAGCAGGCCATCGATGTCGGTGACGTCCACCGCGTGGTTCTCGCACTTGTCCGTGCGCGCGGTGCCGGCGTTGCCGGGGGCGACCAGCACCCGCTGCACGCGTGGGGACTGGGCGAGTTTCCAGGCCAGGGCATGCTCGCGGCCGCCGTTGCCAATAACGAGTACGTTCATCACGGACCTCAGTGGCGGAAGTGGCGCATGCCGGTGAACAGCATCGCGATGTCGTGTTCGTTGGCGGCGGCGATCACTTCTTCGTCGCGCATCGAGCCGCCCGGCTGGATCACAGCGGTGATGCCGGCCTCGGCGGCCGCGTCGATCCCGTCGCGGAACGGGAAGAAGGCGTCCGAGGCCATCACCGAGCCGGCCACCTGCAGGCCCTCGTCGGCTGCCTTGATGCCGGCGATCCGTGCGGAGTAGACCCGGCTCATCTGCCCGGCGCCAACCCCGATGGTCTGTTCGTCACGCGCATAGACGATCGCGTTCGATTTCACGTACTTCGCGACCTGCCAGGCGAAGCACAGGTCCTTGGTTTCCTGTTCCGACGGCGCCCGGGCGGTCACGGTCTTCAAATCCACATCGCCGAGCGAGCCACGGTCGGCATCCTGCACCAGCAGCCCGCCGCCGATGCGTTTGTAGTCGAGGCCCGGGGCGGTCGCCGCGGGCGGGATCTCCAGCACCCGCACGTTCTTCTTCGTGGACAGGGCACGCAGTGCACCGGGGGTGATCTCCGGGGCGATGACTACCTCCACGAACTGGCGGCTGATGATCGCGTGCGCGGTGTCGCCGTCCAGCGGGCGGTTGAAGGCGATGATGCCGCCGAAGGCCGAGGTGGGGTCGGTTTGAAAGGCGCGTTCGTAGGCCATCAGTTGGGTCGGGGCGACGGCCACGCCGCAGGGGTTCGCATGCTTCACGATCACGCAGGCCCCGGCCTCGAACTGGCGCACGCATTCCCAGGCGGCGTCGGCATCGGCCAGGTTGTTGTAGGACAGGGACTTGCCCTGGTGCTGGCGGTAGCTGGCCAGCGAGCCGGGTGCCGGCGCGGGATCGCGATAGAACGCGGCGCGCTGGTGCGGGTTTTCGCCGTAGCGCAGGGCTTCGACACGCTCGAAGGTGGCATTGAGCTGACCCGGGAAGAGTTCCGCCTCGCCGTTCTCGTCCAGCGCCGAGAGGTAGTTGCTGATCGCCGCGTCGTAGCGGGCGACATGGTCGAAGGCCGCCACCGACAGGCGAAAACGCAGATGCGCCGGGACCTCGCCGTGCTCGGTCAGGGCGTCGACGATGGCGCCGTACTGGTCCGGGCTGGTGGCGACGGTCACGTCGCGATAGTTCTTGGCCGCCGCGCGCAGCATCGCCGGTCCGCCGATGTCGATGTTCTCGATCGCCTCCGCCAGCGTGCAGCCGGGACGGGCGACGGTGGCCTCGAACGGATACAGGTTGACCACCAGCAGGTCGATCGGTGCGATGTCCTGCTCCGCCATCACCGCGGCATCGACATCGCGCCGCCCCAGAAGGCCGCCGTGGATCCGCGGGTGCAGGGTCTTGACCCGTCCGTCCATGATCTCGGGGAAGCCCGTGTGCTGCGAAACCTCGGTTACCGGGAGGCCCTGTTCGGCCAGCAGCCGCGAGGTGCCGCCGGTGGACAGGAGCTCGACGCCTCGCTCGTGCAGGGCGCGTGCGAGTTCGACCACGCCGGTCTTTTCGGATACGGACAGCAGGGCTCGGCGGACGGGGCGGCTGGCGGTCATTCGGGGGGCCTCTGGAATCGGATCAAAACCCCCATTATAGCGAAGCTCGCCCGGCCGGGTGGCCCGTGCGCGAGCGCCCCATGGCGGCCGCCAACTTGTAATTTTTGTGCAAAACCTTCAGGGTATAAAAACGATTTCGGAACCAATCGCCCGCGACCCGACGCGTTGCGAGGCGCCGTTACCGTTTCCCCGAACCAGGCGGCTGGATCCGCCAGACCACGGTTCGGCATCCGGGCTCGACTGCCCTTCGGATGCGAGGGAAAACCGGCTTCGGCCGGCCGCAGGCGCTGCCCGACAACGCGCCTGCGGGAGAGGACGCCTGATCGCCGGGCGCAGTCAGCCCGGTCCGGATCATCGTCGATGTGCCGCCCGAGCGAGGTGCGCGACGGCGTCCGGTGGGCTTGGTTCCGGCGGTCCGGCCGAAGGTCGGCTGGACCGCGTGAATAACGCAGCACAGCCAAGAGGAATCAGCATGTCCGCGAACATCAAGAATGATCAGGATTTCGGCGAGAAGCCGACCGAGCGTCGCGATACCGAGAACTATCGCAACGAGTACACCACCGGTTTTGTTGACAAGTGGGATGACCTGATCGACTGGGACAACCGCGCCAAGAGCGAAGGCACCTTCTTTATTGAGGAGCTGAAAAAGCGCGGCGCCAAGCGCGTGCTGGACGTGGCGGCCGGTACCGGCTTCCATTCCGTGCAGCTGCGCGAGGCGGGTTTCGATGTGGTCACTGCCGACGGCAGCCCGGAGATGCTGGCCAAGGCCTTCGAGAACGGTCGCAAGCGAGGCCACATCCTGCGCACCGTGCAGGCCGACTGGCGCATGCTGAACCGCGACATCTACGGCCGTTACGACGCGGTGGTCTGCCTGGGTAATTCCTTTACCCACCTGTTCAACGAACACGACCGCCGCAAGGCCCTGGCGGAGTTCTACTCCGCCCTGAACCACGATGGCGTGCTGATCCTCGATCAACGCAACTACGACACCATCATGGACCACGGCTACTCGTCCAAGCATACGTATTACTACTGTGGCGACGACGTTCAGGTGCAGCCGGCGCATGTGGATGAAGGCCTGGCCCGCTTCCAGTACCGCTTCCCGGATGGCTCCGAGTACTTCCTGAACATGTTCCCGCTGCGCAAGGCCTATGTGCGTCGCCTGATGCGCGAGGTCGGCTTCCAGCAGATCGAGACCTACGGCGATTTCCAGGAGACCTACCGCGAGACGGATCCGGACTTCTTCATCCACGTCGCCGACAAGCGTTACATCGAGGACGAGAACCGATGAGCACTCAGTATTCCGACGTCGTCGAGACGGCGCGCGACTACTACAACAGCGAAGACGCCGATACCTTCTACAAGCTGGTGTGGGGTGGCGAAGACCTGCACATCGGCATGTACGAGTACCAGGGCGAGCCGATCGGTGACGCCAGCCGGCGCACCGTCGCGCACATGTCCGACCTGCTCGGCGAGCCGCAGCCGGAATGGCGCGTGCTCGACATGGGCGCCGGCTATGGTGGCGTGGCCCGCTATCTGGTCGAGAACTACGGCTGTGACGTAACCGCGCTCAACCTCTCCGAGAAGGAGAACGAGCGCGATCGCGAGATCAACAAGGCGCGTCATCTCGACCACAAGATCACCGTGGTCGACGGCTCCTTCGAGAAGGTCGACGAGCCGGATGCCTCCTACGATGTCGTCTGGTCCGAGGACTCGTTCCTGCACAGCCAGAACGACAAGAAAAAGGAAGTGATCAAGGAGGCCGCGCGCGTGCTGAAGCCGGGTGGCTGGCTGATCTTCACTGATCCGATGCAGACCGACAACTGCCCGGATGGCGTGCTTGATCCGATCCTGGCCCGCATCCACCTCGACTCGCTGGCCAGCCCCTCGCTCTATCGCGAGGCGGCCAAGGAAGCGGGACTCTACGAGGTCAGCTTCGAGGAGCACTCCAACCAGATCGCGACGCATTATGGTCGTGTGAAGCAGGAACTGGAGTCGCGTGAAGAGGAGTTGCGTGGCTATATCTCCCAGGACTACATCGACCGCATGAAGCAGGGGCTTCAGCACTGGGTGGATGGCGGCAACTCGGGTTATCTGACCTGGGGCATCTTCCGCTTCCGCAAGCCGGGCGAGTAAGCCGGCCGGGGGTGTCCGTCGGCCGCTATGCGCAGGCCGTCAGACGCTTCCAGACTCCGCCCACCCGGCCCTCGATGGGCCGGAAGCGGGTCTTGTAGGCCATCTTCGGGGCCTGGTCGATCCAGTACCCGAGATAGACATGCGGCAGGCGCAGCCGCCGGGCATGCGCGATCTGCGTAAGCACGGCGAGGGTGCCCAGTCCGCGTTCCGGGGTCTCCGGATCGAAAAAACTGTACATGGCCGACAGCCCCTGCGGGGTGCGATCGGTGAGTGCAACGGCCACCAGGGTGTGGTCCCGGCGGAATTCGAGGATATCCACCGGACCGTTGCGGTGGCTGAGCATGCCCGCGTAATCGTCGCGCCCCATGCGTTCCATGCCGCCGCCGGTATGGCGATGGGCGAGATAGCGCGAGAACAGCGGCATGTGCTCGTCCAGATCCGCGCAGGGGGTATGCCCCGGCTGGTCCGGTGGCCGTGTAATCGTGACCGCGAGATCATGATTGCGTTTCAGGCACCGGCGCTGGCTGCGGTTGGGCGCGAAGTCCGCGACGGGGATACGCACCGGCACGCAGGCCGCGCACGTCGGGCAGTGGTGGCGATAGACGAACTGTCCACTGCGGCGAAAGCCTTCGGCGAGCAGTTGCCCGTAGCGTGCCCCGCCCAGGTTGACTGCGGGGTCGACCAGCAGGCTCTGCATCTCGCGGTCGTCCAGATAGGGACAGGCCTGCGGGGCCGTAACAAACCAACGGATCGGGTGCTCCTGCATATGGCTATCGTGACACGACTCGCGACCGGCGCAAAACAGGAGGCCGGACCTGTACAGCACAATCCGGAACTCTGTCCCGGGGTAGGGTTCCCGCCGGGCGTGAACGCCCGGCCACGACCATGAATCCATTCAACACAATGGTGTACCGCACATGACGGCAACGCGAAATGACATCGAGAAGGCGCTGAAAGAGCGCATCCTGATCCTGGACGGCGGGATGGGCACGACCATCCAGCTGTACAAGCTGGAGGAGGCCGACTATCGCGGCGAGCGCTTCAAGGACTGGGAGTCCGACCTGAAGGGCAACAACGACCTGCTGTCGCTGACCCGTCCGGACATCATCGAGCAGATCCATAACGACTACCTCGAGGCCGGCGCCGACATCATCGAGGCCAACACCTTCAACGGTACCCGCATCGCGATGGCGGACTACCACATGGAGGACCTGGTCCCCGAGCTGAACCGCGAATCCGCGAAGCTCGCGCGCAAGGCCGCCGACGCCTGGACGGAGAAGACCCCGGACAAGCCGCGCTTTGTCGCCGGCATCCTCGGTCCGACCAACCGCACCGCGTCGATCTCCCCGGACGTGAACGACCCGGGCGCACGCAACGTCGACTTCGACACCCTGGTCGATGCCTACAAGGAGGCCGCCGAGGCCCTGGTCGAGGGCGGCGTGGACCTGCTGCTGATCGAGACGGTCTTCGACACCCTGAACGCCAAGGCCGCGATCTTCGCGGTGAAGACTCTGGAAGACGAGCTCGGGAAGGACCTCCCGATCATGATCTCCGGGACCATCACCGACGCCTCCGGCCGTACCCTGTCTGGCCAGACCACCGAGGCCTTCTGGAACTCGGTGCGTCATGCGAACCCGGTCTCCATCGGCCTGAACTGCGCGCTGGGCGCGAAAGAGATGCGCCAGTACGTGGAAGAGCTGTCGCGCATTGCTGACACCCATGTCTCCGCGCACCCGAACGCCGGTCTGCCAAACGAGTTCGGTGACTACGACGAATCCCCGGAGCAGATGGCCGACGACGTCGGCCCCTGGGCCGAGCAGGGCATGCTGAACATCATCGGCGGCTGCTGCGGCACGCTGCCGGAGCACATCCGCGCGATGCGCGAGGCGGTGGAGAAGCACCCGCCGCGCAAGGTGCCGGAGATCGCCCCGGCCTGCCGTCTGTCGGGCCTCGAGCCGTGCAACATCACCGACGACTCGCTGTTCGTGAACGTCGGCGAGCGCACCAACGTGACCGGCTCGCGCAAGTTCCTGCGGCTGATCCAGAACGAGGAATACGACGTCGCGCTGGAAGTCGCGCTGAACCAGGTCGAGGGCGGCGCCCAGATCATCGACATCAACATGGACGAGGGGATGCTGGAGTCGCAGGACGCGATGGTCCGCTTCCTCAACCTGCTGGCCGGCGAGCCGGACATCGCCCGTGTCCCGGTGATGATCGACTCCTCCAAGTTCGAGATCATCGAGGCGGGCCTGAAGTGCGTGCAGGGCAAGCCGGTGGTCAACTCGATCTCCATGAAGGAGGGCGAGGAGAATTTCATCGAACAGGCGAAGCTGTGCCGCCGCTACGGCGCCGCGATTGTGGTTATGGCCTTCGACGAGGACGGCCAGGCCGATAACGAGGACCGCCGGGTCGAGATCTGCACCCGGGCCTACAAGCTGCTGACCGAGAAGGTCGGCTTCCCGGCCGAGGACATCATCTTCGACCCGAACATCTTCGCGGTCGCGACCGGTATCGAGGAGCACAACAACTACGGCGTGGACTTCATCGAGGCCACCCGCCGCATCAAGAACGACCTGCCGCACGCGCTGGTCTCCGGCGGCGTGTCCAACGTGTCGTTCTCCTTCCGCGGCAACGAACCGGTGCGCGAGGCGATCCACGCGGTGTTCCTGTACCACGCCATCAAGGCGGGCATGGACATGGGGATCGTGAACGCCGGCCAGCTGGCGGTCTACGACGACATCGACGAAAAGCTGAAGGAAGCGGTGGAGGACGTGGTCCTGAACCGTCGCGACGATTCGACCGAGCGGCTGCTCGATCTGGCCGAGGAGTACAAGGGCCAGGGCGGCGGCAAGAAGGAAGAGAACCTCGAGTGGCGCGAATGGGACGTCACCAAGCGCCTCGAGCACTCGCTTGTCAAGGGTATCGACACCTACGTGGTGGATGACACCGAAGAGGCGCGCCAGGCCTACGACCGCCCGATCCAGGTGATCGAGGGCCCGCTGATGGACGGCATGAACGTGGTCGGCGACCTGTTCGGCGAGGGCAAGATGTTCCTGCCGCAGGTGGTCAAGTCCGCGCGCGTGATGAAAAAGGCCGTGGCCCATCTGATCCCGTACATCGAGGCCGAGAAGACCGGCACCGAGAACAACGGCAAGATCCTGATGGCCACTGTTAAGGGCGACGTCCACGACATCGGAAAGAACATCGTCGGTGTGGTGCTGCAGTGCAACAACTTCGAGGTCATCGATATCGGAGTCATGCAGCCCGGTGCCGAGATCCTGAAGGCGGCCAGGGAGCACGACGTCGACGTGATCGGTCTGTCCGGCCTGATTACCCCCTCGCTGGAGGAGATGGCGAACTTCGCCGCCGATCTCGAACGCGAAGGCATGAAGACCCCGCTGATGATCGGCGGAGCCACCACCTCGCGTGCCCACACCGCGGTGAAGATCGAACCGAACTATTCCGGCCCGGTGGTCTGGGTGAAGGACGCCTCGCGGGCGGTGGGTGTGGCGCAGAGCCTGATCAGCCCCGAGCTGCGCGAGAACTACGCCGCCGAGATCCGCGAGGAGTACGAGAAGCTGCGGATCCAGACGGCCGGCCGCAAGAAGAAGGTTCAGTGGCTCTCGCTGGAAAAGGCGCGTTCCAACAAGCCGCAGATCGACTGGTCGAGCTACTCCCCGACCAAGCCGAAGGCACTGGAGACCGACAAGCTGCCGGGCGAGCCGAAGCTGCTGCACCCGCATGGCGACGGCTCCGTGCTGCTGCGCTTCGACGACTTCGACCTGAACGAGGTCAAGAACTTCATCGACTGGACGCCGTTCTTCCACTCCTGGCAGCTGCACGCCGCCTACCCGCGCATTCTCGACGACGAGAAGGTGGGCGAAGAGGCGCGCAAGCTGTTCAAGGATGCCCAGGAAATGCTCGATCGCATGATCGAGGAGAAGTGGGCCACCCTGCGCGGTGTGGTCGGCTTCTTCCCGGCGAACACCGTCAATGACGACGATATCGAGGTCTACACCGACGAGAGCCGATCGAAGGTGCTGACGAAGCTGCACCACCTGCGTCAGCAGACCGAGAAGCGCCGTGGTCAGCCCAGCCATTCGCTGGCTGACTTCCTGATGCCGAAGGACGTCGGCGGTCCCGACTACATCGGGGCCTTCGCGGTCAGCGCCGGTGGTGACGTCGATGCCAAGGCCGAGGAGTTCGAGAAGGCCAACGACGACTACCACGCGATCCTCGTGAAGAGCCTGGCGGATCGTCTGGCGGAGGCCTTTGCCGAGTGCATGCACCAGTACGTGCGCAAGCACTACTGGGGGTATGTCCCGGACGAGGCGCTTGAAAACGAGGACCTGATCGACGAGAAGTATCAGGGCATCCGTCCGGCCCCGGGCTACCCGGCCTGCCCCGAGCACACCGAGAAGGGCACGCTCTGGGAATTGCTGCAGGCCGACGAGCATGCGGACATGACGCTCACCGAGAGCTACGCGATGCTGCCGGTCTCGGCCGTGTCTGGCTGGTACTTCGCCCATCCGGAGTCGCGCTACTTCGGTCTGGGCAAGATCAACCGCGACCAGGTCGAGGACTATGCCCAGCGCAAGGGCATGTCGTTCGAGGAGGCCGAGCGCTGGCTCGCGCCGAATATCGGCTACGACGACAGCGACGAGGCCAAGGCGGAAGCCAAGGCCGAACGCGAGGCCAAGTCGGCCTGACCGCTGGCTGGATGTGCCGCTAACCGAAGCCCCGCCTCGTGCGGGGCTTCTTTTCGTGTGTGCTTTCGCGCTTGATCAGGGCACCGGTGCCAGCAGCGCGATCCCGGTCAGCACGGTGACCACCTCGAAGGTGCGCTTCACCAGCCGATTGCCGTAGCGGTGAGCCAGTGCTGCCCCCAGATAGCCGCCAATAAAACTGCCGATCAGCAGTGCCGGCAGCCAGTCCCACTGGACCGTGCCGAAGGTGCCGAGCAGCAGTGCCCCGGCGCCATTCCAGACAAGCCCCACCAGTACCATTGTGTAACCGACCGCCTGGGTGTAGCTCATGCCGTACCAGCGCACCAGCCAGAGCGTCACCATGAGCCCGGTGCCGGAGGCCAGCGAGCCATTCAGGATGCCGATGATGAACAGGCCCAGCGCTCCGATCAGGGCGTGTTGCAGGGTCTTGTCCGTCTCGCGCACGGCCTGGCCCAGCTGTGGCCGGCGCCAGGAGTACCAGCCCAGGGCGACGGTCAGCAGGCCCAGGGCGATCTCGCCGGCCCGCGGGGGGATTTCCAGCACCAGCCACGCACCGATCAGCACCCCGGGAAGACCGGCCGCAAGAATGACGGCTAGGCGAGCCGGTTCGAATGTGCTTTGCTTGAGGTGCCGCAGACTGGCCCCGGCGCCAAGCGCAACGGTGGCGATCTTGTGTGTGGCCAGGGCGACGGGATAGGGGAGCCCCAGAAATATGAGGACCGGCAACTGCAACAAGCCGGCCCCGCCGCCCGCAAGGGCGGAGAATCCATTCGCCAGGATGGCGATGAAGAGCAGGCCGAGGTGTTCGAGTATGGTCATGTCAGGGGGCGGAAAGCGCGATTCCGTGTGGCGGCGCGGCGTTTTTTGGGGCCTGGTGGCGCTGGTGCTGGCGCTGCCGGCTCATGCGGAAATCTATCGCTGGGTCGATGATGACGGCACGGTGCATTACTCGAACACCCCACAGCCAGAGGCCAGCCAGCGCGAGCGGCGCGTGTTTGATTCCCGTGGTCTTATGCGGGAGATCATACCTGCTCCCCCCACCCTCGAGGAGCGCGAGCAGGCCCGCGCCGAACAGGAGCAGGCGCAGCAGGAACTGGAGGCCGCGCGCCAGGCCCGGGCCGACCGGGCCACGCGCGCGCATCAGTTAAGACAGGCCTACGAAAACCTTGAGGAAATCGAGGAACTTCGTGCGCGCCGCGAGTCCGCTATCGGCGGGGATATCGCGCGTTCCGAGGCGCAGGAAACGACGTTGTTGCGGGAACGCGAACGTATCCGTCAGCAGTATGCCGACAGCGAATCGGCGTCGTCACGGGAGCGGTTCAAGGCCCAGCTTGATGACCTGGAAGAACGCATTGCGCGCGAACGTGCCTACCGGCAGGGGCAGCAAGACCGCCTGTCTGCCATTCAGCAGCGGCTGGACCTGGACCGCGAGGATTATCAGCGGCTTGTAATGGACGGCGACGGTTAGAAACTGTCGTTAGCGGCTGATCAGGGTCCCCACACCTTCGTCGGTCAGGAGTTCCAGCAGCACGGCATGCTCCACACGGCCATCGACGATATGCGTGGCGTTGACGCCGCTGCGCACGGCATCCAGTGCGCAGCGGATCTTCGGGATCATCCCGCCGTGGATCGTCCCGTCCCGGATCATCTCGTCCACTTCCGGGGCCGTCAGCTTGGGTAGTAGTTTTCCGTTGCCGTCCAGTACACCCGGGGTGTTGGTCAGCAGGAACAGCTTCTCCGCATCCAGCACCACCGCGAGCTTCTCGGCCGCGGTGTCGGCGTTGATGTTGTAGGCCTTGCCGTCGCGGTCGAAGCCGATCGGCGCGATCACCGGAATGAAGTCGCTTTCGTCCAGGGTATGCACGATCGCCGGGTCCACGCCCTCGACCTCGCCCACATGGCCCAGGTCCACGGTGGGCTGCCCCTCCGAGGCGCCGTAATCGCGCAGCGGGTTTGCGCGGATCATCTGGCCGTCCTTGCCGGTCAGGCCCACCGCGCGCCCGCCGAAGCGGTTGATCAGCGAGACGATCTCCTGATTCACGATCCCGCCGAGCACCATCTGCACCACGTCCATGGTCTCACGGTCGGTCACACGCAGGCCGTTGACGAACTCCGTCTGCTTACCCAGCCGTTCCAGCAGCTGGCCGATCTGCGGCCCGCCGCCATGCACCACCACCGGATTCACGCCCACCTGCTTGAGCAGCACGATGTCGCGCGCGAACGAGGCCTTCAGGTGGTCCTCGGTCATGGCGTTGCCGCCGTACTTGATCACGATCGTCTTGCCCGCGAAGCGCTGGATATAGGGCAGCGCCTCGATCAGGACATGGGCTACGGAATGGGCCGTATGGGTATCCATGGCAGTTCTGGCTGTTCAGGAATGCGGCCGCGCAGTTTACCACCGTGACAGAGGCAGGCGCCTGAGGTGCCGGTACCCGGCTTTAAGGTGCGTTAGAAATACGGCGTTTGACGGTGGGTTGCCGCTCCCGTATAAAGCTGCACACACAATACAACATAAGGAGAGATACATGCTGTCGGACGACCACAAGTCCATTATCCAGAAGACCGTCCCCATCCTGGAATCCGGGGGCGAAGACCTGACCCGCCACTTCTACAGCATTATGTTTCGCGATTACCCAGAGGTGCGGCCCCTGTTCAACCAGGCGCATCAGGCGAGCGGCCAGCAGGCGCGGGCGCTGGCGAATGCGGTGCTGCAGTACGCGCGGCACATCGACGAGATGGAGGCCCTGGGCCCGCTGGTCGGGCAGATCGTGAACAAGCATGTGTCGCTACAGGTGCAGCCGGAGCACTACCCGATTGTGGGCGAGTGCCTGCTGCGGGCAATGCGCGAGCTGCTGGGCGAGGAGATCGCGACCGATGCCGTGCTGGAGGCCTGGGGTGCGGCCTACCAGCAGCTGGCGGATATCCTGATCGCTGCCGAGGAGGATGCCTATCAGCAGGCCGAGGCGCAGGCGGGCGGCTGGCGCGGACTGCGTTCGTTTGTCGTGCGGCGCAAGGTGCCGGAGAGCGAGGAGATCACCTCGTTCTATCTGGAGCCCCAGGACGGCGGGCCAGTCCCCCCGTTCCAGCCCGGCCAGTACATCGGGCTGAAGGTCGATATTGATGGCGAAGAGCTGCGCCGAAACTACTCGCTTTCTATCCCGCCGGGCGCGCACGGGTTGCGCATCAGCGTGAAACGGGAGCCGGAAGGCCGGGTATCTCGGTTTCTGCACGACCGCATCCAGGAGGCCGATGTACTGGAACTCACCCCGCCGGCCGGAGATTTCGTCTTGCGCGAAAGCGATCGTCCGCTGGCCCTGATCTCGGCGGGCGTGGGGATTACCCCGACCATGGCCATGCTGGACCCGGCATTGGAGGCCGGACGCCAGGTGCACTTCATCCATTGCGCCCGCCACGGTGGGGTCCATGCCTTTCGCGAGCAGGTCGAGGCGCGGGCACGGGAGCACGATCACCTGCGTCCGTACTTCTGTTACA
The DNA here is from genome assembly GCF_000377205.1 of Thioalkalivibrio sp. ALJ3. Lineage (GTDB taxonomy): Bacteria > Pseudomonadota > Gammaproteobacteria > Ectothiorhodospirales > Ectothiorhodospiraceae > Thioalkalivibrio. The sequence continues at coordinate 457,746 of NZ_KB897905.1, read as the reverse complement.
GCGAGCCTGCCAACGAGGATGCCGCCGACGCGACCGGCTTCCTGACTCGGGACAAGCTCGCCGAGTGGCTCCCGCATCGCACCGAGGTCGACGTGTACTTTCTGGGGCCGACGCCGTTCATGCGGCAGGTTCGCCAGCAGCTGCGCGAGCTTGGCGTGCCCGAGGAACGCTGTTTTTTCGAGTTCTTTGGCCCGGCACGGGCGCTGGAAGCCTGATCACAGCGGCTGGGCGGCGGCCACCAGTGCCCGGAACAGGCGCTGGTGGCGGCGTTTTTGTGGGAGGTATTCTGGGTGCCATTGCACGCCGATGCACCAGCCATGCTCGGCCTCGATCGCCTGAACGACGCCCGTCTCCTCGCGTCCGACGATGCGCATCCCCCGGCCCAGCCTGTCCACCGCCTGATTGTGCAGCGCGTTCACACGGATCGCGCCTTCGCCCAGTATCTGGGCCAGGTGACTGCGGCTATCGAGCATGACCGGCTTGACCGGAAGCAGGCTGCGCGCCTGCGGGGTCTCGACATAGAACTCGGCTAGATCCTGCTGTAGCGTCCCGCCGCGCACCACGTTGATCAGCTGCATCCCGCGGCAGATGCCCAGTACCGGGCGGTGCTCGTCCAGCGCGCGATGGATCAATGCCTTTTCCAGCCGGTCACGCTCCACGTCCAGTACGCCGCCGTGCGACTGGAACAGCCGCCTCAGGAGCCAGAGCGCGGGGTAGAACAGGTACCCGATCAGTCGTTGCGACAGGCGGCGTTCCGCGCCGCGAATGGCCTCCGGGTTCGGGCCCTGAGGCAGCGACTCCCCGTACAGTTGGGGATCGACATCCGCACCGCCCCCGACCACCAGTGCGTCGAACGCGCAATGGGGGCGCGGCTTGCCGGGGCGTACGCGCAGGGGGCGCCCGCCGGCGCGCCAGACGGCCAGCGCGGTAAACAGCCAGGCGGGGCCTCCACCCTGGTCGGGGCCGGTGATCGCGACGACTGGACGCCGCGCCGGCTCGGGGTCGCTCAGGGCCTCGTATTCAGAACCAGCCACGCAGCCTCCTGGCCCAGTCATCGGCCCAGCGACCCAGTGCCTGAGTGGGACGTTCCAGGTATTCGCGGCTCATCCGCTGCAGGCGTTCCCGGTCCGCGGCGAGCCGTTCCACTTCGACCCAGCCGTTAAAGGGGTGGGCCAGACTCCATTCGGGGTCGTCGATCTCGCAGTTGGGCAGGCGATAGTGGAACGCGGGCCGGGCCTTGATCAGTTCATGCTCCACCGGGGCGGCGTTGATGCGGTCCCGGTCCAGCTCGGCAAACAGCGGAAGCATGTCCAGCGGCCGATTACGCGTGGCGTTGTGTGCGAGGTAATGGTCGATCAGTCCCCCCTGGCCCGGCTGGAAGTCCGGGTTCAGGGTCTCGCGGACGAAGGTGCCGGGGAACGCGCGGATGTAGGGCGACAGGCGCCTGGCCAGGTCGATCTCGCCCGCGTTCGTCAGCACCTCGTACAGCAGGAGGAAGGCCCGCAGGACATCAAGGATCCAGGCGGCATCGGTGCTGTGGACCTCGATATTGAGCTGCAGCCCGAAGGCGTAGAGCAACGAGCGCTCGGTCCCAAGGGCACCGGCTTCCTGCAGTACGGCACGTACACGGTCCAGGCGGGGAAGTGCCGAGGCCGGTATCGGTGGTGCGACGATCTCGTGCGGTACCAGGCGCCCGGCGGCATCGGCCAGCCAGCGGTCCAGCGCGGCCTCGTCGGTGTCGTCGAGTTCGATGCCCAGCCGCCGCAGGTGGCTGCGATAGGCCCGGTCCTTCAGTACCCGGGCGTCCAGTTCGACCTGGAAATCGCCCTGGTCCGTATCGCAGACCCGGGCGACGAACGGGTTGTCACAGCGCACCTGGCCGCCAAACTCGGTGCGGATCGCCTCCGCCATGCGCTCGAGCGAAACGCCAGCCATCTCGATCTCCACGCCCACCTTTCGGGGCGACCCATCCGGGTTATCTGGCCACGGCAGATCGTGAAAGCGCTCGGGCATCAGGAATGTCCTTGGGAAGGTGCCGCGTCATGATAACGGTTCGGTGTACCTGCCGTGGGCAAGCCAGTACGATAGGCGCCGGCCGCCAGGGCCGGACCGCGAAGGTACGGGATGGATCGAATCTACCTCAAGGATCTGCGCATTGATGCCGTCGTCGGTGTCTATGACTGGGAACAGCGCATCCAGCGCCCCCTGCGCTTTGACATCCAGCTGGCTACTGATACGCGCATCGCCGCGCACTCGGGCGAGATCACCGATACGGTCGATTACGAGGCGGTGGCTAACGCCGTGCGCGCGATCGTCACGCGCGAGCCTCACGCGCTACTGGAATCTCTGGCCGAGGAGGTCGCGGAGGCCCTGATGGCCGAGTTCCGCACCCCCTGGGTGCGCATCGAACTGGGCAAGCCCGGTGCGGTTGCCGGTGTGGCCGAGGTCGGCATCGTGGTCGAACGCGGCACCCTGCCAGCCTCCGCCTGATCCCCTTACGCCTGTTCCTGACTTAGTCCGTTTCGGTGCCGGCCGTGCGGCCGGTCACAGATTCCTCATTCTCTGACCCAACATGGTGCGTGTGCACTTTTAGTGCGCACTACTTTCGTGCGCGCGAGCGTCGTTCGCCTGCAACAGGTGTTGTGAAAAGCCGATCTGGCTCCGTTTTCCCGATGTGGCACGGCCCGTGCAAGGACCGGGTGTCGACTACGCGACACTCAATTGCACAACTGGGAGAACACAACATGAAGAAGTTCACTCGTTCCGCACTGGCCGCCGCCATTGTCACTGTCGGCTCGACCGGTGGCGTGGTCTTTACCTCGACCGCCACCGCGGAGCTTTCCGTCAACATCGGGGCGGTCTCCAACTACTACTTCCGTGGTGGTTCTGAAACGGATGACGGTGCCGCGATCCAGGGTGGCATAGATTACGAACACGCATCCGGATTTTATACCGGAACCTGGGTCTCCAATGTCGACTTCGGGGACGACACGAGTTACGAGCTGGATCTTTATCTTGGGTTCGCCGATGACTTCGAAAACGGTCTTGGCTACGACGTCGGCTACGTCTACTACGCCTACCCCGATGCCCGTGACGACACCGGTTCCCTGAGCGCCGATTTCGGCGAGATCTACGGCGAGCTGAGTTTCGACACCGGCCCTGTAGGCCTCTATGGCGGTATCGCACACGTCGTCACCGACAGCTCCGACTCGGCGCTCGAGCGCAAGGATACGTACTACTACGGCGGCCTCGATATCCCGTTCATGGATGTCTACAGCGTCGGCTTCCTGGTCGGCCGCCAGACCTTCGACGACACCGACGAAAACGACAACTACACCCACTACACCGCGAGCCTCACCCGCGATGCCGGTGACTGGGGCGAGTTCAGTTTCAACCTGGAATACGTCGATGAGTCCGACGAGGACGTTGGCGCCTGGGTGGGCTGGACCAAGACGTTCTAAACCCGGCTTTTCCCCTCAAGTAACTGCGGGTCCGCCTTTTGGTGGACCCGCTCAAGGAGTCCGACATGAAGATGATTACCGCCGTGATCAAGCCGTTCAAGCTTGATGATGTCCGCGAGGCGATCTCGGAGATCGGCGTGCAAGGAATGACCATGACCGAAGTAAAGGGTTTTGGTCGTCAGCGCGGCCATACCGAGCTCTATCGCGGAGCCGAATACGTGGTCGATTTTCTGCCCAAGGTGAAACTGGAAGTGGCTGTCGACGAGAACTTGGTCGATCAGGTGGTCGAGGCCATTTCCAAGTCTGCCAGTACGGGCAAGATCGGCGACGGCAAGATCTTTATCACACCGGTGGAGCAGGTCGTGCGTATTCGCACGGGCGAGACCGGCCCGGAGGCCCTTTAAGGGTTTTCCCTCTTCCATCGAATGAGGAATTTCAATCATGGAAATTGAACAACAAGTTGTCGAACTCGCCTATGCGATGGACACATTTTATTTTCTGGTGGCCGGTGCACTGGTGATGTGGATGGCCGCGGGCTTTACCATGCTCGAGGCCGGGATGGTGCGCACCAAGAGTGTCGCCGAAATCGCTACCAAGAACATCGCCCTGTATTCGATCGCCAGCATCATGTACATGCTGATCGGTTACAACATCATGTACGGCGATGGCCTGAGCTCCGTAATCCCGAGCCTGGGCTTCCTGATCACCGGCGACAATGCCGTGGGCGAGGTACTGGGTAGCGATGGCGACATCTACTACTCCGATCGTGCCGACTTCTTCTTCCAGGTCGTGTTCGTGGCCACCGCGATGTCCATCGTCTCGGGTGCCGTGGCCGAGCGGATGAAGCTGTGGGCTTTCCTGGCCTTCGCGGTCGTGCTGACCGGCTTCATCTACCCGATCCAGGGCTTCTGGAGCTGGGGTGAAGGGTTCCTCGACCAGATCGGCTACCTCGACTACGCCGGTTCCGGCATCGTCCACTTCACGGGTGCCGCCGCGGCATTGGCCGGTGTGCTGCTCCTCGGGGCGCGCAAGGGCAAGTACGGCAAGGACGGTCAGATCAACGCGATCCCGGGCTCCAGCATGCCGTTGGCGACCCTGGGCGTGCTGATCCTGTGGTTGGGCTGGTTCGGCTTCAATGGTGGCTCCGAGCTGAAGGTCTCGGACATCGAGTCCGCCAACGCCGTGGCCGCCGTGTTCGCCAACACCAACCTGGCCGCGGCCGGGGGTGTGGTCGCCGCCCTGATCACCACCCGTCTGGTGTTCGGCAAGGCTGATCTGACCATGGCACTGAACGGCGCGGTCGCGGGCCTGGTGTCCATCACGGCCGAGCCGCTGATGCCCAGCCCGTTCCTGGCGATGATCATCGGTGCCATCGGTGGCGTGATCGTGGTCTTCTCGATCGTCGCGCTGGACAAGCTGAAGATCGACGATCCGGTTGGTGCGATCTCCGCGCACGGTACTGCCGGTATCTGGGGTGTGATGGCCGTGTTGCTGTCCAACCCGGACGCGACGTTCTTCGGCCAGATCGCGGGCCTGCTCGCCATCTTCGCCTTCGTCTTCACGGCATCCCTGATTGTCTGGGCCATCCTGAAGGCCGTGATGGGTATTCGCCTGAGCGAAGAGGACGAGGAGATCGGTGCCGACATCACCGAGTGTGGCCTCGAGGCCTACCCGGAATTCACCGGGAAGCAGTAAACGCTCGAAACGCGAGTAGGGGTTCGGCCCGGAGGGCCGGGTCGAACCCCCAAAGTGTCTCCTCCGACGCCGACAGCAACAGTCTCCCAGGACTCAAGGATGTTGGCTTTCAGGGCGCCTCCCCGGCGCCCTCTTTTTTTGCCCCCCGCGAACCCCCGCGGGTTCGGTTACGATTCCGCTTTCGCCTGACCGGAACCGCCAGCATGGATCGCCTGTTCGAAGCACATGAGCTGAAAACGGCCCACCTGGGCCCGCTGGAACTGCAACTCCAGCCCGGCGAGCTGGTGCAGCTTACCGGTGCCTCGGGCTCCGGCAAGTCCCTGCTGTTGCGCGCGCTGGCGGACCTGGATCCGAATACCGGCGAGGTCCGTCTGGCCGGTGCGCCCCGCGACTCGATGCCCCCGGTGCAGTGGCGCCGGCAGGTTGCTTATGTGCCGGCGGAGACCGCCTGGTGGAGCGAACGCGTGGACGAGCACCTGCCCGCCGACTTCTCCCGCGAGACGGCGCTGCACCTGCTGGAGCAGGTCGCACTCCCGGAAGAATCCCTGCACTGGGAGGTCGAGCGGCTCTCCAGCGGCGAGAAGCAGCGCCTGGGTCTTCTGCGGGCGCTGCTGAATCATCCACGCGTCCTCCTGCTGGACGAGCCCACCGCCAACCTCGACCTGGAGAACACCAGGCGCATCGAGCGCGCGGTACGCACATACCTGGCGGAGGAAGAGGCGGCGGCCCTTTGGGTCAGCCATGACACGCTGCAACGCCAGCGCCTCGGTGGACGCATCCTGACCATCAGCAACGGCAAGCTGGAGGCCCCCGCATGGAGCTGATCTCGCTTTCCCCGTTCGATCTGACGCTGGCGGCGCTGCTGGTCGTCGCGCTGGCCGGGGTGACCGTCTGGGCGCGCATGGGCCTGGGGCGCAGCCTGCTGATCGCCGGGGCGCGCACCGTGATCCAGCTGCTGCTGGTCGGGCTGATCCTGCAGACGCTGTTCGACCACGCCCAGCTTGGCTGGGTGGCGTTGATGGCGGTGATCATGCTGGCGGTGGCCGGCTACGAGGTGATGGCGCGCCAGCAGCGCCGCTTCGCCGGGCTGTGGGGCTACGGGATCGGTACCGTGACCATGTTCATCTCGGCATTCGCGGTCACGGTGCTGGCACTGACCACCATGGTCGGCCCGACCCCCTGGTGGGAGCCGCAATACGCGATCCCGCTGCTGGGCATGCTGCTCGGCAACACCATGACCGGTATCGCGCTGGGACTGGACCGCCTGACGCAGACCGTCTGGCGCGAGCGCCGAACAATCGAGGGCCGGCTCGCGATGGGGGCCTCCTGGAGCGAAGCGGTCACGACCATGCGTCGCGAGGCCGCGCGCTCCGGCCTGATGCCGACCATCAACGCCATGGCCGCCGCCGGCATCGTCAGCCTGCCGGGCATGATGACCGGCCAGATCCTGGCCGGCGCCCCGCCGGTGGAGGCCGTGAAGTACCAGATCCTGATCATGTTCCTGATCACCGCGGGCACCGGCTTCGGCACCCTGGGCGCGGTCTGGTTCGCCTCCCGCCGCCTGTTCGACACCCGTGAACGCCTGCGCCTCGACCGCCTCAAGGCCGGCCGCCCCGCCTAGCCCGATCCCGCACTCACGGCGCAATTCGCATGTGCTCTTTGCACCCTGCGGTGCTCGGTAGCTCCGTAGGATGCGCTGAGCGCAGCGAACCGCATCAAGCCGCGGCCGGCGGAACCCCTTGCGTGGGAGGCTGAAGGGGCTGCCCGCCTCAGGCGAACAGCTTGCGGCGGAAGAACTCCGGGGTGGCACCGGCGGCGCGGTGGATCGCGGCGTTGTAATAGTGCGTGACAAACGGCAGTTCCTCGGCTGCCTCTTCGCGCAGGAACGACACCGGGCAGTCCTTCGCGGCGATGGTGCAGGTCCACCAGCCTGAGGGATAGGTCGGTTGCGGGAAGTGCAATGCCAGGGCGTCGATAAAGTTCGCCGCACGCAGGCTGTCATGCATTGGGCGGATGATGCTGTCGGTGTGCAGCAGCGGCGATTCGCTCTGCTGCACCAGCAGGCCGTCCGGGCCCAGGGCCTTCACGCAGTCCTTGTAGAACGCGGTGGAGAACAGGCCTTCGGCCGGGCCGACCGGGTCGGTGGAGTCGACGATGATCACGTCGATGGAGCCGGGGGCGGCGTCCTTCAGGTACTGCACGCCGTCGTCGAACAGCAACTCGGCGCGCGGATCGTCATTGGCGTCGCACAGCTCCGGGAAGTATTGCTCGGACAGGCGGGTGACGCGCTCGTCGATATCCACCTGCACGGCGCGCTCGACCTCGTCGTGCTTGAGCACCTCGCGCAGGGTGCCGCAGTCGCCGCCGCCAATGATCACCACGTTCCTCGGAGCGTTGTGCGAATACAGCACCGGGTGCGACATCATCTCGTGGTAGATGAAGTTGTCGCGGCCGGTCAGCATCACGCAGTCGTCGATCACCATCAGGTTGCCGAAGGCCTCGGTCTCGTAGATCTCGATCCTCTGGTACGGGGTCTGTTCTTCGTGCAGCTTCTGCTTGATGCGCAGGGACAGCGCCATGTCTTCGTGCGGTTCGCTGAACCAGTTGTTGTCGAGTGCCATTGGCGGCTCCCCTTGCCGGTGCGGTGGACGGTATGATGCGCCGCTATGATAGTGCCCCGTACGCTGCGGGCAACTGGTCACACTCATGCGCAAACCCGGGATCGCCATGTCTGACACGCCCTGGAATCTGGACGAGGCCCGCGCCACCTACGGGATCGATCACTGGAACGGTGGCTTCTTCGAGGTGAACGCCGCGGGCAACGTGGCGATGCGCCGCGCGGACTGGCCGGAGCACCCTGGCGTGGATCTGTACGAGCTCGCGGGGCGTCTGCGGGAGGAGCATGTGGGCCCGCCGGTGCTGGTGCGATTCCAGGATGTGCTGGACGGCCGGGTGCGCCGCCTGGCGCGGGCCTTCGACACCGCCGCGCGCGAGCTGGAGTACGAAGGCGTATTCACGGCGATCTATCCGATCAAGGTCAACCAGCAGCGCAGTGTGGTGGATCAGATTCTGGCGGCCGGTGATCAGCCGGATGCCGAGGGGCTAACCCCGCGCGTGGGGCTGGAGGCCGGCTCCAAGCCGGAGCTGATGGCCGTACTGGCGCAGTCGCGCCCGGGTGCGGCGATTATCTGCAACGGCTACAAGGACCGCGAATACGTGCGCCTGGCGCTGATCGGGCGCCAGCTCGGACACCGCGTGTACATCGTGATCGAGAAACCCTCCGAACTGGAGGAGGTGATCCGCCAGGCCGAGGCCATGCAGGTCGAGCCGCTGCTGGGCCTGCGCGTGCGCCTGGCCTCGATCGGCAAGGGCAAGTGGCAGAACACCGGCGGCGAGAAGGCCAAGTTCGGCCTCTCGGCGGCGGATGTGCTGGGCATCCTCGAGCGCCTGCGCGGCCTCGGCTGGCTGGGCCGGCTGCAACTGCTGCACTTTCACATGGGCTCGCAGATCGCGAACATCCGCGACATCCAGAACGGCATGGGCGAGGCGGCCAGCTATTTCGCCGCGCTGACCGAGGCCGGCGCGGCCCTGCGGGTAGTGGATGTCGGCGGCGGGCTGGGCATCGACTACGAGGGCTCGCGCTCGCGCAACGAATGCTCCATCAACTATTCGGTGGAGGAGTACGCGCTGAACATCCTGCGCCCGCTCAAGCGCATCTGCGAGGAACTGGGTCTGACCATGCCCGAGGTCTTCAGCGAGTCCGGGCGCGCCCTGACCGCGCACCATGCGGTGCTGATCACCAACGTGATCGACTGCGAGCCGGCCCCGGGGGATGGCGACGTCCCGCCTGCGGAGAATGGCGAACTGCCCGAGATCGCCGCCATGCGTGCCTTGCTGGACGAGGGCGAGCGCCCGGCGTCCGAGATCTACCACGATGCCGCCTACGGCCTGGCGGAGGTGCAGGCGCGCTTTGCCCGCGGGATGCTGTCGCTGGCCGACCGCGCCCGTGCCGAGGCGATCTACTTTGCCCTGTGCCAGCGGCTGCTGGCACGGCCGGAGGCCCTGCCGGCGGAGATCCACGCGGAGCTGACCGACAAGCTGGCGGACAAGGTCTTCTGCAACTTCTCCGTGTTCCAGTCGATCCCGGACACCTGGGCGATCAACCAGATCTTCCCGATCATGCCGCTGCATCGGCTGGACGAACGGCCGACGCGGCGCGCGGTGCTGCAGGACCTGACCTGCGACTCCGATGGCCACATCGAGCACTACGTGGAGCGCGAAGGCACGCACACAACGCTCGCCCTGCACCCGTGGAACGACCGCGAGCCGTACTACCTCGGCATCTTTCTGGTCGGCGCCTACCAGGAGATCCTGGGCGATCTGCACAACCTGTTCGGGGACACCGACACCGTGAACGTGGAGTTGCTGCCGGAAGGCGGCTATCGCCTGGTCGACCCAGAACGCGGCGACACCGTGGACGAACTGCTGTCGTACGTGCACTTTGCCCCGGATGATCTGCGGCGCACCTTCCGCGCCAAGATCGACGCCGCCGGCCTGCGCGGCGAGGCCGCGGGCCGGCTGCTGGCGGAGCTGGAGCAGGGCCTGACCGGCTACACCTATCTCGAGGACTGAACCGATGCAGTGCTATGTCTACCGCGCGACCCGGCGCGCCGATACCTACGTCTATCTGCCGCAGAAGGGCGACTTCTCCGAACTCCCCGACGGCCTGAGTCGAGCACTCGGTCGCCTCGAGTTCGCCCTGGAGTTCGAGCTGACCCCGGAGCGCGCCCTGGCCCAGGAAGACCCGCAAAAGGTCCTGGCCAACCTCAATGAGCAGGGCTTCCACCTCCAGCTCCCACCGCCGGAAGACGAGTCCAGGTCCTGACCCTCCGCGCGGCCGCCCACATGGTGCCGCCATGCTTCCCGAACCCGCGTCACTTTGGGTCATTCCGGCTCTGTCGCTGCGTTACGGCCGGGATGGCCGGGCGCCGGTTATCGATGGCGATCAGGCGGCTGATGAGTTGCCCTGGCAGCGCGGGGGCGAAGGAGCCTGCGCATAAAACGTGGAAGTCGCAGCGCGGTCACGAATAAGTCTGTATAGTGTCGGCCCTTTTGCCAGTATCCAGAGTTTGTATTCCATGACCGAGAAGCTTCGCAACATCGCCATTATCGCCCACGTCGATCATGGCAAGACCACGCTGGTCGACCAGCTCCTGCGCCAGTCCGGAACGCTTGATGCGCGCGGCGACCACGGCGAGCGGATCATGGATTCGAACGCGATCGAGAAAGAACGCGGGATCACCATCCTGGCCAAGAACACGGCCATCGAATGGCAGGACTACCGCATCAACATTGTCGACACCCCTGGACACGCCGACTTCGGTGGCGAGGTCGAGCGCGTGCTGTCCATGGTCGATTCCGTGCTGCTGCTGGTGGACGCGGTCGACGGCCCGATGCCGCAGACCCGCTTCGTGACCCAGAAGGCCTTTGCGATGGGCTTCAAGCCAATCGTGGTGGTCAACAAGGTCGACCGCCCCGGCGCCCGCCCGGACTGGGCCGTGGACCAGGTGTTCGACCTGTTCGACCGCCTTGGCGCGACCGACGAGCAGCTGGACTTCCCCATCGTGTTCGCCTCCGCGCTGAACGGCTTCGCCGGACTGGATTCCAGTGTTACCGAAGGCGACATGACCTGCCTGCTGGAGACGATCGTCAAGCATGTGTCGCCGCCGAACGTCGACGCCGACGGCCCGTTCCAGATGCAGGTCTCCTCGCTGGACTACAACTCCTACCAGGGCCTGATCGGCATCGGCCGCGTGAAGCGCGGGCGCATCAAGCCGAACACTCCGGTGAAGGTGGTGGACCGCGAGGGCAAGGTACGTAATGGCCGCATGCTGCAGATCATGGGCTTCCACGGCCTGGAGCGTGTCGAGGTCGCGGAGGCCCGCGCCGGCGACATCATTACCTTCACCGGCATGGACGAGCTGTACATCTCCGACACCCTGTGCGACCCGAATAACGTCGAGGCGATGGAACCGCTGACCGTGGACGAACCGACGGTGACCATGACCTTCCAGGTCAACACCTCGCCGTTCGCCGGGCGCGAAGGCAAGTACGTGACCTCGCGCGTGCTGCGCGACCGCCTGCTGGAAGAGCTCAAGCACAATGTCGCCCTGCGCGTGGAAGAGACCGACGACGCCGACAAGTTCAAGGTCTCGGGCCGTGGCGAGCTGCATCTCGGCATTCTGATCGAGAACATGCGCCGCGAAGGCTACGAGCTGGGCGTCTCGCGTCCGGAAGTGGTCATCAAGGAAGTGGACGGCGTAAAGCAGGAGCCCTACGAGGCCGTCACCGTCGACGTCGAGGAGCAGCACCAGGGCACGATCATGGAAAAGCTCGGCGAACGCCGCGGCGACATGACCAACATGGTGCCCGACGGCAAGGGCCGCGTGCGCCTGGACTTCATCATCCCGTCGCGCGGGCTGATCGGCTTCCAGACCGAGTTCATGACCGCGACCTCCGGCACCGGCATCCTGCACCACATCTTTGACCACTACGGCCCCTACCAGCCGGGTGCGGTCGCCTCGCGCCAGAACGGCGTGCTGATCGCCAATGCTGCCGGCAAGGCGCTCGGCTTTGCGCTGTTCAACCTGCAGGATCGCGGCAAGCTGTTCATCGGCCCCGGCGACGAGGTCTACGAGGGCATGGTCATCGGCCTGCACTCGCGCGAGAACGACCTGGTCGTGAATGCGCTCAAGGCCAAGCAGCTGACCAACATCCGCGCCGCTGGCACGGACGAGAACATCCAGCTGACCCCGCCGATCCGCATGACGCTGGAGCAGGCCATCGAGTTCATCGACGACGACGAACTCGTCGAGGTCACTCCGGAAAACATCCGCATCCGCAAGAAGTTCCTGCTCGAACACGAACGCAAAAAGGCCGCCCGCGCCGCCTCGGCGTAACGGTCAACGCCAGCGCCTCCTACAAGGGGCAAGGCAATAACAGGCGCCCGGCCGGGTTTACCCGCCGGGCGCTTTTGTTTGGGCATCGGATCGCCGGGGCTTGTTCGGGCTGGCCCGTCGATTTCACCAGCAATCGGACGCGGTACCGTTGGCACCGCGTTCGCCGCGCTCGTTCAGGGTAAGGGTGCCGCACCGGGTGTCACGGCTGGCCTGGACCCCCTGGGGTACGGCCTCGAGCCGGAACGAGGCCCGCTCGACCTCGGCCAGACGGAAGCTGTACCGATCCGGCATGCCGTTTTCGGTCATGCAGCCACGGCTGGGCAGGTCGCCCTCGTAGCTCATTTCACGGGTGTAGCGTCGCTCCATCGACTGTGCAGCCTCGGTCAGGCAGCCGGCGGCATTGCCCCGCCAGGTGTTGGTCACATGGTTCTGGTAGGAGGGGTAGGCAATCGCTGCGAGGATGCCCACGACCGCGACCACCACCATTACCTCGATGAGGGTGAACCCGAGACCGCCCCGAGGTGCTTTGGGGGTCATGGTTTTCGCTCCAGCTGCACGACCCGGCCGTCCGCGATTGTGGCCCTCACCCGGTCGCCGACCGCCGGGCTCGTGTCGTCATGAGTGCGGCGGTGTTTCGGATGCGGGATGCGGGAATGCAGGCGCAGTCGCTCGCCATTGATGACGACCTGCTTCTGTTCCGGAAGGCTGCGTTCCAGCACGCCTTCAACCGTGCGTTCCTGCTCGACGTAAGCCATCGCGAAGGTCGGGGACAGACTCAACGCAACCAGCACCCCGATCGCCCGTCTGCGGCCCATCGCGGGCAAGGTTGTTCTCGGTTTTTTCATCCTGTATCCCCCCGTTATCGGAGCTGACGCCAGCTGCGCCAGTTGAAGCCCGGACGTTCCTCGTCCGGCATCTGCCAGACCTCTCCCCCGGAGCCAACGGGCAGTTTGTATTCGCGATCCCGCCGTTGCTGGTCCTCGACCACGGTTGGCCGCGAGGGGATGCCGACTGGCGAGCGGATTCCGTGGGCGGGCAGGGCGATCGATTCCACGGTGCCATCCTCGTTCTCGACCGGGACGTCCACGAAACTTTCTTCGCCAAAGCCTTCGCCGCTGAGGTCCCAGGGCGACCGCTCCAGCCGGCCGCCGCTGAAGGCATCGAACTCCATGATCCAGCCGGTCCCGCCACCGGGGTCGCAGGGATCGCTGCTGGGCTCGGGGATCAGGGTCGCGAAGACGACACGGTCGCCGTGGCGGATCAGGGCATCTTCCACCACCCGTTCGCCCTGAAAACCGAACAGCGGCGAGACAAGATCCATCACCCAGCCGGCTTGGCTGTCCTCCATGGTGTGATCACTGGTGACGCGCAGATCAAAGTCGAATGCCTGGACCTCGTGCTGGATCTCCTGGACCAGCAGATCGGAGCGTTCGACGATGCCCTCATCGCGATCTCGTACCCCGTACAGGCTCTGCGTGGAGCTGTTGCCGGGGTCGTTGTCGCCGACCTCGAAATACTGGCCGGTACCAAAGAACAGGTTCACGTGCCCACTGTCGTCGCGCGCGACCGCCGGACGCGCCGTGATCGGTTGCCGGGTGCCACCCGCATCATGCGCCTGGAATAGCGGTGAAGTCTGGGTGCCGGTAGTGAGGAACCCCGGGGCACCCCACTGCGCGGGTCCGTTTCCACCCAGATCCAGACGCCAGAGATTGCCATTCAGATCCCCGGCGTAGATGCGGTCGATCTTGCGGTCGCCGCTGGTGTCGACGGGTACGGGGCTGAACATGCCGTTGTCTGCGGTGTTGTCCGAGTGGTTCGGTGTCCATTCGAACAGCCGTTCGCCGCTCAGGGTGTCGAGAATCAGGATTGAGGCCTGGCCGTTCTCGCTGCCGTAGCCGTTCGGAATCGCGGTGATCCATTGCCCGCTGGCGGCGCGCCCGAGCACGGGGTCGCCGATGACCCGGCCGAGAGAGGACTCGAATGCCTCGTGACGGTGGTCGATCTCCCACAGGACTTCCTGCCGGTCGATATCCAGCGCGAACACGCCGGTTCCACCCGCCCCCTGCGAGGCCACCACGATGCGCCGCCAGCCGGTTCCGTCATGCACGTGACCGAGCCGGGGTGAGCCATCCAGCACATAGCGCCGGTCGTAATCGGGTCTGGAGAGATCCTGAAGGTCGCCATAGACGGCGTTGGGGACGAGCGCGAAGACCTCGAGGCCGCCTTCCGAGGAGCAGCCACCAATGGGTTCGGCAGTGTTGTCCTGGCAGGGGAGTCGGCCGTCGAAAGCATGGAATTTGCCGTCGTTCGCGTTGACGGCCACTAGTGGGCGCTGGGTCCTCCAGGAGTCCAGCGCGTCGCTGTAGGACTCGCCGACCCCTTCGAGACGCCCATACCCGAAGTCCTGTGCATGTACGAACAACGGGCGTGAATTCACGATATCGCCCAGAAGGCGCTGCCGGGGGCGTAACTGGTCTGCGCCAAAACCCTCGTTATCCGACATGCCACGCAGCCAGTCGAGCCGCTCCGGGCCCGTCCCTTCTCCGCCCAGCGCTTCCTGCTGGGGATCGGTCAGTGCCGAGAATTCGAAGGCGACGGTCTCGCCCTGGCTCCAGCTCGGTGAGAAATCATCCGGTTCTTCGCTGGGTGCCCAGGTCAGCAGGTTGCGCCCCGCAGGTGGTGGCAGCTGGGCCTCGGCATCCCAAGCGGGGATGGACTCGATCAGTTCGCCGTCATCCAGGGCGGGGCTGGTTAGCCGAAAGGCCCGCAACTCTCCCGACCAGTCGCTGGAGTCGAAGCCGGCCTGGAAGATCGCGGATCCCGCCTGCAGGCTGGTGGAGTTGGCTGCGACAGCAGCCGAGCTGCCGGTCGCCTCCGCGATTACGCCCTCGAAGATGCGCGACATGGCGTCCTGCAGACCGTCCTCGCTGGTCGCGTCAAAGGCGGAACCGGTACCACCGGATTCGGCCAGAAGGTCCAGCGGGTTCTCCGGCATGTCGTCGTCCAGGCCTCCGATTCCGGGAGGCAAAGCGAAGCCCACGATGTAGGTGTCGACGTCGGTTGTGGCGTGGAAGTCCTCGATCGCGTCGGACGCCTGGCGGATCGCGGTGGCCGGGTCGTCGCCCAGTTCGGTGCCGTCGGCCTGTACCGAAGGGAGGCCGTCGGTGACCCAGACCGCGGCGTTGACATCGCAACTGCGCGGGATCTCGGGCGTATCGAGATTCCCCTGATCGCTGCCGAAGTGCTCGGTTTGTCCGAGGAAGTAGTCACGCGCGGTGCGCATCGTCCCCTCGAGTGGCGTGAGCCCGGCGGCAATCAGTGGCCAGTCCGGGTCCACCAGTACATTGCCATCGCCGGGTGACCAGTCGTGGCGTTGGGGCTCCAGCTTGCGCTCGATCGCTTCCCAGTGGTTGGGATCCACGTTGCCGTCGGCATCGAATCCGCCGATGGGCACATGCAGGTAGCCGAGGCCCGGCGAATGGTTGGCACGCCATTCCGGTTGATTGAGCTGGGAAAAGATCATGTGCTCGCCCCAGTGCGTAACACCGCGCTGGCGCATGCTGTCGGTCAGGGTGCCGAGCAGGTTCAGCGGGATCTGGTTCGAATAGACGGGCTGCCCGCCGAAACCCGCGGTGACATCGCGGTAGCAGTCGAACGGAAACAGGTCGTCCTCGGTGAAGTCTCCGGTGTATTCGCAGAACCAGGTCTCGTCGTGTTCCGGAAAGCCGGTCGCTCCATCCTCCGCCGTGATCCACTGATAGCCGGGCACGGCCACGTTGTAGAAGACCCAGACGTCGTCGCGTGTGGGGTGGGGTTCGCGGAAGCGCTTGGTATCCGAATCCCACGGGCCCTCGTGGTCCGGATCGTAGAAATCGGGATTCGGGGTGGAGGCGTAGCGCACGTCATGCGGGCGGTGGACCAGGCGCCAGAGCACGGTACCCAGGTCGGCTGGGTCGTCTACCGCGCTGATGAAGACGTCGTTGCGGGCATTGCTAGGCGGATGTTGCTGATAGGCCATCAGTCCCAGGTTGATGCGCCCTCGATACTCGTTGATCAGGTTTTGGCCTACACGTTTGACGATGCTGCCCTTGCTGTCCTCGTAGCGCGCACCGGCCGGGCACGTGTCGGGCTCCAGGTCCTCGCCCGGGGCGCACTGATCCCAGTCCATCGCGACCCGGCCCTGGCTCAGGCCCTCCTGCATGCTGTCGGAGTTGTCGAGGATCAGCAGTACGTTGGGTGGCAGGCCTGGCCCGGTGAGGAACAGCGGCTTGTTGGCGACCTGTGCCGCCACGCTCGCCGGCATACTGGCCAGCGCGAGGCCCAGCGCGGCCGCAACCAGGGCGTGGCGGGGTGCGGCTCGTGGCGTGGAGATTCCTGGCGTCATGGGCATCCTTGCGTCATGCGGTGGCCGAGGGTTAGTGGCGGAAGGTGGCCTGCAGGATTACGACAGCCTCGGGTGATCCGCCCTGAGCGCGCACCGTGATCCGGTAGAGATCCTGATTGGGCAGGGCTTCGTCTGCGGCGAGCGCATCCACCGGGGGAACCGGCACGGCCTCGATGTAGTAGCGGGGCATCGCGTACAGGCCGAAGCTCTCCGCGTCCGGCGGGGCATAGGCCGTTCCGCCTCCGTTGGCGAGCCGCTCCTCCCAGGCGAGAGGATCGGCAGGCGCGCCCACGGGCTCCGCTGCTGTACTGGGATCAAGATTCATCTGGCCATGCCGCAGGGCAGCCTCGGCGACCTGGAACGCCAGGTTGCGGTCCAGCATGTTGCCGGTCATGCGTTCCTGCAGAATGGTGTTGCGCATGCCGGTAACGGCGATCAGCGTGATCACCAGCAACAGTACCAGCCCGACGATCAGGGCCGAGCCCTGCTGCCCATGCCGACAGGGCACGCTTCGAGGTGTTGCGTTCATGGTCATTCCAGCCGGTTGCGCGTGGCGACGGTGGTGGTGAACACCTGGTACAGACGCCGGTCCGGCGCATCGAACAGTTCGTTGGCGAACAGCAGTCCGGTGCGGGGCTGATCCACCACGTTGTTGTCCAGCCCGTTGTAGACGAGCAGGTGGACGCGCACGGCGGCGACTCTGGCCCAGTCGCTTTCGCTCCAGCTGGTGGTATTGCCCGCGGCCACGAAGCCGTCGACCTGCTGGTTGTCGTTGTTGTCCTGCCCGAACTCCAGGCGCATGTCGTACACCCCCTCGGCGATCTCGCGGCGCACCGGGTTGCCGTTGCTATCGGTATCCGCCGTGCTGCGCCGGAACAGGCTGGCCACACCGGGGCTGGCCGAGGATTCGCCGATGTAATAGGTGATGGTTTCGAGTCGGGAGATCGAGAGGGTGGCGGGCCCGGAGAAATCCGTGAGGTCGCCGCCCACGTTCCCTGGCGAGATGTTCGCGCCCGTCGCGCGGCTGAGCACGCCGGGCTGGGCTGGAGCGTTCTGGAAAAGCTCGCAGGTGGTGCCGGCCTCGTCCGCGACCAGCACGATCTCGCCCTGGGCAACATCGACCGGGTCAACCGTGTTGATCGGTGCGGTGGTATTGGGCACCGCGACGGCAACCGACCCGATCGAGGTCATGCCATGCAGGGTCAGGACGTCACCACGAAGATGGTCGCTGGGTGGCTGCGGGGGCAGGAATGCCGATTCGACCGTGTGCGACCAGGGGTCGAAATCCGCGCTTGCCGTGTCGAGCAGGTTGTTGACATTGCCGCCACGGCAGCCCTCGTGGCCGGCCTCCCGCGCATCGCGAGCGATGCGTTCGATCACAAAGCGCCCGGTCTCCTGCACGCGCGACATGGCTTCCTGTGTGCGCGAGGTCTGCTGGGTGGAGACAAACAGGGCGATGACCCCGCCCACGATCAACAGCCCGAGCACCATCGCGACCATCAGCTCCACCAGAGTGAAGCCGCGCACACGGTTCCTGTTCCGGCCAGATGAGGAGTCGGCACTCATATCCCGGTCCTCGTGACGAACTCTTCAAAGGGCTCTTCGCCATCCTCCGCCAGGCGGCGGTTGTCCCAGCGAATGGTGATGGTGAAAACCTCACCGTTGCGTTCGATGCGGCCCTGTCCTTCGGGCAGGGCACAGGCCAGCGCCATCCGCCATTGCGTCAGGTCGGCGCTTGCCAGGTCGGGCCCCGTTCCCGGGGCCTCGCAATCGGGTGGTGACTGGAAGCCCGTGTCATAGTTGCCATCCAGGGCGGCCTCTCGGTTGGTGCGCATGCGATCGGCGATGTCGTAGGCAAGGTTGGTCGCCTGTGCACGCATATAGGCACCCTGGTTGAGCTGAAGCGCCTGCGCCTGGAGGGCCGCCAGCCCAATCACGCCAATGGAGAGCACCACCAGGGCGACGAGCACCTCGATCAGGGTGACGCCACGGGTACGGGCCACACGGGCGGCGGGGAGTGGACGTGATGACATCGACTTGGCCTATTCCGGGCAGCTTTCGGGCTGTGTCGATACGCGTCCGCCCGGCTCGACATGCAGCGAACGGCCGCGCTCGCCGCTGCAGTCTTGTGGCCAGATGCGCATAGCGGCATCGGTCGGTTCCGGACTGGACTGGGCACCCAGGGCGTCGAAGGCGAGTGAGCCATTGACCGCGATCCGAATGGAACTGGCCGGGCCTGACCATTGCTGCAGGGCCGTGCCCTGGCCGCAGTCGTTCGGGTCTTCGTCCACGGCAAACACCCGTGCCTCCCAGCCACCCTCCCAGTCGTTGCCATCCGGGCATACGGCTGCGGGCAGCCCGCGGCGGACTGCCTCGCTGCGGGCGAGATTCAGGGCATTGACGAGTTCGTTGGTGGTCGCCGAGGTGCGGTGATTCTCCACGAGGGTGGAGAAGTGCGGGATGGCGAGGCTGATCAGGATTACCAGCGCGGCAATCGT
Organism: Thioalkalivibrio sp. ALJ3; assembly: GCF_000377205.1. Taxonomy (GTDB): domain Bacteria; phylum Pseudomonadota; class Gammaproteobacteria; order Ectothiorhodospirales; family Ectothiorhodospiraceae; genus Thioalkalivibrio. Next base: position 438,749 of record NZ_KB897905.1, on the reverse strand, counting down.
AATCATCAACTCCACCAGCGAAAATCCCTTTCGCCGGGTTTGTCGGATAGCCGAGTCTTCCATGACGGGCTCATTTCTAGATGATGGGAAGGGTCGCGTGTAGACCTGTTCTAACCGGCGGTCCAAATACAGCAATGGACGGTGTCTTAATTACTTTAGCCGCATGTTGCTTCGCCCACGCGCGGTCGCCCGGTATTCGACAGCACGATCGCCCGTCCCGAGCCTTCTCCCGCGCAGACACTGACGGTCCCCATTAGCCAGGCACCGGAGAGCTGCTGTGACTGTCCCAATGCATCGAAACTGATGTAGTGACGGGTGGGGGTGTTGCCAGTGATTCCCACGCGCGGCGCCTCCTGCCCCACGCGCACGATCGCATCAGGTCCTGTCGGTTGTGTGGCCAGTGCGGCGTTCTGGTAAAGGATCCAGCCGCCGTCCCAGTCGATCGCCGCCGAACAGGTGGCGCCATCCTGAGATGTGCACAGCGTGACCGGCGAGCCGCGACGGATCGCCTCGCTACGCGCCAGGTGCAGGGTGGTCAGAAAGGAATTCGTCGCGCTGGTCACGCGATTCTGCTCGACCAGATTGCCGAAAGCGGGGGCCGCGATACCGACCAGCACCGCAAAAACCACCAGCGTCACCATCAATTCCACGAGCGTCAGCCCGAGCGCATCCTTGCGCATACCAGACTCCTCCCTGAGTTGTTTAGCTATGACTCTAAAGGCGTTCGTAAATTATCGCCACTGGTGCGAACGTGCCATATGCTTGATGTCCGTGTCATCCGGGCACGAGCCTTGTTCTCGTGACGCAACCCGTCTGACGCTGCTAGAAGTTATGGTTGATCGTGCCGCAGTTCGTTGTTCCGCGGAACTCACGCAGTTGGTTACCGGGCCCCGAAGCCAACAGTTCGATCGTCTCCCCTTCGAGCGCTTCAATGGAGCAGGAATAGGTACTGTTGCTCGGATGGGAACAAGTCCCCCCTGAAGTGGGCAGATCGACCGAAACGATCTGATTTCGGTTGTGGCGGCTCCCCTGCACGACGGTCGTACATTCCGATCCGGATGGGGGAGGGTCGTCGTCACCATCGTCGTCGTCACCACTGTCGCGGGCAGCTAGTACGAATCCGAAGCTGTTGAAGTCGAGTATTTTTTCAATGTTGAGTGAGGAAGCCGAGCGCCCGGCACGCTTTTCGATGAGCTCGCCCTGCCCGTCGCGCTCGATTCGGTACCCCCAAAGTTCGTCTACCTCGACTCCGGATCCGGAGGCTGCGCCGACGACGCCCTGAGCGGAATTGCGCATGGGGTCGGTAACCGGACACCAGTAGGCTCCGCTGCCATCCCCGTCCCCGAGGCGCCCGAACGTCTGGCACTCGAGAGAGCCGCCCGACATCCGTGCATCGGCGGTCGAGACGTTGCTGTCCGCGTCGAGGAATCCACTCATTCGGGTGCGGAAGGTGGTGCGTGTTTGCGTTACAGCACCGCAAGTCGGGCGCGTAGTGCAGACCAGGCCGGCAGGGTTGTCGTAGAACGGGTTATTGGGGTTGTCCGCACTGTCGGCTTGGTGATTTTCGTGCCCGACGTGTTCCTCGCTGAACTGGAGCATCGCTTGCTCGCAGTCACTGGAGTCGTCTTTTACCAGGAAGTGATGGCCTCCGGGGACGAAATATTCAACCTCCGTGTCGCGGCAGTCTCCGTCGCGATCGCATACGGTGCCGATGCTGGCCTTTCCTTCGATGGTGCTACCCGTGATCCCGATTTCGACAATCGTGTCCTCTTCGGTGATGCGATTGCCAAAGTAACGGCGTTCCACGGCCCCGCCCAGTCCGCCGGAGAATGCCTGAGGCCGCTCGTTGGGCGAACCAATGCAAACCTGTGTCGTCGGGTCCTGCGGGAAGGCCACGATATTGCCCAGCCAGCCGTTGGACACGTAACACGAATATCCGATCGCCTCATAGCTACCAAATGTGGTGCTGTGGCTGAGTCCCTGTCCGGGGAATACACGGCAAAGGGTGTTCCCCGTGGCTGTGATCTGGATTGGAGGGAGCCCGTTGTCCAGGAAGTCGTCCCCGCGGAAAAAGATGTTCCCACTAATGCGCGCACTGCCGTTCGGAACTTCCAGGAAGTCTCCGGTATCCGGGTCAATGATCTCGGTGATCTCCCCGCTTTCGTCCGTGCGGACCATCATGCCATCGACCGTTTGCCCTTCATGGGCATCACTGGGTAATTCGACTTCGCCATCTTCGTTTCGATACGTGCCGGTAGTGCCGTCTCCGTCGCTTTGCGCGAGTGCGATATCAGCGACGCGGGAAATCGAGGTGTAAAGCTGTATGCCCTCAATCTCCGAGCCGTCTACGCGTACCGTGATATTGGCGAGGTCATCGACCTTCGTCACTTCCCAGGTCAGTTCAAAGACATCGTTGGTTCCCGCGAGCCCAGTTTCGCTACCGCTTTCCATCTCTTCCCAGCTGACGGATCGCAATTCGTCAATCTTCTGCTGGGCCAGATAGAGGGCTTCGCTGGACGCTTTGCTCTGGCCGCTCGTTTGCATCAGTGTGCCGTGGAACTGCGCGATGGCGAGCAGGCCTACCGCGAATACGATCAACGCAATCAAGGCCTCAAGAAGAGCAAAGCCGTGGGTGCGCGCCTTTGGCAGCGCTGCATCGCCTGTGCGATAGAAAGAATATTTCATTCGAAGTCCACCCAGCTGCCTGCGATGATGCCCGTCTGAATGCCCGCGCCATAGATATTGGGCCCGGACGGTCCCGTGGGATCCTCCAGATACCAGAGGTCCCGTGCCTGTTGGCTCAGAAGGTCACGGGCGGCATTGAGCGCCGCAAAATTGTAATTGAAGTCGGCGTTACCACCGCCTGAGCTCTGGAAGGTGGTCTCGCCGTATTCATAACTCCCATTGTTCTGAATCAAGTTCGAGACGAACATGGAGCCTTCGAGGCCGCCACTGCCACCACCGGTCACTGTGTAGCTTCCGCCCAGGACGATGATGAGTCCGTCGAACTGCGGTGTCCCGGATGTGGTCAGACCCCCTTTCACCACCAGGACACCCGACCCCCCCGCGTTGCCGCTGAATTCCATATCTCCATTCACGACGTTCACGCCATCGAGACTGCTGTTGCCGCCAACCGAATGGTTGCCAGATATCACATTGGCCTCTGCTTCGATGGCGCTGACAAAGTCATTCAGTGCGTTGGGATTGTCCCAGGGTTCGCCAAAACCACCGTCCGAGATGGGCCCGTCGTAGTTGTCCGCACGCCCCACTTCCGCGATTGCGTTGATTACTGCGTCGCGGTTCGCTGCATCCTGGAGTGAGATGGCCGGCCCGCCAGCGCCATCCACCCGAAACGAGTTACTGTTTGGTGCGTCGAAGTCGACGTCGCCAGCAAAGTTGAGGGGAGCCAGGCTCCCTTCTGAAGCGCCTTCGCCAAAGTCCATCAAGAACACGCTTTGCGACAACTGGCGAACGGCGGATCCATCGTCGCTACGGCCTTCCACCTCGATATCGAGGGTTACATAGCCGATTGCGGCGACGTCGGATGGGGCTTCGAAATCGGAACATGCCTGACCATCAATGCGGACGATCTCGAAACTACCTCGATCACTGTTGGGGCCGAGAAAATGAGGGCCGCAATCGAGGTTGTCGACGTCGTAGGAAACGAAAATGGACTGCATGTAACCCAGCCCAGCCTCAGCCGCGTTTAGGGCCTGAAACGACCGGTATTCGTTGCCCGCCATTTGCTGCTCGGTGCGAACAGGGTCGGTGGTGTAAAGGGCGATCAGGGTGGCGCCGAAGAAAAGGATGACGCCAACGACCAACGCCATGGCACCGGCCTGTCTCCTCGGAGGCGACGACAACGCTGGAAAGTTTCGCATGCGGGTCGATCTCGTAGTCTGGGTCACTCGATTCATTGCAGTGTTACCCGTCGGTCGTTGCGCACCCGTACGATCTCGGTCAGCGTGACCCGGTGGTCACCAAGTTGACCCTCCATGACAATCCGAATGCGGCGCTTTTGCAGAATGGTCTGTCCTGGGTCGCCGGCTTCGCTGGCATCAGCAGAGCAGGATGAAAAACTCCCTTCGCCCGTGGAGATGTTTCGACAGAGAAACTGACCTTCCTGCCCTGGATCTCCGATCGCCGTAAAGGTCAGATTGGTGATTTCCACTGGGTCATTGGCCCCGCCGACGAGTACCACCCATTCTTCGTCATCGGGGTCCGATGACGGATTCAGCATCTGGATCGACCCTTCGCTAAGACGGAACCCGTACAACTCGTTGTTGCCAATGGTGCCGTCACGATTCCGGTCGAAGGCGTAATTCAGGCGCCCGCAGTTGGTGCTCTCGGAAGCGCAGTCGTCCAGTTGCAAGCCCTGTCCGGTTCCCTGAGCGAAAGGGCTGGCCGCGTTCAGATTCTGATTCCAGTATCCGGCCCGCCGGACGTCCGACGAGACGATCAACATGGTGGAACGCATGTCCTGATTCAGACGAACCGATGACAATGTCTCGTTGCTGGCATTTACGGTGACGATGTAAACCGTGGAAAGCGCGAGCAGCACGATCAGGCCCACGACGAGACCAATCATCAGTTCGATCAGTGTCACACCATGCTGAGCAGTCCGTCGCCCAGGGACTGCTTTCCCTGGGCGGGTGACGACCGTGTCTTTCGTCGTTACTGTGCGCATCAGGTGCAGGCCCCGAAACGCCCACTGCCATCGGGCTGGCAAATCCATGACCGGCCAAGCGCGTTCAGGCGAATTTCCAGGGATCGTCCGCGCGGGTCGGATACCGTTATGGAGGCGACCGGTGAAATCACCTGATCGGTGTTGGTCGTGCGAAGCGCCAGGCCGCGCACCGGATCCATCAGGATCCCGTCATCCCAGGTTTCGTTGGCGGCAATCTGGATGCGGGGAAAATCATCGTTGTTGATCCGTCGGATGTCTTGATTGTTGGCATCGCGGACCACAAGCCAGGCTCCGTTGGAAGGTAGTTCCAGCGTAACCTCGCCGGAGCGCATGATCGCTTCCGATCGTGCGAACTGGAGTTCCGCCAGGATGGCTTCGGCAGCACCGTTCAGGCGCCGGTTGTCGAGTAAGTTGATCAGGTTGGGAGCTGCCAGCGTCGCGATAATTGCAAGCACGGACACCACCACGATCAATTCGATCAAGGTGAAGCCCGTGCAGGGCTGTGACCTGCGGGTGATTTGGCTTGCAGAAATGGGGGGCGCAAGCGGCATGCGGATTGACCTCGCCGGGTATACGATTTCGTGTATGTAGTATGGGTTGAACGAGCGGGCACGGGTTGACCGCTCATGGGGGCGAATGCCCCGCTCGCAAGAGCGTTCCGGAAGATTGACGAACTGGTGGTATTCTCGGGGCAGGGAAATCGCTGGGCAGGGGGGCACGATCATGTATGCAAAGCGCAGAGTACTCGGGTTTACGCTGATCGAGGTCATGATCGTCGTTGTGATCGTGGCCATACTCGCGTCGATCGCTTTCCCTGCCTATGACCGCTACGTCACACGGGCCGAGCGAGCGGATGGGCAGAATGCGTTGACAGATGTACTGCTCCGCCAGGAGCGATTCCGGGCCAATAACCCGCAGTACTCGAGTAATTTCGGGTCGGATGACGACGGGCTGAGGCTTGTGAGTGATGGGCAGTCGGCCACGTACGATAGTGATGAGGGGCGGTGGCGACTTTCGATCACTTCTTCGGGAACCAACGCCTTTACCGTGCAGGCGGACAAGGTTTCCGGGCGCACGGACTCGACGTGTAATCCCATGGTTGTGACGGTGACGCGCGATACGGGTGAAACGGATCGAACTCCCGAGGAGTGCTTCTAGCCTTCTCTGTGTTCCATTGATCGGCCTTATTCATTCAGCAAGTGCCCGAACTTGCGGGCATTTGTTGTTGCCTGATGATTCATGTAGGCAGACACTTGTGGAATGCAATTGGATAAAGCCCGGAGCGTTCAGGACTTGGAGCAGGCGGATCTGCTGGATCTGCAGCAGCGGGCGGCGCGCAAGGCGCGGCTGGATGTCACGTTCCGTGACGAGGCGCGTTCGGGTGCGGTGACGCCCGAGTTGCAGGTGATCCCGGCGGGCGAGTGCGAGATCGGTTCGGATGCTTCGGAGTACGGGCATCAGGAGCATGAGTCACCGCGGCGCTATGTGGTGCTGGAGAAGCCTTTTGCGCTGGGCCGTTTCGCGATTACGCGGGAGGAGTGGGAGGCCTTTGCCGAGGCGACGGGCTGGGAGACCTGGGACTGGCTGGTGTGGCCAAGGACGCCACGCACGCCGATCTTCAACATCAAGCCCGCGTCGATTCAGCAGTATCTCGATTGGCTGAGCGAGGAAACCGGCAAGCGCTATCGTCTGCCCACCGAGGCCGAGTGGGAATACGCCTGCCGGGCCGGTACACGCACGCCTTTTGCCTTCGGCGAGGTGGTTGGCTGCCGCGACGTGCACTTCAATTCCCTGTTCCCCTACGAGGAGCGCCGGCAGCGCCGCAAGTGGTATCTGCCCGCCTGTTTCCCGTTGTCCCGTCCGCTGGATGTCGGCAGCTTCCAGCCGAACCTGTGGGGCCTGTACGACATGCACGGCAACGTGCAGGAGTTCACTTCCACGCCCTGGCATGACGATCACGCGAACATGCCGCGCGACGGCGTATACCGTCGCGACCCGGACAACGAGTGGGTCGTGGTCAAGGGCGGCTCGTGGTTCGACCCGGCGGTCGCCACCCGCAGCGCCGCCCGGCGTCGCCGCAACATCGACGAGATGGATACCAACCTCGGCTTCCGCGTCCTGCGGGAGTTGGATGATTAAACGCTCGGTTGCCTGAGCGCGATGCGTTTCGCTTTGCTCAACGCATCCTACGGTTGGGATGTGACGCGTAGGGCGCACTGAGCGCAGCGAACTGCACCGTGGAGCGGTGGGGCTACAGCCAGCGGGCGAGCCAGAGGCGCAGGCGCAGCTCCAGGGGCGGGGCGTAGCCCTGCTTGCGGAAGACGATCTCGCCGTCGGGGTTGATGATGAAGGTCGCGGGTACACCGCGAACGTTGTATTGCGAAGCGAGTTTGCCCTGCGGGTCGTTGATCACGGCCAGCTCGCGCTCGCGGTCGTTCAGGTGCTCCAGCACCTCTTCCGGCGTGCCGGATTGCATGGCCACCGTGAGCACCGGGTGGCTTTGCGACAGGCGCACGATCTCGCCTTCCTCGAGGCGACAGATCGGGCACCAGGTGGCCCAGAAGTGCAGCAGCATGGGCTCGTCCGCGTAGTCGGCGAGTGTTACTGGCGTGCCATCCAGTAGCTGGGCCTCGAACTCGGGGGCGGGGCCCTCGACCATGTCGCGCGCCATCCAGGCGCGCACGGCCAGGAAGATCACCAGGGCGATCCCGATCTGGATGCCCCAACTCAGGGCGCGGCGGCGCCGGGAAGGCTTCGGGCGTTTCGGTTTGTCGGGGCGGGTCTCGGTCAACGGATCATCTCGGCCTGTCCGGGGCGGGCGCGGGTCCCGCGTTTTTTCGGGCCCTTGCGCACCGCGATGCGCACCAGTTCGTCCTCGTCAGCCATCAGGCGTTCACGCTGGGCTTCGGTCAGAAGCGGATTGCGGGCGACGAAGTAGCGCAGATTCGGGTCGCGGTCGTTCACACAGGCGTCGACCTGCTCGGGCGTCAGGTCGGGGCGTTTGGCGCAGTTCAGGCGCACGGTCTGGTTGGGGTCGGCCAGCAGCAGGGCGACCTCCTCGGGTGTGAGATCCATGCGGCGGGAGAAGTAGGCCTTCACCTGGGCATGCTGGTCGCGCACCAGCAGGGGCCGCCAGTGCGCCTCGAGGTCCGCGGACAGTGCGAGGTCCATGCGTTCCTCGAATGTCATTGCCTTGTATTGCTGCTTCAGGTCGGTCATGGCCGGGGCATTATAGGCGCCCGGGTTGGGATGCGCGGCGACGCCCCCACAATGTGTAGGAACGACAGCGCCCGGGAGCCTGTCGTACTATTAGCCAACGATAATTTACCCCGCATGCCGGGGTGTTGAGGACCCATGACCGCACCGGTGGCCGAAATTCCAATCTTCCAGGTTCCGCGCACGGATCACGTGACGGCTTCGCTGCATGCGTTGACCGATGCCCAGCGCGACGAACTGGTGCGCCGTATCAAGCGCCTGCTGATCGAGCGCAACGCGGTGCTGGTGGCGCATTACTATGTGGACGAGTCGTTACAGCGTCTGGCGGACGAGACCGGCGGCTGTGTGGCCGACTCCCTGGAGATGGCGCGATTTGGCAAGGAGCACCCGGCCGAGACGCTGGTGGTCGCCGGGGTGCGATTCATGGGCGAGACGGCCAAGATCCTGAGCCCGGAGAAGCGCGTGCTGATGCCGACGCTGGAGGCCGAGTGCTCGCTGGATCTAGGCTGCCCGGCTGACGAGTTCGCGAAGTTCCGCGCCCAGTATCCGGATCACACGGTGGTGGTGTACTCCAACACCTCGGTGGACGTGAAGGCGCAGGCCGACTATGTCGTCACGTCCAGCATCGCCGTGCCGCTGGTCGAGCACCTGCGCGATCAGGGCAAGAAGGTTCTGTGGGCCCCAGACAAACATCTTGGCGACTACATTCGCCGCACCACCGGTGCCGACATGGTGCTGTGGGACGGCTCCTGCGTGGTGCACGACGAGTTCCGCGCCTGGGCGCTGGAGGACCTGCGCGGCCGCCACCCCGGCGCCGCGGTGCTGGTGCATCCGGAATCCCCGCGGGAGGTGATCCATCAGGCCGATGTGGTCGGCTCCACCAGCCAGCTGATCGCGGCGGTGAAGAACCGCCCGGAACAGGAGTTCATCGTTGCCACCGACAAGGGCATCTTCTACAAGATGCAGCAGGCGGCCCCGGGGAAGACCCTGATCGAGGCCCCCACCGGCGGCCACAGCGCCACCTGCACCAGTTGCGCCCACTGCCCGTGGATGGCCATGAACGACCTGGTTTCGCTAGCCGAGACGCTGGAAGACGCCGCGGAACCCGCGAAGAACGAGATCTTCGTTGATGAAACCGCGCGCCAGAAGGCCCTGGTGGCTACCCAGCGCATGCTCGATTTCGCCGCCGAACACCGCAAGGCCACCGCCGGCGACGCCTAGGGGTGCCCGTCATCGCGCGCCGCGCAGCGCCGAGGCGACCTTCGGGGGTGGCACAAGGTGCGGGTTTTCGCATGGAGGTTGCTACGCCCTTGGTGTCACCCACTGTAGGAGGCCAGCCCCCTGGCCGATCGGGCCCTTGTAAGCAGTGATGCTCCTGGGGCTCAGCGGTCGTTCAGCCAGGCGGCCCACTGGGAGTGGGTGGAGACGTCCACGCCGTCGGCCTTCGCGGCCTTTTGCAGGTGGGTCTGCAGGTCATCCATCAGTTGCGAATCCATCAACTCCGGCGCCAGCGTCAGCTGCGCGTGCAGCGTGCTGTAGACGAGCTTGAGTTCATTCACCGGATAATGCGACCAGTCGAGGTGGGCCATGGCGTCCGTTCTCCGTTTCGATCATTTGGGTTATAGCCTGACGGTGGCCTGCGGTGCCATTCAAAAGCACCTGCGAGGAAGTGGAGATGTATAAGCGCCGTGCGCGTCTGCTGGTGGCGGCGGAACGGCCGGATGGGCGCGCTGCGCGCGTGGCGGAGCTGGCCGCGGCGGCCGAGTTCGAGGACTGGATCGAGGTGCGCCCGGCGGACGCGATGGCCGACGTCACGGACGCTGACCTGTCCTGGGCCGATCTGCTGGTGGCGGTCGACACGTCTGCCGCCCGCGTCATGCCGGCACGCCGTCCCGCGAGTTGTCGGCCGAAGTACTGGCAGTTGCCCGACGAGACCGGGGCCGATTTCGACCTGCAGACCCTGGAGGCGTTGCGCTGTATGGCCGGCGGGATGCGCATGCTCGCGCGTGTGGATGCTGCCGGGGGCGATGACGGGGAAGGCGGTCACGCGTAACGGATCGCGTGTTGTCGAGAGGCCGCGTTGATGTGAGCGCCCGGGGGTGCCCCGAAAGATCGCCTCGGCGCTGCGCGCCACGCGATGACAACGGCTATTCGGGGTGGTATGGAACGGGCGGCCGGGCATGCAGCTGGGCCAGGTGGTCTTCGTAGAGGGCCCAGATGCGCGGGGCGATGGCGCCGCGCGAACCAGGGTAGGTCAGGCGGTCGGGATTGAAGGTGGCCAGGCGCTCGATCTCGGTGCAGCGCAGTTCCTGGTCGACCACGTTGAAGATCAGGATCTGCGTACCTTGGTCGGCGATAGGCAACAGGGCCCCGATGATGCCGGTGTCATTGAGCCCGGGCTCGCCACGGGCGTCGCCCAGCTCGGCCGGTGGGCGCACAAGCGTGCCCAGCAGCTCCTGGTAGGCCTGGCCGCAGGCAAAGCAGATCTCCGGTGCGCGCAGCCCCTGCACACGTTCGCAGGCCTGGCGCACGGTATTGTCCGGCAGTGCCATGCGCGCCGGCGGGATCGGGATGCGGTTGCTCTCGCCGTTGGGCAGCAGGCGCGGGACGGCCTCCTGGCAGGACGGGCAGCGCCAGGTGGCGACCCGCGGGCCGTCGATCACGTTGCTGGGCGGCATGCGGTGGCCATGGTTCGGAGTGTGCGTTCAGTATACGGCGGGCACGGCCGCCGCGCGGGCAAGCCCGCTCCCGCACGGTCGATTCGGCCAGCCCATTGCGGCAGGTGGGTCAGCCGTAGTAGTCCGGCTCGTTGCCCGGGCGCCACTTGATGTTGCAGCCCAGACTCGGGTGCTGTGGCTCCGGGGCAGTCTGGCCGGCCAGCAGGGCATCGCTGGCCGCGCGCAGGTCGCGCCCGGTGACCGGGGTGTCGGAGCCGGGGCGCGTTTCGTCGAACTGGCCGCGGTAGTACAGCTTGCGGTCGGCGTCGAACAGGTACAGGTCCGGGGTGCAGGCCGCATGGTAGGCCTTGGCCACGGACTGGTCCTCGTCCAGGCAGTAGGGAAACTTGTAGCCGAAACGGCGGGCATCGTCGCGCATCTTGTCCGGGGCGTCGTCCGGTACCGCCTGGATGTCGTTGGAGTTGATCGCGATCACCGCAATGCCCCTGTCCGCGTACTCGCGGCCATAGCGTGCGAACTCGTGGCGGATCAGTTGCACGAACGGGCAGTGATTGCAGATGAAGGCAATCATGTAGCCTTTCGCATCGGGGAAGCTGTCGAGGCTGATGGTGTCGCCGGAGACGACGTCCGGCAGGGAGAAGTTCGGGGCCTCGGTGCCGAGTTCGATCATCTGCGAGGGGGTGCGGGCCATGGTTGCTCCAGTGCCTGTTAGGTGTGGGTGCCGATTATACGGATTGGGACTGGGTGGATTAATCCGCGTCGTCTGGAGGACGGCTTGAAACGATCCGGATACGCCACCAGTCTGGATAATACTTGAGTCATGGAGTCGGAAATATGGGCTGGGTCACGGGGACCGTGCAGGAGTGCAAGCAGTGGACGGATCGTCTCTTCTCGCTGCGGGTGGAGGCGGATGTGGAGCCGTTCAAGGCCGGGCAGTTCAACCGGCTGCGCCTGGAGATCGACGGCGAGCCGGTCGCGCGTCCTTATTCCTATGTGAACGCGCCGGACGAAACCCCGCTGGATTTCTACCTGATCACGGTGCCCGAGGGCCCGTTGTCGAACCGGCTCGTGCAACTGAAGTCCGGTGACACGGTGGAGTTGATGCCGCGCGCCACGGGGTTCTTCACGCTGGACGAGCTGCCGGACAGCCGCGATCTGTGGTTGCTGTCCACCGGCACCGCATTGGGACCCTTCCTGTCGATGCTGAAGACCGACACCCCCTGGGAACGCTTCGATAATATCCGGCTGATCCATGCCGTGCGCAAGGCGGACGAACTGACCTACCAGGATACGATCCGGCAGTTCCAGGAACGCGACTCGCAACAGTTCCAGTACATCCCGTTCGTCAGCCGCGAACCCTGCCCGGGCGGCCTCGAGGGTCGTATCCCGGCCGCGATTGCCGAAGGTCGCCTGGAGCATCACGCCGGGCTCAAGATCGCGCCGGAACATTCGCAGGTGATGCTGTGCGGCAACCCGGCCATGGTGAAGGACACCGCCTCCATCCTCCGCGAGCGCGGGTTGGAAAAGAATCGCCGCCGCAAGCCGGGGCAGATCACGACCGAAAACTACTGGTAGAGCCTGGTTCATGCTGTAGGAGGCCAGCCCTCTGGCCGATTGGACGCCAATAAAACCCCATCGGCCAGAGGGCTGGCCTCCTACAGTTCAGCGTGCGCTGGGGTTAATCGAACAGGTTGGCGGCCCAGGCGTGGATCAGCCCGGCGGCATAGCGCGTGTGTTCGGGACGCGAGAGCAGGTGGTCGGTCTGGTGCAGGGCGACGAAGCTCTTGGGGTGGTGGGCCTGCTGGAAGATCCGACGGGCATGATCGACGCTGACCACGGTATCGCCGGGGGCGTGCAGGAGCAGCAGTGGTTGTGTCATGCGCTCCAGGGCGCTGTCCAGCGTTGGCTCTTCGATCGAGTCCAGGAAGGGTTTTCCGATCTCGACCGGGCGGCCGCCAATATTGACGCGGGCGAAGCCTTCGCGCTCGATGGTGTCGGCGATGTCGCCGAACAGATGCGCGACATGGCCGGGCCGGCTGGGCGCGGCGATGGTGACAATACCCCCCAACTCCTCGCGCTGGCTGCCCACATGGATGGCCATGGCCCCGCCGAAGCTGTGCCCGATCAGGAGATCGGTGGGCTCGCCGGTGGCCTGTTGCACCGCGTCCAGTGCGGCGTTCAGGTCCTCGCAATAGGTTTCGAGCGTGCTGTCGCGAAAGCGGCCCTCGGAGTCGCCCAGGCCGGCGAAGTCGAAGCGCAGCGTGGCGATGCCCTCTTCCGCCAGCGCGCGTGCCAGACGCACGGTGGCGGGGAAGTCCTTGGAACAGGCGAAGCAGTGTGCGATGCAGGCCTGGCCGAGTAGCGGACCCTGGTCGGGTTCTGCCAGAACGCCGTTCAGTTGGATGCCGCGCGGGGTATCGATGGACAGGCTGGTGTTGCGGATGGCCATGGGTTCGGGATGGTTCGGGCAAGGTGGGTCTGCGATGATACGCGAGCTGGATGTATCTCGTGACCCGAACAAACAAGCGAGGATGGGCTGTTGGAGACGGAGAGTCAGATTCGTGCACGACTGGCGGAGCTCGAGTCCGAGCATCGGGCGCTGGATTCCGCAATTGCGGTGATGCACGAGCAACCGGCGCCGGATGCCTTTGCGATTCAGCGGTTGAAAAAACGCAAGCTGCAGCTGAAAGACTCCATCCAGCGACTGCGCAGTCGCCTGATTCCCGACCTGAACGCTTGATTCGAAGCACCCAAAAGAAGACGGCGCCCGCAGGCGCCGTCTTCATCCATCGATTACAGCCGTGACGGCTGTAATCGAGTCTAGCCCCAGATGTCCCGGGTGATCCCGGCGTACCAGGCCCGGGTGTACTCGGCCTCGCGACGACGGAAGCTCGAGGTTTCGCCCGAGGGGCTGACACCGCCAGAGCCTTCGACGCCCGCCTGGGCACCATCCTGGTACTTGTAGACGGCCGCCACGCTGATCCCGTGTTCCGGGGTGATCAGGCTGTAGCAGGTGTTGGCCGAGGAGGGATCGATCGGCTCCTGGTCCATCAACTCGCGCACGATCGCCGCGGCGACGATCTTGCCCTGGTTGTTGGCCGAATGGCCGGACTTCGGCATCGCGCCCGCCACGCTGGCATCCCCCAGCACGTAGATGTTGTCATCCATCTCCGACTTGAAGGTCCGCTGGTTGACCGGGACCCAACCCTGGTCGTTGGTGAGGCCGACATCGTGGACGATCTGGCCAGCCCGCTGCGCCGGGATGAAGTTCATTACATCCGCGCGCACGCGCTCGAAGCCGCTGTCGGAGCGGGCGGTCATCCCGCCGACGTCGATCTCCTCGACCAGACCACCGTCGGAGGCGCCGCGCCACTCGATCATGTCGCCATAGTGCTGGGCCCAGCCTTCCTCGAACAGGCCCTGCTTGGAGAAGTTGTCCTTGGCATCGAGCACGATGATCTTGGAGCGTGGCTTGTGCTCCTTGAAGTAGTGCGCGATCAGCGAGACCCGCTCGTAGGGTCCGGGCGGGCAGCGGAACGGGTTCGGTGGTGCGACCATTACAAAGACGCCCCCATTGGGCATCTCCAGCAACTGAGAACGTAGCAGTTCGGTCTGCGAACCGGCTTTCCAGGCGTGTGGAATCCGTTCGGCGTCGGCCTCATCGATGCCGGGCATGTCGTCGTACTTGAAGTCGATCCCCGGCGACATGACCAGCTTGTCGTACTGCACGCTGCCACCGCTTTCGAGGCGCACGGTTCGGCTGTCGGTGTCTACACCGACGACCTTGTCTTCGATGACGTCGATACCGTCGCGGTCGCGCAGGTTCTGGTAGCCGTGCGTGATCGCATCCATGCTCTCGAACCCGCCGATCACCCAGTTACTGCCGTAGCAGGTGACGTAGGTGGCGTTGGGTTCGATCAGCGTGACCATCATGTCGGGCGAGAACTGTTTCAGATAGCGCGCTGCCGTGGCACCGCCGGAACCGCCCCCGACCACGACCACATGGGCCTTTGCGCCGTTACGGGCGGCACGAGGGGCACAGCCGATACCGGTCAGTGCGGCCGCGCTGGTGACCCCGAAGGCCTTAAGAAAGTGGCGTCGAGTAAAATTGTGCATTGTTGTCATCCCCCGTGATCAGAAGCGCGAGAAGTAGACCGACATCGCTTCGATCTCTTCGTCCGTGTAGCCCTTGGCGTGGCGGTCCATGATGGTCGCGTCACGGTCGCCATCGCGGAACGCGCGCATCTGGCTCTGGATGACCTCTGGCGAGATTCGAGCCAGGTCGGGCACGCCCTTTTCGGCGCCAGCAGCGTTGTGGCAGGCCTTGCAGGAAGCGGCCATCAGCTGGCCACGGGTGATTTCGTCATTATCGGCGATTGCCTTGGATGCGGTACCGGCCATCGCCAGCGAGGCCACAAGCCCCGCCACAAACAAACGTGATTGCTTCATGTGAACGGACTCCTCCGTCTTGAAGTGGCTTTGTATGGCGACAGTCTTCTCGGTACTGCCTCGCTCCTCGCACCCGGTGTGGTCGCCGGGCTGGGATGCATTTCCGGGTTTGTTCGCCCGGAGTTGCGCCTGATCGTGTGATGGAACGATCATTGATTTGGGATATAGCACAACCCATCCGCCTTTTCGATGCATCGAAAAGGTATCTGCAGCAGGAGAAAGGCCATGACAGGGGAACGTCGGCGCCATCCGCGCATCCCGATGACCGTCGAGGTGGTGGCGGAATGCAGTGACGGGAGTCAGGTAAGACTCACCACGAATGATATCTCCGGTGGAGGCGCCTTCCTCGCTTGGGAAGATCGGGAGCAGCCCGGGATTGGCGTGTTGAAGGGCCTCGATCCGGGCGACGAACTCATGCTGCAGGTGTTCGGCTTGCTCGGGGACGGGGGCGAGCCACCCCGGGTGCGGGCACAGGTCGTGCGCGTCATGGAAGACGGGGTGGCCGTGCAGTTCGATCCGTCCGAGCTGGGGGCGTGACTCGGGCCGCTCTGGCCCCGGGCTGCCTTCTCCCTAGTCAACAGCCTGCATCTGCTCCAGCCCGGCCTCCCACTCGTCCGCGATCATCGGGTTGGCGATCAGGCGATGGGCGGTATCGGGTGTCCAGTCGTCGCGGGCATCCTCCAGTGCGATTTCCCATTCCTCGGCACCGTAGTCGCCACGCCCGAGGGCGCTGAGGGCCTGCAGCTCTGCCTGGTACTCCGGCCCGAGGCCGCTGAGGGTGTCTTCCAGCTCGCGCAGGGTCAGATCGCCGGCATGATCGGCGAGGATCTGCATGGCCCAGTCGTCGTCCGACGTGTCGGGGTTCGAGTCCGGAAATACGACCTCCTCCTTGGCATGGAACTCCCGCGCCGCCTGGATCAGGCGGGCCAGCGTGTCGTCCTCGATGCCCAGCGGCGAGGTCATGGCGGGATCAGTGGGCCGTGCTGCGTTCCTGGGCGAGCACCCAGGGTGCGGCGACGATCGCGGTGAACACGGGGTCATTCGCGGCCCAGCGGCGTGCATCGTCATCCGAGGCACGGGCGACCTGGTCATTGGCCAGCCATTCGCTGACCTGATGCGTGGCGTCGTCACGGAACGCGCGGGCCACCGCGATCAGGTCCAGCTCGGGCGCCACGCGAATCACCACGCCACGGGCGAAATGCGGCATCAGTTCGTTCCAGCGCAGAGGGCCGGCTTCTTCCTCCAAAGGTACCTCGGGTTCGGAGTGGGCAGGGGCTTGAGTCATGACGGGAACGTCCGGTTTCAGATAACGTTCAGGCTAGGCCTATAGCCTTGTAGCTGCAAGAGTTTGCTCACCCACCCTGTCACGGAGATCACCGTTATGCGCCCCGGACCGGAGACCGTTGCCAAAGGCGGTGCCCGGAGACGCCGATTCATCGGTCGTGCGGGCGCGCTCGGGATCCTGCTGGCGGTCCTGCTGGCGCCCTTCGCGGCGCAGGCGCAATTCATTACCGAAGATCCGCATGCGGCCGTCTGGACGCTGGACGAGGCGGTGGCGCGTGTCGAAGCCAACTATCCAGGGCGGGTCCTGTCCGCGCGCGAAGATTTGACCGAGTACGGGAATCGCGTGTTTATCGTGCGTATCCTGACCGACAACCAGCAGGTGCGAACGATCAAGATCGAGGAAGGGACGGAGCTGGACCCATGAATCTGCGCGTAGTGGTGATCGAGGACGATCTGGCTCTGCGCAGCCAGATCGCCGAGGAGATGGAGAACAACGGCTGCCGCGTGGATACCGCCTCGGACGGCGACACCGGCCTGTACCTGCTAACCGAGTATCACTGCGATATTGCGGTGGTGGATCTGGGGCTGCCCGGCATGGATGGCCTCGATGTCATTCGCAAGGCTCGCGAGGTGAAGCCGCAACTGCCCATCCTGATCCTCACGGCCCGCGACCGCTGGCAGGACAAGGTCGAGGGTCTCGAGGCGGGTGCCGACGACTATCTGACCAAGCCGTTCCACATTCAGGAGCTGGTGGCTCGCCTGCGCGCCCTTGCGCGTCGGAGTCTGCAGGCCGGTCGCGAACAGCTGCAGTTCGGCCCTCTGTTGATCGACACCGCCACCGACGATGTTCGCTTGAACGACGAGCCGGTCTCGCTGACGACGTTCGAGTACCGCCTGCTCCTGACACTGGTGCGCCAGCCGGGGCGTGTGCTGAGCAAGGAAGTGCTGGCGGACTATCTCTACGAACACGACGAGGATCGCGAGAGCAACGTGATTGAGGTGCTGATCGGGCGCCTGCGCCGCAAGCTGGACCCGGACGGCAGCCTGGGCCTGATCGAGACCCTGCGCGGCCGGGGCTATCGCTTTGTACGCGAGGCGGATGCCGCCACCCCGTCCGATCCCGCCTCGGGCTCATGACGCTGCGCACGGGCGACGCCGGCTCCTTGTTCGATATCCGATGAGACGCCCTCTGCGCCAGATCCGCAGTAGCCTGACCCTGCGCCTGGCGCTGGTAGCAGGGGCTACTGTACTGGTGTTTTCCCTGCTAACGGCCTGGGTGCTGGAGGCCGCATTTCGCGACAATGCGGCGGATGCCGTGGAGACCCGCCTGGAGGCCCAGGTTCTGCTGTTGATGGGGCTGGTCGAGGTCGTCGGGCGCAACGAGGTCCGCGTCCCCGAGATGCTGCCCGAGAGTCGCCTGCAACTGCCCGCCAGTGGTCTCTATGCCCGCATCCTCGGTCCGGACGGGCGCACGCTCTGGCGCTCCCCGTCCGCAGTGGGGATCTCCCTGCGTGACTGGTCGGAGGACGACTTCTTCGCCTTCAGCCTGCCCGTGCAATGGGAGCTGGACGGTGGCCAGGTCGGACTGACTTTCCAGATGCTGGAAGATCGTGAGGCCTTTGAAGAACAGGTGGAGCAGTATCGCGCCAGCCTCTGGCAGGGGCTGATGACCATGACGATCTCGTTGATCGTCGCCCTTGGGCTGGCACTGTGGTTCTGGGGACTGTGGCCGTTGCGCCGCGTACAGGGCGATCTGGAGGCACTGCGGCACGGGGACCACAGGCGCCTGGAGGGGCCGTACCCGACCGAGGTGCAGGCCCTGACCGGGAGCATCAACGACCTGATCGAATTCGAGCGCGCGCGACTGAAACGCCAGCAGAATGCCCTGGCCGACCTGGCCCACAGCCTGAAGACCCCGATCTCCGCGCTGCGTCTCAACCTCGAGAGCCAGAACCTCGACTCCGAGGACATGCAGCGCCAGGTTGACCGGCTGCAGGCCATGGTGCAGCACCAGCTCAGCCAGGCACAGCGCCTGGGTCCGGCGCCCTTCCAGGCGCCCGAGCTACTGGCGCCCATCATCGAGCGAACCTGTCAGGCGCTTGGACGGCTCGCCAGCCAGCAGGGTGTGGATCTGGACAGCGAACTCGAACCGGGCTGTGCCCTGCGCATGGAACCGGGCGCGATCTTCGAGCTTCTCGGCAATACCCTGGACAACGCGATCCGCCATGCGACCAGCCGTGTGCGAATCTCGACACAGTGCACGCCGCAGGCCGTTACGCTGACCATCGACGATGATGGGCCCGGTATCGCGCCGGCGGATCGCGCCCGGGTGCTGGAGCGGGGGGAACGCGCAGACGTACGCAGCGACGCCGAGGCCGGCCAGGGCCTGGGTCTCAGCATTATCCAGGCCCTGGTGCAGGATCACGGTGGCGAGCTGCATATCGAACAGGCACCGGAGCTGCATGGGGCACGGATCCGCATGGTATTCCCGGCGTCGTAAATGGCGTGGTCTGTATTGCCTCATGATGCGTTTCGCGTTGCTCAACGCATCGCCCCAGAGCCGATCAGAGCCTCAGTTCTTCCATGGGTAGAGACGGCGATTCGCCCAGCACCCCCGCACGCACCAGCGCCGCCGCCCCGCAGGCAAACGTCCAGCCCAGATGTCCGGACCCGGTGTTCAGGTGCAGGCCGTTGATGGAGGTGGGCCCCAGGATCGGCGTACCGCGGGCGCTCATTGGGCGCAGCCCGGTCCAGGGGGCCATCGTCGCCGGGTCGAAGGTCGCGGGCAGGCCGGTCAGGGTGCGCCGGCACTGGTCGAGGACATTGGCGCTCCGCTCGGTGTTCAGGTGGCGGTCACGGCCGGCGAATTCGGCGGTGCCGGCCAGGCGCAGGCGTTTGCCCAGTGGGGTCATCACCACCTTGTTGGCGTCATCGATCAGCGGCAGGTTCAGCCGGCAGTCTGCGTCCATCGGCAGGGTCAGCGAATAGCCCTTTACCGGGGCGACGGGCAGGTGCAGCCCCAGCGGGCGCAGCAGGTCCGCGGCGTGGTAGCCGTTGGCGACCACGCAGGCCTGCGCCGCGATCGGCCCTTCGGAGGTCTCCACCGCGTCGATCCGGCCGCGGTGGGTGCGCAGGCGCCGGGCGGTGACGTTCGGGTAATAGCGGATGCCCCGGCGCTGGCCGATCGCGAGCAGTTGCTCGGTGAAGCGGGCCGCGTCGCCGATCGCATCGCCGGGGAAGAACAGCCCGCCGCACAGGCGCTCGCGCACCGGCGCCAGTGCCGGCTCTTCCGCGATGATCCGCTCCACGTCCCAGTCCTCGAAGCGCACGTCCTCATCACGCATCGCCTCGCTCGCGGCGCGGTTGTGGGTCTGGCTGGCCGGGTCCTGGAACAGCTTCAGGATGCCGCAGCGGCGAAAGTCGAAGTCCAGCCCCTCGCTTGCCAGCTCCTGCTGGAGGCGGTCGATCTCCCGGAGCGAGAACGCCGCCAGGCGGGCATTCAGGCGGGTGTGCTGCTCGAACAGTGAGCGGCGGCTGTGCCACAGAAAGCGCAGACCCCATCCGGCCAGCCCGGGCAGGGCGCGGGGGCGCAACAGCAGCGGCGACTCCGTGCGGCCGAGAAAGCGCAGCAGGTCCAGGCCGACGCCGGGGGTGTTCCAGGGCTCGGCATGGCTCGCATGCAGCATGCCGCCATTGGCCTGGCTGCAGCCGGTGGCGGGCCGCGGGCCTGCGTCCACCAGCACGACGTCGGCGCCGGCCTCCTGCAGGTACCAGGCAGTGGTCACACCGATCACACCGGCCCCGATCACGACTACGCGCATCCGCTGCTTCCCCTATCAAGAACGCTCATGTACCGCTTGCCAGTCGTTGGATTACGTCGGCGTATTCGCGTTCCAGCCGCTTCGGCGACACCTTCTCGCGAGTGCCCAGTTCCTGGGCGAACTGCGAGACGCGAAACTCCTCAATGCGGTAGCGAAAGGCGAGCACATCCGGGTGGTCCGGCGCCCGCGCGATCAGCTCCTGTGCCTGCTGCCACAGCGGCTCGACCGCCACACGTCGCGCGCGGTCCTTGTCCGGCGCCTGAGTCAGGCGTTCCAGGCGCTTGTCGATTGCCTGCAGGTAGCGCGGCAGCTCGGGCAGCACGGCGTGCGGGGTACGCAGCAGGAAATCGGCCGGGACCAGCGCCTCGAGCTGGCCGCGGATGTCGCGCGCGGCCTCGATCCAGGACAGCGGCAGATCCCCCTGCAGCCGCGTGCGCAGGTCGTGCCAGTGGCGCAGGATCTCGGCGGCCAAGCGCGAGAGTTCCATCACCGTCGGCGAGAACTCGGGCAGGCTGGCCTCCAGGCGCTCTCGAAAGGCCTCGGTATCGCGCGGCCATGGCTCGGCCAGGAACACGCGGTCGGCCGCGGCTTCCAGGATCTGGTCGCGCAGCGCCTCGCAGCTGCCGAGCGTCGAGTAGTTCAGGCAGGCGCGCTCGATCTCCGGGAGCTGGCGGCGCAGGTCGCGCGCGGTCTTGCGCGCGCCCAGCAGGAACAGCCGGCGCAGGCCCGCGCGGTGGGCGCGCGTGGCCCGAGTCGGGTCCGGTTCCAGCTCCAGCGAGACCGCGTCGCCGCGATCGACCAGGATCGGGAAGGCACGCAGCTGCGCCCCCTGATGGTCGAACTCGACACTCTCCGGCAGCGCGCCGAAGTCCCACTCGGTGATCCCCTCGCGGGTAATCTCGTCCGGGCGGCTGGCGTCGAAGTGGGCCTCGGCGCTGTCGCCCAGCCGGCGCTTCAGCGCGGCCAGGTCGCGGCCGCTGGCCTGCTCGTTGCCTTCTGGATCGAGGATGCGAAAGCGCATCACCAGGTGGGGCTCCAGGTTCTCCGGGCGCCAGGCATCCAGCGGGATCTCGGTGCCGGTCATCGCGTGCAGGGCCTCGGCCAGCGCCGGGATCAGCGGGCCCTGGCGGTGTTCGATGCGCGCCAGCGCGGCCTGCGCGAAGTCCGGCGCGGGCACGAACTGGCGGCGCAGACCCTTGGGCAGGCTCTTCAACAGGCCGGTCACGCGCTCCTCCAGCAGCCCCGGCACCAGCCAGTCGCCCAGCCAGTCGGGCACCGCGTTCAGCGCGGCGATCGGGATGGTCACGGTCACGCCGTCGTCCGGCTGGCCCGGCTCGAAGCGGTAGGCCAGCGGTAGACGCAGGCCCTCGACCTCCAGGTGGTCGGGGTAGGCCCCTTGCGGGAGCGTGGTGTCCGGTTCGTTCAGAAGCGCCGCGCGGTCGATCCGAAGGGCGTCGGGGTCCCGCTTCTCGGTCTTGCGCGCCCAGGTCTCGAAGCTCGTGCCGTCGGTGATCTCCGCCGGCAGGCGGGCGTCATAGAAGTCGAACAGGCGATCCTCTTCCACCAGCAGGTCGCGCCGGCGTCCGCGCGCCTCCTGCTCGGCGATCTCGGCCACCGCCTCGCGGTTGGCCTGCACCCCCTTCGAGCGGGTGCGCAGCTCGCCACCGACCAGGCCCTCGCGGATCAGGATGCGCCGGGCCTCGGCGGGGTCGTGTCTTGCGAAGTCCACCGGCTTTTTCGGGGCGACGACCAGGCCGTACAGGGTGATGCGGTCGAAGGCCCCGACGCGTCCGCTGCGGCGCTGGAAGTGCGGCTCGAAGATGTGGTGCTTGAGCAGATGCGCCGCCGCGGCCAGGATCCAGTCGGGCTCGATGCGGGCGTTGTCGCGGGCGTAGACGCGGGTGGTCTCGGCGATCTCCGCGCTCATCACCCAGGCCGGTTTCTTCTTCGCCAGGACCGAGCCGGGATGGATCTGGAAGCGGCGGTTGCGCGCGCCGAGGTAGTCGCCGCGCTCGGTCTTCTGCCCGATCTGGCTGACAAGCCCGGTCAGCAGTGCGCGGTGCACGGGCTCGGCGTCGGCCGGTTGGTGGTTCGGCTTTAGGTCCATCTCGCGGGCCTGGCGCAGCAGCTGCACGCGCAGTTCCTGCCACTCGCGCATGCGCAGGAAGTTCAGGAAGTGCTCGCGGCACCAGCGTTTCAGGGCATTCGAGCCCAGGTCCTCGCGCGCGGTGTGCCAGGCCTCCCACAGCCGCAGCATACCCATGAAGTCGGAGCCCTCGACCTGGAACTCCCGATGGGCCTGGTCCGCCGCCTGGGTGGCCTCCGCCGGGCGTTCGCGCGGGTCCTGCAGCGACAGGAAGGCCGCGATGGTGGCGGTCTCGGTTACGCAGCCGTGGTCGGCCCCGGCCAGCAGCATCGCGCCATGGCGCGGGTCGATGGGCATGCGTGCAAGCTGGCGACCGCGCGGGGTGATGCGGCCGCGGGCATCCACCGCGCCCAGCTCCTCCAACAGGCGGTAGCCGTCCTTGACCAGGCGCGGGTCGGGCGGGTCGACGAACGGGAACTGGCGCGGCTGGCCGAGTTTCAGCGCGGCCATCTGCAGGATCACCGAGGCGAGGTTGGAGCGCTGGATCTCCGGGTCGGTGAACGGCGGGCGCAGGTGGTAGTCGTCTTCCGCGAACAGACGGATGCAGATGCCGGGGCCCAGCCGTCCGCAGCGCCCGGCGCGCTGGTCGCAGGCGGCCTGCGAGATCGGCTCCAGGCTCAGGCGCTGCACGCGGGAGCGCCAGGAGTAGCGCGAGACGCGGGCCAGCCCCGAGTCGATCACGAAGCGGATGCCGGGGACGGTCAGCGCGGTCTCGGCGACGTTGGTGGCCAGCACGATGCGTCGGCCGGCGTGCGACTGGAATACCCGTGACTGCTCGCGCGCGGACAGGCGCGCGTATAGCGCCAGGACCTCGGTGTCCGCGCGCACCTGGCCGCGCAGGGCCTTGTGGGCGTCGCGGATCTCGCGTTCGCCGGGCAGGAACACCAGGATATCGCCGGGGCCGGCACGCTCGCATTCGGCGACCGCGTCGCGGATGCCGTCGAACAGGTCGCGCTCGCCACGGCCTGCGTCTTCGTCGTCGGCCGCGTCTTCCGGCTCGATCGGGCGGTAGCGCAGCTCCACCGGATAGGTGCGGCCGGCCACGGTCAGGATCGGGGCGTCGTCGAAGAACGCGGACAGCCGCTCCGGATCCAGCGTCGCGGAGGTGATGATGATGCGCAGCTCCGGGCGCTTCTTCGACAGGCGCTTGAGCACTCCCATCAGGAAGTCGATGTTCAGGCTGCGCTCATGCGCCTCGTCGACGATCAGGGTGTCGTAGGTGCGCAGCTCCGGGTCATGCGCCAGCTCCGCCAGCAGCATGCCGTCGGTCATCAGCTTGACCCAGTTGTTCGGCCCGGTCTGGTCGGAGAAGCGGACCTTGAAGCCGACGGTGGAGGTCTTATCGCCCCCCAGCGTCGTGCCCAGCTCCTCGGCGATGCGGCTGGCGACCGAGCGCGCGGCGATGCGGCGCGGCTGGGTGTGGCCGATCAGCCCGGCCTCGCCGCGCCCGGCCTCCAGGCACAGCTTGGGCAGCTGGGTGGTCTTGCCGGAGCCGGTCTCGCCGCACAGCACCAGCACCGGGTGTTCGCGGATCGCGGCGACAATCCGCTCGCGCTCGGCGTGGATCGGCAGGTCGCCGGCGTAGACGGGCTGCGGGCGCAGGCGTTCGCGCTCGGCGGCGCCATGTTCGGCGTGTGCAAGGCGTTCGGTCAGGGTGGAGACGAGCCGGTCACAGGGTTGGCCGCGCTTGTGCCGCTGGCGGGCCCGGCGCAGCAGTTCGCCCAGTTCGCGGCGTTCGCTGCCCTGTGGCAGGGCCTCCACGGTCCTCGCCAGCGCGTCCAGGTCCGGGCCGGCCGCGGCCATCAACCGTCCCGGTGACGCAGGCGCAGGGCCTCGATGTTCTCCGAGCGCAGGCGGTCCAGGGCGCGGTTGACGTCGTCCTCCTGGGTGAAGGGGCCGACAAAGACTCGGTGCCAGGTCTCGCCCTCGACCTGGACCTCGTGTACCTGCGGGCTCAGGCCCAGGAGGGAGATGCGGGCCTTCATCTCGTCGGCCTGTTCGAACCGCCGGAAGGATCCGATCTGCAGGATCACCGGATCGCCCTCGGCCGGGGAGGCCGGGGGTGGGACCACCTGGTCCTGCGGGACTTCGCGCTCACCCCGAGGGACACGCACCTCGTCTTCGGGCAGCAGCTCGTAGTAGCGAAACCGCGGCTCATCATCGGTGGGCAGGCGCTCCGGCTGCGCTGCGGGTGCGCGCTCGGCCGGGGTCTCCGGCTCGCCGAACAGGGCGCCGATGTCGGGCGAACGGTCGGCCCCCTGGAGATAGAGCACGGCCGCGATCCCGAGCCCGATCAGCAGGCCGGCGAACATCCAGACCCAGCCCGGGATCGGTCGTGAAGATCGGGCGGGGGTCGTCTTGCGGCGCTTGCGGCGGGCCTGGGCCATGGGCTACATCCGTTCGGGGGCGGTGACGCCGAGCAGGCGCAGCCCATTGTGCAGCACCTGCTTGATGCCGGTCAGCAGCGCCAGGCGCGCGCCGATGACGTTGGCGTCCTCGGCATTCAGGAATGGCACGGCGTTGTAGTAGGTATGGAAGCCGGCGGCCAGCTCGCGCAGGTACTGGGCGATCTGGTGCGGCTCGCAGGCCTCGGCGGCCGCCGCGATCACCTCGGGGAAGCGGTCGAGGCGATCCAGCAAGTCGTCTTCCTGCGGCTCGGTCAGGCGTTCGGACAGCCCGGCGTCGTCCAGCGCGCTGGCGGTATGGCCGCGTTCGGCGGCGGTACGCAGCACGCTGGCGATGCGCGCATGGGCGTACTGGATGTAGTACATCGGGTTGTCGTTGGACTGCGACTTGGCCAGATCCAGGTCGAAGTCCAGGTGCTGGTCGCAGCGCCGCTGCACGTAGAAGAAGCGTGCGGCGTCCGACCCGACCTCGTCGCGCAGCTCGCGCAGGGTGACGAACTGCCCGGCGCGGGTGGACATCGGCAGGCGTTCGCCCCCGCGGTAGAGGATCGCGAACTGCACCAGCAACACGTCCAGGCGGTCGGCCTCCAGGCCCAGGGCCTGCAGCGCGGCGCGCACGCGCGGGACGTAGCCGTGGTGGTCGGCACCCCAGATGTTGATCACGCGCTCGAAGCCGCGCTGGAACTTCTCGCGGTGATAGGCGATGTCGGAGGCGAAGTAGGTGTAGTCGCCGTTCTCGCGGCGCACCACGCGGTCCTTGTCGTCGCCGTAGTCGGAGGAGCGGAACCACAGCGCCCCGTCCTTCTCGTACAGCGCGCCGTGCGCCTCGAGATCCTGCACCGCGGCGTCGATCGCGCCGGAGTCGGCCAGACTGCGCTCGGAGAACCAGCACTGGTATTCGACCCCGAACTCGCGCAGGTCGTCGCGGATGTCTTCGAGGATCGCGTTCAGTCCACAGTCGAACACCGTGCGGTACAGTTCCGGGCCCAGCAGCTCGCGGGCACGGGCGATCACCGCGTCGATGTAGATCTCCTTGTCGCCGCCGGCCGGTTCGTCCGGCGGCAGGTCGCGGGTCACGGCCTCGGCCGGGTGTACGGCCTGTTCGCCGATCTGCGCGGTCAGGGACTCGGCGACCGGGTAGATGTAGTCACCCTGGTAGCCGTTGGCCGGGAACAGGACCTGCACGCCGTGCTGTTCCAGGTAGCGCAGCCAGACGCTGGCGGCGAGGATGTTCATCTGCCGCCCGGCGTCGTTCACGTAGTACTCGCGGGTGACGTCGAAGCCGCAGAAATCCAGCAGGTCGGCGACGGTGGCACCGAAGGCCGCGCCGCGGCCGTGGCCGACATGCAGCGGGCCGGTGGGGTTGGCGGAGACGAACTCCACCTGCACCGGGCGGCCGTTCCCCACGCTCGATCGGCCAAAGTCGGCGCCCTGGGTGGCGATGCGGCCCAGCACCTGGGTGCGGGCATCCGCGGCGAGGCGGAAGTTGATGAAGCCGGGGCCGGCGATCTCGGTGCCGGCCAGGCCGGGCACGGCCGGCATCGCGGCGCACAGGGCCTCGGCCAGGTCGCGCGGTTTGGTCTTCGCTGGGCGCGCGAGCTGCATCGCCAGGTTGCTGGCAAAGTCGCCATGCTCGCGGTCGCGGGCACGCGTGACCTGTACCTCGACACCGTGATCGGCGGGTACACGGCCATCGGCCACCAGGGTCTCCAGGGCGGCCGCGAGGGCCTGGGTAAGGGCGTCTTTCAAGGGAACCGGGTCCGTCGTCTCAAAAGGCCCGCATTCTAACCAGAATCCGGTCCCGGTGCCCGCTGGATGCGGGGTTCAAGCGAGCGAGACTGGGTCTACGTCGATTGCGATGCGAACCCCGCGAGGCAGATCCTCGGTCTGCCAGGAATGCCGCGCCTGCGCGAGCGTTCGGTGCAGGGCCTGGCGCTCGGCCGCACGCAGCAGGACTTGCTCGCGGAAACGCCGGTTCACGCGGTGGCGCGGGGCGGGGGCCGGGCCCAGCACGCGCAGGTCCCCGTGCCGCGTCGCGAGCAGGTGTCCCGCAATGGTCTCCGCGTGGCGGTGCGCCGCCGCGGCCTCGGCGGCCTCGACGCGGACCAGGGCCAGATGCCCGTACGGCGGCATCCTGGCCGCCTCGCGTTCCGCCAGCAGGGGTTCCAGCATCGCCGGGTAGTTACCGGCATCCAGTCCGCGCATCAGCGGGTGATCGGGGTGGCCGGTCTGCAACAGGACCCGCCCGCCACCGTCACCCCGGCCCGCACGACCGGCGGCCTGCACGATCAGTTGCAGGGTGTGTTCCGTGGCACGCAGGTCCACGCTGAACAGCCCCTGATCGACGTCGATCACGCCGACGAGTCCGACGCGCGGGAAGTCATGGCCCTTGGCCAGCATCTGGGTGCCGACGACGATCGCGGCGTCCATCTGCCGGATACGATCCAGTGCGGCCTCCAAGGCGCCCTTGTGGCGCACGCTGTCGCGGTCGAGACGGATGATCGGTGTCTGTGGGAAGTGCCGGGCCAGGGCCTGCTCCAGACGCTGGGTGCCCAGTCCGCGATGGGACAGAGTCTCGCCGCATTCCGGACAGCGTTCGGCGCGGGACTCCTGGTGCCCGCACAGATGGCAGATCGCGCGGCGATCATGGGCATGCACGGTCAGGTGAGCATCGCAGTCCGGGCAGTCGGCGACCCAGCCGCATGTCTCGCAAGTCAGGACACGGGCAAAGCCGCGTCGGTTGAGCAGGACAAAGCACTGCTGGCCCTCGGCCAGGGTCTGCTGCATCGCATCCAGCAGCGGTGCGGTCAGGCCCTCGTCCGGGTTGTGCACGCGGGTATCGATCGTTTCCACACCGGGTGGTTGCGTGCCGTCCGGCCGGGTGCGCAGATGTACATGGGTGTAGCGGCCCTGGCGCGCGGCGTGCAGGGTCTCCAGGGTGGGCGTCGCCGAGCCCAGCACGACCGGGGTGTGCTCCAGTTGGCCACGCTTGACCGCCAGATCCCGCGCACTGTAGCGAAAGCCGTCCTGCTGCTTGAACGCACTGTCGTGTTCCTCATCGACGATGATCAGGCCCGGCTCGGGCAACGGGACGAACAGGGCCGAACGGGTCCCGACCACGATGCGGCGCTCGCCCTGCCGGGCGGCCTCCCAGGCGCGCAGGCGCTCGCCCTCGGCCAGTCCAGAGTGCAGCAGCGCCACCTGTCCCGGGAAGCGCTGCTGGATGCGCCCGGCGAGCTGCGGTGTCAGCGCGATTTCCGGTATCAGGAACAGGACCTGACGGCCGCGCGCGACCGCATCGGCGGCCATGCGCAGATAGACCTCGGTCTTGCCGCTGCCGGTGACGCCCTCCAGCAGCATCGGGCGAGGATCGTCCGGTGAGACCGTTGCGATGGCCGTCTCCTGCTCGGGAGTCAGGGTGTAGTCGGTACCGGTTGGGGGGACGGGCTCGCGCGGATCGGCGCGCGTCTGTTCCAGCCAGCCGTGTTCCTCCAGCTGTCGCAGGTCCTTGGCAGTGATCTGTAGGGCAGCCGTGGTGGACAGCGTCGTCCGGTCCAGCGCGGCCCCGAGCGCGGGCAGGGCGCGCAGGATGGCGAGTTGTCGGCGGCCCCGTACCTGCCCTTCCGCGAGCGCCGTGTGACCTGCCGAGGTAAGCCGCCAAAGGGGTTCCGGAGTCAGGGTGGGCAAGGGATGGCCCCGCCGCAGGCCGGGTGGCAGTGTGCCCAAGGCAGCCTCGCCCAGCGGGTGGTGATAGTAGCGGGCCCCGAAGCGCAGAAGTTCCAGTACCGTGGGTGTCAGGATGGGTCCCGCATCGGGGGAGGGCAGCGCCTCGCGCAGCCTGTTCTCGGGCACGTCGCTCTGGTTCGCGAGTGCGACGACGATGCCGATGGTTTCACCCCGTCCGAACGGCACACGGACCCGCTGTCCGGGCGTCAGATCGGTGCCGACGGGGATGCGGTAGTCGAACACTTGATCCAGCGGTCGGTCGAGTACGACCTGGGCAATTCCGGTCTCGGGCATGTGGCTAGTCTACGCCAGTCCGTGTGGACACAAGAGTGTGATCGTTATCCACAAAACCTGTGGACAACTCTGTGGAGGAAATGGGGTGAAAGGCACTAAATGCTTGTTGCTGCTTGGGTCGTGTCAGAATGGCTAAAAACCGACCAATCCATTTTTATTTATATTTATCAGTATCTTAAAAGATATTCGTGATTCCGGTTGGGTGTTTTGTCATCTAACTGCCATCGTTTGGCCCGGCCTGTGGGTATCCTGTACAGGTCGTGTACAGGGATTGCTTCGATATTCGCCTGCCGGGGCCGCGCACAAAAAAGCCCGGCCGCCGAAAAACGGGGCCGGGCTCGCAAGCGAGTACCGGGCGCGAGGCCCAGCTTTGGCCTAGCCGAGGGCCTTGACCGAGGCTACCAGTTCGGCGGCCACCTTCTGGCCATCGCCGTACAGCATCTGGTTGTTCTCGGCGTAGAACAGGTGGTTCTCGATGCCCGAGAATCCCGCGCCCTTGCCGCGCTTCACGCAGATGACGTTCTGGGCCTGGTCGGCGTTCAGGATTGGCATGCCATAGATCGGCGAATCCGGATTGGTCCGGGCCACCGGGTTCACGACGTCGTTCGCGCCGATCACCATTGCAACATCCGCGGTCTTGAACTCCTCGTTGATCTCGTCGAGATCGAAGATGATGTCGTAAGGCACGCCGGCCTCGGCCAGCAGCACGTTCATGTGCCCGGGCATGCGGCCCGCGACCGGATGGATCGCAAACTTCACGTCCACGCCCCGCTTCTGCAGCAGCTGGGTGAACTCCCAGATCTTGTGCTGCGCCTGCGCAACGGCCATACCGTAGCCCGGCACGATAATGACCTTCTCGGCGTAGGCCATCATGATCCCGGCGTCGTTGGCCTGGATCTCCTTCATCGTGCCTTCGATCTCTTCCTCGGCACCGCCGGAGGAGCCGCCGAACTGGCTGAACAGGATGTTCTTGATCGGGCGGTTCATCGCCTTGGCCATCAGCTGTGTGAGCAGAGTACCGGCCGCACCGACCACGATACCGGCAATCATCAGGGCCGGGTTGTCGAGGACGATCCCCTTCAGGCCGACCGCGAGGCCGGTCAGGGCGTTGTACAGCGAGATGACCACCGGCATATCGGCGCCGCCGATCGGCAGGGTCATCAGCACGCCAAAGGCCAGTGCCAGCACGAAGAACAGCAGCAGGCTGAACGAGCCGATCTCGCCGCCGCTGGTGGCCATCATGAAGCCCAGCAACACGGTGATCGCGAAGATCGCGATGTTCACGATCTGCTGGCCGCCGAAAGTAAAGGTCTTCTTCATCAGGCCTTCGAGCTTGGCGTAGGCCACCAGCGAGCCGGAGAAAGCCACCGAGCCGATCAGCGAGCCGGTCACGGCGATCGCCAGGCCGGTGTTGGTGACCGTCTCCGGGGTGGCCTGCAGCAGGTAGATCGCACCGATACCGGCTGCGGCGCCGCCGCCCATGCCGTTGTACAGCGCGATCATCTGCGGCATGTCGGTCATCGCGACCTTCTTGCCGCTCCACCAGGCCAGTGCACCACCAATGGCGATACCCAGGATGATCAGGGTGTAGTTCACGCCACCGGAGATCTCCGGATGCACGAAGGTCACAAGCGTGGCGATCACCATGCCCACGCCGGCCCAGATGATCCCCGGACGCGCGGTGGTCGGGGAGGACATCTGCTTGAGGCCGACGATGAACAGCACCGCCGCCGCGAAGTAGGCGAGGTTGATGATCAGGCTCATGCTTTATCTCCCTTCTTGTCGTCCTTGCTGGTCTTGAACATCTCCAGCATGCGTTCGGTGACGACATAGCCGCCCACGGCGTTGCCCGCGGCCAGGATCACGGCGACAAAGCCGATCGCCTGTTCCAGCGGCGTCTGGGCATGGCCCAGCGCGACCATGGTCCCGACCAGCACGATGCCGTGGACGAAGTTGGAACCGGACATCAGCGGGGTATGCAGGATGACCGGCACCTTGGAGATGATCTCGTAGCCGGTGAAGGCCGCGAGCATGAAGATGTACAGCGCGATAAAGCCTTCGATGATCATGATTGCGCTCCCTTCAGGGCCTCACGGGTGGCCTCGTGCACGATCTCGCCGTCGCGGGTCAGCACGCTCTTGGCGATGACCTCGTCGTCCCAGTCCGGCTTGAACTCGCCGCCCTCGGCGATCATTGGCGTGAGGAAATTGAGCAGGTTCTTGGCATACATCTCGGAGGCATGCAGCGGGACCTGCGAGGGCACGTTCAGCGGGGCGTGAATGATCACGCCCTTGTGTCGACTGGTCTTGCCCGGCTTGGACAGCTCGCAGTTGCCGCCACCCTCGGCCGCGAGATCCACGATCACCGCGCCCGGCTTCATGCCCTCGACCATGTCCTTCGGGATCAGCTTCGGGGACTCGCGGCCCGGAATCGCGGCGGTGGTGATCAGGACGTCGGCCTTGGCGATGAACTCGCTCAGGGCATCCTGCTGCTGTTTCTTCTCTTCCGCAGTCAGTTCGCGGGCATAGCCGCCTTCACCCTCGGCGGAGACGCCCAGATCCAGGAACTTCGCACCCAGCGATTCGACCTGCTCCTTGGTCGCGGAGCGCACGTCGTAGGCCTCGACCATCGCGCCCAGGCGCTTGGCCGTGGCGATCGCCTGCAGCCCGGCCACGCCGGCACCGATCACGATGACCTTGGCCGGGCGGATGGTGCCAGCCGCGGTGGTCAGCATCGGGAAGAAGCGGCAGGAGAGATCCGACCCCATGATCGCGCCCTTGTAGCCGACCACGGCTGCCTGCGAGGACAGCACGTCCATGCTCTGGGCGCGCGAGATACGCGGGATCAGTTCCATCGCGAAGCTCAGGATCTTGCGTTCCTGCATCGCCTTGACCACGTCCGGGTTGCGATGGGCGTGGAAGAGGCTGACGACGGTCGAGCCCTCCGGCAGCTGATTGACCTCTTCCACCGTCGGCGGTGCCACGCGGACCATCAGGTCCGCCTGGCCGTAGGCCGTCTCGGTGTCGACCACGGTGGCCGACTCGTAAGAGGCATCCGGGAAATGGGCGTTGGTGCCGGCCCCTTTCTCCAACTGCACGGTGACACCCAACTGGGCGAACTTGGCCGCCACCGTCGGATCCAGGGCCACGCGGCGCTCGCCGCTGGCACTCTCCTTGGGAACGGATAATTTGATTGCCATGCGCTCTCTCCCCGGGCCAAACGTTCCCGCAATCCCTCCGGGACGTTCGGCCGCGCTCGCGGGTGGTAAATCAGGACGCCGGACGTGGCTTTTGTGGCCCGTTCGGCGGAAAAAACGGCCAGCAAGTGTAGCGGAATCGCCTTCGCGCTTAAACAGCCCGTTGATGGGGCGCGTTCTCCGGGCCCGCAACCACGTGGCCAACCGGTGTTCAGGCGGCTGTAATTGCGTTGCGGGCTCGGCCTGTTTATTGTCAAGCAAGTTTCGTGCGATCCCGCGCCGCACAAGCGGCCCACTTGGCGAAGGGGGCATGGATTTGCTCACGCCCGGCGGCGTAGAGCCTGCTCAAATTCCGCGTGAGCAAATCCGTGTTTCCTTGGAGACGGGACGAGGTCATGTTGCCGACCGAGCATCAGGTCCTGCGTACGGATGCAGCGGGCATGCCACTGGAGTGGATCGGCCTGGAGCAGGCCGTGCGCCTCTATTACACCGAGCAGGTCGCCTACGCCTGCGGGAGTCTGCTGTATCGCGTGCGTGGTGGCATCAACGCCCGCACCGGGCTGCAGTCCCGGGTCGAGGTCAACTCGATCATCGCCACCTTCGGTACCCGCCAGTCCCGTTTCAATCACTACACCCCGCCGCTCAACAACACCACGCTGTTCCGTCGCGACGCGCATCTCTGCCTGTACTGCGGCCAGCACTTCTACGAGCGCGATCTCTCGCGCGACCATGTCACCCCAATCAGCCAGAACGGGGCGGACACCTGGAACAACGTGGTCACCGCCTGCAAGCGCTGCAATAACCACAAAGCCGGGCGCACCCCCGAGCAGGCCGACATGCAGCTGCTGGCGATCCCGTTCACGCCCACCCATGCGGAGTACATCTATCTAAAAGGCAAGCGGGTGCTGGCCGACCAGATGGAGTTCCTGCTGGCACATTTCCCCCGGACCAGCCCCCTGCGCGGCCGCCTCGGCTGATCGCACCCGCGCGCCCCGCGCGTGGGTCGCGCTATCCTTGGCAGGGAACCAACCTGACCCGCGTGACTCCGACAGGAGTCATCCATCCTCTATTGCCGCAGGGAGCACCATGAAGTACTTCGGAGAGGCGGACTACCGCCATGGCCAGCCGCGCAAGGCGGGCGTACTGCTGACCAACCTCGGTACGCCGGACGAGCCCACCGCCCCGGCGCTCAAGCGCTATCTGAAGGAATTCCTCTGGGACCCGCGCGTGGTCGAGTTCCCGCGCCCGCTGTGGTGGCTGATCCTCAACGGCGTCATTTTGAACATCCGCCCGCGGCGCTCGGCCGCCAAGTACGCCACCGTCTGGACCGACGACGGCTCGCCGTTGCTGGCCATCTCGCGGCGTCAGGCCGAGGGCGTGCGCAACCGCCTGGCCGAACAGGTCGGCGAGGAGGTGCCGGTCGCGCTGGGGATGCGCTACGGCAACCCGTCGATCGAGGCGGGCCTGGACGAGCTGCGCCGCCAGGGCGTTCGCCGCGTGATCGTGCTGCCCCTTTATCCGCAGTATTCGGGGAGCACCACCGGCTCCACCTTCGACGCGGTGGCCGACGTACTGAAGGGCTGGCGCTGGGTTCCGGATCTGCAGTTCGTCGCCTCCTACGACGCCGAGCCCGGCTATATCGAGGCCCTGGCCAGCAGCGTGCGCGAGCACTGGAATACGCACGGCCGGGCAGACCGCCTGGTGATGTCGTTCCACGGCATCCCGAAGCGCTATCTGCTCAAGGGCGACCCGTACCACTGTCTGTGCCATGCCACCGGCCAGAAGCTGGCGGCCCAACTTGGCCTGAACGACGACCAGTGGCAGGTGACCTTCCAGTCGCGTTTCGGCCGCGAGGAGTGGCTGAAGCCCTATACCGACAAGACCATGAAGGCACTGCCCAAGGAGGGCGTGCGCTCGGTGGATGTGATCTGCCCCGGCTTCTCGGCCGACTGCCTGGAAACCATCGAGGAGATTGGCGACGAGAACCGCGAGATCTTCCTCAAGGCCGGTGGCGAACGCTTCCACTACATCCCGGCGCTGAACGACCGGGACGACCATCTCGACTTCCTGGCCGGGCTGGCCCACCAGCACATCGCCCCGTGGTTGGACGATCCGGACAATGCCCCCGAGGCCCGCGCCGCCGCCCGCGAACGGGCGCTGGCCCTGGGCGCGCAGCAGTAGGCCGCAATGGACGAGACCACCGCGCCCGGGCGAGCCGAGCAAACCGGCGAGACCGAGATCGGCGCCGTAATCATCGGCGACGAGCTGCTCAGCGGGAAGCGCCGTGACCGGCATCAGGAACACCTCACTGCCGCTCTGGCAGAGAAGGGGCTGGAGCTGGCCTGGATTCGTATTGTCGGGGACCACGCAGGCCGCCTGACGCAGACCTTTCGCGAGACGCTGGCGACCGGGGCGGAGGTCTTCAGCTTTGGCGGGATCGGCGCCACGCCGGACGATCGCACCCGCGCCTGCCTCGCCGAGGCGCTTGGGCTTCCCCTGCAGCCGCACCCGGACTTCATGTCCATCCTCGAGGAACGCTTTGGCGCAGAGGCCTGGCCGCACCGCGTGCGCATGGCCGAACTGCCGGAAGGGGCCAGCCTGATCCCGAATCCGGTCAACGGTATCCCGGGGCTTAGCTGCCAGCGTCATCACTGCGTGCCGGGATTCCCGGTCATGGCCGAACCGATGGTGCGCTGGGTGCTGGACCAGCGTTTCCCCGGACGTGACGCCGCTGCCGGCTCGGTCGAGGAGGTCCTGGTGCTCGAGAACGTGACCGAGAGCCGCCTGGTCCCGGTGCTCGAGGCCATGGAGGCCGCCTTCCCCGACCTGCGCATCTCCTGCCTGCCGCGGATGGACCGCCAGGCCCCGCAGGTCGAGCTGGGCCTGCGCGGTCCCCGCGCCCGGGTTACCGAGGGACAGGCCGCGCTGCGCCAGCAGCTGATTTCCGGGGGCTTTCTGAGCCACTGACAGGGTCGTGTCGCGCGGTCCAGTGGGGGCTTGCGCGCCCCTGCTTTCCCGGTATATTGCATCGGGCAGGCACTTGCCTGCGTGCCGCATCCGCGGCCCGAATGGAAGACCCCGCACGTGAACCTGCCTGTTCCCGGCCCCGAGTGGTCGCACCCTGTCGAGACACTTCCGGCCCGTGCGCCGGCCGTCATTGAATCCCCGGTTCCCGAGGCCCTCGAGCCTGCAGGCTGGCTGGATGCGCTGGTGCACGATCAGCGGTGCGTCTGGCCCGACTTCCTGCCCGAGGAGACGGTCGATGCGCTGCACGACGAGGTCTATGCCTTGCGCGATGCCGCGCAGCTGGCGCAGGCGCGCATCGGCCGCGGGGGCGAGCGCCACCGCGATCGGGCCACCCGTGGTGACTGGATCCACTGGCTGGATGGCGCCAGCCCGGCCCAGCAGGCGTTCATGGAACGCCTGGATGCGATCCGGCTGCAGGTGAGCCGCACGCTGATCCCGGGTCTGTTCGAGACCGAATCGCACTTTGCCCTGTACCCGCCCGGTACCCATTACGCCCGGCATGTGGACGCCTTTCAGGCCGGCAACTGCCGCCGGTTGTCGCTGGTGTTCTACCTGAACCGCGACTGGCACGAGCGGGACGGAGGCCAGCTCGCGATCTATGACGATGCGGACCGCGAATGCGAGCGCATCCAGCCCACGGCCGGCACGCTGGTGATGTTCCTCAGCCAGAGTGTGCCGCACGCGGTGCTGCCCACGCGTCGCTGGCGCGCCAGCATCGCCTCCTGGATGCGCGTGCGCGAGCTCTCCAACCCGCTCGCGGGTCTCGATCGCTTCTGACACTGGTCGCGGTGCGTTCTTGCAGCCTGCGGCGTCGGCGCCCATGATCGGGGAAGGGTGCGCAGCGCCCTTCGATCGAGCGCAACGCGGCGGGCCAGCATGGGCAAGAGCCGGCAATGGCAGGACAACGATCGCCTCCCACGAGACACGTCGCCCGACGTGCCCCTGCAGCCCTCCTCGGCTTCGATCTGGGTCGAGCGCTATCAGTTGCGTGACGCCCAAGGCGAGCCGGTGGATCCCTCGGTCGAGGCGATGTTCGACCGTGTCGCCGGGGCCCTCGCCGCGGTCGAGGCACCCGGCAAGCGCGCGCCGATCGAGCGCGAGTTCCGCTGGGCGCTGGACAATGGCGCCATCCCGGCCGGGCGCATCCTGGCCAATGCCGGGGCCGAGGCCCACAAACCGCAGACGACCCTGATCAACTGCACCGTCTCGCGCACGATCCGGGACTCGCTGCAGGCCATCCTGGATGCCACTACCGCCGCCGGCCTGACGCTCAAGGCCGGGGCCGGCATCGGCTACGACTTCAGCACCCTGCGCCCGAAGGGTGCGCTGGTCGCGGGTGCCGGCGCGCCGACCAACGGCCCGGTCGCCTTCATGCAGATCTTTGACCAGACCTGCCGCACCATCGGCGCGGCGGGTGGCCGACGCGGGGCGCAGATGGCGACGCTGGACATCGGCCACCCGGATATCGAGCGCTTCATCCTCGCCAAGCGCCGCAAGGGGTGGCTGACCCAGTTCAACCTGTCCGTGCTGGTGCGCGATGCCTTCCTGGAGGCCGTGGAGCGCGACGACGAATGGGCGCTCGCCTTCCCGCTTCTGCCCGTCGAGCAGGACCGGGTGGCGACATCCGAGCTTGTCTATCGCGACTGGCCGGTGGTCGAGGACGGCTACCGCGTCGACGATCAGGGCCAGGTCGCCTGTCGCATCTACCGCCGCGTGCGCGCCCGCGAGCTGTGGGACACGCTGATGCGCAGCACCTATGACGTCGGCGAACCCGGCGTCATCCTGATCGATCAGGTCAACCGCCAGAACAACGCCTCGTTCGACGAGGTGATCCGGGCGACCAATCCTTGCGGGGAGCAACCGCTGCCACCGGACGGGGCCTGTCTGCTGGGGTCGGTGAACCTGACTCGGTTCGTATCCGCGCCGTTCAGCGCCGACGCGGCCTTCGACTGGGCGCGTTTCGAGCGGGTGGTGCGCGTGTTCACGCGCATGCTGGACAACGTCGCGG
Organism: Thioalkalivibrio sp. ALJ3; assembly: GCF_000377205.1. Lineage (GTDB taxonomy): Bacteria > Pseudomonadota > Gammaproteobacteria > Ectothiorhodospirales > Ectothiorhodospiraceae > Thioalkalivibrio. The sequence goes on along the minus strand of NZ_KB897905.1, from coordinate 401,812 downwards.
ACATCTCCGGGCTGCCGCTGCCGGAACAGCGCGCCGAGATGCTGCGCAAGCGTCGCCACGGCATGGGCATCCTCGGGCTTGGGTCGGCCCTGGCAATGCTGGGGGAGACCTACGGCTCGGAGTCGGCCGCCGACTTCACCGCGGAGGTCTGTCGCCGCCTGGCGCTGGAGAGCTGGCGGGCGGGGCTGGATCTGGCGCGCGAGAAGGGCCCTGCGCCGATCATGGACGAGGAGTTTACGCTGACCGCGGACATGTTTCGGCGTCAGTCGGCGCTGGCCGAGGCCGGCTATCAGGTGGGCGACGTGCTGAAGGGACGGGAGCTGCATGCGCGCTTCAGCCCCTACATGCAGCGCATCGCCGAGGAGGATCCGGCGCTGGCCGCGGCGCTGGCCGAGGAGGGCGCGCGCTTTACCCACGCCACCTCCATCGCGCCCACCGGCACCATCAGCTTCTCGGTCGCCAACAACGCGAGCAACGGGATCGAACCGACCTTTCTGCACCACACCACGCGTAATATCCGTCGCCCCGGGCGGCGCACCCGCGAGGCGGTGGACTGCTATTCCTACGAACTGCTGGCCTACCGCGCCCGGATCGATGCCGAGGCCGGGCCGGGGGATCTCCCTGCCAACGCGATCACCGCGGACCAGGTCAGTGTGGACGCTCACATCTGCATGCAGGCCGCCGCGCAGCCGTGGGTGGACTCGGCCATCTCCAAGACGCTCAACGTCCCGAGCGATATTCCGTTCGAGGACTTCCAGCAGGTCTACCTGCAGGCCTGGCGCTCCGGGCTCAAGGGCTGCACCACCTACCGGCCCAACCCGCAGGCACAGATGGGCGTGCTCATGGACCCCGAACGCCTGCGCAGCACCTGGTACACCTTCACCCTGGTGGACGGCCGGGAGCTGACCCTGCGCGGCGACGAAGAAGTCGAATACGAAGGCCAGATCCACAACGCCGCGAATCTCTTCGCCGCGCTGGAGGAGGGCTACTACGACGACGTCTGACGCCGTCTGGGAGGACACGATGCACCGGATCGACCAGCCCATCATCGCCTTTCGCCGCTCGGACACCCCGCAGGGCGAGGGCGCGTCCAGCGGCGACGACCACCCGCTGGGCAAGCGCATCCCGTCGCGCCCCGAGGGCGAACTCGAGTCGGTCACCGAGAAGGTGCGCTACTGGACCCAGGACGGGCCGCAGACGGTATACCTGGTGGTCAGCTTCGTGGCCGTCTCCGGCACGGTCAGCGGCGAGCGCGTGACCATCGAGCGCCCGATCGAGTTCTTCCTGCCCACCGGGCAGCACTCCGAGTCCTACCAGTGGATCTCCGCGACCATGCGCAGCCTGTCGCTGGCGGCCCGTGGCGGCTATGCCGCCCGCGCCCTGCGCGACCTGCGCAAGGTCACCTGGGACCGCGGCCCGGTCCGTTGCGGCGAGAACGAATACGGAAAGCCGCTGTACCACCCCTCCGAGGTCGCCGCGATCGCCCACGCCCTGCAACGCATCCTCCAGCGCCGTGGTTTCCTGGACCCCGACGGCCACCCCCGCCCGCTCCGCGAACTGGTCGCCGCCTATCGCGACAGGGCCCGAACCCCGGAAGCCTCCACCATCCTGGAAGCCCCGCATCGGGTGGCCACAGGCGCCGCGCCCTGCCCACAGTGCGGCGGTCACCTCGAGATCATCGACGGTTGCCCTACCTGCCGCGACTGCGGCTACTCGAAGTGCTAGGGGAGCACTGTGGGGTCAGTGTCCTTTCAGTCTCCCTTTCAGGTCCAGCGTCATGCACTTCATGCCGCCACCGGATTTCTGAAATTCGTCGATCGCGACCCGGTGCACCTCCATGCCGTGCTGCCGATAGCGTTCGGCGAGCCCCGCGGCCCGGTCGCTCAGGACGATTCGCTCGCCATCACTAACCGCATTGAGGCCGTAAGCCAGCGCATCGGCCTCGTCCGCCTCGATCACATTGGGCACACGATGTCGTACCGCCTCCAGGCTCTCTTGGGTAAAAGCGGGCGGATAGAGCGCAACGGTTTGGCCGTCGACCACCGTGAAAGCCGTGTCGAGGTGGTAGAAGCGGGCATCGGTTAACTGCAGGCTAACGACTTCCAGATCCAGAAACGACGCGAGCTCGGCGTGTGCCGCCTGATCACTGCGCCAGGGGTAGCCGGCGAAGATCGTGTCGTTCCAGATTAGCGCGTCGCCTTCGCCCTCGAAATCGTGGCGGGGCTGGTAGAGCGCCGTGAATCCCTGTTCGCGAAACCAGCTTTCGAACCACCAGGTCTCGCCCTGACGCTCTGGATGCCGGAAGGTGGGTAGCGCCACCTTGTCATCCACGACGAGCGCGCCGTTGGCCGTGAAGACCATATCCGGGAACCCCTCGACGGGCGGGATCAGGTGCACGTCCCAGCCAAGGGTCTCCGTATACAGCTGATAAAGCGCCTCCCATTGCCGGGTCGCGGTCTCCGGACACACGGGGCACTCAAGGTCCATCCAGGGGTTGATCTCATAGTGGATAGCGAAGTGTTCCGGTCGGCACATCAAAACGGATTTCGCCATCGTGGTGCTCCACTTGGGGCCGGAATCGGCACGAACACGCTTTTGACTTGAAACGTGCCAGCAAGGGTGCGCCCCTTCAAGTGCCTCCGTCGAGGTGCGTGAGCGGGCGCGCCACAGCTGGTGCGCCGGGTGGGATTAAGGCCGGTCGCCTAGAGGTCTGTCCACATTTCAGCATCCACCACAGTGGATAGCTACACGGCTGGCGGGGGCGTCATGGAAATCTCGAAGGCGGTCTCGTACTCTGGCCCGCCACTCGTCCATACCCCACGGGAGACATCGTGGCCAACATCCTGAACCCGTACGCCGACGATCAGCCCGAGCCGAAGCACATCCTCCTGCGTGCTCGCAGTGGCGAGGCGGTGTCGGCCAACTTCACCCTGCAGGATCGGCGGGGTCGCCAGAGCGCGGCGGAATATCTGTTCCATCTCTATTCCACCATCAAGCAGAAGCTGGACGAGCCAGTCCTGGATACCGCCGCGCCATCGCCGGACGACCAGGCCGCCATGCAGCGCCTGATCCTCTACGTAGCAGGCGCCCACGACACCATGTTCGGCACCTTCAATGGTTCCAATACCTCCTCGGAGATGCCGGAGGAGGAGCGCAACGAGTTCGTGGAAATCTTCCTGCTGGCCTGTGCCACGGTCATAGAGGGTCAGCGAATCACCGTCGACCTTCAGCGAGGCCTCATCACTGCCGAGGCAGCCTGAGCGTAATGCTCCTGGAATGACCTCGCGCTGGAAGCAAGGGTTCGATTGGTGGACCCGGTTGGGTGGAGGTCGGCCGCGCAGCGGCGCGAAGCATGGCTTCGCGAGGCCAGAACGGCGGGCGCCGGCAGGCGCGCGACTGGAATAGTCCGACCCGCCCAGCATGAGCGCAAGCGATTGGTGGGCCCGGTTGGGTGGAGGCCGGCCGCGCAGCGGCGCGAAGCCTGTCTTCGCGAGGCCGGAACGGCGTGCGCCGGCAGGCGCGCGACTGGAATAGTCCGACCCGCCCAACAGGAGCGCAAGCGAGTGGTGGGCCCGGTCGGACTCGAACCGACGACCAAGGGATTATGAGTCCCCTGCTCTAACCAACTGAGCTACAGGCCCGTATTTGGGGAGGGTACAAACGACTGCGGCGCCATTCTACCCGGAAAGGCAGGGATGGCGCCGCATCGGCAGGGCAGGTTCCGGCGGTTTGGCCGGGACGCCGGTTATTCGGCGTCGGTGTAGGTGCGCAGCAGTTCGGCGCGGGTTGGGTGGCGCAGCTTGCGCAGGGCCTTGGCCTCGATCTGGCGGATGCGCTCGCGGGTGACATCGAACTGCTTGCCGACTTCCTCGAGGGTGTGGTCGGTGTTCATGTCGATGCCGAAGCGCATGCGCAGGACCTTGGCCTCGCGCGGGGTCAGCGTGGACAGGATCTCGCGGGTGGCCTCGGACAGGCTCTCGCGCGCGGCGGAGTCCGACGGCGAGGCGACCTTTTCGTCTTCGATGAAGTCGCCCAGGTGGGAGTCTTCGTCGTCGCCGATCGGGGTCTCCATGGAGATCGGTTCCTTGGAGATCTTCAGCACCTTGCGGATCTTGTCCTCGGGCATCTCCATGCGTTCGGCCAGCTCTTCCGGCGTGGCCTCGCGGCCCATCTCCTGCAGCATCTGACGCGAGACGCGGTTGAGCTTGTTGATCGTCTCGATCATGTGCACCGGGATGCGGATGGTCCGGGCCTGGTCCGCGATGGAGCGGGTGATGGCCTGGCGAATCCACCAGGTGGCGTAGGTCGAGAACTTGTAGCCGCGACGGTATTCGAACTTGTCCACGGCCTTCATCAGGCCGATGTTGCCTTCCTGAATCAGGTCGAGGAACTGCAGGCCGCGGTTGGTATACTTCTTGGCGATGGAGATCACCAGGCGCAGGTTGGCCTCGACCATCTCCTTCTTCGCGCGGCGGGCCTTGGCCTCGCCGATGGACATGCGGCGATTGATCTCCTTGATCTCGGAGATGTTCAGGCTGGCCTCGTGTTCGATCTCGGCGAGCTTCTTCTGCAGGCGCACGATCTCTTCCTCGTGCTCGGCGAGGGCGTTGGTGTACTTGCCCTTGGCCTTGCAGGCCTGCTTGATCCAGTCGAGGTTGGTCTCGTTTTTCGGGAAGCTGTCGATGAACGCCTTGCGCGGCATCTGCGCCTGGTTCACGGCCAGTTCCATGATGCGGCGCTCATGGCTGCGGATGCGGTCGATGGTGCCGTGCAGCTTGGTGGTTAGCTGGTCCACCATGCGCGGCACCAGCTTGAACTCCATGAAGTACTTGGCGGTGGCCTCGCGCGCGGTGGCGTAGGCCTTGCGGTCGCCCTTCTCGAAGGCCTTGTGGGCCTTGGCGTGCAGCTTGCGCAGCTTGTTGAAGCGTTCGCGGGCCTCTTCCGGGTCGGGGCCGGTGTCCACCGGTTCGGCGTCTTCTTCCTCGGAGTCCTCGACCTCTTCCACGATCGCATCCAGCTCCGGCGAGGCCTCGGCGGCCGCGGCCTTCTGGGCCTCTTCGGCCTTCTGGGCGTCTTCCGGGGAGACCAGCCCGCGCGCGACGGCTTCGCCGTCCAGCGGGTTCTTCGGGTCGATGAAGGAGACCACGAGATCGGTCAGGCGACCGTTGTTCTCGACGATCTGGTCGTATTCGCGGATCAGGTGTTCGATCGCGCCCGGGTGGTGGGCGAGCGCGAACAGGACCTGCATCAGGCCCTCTTCGATGCGCTTGGCGATGCGGATCTCGCCTTCGCGGGTCAGCAGCTCGACCGTGCCCATCTCGCGCATGTACATGCGCACGGGGTCGGTGGTGCGACCGAAATCGGAATCGGCCGAGGCGAGCGCGGCCACGGCGTCTTCGGCGTCCTCGTCAGCGGAAACGGAGCCGTCGGACAGCAGCAGGCTGTCGGCGTCCGGGGCCTGCTCGTGCACTGCGATGCCCATGTCGTTGATCATCGCAATGATGTCCTCGACCTGGTCGGAGTCGATGATCGAGTCGGGCAGGTGGTCGTTGACCTCGGTATACGTGAGGTATCCCTGCTCCTTGCCCTTGGCAATCAGTTCCTTGAGCTGGGATTGTTGCTCTTCACGGTTCATTGACGTCGTACTCCGAGGTGCCTGGGTCGCTGAATGGGTCGTAGAAAAATCAATCCTGCATTGTAGCAGAAGATTCTTATATTGCCGGGATTCGCCCGCCAAACCCTCTGCCGGGTCACGGAAATCCCGACAAGAGACTTGGGGGTAGGCTTTTCGATTTCAATGGGTTACGGCCTTCGATGGGCGTACTTCGGGGGAGCCTAACCGGTGTTTGTCTTCTGCAGTAGTGCAGTAAGACGCGCGAGCTCCTCGCGTTGTTCCGTGGCGAGTTCTCGGCCTGCGCGAGTGAGTTCACGAATCCGTGTGCGCGCCTGCTGGAGCAGGAGCTGGCGGGCGCAGTCCATGGCCACCTGCCGGGTCACCTTCGGATCGCCATCTCCAAGCTCCCGCGCTGCCAGGGCCTGCAGGCGGTTGAAGTGGCGATCGTCACGGAAACGTTCCAGCAGGTGGGCGCTGCTGCAGCCGGGGCGTTCGCGCAGGGCCTCCAGCAGCTTGCCCAGTGTTTGCGCGGCGGTACCGGGGAAGGCCGTGAGTTCGGCCAGCTCGGGCTGGGACCATTCGAGCTCCGGGTGCTGCAGGATTCGCGCAAGCAGCGCCCCCCAAAGGGCGGAGGGTGTCTCCTGCGCGGCGCCCGCCGGCTCGCTGTCTGGTGCCTCGGGGATGTCCGTGGGTGCGGAGGCCGGGGCCGTCGCGCGGGCGCTCCCGTCTTCGGCATCGCGGAGTTGCTCGCCCAGTCGCTCCGGGCTCAGGTGGGTCTCCTGGGCGACACGTTCGATCAGCTGGTCGCGGAACAGAGGATCACGGGTGGTGGCGACCAGCTTCATCGCGGCGTGCGCGAAGCGGGTGCGGCCCTCGGCGGTGTCGGTCGGGTGTTCCTCGCGCAGCAGCCGCACAAGCGTCTCGGACAGGGGCAGGGCGCCGGTGAGGCGTTCCTCCCAGCCGGCGAGGCCGTCGCGCAGCACCAGGCTGTCGGGGTCGTCGCCCTCGGGCAGGAACAACACGCGCACCTCGCGCAAGCCCTGGATTGCGGGCAGGGCCTCGGCCAGCGAGCGCCAGGCCGCGCGGCGTCCGGCGGCGTCGCCGTCGAAGCACAGGGTGATGCGCGAGACCTGGCGGAACAGGCTGTCCAGGTGGGCGCGGGTCAGGGCGGTGCCCATGCAGGCCACCGCGCGCCGAAAACCGGCGCGGGCGAGCCCGACCACGTCCATGTAGCCCTCGACCACCACGATGTCATCCAGCCGGGTGCCGGCCTTGCGCGCCTCGAACAGGCCGTAGATGGTCTGTCCCTTGTGGAAGACTTCACTCTCCGGACTGTTCAGGTACTTCGGCTCGCCGTCCTCGATCAGGCGCCCGCCGAAACCGGTGATGCGCCCGCGCCGGTCGCGGATCGGGAACATGATGCGCGCGCGAAAGCGTTCGCGGATGCGCCCGTCGTCGCGCCGTGCGGCCAGGCCGGCATCCACCAGCTGTTGCGGGGTGAAGCGTGGCTTGAGCGCCTCGATCAGGCCCGAGGGCGGGGCCCAGCCGATCTGGTAGTCGCGGGCGGTGTTACCGTCGATGCCACGGTTCTTCAGGTACTCGACCGCCTTCGGCGTGTGGCGCAGCTGCTGCACGTAGTATTCGGCGGCCGCGTTCAGGGCCTCGTACAGCGGCGCGTGGGCCTCGCGCTTGTCATCGCCCCCGGCCTCGCGCGGGACCTCCAGTCCGGCCTGCTCGGCCAGCTGCTCCACCGCCTCGGGGAAGCTCTGGTTCTCGTACTCCATCAGGAAGCTGATGGCCGTGCCGTGCGCCCCGCAGCCGAAGCAGTGGTAGAACTGCTTTTGCGGGGAGACGTAGAACGAGGGGGTCTTCTCGCCGTGGAACGGGCAGCAGGCGGCGAACTCGCGCCCGGCCTTCTTCAGGCTCACGCGGCGCTGGATCACCTCGACGATATCGCTGCGCTCGAGCAGCTCGTCGATAAATGCCTGTGGAATGAGGCCTGCCATGGGGGTCTGCTGGGGGTACCTGATCCGTGGGGGTATCAGATGATACCGGCTGCCCGGCTTGTGGGTCAGGTCCGGTCCGAAACCACGCGTGCGAAGGCCCGAAAATCATCCCGATGACGGGAACAGACTGCGTGGGTGATGTCCCAGTTGATGCGTTCGTAGTTGTGCACGGCGCGCGACAAGTTCAGGGCAATGATGTCCTGGGTGTCCGGGTCCCGGGCCAATTCCTCGGCCGTGGCGGAGCAACGCTGATTGACCCGGTTAACGCAGTACCGCAGGGTCTCGAGTTTCTGCTCGACTACGCGCGGGTCCACGCGTCTCTCCGCTCGGCCAGGATGCGATTACGGTAGGGCAGGAAATCGGCCTGCTCGATCAGGTGACGGGTCAGGTAGCGCGCGTGGGCCTCGTCGCTGCCAAGCACGCGGATGCCCCGGGTCATGATCTCGCCCAGCAGGGGTTCGCCCGCCTGCGTCAGGTCCACGAGGTCCACCGGACGCCCGGTGGACGCGGCCAGGGCATCGATCAGCGCGATGCGCGCCTGGGTGTCCAGAGGCGATCCGGCGCTGACGGCGAGGTCGAGGTCGCTATCGAACCGTGCGCCGCTGCGAGCCAGCGATCCGAACAGGATGGCCAGCTCCAGTTCCGGATGTTGTTCCAGTACGCGCCGGACATCCGCAATTTCGGCTCTCGTTTCCATGGACTCCAGTCTAGCAGTAGTCCTGGTGTGCCCGGCGGTTCTTCAACCCCCCCGCCCGGTTTCGCACTGAGTTGGGTCAAAACAAAACGGGCCCCGTCAGGGGCCCGTATCTGCATTCCGCCGGGTGGCGGGTCAGGCGGCCTGGCGCAGGTTGGCCAGCAGGCCCCGGAGTTCGGAGGCCTTGGGCTTCACCAGCCAGAACGAGCCCTGGTAGTGGTCGAACTGCTCGAGGATTTCGCGGCCCCAGTCACTGTCGGTCTCGTGCACGAATTCCGTGATGAGCTCCTCCAGGTAGTTGCGGTGGGCCTCCATGTCCTCGGTGTCGAGGCGGTGCAGGTCGATCAGCTCGTTGTTGATGCGGTCCGGGAAGTCGTTCTCCCGGTCCAGCACGAACGCGAAGCCGCCGGTCATGCCCGCGCCGAAGTTGATGCCGGTGTTGCCCAGCACCACCATCACGCCGCCGGTCATGTACTCGCAGCCGTGATCGCCGATGCCTTCCACCACAGCGATCGCGCCGGAGTTGCGCACCCCGAAGCGTTCGCCGCACTGGCCGGCGGCGAACAGCTTGCCGCCGGTTGCGCCATACAGGCAGGTGTTGCCCATGATGGTGGTGTCCTGGCTGGCGAAGTTCGAGCCTTCCGGTGGGCGGATCACCAGCTTGCCGCCGGTCATGCCCTTGCCGACGTAGTCGTTGGCGTCGCCTTCCAGGTACAGGTGCAGGCCACCGGCGTTCCAGACGCCGAAGCTCTGCCCGGCCGTGCCTTTCATGCGCACGGTGATCGGGGCATCGGACATGCCCTGGTTGCCGTGGCGTTTGGCGATCTCGCCGGACAGCCGCGCGCCGATCGAGCGGTCGGTATTGGCGACGTCGAAGCGGTATTCGCCACCGGCCTTGTTCTCGATCGCCTCGAGCATCTCGGCGACCATCTTTTCCGCCAGCTCGCCCTTGTCGAACGGCTCGTTCTTCGGCTCCTTGCAGAAGCGCGGCTTGTCGGCCAGGTCGCCGCTGGCCAGCAGGCCGTTCAGGTCCAGGTGCTGCTGCTTCGGCGTCTCGCCCGGCAGGATCTCCAGCAGATCGGTGCGGCCGATCAGGTCCGTCAGGCTGCGCACGCCCAGCTTCGCCATCCACTCGCGGGTCTCGCGGGCGACGAACTGGAAGTAGTGCATGACCATCTCGGGCAGGCCGATGAAGTGGTTCATGCGCAGCACCTTGTCCTGCGTGGCGACACCCGTTGCGCAGTTGTTCAGGTGGCAGATGCGCAGGTATTTGCAGCCCAGCGCGACCATCGGGCCGGTGCCGAAGCCGAAGCTCTCGGCACCCAGGATCGCCGCCTTGATCACGTCGAGGCCGGTCTTCAGGCCGCCGTCGGTCTGCAGGCGCACCTTGTCGCGCAGGTCGTTGCCGCGCAGGGTCGCGTGGGTCTCGGTCAGGCCCAGCTCCCAGGGGGTGCCGGCGTACTTGACCGAGGTCAGCGGGCTGGCGCCGGTGCCGCCGTCGTAGCCGGAGATGGTGATCAGGTCGGCGTAGGCCTTGGCCACGCCGGCGGCGATCGTGCCGACCCCGGCCTCGGAGACCAGCTTCACCGAGACCAGCGCATCCGGATTGACCTGCTTGAGGTCGAAGATCAGCTGCGCCAGGTCCTCGATGGAGTAGATGTCGTGGTGCGGCGGCGGCGAGATCAGGGCCACGCCCGGATTCGAGTAGCGCAGCTCCGCGATCATCTTGTTGACCTTGTGGCCCGGCAACTGGCCGCCCTCGCCGGGCTTCGCGCCCTGGGCGACCTTGATCTGCAGCACCTCGGCGTTGACCAGGTAGTGCGGGGTCACGCCGAAGCGGCCGGAGGCCACCTGCTTGATCTTGGACATGCGCTCGGTGCCGTAGCGGGAGACGGCCTCGCCGCCCTCGCCGGAGTTGGAGCGCCCGCCGAGGCGGTTCATCCCCGTGGCCAGGGCCTCATGGGCCTCCGGCGACAGCGCGCCCAGGCTCATGCCGGCGGAGTCGAAGCGCGGCAGGATCTCGGCCTCGGGCTCGACTTCGTCGATATCGATCGGCTCGATGTCGTCGCGGACCTTCAGCAGGTCGCGCAGCACGGTTACCGGGCGTTCGTTTACCAGTGCTGCGTACTCCTGGTACACGCCATAGTCGCCGGACTGTACGGCGCGGTGCAGGGTCTGGATCACGTCCGGGTTGTAGGCGTGGTACTCGCCACCATGGACGTATTTCAGCAGGCCGCCCTGGCCGGCGCTCTTGCGCGGATTCCAGGCACGCTTGGACAGCGTCTCCAGGTCCGCCTCGATATCGGCGAAGCGGGTGCCCTTGATGCGGCTGGTGGTGCCGGTGAAGCAGGTGGCCACGACCTCGTCGGCCAGGCCGACGATTTCGAACAGCTGCGCGCCGCGGTAGCTGGCGATGGTGGAGATGCCCATCTTCGACAGAATCTTGAACAGGCCCTTGTTGATGCCGCGGCGGTAGTTCTGCGCCAGCGTCAGCGGGTCCGCGTTCGGGATTTCGCCGGATTGGCACATGCCGTGCAGCGCCGAGTAGGCCAGGTACGGATAGATCGCGGTGGCGCCGTAGCCGAGAAGGACCGCGAAGTGATGCGGGTCGCGCACGGTGGCGGTCTCGGCGACGATGTTGGCGTCGGTGCGCAGCTTAGCGCGGATCAGGGCGTGATGCACCGCGCCCACGGCCAGTGCGGCCGGGATCGGGCGGCGTTCCGGGTCGATGCCGCGATCGGACAGCACCAGCACCACGGCGCCTTCGCGCACGGCGTCGACCGCGCGCTCGGTCAGGGTCTTCAGGGCGTCTTCCAGCGAGTGCGCGTGGACGTCGTAGTTCAGGTCCATGCGCTCGACGCGGAAGGCGTCCTCGGTCTGGTTGCACAGCTCGCGGAACTTGGCCTCGGACAGCACCGGGGAGTCGGACACCAGACGGTGGGCGTGGTCCGGGGTCTCCTCGAACAGGTTCTGCTCGCGGCCGAAGCAGGTCTCCAGCGACATCACGATGCTCTCGCGCAGCGGATCGATCGCCGGGTTGGTGACCTGGGCGAACTGCTGGCGGAAGTAGTCGTACAGCGAGCGGGTGTGGCGGGAGAGCACGGCGAACGGGGTGTCGTCACCCATCGAGCCCACGGCCTCCTGGCCGGCCTCGGCCAGCACGCGCAGGATTTGGTCGCGCTCCTCGAAGGTCACGTCGAACAGCTTCTCGTAGGTCTCCAGACGCTCGGCCGGCATCGGCTCGCCGGAGAACAGCTGGTTGTCGTCCAGCTGGCTCTTCAGGTGTTTCACGTGGGCGCGCAGCCACTGGCGGTAGGGCTGGCGCGTGCGGTTGATGCGGTCGACGTCCTCGGGATGGAGCAGCTCGCCCGATTCGGTATCGACGGCCAGCATCTGCCCGGGCTTCAGGCGGCCCTTGGCGACCACGTCCTCGGGAGAGTAGTCATACACGCCAATCTCGGAGGCGAGGGTGATGTGGCGGTCCTTGGTGATCACGTAGCGGGCCGGGCGCAGGCCGTTGCGGTCCAGGGTGCAGGCGGCGTAGCGGCCGTCGGTCAGTACGATCCCGGCCGGGCCGTCCCAGGGCTCCATGTGCATGGAGTTGTATTCGTAGAAGGCGCGCAGGTCGGAGTCCATGTGCGCGACGTTCTGCCACGCCGGCGGGACCAGCAGGCGCATCGCGCGGAACAGGTCCATACCGCCGGCCAGCAGGACCTCCAGCATGTTGTCCAGGCTCTGCGAGTCGGAGCCTTCCAGGTTCACCAGCGGCTCCAGCTCGGCCAGTTCCGGCAGCTTCTCGGTGGCGAACTTGTGCTGACGCGCGACCGCCCAGTTGCGGTTGCCCTGCACGGTGTTGATCTCGCCGTTGTGGGCGAGGAAGCGGAACGGCTGCGCCAGGCCCCACTGCGGGAAGGTGTTGGTGGAGAAGCGCTGGTGGAACACGCAGATCGAGGTCTCGAGCTCCGGGCGCTGCAGGTCGCGGTAGAGCACCGGCAGGTTTTCCGGCATCACCAGGCCCTTGTAGGAGACCACGCGCGCGGACAGGCTCGGCACGTAGAACACCGGGTCGTCGCCCATCGCGATCTCGGCACGACGGCGCACCACGAACAGCGCGCGCTCGAAGTCGTCGCCGTCCATGTCGGCGGGGGCGTTGATGAACACCTGCAGGATGTGCGGCTGGCTCTTCAGGGCTTCGGCCCCGCAGGCGTCTTCCGCGTTGATCGGCACCTCGCGCCAGCCGGCAAGCTTCAGCGGGCCGCGCTCGATCGCGCTCTCCACGGCGGCCCGGGTCTCGGCGATCTTCTCCGGGTTGATGAACACGATGCCAGCGGCGAAGCGCTCGGCCAGTTCGATGCCGGCCTCGCCGGCCAAGGTGCGCAGGAAGGCCTCGGGGGTCTTCATCAGCAGCCCACAGCCGTCGCCGGTCTTGCCGTCGGCGGCGATCGCGCCGCGGTGGGTCATGCGTTCCAGGGCCTTGATCGCGGTGTCCACTACCCAGTGGCTGGCGACGCCGTCCATGTGCGCAATGAGGCCGAAGCCGCAGTTGTCGCGCTCGAATTCGGGACGGTAGAGGGTGCCGTTCAGTTGGTTCTGTCGCATCGGTGAACTCCGGTCACGGCGCGCTTGGCGCGGCGCGTAAGGCTGGAAAAGAACACGGAAAAAGGCGCAGGAATATAGCCGAACCGTCATTCTCCCGGCAAACCGGGGCCGGTCAAGTACTCATGGGGCGACGCGGGTTGGGCGGGTGCCGGGATGGCCTGCCTATTCGCGCGCCACGCCCTGGACCGAGCCGATGGAGCGGATCCAGGGGCCTTCGTTGCGTACTGCTTCGGGCAGGTCCGAGGCTGCGCCTTCGGCGGCGTCTCGATTGGCGAATGAGCCGGCCAGCACGACCACGAAGTCGCGATTATTTACGCGCGTGGGGATGTAGCGGATGCCACCCAGATTGTGGCGATCCGCATAGCTGCGGGCCGTGGACATGTCCGGTGCCGCGATCAGCTGGATGGTGAACGCATCGGAAGACTGGTTGCTCAGCCACTCCAGATCGCCGCGCAGGCGCTCGCCGTCACCATCCTCGTCGGCCAGGGCCTCGGTCGTCGTCTCTGGCTCTGGCTCTGGCTCTGGCTCTGGCTCGGGTTCCGGTTCGGGCTCGGGCTCGGGCTCTGGTTCGGGTTCTGGCTCCGGTTCTGGCTCCGGTTCTGGCTCCGGTGCGGGTTCGGTCGGTTCCGGCTCGGTGGCTGGCTCGGCCTCAATGCCGGCGATCGGGTCACCGCTTGGGCGTTCCTGGCCGGGCAGGGGATCGATGTCCGGGCTGGTCAATGTGTCGCCGGTATGCTCCAGAGGGTCGGGGACGACAAGATCGTCCTCCTCCTCGGATGCCGGGGGTCGGGTTTCGGGCAACGGGAGTTCGACGACCTCCTGCTCCGCCTCGGTTTCGCGGCTGTCCATCAGTTGCATGGCGACGGGTGCAGCGATACCAATCGCGACTGTGGCCGCGACCGCCGGCACGAACCAGCGCTGGTTCCAGAAGGGCGCGGCGTGTTTTTCTTGCGAGGGTTCTTCGAGTTCGTAATCGGGCTCTGGCCGCCATTCTGGCTCCTCACTGGCGCTTGTTTGCGTGAGGGCTTCGGCAGCCGGGGTGAATTCGTCCTCGTCGCGCTGGGCGCGTAGCACCGGTTCGACGTCGGTTCCGCGATCGGGCTCGGCATCGGAGTCCAGGGTGACACCCGCCGCCTCGGATGTCGTGGCCGCCGATTCGTCCTCGCGTTCGGCTTCGTCACCCAGCGCGATGCCGGAAGTAGCGGTGCCCGCTGCCGAGGATGCGGCAGCCGCGCCGGTGGCGTGGCGCTCGCTGCGGCAATGGCGTTCCAAGACCTGATTGGCCTCGCGGTTCAGGTTGCCGGGCAGGCCCTGGCTGGTGGTTTGCAGGTGGTGAATCGTGTCCTGGTCGAGCAGGCGTTCCGGGTCGTCGAGACCCGCTGCATGCAGTCTGTGACGCAGGTAGGCTGCCGTCTGTTCGAGGTTGAAGGCGCGCAGGTTGACACGCGTGACCTGATCCTCGTCGGACGGGTCCGGCAGGTACAGGCGCCGGCGGAGCAGGCCACTGGAGCCCACCAGCACTACGCGTGGCGCTCGCCCCTGCGATTCGAGCACCTCGCTGCGCATGCGCATCAGATTGTTCACGATGTCGGTACCCACCAGATGGGCATCGTCCATCGCGATGACCGGGTCCATGCCAATCGCAACGCGCTCGGCCAGCAGTTCGGTCAGGGGGCGGTCGGGGTCGTCTGCATTCTGTGAGCGCAGATAGCTGCGAATGGTGTGATCCACCGATTCGAACTGGGTATTGATGCGGGCGCGAAAGGCGATCAGCTCGAAGGGTTCGGGCAGCATGGCCAGCAGACGCATCAGTTGCAGGCTGCGTCCGGAGCCATTCTCGCCGGTCATGATCACGATGGCGCCTGGGGTATCAAGGGCAGCGCGCGCCGACTCGAGCAATCCGTCCAGCAACGGGTCGCTGTAGATGAAGTGTTCGTCGGGTGTTTCGTCGAACGGAGCCGTGTGCAGGCCGAGCTGTTTAAGACATTGGTCAGAGAGCGCCATGGGTTTGAGTCTCAGGTCAGCGTGCCCAGATCGAACAGGCGGTGGTGTTCACGGATGGCGTGGCGGTCGGTCATGCCCGCGATGTAGTCGGCAATTGCGCGCTGCGGCGCATTCGGGTCGGCCTCGGCGATCTGTTCGGCATGCCGCTGGAAGTGCTCGGGCATCAGCCGCGGCTCGGAGTCGAATGCGGCGAACAGTTCCTGAATCAGCTGGCGGGCCTTGTGCATCACCGCGTGGACCTGATGGTGGTGGTACAAGTTCTCGCGCAGGAAGACCTTCAGCTCGTGCGCCTGGTCGGCCATCTCCGGGCTGAAGCGGATCAGCGGCTGGCCGGCTTGGCGGACGTCGTCCGGGGTGTGGAGTTGATGGAGGTCGATTGCGGCCTGGCTGTTCTCGATCAGGTCGGATACCAGGGCGTCGATCATGCGGCGAACGGTCTCATGCTGAACCCGGCGTGGTTCGAGGTCCGGGTAGCGGGCGCGCACCGCCTCCAGGCATTCGCGGAACAGACGGACCTCCGTCAACTGGTCCATGCCGAGCAGCCCGGAGCGCAGGCCATCGTCGACATCGTGATTGTTGTAGGCGATCTCGTCGGCCACGTTGGCCAGCTGCGCCTCCAGCGAGGGCTGCTGCTTCTCGAGAAAGCGCACGCCAATCGCGCCCAGTTCTCGTGCGCGCTGCGGCGAGCAGTGCTTGAGGATGCCCTCGCGTGTCTCGAACGTCAGGTTGAGGCCGTCGAATTCCGCATAGTGGCGCTCCAGCAGGTCGACGATACGCAGCGACTGCAGGTTGTGCTCGAAGCCACCATACGCCTTCATGCAGTCGTTCAGGGCATGCTGGCCAGCATGGCCGAACGGGGTGTGGCCGAGGTCGTGCGCGAGGGCGATGGCCTCGACCAGGTCCTCGTTCAGGCGCAGCGCGCGCGCGATCGAGCGCCCGATCTGCGCGACCTCCAGCGAGTGGGTCAGGCGGTTGCGGAACAGGTCGCCTTCGTGGCTGATGAAGACCTGGGTTTTGTATTCCAGGCGGCGGAACGCGCTGGAGTGCACGATGCGGTCGCGATCACGCTGGAAGGCGCTGCGGTGGCGTGGTGGCGCTTCCGTGTGTTCCCGGCCGCGCGAGGCCGCAGGGTCGGCGGCGTAAGTCGCGAGCCCGGAGGCGCGGTCGACCCGGGGTGTGGTGGCCAGGGCCTCAGGCGACACGGGCGCCCTCGTGCAGGGTCGCGTCCAGTGCCGACACGTCGAACTGGTCGGTGATCTCGGCCTCGCCGATCCCCCGCAGCAACACCAGGCGAAGGCGGCCGCTGGCGACCTTCTTGTCGATCGCCATCAGCTCGCGGAAACGGTCGGCGGTCATGCGGTCCGGTGGATCCAGTGCCAGGCCGGCGCGCTGGATCAGGGCCTCGGCGCGTTCGCGCTCGGCCGGGCTCAACCAGCCCATGCGTTCCGACATGCGCGCGGCCATTGCCATGCCCGTGCCCACGGCCTCACCGTGCAGCCATTCGCCGTAGCCCATCCCGGCCTCGATCGCGTGGCCGAAGGTATGGCCCAGGTTCAGCAGGGCGCGGATGCCGCCTTCGCGTTCGTCGGCGGCGACGATCTCGGCCTTGCAGGCGCAGGAGCGGTGGATGGCCCGGGCCAGCGCCTCGGGTTCCAGGGCGCGCAGCTCGTCGATATGCGCCTCCAGCCAGGCGAAGAACTCGGCGTCGCGGATCAGGCCGTACTTGATGACCTCGGCGAGTCCGGCCTGCAGCTCGCGCTCGGGCAGTGTCTTCAGGGTGTCGGTGTCGACCAGCACCGCGCGCGGCTGATGGAAGGCCCCGATCATGTTCTTGCCCAGCGGGTGGTTGACCCCGGTCTTGCCGCCCACCGAGGAGTCGACCTGGGCCAGCAGGGTGGTCGGGACTTGCACAAAGTCGATCCCGCGCTGGTAGATCGCAGCGGCGAAGCCCGCGATATCGCCCACCACACCCCCGCCCAGTGCGACGATGCGGCTGCCCCGGTCGAACCGGGCCTCCAGCAGGCGGGTGATGATCGATTCCACTGTGGCCAGGGTCTTGTGGGCCTCGCCATCGGGCAGCTCGATCCAGAGGGGCTCGCCAGCGATCTCGCAGTGGTCGAGTGTTTCGCGCAGAGCCTCGCCGTACAGCGGGCCCACGGTGGTGTTGGTCACCACCGCCACGCGGCGGCCCTCGAGCGCCGGGCGGAGGGTGTCGGCGGCGGCGAGCTGGCCCGGTCCGATCCGGATAGGGTAACTGCGCTCGCCCAGCTCGACGTTCAGGTTTTGCATGCCGGGTGCGTTCATCAGGGGCATCATAGCGTGCGTGCTGCTGTGGGCGTAAGCGTGTGCGCGGTCAGGATGGGCATCGTTTCACGGACTTTTGCAAATGGCGCCGGTTGGATTACCATAGGGAGTTCTGCATGGCTGCCCGGAGTGTTTCGGGTGGCGTTTTTGTTTTGGTAGACGAATCAGCATTCGCATCCGGAGATTGTATGCCGCACGTACGAGTTCGCGAGAATGAGCCCTTCGAGGTTGCCCTGCGCCGTTTCAAGCGCACCTGTGAGAAGGCCGGTGTGGTCGCGGAAGTCCGCCGCCGCGAGTATTACGAAAAGCCGACCACCGAGCGCAAGCGCAAGGCCGCCGCAGCGGTGAAGCGCCAGCTGAAGAAGAATTCCCGCGACATGACCCGTCGGGTGCGTTTGTACTGAACGTCTTTACGTAGAATCGTCTGTCGGGCATCAGGCCCGGATCGAGGACCCTTTGATGTCGCTCAAGGCCCGTTTGCAGGATGACGTGAAGCAGGCCATGAGGGCCCGTGAGAAGGAGCGCCTTGGGGCGTTGCGTCTGATCCAGGCCGAGGTCTCGCAGTTCGAGGTCGACGAGCGGCGCGAGGCCGATGACGACACGGTGCTGGCGATCCTCAACCGGATGCTCAAACAGCGCCGCGACTCCATCGACCAGTACCGCAAGGGTGGTCGCGAGGACCTGGCCGAGCGCGAGGCCGCCGAGATCACGGTGATCGAGGCCTACATGCCCGAACCGCTGGGCGACGCCGAGCTGGAGCAGATGATCGGCGAGGCGATTGCCGAGACCGGCGCCGCCGGCGCCAGTGACATGGGCAAGGTGATGGGCGTGCTCAAGCCCCGAGTATTCGGCCGCGCGGACATGGGCGTCGTCAGTCAGAAGGTCCGTACCGCGCTGGCCTGACCGTTACGCGCTCAAGCGCGAAACGATCCATTCCTGAACGCATGAACGGTTGAACCCCGAGGCGTCATGCCGCCGGTTCCCGTCGGAGCGAGTGATCCATGGCTTTCAATCCGATGCAGTTCCTGGACCTGCCGCGCCAGGACCCTCAGAAGACCCCCGCCGAGATTCGTATCCACGAATTTGGCGAGATCATCGGTCAGTTCGATCCGGCGACCGCGGGGCAGCAGGCGGGCCGCTGTCTGGCCTGCGGCAATCCGTATTGCGAGTGGAAGTGCCCGGTGCACAACTTCATCCCGAACTGGCTGAAGCTGGTGGAAGAGGGCAACCTGTTCGCCGCCGCCGAGCTCTCGCACAAGACCAACTCCCTGCCCGAGGTCTGCGGCCGTGTCTGCCCGCAGGATCGCCTGTGCGAAGGTGCCTGCACGCTGAACGACGGTTTCGGCGCGGTCACCATCGGTTCGGTGGAGAAGTACATTACCGACGAGGCCCTGAAGGCCGGTTGGCGTCCGGATCTCTCTGACGTCACCCCGACCGACAAGCGCGTGGCCGTGATTGGCGCCGGTCCAGCTGGGTTGGGCTGTGCCGATATCCTGGCGCGTAACGGCGTGCAGGCGGTGGTGTATGACCGTCACCCGGAGATCGGCGGTCTGCTGACCTTCGGTATCCCGCCGTTCAAGCTCGAAAAGCACGTGATCCGCACCCGCCGCGAGATCCTCGAGGGCATGGGCGTTGAGTTCCGCCTGAGCACCGAGATCGGCCGCGATATCCAGATGGACGCCCTGCTGGAGGAATACGATGCCGTATTCCTGGGCATGGGGACGTACACCGCGATGCAGGGCGGCTTCCCTGGCGAGGATTTGCCGGGGGTGTATCCGGCCCTGCCGTTCCTGATTTCCAACATCCGTCAGGTGATGGGCTGGGAGCACGATGAAGATGGTTTCATCGACGTGGCCGGCCAGCGTGTGGTGGTCCTCGGCGGTGGCGACACCGCGATGGACTGCAACCGTACCTCGATCCGTCAGGGCGCGGCCTCGGTGACCTGCGCCTATCGCCGCGACGAGGAGAACATGCCGGGTTCGCGCAAGGAAGTCGTGCATGCGCGCGAGGAAGGTGTGCAGTTCGAGTTCAATGTTCAGCCGGTCGAGATCGTAGGCGATGGCAAGGTCGAGGGCGTCAAGGTGGTGCGCACCCAGATGGGCGCACCGGACGAGCGCGGCCGCCGCCGTCCGGAGCCAGTGCCGGGCTCCGAACACGTAATCCCGGCCGACCGCGTGCTCATTGCCTTTGGGTTCCGTCCGTCCCCGGCGGACTGGTTCGCCGAATTCAAGATCGGCGTGGACGAGGGCGGGCGTGTGCAGGCCGTTGGCTCACACGCCTTTCAGACCGGCAACCCGAAGGTCTTTGCCGGCGGCGACATGGTGCGCGGCTCGGACCTGGTCGTAACCGCTGTCTTCGAGGGCCGCGAGGCCGCCGAAGGCATCCTTGAATATCTCGGCGTTTGAGCCTTTCGATGTCCCAGACCCTGAAGAATGACCGCCTGCTGCGTGCGTTGCTGCGCGAGCCCGTGGACCGCCCGCCGATCTGGATCATGCGCCAGGCCGGACGCTACCTGCCGGAGTACCGCGAGACCCGCGCCCAGGCCGGTAGCTTCATGAGCCTGTGCCAGAATCCGGAGTTGGCCTGCGAAGTCACGATGCAGCCGCTGCGCCGATTCCCGCTGGATGCGGCGATCCTGTTCTCGGACATCCTGACCATCCCGGATGCGATGGGCCTGGGGCTTTATTTCGAGACCGGCGAGGGTCCGCGCTTTCGCGACCCGATCCGTTCGCTCGAGGCGATCGAGAACCTGCCGGTGCCCGATCCGGAGCAGGAACTGCGTTATGTGATGGACGCGGTGCGCCTGATCCGGCGCGAGCTGAATGGCGAAGTCCCGTTGATCGGCTTTGCCGGCAGCCCGTGGACGCTGGCCACCTATATGGTGGAGGGTCAGGGCTCGCGTGACTTCGCCGAAACCAAGCGGCTGATGTACGGCGAGCCGCAGGCGATGCATGCGCTGCTGCAGAAGGTCGCCAGCGCCGTTACTGAATACCTGAACGCGCAGATTCGCGCCGGGGCAC
Organism: Thioalkalivibrio sp. ALJ3; assembly: GCF_000377205.1. Lineage (GTDB taxonomy): Bacteria > Pseudomonadota > Gammaproteobacteria > Ectothiorhodospirales > Ectothiorhodospiraceae > Thioalkalivibrio. The sequence continues at coordinate 381,571 of NZ_KB897905.1, read as the reverse complement.
AGGCCGTGATGGTCTTCGATACCTGGGGTGGGTCGCTCACGCCGCGCGGCTATCGCGAGTTCTCGCTGGCCTACATGCAGCGCATTGTCGATGGTCTGATCCGGGACCACGACGGCCGCCGCGTGCCGGTTACGCTGTTTACCAAGGGTGGCGATGCCTGGCTCGAGGCGCAGGCCGAGACCGGTGCCGATGCGCTGGGGCTGGACTGGACGATCGAGATTGGCGAGGCCAGCCGTCGCGTCGGGGACCGTGTGGCACTACAGGGGAACCTGGATCCGTCGGTGCTGTACGCGCCGGACGCAGTGGTGCGCGAGGAGGCCCTGCGGGTGCTGGACGGGTTCGACCGGGACACCGGTCACGTCTTTAACCTCGGGCACGGGATCCATCCGGGCATTGACCCGGACCGGGTTGCGACCCTGGTCGAGACGGTCACCTCCTACCGCCGCGATTGAGTCGGCGTCTCCTTAAGGAGACGCTGATTTAATCGCGCGTCCGCGCTCGAGTCGCTTTTGCGTGGGAACAAGGCGCGGTGACTGCCGTGCAGTCATTCTGCACAAGGGAACCGCAACGCCGTTCCCGCGCCCGTTTTTGATCAACAACGGGCGGCCGAGCCCCTGCTTTCAACGGCTTGTGGGGTTGGTGCCCCCTGTTCCCCGATCCTGCGTTGCGCCGCTTGCGGGTAGAACCACTACCCGCTGCACGACGCGCCTTGTCTCGGAAAACAGGGGGCACCAACGCGGACGTGCGATTACATCAGCGTCTCCTTAAGGCGCCGTCTCCCTGGCGTCAGGACGCGTCGGCCTGTGCTGCGTCGGTGTTTGCGGCGTCCAGCAGTCTGTCCACGTCCGCGCGACCCGCGCGGGCCATGGGCTTGCCGTCCACCGGCGACGGCGGCGCCTGGCGCAGTCCATCCAGCGGGAATACGGTCAGCTCGATGTCCGTGTCATTCGGCCCGCGAAAACTCAGAAACGGTACCCGCTGCTCGCGCCCTTGGCGGCTGCGGTAGCGGCGTTCACCTGTCTGGCAGCGGATGCCGCGTTCGCCCAGGTCGAGGATGACCTCCTCCACGGTTTCCGCAAACGCGTGTAGGTTGACCAGGGGCTGGCGCTCGACGATCCCGTCCAGCAGCGGACCGACCAGGCGCGGTTCCAGCTCCGCCAGCCGCTCCATTACGATCCGCGCCGCCTCCAGGCGCTCGCGGTAGGCCTGGCGGCTGGCGTCCGTTGCGAACAGCCGACTGCGTTCGATGGCGGCCGCCTGGATCTCGGCATTGCCCGGCATCTCGTGGCGGGCTTCGATACCCAGATGCTCCGCTGCCTTGCGCTTGGCCAGCGCGAAATCGCGAATTCCGTCGTCCAGCAGGATCCGCGCGGCCTCCTGTGCCAGTTCCTGGCGTATGCGGGAAGGATTCATCAGAACACCGATTCGGGTGGGCTCTGGCCGTTCTCCCCGCTGGGGCCTGAGGGTGCCTGGCCGCGTTCCGGTACCTGTTGCGGGATCAGCCACTGGATGTTGGCCCCCGGGGTCTCCTCGCTTGGTGCACGACGGCCGTCGGGCAGGATTGCAACCCGCTGCAGGTCATCCGGCCGCTCCACGGGACGCTCCGGTGCATCGGTCAGCACCGAGTCCATAAATCGTACCCAGAGCGGGAGCGCCGTGCGTCCACCGCTTTCGCGCCGGCCCAGCTCGCGGTTGTCGTCGAAACCGACCCAGGCGGTGGCCACAATATCGGCGTTGAATCCGGAGAACCAGGCATCGCGATAGCTGTTGGTGGTGCCGGTCTTGCCCGCCAGGTCCGAGCGCCCCAGCTGCTGCGCCTGACGCCCGGTACCGGCGGTGATTACATGCCCCAGCATGCTGCTCATCTGCCAGGCAGCCCCCGGATCCAGCACCTGGGCCGGGTCGGTGTACTGCAGTGGCCCCCCGCTGGCATTCAGGTACAGGTCCTGGCCGGGCGGGTTTTCGCAAGGCGACGGGCAGGCGCGTTCGGTCGGCGCTTGATAGAGGACCTCGCCGTCGCCGGTCTCGATGCGGGTGATGATCCACGGGCTGTGCAGCTTGCCGCCGGAGGCGAACACGCCATAGGCATTGTTTAGCTGCAGGGGCGTAACTGCCCCGGTACCGAGCACCATCGACAGGTTACTCGGGTGTTTGTCCGGGTCCAGACCAAAGCGTGGCAATTGTTCATGCACGCGCTGCGGGCCCAGGCTGTTGAGCAGGCGGATCGACGCGAGGTTGCGCGACTGGGCCAGGGCATCGCGCATACTCATCTCGCCCTGGAACTGGCGGGAATAGTTCTGCGGGCGCCACTCGGCCCCCAGCGCGGGATCGTCGAAGACCATTGGTGCGTCCACCAGCATCCCTTCCGGGCGATAGCCTTCCTGTAGCGCCAGCGCGTACACCAGCGGCTTGAATGCGGAGCCCGGCTGGCGCTGCGCCTGGGTGCTCCGGTCGTACCGGTTCTCGAAGAAGTCGAATCCCCCGGCCAGGGCAACAATGGCCCCGTCCTTGGGCGACTGGGCGATGACTGCGCCCGTCACTTCCGGTTTTTGCGCCAGACGCCAGCGTCCATCGGTGTAGGGTCGGACGCGGATCACGTCACCCCGTTCGAACTCGGGGTTGCGTGCCCACTGCTGGTCGCGGGGTTCGACCACGAGTTCACCGATCTTGCCGCCGTCCACCTGCAGCGTGCCGTCTTCCTCGCGTTCCATCACAACCACGGGAAACAGCAGGCGCCCATGAACGCCCTGTGCCTTCAGGGCGCGCATGCGCGATTCGGCGTCGGCCATGGTTTCGTCGCTCAGTTGATCCTCGGGTCCGCGATAACCGTGGCGCTCGTCGTATTCCAGCAGGCCCTCGCGCAAGGCCTGGTTGGCCGCTTCCTGGTAACGGGAGTCGATGGATGTATGGACCTGCAGGCCGCGTCGATAGGCATCCTCGCCCCAGAGGTTGAAGACGATCTGGCGGGCCGCCTCTGCCACCCAGTGGGCATCGACCTCGGTCGCGGCCACGTGCCGTTCGGATGATACCGGTCGGGCGATGGCCTCCTCGTATTCCGACTCGCTGATCGCGCCGGTATCGAACATGCGACGCAATACGTAATTGCGGCGAATCTCGGCACGCTGGGCGCTGGCGACGGGGTTGGTTGTGGAGGGGGCCTTGGGCAGCGCTGCCAGGACGGCGATCTCGTCCAGTTCCAGCTCGTCGACCGAGCGGTCAAAGTAGACCCGTGCCGCGGCCTCGATCCCGTAGGCGCGCTGGCCCAGATAGATCTTGTTCAGGTACAGCTCCAGGATCTCGTCCTTGGTCATTTCCTGTTCCATGCGAATGGCCAGGAAGATCTCGCGCAGTTTGCGCTCGTAGGTGCGGTCGCGTGTCAGAAAGACGTTGCGCGCCAGCTGCATGGTGATGGTGGACCCACCCTGGCTGCGATCGCCGCGCGTGGAAATCTCATTGATGGCCGCCCTTGCCAGGCCGACGATGTCGACCCCGGGGTGATCGTAGAACCGTTCGTCCTCGGCCGCGATAAAGGCCTGGCGCACTTGCTCGGGGATTTCTTCAATGGGCAGGGGGATACGCCGCTCTTCGGCGAATTCGCCCATCAGCAGGCCATCCGCGGTGCGGACCTGTAGCGGAGTTTGCAGGCGAACGTCGCGCACAGCCTCCGCCTCGGGGAGGGTGGGGGCGTAGTGCACGTAAAGGGCCGCAATGGCCGCGGATACGCCGATTCCGGCCGCCAGGACCAGGGCCAGCAACGCCGCAAAAATCTTGAGAATCGGCTTCATGACTGTAAAAAAAGTGGGGCCAAGTTAAGAATCAGCTTTCAAAGCAACTTGCAACCCGGATTTCGGAGTGTATATTGTGAACGAGCTAGCATACTTGATTGTAACGCTACCAGTTACTTTCATTGGGGTATACAGGGGGATGTGTGCTGAGTCTCGGAAAGGGCAAGCAGGGACTGCTGGGCGTGGATGTCAGTTCGGCCGCCGTAAAGGTGCTGGAGCTGGCCCGCCAAGGTAAGGGTTACCGGGTCGAAGCCTTTGCGGTGGAACCGCTGCCGGATGGTGTGATGGTGGACAAGGTCTGCCAGGACACCGAGGCGGTGGGGAATGCGCTTGCCCGTGCGGTGAAGCGTTCCGGCACCCGGCTCAAACAGTGTGCGATGGCCGTCCCGTCCTCGGCTGTCATTACCAAGACCATCCAGATGTCCTCCACCCTCAGCGACAGCGAGCTCGAGGGCCAGGTGTTCGTCGAGGCCGATCAGTACATTCCCTACACCCTGGAAGAGGTCAACCTCGATTTCCAGGTTCTTGGCAAGAACGAAAAGAACCCTCAGTTGGTTGACGTCCTGGTTGTCGCCTCGCGGCGCGAGAACGTCGAATCGCGAGTGGCGATCGCCGAATCCGCCAAGTTGACCCCCGAACTGGTGGATGTCGAGGCCTACTCGATCGAGCATGCCTCCTCACGCCTGGTCGAGCAGATCCCCGACCGCCAGAACAAGCCCATCGTCGCCATCGTCGATGTCGGCTCCTCGGTGACGGCGGTCTATGTGGTCAGCCAGACCGAGGGCGTAATCTATACCCGCGAGCAGAATTTTGGCGGGCGCATGCTCACCGAAGAGATCATGCGTCGCTACAGCATGAACTATCAGGAGGCGGGCTCCGCCAAAATGAGCGGCGACCTTCCGGCCGATTACGTCAGCAATATCCTCGAGCCGTTCAAGCAGACGATGATGGACCAGATCCAGCGGCTGCTGCAGTACTTCTACGTCACCCGCCCGCAGGATTCGATCGACCATATCCTGCTCGGTGGCGGCTGTGCGGCGATTGCGGGTGTCGACGAAATGCTCGAGGAAAGTTCCGGAACCCCGGTTTCCATTGCCAACCCGTTTCGCGGCATGGCGCTTTCCCGCCGTGTCAATCAGCAGCGCTTCGCCAATGATGCCCCCGCGTTGCTGACCGCCTGTGGTCTGTCCATCAGGGGGTACGCCGGATGATCTACATCAACCTCCTCCCCTGGCGCGAGAAGGCCCGTGAGCAGCGGCGCAAGCAATTCTTCGGCGCGCTGGGTGGCGCGCTCGTGGTGGGCGTGCTGCTGGCGTTCACCGGGCATACCTTCATGAATGCGCTGATCGACCACCAGCAGTCGCGCAACCAGATGCTGGAGCGCGAAATCCGCGAGCTGGATCGCAAGATTGCCCGCATCCGCGACCTGGACGAGCAGCGCCAGGCCCTGATCGCGCGGATGGAGGTCATCCAGACCCTGCAGGCGCGCCGCCCGGAGGCGGTGCATCTGTTCGATCAGTTGGTGGAGACGTTGCCGGACGGCACCTATCTCAACGAGGTGCGCCAGGAAGGCGAGCGCATCCGCCTGACGGGTCGTTCCGAGTCCAATACCCGGATCTCGGCCTTGATGCGCCGCATCGATGCCTCGCCATGGTTGTCCGACTCGAACTTGCAGATCATCGAGACGCGCGAAGAAGGGCGCCTCCAGGTGCGTGATTTCCGCCTGGACGCCAACCAGACGCGGCCGTCGGATATCGAGGAGGATTCCTGATGAACATCAAGGAACTCAACGAGATCGACTTCAACAATATCGGCGAGGCGTCCTGGGCCGTAAAGGCCCTGATCCTGGTCGTCATCGTTCTGGTCATCCTGGGGCTGTCCTATTACTTCTTTATCGGCGATCAGCGCACCGATCTGGAACGCGCCGAGAATCGCGAAGAGCAACTGCGCGCCGAATTCGAGGACAAGCAGCAGCGAGCCGCGAATCTCGGGGCCTACGAGGAACAACTCGAAGAGATGGAGCGCATGTTCGCCTCGCTGCTGGAGTTGCTGCCCAGTTCTGCAGAAATTCCCAGTCTCCTGGTGGATATCTCGCAGACGGGTCTGCAGGCCGGGCTCGAGATCGAACTGTTCGAACCGCGCGGGGAGAACCGCCGGGACTTCTATGCCGAGGTGCCGATCCGTTTGCGGGTGCGGGGCGACTACGAGGAGCTGGCCGAATTCGTCAGTGGTACCTCCGCGCTTCCGCGGGTGGTGACCATGCACGATATGCACATTCGTCGGGGCAACTCGGATAACGACCTGTTGATGGATGCCACTGCGCGCACCTATCGCTACCTGGAGGATCACTGATGCGGACTCCTGCACAGCGATCCCTGACGGCGGCCCTCGCGCTCGGCCTGATGGCTACATTGGGGTTGTCGGGGTGTGCCCAGGACAAGAGTGACCTGGAGCGCTACATCGCGGAAATCAACGAGCGCCCGGGTAGTGGCATCGATCCGATTCCGACGCTGGAGCCGCACGAGCCCTATCTGTACCCGGGGCACACCCGCTCGCCGTTCGATTCCACCGTGATCGCGCAGCCCAGCCTGGCGGTAGCCGAGGGCGAGCCCGGCGATGCCGAGATCGACCCCGATCGCCCACGCGAATTCCTCGAAAGTTTCCCGCTGGATTCCCTGCGGATGGTGGGATCGCTGGAGCAGGACGAGGTGCGTTATGCCCTGGTCCGTACCCCCGATCGGGGTATTCAGCGCGTGACAGTGGGCAATTACATGGGCGAAAACCACGGCCGTATCGTCGAGATCACTGCCACCCGGGTGAAGCTGGTCGAGGTGGTCCCGGATGCCTTCGGCGGGTACGTGGAACGCGAAAACTCCGTGGCGCTGGCCGACTAGCGGTCGGGGGAGCAGAACAATGATGAACCGAATGGGCCGCAATACCGGCAACAACTACAGGGGACTACACATGGGTTCTTCCATGCGCGCGCTGGCGGGCACCGTGATGGCGATCGTGCTTTTCATGGTTTCGCAGGGGGTGGCGGCGACCGAACTGGAAGAGATTCGGGCGGCCAGCATCAGTGGTGATCGCGTGCAGGTGAATCTGCGTTTCTCCGGGACACCACCCGAAGATGTTCGGGCCTTCGCCATTGACTCCCCGCCACGCATTGCGCTGGATCTTCCGAACGCCGGGAACGCGCTGCGCAGCCGCGAAACGGATCTCAATGTGGGGCCGCTGTTGACCGCCACGGCAGTCGAATCGGGCGATCGCACGCGGGTGGTGCTGAACCTGACTCAGCCCTCCGAATATCAGACCCGGGTGGAGGGCAACAACCTGATCCTGACGCTCGGGCGCGGGGTTTCCGAGGCCGACAGCGATGTGCAGCAGGTGGTTGACCGGGCCGGCGAGCCCTCCGAGCGGGCGACGCGCAGTGCGCGCCCGGTCGAGATTACCGGCATCGATTTTCGTCGCGGTTCCGAGGGCGAAGGCCGAGTCGAGATCGACCTGTCGCGTTCCGGTGCCGAGGTCAATGTGCGCGAACAGGCAGGCAAGGTTGAGCTGACCTTCCCGCGCGCCCGGGTGGACGAATCCCTGGAGCGCCGGCTGGACGTGCTCGATTTCGCCACACCGGTTCGCACCATCGATACCGTCGCCGAGCGTGAGCGTGTGCGTATGGAAGTGGGCGCGCATGGTGAATACGAGGTTCTGTCCTACCAGAGCGATCGCCGCTTTGTGCTCGAGGTGGCACCGATTACCGAGGCGGAACGCGAGGCACGCCGCCGGGAGGAAGAACAGTTCGAGGGCGAGCGTCTGTCGCTGAACTTCCAGGACATCGAGGTGCGCTCGGTCCTGCAGTTGCTGGCCGACTTTACCGATCTCAACATCGTGGTCAGCGACACCGTGGGGGGTAATATCACCCTGCGCCTGAACAACGTGCCCTGGGATCAGGCGCTGGACATCATCCTGCGCTCGCGTGGGCTGGACAAGCGCATGGACGGTAACGTGCTCTATGTGGCCCCGAGCGAGGAAATCGCGGCACGCGAGCGTCTGGAGCTGGAGGCGCAGCGCGACCGCCAGGAACTGGAGCCGCTGCGCACCGAGTTCGTTCAGATCAACTTCGCCCAGGCCGAGCAGATCGCATCGCTGATTCGTGGCGACGAGACCGGCCAGTTCCTGTCCGATCGCGGCAGCATCACCATCGATAGCCGTACCAACACCCTGCTGGTGCAGGACACCCAGACCCGTATCGAGGATGTACGCCGTCTGGTGCAGACGCTCGATGTGCCCGTGCAGCAGGTGCTGATCGAGACCCGCATCGTTATTGCGGAGGACACCTTCAACCGCGAGTTGGGTGCACGCTTCGGCATCTCCGGAACGCGGGGGGATCGCCGTACTCGAGTCGGTGGCGCGGGTTCCATCGAGGGCGCGGATGCGGCCCGGGATGCTTCTACCGCCGGTTTGGGGGGTATCGCGATCGGTGACCGCCTGAACAGCTCGCTGCCGGCTAGTGGCGATGCAGGGCGAGCCGGGATTAGTCTCCTGCGCAGCGGTGTACTGCTTGATCTCGAACTTTCGGCCCTGCAGGTCGAGGGTCGTGGTGAGATCATCTCCAGTCCGCGTGTAATCACGGCCAATGGTCAGACGGCGACTATCAAGCAGGGTGAAGAGATCCCGTTCCAGGAGGCCACTGCCTCCGGTGCGACCTCCACCCAGTTCATCGAGGCGGTGCTGTCCACCGAGGTGACCCCGCAGATCACGCCGAACGGCAATGTGATCCTCGACATCAAGGTGACGAAGGACGAGCCAAGCCAGCGCGTGATCCTGGGCGTGCCAGGGATCAACAAACGCGAGGTAGAGACCCAGGTCTTTGTCGGCAACGGCGAGACGGTGGTGCTGGGCGGCGTGTACGAGATCGACAGCCGCACCAACCTCGAGAAGGTCCCGTTCTTCGGGGACATCCCGTTCCTGGGGAATCTCTTCCGCAACCGTTCCACGGAGAATACCAAGGCCGAGCTGCTGATCTTCGTGACGCCGCGCGTCCTTGACTGACACCTGGATGCACGACGGTCGAAAAGCCGGGGCCTGTCCCCGGCTTTTCTTTGTCCAGCGAGGCCAGTAGCCTTGCCGCCATGCAGAACATTGTCCTGGTAGGGCCCATGGGGGCCGGCAAAAGCACGATTGGGCGCGGGCTGGCGGGGCTGCTGCGGCGCCCGTTCTTCGACACCGATCAGGAGATCCAGCGGCGTACCGGCGTGGATATCCCCACGATCTTCGAGTTCGAGGGCGAGGCGGGTTTTCGCAAGCGCGAGTCGGCGATGCTGCAATCGCTGCTGGAGCGCGATGGAGTGGTCATCGCCACGGGCGGCGGGATCGTCGAGCGCCCGGAGAACCGCGATCTCTTGAGTCAGCACTTCGTGATCTACCTGCGCGTCCCGGTGGACGAGCAGTTCCGGCGCACGCGCCGCAATCGCAAACGCCCCCTGCTGAACGAGGTGGCAGACCCACGGGCCAAGCTTCAGGAGCTGTTCGAGCGCCGTGATCCGCTGTATCAGGAGGTCTCGAGCATGACGCTGGAGGGGCGCGGACGACGGGTGCGCGATGCCGTTCGCGGGGTTTGTGACGCCCTCCAGGTCCAGCGCCCCGACTTGTGTCAGCCGCGTTCGGGGGGCTGAACACGGCTTCGAAGTCAGTGCCGAGTGGATCCGCCCCCGTCCGGCATGAACATTCCTTCCTGTGAAGGGGGTGCGCGCCGGCCGTGCGAGGCATGGTGGAATTGCAGCCGCCAGCCGTCGTCACTACGGCGCCAGGTCTGGCTGATGAGGATGGTCCCGGTGGCGGCAACATCCCCGGGGCGGGTAATGGCCTCCTCGATCACGAGACTCAGGCTCTCGGCGGTTTCCTGGCGCCCGACGATGCGCGGCTCGATCCCGATATTCAGCTCGCGTGCGAATACCAGCAGCCAGCTCTCCATTACCTCGGAAACCCCGCGATGCGCTCGCGGGCTGCCCGGGTGCACGCAGACGATATCCGGGCGTTCTGCCCACAAGCGCATCATTCGTTCGATGTCCGCGGCGCGAAAGGCCTCATAGTAGGCCGCCAGGCATTCGTCACTCGGGCTGCCCATCAGTGCATCCGCCCCGTATCCCAGGCCGGTGGCGGATCCGGGTCCGGGCTGGCGTGATGCAGGAACATTCGCCAGCCATCTCCATCCAGACGATAGCCATTGGTTGCCAGCATCACGCCGCGGCGTTCGCCTCCGACGTAGAGATTTTCGCGCAGGGCGTGGATTACCAGGTCCTGTCCGGGGGTCACGTTCAACTCGGTGCGATGGACCACCACGCCACGCATGTTGGGCAGGATGTCATCCCAGCTCTCGAGGATGATGTCGGTGCCCAGCAGCCGCTCGCCGCCAGGGTGAATGCAGATGCATTCCGGACTGTCCAGCCAGATCTCGCGCATTGCGTTGGAGTCGCCAGCCTGAAAGGCCTCGTAGAATGCCGCCTCGGCGGTTTCCGGGGAGGGGAAGGTTGCCATGCCGCTCGCTGTCATCGGGTGAGCCCGCATTGTCGCAGCCTGTCATCGGGATGTCGCGGATGACGCTGGCGATCGCACCGCGCACAATACGCATCGGTGGAATGACGAGTACAACGATGGCGCGCATCCTGGCAACAGGCATTGTCACCCTGGATCATACTCTGGATGTTGAACAGTATCCGTGCGAGGACGACGAGATCCGTGCATTGGCCAGTACTTCGCAGCCGGGAGGGAACGCCACGAACACCGCCCGTATTCTCGCGCAGTTCGGGCATCGCGTAGCGCTGGCGGCGGTCCTCGCGGAGGATGAGTCTGGTGACCGGCTGCGCGAGCGGCTCGTCAAAAGCGGCATCGACATTGACGCCTGCGCGCGGCACCCAGGCGTGACCCCGACATCCCACATCCTGCGTTCGCGCGCCTCGGGCAGTCGCACCATCGTGCATCATCGCGATCTGCCTGAACTGAGCGCGGCAGATCTGCAGTCGATTGCCTGGGAGGAGTACGACTGGCTGCATTTCGAGGGCCGCAGTCCGGAGACCCTACGAGCGGTCCTGCCGCAGGTCCGCGAGGCCATCACCGATCAGCCGATCTCACTGGAGTTGGAAAAGCGGCGCCCAGGGCTGGAGGCGTGTCTGGAGTGGGCCGATGTCCTCATGCTGTCGCGGGACTGGGCGGAGGGGATTGCCGCCCGCCCTGAAGAGGCCGCGGCCGAACTGGCCCGCCGTTACCCAGGCCGCATCGTGACCGTGACGGCCGGAGCCGAGGGTGCCTGGCTCGTTCAGGATGATCAGCGAGTGTACTGCGCGCCCACGCCGGGTCTGCACGTCGTCGACAGCGTGGGGGCGGGCGATACCTTCAATGCCGGCCTGATTGATGCGCTGGCCTCCGGCGAGCCGCCCGAGCAGGCTCTGGTGTCCGCCGTACGCCTGGCGGAACGCAAACTCCAGCAAACGGGGTTCGAAGGGCTGACAAAACGCTGACTCGGTCCTTACAGGTAGTCGTCCAGCCAGGCCTGCAAATCATCTTCCTTGACCTCGCCGCGATGGGTGTCGCGGATGATGCCATCGCGGTCGATCAGCACGGTATAAGGCAACGCACCGATGCGGTTGCCGTATTGCCGCCCCACCTCTACGGCCTCGTCCTGACCGATCAGGATCGGAAACTCGATACCGAAGTCGTCGACGAAATGCTGGGTCGCGCTTAGCTCGTCCACGGCGACCGCCACGATCGTGAAGCCGGCGTCCCGGTGTTCTTCCCATGTTTCCTGGAACAGGGGCATCTCTTTCTTGCACGGCGGACACCAGGTGGCCCAGAAGTTCAGCACGACCAGATCGCCATCCCACTCGCTGAGCTGGCGGTCGTTGCCATCCAGATCCGGCAACGTGAAGTCGATACGGCGGTCGCCCTGGGCTTCCTCCGCGGCCGCTTCCGCCGCTCCGCTTCCATTGGCCTCGGCGGTATCCATCTCGGGCGTAGGTTCCTCGCAGCCGGCCAGCAAGAAGGTGCTGGTGGCTGCGAGGGCGATCCAGCCAAACGTGTGCGAGCGATGCTTCATGGCGTGACCCCGATTGCGTTTTCCACATGGGCCAGGAAGCGGTCGGCGTTCAGATAACCTACGTTGCGATAGTTGCGCAGTTCATTGCCGTCGGAATCCCAGAAGATCATCGCGGGCGGCCCGAACAGGTTGAACTCGCGCATCAGGTTTCGGTGCTCCGAGGTGTTGTCGGTCACATCGGCCTTCAGCAGGTGCACGTCCGCCATCGCGTTGATCACGCGCTGATCCTGGAACGTCGTGCGATCGAGGCGTACGCAATCCACGCACCAGTCGGCGTAGAAGTCCAGGAACACCGGCTGGTTGTTGTTGCGCGCCTGCTCCAGCTCGCGCTCGAGATCGTCGAGGCTGTCGATGTAGGTGAACTCCATCTCTGTGGGGCCGGCGCGCTCCCCGTTGGCGGTGACGGCGGGTTGATTCAGCGTGGCCAGCGGTCGGAAGACGTCCTTGCCGCCGGTGGCCGCGCCCAGCATCAGCAGGATGCCGTAGATCAGGAGCACGACACCCAGGCCCTTCCACAGGGTGTACCAGCCCGACGTGCCCTCTGGCAGAGTGCGCAGCGCACCCATGTAGATCGCGGTCACGATCAGCAGGATGGCCCACAGGAACATCGCCACTTCGCCGGGGATCACCCGTTCGAGCAGCCAGATGCCGATCGCGAGCAGGCCGACACCGAACGCCGCCTTGATGGTGTCCATCCACGGGCCGGCTTTCGGCAGCAGGCGGCCGGCGGAGGTCCCGATCGCCAGCAGCGGGGCACCCATCCCCATGCTCAGGGAGAACAGGGCGATACCGCCCAGCACCGCGTCTCCGGTATGGCTGATGTAGAGCAGGGCGCCAATCAGCGGTGCGGTCACGCACGGGCCGACAATCAGGGCCGAGAGGAAGCCCATGATCCCGGCGCCCATGTAGGTGCCGCCTTCCTGGCGATTGCTGATCTGCGAAAGCTTGCTTTGCACGCTGGCCGGCATCTGCAGTTCGTAGAAGCCGAACATCGACAGTGCCAGTGCGATGAAGATCGCGACAAAGGTGCCGATAATCCAGGGATTCTGGAAGGCCGCTTGCAGGTTGGCCCCGGCAAGCCCCGCGAAGACCCCGGCAATGGTGTAGGTCAGCGCCATCGCCAGCACGAACACCAGCGAGATCAGGAATGCCTTGCGCGTAGTCAGGTTCTTCTGCCCGATGATGATGTTCGACAGGATCGGGATCATCGGGAACACACAGGGGGTGAAGGTCAGCAACAGCCCGAAGCCGAAGAAGGCCAGGGCCACCAGCCAGATCTGACCATCGGCCAGCTGGGCCGCAATGCGGTCCTGCTGGGTGACGGGCGCCGCGGTCTCGTCGTCCTCTTCCGGTGCCGCCTCGTCGGTCGTCTCGATCTCGTCCAGGGCCTCGTCGCCCGTTTCCGGCAGGGCGTCCGCGTCAGCCTCTGCGGCCAGGTCGGAATCGAAGCTGACCGAGACTTCCTGGGTCAGCGGCGGGTAGCACACACCGCCGTCCCAGCAGCCCTGGTAGTCAATCGCCAGGGTGATCTCGGAAACGTCGTCCTCGTCGCGCAGTACCGGGACCAGGATCTCGACCTCGTCGCGGTAGATCTGGGTTTCGCCGAAGAATTCGTCCTCGTGCATTTCGCCTTCGGGCGGATTCACGGGGCCAAGCTCAATCCCGTCACCCTCGGCGATGCGCACATCGAGCTGGTCGCGATAGAGGTAGTAGTCCTCGGCGATTTCGAAGCGCAGGATGACTGCGTTCTGGCTGATCGGCTCGAGCGACGCCTTGAAGGCCTCTTCCGGTTCGAGCAGGTCATCCGCAGCGCTCAGGTCTCCGGTCAGGCCGCCCAATTCATCCAGGGCGCTGCGTTCTTCGTCGGCCGCCTCGTCCTCGGTGGTTTCCTCTACTTCGGTTGCTTCTTCACCGTTTTCGCCGGGCAGGCCCGGAAGCTCCAGCGAGACGGTCTGGAAATGTGGCGGGTAGCATACGCCGATGTCCGCGCAGCCCTGCGAGCGCGCGGTCAGTTCGATCTCGGTGCTATCGGCCGCGAGGATGGGCAGCTCGATGCTGACCTCGTCGCGATAGGTCTCGACCTCGCCGAAGAACTCGTCGGTCTTCTTCTCGCCGTCGGGGATGTTCGGTTCGCCGAGCTCCAGCCCCTCGCTCTCGGGCTCGAACTCGAACTGCTCGCGATACATGTAGTAGCCGTCCGCGATCTCCCAGGTCAGGCGGATCGTGTCGGCGTCAATGGCCTCGGCGCTCAGACTGAACGCATCATCCGGATCCAGCAGATCGTCATCGAAGATGGCGTTCGCCAGGGCCGGAGTCAGCAGGAATGCGACCAGGAAGGTCGCCAGCCAGTTACGCAGGTTCAGGAGGTGCATTGCGTTATCCAGTTCAGGTAATCCGGGGACCCATGCGTGATCGGCACGGCAATGATCTCCGGGGTTTCATACGGGTGATGTTCCGTCAGGTGGGCCTGCAGGTCGTCGCGGGCATCGACGGAGGTCTTGATCAGCAGTGTGACTTCCGAGTCGGTTTCGATATTCCCTTTCCACAAATAAATTGAGCGTCCGGCGGGGAGGATATGCACGCATGCGGCCAGCCCGCGCTGGACGAGATCGCCGGCCAGGCTCTCCGCCTCGTCTGGATCATCCAGGGTGGTGAGCACAAGCCAGGCGCACACGTTCGCGTTGTCGGTTTCCTTGTCCGGCATCATCGGTTCTTGGGCATCAGGAGTTCTGGCGAAGTTCGATGCGGGCCGGTTGCCCGGGGCGCAGTACGGCATCGTCGCCCGGGGAAAATTCGGCCTCGATCCGGTATCCCTGATCCTCGTCTTCCCCCACAAGTTCCCAGCCGATGCTGTCAATCGTGCCAGAAAACTCGTACTCGCCGACGAAGATGGTGACTTCCTGTCCCTCGGTCAGTGTGTCGATACGGTCCGGTGCTACCAAGGCGCGGGCGCGCATGGTATCGCCGTGCCCCAGTATCGCCAGTACGGCCGGAGCCAGGGCGGGATTCACGAACTGCCCCGGGGACACATCGATGCGCGTGATGCGGCCGCTGGCCGGCGCACGGACGGTCGCATCATCGCGGTCGGCGCGTGCGCGATCGCGCTGCGCTCTTGCCTCGGCCAGACGCGCGGCGACGGTGGCCTGCTGGATGCGCGCCAGCTCCACCTCGCGCAGGGCGATCAGCGTCTGGTCGTACAGGTCCTCCGCTTTTCCGACCTCGCGATTGGCCTCGTCCAGTTCCAGTTGCAGGCGTTCGATGGCCGCCTGGGCAGCGCGCAGATCGGCCTCGACCCTTCGGGTATCGAGACGGAACAGGGCGGCGTCCTGATCGACGTGCTCGCCCGGGCGGACCTCGATCGCCTGAACCTTGCCGGCGACCGGGGCCGTGATGCGGTAGGTCTGGCCCCAGTCGAGCTGGCCTGCCAGCGCACCGTTATCCTCGGCCGCCGCCCCCACGGAGGTCAGCATCAGAAGGGCGCTGCATGCGAGCACCGAAAGTAGCCTTCGGCCTGGGTTGTCCGGGATCAGGCGATCGATGGACATCGGGTGTTCTCCCTCGGGGCGCCCGGAGGCGCGCGTTTGTTATTCCCCTTCCGCCGTGGCTATGCCGGCCAGGCGGAAGGGGCTCAGATCGCCACGGCCGGTCAGTAGCGCCAGGCGCTCGTAGACCATGGCCAGCTCGAATTCGGTCTGGGCATTGAAGTAGGCCGCGGCACTTTGCTGCACCATTGAGTCGCCGAGATCGGCCTGGTCCTCGATGTCGTACAGATAGCGTGCGCGGTCGATGTACAGCTGGCGGTAGTCCATGCGCCATTCGGCCTCGTCGCGCTGCATGCGCAGCGCCTGGGCCTCGTGATAAAGCGCGCGCAGACGATTGCGGGCCTCGATGCGGGCTTGGCCGAGGTCGGCCTCGGCACGCTGGCGGGCCGCGACCGCATGCCCCACCCGGCTGTCCTGGCGGCGGCCCTCGTACAGCGGGACCTCCAGCACGAGACCCGCGGCAAAGGGGTTGCGATCGCCGCCGAACTCGCGGTTCCAGTAGCCCGTTTCCGCCTCCGCATACAGGCGTGGACGCCGCTGGGCGCGGGCCGCGTCCACGCTGCGCGCGGCGGCCTCCACCTGCAGGCGTTCGGCTGCGAGGGTTGGATTCGCGCTTTCGAGCTCGGCCATCAGCTCGTCGAGCCCCGGGAGGTCCGGAAGCTCCAGTGGAAGGGCGGGAGGCAACACGGTACGGATGCGTTCGCCGGGGCGGTTCAGGGCCTCGGCCAGCTCGTCGCGGGCACGGCGCTGATTCTGCAGGGCGCGCTGGCGCTGCACGCGCAGCGTCTGGTACTCCGACTCCAGGCGAAAGACCTCGATATCCGAGACCTGCCCGCGCTCGGCGCGTTCTTCCGCCCGCTCCTTGCTGACGAATGCGGCCGCCATGGCCTCGGTGTCTCGGGCAAAGCCGAGGTCGGCGAGCAAGACGTTGAAGTAGCGGTCCATCACATGCAGTGAGTGTCGGGCGTGTGCCAGGGTCTCCATCTCCCGGGCCGCCTCCAGGCGTTGGGTACCCGCCGCCTCGCGGGCGCTGGACTGACCGAAGTCGCTCAGCAGCTTGCGGGCGACGATGGCGGCACGGGAGTCGTTGCGGCTCTGGTCCGGGGCGAGGTCGTTGGGCTCGATCCAGCGGGCCTCCAGGCGTGCGTTGACGGTCACGTCTCGTTCGGCCTGGGTGCCGGCCAGTTCCTGCTCGGCGATCTCGCGTTCCGCTCGCGCGCGACGAACCTGAGGGTGGAGAGCGTCGACCGCGGTCAGCGCGTTCTGCAGCCGCAGCGGTTCGGGCAGTGGTTCGGCATCGATGACCCCGTCAGCCGGAACGTCCTGTGCGGCAGCGATAGCAGGCAGATGAGCCAGTGTGGCTGCGATGAGGCTTGCCAGAAGGGGTGTGGCGATCCGGCGTCGCCCGTTCCGGCGCGCCGCATGTGCTGGATGCATTGGGGTACCTATCGCCCGACGCGTTCGCGACGGAAACGAGTGAAATTGCCGTCTTCGTAATGTCCATCGGCGACGAACTCGCCGAGTAGCAGGAATTCGTCCACATCACGCGTAGCTCCGGTGAAGCGCGCGATCGGTTCGCCGTCCAGGTTGAAGAACTGGAATACCGGTGTGGCGCGTACGCGGAAATCGCGGGTCGCGAAGTCCATCATCGATTTGGGTTCGCCCTCGAAGTTGACGACCTCGATGGCGCCTTCCACGTCTACCGCGAAGATGCGGAAGCGTTCCTTGTAAAACTCCTGCACCTCGGGTTGGTTCAGGACCTGATTCTTCATGCGGTGACAGAACGGGCAGTCATCCATCTCGAAGAACAACAGGATGCCTTTTTTGCCGGCCTCTCGGGCCTCCTCCAGCTCCTCAGGGAAATCTCCGAAGGTCGGGTCGAAGAAATGGTGGTTCGGATCGCGTGGGTCTTCTACGCCGGTGCTGCCCAGCCCCGGGAGCGCCAGGAGCAGGGCCATCAGCAGGGCAGGAAGCAGTGTGCCGATGCGGCGCGGTTTCATGCGACTGGGCTCCGGATCTTTAGAAGTCGTTCACGATTAAGACGGGCAAGAGCGTCCCTCAATTCCCTCACGGGTGCAAGGAAAAGAAGAACGAGTCCGAGGGCTGGGGAGCACCCCGCGAA
Organism: Thioalkalivibrio sp. ALJ3; assembly: GCF_000377205.1. GTDB lineage: Bacteria > Pseudomonadota > Gammaproteobacteria > Ectothiorhodospirales > Ectothiorhodospiraceae > Thioalkalivibrio. Next base: position 364,036 of record NZ_KB897905.1, on the reverse strand, counting down.
TGGGTGTTCGACAGGGGGGTGGGGGCGTGTTCCAATGACTCGTTCGTCTTGTCTGGAATCCATTGGTCATGCGCAGTTCCTTCCTCCCGCTGTTTGTTTTTCTCGGGTTGGTGTTGCTCGAGATCTTCGGTTTTGCCTGGGTGGGCGACGCCGTCGGGGCGCTGGCCACGGTGGCGCTGGTGGTTGCGACAGCGGTCGTGGGCTTGTTGTTGTTTCGCCTGCAGGGGCTCTATCACTGGCGTCGCTTGCAGCAGAGCTTGGCGCGCGGCGAGATGCCCGCACGCGGGCTGGTCGAGGGCTGGCTGCTGATGTCGGCGGCGGTCCTGCTGTTGTTGCCCGGTTTCTTTACCGACGCGGCTGGCTTCGTATTGCTGGTGCCGCCGCTGCGGCGCTGGGCGGCCGAGGGTATCTTGCGCCGAGGTATGATTCGGGCCCGGACGAGCGGGTCGGGTGCGGCCGGTCCGGGTGATCCGATCGAGGGCGAGTTCCGTCGCCACGACACCGATGAGGAGTCCGCCCCCGACGAACGTCTGGACCACAACGACCGCCGCTGAGAATTCTCCTCCGTCAAGACCCTTGACTCGGCTTGGTGTGTCCCTATTATTAGCACTCGTTCGGGGTGGGTGCTAACAGGGCGCCCACCCGACATCCTCACAACCTGTCAAGAACATCGATATAAGGAGTTCGCACCATGAACCTGCGGCCTTTGCACGATCGCGTCATCGTGAAGCGTATGGAAGAAGAGCGCACCAGCCCCGGCGGGATCGTGATCCCGGACTCGGCGGCCGAAAAGCCGATCCGCGGCGAGGTGATCGCGGTTGGTAACGGCAAGATCCTGGAAAACGGCGAAGTCCGCGCCCTGGACGTGAAGGCCGGCGACAAGGTGCTGTTCGGCAAGTATTCCGGCACCGAGGTCAAGGTCGAAGGCGAAGACGTCCTGGTGATGCGCGAAGACGACATCATGGCCGTGATCGAGGGCTAAGCCCCCCGCACGATCCGGCCCCAATTTCCATTTTTTGCAGGAGTAGAACGAGACATGAGTGCTAAAGAAGTCCGTTTTGGTAACGACGCTCGCACCCGCATGGCCAAGGGCGTGAATACCCTGGCCAACGCTGTGAAGGTCACCCTGGGCCCGAAGGGCCGCAACGTGGTCCTGGACAAGGCCTTTGGCGCCCCGACGGTGACCAAGGACGGCGTGTCCGTGGCCAAGGAGATCGAGCTGGACGACAAGTTCGAGAACATGGGCGCCCAGCTGGTCAAGGAAGTCTCCTCGCAGACCTCCGACGCCGCCGGTGACGGCACCACCACTGCGACCGTGCTGGCCCAGTCCATCGTCCGCGAAGGCATGAAGGCGGTCACCGCCGGCATGAATCCGATGGATCTCAAGCGCGGCATCGACAAGGCCGTCAAGTCGGCGACCGAAGAACTGAAGAAGCTGTCCAAGCCTTGCACCGAACACAAGGCGATCGCTCAGGTCGGCTCGATCTCCGCCAACTCTGACACCGCGATCGGCGAAATCATCGCGGATGCGATGGACAAGGTCGGCAAGGAAGGCGTGATCACCGTCGAGGAAGGCTCTTCGCTGGAGAACGAGCTGGATGTCGTCGAAGGCATGCAGTTCGATCGCGGCTACCTGTCGCCCTACTTCATCAACAACCAGCAGAGCATGAGCGCCGAGCTGGACGACGCCTACATCCTCCTGTTCGACAAGAAGATCTCCAACATCCGTGATCTGCTGCCGATCCTGGAAGGCGTGGCCAAGTCCAACAAGCCGCTGCTGATCATCGCCGAAGACATCGAGGGCGAGGCCCTGGCCACGCTGGTGGTGAACTCCATGCGCGGCATCGTGAAGGTCGCGGCCGTGAAGGCCCCGGGTTTTGGCGACCGCCGCAAGGCCATGCTGCAGGATATCGCCGTGCTGACCGGCGGCCAGGTGATTTCCGAAGAGGTGGGTTTGTCGCTGGAGAAGACCACGATCGAGGATCTGGGTCGTGCCAAGAAGGTCCAGGTGACCAAGGAAAACACCACGATCATCGACGGCATGGGGCAGAACAAGGACATCAAGGCCCGCGTGGACCAGATCCGGACCCAGATCGAGGAAGCCACCTCCGACTACGACAAGGAAAAACTGCAGGAACGCGTGGCCAAGCTGGCCGGCGGTGTTGCGGTGATCAAGGTCGGTGCTGCGACCGAGGTCGAGATGAAGGAGAAGAAGGCCCGCGTCGAGGACGCGCTGCACGCCACGCGCGCGGCGGTCGAGGAAGGTGTGGTCCCCGGTGGTGGCGTGGCCCTGCTGCGTGCCTGTGCCGCGATCACCAAGCTCAAGGGCGAGAACGAAGAGCAGACCGCGGGTGTCAACATCGCGCGTCGCGCGATGGAAGAGCCGCTGCGCCAGATCGTCTACAACTCCGGTGACGAGCCGTCCGTGGTCCTGAATCAGGTTCTGGAAGGCAAGGGCAACTACGGCTACAACGCCGCGACCGGCGAGTTCGGCGACATGATCGAGATGGGCATCCTGGACCCGACCAAGGTGACCCGTTCGGCGCTGCAGAACGCCGCATCCGTCGCTGCGCTGCTGATTACCACCGAGGCCATGGTGGCCGAGCTGCCGAAGAAGGATGACGGCGGCGGTGCCGGTGGTGGCATGGACGACATGGCCGGAATGGGCGGCATGGGCGGCATGGGCGGCATGATGTAAGCCGCTCGGCCTTTCTGTTTGGCCAGGCCATACGAGACCCCGCTTCGGCGGGGTCTTTTGTCTGGACCGCGGCGGGCTGTTTTTGTACTGAGGAACCCACAAGTAATCTGTGTGTCCTTAAGGGAACAAGGTGCGTTAATCAGTATCGCGCACTTGCTGACTGGCAGTAGCCCTGCCCAGAGAAAAGAAGGGAGTCGCCTGATCGCAGACAGGTGTTTCCTTAATGTGACAACGTTGTGATGCCGATACAATTCTTGACTGGAATGCGTGCAAAACCGGAAAGCATGTGCCACTATCAAGCTGCTGTAGAGGGCTTGGCGCTCGCTGCTCCAGATTCCGGTCGGGAGTCAACCGTTCGGCAACGCGCTTGTCTCTGATCAGTCGTCGTTTGTTTTTACAAGGAGGCTATGAACATGAATCACAAGCTGGTTAAGAATCTTCTGGCCGCGTCCGTGGCCACGCTGCTGATCGGTACCGCGAGCCAAGCAGTGGCTCAGGAACCGCCGGCGGCCAACGTCACCGATCGTGGCGGCAACGTTGTAATGGACCGTTCAGGCGAGTGCGTACGCACCCGTTCCTGGGCGCCGGAAAACGTGCGCCATTCCGAGTGCGCGGGCTACATCCAGGAAACCGCCGAGGCTCCTGAGCCGGATCCGGCCCCCGAGCCCGAGCCGGAACCGGAACCGGAGTTCGAGACCACCACCCTGAGCGCCCAGGCGCTGTTCGACTTCGATAGCGCCGATCTGCGTCCGGAAGGCCGCGATGCCCTGCGCGAACTGGCCCGCAGCCTGACCGCCGACGACGCCGAGTACAGCTCGGTACTGGTCGAAGGTCACACCTGCACCATCGGCCCGGCCGAATACAACCAGGGTCTGTCCGAGCGTCGCGCCCAGTCCGTGGCCGACTTCCTGGTCAGCGAGGGTGTGCGTGAAGGCGACATCCGCACCGTGGGTCACGGTGAAGAGCGCCCGACCGCCGACAACGCTACCCGCGAAGGCCGCGAGGCCAACCGCCGCGTGGAAGTGACCTCCGACGTGCGCCAGCGTGTCGACTAAGGTCATCCCTTGTCGGTAACCGACCACCGGTTCGTACGGTGGTCCGGGAATCAGGCCCCGCTTCGGCGGGGCCTTTTTTATGAGGGGGCCGGAGCTCGGGTTGCCGATTGCGATGCCGGGGGCCGTTAAGTTTCGGTTAAGCCAGTCGCCCTAGACTGAGTCCAAAAGCCGGAGGGTCTTGCCGATCATGAATCTGGATATGTTCAAGGTGCGCAAGGGGATGGGTCTGGTTGGCCCGGCGCTCATTCTGATGCTGGGGGGCATGCTGGTGTCCGGTGTTGCCTCCGCGCATGGGATCGAGCGGGTCACTGACCTGCGATCCCTGGCTCAGAATGGCGACGGCAAGCCGACCCTGATCATGTTTGCCTCGGACAGCTGTCCGTACTGTGATCGGGCTGAGCATCGCCATCTGGGCCCGATGAGCGAGGACGCGAATTATGACGGCATCCAGATCCGCAAGGTGATGCTCGACCGCGAAGAGGTCCGCGACTTCGATGGCGAGGTGCGCCGCGGTCACGAGCTGGGCCGCGCCTACGGTGCGCGAGTGGTCCCGACCATCATGGCCTTTGATGCCGAGGGCAATCCGGTAGGCGAACCGCTGATCGGCATACCCAACGAGCAGCTTTATCGCAGCCAGATCCGCCAGCGTATCCAGCAGGCCCTGCGCGACAACGGCGAATCGAGTTAGCCACTCGCAATACTGGGCGGCTTCAGCGCTCGATCCGGTAGATCAGGTCCACGGTCTGTTCGGTAGTGCCGGACGAGGTTTCCAGCGTCAGACGACGGCTGAGCTCGTAGCTCAGCAGTACCCGCGAGGTATTGTCGAACAGGCCCACGGAGTAGCGCAGTAGCAGGCGCGGGGACAAATACAGCCCCAGGGTCAGGGCGCTTTCCTCAATGCCGCCTTCGGTATCAATGGTGACTTCGTCCAGTCCCAGTTCCGTCCCGATCCGCTGGGTGATCAGCGCGCTCTGCTCCAGACCATAGGCCGCTGCCGCCGATGCGATCAGGCTGCCGTCCGACTCCGATGCCCCCGACAGTGGCCGTCCGGTCAGCAGGAAGGCCATGGCCTCGGTCTCGTCCATCGCGGGTTCCGAGAAGACCCTTGAGCGCAAGTTATCCGGGGTCCCGCCGATTTCGAGCCCGACGGTTACATTGTATTCGCGTACCGTGCGCACGGCGCGCAGGTCCAGTTCCGGTGTTTCCGCGGGTCCCTGGAACAGCAGGATACCCCGGTCCACGCGCAGGTCCTGGCCGTAGGCATTGAAACGGCCCTCCGGGATGCGAATCTCCCCGAACAGCTGGGTCGGGCGCCCGGCGATCTCCTCGACATCCACTTCGCCGGCAAAGCGGGCCGTAAGCCCGTGGCCGTCGAAGCGCACGTCATCGCCCAGGCGGATGCGGATACGGATGTCTGTCTTCAGCGCCTGCGCCTCTTCCAGCTCCTCGCCCAGAATGATCTCGTCTCCGGAGACGCGGATCGCGCCCGGGGGCAGGTCCGGTGGACGGATCCGGGCCCAGGGCAGCAGCACCTCGCCGCGCACGCGGATGCCATCCTCGGGGGTGAACACCAGCTCCAGGTCCGGGGTGATTGTCGCTTCGGCGTCCACCCGATTCACGGCGAGGAAGTCTTCTCCACGCAGTTGCATCTCGGCACGCGGTCCATCGCCCCCCAGGTCCACGCGACCCGCGAGGTCGATCGCACCATCGCCCGACTCCAGTCGCCCGTCCAGGGTCATCTCTTCGGCGGAGACGACGTTGGCGGTCACCTCGGGGATCGCAATGTCGATCCCGGCATCCGGAATCAGCACGCCCCCGTCGCTAAAGCGCACAGCGCCCTCGACCAACGGGGCATCCAGGCGTCCGCCGAACGTCAGGCGGGCATCCAGCACGCCCCGCAGACGCTGAATGTCGGGGCTTGCCGCCGCAATCCAGGAAAGATCATCCAGGCGTGCCTCGAAGTCGCCGTCAATGCGCATGTCGTCGCCGTCGGGGCGCAACTCGAGCGCCGCCCGCGCGATACCGCCGTCGAGAAAGCCGAGCCGAAACTCGACGTCCACGTCACGGTCGCGTACGCGTGCATCGAGGTGCGCATCCTGATAAGGCACATCCTGCAACTCGCCATCCTCGTCGCGCACCATCAGGCGACCGTCCGTCGGCCGTACGGCCAGGTCCGCCTCGATACGCCCCTGGTCATCCAGACGGCCACTGGCCTCGGCATTGATCTGCCCCTCGATGCCCAATTCAGGTGGCAAAAGGGGCTCCAGCCAGCCAAGCTCCAGGTCTTCCAGTAGTGCATTGAAGTTGCCGCCAGTTGTCTCCTGCCAGCGACCCTCCGCGCAGATGCGCCCGGCTTCCCGGGTCAGGCACAGACGTTCCAGGCGGGCGGACTCCGGGCCCCCTTCCAGAGCGACCGGGGCGGGCAACGACCAGTCCCCCGCCTGGGGCTGGCTCAGGTCCAGCCGAGTCAGTCGGCCGCTCCAGTGCGTGACGTCGAGGTCGAAGCCCCCCGCCAGTGACAGTGCCAGCGTCCCCAGCTCCTGGCCGTCCACGTCCAGATCCAGGCGATGATCGTCGATGGTCCCCGTGGCTCCGAGGCGCACGCTGGCCAGCTGAACCCCTGTGGCCGGCTCCAGGTCTTCAAGCCGCAGATCCAGCCGGGCGGGAGCATCCTCTGCCAGCCCGGCCTGGGCGCTCAACCCCAGCCGGGCCAGTGCGATATCACCCAGCCGGAGTCCGGCACCGTCACCTTCGGCGGCGACCTGTGGTGATTCCGGCGATCCGGTCACATGCGCGTCCAGATTCAGTCGCCCCGCGAGGTCGGGCCACAGCTGCTGCAGTTCCGGGGCATCTACCCGCAGGCGGAAATCCAGCGCCTCGGTCCAGCGGCCATGTGCGTTCAGGGTGTTCGCGCCGAGCGCCAGCTCCAGTTGATCGACCGTCAGGGCGTCGCCTTCCAGCTCGGCCCGTCCGCGCCCCTCGACCGGTTGCTCACGCAGTGTGCCCGTCAGGCGCTCCAGCTCGGCCTGCAGATGCAGTGCCCCGTCCTCGGTCTGCTGGCCCCGGGTGTTGAGTGTCAGGTCGAGGCGGCCCGGCGCCTCGGGTGTGATGATGGCCGGGTCCAGCCCCTCGGCCGCCAGCGCGAGGTCCCAGCCGAGACCGTCGGCCCAATCCACATCTCCCGCCAGGTCCACGCGTCCGCCGTCGTCCATTGCAAGACGCAGGCGGTCGATTCGGGCGCTGGTCTCGGTCAGGTCCATGCGCCCATCCCCGGTCACCGCGATGCCATGGCTCCGGGCCCGCAGGGGGTCCAGCTGCAACTGGGCCCGGAGTTGCCCCGAGGCGGGGGTGTAGTGGCCGCTGGCGGCAAGCTGCAGTTGTTCCAGCTGTCCCTCCAGTTCTTCGTGGAGGCGGGCGAGATCGGGGGCCTCCAGTGCTAGATCCAGCTCGAGATCCAGCACGTGTTCCGGATCCGACAGATCGCCACCCAGTCCCGCGACCTGGCCGCCAAGGGTGGCCGTCAGGGCATCTTCATCGACCTTGAACTGGCTCTCGCGCAAACGGGCCGTCCCGTCCGCGAGTGTCAGGCCCAGCTGGCCGGTCAGGGCATGGTCCTCGAAGTGGCCTTGGAGTTCGTCGATGTCGACAGTGGCTTCAAGGGCCGCGAGCGGAGTCTGTTCGGTATCCAGTGGGAGGTGTCCCCGCAGGTTGGCTCGCAGCCGTTCCAGGCCCGCGTCGAGTTCCAGACCCAGGGGGGCGGGGTCGAGGTCGTCGAGTGCCAGTCGCAGGTCCCAGCCCAGGGCGTCCTCGTCGAAGCGGATGGGGCCGGTGAGCGCCAGCCGGCCAGCCTCGGAATTCAGCCGTAGTGTCTCGATATCGGCCATGGACAAATCACCATGGGCCTGCAACCCGAGTTCGAGTGCGGGCAGCTCATCCAGTCGCGCGCCCGCCTCCAGGCCCAGCGCCCAGTCGTCCGGTTGGCCGGAGGCAAGGAGCCGTCCCGGGGTGACATGTGCGGTCTGGTCCGGGGCGAGACGGTAGGTGAACGGGGTCCAGGTGGCCTCGGCGTCGAAACGCGGGTCCTTCAGCGCATCGACCACCTCGGCCTGCAGGGTCAGCTCCACGCCGGCGCTCAGGACATGGTGCAGCCGGAGGCGTTCACGCAGGTGTCCGTCCAGCTCCAGTCGACCCTTCGCTTCGTTTGTATCCAGGCCTTCCGCCAGGGCGTCCGGCAGGGGCGCGGTCCATGTGCCGTGGGCGTTCACCGCGTAATCGCCTTTGGTCTCGACCCGCGCCTGCAGTTGCGCCTGGATCTCCGGCATGTCCAGGGCGAGTTGCTGGAGTTCCACCAGGGAACCACTGGCGCGCGCCCGTGCCGTGATTTGCGTGATGGCGACAAGAGGCGCGCCTTCGCGGTGCACCCGCAAGTCGTTCAGCAGGACGTCCTCCACCTGCACGACCAGTGGGAGACGGATTGCATCGGGCAGCTCGAGCGGATCGTCGTCATCGATGTCCTCGGGCGGCAGGTCGATCAGCAGCCCGGATGCGTGGACGATCGGGATGCGAAGCTTGCCGCGCAGCCCGGCCTGCGCGTCGATTGCCAAACGCCCCTCGTCCAGTTCGATGCGGGGGCCGTCCGGCAGCGACAGGTAGAGACCGTGGATTGCGAGCTCGGTGAACAGCGTGCCCTCCACGCGTTCGATACGCAGGTCCACGGGCGCGTGTTGCTCGGCCTGTTTGGCCAGCCAGCGCGTGCCGGTCTCGGAGGCGAGCAGCGCGACCAGGCTCCCGATCACCAGGACGACCAGCAGTAGTACCCCGCCGATTAGCCACAGCAGAGTCCTGGCGAGACGCCTCACAGGTCCGGCCCCATGGAGAAGTGGATGCGAAAGTCGTCATCGGAGTCCGGGCCGTGGGCGATATCGACGCGGATCGGCCCCACCGGCGAGCGCCATCGCACGCCCATGCCGACGCCGTAGACCGGGTCGAACTCGGTCCATTCGTTGACGACGTTGCCCGCATCCACAAAGGCGGCAGCACTCCAATTACCGCGAACCGGGATGTCGTACTCCAGGCTGCCGACCACCTTGTGGCGCCCGCCGATCACGTCGCCGTCCTCGTTGGTTGGGCCAACCTTCTGATATCCGTAGCCGCGGATGCTTGCATCTCCGCCGGCGAAGAAGCGCAGGGAACTGGGCAGGTCGCGAACCGAATCCACCTCGGTAAATCCGGCATCGGCCCGGGCCAGTACCCGTCCCGGACCCATCGCGCGCACGAACTTGCCACTGGCCAGCACCTGTGCGAACGAGGTGCTGGACAGGATCTCTTCCTGGGCCCCCTGCACGGTGATATCGAAGCGGTATCCGCGACGCGGGGTCATCGGGTCGTCCGCCTCCATGCGGCCGATGCGGTAGGAAGGGATCAGCAGACGGCTGCGATCCGTCTCATCCCCCACCGTGTAGTCCTCGAATTCGTACCGCAGCCCCTCGGTCGTTTGCCAACCGCCGGTTCTTTGCAGGACACGGTTGGCCCCGATCTGGAATCGGTCGGACTGCTGGGTATCGGTGTCCTCGGTGCGGTAGGTCGTGAACAGGTTCAGCTGCTCACGTAGCGGGTCGCGTAGTGGAATGGCGTAGTTGAAGCCCACACCGGAACGCACAGGCGATGCCTCCAGTTCCGCGTGATACCGGTGGCCTTGCTGGTTGGCATAGCGGTTCTCGAAACGAAAGCGCAGGCGAGGGCCGATGTCGGTGGAGTAGCCGATGCCGGCCTCGTAGCTGTGCCGCCGCCGGGGTTCGAACTCGGCCACGATCGGGACGTGGCGGTCCTCGGCCTGGTCGCGCAGGGGGCGTACCCGTACGCCGGAAAAGTAGCCAGAGTCATTCAGGTTTCGCTGCAGCGCGATGATCTGCGAGGAGCTGTAGGGGTCGCCTTCCTCGAACGGGATCATGCGTTCGACGAATTCTGGCGCGAGGATGTCCTGGTCCAGCGTGACCCGGCCAATGCGGTAGCGATCCCCCGTGTCCATGTGCAGGCGGATGGTCGCGGTGCGGTTCTCGCGGTCGACCTCCAGGCGGCGGGTGTGCAGGTCCGCGTCGAAATAGCCGCGGTCCGCCGCAATCCGCGTCATGCGATTGCGCAGGGTGTCGTAGCGGTCATGGCGCAGGACATCGCCTTCCAGAATGTCGGTCTGGCTGAGCACGGCCTCGAACGCGAGATCGCCGATCCCCTCGCCGGTGATCTGGATGTCGACGGTTTCCACGGTGGTCGGTGGCCCGGGCTCGAACGTCAGGTGCAGGTCCCAGCAGTCGTCATCGCGCTCCAGGCTCAGGTCCAGTTCGGCGTCGTAGTGGCCGACGGCGCGCAGGGCATTGTGAGCGCGCTGTTCGGAGTCGCGCAGCAGGCGGCGCTCGCGAAAGCCGGGCAGGTCGCAGGGCTGTCGTGCCAGATTGAGGCTGTTGCGAATGTTTTCGCGCTGGAGCTCCGTGCCCCCCTCCAGCACCAGTCCCGGTACCGGGCCATCGTCCTCGTCGGCTGCCAGCGGGAATGCCAGCAGCGCCAGGAGGATCCCGATCCATCGAGCCTGTCGTGCCGCGCGCGCATGCGACAGGGGAAACGGATGCGGGCGAGAAAGAAGGGTCATGAAACGATGATACCGGCTACCCGCGTGGATTCGGCAAAGAGCGCGTCCCTATCAGTGTCTCGTCGTGGGTACGAGTTCCCCGGCAGGACGAACTTAGACGCTAGGGCAGTCCACCCCGCTCCCGCGTGAGAAGACCACCAGGTGCGTAAAGTCCAGACGCAGGCGCACATGCTCGCCGATCACGAAGTTGTCGTGGCTGGGCGCCATGCACAGCACGCTGATCCCGTCGGGGAGCTTCAGGGTGTAGAGGAAGTCGGCTCCGCGGAAGGCCTTGTCGAGGATCTCGGTTTGCACCGTGCCCTGTTCGTTGTCGATGGTGATGTCGTCCGGGCGCACCAGTACGTCGACCGCGGTGCCCGGCGGGAGCTGCTCGGACATCGACCCCTGTATCTCGCCGAAGGCCGTGTCGACCCGGTCTTCAGTGCAGATCATGCCGGGGATCAGCGTGCCCTCGCCGACGAAGTCCGCGACAAAACGGTCGGCCGGGCGATGGTAGAGGTTGTAGGCGGTATCCCACTGGGCAATGCGGCCCTGGTGGATCACCGCGATGCGATCGGCGAAGGCGAAGGCCTCGTGCTGGTCGTGGGTCACCAGGATCGCGGTGGTGTGCTCCGCCCGCAGGATGCGCCGGACCTCGCGGGCCAGGTCGCCGCGCAGCTCCACGTCCATGCTGGAGAAGGGCTCGTCCAGCAGCAGGAGCGCGGGCTTCGGCGCCAGGGCGCGCGCCAGCGCGATGCGCTGCTGCTGGCCGCCGGACAGGGCATGCGGATAGGCCTCGCCGTATCCGGACAGACCCACGAGCTTCAGCAGCGTCTGGACGCGTTCGGTGCGTGCCTCGCGGCTCCAGTCGCGGATGCCGAAGGTGATGTTGTCGGCGACGTTCAGGTGCGGGAACAGCGCGAAATCCTGGAATACCATTCCGACACCACGCCGTTCGGGGGGCACCGTATGCCCCGCCTCGCTGACGGCCCGCCCGCCCAGGTGGATGGCCCCGCGCATCACCGGTTCGAACCCCGCAATCGCACGCAGCAGGGTGGTCTTGCCGCAGCCGGAGGGGCCCAGCAGGCAGCCGATCTGGCCCTCGGTCAGGGCCAGCGAGACCCCGTGCACCACAGCCTTGCCGTCGTAGCCGATGTCGACATGGTCGAGCTCCAACAGCGGCGTATGGGTGACCTGGATGGCGGCGTTGGAAGTAGCGGCTTGTGTCATGTCAGGTCGTACCAGCGGGCATGGGGAGCGGTTTCTGTGGCTCGTCGGCCTCGGTGTCCGGGCGCTGGTTGGCCGCGCCCTGACCGGGCCGCGAACGACCGATGGTCATCGACAGCAGGATAACGGGAACCAGCCCGACCAGCACGATGGCCAGTGCGGCACTGGAGGATTCCGCCAGCCGTTCGTCGCCGGCCAACTCGAAGGCCCGCACCGCGAGGGTGTTGAAGTCGAACGGGCGCAGGATCAGCGTCGCGGGAAGCTCTTTGAGCACATCGACAAAGACCAGCAATAAAGCGGTCAGCAGGGTGCCGCGCATGATCGGCAGGTGCACGCGGGTCAGCGTCTGCAGGGGGCGCATGCCCAGTGAACGGGCGGCATCGTCCATGCTCGGCTGAATCTTGCCCAGCCCCGCCTCCACGGTCTGCAGCGAGACCGCGAGAAAGCGCACCGCGTAGGCGAACAGCAGGGCGAACACCGTGCCCGACAGCAGCAGCCCGGTCGACAGCCCGAAGGTGTCGCGCATGAAGCCATCCAGAGCGTTGTCAAAGGCGGCGAACGGGATCATTACGCCAATCGCGATCACGGTGCCGGGGATCGCGTAGCCCATGCCCGCCACGCGCACGGCGAGATTGGTGAAGGTCCCGCCCTGCATGCGCTTGGCATAGGCCAGTACCAGCGCAAGGACGACGGCGATCACGGCCGCGGCCACCGCCAGCCAGAAGGTGTTGAACACCAGCTCGGCGAAGCGGGCATTCATCCAGTGGTCGGTGGTTTGTACCGCCCAGATCGAGAGTTGCGCGGCGGGCAGCAGGAAGCCGAGTACCACCGGCAGCAGGCAGGCGGTGAACGCCGCCGCGGCTTTCCAGCCCTTCAGGCGGTAACGTGGCAGGGTGGAATAGCGGCGGCTGGTGTGATGGAAGCGGGCCTTTGCACGCGACCATCGCTCCAGCACGATCAGTATGAACACGAAGGTCAGCAGTACTGCCGAGAGCTGCGCGGCGGCGGCCGGGTCGCCCAGCCCGTACCAGGTGCGGAACACACCGGTGGTAAAGGTACTGATGCCGAAATAGGCGACCGTTCCGTAGTCCGCGAGCACCTCCATCAGCGCGAGGGTCAGCCCGGCGATGATCGCCGGTCGGGCCAGCGGCAGGGCCACGCGGCGAAACCCGCCGAATGGCCCCTGGCCCAGCGTGCGCGAGACCTCCAGCACGCAGACCGACTGCTCCAGAAAGGCCGCGCGGCTGAGCAGGTATACATACGGGTAGAGCACCAGCATCAGCATGACCATCGCTCCGCCGAGCGAGCGGATCTCGGGGAAAAAATACTCCCCGTAGCCCAGCCCGGTCAGGTCGCGGATCAGGCTCTGCACCGGCCCCGAGAAGTCCAGCATGCCGGTATAGGTGTAGGCGATGATGTAGGCCGGCATCGCCAGCGGCAGCATCAGCGCCCACTGGAAGATCCCGCGTCCGGGGAACTCGCACATGCTGACCAGCCAGGCGACCGGGACGCCGATCAGCAGCACCCCGATGCCGACGCCGACCACCAGCGCCAGGGAGTTGGTGACGTAGTCGGCCAGTACCGTCTGGCGCAGGTGTTCCCAGACCTCGCCCGCCGGAATGAATACATGCCCGAAGATCACCAGGACCGGCAGCGCGAGCACCAGCGCCACCGTAATCGCCACGACCGACCACAGGCTGAACGACAGTCGCGGCCTGCCCCGGGAAGTGGTTCGCGTATCGGGCAGAGCTGGGTTGGAGGGCTGGGTGCTCATGGAGTGCGAATAATAAAGGTTCTTGTTTCGAATACCACCAAGACCGTTCCCCCATTAAAGGCTTCGCAGAAACAGCAAGCCCCCGGGCGGAGCCGGGGGCTTGCGAAACGCGTGGGCCCGAAGGGCATCAGCGCCAGCGTACGCGGTCCATGATTCGCACGGCCTCGCTGTTGTTGTCCCCCAGAAGGTGAAGCTCAATGTCGTCGGATTCGAATTCGCCAAAGCCCTGCAGGATCTCGCTGGCCGGTACGTCATCCCGGATCGGGTATTCCTGGTTGGCTTCGGCGTACCACTGTTGCGCCTTCTGCGAGGTCAGGAACTCGATCAGGCGGATGGCGTTGTCGCGGTTCGGGGCATGCGCCGTGACGCCCGCACCACTGATGTTCACGTGTGTACCGCGGTCGTCCTGATTGGGCCAGAAGACGCCGATCTGTTCGGCGACATCGCGGTCGCTACCGTCGCCGGCCAGCATCAGGCCCAGGTAGTAGGTGTTGGCGATCGCAACATCACAGACCCCGTCGGCTACCGCGCGAATCTGGTCGCGGTCGCCGCCCTGCGGCCGGCGCGCCATGTTGTTCACGATGCCCTCGGCCCACGCCTCGGCGGCCTCCGCGCCTTCGGTCGCGATCATCGCGGCCACCAGCGACTGGTTGTAGACGTTGTCGGACGAGCGAATGCAGATGCGGCCTTCCCATTGTTCGTCGGTCAGGGCCTCGTAGGTGGACAGGTCTTCCGGATCGACCCGGTCCTTGTGATAGAGGATCGGACGCGCGCGCAGTGACAGGCCGTACCACTCGCCTTCCGGATCGCGATAGCGCTCGGGGATGTTCTCGTTCAGTGTGTTGGATTCCACGGACTGCAGCACGCCCGCCGCCTGTGCGTGGTGCAGGCGCCCGGCGTCTACAGTAATCAGCACATCCGCGGGCGAGTTGCGCCCCTCGTGGCGCAGGCGCTGCAGCAGGCTGTCCGCGCTGCCGGTCACCAGATTGACTTTGATGCCCGTCTCCTCGGTGAACTGCTCGAGCAGGGGCTGGATCAGGTTTTCCTGCCGTGCCGAGTACAGGTTGACTTCGTCTTCGTCGGCCGGGCTGCAGCCGACCAGGGGCATGGAGACGGCCACGGCCGCGGCGGCCATCACCAGCCAGGAAAGGGGGCGAAACGACATGCTGAATCTTCCTCGTGGAAACATTGACGAGAACGATTGTTATTTGTGTTCGCATCCTTGTCAACGATTTTCTGCTGCTGGATCGGGGCTTTGAGCCGCGCCGAAGAAAGGGTATGCACATTGGCGGGTGTTTCCCTAAGCTTGGCCCATGGACAAGCCCCTGCCCGAGAACCCCGAAGCCCTGCCTCCCTTTTTGGACGAAGAGGTCGCGCACCTGCTGAAGGACCTCGGCGACAAGACCCAGTGGCCCGACAGCTTGACGGGTCAGTCGGCCAGCCCGCTGGCCTTCAGCCACTACCTCGCCCAAACGGTGGGGCGCCATCCGGACTATCTGCTCGATACCCTGGATGACGAGGGGCACGTGCCCGAGCGCGACGATGAAGCGTTTGCCGCGATGCTGAGCACCGCGTTGCAAGACGTCGACAGCGAAGAGCAACTGAAACAGGCGCTACGCGAGATCCGCCATCGCGAGATGATCCGAATCGCCTGGCGGGACCTGGAGGGGCGTGCGGACCTGGACGAGGTGATGCATGACCTCAGCCGACTCGCCCAGGGCCTGATCCGGGGGGCGCTGGAGTGGCTCGACCGACACTACCAAGGCCGCCATGGCCAGCCGCGCGGGGCCGATGGCGCAGCGCAGTCGCTGGTCGTGCTGGGCTTGGGAAAACTCGGCGGTGGCGAGCTCAACTTCTCTTCCGATATCGACCTGATCTTTGCCTACGCGGAGACTGGCGAGACCGATGGCGAACGGGTGCTGGACAACGGTGCGTACTTTCAGAAGCTGGGGCGTGCCCTGATCGCGGCGCTGTCCGAGGTAACCGCGGATGGCTTTTGCTATCGCGTCGACATGCGCCTGCGCCCATTCGGTGACTCGGGCCCGCTGGTGATGCACTTCGATGCGATGGAGGACTACTACCAGGCGCATGGCCGCGAATGGGAGCGCTATGCCCTGATCAAGGCGCGCCCGCTGGCGGGGGACGCGGCTGCGGGGGATGCGCTGATGAAGCGCCTGCGACCGTTCATCTACCGCCGCTATCTGGACTACGGCACGCTCGCCAACCTGCGCGAACTCAAGCAGATGATCAACGACGAATCCGCGCGGCGCGGGCGTTACGAGGACGTGAAGCACGGCGAGGGCGGGATCCGCGAGATCGAATTTATTGCGCAGTCGTTTCAGTTGATTCGCGGCGGGCGCGACCAAGCCCTGCAGCGGCGCGACCTGCTGGGTGTGATGGAGGTGCTGCGCGCACGCGAGCTGCTGCCAGGCTACGCCGTCGATCAACTGGAGCGCAGTTATCGCTTTCTGCGCCGGATCGAGAACCGTCTGCAGATGCTCAACGATCAGCAGACCCATCGCTTGCCGCGCTCCACCGGCGATCGGACGCGTCTGGCCCTGTCGCTGGGGTTCGACAGCGAGGTGACCTTCGAAGCGGCGCTGGTGCGCGAGCAGCGCCGGGTGCATGCCCATTTCGAGCAGGTGTTTACTGCCCCTCAGCGCGACGATGCCGAATCGATGGACAGCTCGCCCGAGGCGGATCGCGAACAGCAACTGCACCGTCTGTGGCAGGGATCGCTGGACGACGATGTGGCGCGGGAGGTTCTTGGCTCCCTTGGCTTCGACGACGCCGGAGCAGCCCTGGAAGGGCTGGTGGAGTTGCGCGAGAGCCCCGGCGTACGTGCGATGAGCACCACTGGACGTCAGCGCCTGGATCGGCTGATGCCGCTACTCGTCGGGGCGCTGGCCGAGCTGGACGCCCCGGATACGGTGCTGCCTCGCGCGCTGCAGATGGTGCGGACGATCGCCCGACGCTCGGTATATCTGTCGCTGCTGGTCGAGAACCCGCTGGCGCTGTCGCAGCTGGTCAAGCTGGTCGCGGCCAGTCCCTGGATCAGCGAGCAGCTGACGCGTTTTCCCGTCCTGCTGGACGAGTTGCTCGATCCGCGCGCCTTGTACGCCCCGCCGGACCGGGACGGACTGCGCGAGGAACTGGAAGCGGAACTCGCGCAGTTCCCGGGCGAGGACCACGAGCAGATGCTGGACCGCCTGCGCCAGTTCAAGCAGGTGCAGACATTGCGCGTGGCGGCGGCGGACATCATGGGCTTTTTGCCCCTGATGAAGGTCTCCGATCACCTGACCTGGTTGGCGGAGGTAATGCTCGAACGGGTGCTCCAGCTGGCCTGGGACAAGCTGGTCGAGCGTCATGGCGAGCCGCGCTGTGGCGAGGGCGACGACCTTCGCCCGGCACGCTTCGCGGTGATCGGTTACGGCAAGCTGGGCGGTTTCGAGCTGGGCTACGGCTCCGATCTGGACGTGGTGTTCCTGCATGACTCCGAGGGTGACGAGGCCCAAACCGTCGGGCCTAAAGCCATCGACAATGCGGAGTTCTTTGCCCGTGTCGCGCAGAGGATTGTCCACCTTCTGGGCGCATTCACTCCGGCTGGAAGACTGTATGAGGTGGATACTCGCCTGCGGCCCAGTGGAACCTCCGGTTTGCTGGTCAGCGGGCTACGGGCCTTTCGCCGTTATCAGGACGAGTCCGCCTGGACCTGGGAGCATCAGGCACTGGTGCGGGCGCGCTTTGTCGCTGGCGATGCCGAGCTGGGCAGGGAGTTTGATGCCCTTCGTCACGAGGTGCTGACCCGCGAACGAGATGCCACTGCCCTGCGGGCCGAGGTGATCGAGATGCGCCAGCGCATGCTGGCCGAGCATGCTTCGAAGAAGGGCCAGGGCTTCCATCTCAAGCGCGACCGGGGCGGTATCACTGATATCGAATTCATGGTTCAATACTGGGTTTTGGTATCCGCCCACGACCATCCCGCCGTCTGCGACTGGCCGGACAAGATCCGCACGCTGGAGACCCTCGGGCACGAGGGCGTAATCAGCGAGGACTTGAGCGAAACGCTGGCGGATGCCTATCGGGATTTGCGCAACCGCATCCACCGCCTGACGCTGGCGGGTAGGGACGCCCGGGTCGAGGAACCGGACGACGACTTGCTGGCGGTGCGCGACCGCGTAATCGAAACCTGGAATGAGCTGTTCGGCGTGCCGGATCCGGCCGCGAACGAGAACGCCTAGAGGGATACAAGACATGTCGATGGCCGACCGCGACGGGGTGATCTGGCTGGACGGGCAGATGGTGCCCTGGCGCGAGGCGCAGACCCACGTACTGACCCACACCCTGCACTACGGCATGGGCGTGTTCGAGGGCGTGCGCGCCTACAAGACCGAGCGCGGTCCGGCGATCTTTCGCCTGCAGGACCACACCCGGCGCCTGTTCAACTCCGCCAAGATCCTCGGCATGACCATCCCGTATTCTGCCGACGAGCTGAATGACGCGCAGGTCGCCTCGGTACGCGACAACGGCCTGGAGAGCGCCTACCTGCGCCCGATGTGCTTCCTCGGGTCCGAGGGCATGGGGCTGCGCGCGGATAACCTCAAGGTGCACGCGATGGTCGCGGCCTGGCACTGGGGCAGCTATCTCGGCGACGAGGGGATGGAGAAGGGCATCCGCATTCGCACCTCCTCCTACAGCCGGCACCACGTGAACGTGACCATGTGCAAGGCCAAGGCCAACGGCAACTACATGAACTCGATGATGGCCCTGCAGGAAGCGACCCGCTGCGGCTATGACGAAGCCATGCTGCTGGACACCGAAGGCTACGTGGCCGAGGGTAGTGGCGAGAACATCTTCCTGGTCCACGATGGCGTGTTGTGCACCCCGGATCTGACGTCCGCGTTGGACGGCATCACCCGTCGCACGGTGATCACCCTGGCCGAGGAGGAGGGCCTGCGCGTGGTGGAGAAGCGCATCACCCGCGACGAGGTCTACATCGCCGACGAGGCCTTCTTCACCGGTACCGCCGCCGAGGTAACCCCGATCCGCGAGGTCGACGACCGCCCGATTGGCTCCGGTACCCGCGGACCGATTACCGAGCGCCTGCAATCGCGCTATTTTGATGTCGTACAGGGCCGCGACCGTCAGCACGACGGGTGGCTGACCTACCTCTAGGGAAACACTGATTAATGTACACGCTCGCGCTGGTACCCCAGGTTTTCCGAGACAAGGCGCGGTGCGCAGCCGGTAGTGGTTCTACCGGCAAGGACCGCAACGCAGGATCGGGGAACCTGGGGTGCCAACCCCCACAAGCTATTGAAAGACGGGGCTCGGCCGCTTTTGCGCGGGAACGGCGTTGCGGTTCCCTTGTGCAGAATGACTGCACGGCAGTCACCGCGCCTTGTTCGCACGCAAAAGCGACTCGAGCGCGAGCGCGTGCATTAATCAGTGTTTCCCCAACACGCGAGACGAAAACCATGGTCAATCCCGATACCGCCCATCACCAGGACCAGTACGAGACCGCGAACGCGCAGCCGGAGATCACGGTCACCAAGAAAGACCTGCCGCTGCACTGCCCGACGCCGAAGATGGCGCTGTGGGCCTCGCATCCGCGCGTCTTTCTGCCGATCGACGAGACCCCGGACGGCCGCTTCCAGTGCCCGTACTGCGGTACCCAGTTCATCCTGAAGGACGACGCCTGATCACCGGGCACCCGCCCCCCGGCGCACATGTCGGGGCGAATCGTGCCCGTCCCGGGCGTTCCCGCGCACGCATCCGATGAAGCTCTCCCTGCCCCCGTTCGATCAGGCCCGTGTGCTGGTGATTGGCGATCTGATGCTGGATCGCTACTGGCACGGCGGTACCGACCGGATCTCGCCCGAGGCCCCGGTCCCGGTAGTCCATGTGCGCGAGATCGAACAGCGCCCGGGCGGGGCCGGCAACGTCGCACTGAATCTTGCTGCCCTGGGCGGTCATGCCGATCTGGTCGGTGTGACCGGCGAGGACGAGGCCGCGGCCGAACTGACCGGTCTGCTCGAGGGGTCGGGTGTGGCCTGCCACTTCCGCCGCCAGGCGGGTGCGGCCACCATCACCAAGCTGCGCGTGATCAGCCGTCATCAGCAGTTGATCCGCCTCGACTTCGAGGACGGTTTCCCCGGCACCCGCGCCGCCGATCTGCTCCCGCAGGTCGAACCCCTGCTGGCCAACTGCGGCGCCGTGGTCCTGTCCGACTACGCCAAGGGTGCGCTGCGCGACCCGCAACCCCTGATCCAGGCCGCCCGCGCCGCCGGAGTCCCCGTACTGGTGGACCCCAAGGGCCACGACTTCTCGCGGTACCGAGGCGCGGATCTGATCACCCCCAATCTCGCCGAACTGGAGGGTGTGGCAGGTCCCTGTCCGGACGATGAAAGCCTGGAACAGGCGGCCCGCGGCGTGACGGAGCGCTGCGGGATCCCGGCGCTCCTGGTCACGCGCGGCGCGGCCGGGATGACGTTGTTCCGCGAGGGGCAGGCGGCCGTGCATCAGCAGGCCCGGGCGCGCGAGGTGTTCGACGTGACCGGTGCGGGCGATACGGTGATCGCCACCCTGGCCGCCGCCCTGGCGGCGGGCGCGACCATCGAGGACGCGATGCAGCTGGCCAACCTGGCGGCGGGCATCGTGGTCGGCAAGCTGGGTACCGCCACCGTCTCGCTGCCCGAGATCGAGCGCGAGATCTACGCTCCCCGGGCGGCCGGTCAGGGCATGCTGTCCCGTGCCGAGCTGGCGGAGGTGCTGCGCCGGGCTCGTTCAGCGGGCGAGCGGGTCGTGATGACCAACGGCTGTTTCGACATCCTGCACGCCGGCCATGTCGCCTATCTCGCCCAGGCCCGTGCCCTAGGAGACCGGCTGCTGGTCGCGGTTAACGACGATGCCTCCGTGCGTCGACTGAAGGGAGAAGGACGCCCGGTGAATCCGTTGGACCAGCGCATGGCTGTCCTGGCGGCCCTGGGCGCGGTGGACTGGGTGGTCCCGTTCTCCGAGGACACCCCGGCCGACCTGATCGCCGACGTCCTGCCGGACGTACTGGTCAAGGGCGGCGATTATCGACCCGACGCCATCGCCGGACACGATGCGGTGGTGGCGAACGGCGGCGAGGTACGAGTGCTGGATTTCATGGGCGACTGTTCCACCAGCGCTGTGGTGGAACGCATACGAGCGAGTCAGGAACAACGATGAAAGTACTCTACCTTGTGGGGATGGGCCGCAGTGGTTCGACGCTGACGGATATCCTGCTGGACGCCCACAGCCAGATTCGGGCGCTGGGCGGGGTGCGGCGGCTGGCACACTATGCGCGCAAGCATCCCTGTCCCTGTGGTGCCCCCAGTTTCTGGGAGTGCGAGTTCTGGTCGGCCGTCAATGCCCGCCTGGAGGAACGTCTTGGCTGTACCCTGGAGACGCTCGATGTGCACGCCCGCGATCCGGCGCGTTTCAATGAACACAATCGCACGCTGTTCGAGGTGGTCTCCGAGGTCAGCAACGTACCGTTCGTGACCGACAACTCCAAATCGGTGCAGCGCCTGCGACGCCTGATGGCCGCGCCCGACATCGACGTCATTCCGATCCATGTCCTGCGTGACCCGCGCGGCCGCGCCCAGTCGTTGCGCAAGCGCAAACAGCAGAACTACATCCCCACGTTTTCGTATTCGCATCGCTCGCTGCGGCTCTACTACCTCCTGCGCAACGAGCCGCACATCGTGCTGAACTACGAAAAGCTGGCGTACGATCCGGAAGATCAGCTGCCGAAGCTGATGGCCCGGCTGGGTCTGGAGTTCGAGCGGCCGCAGCTCGACGCTTGGGCGGAGATGCCGCACCACAACATCGGTTCCGCGGATGTCTTTCGCAAGACCGAGGGCAGCCAGATACGGCCCGACGATGCCTGGAAACAGGTGATCCCGCCCTACATGCAGCGCATCCAGAACCTGATTGCCTGGCCGGGCCGGGTCGCCAACGACGCCAAGGAGCGTCGCTGGGGAATCGACTGAGTCCCCGCTGGTTCAGCGAGGCTTACTGACCCGTTCCAGCCATGACCGGTCGCCCTCCGCGGCCCGCAGAAACCCCCGCGACTCCGGACGTCCGAAGGCCAGCGGCAGGGGATCAAGGATCCACAGCGCCTGGCCATCGCTGCCCAGCATGCGCGGGTCCCGCCCCCGAAAGCGGATCCCGTAATCGCGCAGCTCGGCCCACAGGGTCTCGGCCGCCGCTCCCGGGGGATCGCTGGCGGCATTCAGCGGGCGCAACTCCGGGTCCGTCTCCCAGACCAGCCAGACCAGGCCGCGATCTGCGGCGATAATCGCTACCGGCCGCGGCACCGAGAGTCCCAGACGCCGCAGCGTGAGGGCATGACTCCAGGCCCGCCGGGCGATCTGGCGCGTGAGGACCGGGCGCAGCAGGCCGGGTAGCGCCTGCCAGTGGGCATCGATTCGCTGTGCCCGGTATGACCGATCGGCATGGCCGGAGAGCCCATCCGGCAGTTCGCCGGTTTCGTGCAGTTGGCGAGCGAGGTGTTCGGCCTGTCCACGGGCAAGCGCCCGTCGGTCATGAATCACCCCGAGCTCATCCATACGGAATCGGGGGTAGTGCTTCCACCCCCGGCACGCCCGCCGGGCGACGCGGCGGGCGTGCCGGAGGCGGGCACGGCGCAGGTCGCGCAGGCAGCGTTGCAACCCAGCTTCCGTCACTTCCCAGCCTCTCATTTCGTGATACTGCCGGAAGCCCTCCCGTATTAGTGTCTCGGGCAAGCGGGTCTTGGAGGCGTACAGCCGTTGCAGGTGGTCGAGGGCCGCTCGGCGGCCGAGTGGCCCGTTGCGGCGACGCACGCGATCTCCGTCGATGGCGAACAGACGCCCCTCACGGGGGATGAAGTTCAGCCAGTTGAGATCGTTCTGGACGATGCCGGCGCGATGGTGTTCGGCCAGTGTGGCCAGCAGGCGTGCATGGGCCTGGTCTCCCGGGTCTTCCCCGGACGGTGGCCAGGGTTCGTCCGCCTCGACGAGATCCAGGACCAGCAGCCAGGCGCGGTATCGGGGGCAGTAAGCGGCGTGGTGTACGGCTGGAGCGGGGACGCCAGCGGCTTCCAGCAGGCGCGCTCCACGCGTCCCGCGCCGCCATTCGGCCCACTGGCCGATGCGTCCAAGGTAGAACTTGGCGACCACCGGCTGCCCACTGGCAAGCCGGGCGCGGAAGATCCGTCGTTTGCCCGGGTACTCGTGAATGCACTGTTCCAGTGCGAGCGTTCCAAGCCCGGGGATCTCCGGGCGGTCACCCGTTTCCGGTGTGCGGCGCATCGAACTGGTAGCCCAGCAGGTCCAGGTCGCGGCGATAATGCTGCGCGACCAGCTCCACGAGGGCATCGTCGTAGTAGGTCCGGTAGTCGTCGCGTTCGGTGGCGCGGCGCAGATGCGGCAGCTCCGGCGCAGGTATCCCGATGCGGTCGCAGATGGTCCGGAAATCCTCCTGCAGGTTCTCGTAGCGGCCGATGAAGTCGACGATCACCCGGCCCTGGAGATCCACGATGTACTCGTGCTGCAACTCCGCCGAGGTGTCCAGCATGTAGTCGTACGGGCGCTCGGGATCGAACTTCAGGCGCAGGAAATCTCCGAAGGACTTGACCCCTTTCAGGACCTCCGGCTTCTCCCGCTGGATGTGATGCCAGGAACTCACCTGAAGATCCCACGGGTTGCGCACGATCGCGCACTTGAACAGCTCGCGGTAGACCGGCTCCGGCAGCATCTCCTTCGCCGCGATCGCTTTCGCGTGGCGGGGGAACTTCAGTCCCAGCTTGTGCCGGGGGCGGGTCAGCTGGCTGACCTGGCTCGCCGCCCACAGCGGAATGCTGTACCACCCGCCCCAGCGGTACGGCCGCAGCGCCGCCCGGATGCTGGTCCCGCCCGTCTTGGCGATGTGCACGAACAGGAAATTCTTGCGGTATGAAATCAGCATGTAGCGGAGGCTGGCAGGGGGCAGTGGCGGTATTGTAACCGCGGGTGTGTCAGGAATCCGCGGGATTGCGTCGGGCATTCAGCGAGCCCAGGGTATGCAGCAGGGTCTCGTCGACGTCGCGTTGCGGGGGCTGGCGGCGCAGCCAGTTGCGGTGCACGAACTGGATCTCTCCGACCACCTGTGGGACACCGACCAAGCGGGCCACCGCCAGCCGGTGATTGCCGTTCGCCACCTTAATGAATTCGCCGTCCGGGCCGATTGCCACGCCAATCTCGTCCTTGCCCAGACCGGCCACATATCCATTCTCGGCCATGCTTCGAGCCAGCCCGCGGTATCGTTCGAGGTACTTGTCCAGGGAGCGGGCGATCTTGTCCTCGGCCTGGTCCGCGGTCTTGCCCCGCTCCCGATAGTAGTACCGCAGCGCGTTGATGTGTTCGTCTCGGTTGCGCCCTTCGTTCAGCAGGTGTTCCAGCAGTCCGTAGATCGGGTGCTGGTCAAAGGGTTTGGTCCGCCGGTGCCATTGTCCGCGACGCACGCCCCGGGGAAGGAGCAACCCATCCATGAAGAACCGGGCCTTGGTCGCCGGGTCGCGCTTGTCGAGATACCGCTCGAGATTTTCGGTGGGCAGATCGATGAGGATGGGGGCTTTCATGGGGTGTTGGTGTCCGGCTTTAAGGTCGATACGAGGCCCAGCGCATCCAGGTAGGCGCGGGCGCTCTTTTCAACGGTGTAGTCGGCGACCGCCTGCTGGAGCTGGGCCGGTTCGGTCGGTGCATCCAGCCCTCGGGCCATACCATCGGCCAGTGCAGCAGCATCGCCTACAGGAACGAGCGGTCCAAAGCGCCCGCCGTCGAGGATGCCGCGTGGACCACTGGGACAGTCCGTGGCGACGACCGGCGTCCCGAGTGCCATGGCCTCGACCAGGACGTTGGGCGAACCCTCGAAGCGTGATGACAGGACCAACAGGCTGGCCGTACGCATGAACGGATACGGGTTGGCGCGGAAGCCCGCCAGATCGACATGGTCCGCGATATCCAGTTCCCGCCCCAGGTTTTGCAGTCGGGCCCGCTCGGGCCCTTCTCCCAGGATGATCAGCCGACAGGTGCGCTGAGCGTGTAACCGAGCGAAAGCCCGAAGGAGCGTCGCGAAATCCTTCTGCGGTTTCAGACGACCGACGGCCAGCACGACCGGTGTCTCTTCCAGGGCGGCCGGATCCAGCCAGGGATGATCTGCGACCTGCCCCGCGCGTTCAGGCAGCTCCGGGGAGATCACCGGGTTGGGAATCACGCGGAACCGCTCCGGCGGGATGCTGCCGATGCGGGCGAGGTCCTCCGCGACCGGACCCGCTACCGCAACGATCGCATCCGCCTGCGGGTACAGCCGCCTGACAGGGCGATAACGGAGCAGCCTTTGCAACGAGGTCTTGCCGGCAAGCGAACCGCTCAGGTGCATGCCCATCCGGAGAACGACCCTTGTGGGTACCCGCGCCAGACGCCGTGCATGCAGGGCCACGCGGCCGGCACGGTCCTTGGCGGCCAGTAATGCCGCCGGGCGTTGACGGCGGAGATAACCGATGACGGCGGGCAGCGCCAGCAGAGAGGTTCGTGCGTCCAGCCGGATCACGTTCACGGCCTCGGGGATTTGTTCGAGATGACCGCCACGCGCCTTCAGCAACAGAAGGTCAACCTGGATGCCGGCATCCACGAAGCCTCGCAGAAGATGGTTCATCATCTTCTCGACACCACCATCGCCGGTGTAGGACACGAGCACAGCCAGCCGCCTGGTCGTCATGCCGGTTTTCGTTCGTCGTTGTAGCCCTGCAGCAGATGGGACCAGCCTCTGGCTCCTCGCTCCCGTGTGCCGGACCACTTGGCCAGCGAACGCTGTAGCCGGGTCAGGTTACGCTTCAGCCCTCGATGGACGCCGAGGCGACCCCGGTCCCAGTCGATCAGCCAGACCTCGTCACCTGGTCCGACCAGGATGTTGCGAACATTGAGGTCGGCGTGCCAGGTGCCGGCATTGTGGAAACGGGCAACGGTGGTCCCGATTCCGCGCCACAGGGCCGGGGTGTCGAGTTCTTCCCGGATGTATTCATCAAGCGGCAGGGCCTTTGGGATAGCGGTGGTGATCAAGTCCCCCGAATACCACAGGCTGTGGCGGACGACCCGGGCTGCGACAGGGCGGGGGACCGGGAGACCGAGATCATACAAGGCACGCAGCAGGTGCCATTCCTGCAATGGGCGTGTGCGCGCGAGGCCGGTCCACCAGTAGTGGTCTTCCGACAGTCTGGCGATCCAGCCGCCGCGCCAGTAGTGCCGCAATACAAGGTCGAGTTCTTCGTGCCTGAGGAAGTGGGTGGTCCGGCGCCCGGTACGGGTTGCGGTTATAGCCCCCTGCTGACGCAGCCTCTGTGGCTGAAACAACTCCTCGGAAACCGTTGGGAGCAGTGACGTGTCGTGCAGGATCCACCGGTTTCGGGCCAGGCGCTCGAGGCATGTGCCGGGCGATGTCGGGGCATGGTTTGCCGCGTCCGGCGCCAATGCGCGGGCGTCAGGCCGATGGCGCGGAATGTGAACGCGGTTATCGTCTGGCATCGGGCAATCGCAACGGGCGCCTCGCATCGGTTTCTCTGGTTGTGATCCGGACCCATGATGGGGACGTGACGATGGGCGCTGTTGGGCTGTACCCCCTGTGAGCACCCATTATACTGGCGACCGATTTTCCATGAGTCAGATGCCGCCCCGAAAGGTGGTCGGTTTCTACGCCTGCACGAACAACCAACGAGACTCGCATGACAGCAATGAACGGGCGCGCCGTGCCCATGAATTCCACTGGGCTATCACAGGGCGGGCTTCGCTATGCGGCTATCGCCTGTGTGTATGTGTTCGCCTTCCTGTCGCCGCTCAGCATTACGCTGGGGCAGCTTGCCCAGTTCGGTATGCTGATCATCACCGCTCTTGTAGTAGTGCGCCACTGGCAGGGTGTCATTCGTAGCCCGGTGTTCTGGATTGCCGTGGCATTTATCGTCTATGTGCTTTTGCGAGGGTTGTCGGCGGCCTTTATCGAACAGCCGGAGCTGTCCAGCGAACATCTGGACGGTATGGGGACCTGGGTCCGTATCCTTGCATTACCCGTACTGATTCTGGCCATGGCGCTGGTGGCCACTGGCGACTGGTTGCGTCACGCCGTGGGTGCCCTGGTAGTAATGGCCCTTGGGTTTCTCTTCTTCGAAATACTGCCCACGTGGTCCTGGGAAGACTTCAATCAGGCCCTCACCGGAACCTTCCGCTACATATTCGGTATGGGGCATTCGCGGGCCGCCCTGGCGATGGGGGCGATGCTGATCGGCCTGTTGATGTTCGTGCCGGCTTTGCTACTGGGTAATGGCGTCCAACCCCGGGCGCGCGGCACTTGGGCTATTGCGTTCCGCGCCAGCGGTGTTCTGGTGGCCGTGGTCATGCTCCTGGTCGCCATTTTCGTCACCAAGTCGCGCACAGGATGGCTGTCCCTGATCGTGGCCTTGTCAGTGTTGGCCATTCTGCTGGCCTGGCACTTCCGCCGCGAGCTGCGCCGTCCACCCGTGATGGCAGGATTGCTGGTCTTGGTGGCCCTGTTTGCTTCCGGGGTCCACTTTGCCTGGGACGAGATCGAACGTCGTGCGATGGACCGAGCGGACGCGATTGGTGAGATCCTGGCCATGGAGAGCCTGGAAGATGCCTGGGAGTTCGAGGATGGCAATGTCGGAGCCCGCGGTGCGTACAAGGTGTTCGCCATCCAGCTGTGGCTCGACCGCCCAATGACGGGATGGGGCCCCGGAGATCCCTACCACATGATGGCAGAGCGCCCTCTGCCACCGGTGCTTGAAGGTCGCTCGGGGCATTTTCATGACGCCCACGTGGAATTGCTTTCGCGCCTGGGCGGAATTGGATATGTCCTGATGATCGCGTTCTTCATAGCCATCATCTGGGAGGCCTTTCGCCAGGTACGCGCGCGGCCGCGCACGGATCGCGTAGGGTTGGGGCTGGCATTTACGACGATCGGTTTCGTGCCTTTCATGCTGGTGGCGATGCTGGGCACGTATTTTCTCGATTCATTCAAGCAGATCCACTTGTATACGATGTTCCTGGCGCCAATGGTTGCCGCGGCCCTGGCCCGGCACATTAACGCCCCCCGCACAAACGGATGACGTGGCGTGCCGGATATCGTGCTTTTCGGGATGTTTCGGCCGTGGGGAGGTACCTATCGGCGGCTGATGAATCAGATCCACGTGTGGACGCGCGAGGGCTGGTCGGTGGAGTTGGTGACTTTCCGCGACGGGGAGATGTTTTACCCCGACGAGATGCCATCATCGGTGGCGTGCGTGCACCTTGGTACCCGCGGGAAATTCGCGACTACTCTGGCCCTTTGGCGCTACCTGCGACGACGTCGGCCGCGGGTGATCCTCTCGGTGAACCATATCACCAACATGATCCTGGCTCAGGTGAGCATGCTGCCGGATACGGGGGCGAAGCGCTTCCTGAGCGTACCCAATACCTTTGGTGAATCGGAAAAGCTGGCGGCTGAGCCGCTGCGGCGGGAACGGAAGTTCCGTCAGATTCGTCGCTGGTATCCGCGTTCGCACGGGGTAATCGCCGTTTCCGACGGTGTGCGTGATGATCTGGTGGATACCGTGGGCCTGAAAGGGGTGACCGTACAGCGTATTTACAGTGGCTCGGTGGCCCCGTCTACGCTGGAGCGGGCCTGTGAGTCCGTGGACCATCCCTGGTTAGTCAACAAGACCTGCCCCGTGATCTTGTCAGCAGGGCGCCTGGTGCCGCAAAAGGATTACCCGACCTTGCTGCGCGCATTTGCCCGCCTGAGGGAACGGCGCGAGGCAAGGCTGATCATTCTCGGCAAGGGGCGCGAGGAAGCTGCCCTGAGGGCCCTCGCCAGGGAACTGGGTATCGAGGGCGACCTGGATCTGCCGGGCTTCGTCTCCAATCCCTATGCATGGATGGCGCGTTCTGACGTGTTTGCGCTGTCCTCTCGCTGGGAGGGTCTGGTCAATGTGGTGATGGAGGCCCTGGGACTCGGCGTGCCCGTGGTGTCGACCGATTGCCCCAGTGGACCGCGCGAGATCCTCGCCGATGGTCGTTTTGGCACCCTGGTGCCGATGCAGGATCCCGAGGCCCTTGCCGATGCCCTGGATCGTACGTTGCGTGGCGAGGGGCCCGCGTTCGAGCGCGAGGATGCGGTGCGCCCCTTTCGGGCGGAAACGGCCGCCCGGGCATACCTCGACTTTTTCGGCCTGGCGTCTCCGGGGCAGGGGATGCCGCGTTGAAGGGTCTTTTCGCCCAATGGAAGCAGGCGCGGCAAACGCGGCTCAAGCTGCGCTGGGTGGAACCGGAGCTGACGCGAGGAGAATGGCAGGTGTCCGCGGGTGTGGCCTACTGCCCAAAGGACGGCGTTCACCCCGATGCGTATCAGAAAAGGCTTCTGCGTTCCGCCGGACAGGGCCATGCCGGGCGCAAGCGCGGGCTGCAGGCAGGAGGTGCTGCCGGGACCTGCGATACGCTGATTGCGCGTAGCGACTGGACATTGCTGGTGGATCGAGAGCGGCGCTGGATGCTTCGGGTAACCGATCGCCCGGGGCAGGTCGACAGGCTGTTACGCCATGCACAGTGGCTGGCACGGTCCTATCCCTGCCCCGAGATTCACCAGGCCACGGTGGAGATCCCGGGTGCTTTTGCCGTCCGTGAATCCTTTGTCGATGGTGTTCCTGTCCGTGATGCGGACGAAGCGCAATGGGATCCGGTATATCGCCAGTTGTTGGCCAGTTGCGAGCACCATGTCGAGCATTGCGAGGGTTGTTTCGACCTCGATCGGGTCTGGAGCGAGGTTCGACGATGGAACCTTCCGGGTTGGTTGCGCAGGGCGCTGGATCAGTATGAGACGGGTGTCGAACATGTCCTGCGCGAGGCGCCCCTGCTCGAATGCCACGGCGACTGTCACAACGGGAATGTCTTTGTTCGTCCGGATGGCCGTGTTGTGCTGATCGACCTGGAACGGGTGCAACCGTTACCTTTTTTCTACGACGCGCTGTCGCTCCTGCGCGGGACCGCGCCGGTGAATGCTGCGTTGCGCACAAACTATCTGCGGGGCGACTACGACCCGGAAATGGCTTCTTTGTGGCATTCCGCCGGGCGCGAATGGTGCCCGGAGCACCGCGTTGCCTCGCTGCTGTCGATGGCGCTCGCGCATGCCTTTCGCCCCCAGTTTGCGAGCGCTGCTTCGCACAAGCGTCGAGACAAGTTTGTGGGTGCCAGCGAAAAGCTGCGCTCTGCTCTCAGGGTGGATTAACGCATGCGTCGACTGGAATTGATGGGGCCGCCTGGTGTGGGCAAGACCGCGCTGCTCGGACCTCTCCAGGCAGAATGGAAACGTCGGGGTATCGAGGCCGCATCTCCACGATTACTTCCGCTGTGGACCTATCAGGAGCGTCAGGGCGCGGGCGCTTTCCGGCGACGGTTTGAGGCGGCCCTGTACGCCCGCAAGGGTCTGCAACGATGGATGCGCCCCAAGCTTGAGAAGGAGATGGTGCGTCACGAGTTCCGATCCCTGCGCGAGGCCGGATCCCCATGGCCCGAGTTCTTGCGTCTGGCGCTGGTGCGCGGTGGCGAGTCGGAGGGAGGAGAGGCGCTTGCGCTGGAACGGATGCAGAGCTTCATGGGTAGTGTCGCACTGGCACGAGCGACCGAACGGTTGCCGGGAAACACTTGGATTCCGTTTGACGAAGGACTTGCCCAGCGGGCCATTAGTCTGGGTCAGGGGGCGTCGCCGGAACAGGTCCAGGCCTATCTGGACAGCATGCCGGCCCCGGACGCGCTGGTTCTGGTGGTCGCCCCGCCCGATCTCGTGAATGCGCGCCTGCGCCAGCGCAACCCGGACGTAACACGTTTCCACGAAATGGTTGAGCAGGCTCTCGACATTACCGAGATTGCTGCGAGCATCTGCGGCGACAGGGGCATCCCGCTTGTGCACCTGGATTCGAGCGCGCCCCCTGACAAGGCGGCCCGATTTCTCGCGGACAGTCTGGAACATAACGAAGGTTAGGCTGGGCGTGGTACCACCCCGATGGAAGGGGACGGCGTTCCAGCGCCCCTTTGCGGGGAACCCTTACGCTGCCTCGCATCTCGGCCGCGGTGATATCGAGTACTGTTATGGCAAAACACACACCGAGTATCCGTAAGAGGCTGACTCGTTCCAAAGTCGCGTGGCTGACCGCTACGCGAGGACTGCGGGTGGCCACCATGGACCGCGCTCATGTCTATCCTGACCTGGGGTTGATCTATAACCGGATCAAGAAGTCGGGTAACTCAAGCATTTCCCTCTACTTGAACGAGCTGGTGGCGGGCGAAAGCATTTCAGCGGGCACGCCGATGACGCGGGCGGCCTATCGGTCGGAGCTGAAAAGCGCGCGCAGTTCGGGGAAGCGACTGGATGATCTCTCGGTTCGGGAACTCCTGGCGGCGCGCCGTTACTACCGATTTACCATTTTTCGTAATCCCTACGCGCGCTGCCTTTCGGGCTTTCTGGACAAGGTGGCATCGGCCAAGTCTCGATATTCCTGTTTTCCGGGGGCCGGGCGTCAGGATGCGGACGGTTTTTCCGAATTCGTTGGGTTCCTCGAGACGGGCGGTCTTTGGGTAAACAAGCATTTCTGGCCGCAGTGCGACCTGCTGATGGCGCCTCCGGATGAGTTCGATCATGTCGGTCAGCTGGAAAACCTGAGGGAGGAGATGAAGCGGGTGTGTGCGGCGGTGGGTGTAACACTCCCAGTGTCACTGGACCTGAGCAAGCCCCATTCGCTGGAGCGCAGCTATCAGGGCAAGGTTCAGGGTGCGGCGGGCCGAGTGGCTGAGTTCTACGACGACTCGCTCTATCCGCGTGTGGCCGCCTTGTATCAGCAGGATTTTACCGTTGGGCGATATGATCCGGCCTGGCGACCGTAACGTTGGCGTGCCTCACTCGTTCGGTTCGAGTGCGTAGTCGAAGGCTTCGAAATCTTCACGGTACAGTTTGCGGATGCGGTCGATCTCGGGTCCGCCATAGTAGTCCGCAAGTTTGTTGGACGAGCCAGTCC
Organism: Thioalkalivibrio sp. ALJ3; assembly: GCF_000377205.1. Taxonomy (GTDB): domain Bacteria; phylum Pseudomonadota; class Gammaproteobacteria; order Ectothiorhodospirales; family Ectothiorhodospiraceae; genus Thioalkalivibrio. The sequence goes on along the minus strand of NZ_KB897905.1, from coordinate 332,560 downwards.
GGTGAGGATCCCAGTTGTGTACCTCTGCAAGGGATTCGGTCCCGAAGAGCTTTTCAACCAGCGCTGGGAGATCGCTGTCGATGCGCTCCAGCCTGCCCGTGAAATCCAGCCGGCTGCGGTCGCGGGGTAACAAACTGACCTGGGGTGCCCAGTGGGGACCACGATAAAGGGCTCCGTTTTCCAGGCGCTGGAGGAAATCGGCAAAACTGAGGGGCGCTCCATTCTGCACTGACCCAGTGCCAAGGTTCTTCGCTGCGGGCGGGCGGTCGCGCATGATCTTGTCGAGATAGGCGGACAGGGTGCGATGAAAGGGGTTGCGCACAAAGGTGAACAGGAAATAGTTGCGCCAGGCCTCGCGGCTGCGCATCAGTCCGATGTCGCGGGGATGGCGATAAACACCGATCTTGTCGCCGGAGGCCTGGACTGCCTCGCGCTGTTCGTCGGTGATCGACGGGTCATAGCGCAAGAGGGTGTTTCCGACGGTGGAGTGTCCGGCCTTGGGAATCCGGTAAAACACAAAGCGTTGCGACGTGGATACCAGGATGCGGGGGTTGACGCGATGCTTCTGTACTCGACCATCAAGGCTGGATAGGAGCGGATTGAACCGCTCACTGAAGAAGCGTGAGGCGTGCATAGTTCACGAATTGTAGCACGCTCATGTCCCCTCTCTCCCCTGCAGGCTGGCCCGCCGATGCCCATCCGCGGGCCGACGCGGGTCAGCGTTTCCAGGGCGTCTGCGCTATCATCGGTCGCGTCTAATGGAGGGCAGGTGTTGGGAAAACCACGGGTCGCGATCCTCTCGCCCTTCAAGGCGTGGGGCGGTATTGAGCGCAAAATGGTGATCCTGTGTCGGGAGTTCCTCGCGCAGGGGGTGCAGCCGCAGCTGATCCTTACGCGCGGGGGCGTAGTCCCGTATCCCGACGAAATACCATCCGAGGTGGATGTGGTCGATCTTGCCAGTGGCGGAAAGCTGGACAGCATTCGCAAGCTGGCACGTCTATTGAAAGAAGACCCGCCCGATGCCCTGCTAACCGCCAAGGATCACGCAGCCAAGGTTGCCGTTATTGCGCGCCGGTTGTCAGGCTGCCCTGTGCCGGTATTCGTGAAGGTCACCAATACTCCGAGCCAGACGCTCCGGCGGCGTTTCAAGCGCTGGACGGCGCGGCTTTTGTATCGCCAGGCGGATTGTGTGATTGCGATCTCCGAAGGCGTACGGGACGACCTGACCACGCATTTTGGCATGCCCACGGACAAGGTCCAGGTGATCTACAACCCGACCGTGACGCCCGATATTCCCGAGCGCGCCGCAAACGCGGTCGACCACCCCTGGTTTCAAGGTGAGGGCCCGCCCGTGATCGTGGGTGCGGGCCGGCTGACTGGGCAGAAGGATTTCGCCACCCTGATTGAGGCCTTTGCCTGTCTGACAGCGCGCCAGCCAGCCCGACTGGTGATCCTGGGCGATGGCCCACTACGCGAGTCACTGCGGCAGCGGGCAGAGCAACTCGGCGTGTCCGAGGCGGTGGATCTGCCCGGGTACGTGCCGGATCCCATCCCGTACTTTGCCCGTGCGGCGCTGTTTGTATTGTCGTCCCGGTATGAAGGGCTCGGTAATGTGATCGTGGAGGCCCTGGCGGCGGGCGTGCCCGTGGTCGCTACAGACTGTCCGTCTGGTCCGCGCGAGATTCTCCGGAACGGGCGTGTGGGGCGACTGGTTCCGGTCGGAGATGTCGAGGCGATGTGCCATGCGATGGATGCGACCCTCTGCGATCCTCCGAGGAGCGATGTGTTGCGTGATGGGCTGGATCGCTTTCGCAGTGACCGGGTTGCGCTGCAGTACCTGCAGGTGATGGGGCTCAAATCGACATGAATCTCGTGGAGTCGGGAGTCGCGAACCAGGTTGTTATGCGAGGAGTGCAGGGATGATCATCAGCCATCGGCATCGCTTCATCTTCATCCACTGCCGCAAGGTCGCCGGCAGTTCGATGAAGGTCTCTCTCGCGCCGCATCTCGGTCCGGACGACGTGATGCTGGGTAGTGTCCACGAGAGCATTCAGGCAGAGGGGGCTATGCAGCCCTGGATGCGGCGCCAGCTTCTGACACCTCTTGGTATTTCCGAACTCTGGAGCGCAATGCTCAAGCGGCGGGGCTGGGCATCGGCGCTGAACAAAGTAATGAAAAAGCGCTTCAAACGGGAATTCGGGCTGTCCTCCTCGTCGCATCCCCCGGCGGTGGAGATACGCGATGCCATGCCCGATATCTGGCGTGACTACTACAAATTCTGTTTTGTCCGGAATCCGTACGAACGCGCGGTGTCGGATTACCTCTATCGCACACGGAAGGATGAAGCGCCCCCGAGTTTTAGCGGTTTTCTGAGCGAGGTGATCGCCGACGCCCGCTCGGGGCGGCAAAAGCATGACAATTGGCCGATGTACACCATCAATGACGAGGTGGCCGTGGACTTTGTCGGGCGTTACGAAAACCTGGAGGCCGATTTCCGGCACGCCTTGTCGCAGGTTGGCATCGAGGGCGTGGACACCCTGTCATCGGCCAAGCGGCGTACCTACCCCAAACCCTGGCAGGAGTACTACGGCCCGGAGGAACGGGAGAAGGTGGAGCAACTGTTCAGCCAGGAGATCGAGTACTTCGAATACTCGTTTACCGACCGAGGCGCGTCAGGGCCCCAATAAACATTCAAAGCGATCGCGCGTGCTGTCTGGCTGGGGGCAGTTCATCCGCCATGGGGCCGCGAGTCATAACCCTGGGCCTGCAGGGTTTGGCGGTGGTGCTCCGCAAACTCGCGCAATTGCTCGTCCTGGTGCCAGGCGTGAGCCCGATCAGGGCGGAAGCTTGCCGCTGTCGCTGCCAGCTGTGCGGGATCGAGCGGGCACCCGCAGAATCGCAGGGCCGCGTCCAGCGTACCTTCTGGCTCGGTGAGCAGTGCCTCGTAGGAAATTTCCAGGCCCCGGTCTCCCAACGTCTGCAGGTGTTGGCGCGCCCTCGTCACATAAAGGGCCCAGAGATCGAGCCCGCCCTCCAGCGTGCCGCAACGAACTTGGGGCGCGAATCCTCGGCGCCCTGGTCCGAAGGGGTTCATCCGATACATCTGGCGATACTGCCGGTAGCGGCGCGTGCGTTTGTTGAACACATCGCGACGGCGTGTGAGCAGACTCGCGGCTACATCGGCGCCGTGGCGAACGATGTGGAGGACACGGGCAGAGGGAAAGAGCTCCAGCCACAGCGGCAGCGTGAATGTGTTGCGGGGATCTTTCCATCCCCATGGAGTTTGCTGGCGGCTCAGGCCCCACCCCCGCAGGCTTCGCTGTAGCCCCAGGAATCGCAGACTGGACGGACCGTCGACCGTGTCGCGCATGTAGTCCAGAAGCCAGGGCTGGAGTGCCTCGTCTGCGAGCAGCCAGTCGAGGGATTCGGGCCGGTCCCAGGTGGCGGACGCTTCGCGAAAAAGCCAGGCATTGATTGCGTTGGTGAAGGCCGCCTCCTCGTTGCGGCTGGCGCCAACGCCCATGAAGAAGCCGGACTCCTGCAGAACCCGGGTGAGGAGGCTCGTACCCGATCGGTGCATGCCGATGATGATGACGGGCGGTTGTGCTCGGGTGCTCATGGCGCAGCCGCATCCGGGGTTGGGGGGCGGTTGGCTTCGTTATGCGCTGGCGTGCCCTGGTGCCTGTATCTTTCGAACCAGGGGTCCAGGCGCAAGGCGATGACATCTTCTACGTGCTGGAGACTCTTCCCGTCGAGGTATTCGCGGTAGCCCCCCACCTCGCCTTTCCGGGTCTTGTAGCTGTCGGAATCGTCCTGGTCGCGGGCGGCGAGGGCGCTGGAGCCCATCGCATTGCTGGCCTCCAGTTGGCGCATGTTGTCGAACCGGCCGTACTCGACTGCCTGCGCGATTACCGTATCGCTCACTCCGTGGATGCCCATGAAGTCCAGCACCCGACGTAGTTCGCCCGCGGTATCGGCGTGAAGGTCCTCATAGGTCAATAGCAGGAAGTCTTCGGGTACGTGGCGGTTGCGCGCCCAGATGGAGTAGAAATCCACGATGGTCTCGATGCCGCCGCGGCGTTCGTGGACGTAGTCGTCCATGGTCCCCTCGTAGTTCGCGTTGCGCCGGGTCTTCTGGAAATAGGAAGAGACCAGAACGTCGCGGGGGTCGCGGGCCATGAATACGACTTTCTTGCGGGCGTAGGCGGACTTGTCGGTATCAAGCTCCTCGGGGTACTGGAATTCGGGGCCGCCGTCATGGTGTTGGAGGATGTACGGAATATCACGCCATGGCTTGCAGTAGCCGCGCAGGCGCAAGGGTTTGCGCAGGCGGATGCCGTAGTGGAGCTCCAGGGCCTTGCTGAGCAGAACGACCAGCCAGGTGCGGCCGCATTTGGGGTAGGAGACGATGTGGACATCGGCGCGCCAGCGCCGCCAGCGTCGGCGGACCAGTTGGACCAGTCGGCGCGCCGGACCCCGCTTGCGCGTGATTGCAGCCACGTTCAGGCGTCCTCGAAGCGGTAGCCGAGGACAGATATCTCGTGGTGGCAGACGCGCTCAATGATGGCGCGGTCCTCTGGCCCAAGGACTTCGCTGTAATGCCGGCTGTCCTTGCGAAAGCCGCCCTTCGCGCGGTAGGTCGGTAGCGAGATGTCACCATCCATGTCCAGTTCGGACTGCAGGGCCTCCAGGTCGGCACTCAGCGTCTCGTAGCGCAACACCTTGTGAACGGCCAATTCGTCATTGATCGTGTAATGCCCCCAGTTGCTCAACCAGTGGGGCTTGTGCTGCTCCATCCAGGCCAGGTATTCGCTCAAGCTGGGGAACTCGGTACGCCCCTTGCTCTCCCAGCGGTGCTTTTGCCACCAATAGCGGGACAGGGCGCGATCCCAGGGATTTCGCTCGACCGTGAAACGATAATAGCGGTTCCATTTGTCTTCCCCGAGCAGGTCGCGAATCTCGGGTGCTCGGGTGTGCTGACCGTAGCTGGCCCGTTGCCCGCGCGTGAGCAACCGCCGCCACTCCTTGAAGCCGCGATGCCTGGAAACGGGTTTGAGGTAATTGATGGGGCCGATGCCCCCTTCCTGACGCCGGAATGATTCCTCGCCGCGGTTTTCGCTGAGCGGGGTCACGATGTCCTGAGGGCCGCATACGCGTGAAAGCCCGATTTCGAGGCTGCTACCCGCGGTCTTGCGTGTCTTGATGAATACGAACTGATGGCGGTGGGAAATTATCACGCGTTTTGAAGCCCTTGCTGGTGGCGCATGCGGGAGGCGAGATTAGAGCACAGGGTTTCTGCGCCGGACAATTCAGCGGTGCATTACGGGGCGAGCCTCAGCGCCTTCAGGTAGGCCCGCGCTGAGGCTTCTGCGGTGAAAGGGAGAGTAGCCGCCTGCAGGGTGGCCGGGTCTGGCGGTGTGGTCAGCAGGGTGTCCAGGGCCTGAGCCAGGGCCTCGATGTCGCCTATGGGCACAACGGGGCCCAGGGTGCCCTGGTCCAGTATTTCGGCGGGGCCGGAGGGACAGTCGGTGGCTACGCATGGGGTGCCGCAGGCGAGGGCTTCGATCAGCACGGCCCCGGACCCCTCGCGTTTGGATGTGAGTGCGAATGCGTTGGCGCGTGCCATCCAGGCGTAAGGGTTGTACTGGAAACCGGGTAGTCGCAGGTCCTGCTCCACCCCGAGATCTCTGGCGAGCTGTTCCAGATTCGTGCGTTCGCGGCCCTCGCCTAGAATGACCAGTCGCAGGGGGCGTCGCTGCCGGAGCTTGGCGAATGCGCGGATCAGGCTGGCAAAGTCCTTGCGCAGTTCCAGCGAACCCGCCCCGAGGACCACGGGGATCTTCTGGGTGCGGCTGTCTTGGAGCCACGGGTCTTCCAGAGGGGCGGCAGCTTGATCAATCAAGTCCGTGGATACGATCGGGTTGGGGATGACATGCAGCCGCTCGGCGGGAACGCCCGCTAGGGTGTTCAGATCGTGGCCGACTCCCTCGGAAGGTGCGACTACGGCGTCCGCCTGCGGATACCAGCGCTGCATCGAGTGCTGGAGGCGTCGGGCGCGGGAGGGCTTCATCTCGGCGAGGGTGGCGCTGATGGACATGCCCATGCGGATCGCCACCGGCATGCCGGGCCGGGTCAGGCGGCGTGCCAGGAGTGCGGTTCGGTTAAGTCGATGGCTGGCGGTGTATAGCGCCTGTGGGCGATGGCGCAGCAGGTAGACGATGAGGGCGGGCAGGGCCGTGTTGCGATGGGCGGCGCGCAGCGGTATCCGGCGTACGTTCGGGGGCAGGTCGTCGATATAGGGGCCATGTCCGCGCAGGGTCAGCAGATCGAATTCCAGGGAGTAGTGGCCAAATTCCCGGACGAGGTTGGCGACCACTCGATCGACCCCGCTATGCCCCGAGGTGGCAAACAGCAGGGCAACCCGGGGCGAGGGGGATTCAGGCATGGTTCGCCGTCGCCTCCACCAGCATATCCAGTTTCGCGGTGACGTCCGCGACCTTGATGCGGTCCATCACGGCGGGATTGCGGACCCGCTGTCCCCAGCGCAGCGCCTCCGGTAGCTTGCCGAAGGCCGCCTGGCAGGCCTCGGGGTATGCATTGACGACCCACTCACGGCTGCAGTACGGCCCCGTACGCTCGGGATTGGAACCGGCATAGAGTCCGATCACGGGTGTGCCGACTGAGTTGGCCATGTGGGCCGGGCCCGAGTCGGGTGAGATCACCACGTCAGCCCGTTCGAGCACCGCCAGTAGCTGTTTGAGGCTGGTTGTCCCGATCAGGTTAATGAGCGAGTGGCGGCAGTCGGAGGCGATGGCTTCGCCATAGTCTCGCTCCAGTTCGGTGGGGCCGCCGGTCAGCACGACGGTCATGCCGTGGTGCTCCACCGCATGTTCGGCGACGGCCGCGTAGTGTTCGGCGGCCCAGTTGCGAAAGTTGCGAAAGCGGGCGCTGGAACACGGGTTGATGACCAGGACGGGGCGGTCGGTGGGCAGGTGCCGAGCGGCCCATTCCCTCGCACTATCCGGGATCGGGATGTCCCAGCGCAGTTCGCGCTCCTGTACGCCCAGCGCCTCGGCAAAGCCGAAGAACGCGTCCAGCACGTGCTGGCGCGGCCGGGCGGCGATGCGCTCCCGGGTGAACAGCCACTGGAAGTCGCGTGCACGCTCACGGTCGAATCCGATCTTGCGCCGTGCCGGAATCTGCATCCCCATCAGGCTGGCGCGCAGGGAGACCTGCATCTGCAGGAGGGTGTCGAACTGGCGGCCCTTCAGGGCGCGTCGGAGGTCTGTGTAGGCACGTAGCCCCCGCGCCTTGTCGACCACGACGAACTCCACACCGGGCAGGTCTCCCAGCAACTGGTATTCGAGGTGCCCGATGATCCAGGTGATGCGGGTGCTGGGCCAGGCCTTTTGTAGCGAGCGCACCACGGGGACTACGTGCGTGGCGTCACCCAGCGCCGAGAGGCGCAGAAGTGCGATCTCCCGGGGCGGCCCCGGGGTCGATGGGGCTATGGTCGACTGGTCAGGAGTCGTCACCGGGCGTCTTCCGCTTGTTCTTCTTTTTGAGCTTGTTTTTCTGCCACGGCAGGCGACCGATGTGTTTGCTGCGAATGCCCGGATAGGGGTCCGGGGCTCCCTCGGGCTGGGTCTTGAAGCGTCGGTGTGCCCAGAAATATTGCTGCGGATAGGCTCGCACGGCCTCTTCCAGGACCTGGTTCATTCGCGCCGCATCCGCGGTTCGGTCGCCGGAGGGGTAGTTCTCCAGAGGCGGCCCGATCACGATCTCGTAGCCACCCTCCTGTGAGTCCACGCGATAGAACAACGGCAGCACGCGTGCCTTGCCCATGCTGGCGAGACGGGAAAGGCCGGTGGTGGTGGCCGCTGGCTGTCCAAAAAACGGGGCGAAGACCAGATCTGCCTGGCGAATGTTCTGATCGCCTGCATACCAGACCGGAACCCCGGCCTTGAGCGTGCGCAAAATGCCGCGGATGTCGTCCTTGGAGATCGCTCGGCTCAGGCTTTTTTCGCGCCCCTTCTTCATGGCGCGCTCGAGCACGGGTTTTTTCTCCATCGGTTTGTAGATCACGGCCATCTCGGCGCGCTGGCCGAACAGCCTTCCGGCCAATTCGATGCAACTGAAATGGCCGGACAGCAGAATCACGGGGGCGCCTTCTTCGGCGGCGGCACGCAGGTGATGCAGACCATCGATGCGGCAGGGAATCCGGTCGACGGCCTTGCCGCCTAGCCAGCCCAGGGCGACTTCGGCGAGGCCGCGCCCGGTATAGCGGAAGTTGGCGCGCACCCATTCCTCGCGCTGGGTTTCCGACAGCTCCGGGAAGCACAGCTCCAGATTTCGGCGTACGACGTAGCGGCGTGATTTCGCCACGTGGTAGAGCGCTCCGCCCAAGGTTTCGCCCAGGCCAATGGCCCAGCGCCACGGCAGGCGCGCAATAAGCCACAGAGCGGCGATCGCAGTGGTTTGCCCCCAGTTGGACGGGTGTAGGGCGTTGTCGCTACGCGGGCCTTTCATCGCGCGGGGCAGATCCTGTCAGGCAAGGGCCGGAAGCAGCATATTGTACATCGCATACCCGGCTGCCCGGCTCAGGGAGCGGAGGCATCGTCATCCGCGTGATCAGCCGGCTCGGGCGCTTCCTCGAACTGGGCCATTTGCAGCGCGGCGTAGTGCCCGTTTCGCTCGAGCAGTTCCGCATGGGTGCCGGCTTCGATGATACGTCCCTGATCCAGTACCACGATGCGGTCGGCATTCTCGATGGTAGAGAGCCGATGGGCGATGACCAGCGTGGTGCGGTTTTCCATCAGCCGTTCCAGCGCATTCTGGATCTTCTGTTCGGATTCCGTGTCCAGTGCCGAGGTGGCCTCGTCCAGAATCAGGATCGGGGCGTCCTTCAGGATTGCACGGGCGATGGCGACCCGCTGGCGCTGGCCACCGGAGAGCATGATCCCGTTCTCGCCAACCACGGTATCAAACCCGTCGGGCAGTTCGTCGATGAAGTCCAGGGCGTTCGCCGCGCGCGCCGCCTCGCGCAGCTCGTCGAGCGAGGGTTCGCGATTGAGCCCGTAGGCGATGTTGTGGCCGAGGGTGTCGTTGAACAGCACGACGTGCTGGCTTACCAGGGCCATTTGTGCCCGCAGGTCACGCAGGCGGTATTCCTGGATCGGGTGACCATCCAGCCGGATCTCGCCTTCCTCAATCTCGTAAAAGCGGGGCAGTAACCGCGCGAGGCTGGTCTTGCCGCTGCCGGAGCGGCCGACGAGTGCCACGGTCTGCCCTGGCTCCACGGTCAGGCTGATGTCCTTCAGCACCCGGTCATGACTGGTGGGGTAGCGAAAGCCCACGTGCTTGAATTCGATGCGCCCATTGGTCTGTTCCAGCGGACGCTGACCGTGGTCAGGTTCGGCAGGCGTGTCGAGTACCTCGAATACGCTTTCGCCTGCGGCCAGTGCCTTTTGAATTGCAGCGTTGACCCCCACGATGCGCTTCAGGGGGGGCAGCATCAGCAGCATGGCGGCGATGAACGAGATCATGCCGCCTGGCGTAATCGCCTCCAGGATGACATCCATCGTGGCGAGATACACGATCACGGCCAGGGCGACGATGGCGCCCAGCTGTGACAGCGGCTGGGCGGCGGCCTGCACCGCTTTGTGGCGCATGGCCTGGCGGTGAAAGCGGGTGTTGGTGTCGTCGAAGCGAGCCGCTTCGTAATCCGTGGCACCGAAAATCTTCACCTCGGCCTGTCCGCGGATGCCGTCCTCCGCAATCTGTGCATAGTCGCCCACGGAGCGCTGCATGCGTCGGCTGATCTTGCGGAATTGCCGGTTCGCGCCGGTGATGACCAGGGCGACTACCGGCGCGAGCGTGAAGACGATCAGTACGAGCCATCCACTGAGGTAAGCCATATAGGCCATAAGGAACAGCACGGTGAAGGAGTCACGAATCAGTACAACGATGGCGCGGGACGCTGCGGAGCTGATCTGGTTGACGTTGTAGGTCAGCTTCGCGAGCAGGGTGCCCGGCGAATGTCGGTCAAAGAAGGCCGCCGGCAGGCGCAGATATTGCTCGAACACGGCCTGGCGGATGTCCTTGACCACCTTGCGCCCAATCCAGGCCACCGTGTAGTCGGAGGCAAAGGTGGTGGCGCCGTAGTAGACAAAGATGGCCACCAGTCCCAGTGGCACCCATACGCGGGCTGCCGGATCCTGTTCGATGAAGGTGCCATCCACCAGGGGCTGGATGATCCAGGCAAAGGCCGTCTGTCCCGCAGCCGCCATGATCATCGCGACAATGGCCACGATTCCAAGGCGCCAGTAGGGCTTGATGAATTCGAAGATGCGCCGGTAAAGCTCCCACGAGGTCCCCGCTGTGGGGCGGGTGGGCTTGACGCGTTTTCCTTTGCCTTTCATCCGGATCCTTCTTGGGGTGCTTGCCGTGGACCGGCCGTCATGGGTCCGGTGGCCAGCCCCGGCAAAAGCCGCCATGCTACCAGAAGCAGGGCTCGTTCCCCGGCTCCAGCCGTACGTAGAGTGCGTATTGCGCGGCTTGTCGGAGTCAATGGGAGCGAGGTACTTTGCCCGGTTGGGAGCAGCGGAGAATGGGATTGCGCAACGGGATCGTGAAAGAGTTGGCGGCGGCGAGCCGGTTATTTGGGCGCCTGGCCGACGATGCGGAATTTGTCGCCGAGGTCGAGCTCGTTGCGCAAGTTTGGCTGCGTATCTTGCGTGCAGGCGGCAAGGTGCTGCTGGCGGGCAATGGTGGTAGCGCGGCGGATGCGCAGCACATTGCGGCGGAGATTGTGTGCCGTTATCGGGCGGTGCGCCCGGGTGCGGCGGCGATTGCGTTGACCACCGATACCTCGGTGCTGACGGCGATCGGTAACGATTTTGGCTACGAGCATGTGTTCTCGCGTCAGGTCGAGGCGCTGGGGCAGCCGGGTGATGTGTTCGTCGGGATCAGTACATCCGGGCATTCGCCCAACGTGCTTGAGGCCCTCGGGGTGGCGCGTCAGCGTGGGTTGGTGACCGTTGCCCTGACCGGCGAGAAGGGGCTGCCGGAGACGCATCCCGCGGATCATGTGCTGCGGGTGCCCGATGCCGCCACCGCACGGGTGCAGGAGGTCCACGGGCTGATCGGGCATCTGCTGTGCGGGATCGTCGAGGATGCGCTGGTGGCCGATCAGGAACGCTCGGGGTCGGCGTGAGCGCGCGTGCCCTGTTTCTCGACCGCGACGGGGTGATCAATGTCGACCATGGCTACGTGCATCGCCCTGACCAGGTCGAGTTTGTCCCCGGGATCTTCGAGCTGGTGGCGGCTGCGACCGCCCGTCAGTGGCCGGTGGTGGTCGTCACCAACCAGTCCGGGATTGGCCGCGGCTATTACGGCGACAGCGAATTCCGGCAGCTGACGGACTGGATGCGCAAGCGCTTTTCCGAGCGCGACGGCCGCATCGAGGCGGTCTATCACTGTCCTCATCACCCCCATGATGCGCAGCCCGACTATCGTCGAGCCTGTCCTGATCGCAAGCCGGAGCCGGGCATGCTGCTGCGGGCGCGGGATGACCTGGGTCTGGATCTCCCCGGTTCGGTCCTCGTAGGGGATCGCGCCTCCGACCTCGAGGCGGGGCGTCGAGCCGGGGTTGGTACGCGAATACTGTTTGATCCGTCGGGCACGGAATCGCGGTTGGCCGAAGACGGGGCCGTTCGAATCCGTGCCCTGCCCGAGGCCATTGCGTGGCTCGACTGAGCCGCTATCCGTGATGCGCCAGGTCCTGTACACCGCGCTGCTGCGACTGGCCTCTCCGGCATTGCTGGCGCGGCTGGCGCGCCGTGCGCGGGCGAACGGTGTGCCGGTCGCCCGCTGGCGCGAGTGGTTGGGGTTCGGGGAGTCGCTGGCACCCGGTTCCATCTGGCTCCATGCGGCCTCGGTGGGTGAGGTAGAGGCCGCGCTGCCGCTCGCGCGTGCCTTGCGCAGCCATTATCCGGGGCGCGCGTTGCTGATGACGACCACGACCCCGGAAGGGGCGGCCCGTGTGGAGGCTGCTCTAGGGAACGACGTTCAGCATGCCTACTTGCCGCTGGACCTGCCCGGGGCCGTTTGCCGATTCCTGCGTCGAGCGCGCCCGGCCGCCGCTCTGATCATTGAGACCGAACTCTGGCCCAATCTCTATCGCGCCTGTGAACGGGCCGGTATTCCGCTCTGGTTGGTGAGCGCGCGGCTGTCGCCGCGATCGCTGAAGCGGTATCGGCGTTTGCAGCCACTGGTGCGGGAAACCCTTGAACGTGCCGAGAAGATCCTCGCGCAGGACGAGTCGGCCGCGCGGGGCTTTCGCGAGCTGGGCGCGTCGAACGCGCGCGTTCAGGTGATGGGGAATCTGAAGTTCGATCGCGCATTGCCGCCTGGGTATGAACAGGCGGGGAAGCTGCGTGCGTCCGTTGCGCCCGAGGGAGTACCGGTCTGGGTCGCGGTCAGTACGCGGGAAGGCGAAGAAGAGGCCGTGCTCGAGGCCCACCGCGTGGTGCGCGAATCTCATCCCGGTACCGTGCTGTTCTGGGTGCCGCGTCACCGCAATCGCTTTGATGTTGCTTTCGAGGCGGCCAGGCAATCGGGGTTTTCCGTTGGGAGGCGCACACAGTTTCCGAGTCCGCCGGTGGATGTGCTGGTGGGCGATACGATCGGCGAGATTGGCATCTATCTCGGGGCGGCGGATGTTGCCTTTGTGGGGGGGAGTCTTGTACCCCAGGGTGGGCAGAACGTACTCGAGCCCGCCGCACTTGGTTTGCCGGTGATTGTGGGGCCCAGTACCGAGCATTTTGCTTTTGCGGTTGAGCAGCTGGAACAGCGTGGTGCGCTATGGTGCGTGCAGGATGCCGCGGCGCTGGGGCGTTCAGTCACGGATTTGCTGCGCGATCCTGGATGTCGACGATCAATGGGCAATGCGGCGCGCTCTGTGATCGAGGAAGGGCGCGGTGCGGTGGACCGCGTGCTGGCCGAGATGGAGCCTAGGCTGCATGGTTGAGTGTCAACCAAATCTTTAGCAGGTTGTTTTCGGTTGCTTATTTTTCCCGCCGTAGTCGTTGCCCGCATTCCCGGCACTCATAGCGGTATCGGCGTCGTTGGATCAAGTAATGCCGGCGTGCACTCAGCGCATGCGTCTGGCAGGCGCAACGATACGTATAGGTCTTGACCCTCCTGCCCTGCAGGGGCGTGTTGTGTGTGACTCGTGGCTGGCAGCCAAAGGTCTGCATCCAGGCTCGCCATTCCGCACCGTGGGGCCGAACACGCCGCCATTCGGATGCTCGATATACAAGGGAGTGCGCGACTTCGTGGGCAACGGTATCCGGGAAGTGTGCATCCCAGTCCTGAGAAAAGGCCTCGGGGTTGAAACGAAGTTGCTCACGCCCGTCGCGGACGCGCCATTGCCCCGCAGCTTTTCCCCGCAGATCAAAGAGTACCTCGGGTGTCCTGTGCCGCAGGTCGAGGTTGGCCTTGCGGTAAAGCTCCCTTACCTTTTGGTGAATCTTCGCTTCCTGGTCCCTGGTCAATTGATTTCGGGGGGGTCTTGTAATTTACTTCCATTTTTATCATATTCTCCTGTCCGGCAGATTTCGTCTAGGGCGTGCGAGGGATTGAGAGCCGTTCTGGTCATTGAGAAGTTCCGAACGAGGAGTCATATAAATGAGTCTGGATAGCAAGAAGGCCTCCGAACTTTCCGCCGAAGAGCTGTATGCCCTGGCCCGTCAGCGGGAAAAGGAAGAAGCCGAGCGCCAGGAAGCGGAGCGCCGCAAGAAGCGCGAGAAGCTGATGGAAAAGCGCAAGGAGATGATCGCGCGTCACCGCAAGGAACTCAACGAGCTTGAGCGCCAGATACGCGAGCTGGGCGGCCGCGTTGGTCGCGCTGGTGGTGGCCGGCGTGGGGGCCGGGGAGGCAGCTCGGTCAGTCAGCAACTGGTCGAGATCGTCGCCGAGAAATCCGAAATGGCGACCAAGGAGATCAAGGAGCGCGCCGAGAAGGCCGGCCTGGACACCAAGAATATCTCGCAGACTCTGGCCTATCTGAAGCGCCAGGGGCGTTTGAAGTCTCCGCGCCGCGGGGTGTACAAGACCGCGGCCTGAGCCGATTTGACGTTTGTCGATTGCGGCGGTTATTCCGCCGCAATCGTGTCGGGCAGAGGTTCGAGTTCGACCCCATTCCCGGGGCTGCAGACAAGGCGGCTCTCGCCGTTGAACCAGCTTTGGATCGTGTGGCCTGCAATCTCCTGGCGCCAGCCGCTTGCCAGGCGGCCATTTTTGCCGCCACTCTTCAGGAGTTCGACCACATCCTTGCGCTGTGCGATCGCAGAGGCGCTGATCTGATGTTCGCGTGCGCACTCGCGTAGCAGCGCCATGCCGATATCGACCAGGACCTCGTCGCGTTCGCCAAGGCGTGGCTTTTCGGGCAGATGCGGCCAATCTTCGCGCGGCAGGCCCTGCCCCTCCTTGATGGCTGCCAGTAGCGAGTTGATGTGTTCCGGTTTCATCCCGCCGGGGAACTGGCGTAGTTCGCGCAAGCCCTCGGCAGTGCTCGGTGTGCGGCGCGCAATATCCAGCAGGAGATCATCGGACAACACCCAACGCCGGGGTCGGTTGCTGCTTTGTGCAGTGCGCTCGCGCCAGGCTGCGACACACTTGAGTACGGCGCGTTCCTTGGGCTTCAGTCGTTTCACGCCCGACACTCGCTGCCAGCTTTGGTCCGGGTCCGGCTCGTACAGTGCCGGATCGCTCAGGGCCTCCATCTCCGGGCGGAGCCAGTGCATGCGGTCGTGGGTGTCCAGCTCGTGCAACAGTCGATTGAACAGCGTTGCGAGGTGGCGGACATCGTCCGCGGCATAGCGGATTTGTTCTGCGCTTAGCGGCCGACGGGACCAGTCGGTCCGCGTCTGGCTTTTGTCGAGATCGCGTTCGAGCACGGTCTTGACCAGGTTTGCGTAGCCGACCTGTTCCCCGTAGCCAAGCATGCTGGCCGCGATCTGGGTGTCGAAGACCGGGCTGGGCACAAACCCCAATTCGCGATACAGCAGCTCCATGTCCTGCGAAGCGGCGTGGAAAACCTTGGTGATGCCCGGGTCCCGGAACAGAGGGGCCAGTTGCTGGATATCGAGTTGCAACGGGTCGATGCAGGCGAGCTGATCCAGCGTGGCGGCCTGGATCAGGCAGAGCTGCGGGTAGTAGGTCTTCTCGCGCAGGAACTCGGTGTCCAGGGCGATCCAGTCTGTTCCGGCAATGGAGTCGAGGAACGCCTGCAGGTCTTCGGGCGTCTCGATCAGCCCGTGGTCATGCATGATTCGATTTCTGGCTCGCGTCGAAAGCCGCCTTCTGCTCGGCGGATGCTTCCTTCTGGTAGCGTTCCTTCCATTCGCTGTAGGGCATGCCGTAGACGATCTCGCGGGCGCCCTCGTAATCGATCGACTCGCCGCGTTCTTCGGCGGCCGCGACGTACCACTTGGACAGGCAGTTGCGGCAGAAGCCGGCGAGATTCATCAGGTCGATGTTCTGGACATCCTTGCGTTCATCCAGGTGTTGCAGAAGGCGCTGGAAGACGGCGGCTTCGATCTCGGTGCGGGTCTTCGGATCCATCGTGGATATCTCCATTGATCAGTGTTTCCCTCGGTGCACACAGTATGGAACAGCTTTTGGGGGCGTTCGACCGGGACTGACCTCGGGCGTTCAGCTTAGATGGAGCAGCCAGCGTCGACGCATGTCGCGCAACAGCAGAAAGATCAGGGGCCAGACGAGTGCGCTGGTGGCCACCGGGGCCCAGTACCAGGCGCTTCCGGGCGGCAGTCCGATCGCGCCCTGCGGCCACAGGGCCAACAGCTTGTAAAGCGCCGTGATCACGGCGATCACGATGGCTTGCTGCCACAGGGGATAAACGCGCAGTCGCGGGTGGATCTGCAGCACGATGTAGGCCACGACCGCGAGGGCGATGGCGTTTTGCCCAAGCAGTTGGCCGTGCAGGGTGTCCAGCAACAGCCC
Organism: Thioalkalivibrio sp. ALJ3; assembly: GCF_000377205.1. Taxonomy (GTDB): domain Bacteria; phylum Pseudomonadota; class Gammaproteobacteria; order Ectothiorhodospirales; family Ectothiorhodospiraceae; genus Thioalkalivibrio. The sequence goes on along the minus strand of NZ_KB897905.1, from coordinate 316,534 downwards.
CATGGCAAAAGCCGTCAGTACACCGATACGCTGGGGGAAAGCCATGGTCCAGTACACCAGCGTCAGCAACAGCCATTCAGGCCGGGCCGGGGGCAGGGTGTCCGGCATGGGCACGATGGATAGCGCCAGTGCAAATACCAGGGTCAGGGCGACCAGCCAGGGGATGCCCAGTGCTCGGTTCATGGGGCCTCATCCGCCTCCGGAGTGCTGGTCCCGGTTGCGGGCTCTGATCCGCTGTCGTCCAGTTCATCCTCTTCGGTGTTTGATGTCGTGTCGGCATCCGCATCCGGGACCTCGTCGGTCCACAGCAACAGGACTTCCCGCGAGCGATCCAGGGCCGCCAGCGGTTCGGCCTGGATATCCAGGAATGGCTGGCCGGGCTGACGTTCGACCGAGATCACACGGGCGACCGGGTAGTCCGGCGGGAAGCGTCCGCCCAGACCGGATGTCAGCAGGAGGTCGCCTTCCTCGATATCCTCCTGGGGTGGCACGTGCCGCATCTCCAGGCGCCGCGGATTGCCGGTGCCGACGACAATGCCGCGCAGGCCGGTGCGCGCACTGAGCACGGGCAGGGCATGGCCCGGGTCGGAGATCAGCAGGGCGGTGGAGCTGGTCATCTGGGTCGAAAGGACTTGGCCGATTACGCCATCGGGGTGAATCACCGGCTGCCCGGGGTAGACATCGTGTCGGCTGCCCTTGCTCAGTACGATCTGCTGGCGAAAGGGGTCCAGGTCCACGGCCAGGAGTTTGGCGATCTCGACGCGTTCTTCCGCGCGTTCGGCCGTATTCAGCAGCGCCCGCAGGCGGTCGTTCTCCATCTGCAACGCGTCGAAGCGCAGTTGACGAGCCCGCAACTCCGCATTCTCGTCGCGCAGGATGCGATTCTCGGTGATCAGATCTTCGCGACTGGTGAAGGATTCGAGCAGTCGACTGCCCGCCCGGATCGGGGCATCCACTGCGACTTGCAAGGGGTAGGCGATGGTGGACAGTGCATTGCGCACCGTCTGCAGCTCGTTCAGCCGGTGGTCCAGCGCCATCAGCGCCACCCCCAGCAGGATGACCGCGAGCAGGCGCAGAGTGGGCGATACGCCCAGTCTGAACAGCGGCTTGCTGATAGTTCAACCTCCGGTTGCGGGTCGTGGTTGGGCCGGGGGCGCCCCGCGGTCGGCGGGCGCGACGGGCTGGACCCCACCGTGTACCCGGAATGCGGGGCGGCGCCCCATCTCGCCCCGATCCAGCCCGGAGTCTACTCCATGGACAGGAAGTCCACCTGTTTCTCGTCGAGCATCTCCAGTACGCGGCCGCCACCACGCGCCACACAGGTCAGCGGATCGTCGGCGATGACCACCGGGATGCCGGTCTCTTCCATCAGCAGGCGATCGATCTGCTGCAGCAGCGCGCCGCCGCCGGTCAGTACGATGCCGCGCTCGGCGACATCGGAGCCCAGTTCCGGTGGGGTCTGCTCCAGCGCGGTACGCACGGCGGAGACGATCCCGTACAGCGGATCCTGCAGGGCCTCGAGGATCTCGTTGGAGTTCAGCGTGAACGAGCGCGGCACGCCCTCGGCCAGGTTGCGGCCCTTGACCTCGATCTCCAGCAGTTCCTTGCCCGGATAGGCCGACCCGACCGCATGCTTGATGCGCTCGGCGGTGGCCTCGCCGATCAGCACGCCGTAGTTGCGACGCACATACGACATGATCGCCTCGTCGAAGGTATCGCCGCCGATGCGCACGGACTCGGAGTAGACGATGCCGTTCATCGACAGCACCGCGACCTCGGAGGTCCCGCCGCCAATGTCCAGCACCATCGAGCCGACGGCCTCGTCCAACGGGATGCCGGCACCAATCGCGGCCGCCACCGGCTCCTGCAGCAGATACACTTTGCGCGCCCCGGCACCGAACGCGGACTCGCGGATCGCGCGGCGCTCCACCTGCGTCGCGCCACAGGGCACGCAGACCAGCACGCGCGGGCTGGGGCGGAAGATCCGCCGCTCGTGCACCTTCTTGATGAAGTACTGGAGCATCTTCTCGGTGGTGGTGAAGTCGGCGATCACGCCGTCCTTCATCGGGCGGATCGTCACCACGTGTTCGGGTGTGCGTCCCAGCATCTTCTTCGCCTCGATCCCCACGGCCTCGATGGAGCGCGGGCCTCCCGGCCCCCGGTCCTGCCGGATCGCGACCACGGATGGCTCGTTCAGGACGATGCCCTGCCCGCGCATGTAAATAAGCGTGTTGGCAGTGCCGAGGTCGATGGAGATGTCGTTGGAGAACAACCCCAGGAGGCGTTTGAACATGAAGAAGAAACCTGCGTTGGTGGTCGGGCGGGAAAGCCCGAGACTCTAGCAACTGCCCGGGGTTTGGGCAATAACGGCTTTGTGGTAAGTTTGCCGGCCGTTTCCCGCATCATCATCGACTGATACAGGGGCCCTGTCCGAACCATGTCCGTAGAAGCCTCCGAAGTTCAGCGCATCGCGCATCTTGCTCGTCTGGCGATGAGCGACGAAAAGGCCCGTGAGTTTGCCGGCGGTTTGAGCGACATCTTTGCTTTCGTCGAACAACTCGACGGCGCCCCCATCGAGGGTGTGGAACCCATGGCCCATCCGCTGGACGCCGAGCAGCGGCTGCGCCCGGACGCCGTCACCGAGCCCGATAATCGCGAGGGATTTCAGGCGATTGCGCCGGCCGTCGAGGGTGGGCTCTACCTGGTGCCGCGCGTCATCGAGTAACCCGCGGGCGCCACCGGTACGATTCCGCCGAATTCATCACGCTTTTTGTCGACAAGAGTTCTCGAAACCATGTCCCAGGAAACCCTGTCCGGCTGGGTGCGCAGGCTTCAGGCCCGCGAGATCAGCTCGCGCGAGCTGACTCAGCTGTATCTGGAGCGGATCGAGCGCTTCGATCCGCAGCTCAACAGCTTTATTACCGTGACCGCCGAGTCCGCGCTGGCGCAGGCCGAAGCGGCCGATGCCCGTCTGGCCAATGGTGAACAGACCCCGCTGCTGGGTGTGCCGGTCGCGCAGAAGGACATTTTCTGCACCGAGGGCGTGCGCACCTCCTGCGGTTCGCGCATGCTCGATCCCTTCGTCTCGCCTTACGACGCCACCGTCGTCGAGCGGATGAATGCCGCCGGTGCGGTGATGCTCGGCAAGACGAACATGGACGAGTTCGCGATGGGCTCGTCCAACGAGACCAGTTTCTACGGCCCGGTGCGCAATCCCTGGGATATCGAGCGTGTCCCGGGCGGCTCTTCGGGTGGCTCCGCCGCGGCGGTGGGCGCGCGCCTGGTGCCGGGGGCGACCGGCACCGACACCGGCGGATCGATCCGTGAACCCGCCGCGTTCTGCGGTATTACCGGCCTCAAACCCACTTATGGCCGCGTTTCGCGCTACGGCATGATCGCCTTCGCCTCCAGTCTCGACCAGGGCGGTCCGATGGCCGCGACCGCCGAGGACTGTGGCCTGATGCTGAACGCCATGGCCGGTTTCGATCCGCGCGACTCCACCAGCGTCGAGCGTCCGGCCGAGGACTTCACCGCCGGTCTGAACCAGGACCTGAAGGGGCTGCGTATCGGTCTGCCGAAGGAGTTTTTCGGCGAGGGCCTGGACGAGAAGGTGCGCGGCGTGATCGACGCGGCCGTTGAGGTGCTCAAGGGCCGCGGCGCCGAGATCCGCGAGGTCAGCCTGCCGAACAGCCATCTGTCGGTGCCGGCCTATTACGTGATTGCCCCGGCGGAGTGCTCATCCAATCTTGCGCGCTTCGACGGCGTGCGCTACGGCCACCGCTGCGACGACCCCAAGGATCTGATGGACCTCTACACCCGTTCGCGCGGGGAGGGCTTCGGCGACGAGGTGAAGCGCCGCATCATGGTCGGCACCTACGTACTGTCTGCCGGCTATTACGACGCCTACTACCTGAAGGCGCAGAAGGTCCGCCGCATCATTGCCGACGACTTCCGCAGCGCTTTCCAGGACGTCGACGTCCTGCTCGGGCCGACCACGCCGGAGCTGCCGTTCGCGCTGGGCGCCAAGGCCGATCCGGTCAGCATGTACCTGTCGGACATCTACACCATCGCCGCGAACCTCGCGGGCCTGCCGGCGATGTCGCTGCCGGCCGGCGAGATCGACGGCCTGCCGGTGGGCCTGCAGCTGATCGGCAATTACTTCGACGAGGCGCGCCTGCTCGGTGTCGCCCACCAGTACCAGCAAGAAACCGACTGGCACACCCGTGTGCCGGCGGCCTTCGCCTGAGGATCGCCGCATGGAATGGGAAACCGTCATCGGGCTGGAGATTCACGCCCAGCTCAACACCATCTCCAAGATCTTCTCCGGGGCGCCGACCGCCTACGGTGCCGAGCCCAACCGCCAGGCCTGCGCGGTGGACCTGGGCATGCCCGGCGTGCTGCCGGTGCTCAACCAGGGTGCGGTGGAGAAGGCCGTGATGCTGGGGCTGGCGATTGACGCCGAGATCACCCCGCGCTCGGTGTTCGCGCGCAAGAACTACTTCTACCCGGACCTCCCCAAGGGCTACCAGATTTCGCAGTACGAGCTGCCGATCGTCGCCCGCGGGCATTTGGATATCGAGCTGGAGGACGGCACGATCAAGCGCATCGGGGTGACCCGCGCACACCTGGAGGAAGACGCCGGCAAGAGCCTGCACGAAGGCTTCGAGTTGATGACCGGCATCGACCTCAACCGTGCCGGTACCCCGCTGATCGAGATCGTCTCCGAGCCGGAACTGCGCTCGGCGAAAGAGGCGGTCGCCTACATGAAAAAGCTGCACTCGCTGGTGCGCTATCTCGATATCTGCGATGGCAACATGCAGGAAGGCAGCTTCCGCTGTGATGCGAACGTCTCCATCCGGCCCAAGGGACAGACCGAGTTCGGCACCCGCGCGGAGCTGAAGAACCTGAACTCCTTCCGCTTCGTCGAGCGCGCGATCAATCACGAGATCGAGCGCCAGATCGACGTGATCGAGGGTGGCGGCAGTGTCGTCCAGGAGACTCGTCTGTACGACCCGGATCGCGACGAGACGCGCTCCATGCGCACCAAGGAAGAGGCCAACGACTACCGCTATTTCCCCGATCCGGACCTGCTACCGGTGGTGGTGGACACGGCGTTCGTGAACCAGATGCGCGAGAAGCTTCCGGAGCTGCCGGATGCCAAGCGCGCCCGCTTTGTCGAGCAGTACGGCCTGTCCGACTATGACGCCGGTGTGCTGACCGCCGCGCGCGAGATGGGCGATTTCTACGAGGCCGTCGCCGCCGGCTGTGGCGCGCCCAAGCTCGCCGCCAACTGGGTGATGGGCGAGTTCTCCGCGGCGCTGAACCGCTCCGAGGTCGAACTGGCCGAGGCCCCGGTGAACGCCGAGGGCCTGGCCGGGCTCCTGGCCCGCATCCAGGACGAGACCATCTCCGGCAAAATCGCCAAGGAGGTCTTCGAAGCGATGTGGAACGGCGAGGGCGATGCCGACACCGTGATCGAGGCCAAGGGGCTCAAGCAGATCACCGATACCGGCGCGATCGACGCGATCATCGACGAGGTGATGGCCAACAATCCGCAGCAGCTGGAGCAGTACCGCGGCGGCAAGGACAAGCTGTTCGGCTTCTTTGTCGGCCAGGTAATGAAGGCCACCCAGGGCAAGGCCAACCCGGCCCAGGTAAACGAGCGCCTGAAGGCCAAGCTGGACGGATGATGCAGGGCTGCGGACTCCATGCGTGAAACCGACACCCTGCACCGCTTCATGCTGGAGGAGGCTGGGGTGCGTGGCGAATGGGTGCACCTGGACGCCGCCTGGCAGGCCCTGCTGCAACGCCACGAGTATCCGCCGGTGGTGCGCGACCTGCTGGGTCAGGCCTATGCGGCTGTGGCGCTGACGGCCGCCACGCTCAAGTTCGACGGCTCGCTGATCCTGCAGGTGACCGGCACCGGTCCCGTGCACATGATCGTGGCCCAGGCCGATGGCCAGGGTCGGCTGCGCGGCTTGGCCCGCTTCCGTGAGACGCCGCCCGAGGATGCGACGCTGGCCCAGTGTGCCGGCGAAAACGCCCGGTTGATGCTGACGCTGGACCCGGGCGACGGCGGCGAGCGCTACCAGGGCGTGGTCGAGCTGGAGGGCGAGACCCTGGCGGATGCAATGAACGTTTACTTCGAGCGTTCCGAGCAACTACCCACCCGGTTGTGGCTGGCGGCCAATGGCCAGTCCGCGGCCGGGATGCTCTTGCAGGCGGTACCCGGCGAGGGTGGTCATGCAGTCACGCGTGATTCCGAGGACTGGAACCGTGCGAACATCCTGGCCGATACCACGAGCCCCGAGGAGATGCTGAAGCTGGATGCCGGCACGCTGCTCGGCCGGCTGTTCGCCGAGGAGCGCGTACGCCTGTTCGACGGGACCCCGGTCCAGTTCCACTGCCCCTGCTCGCGCGAACGGGTGTCCGAGACCCTGCGCGGCCTCGGGCAGGACGAGATCCGCAGCATCATCGAGGAGCAGGGCCGCATCGAGGTGACCTGCGAGTTCTGCAACGCGCAATATCACTTCGACCCGGTGGATGCCGAGGCCCTCTGCGCCACCCAGGCGGTCCAGCCGCCAACCCCTGACACGCGCCAGTAGCCGGGTTCAAATAAACCGGACACGGAATCTTCCCGCCGGGCGGCAGTCTTTGCTATAGAGATAGCAATGGCATCAGTGTTTCCCTAGCGGGGGCTGGTCATGTATTCCCGGCATACCGAGATTCCCACTCTGGATACCCGGCCCGGATGGCAGGTCGAGGCCCGCTATTACAACCAGGCGGCCCTGGCCCTGCGTCGGCTGGGCCCCGAGATCCGCCTGCCCCTGCCAATCCTGAAGCACCTGGACCTGATCCTGCAGCCGGATGCGTGGGTCGTGGTGGATCGCGTGCTCAACGACATGCCGGTGGTGGCCTGGACGGCCTTTCGCGCCGCCCATCGTCATAACCTGCATCGCCCGGTGGCCTGCGAGCTGCGCCTTTATCACTCCATGGCAACCATGGTCACCAATCGCGCCCTGGCTTGCATGGCCGACCGTCTGGCCGCTGCTCTGGCCCAGGAGGATCAACGTATCCCCCGTGGCCAGGTGGTCGCCTTCCGGCCCCGCTCCAGCGACTGACTCAGCGTCTTCGTCAGGCCCGGGCCGGACGCTGTGCGCAGACCGGGCAATCCGGATCGCGGCGCAGACGAATCTCGCGAAACTGCATGCTGGTCGCATCCACGATCAGCAGCCGCCCGCTCAGGGTCGGGAGCCCGATCAGCAGTTTGAGCGCCTCGGTGGCCTGCAGGCTGCCGATTACCCCCGGCAGGCTGGCCAGCACGCCATTGGCTGCACAGGTGTCCTCGTCCCCGCCGCCCTCGCCATACAGGCAGTGGTAGCAGGCGGCCCCCGGGTCGCGGTAGTCGAAGGTGGTGAGCTGTCCCTCGAAGCGGATTACCGCGCCGGAGACCAGCGGTGTACCGCTGGCAACCGCCGCGCGGTTGATTGCGCCCCGGCTGGCGAAGTTGTCGGTGCCGTCCAGAACCACGTCGGCCTTCGCGAACAGGGTGCTCATGGCAGGCACATCCAGGCGTTCGGCGCGGGTCTCGACGCGACAGTTGGGATTCATCGCCGCCAGGCGCCGCGCCGCGGACTCCACCTTGTCGCGACCGATATCCGCATCGGTATGCAGGATCTGTCGCTGCAGGTTCGTGACCTCGACATGATCCGGGTCGACGAGCGTGAGTCGCCCGACCCCGGCAGCCGCGAGGTAGGCGGCTACGGGCGAACCCAGGCCACCCAGGCCCATGATGACCGCGTGGGCCTCCTGCAGGCCCTGCTGCCCCTCGACCCCGACACCGGGCAGCATGATCTGGCGGCTGTAGCGCAGCAGTTCCGGGTCATCCACGGGGCGTTCTCCAGTGTGAATCGGGTCAAGGCTTAGTCACGTAGTACGGAAAAGTGTAACCGGCGTCACGCTCCTGGGGCGGCTCGGTTAGGAACCGTTCAGGAAGACCCCGTAATTTGGACCTTGGCAATTCTGCCAGTTGCGCAGTCCAAGGAGGTACACGATGAAACGCATGATGATCGCCCTGGCGCCGGCGGCGTTGCTGGTGTTTGCCCTGGCGGCCCCGGCGCATGCGGCCCAGCCGGTCTCCGGCTTTGTGCACACCGGTGCCGCGGCCTTCGACCCCGATGCCCTGCAGCATGTGCATCATCGCCCGGGCCATTATGGCGGCCCGCCGCATGCCCGCAGCCATCCCGGCTATCGTGGCTACAAGCATTCCAAGCGCTCGCACAAACGCGGGCGTGGTCATCATCACCGGCACTATCACAGCTACCAGCAGCACCATCATTACCACTACCACAGCCGCCCGCGACACCGCTCGCCGAGTGGCTCGATGAACCTGCATCTGCATCTGCCGTTCTAGGCTATACCCGCATCACACGGTTGGCCCCGGCGTTCGCGCCGGGGCTTTTTTTATGGGCGGCTTCCGATTGTGACGCGCTCGAGTTCGGCGGGGTCACGCAAACTCCGCACCTCGCGATAGCCTGCCCGCTCCATGCGGGCCCGAACGTCGCGGGCCTGATCAAACCCGTGCTCCAGGAGCAGAGGCGCGCCCGGGAGCAGGTGGAGGAATGCGGTGTCGATGATGGTGTACAGGTCGCCGAGCCCGGCTTCCGGCGCGGCCAGTGCCTCCCGTGGCTCGAAGCGCAGGTCGCCTCGGGTCAGGTGGGGGTCGTCGGGGTCAATGTAGGGCGGGTTGCTGACGATCACGTCGAAGGTGTCCCCGGGCTTGAGCGCGGCGAGCCACGTCCCCTGCAGGAAGGTCACGTCCAGCCCCAGGGTGTCTGCGTTCGCACGGGCCTGGCGCAGGGCGTCCGCGCTGCGGTCGGTGGCGACGGCCTCTATGGCCGGGCGTTCCGCCTTCAGCGCGAGGATGATTGCGCCGCTGCCGGTGCCCAGGTCCAGCACCCGGGGATGCGCGCGCTCGCAGGCGTCGATGGTCGCGATTGCCTGTTCCACCAGGAGTTCGGTCTCCGGGCGCGGGATCAGACAGGCGGGGGAGACCCCGAGATCGAGGGTCCAGAAGGCGCGCCGGCCGAGGATGTGGGCGATCGGCTCACCCGCCTCGCGACGCCGGCACAGGGTGTCGGCACGTTCGCGCTGCGACGCGGAGGCGACATCGAGCCCGCGGGCGATCAGGGCGCTGGTGTCGAGCCCGGTCGCCGCGCCGAGCAGCAGCCGGGCCTCGAGACCCGGCTCGTCCGATCCGGCCGCCTGCAGACGGTCGCGCAGCTCCCGCAGCAGGGCATCCAGCGTGGCAGGCGTTTCCATTACGCGTCCGCGAGAGTCGCGAGCTGTTCGGCCTGGTATTCGTGGATCAGTGGGTCGATCACCGGGTCGAGGTCGCCGGCCATCACCTGTTCCAGCTTGTACAGGGTCAGGTTGATGCGGTGGTCGGTGACGCGGCCCTGCGGGAAGTTGTAGGTGCGGATGCGTTCGGAGCGGTCGCCGCTTCCGACCAGGCTCTTGCGCTCGGCGCTCTGCGCGGCGTCCTGGGCCTCGCGCTCGGCCTCGAACAGGCGGGCGGCGAGGTAGGTCATGGCCTTGGCGCGGTTCTTGTGCTGCGAGCGTTCTTCCTGGCACTCGACCACGATGCCGGTGGGCAGGTGGGTCAGGCGGATCGCCGAGTCGGTCTTGTTGACGTGCTGGCCGCCGGCCCCGGAGGCGCGGAAGGTGTCCACGCGCAGGTCGGCCGGGTTGATCTCCGGCATCTCGACCTCGTCCAGCTCCGGCAGGATGGCGACCGTGGCCGCGGAGGTGTGGATGCGGCCCTGGGATTCGGTCTCCGGGACGCGCTGAACGCGGTGGGCGCCGGATTCGAACTTGAGTCGCGAGAAGGCGCCCTGGCCGGCCAGGCGTCCGATCACTTCGCGGTAGCCGCCGTGCTCGCCCTCGCTGGCGCTGAGGATTTCCAGCTTCCAGCCCTGTTGTTCGGCGTAGCGGGTGTACATGCGCAGCAGGTCGCCGGCGAAGATTGCGGCCTCGTCGCCGCCGGTGCCGGCACGGATCTCGAGGAACACGTTGGCGTTGTCGTGTGGGTCCTTCGGGATCAGATGGCGATGGAGCTCGGCCTCCAGCGCCTCGGTCTGTTCCGTCAGGGTCTCGATCTCGGCCTCGGCCATTGCGCGCAGCTCGGGGTCGTCCTCCGCGAGCATCGCGCGGGCCTCTTCCAGCGCGGCCTGGTTGTCGTGCCAGGCCCGCCAGGCCTCGGCGACCGGTTCGAGCTGGCTGTATTCCTGCGACAAACGGCGCAGCTGGTCGGCGTCCTCGGCGGCGTCCGGCGTGGCCAGCAGCTGCGCGATCTCGGCATGGCGCTCCGCCAGGCCCTCGAGCTTGGTGCGGAACGAGGCCTTCACGAACGGGGGCCGGATTCAGGGTCGTGGCCGGGGTCGTCTTCCGGGCTGGGCAGCTGGAACAGCCGGTGGGCGGCATCAAGCAGGCGCGCGTCGCCCTCGTGCGCGGCGGTGTTCAGCGACTTGCAGGGGGCGTGCATCAGCTTGTTGGTCAGGCTGTGGGCCAGCAGCTGCATGGCCTCTTCCGGCGACTTGCCGGCGCGCAGCATCGCCTCGGCCTTGGACAGGGATTCCGCCTTGACGGCCTCGGCGCGCTGACGCAGCTGGCGGATGCTGTCGACGGAGTCGCGGGCGCGCAGCCAGCGCATGAATTCGCTGGCGCGCTGGGTGATGATCTCCTCGGCCTGCGCGGCGGCGGCCTGGCGCGAGGCCATGTTCTCGTCGATCACTTCCTGGAGGTCATCCACCGTGTAGAGGTAGACGTCCTCGAGCTGGCCGACCTCGGGCTCGATGTCGCGCGGGACGGCGATGTCGACCATGAAGATCGGCTTGTGCCGGCGCTTGCGCAGGGCACGTTCCACCGCCCCCTTGCCGAGGATCGGCAGCGGCGCGGCGGTGGAGGAGATCACGATGTCGGCCTCGGCCAGGCGATCCGGCAACTGGTTCAGGCTGATCGCGTGGGCATCGAAGCGCTCGGCCACGGCCTGCGCGCGCTCCTCGGTACGGTTGGCGACGATCACCTGGCCGATCCCGTGGCCGGACAGGTGCTGCAGCGCCAGTTCGATCGTTTCCCCGGCGCCGATCACCAGTGCGGTCAGCGGCTTCAGGTCGCCAAAGATCTGGCGCGCCAGCGAGACCGCGGCAAAGGCCACGGAGACGGCGCTCTGGCCGATCGCGGTCTGGGTGCGCACGTCCTTGGCGGTGGCAAAGGCATGCTGGAACAGGCGCTCCAGCGAACGGCCCAGCGTGCCGGCGTCGTGGGCATGCTGGTAGGCCGTCTTCATCTGCCCGAGGATCTGGGGCTCCCCGAGGACCAGCGAGTCCAGTCCGCTCGCCACACGCAGGGTGTGGCGCACCGCGGAGCCGTCGTGGTGCAGGTAGAGGTAGGGCCTGAGTTCGTCGCGGTCGATGCCGTGGTAGCCGCCCAGCCAGTCCAGCACACGGTGTTCCGACTGATTGCCGCCCTCGCGGAAGTACACCTCGGTGCGGTTGCAGGTCGACAGGATCGCGGTTTCCGGCAACAGGACACCCGAGCGCAGCGAGTGCAGGGCCTCGCCGAGCTGGCTTTCGTTCACCGACAGCCGTTCGCGGATCGCGACCGGGGCGGTCTTGTGATTAATGCCAAGAGTGAACAGCATGCTGACGCTATTGTGCCGCAAATGCCCGGAAAAGGCCCCCAAAACATACAAGTCACCCGGGGTGCTTGTGCTTCCCGAGGGGAGACGTCCCTAGTGTACTGACCCGTGCCGTCCGTTACAGTGTCCAATTGGTGCACCACACGGTTAGTGGTCCGGAACCGTGGCGCGCGGCGGGCGTCCCAATAATGATGCACGCATTCGAGTCTCACCGTTCATGAAATGGAGCAGTCCGATCAGACCCGAAATGATTCGACCCCTTTTTGCGGCGCTGGCCGTGCTAGTGCTGGTGGGCTGTGCCCACATGCCTCTGGGCGCCTCGGAGGGCGAGGCCCCGGAGACGGATCGCCCCGTCATCCTCCCGATCATGCCGGCGCAGGACCCGGAGGCAGCTCTGATGCTCGGCGTGCTGGTGGGCGAGATCGCCGTGCGTTCCGGGGAATATCAGGAGGCGGCGCGCTATTACGGTGCCGCGGCCCTGATCAGTGACGATCCGGCGATCGCCGAACGCGCCACCCGCATCGCGCTGTTTGCCCAGGACCGCAACCAGGCCCTGCAGTCGTCCGAGCGCTGGCGCCAGTTGGCACCGGAGAGTCTGGATGCCCTGCAACTGTCCACAGTGCTGCGGCTGGACCTGGGCCAACCGGGTCCGGCGGCCGAGCAGATGGGCGAGGTCATCGACCTGCAGGCCGTGCAGGGGGGTGATCCCTATGCGGCGCTCGGAGCTGTTGTGGGCCAGACGCGTAACCGCGAGGCGGCGCTCGAAGCCCTGGAGAAGTTGACGGATCAACGCCAGGACGATGTCGGTGTACACCGTGTGTATGCCGAGGCGGCGCTGCGGTTCGCTCCGGGCGAGCCGGCACTGGAAGCGGCCACGCGGGGTGTGGAGCGGTTTCCGGAGTCCGTACCGTTGCGGTTGCTCCATGCCCGCGCACTGGACGAGGCGGGGGAGTCGGACGAGGCCCTGGAAGTCCTGCGTGCGACAGTGTCCGATCACCCGGAGAGTCGCGAGGCCCGTTTTGGCTATGCCCGTATGCTGGCCGAGCATGATGATCGCGAAATGGCGCGCGAGGAGATGGATCGCCTGGTCGAGCAGGATCCGGAGGATGTGCAGCTACTGCTGGCACTGGCACTGATGAATCTGGAGGCCGAGCAACTGGGGCCGGCCCGGACCTATCTGGAGCGACTGGATGCCCTGGGCGAGCGCGAGGACGACATCGCGTACTACTTGGGCCGGCTGCATGAGATGGAAGAGGATCCGGAGGGTGCGCGCCTGGCCTACGAGCGGGTCGATGGCGGGAGTCACGCGGACGATGCACGTCTGCGTGCGGCACGCATGACGTTCGAGATCGAAGGCGAGCCGGCTGCACGCGAGCGTTTCCAGCAAATGCAGCAGGGCCCGGATACGGAGCTGGCACGACGCGCCTATCTCGGCGAAGCGAACCTGTTGCGCGAAAAGGGCGAGTACGCGGCCGCACGCGAGCGTCTGAATCGGGGGCTGGTCCAGTTCCCGGGCGATACCCGCTTGTTGTACATGCGCGGTCTGGTTCACGAGCGCAAGGATGATATCGAGGCCGCAGAAGCGGACTTTCGCACGATACTGGACAACGATCCGGAGAACGTCGCGGCTCTGAATGCATTGGGGTACACCCTGGCTGATCGTACCGAGCGCTACGAGGAAGCGCTGGACCTGATCGAGCGGGCCTACGCGAAGGAGCCCGACGATGCGGCGATCATCGACAGCTATGGCTGGGTCCTCTACCGTCTCGGGCGGCTCGACGAGGCCGAGGATTTCCTGCGTCGTGCCTACGATCTTTCCGATGATGGCGAGATCGCGAGCAACCTCGCCGTGGTGCTCTGGGAGCGGGGTGAACGGGATGAAGCGCGCGCCATTCTGGAGGCGGCGCTGGAACGTGAACCGGATCACGAGCGCCTGCTGCGGGTGCGCGACGAACTCCTCAAGTGATGTTGCCTGGATCCCGAAAGTCCCGCGCACCCTCGTGGGCGGGAATGACCCGCTGGGCGTCGGGTATCGTCGTGACACTGGTGCTGGTCGGTTGTACGGCCCCTATGCCTCGCACCGAGCCCGACCCGGACACGCGTCAGGCATTCGACGAGCGTGCCGAGATCGTGAAGGCCTTCGACGAGTGGCGTCTCGCGGCACGTCTGGGACTTTCCACCGAGACCGAATACTGGTCCGCCCAGCTGAACTGGCGGGTGCAGCAGGGCCGCCATGTCCTCGACCTGTCCGGCCCGATGGGACGCGGGGGTGGGCGTCTGACACTGGCTCCGAACCAGTCAGCCGTGCTGGTCACGCGTTCTGGCGAGCACTACCAGGCCGAGGATCCGGATGCCCTGGTCGCCTACCTGACGAACGAGTCGATCCCGGTTTCCGGCATGCGCTACTGGGTGCGGGGATTGCTCGCCCCGGACGCCGATTACGAACTGGCGACGGACGAGGACGGCTTGCCTCGTCGTATCGAACAGTCCGGCTGGGTGATCGAATTCGGCGAGTTCGACGAAGTTGACGGCGTGGCGTTGCCGGTGCGCATGGATCTGGAGCGCGAGGGTGTGGAGTTGCGTGTGCGCATCGCGAACTGGCATTTGGCAACGCCATGAGCGGCCCTTTCGATGCGGCCTTTCCCGCGCCAGCCAAGATCAACCGGTTCCTGCATGTCACGGGTCGCCGCGCAGATGGCTATCACGAACTGCAGACCGTTTTTCAGTTTGTCGGACTGGCGGATTCGCTGCGCTTTGAACCGCTCGAGCGGGGGCGGATCGAGATGGCGGCTGGTGCCGTCGACGGGGCTGACAACTTGTGCCTGCGGGCGGCACGGGCGCTGGCGGACGCCAGCGGGGCGCCCCTCGGAGTGCGGGTACACCTCGACAAGCGCATCCCGATCGGAGGCGGCCTGGGTGGCGGGAGCTCCGATGCCGCGACCACGCTGGTCGCATTGAACCATCTCTTTGGTCTCGGCTTGTCGGAAGACGATCTGGCGACCCTCGGGCTTGATCTGGGAGCCGACGTTCCAGTGTTTGTGCGCGGCCGGGCGGCCTGGGCCGAGGGTGTCGGCGATCGCCTGGTTTCCGTGGAGCCGGATCTGGCCTGGCTGTTGCTGGTGGACCCCGGCGTTTCGGTGGCGACAGCCGCCATGTTTGGCGCAGCGGAATTGACACGCGACTGTCCCGCCGAGACAATTTCGCCCGAAATCGACGCCGCGCGCTTTCGTAATGTCTTCGAGCCGCTGGTTCGCCGGCAGTATCCCTCCATTGGCGAGGCACTGGACTGGATGGGCGGGCAGACGAAGCGTGCGCGTTTGAGTGGTACCGGGGGCTGCATTTTCGGGATGTTCCCGAGCGAGTCGGCCGCGCGCCAGGCGCAGTCCGCACAGCCCGTGTCCTGGCAAAGCTGGGTGACGCCGCTGACCAATGTGTCGCCCTTGCGGCAGTGGCTTCCGCGTGGCGCGGCCGGGGGCGAAGGTGCCGAACAAGAAGCAATTGGGCCGTAGCCAAGCGGTAAGGCAACGGGTTTTGATCCCGTCATGCGCAGGTTCGACCCGAGCGGCGTAGCCGCGAGAGCACGCCACCGCAGGTGGCGCCCGAAGGGTGGCGCGTAGCGCCATCATCCTGCCGGCCCGGATCGGCGGCAGCCGATCCGCCATCAGGTTCCGGAAGTGGAACCCGGGCAGGGGCGAGGCAGGCAGTAACGAGTAATTGGGCCGTAGCCAAGCGGTAAGGCAACGGGTTTTGATCCCGTCATGCGCAGGTTCGAATCCTGCCGGCCCAGCCATACAACGAGACCCGCGGCGCTTGCCGCCGCGGCACCGGCCAAAGGGCCGGCAGGATGAGAACCGGGTTCGACTCGAGCGGTGTAGCCGCGAGAGAACGCCGCCACTGGCGGCGGCCCGAAGGGCGGCGCGCAGCGCCGTAATCCTGCCGGCCCAGCCATACAACGCGGGTGGTGATGCTGGATATCGCCACCGCGCCATACACCACAGACCCCGGCGCCACGCCGGTGTCTATATCTGGAGCCAGGTGACCCGTTCACCCGCTCCGCACCACTCAGACCGGACGAAACCGTGGTCGACAAGAGCCGAATGATGGTCTTCGCGGGGAACGCGAATCCCCGCCTGGCGCAGAGCGTCGCCGAGCACCTGGGCCTGCCGATGGGCAAGGCGATTGTAGGGCGCTTCAGCGATGGCGAGGTGCAGGTCGAGATTCTGGAGAACGTGCGTGGGCGCGACGTCTTCCTGATCCAGCCGACCGGGCAGCCGACCAACGAGAACATCATGGAGCTGGTGATCATGGTGGACGCGCTGCGTCGCGCCTCGGCCGGCCGCATTACCACGGTGATCCCGTATTTTGGCTATGCCCGCCAGGACCGCCGGGTGCGCTCGGCGCGGGTGCCGATCTCGGCCAAGGTGGTCGCGAACATGATCGAGGCAGTCGGTGCCGATCGCGTGCTCACGATAGACGTGCACGCGGATCAGGTGCAGGGCTTTTTCAACGTCCCGGTGGACAACATCTATGCCTCGCCGGTACTGCTGGGCGATGTCTGGCGGCATGTCTCCGGCAATCTGACCGTGGTTTCGCCGGATGTTGGTGGCGTGGTGCGGGCCCGTGCGATTGCCAAGCGTCTGGACGATGCCGATCTGGCGATTATCGACAAGCGGCGCCCGCGTGCGAACGAATCCGAAGTGATGCACATTATCGGCGACGTACGCGACAAGTCCTGCATCATTATCGACGACCTGGTGGATACGGCGGGCACGTTGTGCCAGGCGGCCAGGGCCCTGAAGGAACATGGAGCGGCGTCCGTGAGCGCTTATGCCACGCACCCCGTGCTTTCTGGTGCGGCAATTGATAACATAAACGGTTCGGCGCTGGACGAGCTGGTGGTGACCGATACCCTGGCACTGCAGCCGAATGCCCAGGCCTGTGCGAAGATCCGACAGTTGTCGGTGGCGGAGATGCTGGCCGAGACTATTCGCCGGATCAACCGCGAGGAGTCGGTCAGTTCGCTGTTTGTAGATTGACGCGTCGTAGATTGACGCGTTGTGGACTGACGCGCAGGGCGTTCCGGCGTCACGATTTCGGGGGCTTGACCCCCAACCTCACGCCTCATCTGGTCGCGGATGAGGCGTGTTCATTTGGAGAAAGCAACGATGAGCATGAGTTTTACCATTGAAGCCGAGAAGCGGGACGAGCAGGGATCGAGTGCGAGCCGCCGCCTGCGTCGCGCCGGCAGGCTGCCCGCCATCCTGTACGGGGGCGACAAAGACGCCCAGGCAATCACCCTCGATCACAACGCGATGGTGCACAACCTGAAGCATGATGCCTTCTACTCGCACATTCTGAGCGTCAAGCTCGGCGGCAAGACCGAGAAGGCGATCCTGCGCGATGTGCAGCGCCACCCGTTCAAGCCGACCATCTATCACGTCGACCTGCTGCGAGTCTCCGCGAACCAGCCGATCCGCGTGCACGTGCCACTGCACTTCCACAACGAGGAAGAGTGCAAGGGCGTGAAGCTGGGTGGCGGCATGGTCAGCCGCAGTCTGAACGACATCGAAGTCGAGTGCCTGCCGGGCGATCTGCCCGAGTCCATCGACATCGATGTGGCCGAGATGGACGTCGGTGACACCATCCACATCTCCGAGCTGACCCTGCCGAAGGGTGTGGAGAGCGTGGCCCTTATGCATGGTGAGGATTACGACTACGCCGTGGTCAGTGTCCTGCTCCCGCGCGCCGCGAAGGCCGAGGACGAAGAGGGCGAGGAAGTCGAAGCCGCCGAGGCCGAGGGCGCCGAAGACGAGGGTGGCGAAGAAGCCGCCTCCGGCGACGAAGGCGAGTCCGAGGGCAAGGAATAAGCCTTACGGCCGTTCCTGTACCCTTCTGACCTATGGCGATTCGTTTGATCGTCGGGCTGGGCAATCCGGGCCCGCGTTATGCCGAGACCCGGCATAACGCGGGCTTCTGGTTTGTGGATGCCCTGGCCCGTCGTCATTCCGTCGAGTTCCGCAGCGAGAGTCGCTTCGACGGTGAGGCGGCGCGGCTGACCTTGCCCGAGGGCGACTGCTGGCTGCTCAAGCCCATGAGTTTCATGAACAAGAGCGGTCTCCCGGTGCGCAAGTGTGCGGATTTTTACCGTATACCGCCGGAGGAAATCCTGGCGGTGCATGACGAGCTCGACCTGGACCCGGGTGTGGCGCGTCTGAAGATGGGCGGTGGGCACGGCGGCCATAATGGGCTGCGCGATCTGCATCGCCACATGGGTGGGCCGAATTATGCGCGTCTGCGCGTGGGTATCGGCCATCCCGGGCACCGCGACGAGGTGGTTCCGTTCGTGCTGGACCGTCCCGGCCGGGACGATGCGCGTGCGATCGAGGATGCCATCGATGCCGCGCTGGACCAGGTGCCGGCGCTGATTGCCGGGCGCTGGGATGAAGCCGTACGTAATCTGCATGGCGGCGGGTCGAAGTCACCCGGTCGCAAGAAATCCGAGGACGAGGAAGCCCGATGAGCCTGAAATGCGGGATCGTGGGCCTGCCGAACGTCGGCAAGTCCACCCTGTTCAATGCCCTGACCCGCGCGGAAATCGCCGCGGAAAACTATCCGTTCTGCACCATCGACCCGAATGTGGGCGTGGTGGAGGTGCCGGATCCGCGCCTGGCGCGGCTGACCGGGATCGTGAAGCCCGAGCGTACGCTGGCCACCACGGTGGAGTTTGTTGATATTGCGGGCCTGGTGGCCGGTGCCGCGCAAGGTGAGGGGCTGGGCAACCAGTTCTTGGCCCACATCCGCGAGACCGACGCGATCGCGCAGGTCGTGCGCTGTTTCGAGGATGACGACATCGTGCACGTGGCCGGCAAGGTCGACCCGCTGGCCGATATCGAGACCATCAGCACCGAGCTGATGCTGGCGGATCTCGAGACCACCAACAAGGCGCTGACCCGCCTGACGCGCGCGGCGAAGTCGCAGGACAAGACCGCGATTGCGCAGCTGAAGGCGGCCGAGAAGGTCGCGGACGGCCTGGATCAGGGGGTCCCGGCGCGAGCCCAGGACCTGGACGAGGACGAACGCCGGCTGCTCTATGATCTGCACCTGTTGACGATCAAGCCGCTGATGTACATCGCCAACGTCGACGAGGCCTCGCTGGCCGGTGGCAATGCAATGGTCGAGGCCGTGCAGGCCCGGGCGGCCGAGGAGGGTGCCGAGGTGGTCAGCGTCTGTGCGGCGATCGAGGCCGAGATTGCCGTGCTGGACCCGGAGGAGCGGGCCGAGTTCCTGGCCGATCTCGGGCTCGAGGAGCCGGGGCTGGACCGGGTGATTCGTACCGCCTATCGGCTGCTGGACCTGCAGACGTTTTTTACCGCCGGCGAAAAGGAGGTCCGCGCCTGGACTGTGCGTCGGGGTTCCACCGCGCCGCAGGCCGCGGGCGTCATCCACACCGATTTCGAGCGCGGCTTCATCCGTGCCGAAGTAGTGGGCTATGACGACTTCGTCGCGAACAATGGCGAGCAGGGTGCGAAGGACGCCGGGAAATGGCGCCTTGAGGGCAAGGAATACCTAATGCACGAAGGCGACGTGGTACATTTCCGCTTCAATGTCTGAGCGTTACACTGCGAATTGATTATCGGGCGTGGCGCCGCGGGTGCCTCGCCCTGTTTTGCACCGAATCTTTGGGAGTACTTCGATGGACGTAATGGACCGCATCCGCCAGCAGGTGGAAGACAATCCGGTGGTGATCTTCATGAAGGGCACCCCGCAGTTCCCGATGTGCGGCTTCTCCAGTCGCGCGGTCGAGGCGCTCAAGCGCTGTGAGCAGGAGTTTGCCTACGTCAACGTGATCGCCGACCAGGAGGTTATGCAGAACCTGCCGCGCTTCGCCGACTGGCCGACCTTCCCGCAGGTCTATGTGGATGGTGAGTTGATCGGTGGCTGCGACATCACCCTCGAGATGTTCGAGAACGGCGAACTGAAGAAGGCGGTCGACGAGGCTCACGCCAAGCGCGCCGCAAGTTAAGACTTGTGCTGCGGCAGCCCGTGGGGCTGCCGCATACCCCGGAACCGTCGTCACGAGGCCCCGTCCGGGGCCGTGGCGATCTGCGTGATGTTGTCCCGAGTCGCGGTCAGTTCCCCGGCGGGAGTTCTTCCGGGTCGGGCAGGCGCAGCGCGTTTTGTGGGACCCCGACCCCGTCCTGCCAGCGGTTCGCGATCTGGCAGAAGATGTCTGCCGTCTTTTCCGCATCGAATGCCGCGCTGTGGGCGGCCTCCGTATCCCAGCCGAGCCCTGCGGCATCGGCTGCCCGTGCCAGTACCGTCTGGCCGAATGCCAGTGCGGCCAGGGACACGGTATCCAGACTGGAAAACGGGTGGAACGGGTTGCGCTTGATCCCGCAGCGTTCGGCGGCGGTATGCACGAAGCCGAGATCGAAGTGGGCGTTGTGTCCGACCAGGATCGCCCGTTTGCAGTGATTGATCTTCACCTCCCGCCGGACCTCGCTGAACAGCCGGCCCATGGCCTGATCCTCGGGGTAGGCCGCACGCAACGGGTGGTAGGGGTCGATCCCGTTCACCTCCAGCGACTTCGGGTCCATCTCCGACCCTTCATAGGGGCGCACGTGCAGGCTCACGGTACGGTCGCGCACCAGGTGATCGTTTTCGTCGCGGCGCAGGAATACCGCCGCGACCTGCAAAAGGGCATGGCGGCGGCAGTCGAAGCCTCCGGTCTCGACATCCACGACGACGGGCAGAAAGCCGCGAAATCGGTTTGCCATGGGGCGGTGCTGCGGGTCCAGCTGGACGGGTTCGGCCATCGGTGTACTCGGTCCTGAATGGGGTCGGCGGGCGCTATTCGAGGGTGTTGGCGGCGAGAGCGTGCGCTTTCGTGATGTTTGCGGCTTTTCCCGCAGATTTCCCCGAAGATCGGCGCCATAGGCGGCTTTCGCTTGACCTGCTGGCGGCTCAGTCGGGATACTTGCGCCTTTTATGCCCGCCCAACACCGGCGCATGGTAGCAAATGCCCGCCCGCCCGGTGGCCTGGAGCCGTGATGGCATCCTGATTCCCAACCCGTTTTCAGGGGTAGACGCATGGACCCGAACGCGACCGAACACGATATCGACCCGCAGGAGACCCAGGAGTGGATTGACGCCCTGGCCTCCGTGCTGGAGACCGACGGCCCCGAACGGGCGCACGCCCTGCTGGAACGTCTGGTCGACAAGGCGCGCCGCAGCGGGGCCTACCTCCCGTATTCGGCCAACACTGCCTATGTGAATACCATCCCCACCCACCTGGAGCCCGAGTATCCGGGCGACGGCGCGGTGGAGCATCGCATTCGTTCCTATGTCCGCTGGAACGCGATGGCCATGGTGGTCAAGGCCAACCGTGTCTCGGCCGAGCTGGGCGGGCATATCGCGACCTTCGCCTCCGCCGCGACGCTCTATGACGTCGGCTTCAACCACTTCTGGCACGCCCCGTCGCATGACCATGGTGGTGATTTGCTGTTTGCCCAGGGGCACTCCTCGCCGGGCATTTATGCCCGCGCGTTCATGGAAGGCCGCCTGACCGAGGAGCAGCTGGACCACTTCCGCCGCGAGGTCGACGGCAAGGGCCTGTCCTCCTACCCGCACCCGTGGCTGATGCCGGACTTCTGGCAATTCCCGACCGTGTCCATGGGTCTGGGACCGATCATGAGCATCTACCAGGCGCGTTTTATGCGCTATCTGCAGGATCGCGGCCTGGCGCAGACCGAGAATCGTCGTGTCTGGAGCTTTGTCGGCGACGGCGAGGTGGACGAGCCGGAGACCCTGGGGGCGATTACCCTGGCCTCGCGCGAGAAGCTGGACAACCTGACCTGGGTGGTGAACTGCAACCTGCAGCGCCTGGACGGCCCGGTCCGCGGCAACGGCAAGATCGTTCAGGAGCTGGAGGCGATCTTCCGTGGCGCCGGCTGGAACGTGGTCAAGGTGCTGTGGGGCCGTTACTGGGACCCGCTGCTGGCGAAGGACACGGACGGCCTGTTGCAGAAACGCATGATGGAGGCGGTCGACGGCGACTATCAGAACTACAAGTCGCGCGACGGTGCCTACGTGCGCGAGCATTTCTTCGGCAAATACCCCGAGCTCAAGCGCATGGTGGCCAACATGTCCGACGAGGACATCTGGCGCCTGAATCGTGGCGGCCACGACCCGGTCAAGGTCTATGCGGCCTACAAGGCGGCGGCCGAGCACAAGGGCCAGCCGACCGTGATCCTCGCGCATACGGTGAAGGGTTACGGCATGGGTGCGGCGGGCGAGGCCCAGAACCGCACTCACAGCCAGAAGAAGATGGACGCGGACGACATGAAGCAGTTCCGCGACCGCTTCAACATCCCGCTGTCCGACGAGCAGGTGGAGAAGGCCGAATACATCAAGCCGGATCCGGACTCCGACGAAATGAAGTACATGCACGAGCGGCGCAAGGATCTCGGCGGGTATCTGCCGGTGCGCCGCCCGCTGGCCACGCCGCTGGAGGTGCCGGGGCTGGACGCCTTCAATGGTCTGCTGGAGTCCTCCGGCGAGCGCGAGATGTCCACCACCATGGCCTTCGTGCGCATGCTGACCCTGCTCGCGCGTGACAAGAAGATCGGCCAGAACATCGTCCCGATCGTGCCCGACGAGGCGCGTACCTTCGGCATGGAAGGGCTGTTCCGCCAGCTGGGGATCTACTCCTCGGTCGGCCAGCTCTACGAGCCGCAGGACAAGGAACAGGTGATGTATTACAAGGAGGACAAGAAGGGCCAGATCCTCGAAGAGGGCATCAACGAGGCCGGCTCAATGTCCTCCTGGATCGCCGCCGCGACGTCCTATTCCACCCATGGCGTGGCGATGGTGCCGTTCTACATCTTCTACTCGATGTTCGGCTTCCAGCGCGTCGGCGACCTGATCTGGGCCGCCGGCGACATGCGTGCCCGTGGCTTCCTGATGGGGGCGACCGCCGGGCGCACCACGCTGGCCGGCGAGGGCCTGCAGCATGACGACGGCCACAGCCTGATGATGGCCGCCAACGTGCCCAACTGCATCGCCTACGATCCGACCTTCGCCTTTGAACTGGCGGTGATCGTGCAGGACGGCATGCGCCGCATGTACGCGGAGCAGGAGAGCATCTTCTACTACATCACTGTAATGAACGAGAACTACCCGCAGCCGGCCATGCCGAAGGGCGCCGAGGAAGGCATCCGCCGCGGCCTGTACCGGCTGCAGGCGGGCGGGCGCAAGAAAAAGAAGGTGCGCCTGCTGGGCTCCGGCACCATCCTGCGCGAGGCCATCGCGGCCTCCGATCTGCTGGACAAGGACTTTGGCGTGGCTGCCGAGGTCTGGAGTGCCACCAGCTTCAACGAGCTGGCCCGCGACGGTCGCGATGTCGAGCGCCACGCGCGTCTGCACCCGGAGGCCAAACCGCGCAAATCCTGGGTGGAGGAATGCCTGGGTGGCTCGGATGCGCCGGTGGTCGCCGCGACCGATTATGTGCAGGCCTATGCCGACCAGATCCGTGCCTTCGTGCCGGCCGACTATCGCGTGCTGGGCACCGACGGCTTTGGTCGTTCGGATACCCGCGCCGCGCTGCGCCGGCACTTCGAGGTCGATCGTTACCACATCGCGGTCGCGGCCCTGAAGGCCCTGGCCGATGCCGGGACCGTCGAGGTCAAGACCGTGAGTGATGCGATCAAGAAGTACAAGATCGACGTCGAACGGCCCAACCCCTTGCAGGCCTGAGGCCGCCGGACCCGAGGCAGGAGCAGACATGAGCAACACGACTACTGTGCACGTCCCGGATATCGGCGACTTCAAGGACGTCGAGATCATCGAGGTCATCGTCAGCCCCGGTGACACTGTGGCTCCCGAGGATCCGCTGATCACGCTGGAGTCCGACAAGGCCTCCATCGAGATTCCGGCCCCGCAGGGCGGGACGGTGAAGGCGCTGAAGGTGAAGGCTGGCGACCGCGTCAACGAGGGCGACCCGATCCTGGAACTGGAGCCCTCCGACGAGGGCGCGGCCGAGGACACCTCCGCCAAGGACGAGGTGCCGAAGGAAGAAGCGCCGAAGGAGGAAGCACCGCCTTCCTCGGACGCGCAGGCCGAGCAGCCGCCGCCGTCCGAGGCGCCAAAAGCGGCTGACCGGGCCGATCCGCGCCCGTCGCCGACCGAGCACATCCGCGACGAATCGGCCTTCCGCAAGGCCCACGCCTCGCCGGTGGTGCGCAAGTTCGCACGCGAGCTGGGCGTGGACCTGAGCAAGGTCGATGGTTCCGGGCGCAAGGGGCGCATCCTGCGCGAGGACGTCCAGGGATTCGTCAAGCGCGCGCTGAGCCAGGGCGCCGGTGGCGGTCTGGGGGTCGAGCCGATGCCGGAGATCGACTTCTCCGAGTTCGGCCCGATCGAGACCCAACCGCTGTCGAAGATCAACAAGCTCACCGGCAAGAACCTGCATCGCAACTGGGTCACCGTCCCGCATGTGACCCAGTTCGACGAGGCCGATATCACCGAGCTCGAGGACTTCCGCAAGTCGCTGAAGGCGGAGTACGAGAAGAAGGGCGTGAAGGTCACCTTCCTGCCGTTCCTGATGAAGGCGGTGGTCTCCGCGCTCAAGCAGTACCCGCGCTTCAACGCCTCGCTGGATGCGACCGGCGAGAACCTGATCCTGAAGCAGTACTACAACCTCGGCATCGCGGTGGACACGCCGGACGGCCTGGTCGTCCCGGTGGTGCGCGATGTGGATCGCAAGAGCCTGGTTGATATCGCCGCCGAGCTGATGGACATCTCCCAGCGCGCCCGCGACAAGAAGCTCAAGCCCGCGGACATGCAGGGCGGCTGCATGACCATCTCCAGCCTCGGCGGGATCGGTGGTACGCAGTTCACCCCGATCG
Organism: Thioalkalivibrio sp. ALJ3; assembly: GCF_000377205.1. Classification (GTDB taxonomy): domain Bacteria; phylum Pseudomonadota; class Gammaproteobacteria; order Ectothiorhodospirales; family Ectothiorhodospiraceae; genus Thioalkalivibrio. The sequence goes on along the minus strand of NZ_KB897905.1, from coordinate 291,931 downwards.
TGAATGCCCCCGAGGTGGCGATCCTGGGTGTGTCGCGCTCCAGCATGAAGCCGGTCTGGAACGGTGAAGAGTTCGAGCCGCGCCTGATCCTGCCGCTGGCACTGTCGTACGATCACCGGGTGATCGACGGCGCCCTGGGCGCCCGCTTCGCCACCACGCTGAGCGCGCTGCTGTCCGACATGCGCCGCATGCTTCTGTAATTGCAACCGGAGTGACTGGATGAGCCAGACGAAGACCATCGAAGTCCCGGACATCGGGGATTTCAAGGACGTCGAGATCATCGAGGTCCTGGTACAGCCGGGCAGCGAGATTGCGCCGGAAGACCCGCTGATCACGCTGGAGTCCGACAAGGCGACCATCGACGTGCCCGCCCCTGAGGCCGGTACGGTGAAGAAGCTGCATGTGAAGGTCGGCGACAAGGTCTCCCAGGGCAGCAAGCTCCTGGACCTCGAGGCCAGCGGCGAGGCCGCGGGCAGCGATGACGCCCCCGCGTCCGGCGGTGACAAGACCGAGTCCGACAAAGCGGAATCCTCGGCCGGGAGTGAGTCGCAGAAGGCCGCGCCCAAAGCGGCCGCCGACCCGAACACAGACAGCCAGTGCCAGGTGCTGGTGCTGGGCTCCGGCCCCGGCGGTTACACCGCCGCCTTCCGCGCGGCGGACCTGGGGCTGGATGTGGTGATGGTCGAGCGCTACCCGCAGATCGGCGGGGTCTGCCTGAACGTCGGCTGTATCCCGTCCAAGGCGCTGCTGCACGCCGGCGAGGTTCTGCACGAGGCCGAGCGCTTTGCCGCCTTGGGCATCAAGTTCGGCGAGCCGGAGATCGATCTCGACGGCCTGCGTGGCTATAAGGGCAATGCGGTCAAGAAGCTGACCGGCGGGCTCAAGCAGCTGTGCAAGCAGCGCAACGTGCGCGTGGTGCAGGGCACGGGCGAGTTCGTCGGCGCCAACAGCATCGCAGTGGAGGGCGATGACGGCCGCGAAGTGATCGGCTTCGAGCATGCGATCATCGCGGTCGGTTCGCAGGCGATCAAGCTGCCCGGCTTCCCCTGGGACGACGAGCGGGTGATGGACTCGACCGACGCCCTCGATCTCGCGGAGATCCCCAAGCGCATGCTGGTGGTCGGCGGCGGCATCATCGGCCTGGAAATGGCCTGCGTGTACGAGTCGCTGGGCACGAAGGTCACGGTGGTCGAGTTGTCCGATACCCTGATGCCGGGTGCGGATCGCGACATCGTGCGCCCGTTCGAGAAGCGCGCGAAGAAGCGCTTCGAGAATATCTTCCTCAAGAGCAAGGTCGCCGAGGCCAAGGCCACCAAGGCCGGCATCGTCTGCCAGTTCGACGGCGAGGCCAAGGGCCTGCCGGAAGAGGACACCTTCGACCGCGTGCTGGTCGCGGTGGGACGTAGCCCGAACGGCGCGAAGATCAAGGCCGAGGCGGCGGGCGTGCAGGTCACCGAGCGTGGCTTCATCGAGGTCGACAGCCAGCAGCGCACCAATGTCGAGCACATCTTCGCCATCGGCGACGTGGTCGGCCAGCCGATGCTGGCACACAAGGCCACCCACGAGGGCAAGGTCGCGGCCGAGGTGATCGCCGGGCACAAGGTGCACTTCGACGCCCGCGCGATCCCGTCGGTGGCCTATACCCATCCCGAGGTCGCCTGGATGGGCGTGACCGAGGAGCAGGCCAAGGCCGACGGCATCGAGTACACCAAGGGTGTGTTTCCCTGGGCTGCCTCCGGCCGCGCGATCGCGCTGGGTGCCGAGGACGGCATGACCAAGCTGCTGTTCGACGCCGATGGTCGGGTGATCGGCGCGGGTCTTGTTGGGCCCTCCGCCGGTGATCTGATTGGCGAGGCGATGCTGGCGCTGGAGATGGGTGCGGAGATGGAAGACATTGGTCTGACCGTGCATCCGCACCCGACCCTTAGCGAGACGGTGGCTTTTGCCGCCGAGGTCGCGCACGGCTCCATCACCGATATCCTGCCACCCAAGAAGCGCTAGCACACGGGTTGCATGCCTGAGCTGCGCCCACTTTTGATCCTGTTTTTCGGCGGGCTGTGGCTGGCGCACGTTGCCCAGGCGGGGGTGGTCCCCCACCGCGAATCGCTGGAGCGCAGCGACTGGCAGGTGATCGAGCTGGACGACGCCTGCCGCATCGAACAAGGCGTTCGCCACGGCGGTACGCTGCGCTTCGAGACCCAGCCAGGTCTGGCCCTTCGCGCTTTCTGGCTCGCCCCTTACGCAATGCCCGAGGGCGCCACGGCGCGACTGCGCACCGGGGCCCCGGAATGGCTTGGGGCGAGTCCGAAATCGCCCCTGGATCTCGACTTGCGTGCCGAACGGCCGGATCGCTTCCGGGTGCCGGACGCGCAGGTTCAGGCACTCAAGGCCCGCCTTCTAGTGGGCCATGACGTGCGTATCGATTTCCCCGGTGCCGAGGACGCGGTGCATTTTCGCGGCATTCGTTTTGCCCAGCGCGCCGAGGGTTTCAAGGCCTGCTACACAGGGGCCGAGGGCCCGGATGTCGGGGCGCTGGATCGCTGGTCGGTGTACTTCGCAACCGGCAGCCGGGATCTGGATTCCAGAGGGCGCGAGACGGTCGCTCGCGCGGCCGAGACTCTACGTACGGTGGAACGCCCGCAGGTGCGTCTGGTCGGGCTGACCGACGCTGAGGGCCCGCGCGAACTGAACGAGCGCCTGAGCCGACAGCGCGCGGAGGCGGTGCGTGCAGCGCTGATCGAGGCCGGTGTGCCGGCCGACGGGTTGGCGGTGGAGGCCGGTGGCGTCGATCCGGAGGCGGAAGGCGAGCGCGAGGGATCGCGCCGGGTGGATATCTGGTGGCTGGGTGGGGCGGATGCCGCCGCCGAGCCGTCCTCCGGTTCTGAAGCCGCTACCGAGACGCGCCACGAGTTGCCTCCGGCCGAGCCACTGGCGGAGCCGGAGTCGGCGCCTGGCGTGCCGGACTCCGCGGGCTGGTAGTGAAGCCCGTCACAAAACCGACTATAACTCTCAAGATGAAAGAAGGATTGGTATTCCCATGAGTTCGAAGATTTCCCGTGTCGTGCTGGCCTATTCAGGGGGCCTGGATACCTCCGTGATCCTCAAGTGGCTCGAGGATCAGTACGGCTGCGAGGTGATCACCTTCACCGCCGACCTGGGCCAGGGCGAGGAGGTCGAACCGGCCCGCGCCAAGGCCGAGGCCCTGGGCGTGAAGCAGATCTACATCGAGGACCTGCGCGAGACCTTCGTGCGCGACTATGTGTTCCCGATGTTCCGCGCGAACACGATCTACGAGGGCGAGTACCTGCTGGGCACCTCGATCGCGCGGCCGCTGATCGCGCGCCGGATGGTGGAGATCGCCGAGGAGACCGGCGCCGATGCCATCGCCCATGGCGCCACCGGCAAGGGCAACGACCAGGTGCGCTTCGAGCTCGGGGCCTATGCGCTGAAGCCGGGGATCCAGGTGATCGCCCCCTGGCGCGAGTGGGACCTGAACTCGCGCGAGCGCCTGATGGCCTACGCCGAGCAGCACAACATCCCGGTGGACTACAAGAAGCAGGGCACCAAGTCGCCGTACTCGATGGATGCCAACCTGCTGCACATCTCCTACGAGGGCGGCCCGCTGGAAGACCCGTGGACCGAGGCCGAGGAAGACATGTGGCGCTGGTCGGTCTCCCCGGAGGCCGCACCGGACGAGTCGGAGACGCTGACCATCGGTTTCGAGAAGGGCGACCCGGTCTCGATCAACGGCAAGCGCCTGAGCGCCGCGGAACTGCTCGCGAAGCTGAACGAGCGCGGCGGGGCCCACGGCGTCGGCCGTCTCGATATCGTCGAGAACCGCTATGTCGGCATGAAGTCGCGCGGCTGCTACGAGACCCCGGGCGGCACCATCCTGCTCAAGGCGCACCGCGCGCTGGAGTCGATCACCCTGGACCGCGAGGCCGCGCACCTGAAGGACGAGCTGATGCCGCGCTACGCCAGTCTGATCTACAACGGCTACTGGTGGAGCCCGGAGCGGCGCATGCTGCAGGCCGCGATCGACGACACCCAGGGCGTGGTCAACGGCGAGGTGCGCCTGCGCCTGTACAAGGGCAACGTGATCGTCGCTGGCCGCCGTTCGGAGGACACTCTGTTCGACGATGCCATTGCCACTTTCGAGGACGATGCCGGTGCCTACGATCAGAAAGACGCCGAAGGCTTCATCCGTCTGAACGCGCTGCGTCTGCGTATCGCCGCCAGCCGCCATCGGAAACCCACATGAGATGAACTGGTGTGCGGTTGTCCGCCGATCACTTGGCTGGCTGTCGCAGGTGAGCAGGACCAGCCTCGGGGGTGCGCTTCTGGTGTGGTGCCTGGTGCCTGGTGCGCTTGTGGCGGGCCCGGCCGGGGCGGAGGTCGAATCGGCCGAGCACGAACTGGTGCTCGGGGTGCTCGCGCACCGCGGCGAGGACGTGGCGCGCGAGCAGTGGACACCGTTCGCCGAGTATCTGGAGCAGGCGCTGGGCGGCATTCATGTGCGTCTGGTGCCGGTCGATAACGATACCCTGCAGGCGGGTGCCGCCGAGGACCGCTTCGACCTGGTGCTGACCAATTCCGGCTCCTACGTGATGCTTGAGCATCGCCATGGTATCTCCCGTATCGCGACCATGCTCCCGGCCGAGGTCGGGCGCGAGGAAGACCGCTTTGGGGCCGTGATCGTTGCCCGTGCGGATCGTTCGGATCTGGTCGAGCTGCGGGATCTGGCCGGGCAGCGAGTTTCTGCGGTTCATCCGGATGCCTTTGGTGGCTGGTGGATGGCCTGGCGCGAATTGCAGGCGGCAGGGCTGGATATCGAGGGTGACCTGGAAGACGTGGTCTTCACGGGTTTTCCGGTCTCCAGTGGGCTGGACCTAGTGCTGTCGGGCGAGGTGGATGCCGCGACCTTTCGCACGGGAATTCTCGAGGACCTGCGCGAGCAGGGCGACCCACGCGTGGACCAGTTGCGCCTGGTCGGCGAACGGGCTATTCCCGGTTTCTCGTATCGGACGTCCACCCGTCTGTATCCGGAGTGGCCTCTGGCCATGCGCGGCGATCTCGATGTCGATATCGCGCAAACCGTGCTCCGCGCCATCCTGGAGCTGGACGCCGAGCACCCGGTGAGCGAGGCGGCCGGGATAGCGGGCTGGGCCGCGCCGCGCTCCTACGAGGACGTGCACGGTCTGATGCACGAACTGGGCGTCGGGCTCTATGCGCCGGAGCCGTTCGCCGTGATGCGATGGGCTCGCGACAACCTGGGGGTATTGTTTGCCGTGCTCGCGGCCGGTATTGCGCTGGTCCTTCTGTATGTACTGCAGGTGCATGCCCGCATGCGCACGGCCGGGGACAACTTGCGCAGGGCGATGGGCGCGATCCCGAATGCGGTGATTACCCTGGACCACCGTGGCGGGGTCTCGTACATGAATCCCGCCGCCGAGCAGATGGCGGGACTGGTTCGTTTGCAGGCGTTGGGTTGCGCCCTGGAGCAGGTCCTGGATCTGCGCGAGATGGGGACAGATCGGCCGCTGGGCGCGGACCATCCAGGGCCGCTCGCCCCCCAACTGGGCGAGCATACCGAGGCCAGGCTGGTGACCCCGGACGGTCAGGAGCGAATCGTGCGGATCGACCGCACAGCGCTGGACCCGGTGGCGGGCAGTTCGGTGCGGACCCTGCTGGTGCTGACCGATATTTCCGAGGAGCGCGAGCTGGTCGACCGCCTGGTTCATGAAGCGAGTCACGATCCGCTCACCGGGTTGTTGAACCGGCGCGCATTCGAACGCGAGATGCAGCGCGCAATGGACAGTGCAGGGGAATACTCGTCGGTGGCGGCGAGCCTGCTGCTGGTGGATCTGGACTACTTCAAGGCGGTCAATGATCGCCACGGCCATCAGGTAGGTGATGAACTGCTGCGGCGGGTGGCGACCATCCTGCGCCAACTGACGCGCTCGCGCGATGCCGTGGCCCGCATCGGTGGCGACGAGTTCGCGGTGATCGCGTACGACACCGACGCCGAACAGGCCCAGGTCCTCGGCCAGCGAATCTGCAGTGCCCTGGGGGATCGGCCGTTGCAGGTCGAGGCTCGGGACGTCACCATTGGTGCTTCGGTCGGTGTGGTGCAGTTGATCGAGGGGCTGCCGGGCGTGGACGCGGCTTTCGTGGCCGCTGACCGGGCCTGCTATTCCGCCAAGAGCGAGGGGCGCGGCCAGGTCGGTGTGGCCCGCCCGGCGGATGTTCACCCCATTACCGGTTCCTGACGCCCAGCGTCGGGCGCGGCGAAAAAGGAATCGTTATGTCGGTTGTTTCCCGTATACGCATGGGGCTGGCGGCCCTGATGGTGCTGGCACTCTCCGGCTGCGCGACCGTTCCCAGCGAGGATCGTCATCCGGACGACCCCTGGGAGTCATACAACCGGGTGGTATTCGAAATCAACGACGACTTCGACCAGGCGCTCCTGCGCCCGGCAGCGGTCCAGTACCGCCGCCTGCCGCAGCCGGTCCAGACCGGGGTGGGCAATTTCTTCTCCAACCTCAATGACTTTACGGTCCTGTTCAACAATCTGCTGCAGGGCAACCTGGAGAACGCCGCCTCGGATACCGGTCGCATCATGTTCAATACGACCTTCGGGCTGCTCGGCCTGATCGACGTGGCCTCGCCGATGGGACTCGAGAAGAACAACGAGGACTTTGGCCAGACGTTGGGTGCCTGGGGTGTGGCGCGGGGACCGTACCTGCAGCTGCCGCTGCTGGGCCCGAGCACCGCGCGTGACGCGCCGGCGCGCCTGGTCGACGGCTACACTAGCCCCATGTATCACACGGACCTGCGCACCGATCACACCGGCTGGTGGGTGGGTCTGATCGCGCTGGACGTGGTCGACATGCGCGCCGGGCTGATCCCGACCGAGCGCATGCTGGAGCAGATCTCCGACGATCGCTACATCGCCATGCGCGAGGCCTACCTGCAGCGCCGTGACTTCATGGTGCGCGGGGCCTCGGACGAGCGCGCGACCGAGATGCTGGACGAGTTGGACGAACTCGAGGCCCTGGAGGCGATGGAAGCCGAGGAGGGCATGGATTGAACAGCCTCTGGACGATGCTGGACATCCTGCGCCTGCGCAGTGGACCGCAGGATCTGCCGCCCGACAGCGCTACGCTGATCTTCTGGCTCGGGATTGCCCTGGTCACGGGTATGGCCGTCGGCATTCCGATGTACGGCACGGGCCAGGCCCTGGTCCTGAATGTGCTCGACCTGGTCGTGCTGTACATGTTTATCGTCGTGGTGCTGCGCATGGGGGGTGTGCCGGACCGCTGGTTGCAGACCTTTACCGCAATGGCCGGCACCGGGGCCCTGCTGGGCCTGCTGATGGCCCTGTTGATGCTGATCGATGCCCCGACCGATCCGGAAGAGGTCTCCACCGGGGCCCTTCTGGCTTTGTTGACGCTGGTGGGCTGGTTGCTGCTGGTCTTCGGGCACATCCTGCAGCAGGCCCTGGAATTGGGCAGCCGCTTTGTCGGCATGCTCATCGCGCTGGGGTATGTGGTGGTCTCCAGCGTGATCACCCAGGTGGCCCTGGGAGCGTTGTAGTGAGCACGGGTCAGCTGCACATACTTGGCATCGGCGGAACCTTCATGGGCGGGCTGGCCCAGCTTGCCCGGGCGCGCGGCTACGAGGTCACCGGTTCCGACCAGAAGCTGTACCCGCCAATGAGCGAGCAACTGGAGCAGGCCGGTATTCCGTATCACGAGGGCCATGACCCGGCCACCCTGCCGGATGCCGGGCCGGTCGTGGTCGGCAACGTGATGACCCGGGGCATGCCGGTCATCGAGGCCCTGCTGGATCGCGGCCTGTCCTACACTTCCGGTCCACAGTGGCTGGCCGAGCATGTGCTGCATGACCGCTGGGTGCTGGCAGTGGCTGGGACCCATGGCAAGACCACGACCGCGAGCCTGCTGGCGTGGATTCTGGAACATGCCGGGCTGAGCCCGGGATTCCTGATCGGGGGCGTGCCCGGCAACTTCGGTGTCAGCGCCCGCCTGGGCGAGGCTCCATTCTTCGTGATCGAGGCGGACGAATACGACTCCGCCTTCTTCGACAAGCGCGCGAAGTTCGTCCACTACCGGCCGCGTACCCTGGTGCTGAACAATCTCGAATTCGACCACGCGGACATCTACCCGGACCTGGCCGCGATCGAACGCCAGTTCCATCACCTGGTCCGGACTATTCCCGGGCAGGGCCTGATCCTGCTGCCCTCGGGCGATGCCGCGCTGGAGCGCGTGCTGGAAATGGGCTGCTGGACGCCGGTGGAACGCATCACGACCGACCCGGATACCGGGGATACCGTGGCCTTGGGGGCGCGGCCTTTGAATGCCGATGCGTCGGAGTTCGAGGTGCTGGCCAACGGGGTGGTCCAGGGCCGCGTGGCCTGGGAAATGACGGGGCAGCACAATCTTTCCAATGCCCTGGCCGCGCTCGGAGCGGCACGCCATGCCGGGGTGCCACTGGCCGCGGGGATCGCGGCCTTGCCGGGCTTCCGTGGTGTGCGGCGTCGTCAGGAACTGCGTGCCGACATCGACGGGATCCGGGTGATCGACGACTTCGCCCATCACCCGACTGCGATCCGCCTGACCCTGGAAGGCCTGCGGGGCCGCGTCGCCCCCGGGGGGCGGTTGATCGCGGTGCTGGAGCCGCGCTCCAACACCATGCGCATGGGGGTTCATGCCGAGGCTCTGGGCGCTGCCCTGGAGTGCGCGGATGTGGTGCATCTTTATCATGCCCCGGAGATCGACTGGTCCACCACGGACCTCGAGCGCCGCCTCGGCGAGCGCCTGTCGGTCACGCGCGAGATCGAGGCCCTGATGGGCGGTATTCTGTCAAACGTGCGTGCTGGCGATACGCTGGTCATCATGAGCAATGGTGGCTTCGATGGCCTGCACCAGCGCCTGATTGCCGCGTTACAGTTACGTGAATCCGCGGGGACTCCTGCATGAGTGGACAGCCACGCTCGATCGCCCTGGCCCTGACCGGTGCCTCCGGCGCACCCTACGGGCTGCGCTTGCTGGAGTGCCTGGTGCAGGCGGGGGTTCAGGTGCATCTGATGCTGTCGAAACCGGCACAGGTAGTACTGGGGCTGGAGACCGATCTCGACGTGCCCGGGCGTCCGGCCGAGATTGCACGCTTTTTCGCCGAGCGACATGGGGCCGCCGATGGACAGATCCGCTGCTATGGCCCGGAGCAGTGGACGGCACCGGTGGCCAGCGGCTCGGCCGTGCCGGAGGCGATGGTGGTCTGCCCCTGCACCACGGCGACTGTCTCGGCGATCGCGACCGGCGCATCGCGCGGGCTGATCGAACGTGCGGCGGATGTGGTGCTCAAGGAACGGCGCAGGCTGGTGCTGGTGGTGCGCGAGACGCCGTTCTCCGAGATCCACCTGGAGAACATGCTGCGTCTGGCGCGCATGGGTGCGGTGGTGATGCCGGCCAACCCGGCCTTTTATCATCGGCCGCAATCCATCGACGAGCTGGTTGATTTCATGGTGGCGCGAGTGCTGGACCATCTGGAAGTCGAGCATGCCCTGGGTCCGCGCTGGGGCGAGGCGTCGTTGCCGCCGGAGGATCCGGCATGACGACGCTTCCGCTGTTCCCGCTGAATACCGTGCTGTTTCCGGAGGGGCTGCTGCCGCTGCGGATCTTCGAGACGCGCTATCTCGACATGGTGCGCCGCTGCCTGCGCGAGGATGGCCGCTTCGTGATCGTCGCGATCGAGCCGGATACCGAGTCCGGTGCGCCCCGCCCGGAGGCCGAGACGGACCCGTCGGTCGGCTTCCACCCGATCGGAACCGAGGTCGCGATCGTCGACTGGGACCAGCGGCCGGACGGCCTGCTCGGTATCCTGGTCAAGGGCGAGCGGCGCCACCGCATACACAATCCGCGCCGGGCCGATGACGGTCTCTGGCTGGCGGAGGTCGAGCCGCTGCAGGAGCGCCCCGATGTGAGCTTGCCGGTGGATTATGCCTCGCTGGCGGATCTGCTCGAACGGCTTCTGGACCAGCTCGGTACGCCCTGGTCGCATCTGGAGCGGCGCTTCGATGACTCGTCCTGGATCGTTGGACGGTTGGCAGAGCTCCTTCCGATTGATCTCGAGGTCAAGCAGCAGCTGCTGGAGGCGGACGACCCGATCGAGCGCCTGGAACGCCTGCGCGCAGCCATGCTCGCGGCATCGAAATCCTGACACTGACGGGCGGGGCTGGTAAGGTCGACGGTTCATTCTTAACCGGAGCCGCCCAATGGCCGTTCAGGAACTCACGCAGGATACTTTCGAATCCACGATCACCGGCAACAACATCGTGATCCTGGATTTCTGGGCCCCCTGGTGCGGGCCTTGCCAGCAGTTCGCCCCGACCTTCGAGGCGGCCTCCGATCAGCATCCCGATGTGGTCTTCGCCAAGGTGAACACCGACGAGGAGCAGGGGATCGCCGGGGCGTTCCAGATCCGTTCCATCCCGACGCTGATGATCTTCCGCGAACAGATCATCGTCTTCTCCCAGCCGGGTGTGCTGTCCGCCGGGCAGCTGGACGAGGTGCTGGGCAAGGTACGCGAGCTGGATATGGACCAGGTGCGCGCCGACGTCGAACGCCAGCAGCAGGAGCAGCAGGCCGGCCAGGCCTGATTACCCTCTGACGCGAAACCTGTCGCCCTAAACGAGCGCCCCCATGCTGACGGTCATGACCCAGATGGGGGCGCTGATCGTTGCGGGTGTCGTCTGGCGCCTGCTGCGCCCTGGCGGGCTGGACGCCGACACCGCCCGCCGGGTGCTTACCACCCTGGTTTACTATCTGCTGCTGCCCGCGCTGGTACTGCAGGTGCTGTGGACCGCGCCCCTGGGGCTCGACTCGCTGCGCATTGCGCTGGTGGCCGGTACGACCGTGCTGGCGATGGTGGGCGTGACCCTGCTTGCCTGCCGGGCTTGTCTGGCCGAGCGCGGGGCGGTCGGGGCGATGCTGCTGGCCGCGGCCTGGCCGAATGCCACCTACCTGGGACTCCCTGTCCTCGACAGCCTGTTCGGCGATGCCGGCCGCGCGGTGGCGATCCAGTACGACCTGTTCGCCTGCCTACCGCTGTTGCTCACACTGGGGATCCTGCTGGCCAGGCACTATGGGGATCCGGAAGCGGTTCGGCTGTATGGCGGGGGCGGGGCCATTCGCGGGCTGGCGGCCGTCCCGTCGATCTGGGCGGCGGTTTTGGGTGTCGCCCTGAATCTGGCCGGTCTGCCACTGGTCACCTGGCTGGATACCTGGCTCGGGTTTCTGGCCGATTCGGTAGCGCCCCTGATGCTGTTTTCGCTGGGGCTGGCGCTGGTGTTCGACCGCTTCCGCGGCCGCGATCTGCGGCCCCTGGTCATGGTCTCCGTCATCCAGTTGCTGATTGCACCGTTGTTCGCGCTGGGTCTGGTCTGGTGGGTCGGGCTGGAGGGTGTGCCCGGGGTTGGTTCGGTGCTCGAGGCGGCGATGCCGGCGATGGTCCTGGGGCTCGTGTTCTGCGATCGCTTCCGACTCGATACCGGCCTGTATGCGGTCGCGGTCACGCTGACGACGGCGTTGTCCCTGCTGACCCTCCCGCTGTGGTTCGCCATCGCCGGACATCTGGTCCCTGGGGGGTGACCGTGTTGGCGGGCCGGCGCCGGCGATCGGTTACAGCGATCGGCTACAATTGGCGGGTGAAGAGACACCCCGCTCCACCCACCTTTGGTCCCGGCACCCGCTGATGGTCCTGCCCGTTCTTGCGGTCATCGGTGGTCTGGTACTGCTGACCTGGAGTGCCGACCGCTTCGTGTTTGGTGCCTCGGCGTTCGCGCGCAGCGTGGGTGTGAGTGCCCTGCTGGTCGGGTTGACCATTGTCGCCTTCGGGACCTCGGCGCCGGAGATCGTCGTCTCCGTCCTGGCGACGCTTCAGGGGAACCCGGGACTCGCGGTGGGTAACGCGATCGGCTCGAATATCGCGAACATCGGACTGGTGCTGGCGATGGCGGCGCTGGTGGCACCGCTGGTGATCGGGCACGGCCTGGTGCGCCGCGAATTGCCGATCCTGATGGTGGTGAGTCTGGCGGTCCTGTTTCTGCTGCTGGATGGCGAGCTGGGCCGCCTGGAGGGCGGGCTTCTGATTTCAGGGTTGCTGCTGGTGACCGCCTGGGTGATTCACATCGCGCGGCGTGCGCAGGCGCTGGACCCGGCCGATGCGCCTGAAGAGGTGCGCGGCATGGTCGAGGCCATCCCGGCGGCCACTTCTACCGGTCGCGCCCTGGCCTGGCTGGGCCTTGGCCTGGCGCTGCTGATTGCCAGCAGCCAGTTGGTCGTCTGGGGTGCGGTGGGGATTGCGGAGCAGCTGGGCATCAGTGATCTGGTGATCGGCCTGACCATCGTGGCGATCGGGACCAGCCTGCCGGAACTGGCGACCTCCCTGGTGGCGGCCTTTCGCCGCGAGGCGGGATTGGCGATCGGCAACGTGATCGGTTCCAATCTGTTCAACCTGCTGGCCGTGCTGGCGGTCCCCGCGCTGATCGCGCCGCTGGCGATCGAGCCCGAGGTGCTGGTACGCGACTACCCGGTGATGCTCGGCATGACCGTCGCGCTGTTCGTTTTTGCCCTGGCGCGTGGCAGCCAGCTGCGGCGCTGGCAGGGGGGGCTTCTGCTCGCGGTGTTCGCGGGCTACCTTGTCCATCTCGGAATGACGGCAACCGCATGAATTTCAATCCCGATACCACCCGCAAGCTGGCCCTAGCGGTCCTCAACAACGAGGCCGAGGCCGTGCGTCGGCTGGCCGACCGCGTGGACGATGCATTCCTGGAGGCCTGTCGGCACATCCTTGAGTGCCGCGGCCGGGTCGTGGTGACCGGTATGGGCAAGTCCGGCCATATCGGTTCCAAGCTGGCGGCCACGCTGGCTTCCACCGGAACGCCAGCATTTTTCGTCCACCCCGGCGAGGCCAGCCACGGCGATCTCGGCATGATCACCCGCGATGACGTAGTGATCGCCCTGTCCAATTCCGGCGAGACCGACGAGCTGCTGACCATCCTGCCGCTGATCCGGCGGCTGGATGTACCGCTGATCGCGCTGACCGGCAATTCGGGGTCGCGTCTGGGGCAGGATGCCACCGTGCACTTGGATGTCTCGGTCGAGCGCGAGGCCTGTCCGCTGGGCCTGGCCCCGACCTCCAGTACCACGGCCGCGCTGGCGATGAGCGATGCCCTGGCGATTGCGGTGCTGGATGCACGCGGCTTTACCGCGGACGATTTTGCCCGTTCGCATCCCGGTGGCCGGTTGGGACGGCGGTTGTTGGTCCATGTCGCGGACATCATGCACACGGGTGACGCGATTCCGCGCGTGGGTCCTGAGGCCCCTCTGAAGGATGCGCTGTTCGAGATTACGCGCAAGGGATTGGGGCTGGTGATCGTGGCCGATCCCAATGCGCATCTGCTTGGTGTATTTACCGATGGCGACCTCCGGCGCACGCTGGATCGTGGTGAAAGCCTGGAGGCGCTGACCATCGGCCAAGTGATGACGCGGGGTGGGCATGCCGCCCGTCCGCAGTGGCTGGCGGTGGAGGCGCTGGAGACCATGGAGAGCAAGCGCATCAACGCCCTGCCGGTGATGGATGACGATCAGCGACTGGTTGGTGTCTTGAACATGCACGACCTGTTGCGCGCGGGAGTGGCCTGATGGACCGGCGCGACGAATACCTGCACAGCCGCCAGGAGGCGGTGCGTCTGCTGATCCTGGATGTCGATGGCGTGCTGACCGATGGCAGCCTGTTCATGGGGGATGCCGGCGAGCAGTACAAGGCCTTTCACTCGCGCGACGGGCACGGTATCCGCCTGGCGCTGGATGGCGGGCTGGAAATCGCGATTCTGACCGGGCGCACCTCCGGAGTGGTCGAGCACCGTATGCGGGATCTGGGTGTGCAGCATCTGTTGCAGGGGCGGCGCGACAAGGGGGCCGCACTACACGAGCTGCTGGAACAGACCGGGCATGCGCCCGAGGAGGCCGCCTTTGTGGGCGACGACATCGTCGATCTGCCGGCGATGCGTCGTGTGGGCCTCGGCATCGCGGTGGCGGATTCCCATCCGCTGGTATTGCAGCATGCCGACTGGGTCACACAGGCCCCCGGAGGGCGTGGCGCGGTGCGCGAGGTCTGCGAGGGCCTGCTGGCGGCCCAGGGGCGCCTGGAGGCCCTGTTCGCGGAGTACGTCGACGGATGAGGTGGGGGGTCGGACTGACGGCGCTGCTCCTGGTGCCAATGGCGGCGCTGGTGGCCGGCGCTGTGGCCAGCGAGCATGAGCCGGAGGGCGAGGTGACGCTGGAGATCGAGGGCTTCACGCTGCATGCGACCGGCGACGATGGCGAGCTGAGCCACCGCCTGCGCGGAACGCGGCTGCGCGAATTTGGCCGCGACGGCCCCCAGCTGATCGACGACCCCGACCTGGATATCTTCGATGCCGGCGGTATCGAGTGGCACTGGACCGCGCCCGAGGCGCTGCACCGTCCGATGGATGAGACCCTCGACCTGATCGGCCCTACGCGAGGTGTGCAGCCCGAGCGTGGCGAGCGCGTACGCACGGTGATCGAGTCCTCCGACGTGACGGTGGCCACCGACACCATGATCGCCACCTCCGAGGCCCTGTCGACGCTGGATCAGCCTGGCCTCTTTCAGCGGGGTGTGGGTCTGCGCGTGGACTCGCGAGGGGATACCATAGAACTGTTCCATGATGTGTACACGTTATACAGCGAGTCGGGCGAGGAGGAAGCCGCTAATGACTGAACGTGGTGGGTCGTCGCTCGCCCGGGCCGGGTGGTCTGTGCTGGTGGGGGGCGTCTTGCTGCTGCTGGCCTCGCCGCTTGTGGCCCAGCAGCAGGCGCTGCCGGTGGAGATTACCGCGGATCATGCGGAGATGGACGACCGCCGGGGCGTGAGTACCTATACCGGTGATGTGATTGTGGTCCGCGGGGATATGACGCTGGAGGCGGACAAGGTCTATGTGCGCAGCCGCGATCGGCGTCCCTACGAGATGGAGGCCCACGGCGAGCCCGCGCGGCTGGAGTCGCCGGATCCGGAGACGGGGGAGATGCGCATCGCCACCGCACTGCGCATCGACTACCTGCTGAACGAAGACCGGGTGATCCTGACGGACCAGGCACACGTGGTCACGGCGGCCGAGGAGGCGCGTGGCAAGCGTATTGTCTACGACCTGGAAACCGACATCATCGAAGCCGAGCGTGGCGAGACCGATGACGAGCGTGTACGCATCAGGATCCAGCCCCGCGAAGACGGCGAATGACCGAGGTGGACCCCAGCATACCAGCAGGGACGGATGGCGAAGCCCCTCCGGTGGCCGGCTATCTGGCCGGACGCGAGCTGACCAAGCGCTATGGCAAGCGTACGGTACTGGATCGCGTCGATGTCGACCTGGCGCCCGGCGAGGTGGTGGGGCTGCTGGGCCCGAACGGGGCGGGCAAGACCACCTGTTTCTACAGCCTGGTCGGCCTGATACGGCCCAATCGCGGCCGTATCACGCTGGGCGACCGGGATATAACCCATGCCCCAATTCATGCGCGGGCCCGCGCCGGGCTGGGCTACCTGCCGCAGGAGGCCTCGATATTCCGGCGACTGAGTGTTTGGGACAATCTCCAGGCCGTGCTGGAGCTCCGGCCGGAGCTCGATCGCCACGAACGTCGTCGGATCGGCGATGCCCTGATCGAGGAATTTCAGTTGGAGACGGTGCGGCACAGTCCGGGGATTGCCTTGTCCGGAGGCGAGCGCCGTCGCGCGGAGATTGCGCGAGCGCTGGCTGGTGATCCACGCTTTATCTGCCTGGACGAGCCGTTCGCCGGCGTGGATCCGATTTCCGTGGGTGATATCCAGGCCGTGATTGGACACCTGGCCCAGCGCGGGATCGGGGTACTGATTTCCGACCACAATGTGCGCGAGACACTCGGAATCTGCGACAGGGCCTATATTCTTAGCGAGGGCCGCATCCTGAGCGCGGGGACTCCGCAGGAACTGCTGGACGACCCGCAGGTACGCCGGGTGTACCTCGGTGAAAACTTTCGGCTGTGAGCTCTCGGTGCAGATGGATCAATGTCTTCTTGAGAGGGTCTTAATGGTCACGATGGACCTGAAACCGCGATGCTGAAACCCGGGCTCAATCTGCAGCTGGGGCAGACGCTGACGATGACCCCGCAGCTGCAACAGGCCATTCGCCTGTTGCAGCTTTCCACGCTGGAGTTGCAGGCGGAGATCCAGCAGGCGCTGGAAAGCAATCCCATGCTCGAGCAGGTGGAGGACGAGGGCGAGGAGGCTCTGGGCGAGCGCCCGGAGGAAGGGGGCGAGCGGGTCGACGGGGATCGCATGCAGGCCGATACGGCCGGCGATGACGTGATCCCCGAGGAGCTGAGCACCGACAGCCGCTGGGACGACATCTACGAGCCCGCTCCGAGCCCGCGCGGCCTGGATGATCGCGATCCGCTGGAGAATACCTCCGACGGCGACGACGAGGGCCTGCAGGACCATCTGCTCTGGCAGCTGCATCTGAGCCACCTGACCCCGCGCGACCAGCGGATCGGCGCGGCGCTGATCGACGCGATCAGCCCGGATGGCTACCTGGACGGTGATCTCGAGGCGCTGGCGGAGATGATCAGCCAGGGCGAGGACGAGCCCGTGGGGGTCGACGAGGTCGAGGCGGTGCTGCACTGGATTCAGCAGTGCGACCCGCTGGGCGTCGGTGCGCGGGACCTGCGCGAGTGTCTGGAGATCCAGCTGCGCCATCTGGCGCCGGATGCCCCGGCGCGCGACGCGGCTCGAGCCATCCTGGAAAACGGCATGGAGAGCCTGGCCAAGCGGGACTACCGGGCCCTGCAGCGGCAGTCAGGCGTGCGCGATCCAGACGAACTGGCGCGGGCGCTGGACCTGATCCGTACTCTGAACCCGCGTCCGGGTGCCCAGATCAGCGAGTCCACTTCGGAATACGTCGTGCCGGATGTCTATGTCCGCCATGACCGCGATGGCTGGCGTGTGGACCTGAACCCGGAGATTGCTCCGCGCATTCGCATCAATGATCTCTATGCAGGCATGGTGCGGCAGGTCTCCGATGCGCGTGACAGCGCGTTCATGCGCGATCAGCTGCAGGAGGCGCGCTGGTTCCTGAAGAGCCTGCACAGCCGCAACGATACCCTGTTGCGGGTCGCCCAGGCCATCGTCCTGCGCCAGCAGGGGTTTCTCGAGCATGGCGAAGTCGCCATGCAGCCACTGATCCTGCGTGACATCGCCGAGGCCCTGGAGATGCACGAGTCGACCATCTCGCGAGTGACCACACAGAAATACATGCACACCCCGCGTGGGGTATTCGAGTTCAAGTATTTCTTTTCCAGTCATGTCGGGACGGCCGACGGTGGCGAATGCTCGGCGACCGCGATCCGTGCCATGATTCGAGAACTGATTGGTGGCGAGACCGCGAACAAGCCACTGAGCGATGCCAAACTGGCCCAGATCCTGTCGGATCGGGGCATCAATGTGGCCCGACGTACCGTGGCCAAGTACCGCGAGGCCATGCACATACCGTCTTCCAGTGAACGCCGGCAGATGGCGAGCATGCCAAGCGGAACCAAGCAAAAAGGAGCCTGACCATGCAGATCAACCTGACCGGCCATCACGTCGATATCACCGACGCCCTGCGCGACTACGTAAACGAAAAGTTCGCGAAGCTGGAGCGCCACTTCGACAAGGTGATCGACGTGCATGTGGTGCTGACCCACGAGAAAAATCAGAACCTGAACAACAAGGCAGAGGCCAATCTCCAGGTCAGCGGTAATCACATCCACGCAGAAGCCAGTCACGAGGACATGTATGCGGCGATCGATGGCCTGATCGACAAGGTGGATCGCCAGCTCATCAAGCACAAGGAAAAGGTCAAGGACCATCACCGCGCCGAGGGTGCCCAGCGCAACCGCGAACAGGCCCTGTAACGCAATGACCATTGCCGAGCTGATCACCCGCGACCGTATTCGACTGGAACCCGAGTGTTCCAGCCAGAAGCGGTCGCTCGAGACCCTGGCCGAATTGCTGGCCGTCGGCGGCGAGGAGTCCGCCGGTCCGGCCAGCGGGGCCATCTTCGAGGCCCTCTCTGCCCGCGAGAAGCTTGGCTCCACCGGTCTCGGTCATGGTGTGGCCATCCCGCACGGGCGCCTGGCCGAGATCGACGCCCCCCGGGTCGCGGTCCTGCGGCTGGACCAGGGCGTCGACTTCGACGCCATGGATCACGAGCCGGTGGATATCCTGATCGCGCTGCTGGTCCCCGAGGCGGCTACCAGTGAACACCTGGATCTCCTGGCGCAGCTGGCTCGTGGCCTTTCTCAGCCCGACAATATCGCCTCGCTGCGTCGTGCCGGTGACGCGGACGCCCTGGAGCGTGCACTGACCAGGGCCTTCGGCGACGCCTGATCATGGGGCCCCAGCAGTGTTCACCATGTTCCGACACTCAACGCTGACTCTTCCGGAGATGCGTGGATGAACGAGGCACTGGGGGAGGGTGGCATCGCACGCGACATCACCGTCGAGGCCCTGATCCAGGCGATGGGCAACCGCCTGGACCTGCGCTACGTCCATGGCGAGCAGGTCGCACCCGACCGCAATCTGGTAGGCGGGGACGGAGACGACCTGCCCCTGGCCGGGCACCTCAACCTGATCCGGCCAAATCGCATTCAGGTGATCGGCGATTTCGAGGCGCGCTATATCGCGCGGCTGAGCGATGAGCAGCGCGAGCAGCTGATCCTGGAGATGGCCCGCACCGGCACGACCGCGGTGATCTTTGCCGAGGACACCTGCCCGTTCTCGGAGATGCCGGACGTCCCCGAGGAGCAGCTGCCACTGATCCTGTGCTCCTCCACCAGCAGCCACGAGATCATCTCGCTGCTGCGCTACTTCCTGCAGCAGCGGCTGGCCCATTTCGAGGTGCGCCATGGCGTGTTCATGGAGATCCTCGGAATCGGCGTGCTGATCAGCGGGGCCTCCAGCGTGGGCAAGAGCGAGGTGGCGCTGGAGCTCATCTCGCGCGGGCACCGGTTGATTGCCGACGATGCGCCGGAGTTCGCCCGCATCGCCCCGGATATCGTGCGCGGACATTGCCCGGCCCTGCTGCAGGACCTGCTCGAGGTCCGCGGGCTGGGGGTGCTGAACGTCCGCGCCATGTACGGGGATTCGGCAATCAAGGGTGGCAAGTATCTGCGGCTGATCATTGACCTGCGCGACCACAGCGAGCCTTCGCCGGTGCCGGACGATCGCCTGAACGGGCGCCGTGGGGAGATCGATATCCTCGGGCTGCGCATCCCGCTGATCAGCCTGCCGGTCGCTCCGGGGCGCAACATCGCGGTCATGATCGAGGCGGCGGTGCGCAGCCACATGCTGCACATGCAGGGCTATGTCGCCGGTGACGACCTGCGCGCACGTCAGCGCCGGCAGATGAGCGGCGAGCCCGAGGAGCCGCCTTACCACCGTGCGATCCCGGCGACCACCGTTCCCAACCCGGATCCGGAGGGCTGAGTGCGACTTCTGCTGGTTAGTGGCCTTTCGGGCTCCGGCAAGACGGTCGCCCTGCACACGCTGGAGGACGCCGGATATTTTTGCGTCGACAACCTGCCGTTGCCGCTGCTTCCCGGGCTCATCGATCAGGTCCGCAGCGGCGACTACGATGCCGACGAAGACCGTCATCTGGCGGTCGGGGTGGATGTCCGTAGCGGGCTGACTGCGCTGGAGGGTTTTGCCGACCTGCTGCGCGAGCTTCGAGGCAAGGGGCTGCAGGTCGAGGTGATGTTCCTGCAGGCCTCCAGCGAGGTCCTGCTGCGGCGTTACCACTTGACGCGGCGCCGGCATCCGCTGGCGCGCGACGGCGTCCCGCTGGTCGACGCTATCGAGCGTGAACGCGACTGGCTCGGGCATGTCGCGGCCGAGGCCGATCTGACCGTGGACACCTCCCGGTTGTCGATGCATGATCTCGCACGCACCCTGCGCGACCGCGTTGGGTTGCTGGGCGAAGAGCGTCTGTCCCTGCTCTTTCAGTCATTCGGGTTCAAGCACGGGGCGCCGCTGGACTCCGACTTCGTGTTCGACGTCCGCTGCCTGCCCAACCCGCACTACGAACGCGACCTGGCCCCACTGACCGGGCGCGACGCCGCCGTTTGCGAGTTTCTTGCGCGTCATGGCGAGGTCGAGGAGATGTATGACGGGATACAGGGCTTTCTGGAACAGTGGGTGCCGCGTATCCGGCAGGATCACCGCAGCTATGTGACCGTATCGATCG
This sequence comes from Thioalkalivibrio sp. ALJ3, assembly GCF_000377205.1. Taxonomy (GTDB): domain Bacteria; phylum Pseudomonadota; class Gammaproteobacteria; order Ectothiorhodospirales; family Ectothiorhodospiraceae; genus Thioalkalivibrio. Next base: position 271,578 of record NZ_KB897905.1, on the reverse strand, counting down.
GGTGCACCGGCGGGCGCCACCGTTCGGTCTATCTCGTGGAGCGGCTGGCGGCTGCGTGGCGGGGGCGCGAACATGTTACTGTTAGCACCCGTCACCGCGAGCTATCCCTGCCCCTCGAATCGGAGTGAGTCCATGGGCGTTGGTCTGATCCTGATCACGCATCAAAACCTCGGCGACACCCTGCTGCAGACGGCCCGCAGCATGCTGGGCGACCTGCCAGAGGATTGCGAGTCCATGGCGATGTCGCAGAATGACGACCCCGACGAGGTGCTGGCCCGCGCGAGGGCGCGTCTGGGCGAGCTGGATTCCGGTTCCGGCGTGCTGATCCTGACCGACATGTTCGGTTCTACCCCCTCCAATGTGGCCAGCGCGCGTGGCGCGGGGGGCGAATGCCCGCGTCATTGCCGGGATCAACCTGCCGATGCTGATCCGTGTGCTGAACTACCGCCATCTGCCGCTGACGGAGCTGGTCAACAAGGCCCTGTCGGGCGGGCACGATGGCATCCTTCTTTGTGACCAGGAGTGTTCGGATGCCGCAGCGCGCAGTCCCCATCGTTAATCGCCTGGGGATGCATGCGCGTGCGGCGGCCAAGTTTGTGAGCCTGGCCAGCCAGTACGCGTCCGATGTGACCGTATCCCGGAATTCCCAGGAAGTGAACGGCAAGAGCATCATGGGGGTGATGATGCTGGCGGCGGCGCAGGGCTCCGAGGTCACCATCACCACTGACGGCGATGACGCCGAAGAGGCCCTCGACGCCCTCACCGAACTCGTCGCCAACCGCTTCGGCGAGGACGCCTAACCCTCCCCTTCTGCCTCCATGCCTTCTCGAGGCTGGGCCTGGTTCGCCATCCGGTGTTCACGTGCCTTCGGTCCACATACTGCCAAGCGCTGTCTCGCCAGCGCAGGTAGGCGGCCGGACGAAAGCACCGTAAACACCGGATGGCGAACCAGGCCCAGCCTCAGAAATCAGGGTTCAGCCGGCGAGGGCGTTGCGCAGGGCCGCAAGAAACGCGTCGTTCTCGTCGGGGCGGCCGACGGTGACGCGCAGGCAGTCAGCCAGTAGCGGGTGCGCGCGGCCAACATCCTTGACGAGGATGCCGGCGTCGCGCAGGGCCGCGAAGCTCGCATGCCCCTGCCCCTCGCGCACCCGAAAGAGGATGAAGTTCGCCTGACTCGGGAACACGTGGTCGACGCCGTCGATCGCCGCAAGCGCGTCGGACAGCCGGCCGCGCTCTTCGATGATGCCGTGCGCCTGCTCATCCAGGGCCTCACGGTGATCCAGGGCGAAGGCGACCGAGCGCTGGGTCAGGGTATTGATGTTGTAGGGCAGGCGCAGCCGGTCGAGGGCATCGATCCAGCCCGCGGAGGCGGCCAGATAGCCCAGGCGAGCACCGGCCAGCCCCAGCTTCGAGACCGTACGCATCACCATCAGCCCGTCGTATTGGCCGACCTCCGGCAGGAAGCTGTGGGAGGCGAACGGGGCATAGGCCTCGTCGACCACCGTGACGCCGGGGTTGGCCTCGATGATCGCCTGCACGGCGACCGGGTCGTCCAGTGTTCCGGTCGGATTGTTCGGGTAGGCCAGGAAGACGACCGCCGGCACGTGCTCGGCCAGGGCGGCATGCATCGCGTCGAGGTCCAGGGTGAAATCGTTGTTCAGCGGGACGCCGATGAAGGGCACGCCCATTGCGCGGGCCAGGACACCGTACATTACGAAGGTCGGCTCTGGCGCCAGGATCGGGCGGCCGGAGGCGGCGACCGCCATGATCAGGATCTGAATCAGTTCGTCGGAGCCGTTGCCGAATATCAACCCGGCCGCCTCGGGCACGCCATGGGCGGCGCGCACCTGCTCGGCCAGGTCGCGGGCCTGAGCATCCGGGTAGCGATTCAGTTGCGGGTCACGCAGGGCCTCCAGCCAGGCGTCTTCCAGCGCGCCGGGCCAGGGGTGCGGGTTTTCCATTGCGTCCAGCTTGATCAGGCCGGTCGCATCGGCCACCTGATAGGCCGGCTGCGCCAGGACCTCCGGACGCATCAGGGCATCCGGGCTGCGGCTTTCGTGCGGCAGGCTCATTGCCCGCCGCGCAGTTCGGCGGAGCGGGCGTGGGCGGTCAGCCCCTCGCCGTGCGCGAGGGCAGCGGCGGTCTTGCCGAGCTTCGCCGCCCCCTCGGCCGAGCAGTGGATGATGCTCGAGCGTTTCTGGAAGTCGTAGACCCCCAGCGGCGAGGAGAAGCGCGCGGTGCGCGAGGTCGGCAGCACGTGGTTGGGCCCGGCGCAGTAGTCGCCCAGGGCCTCGGAGGTGTAGCGGCCCATAAAGATCGCGCCGGCGTGGCGCAGCCCGGCGTCCAGCATCGCCTGCGGGTCGGCCACCGACAGCTCGAGGTGTTCCGGGGCGATGCGATTGGCGACGACAACGGCCTCGGCGGAGTCGCGTACCTTCACCAGCGCGCCGCGCTTGTCGAGGCTGGTGCGGATGATCTCGGCGCGCGGCATTTCGATCAGCAGGCGGTCCATGGCTTCGGCCACGCGGTCGAGGAAGGCCTCGTCCCAGGACAGCAGGATGGACTGGGCCTGTTCGTCGTGCTCGGCCTGCGAGAACAAATCGGCCGCGATCCAGTCCGGGTCGGTCTCGCCGTCGCAGACCACCAGGATCTCCGAGGGGCCGGCGATCATGTCGATGCCGACCGTGCCAAATACCTCGCGCTTGGCCGCGGCCACAAAGATATTGCCCGGGCCGACGATCTTGTCCACCGCCGGGATGGTCTGGGTGCCGTAGGCCAGCGCGGCCACCGCCTGGGCGCCCCCGATGGTGTAGACGCGATCGACACCCGCCACCGCGGCGGCGGCCAGCACCAGATCGTTCAGTTCGCCGCCCGGGGCGGGCACAACCATGACCAGCAGTTCCACGCCCGCGACCTTCGCCGGCACCGCATTCATCAGCACCGAGGACGGGTAGGCGGCCTTACCGCCGGGGACGTACAGGCCGACGGAATCCAGCGCGGTCACGCGCTGGCCGAGCAGCGTGCCGTCGGCATCGGTGAAGTCCCAGTCCTGCATCTTCTGGTGTTCGGCGTACTGGCGGATGCGTGCGGCGGCGGTCTCCAGCGCCTTGCGCTGTTCCGCTGGAATGGACTCCAGCGCGGCCTGCAGGCGCTCCCGCGGGATCTCCAGGTCGGCAACCGCGCTGCGATCGAGGCGATCGAACTTGGCGGTGTAGCGGAGCACGGCGGCGTCGCCCTCCGTGCGCACTGCGGCGAGGATCTCGTCCACCGCATCGCGTACGCCGGTGTCGGCAACGGACTCCCAGGACAGCAGGTGCTCCAGGGCCTGATCGAAGTCGGGCTGCTGGGTATCGAGTCGGGCAATGGAGGGCATGGTTGGCTTCCTCTCGTGTTTCCCTAGGCCGGTACGGCGACTTTCCGGCGCGCGCGCACGGCGTCCGCCAGCAGGCGCAGGCTGGTTTCGGTCTCGTCCCACCCCATGCAGGCATCCGTGATGCTCTGCCCGTAGGTCAGCGGCTTGCCGGGCTGGATGTCCTGTCGGCCTCCGACCAGGTGGCTTTCCAGCATCGCGCCCATGATCCGGCGATCGCCGCCGCTGACCTGCTCGGCCAGCGAGCGGGCCACGTCCACCTGGCGCTTTGGATCCTTGCGGCTGTTGGCATGACTGCAGTCGACCATCACCAGCTCCGGGAGCTCGGCCATGCGCAGCTCCTTGCAGGCCTGTTCGATGCTCTCGGCATCGTAGTTCGGCTGCTTGCCGCCGCGCAGGATGATGTGGCAGTCGTCGTTGCCGGAGGTGGAGAAGATTGCCGAGCGCCCGGCCTTGGTCACCGACAGGAAGTGGTGCGGGCGCGACGCGGAACGGATCGCGTCGATCGCCACGCGCAAACTGCCATCGGTGGAGTTCTTGAAGCCCACCGGGCACGACAGGCCCGAGGCCAGTTCGCGGTGCACCTGGCTCTCGGTGGTGCGTGCGCCGATGGCCCCCCAGGCGACCAGGTCCGCGATGTACTGCGGGCTGATCAGGTCAAGGTATTCGGTGGCGGCCGGCATGCCCTTGATCGCCAGATCACGCAGCAGCCCGCGTGCGACGCGCAGGCCCTTGTTGATGTGGAAGCTGCCGTCGAGGTCGGGATCGTTGATCAACCCTTTCCAGCCGACCGTGGTGCGCGGTTTCTCGAAATACACGCGCATCACAATGTGCAGAGCATCGGACAGCTCCTCGCGCAGAGATTTCAGGTGATCCGCGTAATCCAGCGCTGCGTCGACATCGTGGATCGAGCAGGGGCCCACGATGATCTGCATGCGGTCGTCCTCGCTATGCAGGATGCGATGGCAGGCCTGGCGTGCCTCGAATACGGTCTCGGAGGCCGCGTCCGTGATGGGCAGTTCCTCGCGCAGGGTGTCCGGGGCGGACACCTCCTGGATATCGCGGATTCTCAGGTCGTCGGTATCGGCGGTCATGATGCTCTCGTTACGTCGTCGCGGGCGTGACGGCCTCGCGCAGGCCCTCGATGAGATTTTGAATGGTTCTATGTCGCATCTTCATGGCTGCCTGGTTCACGATCAACCGGGAACTGATGGGGGTAATCAGTTCCAGTGGTTCCAGGCCATTGGCCTTCAGGGTGTTGCCGGTGTCGACCAGGTCCACGATGTAGTCGGCCAGGTTGACCAGCGGCGCCAGTTCCATCGAGCCGTAGAGCTTGATGATCTCCACCTGGCGGCCCTGCTCGGCGAAGTAGTTCTGGGTGATGTTCACGAACTTCGTGGCGATGCGCAGGCGCTGCTGCGGGTCCGGCTGCTGCCCCGGGCGTCCGGCCAGCATCAGCCGGCATGCGGCGATGCGCAGGTCCAGCGGTTCGTAGAGTCCTGCCGCGCCGTGCTCTATCAGCACGTCCTTGCCGGCGACACCGATTGCTGCCGCGCCATGCTGCACGTAGGTGGGGACGTCGGTTGCCCGCACCACCACGATCTTCACGTCCTCGCGGTTGGTGTCGAGGATCAACTTGCGCGTCTTGTCCGGGTCTTCCAGGAGCTCGATCCCGGCGCTGGCGAGCAGCGGCAGGGTGTCCTTGAGGATGCGGCCCTTGGAAAGGGCGATGGTCAGGGCGTTGGGGTCCATCATGTCGGGTGTCGGTCCGTCTGTGTCGGGTCAGACCGGCTCGCGGCGGATGCCCGCGCCGATCTGGCTCAGTTTTTCCTCGATGCATTCGTAGCCGCGGTCGATGTGGTAGATGCGGTCGACTGCGGTTTCGCCCTCGGCCACCAGGCCGGCAATGATCAGGCTGGCCGAGGCGCGCAGGTCGGTCGCCATCACCGGGGCACCCACTAGTTGCTCCACGCCCTTGACGATGGCGGTGTTGCCCTCGATGGTGATATCCGCTCCCATGCGCTGCAACTCCAGTGCATGCATGAAGCGGTTCTCGAACACCGTTTCCACCACCGACCCGGTGCCTTCGGCCACCGTGTTCAATGTCATCATCTGGGCCTGCATGTCGGTGGGGAAGGCCGGGAAGGGTGCGGTCCTCAGGTTTACGGCTTTTGGCCGGCGCCCTTCCATGTCCAGTTCGATCCAGTCCGGGCCCGTCTCGATGCGCGCACCGGCCTCGACCAGCTTGGCCAGGACCGCATCCAGTAGCTCCGGGCGGGTGTTGCGGCAGCGCACGCGCCCGCGAGTGACGGCCGCCGCGACCAGGAAGGTGCCGGTCTCGATGCGGTCCGGCATCACGTCGTATTCGCAGGCGTGCAGGTTTTCGACGCCCTGCACGCGTATGGTGTCGGTCCCGGCACCCTGGATCTTGGCCCCCATCGCAGTCAGGCAGTCCGCCAGGTCGACCACCTCCGGCTCGCGCGCGGCGTTCTCGATCAGGGTCTCGCCCTCGGCCAGGGTGGCAGCCATCAGCAGGTTCTCGGTGCCGGTGACCGTGACCTGGTCGAACACGACGCGCGCTCCCTTCAGGCGCTTGGCGCGGGCGTGGATATAGCCACCGTCGACGTCGATCTCGGCGCCCAGCGCCTCCAGCCCGCGCAGGTGCAGGTTCACCGGGCGCGAACCGATCGCGCAGCCGCCCGGCAGCGAGACCTCGGCCTCGCCGAAGCGCGCGAGGAGGGGGCCCAGTACCAGGATGGAGGCGCGCATGGTCTTGACCAGGTCATACGGGGCGACACACTGGGTCAGGGTGGTCGGGTCGACCTCGATGCGCATGCGCTCGTTGACCGTGAGGCTTACACCCATGCGGCCGAGGAGTTCCATGGTGGTGGTCACATCCTGCAGGTGTGGGACGTTGCCAATGGTCATCGGCCCGTCCGCCAGCAAGGTGGCGGACAGGATCGGCAGAACCGCGTTCTTGGCCCCGGAGATCCAGACCTGCCCCTCCAGGCGGCGGCCTCCGGTGATGATCAGCTTGTCCATGGAAAGCCCGGGTCGGTCGCGGGGACCAGCATGGCCCAGCGAAACACGCCATGATAACGAATCTGCCCGCGGAGCGCGCGTTTCCGGCTGTGGGGCGGCCCTCAGGCCGTGCCGGTCTGTGTCGCGGGACCCGAATCGGCGATCACCGATTGCAGGTCGTAAAGCTCAACGAGGGGTGCCAGGCCCTGCGGGATGGAATGGAAGTCCAGTTCCCCGCCCTGTTCGTGTACCCGACGCCAGAGGGTAACCAGCAGCGCCACGCCGGCCGAGTCGATGCGGGTCACTTCGCCGAGGTCCGCCCGTGCGCGAGCGGGCAGTCCCGGGAGCAGCGTGCGAATACGGGATTCGAGGCCCGGAACGGTGGCAAGCGTGAGCGTGCCGGAGATGGCGATCCCCTCCGGAGTGGCGTGCAGGCGGGCCTCAGCCATTACCGTTGTTGACCTCGTCGGCAATGCCGTCCATCGCGTCATCGACGAGGTCGCGGTCGCCGTCCTCGAGACGCTCGATCAGGGCGTCGAGGCCGTTGCGGTTGATCTCTTCGTTGAAGCGGTTGCGGAAGTTGCCGACAAAGCTGAGCCCTTCGGCTTCGACGTCGAAGACCTTCCACTCCCCGTTCACCGGGCGCAGGCGATAGTTGACCTGGAGGTTCGACTGGCCGGAACCCATCACGATTTCGGTGGCCACCACGGCCATGCGGTCGTCCTGGCGCGAACGGCGCTCGATCACGCGGATTTCCTTGTCCAGATGATCGGCCAGCTGCACCCCGTAGGCCTGCAGAAGCGTGTTCTTGAAGGCCTCGGTAAAGCGCTTACGCTGTTCGCTGGAGGCGTCGCGCCAGTGCCGCGCCAGCACCAGCCGGGACATGCCTTCGACATCCACGCCGGGCAGGATTTTGTCTTCGATCACACCGATCACGAAATCCGGGTCCTCCTGGGCGCGGTCCTCGTTCGCCCGGAGCTTCTCGTAGACCTCGTCGATGGACTGCTTGATGATCTCGGTGGGGTTGTCCGCCTGCGCGGCGCCCGGGAGGGCCAGCAGCAGAAGCAGCCAGAGCGGCGCCGGCAGCGCCAGAAATCGCAATGTCTTCATCGTGTCGTCCCCGGTGTGGGTGTCAGTCGCTACCCATATTGGTCAAGAAACGACCAATCAGGTTCTCCAGGACCAGCGCGGATTGGGTGAACATCACCTCGTCACCATCCTGCAGGGTGTCATAGTCGCCACCGGGCTCCAGGGCGATGTACTGCTCGCCCAGGAGCCCCGCCGTATGGATCGCGGCCTGCGTGTCCATAGGCAGGTAGTCATGCTCGGAGCGGATCGCCAGTTTGACCTCGGCGCGGAACTGTTCCGGATCATAGCGAATCTCGGAGACGCGCCCGATGCGCACACCCGACACTGTGACCGGCGCGCGCGTCTTGAGCCCGCCAATGTTGTCGAAGTAGGCCGTCACCGTGTAGGTGTCCCGGTCGTGGTAGTCGGTCACGTTGCTCACCTGGACCGCCAGGTAGAACAGGGCCGCCACACCCAGCAGCACAAACACGCCGACCGCCAGTTCGAAGAAACGTACCTTCATTGTAACCACCTGCCTAGGAAATCACTGGTTGGTCAGCCCGCGCCGAACATCAGCCCGGTCAGGATGAAATCGAGGCCCAGTATCGCCAGCGAGGAGACCACCACCGTCTGGGTCGTCGCGCGCGAGATGCCCTCGGAAGTCGGCATCGCGTTGAAGCCCTGGAATACCGCGATCCAGGTCACCACGAACCCGAACACAATGCTCTTGATGACCCCGGAGAGCACATCCTCGTTCCAGTCGGTCACCGACTGCATCTGCGAGAAGTACGCGCCGCTGTCCACGCCCAGCATGCCCACACCGACGATATAACCGCCCATTACGCCCACTGCGCTGAAGATCGCGGCCAGCAGCGGCATGGAGAGGAACCCGGCGACGAAGCGCGGGGCGAAGATACGGCGATAGGGGTTTACCGCCATCATCTCCATCGCCGAGAGCTGCTCGGTGGTCTTCATCAGGCCCAGCTCGGCCGTTAGAGCGGAGCCCGCGCGACCGGCGAACAACAGTGCGGTCACCACCGGGCCCAGTTCGCGCACCAGCGACAGGGCAACCACGCCGCCCAGGGCCTCTGCGGCACCGAAGTTCACCAGGGTGATATACCCCTGGTAGCCCAGCACCATGCCGACGAACAGCCCGGAGACGATGATGATCAGCAGCGAGCGCACGCCCACTGAGTAGATCTGCACCACCGTCAGCCCGAACCGCCGGATCACGATATCGAGGCTGGCCAGCACCTGGAGCAGAAACAGGAATGCGCGGCCAAATACCACCAGTGCATTCAGCGAGCTGCGGCCCAGCGAGGCAATCGCGTCAATCATCGCGTCGTTCCCGCACCCCGAGCAGGTCCTCGCGGTAGCCGTCGCCGGGGTAATGAAACGGCACCGGGCCATCGGGGCGGCCCTCGAGGAACTGCGCACTCCAGTCCGAGGCGCGGGCACGCAGGTCGTCCGGCGCCCCGGCATCCACCGCCCGGCCATCGGCGATCAGCACCACGTGATCGGAGATGGCCATGGCCTCGGTTACGTCGTGCGACACCAGTACGCTGGTCAGGCCCAGGCTCTGGTTGGTGCGCCGGATCAGGGTCACGATCTGACCCATGGTGATCGGGTCCAGCCCGGTAAAGGGTTCGTCGTACATGATCAGGTCCGGGTCCAGTGCGATCGCCCGCGCCAGCGCCACGCGCCGTGCCATGCCGCCGGACAGCGAGGCCGGGTCAAGGTCCCGCGCGGAACGCAGGCCCACCGCCTCGAGCTTCAGCAGGACCAGGGTGCGCAGCACGTCCTCGGGCAGGTCCGTGTGCTCTCGCAGCGGAAAGGCGACATTCTCGAACACCGAGAGATCGGTCAGCAGGGCCCCGCTCTGGAACAGCATGCCCATGCGTTTGCGCAGGGCGTACAGGCGCCGGGTCGAGAGTCGTGCGACCTCCTGGCCGTCGACCCAGATGCGGCCTCCGTCCGGGCGCAGCTGGCCGCCGATCAGGCGCAGCAGGGTCGTCTTGCCGCTGCCACTGGGGCCCATGACCGTGGTTACCTGACCGCGCGGGATGCGCATGGACAGGTCCTCGAAGACCACCTTGCGCCCGCGCCGGAAGCGCAGGTTCTCGATAACGATATGTGGGCTGTCTTCGGCGACCGGCTCAGCCACAGGCACCTCTTGCCGTACGGCCAATGGGATTCGGGAGTCTGGCGCGGGACGGGTGCCTGGTCAAACCGGTTTGGGTGGAGTTCATCCCACCCCCAGCAACTGGGCGATGGTGCGAAACTCGGAAAGTCGATCCGGTCGCGCTCTCAGGAACACGGGCGTCGGGCCCTGGCCGCCGGCCGCGATCAGGGCCTCCACCAGGGCCCGCCACCCCATCGGGTCCAGACCCGTCTCCGGTTCGATCTGCCACAGGCCGGCGCCGTCTTGGCCCGGATACCACAGGGCCTCGCGGGTGCCCGGCAGTTTGTGAGCCTCGGCGGGTCCGGCCAGCAAGGCGGTTTTCACGTTGCCGCCCTTGAGTGCCGCCTCCACGGCGGCGGCATCCTCGGCACCCATGACGCCGAGGGCCACACCGTGCAGCGTGTCGCCCAGTTCGTTCTCGATTCGGGCCAGAGCGGCCGCACCCGCCTCCGGCGGAAGATCCCGTGGCCACTCCAGTGTCAGCTGCAGCTTGGCGGGGACCGCCTCGGCCCATGGCCCGAACGGGCCTTCATCCTGTGCCGACCAGACAGAGGCCGGCAGCAGTAGACGGCTGTGATAGTGGGTGTAGTACTCCAGCTGCCAGTCGGTCGGGAGGTCATCCGGGAAAAAGCTCTCCCACCAGGGCTCACCGGGGCCCGTGACCCCGGCAGCCTGCAGTTCCAGCGCTTGTTGATCCTTCGACATCCGCGTCTCCCTCGTTCAACCGCAGCCTGGCGGGCTTGCTTGTATCGCCACCGCGCGCGCGGCACAGTTGGCGCCATGCGCTTCGACCTCTTTCATGAACTCTCGGTGCCGGAGTTTCTGCAGACCTCCGAGACCGAGGTGATCGACCGGACCCTGGCCCTGTGGGAGCAGGCCGATCGTCTTGGCTACGGCACCGCCTGGCTGGTGGAGCACCACCTGATGCCGGAATTCTCCCACAGCACCGCGCCGGACCTGGTACTGGCCGCGGCCAGCCAGCGCACCGAACGCCTGCGTCTGGGCCTCGGCGTGGTCCCGCTGCCCTACCACCACCCCCTGCGGGTCGCGCAGCGGGTCGGCATGCTCGACCAGCTCTCCGGCGGGCGCCTGGATCTGGGCATCGGGCGCGGCTTTTCGCCGCGCGAATATGCCACATTCGGCGCCGAGATGAGCGAGTCCCGCGCGCGGGTCGATGCCGGACTGGATGCGCTGCGCCAGGCCTTCGCCACCGGCCGGATCACCCAGCACGGCCCGTTCCATCATCTGGACGACGTGCCCGTGATGCCGCGCCCGGTGCAGGACCCGCACCCGCCGATCTGGACCGCTGCGGTCAGCCCGGAATCGTTCACCTGGGCCGCCGAGCAGGGCATCGGGGCGCTGGCAGGTCCGTTCAAGCCGTGGCAGATGATCCGCGAAGACATCCGCCTGTACCGCGAGGCCTGGGACGCATCGCGCACCGATATCGCCCATCCGCCGCGCGTCGGGATGACCCTCGGGGTGCTGTGCCTGCCGGATGGCAAGCGCGCCCGGCGCGAGGCCAAGCCCGCGTTCGAGTGGTTCTATCGCCACATGTTCCAGCAGACCCTGCCGGTGCTGGAGCGGCTGATCGAGGGCTACGACTACTATCGTTCGCTCGGCCGCTTCCGCCACCTGGTCAAGGCCGGGATCAATCTGAAGATCCTCGACATGCTGGGCATGACGCTGGTTGGCACGCCCGCCGAGTGTCGCGAGCGCATCGAGGGGCTGCGCGCGGCCGGGGTCGACCAGGTCCTGCTGGCCTTCGGGGCCGGGGCCGTACCCCACGAACTCGCGCTGGAGTCCATGGACTGCTTTGCAGAGGAGGTCATGCCGGCCTTTGCCGAACGCGCCCCGGGCGCCACCGGCACGGCTGGATAGCTGTCCATGCGGGTCGCCGTGACCGGCGCTGCCGGGCGTCTGGGCCAGGTGCTTGTTCCGGCCCTGGCCGCCGCCGAGGATATCCAGTCTGTCACCGCGATCGACCGCCGCCCGGTTGCTGCCGCCGCCGCGCGCACAATCCCGTTGCAATCCGACCTCGCGGATCTCGGTGCGGAACACCTGGCCGGGCATGACAGCCTGATCCACCTCGCCTTCCAGCTGATGGGCGGGCAGGGCGGGAGCCGGCGCCGCGACCGCGACTGGGTGCGTGCGCAGAATGTCGAGCTGAGCCGCCACGTCTTTCAGGCAGCCGCCGCGGCCGGTGTGAGCCAGATCGTCTTCCTCTCCAGCGCCGCGGTCTACGGTCCATGGCCGGATTCGCCGCGCCCACTGACCGAGCGCAGCCCGGCGCGGCCGCGCTTTCCATACGCCGAGGACAAGGTCGCCACCGAGCAGGCCCTGCTGGCGGTCGCCGAGCAGTATCCCGATTTGACCACCTGCATCTTCCGCCCCCCGGCAATCGTCGGGCCGCATGCCCACCCGCTGCTGCGCCGGGTCGCGCGCAGTCGCGTGTATCCAGGTGGCGTCGAGGTGCCGGTGCAGATCCTGTGGGAGGACGACGCCGCGGACGCCGTGGTGCGAGCGGTCACGCGCCAGGCGGAGGGCATCTTCAACCTCGGGGCCGAGCCTGTCTGGTCCATGCGCCGGATGGCGCTCCACCGGCGCCGCTGGGGCATCCCGGTGCCCCCGGGCCTGATCCGTGCGCTGCACCCGCTGGCCTGGCGACTCACCCGCCATGCCGGCGATCCCGGCTGGGTCCAGGGCCTCGACGGCGCCCTTCACATGGACTGCTCGAGCGCCCGCGAGCAGCTCGGCTGGACACCCCGGGTCTCCACCCCCGAGTGCCTGGAGCGCCTGCGCCGCTAGCTCCGTCGTTTTCAGGCTGGGCCTGGTTCGTCATCCGGTGTTTACGGTGGCTTTGGTCCGCCGCCTGCCAAGCGCTGTTTCGGCAGCGCGCCCCGCCAGTTGTTAATCAAAAACGGGCTTCTTTGCTCGTGCAAAGAAGGAACCAAGAAACACGCCCGGGATTCGCCCGGGAACCTTGCTCCGGACGCGCCAGGCCGGCGGCGCTGAAACTCGCTTCGCTCAGACAGTCAGCGCCTTCTCCCGGCCTGTCACGCCCTCCACAAGGGGCTCATATCGGGAGGGTAGGTCAAGACAGGCGGCATTCCAGCATCAGAGGTAAGCCCTGAGCTGTAGGGTGCGTTGAGCGCAGCGAAACGCACCATCCCGGTGCCGGGGCTAATCGCTGATGCGATTCGCTGCGCTCATCCGCATCCTACATGGGGTCTGGCGCCCGCTGGCGGGCGCGGCACGCCATGGCCGAAGGCCGCGCGTGCCAAGATGTCCGAATACCTTGCCTCCAACCATTGGCACAAACGTCAGAGCGGCCGTTGTCTTGACCTTATCCCCCCGTATGAAGCCCCTTGCGGAAGGGGCCTCGGGACGGAAAAGAGGCGCTGACTGTCTGAGCGAAGCCAAAGGCGCAGCGAGTTTCAGCGCCGCCGGCCCGAGGGCCCTGGAGCAAGGTCCTCGGGCGGAATCCGGGTGCCCTTCTTTGGGTACTTTCTTGGGCAAGCAAGAAAGTACCTCGGGGCGCGCTGCCGAGACAGCGCAGGCAGGCGGCCGGACGAAGGCACCGTAAACACCGGATGACGAACCAGGCCTAGCCACCAACCGGCAAGGCGGAGGCACAGGGCCGCGTGGTCGCGCATGGGGGCGCTGCGATGCGCTGGACTAGCGCAGGAGCATCAGGATGCCGGCGAGGATTAGCACGCCGGCGAAGCCGCGTCGGAGGACGCCCACGGGCAGATAGTGCGCCAGCCAGACACCCGCACGTACGCTGATGGCCGTGCCGATGACCACGCCGAGGATGGCGGGCAGGTAGAGATACCCCAGTGCCCACTCGGGCGCCTGATAGGTCGGATCGGTCCACTGCGGCAGGGCGAACACCAGGCTCGCGCCGATGGAGATCGGCACGCCGAGGGCCGCGCCCGAGCCGATCGCCCGGCGTAGTTCCAGCCCCTGGCTGACCAGGAACGGGGTGGTCAGCGTGCCGCCGCCGATGCCGATCAGCGAGGAGACGGCCCCGATCACGGTGCCGCCGCCCAGCCATACGCTGCGTCGGGGTACGGGCGCCTTTGGGGGCTGAACGTTCAACAGCATCCAGATTCCGATTGCGACCTCGAAGGCGCCGAAGATGCGCCCCAGGTGGTCGGAGTCGATGCGCGTGGCCAGCCAGGCCCCGAGCAGGGCCCCGACGATGATCCCCGGCAGCAGGCGGCGCACGGCCGTGCCGTTCACCCCGCCGCGGCGATGATGGGCGCGGGCGGACAGGATCGCGGTGGGGATGATCGCGCCCAGCGAGGAGCCGACCGCGAGCTGCACCAGGCTGGCCGAGTCGAAGGCCAGCAGGCCGAAGATCGCGACGAACACCGGCACCAGGATCAGCCCGCCGCCGATGCCGAACATCCCGGCCGGGATGCCGGCGACCAGGCCCAGAAGCACAAATAGCAGCCCCAGCGCCAGCGGTGACTGGGTCAGGGCCTCAAGCATGTTCGGGGCGTAAGGGTGAGGTCGTCAGGTAGGGCCCGGCCAGCAAGCATGGAGCCGGCCGGGTCCGGAGAGACGGGGCAGGCGCTCAGAGCGCCTTGAAGCACTTGCGGGCGGCCTCGATGGTGGCGTCGAGGTCCGCCTCCGAGTGGGCGTTGGACATGAAGCCGGCCTCGAAGGCGCTGGGGGCCAGGTAGATGCCCTCGCCCAGCATCGCGTGGAAGAAGCGGCCGAAAGCGGCGGTGTCGCAGGCGGTGGCGCCGGCGAAGTCGGTGACCTTCTGGTCCGAGAAGAACAGGCCGAACATGCCCGGCACCTGGTTGGTGGTCAGGGCGACCCCGGCCTCGCGCGCGGCGTCCTCGAAGCCCGCGACGACTTTCTGCGTGCGCTGCTCCAGTTCGTCGTGGAAGCCCGGGCGGGACAGGATCTCCAGGGTCTTGAGCCCGGCGGTCATCGCGATCGGGTTTCCGGACAGGGTGCCGGCCTGGTAGACCGGGCCCAGCGGCGAGAGGTGTTCCATGATCGCGCGCTTGCCGCCGAAGGCCCCCACCGGCATGCCGCCGCCGATGATCTTGCCCAGCGTGGTCAGGTCCGGGGTGACGCCGAGATAGCCCTGGGCGCAGTTTTTCGAGACGCGGAAGCCGGTCATCACCTCGTCGAAGATCAGTACCGCGCCGTGCTGGTCACAGACCTCGCGCAGGGTCTCCAGGAAGCCCGGTTCCGGCGGGATGCAGTTCATGTTGCCGGCGATCGGCTCGACGATGATGCAGGCGACCTCGTCGCCCTTTTCGGCGAAGAAGGCGCGCACGCCGTCCGGATCGTTGTAGGTGAGGGTGCTGGTCAGGGCGGCCAGCTCCTTCGGCACGCCGGGGGAGCTCGGCTGGCCGAGGGTCAGGGCACCGGAGCCGGCCTTCACCAGCAGAGAGTCGCCATGGCCGTGGTAGTTGCCCTCGAACTTCACGATGCGGTCGCGGCCGGTGTAGCCGCGCGCGAGCCGGATCGCGCTCATGGTGGCCTCGGAGCCCGAGTTGGTCATGCGCACCAGGTCCATCGATGGCACCAGTTCGCAGACCTTCGCGGCCATGTCGTTCTCCAGCCGGGTCGGGCAGCCGAAGGACAGGCCGTTGTTGCAGGCCTCGCGCACCGCCTCGATCACCTCGGGGTGGGCGTGGCCGGCGACCATCGGGCCCCAGGAGCCGATGTAGTCGATGTAGCGCTGGCCGTCGGCGTCCCACATGTAGGCGCCGTTGGCGCGGTCCATGAAGATCGGGGTGCCGCCCACGCCCTTGAACGCGCGGACTGGGGAGTTCACGCCCCCGGGGATGTGCTGCTTGGCGGCCTCGAACAGACGCTCGGTTTCCTGCATGACGGTGTCCCTGTAGTTCAATGGAATCGGTAGGCCCGGCAACCATAGCGGCGGCCGCCGGGCGGTGCAAAGTGGTCAGTCGAACAGTGTGCTGATGCGCCGGGCGGCGGCCTCCGGGGCGGGCGCGGAGCTGATGCCCTGGATCACGGCGACCAGATCCGCCCCAGCCGCGACCACCTCCGCCGCGTTGTCCGGGGTGATGCCGCCGATGCCGCAGATCGGCAGGTCCAGGGCCGCGCGCGCCTGGCGGATCAGTTCCGGCCCGGCATAGGCGGCCTGCGGCTTGGTCGGTGAGGCGAACATGGTGCCGAAGGCGACATAGCTGGCGCCGGCCCGGGCGGCGGCCTCGGCGCGCGCCAGCTCGTTGTAGCAGGAGACCCCGATGACCGCGTCGGGCCCCAGGAGCGCACGGGCCGCGGCCGGGTCCGGGTCGTCGCGGCCCAGATGCAGGCCATCGGCCTGGACGCGTGCGGCCAGCTCGGTGTCGTCGTTGATGATGCAGCGCGCACCGTGCGTATGGGCGAGGGTGACCAGCTCGCGGGCGATCGCCTCGCGAGCGTCTCCTTGAAGCTCCTTGTCGCGGAACTGGATCAGGCTGGCGCCGCCACGCAGTGCGGCGGTGGTATGGGCGAGGTGGGTGGCGCGCGGGTCCGCGCCCTCCGGCACCGCGGGGGTGATGAAGTAGAGCCCGCGCAGGGGCGCTCGGCTGTCAGTCGTCATGCGGGCACAGGCGGTTGGGGATGTGCTGGCCGTGGCCGGGCGCATAGCCGCGGGCGATGGCATCGTTCATGAAGGCCTGGGCCTCGATCACGGCCGGTTCGATGTCGCGGCCACGGGCGAGGAAGGCGGCGATCGCTGCGGCCAGGGTGCAGCCGGAGCCGTGGAAGCCGGCCGGATGGCGTGGCAGCTCGAACGGGCGCACGTGGTCGTCCTCGCGGTAGAGACGATTGATGATCGGGTCCTTCTCGGTGCCCTCGTGCCCGCCGGTGACCAGCACGTTGCGCGCGCCCAGCTGGCGAAGCTGGTGGCCCCACTGCGCGGGGTCTTCGCTGCGGGCCAGACGGGCGGCCTCGGGCCCGTTCGGGGTGATCAGCGTGGCTCGCGGCAGCAGGGCCTCGCGCGTGGCGTCGACCACCGCCTCGGTAGCCAGTGCCCCGCCGCCGCCGGCGACCATTACCGGGTCTAGCACCACCGGGATGTGCGGGTGAGCGCTCAGCAGCGCGGAGACGACGGTGACATTCTCCACGGAGCCGAGCATGCCGATCTTGATCGCTGCGACCTCGAGATCCGCGAGGGTGACCTCGATCTGGGCGCGCAGCTGCTCCGGCGGGAGCACGGTGAAGTCCACCACATTGCGGGTGTCCTGGACGGTGATCGCGGTCACGGCCGTGGCCCCGTGTACGCCGAGGCGGGTGAAGGTGGTCAGGTCGGCCTGCAGACCCGCACCGCCGCCGGGGTCGGAGCCGGCAATGGTCAGCGCGATCGGGGGATGATTCATGAATGGGGGCTCCCGTGCTAAGGTTGCGCGCGCCCCGGCACCCCCGGGGCGTTCTTGTTCCGAATCCCGGGAGTGTACGCAGCATGAGCCACGAGTTCGAAGTCGAGTCCATCCGTCCCCTGGTCGCCGCCGCGAAGGCCGGCGGTACGCTGAATGCGGAGGTCGACCAGGCCCTGGCCGCACTGGAACAGGAGATCAACCGGATCGCCGCCGAGCTGCAGGTGGAGCACGTGGGCCCCGGGGTGGGTATGGCGGACATGAATGCCGAGCATGTCTATCGCCTGGTCATCCGCCAGCACGAGATCGACGTGACGCGGCACGAATGGAGCCTGTGGGTTTGCGATGCGCTCGATAACTGCGACTTCCGCGCGACCTGGCCGGTCACCGGCGCCGGCCGTCTGCGCCGCAAGCAGGTGACGGCCGTGGTGCCGGAGCTCGTGACGGGCTACCGCGATGCGGTCGTGGCCGCCGGCAAGGGCGATACCCAGGCCGGCCAGCGTCTGAACCAGATGGCCGGGCTGTTTAGCTGATCGAACCTTCCGGCTCGCGCAGCGAAATCACCGGCCAGCCCCGTTCGCGGGCATGTGCGGCCAAGGCCGGGTCGGGATCCACGGCCACCGGGCGACCGACCTGTTCCAGTAGTGGGATGTCGTTCCGCGAGTCGCTGTAGAAGCTGGCCCGCGTGATCGTGCTGTCGGGGTCCGGGTGATCCGCGAGGTGCTGGCGCAGGCGCTCGATCTTGCCCTCCTGAAAGCAGGGTACGCCCGTTAGCTCGCCCGTAAACTCCCCGTCCTCGCGCTCCTCCGCCAGGGTGGCGATCAGGTGATCCACGCCGAGGATATCGGCGATCGGCTGGGTCACGAACTGGTTGGTCGCGGTGATGATTACCAGCTCGTCGCCGGCTTCCCGGTGCCGGGCCAGCAGACGCTGGGCGCCGGGGGCGATCATCGGGCGTATCAGCGTCTCGATGAACTGCTCCCGCCACTGTTCCAGCTGCGCGCGCGGGTGCTCGGCCAGCGGGCTGAACGCGAAGCGGCAGAACTCGTGGATGTCGAGGGTCCCCGCGACATACTCCTGATAGAAGCGGTCATTGGTCTCGGCGTGACAGGTCGGGTGTACGGCACCGACCTCGGCCAGGAACTGGTTCCAGGCGTGATCGCTGTCGCCGGCGAGCAGGGTATTGTCGAGGTCGAACAGGGCCAGGTTCATGGATCGCTCCGCGGATTAGGGGTCGCGCTGGGAAGACGGCGGGAGTTTACCGGGGCATGACTTCGCACGCAGCTTTGCCTGTCCTGCCACGGGGGATGCGTGGGAAACGCTGATGGATGTACACGCTCGCGCTCGAGTCGCTTTTGCGTGCGAACAAGGCGCGGTGACTGCCGTGCAGTCATTCTGCACAAGGGAGCCGCAACGCCGTTCCGACGCCCGTTTTCGATAACAACGGGCGGCCGAGCCCCTTGGGGTTGGTACCCCAGGTTCCCCGATCCTGCGTTGTGCCACTTGCGGGTAGAACCACTACCCGCTGCGCGGCGCGCCTTGCCTCGGAAAACCTGGGGTACCAACGCGAGCGTGTACATTCATCAGCGTTTCCCAAGGTCTTTGCCGCGGGGCCTCGGGCTGTGGAACAATGCAATCAGTGAAGAAAGCGTCTGGTTGATGCAAGTGATTGATTGTGAGGGGTATAGAGCCAACGTAGGCATCATCCTGTGCAATCGGGAGCGCCAGCTTTTCTGGGGCAAGCGCGTGGGCCAGGACGCCTGGCAGTTTCCCCAGGGCGGTATCCGCGTGGAAGAGACGCCGGAGCAGGCGATGTACCGCGAGTTGCGGGAGGAAACGGGCCTGTTGCCCGAGCATGTCGAGGTGCTCGGCAATACCCAGCACTGGCTGCGCTACCGCCTGCCGGAGCGCATGGTGCGGCGTCACCGCCGCCCGGTCTGCATCGGCCAGAAACAGCGCTGGTTCCTGTTACGGATGATGGGCAACGAGAACGACGTGATCCTGGATGCGATGGGTACCCCCGAATTCGACGACTGGCGCTGGATCGACTATTGGCGCCCGGCACGCGAGGTCGTGCATTTCAAGCGCCAGGTCTATCGCCGCGCGCTGTGCGAGCTGGTGCCGCTGATGTTCCCGGAGCTGGAAGGCCAGCGTTCGCGTCCTGCGCCGGGGCGTGACGCCAGCGATCAGGTCCCGTCGCACGCTTCGACGGTGTCGCCACGTTGACGAGTCCGAACCCCCCGTCGATGCTGGAGGTCCTGCGCCGCGTGGTGCAGGAGGTCAATGGCGCCGCCGACTTTTTCGAGGCGCTGCATATCATCGTGACCCGCGTGAAGGCCGCGTTGGATATCGATGTCTGCTCCATTTACCTGAAGTCACCGCAGTCGGGCCGTCTGGTGCTGATGGCGTCGGAGGGTCTGCGCGAGGAATCCATCGGGCATGTGGAGATGGACCCTTCCGAGGGTCTAGTGGGGCTGGTCGCCTCGCGCGCCGAGCCGGTCAACCTGGACAGTGCCCAGGACCACCCGCGCTTTCGTTATTTCCCCGAGACCGGCGAGGAACACTTCCTGGCCTTTCTCGGTGTGCCGATTATCCACCAACGCAGCCTGCTGGGGGTGTTGGTCGTGCAGCAGCATCAGGCGCGCAAGTTCGATGACGAGCACGTCTCCTTCCTGATTACCCTGGCTGCGCAGCTGGCCGGTGCGATCGCCTACGCGGAATTCAACGACGAGATCTCCTCCGAGACCCCGCTGATCGGGCACGTCAATGTCGAGGCGACCGGGATCGCCGGTTCCCCCGGGGTCGCGATCGGCCGGGCCGTGGTGGCCTACCGGCTGGCGGATCTCGACTCCATCCCGGATCGCGAGGGCATAGGGGTCGACGAGGAGCTCGAGCGTTTCGGACAGGCGGTGGCCGAGACGCGCACCGAGATCGAGGATCTCAAGCAGCGCATGGGCGAGGCGCTCGGCGCGGACGAGCAGGTCCTGTTCGACGCTTATCTGATGTTGCTGGGCTCGGACTCTCTGGTGCACAAGACCGAGGCGCGCATTCGCAACGGTCAATGGGCTCCGGCTGCCCTGCGCGACACCGTGCGCGAGAGCGTTCGCGTGTTCGAGGACATGGAAGATCCATATCTGCGCGAGCGCGCGGCCGATGTGCGGGACCTGGGTCGGCGGGTGTTGTCTCATCTGCTGCCGGCCGAGCGCAGCCAGGAGGAATTCCCGGACGGGGGCATCCTGGTCGGTGACGACCTGACCGCGTCACACCTGGCCGAGGTGCCGATCGAGCGCCTGGGTGCGATGGTTTCGGCCAAGGGCACCGGGTCCTCGCACATCGCGATCCTGGCGCGGGCGCTCAATATCCCGGCGGTGATGGGGGTCTCGGAGCTGCCGGTAGGCCGTCTGGAAAACCGCGAGATCCTGGTCGACGGTTATCGCGGCCGCCTGTTCGTGAACCCGAACGCGGAACTGCGCGCGGAGTTCGAGCGCCTGGTACGCGAGGAGCGCGAGCTGGCCGAGGATCTGCGCTCCCTGGCCAAGGATCCGGCGGCCACCCGCGATGGTGTGGCGGTCCCGGTACTGGCGAATTCCGGGCTGCTGGCCGATATCAAGCCGTCGCTGGAATCCGGGGCCGAGGGTGTGGGGCTTTATCGCACCGAGGTCCCGTTCATGATCCGCGACCGCTTCCCCGGGGAGGAGGAGCAGGTCCAGCTCTACGAGCAGGTGCTGGCGTCTTTTGACCCGATGCCGGTCACGTTGCGCACGCTGGATATCGGCGGCGACAAAGCGCTGCCGTATTTTCCGGTCAAGGAGGACAACCCGTTCCTGGGCTGGCGTGGCATCCGCATCTCGCTGGATCACCCGGAGATTTTCCTGACGCAGCTGCGCGCGATGCTCAAGGCCAGCTGCGCGCATGACAACCTGCAGATCCTGTTCCCGATGATCTCGGCTCTGGACGAGCTCAAGGGGGCGATGACGCTGCTCAACCGGGCGCGCGAGGAGCTGCTGGACGAGGGGTTCATGATCCCGATGCCCAAGGTCGGGGTGATGGTCGAGGTCCCGGCAGCGGTGTATCTGTCGGAGACGCTGGCCCGGCGCGTGGACTTCCTGTCGGTGGGGACCAATGATCTCGTTCAGTACCTGCTGGCGGTGGACCGCAACAACGCGCGGGTGGCCAACCTTTATGACACCCTGCACCCGGCCTGCATTCGCGCATTGGAGATCATCACCGACGGGGCGCACCGGGCGGGCAAGCCGGTCAGTGTGTGCGGCGAGATGGCGGCCGATCCGGCCGCGGTGATCCTGCTGCTGGGTATGGGGATCGACAGCCTCAGTGTCAGCGTCTCCGCAATTCCGCGGGTGAAATGGGTGATCCGAAGCTTCTCCACGGATCGTGCCGAGGCGCTACTGGCCCAGTGCCGCATGCTGGAGAACGCGGAACAGATCCGCTCGCTGCTGAACAATGCCCTGGTACAGGCCGGGCTCGGCGGCCTGGTGCGCGCGGGCAAGAACTGATTCGGCCGGCGTCAGGCGGCCTCGCGCCGGCGTCTCCACCAGCCGATCAGCGCGGCCAGCACAAAGATCGCCAGCACGACCCCGATCGCGATCAGGGCATCCGCGATGGAGCGGTTGATCACCAGCACCACCACGCCGACCAGGATTGGCACCGGAAACTCGTTGAACCAGCGAAACCAGGTGTGTTCGCGGCGGTTCAGGTCATCCCGGAAGTCACGCACGATCCAGCCGCACCAGATGTGGTAGATCACCAGCAGGGCCACCAGCGTGAGCTTGAAGTGCATCCAGGGCTCGTTCAGATACCCCGGGATCAGGGCCAGCATGACTCCGCCAAAGGCGATCGTCAGCAGCCCGCCGGGTGTCATGATCCCGTAGAACAGCTTGCGTTCCATGGTCTTGAAGCGCTCGTGGCCCAGGGCGTCGTCGGTCATCGCATGATAGACGAACAGCCGTGGCAGATAGAACAGCCCGGCGAACCAGGTGACCATGAAGATCACGTGCAGGCTTACCAGCCAGTTATAGGCTTCCATGCTTCAGGTCTCCCAGCGGGGCGGGGGTGGTGCGTTCAGGACAGCCAGCGTTGCAGGTGGCGTTCGATCTGTTCGAAGTCCGGGTCGCCCAGCTTCTGGTAGACGATGCGCCCGCTCGGCGAGATCACGAATGTGGTCGGGGTCAGACGCACGCCGCCGAAGGCTTGCGACATGCCGTCTTCGGTGTCGTGGATCACCCTGTACGGCATCTCGCGGTCCTCGCGCATCGCCTCCACCCGGTTGATCGGGTCGTAGGACACGGCGACCGCGAGCAGTTCGAAGCCCTTCTCGGCATAGGTCTCGTGCAGGTAGATCAGCTTCGGGATTTCGCGCACGCAGGACGGGCAGTTGGTGGCCCAGAAGGAGATCATCACCGGGCGCCCCTCGTAGTCCGACAGTGCTACCTCTTCGCCATCGAGCGTCGTGGCGGTGAATTCCGGCGCCGGGCGCATGCCGTCATCGGCCAGCCAGATCGCCAGGGCAACCCCGATCAGGGTCAGGATGAAGATGCCGCCAATGATGGTCTTGCGGTCGATGCGAAAGCTGCTCATGGGTTCAGGGGTTCCCGTTGGTTGTAAATCGCCGGTTTCGACTGGCGCGAGTGCGACTTCGTTCCGTGCTTTGTGGTAAGGCGGTATCATGCCGCAGCATGATGGCAACAACCAATAGCAAACCTATCCGCATCGGGGTTGTCGGTGCGACCGGGTACGCCGGCGTGGAACTGCTGCGCCTGCTGGCCCGACACCCTTCGGCAGACCTGGCAGTGGTCACCTCGCGCGGCGAGGCGGGTACGGCGGTCGCCGATTTGTTTCCCAGTCTGCGCGGGGCCGTGGACGCGGTCTTTCGCGAGCCGGATGCCGGCGTGCTGGGTGAGTGCGATGCGGTTTTCTTTGCCACGCCGCATGGAGTGGCCCACGCGATGGCCGGCGCGCTGCTGGAGCGCGGGACGCGGGTGATTGACCTGTCGGCCGACTTTCGCATACGCGATCCGGCGTTGTGGGAGCGCTGGTATGGCCAGGCGCACGGGGCCCCGGAGTATCTGGGCGAGGCGGTATACGGTCTGCCGGAGATTCACCGTGACCGGATCCGTCCTGCGCGGCTGATCGCCGTCCCGGGCTGTTACCCGACGGCCGTGACGCTCGGTGTCCTGCCGCTGCTGGAACAGGGCCTGATCGACCCGGCCGACGTGATCGCGGATGCCAAGAGCGGGGTCAGCGGGGCGGGGCGCAAGGCGCAGATTGGTGGCCTGTTCGCCGAGGTGCAGGAGAACTTCCGCGCCTACGCGGCCGGCGGGCATCGCCACTGGCCGGAGATTCACCAGACCCTGAGCGATGTGGTCGGTGGCGAGGTCGGGCTGATCTTTCAGCCGCATCTGGTGCCAATGACGCGCGGTATCCATGCGACCCTCTATCTGCGGTCGCGACAAGCCGAGACCGACTGGCAGGTTTGTTTCGAGCAGCGTTACGCCAATGAGCCGTTCGTCGATGTCCTGCCCCCGGGGTCGCATCCCGAGACGGCCAGCGTGCGGGGGACCAATCACTGCCGGATCGCGGTGGCACGGCCGCCGCACTCCGATCGTCTGGTGGTCCTGTCGGTGATTGACAACCTGGTCAAGGGGGCGGCCGGGCAGGCCGTGCAGAACATGAACCTCATGTTCGGCTACCCGGAGGACGAGGGGTTGCGCGACTTGGCGGTCTTCCCATAGGGGAACACTGGTTAATGTCCAAGCTCCCGACACCGGTGCCGCGGCGCCGCCCCCGGATCCCGCCGCCACGGCCGGTGCGACAGCGTCGGCGGCGCTGGGGCCTGGGTGTATTGTTGCTGGCTCCTTTCTTGTTGGTGGCCGGAATCGGCGGCTGGCTGTGGATGCACTGGCCGGACGAGGGCGTGATCGATCCCCAGGTGCGTATCGATGCCCTGACGGGCGAGCTGCAGCGCGAGGTTGCAGCGCGACAGCAGGCGGAGGCCGAGCAGCAACGCGCGAGGCGGCAGCTGTCACTCCTGGAGGCCGAAAAAGACGCCTATCGCGAGGATGTCGAGCGCCAGGAGGCTGAACTGGCACGGTTGCGGGATGAGGTGGCGTTCTACGAGCGGCTGGCAGAGAACAATAATGACTCGAGTCTGGGGTTGCGAGACCTGGCGCTGCAGGCGACGGGACAGTCCGGGGTGTGGGATGTGGTGTTCCAGATATACCGGGCTGGCCTGAACCGGTCGCTGGATGTGAGCTGGTCGCTGGAGATAACCGGGCGTTTCGAGGGGGACGACGAGGACACGACTCTCGATCAGGACGAGTTGGGCGTGGAGCAATCGCGCAGCATTGAGGGCTTCCGACTGTTGCGTAACGTGCGTGCGCGGGTCGTGTTGCCGGAGGATTTCACGCCGGAGGGTGTAACCGTTAGGGTGGAGCCCGACGAAGAGGATGGCCCCGAGCCGACGATGAAGCGCGGGGAATGGGATCGAATGACGGGAGAAGGGGCATGATCGGACGCAAGCGGGGGCGTGGTAGCAAGCGGGCACGTCGGGTCGACACCATGATTGGAGAGAACGCCGTGGTGCGTGGCGAAGTGGAGTTCAGCGGGGGGCTTTATGTCGAGGGCCGCGTGGTGGGCAGTATTCGTGCGCCGAGCGATCCTTCAGCCGTACTGATGGTGGCGCCTCAGGGGGTTGTCGAGGGGCAGGTGATGGTGCCGCACCTGGTTGTGAATGGCGAAGTGCGGGGTGATATGCACATGAGCGAGTACGTCGAACTCGGTGCGACCGCGCGTTTGCATGGCCACCTGTATTACAAGAGTCTGCAGATCACCGAGGGCGCGAGTATCGACGGCCAGCTCGAACGCATGGAAGAGCCCCTGCAGGGCGAACTGGAGGAGCCTCCTGTGCAGGAGGCCGAGCCGCAGACTGCGGTTTCCTGAGGGAGACCCATTCAACCGGCACTTTGCCGAACGTGGCCCAGCATCATTCGTGGGGTATTCTTGACGCTGACGGTCAGTATTCCGTAGCGTAAATGAAAATGATTCTTACAGGAGGCACCCAATGTCCGAAGCCATGACATCCAATACCGAGGCGGATATGGACATGGAGATCCCGAGCCCGCTGATCTTCTCTGATGCCGCCGCGAGCAAGGTGAAGGGGCTGATCGAGGAGGAGAACAACGACAACCTCAAGCTGAGGGTGTTCGTTAGCGGTGGCGGCTGCTCCGGCTTCCAGTACGGTTTTACCTTTGACGAAACCATTGGCGAGGGCGATACCGTGGTCGAGAACGGCGGGGTTACCCTGCTGATCGACCCGATGAGTTTTCAGTATCTCGTCGGTGCCGAAATTGACTACACCGAAGGTCTGGAAGGTGCGCAGTTCGTGATTCGCAATCCGAATGCCTCGACCACCTGCGGTTGCGGGTCCAGCTTCTCGGTCTGACGTACAGAGTCGTTACACTACTGTCAGGGCCCGGCCGTATCGGTCGGGCCTTTTTTGTGCGTATTTCTATGTCGATTCGGGCGCGCGGCCGGGGATCCGGCAGCCGAGGATGCGCGGCCCTCGCGCACCCGTGACCTCCGGCAGGTTGCCCGCCTCGCCGCGCAGATGCCGATACGCCAGCCAGGCAAAGGCGGCCCCCTCCACCTGCTGGGGTGGTATCCCGTGGCGTTCGGAACTCTCGACCTTGCTGCCGGCCAGCCGGCTTTGCAGCCGTTCCATCAGGTAGCCGTTGTGGGCGCCGCCGCCGCAGACAATGACGCGGTCGGGCGCTGCTGCTCGCAGGGATTCGAGCGTCAGGCGTACCCCGTCCACGGTGAGTTCGACCAGGGTGGCCTGAACGTCCTCTGCGTTCATCCGGTCGAGCTGTTCGCCCCCGACCTGGCGAAGCCAGTGGGGTGAGAAGTGCTCGGGCCCGGTGCTTTTGGGAGCGGGACGCAGGAAGTACGGGTCCTCGAGGAGTTGTGCCAGCAGTGACGGGTCGGTGTGCCCCGTGCGCGCCCACGCGCCACCGGCATCATAGGGCTGGCCAAGATGCCGGCGCGCCCAGCCGTCCAGGAGGGTGTTGGCGGGGCCGCTGTCGCATCCACGCACTGGCTGGCCCGGTTCCAGCCAGGTCAGGTTGGCGATCCCGCCGAGGTTCAGGATCGCGCGCGTCTCGGTCGGGTGCCCCAGCCAGTCTGCGTGGAACGCGCAGGCCAGCGGCGCCCCCTCGCCTCCCGCCGCGAGGTCGCGCTGGCGAAAGTGCGCGATCACATCGATGCCGGTGGCTTCAGCGATCCGGAACGGGTCTCCAATCTGCCAGGTGAAAGCGGGTTCGGCACCAGGCGCGTGGTGTACCGTCTGCCCGTGCGATCCGATGGCCTCGATGTCCGTGGCCTGTAGCCCGGTGGCTTCGAGGAGTCGGTCGACTGCGCGGGCGAGGAAGAGCCCGACCCGGGCATCCAGGGTGCCCAGGTCCTCGAAGCGCAGCGCCTCGGTAGTCGCGGCGGCGGCGAGGTCCTCCTCCAGCGCGTCCGGGTATGGCAGGTGACAATGTCCCCTGGTGCGCAGCGTTCGCCCGTCGTCGATCTCGACCAGGACTGCATCCACGCCGTCCCGGCTCGTGCCGGACATCAATCCAATCAACCGCTGGGTCACGTCTGCATTCCCTTTTCCGGTGGCGGAGTCATCTCGCTTCGTTGCGGGGCGCAAGGTATCCTTGCGCCCTTTGTGCGCCCCGTCGGCGCTTGATTGTCACGAACGCAAGCATTCTAGAGCGGAACGGTGTCGGTCGCAGGCCCGGCCTCCAGCACACGATCCGCCAAGGGCACGAGAGATGATGGAACTGGAAGAGCAGCTGGAGGTGTTCCGCCGCGGGGCGGACGAGATCCTGGTGGAGGAGGATCTGCGCGAGCGCTTGAAAGAGGGGCGTCCATTGCGGATCAAGGCGGGCTTTGACCCGACTGCACCGGACCTGCATCTCGGGCACACCGTACTCATCAA
>NZ_KB897905.1:209585-239585 GCF_000377205.1 Thioalkalivibrio sp. ALJ3 | reverse complement strand
AGATACGATGACGAGCTCCTACGGGAGCGAAGTGACTGATGCCCTGCTTCCAGGAAAATCCTCTAAGCTTCAGTTAACGCGGGACCGTACCCGAAACCGACACAGGTGGGCAGGGTGAGAATCCCAAGGCGCTTGAGAGAACTCGGGTGAAGGAACTAGGCAAAATGGTACCGTAACTTCGGGAGAAGGTACGCCTTGGCTGGTGATGGGACTTGCTCCCTGAGCTGGTCGAGGTCGCAGAGACCAGGCCGCTGCGACTGTTTATTAAAAACACAGCACTCTGCAAACTCGAAAGAGGACGTATAGGGTGTGACGCCTGCCCGGTGCCGGAAGGTTAATTGATGGGGTTAGCTTCGGCGAAGCCCTTGATCGAAGCCCCGGTAAACGGCGGCCGTAACTATAACGGTCCTAAGGTAGCGAAATTCCTTGTCGGGTAAGTTCCGACCTGCACGAATGGCGTAACGATGGCGGCGCTGTCTCCACCCGAGACTCAGTGAAATTGAAATCGCAGTGAAGATGCTGTGTACCCGCGGCTAGACGGAAAGACCCCGTGAACCTTTACTACAGCTTCACACTGAATTTTGAAATTGTTTGTGTAGGATAGGTGGGAGGCTTTGAAGCTGAGACGCTAGTCTTAGTGGAGCCAACCTTGAAATACCACCCTGGCAATTTTGGAGTTCTAACCCAGGCCTGTCATCCAGGTCGGGGACCGTGTGTGGTGGGTAGTTTGACTGGGGCGGTCTCCTCCCAAAGAGTAACGGAGGAGTGCGAAGGTACCCTCAGCGCGGTCGGAAATCGCGCGACGAGTGCAAAGGCAAAAGGGTGCTTAACTGCGAGACAGACACGTCGAGCAGGTGCGAAAGCAGGTCTTAGTGATCCGGTGGTTCTGTATGGAAGGGCCATCGCTCAACGGATAAAAGGTACTCCGGGGATAACAGGCTGATACTGCCCAAGAGTCCATATCGACGGCAGTGTTTGGCACCTCGATGTCGGCTCATCACATCCTGGGGCTGAAGCAGGTCCCAAGGGTATGGCTGTTCGCCATTTAAAGTGGTACGCGAGCTGGGTTTAGAACGTCGTGAGACAGTTCGGTCCCTATCTGCCGTGGGCGTCGGAGATTTGACAGGATCTGTCCTTAGTACGAGAGGACCGGGATGGACGCACCTCTGGTGTTCCGGTTGTCACGCCAGTGGCATTGCCGGGTAGCTATGTGCGGAAGGGATAACCGCTGAAAGCATCTAAGCGGGAAACCCACCTGAAGATGAGATCTCCCTGGACCCTCGAGGTCCCTGTAGGGCCGTTGAAGACTACAACGTTGATAGGCTGGGTGTGGAAGCGCGGTAACGCGTGCAGCTAACCAGTACTAATTGCCCGTGCGGCTTGACCATATAACACCCAAGGTGTTGATGGTTGGTCTCGACTGACACATCACTGTTGTACACATCACCTAGAATGCATTCCGAATTCAGATGACGCAGCGTTCGCGCTGGGTGATCTGGCCAGTTTGTCTGGCGGCAATAGCGAGTAGGAACCACCCGATCCCATCCCGAACTCGGAAGTGAAACTGCTCTGCGCCGATGGTAGTGTGGGGCCTCCCCATGTGAGAGTAGGTCACCGCCAGGCATTAATCCGAAGCCCGGCTCCCGTTTTGGGGGCCGGGCTTTTTTTATGGGGAGATGGCGCATGCGGGTCGGTGGCCGGCGCATAAGGTGCGGGAAATGGCTGAAACGGATTGGGTTATGGCTCGAGGCAAGAAACGAACGGATGGCGGGCTGGTCGCAGTCGGACTAGTCCTGATCGGGATCGGCCTCTATGCGGTGCTTGGGGGCGAGGTCGCTTTTACGCCCATTGCACCACGCGAGGGATCCGGGTTTGGTGGGCCAATTGCGACGATTATCGGGATCGCGTTTATTGCGGGCGGGATCTATTTCCTGCGGGAATCGCGCCGTTAGGGATACACGGAATTTCGTCCCACGGGCGTCCGGTGCCTAGGGGATGGAGCGCCAGTCGAAGCCTGTTTCCTGTGACGCAATCTCGATCTCGTCCCGACCGGCCCCTACACCGTCGCACAGCGCCCGTTCCGCGAGCTCGGGCCGGTTATTGTCGGTCGACAAGTGCATTCCGATCAGGTGTGCGAGCCGACTCGTGTCGGCACGCTGGAGTAGGCGAGTTGCATCGCGGTTGGGCAAATGGCCGTAACCATCTCCTATGCGGCGCTTGAGTTTCGGGGGGTAGCGGCCGGATGCGAGCAACTCGGGGCAGTGGTTGCACTCCAGAAGCAGAGCTTGGGCGCCGGAGGCGATCTCGATCATGTGCGGGGAGATATGCCCCGCATCGGTCATCAAGACGAGGCGCGAGGCGCCGTCGGAAAAGACGAACTGGGTGGGTTCGCGCGCGTCGTGCGGGACTGTGTAGGGGATGACCAGGGCATCATCGACCTCTACTGGGAGGTCAGGCTGGATCGGCTCGAAATGGGCGAACCCACTGTCGCGCGCCGCGAGGCGGGTGCCTGCGGAAGCGTAGACGCGCAGGCCGTAGCGGCGCGAGAGGGCTGGTGCGGAGCCGAGGTGGTCGCCGTGTTCGTGGGTGACGAATACGCCGTCGAGATCGGAGGCGGCGAGTCCTTGGCGTGCGAGGCGGCGTTCAATTTCCTGTACCGAGAAGCCGCAGTCCACCAGAAGGCGGGTAGAGCCTATTTCGACCACGAGCGCGTTGCCGCCACTCCCGCTGCCAAGTGAACAGAATCGGATCACGGGTTGCTCCGAAGGTGATTGCTTGGCGATGTTGCCGGGTTCGCAGATGTCCCTGTGTCCCCCGGGCCATTGGCGCAGGGGACACAGGGACGGGCATACCCCGGACTTGCTAGCGCTGCATCTGTGTCTGGATGCGCTCGAGGACGAACTCGGCGTCGCGATCACTCAGTCGGTCACCCTCAAGGTCACGTGCCTCGATCAGCAGGTCACCATCGCCTCGGTCCTGCAGGCGGATCTGGTAGCGTTCGTTTTCGCGGCGGTCTCCACCACGTCCGAACACGCGGCTGAAGAAGCCGCGCTCTTCGCGTTCGCCGGTCATGCCGGGACGGTAGGTCACCTCGTAGATTCCGGCCTGGCGATCCTGCTCGTCGACCAGCAGTCCGGCGCGGTCGAGGAATGTACCGAGCTGGCGCCACACGCGGTCGTATTCGCCGCCCAGCAGCAGAGCGGGCGAGCCATCATGTTCCGTGAGTTGCAGCTCTGTCGGGCGATCAACGAGGGTTTCGGCGACGCGTGTACCCCCTTCACCCGGATCCCCGGTGGTGAGGTATACGAGCAACCGGTTCAGCATCTCGGCTTCCAGTTCCGGATCCGAAGGGCGCATGGCCCAGCGCCAGGACTGGCCCTCGGCCTGCTCTTCGGCGCCGCGGTGCGTAATGTAGATCTCCGATCGTCCGTTATCGCGTTCGACGCGCATGCGGTACTGGTCGCGGGTGTTGGCGTCGTACACGTTGCCCAGAGCACGGGCAAAGATGTTCTGGGTGCCGCGAAGCGGGATCCCGGCGCGGTCCTCCGCCCACTCGGTTTGCATCACGCCCACCTGGGGCTCGTTGCGTTCCAGCCGCAGGTTCTGGCTGTCCCAGAAGGCGACCAGCCGATCCCAGATCTCGTCGGGATCGCCATCGACCTGGAGCCAGCGCGTCCCGCCGTCACGCATCAACTGTACTTCGGCGGATTCCGGGAGCACCTGGACGGTGCGGGTCGGGGCGCCGGGCTGGGCCTGCGCGGGCTGCTGCTGGCGTTGGGCCGTGTCCTGTTGCATGTCGCGGGCACTGATGCGGCCGCCCGGGTCATCGGGCAGGCGGTAGGCGCGTTCGGTGTCCGGCGCGATCAGGTCAGGCGGGACTTCCAGGTCCTCCATCTGGCGGCTCATTTCGTACTCCGGGCCAGACTGGCGGTCACCGCCCCAGCCTCCGCAACCAGCGACGGCGAGACCCGTAGCGATCGCGAGGGTGGCGCGCGCGGCGGAGTGATAGGGCTTGAAAGGCGATTTCATGATCGGACTCAGACCTCAATGCCGGCCTGGCGCAGGGCGTCCA
This sequence comes from Thioalkalivibrio sp. ALJ3, assembly GCF_000377205.1. Lineage (GTDB taxonomy): Bacteria > Pseudomonadota > Gammaproteobacteria > Ectothiorhodospirales > Ectothiorhodospiraceae > Thioalkalivibrio. Next base: position 235,513 of record NZ_KB897905.1, on the reverse strand, counting down.
GTACCGGTGCATGGAACGGTTCGGAAAGGGGTGTCAGGGGCAGGCGGATACCTTCCTCTATCATCCCCATGCGCTGCAAGGCCCATTTTACCGGGATGGGATTGGCTTCGAGGAACAGGGCCGAATGCAGACCATCCAGCTGGCGATTGATCTCGCGCGCTTCGTCTGCGCGATCCTCGCGCACGGCGCGGCACATGCGGGCCATCAGCGCCGGGGCGACGTTCGCGGTCACCGAGATCACTCCCTGCCCACCAGCCAGCAGGAAGGCCAGACCGTTGGCGTCTTCGCCGCTGAAAAGATCAATGCGGCCGCCCACACGCTCGACGAGCTCCGCGGTACGCTCGTTGCTGCCGGTCGCTTCCTTGATGCCGACGATATTCGGAATGTGGGCCAGTCGTTCTACGGTTTCGGGAAGCATGTCGACGGCCGTGCGTCCCGGGACGTTATAGAGGATCTGCGGGATGTCCACGGCCTCGGCAATGGCCTTGTGGTGCAGATACAGGCCTTCCTGTGTGGGCTTGTTGTAATACGGGGAAACCAGCAGGCAGGCATCGGCGCCGGCATCCCGGGCGCAGCGCGTCAGTGCGATTGCCTCCCGCGTGGAGTTCGCACCAGTGCCGGCGATCACCGGCAGACGACCGCCCACGGTGTTGACCGTATGGGCTATCGCTTCGCAGTGTTCGTCGAAATCGAGGGTGGCGGATTCGCCGGTGGTGCCGACTGCCACGATGGCGTCGGTGCCGGCCTCGATGTGGAATTCGAGGAGCCGATCAAGCGCCGGCCAGTCGAGACTGCCGTCCGCGTGCATCGGGGTCGCCAGTGCGACCATGCTGCCTTGAAACATCGACTCCTCCAGCGACGGTAATGGTGCAGTCTAACGGGCGCGCGACAAGGCGTTCAAGAAGCCGCGCGCAGACGCCGCGTTGAGGCACAGGGCCACCGTTGGCGCCGCGGTGGCGAGGTGGTATGTTCCCAGCCATCATGCCCGCAGACGCATCCAACCCGCCCAGCGTTATCCCAGGCCAGTGGCCGCCCCGCTGCGCCATGCGTTCCCGAGGCCGGCATGGCTGACGTTGTCGGGGCCGGTTCGCACACCCACCTGGTTCTCAATCTGATCGGGCCCGACCAGCCGGGTCTGGTGGCTGGCGTCACCCGCGTGATTGTCGATACGGGCTGCAACCTGGAATCCAGTCGCATCACTACCCTCGACGGTTACTGCTGCATGGCCCTGAGCGCCAGTGGCAACTGGAAGACTCTCGCTACGCTGGAATCCCGCCTCGAACGCCTGGAAGCCGAGCTGGATCTTGTGGTGACGGTACGCCGTGGCCCGCTGGATGAATCCAGTCATCCCGCGATGGCCTATGCGGTAGACGTGGTCGCGCTGGACGCCCCGGGGCTGGTCAATGCCCTGGCCGATTTTTTCACCAGCCGTGGCGTGAACCTGCGCGATGTGCAGACGCGTGTCTATACCGCCCAGCACACGGGCGCACGCATGTTCGCCGCCAACATGGTGGTGGATATCCCGGCGGGCCAGCACCTGGCCAGCCTGCGCGGGGAATTTATGGATTTTTGCGACGAACTGAACCTGGACGGCGTGTTGGATCCGATCAAGGCCTGATTCCGATCCGGTGCCGTCCGGCCCAACCTCGACACGGAGTGACACCTGATGACGATCGCCATTGACCAGACCGTTCCCGAAGACCTGCGCGTGCCCGCCACCGGCGAGCAGACGCTGGGCCCGGGTGATTTTCGCGGCAAGATCGTGGTGCTCTATTTCTACCCGAAGGACAGCACGCCGGGCTGCACCAACGAAAGCCGCGACTTCGCCGCCAGCAAGGCTGCGTTCGACGCCGCCGGTGCGGTCATTCTCGGGGTCTCGCGCGACAGCGTGAAAAGCCACGAGAACTTCCGCGCCAAGCAGGAGCTGCCGTTCGACCTGCTGAGCGACGCCGACGAGCAGTTGTGCGAGGCGTTCGACGTGATCAAGATGAAGAACATGTACGGCAAGCAGGTGCGCGGCATCGAACGCTCCACCTTCCTGATCGACGAGCAGGGTGTGCTGCGCCGGGAATGGCGCAAGGTCAAGGTGCCGGGGCATGTGGACGAGGTCCTGGCCGCGGTACGCGAGATGGCCGGCCAGTGAGGCGCCGCGCGAATTCTTCGAGAGTACTGGCAGTAGACGTTCGACCCATTTGTTTTCGACTCACCCCGGCCGCGGAGGCGCCATGAGCGAAACACCGGAGGACCCGAAACGCCTGTTTGTCCTGGACACCAATGTCCTGATGCACGACCCCACCGCGCTGTTCCGCTTCAAGGAACACGACATCTTCCTTCCCATGGTTGTGCTCGAAGAACTCGACCGTGGCAAGAAGGGGGTCTCCGAGGTCGCGCGCAACGTACGCCAGGTCTCGCGCTTTATCGACGAGCTGATGAGTGGCGCGACCCACGAGCAGATCGCCGCCGGGTTGCCACTACAGGCCGAATCGCTCAGCGAGTCGACGCTTGCACCCTCCGGGCGGCTGTTTTTTCAGACCCGCAATCTCACCTCGCGCCTGCCGGATTCGCTGCCCGGATCGACCCCGGACAACGACATCCTGGCCACTGCCCAGGCGCTCAAGACGGAGTGGTCGGACCTCCCGGTCACCTTGGTCTCCAAGGACATCAACCTGCGCATCAAGGCGGCGGTGATCGGCCTGCACGCGGAGGATTACTACAACGACCAGGTCCTGGACGACGTCAGCCTGCTGTTCTCCGGCATGACCGAGCTGCCGGCGGATTTCTGGGAGACCCACGGGACCAAGATGGACTCCTGGCAGGAGTCCGGACGGACCTACTACCGGGTGACCGGACCCTTGGTCAGCGAGTGGCAGCCCAACCAGTTCGTCTACCGCGAGGGGGAAAACCCGCTGTCGGCAATCGTGCTGGAGATCGACCAGCCGAACGAATCCGCAGTGATCGAGCTGGTGGACGATTACATGACCCCGCGCCACAGCGTCTGGGGCATCAATGCCCGCAACCGCGAGCAGAACTATGCCCTGAACCTGTTGATGGACCCGGAGGTGGATTTCGTCTCACTGCTGGGGGCTGCCGGTACTGGCAAGACCCTGCTGGCGTTGGCCGCGGGGCTTGCACAGACGCTGGAGGACAACACCTACAAGGAGATCATCATGACCCGGGTCACGGTCCCGGTGGGCGAGGACATCGGCTTCCTGCCCGGGACCGAGGAAGAGAAGATGACCCCGTGGATGGGTGCGCTGATGGACAACCTTGAGGTCCTGGCCAAGTCCGAGGGCGCGGGCGACTGGGGCCGGGCAGCCACGAACGACGTGCTGACCAGCCGTATCAAGATCCGCTCGCTGAACTTCATGCGCGGGCGCACCTTCCTCAGCCGCTACATCATCCTGGACGAAGCGCAGAACCTGACCTCCAAGCAGATGAAGACCCTGGTCACCCGCGCCGGGCCGGGCACCAAGGTGGTGGCGCTGGGCAACATCGCGCAGATCGACACCCCGTACCTGACCGAGACCTCGTCGGGCCTGACCTACGTGGTGGACCGTTTCCGCAACTGGACCCACAGCGGGCACATCACACTGACCCGCGGCGAGCGCTCGCGGCTGGCGGACTACGCCTCGAATCACCTGTAGAGGCTGTTGGGGGCGTCCCGGCATTACGGGGCGTGGGAGGGGGGCTAACCGTCCTCGCTGTAGCGTACGCAGGCGCGGTCGGTCTCCCACAGGGTCAGCGAGTGCATGCGCAGGCCCGGGCGGTTCAGGCGTTCCGCCATCTGACGGAAGAACCACTGCGCGATGTTCTCGGCGGTCGGGTTGACCGTGTCGAACGGCGGGACGTCGTTCAGATAGCGGTGGTCCAGCTGCCCGGCGATCTCGCGCGCGGCGGTCTTGACCACCTTGAAGTCCACCGCCATGCCGGCGTCGTCCAGGGTTTCGGCCTGGACCTCGGCCTCCACCTTCCAGTTGTGTCCGTGCATGTTCGCGCACTGCCCCGGGTAGTCGCGCAGGGTATGCGCGGAGGCAAAGTCGGTCAGGACACGAAGAGTGTAACGGGCGCTCATGGATCGATTCCGGCTAGCGCGACCATCACAGGGTCGCGAGGATACTCAGCCCGCGAAGCCTAGCCGTCCGCTGTCGGGGGCGCAATTCTCCTGCCCAAAGGCGTGGCGAATCGCGGCCAGCACGCCCTCGGTATCGAGGCCGCAGTCGGCCAGGATCTGCTCGCGCGAGCCGTGTTCGGTGAAGGCGTCCGGGATGCCCAGTAGCTGGCAGGGCAGGGTTAGCCCTTCGGCGGACAGCCATTCCAGCACCGCGCTGCCCGCGCCGCCCGCACGGGCATGATCCTCGAGCGTCACGAAGCCTTCGTGGCTGGCGGCCAGCCGCGCCAGCAGGTCGGTGTCGAGCGGCTTGATATAGCGCATGTTCACCACGGTCGCATCCAGCGCCTCGCCGGCGGCCAGGGCGGTTTCCAGCAGTGCACCGAAACTGAGGATCGCCAGGCCCCGTCCCTCGCGCACGACCTCGGCGCGTCCGATGGGCAGGGTCTCCAGGTCGTCACTGCCCCCTTCCGGCAAGACGCCGGGGCCGCCCCCGCGCGGATAGCGCACCGCCGCCGGGCCCTCGTACGCGTAACCAGTGGACAGCATCTGGCGGCACTCGCGCTCGTTGGCCGGGGCCATCAGCAGCATATTGGGGACGCTGCGCAGCAACGCGGTATCGAAGGTGCCGGCATGGGTCGGGCCATCGGCGCCGACAATCCCTGCACGATCCACCGCGAACAGCACCGGGAGGTTCTGCAGGGCGACGTCGTGGATCACCTGGTCCATCGCCCGCTGCAGGAACGTCGAGTAGATGGCGACGACGGGCTTCTGCCTCTCGCAGGCCATGCCGGCGGCCAGCGTGACCGCGTGCTGCTCGGCGATGCCGACATCGAAGTAGCGTTCCGGGAACTGTTCGGAGAAGGCGACCAGGCCGGAGCCCTCGCGCATCGCCGGGGTAATGCCCAGCAGGCGTTCGTCGGCCGCGGCCTGGTCGCAAAGCCACTGACTGAAGATGTCGGTATAGGTCGGTGCCTTCGGGCCGGAGGGCTTCAGGCCGTTTTCCGGCTCGAACTTGGAGACCCCGTGGTAGCGGCAGGGGTCTTCCTCGGCCGGGGCATAGCCCTGACCCTTGCGCGTGACCACATGCAGCAGTTGCGGACCGTGACCGCCGCGCAGGTTCTTCAGGATCGATACCAGGCTGTTTACGTCGTGTCCGTCCACCGGCCCGAAGTAGCGAAAGCCCAACTCCTCGAACAGCGTGCCGGGCACGAGCATGCCCTTCATGTGTTCCTCGGCGCGTTCGGCAAAGGCCTTGACCGGCGGGACGAACTCCAGCATGCGCTTGGAGCCCTCACGCACCGAGCTGTAGATGCGTCCGGACAGCAGGCGGGTGAAATACTGGTTCATCGCGCCGACGTTGGGCGAGATCGACATGTCGTTGTCGTTCAGGATGACCAGCAGATTGCAGTCGAGATCGCCGATGTGGTTGAGCGCCTCGAAGGCCATGCCCGCGGTCATCGCCCCGTCGCCGATCACCGCCACATGGCGACGGTCCAGTCCCGCGTGCTTGGCGGCCAGAGCCATCCCGGCGGCCGCGCTGATCGAGGTACTGGAGTGCCCGGCCCCGAAGGCGTCGTATTCGCTTTCCGCGCGCTTGGGGAAGCCGGCCAGTCCGCCGTGCTGGCGCAGGCTGGCCATGCCGGCCCGCCGCCCGGTCAGGATCTTGTGCGCGTAGGCCTGGTGGCCGACATCCCAGACAATGCGGTCGTCCGGCGTGTTGAACGCGTAGTGCAGCGCGATCGCCAACTCCACCGTGCCCAGGTTGGCGGCCAGGTGCCCGCCCGTACGCGAGACGCTCTCGATCAGGAACTGGCGCAATTCGCCAGCCAGCCCGGGAAGCTCCGAGGCCGGGTGTGCCCGCAGGTCGGCGGGCCATTCGATTGCATCCAGCAGGGGGGTGGGGGTCATGATCGGGCCGTATCAGTTCATGCGGTCGACGATGTACCGCGCGAGGAAGCGAAGCAAGTCCGCCTCCTGGCCAAAGGGTTGCAGCTCGGCCAGTGCCTCGTCGACCAGGGACACCGCGCGTTCGCGCGAGGCCTCCAGGCCCTGCAGCGAGGGGAAGGTCGCCTTGTCCAGCCGGGCATCCGCGCCGCAGGCCTTGCCGAGCACCTCCGGGTCGCCCTCCACGTCGAGTACGTCATCGCGGATCTGGAAGGCCAGGCCAATGCACTCGGCGTAGCGGGTCAGGTGGCCGAGGCTGTCCTCCGAGACGCCACCGGCGATCGCGCCCAGGCGTACCGACACGCGGATCAGGGCGCCGGTCTTGAGCCGGTGCATGCGCTCCAGTTCCGCCAGATCGATCGGCTTGCCGCAGGCGCCGAGGTCGATGGCCTGCCCCCCCGCCATGCCGTGCAGGCCCGCGGCATGGGCGAGCTCGGCTAGGGCGTCCAGGCTAGCCTGGCCCGGCAGCGCGCGTACGCCAGCGGTCATAATCTCGAAGGCGCAGGCCTGCAGCGCATCCCCGGCAAGGATGGCCGTGGCTTCGTCGAACGCGCGGTGGCAGGTGGGCCGGCCACGGCGCAGGTCGTCGTTGTCCATCGCCGGCAGGTCGTCATGGATCAGCGAATAGACGTGGACCATCTCCACGGCCGCTGCCATCGCATCGAGCACTTCATCCGGGGCACTGCAGGTGGCCCCGGCCGCGTATACCAGGACTGGGCGCAGGCGCTTGCCGCCGGAAAGCGTGGCATAGCGCATGGCCTCGATCAGTCGCGTGTCGGGCGCGGCGTCGGGCGCGAGACGCTGGTCGAGTACGGTCTCGATACGACGCTGATAGGCCTTCAGCGCCTCGGATGGATCTGGGATGCTCACGGCGGAGGCCTAAAAGGGGACGTCGTCGGGGTCGGTCGGGGTGTCGGGGGCGCCCCCGGTCGCGGCGCCCTCCGAAGAAGGCGTGCTGGCGAGTTTCTCGATGCGGGCCTGGGCGTCGTCCAGCGCCTTCTGGCAGCGGCCGACCAGTTCCATGCCGCGCTGGAATTCCTCCAGAGACTGTTCCAGGCCCAGTTCGCCGGATTCCATTCGCGCGACCAGGGCCTCCAGGGCCTCCAGGCTGGCTTCGAACTCGGCGGGGCTGTCGGTGGACGGGTCGGTCATGGTGTCGGATTACTGTGTTGGATTCTTATTGGATCACGGGGGCCAAAAGGTGAGAAAGTATCCGATCCGCCGCGTCGAGGAAAGCAGCCGGGCGACCGGGGGCTTGTGTTTCGTGACCGTGCCCCCACGCTCAGCGGGGCAATCGGTTGACATGCGACCGGGTGCTGACTAGAGTTCTCAAGTGGTTTAGACAAAGTCTAAATTCCTGATCCGCACAACGGTCGCAATGGTGTGTGGATCCCAACCAGCAAGAGGAGAGACCCATGGAACTGAAAGGTAGCAAGACCGAAGAAGCCCTCAAGGAGGCCTTTGCCGGCGAATCGATGGCCAACCGTCGTTACCTGTACTTCGCTTCCAAGGCGGACGTCGAAGGCTACAACGACGTCGCGACCGTGTTCCGTTCCACCGCCGAAGGTGAAACCGGCCACGCCCACGGCCATCTCGAGTACCTCGAGAGCTGCGGCGATCCGGCCACCGGCCTGGAATTCGGTTCCACTTCCGCGAACCTGAAGACCGCCGTTGCCGGCGAGACCCACGAGTACACCGACATGTACCCGGGCATGGCCAAGACGGCCCGAGACGAGGGCTTCGATGAAGTCGCCGACTGGTTCGAGACCCTGGCCAAGGCGGAGCGTTCCCACGCCAACCGCTTCCAGAAGGCGCTGGACCAGCTGGACGACTAAGTCGTTTCCCGGCTGTAGTACGCGGGGCCGGCCCTGGCCGGTCCCGCTTTTCCGGGAGGTACGGAACAGCCTGTGAAGTCAGCCCCGCGGCTGCGTTCGCATGTTGTTCCGTGTTTCCCTCGAAGCATCGTCACTGATACGGATACCGGAGGGATGCATGTCTGCGCCGACGCACCAACGTGAAGGAAGCCTGGAAGCACCGACCCGCCATCCGCTGGACTGGAAGAATCCCGAGTTCTACGACGAGGAATCGTTGTTCTCCGAGTTGGAGCGGGTCTTTGATATCTGTCACGGGTGCCGGCGCTGCGTCAGCCTCTGCAATTCCTTCCCCACGCTGTTCGATCTGGTCGACGAGTCCGAGACGATGGAGGTCGACGGGGTCGACAAGCAGGACTTCTGGAAAGTGGTCGATCACTGCTACCTGTGCGACCTGTGCTACCTGACCAAGTGCCCCTACGTTCCCCCGCATGAATGGAACGTGGATTTCCCGCACCTGATGCTGCGGGCCAAGGCCTTCCGTTTCCAGAACGAGGGTGCGAAGACCTCGCACAAGCTGATGTCCAGCACCGACACCGTCGGCAAGCTGGCGGGCATCCCGGTGGTCGCCGGCGCGGTCAATGCCGCAAACAAGAACGGTGCCGTGCGGAAAGTACTCGACAAGACCATGGGCGTGCACCCGGATGCCCCGGTCCCCGAATACCACTCGAAAAAGGGGCGCTCGCGCCTCGCGAAGGCCGCGAAGGGTGTCAGCAACCCCGAGCCGGCCGGCGCCACCCAGGGCAAGGTCGCCCTCTATGCGACCTGCTACGGCAACTACAACGAACCGCACCTGGTCGAGGACCTGGTCAAAGTCTTCGAGCACAACGGCATCGAGGTCACACTGGTCGACAAGGAACAGTGCTGCGGCATGCCCAAGCTGGAGCTGGGTGACCTGAAGTCGGTGGAGGCCTCCAAGGAGGCCAACATCCCGGCGATGAAGCGCATGATCGACCAGGGCTATGACATCGTCGCGCCGGTCCCGTCCTGCGTGCTGATGTTCAAGCAGGAACTGCCGCTGATGTTCCCGGAAGAAGCCGACGTGATTGCGGTGCGCGATCGCATCTTCGACCCGTTCGAATACCTGATGGAGCGGCACAAGGACGGCAAGCTCAATACCGACTTCCCCGACAGGCTCGGCAAGATTGCCTACCACGCCGCCTGCCACCTGAGGGTGCAGAACATGGGGCTCAAGACCCGCGACCTGCTAAAGCTCGTGCCGGATACCGAGATCGACGTGATCGAACGCTGCTCCGGGCATGACGGCACCTACGGTGTGAAGAGCGAGTTCTACGAGACTGCGGCCAAGATTTGCCGTCCGGTAGTGAACCGGGTGCAGAAGGCCGAGTCCGATCACTACTCGAGTGACTGCCCGATGGCCGGGCACATGATCGAGAACGGACTGCAGGGCAAGGGTGAGGACAAGGCGCCCGAGCACCCGCTGACCCTGCTGCGTCAGGCCTACGGCCTGTAGCGCCGGTTGTTTGCCAACAGAACACGACGTGCGCCCGCCGGGGCGATCGCGGATGGAGACAAGACATGGCCAGTGACAGCTACCACGAACCCGTCGAGGAACTGAGCGACGAGTCGCGCGAGATGCATCGCGCCATCGTCTCGCTGATGGAAGAACTCGAGGCGGTGGACTGGTACCAGCAGCGCATCGACGCCTGCAAGAACGAAGAACTCAAGGCGATCCTCGCGCACAACCGCGACGAGGAGATCGAGCACGCGGCAATGGTGCTGGAATGGATTCGGCGCCATAACCCGGTGTTCGACCACGAACTGAAAGACAACCTCTGGTCCGACAAGGACTACACGCAGATGGGGCACCACGATCACTGAGTGGTCCCGCGGACCATGCCGACGTGACGGAGGTATCGAGATGGAGGCAAGTGTGGACAAACTGAGTCGAGAAGACCTGTATTCGCTGGAGAAGTACCACGAGGTGCGGCCCCAGTTTCGCAACGAGGTCATGCAGCACAAGCGCAACCGCGTGGTGCAGGTGGGCCCGGCCGTGACCCTGCACTTCGAGGATCGCAAGACCATGCAGTACCAGATCCAGGAGATGCTGCGGGTCGAGAAGATCTTCGATTCCGAAGGCATCCAGGACGAGCTGGACGCCTACAACCCGCTGATCCCGGACGGTTCCAACTGGAAGGCGACCATGATGGTCGAGTACCCGGACGTGGACGAGCGCAAGGTGCAGCTGTCCAAGCTGATCGGGATCGAGCTCAAGACCTATGTGCAGGTCGAAGGCCACGACAAGGTCTACCCGATCGCGAACGAGGACCTGGATCGGGAAACCGACGACAAGACCTCCTCGGTGCATTTCCTGCGCTTCGAGCTGACCCCGGAGATGGTCTCCGCCGCGAAATCCGGTGCGGCCATTGCCATGGGAGTGGAGCACGAGAACTACAGCCACCGGCTGGACGCCGTCTCCGAGGGCACGCGCGAGTCCCTCGCGGCCGACCTCGACGCCGTCAACTGACGCGGCCGTTTTGCCCGCTTCACCAAAGGCGCCTCCGGGCGCCTTTTTCGTTTCCGGTTCACGCCGGTGGCGGTTGTGGCTGGCCCTGGTTCGGCATCCGGTGTTTACGGTGGCTTCGGTCCACCGCCTGCCATGCGCTCACTCGCGAGCGCGCCGCGCCAGTTGTTGATCAAAAACGGGCTTCTTTGCTCGTGCAAAGAAGTACCCAAGAAACACGCCCGACTGCCGCGACCCCGGCCCGCTGTGCGGGCCGGGGTTTCCCTCGCTCCGAGGGTTTTCGCGGGCGGCGCTGAAACTCGCTACGCCTTCGGCTCCGCTCAGACAGTCAGCGCCTCTCTTCCCGCGAAACCCTCTCCACTCGGCGCGACGACAACGGGGGGTGAAGGTCAAGACAGCAGCTGTCCCGGCGATTTTGCTTGTAGATGGAGGCTAGGTCTTCGGACATCTTCGGCACGCGCGGCCTGCGGCCGTGGCGTGCCGCGCCCGCCAGCGGGCGCTGGGGGGCGGGCAGGATGCGGATGAGTGCAGCGAATCGCATCAGAGTTGCCCCGACGTCGGAACGGTGCGTTTCGCTGCGCTCAACCGCACCCTATGGCGTTGGAGCCAAGCATAAGCGCGGGGAGGCCTTCTGTTTTGACCTTCCTCCCCCGTATGAAGCCCCTTGCGGAAGGGTCTTCGGGACGGAAGAGAGGCGCTGACTGTTTGAGCGTAGCGAGTTTCAGCGCCGCCGGCCCGAGGGCCCTGGAGCAAGGTCCCCGGGCGGAATCCGGGTGCGCCTCGACGGGTACTTTCTTGGGCAAGCAAGAAAGCCAGTTGTTGATCAAAAACGGGCGCGGCGCGCTGGCGAGACAGCGCATGGCAGGCGGCCAGCCGAAGGCACGTAAACACCGGATGACGAACGGTGCCTTGCCACAAGAGGCGGCGGGGCCAGGCGCTACAGGGCGTCGAGGACTTCCGATAGGCGGGAGACCGCAACCACCTCCATGCCCTTGATGGGCTTGCGCGGCGCGTTGGCCGCCGGTGCGATCGCCCGGGTATAGCCGTGCTTGGCCGCCTCGCGCAGGCGCTCCTCGCCGTTCGGTACCGGCCGGATCTCGCCGGCCAGCCCGACCTCGCCAAAGGCCAGCATCTCTTGCGGCAGCGGCCGGTCGCGAAAACTCGACAACGCGGCGGCGAGCATCGGCAGATCGGCCGCGGTCTCGGTTACGCGCACGCCTCCGACCACATTCACGAACACGTCCTGATCGAACAGCGCCACGCCACCGTGGCGGTGCAGTACAGCCAGCAGCATGGTCAGCCGGTTCTGTTCCAGCCCCACGGTGATGCGCCGCGGCTGCGGGGCATGGCTCTCGGAGACCAGGGCCTGCACCTCCACGAGCAGCGGCCGGGTGCCCTCGCGCGTGACCATGACTACGGAGCCGGGTACCGGCCCCTGATGCCGGGAAAGGAAGATGGCGGAAGGATTGGAGACGGCCTTGAGCCCATTCTCCAGCATCGCGAATACACCCAGCTCGTTGACCGCGCCGAAGCGGTTCTTTACCGCGCGCAACATGCGGTAGCGCCCGTCCGGGTCGCCCTCGAAGTACAGCACCGTGTCGACCATGTGCTCGAGTACGCGGGGGCCGGCCAGCTGGCCATCCTTGGTTACGTGGCCTACCAGGATCACGGTGATGCCGCGCTGCTTGGCCAGGCGCACCAGGGCGGCGGCACTCTCACGCACCTGCCCGACCGAGCCGGGGGCGGATTGCAGTGCGGCGGTGTACAGCGTCTGGATGGAGTCGATCACCAGCACACGCGGGCGTTCGCGCTCGCAGGTGGCGATCACGTTTTCCACCTGCGTCTCGGTCAGCAGGCGCAGCCCGTCGACCTCGAGTCCGAGGCGCCGCGCGCGCATGCTGATCTGCTGGGCAGATTCTTCGCCGGTCACGTAGAGCGTGTCGCCGACCGGCAGCATGGCCAGGGTCTGCAGCAGCAGGGTGGACTTGCCGATCCCCGGGTCGCCGCCTAGCAGCACGACCGACCCGTGTACCAACCCGCCGCCCAGGGCGCGGTCCAGCTCCGACAGGCCGGTGCCGGTGCGAGGGACCTCGCCTGCCTCTATCTCGCCCAGTCGGGTGATGCCGGCGACCTCGCCCGCGTAACCGCCGCGTGGGCCGGACTGGGTGGCCGGTGCGGCCTCCTCCAGGGTGTTCCAGGCGCCGCAGTCGCCACACTGGCCCGCCCACTTTGGGCTTACCGCGCCGCATTCCCGGCAGACGTACTGGGTCTTCGCCTTCGCCATCAGGCTTCCTTGTGGTTCGGGCTTGTTGGTAGGTCGGGGGCGACCACGCGCACGGTGCGGATGGTGTTGTTCTTGATCTGTACGATGTCCATCACCACGCCGTTGATGCGTACACTCACCGGCGCCTCGGGGATGCTCTCGAGGTACTCGACGATCAGCCCGCTCAAGGTCTTGGGGCCATCCACCGGGAGCTCCAGACCCAGCGATCGGTTCAGCTCGCGCAGGTGGATGCCGCCATCGACCATCGCCGAGCCATCCTCCTGACGCAGCACGTCGTCGCTCATCGCCGGGGAATCGGTGGTGAATTCGCCAACGATCTCCTCCAGTAGATCTTCCAGGGTGATCAGACCTTCGATGTCGCCGTACTCGTCCACCACCAGGCCGATCCGCTTTTTCTGTTGCTGGAAGTTGATCAGCTGGCGGTTCAGCGCCGTGCCCTCGGGGATGAAATAGGGCGGCGTGAGGATCTGGCGCAGGTCTTCGGCGTCGAAGTCGTCACGTTCGATCAGCGGAATCACGTCGCGGCGGTGCAGGAAGCCGACGATATGATCCAGCTCGCCCTCGACCACCGGCAGGCGGGTGAAGCTGCCGTGTACCAGCTGCTCGACGACCTCGTTCCAGGGCTCGTTCAGGTCCAGGACCACGATCTCGTTACGCGGGATCATGATGTCCTCGACCGTGGTGCGCTCCAGGTCCAGCAGGTTCAGCAGCATGCGCTGGTGGTTGGCCGGGATCAGGGCGCCGGCCTCGGAGACCACGCTGCGCAACTCGTCAGTGTTCAGGGCCGATCGCCTCCCAGGCTGCATGTGCACGCCGAACAGGCGCAGCACGCTGTTGGCCAGCACGTTGATCATCCAGACGACGGGCCACAGGACTTTCAGCAGACCCGAGTAGATCCAGGCTGCCGGGTAGGCGACGCGCTCGCTGTGCAGCGCCGCGAGGGTCTTGGGGGCCGTCTCGGCGAAGATCAGCAGGGTCAGCGTGAGCACGCCGGTGGCGATGGCGACGCCGGTGTCGCCGAACAGCCGCCAGCCGATAAAGGTGGCGATCTGTGCAATCAGGATGTTGACGAAATTGTTGCCCAGCAGGATCAGCCCGATCAGGCGGTCCGGACGCTCCAGCAGGCGGGCGGCGATCGCCGCGCCCCGGTGCCCGGTCTGGGCGCGGTGGCGCATGCGGTAGCGGTTCAGCGCCATTAGCGCGGTCTCCGAACCGGAGAAGAACGCCGACAGCAGGAACAGGACGATCAGGGCGCCGAACAGAAAGGAGAGCGGGATCTCTTGCAAGGGGCGGCCTGCGGGTCAGGGATGGGATGTTCGCCCGGTGACGGGCGTCCGGGTCATTTCAGGCAAGCGCTGCCGGGGTGTCAAGCCCGAGCGTGCCCTGATCAGACACGCCCGAGGATGACTTCCAGCACGAGCTTGGAACCGAAGTAGGCCAGCACCAGTACCACGAAACCACCGGTGGTCCAGGCCAGCGCCCGCGTCCCGCGCCAGCCCAGGCGCCAGCGCCCGAGCAACAAAATAGAAAAGATCCCCCAGGCCAGCAGCGACAGGATGGTCTTGTGCACCAGGTGCTGGGCGAACAGGTCGTCCACGAAGATCAGCCCGGAGAGCAGGCTGAGCCCGAGGAACAGCCAGCCGATGAAGATCATGCGGAACAGCCAGATCTCCATCGAGAACAGTGGCGGCAGGAAGCGCACGATCCCGGAAGTGTGATGGTTGTGCAGTGCTCGGTGTTGAGTGGCCATCACCGCGGCCTGTGCCGTGGAGAGCGCGAGGAACGCCCAGCCTAGCGCCGAAAACAGGATATGCACGTCGATCCCGGCCGAGGTCGCGTAGCGCGTGCCGTCTTCGCACAGCAGGGCACCCAGGGCCGCCAGTGCGGTGAGCGGCAGGATCACCACACCCAGCACGGCCAGTGGGTGACGCAGGGCGGTCAGCCACAGCAGCGCGGCCACCAGCCACAGCGAGGCGGACAGGGCATTGCCCAGGCACAGGTTCAGGCCGGCCTCGGTTACCACCAGCGGGATCAGGGCCGCCAGGTGCACGATCAGGGCGGCCAGCCACAGTATCAGGGGCGCGCGCGGTTGCCCGGCCGCCAGGGGCTGGGTGCGGGTGGCGACGATCAGGTATCCCGTGGTGGCGAGATACAGCGCTACGGCGAGCAATCCGGCAACGGTGGTCATGGCTGGCGATTATCCCCGCTCGCGCGCCTGAATGCACATTCGTGCCGGCAAACCCGGAATGCGACTGGGGCCGTGCAGCCGGGGTGTCGGGCCCGCTATACTGTGCGGTCCTTCCCGGCGATGACCGGGGCCCGAGCGAGACGAGGACAGACGATGTTCGACGGCCTTTCCAGCCGCCTCCAGGAGACCATGAAGCGCCTGAAAGGCCAGGCGCGGCTCACCGAGGACAATATTCAGGACGCGTTGCGCGAGGTGCGCATGGCCCTGCTGGAGGCCGATGTGGCCCTGCCGGTGGTGCGCGAGTTCGTCAAGGACGTCAAGGAAAAGGCCCTGGGCAAGGAGGTCATCGGGAGCCTGACCCCGGGGCAGGCCCTGATCAAGGTTGTCCATGACGAACTGATCGCGACCATGGGCGGGGAGAACGCCTCGCTGAACCTGGCGGTCCAGCCGCCGGCCGTGGTGCTGGTGGCCGGTCTGCAGGGCGCGGGCAAAACCACCAGTATCGGCAAGCTCGCGCGCCTGTTGCGCGAGCGCGAGAAGAAGAAGGTCGCGGTGGTCAGCTGCGACGTCTACCGACCGGCGGCGATTCAGCAGCTGGAGACGCTGGCCGGGCAGGTCGGGGTTACGTTCTATTCCAGTGACACTAGCCAGAACCCCGACGCGATTGCGAGCGGCGCGGTGGAGCGCGCGCGGCGTGACGGCACCGAGGTGTTGCTGGTGGATACCGCCGGGCGGCTGCATGTCGACGAAGACATGATGGCCGAGGTGAAGAGCCTGCATCAGGCGATCGATCCGATCGAGACCTTGTTCGTGGTCGACTCCATGACCGGCCAGGACGCGGCGAATACCGCGCGCGCCTTTGGCGAGGCCCTGCCGCTGACCGGCGTGGTGCTGACCAAGGCCGACGGTGACGCCCGTGGTGGTGCCGCGCTGTCGGTGCGCCAGATCACCGGCGTGCCGATCAAGTTCATCGGCATGGGCGAGCGCCCGGATGCGCTCGAGCCGTTCCATCCCGAGCGCATCGCCTCGCGCATCCTTGGCAAGGGCGATGTCCTGTCCCTGGTCGAGGAGGCCAGCCGTCAAGTCGACCAGGACAAGGCGGCCAAGCTCACGCGCAAGCTGAAGAAGGGGCGGGGCTTCGATCTGAACGACCTGCGCGAGCAGCTCGGCCAGATGCAGAAGATGGGTGGGATCAGTTCGATGCTGGAAAAGCTGCCCGGGGGCGGCAAGCTGCCGGACGCGGTGAAGAACCAGGCCAACGACAAGGAGATCGGTCGCATGATGGCGGTGATCTCGTCGATGACCGAGCACGAGCGGCGCCATCCGGACATCATCAAGGGTTCGCGCAAGCGCCGGATCGCCGCCGGGTCCGGTACCCAGATTCAGGACGTGAATCGCCTGCTCAAGCAGCACGCGCAAATGAGCAAAGCGATGAAGAAATTCTCCAAGGGTGGCGCATCGAAGATGATGCGCGCCCTGGGCGGAAAAGTCGGCGGCATGGGTGGAATGGGCGGCCCCGGTGGGGGCATGCCGTTTCGCTAGTTGGCCGCCGGGCTTGCCCTCGGCACCTTGTGCTGGCGGCGGGATTCGTTATAATCGCGCGTTTTCTCGAGAAAACGGACTCAAACGGGGTTCTACAGAACATATGGTTACGATTCGCCTGCTTCGCCGCGGCGCCAAAAAGCGCCCGTTCTACTCGATCGTTGTCACCGATTCGCGCAAGCGTCGGGACAGCGGTTACAAGGAACAGATCGGTTTCTTCAACCCGGTCGCCCGCGGTCAGGAAGAGCCGCTGCGCATCGACCTGGAGCGCGTGGACTACTGGCTGGGCCACGGCGCCGCCCTGTCCGAGCGTGTGAACCATCTGGTCAAGGGCTACCGCAAGCAGCAAGCCGCGGCCTGAGGCCGTCGGCTCGCTGATTACGCGTAGTCCGAGCCCCGGTGATGAGCGAGGCGGGTGAACGCATCCGCGTCGGGCGCGTCTCCGGGGTGTACGGCGTGAAGGGCTGGGTCCGGATCTTTTCCGAGACGGAGCCGCGCGCCGCGATTGCCGACTTCCCCCGCCTGTGGCTGCGTTCCGGCGCCGCCTGGCGGCTCGCGGAGGTCGAAGCGGGCCGGGCCCACGGGCCCGGCGTCGTGATGAAATTTGCCGAGACCGCGGATCGTGAGGCGGCCTACGGCCTGATGGGCGCCGAGCTGGCGATCGAGCGCGACTGGCTCCCGCCCACCAAGGACGGCGAGTATTACTGGGCCGACCTGCTGGGCATGGAAGTCGAGCATCAAGACGGGACTGCGCTTGGGCACATCTCCGGATTTATGGAGACCGGCGCCAATGATGTGCTGGTCGTGCGCGGCGACCGCGAACGACTCATCCCGTGGGTACGGGATCAGTACGTTCTGGATGTGGACCTGGAGGCCCGGCGGTTGCGGGTCGACTGGGACCCGGAATTCTGAGGCGCACGATGCGCTTCGATATCGTCACGCTGTTTCCGGAGCTGGTGATGGCGGTGGGCGAGTCCGGGGTGACCGGGCGGGCGGTGCAGCAGGGCCGGCTCGCGCTGGAGACCTGGAACCCGCGTGACTGGGGTGCCGGTTTCCACCAGGCGGTGGATGATCGCCCCTATGGCGGCGGTCCCGGCATGGTCATGCAGTATGGGCCGCTGGCGTCCGCGCTGGAGGCAGCGCGGGCCGACGCGACGGCACCCCTGCACGTGATCGCCCTGACCCCGCAGGGGCGGCCGATCCGGCAGGCGATGTTGCGGGAGCTGGTCAGGAAGCCGCGTGTGGCCCTGGTGTGCGGCCGCTACGAGGGCATCGACGAGCGCTTCATCGAGGCGCAGGTCGACGAGGAATGGTCGCTGGGCGACTATGTCCTGTCTGGTGGCGAGCTGGGCGCGATGGTGGTGATCGATGCCTGTGCGCGCCTGCTCCCGGGTGTGCTCGGGCATGCGGATTCCGCCGGGCAGGACTCGTTCAGCGAGGGCCTGCTCGACTGCCCACACTACACGCGGCCGGAGGTCGCCGCGGGGCGTGCGGTACCGCCGGTCCTGCTGGGAGGCGACCATGGCGCCATACGGCGCTGGCGCCGACGCGAGGCGCTGGGGCGTACTTGGGAACGGCGGCCGGATCTTCTGGCGCGCGAAGAACTCGGGGCCGAGGATCTGGCCCTGTTGGACGAATACCGTGTGGAACGCCGGACGGGCGGTCCGCATACCGAAAGCGATGATTGAGGTCGAACGATGAACAGCGTGATTCAGGAACTGGAAGCCGAACAGATGAAGTCCGACGTGCCGGACTTTGGTCCGGGCGACACCCTGGTGGTGCAGGTGAAGGTGCGCGAAGGCGAGCGTGAGCGCCTGCAGGCCTTCGAGGGTGTGGTGATCGGCAAGCGCAGCCGTGGCCTCAACTCGGCGTTCACCCTGCGCAAGGTTTCCTACGGCAACGGCGTGGAGCGGACCTTCCAGACACACAGCCCGCAAATCGCCGATATCAAGGTGAAGCGCCGCGGTAAAGTGCGTCGCTCCAAGCTGTACTTCCTGCGGGATCGTACCGGCAAGGCCGCGCGTATCAAGGAAGACATCAAGGCGAACCGGAACGGCGCCTGATGACCGCGGTGGCCGCGCAGCCCCGCTCGCGCCCGCCCGGTTTTCCGTTGTCGGCCGAATCGGCCTTGCGAAGCCAGCGCTGTCTCCTGCCGGGAGTCGCGCTGGCTTTTGCGTGGCTGGAGTCCGACCAGGGACACCTGCTGGCCTGTGGCTGGCAGCGCCCCGACGACGTATACGATCTGTCGCCGTTGCGGGACATCCCCGCGGCTGATCGTTGTTCCCCTGCCTTCGACCCGGCGGACTACGCATCTGACCCGCTGCAATGGCGGGCCACGTCGGCGGTGCCCCCGGGGACCGCGCATGCCCGTCGCGTCTGGTCGGCCCTTTCGGCGATCCCGGTGGGCGAGGTCCGTACCTATGCGCAGATCGCCGCCGAGATTGGGTCGGCCCCGCGTGCTGTGGGGCAGGCCTGCCGGGCCAACCCCTGGCCCCTGTTTATTCCCTGTCATCGGGTCGTGTCCGCGCGCTACCGGGGTGCGCGCGACATTGGCGGCTATGCGGGTGACCAGGACGGCCCGCTGGCCGAGGTGAAGCGAGCCCTGCTCGTCCACGAGGGCGTGCTCCAACTCGATTAGGTCTATCCGTCCGACCATGCGGCGCGCTCGCGCTGCGGGACACTACTTCCTTTCGACCCTTCAATGACTTGCTGGTCGGCATAGCCGGACCTGGCCTTGGTCGACTCCTCGATTCGTCAAAAAATCCATCTTGTAGCGGAATAGAATCGGTGCAATCAACGTCTGCCTGACGGTGTTGAGCCCCGAGAATCCTTGAAAAACAGACTGTTAGAAAAAGCTAATATAGCCTTTTGTGTTGACAGCGCGGACCCCGGTTCAGCACTCTGCTACACAGGTCCGGGCCGTTCCGGCCACGGACCGTATCGAAAAAACCGTGTGATGGAGGTTTCCATGTTCAAGAAAGCATTGCTTGCGTTGCCCGTAGCAATGGCGGTCGGGGTTGCGGGCACCGCTGCCCAGGCCGAATGGCAGGACCCGAACGATGTCCTGCAGAAGCTGCTCGAGGCGCAGCCCGACTCGAAGTACCTGCATCAGAGTGAAATGAACATCATGATGATGCCGGACAACCCCGCCCTGTACCTGCTGGACGATGGCGAAGAGCTGTTCTACAAGGAACGCGGCCCGAACAACGCCTCCTTGGAGTCCTGTGACTTTGGCAAGGGCGAGGGCGTGCTGGAAGGCGCCTATGTCGAACTGCCGCGTTATTTCGAGGACACCGGCAAGGTGATGGACTTCGAAATGCGCCTGGTGCACTGCATGAAGGAAATCCAGGGCTTTACGTCCGATGACTCCGCGGTCTCGCAGCGTCACGGCTCCGGCTCGGACATCATGCGCCTGACCACCTACATCGCTCACCAGTCCTCCGGGTATGCCTGGAATCCGCCGCTGGATCACCCGAAGGAACAGGCGATGCGTGATGCCGGCGAGGTGCTGTTCTTCCGCCGTGGTGGTGCGATGGACTTCAACTGCGCGGCCTGCCATGGGGATTCGGGCAAGCAGATCCGTGCATCCGTGCTGCCGGAAATGCGCAACTCGCAGGAGTGGACCAAGGCGGTCTCCTGGCCGGCCCACCGTGCGGGACAGGACAACGTTCGCAGCCAGAACCACCGTATCCGTGGTTGCATCTGGCAGATGCGTCATGCCGGTATCCTGCCGGATACCCCGGTCAACACCGCGCTGATCTCCTACTGGAATGACGCGGCGCGTGGCGAACCGGCCATCCTGCCCGACCTGAAGCGGTAACTACGGACGCAATAGGAGACATCAAGTATGTTTAATAAAAACACTGTTGCGGCCGGTGTAGCCGCATTTGCATCCGTCGCCCTGGCTGCCGGCTGTGCCGTCGCCGACGGCAACAAGGCGGATGACGTGGATATCACGGCCATGAGCGCCGAGGAACTGGCCGAGCATCTCATCTTCGAGACCGGTAGCTGGCGTGATCAGGAAATGCAGGAAGGCGGTGGCTGGCGCGACCGCATGACCCAGGACGAAATCCAGAAGGCCTGCTCGTTCGACTCCACGCGGAATGACCTGGACGGCGAGGTTGCCGGTCGGGTCGTCGCGCTCGCCCGGGAGCAGTATCAGGCCCCGGAAGGCGACATTGAACTG
Source organism: Thioalkalivibrio sp. ALJ3 (assembly GCF_000377205.1). Classification (GTDB taxonomy): domain Bacteria; phylum Pseudomonadota; class Gammaproteobacteria; order Ectothiorhodospirales; family Ectothiorhodospiraceae; genus Thioalkalivibrio. The sequence goes on along the minus strand of NZ_KB897905.1, from coordinate 214,902 downwards.
GGTGACTGGCGCAAGGGTGCCGAGCTGGCGGATTCCGGCTACGGTTACCGCATCGGCCACAACGTCGACGACCACGGTACCCGCGAGGCGGGTGGCAACTGCTACAACTGCCACGTGATGGATTCGAGCGTTTCGGTACAGGGCACCATCGGCCCGAACCTCGAAAACTACGGTGCGCAGCGTGGCGACAGCCAGGAGATCCGTCAGTACGTGCATCAGGTGATCTCCAACCCGCACCAGTACTTCCCCTGCACGCAGATGCCGCGTTTCCAGGGGCTGCTGACCGAAGAGCAGATCAGCCACATCATGGCCTACCTGCTCGATCCGGAGTCCCCGGTTAACAACCGGTAAGTCGCCTCGTGCGACAACTGCCCGGTCCTGTTGGGCCGGGCAGTCAAGAAGCAAAGCAGTAACGGATTGTCACGCCTTGTGCGTGGCAGTCCGCTTCCTTACGAATTTCCGCGGTCGGGCGTTTGCAGATCTGGGCGTTGTACCAGTATGCCCGCCGGGCCGCACAGATGGGCTGAACAGGGGCACCGATGGGCCGCGGGCAGCGGCACAGGCTATAGAAACCATCGGTCTTGACGGACGTGAGGGGAGGCTCAGGGATGTTCAATCGTAGAATTCTGACTGCCGCGGTGGTTGTATCGGCCTCGGCGGCACTGGCCGGTTGTGACCAGTTCTTCCAGGACACCTCGGACCGCGAGGTGGATATTACCCAGATGAGCCCCGAGGAGTTGGCCGAGTATCTGGTACTCGAGACCAACAGCTTCCGTCTGGACCAGGATGTCCAGGAAGGGGGTACCGCGCGTGAGCGCATGCAGCAGGATGAAATCCAGGCGCTGTGTTCCCTGGAGGGTTCCCCGAATAGCGAGACCGCCGGACAGGTGGTAGCCGCCGCGCGGGCATCCTACGAGCGTCCCGATGGTGGGGTGCAACTGGGCGACTGGCGTCGGGGTGCCGAGCTGGCCCGCTCGGGGTATGGCTATCGCGTCGGGCACAACAACGATGACCACGGCACGCGCGAGCCAGGCGCCAACTGCTATGCCTGTCACCAGATGGATCCGGCCGAAACCACCTACGGAACGATCGGGCCGAGCCTTGCGAACTACGGACGCGAGCGCGGTACCGATGAGTCGGTCCTGAACTACGTGCACGAGGTTGTAAGCAACCCGCACCAGTATTTCCCTTGCACATACATGCCGCGATTCGGGCGGAATTTCCTGACCGAGGAGCAGATCAGCCACGTGATGGCTTATTTGCTCGATCCGGAATCGCCGGTGAATCAGTAAGCCGTACACACGGTTGCGGGTGGGCCCTTCGGGCTACCCTGCTTGAACCACCGCGGGTCCCTCGTGGTGGTTTTTTTGTATGGAGGGCGGATGATCCGCTATGACCATGCACGCCATGCCGGCAACTTTGCCGATGTCCACAAGCACCTGGTGCTGTGGGTCGTGCTCAAGGCCCTGCAGGAATCTGCCCGCCCCCTCGTGGCCATGGACCTCTATGCAGGCGCCGGACAGTACGACCTGACAGGCGAACTTGCCAGCAGCACGGGGGAATGGGAGCAGGGGATCGGGCGCTTGTGGCGTGTCCGCGGTGACGTCGCGCGGGGCTCGCCTCTGGAGGGCTATATTGCGTCCATCGCGGCGTGGCAGTCGGATCCGGGGCGGTTGCGATCCTACCCCGGCTCGCCCGTGCTGCTACAGGCGGGCCTTAGGGAGCGGGATTCACTGGTCGCCTGTGAACCGCATGCCGACCCTCATGCCGTTCTGCAGCAGACACTTCGCAGCGACGCCCGGTGCCAGGTCCATCAAGTCGACGCCCTCCACGCGGTACGCACTGAGATACCGCCGCGTAGACGTGGTCTGGGGTTGCTCGATCCACCCTACAAGCGACAATACGAGTACATGGAAGTGGTGCGGATCGCGCGGCTGATCCGTGCGCGGTGGCACGACGCGGTGATCATGATCTGGTATCCGGTGATGTCGGCGCGTCTCGACCGCTTCCTGCGGGGAACATTGATTGCGGAAATGAGGAATCCCTGGCTGGTAAGCGAGCTGAGGATGCACCGCGACCCTTCCGCGCATGCTGGCCTGAGCGGTTCCGGTGTCCTGATCCTGAATCCACCCTGCCAGCTGGAAGCGCGCCTCGAGGAAGCTCTGCTGCCAGTGCATACACTCCTGGATCCCGACGGCCTGGGAGGGCTTTACATGGCCGCAGGTCTTGAAAACGTGCCCGGCGACCCCACGTTGCGTGCTGTCAAACCCATTTGAGCGCACGAGAGGACGTACAGGACCATGACGGACACGCAGACCGCATCGGCCGCCCAGGGCCATACCGAGACCCGCCGCTTCGAGACCGAGGTCAGTCAGCTGTTGCAGCTGATGATCCACTCGCTGTATTCCAACCGCGAGATCTTCCTGCGCGAACTGATCTCCAACGGGGCGGATGCCTGCGACAAGCTGCGCTTCGAGGCGCTGGCCCAGCCCGACGCGATCCCGCAGCCAGCCGAGCTGGCGATCGACGTCGAGGTGGACAAGGAGGCCCGGACCGTCACCGTGCGCGACAACGGCATCGGCATGTCGCGCGACGAAGTGATCGAGCACATCGGGACCATTGCGCGGTCCGGCACCAAGGCCTTCCTCGAGAAGCTGACCGGCGATCAGAAGAAGGACTCGCAGCTGATCGGCCAGTTTGGCGTCGGGTTCTACTCCTCGTTCATCGTGGCCGACTCTGTCCGCCTCGAAACCCGTCGCGCGGGGACACCCGAGGACGCCGGCACCCGCTGGGAGTCGCGCGGCGACGGAGAGTACACCCTGAGCGACTGCGAGCGCCCCGAGGCGGGGACCGAGATCACGCTGACGCTGAAGGGGGACGCCGACGAGTTCCTCGAGTCCGTCCGCCTGCGTCACATCATCAGCCGCTATTCCGACCACGTGGCCTTCCCGATCCGCATGCGCAAGGCGGACGACGACGGCAAGCCTACCGACGAGTGGGAGACGGTGAACCGCGCCAGCGCCCTGTGGACCCGGCCGAAGAGCGAGATCAGCGACGACGAGTACCGCGAGTTCTACAAGCACGTCGCGCACGACTTCGAGGACCCGGCCGCCTGGACCCACAACCATGTTGAGGGACGCCAGGAGTACACCACGCTGTTCTACATCCCCAAACGCGCCCCGTTCGACCTGTGGGACCGCGACGCCCGCCACGGCGTCAAGCTCTACGTGAAACGCGTGTTCATCATGGACGACGCCGAGAAACTGCTGCCCAACTACCTGCGTTTCGTGCGCGGGGTGGTGGACTCGGCCGATCTCCCGCTGAACGTCTCGCGCGAGATCCTGCAGGACAATCGCCTGGTGGATTCCATCCGCTCCGGTTCGGTGAAGAAGATCCTCGGCCTGCTGGAGAGCATTGCGAAGAACGAGCCGGAGAAATACGCCGAGATCTGGCAGAACTTTGGCCGCGTGCTGAAGGAGGGTCCGGGCGAGGATTACGCCAACCGCGAACAGATCGCGGGCCTGCTGCGCTTCGCCAGCACGCAAAATGATGACGACACCCAGAACGTCTCGCTGGCCGACTACATCGGCCGGATGAAAGACGGGCAGGATGCGATCTACGTGATCACAGCCGACAACGCCAGCGCGGCGCGCAACAGCCCGCACCTGGAGATCTTCCGCAAGCACGATATCGAGGTGCTGCTGCTGTCCGACCGGGTCGACGAGTGGCTGCTCTCGCACCTGCGCGAGTTCGATGGCAAGCCGATCAAGAATGTCGCCAAGGGTGACCTCGATCTGGACAAGATTATCGGCGAGGAGGCGGCGACAGAGGATGCCGCGGACGACAGCGCGAAGGCCGACCAGGACCTGGGCGACCTGCCGGAGCGTATCCAGACCGCGCTGGGCGAGCGCGTCGACTCCGTGCGCGCCTCGAAGCGCCTGGTCGATTCGCCGGCTTGCATTGTGCTCGGCGAGCACGAGATGGCGCTGTATCTGCAGGAATTGCTGAAGCAGGCCGGGCAGGAGACCTTCTCCAGCAAGCCAGTGCTCGAGATCAACCCGAAACACCCGCTGGTCGAGCGTTTGCGCGCCGCCGAAGGCGACGACTTCAACGATCTGGCTTCGCTGCTGTTCGATCAGTCGCTGCTGGCGGAAGGCGGTCAGCTAGAGGATCCCTCCGGTTTCGTCTCGCGCCTGAACCGTCTACTGCTGCAAAAGGCCTGATCGCGAGACCGGGGAAGGCTGTTGTCCAGCCCCGGAAACCGCCCCGGAAAAGGGTGGACCTGACGCCACGGGGCCATGCGCGTTACCCTGTGCGGTTCATGTATCGAGAGGGCGAAGCCCATGCAAGTTGCACAAAACGCCGTGGTGTCCATCCACTACACCCTGACCAACGACGCTGGCGAGACCATCGACAGCTCCGAAGGCCGCGAGCCGCTCGCCTATCTGCACGGGAACGGCCAGCTGGTTCCGGGTCTCGAGCGCGAACTCGAGGGCAAGGGCGCCGGTGATAAAGTTCAGGCCAAGGTGACGCCGGAAGAGGGCTATGGCGAGAAGATCGAGGCCATGGTGCAGGAGATCCCGCTGGAGGCCTTCCAGGGCGTGGATTCCGTGCAGCCGGGCATGCAGTTCCAGGCACAGACCCAGAACGGCCCGCTGACCGTGACCGTGACCAAGGTCGAGGGTGAGACCGCGACCGTGGACGGTAATCACCCGCTGGCCGGCGAGAACCTTAACTTCGACGTCGAAGTCGTCGAGGTGCGCGAGGCCTCCGCCGAGGAGCTGGAGCATGGCCATGCCCACGGCGTCGGCGGTCACCAGCACTGAGCGCGTCCGCATGCCTCGCCCTGCGCAGGGCGGACCCTCAAGGGCCCCGGACTCCGGGGCCTTTTTTGTGTCCATGCATCATCTTTCCCGGTTTTCGTAAATGGTGTTGCAAACCATTCGCGTTCTCTATAGTGTAGCGTCCGTGCGGAACGACGCGCGGAAAAGTGGGGTGCTGGCAGACGGACGTCGGGCGCCGAATAATGCGGTGTCCGGATCACGCCAATGCCTCTCATGAAACCACCTCGTCAAGATCCCGCCCGCCCCCTCGCGCTGGGCCTGGCCGTCAGTGTTGCGCTGCATGCTGCGGTGCTGGGTGGGCTCTGGCTTGTTCGCGACGGCGAAGAGCCCGAGCTGATGGAGTCCGGGGGCGGTGGTGGACTGCAGGCCCACTGGATCGACCTTGACAGCATTCAGCCCGAGGACATGCTCGCTGAAGACTCGGGCGAGCCGGAGCCGGAGCCGGAGCCGGAGCCGGAGCCGGAGCCGGAGCC
>NZ_KB897905.1:0-209425 GCF_000377205.1 Thioalkalivibrio sp. ALJ3 | reverse complement strand
CCAGAACCAGAACCAGAACCAGAACCAGAACCAGAACCAGAACAGACCACGGATTCGGAAGCGGACTCTCGCGAGGACACGGACTCTGAAGATGCGGCGGACACCGCCTCAGAGGACGCGGTGGGTGAGCCCGGCGAGGGGGATGAGCCGTTCGAGGAGCCCGGATTCGGAGCGGATTATCTGGATAACCCGCCGCCCGACTACCCGCGTATCTCGCAGCGCCGTCGCGAGGAAGGAACCGTGATGTTGAGGGTCACAGTGTCGGCCGAAGGCGAACCGGTCCGCTGGGAGGTCGAAGAATCCAGTGGTTACGACCGCCTGGATGAAGCCGCTCTGTCGGCCGTCGAGCGCTGGCGATTCGAGCCGGCGCGCCGGGGTGGTCGTGCCGTCGAGGCCGAGGTTGTCGTGCCGATGGAATTCCAGCTGCGCTAACGCGCCCCGGTGCTTTTCAGTCGAACCCTTCAAACGCAATGCCGAGTGCCAAGAGCCATGAGTGATTTCGACGTCTTTTATGTATTCCGCCACGGCGACCCGTTGCTGGTCGGGGTGTTCCTGACCCTGCTGGTGATGTCCATCGCCACCTGGGCGATCGCGGCAGGAAAGTTCTTCACACTGTTGGGCGTGCGTCGGCAGAACCGCCGGACGTTGGCCGCGTTCGAGGAGAGCCAGAGTGCTCGGTGCTTTCGCAACGTCGCGGGCAATTGCCGGGGGCCGCTCGCATCGATTGCGCAGGATGGTTACCACGCGTTCGACCATTATCGCGGCGTGCGCGACGGCAGCGACAAGGCCGAGCAGCAGCTGGACGATCACGTGGTCCGCATGATCCGCCAGTCGATGGACCGCGAGAACCTGCGCATGCAGGCGGGCAATACGATTCTGGCCTCGGTCGGCAGTTTGGCACCGTTCGTGGGGCTGCTGGGTACGGTCTGGGGTATCCACGCGGCCCTGATCGATATCTCGACGGAGGCCAGTGTCTCCATGGACCTGGTCGCCGGCCCGCTTGGCGAGGCGCTGATTGCGACGGCGGCAGGCCTGGCGGCTGCGATCCCCGCCGTGGCATTTTTCAATGTATTCAACCGCGCCCAGAGGCTGCAGCACCAGACGCTGGAGGCATTCGCCCATGATCTGCATGCGCTGCTGATGCATTCCGATCTGCAGCCGGGCCAGGCGCGCCGCGCCGACACAGCACGTGACGATGTCCAGGCGGGTGCCTCCGCCGGGGCCGGCCTGCCCCAGGGGGTGTGAGCGTGGCCTTTGGACGCCTGGGCGACAGCAATGAGCCGATGTCGGACATGAACGTGATCCCGCTGGTGGATGTGATGCTGGTGTTGCTGGTGATTTTCATCATTACCGCGCCGGTGATCACTCACTCGGTGGAGCTGGAACTGCCCCAGGCGACCAGCGAGCCCGCGGACGAGCTGCCGGACAGCGTTACGCTCTCGCTGGACAGGGACGGCGAGATCTACTGGAACAACAACCCGGTCTCGTTGAACCGCCTGCCGGAGCGCCTGCGCGAGACGGTCGAGCAGCAGCCCGACGTCGCGATCTATCTGCGCGCGGACCAGGACACGCGCTACGAGCGGCTGGCCCGGGTGATGGCCGAGGTGCGCCAGTCGGGCGTGAGCCGCATGGCCTTTGTCTCCGAACCGGAGGCCGAGCGATGAACGCGCGAGACAGAACCATCGGTTCATCATCTTCGCGCCCGGCCGCCGGCCCGCGCGAGGTGGCCAGCGAGGACCTGCTCGGTCCCGCGCGCCAGATCCGTATCCGGCACCGGGGCGAGTGGTACACCCTGCGCCAGACTGCCAACGACAAACTGATCCTGACCAAGTAAGCCTGTCCAAAATCCGAATGCCAGCCAGCGAGACCCCGGTTCGAGCCAGCCAGCCTCCCGGCCCCGTGAAGGGGGCGACCTTTACAAAAGGGAGACTGCGTCATGCTCGAAACAACCCGCAATACTCCGCTGCTGGCTGGTATCGCCAGCGCCGCTCTCGGCTTTCCGTTCGCTGTTTCGGTCGTCCACGCCCAGGAGGCGGTACAGGCCAACCCGCCAGAGGAAGAACAACGCCTGGCACCGGTCGTCATCACGGCGGGCGGTTTCGAGCAGGATCTCGAACAGGCGCCGGCCAGCATCTCCGTGGTGACGCGCGAAGAGCTGGAGCGCCGCGAGGTCACCAGCCTCGCGGACGCACTGCGCGGGATCGAAGGGGTGAACGTACGCTCGTTGGATGCCCGCAGCGGCAAGACTGGCAATCAGACGATCAGCCTGCGCGGGCTGCCCGAGGAGTACACCCTGGTGCTGATCGATGGCGTACGCCAGAACGTCTCCGGCACCGTGGCCCCGAATGCGTTCACTGATACCTCCAGCGTGTTCATCCCTCCGGTTGCGGCCATCGAACGGATCGAGGTGATTCGCGGGCCGATGTCGACCCTGTATGGCTCCGACGCGATCGGAGGCGTGGTCAACATCATCACCCGCAAGCCGGACGACGAGTGGGAGGGCTCCGCGACGCTGGGGCATACGTTCCAGTCGGATTCCGACTTTGGCGGCTACTCCACCCTGGAGGGCTATCTTGCCGGCCCGCTGGTGGACCAACGCCTGTCCATGCAGCTATATACCCGTCTGTACGAGCGTTCGGCCTCCAGCATCGACATCCCCGGCACCGAGCCCAGCCTGACGGACAACCGCACTATGGGGCAGAACCCGACGAGCGCGAATGTCGAGACCTTTGGCGGCCGCCTGCTGTTTACACCCAATGCGCAGGATGAATTCTCCCTGCGGCTGGATACCACGCGGCAAAGCTACGACAACTCGCGCGGACAGCTCGGGCGCCTGACGGGCACGGGCGATTCACGCGAGGACTTCCTGCGCGGATATTCGCGCGAACTCGAGTTCCAGCGCGATCAGGTGCGTCTCGGCCATCGGGGCGATTACGACTTCGGGACCTGGGAGACCACTCTGACCCAGGATCGGGTGGAGACGCTCGGGCGTACGATCAACGAGGGGGCCGTTCCGGATTCCTCGCGCGAAGGCGCACCGCGAACGCTCCGCCTGGACACCACAATCCTGGATACTCAGGTGGTCACGTATCTGGATGACCACGTGCTGACGGTCGGGGGGCAGTATCTGCGTCCGAAGCTGGAAGACGGCATCCTGCCGGATTCGCTGTCCTTCTGGCAGTACAGCCTGTTCGTCGAAGACGAGTGGTTCATGACGGACCGCTTCACCCTGACCGGTGGTCTGCGGTTTGACGACAACGAGAACTTCAGTAGTCAGATTACACCGCGCCTTTACGGGGTGTTCAGTGCGACGGACACCGTCACGCTCAAGGGCGGGATCGGCCAGGGCTTTCGCGCCCCGTACATCGAACAGATCAGCGACGGGGTGATCGGCTATGGCGACGGGGGCTCCACGCCGCTGTTCGGCAATCCGGACCTGGAGCCCGAGCGCAGCACCAACGTCGAGTTCACTGTCGCCTATGACAACCGCCAGGACTTTTCGGCTCAGGCGACCGTGTTCCGCAACGAGCTCAAGGACAAGATCGAGCGTGGCACCGGGGCCAATGAAGGCATCGACGTGAATATTGGCGAGTCCGTGGTGCGGGGGGTCGAGCTTGCGACGCGCTACCGCTTTGCGCCCAACTGGGCGTTCTCGGCCAACTACACCTGGACGGACAGCGAGGTGAAACGGGGCGGGACCGCCGCCAGCAACGTCGGCGACCCGTTGGCCAGCGTGCCCGAGCACATGCTGAATGCCCGACTGGACTGGCAGGCGACCCCGCGGGTCGAGGCCTTCGCCGAGGCCGAGTACCGTTCGAGCGCCTTCCGCCCGCGCAATTATCACGAGCCGCAGGACGGCGGCAGCGCGCAGGGTGCCTACGATGCCCTGGGGGATTTCCACGGGTTCACGATGGTGAACGTCGGTGCCGCGTACCACATTTCCGAGAACGTCACCCTGAACGCGACGATCTACAACCTCTTCGACAAGGACTTCAAGGATTACCGGCCCTATACCCGGGAGGACACCGGAGAAACCACCTTCAGCAATGTCTACAACAACCTCTACGAGCCCCGGCGCCTGTTCGTCTCGCTGAATGCCCGTTTCTGATGGTTTGCCAGCGAGCCCGCCGAAAACCAGACGGCGATCACAGTGTGGCGGGGCCGGTGGGCGGAGCGGCGATCATTCCGGCTGGTTTATGGTCCCAATGCCCGAGTCCAGCAAGCGGCGGTCCTCGACAGAGGTCGCCGATTGGACTATCTACTTGAAGGATCCATTTTCCGGTAAAGGAGTGAACCGATGCTCGACAAATCCCGACTGACGATTTTCTTCCTGGCGCTGATGCTGGCGCTGGGCGGTGCCAGCCTCGCCGGCTGCGATACCCAGGGTCCGGCCGAAGAGGCGGGCGAAGACATTGATGACGCCATGGACGATGCCGGCGATGCGATGGACGACGCTGGTGACGAGATGGAAGACACCTTCGACAACTGATTGTTCGTTGTCAGGGTGCTGGCGTGAAAGGGCAGCGGCCTGTGCCGCTGCCCTCTTTTTTGCGGTTCGAGGCAGTCGGCCAGACACAAAAAAGGAGGGGCCAGGCCCCTCCCTTTGTGCGCTTCAGGCGGGCGGCAGGACTAGAAGTCCTGTTCGCCACCCCCGTCCGCGGGTGGTTCCATGCTGCCCTCTTCGTCCGGCATCTGGCCGCCTTCCTGCGGGGGCTGCTGCTGTTGCATACCCTCGTCGGCCGGTGGCTGCATCGGTTCGCCCCCGCCTTGTTCCTGCTGCTCCATCTGCTGCTGCTCGAACTCTTCCATGTCCATTTCGCCATCGCCACAGCCGACCAGCAGGGCGAACGGGGCGATCGCAAGCGTCGCCAGAATTCCAGTGGATCGTTTCATGGTTACTCTCCTCTTCCTCGAAGGCTTGGTGTGAGAGGTGTGTGAAAAAAACACCGAGCTTTCGGAGCAGGGGACAGTCCCAGGCGTCACGAGTTCGACCGAATTTTCTGCTTCAACTGCGCCTGTGCCGGGTATCACGAAAGACCGTGTGCCGAATCGACCCCCGGCGTGGCGCCCGGTAAAGTTGAACTCATATCGATGCCGAGAGTCCCGGAAGCGACTGGGTAACAAAGAACCGATCATGGCCGATACCCCTGAACTGGAAAATCTCGTGGAGCAGGCCCGCAAGGCCTGGGGACGTGGTGATATCGAAGCTGCGATCGATGGCTGGCGGGCCGGTGCCGCTGCTGGCGATGCCCGCTGCGCCTACAACCTGGGGGTGCTGGCCGACGAGGGACAATATCAGCCGCGCGATCCGGAGGCGGCCGCGCGCTGGTACCGCCGTGCAGCGGAGGCAGGCTTTCCCGATGCCGCTTTCAATCTCGCCGTCCTTTACGAACAGGGCGATGGCGTTGCCCCCGATGCCAACGAGGCCGCCCGCTGGTTTCACGTAGCGGCCGAGCGCGGCAATGCTCAGGCGATGTTCAATCTCGGACTCAAGTTCGATGAAGGGCGCGGGCTGCCGCAGGACGCCGAACAGGCCGCGCAGTGGTATCTGCTGGCAGCCGAGGGCGGCGAGGGACGAGGTGCCTCGAATCTGGGACGTTTGTTCGCGATGGGCGAGGGTGTGGAGCGCTCGGACGTGTCGGCGTTCAAGTGGTATGCGATTGCCGCCGAGATGGGTGTGGCCAACGCGGCCCGTTATCGCGAGCGCGTGGCCCGAGAACTGACCCCTGACGAACGCCTGCATGCGGGCGAGAAGGCCCGCGAGTGGCTGCAAAGCCAGGGACAGCCGGTGACGCGGCTGCAATAATCGGCGGGGTTGGTGCTTAAGGTGGCGTGACTAGACCACCACGTTAAGTTCGCGCCGTGGCTCCTCGGTGGGGCCTGCCAGGCGCACGGCCAGTTCCACCCGGCGGCGCAAGGCCTCGACGCCGTCCTGCCCCAGCGAACTGCCATCATGAATCGCTGCATCGTCCAGCGTGTCGCCATCGCGGCGCATGCGGGCCGCCTCCTGCTCGGCGCTGATGCGCGCACGGCTCGACAGTTCCTGTTCGGAACGCGCGTCGAACTCCAGTGTGCGGTCACTCTGGTCGCCACCGCGGCGATCGCTATCCTGTTCCGCGTCGTCCTCGATCGGGCGGCGGGCCTCGCCGGCCTCGGGGTCGTTCAGTGGGCGATCAAACTCCGCGGGTGCCGAAGTCTGGCCGAGCCCCAGGCGATCAGAGCCCGTCGGCCGGGTGCCGAGCGGGACCGCCGCTGAAGGATTACTGACTGGGACTTCCATCGTCCGCCTCCCGGAACCCGTTGTCTCAGGCGCGCACGTCCAGCAGCGACCCGATCAACCGGTCTTCGGCCTGCAGGGTCTTCACCGAGGCCTCGACCTGGTTCTGGCTCGCAATCATGCCGACCTGTGCGGTCGTGCTTTCGCGCCCGCCGGCCGGCTCGGTGGCCACCGTATGCGCCTGCTCGCGCATGCTGGTGACACCGTTCTGGATGCCCGTCAGGGACGCGCTACCATCGATCATCGAGTGAATCCGTTTAATGAACGTCTTGATAATTATAGATCAATTACTTGGAAGACGCTTCATGTGTTGGCGAGACTGTCGGTCAGGGCATCGCGAACGCTGGAGCGGGCATTGGCCTGGCGCTGCTGCCATTGCGCCAGGTCGTCGCGTCGATCCTGTGCGGTCCGGCTCTCTGCCAGGCGTGCGAGCACCTCGTCGGCCACCTCTTCTGGTGTGCTGCAGCGCGAAACCAGGCCGGTGTGCTCGGCGGCCAGGCGCAGACGGGTGGCGGCGTCCGGCTGAGTCGGGTTCTCCGCCGGTCCACAAATAACGGCACTGCCGTGAGCCAGGGGCAGCCCGAGGTCCGGTGGCGTCTCGCTAGCGGCCAGTGTGCCGCCAGGGAGGGTCACGTGCGCGCAACCGTAGGCCGAGTGCAGGGTGTCGGGATCCTCAATGTAATAGACCCGATTCTTGCGGGGCACAAAGGACGTCATGAAGCGGTTGTGGCGGATGATCGGGAGCGAATACTTGATCGCGTCGCGGTACACCGGCTCGTGGCGCTCGCGGTCCGCGGGCGCCAGCAGCAGGATCGCCGCGGTCTTGCGCAGCACGGCGAACAGTACCGCGAACGCAAAGGCCTCCTCGCCAGGCCCCGTGTTGGGGGCGAGCAGGATGGGGTGCCCCTTCTCGTGGTATTCGCGAAAGCGTTCGCAGAAGTCCGTGTCGGGAGCCGGGGCCGCGGGCAGATCGACGGCACCGGCGATTGGGTCGCCGATTACCCGTGCCCCAGGCGCGTTGCAGGCCTGATCGCGCGCGGCGAAGACCTCGGCCCACTCGATGTCGGTCGAGGCGTCGCCCTCGGCGTTTACCCAGAGGCGGGGCGCGCTGATCGTGGCGAGTGACGAGCCCAGTTCGCCGACCGGGCCGATGACGACCACGGCTCGTGGCTGCAGGCGTGCCAGGCGTTCCAGGGCCAGCTCCGGCGGCAGTGCCACTGCGGGCCGGTCACCACCCGGGTCGGGCAAGCCCCCATCACGTTCGGCATCGGTTACGCCGAGCGTTAGTGGGCCCACGGTGGCGGCCAGGTCGTCGAGCCAGTCGCCGGCGGCCAGCAGGGTCTTTTTCGGGGCCAGCAGGACGATGCGACCGGCACTGCCGGCAGGCACGGAGCGGGCGGTGATCCAGGCGGACAAACGTGAGAACATGGCGTGCTGTCATCCGGTGGTCAGCGGGAGGGCCGGCATTATACGAGAGCCGGCGCGCCGGGGCCGCCCCGCGTCGGAGAGTGCAACGCATGCAGATACGCTGGATCGTGGGACTGATCGCGATGGCCGTGATCATGGCGCTGGCGATGTGGGTCTATTCCAACCCGGGCGGTCAGCGTACCCAGCAGTTCACCGACCTGCCCTGGCAGGTGCAGGTGATCGACGAGCAGCGCACCCGCGTGCTGGGCTTTACGCTGGGTGAATCGACCATGGCCGACCAGATGGGCCGCCTGCCGGTACCGGATATCCGCCTGTTCGTGGACCCGGACGGGAGCCGTTCGGTCGAGGCCTATTACGTGAATGCGCGCATCCCGCCGTTCGAAACGAACCTGGTGCTGCGTCCGGATCTGGACGAGGCCGAGCTTGATCGCATCGAGTCCCAGACGACCTCCGACCGGCCGATGCCCAGCGGGGCATGGCGCTACGGGCTGAGCGACGAGGCGCTCAGTTCGCTGGGCAATGTGCCGATCGTGGAGATGAGCTACATCCCCCGCGCGCGCTGGACCCCCGACGTCCTGGAAGAGCGCTTTGGCGAACCGGCCGAGCGGATGCAGGTCGATTCCGACCACAGCTACTGGCTTTATCCTGATCGCGGCCTGGCCATCATGGTGCCGCGCCGGGGCCGCGTGCTGATGCACTATGTGACCCAGGAGCGCTGGGGCGAGACCATGAATCGCCTGCGCGACGAGGGGCGGCGCATGATCGGCGAGGACCATGAGTGATCCTGCAGACGAGGTCCCGTTCTGGGAACGTCCGCTCGAGACGCTGAACCACGCCGAGTGGGAGGCCCTTTGTGACGGCTGCGGCCGTTGTTGCCTGCACAAGCTGGAAGACGAGGATTCGGGCGATCTTGCCTTTACCTGGCTGGCCTGTGATCTGCTCGACTGCGAGACGGGCGCCTGCTCGGACTACGCGAACCGGCGTTCCTTCGTGCCCGATTGCATCCAGCTCACCCTGCAGGACCTCCCGAGCTACCACTGGCTGCCGCCTACCTGCGCCTATCGGCTGCGCTTCGAGGGCCAGCCACTGCCCACCTGGCACCCGCTGCTCACGGGGGATCCGGAGACGGTCAAGCGCGCGCGCGTCTCCGTGGCCGGCCGGGTCATCCGCGAGTGCGATGCCCCTGATCTCCCTCTGATCGACTACGTGGTCGACTGGCCCGGTCAGGTCCCGGAGTCCGCGCGTCTGTGGCGCCCGGTGGTAAAGCTCCCGCGAGAGTAGCGATGTCGGGCTACGTCGACCTGTTCGTGTACGGGACGCTGAAGCAGGGCTTTGCCAACCACCGCACATTCTGCGCGCGGGCCCTCTGGATTCGTGCGGCCACCATCGCGGGGTCGCTCTATGATCTGCCCGTGGGCTACCCCGCCGTACAGATCCCCGACAGCAGCATTCTGCTGAAGGCCGGGCAGGACCCTGTCCGAGACGCGGGGCGTCAGCGCCGTTTTCGGGGGCTGGCGTCGCCTTTTCCTGAGACGACACAGGAGGTCGTGCATGGCGAGTGGATCCGCCTGCCCGACCCGCGGCGGACCCTGCCACGCGTCGATGCCCTCGAGGGCGTCCGCCCGGACGGCCGCGGCGAGTATCGCCGTGCACTCGTGCCCGCCTGGACCGAGGATGGCCCGGCGGCCCTTTGGGTCTACTGGATGCCGCGTCTGCCGCCCGGCGCGCGCCATCTGGTGGACGGCACCTGGCCAGCGCGGCCCTGAACCGCATGGCCCACTTGTGGTGATCCTGTAGCATCCGCTCCACGGCCCGCGAGGGGTAGGAAGCTGATGAGCGGAGCGAATCGCATCGTTGGGGCTGAAACAGGCTTCACGCCTGGAGTGATGCGATTCGCTGCGCTCATTGCATTCTACGTTTTGCCTTGTGGTCTCCGTGCCGGACTAGCCAGCCGCGGCGAGGAGTTCGCGGGCGTGGGTGCGGGTGGTCTCGGTGAGCTGGGTGCCGCCGATCAGGCGGGCCAGGGCCTCTACGCGGCGCTCGTCGTCGAGCGGCTGGATGGCGGTCCGGGTGCCGTCCTTGCCGTGCGACTTCTGCACCTCCAGCTGCTGGTGGGCCTGGGCGGCGACCTGCGCCAGGTGCGTCACGCACAGGACCTGATGGCGCTCACCCAGGGTGCGCAGCTTGCGCCCGACGACCTCGGCGACCGCGCCGCTGATGCCGCTGTCGACCTCGTCGAAGATCAGCGTGGGCACGGTCTGCTGCTGGCTGGCCAGCACCTGTAGCGCGAGCCCGATACGCGAGAGCTCGCCGCCGGAGGCGACCTTTGCCATCGGCTGGGGGGCGGCGCCGGGGTTCGCGGCGACGCGGAACTCGATGTGATCCACACCGTGCGCTTGTGGCTTGTCGGCGGCCTCGATCGCGATCTCGAAGTGGCCGCCGGCCATGCCCAGCTCCTGCATGGTGTCGGTGACCGCCTGGCCGATGCGGCTGGCGGTCTGCTGGCGGGCCTGGCTCAGCGCCTTGGCGGCCGCATCAAAGGCGGTACGGGTCTCCTGTTCGCGCGCTTCCAGGGCCTCGAGCGTCTGGTCGCCGTTCTCCAGGGCGTCCAGCTCCGTTTGCAGTTCGTCGTGCAGGCTCGGGAGGGCCTCGGGGTCGACGCGGTGCTTGCGCGCCAGGCGCAGATACTCGCCGACGCGCTGGTCCAGCTCGGCCAGGCGCGCCGGGTCCAGTTCGATGCCGTCGGCCAGCCGGCGCAGGGTGTCGTTGGACTCAATGATCTGGATGCGCGCGGATTCCAGCAGCTCCACAGCCGGGTTGACCCGTTCGTCGTGCTGCGCGGCGTCCTGCAGTGCGTGCAGGACATGGCCGATCTGGGCATCGAGTCCGGCGTCGTCCTCGATCTGCTGGCTGGCGGTCTGCAGCGCGGTCAGCACCTCGGTGCCGTGGGCGAGCTGGTTCTGCTCGACCAGCAGTTGCGGATATTCGTCCTGCACCGGGACCAGTTCGGCCAGTTCGGTGGTCTGGAAACGCAGCAGGTCGAGACGGTCGGAGGTGTCCGCCTGGCTTTCGCGGGCCTGCTCCAGCGCCCGGGCGGCCTCGCGCCAGGCTTGATGGGCCTCGCGTACGCGGGATACCCGGTCGCCTTCGAGAAAGCCGTCCAGCCAGTGGCGCTGGGTGTCGCGCTGCAGCAGCTGCTGATGGGCGTGCTGGCCGTGGATGTCCACCAGCCACTCGCCCAGGGTGCGCAGCTGGCCGACCGCAACCGGGCGGCCGTTGATCCAGGCGCGGCTCTTGCCCTGGCGGGTCAGGACCCGCCGCAGCAGCACCGCGTCGTCATCGGGGTCCGCCAGATCCTGTTCGGTCAGCCATGTGCCGGCCGGGCCTGTGTTGGGCAGGGCGAACTCCGCGGACAGGTCGGCCTGCTCGGCGCCCTCGCGCACCATGCCGGCGTCCGCGCGGTCGCCCAGCAGCTGGCCGATCACGTCGATCAGGATGGATTTGCCGGCCCCGGTCTCGCCGGTCAGGGCGCTCAGGCCCGTGTCCAGCTCCAGTTCGAGGTGGTCGATGATCGCAAAGTCGCGGATGCTGATCAGTCGCAGCATGGCGGGATCAGGGCTGCTCGCCCCAGCGCAGCTTGGTGCGCAGCACGCGCAGGAAGTAGTGCTCGCGCGGGTGGATCAGGGTCAGGTTGCGCTCGCGGCGGCGGATGCGCACCAGATCGCCTGGGGCAAAGTCGATGTTCTCCTGGCCATCCAGCGCGATCTGGGCCGGCGACCGGCTCCCGCTGGACAGGCGAATCTCCACCGTGGAACGTCCGCTGACCACCAGCGGGCGGTGGTTCAGGCTGTGCGGGCAGACCGGGACCATGACCATCGCATCCAGCTGCGGGGTCAGGATCGGGCCACCGGCGGACAGGGCGTAGGCAGTGGAGCCGGTGGGGGTGGCCACGACCAGCCCGTCGGCGCGCAGGCGGCCGATGTCCATGCCGTCGATCGCGGTGTCGAATTCGATGATGCGCACCACGCTCAGCACGTGCAGCACCACGTCGTTGAGCGCGATGCCCTCGTGAATGGTGACGCCGTCGCGGATCAGCTCGGCCTCGAGCATCGCGCGCGGTTCCAGCTCATAGGCCCCGTCGAGGACCTCGCCCAGTTCCTCGCAGGCCGTCTCCGGCGAGACGTCCACCAGGAAGCCCAGCCGCCCGAGGTTGATGCCGAGTACCGGGGTCTCGCTGTCCGCGATCTGACGGGCGGTGGCCAGCAGGGTGCCGTCGCCCCCGATCACGATCAGCAGGTCCGCTGCCTCGGCCAGTTCGGTCAGGGGGAGCAGGGTGATGTCGTCCGGGCGATCGAAGCCGGGGATGTCCTGCTCCATGTGGACCTGGCGGCCGCGCGTACGCAGCAATTCCACCAGCCGCGCCACCAGTGGGCCCGTGCGCGAGTCGCTGGTCTTGCCCACCAGCCCGATCGTGTTGAATTCCGGCATCATGGCGGCATTATCCGGAAAAGGGCGGGGGACTGCATCCGCGGTTTCTTGACGTCCCTCGGTGCGGATCGAACACTGGGCATTGTCACTCGCCCACATGGAGCGCTGATCACCGATGGAAAACGCTGCGATCAATCTGGATGCCAGGGCCCGTACCCTGCTGCGGACCCTGATCGAGAGCTATATCCGCGACGGTCAGCCGGTCGGCTCGCGTACCCTCGCGCGCACCTCCGGGCTCAATGTCAGTGCGGCGACGGTGCGCAATGTGATGGCCGATCTTGAGGACCTGGGTCTGATTCAGGCGCCGCACACCTCCGCTGGGCGGATCCCGACCGCGAGCGGCTACCGCCTGTTCGTCGACAGCCTGTTGGAGGTGCGCGAGCCGACGGCCGACGAGATCCGTGCGATCCAGTCGGGTTTCGACCCGAACGCGACCACTCAGGACCTGATGGGGGCGACCTCCAACCTGCTGTCGCAGGTGACGCGCATGGCGGGCATGGTGCGTCTGCCGCGCCACCGCAACGTGGCACTCAGCCAGCTCGAGTTCCTCCGGCTGGGCGAACGTCGGGTGCTGGCGATCCTGGTGATCGACGGCAAGGAGGTGCAGAACCGGGTGCTGGAGCTGGAGCGCGATTTCGATCAGGACGATCTCCAGCGCATGGCCAACTATCTGAACGCGCACTTGGCCGGCAAGAGCCTGCACGCGGTGCGCGATGCCCTGCTGCGCGAGATGCGCGACGTGCGCGAGAACCTCGATGCGATGATGCTGGCGGCCATTGATCTGGGCGAAAAGGCGGTGGCCGGCGAGGATCCGGACGACGTCGTGGTGGCGGGACAGACGCACCTGCTCAGCTACGAGGAACTGGCCGACATCGACCGTCTTCGCCAGCTGCTGGAGGCGTTCAACGAGAAGCGCGAGATCCTCGGCATTCTGGATCAGTGCATCCGCAGCGACCGGGTGCAGATCTTCATCGGTCGCGAGTCCGGCCTCGACTGGTTCGAGAACTGCTCGGTGGTGACCGCCCCGTACAGTGTCGACGGGGAAGTGGTCGGCGTACTCGGGGTTATTGGACCCACTCGCATGTCCTACGATCGCGTGATTCCGATTGTCGATGTGACCGCGCGCCTGCTGGGTTCGGCGCTGGGTGATCCGGCCCACGACACGAAATAGCCGGATGCCCTTGAAATCGGCCCGGATGTCCCCAGAGTTCTGACAGTCAAGACGAATTGAACCGCGTATGCCGCCCCGCAAGGTCCGGTGTGCGTTTTCTTTTTAGCGATTTCTCGTGAGGCAGACATGTCCGACCAGCGCGAACCCCAGGAACAGGAAGAGGCACTCGAGGCCGCAGATTCGGAGGAGATTCAGGAGTCGTCCGGCGAGGATGTCGACGGTGCCGAGGCACGCCTGCAGGAACTTGAGGCCCTGGCCGAGGAGCGTCGCGACCAGGCCCTGCGCGCCCAGGCGGAACTGGAAAACCAGCGCCGGCGTTTCGAGCGCGAACTGGAGAATGCACACAAGTACGCGATGGAAAAGTTCGCTTCCGAGATGCTGGAGGTGAGCGATTCCCTGGAAATGGGCCTGCAGGCCGCCCGCGAGTCCAAGGATGTCGAACGCATCATCGAGGGGGCCGAGCTGACCCTGAAGAACCTGAACAAGGTCTTCGAAAAATTCGGCATCAAGGCCGAGGACCCGACGGGCGAGCGTTTCGATCCGGAACGCCACCAGGCCATGTCCATGCAGGAGGATCCCGAGAGTCCCCCCAATACCGTGGTGGCGACGATGCAGAAGGGTTACCTGCTGCAGGACCGCGTGCTGCGCCCGGCGATGGTGGTGGTCTCCAAGGCGCCGACGTCGCCCAACATCGACGAGAGCGCCTGACCGGCTCGCGGCCCGTTCAGCCCGGGGGCTTGAAAAGGGCGGCCCGGGCCCCAGATTCCCGTACATCCAGGCAGAGAGCAGCCTCTGCAACGAACATTTTTCGCATCAGGAGAATTCAGTCATGGGCAAGATCATCGGTATCGACCTCGGGACCACCAACTCCTGTGTCGCCGTCATGGAAGGCGACCAGGCCAAGGTCATCGAGAACGCGGAAGGTACCCGTACCACCCCGTCCATCGTCGCCTTTTCAGAGGACGGCGAGGTGCTGGTTGGCCAGTCAGCCAAGCGTCAGGCGGTCACCAACCCGCAGAACACCATCTTTGCGGCCAAGCGCCTGATCGGGCGCAAGTTCGACGAAGGCGAGGTCCAGAAGGACATCAAGCTCGTCTCCTACAATATCGTGAAGGCCGACAATGGCGATGCGTGGATCGAGGTGCAGGGCAAGAAGATGGCCCCGCCGGAGATCTCGGCGCGCGTGCTGCAGAAGATGAAGAAGACTGCCGAGGACTACCTGGGCGAGACCGTGACCGAGGCCGTGATTACCGTCCCGGCGTACTTCAACGACTCGCAGCGCCAGGCGACCAAGGACGCCGGCAAGATCGCGGGGCTTGAGGTCAAGCGCATCATCAACGAGCCGACCGCGGCCGCGCTGGCCTATGGCATGGACAAGAAGCGCGGTGATCGCAAGATCGCCGTGTACGACCTGGGTGGCGGTACCTTCGATATCTCCATCATCGAGATCGCCGAGGTCGATGGCGAGCACCAGTTCGAGGTGCTGGCGACCAACGGGGATACCTTCCTGGGTGGCGAGGATTTCGACAACCGCCTGATCGACTATCTGGTCGAGGAGTTCAAGAAGGACCAGGGCATCGACATCAAGGGCGACCCGCTGGCGATGCAGCGCGTGAAGGAGGCCGCCGAGAAGGCCAAGATCGAGCTGTCGTCCAGCCAGCAGACCGAGGTCAACCTGCCGTACATCACGGCCGACAACACCGGGCCGAAGCACCTGGCGCTGAAGATTACCCGCGCCAAGCTGGAGAGCCTGGTCGACGACCTGGTCAAGCGCTCCATCGAGCCGTGCAAGGTTGCGCTGAAGGATGCCGGCCTGTCCGCCTCCGAGGTGGACGACGTGATCCTGGTCGGTGGCCAGACGCGCATGCCCAAGGTGCAGGAAGCGGTGCAGGAGTTCTTCGGCAAGGAGCCGCGCAAGGACGTGAACCCGGACGAGGCTGTCGCGGTCGGTGCCGCGGTACAGGCCGGTGTGCTGGGTGGCGACGTCAAGGACGTGCTGCTGCTGGACGTGACCCCGCTGTCGCTCGGCATCGAGACGATGGGCGGCGTGATGACCAAGCTGATCGAGAAGAACACCACCATCCCGACCCGGGCCAACCAGGTGTTCTCCACGGCCGAGGACAACCAGACGGCCGTGACCGTGCACGTGCTGCAGGGCGAGCGCGACATGGCCAGCGCCAACAAGTCGCTGGGCCGCTTCGACCTGCAGGATATCCCGGCCGCGCCGCGCGGCGTGCCGCAGATCGAGGTCACCTTCGACATCGACTCCAACGGCATCCTGAACGTCTCGGCCAAGGACAAGGCGACCGGCAAGGAGAACAAGATCGTGATCAAGGCCTCCTCCGGTCTGTCCGATGACGAAGTCGAACAGATGGTCAAGGATGCCGAGGCCCACGCCGAGGAAGACAAGAAGTTCCAGCAGCTGGTCGGTGCGCGCAACCAGGCCGACGCCCTGGTGCACTCGGCCGAGAAGTCGCTGAAGGATCTGGGCGATCAGGTCTCCGACGAGGAGCGCTCCGCGATCGAATCGGCCGTCGCCGAGGTCAAGCAGGCCATGGAGGGTGATGACGCCGAGGCCATCGAGCAGGCGACGCAGAAGCTGGCCGAGGCCTCCGGCAAGCTGGCCGAGAAGGCCTATTCCCAGAACGCGGATGCCGCGGGCGAGGCCGGGGCCGAGCAGGCCGATAGCGGCCAGCAGGGTGACGATGTCGTGGATGCCGAGTTCGAGGAAGTCGACGACGACCAGAAAAAGCAGGGCTGATGCCACACCCGGTGGGGCCTTGTGTCCCACCGCCAGGGAGGCCCGCGCGTTTCCCTGTCGTTTTAACGCCGCGCCCGGGGTACCCTCCGGGCGTTTGCGTGAAGGCACTCCGCGTTCACGCGAACATTCGGGCTAGCTGGGAATGACCATGTCACAACGCGACTACTACGAGGTGCTGGGCGTCTCCAAGGACGCCTCGGCCGCCGACATCAAGAAGGCCTTTCGCCGTCTGGCGATGAAGTACCACCCCGACCGCAATCCGGGGGACGAGGAGGCCGAGGCCAAGTTCAAGGAGGCGCGGGCCGCCTATGACGTCCTGAGCGACGACCAGAAGCGGGCCGCCTACGACCGCTACGGCCATGCCGGCGTCGATGGCGGGGCCGGGGGCTTTGGTGGTGCCGGGGCCTCCAACTTCTCGGATATCTTCGAGGACATCTTCGGCGACATTTTCGGGGGAGGCGGTGGCCGCGCACGCGGTTCGCGCGCATTCCGCGGCTCCGACCTGCAGTACAACCTGGACCTCACCCTCGAGGAGGCCGTGTTCGGCACCGAGGTCAAGATCCGCATTCCGACCACCGTATCCTGCCAGGCTTGTGACGGCTCGGGTGCCGAACCGGGGACCTCTCCGGAAACCTGCCCCACCTGTAACGGCGTGGGTCAGGTGCGTATCCAGCAGGGCTTTTTCTCGGTGCAGCAGACCTGCCCGCGTTGCGAGGGCTCGGGCAAGATCGTCGCCAACCCCTGCAAGGCCTGTAACGGCAATGGCCGGGTGCAGGAGCAGAACACGCTGGACGTGAAGATCCCCGCCGGGGTCGATAGCGGCGACCGCATCCGCCTGGCCGGCCAGGGCGAGGCCGGGATCAACGGCGGCCCGCCGGGTGATCTCTACGTGCAGGTGCGGGTCAAGCCGCACAAGCTGTTCCGTCGCGACGGATCGGACCTGCACATTGACGTGCCGATCTCGTTTGCCATCGCGGCACTCGGCGGCGAGCTGGAGGTCCCGTGCCTGGATGGCCGGGTGAAGTTGAAGGTGCCGGCCGAGACCCAGACCGGCAAGCAATTCCGCGTTGGCGGCAAGGGCGTGCAGTCGGTGCACGGGGGTGGTGTCGGCGATCTGATCTGCCGGGTGACCGTGGAGACCCCGATCAACCTGACCAAGGAGCAAAAGGCGCTGCTGCGCCAGTTCGAGGAATCGACCCAGGCGGGCGGCACCAAGCACAGCCCGCAAGCGCACTCCTGGCTGGATGGCGTGAAGGGCTTTTTCGAGGACCTGAACTTCTGGTCAAAGTAGGCGGGGTCAGGACGCCTCAAAGTCGAACGTTGGCTTGGCCAGGGGCGACTGGATGAAGTACCCCTGCACCAGATTCACGTTCAGTCCGTAGAGCACGGCGAGCACGCCGGCGTCCTCGACGTGCGGCACAATTACCTGTTTGCCCTTGGCGTGTGCTGCGTCGACGTACTCGCGGATTGCGTCCTGGTTTTCCTCGTTCTCCGCCAGCCCCTCGACGAACGAGGGATCCAGCTTGATGTGGTCGGCCTCCAGGTGCTGCAGCAACTGGAACGGGTTCAGGCCGTTGCCGAAGTCGTCGATGCACAGGTGGCTGTGCATCTCGGCGAGACCGCGCGATACGTTCATCGCCGGCTTCAGGTTGGTGACCACGGTGGGTTCCTTGAGCTCGACCACGACATTGTCGGCCGGGATGCGCAGGGCGCGGAGGTCGTCGTTGAGCCAGTTGACCACTGTCGGGTCTTCGAGTGAGCCGGTGCCCAGCTTGAGGAAGAACTGAGTGTCGGACTCGGTCTTCAGGCATTCGGCGAGTTCGGCCAGTGCGGTCTTGACGATCCATCGGTCCACTGCAGGGGCCATCCCCGACCGTTCGGCCGCGGGCAGGAACGCCGGTGCCTCGTGCAGGTGGCCGTCGGCATCGCGCAGGCGCACGAACACCGAATATCGCGGCCGGTCGTTGCCGTGCAGGTGTACGATCGGCTGGAAGCGCAGTTCCAGGCGATCGTGGTCCAGGGCATCCTGGATGCGCAGCTTCCACTGCTGGTCGGCCTGGCCCTGGGTCATCTCGCCTTCGGCCGGGTGGTAGAAGCGATGAACTCCGCCGCCCGCTTCGATTGCCTCTTCCAGTGCCCGGTGGGCCTGGCTGAGCAGATCCTCGGTGCTGGGTGCGCTTTCGTCGGCGATCACCACGCCAGCCGAGAGGGTGCAGTTGGTCGAGGACTGGTTGAGTTCGAACACATGCCCGGTAACGGCCTGCATCAGGCCGTGGGTGCGTTCCTCGATCTCCTGGCGTCGGGTTTCCGGTGCCAGTACTGCGAAATGCTCTCCTTCCAGGCGTGCGGCAATCGCGGGCTCGGGAAAGTGATCCTCGATCAGCTTGCCCATATCCGCCAGCAGCAGATCGGCGGCCGACATGCCGACCTTGGCGCGGGTATCCGCGAACCGGTCGACCGCCAGGGTCAGCAGGGCGAAGGGCTTCTCCGTCTCCTCGGCTCGGGCCTGCGCGTTCTCGATCATGGCCAGGAAATGCTGGCGGTTGTACAGGCCGGTGACCAGGTCTCGCTGCGAGAGAAAGTCGATCTTCTCGGCCAGTTCGGGGTCGTCCTGGCTGGCCTCCAGTTGGAGCTGGGTGCAGACCTCGCCCTCCACGGTCGCCGCGGACAGCCGCAGGTCCGCTTCGAACGGCAGCCCCTCGATGCTTTGCAAGCGAAAGTGGGCACGGGCGGTATCCCCCTCCTCGCCATTCTGAAAGCGGCGCAGGAGCGCTTTCATTTCGCCCCGGTCGTCGGTCGTGACAAGATCCATCAACGGCAGCCCGTCGACTTCGTCCGGGTCGTCGATGCCGAAGCGCTCGCGCCAAGAGGCGTTGGCATACAGGTGCATGCCTTCATGGACATAGGCGATTGCGTCGCGCGAGTTGTCGAGCAGCAATTGGCAGCGGCGTTCGGATTCATGCAGCGAGGCCTCCAGGCGCTGAACACGCTGGCGCAGGCGCCGCTGCTCGGCCGCGCGGATGGCCATCAGGCTCGCCAGATCCACCTGTTCGTGGTCCACGACCGCGAAACACCCGCCCTCGTAGTCCAGGAGACGCTCGGCCTCCGGGCGCTCGGTCAGCAGAACCAGCGGGATGCGGCGGCCGCTGTCACGCAGGGCGTTCTCGACGTCCTCACGCGAGAGTTCCAGCGATCGCTCGATCAGGACCAGCACGTCGTGTCGGGTGTTCTCCAGCGCGGTGATCAGGGCGTCCTGGGTTTCAACCTGCTCGGGGCGTACCGCGCTGCCGCGCGTACGAATGCTGCTGATGACTTGCTCGGCGAGGTTCGGGTTCGCCGTGACGAAGAGGATGCGGATGGTTTCGCTCATGCGGGTCCATTATTGCGTTCACGCGGTGTGAGCGACAGCCCGCCTTGGGCCGGATCAGTCACCGCTTCGTTGGCTTCCATGTCATTGGGCGGCCGTCTCCCCAGCGTCAGATCGGTCATCCGGCAGCCAGCCTCGGTAAACAGTGTCGTACCCGTGCGTTCGTTGTCCAGTTCCAGCACGCGCGGGCGCCCGGCCAGCCAGCATACGATACGGTTTTCGTGATCGAACACCTGGGCGGGCATGAACAGCGCTGCCCCACGGCGATCGCTGCGGGTCGATGCGAACAGGCCCGGGTGTACCCGGCCGGCTGCGCGGCGGTTACGGTAGTCCTGCAATTGCACGGGAAGGCCGCGTTCGGCCAGAAACTCCACCCCGATGCTGATCTCGATCTCGCTGTCGTAACGGATCCAGCGCAGGACCCCGATGGTCCAGTCGTGACCGTCGAGGTGGCGCAGGGCAACCAGGTCGCCAATCAGCAGCGGCTGGCGTGGTTGAGCCAGCCGCAGACGCACTCCGCCCGCCCCGATGTCGTCCACTGTCCAGTGCTCTGGTGGATGCCGTTTGACGATCGGTGCACGGCGCTCGTTCTGGCGTGCGCTTTCGAGTCCGCGGCTGACATTCTCCCAGGCCGCGGCGGCCGGATCGGGCGGTTCGGTCGTCAGCGGCTTCAGTTCGGGCTGTGGCCGTTCCGGTCCGGAGCCATCCACCAGGGCGAAGTCGGATCCTTGTTCCGCCGCGGTCGACAGGTGGTAGACCCCCACGCGATCGGTATCGCGAGGGACTTGGTTGGAGGGTGGAGGCGCTGCGGTGCCGGGTGTGCCGCGCCTGCGCTGCTCCAGTTCCTCGAACAGACAATGGTGAATACGGTCCAGCCCCAGCAGACACAACCGGTGCTGCCCCTCGGTCGTTTCGCGCGAATGCTGGCGGGTGGGTAGTTGCGACCACAGTCGCAGCAGGCGTTCGGTCAGGCTGCGTTCGTCAGTGTGCCGATGTGGTTCCAGCAGGCCGGGGGTCTCGCGCAACTGATCCAGTGCTGGACCGACCCCAACACAGCAGTCGGCATGCAGGCGGGCATGTTCGCGCAGTGTCAGGCCAGGCGGATGGTTGCTGTCGAGCGCGGCGCACAGAACCGGGAGGTCGGGCCTCCGGGTCGCGGACAGCCCATCGGCACAGGAGAGGGATATGCGGTCCAGCCAGCGCGCCAGCAGGTCTACCTCGCCTACTTCCAGCGCGTTGGGGGCGCTCCCGCCCAGCATCATCAATCGTGCCGCGAGTGTCTCGACTGGGGCCATGGACAGGGGGCCGTAGCGGGAATCGCTTTGAGGGGGGCTTTGGGTGAGTCCCCGCTCGCGTGCCCATGACAGGATCGCGTAAGTGCGCCGCCAGAAGTCGTCCGGGAGTGGTTGATACAGGCGCCAGTGGTGCACGGCGAGGGAGGCGTTCAAGGCCATGGCGGCTTGCAACGCCTGTGCACTGCGTTCCTTCTGCCCTTCGTGTTCGCGCGCGATCAGCAGCCAGGCGGTGAGCAGGCTGTCCAGCGCCTCGGTCTGTTCGCGTGCGCGTTTCAGGCTGCGTGGCCCAAGCGGGAGTGTGCGCTGAGAGAGGGATCTCCCGGTACGCTGCAGCAATGGCAGGAGGGGTTCCTCCAGCAGGGTGATCAGCGAGAAGCGGACGCCGGGTTCCAGCGCAAGGCCGTTCAGCTCCCTTAGCGCCTGGCGCAAGTGGGAAAAGGCCGACTCCGGGTCTGCCGACGGGAGCGCCCGGCACCACTGGCGCAGGCTGCGTGGCTGGCGGTGCGGAAAGCTCTCGGGTCCGGCGGTGCGGGTTGGCAGTTTGGGCAGGACGTCGTTCATGGCTGGGGTCTGGGGATCGCACCGTCGGTGGCCGGGCATTCGCTCACTGTAGCACCTTCCAGGGGGGGCGCTGATCAACTGGAGTGCTTTCGGTTTCACATCTTGGTCCACCATGGCGTTTTGCCGGGTTCCCCCGGGATCTCGCGGACCAGACGCGGTACCAAATAGCCGGGCAACCGGGCATGCATGGCCTGGTGCAACTCCAGCGCACGCCGTTCCGGGACCTCGAAATGAGCGGTCCCCCGCGTACGATCGAGCAGGTGGAGATAATAGGGCAGGATCCCGTGGCGAAAGCCGGCCTCCTGGAGTTCGCAGAGGGTGTCGGGATCATCGTTGATCCCGGCCAGCAGAACCGCCTGGTTCAGCAGTGCAATGCCGCACTCGCGCAGACGCGCGAGGGCCGGGGCGGCCGGCTCGGCAAATTCTCGTGGGTGGTTGGCATGCAGGACCAGCACATGATGCAGGCGTCCGTTGCCCAGCCAGTCCAGCAGCTGGTCATCCACCCGCTCCGGCAGGACGACCGGCAGCCGCGTGTGGATGCGCAGGCGCTCGAGGTGGGGAATGGCCTCCAGGCGTTGAGCCAGGTCGGCGAGGCGGCGATCCGACAGCGACAGCGGGTCGCCACCGCTCAGGATAACCTCGCGGATCGATGCATCGGCCTTGATGTAGGCGAGAGCCGGCGACCAGTCCTGTTGCGATGCGTTGTGTTCGCTATACGGAAACTCGCGGCGGAAACAGTAGCGACAGTGCACTGCGCAGGCCCCGGTCGTCAGCAGCAGAACACGACCGTGGTATTTGTGCACGAGGCCAGGTGCGGCCAGGGCGTCGTGGTCGCCCACCGGATCCGCCACGAATCCCGGATGCTCCTCGGTTTCCCGATTCTGCGGCAGGACCTGGAGTAAAAGGGGGTCGTGTGGATCCCGCTTGCGCATGCGCGCGAGGTAGCTTCTCGGGACACGCACGCGAAACAGGGCATGGCCGGCGTGCAGACCGGGCAGGCGGTCCGGCTCCAGCTCCAGTTCGCGGGCCAGGGTTTCCGGGTCACGGATCGCGCTGGCGAGGGCTTGCTGCCAGGCGGGGGTGAGGCGCTCCGCCGGGTTCCGCTGGATCGGCTGGGTTCCCCGCGGCGTGCGCGTTATCATGACGGGCTTTGTGGACATGGCGGGCTCGTTTGTGGGCGGTCGTGTCCGCGCCACGCAATCGCTTGAGGACTGACGCGCAATGGCAACCTACAGTACCAACGAATTCAAGGCCGGTCTCAAACTCCTGCTGGATGGCGACCCGCAGGCCATCGTCGAGAACGAATTCGTCAAGCCGGGCAAGGGCCAGGCCTTCAACCGCGTCAAGCTGCGCAACCTGCGCACGGGGCGGGTGCTGGAAAAGACCTTCAAGTCCGGGGAGTCGGTCGAGGCGGCCGATGTCATGGATACCGAGATGCAGTATCTCTACAACGATGGCGAGTTCTGGCATTTCATGGTGCCGGATACCTTTGAACAGTACGCGGTCGGCGAGGCGGCGCTGGGTGGCTGCGGTCAGTGGCTGAAGGAACAGGATGTCTGCACCGTAACCCTGTGGAACGGCGAGCCGCTGTCGGTGGTGCCCCCGGCCTTCGTCGAGATGAAGATTACCCAGTGCGACCCGGGCGTACGCGGTGATACCGCCCAGGGCGGTACCAAGCCCGCAACGCTGGAGAGCGGTGCTGTGGTCAAGGTCCCGCTGTTCGTCGAGGAAGGGGAGACGGTCAAGGTCGATACCCGCTCCGGCGAGTACGTCTCGCGCGTCTGATCGTCGCGGGAGGCCGGGCATGACCGACTGGCGACCGGGCGCCGCGGCGGCCCGGGAGGCGCGCGCGCGGTTGCTGGCGGGCCTGCGCGGGTTTTTTGCTGCACGCAATGTGCTCGAGGTGGAAACCCCGATCCTGAGCCACGGGGCGCCGCTGGACCCGATGGTCGAGAGCTGGACCGCGACCAGCCCGGACGGTGCCAGCGGCTACCTGCAGACCTCGCCGGAATACCCGATGAAGCGTCTGCTTGCCGATGGCGCGCCTGACATCTACCAGATTGCCCGCGTCTTTCGGGGCGGCGAATCCGGGCCCCGTCACAATCCGGAGTTTACGCTGCTGGAGTGGTATCGCCACGGGATGGACCACCGCCGCCTGGCGCGCGAGGTGGTGGCGCTGATCATGAGCCAGGCGGCCCTGGACGCGAGCTGGAGACGCCCGACCCGCTTGCGCGAGATCTCTTACCAGGCGTTGTTCCAGCAGTATCTGGGAGTGGATCCTCTGGTGGCCGATGCCGACGAGCTGCAGGCTGTCGCGGTGCAGCATGGGATGGAGATTCAGGGGGTGCTGGATCGGGACGCCTGGCTGGATCTCCTGATCAGCCTGGTGATTGCGCCGGGGTTTCCCGGCGCCCGGCTCACGGTGGTGTTTGACTATCCCGAGAGCCAGGCGGTGCTGGCGCGCCCTTGTCAGCATGACGTCCGGCTCGCGGCGCGCTTCGAGGTGTACTGGGGTGCGCTGGAGCTGGCCAATGGTTACCACGAATTGAGCGACCCCGGCCAGTTTCACGAGCGGCGCGAGCGTGACCAGGCCCTGCGTCGCCAGCGAGGCCAGACGCTGCCCCAGCCGGATGCCCATCTGGAGGCCGCGCTGGAGTCGGGTCTACCGGAATGTGCCGGTGTCGCGCTGGGGGTGGATCGCCTGCTGATGCAGCTATTGGGCGCGGAGCGTATCGAGCAGGTCATCGACTTTCCGTTCGAACGCGCCTGAGACGATCTCGAGGTTGCCTGGCCTGCCCGGGTTTGTGTTCGTTTGGGGCTTGCCAGTCTTCCCATGGCGGGTGACTATTGTCGTGTCGATACGGTGTCCGCTGCGGGGTGGTGGCTTCGATGCGCATGAGTCTTTTCTGGGGTTCCCGACGGTGGCTCCGCCGGACTTCGTTTTTCTGGATCCTGTGTTTGACTCTGTTGCTGGTCGGCTCGCCGGCCCAGGCGCAGTTCGAACACCTGCCATCGCCCCTGCAGCGGGCCATTCAGGCTCAAGGTCTGTCTCCCGCCTCGGTGGGCCTCTGGGTGCAGCGTGTCCCGGACGGCGCCGTTCTCGCCCGGCTCAACGCAGACACCCCCTTTAACCCGGCCTCGACGGTCAAGCTGGCCACTTCGCTGGCGGCCCTGCACGAGTTGGGGCCGAACTACACATGGACAACCGAGATCTGGGCCACCCGCCCTGTTCAGGACGGTGTGCTGCGCGGCGACCTGGTGATCCGCGGGACGGGCGACCCGGGCATGGTGAGCGAGGAATACTGGAGCATGATCGGCGAGTTGCGCCGTACCGGGCTCAAGCGCATCGAGGGCGATGTGATCCTGGATGCCAGCCACTTCCAGCTCCCGAATGGGGACCCTGGAGACTTCAACCGCCAGCCACTGCGGGCGTACAACCAGCTGCCGTATGCCCTGCATGTGAATTCCAATGCCCAGCGCTTCCATGTGCGTCCCGAACGCCGCGGCAACGGCATCGATGTGGTGGTCGATCCACCCCTGCCCGGGCTCGAGGTCGTCAACCGCCTGCAACCGACGCGCGGTGGTTGCGGCGAGTGGCAAAGGGGGATCCGGTTCAATGTCGATCAGGACGCCCAGCGGGTGACCTTCTCCGGACAGTATCCAGTGAATTGCGGCAACTACGAGATGCTGCGTTCGGTGCTCACTCCGGAGGCCAATCATGCCGAGATGTTCCGCATGGCTTGGGATCAGTGGGGGGGTGAATTGGCGGGTACGGTGCGTACGGGTGTGCTGCCCGTGCTGCACGATGAGCCGATTGTGCGCCACCGTTCGCGGCCCCTGTCGGATCTGATCCGGGTCTCCAACAAGTGGAGCTCGAACGTGATGAGCGATCACCTGCTGCTCACCCTGGGGGCGCGCAAGAAGGGCCCGCCCGCAACGATGGAGAAGGGGCGCGAGGCCCTGGTCAATTCGCTGCGCGACATGGGCGTGGATGTCGGCGGCATGGTGGTCGACAACGGCTCGGGTCTCAGTCGCGATGCCCGCATGACCGCGCGCCAACTCGGCGAGATCCTTGAGGCGGGCTGGAAGCACCCACACCGTCCCGAGTTCCAATCCTCCCTGGCGCTGTCAGGACTGGATGGAACCCTGCGTAACCGCTTCCGAAATGGTGATTTGCGCGGACAGATGCACCTGAAAACCGGCCACATCAACGAGGTCTCGGCGGTGGCGGGATATGTCCGCACCTCCAGCGGCGACGACGTGATCGTCGCGGTGATGGTGAACGGCTCACGGGCGCACATTGGGCATGGGCGGAACCTCCAGGACGCCGTCCTGGAATGGGTGCACGGCCTCTAGGGAGACGCTGATTTAATTGCACGTCCGCGTTGGTGCCCCCTGTTTTCCGAGACAAGGCGCGTCGTGTAGCGGGTAGTGGTTCTACCCGCCCGTTGTTGATCAAAAACGGGCGCGGGAACGGCGTTGCGGCTCCTTTGTGCAGAATGACTGCACGGCAGTCACCGCGCCTTGTTCGCACGCAAAAGCGACTCGAGCGCGGACGCGCGATTAAATCAGCGTCTCCCTAGCACAAGGTTGCCCGCAGGCCGTTTGAGGGCAGCTTCGTGCCATGCCACAGGCCGGGGATCTGGATCAAGGGACCTCGACCCGCCAGTTCGACAGTATCGGTTTCCTCGAAACCTCGACATCCAGGCTCTCCAGCCACTGCGCGACCACGCGGTTCGAGTTGTGTCGCAGCGTGTAGGCATCCGGGTGACCAACGAAACTCATGCCCCAGGTGTCCGAGTCGACGCGCTCGTCGGCACCGTCCTCCCATATCGCCTCCAGTTTTTCGACCAGAGCGCGTGCTCGCGTGGCCGGGACCTCGATGTGGTGGATGTCCTCCAGCGGAACCCGCAGTCCGCCCCGCACGGCTGCGTTCAGGTTGACACCCTCGAGCTCCTGGCGGCCCAGTGCAGCCGGGGTCGAAGCAAACACGGCTGCGAGCATCGCACCGGGTCCCGTCTCGCGTTCCACGTAGAACGACCAGTCGCCATAGGAATAGCGCAACCAGTGCCCGGGTGGATCGCTGGGGATGACCAGGCTCGAATGGCGGCCATGGTCCAGCACGGCCACGATGACCGGATCCTCGGGGGCGGCCGGGGCCTTGAGCGTGGTGGGGGCGCAGCCGGACAGGAGCCCGGCCAGGCCGATAATGAGGATCGGGAGTGTCCAGCCCGCGGTCTTCATCCGGCTCATCGTTCAGCGTCCTTCGGATGCGTCGATCGACGGTTTCGGCAGTTGATCGAACATGTACCCCTCGCCAGGTTGGGTGGGTTCCGTTGACGTAGTTCGCGTCGAAGGAGATTAGCACGGCAGCGGCGGGGGGCAGCGAGTGCGTTCACCGTAGTCGTGCGGCACAATGGCCTTCGTGTTTCCTCGTGGAAGGTGACAGTGGAAGATCAGACGGCAGTCGGGCTGTGGACGGCCCTTGGGATTCTGGCGATCGTGGTGGCTGGCCTGGTGGGTTTCTGGGTGGGCCGTGTGACCAGCGATGAGCGCAAACTCATACGCGAGCTGGAGGAGGAACTGGATCGGCGCATGCAGGAACTGACGCGCTATCGGGGTCAGGTCAACGACCACTTCGATCGGACGGCCACCCTGTTCGCGACGATGGCGGGCTCGTATCGCGACCTCTATCACCACCTCGCGCAGAGTGCGGGGGAGCTGGCGGACAAGCCCACGCGGGATCGCCTGGAGGATCGCGCGGGACGCCTGTTGTCGAACGTGCCGAATCGCGACTATGGCGATGGCGAAGGCCGCGACCATCGTGAACGTGACTCGGAGCCGGAGGGTGAGGGGCCCGACCGGCGCTATGAGAGCGACTACCGTGAATCCTCCGACACCGACAGCCGGGCGTCGCGCCCACGTGACGACTAGACAGAGGACGGGATGGGAGGCGTTGCGTCTGCTACCGGGTGTTTCGGATGGGCGGATTGATCAAAGGCCGGGCATGAGCCCGGCCTTTTGGGTTTCCCTGGGGAGGGTGGGGGTCAGAGGGCCGAGACTTCCGCGCGGATCTGGTTGTCCAGGTTCTGCACCCAGTTGTTGTAGTTGGGGTGAATGCGACCATCCTCGTAGTTGAGGTTCGAGCTATCCTTGTAGCGGATGCTGTACTCCCCATCCCGGTAGGGAATCTCGACCACCGCGACGTGGTCGCGCAGCGCCAGTCGGCCTTCCAGCAGACCGGGGTCGGCCTCGCTCATCTCCCATCCGAGTGCCGCGCCGGCGTTGCGGATGGCCTGTTGCATCTGCTCCGCGCTCGGGCGCTCGCCGTGCACGTCGGTCACCGTGGTGTCGCTGACGTCTTGCACCGGGGCGGTGCCGCGGCAGCCTGCCAGCAGGAGCACGCCAGCCACGAAAAGGACCAGCAGGAGTCTTGTCGACATAGTGTCGTCCTTGATGATGAATGATCACTTCGCAGTGTAGGCAGCGTGGCTGCGAATTGCCACGCCTGTCCCGAGAAAAAGATTTAAGAATCCGACTGTTCCGTGACTTTCAGGGCCGGCGAAGCAGCCCCAGATGCCGCAGCAGGCCGAGTGGGTGCAAACCGCGTGCAAGCAGGCGCAGGGCGACCATCCGGATAATGCGCAGGGTGTCCGTGGCGGCCCGGAAATGGCTTGCGCGGTGCTGATCCGGATAGATGCAGCGTACGGGAACCAGGGTGACCGGGAACCCCAGGCGCTCGGCCTCGATCAGGGCCTCGCTCTCGAATACAAAGCTGCGGCGCTCGTCATGGGGCAACGTGAGCCGTCGCAGTAGCGATGCCGGATACAGGCGAAAGCCGGACTGCGAATCGTGCAGAGGTTGTCCCGAGGCCCAGCCAATCCAGAAGTCGGCGGTCCGGTTGCCGAACAGACGCAGAGGGGGCGTGGCTTCCCGCCCCTTGAGCCGCGCCCCGATTACCAGATGGTCGGGGTGGGTGCGCCAGGCGGCGATCAGGTTCGGTATCTCCGAGGCATCGTGCTGGCCATCCGCATCCAACGTGACCACGGCATCCGCCCCCTGTTCCAGGGCGTGCTGCATACCAGTCCACAGCGCGTTCGCCTTGCCGCGGTTTCGCGCTAAACGCAGGACCTCCACGACCCCGGGTTCGGATGGGACCCGGTCGGCGGTGTCATCCCGCGAGCCATCGTCGACCACGATCACCCGGTCGACGTGGGGACGAGTAGCCGCGACCACGGTGGCGATCGTGGGTGCCTCGTTATGGGCCGGTATCAGGGCGTGGACGACCGCCATCGGCTCGACTCAGGCCAGTGCGCCATTGATACCGATCACCTGCCCGGAGACATAGCCGGCCTGTTCGGAGGCCAGATAGGCCACCAGTCCGGCGACCTCTTCGGGACGTCCGGCGCGCTGCACGGGCACCATGCGCTTGATCGTTTCGGCGTCGAAGCTGGATTCGCTCATCGAAGTTTCGATGATTCCCGGGGCCACCGCATTGGCCGTGATGCCGCGTGACCCGACTTCCTGCGCCAGCGAGCGGATGGCACCGTGCAGTCCCGACTTGGCCGCGGCGTAATTGGCCTGGCCACGGTTGCCGACCACGCCGGCCACGGAGGAGATCGCAATCACACGTCCCCAGCGGGTGGTGATCATGGGCAGCAGTAGCGGCTGCACCACGTTGTAGAACCCGTTGAGCGCGACATCGATCGGCCGGGCCCATTGCTCGGGGCTCATGCCGGCCAGGGGGGCATCGTCGTGCACGCCCGCGTTGTGCACCAGGACCTGCACGGGCTGTGCGGCTGCGACGGGTTCCAGCTGCGCGCGTGCGGCATCGGCATCGGTAATATCGAAGACCAGGACATCGGCCTGCCCCCCGTCGGAGCGGATCTGATCGGCCAGCTCCCGGGCGGGCTCGGGGTTGCGGTGTGCGTGCAGCAGTACCTCGCAGCCGGTACTGGCGAGCGCCCGCGCGATGGCCTGTCCGATGGCGCCGCTGGCGCCGGTGATCAGTGCGCGATGGCTCATGCCGGGCTGTCCTCCGGTTGCAGGATCACGGTCGCCCGCGCGGACAGGACGGGCTCGCCGTCGGCCGACACCTCGAGATCATAGATGGAGCTGTTGCGATCCGACATCACGCTGCGGGCCGTGATGTCGAGATCCGCGCTCAGGTCGTCCAGCAGAGCGCGGTGTACGCGCAGGTTGCGTACCGCGGCCAGGAAGCCGGCCTTTGGTGGCCCGGTGTCGGCCAGCAGGGCGCCATGCACGGCCATCGCCTGGGCGCCGTACTCGAGCGCCGCCAGGGCCGGGAGCCCGGTTGCGTTACGCAGGGGGTTGTCGGGGGCGCGGTGGCCGGTGGCGCGGCAACGGATCGCCTGCTCGTCCCATTCGAGCACGGACTCCAGCAGACACATCGCGCCTGCATGCGGCAGATCGCCTCGTGGTTCAGTTGGGGAGTGGCGGCCTTCATGTGGGATCGTCCTGATCCGTTGTTAAGGAAGAATGCGGAGATCAAGGCGTGACGCGAATCTCCAGCGATCGTCCCAGCGGCGCGGCAAGCGTAACATGGCCACCTTCGCCGCGCGCGAGCACCTCCAGCAGGGGCAGGGCACGGGCGGCTGGGTTGGTGCCGCGCAGGGCCTCCAGCGCGTCCTGGCGGCAGGGGGTGGGATCGCCACTTTCTCCCAGGGCCATTTCGAGCGTGGGGCGCCCGTCACCCGCGGGGGCCAGTAGCAGGCCGACGGCAAAGGGCTCGGTGATGGGCCGTACACGCCGGAACGTGGCCATGGAGGCGACATCGTAGGCGGCCAGCAGGACTTTGCCACCGTCAGCCTGCAGTAGTGTGGCGGCCTCCAGCAGCCCCGCCACCAGCGTCGCATCGAAGCCGGAGAGGGCCGTTGCCGGAGCCGGATTCCCCGTCGCGATCGACCAGTTGCCGGCCGGCGCGTTATGTACCGAGTTGTGGAACTGCATCGGCGAGACCATGGGTTCCGGCTGCGTCAGGGCATCGCAGATGCGGTCGATGATGTCCATGTCCCCGGAGGACGAGGCGAACACCGAGCGCAACTGGCTGCGATCGCAATCGGCCGTAGCCTCCTCCGCGACCTTCAGCGCCAGCCGAATCGTGTCCGTGGTGCGGCGGCGTTCATTGGCCGGCAGCAGGCTGGTCGGAGGGATCTTCGCGGGTGCCCGTACATAGGCCTCGTGCCCGGCGAGAACGGGGCGTGCCGAAGCGAAATCGTCGAATCCGGGGCCCAGAAGGCCCACGGCCGCAATGTCGACCTTCATGCGGCCTCCAGCAGCAGGCTGCAGTTGTTGCCACCAAAGCCGAATGCGTTTACGAGTACATGGCGGATGTCGCGCTCCTCGGCGGTCATGCGGGCGTCCAGTTGCAGTTCCGGGTCTGGCTGGTCCAGTCCCGCCGTGGCGGGTACGAAGCCCCGCTCCAGGCTTGCCAGCGCCTGAGCGACCCCGACCGCGCCGGCCGCGCCGAGGGTGTGGCCGGTCAGGCCCTTGGTGCCGGTGGCGCGACTGTCCGCGCCGAACAGGTGTACCAGGGCGCGCGCCTCGGAGCGATCGTTGGCCGGGGTCGCGGTGGCATGCATGAGTACGTAGTCGATCCCCTCCGCGGGCAGTCGGGCACGCTGGAGGGCCTGCTCCATGGCCCGTGCCGCGCCGAGCCCTTCCGGATGCGGCGCGGACATGTGGTGAGCATCGCTGGATTCGCCGTAGCCGATCAGTCTGGGGCCCGCCGCGCCGCTGTCGGCCTTCTCCAGCAGGAAGAAACCGGCGGCCTCGCCGATGGAAATCCCTGCGCGCTCGGCGTGTAGCGGCCGACAGGGGCCCGGTGCGACGAGCTGCAGCGCATTGAATCCATGCAGGGTCATCCCGCAGAGGCTGTCGACCCCGCCGACCACGGCGGCGTCGCAAAGCCCCGCCGCAATAAAGCGTTCCGCATCAGCGAAGACCTTGGCGCTGGACGAACAGGCCGTGGAGGTCACCATTGCCGGCCCCCGCAGTTCGAGCCGAGTGGCGACGAAATCGGCCAGCGAGAACATGTTCTGCGTGTGCTGATAGTCGTAGTCCGGCGGCAGCTCCCCGGTAGCCGGGTCGCGGCGGTGGTAGGCCTGCTCCGTCGCCGCGATGCCCGAGGTGCTGGTGCCCATGAGGATTGCGATGCGTCCGGCACCGTAGCGCGCCCGGGCGGCCTCGACTGCCTGGATAAAGCCGTCCTGACGCAGCCCCAGTTCGGCCAGTTGGTGGTTGCGGCACTGGAACGGGGCGAGCCGATCCTTCAGCGCGATGCCTTCGACGCCTGCCACGCGCCCGATGTGGGTGTCCAGACGCACGGATTCCAGGTCGCAGGCGCGCAGCCCGCTGTTCCCTTTGCGCAGTGCATCGGCATTGGCCTGGCGGCCGGTTCCGGTGGCGGAGGTCAGGGTGTGGGCGGAGATTACCAGTGGGTTCATTCGGCGGGCTGCGATTGGCGGGACTTCTGGCGGTGGGGTCAGGGGTTGGTGACTACTGTACGGCGTGACCGGGGGGGCTGCGCCAGAAGCGCGGCTGCGAGAAAGGAAAATACCACGCCCAGCACTACGGTGAGGCCCATGGCGCGCAGTACCGGCAGGCTGGACATGGCCAGCAGACCAAACACGGCCAAAGTGGACAGCGCGCAAATGCTGACCGAGGCAGCGGTAAGTTGCCTCGCCTGCTTGTCTTTCAGGGGACGACTGAAGAACACCGCATAGTCCAGGCAGAGCCCCACAATCAGCAGCAGCGCAATCAGGTGGAAAAGGGACAAGGGGATCCCGAGCAGAATCAATGCGGCCACGGTCAGGATCAGCCCGCTGCCCACTGCTGTCAGGATGCGCAGGCTGCGCCCGGGTGCACGGGTGACCAGTAGCAGCAGCAGTGCCACGGCCACCACGCCGAGCGCCAGTCGTTCCAGCGCCTGATCGCGGAACCCGATGACCAGATCCTCCGAGGCACGCAGAAAATCGATATGCTGCACGCTCACCTCGGTCAGGTCGGGCAGGTCCGCCAGCGGTTCCCGTTGCAGCCACTGCCTCACCTCCGTCGCATCCTCCACGCTGCTCAGGCGCACCCAGGCCGTCCAGTCGCCGCGCTCCTCGTCTGGCATCAGCAGGGTGCCTGTCGTCTGGCGCAGCGGCCCTTCCGGCAGCGTCTCCGGGGTCAGCGGTTCCAGCTCGCGCGTGCGTGCTACGTCCTCCAGAAAGGGGTCGAAGGCGTCCGCGCGAAAGCCCAGCCCGTCTAGCGCGGTGTCCAGTCGTTCGCGCAGGGTGTCCGCGGCGGGCAGGGCATCCTGGCGGGTGCGCTGCAGGGTCTGGCTCGGCAGGGACTGGGCCGCATGGTCGTAGTCCGTCAGCGTCCCCTGGTCGCGCAGATCTTCAAGGCCCGGGTTCAGCGCCTCGGCGGTCTGCAGCGCTCGCTCGGGGTCCGGAGCGGTGATCAGCAGGGCATGGCGGATATCCGGAAGGCCCAGGGCATGGCGCAGTTCGCGGTCGCGGTCGATGTGCTCCTGCGGCACCGGGTGCAGCGCGCCCAAGTTGTCCTCCCAGGGGAACGGGTCGGTGCTGGCGATGACCACCAGGGCCCCCAGAACAGCGGCTGCCAGGACCCAGCGTACCGTCAGGGGCGGCTGCGTCAGGGCGGTCGGTACCCGCAGTCGGGCCGGGGGCACACCATCGCGCTGGAGTGTCTTAGGCATCAGGCGGGGCAGCACCCAGCGCGTGGTGATGGCCGCCACGCCGACCCCGGTCAGCACGAACAGCCCGAGCTGGGCCATGCCGGAAAAGCCCGTGATTGCCATCAGTGCGTAGACCAGTACGGTGCTCCCGGCGCCCAGACCAATGGCCGGCCACAGCTCGCGCGCGACTCCGTGCATCCCGTCACTCGGCGGCTGTCGGCCGTGCGCGAACAGGTGCAACGGGTAGTCGAGCGCGATGCCCAGCACAGTGATCCCGAATGCCAGCGCGATCCCGTGCAGATGACCGAACACCAGCGTCACCACTGCCGCACCGGCCAGGATACCGGTGGCCAGCGGAACGGCCGCGAGCCAGACCGGGTGGGGGTGGCGGAACACGACCAGCAGGAGCGTGGCCAGGGCCAGGCTCGCGGCCAGGCTGAAAACCGTGATCTCGCCCCGGATGCGCCCGCGCGACTCGACTGCGATCACCGCAGGACCCGCGACGAGCAGGTCCAGATCGTCCGCGTACTCGGCGAAGGCCCTGTCCAGCGCCTTCAGGAGCGATTCCTGACCATCCAGGTCCATGCCGTCCGCCGCACTGTGCAGAACCAGCAGGGCGCGGTCACGATCCGGGTCAACCCAGACGCCGTGGCGGTCGCGCTGCCCCGCGCCTCCGGCCTGGCCGAGCTGCTCCAGTACCACCAGCGATTCGCCCGTGGGGTCCCGGCCGATCAGCTCCCGGGGCATCAGCGGAGCGGCACTTCCCAGGTCCTCCCGGCGTTCCTCCAGTTGCGCGCGCAGGGTCTCGACGGAGAAGCGCTCCGGGGTGACCTCGGGGCTCAGGAGATAGCGGTGCTCGAGCAGGAAATCCAGGGCGGGATCGTCCGGGTCGAGGCGTCCGTTGCGGATCTCTGCGACTGTGGGGTCGTCGCGCAGCACTCGCACCAGGTGGTCGCTGGCATCCGCGCGTGTGTCACTATCGCCGCCCTCGATGCCAATCAGCAGGATTCGTCCGGCAGGACCGCCCCCGGGATCCAGGGCGACTCCGCTCTCGGTGACCGGTTCCGGGGTAAAACCCTGCAGGTCGGTCACCAGTTCGCCGCGCCACAGCAGGATCCCCGCCGCGATCAACAGTCCGATCAGCCAGAATGCCGGTCCCGGTGAGAGGGCGAAACGGCGCGGCACTGATCAGTCGCCGCCCTGGGGATCGAGTTGCATACGGCTGCGGCGCCCTCCGGATTCTTCGGTATCCAGGCGCAGGAGTGCGCCGTCCTCGCCCTGGAGCTCGAGTCCCAGGATCATGCGACGAAGGGCCCGGTCACGCGGGGTAAGCTCCAGCGTCCAGGCGGCCAGGGTGCCCTCTGTCGCGACCTCGAAGTGTTCTTCCAGCCCCTCGCGCTCCCCCTTGGCCAGGGAGCGAAACAGCGCGGCGAAGGCGGCCAGGCCTGGCTGTTCGTCCAGGTCCACCTCGCGGCTGGAACCTCGACGTTCCACGATCACCTGGCGCCCTTCGATACGCACGCGTTCGCCGCCGTCGCCATCCATCCGGCGCTCCAGGGTGTCCGGTGGTTCGAACACGAGCGTACCGGTACGGGTCTCGGGAAATTCGAGCAGGGGGTCTTCGCGGGTCTCGCGGAAGTCGATGTGCGAGGGTGGATCGTCGGCCAGTGCCTTCAGGATCTGGTCCAGCGTGTCGCCAGAGGTCTCCGCCTTTGCGAACAGCGGGCAGGCCAGGAGGAGCACCGCCAGGACCAGTGCACGGACGCCGAGCAGGTGCCGGAAGCAAGGCTTAGCGGGACGAGTCATTCCAGAAGTCATAGAAGTTGAACCAGTTGTACGGGGCTTCGCGCACACGTGCCTCGAGGCGATCGGCGTAGCGCTGGACCCATTCGGCCAGTGCGGCCTCGCGTTGGCCGCGGGGCGCCTCGATGGAATCGGCGAAGCGTTCGAAGACGATATCGTAGCGATTGCCGCCGCGATAGAGCCCAAAGCACAGGATAACCGGGACTTTCAGCACGGCTGCCAGAAGAAGGGGACCCTGGGGAAACCAGGCCCGGCCCCCGAGAAACCGGCACTCGATCATCTTGTCGCTCTCGGCCACGCGATCGGCCAGGGTGGCCACAATTCCTCCTTGCTCCAGGCAGTCGCGCGCGTGCAGCAGGGTTTCCATCTCGCCCAGGGGAATGACCGATGCGGCGACCTGGGGGTTGAGCGCCTCCAGCAGCTGGGTGATGCGCTGGTTGTGGTCGCGGTACATCAGGACCCGAACCGGAAAGTCGTGTTTGCCGACCGCCAGCACCCGCAAGGCCTCGAAACTGCCAAGGTGGGCCCCCAGCAGCAGGGCACCGCGGCCGCTTTCGACATGTTCCAGAAAGATCTCGCGGTCGTAGACATGCAGGTCCAGGCAGTCATCCTTGCCGGCCAGCAGGAAGACGCGGTCCAGGATCACCGACGCGAAGCTGTGGAAGTGACGGGCGATTTCGCGCAGGCGCGGTTCGCGCCCGAGCACCCGGCGCAGATAATCCCGGCTGTAACCCCGGGACCTGGGAGCGAACAGCAGGAAATAGGCGGTAATCGGATACAGCAGCACACGTCCGGCCGGCCGGCCGAGATGCAAGGCGACCCACAGGATGATGCGCAGGGCCAGGGGGGATCCTCGCTCCCCCTGGCTGAACCACCCGCGGCTCATGCCGATTGACCGCCGTCGCGCAGCCTTAGCTGTCCGCTACACAGGACTTCGGGGGTCTCCGGGCCGTCGCGGACGACGCGGAACGCACACAGGCCGCTGGTCCCGGGTGAGTCGATCTCCACACGGAACTCGACGCCCGGCAGGAGCGGCGCCAGGAACTTCACTCGCGGCAGGGCGGCCACCGAGCCCAGACCGCTTTCGCGCGCGACCGCATCCACCGTGTCGAGGATGACCACCCCGGGCACGACGGGCTGATCCGGGAAGTGTCCGGGCAGTGACGGGTGGCTATCCGGGATGCGGCGGGTGGCGGTGATCGATGTCATGGTTCAGGCGCACTGGCTGTGCTGGTCCAGCAGATCCAGCAGGACCTGGCGCGGCACCTTGCCCGTCGCGCTGCGAGGGAGGGTGTCCACGCGGATCAGGGGACGCGGGAGAAACAACGGGTCCGTGGTTTCCGCGAGTGCGGTCAGGATCTCGGCCTCGGAGCGTTCGGGCGCCACGACGATCGCAGCCAGGCGTGCGGTTCCGCCTGTCCGCTCCGGATCGGGCGGAATGAACACGCCATCCCGTACGCCGGGGATGGCATTCAGGCGACGGTTGAGTTCGGTGAGGGAAGCGCGTTTGCCGGCAATATTGAGCTGGTCCGCCAGGCGTCCGCACATGCGAAAGTGCTGGGCATCCTCCAGCTCGATGCGGTCGGGCAAAGGTACCGGCATCGGGTGCTGAGGTCCCTGTACTGCGACCTGATCGCTGTCCAGCGTGGTTAGCCGGATGCCGTCATAGACTGTCCAGAGGGATTCCCGTGCAGTCTCGCGGCTGGCGATCGCGCCGGCCTCGGTGCAGCCGTAGATCTCGCGGACGGTTGTGCCGAACAGCGTTTCCGCGGACTGTGCCCGTTCACGCTCCAGCGGGGCGGTGGCGCTGAGTACGCGCGCCGCCCTGGGCCAGGCCAGGCCCGCGCGCAGGCAGGCATCCAGATGGAACGGGGTGGTGACCAGATTCGCCGGCGCGTGGTCGACAAGGGCCCGGCGGATGTCGTCCGGGAAGAACGGACGGTCGGCCAGCAGTGTGCAGGGGCCGAGCAGGGCATACAGCACCGTGGATTCCAGGCCGTACATGTGTTGCGCAGGTACGGTACCCACCAGCGTTCCGCCATCGGCGTCCAGCCCAAAGCGTTGCAGGGCCTGTTGGGTCACGATGTGGAGACTGTCCCAGCGGCGGCTGTGGGCCGTGGGGTGACCTGTACTGCCGGAGGTGTAGGCGTGAATGGCCAGCTGGTCCGCCGGGATCGCGGGTATGGCCGAGTCGCGGGCGGGCCGTGTCCCGTCCTCGGTCACCGGGATGACCGGCATGCGGATCGGAAGATCCGGCTCGTCCACCAGGGCATGGGCGCCGGGATGCCGCTCGGCAATTTCGCTCAGGGTCTGGCGGGCTCGATTGGGCGGGAGGATGTTGGTGCCCCCGCGCAACAGGATCGCGGCAAACGCGACCGTGAAGCGATAGCGGTTCTCGCACAGGTTGAAGTGAGCCCCGCCGGCCGGGATGCGCTGGCCAAGGGCTCGAACGTCTGCCAGAAATGCGGCACGCGATACGCCGCGCCCTGCCACCCAGGCGAGTGGCGTGGAATGATCGGCGAGCAGCGCTGGCGTGTTCGAGTCCCTCATTATTGCCTCAGGATGCGACGATGGTCGGCGCGCGCCAATGCGGTGAGATAGGGCAGCAAACCCGCCCGGGGCTCATCGCGCAGAAACCAGCGCCGTAACGGATATTCCAGCACGAACAGGGCCGCAAGGAACAGATAATTGATCCCGTTTGCGAACAGGGCCCAGGTGGTGGTGGACACCGCTATCGCGAGGACCGCCGACAGCAGGGCGAGCCCACCGCACAACAGGGCCCAGGCGACGGTCAGCCGCTGTGTATAACGCCGCACTTCCTGGCTGTCCGTGGCCCCCAACGCCAGGGCGTACTGCGTAATCAGGGGTGTCTTGCCCGGACGCAGCGAGCGGGCGAACAGCCATGCCAGCGCCCCTTGAATCAGTACCGGTATCGCGTAGATCAGCCCTTTGCCGGCCGGTTCGGTGCCCAGGAGCACCACCAGGGCGCCCAGCGCCAGTGCCATTGCCACGCGCCCGATCATGGGCAGGGCTGGCCACGCCACGACCAGGGCAATCAGCGCGAGC
Organism: Thioalkalivibrio sp. ALJ3; assembly: GCF_000377205.1. Taxonomy (GTDB): domain Bacteria; phylum Pseudomonadota; class Gammaproteobacteria; order Ectothiorhodospirales; family Ectothiorhodospiraceae; genus Thioalkalivibrio. Next base: position 171,504 of record NZ_KB897905.1, on the reverse strand, counting down.
CAGGCCAGTGGAAGTTGCGGCACGTCCAGGAAGCTGCCTGCGATCACGGCCACCGGGTAGCCCAGTGCTACCCCGGCGGTGAGGCGAGCGTTCACGACGTGGATCGATGCGCCTCGATATGGGCGGTCAGGGCCCGCAAGGATGCGAATATCTGGCGGTTGTTCTCGTCATCGGAGCGGATCTGCACGCCATAGGCACGCGAGATGGCCAGTGCCAGTTCCAGGGCATCGATCGAGTCCAGCCCAAGGCCCTCGCGGAACAAGGGGGCCTCCGGCTCGATGTCCTCGGGGCTGACCTCTTCGAGATTCAGGCTGTCGACGATCAGTCGGGCGACTTCCTGTTCCATTGCGGTTTGTGATGCCACGTCTCTCCCCTAAGTAGCGGCGGAATCCGAAAGTGTTTCCCTGGGGAAACTCTCATTGTTTCCCTTTGGGAGGTGCTGGGCGCGCCGTGCACCTCCCGGCCCGGGGCCGATGATACGCAACCCCAGAGGGGCGTGGTACCCTCCAAATGCAGGGAATAAGCGGTTTTGCAGGGCGGGCCGGCAGAGTGGGTGCTCTCATGGGACGCGACAAGTCGACCGCCAGCGAATCGCCAGGGGGCAAGTATGGGGGGCAAGTCGTGATCGGCGGTCGGGTAGGGCTGCGGCGCGTCGGGCCGGACGGGCTGCTGACCTTTGGGCTGTCCAATCTGGTCATTGTGCTGACGGCGGGGCTTAGCTGGCTCGCGCTGTGGGCGCGCATGCATCTGTGGGTTCGGAGCCTGAATTGTCCGGGGCGGGCGCCCTGGATCATCGTCCTGGGGCAGCAGTTACAAGAGAGTTGCCCTGGACCGGGTTACCGCTTGCGCCTGTTGCGGGCCCTGCGCCTGCTGCGCCGCGACTCGGAGGCCCGCGTTCTGCTGCTGGGCGGGTATACCTCACCGGAAGGGCCCAGCGAGTCGGCCGCGGGGGCCGCCTTTCTGCGCCGGCGCGGCATCCCGGCCTCTCGTATCTTCTGTGAAGAGGACTCTCGCCACACCCTGGAGAACCTGAAAAACGCCCGCGATCTCCTGGCCCAGCGCCTTGGCGGCCGCCTGCCGAGCTGCGTGCTCGTGACCAGTCGCTTCCATCTGCCCCGGGCGGTGGCCATTGCGCGCGGGGTGGGGCTCGAGGTCTGTCCCTGCCCTGCCGAGCATTCGCCGCGGGTACCGCAACTGCGGCTGGCGCGGGAAATCTGGATGCTGCACTGGTATCACACAGGGCGGTTGTTCGCCCGGCTGATCCGCCATCAGGGGATGCTCGACCGGATCAGCTGATTCCCTGCAGTAGCGGTCGCCGTCGCTACATCGCGCGGATGCGTTCGCGCTGGTCGGCGAGCTGTTCGCGGGTGGCCTGCATCTCGGCGACGCGGTCGCGTTCCTTCTGCACCACCTCGGCCGGGGCACGGTCGACGAAGCTCTCGTTGGACAGGCGCTTCTCGCTTTGCTCGAGGTTCTTGTCGAGCTTGCCGATCTCCTTGTCCAGGCGTGCCAGCTCGGCATCCTTGTCGATCAGCCCGGCCAGCGGGATCAGCAGCTGCATGTCGTCGACCAGCGCCATCGCCGACTCTGGTGCCTCGTCGGCCGCATCCAGCCAGGTGACGCTCTCGGGCTTCGCCAAAAACTCCAGCAGGCCGCGGTGGCGCGTGTAGCGCTCCTGGTCGGCCTCGCTCCAGTTCTTGACCAGCACCGGCAGCGGCTTGCCCGGGGCGATGTCCATCTCCGCGCGGATGCGGCGCAGCCCGGTGATGAAGTCCTTGACCCAGTCGAGCTCGGCGGTGGCGGTGGCATCACGCGGGAAGCCGTCCTGCGCCGGCCAGCGGCACTGCACCAGGAACTCGACGTCGTCGCCGATCCCGGCGTGCGGCTTCACACTGGTCCAGATCGCCTCGGTGATGAACGGCATCACCGGGTGCAGCAGGCGCAGCAGGGCCTCGAGCACGGTGACCAGCGTATTTCGCGTGGCGCGCTTGACCGCATCCGGTGTGGCGTCGTCGTTCAGTACCGGCTTGGTCAGCTCCAGGTACCAGTCGCAGTAGTCGTGCCAGGTGAACTCGTACAGCGTCTGCGCGGCGAGGTCGAAGCGGTAGGCATCAAGCTGCTGCGTGGCGGTCGCGGCGGTGGCGGCCAGGCGGTCGAGGATCCAGCGATCGGCCAGGGTGCGGTGTTCCGCCGTGTCGGCGGCGGCCGAGCAGTCCTGCCCCTCGACGTTCATCAGCACGAAGCGCGAGGCGTTCCACAGCTTGTTGCAGAAGTTGCGGTAGCCCTCGATACGGCCGAGGTCGAACTTGATGTCGCGCCCGGTGGTGGCCAGCGCCGCCAGGGTAAAGCGCAGGGCATCGGTGCCGAACGCGGGAAAGCCGTCGGGGAAGGCCTTGCGCGTGGTCTTCTCGATCTTCGCGGCCATCTGCGGCTGCATCAGGCCCTGGGTGCGTTTGGCCACCAGGTCGTCGGCGCTGATGCCGTCGATCAGGTCAATCGGGTCGATCACGTTGCCCTTGGACTTGGACATCTTCTGGCCTTCCGAGTCGCGGATCAGGCCGGTGACGTAGACCTCGCGGAAGGGCACGTCGCCCATGAAGTGCTCGCCCATCATGATCATGCGGGCGACCCAGAAGAAGATGATGTCGAAGCCGGTGACCAGCACGCTGGTCGGGTAGAAGTCGCGCAGCTCAGGCGTCTGCTCCGGCCAGCCGAGGGTGGAGAACGGCCACAGCGCGGAGGAGAACCAGGTGTCCAGCACATCCTCGTCCTGTTCCAGGGCCACGTCGGTGCCCAGGCCGTGTTTCTCGCGCACCTCGTCCTCGGAACGGCCCACAAAGACGTGGCCATCGCTGTCGTACCAGGCCGGGATGCGGTGGCCCCACCAGATCTGGCGCGAGATGCACCAGTCCTCGATGTTGCGCATCCACTCGAAGTAGGTCTTGGACCAGTTCTCCGGCACGAAGCGGATGCGGCCGTCCTCCACCGCCTTGATCGCCGGCTCGGCCAGCGGGCCGGCCTTCACGTACCACTGGTCGGTCAGGTAGGGCTCGACCACGGTGCCGGAGCGGTCGCCGCGCGGGACCATCAGCTTGTGATCGTCGATCTTCTCCAGCAGCCCCAGTGCGTCCAGGTCGTCGACGACCTTCTGCCGCGCCTGGTAGCGGTCCAGGCCGCGATAGGCCTCGGGTACGTTGTCGTTCAGGCAGGCGTCGATGGTCAGGATGTTGATCACCGGCAGGTCGTGACGCTGGCCCATCGCGTAGTCGTTGAAGTCGTGCGCCGGGGTGATCTTCACGCAGCCGGAGCCGAACTCGGCCTCGACGTAGTCATCGGCGATGATCGGGATCTCGCGCCCGACCAGTGGCAGCTTGATCGTCTGGCCGATCAGGTGCCGGTAGCGCTCGTCCTCCGGGTGCACCGCCACGGCGGTATCGCCCAGCATGGTTTCCGGGCGGGTGGTCGCAACGGTCAGGTGCCCGGAGCCGTCGGCCAGCGGGTAGCGGAAGTGCCACAGGTGGCCGCTTTCCTCCTCCGACAGCACCTCAAGGTCGGACAGCGCGGTGTGCAGCACCGGGTCCCAGTTGACCAGGCGCTTGCCGCGGTAGATCAGGCCCTCCTCATGCAGGCGCACAAAGACCTCGCGCACCGCCGCGGACAGGTTCTCGTCCATGGTGAAGCGCTCGCGCGACCAGTCCATGGAATCGCCCAGTCGGCGCATCTGGCGGGTGATGGTGCCTCCGGACTCGGCTTTCCAGTCCCAGACGGCGTCGAGGAACTTCTCACGCCCAAGGTCGTGGCGGCCCTTGCCGTCGGCGGCGAGCTGGCGCTCGACCACCATCTGGGTGGCGATCCCGGCGTGGTCGGTGCCGCCCTGCCACAGGGTGCGTTCGCCGTGCATGCGCCGATAGCGGATCAGGGTGTCCATCAGGGTGTGTTGGAACGCATGCCCCATGTGCAGGGTGCCAGTCACGTTCGGCGGCGGCAGCAGGATGCAGTAGCTGGCCTCGCCCGATTCCGGCGGCGCGAAGATGTTCGCGGCCTCCCAGCGTTCGTACTGGGTCTGCTCGATGCTTTTCGGGTCGAAGCTCTTGTCCATGATCGCGGGCGCGCTCGGGTCGGAATGGGCGAAAGCCGCGCATTATAACGACGCCGCGCGCGGATCGCCCGGTGCGGACCCCGTTCGGCATGGCGCTTCAATGCGGCGGTGGGAATTCGGCTTCCGTGGTTTGCGATGGCGTTGGTTCGCCGGCTGCGAAGGGCAGGTACGGCGATGCGGGAAGTTTTTGTGATCCAGTGCCTGAAATAGCGGTGTGCGCCGTGGCAGACGATGCCCGGGTCGTTAGGGTCAATCTAACCCCTCAGTGTTTCCCTAAGGCGAGTTCCTCGTGGAAGACCAGCCCAAGTCGAGCATCGAGTTCAGCGCCTTCGAGCGGACCCTGTTTCGCTATGTCGCCGTGTTGGCTGCGTTTATGGCGTTGACCGGACTGGTGGCTCTGCTGGTCTGGTTGCTGGCGCAGGTGGTGTCGTTTTTCTACGCCTTGTTGCTGCCGCTGTCGGTGGCCGGGGTGCTGAGCCTGATCCTCTACCCGGTGGTGCGCTGGCTGCAGCGGATTGCGGGATTCTCGCGGATGGGGGCGGTGAGTTCGCTGTTCGGTGTGGTGTTGATTGCGCTGGTGGTCGTCGCGGTACTGGTGGTGCCCACAGCGAGCCATCAGGTTCAGGAGTTCATCAAGGGTGCCCCGGAACTGGCGGAGAATGCCTACGAGTCATTCTCGCGCAATTTCCCTAACGCGACCGAGCGCGTGGCCTCGATGCTGGAGGACCTGGATCTCCAGAGCATCATGCCGAACCTGGAAGGTGTGGGCTCGCAGTTGATGCACTACGTGACGGTGGTTGTCGGGCTGGCCTTTGTGCCCTTGTATCTGTTCTTTGCGCTGCTGTCGGGGGAACGCCTGAAGGAGGGCGGGCGCGAGGTCCTGTCGGTCTTTCGGCCCCAGACCCAGCGTGAGCTGATGTTCCTGGGCCGCCTGTTTGTCGGTTACGTGACGGCGTTCTTCCAGGGGCAGGTGGTGATTGCCCTGATCATGGGGGTTCTGCTGGCCGCCGGGTTCTCGCTGATCGGCCTGCAGGCGGCGATCCTGTTCGGGTTGATGCTGGGGTTTCTCAATATCGTGCCCTATCTGGGGACGATCGTCGGCTTGACGCTGGCTCTTCCGGTGGCCTATCTCCAGCCTGAGGGCGGTGGATTGACCCTGGTTGCGCTGGTGCTCGTGGTGTTTGCCGTGGTGCAACTGATCGAGAGCTGGCTGCTGACGCCGAAGATCATGGCGGATCGCTCCGGGCTGCATCCGGCGATTGTCGTGATCTCGATCTTCTTCTGGGGGACGGCGCTGGGCGGCATTATCGGCATGATCCTGGCTGTGCCGTTGTCGGCGTTTGTGGCCAGCCTCTGGAAGCACTTCAGGGTCAAGTGGAGTACGGCCCTGGTGGATACCTCGGAGGTGATTGAGGAAGACCCGGAAATTCTGACGGGGTTGAGTGGTTTCGACGACCCTGCAACCAATTCCGCGGGGGAGGGGTCGGAAGATGAACCAGACCCGCGATAGGGAGTACGTGTAATGGCAACGACGAAAAGCAGCAGTGCGAAGAAGCAGGATGAAGCGGAGCTTGACGCCTCCACCACTGAACGCGTGGCGGCCCAGGCCCATGAGGCCGTGGACCGCGTGGCGGAACATGCCGGTACGGCCGAGGAACGCATCCGCGAGGGCCTTTCGCACGCGGATGAAGAGGTTCGCGAACGGGCGGAGAAGGCGCGTCAGAGTTCCGAGGACGTCTTGCGCGTGGTCGGCAACTACGTACGCGACAACCCGCTGACCGCGATCGGCTTGGCCTTTGTGGCCGGGACCCTGTTCTCGGCATTGACCCGCCGCAAGTAGGCCATGGCGGCGCAGGACGACGGGCCGGCGCGCGAGCGACCGGATTCCGATACCGCCGACCCCGGGGACGTAATGCAGGACCTCGGCCGTATCCTGGGGGATTCGCGCGAGTTGCTGGGGACCGAGACCCGGCAACTGGTGCGCAATGCGGTGGGGGTCATCGTGTTTGCGGTGGTGCTGGGGCTACTGGTGGTCACGGTGTGGCTGGCGCTGGTCGCGGCCGTGGTGATGCTGCTGCAGGCCTATGCGGGGGTGTCGCCGGCATTGTCGCTGGTGATCGTGGCGGCGCTGACCGGTGTGCTGGCGTGGCTGGTTGCGCGTGGCATTGGCCGGCTGCTGCACGGCATGACCTACCCGGAGACGCGTGCCCTGGTGCGGAATCTGGTTGCACGGCCCGAGAGCCGGGATACCGAGTAGCCATGGCTGGCACTTGGCTGGGCCTGCGGGGCCGTGCTCGCGAACTGCGCCTGCGGCTGCATGGCGAGGTCGACGAACTGCGCGACGATGTGCGTGCCACCGGTTGGTGGCACGCGCTGCAGCGTCTGGGGTCACCGGAGATGATTCCCAGGGCGTTTCTGCTGGGGTTCGCGGTGGACCAGCTGCGCGGGCTGCGCTTGCTGCGGCCCGTCAAGGCGCTGACAGCGGGGGTGCTGGCGGTGACGAAACTGGGCTGGCTGACTCGCCACTGGTGGAGGAAGGGCCGGCCCCATCCGACCGAGTGATGCCGCGCCTCGGTTTCTCCCTCAGCCGCTCTTGAGGATGCGCGCACGCTCGCGCTGCCAGTCCTTGTCCTTCTTGGCGGCGCGCTTGTCGAAATCCTTCTTGCCCTTGGCCAGGCCGATCTCCAGCTTGGCGCGGCCATGCTTCCAGTACAGGGCCATGGGGACCAGGGTATAGCCCTTGCGTTCCACCGCGCCGATCAGGCGGTTGATCTCCGAGCGGTGCAGCAGCAGCTTGCGCGTGCGACTCGGGTCCGGGTTGATATGGGTGGAGGCGGTGGGTAGCGGGGTGATGTGAGCCCCGAACAGGAACGCCTCGCCCTTGCGCAGCAGCACGTACGCCTCGCTGAGCTGGGCGCGCCCGGCCCGCATGGACTTGACCTCCCAGCCCTGCAGTTCCAGCCCCGCTTCCAGACGGTCCTCGATAAAGAAATCGTGGCGCGCCTTGCGGTTCAGCGCGATGGTGTTGGAACCGGCATCCTTTTTCTTTTTTGGCTTTCCCATGGCCCGCGCAGTGTACTGCACGCGCGGGACGAAAGCCGAGGGGAACACGCATAACGTACAGGTTCGCGTTCGCGTCACGGGTCAGCGTTTGCCGCGCACAGTTGAGCCCACGGTAAGCGTGCCCCACAATTCCGGGCGACTCGAAGCCCCGCTTGTGCCGCCACGCGCCGTTGTTCGCGAATCGATATGGCTGCGCCGTATGCAGGAACGGGTACAACCAACAAGGAGCCGCTGATGCCTGCCACGACTTCCATCCACGGTCAGTGGACGACCCGCCTGGCCTTTATCCTCGCGGCCACCGGGTCGGCTGTCGGACTCGGCAATATCTGGCGTTTTCCCTATATCGCGGGCGACAACGGGGGCGGGGCCTTCGTGCTGGTCTACCTCGGCTGCATCCTGCTGATCGGGCTGCCGGTGATGATGGCCGAGATCCTGCTGGGCCGGCGCGGCCGCCAGAGCCCGATCAACACGATGGTGACGCTGGCGCGCGAGGAGGGGCTGAGCCGAGGCTGGGGCATGATCGGCTGGATCGGTGTGCTCGCCGGGTTCCTGATCCTGTCGTTCTACAGCGTGGTGGCCGGCTGGTCGCTGTCCTATGTGTTCAAGTCCGGCACGGGCGGTTTCATGGGGCTGGATGCGGATGGCTCGGAGGCCATGTTCGATGGCCTGCTCTCTAATCCCGAGGCCCTGCTGGCCTGGCATACGATCTTCATGGTGATGACCGCGATGGTGGTCGCGCGCGGCGTGCAGTCCGGTCTGGAGAAGGCCGTGACCATCCTGATGCCGCTGCTGTTCGTGATGCTGGTGGTGATGGTCGGCTACGCGATGGTGGAAGGGCACTTTATCGCGGGGCTGGAGTTCCTGCTGTACCCGGACTTCTCGGCGCTGACGGCCAACGCGGTGCTGCTGGCGATGGGGCAGGCGTTCTTTACGCTGAGCCTCGGCATGGGCGCGATCATGATCTATGGCAGCTACCTGCAGAGCGAGGCCTCGATCGCGCGGACGTCGGCAACCGTGGTGGGGGCCGATACCCTAGTGGCGATCATGGCTGGGCTGGCGATCTTTCCGATCGTGCTGGGCGCGGGCCTTTCGCCCGAGCAGGGCCCGGGCCTGATCTTCGTCACGCTGCCGCTGTCGTTCGCGGAGATGCCGGGTGGGCTCTATTTCGGGACCATGTTCTTTGTGTTGCTGGTCTTCGCGGCCTGGACCTCGTCGATCTCCATTATCGAGCCGGCGGTCGCCTACCTGGTGGAGAACATCGGCATGACGCGCGTGGCCGCGAGCGCCAGCATCGGCATCGCCGCCTGGCTGTTGGGGATCGGCGCACTGCTGTCGCTGAACGTCTGGTCCGATTACACCCTGTTCAACATGGGGATCCTGGACCTGCTGGACTATGTGACTGCTAACATCCTGCTCCCGCTGGGCGGGTTTCTGATCGCGGTATTCGTGGGCTGGCGCATGACCGAGCGCTCGGTCCAGTCCGAGCTGCGCATGAAACTCGGGGGGCTGTACCAGATCTGGTATTTCCTGGTGCGCTTCGTAGCCCCGATCGCCATCCTGTTTGTGTTCCTGCGCGCGGTGGAGCTTATTTGATGTCCTCGACAGTTCGGCGCTCGGCGGAGGTCCCGTACACCCGCGAGCAGATGTTCGACCTCGTCAATGACGTGGATTCCTACTCCCAGTTTCTGCCGGGTTGTCGGAGTTCGCGTGCGCGCATGCGCAACGACGAGGAGGTGGAAGGCACCATCGAGATGGCCAAGGGCGCCCTGCACAAGTCGTTTACCACCCGCAATCGTGTGCAACGCCCCGAGCGCATCGATATCCATCTGGTCGACGGGCCGTTTCGCCGCCTGCACGGCACCTGGCGCTTTACCGACCTGGAAAACGGCCAGACGCGAATCTCGCTGGAGCTGGAGTTCGAATTCGCCAGCCGCCTGATGTCATTCGCGATCGGGCCGATCTTCCATCAGCTGGCCAACTCTTTCGTCGACGCCTTCGTACGGCGTGCGCGCGAGGTCCACGGTGGCCGATGATACGGAGGCGGTCAGCCCCGAGTCGGGGGAGGGCACGATCCGCATCGAGGTGGCCTATGCGCGCCCCGACCGCCAGGTGATCCTGCCACTGGTCGTGCCCGAGGGGACGACCGTAGACGCCGCCCTGCGGCAATCGGAGATCGACGCGCAGTTTCCCGAGATCGATCTGGACAATGCCAAGGTCGGGATATTTGGCAAGCTCACCCGTCGCGACACGGTGCTGCGCCCCAGGGACCGCATCGAAATCTACCGCCCGTTGATTGCCGACCCGAAAGAGGTCCGTCGTCAGCGGGCCGGCAAGAATCGGAAAAAGCCCGGCAAGGGGGGCGCGCAGAAGGGGGACGATCAGGCTTCCGCAAAACCTGCAGGCCAGAAGCAGGAGGGCGAAACCGAGGGTGGAAACGATTCGGCCAGCGATTGATCCGGCCGGCTGCGATCAGTTGTCGTCGATGTCGACCGGGTATTCGTCCAGCGCGACCGGTTGCGGCACGTCGGAATCGACATAGCTGACCACGCCATTCTCGAAGAACACCGTTACGCGGCGCTGCTCCGTGGGACCGATGCCGGGTCGGCGATAGTAGACGTAGTCCCAGCGGTCTTCGCGCTTGAACGCGCCGTCGATCTGTGGCGACCCCATCAGAAAGCGGACCTGCTGCCGGGTCATGCCCGGCTGGATCTGGGCCACCTGTGTCGCGTCGATGACGTTGCCCTGCTGTACGTCGAGGCGGAACTGGTTGAAGCCACTGCAGGCACTGAGCAAGCTTGCAGCCACGGCAATAGAAATGAGAATCTTGATCATCGAGCCGGCGGGTCCCCAGAAGTCGGATGGGCCGTTGAACGCGCATGGTACACCAAAGCGTCCGGATGCTCTCAAGCAATCCGGTGACGGGAATCGAAGGATGGAAACAAGCGATCTCAAGAAAGCGGGGCTCAAGGTCACGCTGCCGCGGATGAAGATTCTGGAGATCCTCGAGAACTCCGAGACGCGTCACCTGACGGCCGAGGCCATCTACCGCGAGCTGCTCGACTCCGGCGAGGAGATCGGGTTGGCCACGGTCTACCGCGTACTGACCCAGTTCGAGGCGGCGGGGTTGGTGTGCCGGCTGCATCTGGAAGGTAGCCAGGCCGTGTTCGAGCTGGAGCGTGGCGGGCACCACGATCACATCGTCTGCAATCAGTGCGGCCGCGTGGAAGAATTCTTCGACGAAACCATCGAGACTCGCCAGCGCGAGATCGCACGCCAGCACGGCTTCTCCATCAAGGACCACGCCCTGGTTTTGTACGGCGACTGCAGCGACAGCGCCTGCCCCCACCGCCCGGTCTGACCCGCCCTCACGCTGTTTCCCGGTCCGGCCGTCTCGTGGCTGGTCCCGCTCCGGCCTGTCACGCCCTCCACAAGGGCTAATATCGGGGAGGGAAGTGCCAAACAGAAGGTGTTCCAGCGCCTGCCATAAGCCCCTAGCTGTAGGGTCCGTTGAGCGTAGCGAAACGCACCATGCCGATGCTGGGGCAACCCCCTGATGCGATTCGCTGCGCTCATCCGCATCCTACCTGCCCCCCGGCGCGCGCTCGCGAGTGAGCGCATGGCAGAGTGCGGACCGAAGGCACATAAACACCGGATGCCGAACCAAGGCCTGCCACAACAAGGCAGGCGGCTGGACGAAGCCACCGTAAACACCAGCCGACGAACCATGCCTAGTCTGAAAGGCGTGAGGGTGTGGCTCAGGTGGTGGCGAGCCGGTCGAGCAGCGCACGATAGCCGGTGCGGTAGTCGGGGTAGCGCAGTCGATAACCACTGGCATGCAGCCGGTCGTTGCGGCAGCGTTTTCCGCGAACATCACCGGCCGGCATCGGCGGCGTCCCCGGCGGATCGATCGCCAACTTCTGCGCCAGCCAGCCGAGCAGTTCATGCCGCAACGCCGGGGCGTCATCGACGCCCAGGTAAAGCGGTTCGGGGGTGTCCAGATGAAACAGATGGGTCAGCAGACCCACGCAATCCTCGCGGTGGATGCGGTTGGTCCAGACCGGTGCTTCGTGCTGGCCGCGCACGCCCTCGCGGACCTTGCGCAGGTGGTACTCGCGCCCCGGCCCATAGATGCCGCCAAAGCGTACGACCACGCCGGCAAACGCGCTGTCGGCCAGCAACTGCTCGGCTTCCAGCAGGCAGCGTCCGGAGAAGCGGGTGGGCTCGGCGGGGCTGGTCTCGTCCACCCAGCGGCCGTCGTCGGCGCCAAACACCGAGGTACTGGAGACAAACACGATGCGGCGCGGCCGCTGATGTCCCTGCTCCAGCGCGGCGAGGGTGTTGCGCAGACCGTCGACATAGGCGCGGCGGTAGGCCTCCTCGGTGAACTCGCCCGGGGTAGCGATGAAATAGACGGTATCCAGCGCCGGGGGGAGTGGTGGCAGCGCGTCCGCGCAGGCGAAGTCGCCGGCCAGCGGCCGGATCGGTTCCGGGATGCGCTCAGGCTGGCGTCGCAGGCCCCAGACCGAATGCCCGGCAGCAGCGAGTCGTTCTCCGACCCCGCAGCCGAGATCGCCGCAGCCCATGATCAGGATGTTGGCCATTGGTTTCTCCAGGAGGCCTTCGCAACCTAACGTTTCCATGCGCGGAAGGCCAGCTTTGGGAATTTTTTCCCAACAAGTGCGGGTTCGACCCGGGGCAATGGCTCGGGCATGCTGGGGGCGCAGACGTAGGGGGGATATCGCTTGGGCAAGGCCAGCCGCAGGAAGGGGGACGCATGCGCCTGTGGATCCGGGCTGGACCGTACGGCTTGCTGCGGGCGGTATCTGGACGGCACGGCCGTGGCCCCGACGGCGGAGGCGCTGATGCGCTCGCGCTACGCTGCCTTCGTGGAGGGTCGCGAGGACTACCTGCTGGTTACGTGGGCTACCGCGACACGCCCCGAATCCCTGTCGCTGGAGCCCGATCAGCGCTGGCTCGGTCTGACGATCCGCGCGACCGAAGCAGGTGGGCCGGAGGATCGGGAGGGCTGGGTCGAGTTCGTCGCCCGTTCGCGGGTGCGCGGCCAGGGGGTGCGCCTGCACGAGCGCAGCCACTTTTGCCGCGAGGACGGGCACTGGGTCTATGTCGACGGGGAGTTTCCAGGCGCATGAGCAATGGGGATCGCCCGGCCGGTTCGCCGGTGGACGCGGCGCTGCTGGAACGGGTGCTGGAGTCCCTGCGTGCGAACCCTCGGGGATGCACCGAGCATGCCCTGATTGCGCAACTGCACGATCAGGGGGTGGAGCCGTTCGCCGTGGCGCGCCTGCAGGAGCCGCTGAGCCTGTTCCAGACCCATTTCCTGCTGTTCCATTGCCTGTACCGGCTGCGCGATGTGCTGGCGCAGGGGGGCGAATGGCTGCGTATCCACTGTCTGGATATCGGGATCGAGCCGCTACGGGCGGTGGACACGGCATCCGGGGTGCCCGCTCGGGCTGACCCCCTGCGGAGCTACTACCTGGATCTGACGCGGCTGGAGGGGATGGACGCGGCCGCGGTGGAGGCACTGCTGGGCGAGTTCTGGTCGCAATTGGCATGCGACGAGCGGCGTGAACAGGCGCTCGAGGTGCTGGGGCTGGAGGATCCGGTCGATGCGGATGCGATCCGGCAGCAGTACCGTCGCCTGGCGCAGCGCCACCACCCCGACCGGGGTGGTGATACGGCCGCCCTGCAGCGGATCAATGCGGCGCGCTGGGTGCTACTGGCTCAGAAATAGTCAGTCGTCCGAGTCGGACATCGTGGTCACGAAGGCCTGTTCCACGGTGAAGTTGCCGACCCCCTTGTAGTTGGTCTGGGTCCAGCCGTGTTCAACCAGCCACTCGCTCATTTCGCGGTTCATCGCCGGATTGCCGCAGAGCATCACGCGGTCGTGCTCCGGATCCGCCGGGGGCAGGCTGAGGATCTGGAACAGCTCGCCGGAGCGGAACATGTCGGCCCCGCGCTGGTTGTTGTCATACGGCTGCTGTGCGATCGGGCAGGCGAAGTCGTGGTTCTCGCGCGTCACCGTCGGCACGTAGCGCAGGCGGTCGCTGATGCGCGACTCGATCTCCTGGCGGTAGGCCAGCTCCTCGACGGTACGCACGCTGTGTACCAGCACTGCGTTTTCGAAGTGCTCGAACAGCTCCGGGCTGCGGATGAGCGAGATGAACGGGGCCAGCCCCGTCCCCGTGGCCAGCATGTACAGGGTGCGTCCGGGCTGCACGTAGTCGAAGGTTAGCGAACCGGTGACCTTGGTGTTGATCCAGACCGAATCGCCCGGTCCAGCCTGGGCCAGGCGGCTGGTCAGTGCGCCATCGGGCACGTGGATGCTCAGGAACTCCAATTCCTCGGCCTCCGGTTCGGAGACGATCGAGTAGGCGCGCGGGATCAGCTTGCCCTCGGGGCGCAGCCCCAGCGTCACGAACTGCCCGTTCTTGAACTTCAGGCCTTCCGGGCGCGTGGTCTTGAAGCTAAAGGTTTTGTCCGACCAGCGATGGGTCGAGGTGATCTGTTCTTCCGAATACGGCATGGGGTCCCACGGTTGATCAGTTGAGAATGGGCGCACGCTAACAGCTTGCCCGCGGCAAGGCGAAAGCGTTGGCTATCTGAAGGGTTGAGGCGTCAGGCCAGGGTTCAAGCCCGGTCAGGAACTGCAAAGATCGCTGAGGTAATCGGTCAGCGGAATCGGCCTGGCCAGGTAATAGCCCTGTACGAAGTCGAGCCCGATCTCGCGCAGGTGATCCATGGTCTCCTCGGATTCCACGCACTCGGCGATGGTGCGCAGCCCGAGTACATGGCCGACGCGGTGGATCGCGGTGACCATCGCCGCATCGACGGCGTTGGTCGCGATATCGCGGACGAAGCTGCCATCCACCTTGAGGAAGTCGACCGGCAGGTTCTTCAGATAGCCGAACGAGGACAGCCCGCTGCCGAAGTCGTCCAGGGAGAAGCGGCAGCCCATGTAGCGCAATGCGCGAATCAGCCCCTGCGCGCGGTCGTGATGGCTGATCGCAGCGGTTTCGGTGACCTCGAAGATGACCTGCTGTGCCTGAATGCGGAACTGGCTCATGCGGCTGGTAATGAACTCGAGCATCCCGTCCTGCGCCAGTGACTGCCCTGACAGGTTGATCGACACCACGACTGGGGCATGATCCGGGTTCTGGTCCCGGTGATCGGCCAGTTGGCTGAACACGAGCTCGACCACGTGGCGATCGATCTCGGGCATCAGGTGGTACCGCTCGGCGGCCGGTATAAAGGCACCCGGGGCGATCAGGGTGCCGTCCTCGCCGTGCAGACGCAGCAGGATCTCGGCATGGTCCAGCGGCAGGTCGGTGCCGCCAAGGGGCTTGACCGGCTGCGCGTAGGCGACGAACCGGGCCTCCTCCAGCGCGGTGCGCAAGCGCCCGACCCACTCCATCTCGCCATGACGCCGACGCAGGATCTGGTCGGAGGGTTTCCAGGTGTAGAGCCGGTTGCGCCCGAGATCCTTGGCCACGTAGCAGGCGGAATCGGCTTGGCTGAGCACCTCGGGGAGGTTCTGGCCGGCGCCCTCGATCGGGACCAGGCCGATGCTCATGCCCACATCGAAGCGGCGGTCCTGCCAGGAGAAACGCAGGCCCTGGGCAGTCGTCAGGAGCTTCTTGCCGATGGCCTCCGCACGCCCCACCGGGCAGTGCGTCAGTAGCAGGCCAAACTCGTCGCCCCCAAGCCGCGCCAGGGTGTCGCTGTCGCGGATATGCGTCGGCAGCAGGTCGGCCAACTCGCGCAGCAGTGCATCCCCGGCCTGGTGGCCGCAGGTGTCGTTGATGATCTTGAACTGGTCCAGATCCATGTAGAACAGCGCGTGGGGCGTATCGCCCTCTTCCAGGGTACGCAGGGCCTCGTCCAGTCGGCGTTCGAATTCGCGCCGGTTACACAGGCCGGTGAGTTCGTCGTGGGTCGCCTGGTGATTCAGTTGCTGGGTCATCCGCCACAGCTCGGTGTGATCGTGCAGCACGACCACCACGCCTTCACTGTGGTGGTCCGGGCGGCGCAGGGGCGAGACCAGCAGGCGTACCACGCGGGCGGCCCCATCTCGACGCCGCAGCACCCGCTCCGGCGATTCGAGGGTCATGCCTGTTTCCAGGCACTGCGTAACCGGGTTCATGACCCGGTGGCCGGTATGCGTGTCCTCGAGCTCCAGTACCTCGTCGAGGCGCTGGCCCTGCACCGCCGTGGCATCCACGCCCAGAAGGTCGCGGGCCGAGGGGTTGAGATAGGTCAGGCGTCCGGTGGTGTCCGCGGTGAGTACGCCGTCGCGGATCGAGTGCAGTGTGGTCAGGAGCCGATCCCGCTCCGAGGCGGTACTCGCCTCGGCTGCACGCAGCGAGGTGATGTCCCAGGCGACGCCGAGGACACCCTGTTGTGATGACTGGGTAACCTCCATCGGCATCCAGGCGATGGCGAAGTGGCTCTCGCCGACGCGGACCTCGCTCTGGAAGCGCTCTCCGGCAAGGGCGCGATCGATCGCGGTCAGGATGGCCGGATAGTCGGCGTACAGGATGCGAGCGTCCTGTCCGACGACCTCGCCGGGGGTCAGGCCCAGACTGTTCAGGGCGGCCCCCTCGGACAGTGTGAAAACTCCATTGGGGTCCAGTCCGAACAAGATCAGGGGGGCGTGGCGAATAGTGGCCGACAGTTGCGTCTCCACCTCGCGCAGGGCCTGTTCTGCCTGTTGTTGTCGAGTGATGTCGCGGACCGTGGTCAGAACCTCGATGTCGTCGCCGGTGTGTATCGCGTTGATATGAATTTCGGCCGGAAACTCGTCTCCGTCCCGACGGCGAAAACGGCTCTCGAAGCGGGCCGGCAGGCGCTCGTCCGGTCGGCCGTGCGAGCGGTCGACGTCGGCCTGTGTGGCTTCGAGATCCAGTTCGGTGATGTGGATGCCGGTGGTCAGCTCGTCCTGTGAGTAACCCAGCAGGTGTACCGCGGCCTGGTTCGCCGCGACGACGCTGCCTGTGCAGTTGAGCACCAGTTGTGCCTCCGGGGCCTGTTCAAACAGGCGCTGAAAGCGGGTGCTGTCCGGGTGATCGGGCATGGCGACAGGGTGCGTCCTTTCGTGAGATGTCGGGCAGAAAAAGGAGTCGGCTCCCGAGTGTCACCTGTCGCGGTTGTGCTGGCAAGCCACGGTTGCCGTTGCCTGCGTGCCGGTCTATTGGGGAGCCTTTGTGAGACGGGAAAGGTGGTCCGCCGAGGGCGGCGGGGATGGGTGCTCACGACGGTTGCGCAGTTGCCCGAGCGCCCAGTCCACATGTTCACGTACCAGCGCGGAGGGGTGGTCGGCGCGAGCGCGAAGGGCCGTCTCGGCGTCAATCGAAGCCGGGCCATTGCCCAGGGCGACCGCCAGATTGCGCAGCCACTGCTCGTGGCCGATGCGGCGGATGGCCATGCCCTCGGTGCGCTGCAGAAAGGTGGTCTCGTCCCAGCCGAACAGCTCCACCAGGCTGGCGGCATCCAGTCCGTGGCGGGCGACGAAGTCGGGCTCGGCGGAGACCTCGGCAAAGCGGTTCCACGGGCAGACCAGCTGGCAGTCGTCGCAGCCATAGATGCGGTTGCCGATCAGCGGGCGCAGCTCTTCGGGGATCGAGCCCTTCAGCTCGATGGTCAGGTACGAGATGCAGCGTCGGGCATCCAGGTCGTAGGGCCCGCGGAAGGCCTGCGTCGGGCAGATGTCGAGACAGGCGGTACACGCCCCGCAGTGTTCGCCAACCGGATCGTCCACCGGTAGCGGCAGGTCCGTAAACAGCTCGCCCAGAAAGAACCAGGAGCCGCTCTCGCGGGCGAGCAGGTTGGTGTTCTTGCCGATCCAGCCGAGCCCGGCGCGGGCGGCCAGGGCCTTTTCCAGGATGGGCGCGCTGTCGGTGAAGGCGCGATAGCCGTGCGGCCCTGCCGCGGCCTCGATGCGTCGGCCCAGTTCGGTCAGGCGCTTGCGGATCAGCTTGTGGTAGTCGCGGCCGAGGGCGTAGCGGGAGACATAGGCGCGGTGCCGTTCGGCCAACTGGATGGCCGGGCGCCGGGTGCGCGGAGGAAAGTAGTCCATGCGCACGCTGATCACGCGCTGTACGCCGGGCATCAGTTGTGCGGGGTCGTGGCGCAGTGCGGCGCGTTCGGCCATCCAGCCCATCTCGCCGTGCGAGCCCTGCTGCAGCCAGCGGTCCAGGTGCTGGCGATCCGCCTCCGGGACCGTGGCGGGCGCGATGCGCAGCGCCTGGAAGCCCAGTTCGCGGCCCCAGGCCCGAATCTGTTCGGCCAGCGCGTGACATTGGCGTGGATCGAGAGGCTCAGGCACGATTTCGGCAATCATACGATCGGGGCAAGAAACGTGAATGATGGACCCGGGGTGATCCCCCTGACCAGCGCGCTCTATGACAGCGAGGGCATGCGGGCGCTGGATGCGGCCGGAATGGCCCTGCCGGAGATCGCGCCCGGGGAGTTGATGGAGCGCGCCGGGGCGGCCCTTCTGGCGGCCGTCAGGGCTCACTGGCCCGATGTGCGCCGACTCGGCATCCTCTGTGGCCCCGGCAACAACGGGGGCGACGGCTACGTGCTGGCGCGACTGGCCGCGCAGACCGGCCTGGATGTACGGCTCCACGGCGGTCCTTCGCGTGCGCGCCCGGAGTCGGATGGTCGTCAGGCACATCGGCGCTGGATCGAGCACGGGGGCGCGGTGGCGCCGCTCGAGGGCTTCGACCCGGCGGACGCCGACCTGTGGGTCGACTGTCTGTTTGGTATCGGGCTGGAGCGGCCGCTCCACGACGCCTACGGCGAGGTGGTCGAGCGCCTGAATGCCTCCGGGCGGCCCGTGCTGGCCGCGGACATCCCCTCGGGCGTCAATGCCGACACCGGTGCGGTGCCGGGACCCGCGGTGCGCGCCCGGCATACCGTGACCATGATTGCCGACAAGCTGGGCCTGCACACGGGCGCGGGCGTGGACTGCGCGGGTACCGTGGAGGTGGCGCGGCTGGATCTGCCCGAGCAGATAGCCCGGGAGGTGATGCCGCGGGCCCGGCACCTGGGCCCGGAGGACTGGCGGGATCGCCTGCCGGCCCGCCGGCCGGGGGCGCACAAGGGCGACGCCGGGCATGTGCTGGTGGTCGGGGGCGCGCCGGGATTCTCCGGGGCGGCCCGTCTGACGGCGCTGGCGGCCCTGCGCGCCGGGGCCGGGCGGGTCACACTGGCCACCCACGAGGACCATGCGGCCTGGGCCAATGCCGACCGGCCCGAAATCATGGTGCGGGCGGTGCGCGAGCCGGCCGATCTGTTGCACCTGGCCCGTCAGGTGGATGTGATCGCGGCGGGGCCGGGGCTGGGCACAGAGGAGTGGGGGCGCCGCCTGTGGCACGCGGTCGCGGATGCGGGGGTGCCCCTGGTGGTGGATGCCGATGCCCTGAACCTGCTGGCTGCGACGCCCCGTCAGACGGATTCCTGGGTCCTGACGCCGCATCCGGGTGAGGCCGGTCGCCTGCTGAATCGTCCGGCGGCGGAGGTGGAGGCAAATCGACCGGGGGCCGTGCTCGAGCTGGCGCAGCGCTTCGGCGGCGTGTGTTTGCTCAAGGGGGCCGGGACGCTGGTCGCCGACGCTGGCGGTGCGCCGCTGACCTGCGTGACCGGAGGCCATGCTGGCATGGCGGTCCCCGGTAGCGGGGACGTACTCACGGGGGTGATCGTCGCACTGCGTGCGCAGGGGCTCGAGGCGCGTGCCGCGGCCGAGATCGGGGCAGCGTGGCATTGTGCGGCGGGCCAGGCCCTGCGCGCGCGGCTGGGCAGCTGGCGCGGGCTGCTGGCGGGCGAGCTGGCGGATGCGCTTCCGGCCGCAGCCGGGGAGGAGGGGGCGTGAACGCAGGGATCCGGCTGCCGGACGCCGCGGCCACGGAGCGGGCCGGTGCGGCCCTTGCGGGGATGGAAGGCCTGCGGATCGTCTACCTGGAGGGGGATCTTGGGGCGGGCAAGACCACCTGGACGCGTGGCTTCCTGCAGGCGCTGGGGCATGCGGGCAACGTGCGCAGCCCCACCTACACGCTGGTGGAGCCCTACGAACTCCACGGGCGCAGCGTGCTGCATTTCGACCTGTATCGCCTGGCGGACCCGGAGGAGCTGGAGTATCTGGGGGTGCGCGAGGCCTTTGGCGAGCAGGCGCTCTGGCTGGTCGAGTGGCCCGAGCGCGGCGCGGGCTGGCTACCAGAGCCGGACCTGAGGGTGCGGCTGGAGTCGTGCGAGCCGAGTGGCCGCATGCTCCATGTCTCCGGAGCGGCAGCCTCCAACTACCGGGCGCGCGCCGCGCAAGCCCCTTCATCCTGATAACCCAATGAAAAAATGGAACAAATCCAGCCCCTGAGAGGGGCTGCGGTTCTTGTTGGGCAAGGCATCAGTTGCAATGACACACGCAAAAACCGCGATATCTCGCTCATAAAGAACGAATTTTGCTATTGCTTTTCCAGAAAAAGCGTCCACAATGTAGGCAGACCCCCTGAATTAAAAGGGATTCGCCGTGGGCCAAAGCTCGATTCCGGATATGCGCCGCCGCCAGGTGCTGCGCGCCCTGACCGCCCTGGGGCTGGTCGGGCTGCCGCTGCCCGCGCTTGCGCGCACGGGCGTCGAGCGGGTGCGCATGTCCGTGGATGGCGACACGACGCGCCTGGTCTTCGACATGGATGGTGATGCCGAGTACTCGATGTTCAAGCTCGAGTCGCCCGATCGCCTGGTGGTGGATATCAAGAACGCCCGCGCGCTGGACGAGCTGAAGGTCAGTTCCAATCCGCGTTCGGTTGTGGAGTCCATTCGCCACGCACCACGGGATGGCGGTGATCTGCGCGTGGTGTTCGACCTGCGCAAGCCGATCGAACCGCGCAGCTTCAAGTTGATGCCCGCCCAGGACTCTCCCCATCGACTGGTGCTGGACCTGACCAGTCGCGAGGGTGCGCCGACGCAATCGGCCCGCGAGGAATCCCGCGACAACGGCGAGCCGCGCCGCGGGCGTTCGCAGGAGAACCTGCGTGATGTCGTGGTCGCCATCGATGCCGGGCACGGTGGACATGACCCGGGGGCGATTGGTCCCGGCGGGACTCGCGAGAAGGATGTGGTCCTGCAGATATCCAAGCGCCTGGCCGAGCGCATTAAGGACGAGCGCGGCATGAAGGCGGTGATGATCCGCACCGGCGACTATTTCCTGCCGCTACGCGAGCGCATCGAGCGCGCCCGTGCGGCGGACGCCGACGTCTTCATGTCGATTCATGCTGATGCCATCGCCAATCGGAACGTGCAGGGCTCTTCGGTGTACATGCTTTCCGAGCGCGGGGCCTCCAGCGAGGCCGCCCGTTTCCTCGCCCAGCGCGAGAACCAGGCCGACTTGCGCTTGGGTGGCGTGCCGATCAACGGCAAGGATGACTCGCTGACCAACGTGCTGCTGGATCTCGCTCAGAGCGGCAGCCTCGAGGCAAGCAACACGCTGGCCGAGCGCGTGATCTCCGAGCTACACCGGGTGGGCAAGGTGCGCAAGCCGGAGGTCGAGCGGGCCAACTTCGCGGTGCTGCGATCACCCGATGTCCCGTCCATCCTGGTCGAGGCCGCGTTCATCTCCAACCCGTCCGAGGAGCGCAAGCTGCGCAGCACGGACTTCCAGAACTCGCTGGCGGATGCACTGCTGACCGGTCTGCGGTCCTATTTCTCGACGCATGCCCGTCCGGGCACGCTGATCGCCGATGGCCAGCCGGACCAGCACATCATTCGCCCCGGTGAGACGCTCTCGGGGATCGCCGACCGCTACAGCCTGTCGCTGGCCGATCTGCGTTCGGCGAATAATGTCCGCGACGATCGTATCTACGCCGGTCAGGTCCTGCGAATACCGCGCGATTCCTGACGTCCGCAGGCGGATGTCCGTCACGGATTCCGGTTTGTCCCGCCGTGGTCCGTGCAGTGACGCCCGCGCGGTACGTGCAAATCGAGTCGCATTTCCCTAGGCTTGTGGGCCCATTCTGCGGTCCACGGTTGTGCGCGTGTCCATCGAGAAACTCTCCGAGCAACTGATCAACCAGATCGCGGCGGGCGAGGTGGTCGAGCGCCCGGCCTCGGTGGTCAAGGAGCTTGTGGAGAATGCCCTGGACGCGGGCTCGACCCGCCTCGAGATCCGTCTCGAGCAGGGCGGCATCCGCCTGATCCAGATCAGCGACAATGGTTGCGGCATTCATCGCGACGAGCTCCCGCTGGCACTGTCCCGCCACGCGACCAGCAAGATCCGTTCGATGGAGGACCTGGAGGCCCTGCACACCCTCGGCTTTCGCGGCGAGGCGCTCCCCTCGATCGCGTCCGTTTCGCGTCTGTCCATGACTTCGGCCGTGGAGGGCGAGCGCAACGGCTGGCGCCTCACCGGCGACGGATCGGATGTCGTTCGCGAGGCGGCGCCGGCTGCGCACCCGGTGGGCACGACGGTCGAGGTTCGGGATCTGTTCTTCAACGTCCCCGCGAGGCGCAAGTTCGTGCGTACCGAGCGTACCGAATTCAACCACTGCGAGACGGTCATCCGTACCCAGGCCGCGGCCTGCCCGGAAGTCGCCTTCACCCTGCGCCACAACGACCGCGTAGTGCTGGATCTGCCCGCCGCGGGGGATCCCGCCGAGCGCGTGCGCGCCCTGCTGGGCGAGGCCTTCATGGACGCGGCGACGCCGGTGGACGAGCAGCGCGCCGGCCTCAAGCTCTCGGGCTGGCTGGGCGCCCCGACCCAGTCCCGGGCCCAGCCCGACCAGCAGTATTTCTTCGTCAACGGTCGCGCGATTCGCGACCGCGTGCTGGCGGCAGCCGTGCGCAAGGCCTATCAGGATGTGCTGTACCACGGGCGCCATCCAATGTTCGTGCTGGAACTCGAACTGGACCCGGTGCAGGTGGACGTGAATGCCCACCCCACCAAGCAGGAGGTGCGTTTCCGCGAGTCGCGGATGGTGCACGACTTCATCTTTCACGCCCTGCACAAGGCACTCGCAGATGTCCGTCCCGGGGATGGCGGGATGCCGGGGTATCTGCCGCCTGACACCGGGGCCGCTCAGGCGGTGCAGGAGCGGGCCACCGCAGCCTTCCCGCGCGAGCGAGCCCTGAGCGGGCTGGGCGTGCCCGAGTACCGGACCCAGGACCGGCCCACTGCGGCCGGGTTGGGCGAGCGCCCTGGTTATGCGGCTGGCGGATCACCGGATTATGGAGCGGCCTGGGCCGAGTTCCGCGGGCCTGCTGCGGTGGCCGAGCCCGAGACCCGGGCATTCGAGGCGGCAGACAGCGCGGATGAGGACGCTGGAGCGGCAGGCATGCCACCGCTGGGTTTCGCCCTGGGACAGGTCGCGGAGACCTTTATCCTCGCCGAGAATGCGCACGGCCTGATCGTGGTCGACATGCATGCGGCGCACGAGCGTATTACTTATGAGCGGCTCAAGCGCGAGTGGGGTGCGCAGGGCATCACCTCGCAACCCCTGCTGGTGCCGGAGTCGCTGGACGTGACACCCACCGAAGCCGCGCTGGCCGAGGAACATGCCGGTGTACTGGGTGCCCTGGGTTTCGAGCTGGATCGTTCGGGGCCGGAGACGCTGACCCTGCGCGCGGCCCCGGCGCTGCTACGCGGGCGTGACACCGTCCAGTTGGTGCGCGATGTGCTCGCGGATCTCGCGGCCGTGGGCTACAGCCACCGTGCCGAGGGCGAGATGAATGCCGTGCTCGGCACCATGGCCTGCCACGGTTCGGTGCGTTCCGGGCGCCGCCTGACGCTCCCGGAGATGAACCAACTGCTGCGCGACATGGAGGCGACCGAGCGTTCCGGCCAGTGCAACCATGGCCGCCCGACCTGGGTGGAGCTCGACCACCAGGCGCTGGATCGTTTGTTCCTGCGGGGGCGATAGTGGACACATTCGGACCCGGCCGCCCGCCGGTCGTGATCCTGGCCGGACCGACGGCCTCGGGCAAGACCGCGCTGTCGCTGACGCTCGCCGAGGCGCTGGAAGGCGAGATTATCAGCGTCGATTCCGCGTTGGTGTATCGGGGCATGGATATCGGCACCGCGAAGCCGATTGCGGAGGAACGCGCCCGCGTGCCGCACCATCTTCTGGATATTCGCGATCCGGAGGACACCTACAGTGCCGCCGACTTTGCGCACGACGCCGAGGAGGTAATCGCCGGGATCCATGCGCGCGGTCGGGTGGCCCTGCTGGTGGGCGGAACCCTGCTGTACCTGCGTGCCCTGCTGGATGGCTTTGACGAAATTCCCGAGGTGCCGGCTCCGGTGCGCGAACGGGTGCGGGCGCGCCTGGACGTGGAGGGCGGGCTGGTTCTGCATCGCGAACTCGCCAACGTGGATCCGGAGGCGGCGGCGCGTATCCACCCGAACGACCCGCAACGTATCCTGCGGGCGCTGGAGGTCTTCGAGGCGACCGGACGGCCGTTGTCCAGCTTCCAGAAGGGTGCGGCGGCCCGCGTACCGAAGGGCTGGGTATCGATGGCCCTGTGGCCGGAGGATCGTGACGTCCTGCGCGAACGGATCGCCCAGCGCTTTGATGCGATGCTGGAGGCCGGGTTTGTCGACGAACTGATGGCCCTGCAGCAGCGACCGGGGCTGACGGCGGAGCACCCCTCCCAGCGCGCGGTGGGCTATCGCCAGGGCTGGCAGTGGTTGGCGGGGGAGCTCGGCTTTGCGCAGTTCCGCGAGCGGGCGATCGCCGCGACACGGCAACTGGCCAAACGCCAGCTGACGGGGCTGCGGCGGTTTCCCCTGCATGCGCGATTGAACGCGTCCACCGTCGATCGGTCGGAAGTGTTGAACGTGGTTCGCCACGCGGACTTCGATCGTTGATGTGCTACTCTCTGGAAAGGCCCCGCCAGGGCTTGCTGGAGGAGCATCCGGCGTGTGGCGAGATGAAGAATAACAACCAAGGAACGCACTGATGGCCAAAGGGCAAATGCTGCAGGAACCCTTCCTGAACGCGCTGCGTCGGGACCGTGTGCCGGTCTCGATCTATCTGGTCAACGGCATCAAGCTGCAGGGGCAGATCGAGTCCTTCGATCAGTTCGTGGTGCTGCTGCGCAGCACCGTCTCGCAGATGGTGTACAAGCACGCGATCTCGACCATCGTTCCGTCCCGCCAGGTGCGCATGAATACCGAGGGCGAAGAGGCCGCTACCGCTGAAGCGGAGGCATAGGGTGTCTTGAGCATGAGCGGGAGGTTCGTCTTTTTTGTTTGAGCGCCCCGACAGCGCCGGCGATCGCGCCGTGCTGGTGGCACTGGCCATCGGCGAAAACCCCGATATCGAGGCCCAGGTCCAGGAATTCGACGAGTTGGTCCGCTCCGCTGGTGCGGATGTGCTGGAACTCGTACGGGGTTCACGCGACCGCCCGCACCCCCGTCTGTTCGTGGGCGCCGGCAAGGCCGACGAGATTCGCGCCGCGGTCGAGGCCCAGGGCGCCGATGTGGTGATCTTCAACCACGCGCTCTCGCCCAGCCAGGAACGCAACCTCGAACGTCACTTGCAATGCCGTGTGCTGGACCGCGCGGGGCTGATCCTCGACATCTTCGCCCAGCGCGCGCGGTCGCACGAAGGCAAGCTGCAGGTCGAGTTGGCCCAGTTGCGGCACATGGCCACGCGGCTGGTGCGCGGGTGGACTCACCTGGAGCGCCAGAAGGGCGGCATTGGCCTGCGCGGGCCGGGGGAAACCCAGCTCGAAACCGACCGCCGCCTGCTGGCCGCGCGCATCAAGCATATCGAACGACGCCTGGAGAAAGTCGAGCGCACCCGCGAGCAGGGGCGTCAGGCGCGTCTGCGCAACGAGATCCCCACCGTGTCCCTGGTGGGCTATACCAACGCCGGCAAGTCCACGCTGTTCAACCGCCTGACGCACTCCGATGTGTACGAGGCGGATCAGCTGTTCGCGACCCTGGACCCGACCCTGCGGCGGCTGGACCTGGCTCCGCACCAGTCGCTGATCCTGGCGGACACGGTCGGGTTCGTGCGCGACCTGCCGCATGAGCTGGTCGCGGCCTTCAAGGCAACCCTGACCGAGACCCGCGAGGCCGCGCTGCTGCTGCACGTGATCGACGCGGCCGATCCCGAGCGCGAGGCACGCATCCGCCAGGTGGAAGAGGTACTCAAGGAAATCGGTGCCGAGGACGTGCCGTGCTGGCGCATCTACAACAAGATCGACCGCCTCGAGAATCCGGCTGCCGCGCCGGAGGACCGGTTCGGCATGGCGGACGACGCCTTCTGGCTGTCGGCCCACACCGGCGAGGGCGTGGCCCGGCTCGAGCGGCGCCTGGCCGAGACCTTTACCGAGTCCATGCTCCGCGGCTGGGTCGAATTGCCGGCCAGTGCCGGGCGCCTTCGCGCGCGGCTGTACGAGGAAAAGGCAGTCGAGTCCGAACAGACCGCCCCGGACGGTGGTATTCAGCTGCGTCTGAGTCTGCCCGAGCGTCGCTATCGCCAGTTGTTTGACGAGGCGGGGCTGGACCCGGATGCGGTGCGGCTGGAGGCCGAGGTCGACGTCGAGACCATCCCGCGCGCCGCCGGCGATCACTGATCCAGTCCCATTCAATCTGGCCCTTCGGGAACTTTCGTGCTAATAACTGACCAAATTAGTCAGAAATTAGCACGAACCCGAACCTGAAGGAGGGGGCATGATTCTGGAACGCTTCGAGGACACCGGTCTGTCCCAGTTTTCTTTCGTCGTCGGTTGCCAGGGCAGCGGCGAAATCGCCGTCGTGGATCCCCGGCGCGACGTGGATGTGTACCTGGACTACGCGGAACGCCATGGCTACCGCATCGCGTACGTGATGGATACCCATATTCACGCCGATTTCGCCTCCGGTGCCCGCGAGCTGGCGGACAAGACCGGCGCGCATCTGCTGCTGTCCGGACATGACGAAGGTGAACACTTTCACGTGCAGTTCCCGCACGAGGACCTGCACCACGGCGACGTCATCCGTTTGGGTAACGTACGCCTGGAGACCCGCCACGTGCCGGGGCACACCCCCGAACACCTGATGTTCATGGTGTACGACGGCGCCCGTGCCGAGCAGGACCCGATCGCGATCCTGACCGGCGACTTCCTGTTTGTCGGCGCATTGGGGCGCCCGGACCTGCTCGGCGACGAGGCCAAGCAGGCGCTGGGGCGCCAGATGTTTGCCAGTGTGCGTGACCAACTGGGCGATCTGCCCGATGGCGTTGAAGTGCATCCGGGCCACGGGGCCGGTTCCGCCTGCGGGGCCGGTATGGCCGGACGGCCGGTGTCCACGCTGGGCTACGAACGGCGTACGAATCCGTATCTGGATCCGGCGCTGGACGAAGATGCCTTCGTGGCTAAGCTGCTGGACGGCCTGCCGCCCATCCCGGATTTCTACCCGCGCAACAAGCGCATCAACTCCGAGGGCCCGCGTTCGGTCATCCCGCTCCCGGGTCTGGACCGGCCGTTGGAGCCCTCCGAGGTCGCGCGCCGTGCCGAGTCCGGCGAGATTACCGTGATCGACCTGCGCGATCCGCTGGCATTTGGTGGCGGCCACATCCCGAATGCCCTGGGCATCGGCATCGATGGTCCGTTCGCCAACTGGGCCGGCTGGGTCACGCCGGATGACACCCCGATCGTGCTGGTCGACCAGGATGGTGACCCGGCGATGATCGAACGGGCCGTGCGGTACCTGGTGCGCACCGGGCGCGACTACATCGAAGGCTATGTGCGCGGCGGCATGGGGGCCTACAGCATGGCTGGCCTGCCCCTGGCGACCCTGGCTCAGCTGGACGCGGGCCGTGCCCGTGAGGCGTTGAGTCGTGGTGATGTCCGTCTGCTCGACGTCCGGGCGGTCTCCGAGTACACCGCTGGCCATGCCGAAGGGGCCGTCAATCAGCCGGTGGCCGATACGCGTGACGGTGTTCCCGCGATCGACCGTAGCGAGGCCGTTACGGTGGTGTGCGGCAGTGGTTACCGCTCGACCGTGGCCGGTTCCATCCTGCAACGGCTGGGGTATCGCGAGGTGTACAACGTGGTGGGCGGAATGACCGCGTGGAACCGCGCGCTGTCGGACACTGCTGGAGGCCGCGAGGCGGCCTGAGCCCGCGGCTTCGTCTGGCACCTATTGGGGCGTTCGCCCGGGTATCGGCGGACGTCCCGGATCGGCCGGGCTCTTGCCCGAGTGCCCGTGGCGGGTTGTGGCTACACGTCGCGGGCTCGTGCAATGGCCTCTTCGTCGGCCTCGGCGACGTACAGCGTCAGGGTTTCGCCTGCACGGATGCCGTCGCCGTTGAGTGAGTTCCAGCGACGCAGGTCACTGACCGAGACCTGGAACTGACGGGCGATGCTGGACAGGGAGTCCCCGGGCTGGACTTCGTAGGCCACGCTGCGGCCGTTATCCGACGAGCTTCCCCCATTGGCCTGGGCGACCTGCAACGTATCGCCCGGGCGCAGGATGGCGTCGCGCTCAAGCTCGTTCGCCGCGCGCAGCTCGCTGATGGTCATGCCCGTGCGCTCGCTGATCGTCCACAGGCTGTCGCCTTCCTGGATTTCATAGGTGTCGAGCTCGCCTGCTTCGGCCGCGGCCGCGACCTGGATCTCGGCGTCTTCCTGTCCGGTGACCGGCAGCTTCAGGGTCTGCCCCGCACGGATATTGTCGCCGTTGAGTCCGTTCATCTCGCGCAGCACGGCCACCCGGGTGCCGGCCCGCTGGGCGATGGAACCGAGGTTGTCGCCACTGGCCACCGTGTACTCGCGGAAGCGGATCAGCGGGTTTTCTCCGTGTTCGGTCAGCGCCACTTCCAGAGCTTCGGCCGCATCATGCGGAACGAACAGGTGCTGGGCGTTGGAGGGGTGGGTCGCGTGGCGTTGATAGCCAGGGTTCAGGCGCTTCAGATCATCCGCCTCAAGCCCGATCATCTCGGCGATCAGGGCGAGATCGGCCTGGCGACCGGGCTCGATCCGTTCCAGGGCCGGCTCGTTGGCGATCGGGGTGAGTTGTGTTCCGTGCTCGTCGGGGTTCAGGAACAGCTCGCGCAGGGCCAGCAGGCGCGGTACGTAGGCGGTTGCCTCGGCGGACAACTCCAGGTTCCAGTAGTCGGTGGGTTCCCCGCGCGCGGCGTTGCGTTCGATCGCCCGCGTCACGTTGCCCTGACCGAAGTTGTAGGCCGCCAGGGCCAGGTACCAGTCATCGAAGCGCTGATGAAGCGCCTCCAGATAGTCCAGTGCCGCGAGGGTGGACTGGTAGACGTCACGGCGTCCGTCGTACCACTCGTCGCGTGCCAGGTCGAAGTGGTCACCGGTGGCGGGGATGAACTGCCAGATGCCAGCCGCACGGCCGCTCGATGTGGCCTCAGCGGCAAAACCGCTTTCCACGATCGGCAGCAGCAGCAGTTCGGCCGGCATGTCGCGCTTCTCGATCTCGGAGAGGATGAAGTAGGCGAACGGCTCCGCCCGCTCGGTCGAGAGCTGGATGATGCGCGGGTTGTTGCTGTAATGCTCGATGTACTGCTCCACCCGTTCGTGGTGCAGATCATCGGTAAAGCCGAAGCCCAGGCGGGTACGCTCCCAGAGGTCGTCGGTTTCCGCGGCCTGGTCGGCGGCCTCGCGGGCCTGCCGCTCCATGGCTGCCTGAACGTCTGCCTGAGTTGGACCCTCCACCACAGGCTTGTCGACCTGAGAGGTATCCAGTGCGCGTTCGGAGTCGTGTAGGCTACAGGCAGAGACCAGCAGGGTCGTCAGGCCCAGGGTTAAGCCAAGTGGTAGTCGGGAGCGGGGTCGGATCATCATGGCGCTGAAGGATAAACCACACTCGGAGTATCACCAAGACCCTTTTTTGCGCTGGCTTTCTCACTGGTACGAGAAGCCGCAGGGTCGGCGGGTTCGCGAGCGGCTTTTGCAACGCATTCGGCAACATGCCGCACCCGGCCCCGGAGAGGTGGCGATCGAGCTCTCGCCGGTCCCGATGCTGGAGGAATCCGACACCCTGGGTGGTCCGATCGTGCGCATGGACTCCTCGCGTCCCGGGCTATTGATGGAGCCGGAGTTCTGGCCGCTGGAATCGGACTGCGCGCGCCGCATCGTGCTGGCTCATCCCTGTGCCTACAGTGATCTGCCGGCCGCCGTGGTGGCCGAGGCCGCGCGGGTACTGGAGCCGGAGGGCATGATCTTCATGCTGGAGGGCAACCGCCTGCAGCTGGGTGATCAGGGCGGGGTTCGGGTTTCGCCGCTGCCCGAGGGGCTCCGGCGTCGCCAGTACCGCGAGTTCATGGAGTCCGCCGATCTGGAGGTGCTGGAGCAGTGGAGCCTCAGTCTGCTGCCTCCCGGTCTGTCCGAAACCTGGCAGCAGCGGCTGGCCCCGGTGGATGCCTGGACCCGTCGGGGGTTGCCGCCTCTGGCCAGCGTGATCCTGACGGTTGCCCACAAGCGGGTGGACCTGCCGTTGCGTCCGGCTACGCAGTATCGCTTCGCCAGCCCGGGCCCCCGCCTGCGGCCGGGGCTGGTATCCTCGCGCACTTCGAGCCGCAGCGAATCGAAGTCAGTCCATGGATGAAGAGCGTGTGTACATCTATACCGATGGCGCCTGTCGCGGTAACCCCGGCCCCGGTGGCTGGGGCGCGATCCTGCGCTATCGCGGCACCGAGCGCGAGCTGCACGGGGCGGAGCCCGAGACGACCAACAACCGCATGGAATTGACGGCCGCCATCCGTGCCCTGGGGACGCTCAAGCGCCCCTGCAGGGTGGAACTGGTCACGGATTCGAAATACGTCAAGCAGGGCGTGACCGAATGGCTGCCCGGCTGGAAACGCCGTAACTGGAAGTCCGCCAGTGGCTCCCCGGTGAAGAATCGTGACCTGTGGGAGGCGCTCGACGCCCAGGCCGCGCGCCACGACATCGAGTGGTACTGGGTGCGCGGTCACAGTGGCCACCCGGAGAACGAGCGCGCGGACCAGCTGGCCAATGCGGGGATCGACGCGCTGCTGGCCGGCCAACCCATCGAGAATTGAGACCGTCACCATGCGACAGATCGTGCTGGATACCGAGACCACCGGCCTGGAGCCGGGCGAAGGGCACCGCATCATCGAGATCGGTTGCCTGGAATTGGACAACCGTCGCCCGACCGGGCGCAAACTGCACGAGTACCTGCAGCCGGATCGCGAGATCGATGCCGGGGCGATCGAGATCCACGGGATCACTAACGAGTTCCTCGCCGACAAGCCGCGTTTCGCCGATGTGGTCGGCGAGTTCATCGAGTTCGTGCGCGGGGCCGAGCTGATCATCCACAATGCGCCGTTCGATGTCGGCTTCCTCAATCACGAGTTGCGCCTGCTGGGCGACGCCGCGCCCGTGACGGAGCTGGCGGAGGCCTGCACCGTGCTGGATTCGCTGGTCATGGCACGGCGTATGCACCCGGGCACGCGCAACTCGCTGGACGCGCTGTGCAAGCGCTACGAGATCGATGCCTCCGGGCGCACGCTGCACGGCGCGCTGCTCGATGCCGAGCTGCTGGCGGACGTTTATCTGGCGATGACCGGGGGGCAGGTGGCGCTCGGGCTGGACGCCGGGGGCGAGGGTGGTGCCGAGGCTGGTGCGCCGGTGCGCGCGCAGCGCTCCGGCAAGCCCCTACCGGTGATCGAACCGGACGCCGACGAACAGGCCGCGCACGAGGCCCTGCTGCGCACGCTGGACGAGTCCGCTGGTGGGGCCTGTCGCTGGCGCGCGACCTCGTCCTGACGTAGGGAAACACTGATCAATGTACACACTCGCGTTGGCACCCCAGGTTTTCCGAGACAAGGCGCGTCGGGCAGCGGGTAGTGGTTCTACCCGCAAGCGGCGCAACGCAGAATCGGGGAACCTGGGGTGCCAACCCCTACAAGCTACTGAGAGACGGGGCTCGGCCGCTTTTGCGCGCGCACGGCGTTGCGGTTCCCTTGTGCAGAATGACTGCACGGCAGTCACCGCGCCTTGTTCGTACGCAAAAGCGACTCGAGCGCGAGCGTGTACATTGATCAGTGTTTCCCTTTGGCCTCCCGGCGCGGCCGGTCATGGTCAGAAGATCAGGTTGATCACCATCAGCGAGACGACCATGAACAGCAGGGTCATCAGCGAGCCGGCGCGCAGGTAGTCGGCCACGCGGTAGCCGCCCGGGTCCATGATCAGGGCATTCACCTGGTGGGTGGGTAGCAGGAAGGAGTTGGACGCGGCGATCGCCACGATCAGCGCGAACACCCGCGGATCGGCGTCGATGCCCACACCCTGGGCGACGGTGGCGAAGCTGACGGCCAGCGGGACCAGCAGGACGGTGGCTCCCACATTCGACATCACCAGCGTGAAGAAGGTGGTCAGCAGGAACACTGCGACCTGTAGCACCCAGACCGGCATCCCCTCCAGTTGTGCCATGCCGTTGGTCGCGATCCATTCGCCGGCGCCGGAGTTCTCCACCGCGAGCCCCAGCGGGATCAGCGAGGCCAGCAGAAACACTGTCTTCCAGCTGATACCGCGGTAGGCCTCGTCCATCGCGATCACGCCGGTCAAGATCATCCCCAGCGCACCCCCCAGCAGGGCCAGTGCCAAAGGCAGATCGGTGAACAGCACCAGTCCCAGTCCCAGCGCCAGCGAGCCGAGGGCGGCCAGCGGCCGATGGCTGGCGGGCGCTTCGCGCCGACGACGCGGGTAGCGGCTGGTGACCACGACGAAGTCGCGGTCATCCTCCAGTGCCTGCAGGTGTTCCCAGGGGGTATGCACCACGAGGGTGTCGCCGGCCTTGAGCGGGGTATCGGGGACCTCGTCGATGATCAGGTCGTCCCCGCGCTGGATAC
This sequence comes from Thioalkalivibrio sp. ALJ3, assembly GCF_000377205.1. Lineage (GTDB taxonomy): Bacteria > Pseudomonadota > Gammaproteobacteria > Ectothiorhodospirales > Ectothiorhodospiraceae > Thioalkalivibrio. The sequence continues at coordinate 139,509 of NZ_KB897905.1, read as the reverse complement.
GGAGTACGGAGATGCCGTAGGTCCGGCGCATACCCTTGTCACGCACGGTCTGGCCGATCAGGTCGGAGCCGGGGGGTACGATCACCTCGGCAATCCCGCCATAACGGGCCGACATTGCACGCGCGAATACGTCCAGTTTGTCCTTGAGGATTGTCCCGGTGTTGCCGCAGGTCTTCTCGATCGTGGTGACCGGGCCCAGGATGGCCAGGTGAGCACCGCGTTCCAGTTCGATTTCGCGGTTGGGCTCGATGCGGGTCTCGTCGCCGGTGGTGACGCCCACCACATGCACGTCAAAGGCGGCCTCGAAGTCGCCCACGCGCATCCCGGCCAGCGAGCTGTCCTCGCCCAGGCGGGCCTCGCGCACACCGAAGTCCATGCCATATACGTCCCGGAACCAGGCCGAGGTGGTCTGTACCCGGCTCTCGTCCGGGTCCTCGCTCCAGGGCTCGCGGGCTGGCAGGACCCAGTGCCCGAGGATTGCGAAGTACAGGATCAGGGTGGCCAGCAGCGCCAGCCCGATCGGGGTCACGTCGAACAGCCCGAAGTCGTCCAGGTGCCCGGGCATCAGGTCGTTGAGCAGGATCAGCGGGCTGGAGGCGACCAGCGTCAGCGTGCCGCCTACGATGGCGGCAAAGCCCATCGGCATCAGCAGGCGCGAGCGCGGGATGCGCGCGGCCGCGCCGATGCGGTTGATCACCGGCATGAACAGGGCGGCGGCCCCGATGTTCTGCATGAAGGAGGTGACGATGCCCACGGCACCCGAGGTCGTGGCCATGACCCGACGTTCGGTGTGCCCGCCAAAGCGCAGGATCAGGTCGGCCAGGCGGTTCATCACCCCGGAGCGGTCCAGGCCCGTGCCGATAATCATCACCGCGATGATCGCGATCACCGCGTTCGAGGCGAAGCCCGAGAACAGTTCCTCCCCCTCGACGATTGGCGCCACGCCCGGTACCAGCGCGACCATGCCGAGCAGGAACAGTACGCTCAGCGCCGCCAGGTCGATCCGGATAATCTCGGTGACGAACAGCAGGATCGTCAGGACCAGCAGCCCGAACACGATCCCCATTTCCAGGGTGAAGGCGACCGATTCCATCAGAGGAGGCCCTGTTTGTCGGGATCGGTTGGGGCGGGACGGTCGTCGATGCGGGAGCCGCCTAAATCAGGCAACGCGTGGACGTACTTCTTGCTCGAGCCGAGGCCCCAGGGACTGGCGGGCCTGATCGAGCTCGAAGTGATCCTGGAGGTTCATCCAGAACTCGGGCGAGGTGCGGAAATAACGGCCCAGGCGAAGCGCCGTATCCGCCGTGATCGCGCGCTTGCCCTGCACGATCTCGTTGATTCGACGGGGGGGCACGCTGATGTCGTGCGCTAGGCGGTACTGGCTGATGCCTGCCTCCTCGATGAATTCGGCCAAGTGCTGGCCTGGGTGGATCGGGGCCTCGATATGCTGAGTTGTCATCGTCGCCTCCGTGGTGGTGGTCGTCGAGTCAGTGGTAGTCAACGATCTCGACGTTGTAGGCGTGACCGTCTCGCCATTCAAAGCAGATGCGCCACTGGTCGTTGATCCTGATGCTGTGCTGGCCTGCGCGGCCGCCTTTCAGGGCCTCTAGTCGATGCGAGGGAGGCTGGCGCAGATCCTCGAGGCGTGTGGCAGCGTGGATGCGCGCCAGACGCATTCGTGCCCGGTGCGTTACCTCGTTGGGAAGCCGGCGCGCCCTCTCGCCCCGGGCCAGCCGCGCGGCTTCCTTGCCGCGGTAGCTCTGGATCATGGATCAATATTAACGCGCTACGTTATTAGTGCGCAAACGGTTGCCGTATCGGGACATCTAATGGAACGCCGATCCAGATATGCGTCCGCTGCTTCCTCGCCCTTGGCTGCGAACGAGGTGCGGTGACCGCCGAGCGGTCATTGCAGGCGTTCGCGCAGGGCGTCGAGCAGGCCGTCCATCGGGAGGTGTTCGGCCTCGCTGGCGGTGCGCACCTGGTATTCGAGTTCGCCGGCGTCTAGGCCGCGTTCGCCGATGACCAGGCGGTGCGGGATGCCGATCAGCTCCATGTCGGCGAACATTACGCCGGGACGCTGTTCGCGGTCGTCCAGCAGGACCTGGAAGCCGGCGGCCTCCAGTTCGTCGTGCAGCTGCTCTGCGGCCTCGCGCACGCGCTGGGACTTCTTGGCGCCTATCGGGCACAGGGCGATGTCGAAGGGGGCGATCGCTGTCGGCCAGCAGATGCCGCGCTCGTCCGAGTTCTGCTCGATCGCGGCGGCGACCACGCGCGAGACGCCGATGCCATAACAGCCCATGGTCACCACCTGTTCGCGGCCGTCCTCGTCGAGCACACGCGCACCCAGGGCCTGCGAATATTTGTCCCCGAGCTGGAAGATGTGGCCGACCTCGATACCACGGCGGATCTCGATCGGGCCGGAGCCGTCCGGGGCTGGCTCGCCCTCGGTGATGTTGCGCAGATCGGCGCTCTCCGGACTGGGCAGGTCGCGCTCCCAGTTCACGTGCTTGAGGTGGTGGCCGTCCTCGTTGGCCCCAACCACCATGTCGGCCATGCCGAGTGCGGTCCGATCGGCCAGCACCGGGATCGGACTGCCCACGGGCCCCAGCGAACCCGGGTCGGCGCCGAAGGCGGCACGGATCTCGGCCGCCTCGGCCATGCGCAGGGGTTCGGCAACCCACGGGTGTTTCTCGGCCTTCACGGCATTGAGCTCGTGGTCGCCGCGCAGGACCAGCGCGACCAGATCGGCATCGACCTCGTCGGAGGCGGCGACGACCAGGGTCTTGACGGTCTGTGCGGTCGGGATGTCGAGAAAGTTCGCCAGGTCCTCGATGGTATGGACCCCGGGGGTCGCGATCTTTTCCATTTCACCGCTGGGGGGCGGGGCCTGGGCCGGCTTCGGGCACGTGGCGAGCTCGACGTTGGCGGCATAGCCGCCCGGGGAGAAGGCGATCGCGTCTTCGCCCGAACTGGCGAGCACGTGAAATTCGTGCGAGGCGTTGCCGCCGATCGCGCCGGTGTCGGCCTCTACCGCGCGGAAGTCCAGTCCGCAGCGTCCGAAGATGCGGCAGTAGGCATCGTGCATCTGCTGGTAGGTCTGCCCCAGCGAGGCGGCATCCAGGTGGAAGGAGTAGGCGTCCTTCATCAGGAACTCGCGGGCGCGCATTACGCCGAAGCGCGGGCGGCGCTCGTCACGGAACTTGGTCTGGATCTGGTAGTAGTTGACCGGCAGCTGGCGGTAGCTGCGGATCTCGCGGCGCACGAGATCGGTGATGACTTCCTCGTGGGTCGGCCCGAAGCAGAAGTCGCGCTCGTGGCGATCCTTCAGGCGCAGCAGCTCGGCGCCGTAGAAGTCCCAGCGACCGGACTCCTGCCACAGTTCGGCTGGCTGCACGGCCGGCATCAGCACCTCCAGCGCGCCCGCGCGGTCCATCTCCTCGCGCACGATGTTCTCCACCCGGCGCAGCACGCGCAGCCCCAGTGGCAACCAGGTGTACAGCCCGGCGGCCAGGCGCCGGACATAGCCGGCACGCAGCATCAGCTGGTGGGAGACGATTTCGGCGTCGGCCGGGGTTTCCTTCAGGGTGTTCAGCGGGAATTGCGAGACGCGCATCGGGGCAGTCCGTTATCAAGTGCGTGAGAGAAATGACGGCCCACCGGGCCGCGACGATTCAGAACGTTGTGCCGTTGGTACCCCAAAAATGGCGCGGAGCGTCGGCGAACTCGATGTAGACCCGGGCCGGGTCCAGAGCCAGTTCGGCCTGCAGCGCATCGCACAGCTTGCGCGAGAGTTCGCGCGTCAGGCCCTCGGGCAGGCCAATGCTCTTCAGCTCGCAGTAGGCGAGCGGGTCGGTGCTGCCGGCGAAGCACATCGCCGGGTTGTGCGTGCAGGCGACCATCACGTAGCCCTCCGGTTTGCCCAGCCATTCGGCGACCTGCGAGGACAGGCGCTGGCACAGTCCCGCAGCATCGTCGGGCAGGGTGGCGTTGGTCTCGACTCGCAGAAGCGGCATCTCGGCTCCCCTTCGATTGGCTAAGGCGCCACATGATACGGCCAGTGGACGGGCCGTGCAGGCCACGGTGTGCCGCCTGAAGATATAGCTATACTCACCGTAGGGTATTTTCTGGCGTCGGCGTTGCCCTTGGCGCGCAATCGGCGTATAAATTAGAAAACTCTAATATAAGATGCCCCGCCGGAATCGATAGCAGGGAAGGAACTTAAGCCGATGACACCCAAGTGGATGCGCCCGGCCCTCTGGGCCCTATTGCTACTGCCGTTCGCCGCCCAGGCGGACTTTCCGTTCGAGACTGCGACCGCCGAACGCCAGGCCCTTGCGCAGGAGCGCATCCTGGATGGTCGCGTCGAGGCCGTGCAGCGTTCCACGATCTCGGCGCAGACCTCCGGCCGGGTGCGCGAGATCTACGTCGACGTAGACGACTTCGTCGAGGCGGACGAGCTGCTGTTGCGCATTAGCGATTCCGAGCAGCAGGCGCGTGTGAGCCAGGCCGAGGGCGATCTGGCCGAGGCCCGTGCCCGCTTTGGCGAGGCACGCTCCGAGTTCAACCGCATCCAGGACGTATTCGAGCGGGGCGTGGTATCGCGTTCGGAATTCGAGCGCGCGGAGGCCGAGCTGGAATCGGCCCGGGCGCGTTTGCGCTCGGCCGAGGCCCGCGTCGAGGAGGCCCGTGAGCAGCTGGGTTACACCGAAGTGTTCGCACCGTTTTCCGGAATCGTTACTGAGCGCCACGTGGAGTTCGGGGAGTCGGTCAGCCCCGGCTCGCCGCTGCTCTCGGGGATTAGCCTGGACCGTCTGCGCGTGGAGGTGGATATCCCGCAACGGCTGATCCACGCGGTACGCGAGCGCCGCGAGGCCGAGGTTCTGCTGAATGACGACCAGCGGCTCGTGGCCGAGAGCCTGACCATCTTCCCCTATGCCGACCCGGCGAGCTCCACCTTCCGTATCCGCGTGAATCTGCCGGAGCAGGAGGACCTGGGTCTGTTCCCCGGCATGTTCGTGAAGACGGCGTTCTTCCTGGACGACGTCGAGCGCCTGACCGTCCCGCGCGAGGCCGTCGTCTATCGCAGCGAGGTTACCGCCGTGTACGTGATCGACGACGAGGACCGGGTGCGCTTTCGTCAAGTGCGTGTGGGCCGCACATATGATGGCGATATCGAGATCCTGGGTGGCCTGAGCGAGGGCGAGCGCGTGGCGCTGGATCCGGTGCACGCGGCGATCTACCTGAAGGAACACCAGCCGGTGGGTGCCGATGAGTGATGTCAGCACGGACGCGGCATCCGGCCGCATGGGGATTTCCGGGCGCATCGCCCAGGCCTTCCTGACAACCCAGATCACGCCGCTTCTGGCCCTGCTGGGCCTGTTGCTGGGGCTGTTCGCGATTCTCGTCACCCCGCGCGAGGAGGAGCCGCAGATCAATGTGACCATGGCCGACGTGTTCATCCCGTTCCCCGGGGCGAGCGCCGAGGAGGTCGCGCAGCTGGTGGCAACGCCCGCCGAGCAGGTGCTCTCGGAGATCGAGGGCATCGACGACATCTATTCCACCTCGCGCCCCAACATGGCGCAGATCACCATTCAGTTCGAGGTCGGCGAGGACCGCACGGCAGCGCTCGTGCGCCTGTACAACCAGGTGTTCTCCAACCAGGACTGGCTGCCCCAGGGGCTGGGGGTCGGCGAGCCGATCATCAAGCCGATGGGCATCGACGACGTCCCGATCGTCAACGTAACGCTATGGACCGAGGACGAGGAGCGCGGCGGCCATGATCTGTTGCGCGTGGCGCATGCCCTGGAATCCGAACTCAAGCGCGTCCCCGGCACCCGTGACATCTATACCGTCGGGGGCCCGGATCATGTGGTGCATGTGCGCTTCAAGCCGGAGACGCTGGCCGCCTATAACCTGTCGGTGGACGACCTGCGCGACAGCCTGCAGGCCTCGAATTTCTCCCGCGATGCCGGCCGCCTGTACCAGGACGACCAGGAGATCCTGATCCAGGCCGGCGACTTCATCACCGAGCCCGAGGCCTTCGCCGGGCTGGTGGTCGGGATGCACGACGACCGCCCGATCTACCTGTCCGACGTCGCCGAGGTGATCCAGGGCCCGGCGTATGCGACCGAACATGTGCGCTTTGCCCATGGTGCGGCCGCCGGGGATCGTGCGCGTATTGGCGAGAGCCACCCGGCGGTCACCGTGGCGATTGCCAAGCAGCCGGGCACCAATGCTCCGGATATCGCCGACGCCCTGATCGAGCGGCTCGAGCAGCTGCGCGGGACGTACATACCCGACGGTATCGAGACCACGATTACCCGCAACTATGGCGCGACCGCCGACGACAAGGCGAACACCCTGATCCAGAAGCTCGTGCTGGCGACGGCCTCGGTGGTGATCCTGGTCTGGATCGCGTTGGGCTGGCGCGAGGCCTTCATCGTCGGCGTGGCGGTGGTGATTACGCTGGCGATCACGCTGTTCGCCTCCTGGGCCTACGGCTTCACGCTCAATCGCGTGTCGCTGTTCGCGCTGATCTTCTCCATCGGGATTCTCGTGGACGACGCCATCGTGGTGGTGGAGAACATCCACCGGCACATGGTCCAGGGTGGCAAGAAGTTCCTCGAAGCGATCCCGGTCGCGGTGGACGAGGTGGGCGGGCCGACGATCCTCGCAACTTTTACCGTGATCGCGGCGCTGCTGCCGATGGCGTTCGTCACCGGCCTGATGGGGCCGTACATGAGTCCGATCCCGATCAACGCCTCGATGGGGATGATCATCTCCCTGGCGGTGGCCTATGTGGTCACGCCCTGGCTGACGTACAAGGTCCTGCGGCGTCAGGCCGAGCAGCACGAGCACGCCGCCCCGGCCGCGGGTGGCCACGCCCCGGAGGGCGAGAGTGCCTCTGCCGGCCTGATGAAGATCTTCAACACCCTGCTGATGCCGTTCCTGGGGACTGGCGGGCGCAAGAAGGCCAATCGTCTGGCGCTGTGGGTGGGTACGCTGGTGCTGATCCTGGGTTCCGTCTCGCTGGCGTACTTCCAGTTGGTGGTCATGAAGATGCTGCCGTTCGACGACAAGTCGGAGTTCCAGGTGGTGCTGGACATGCCGGAGGGGACCAGCCTGGAGCGCACCTCCATGGTGCTGTCCGAGATGGCCGATTACCTGAAGACCGTGCCCGAGGTCGACAACGTGCAGACCTACGCGGGTACCGCCGCGCCGATCAACTTCAATGGCCTGGTGCGGCAGTACTACTTGCGCGAGGGCAGTCATGTCGGGGACATCCAGGTGAACCTGACCCACGCCAATGACCGCTCGCGCAAGAGCCACGACATCGCGCTCGGCGTCCGCGAGGCGATCAACATGATCGCCGACCACCACGGCGGGGCGGTGAAGGTGGTCGAGGTGCCGCCGGGGCCGCCAGTGATGTCGCCGATCGTGGCCGAGATCTACGGCCCGGACTACAGCGGCCAGATCGAGGTCGCGAAGAAGGTGCGCGAGGTGTTCGAGAACACCGAGGGCATCACCGACATCGACGACTCGGTGGAATACCCGGGGCCGAAGAAGATCCTGCAGGTGGACCGCGAGCGGGCCGCGCGCCTGGGTGTTTCGCAGCAGGCGGTGGTGCAGGCGATCGAGACCGCGCTGTCCGGCGAGGACGTGACCTACCTCTACGGCTCCAACGTGAAGTACGCGGTCCCCGTTCGGCTCGAATTCGACCAGGCCGAAAAGGGCAGCCTGGACCCCGTGCTGGGGCTCAAGGTGCGCGCGCGAAACGGTGCCCTGGTGCCGTTGTCCGAGGTCGTCAACGTAGTGGATTCCAGCCTCGAGCACTCGATCCACCACAAGAATCTGCTGCCGGTGGTCTATGTGGTGGGTGATCTGGCCGGCGGGCTGGACAGCCCGCTGTACGGCATGTTCGAGATGTTCTTCGGGCTGCGCGACAAGCCAATGGCCTATGACGAGCCGCTCGAGCAGCTCTTCATCAACCAGCCGGACAACCCGTACAACTTCTCGCTGAAATGGGACGGCGAGTGGCAGGTGACCTACGAGACCTTCCGCGACATGGGCATCGCCTACTCGGTGGGGCTGATCCTGATCTACCTGCTGGTGGTCGCTCAGTTCCGCTCGTACATGGTGCCGCTGATCATTATGGCGCCGATCCCGCTGACGGTGATCGGGGTGATGCCGGGGCATGCGTTCATGGATGCGTTCTTCATGGACGCCAAGTTCACCGCGACCTCGATGATCGGGATGATCGCGCTGGCCGGGATCATCGTGCGCAACTCGATCCTGCTGGTGGACTTCATCAACGACGAGATCCGCCGCGGCGTGGACGTGATCGACGCGGTGGTGCATGCCGGCGCGGTGCGCGCCAAGCCCATCATCCTGACCGGCCTGGCGGCGATGGTCGGCGCCGGGTTCATCCTCGACGATCCGATCTTCTCCGGCCTGGCGATCTCGCTCATCTTCGGCGTGTTCGTCTCCACGCTGCTGACGCTGGTGATCATCCCGGTGCTGTATTACCTGTACGTGCGCAACCGCACCGAGGCGATCCGCGCCCAGAGCGCGTAGGCGTCACCGGCATTGCGCCTGCGGGCGCAATGCCGGAGTCCGGATCCGGCGTTTTCGCTGCCGACGCGCGAGCCGCTACAATCTCCGCTTTGACCGAACGGGAGTTACCCGATGGATGTCGAGATGGGAGAAGAGGGCCTGAATGTCCTCGGGATCAGCCGCGAGCAGTGTGCAACACTGGTCGAGGCCCTGAAGGCCAGCGAGGACCAGCGTTTTATGGATGACCCGGACCTGCGCAGGCTGTTCAAGCTGCTGGCCGTGCTGCAGAGCGACCTGTGGGACGACATGACCGCCGGACAGTTCGACTTCGCCCCCTACAAGAAACAGTAGCGACTCGCGCGCTGTTCCCTCAGGAGTCTGGAATGTCCGACAACGGATCCCGCCGTCCCTCGAACTTCGTAATCGGCAACATCTTCCTCGCTGCGGCTGCGCTGATGCTGTTCTTCTTCGTCACCCTGTGGGAATACCTCGGGGTGATCGCGCTGGTGCTGTGGATGGCGCTGGCCGCGATCGGTGTCTACTTCATCGTCAAGGACAAGGACATCAATCCCGGCGGTCCGCCGAACTGACCGCGCTGCGCGGGAGACTCGTTACAGGAACAGGATGGCCACGATGGTCACGGCCGCGATTACCGCGACGGCATCGGCCGTCAGTGCAGCGGCCAGGGTGTGGCGTACGCGCTTGACGCCGATCGCGCCGAAGTACACGGCGAGCACGTAGAACGTGGTCTCGGTCGAGCCCTGCAGGGTGGAGACGAGGATGCCGACGTGGGTGTCCGGGCCGGTGGCCGGGTCTTGCATGATGCCGGCCATGATCCCGTAGGCGCCGGAGCCGGACAGCGGGCGCAGCAGGGCCATCGGCAGGGCCTCGGCCGGCAGGCCGAACGGGGTCGTCAGCGGACCGACCAGCCCGACGAACATCCCCAGCGCACCGCTCTCGCGCAGCATCCCCACCGCGACCAGGATCGCCACCAGATAGGGAATGATGCGCAGGGCCACGTTGAAGCCCTCCTTGGCCCCCTCGACGAAGACCTCGTAGACCGGCACGCCGCGGATCACCCCGTAGGACAGGAAGCCGACGACCAGCCCCGGGATGATCCAGGGGGCGATTGCCTGGCCATACACGATCGTCAGCGGGATGATCGCCAGCACCCCCAGCAGGACCAGGATCGAGACCCAGGCCGGATAGCCCTCGGTGGGGACCTCGATGTTCATCGGCTGTTGATCGGGCTGGCCGCTGTCCTGTTCGCGGTTTTCGGCCGTCGCTGGTTCGGTGCTGTCCTGGCTGGCTTCCCGGATCGTTTCTTCCAGCCCGTCGGAGCTGGAAGAGGCATCGGCATCGATCGAGCGGGTGGGGGGCGGGCTGCGGAAGTAGCGCTGCAGGATCAGGGCGCTGGTGATGCCGGCGATGGTCGCGAACAGCGTGGCGAACAAGGTGGTCGGCAGGATTGCGGCCGGGGCCTCGGAACCCAGCGAGGCGCGTAGCGCGATTACCCCGGTAGGCAGCAGCGTGATGCTGGAGGTGTTGATCGCCAGGAACAGCGCCATCGCATTGGTCGCGGTACCCGGGTGCGGATTCAGCTTCTCCAGCTCCTGCATCGCGCGGATGCCGAACGGTGTCGCGGCGTTACCCAGCCCGAGGATGTTGGCGGAGAAGTTCAGGATCATCGCGCCCATCGCCGGGTGCTCCGGCGGGACCGACGGGAACAGGCGCACCATCAGCGGGCGCAGCAGGCGCGCCAGCACGGTGAGCAGGCCGCCGGCCTCGGCGATCTTCATCAGCCCGAGGAACAGCGCCATGACCCCGACCAGCCCGAGTGCGAGCTCGACCGCCGAGCTGGCGGCGTCGATCGCGCCTTCGGACAGGGCCTGCATCGGTTGTTCGTCGGGGTCCGTGGACTGGAACTCGCGGATCGCGGCCGTGGCCACGGCGATCACAATCAGCGCGAGAAAGATCAGATTCATGCGGCGCCCGCCCCTGGCCGCGCGGGCATCAGCGGTTCTCCCCGCGCGATACCCCGCGCAGAACGGCATCCATTGCGCGCGCCGGTAGCAGCCACTTGAGGAAGGCGAACAGCTTGGTCGGGAAGGTGATGCGGTAGCGCACCCGCGGACGGCGGGCCTCAAGCGCGTGCACCACGCAGCGGGTGACGGCCTCCGGGCCGAGGGTAAACGGGGCGTCCGACTCGGCGTTGGCCATGCGCGCCTCGGCGGCGCGGTAGGTCTCGGCCCAGGGGCTGTGCTCGCGGTGGATGTGGCGGCGGAAGGCCTTCAGGGCGTTGGCGCGGAAGGCGCTGCGAATCGGGCCGGGCTCGACCAGGCTCACGTGGATACCCGTGCCGTGCAGCTCCTGGCGCAGGGTGTCGCTCATGCCCTCGATCGCGAACTTGGAGGTCACATAGGCCCCACGCAGGCGCAGAGCGGCAAAGCCGAGTACCGAGGAGTTCTGGATGATCCGTCCCTCGCCAGCGCGGCGCATCGCTGGCAGCACCGCATTGGTCAACTCCAGCCAGCCGAGTACGTTGGTCTCGAGCTGGGCGCGCAGGGTGGCCCGGTTCAGATCCTCCACTGCGCCGGGCTGGCCGTATGCGCCGTTGTTGAAGAGTCCGTAGAGGTGGCCGTCGGTCCGGTGCAGGGTCTCGGTGACCGCGCTGCGAATGCTGGCGGAGTCGTCCAGGTCCAGCTGCAGGGCCTCGAAGCCCTCCTTCTTCAGGCGCGCCACATCCTCGCCGCGCCGGGCGGTAGGAAACACACGATAGCCGCGCTCGCGCAGAGCACGGGCAGTGTGCAGCCCGATCCCGCTGGAGCAGCCGGTAATCAGGACAGCACGGGTTTGGGGCTCGCTCACCGGACCCGACTCAGTAGGTCAGGGTGGCCACGCCGTCCTCGACGACCTCGCCGATAAAGGCGCCACCGCCGCGCATGCCGTCCAGCTCGGGGATCGCGTTGTCCAGGGTCAGACCGTTCTCGTCCATTGCGCCGGCACAGGCGTAGAAGCGGCAGCCGGCCTCGTGGGCATCCTGCATGAAGCTGTAGACCGACTTCTCTCGAGCCTCGCCGGGATAGATCTTGTCTGCCACGCCCTGACGCAGCAGGCGCGTGGTACCGGCGGCAAAGTACATCTCGACTTCCAGATCCATCGCGGCCGCGACGGTCGCCTGGAAGAACGGGGCGCCCAGCGTGCCGGGGCGGTCCAGATCCAGGTTCAGCAGCATGATCACGATCTTTTCGGCCATGACAGGTCCTTGCGGGCAGTGCGTGCGTGTATGGGGCGAATGATCGACGCTGTACGCCACGGGCGCAATACTGGGACCGGGAAAGGCCTTTTATTCCCGGGAAACGCCCGCATAATACGCCTCGAACCGTTTTGTTGCGGACGTTGTCGCGGACGCGTAGCCGAGGAATACACGCATGCCCATATACGAATATCAGTGCAAGGACTGTGGCGAGATCTCCGAGCTCCTGCAGAAGATCTCCGATCCGCCGGCCACCACCTGTCCCGAGTGTGGCGCCGAGGCCCTGACCAAGCAGGTCTCCGCCGCCGGCTTTCGCTTGGCGGGCGGCGGCTGGTACGAAACCGACTTCAAGAAGGATGGCAAGCGCAATCTGAAAGATAGCGGTGGCGCCAGCAATGACTCCGGCAAGACGGCGTCCGCAGCACCGGGCAAGCCCGAGGCGACCCCCAAAGCGGCGGCGGCCGGCACCTGATCGATGCTGGTCTCCCTGCGCCGCTACCTGATTGCAGGGCTGCTGGTCTGGCTGCCGCTGATCGTCACCGGCTTCATCATCAAGCTGCTGGTCGACCTGCTGGACTTCACCATCCTCCTCCTGCCGCCGGCCTGGCGGCCGGAGGCCTTGCTCGGATTTTCGATCCCCGGTGCCGGGATCGTGATCGCCATCGTGGTCGTGTTCGTCACCGGCGTGATCGTGGCCAATATCGTCGGCCGCAAGCTGGTCTCGCTGGGCGAGTCCATTGTGCACCGCATCCCGCTGGTCAGCTCGATCTACGGGGCGGTCAAGAAGCTCACCGAGACGGTGCTGGCCGATGGTGGCCAGGCCTTTCGCAAGGTGGTGATGATCGAGTACCCGCGTCGGGGGCTGTGGTCCGTGGGCTTTATGACCGGCACGGGTGCCGGTGAGGTGCAGGAGCGCACCGAGCGCGACGTGATCACGGTGTTCGTCCCGACCACGCCCAACCCCACCTCCGGCTTCGTGCTGCTGGTCCCGCGCGAGGAGGCAGTCGAACTCGACATGACGGTCGAGGACGGGCTCAAGTTCGTGATGTCCATGGGCGTGGTTACGCCGATGTCGAGCCCCGCCGAGGCCCCGGCTCCGGTTGCGCGAGAGCAGGGCAAATCGTAAGATTTCCGGCCTTTTCGCGGGCGCAGGCGCGGAGTTTGCCCCGCTTTCCCGACTAACCGTGCAGGCCCTCCGCGGGCGTGCCCTTCGGCTGGAACAGCGCAATGCGAACTCATCTGTGTGGACGTGTCACCGAGAACGAACTCGACTCGGAGGTGACCCTTTGCGGCTGGGTGAACCGCCGGCGTGACCACGGGGGCGTGATCTTCGTTGACCTGCGCGACCATACGGGCCGGGTGCAGGTCGTGTTCGATCCCGACCGCGAGGACGTATTCGGCCGCGCCGAGCAGCTGCGCAGCGAATTCGTAATCCGCATGACCGGCCGCGTGCGCCGCCGCCCCGAGGGCACCGAGAACCCCGACCTGTCCACCGGCGCGGTGGAGATCCTGGGTCTGCAGCTGGAGGTCCTGAACGCCGCGAAGACCCCGCCATTCCCGCTGGATGACGAGGACGTCGGCGAGGATACCCGCCTGCGCTATCGCTACGTGGACCTGCGCCGCCCGGTGATGCAGGAGCGCCTGCGCCTGCGGGCGAAGGTCTCCGCGGCCATGCGCCGCTTCCTTGAGGAACGCGATTTCCTCGACCTCGAGACCCCGATGCTGACCAAGGCCACGCCGGAGGGCGCGCGCGACTACCTGGTGCCCAGCCGCACGCATCCGGGCAGCTTCTTTGCCCTGCCGCAGTCGCCGCAGCTGTTCAAGCAGCTGCTGATGATGTCCGGCATGGACCGCTATTACCAGATCACCCGCTGCTTCCGCGACGAGGACCTACGTGCCGACCGCCAGCCGGAGTTCACCCAGCTGGACATGGAGATGGCGTTCGTCGACGAGGCCGACGTGATGGACGTGACCGAGGGCCTGATTCGGCACCTGTTCCGCGAGGTGCAGGGCGTCGAGTTGCCCGATCCGTTCCCGCGCATGGCCTACGCCGAGGCGATGGCCCGTTTCGGCTCCGACAAGCCGGATCTGCGTATCCCGCTGGAGTTCACCGAGCTGACCGAGGTGATGCAGGCGGTGGAGTTCAAGGTGTTCAACGGCCCGGCGAACGACCCCGAGGGCCGTGTGGCCGCGCTGCGTGTGCCGGGCGGGGCGAAACTGACGCGCAAGGAGATCGACGTCTATACCGAGTACGTCGGCCGCTACGGCGCGAAGGGCCTGGCCTATATCAAGGTCAATGACCCGGCGGATCTCGAGGGCGGGCTCCAGTCGCCGATCCTGAAGTTCCTGCCGGAGGACGTGACCCGGCAGATCCTGGACAAGACCGCGGCCGCCGCCGGCGACCTGATTTTCTTCGGCGCCGACAAGGCCTCGGTGGTCAACGAGGCGATCGGTGCGCTGCGCGTGAAGCTCGGCCACGACCTGGAGATGGTCGAGGCGGGCTGGCAGCCGCTGTGGATCGTCGACTTCCCGATGTTCGAGTATGACGACGGGGACAAGCGTCTGTATGCCCTGCATCACCCGTTCACCGCCCCGGCGGTGGACAGCCCGGACGATCTGCGCAACAACCCGCGCGAGGCCCTGTCCCGCGCCTACGACATGGTCCTCAACGGCACCGAGGTCGGCGGCGGCTCCATCCGTATCCACAACCCCGAGATGCAGTGGGCCGCATTCGAGGCCCTGGGCATCGGCGAGGACGAGGCGCGAGAGAAGTTCGGCTTCCTGCTGGATGCGCTGGAATTCGGCGCCCCGCCGCATGGCGGCCTGGCCTTCGGCCTGGACCGTCTGGTGATGCTGATGAGCGGCGCCCATTCCATCCGCGACGTGATGGCCTTCCCCAAGACCCAGACGGCCGCCTGCCTGCTGACCGACGCCCCGGCGCCGGTCGGCGAGAAGCAGCTGCGCGAGCTGGGCATCCGCCTGCGCGCCAGCGCCACGCAACAGGCTGGGTAGGCGTCTCTCCGCCGTGGCCGGCATGCGCGCCAGCGTTGTCACCGTCCATGGCTGGCATATGCCGGGTCTGGAACTGGCGTTGCTCGAACGCCGGCTGCGTGCGGGCGGGCTGGAGGTTCACCGTTTTCATTACGCCTCGCGCCGACAGACCCCGGAACAGGCGGCCCGTTCTCTCGCCGCCTTCGTCGAGGAAGTCCCTGGAGACCTGGTGCACCTGGTGGCCCACAGCCTTGGCGGCATCATCGTGCGCCATCTGTTTACCGTGGCCCCGGTCCAGCGGCCTGGCCGCATCGTGATGCTGGGCTCGCCGCTGGCGGGCAGCCGCGTCGCCGCGCGCCTGGCGCGTAACCGGCTCGGCCGCTGGTGGCTGGGAGCGGCACTGGATCGCGGTCTGCTGGGCGGCAGCCCGATCCTGCGCGGGCGCGAGATCGGGATGATCGCCGGTAGCCGCGCGATCGGGCCGGCGCCGCTGTTCGCGCATATGCCGCCCCCGCATGACGGCTTCGTTGCGGTGGACGAGACGCGCGGCCCGGATGTCTCGCGGCACCTGACGCTGCCGGTTTCGCATACGGGGATGCTGTTCGATGCGACCGTTGCCCGTGAGACCCTGCATTTTCTCGACCGTGGCGACTTCCTGCCCTGAGTGCACCGCTTGACCCGCCTAACGCCGGATCTTCACGAGCCTTTCCACCTGTTCCTGCCACTGCGGACCCACGTGCTGTGTGTACCACGGGTCGACAGCGGGGACGCGCGGGCGCGGGCCGTTCAGCCACTCGCCCAGGCGCGCGGCCAGGGCCCCGGGGTCGCCGGCGGGATAACGACAGGCTGCGGGGTATTGCTCGGGGTAGACCAGGGCATCGGGTACTAGTGGCAACGCCCCCGCACTCGTGGCCTCCAGCAGCGAAAGCCCCTGAAACTCGTGGCGCGCGGTACTGACCACGATCCCCGCCCTGCACAGCCAGTGTTCGTACTCCGCGCGTGTGCAACGTCGATCCACTTCGATGTGTCCCGCCAGATCCTGGCGCAGCCGCGCGAGGGCGTCCGGGGTCCTGGAAGGCCGGGGACCGAGCAGGGCGAGCCGGAAGTCGAACCCCTGGTCGGCCAGTTGTCGCAGGGCCTCGGCGAAGTCTCCCGGGGCCTTGTCGTATTCCCAGCGGTGATTCCACAGGATCAGGTTGGCATCGCGTTGGGCGTCCTTGCGGCGCGGGATGGCGCTGACAGGGACAGGGAGGATCTCGCTGCGGGCGGCGAGCGTCGCGCTCAGACCCGTTGGTACTTGGTCCGGCATGCGTGCGAGCAGGGCATCGACACCCGCCAGGAAGGAGTCGCGGTTGTAGCGCGAGTTGAACGCGACCTGATCGGCGGCCAGCGCACCGTAGAGCTGCACCATCTGCGGATCCACCGAGCGGTTCTGGCGGGGGCTGGCGGGGTAGGCGAACTGGTTCTCGTGGAAGTAGTACAGCGCAGGGGTGTGTGCGAGCGCCGGGTGCAGCCCGCGCAGCGTTGCAAGGTCGACCATTGAAGTCGCAATGATGGCGTCCGGGCGGACGTCCCCCAGGCCCTCGAGCCAGGAGAGCGGGCTGCCCCGAATGCGCCACCGAAAATGGCGTCCGGGCAACTCTCTGCGGTCCCAGTCGAACGCGGGGAACTGGTGGGTCAGCCAGTCGGCCCAGGCGGCATGGCTGTCCGCGCGGTAGGCCGAAAGCAGCAGGATGCGGGGGGTGGACCTCACACCTTAAGGGGCGTGGTCCGGTGCAAAGTCCTGTGAGGGGCGGTGCAGGTAGTAGCCCTGGACCATATCGACCCCCAGGTCGGCCAGCATCGCAAGGGTGGCGGCGTCTTCCACACACTCGGCCACAGTCCATTTCTCCAGGCCGCGGGCGACATCGACCATCGCACGGATGAACGCCTGATTGTCGCGGTTGTTGGCCAAGTCGCGCACGAACATGCCATCGATCTTGAGCACCTGGACACCCAGGTACTTGAGGTAGGCAAAGGTGGAGAAGCCGGAGCCAAAGTCATCCAGGCAGACGAGGCAACCGGTTTGCTGCAGCGCCTCAATGAAGCGCTGGGCGTCCTGCATCTCGGAGACGGCCGCCGTTTCGGTGAGTTCGATGATCAGCCGCTTGGGGTCGACCTGCTGCTTGCCCAGTTCGCTCTCGATGTACTGTGGCAGCCCGGGCTCGTCGAAGCTGCGACCGGAGATGTTGATCGCGATCCCCGGTAGCTCGGAGTGCCTGGCCAGGCGCGCGATGGCCTCGACGATGACCCAGCGGTCGATATCGAGGATTTGCCCCGTTTTTTCGGCTACCGGGATAAATTGCCCCGGCATCACCACTTCGTCGGGGGCCAGCGGGTCGCGCATGCGAACCAGGGCCTCCATGTGGTTCAGCGCCCCGTTTTCCACGTGGTAGATCCCCTGGAAATGCAACTCGAACTGTCCATTCTCCAGCGCCTTGCCAATGCGTTGACTCCAGCTCATGCGCTCGAGCATGCGTTCGGCGGTGTTGCGGCTGGGATCGAAGACCGCCCAGGTGTTCTTGCCGGCGTCCTTCGCCTGGTACATCGCGGCATCGGCGTGTGCCACCAGGTCCTCGACATTGTCGCCGTGTTCAGGATAGCGCGCGATCCCGATACTCGCGGTCAGGCGATAGTTCTGGCCGCGGAAACGAAACGGGATCGCGGAAATCGCGCGCGCTACCCGCTCGGCCAGGCCTTCGGGCTCCTGTTCCGATGCGTGGTCGATCAGGATGGCAAATTCGTCGCCACCGAGACGGGCAAAGATCTCCTCGCCACGTACCAGGCTCGCAATCTCGCCGGCCGCACGCACCAGGACCGTGTCGCCGGCGCGGTGGCCGAAGGTGTCGTTGATGGTCTTGAACTCGTCCAGATCGAAATAGATCAGTGCGAAATGGGTATCACGGCGGCGCGCGGTCTGGATCGCCTGGTCCAGCCGGCGCTGGAAGCGGTGCCGGTTGTACAGGCCGGTCAGCGGGTCGTGTTCGGCCAGATAGACCAGCTGTTGGGCCGTCTGGCGTTCGTGCGTGACATCCTCGTACAGCCAGAGCCGCCCGATGGAGCGCTCGTCGGTGTCGTGTACCGGGTAGGACAACTGGGTCAGAATGCGGCCATCGTAGAGATCCACTTCGAAGCGTTCGCTGATCTCGTGGGTGTCGAGTACGTGCAGCACGTGGCGCGAGGCGTGATCGGGTCGGGCAAAGCGGTGGGTGGAATGTTCGAGCACCGCGCGTGAGGGCTGCCCGATCAATTCGATCTCGTCGGAGATCGCCCACATCCGGCGAAACGCGGGGTTCACGTACTCGATCTGCCCCTGGCGGTCCTCGAACAGGATGCCAATGCTCATGGCCGAGAGCAGCGAGGCCATGCGCCCCTGTTCGCGGCGCGTGAGGTCCAGAAGGCGCGCCTGTTCGTCGCGCGAGGCCTCGAGGTCCTCCAGTGCCTCCAGCAGCGCGGCTTCGTTGCGCTTGCGCTGACTGATGTCGTGCACGATGGCGACATAACGCGGGCGTTCACCACGGGGGGCGACCAGCTGCAGGGAGATATGCACGGGTACCTGATGGCCGGCGGCGTGCTGGTGAGTGGTCTCGAACAGCAACTGGTCACGTTCGCCTCGGCGCAGGGGTTCCAGCAGGCTGCGAAAGCGGGTCTCCGGATACTCGGGTTTGATGTCGTAGGGATGCAGCTGCAGCAGTTCCTCGCGGGTGCGGCCTGTCTGGTCCATCGCCCCCTGGTTGACATAGATGAACTGCAGGCTGTCCACATCGAACAGGAAGACGCCGTCCAGCGTCAGGTCCAGCGTGCTGCGAAAGGCCTCCAGTTCCTCACTGCGTCGTTCGAGTTCGCGGGACGTGGTGACCAGTTCATGGGCATCGAACACATGGCCCTGCAGATAGGCCAGGCGCCCTTGTGCGTCGTAGATGCCAGCGCCCCGCTCAAAAACCCAGCGCACGTGACCGTCTCGGCTGACGGCGCGGTACTGGGCCTGATACGTGCCGTCTCGCTTGAGTCCTGTTTGGACGCAATTCCATACGAGCTCGGAGTCATCCGGATGGATCCATGCGGCTAAGGTGGCGTCGCCGCGGTAGAAGTCTTGGGCATCATGGCCGGTCAGCTCGCGTACCTCGCCGTCGATGAAAAGCACGTCCCACTGCGGGTTGTTACGGCAGCGATAGACAAAGCCATTGAGTGTTTCCAGCACTCTGAGCAGGTCATCGTTATGCTGCGCCCCGATACTGCGGGCGAGGCTGATTAATGCCAGCGTAAAGAGCACCGCGACTAACGTGCGAAGCGCCTGGACAGGCACCCCGGTCGCGGCCAGAAAGTCCCCCTGGGACGGCAGCCACTGGGGAAGGGCGACATCGACCTGCGCCGGGAAGGGCAGGAACGCGGCATAGGCCAGAAACGCGACCGACGCGATTCCCAGTGCCGGAACCAGTCGGCTCGCCTCCGCGCCGGAACCGGGATGCCGCATGTGCAGCCAGAATGCGATCCCCGTAAGCAAGGCGCCCGGAAAGCCGATCAGATAGCGCGCCCCGTTGGCGAGTGCCAATGCCGGTTCAGTGGCGGCCACCAGCATCGCGCCCAGGCCGGCTCCGAGGGCGCCATACACCAACCAGGCTGGCAGGCCCAGGGGGGGACGAATATCGAGCAGCACCCGGCGGCCGAACTCCAGCAGAGGCAGATAGGAGGCCGCCAGCCAGGCCGCCAGGAACCCGCGGTCGCCGAACGCTCCCAGGTCATGGTGCAGCCCGATGGCGTTGAGAAAGCCGTAGGTCCCGTGTAACAGCCCAAACGGAACCAGCCAACCCACATGGGTGGCGAAGGGTACGAAGCGCTCGCGGCGCGGCAGCATCAGCGCCACGATGCCAAGAATGAAGAACGCGAGCCCGTTGAGCGCGTACAGCAGTGTCAGTGGGGCGGTATCCAGGCCCACTAGCTAGATGGAAACTCGGATTGGGGGGGTGGGGCCTTGCGTGCAGGACAAGCTGGTATGCGACTGGAGTGGAGCACGTGGTAGTCCTTTCACGGGCGGGTCGTCGTCCGATAACGTCCAGTTGGCAAGGAAAGTTGAGCGATTCAGGTCCAAGCCTGACCTGTTTGTGACCCAGTCCGCAAGTCGCGGCCGTCGATCGAGTGGTCCCCAAACGTGAACACCGCCCGGAGGCGGTGTTCACTAGTGCCGTCAGGCGGTGTGGTGATCAGCCGCCACGGACATGGGCATCGCACCAGCCCTCGGCGTTGACCAGCACTTCCTGGAACGCCTGATGGTGGCAGCCACCCCAGCCGTTTTCCTCTTCGCCCGCCCAGAAGGCGCAGTTTTCACAGGTCGCACCGTCTTCATAGGCGTCGTGGTCGGCCGCGTCGGCTGCGTCGTTCACGTAATCATGGGCGTGACCGTCCTCGGCCTTCGGCTTGGCATAGGCGACGCCGAAGGTTGTCAGACTCGCGAGCGGGATGGCCGCCACGGCCACGGAAGCGCGGCGGAGAAAGGCTCGACGGTTCGCGTTCGGTTGATCGGACATGGAGTGACCTCCGTAAAGCATTTGAATTTATTCTGAAGCCGATCCGGGGTACGCGGGGTACCGGCGAATCAGTCCATTTGAGTACGGGACTGGGCGGGTGTTCCCGGAAACTTTCGCCGTGGGTCGGCCCCGCCCCGGAAGATGCATCTGCGTCACGGAAAATTCCATTGCGCTCGTATTCCGTCGCTGAGCGTTCCGTTCAGGTTCCCGGGTGCCGATCGATGATCTAGGATTCGAGTCATGCCGTCGGCCGGTGGCGGTTCGGGAATCGGCCCGGTGGCAAGTCCTGGATGGAAAGACGCGGAGGTGGGCTATGTTGAAGAGTCGTTCGTTCTGGGTGGTGCTGGCGGCGGGTGCCGTTGCGCTGGCGACTACCGGCATCGCGCAAGCGCAGGAGCGGGGTGCCCAGCCAAGCCTGGCCGTGATGGCCGGTTCGGTTTCGCCCGACCCGTCGGGCACCAGCTCGGACTGGGGCTATGGCATCGAGTTCGGTCACAACTGCCGGTTGTTGCAGCCGCCGGTCGGGGTGCTTCGGCATAATCTCAGCGTCAGTCGCTACAGCGAGGATCCGCTACGCATGACCAGCGCCGAACTCAACAGCCACTGGATGTTCGATGCGACGCCGAACCTGCAGATCGGTTTTGGCCCCGGGCTGGGTTATGTGCGCGCCAAGCTGGGTGACGAAACCAACGGCGTCTGGGCGGCACAGCTGGGGGGCAGCCTGAAGTACAACATGGATAACCGCATGTTTCTCGGGCTGGAGGCACGCCACCAGTTCACCGAAAGTGATCGCTTTCGCAATGGCCGCGAAGACGTGGACAACTTTCGCGTGATGGCCAAGGTGGGCATGAATTTCTAGGCCACTTGGCAGGCTTGGGACAAACCCCGCGGCCAGGCTTGCCGGTCGCGGGGTCTTCGCCGAGGATGGGGGATCATATCTCGTCACCGATACGGCATGGACGAATCACAAAACGCGCAGGCTTCAAAGGCCGAGCCGACCCCCTGGCACGCCCTGGATCCCGATGCCGCTCTGCACGAGCGTGACAGTCGCCGCGAGGGTCTGTCTGCGGACGCGGCGCGGGAGCGTCTGGACGAGTACGGCAGGAACCAGCTCCGTCCGCCGGAGCAGGCGGGCCTGATCCGGCGCTTCTTTCGCCACTTCCACAACATCCTGATCTACATCCTGCTCGCCGCGGCGGCCGGTACGGCCGTGCTGGGCCACTGGGTCGACACCGGCGTGATCCTGGCCGTGGTGCTGATCAACACGCTGATCGGCTTTGTCCAGGAGGGCAAGGCGGAGAAGGCGCTGGATGCCATCCGCAAGATGCTCTCGCCGCACGCGCTGGCCCTGCGCGATGGGCACCGGCGCGAGATTCCGGCCGAGGAGCTGGTCCCGGGCGATATCGTGTATCTGCAGGCGGGTGACCGTGTTCCGGCGGACCTGCGCCTGATCGAGGTCAAGAATCTGCGGGTCGAGGAGGCGGTGCTGACCGGGGAGTCGGTGGCGGTGGAGAAATCCCCCGAGGCCGTGGACCGCGAGGCGGATCTGGGCGACCGCACCAGCATGGCCTTTTCCGGCACGCTGGTTGCCTTCGGGCGCGGGCACGGGGTGGTCGTGGCCACCGGCGAGCACACCGAGATCGGTCGCATCTCGTCGATGCTGGGCGAGGTCGAAAGCCTGCAGACACCACTGGTCCGCCAGATGGAGCAGTTCGGCCGCTGGCTGGCGGGCGTTGTGGTGGTTATCTCCGCTGTGACGTTTGCTTTCGGTTACTGGGTGCGCAGTTATCCGCTGGACGAGATGTTCCTGGCGGCGGCCAGTCTGGCGGTCTCCTCCATTCCCGAGGGTTTGCCGGCGATCATGACCATTGCGCTGGCGATCGGCGTGCAGAAGATGGCGCGGCGCAATGCCATCATCCGCCGCCTGCCGGCGGTGGAGACGCTGGGTTCGGTCTCGACCATCTGCTCCGACAAGACCGGCACGCTGACGCGCAACGAGATGACCGTGCAGACGGTGCGCACGGGGATTGAAGAGTACGGGATCTCCGGGGTCGGGTACGCCCCGCAGGGCCATTTTTCGATAGACGATCAGGCGGTGGAGGCCGACGAGCAGCCGACCCTGCTGGAGGTGCTGCGCGCGGGCCTTTTGTGCAACGACGCCCAGGTGTTCGAGCGCGACGGCGACTGGGTGATGGAGGGTGACCCGACCGAGGGGGCGCTGGTGGTGGCCGCGCGCAAGGCGGGGCTCGACCCGCATCTGGAGTCGGAGCGGTTGCCGCGTACCGATGTGATCCCGTTCGAGTCCGACCACCGCTACATGGCCACCCTCCATCACGACCACGAGGGGCATGCGTACATCTATCTGAAGGGTGCCCCCGAGCGGCTGCTGGAGTTGTGCGACCAGGTACGGACGGCCGAGGGCGTGGACAGCCTCGCTCGCGATGACTGGCATCAGGCGATGGAGACCATCGCCGCACGGGGGCAGCGGCTGCTGGCCATCGCAACCCGTGAAGTGGCGCGCGATCAGCGCGAGTTGGATTACGAACATATAGACGAGGGCGGGTTTGTCCTGCTGGCCCTGGTGGGGATCATCGATCCGCCACGGGACGAGGCGATCCAGGCCGTGGCCGAGTGCCGGGAGGCGGGCATCCGCGTGAAGATGATCACCGGCGATCATCTGGCGACTGCGCGGGCTATCGGTGAGCAGCTGGGGCTTGGGCGCGATGCCGAGGCGCACGCCGGGCACGAGCTGGATGACGTGGACGCCGACCGCCTGGCGCAGATGGCGGAGTCCACCGACGTGTTCGCACGCACCTCGCCCGAGCACAAGCTGCGCCTGGTCCAGGCCCTGCAGAGCAGCGGCCGGATTGTCGCCATGACCGGGGACGGGGTGAATGATGCCCCGGCGCTGAAGCGCGCGGATGTCGGCGTCGCGATGGGCGGCAAGGGGACCGAAGCGGCCAAGGAAGCCTCGGAGATGGTGCTGGCGGACGACAACTTCGCCTCGATTGCCCATGCGGTCGAGGAGGGACGCACCGTCTACGACAACATCCGCAAGGCCATCCTGCACATGCTGCCGACCAATGCGGGGCAGTCACTGACCATCATGATGGCGATCCTGATGGGGCTGGCCCTGCCGCTGACACCGGTGCAGGTGCTGTGGGTGAACATGGTGACCTCGGTGACCCTGGCCATGGCCCTGGCCTTCGAGCGCGCCGAGCCCGGGGTCATGCAGCGTCCGCCGCGTGACCCGGATCAGCCGCTGTTGTCCGGGTTCCTGTTGTGGCGCATCCCGTTCGTTGCGGTCCTTCTTTGGCTCGGGACCTTCGGGCATTTCGTTTACATGGAGACGGTGGCCGGAGTGAGCGAGGAACTGGCGCGTACCATCGCGATCAACACGCTGGTCGCCGGCCAGGCCTTTTACCTGTTGAACCTGCGCCTGATCCACCAGCCGGTACTGCCGCGCCTGGAGCTGTTCCGCTCGCACACCATGTGGATTGCGATCGGCATTCTCGTCCTGCTTCAGGTGTCGTTTACCTACGCCCCGGTGATGCACACCCTGTTCGGCACGACCGCGATTGGTCCTGGTGACTGGCTGCGTATTCTGGCGTTTGGTCTGGCGGTCTTCGTGGTCGTGGAACTGGAGAAGCTGGTCGTGCGCCAGGTGCTGGCCCGCCGCCGAGGCATTGCCCCGGCCGCGGTTTAGTTGCTTCCCCCGGGTACTGCTGTCAGGGATTGCTCGGCGGAAGGCGGTCGACGACCAGTAGTTCGCTGGCCTGTTCGGCCGGTACAGGGCGGGAGTAGTAGTACCCCTGGGCGCGGGCGCACCCAAGGGCCCGCAGCGTGGCGGCGTGCGTATTGCTTTCGACGCCCTCCGCCACCGCTTCCAGGCCAAGATTGCGCGCCATATTGATCACGGTCTGCACCAGGCGCTGGCTGTATTCGTCGCGATCCAGTCCGGCCACGAAGGCACGATCGATCTTGAGGATGTCGAGCGGCAGACGGTGGAGATAGCTGAGCGACGAATACCCGGTGCCGAAATCGTCCATGGCGAGGCTGACTCCAAGGGCTTTGAGGCCCTTGAGGGTCGCGATGAGTTCGTCCAGATTGCCCAGTGTCGCGGTTTCGGTGATTTCCAGGCGCAGTTGCTCCGGTGGCGTATCCGTGCCCTGCAGGATCATCGCGACCTCGTCCACCAGTTCCGGGCGGGTGAGTTGCCGCGCGGAGAGGTTGGTGCTGATCGTCAGCGGCGGGCCGCTGCGTTGTGCATTCCAGAGCTGCAGCTGGTGGCAGGCCGCGTACAACACCTGCATGTCGATCAGGTGGATCAGTCCGGCATCCTCCGCGATCGAGATAAACCGGTCCGGGGACAGGAGTTCACCGTCTCGCTCCCAGCGCACCAGGGCCTCGAATCCGGTAATGCGATTGTCCGCCAGCGACATGATCGGCTGGTAGTGCACGACAAAGGCGTTGCGCTCCACCGACTCGCGCAGGTCGGTCTCCAGGTGCAGGCTCTCCAGCGCCTGGGATTGCATGCCGGGGTCGCAGAACTCGCAGCGGGCCTTGCCGAGCGATTTGGCACGGTACATCGCCATATCCGCCTCGCGCATCAGATCCTCCGCGCGGGTCGGGCCGTCGCCGTCCGTTCCGGCTATGGGGCAGACCTGGCCATAGGGGCGTGTGGCGATGCCGATGCTGACGGTCACATAAACCGTCTGGCCGGCGATCGAGAAGGGTTTGTGCAGCACCGCCTGCAGACGCTCGGCGACGCGTAGCGCGTCCACGGGTTCGTGCAGCCCTTCCAGCAGAATCGTGAACTCGTCGCCGCCAAGCCGGGCGAGGGTGTCATCCGGTCGCGTGCTGCTGTTACTGCCGGGACGCGATACCGTATCGTTCTGCCGGAGGGCCGTCAGGAGGCGTTGGCCAACTTGAGTCAGCAACTCGTCGCCAGCCGTATGACCGAGACTGTCGTTGACGAGCTTGAAACGGTCGAGATCGACAAAAAGCACCGCGAACAGCGACTCCGGTTCGCGTGTGTAACGGGCGATCGCGTGTTCCAGGCGGTCGTGAAACAACCGGCGGTTGGGCAGGCCTGTCAGCGGGTCATGGGAGGCATGATGGATCAGCCGTTCGGCGTGGCGGTTGCGTTCGACCACTCGGCCCAGTTGAATACCGGCCTGAGCCAGTAGGGCCAGCACGTCTGGCTGCCTGGACGCGGTTTCGGTGGTGAAGAACTCCAGCACACAGGCGATTTCGTGTCCGACCATGACCGGGAAGGCGAAGCCCGAGCGCAGACCGCTCAGGGCCGCCGCCACGCGCCGGGGGAAGTTCGGGTCGTGCTCGAGGTGTTCGACCCAGACCGGGACACGCTGTTCAAGCACCCGGCCGGGCAGGCCCTCTCCGGGCCGAAAGATCGTGTCCTCCGTACATTCGCGGAAGGCCTCGACCGGGTCGGGCATGTGCAGGTGCCAGATGCCGGTGGGCGTCAGTTCCATCTCGCCATTCGCGGTCTTGCGCGCGAGGTAGGCATGGCCCACGGGCCAGTCGAGGAATTGCCCGATGGCGGACAGCGCCGTGCGCAGGACTTCGGCAATGGAGTCGGACTGGTTGGCCGCGGACGCGATGGTATTGAGCAGCTCGATTTGCTGCTGCTTGGCATAGAGGTCCTGCAGGCGGGTCTCCGCCAGCGATTCCGCGCGGCGCCGTGCTTCGCGTTCCTCTTGGACCAGGCCCTCGAGGCGTGTGCGCTCTTCGTCCGGAAGGACGTCGCTACGGCGGCGGTTCATGGGCGGCTTCCGTGTTCGCGGCGGCCACTGGCTGCTTCATGCATGGGCTTCCCCGGCGTCTCCATTCCCTGGGCGTGAACGCGGCGGATCATAACCCCTTTTCGCCCTTTGCTTCTCGGCAGACGTCGTGGACCGGGCCGCTATTCCCGCGCCGGGGAGGTGCGCGGCCGGCAGCTGCAGTGACGCGAGTACCGCCTGGAGCGTCTCCCTAGTCAGTGATGATCGTGTCCGGAAGAAGGCTGACGCGGATCTGATGTGTGTGTGACCCAGGGTTCACCCATCTCTTCTTCCCAGGCTTCCTGGGTCGGGTGATTCTGATCGTAGCGGATCCATGCATCGAAAATTTCGTCGGGCCACTGTGCCTGCAGGTACGCGATGATTGCCTCCACGTCGTCGTAGGACAGCGTGTCCTCGAAACTGGGCATGGCGCCGCCGCGCGCTTCGGCGCCGTAACGAATCATGTCCCTCAGCTGCCAGTAGGGGTGGTGCCAGGTGTGGGCGCTGCCATCCAGAGGCGGGGGTGGCATGTAGCCGTCCTCGTCGCGCTGGCGCCAGTTCTCCGCACCCTCGCGATTCTCGCCGTGGCATACCGCGCAATGCTGCATGTACAGCCGCTCGCCATATTGCAGCGTTTCGTCGTCCCAGTCCCGCTGGTGGTGTTCCGGGGTGGAGTCCAGGCCGGGCAGGCCGTCGCAACCGACCAGAGCCGTGCTGGCGAGCAGGGTGGCCAGGGTCGGAATCAGCATGACGGGCCGGCGTCCGTGTCGGTTTTGGCTCATTCAGCCCCCATCTCAATGAACATCGTTCGGGTCCGTTTCCGTGCTTAATCGTTGGCCATGGCCGGGTCGTCGGGATCGGCCGGATTTTCCTGTGCATCCGGATCATCCCGTTCGGCTGGCGGCTGATCGCCGCGGAAGGCATCGCGAACCGATCCCCAAGCCTTGCGTGAACCGTCGCGCACGCCGCCCCAGGCATCGCGGGCCCCTTCGCGCACACCCTGCCAGGCGCCGGAGGAACGTTCGCGGGTCTCGGCGGACCATTCCGCCAGATTGTCACGTTCGCGTACCAGACCGTCGTAGGCCTGTTCGCGGCGCTCGCGGGTGGCATCGCTCAGGTCATCCCAGCCCTCGCGTGTGCGCTCGCGCAGGGTGGTGAGCTGCTGGTCCATCGCGTCCAGGGTTTCGCGGGTGCGCGAGCGGGTCGCTTCGTCGTCGCGTTCGGCATCGGCCTGGAGTTCTTCGCGGGTCTGCGCCCATTCTTCGCGCAGTTCTTCCATTTCGGTTGCGGTTTCGTCCTCGGCGGCCTGCTCCTCGGCCAGCACGAGCGGGGCACTGAGTGCCAGCGCGGCCGCGGCCACCAGGGCGATTCCTGTCGTGCGGATATGGTCCATCATCGTATCTCCCGTGGGATTGGGCTTGTGATTCTGTGATGATAAGACGTTTGTGCAGTGGAATTTGTTGCAGTGGATGATGGATTTGCGACGCACGACACGCGATGGGTGACCAGCCATGAGAGATAGACGACTGATCGGGGTGCTTTTGCTGGGCGGGCTAATGGTGGGCTGTGCGCCGTTCCCGTCGGAGCAAAAGCGCGCAACGGACGTGTTCCAGCCGCAGCCGACCGAGCGCAAGACGCTCGAGATCCCGGAGCTCGAGCCGGCGGCGACGCCGGGAGCGGCGGTGATGGACTGGGTGGGTGCCAGCGGCTGGCGCGAGGGTCTGGGTACGGACTACTCCAGCCTGGAGATTCACCACCAGCGGCGGGAGCGGGCCGAGGTCTTCGTCAAGAACTTGCGGGACGATGCCGTACGTGACCATGAATACCGGCTGACACTCCGTGAACGCGAGGACGGCTGGGCGGTGACGGGGGTGGAACGCCGCGTGATCTGCCGCAGGGGGTTGTCCGGCGACGGACTTTGCCGCTGACTCCTGGCCCCGGTGTAGCCGAGTGTCAGCGGCGACGGGCCAGGGTCAGGCCGTCGCCAATCGGTATCAGCGAGAGGTCGATGCGCTCGTCCCGATGCAGCGCCTGGTTGAAGTCGCGGATGGCCCGGGTGTCTTCGTCATCGCAGTCACGGTCGGCCACCTGGCCATGCCAGAGCGTATTGTCCACCATGATCAGTCCGTCCGGGCGGACCAGTCGCAGGCAGGCCTCGAAGTACTCCGGATAACCGGTCTTGTCCGCGTCGATGAATGCAAGATCGAAGCGGCCGCTCTGCCCTTCGGCCTCCAGTTGCTGCAGGCTTGCGCGCGCATCGCCCAGGCGCAGGTCCATGCGCGCGTCCAAGTCGGCCCGGTCCCAGTAGCGTCTGGCGATCGCGGTCCAGGCCTCGCTGTGATCCAGGCAGACGACCTCGCCGCCTTCGGGAAGGACCTGCCCTACGGCCAATGCGCTGTAGCCGGTAAAAGTGCCGACTTCCAGATAGCGCCGGGCCCCGACCAGCCGCGCCAGCAGGGCCATGAACTGCCCCTGTTCGGGGGCGATCTGCATGTTGTGCTCAGGCATCCCCGCGGTTTCCGCGCGCAACTCCGCGAGCAGGCTGGACTCGCGCAGCGAGCGGTCCAGCACATAGGCCTGAAGGCGGTCATCGAGTCCGATCGAACGGTTGGACATCACGGCTCCTTGTCAACGGCCAGCGAAGTGGATGCAGGGCGAGCCCCACCAGCACGACCAGTGCGGCCCACTCGACAGCCGGCGGGATCCATTCGGTGGCCTGTCCCGGGGTGATCCCGGGGCTCAACCCGGTTATGCCCAGCCCGGCATCCAGTATCAGACCCAGCGCGATAGTGCTGGCGCCAATGCCCAGTAAGTAAAGACTCAGTGCCGCGTTGCCCAGTTCCCGCCGGAACACCCCCAGCGTGGCGAGGCTGGTGATCGGGGCGGCCAGCAGGAATACCAGCACGGCGCCAGGAGAAACCCCGGCTGCCAGCAGGGCGACCGCGATGGGGGTGGCCGCGGTCGCACACAGGTACATCGGGATGCCGATCACGGCGAGCAGCAGCATCACCGGTAGCCCGCTGCCGTATTCCGCCAGTGCGGCCGGTGGAACCAAGGCCAGCAGGGCCCCGGCAACGAACAGTCCGATCACCAGCCAGAGACGGATATCGTCCAGAACGTCGCCGAACGCGTAGCGCTGGCCTTTCAGCAGGCGGGTCCATGGGCCCGGGGCCGCGGTTGCTGGTGCGCTCACTTCGTCGCAGGAAGAAGCGGTGCAGCAGTCTTGTGGCGTCCGCGTATCGTCCGCATGCGCCTCGGGAGCGCGCGTGCGGCCGACCAGCAGGCCCGTGGTAATGGCCGTCACCAGGGCGCCGGCGACGCGGGCCACGGTCATCAGGGGGCCGAGAAGGGCATAGCTGATCGCGACCGAGTCCACGCCTACGCCCGGGGTGCCGATCAGGAACGCCGTGGTCGGGCCCCGTCCCGCGCCGCCCCGGTGTAGTGCCAGGGCGGTCGGGATCGCCCCGCAGGAGCAAAGCGGCAGGGGTGCCCCGGCAATGGCGGCGCGGGCGGTTGGTGCCAGACCGGTGCCGCCCAGCCAGCGCTGCAGCGCCGCCTCTGGCAGGAAGGCCTTGACCAGGCCGGCCGCGGCCAGGCCCAGCAGCAGCCACGGCGCGGCCGTCAGGGCAAGCTCCAGCGTAGCGCTCAGGATCTCGGCGATCATTGGTCGATCGTCGTCTCGGGACGTCGCCGCTGCAAGAACCCGCGAAGGCAGCGGCGGATGGTGGCTGGCGAGACAGGGGTCGGCAGAGTCCGCTGTGCCCGGCTACACTGCGCCACGGAATCATCCGAAACGGACAAGGAGCGGAATATGGAAGGGTATGCACTGGCCACCGTGGTGCACGTGCTGGCGGTCGTGATCTGGGTTGGCGGGATGTTCTTCGCCTGGATGTTCCTGCGGCCGACGGCGGCACGGCAGCTCGACGACATGGCGCGGCTGCGCCTGTGGGAAGAGGTGTTCCAGCGCTTCTTCCCCTGGGTGTGGGCGGCGGTCGTGGCGCTGCTGATCACCGGCTTCCACATGATCTTCCTGGTGTTTGGCGGTATGGACAGCGTGCATCCCAGCGTGCACACAATGCTTGCGCTGGGTCTCATCATGATGGCGATCTTCGCCCATGTGGTATTTGCCCCGTACCGCCGTATGCGCCAGGCAATCGCGGCGAATGACACCGCGGAGGGCCTGCGCCGTCTGGGACAGATCCGCCGGCTGGTGGGTATCAACACCCTGATCGGGCTGGTCACCATCATCGTGGCCTCCGGTGGTCCGCTGATGCCGCAATAGGGGCTGCGCCGGGCAGCCGGTGCGGAGGCGCAGCGTTGCGCCCTCTTAATCCGTTGTCCGCAGGGCCGGATGCCAGACCAGATGTGGCACGCTGGGCGGTTCGATTACCACAGCCGCGTTCTGGTCGAAGCCGACCAGCCAGGCGTCCAGCTCGGAGGTGTCCATGCCCAGTACGCAGTAGCCGGGCTCGTCGGGCCAGTGACCGGCCGGGTCCTGGTGGACAGTGGGCCAGCAGGACCAGCCGCCATGCTGCAGCTCGCGTGCGAGCCGGGCGTGGAGTTTGCGGTTCTCCCGCTCCGGCAGGGGGTGGCTGCGCGGATTCCATGCGGTCAGCAGAATGGCCCGGTCGCCCCCCTGTGTTTGCAGGAAGGCCTCAAGGTGGGGGTCGCGCTGGCCGATGTGCAGGACGAGCGTCTGTCCGGGTAGGGTGATCTGATAATGCGTGGAGGCGTAGGCCCGGGCCAGTGCCGCGCGGGACCCGGGCGGGTTGGGCGGTACTAGGCTACCTCTTGAGTTTGGCGCCATCCCGGGGCACTCTCGCGTGTGGTCGTGTTTACCCACGATCACACAGGGAGACAATATGCGCGTCAAGGACTTGACTCAGCCCCGCCTTGCGGCCGGTGATAACCCGGCAGGGGCGTTGGCGTTTGACGTAATGGCCAGAAGCTCGGCGGGCTGACCATGTCCGCCGAGCGGTTGCGTGCCCCGGGAATCACCAGTGTTTTTGCGCTGGTGCTGCTGCTGGTCGCGGCGATCGCCGTGTTCAGCTGGCTGCGCGTGCAACACCTGCAGCAGGATATCCAGACCCTCACCGAAGAACATATCCAGAGGGTTGATCATGTCCACCGCATGCGCAGCCTGGTGCGCGAGCGCGTGTTGCGTGCATCGCTGGTGGTGAGCGCGGAGGACACCGCGCTGCAGGAGCGCTATTACCGGGAGTTTCGCGATCTCGCACCCGAGTTCGTGGAGACGCTGGCCGCGGCGGAGGCCCAGGCCACCGGGACCGCAGAGCGCCAGCGCATGCAGGAGTTGCGCGAGCTGACTTCCATCGGCGCTCCGCTTCTGGAAGATATTGTCGATCTCGCCCTGGTCGGGGACCGTAACGAGGCCCTGGGCATGCTGTATGCCGACTTGATGCCGGTGCAGGAAGAAGTCCTGGGTCAGATGGAGCGCATACTGGAGGCCTTCCACCGCGACAATGCGGATGCCATAGAAGCCATGGCGCAGCGTCATGAGCGAAGCCAGGAATGGATGCTATGGGCGACCGCGCTGGCGGTGGTGCTGATCATCCTTCTTGGGGCGCGCGTACGCTACCGCCTGCGGCGCAACCACCAGGCCCTGCAGGACGAATTGCACGAGCGCATGCGGGTGGAGGCGCGCCTGCGCGAGACCCAGGGGGGGCTGGAGGCCGCGGTGGCGCGCCGAACGGCGGAGCTGGAGGAGACCACGGCGCGCCTGGAGGAGGCACAGCGCAGTGCGGGTGCGGGGTTCTGGGACTGGGACATACGCAATGGCCAACTGAACTGGTCCGCTCATGTGTTCGAGCTATTCGGGCTGGACCCCGGGTCGGACGAGGCGGGCTTCGAGTCCTATATCCATGCAGTGCACCCGGATGACCGGACGCGTGTGCGGCGAACCATCAACCAGGCCCTTGCCCGCGAAGCGGTTTATCGCGTCGATCACCGGGTCGTGCGGCCGGATGGCGGGGTGTGTCATGTCCGTGTGGAAGGCGAGATCGCCCGAGACGACACCGGCCGGCCCCTGCAGGTCCTGGGCATGGTGCGCGATGTGACACGCGAGAAGGCCTCGGAGGAGCGTTTGTGGCATCAGGCCCATCACGATTCCCTGACGGGCCTCGCCAACCGCAGCCTGTTCCAGGAGCACCTGCGCCAGGCCCTGCTCCGCGCCCAGCGCAACGGGACGGGGCTGGCTCTGGTGGTCTGCGACCTGGACGGGTTCAAGCCAATCAATGACCGCCTGGGCCACGACGCGGGTGATGTCGTGCTGGTGACTGTGGCCGGGCGTCTGCGCGAGGGGGTGCGCGAAAGCGATGTGGTGGCCCGAATGGGGGGGGACGAGTTTGTCCTGTTGCTGGAGAACATGGACGATCCGGACGCCCTGCTCGGGGTCGGCCTGAAGTTGATCGAACGCTTCGCCGAGCCCATCGAGGTCAATCGCGAGGCTGTGCAGGTTGGGCTGAGCATGGGGGCGGCCCTTTTTCCCCATGACAGCGCGGATCCGGAGGGCCTGCTGCTGCAGGCGGATCGCGCGATGTATGCGGCCAAGGAGGCCGGGGGCGGGGGGATCGTGCTGTACGAGCAGGTCGATGCCAGCCGCGCCAGTCGCCCGAATGCGCGGCATCGGCGGCGCGGGCCGCTGGGTTGCGGCCTTGGTCTGGAGACGCCGTGATCAATTCTGCTGTTGCGTTACCTGTGTAGCACGCTGCTCCAGCCACCCGGGGAAATCGTCTTCCGCGATGGGCTGGCCGTAGAGAAATCCCTGGAAGCGGGCGCAGCCCAGTGCCAGCAGGCGCTGGCGCTGGGCCTGCTGTGCCACGCCTTCGGCAATCACGCGCAGGCCCATGTTGTGGCCGATGTCGAGGATGTTCTCGATCAGCATTTGATCACCTTTGTCCACGAGTTCGTCCACGAACGACTTGTCGATCTTGATCTCGTCCAGCGGCAGATCTCGCAAGTAGGCCAGCGAGGAGTACCCCGTGCCAAAGTCGTCCAGTGCGATCTGGACACCGAATTCGCGTAGGGCTCGCAACTTGCCGACCGCATCGGACAGATCGCGTAGCAGGCCCGATTCGGTGACCTCCAGCGTGATCTGGCCGGGTTTGATTCCGGATGCCTGCACACGCTGAGTGAGCTGGTTGACGAAGTCGGGACGGGCGAGTTGCCATGGCGAGATATTGATCGCCACGCGTGGGGGGAGCGGCAGGCCGCGTTCGCGCCAGTTCTGCAGGTTCTCGAGTACACGCTCAATCACCCAGGTGCCGATGGAATGGATCAGTCCGGTTTCCTCGGCGATGGGGATGAACAGCACCGGGCCGACCGGGCCCAGCTCTGTGTGTGTCCAGCGTAGCAGCGCCTCGGCCCCGACCAGATTGTCCTGGGCATCGAACTGGGGCTGGTAGTGCAGGTGCATCTCGTGGTTCACCAGCGCCTGGCGCAGCCCTTCCTCAATGTGCAGGCGGGCACGCGCCTCGTCCTGCAGCACATGACGGTAGAACTGTACCCCGCCGCGACCAGCCCGTTTCGCCTGGTACAGCGCAATATCGGCGTGGCGCAGCGCATCCGAGGAGGTCTGGCCTGCATCCGGGAACAGTACGCATCCCAGGCTGGCGCCAACGCTGAAGGTGCGTTCCCCCACCACAATGGGCCGCTGCAAGGCGTCCAGCAATCGGTGAGCGGTGTCGTTTACCGTCGCCTCGATCGCCTGGCGTGACGCGCGCCGGGGGTGGATCAAGGTGGCGAATTCGTCTCCGCCCAGGCGTACCACCAATGCGTGTTCGGGCGTGTGCTGTCGCAGGCGGTCAGCCACCGCGGCCAGTACGGTGTCGCCGACTGCGTGCCCCAGCGCATCGTTGATGGTCTTGAAGTGGTCCAGGTCGATCAGGATCAGACCTCCCTGCTGGTTTCCGTGCTGGGCCCGCTCGATGTCCCGGGTCAGGGTGTCGTGTAGTTGGGTGCGGTTGGCCAGCCCAGTCAGCGGATCGTGGTAGGCGAGTCGGCGAATATGTTCCTCGCCCTCAAGTCGTTCGAGTTCGGCCGCAGCCCGGTCGGCAAAGATTTCGAGAATGCCTGCGGCCTGTTCGGTCTCGTCCAGGGGGTAGCGATTCAGGATCGCGATATGTCCGAGTTCGCGCCCTTGGCTGTCGAGCATCGGGGCGCCGAGATAGCTGCGTGCTTCCATCTCGACAAGAAGATCGTCGTGCGGGAACAGTTCCTGAACGCGGTCCGCATAGACGCACACGCCCTTCGAGAGCACTTCGTCACAGGGCGTGTCGGCCAGCGCATAGTGGATGTTGTCCACTAACTCGCCATCCCGGCAAAGCGCGGCTGTCTCGACGTGGCCGGGCAGACCCGGGACGTTGACGCCGGCCAGTGCATAGTCCGCGCGAAACACCTCGCGCAGTCGGAGTACGAGGGTCTGGAAGAAGCTCTCCCGGTCGCCAGTGCGGAAACCCTGGGCGATGACGCGCAAAGCATCCTCGCCGCGCCGCGCGAGTGTGATGTCCTCCTGCATCACGATGATGTCCTGGACTTCGTCGCGGTGATTCTTCAGCGGGTAAACGCGACCCTTCAGCCAGCGGATCCCGGTTGGTGCGGCAACGTGACCGGTGCCCATGCGGCAAGCGAAGGGCCCAATGGACCGCCGGTCGCCGTGGGCCGCCGCGCGGATCGCTTCGGTCACCTGGCCGTCGATGGGGTCAGGGTGGTGCAGGACATTCGAACCCCTGATTTCTTCGCTCGAACGGCCGTGCATCGCTTCCCAGGCGGCGTTCACCTGGCGCACGCGGCCCTCGGGTGTCAGCACCTCAACCGCCATCGGCGCCTGTTGCACCAGGTCACGAAAACGGTGTTCGGATTCACGGATGCGTTCCTGGGTTTCCCGGTGCAGCGCCAGGCTCATCACCAGGATCATGCCCAGAAAGCCGAACGTCGTCAGGGGGATGGAATCGATCACGCCGAGGCGCACCAGGGTGCCCTGAAGCGTGGCCAGCAGGAACGGGACGATAGCGGCCAGCAGAATCAGGGGGGCGGGACCCCTGTCGCGGTACCAAAGGCGGATCAGCGCCCACAGGGCGAAGCCAAACACGAGGATCAAGCCGGCCAGGCCCAGCAGGTACCACGGGCTCGAGGGCCCCACCGCGAGCGATAGCGTCTCGCCCCAGGGGAGGGTCACCATGTGCAGTTCGGCGACTTGGCCCAACTGCAGCCCGTGCGGTTGCCGCGCATTGGCAATCCACATGGCGACCATCAGTAGTGCCAGTATCGCGAGCAGGCCCCGCGCGGGGGTTTGGGTATAGCGTGCGATGAATGCCGCGAACAGCACATACAGGGGTGCGACCAGGGCGTAGTAGGTCTTGATGGGGCCGGTATAGGCCTCGAGGGACGGCGCCTGGTAGGACAGTGCAATGCTGATCGCGGCACCCGTCATCAGCAGGCACATGGCGGCGAACAGCAGATGCTCCGTACGGCGCAGGCTATGGGCGGCATACAACAGGTGGCTGGCCGTGGCGTACAGGCACAGCCCGGCGAGCAGATACAACGCTGCGATCATTGGACCACCCATGACCAACCCCCCTGGAGCGGCGGAAATCCCTTTCCGTACTGCTGAGTTAAGCACAACCGCGCACGGCTTGCGCGCGGTGGGCGATTTACAGGTACGGGGTCAGCAGACGGGCCGCGCCGTCGCGCAGACGGGCAGGGAGGGGCCGGGCGTGGACATCTTCAAGGGTGAGCGGGTGGGAGCGCGTACGCAGGTCTTCTGCCCATGCGCCGAGTTGCTGGCCCAGATCACGGTCCAGACATTCGAGATTGCACTCGAAGTTGAGCCGCAGGCTGCGGGGGTCCCAGTTGGCCGACCCCACAAGGAGCCATTCACCATCCACCAGCATCATCTTGGAGTGGTTGAACGGAGGGGGTGTCAGCCAGATGCGGCAGCCACGCGCCAGCAACTCGCCGTGCAAGGGGCGGGTCGCCCACTCGACCAGGCGCAGGTTGTTGCGTTCCGGCAGCAGCAGATCGACCTCGATGCCGCGCAAAGCCGCAGCCTTGAGGGCGCCCAGCAGTTCCAGGTCAGGCAGGAAGTAGGGCGTCACCACGGTGATGCGCTCGCGTGCCTCGGCGATCGCAGCCAGCAGGGTAAACTTGATCACCTCGAAGTCCTCATCGGGGCCGTCCGGCAGTGCGCGGCACAGGAGCGCACCGGCCGGGCGGGTCTCCTCCGGGAACCAGGGAGTACCTTCGAGCGCCTCCTGGGTACTGAATTGCCAGTCTTCTGCGAACACCCGCTGGAGCTGCAGGCAGATGGGGCCGCGGACCTCGAAGTGCAGATCCTGTATCGGGTGGGGGCCCGGATCGCTTGCACTGTGCCCGCGACGGATATTCATTCCCCCGGTGAAGCCGTGCTCGCCATCTACCAGCAGCATTTTGCGGTGATTGCGCAGATTGAACGCGGCGAGCGTGCGCGGCAGATGGTGGACGGGCATGAAGGCGGCGGCCGGGATGCCGGCCCGCTTGAGGAACCGCAGGGTGTTGCGGCGGCTGTAGCGTGCACCGATGCCATCGATCAGGACACGCACCTCGACACCACGGTCGCGGGCGGCCTTCAGGTGGCGCACAAAGCGCTGTCCGATTACGTCGTAATCAAAGATGTAGGTCGCCAGGGTAATGCTCCGGGATGCGCGGTCGATCGCCCCGAGCATGGCCGCGTATGCCTGATCGCCATCGGTTAATGGTCGCACCGAGTTGTCCGCGCTGGTACGAAAGGGTGCAAGACGGTCGCCAGAGCTCAGCAGCCGCGCCCAGCGCGATGGGATGCCCGGGCCGTTGGCCTCGCGGGCGGCGGGATCGACCAGCAGGTGTCCCTCGCGCAGGGCGTGGGCCCGGCGGCGGATACGGTTTACCCCGAACATCCAGTACAGGATCGAGCCGCCAAGCGGCAGCAGAACGATCAGGCCCACCCACGCGATGACGGTGCCGGTCTCGCGGCGCTGGAGCAGCGCGTGCATGACACTGACAACGGCCAGTGCGAAAACAGCGATGGCAGTGATACTGGCAGTCCAGCCGGTACCCAGCACGGCATTCTCCCCGGGAATGGAATGGTGGCGATGTGATCGCTACAGTACGCGGGCCGGGCGAGCGGTAAAAGGCCGC
Organism: Thioalkalivibrio sp. ALJ3; assembly: GCF_000377205.1. Classification (GTDB taxonomy): domain Bacteria; phylum Pseudomonadota; class Gammaproteobacteria; order Ectothiorhodospirales; family Ectothiorhodospiraceae; genus Thioalkalivibrio. The sequence continues at coordinate 102,190 of NZ_KB897905.1, read as the reverse complement.
CATGGTGATCCATTCGCCCTTAGGGAAACGCTGATTGATCGGCGTTTCCCTGCGGCACAGGGACGTGCCGCCGGAATCGACCACCGTAGATGGTTGATCCCGAAGCAAGCTGCAACCCCCTTTGCCAGCGCAAAGGTATGCAAGACGATGCAGTGCCGTGCGCGCTGAGAAAGCCAGGATGGCTTTATTCAGTGCTTCTTTAGAGGAAGCCGATGACCGATATCGAGACCCCCAGCCTGTTCGCCAACAGTGGCGAGCAGCTGCCGCTGAAGGACTTCACCGAGAAGGCGTACCTGGACTACTCCATGTACGTGATCCTGGACCGTGCGCTGCCGCACATCGGCGACGGGCTCAAGCCTGTGCAGCGCCGCATCATCTACGCGATGAGCGAGCTGGGGCTCTCGGCCACGGCCAAGTACAAGAAGTCCGCGCGCACCGTCGGTGACGTCCTCGGCAAGTTCCATCCGCATGGCGACTCGGCGTGCTACGAGGCGATGGTGCTGATGGCGCAGCCCTTCTCCTATCGCTACCCGTTCGTCGACGGGCAAGGCAACTGGGGATCCCCGGACGATCCCAAGTCCTTCGCCGCGATGCGCTATACCGAGTCGCGTCTGTCGCGCTACGCGCAGCTGCTGCTCTCGGAGCTGGGGCAGGGCACGGTGGACTGGGTGCCCAATTTCGACGGCGCGCTGGACGAGCCGAAGGTGCTGCCGGCCCGGCTGCCGAACGTGCTGCTGAACGGTGGCTCCGGGATCGCCGTGGGCATGGCCACCGACATCCCGCCGCACAACCTGCGCGAGGTGGCCGCGGCCTGCGTGCACCTGCTGGAGCATCCGAAGGCGACCGTCGCGGAGCTGTGCGAGCACCTGCCGGCGCCGGACTTTCCCACCGAGGCCGAGATCATCACTTCGCCCCCCGAGCTGCGAAAGGTCTACGAGACCGGACAGGGCTCGATCCGCGCGCGGGCGCGCTATGAACGCGAAGGCGACGATATCGTGGTCACCGCGCTGCCGCATCAGGTCTCCGGGGCCAAGCTGCTGGAGCAGATCGCCAGCCAGATCCGCGCGAAGAAGCTGCCGATGGTCGAGGACCTGCGCGACGAGTCCGACCACGAGCACCCGACCCGCCTGGTGATTACCCCGCGCTCGAACCGCGTGGATGTCGATGCGCTGATGGCGCACCTGTTCGCGACCACGGATCTGGAAAAAACCTACCGCGTGAACATGAACGTGATTGGCCTTGACGGGCGCCCGCAGGTGCGCGACCTGGCCGGGTTATTGAGTGAATGGCTGACCTTCCGCATCGAGACTGTGCGCCGGCGCCTGCAGTGGCGTCTGGAGAAGGTGCAGGCGCGGCTGCACGTGCTGGAAGGCCTGCTGATCGCCTATCTCAATATCGACGAGGTGATCGCGATCATCCGCGAGTACGACCAGCCCAAGCCCGAACTGATGAGCCGTTTTGGCCTGTCCGACATCCAGGCCGAGGCGATCCTGGAGCTGAAGCTGCGTCATCTGGCCAAGCTCGAGGAGATGAAGATCCGCGGCGAGCAGGACGAACTCAGCGAAGAACGTGACCAGCTGGAGAAGACCCTGGGTTCCGAACGCCGCCTGCGCACCCAGGTCCGCCGCGAGATCGAGAAGGACGCCGCGGACTATGGTGACGAACGCCGCTCGCCGCTGGTCCAGCGCGCCGCCGCGCAGGCACTGGACGAATCCGCCCTGGTGCCCACCGAGCCGCTGACCATCGTGCTGTCGGAAAAGGGCTGGGCGCGCGCGGCCAAGGGCCACGATGTGGATGCCCGCGGTCTGAACTACAAGGCCGGGGATGCCTTCCAGGCCGCGGTCACCGGGCGCAGCAACCAGCCGGTCGCGTTCATCGACTCCACCGGCCGCACCTACACCATCCCCGCCCATACCTTGCCGTCCGCGCGCGGGCAGGGCGAGCCGCTTTCCGGCCGCGTGAACCCGCCGGAGGGCGCGCGTTTCGTCGGTATGGCCACGGGGGCGGAGGAAGATCGCTGGCTGCTGGGCTCGGATTACGGCTACGGTTTCGTCGCGAAGCTGGGTGATCTGCTGGGGCGGCAGAAGGCCGGCAAGAACGTGCTGACCGTGCCCGACGGGGCCGCCGTGCTGCAGCCGGCGCCGGTGCGCAACCCGCACGAGGATCACATCGCCGTCGTCACTTCGCGCGGTTATCTGCTGCTGTTCCCGGCCACCGATCTGCCGGAACTGGCGCGCGGCAAGGGCAACAAGCTGATTGGCATCCCTTCCGCGGCACTCAAGGACGGTTCCGAGCGGGTGCTTGGCGTGGCCGTACTTTCTCCGCAGGACACCCTGGTCGTGCATGCCGGCAAGCGCTTCAAGGCGCTGGCCCCGGCGGAGTGGGCGGAGTATGTTGGCGAGCGCGCGCGGCGCGGTCGCCAGCTGCCGCGCGGCTACCAGAACGCCGACTGGATCGAGGTGCGGCCGGCCTGAACCGCGAGCGCCAACGGTGGTCTGTGGAGGGGGTCGGGCTTGAATTTTGCGGCCGTGCCCCGACTATAAGCACATCCCGAAGAGTTTATTGATGGAGTACAGGAAGGCTTCATGAAACGTATTGCGCTGTTTCTGGCGACGAACTTCGCCATCATCATCGTGCTCAGCATTACCCTGCGCCTGCTGGGCGTGGAGCGCATTCTCGACGAAGAGGGAGTCCACCTCGACCTCAATGCGCTGCTGATCTTTGCCGCGGTATTCGGTTTTGGCGGCTCCTTCATCTCGCTGGCCATCTCCAAGTGGATGGCCAAGAAGACGATGAAGGTCCACGTGATCGACAAGCCGCGCAACGCCACCGAACAGTGGCTGGTGGAGACCGTGCAGCGTCAGGCCCGCGAGTCCGGGATCGGCATGCCGGAGGTGGGCATCTATGACTCGCCGGACCCGAATGCCTTTGCCACCGGCATGAGCAAGAACAATGCACTGGTCGCGGTGAGCACCGGGCTGATGCAGAACATGAGCCAGGGCGAGGTCGAGGCGGTCCTGGGCCACGAGGTCGGGCACGTCGCCAATGGCGATATGGTCACGCTGGCGCTGATCCAGGGGGTCGTGAACACCTTCGTGATCTTCCTGGCCCGTGTGGCCGGTCATTTTGTCGACCGCGTGGTGTTCAAGAACGAGGCAGGTCATGGCCCGGCGTTCTGGATCACCACCATCGTCGCCGAGATCATCCTGGCGATTCTGGCCTCGATCATCGTCATGTGGTTCTCGCGCCAGCGCGAGTTCCGCGCCGACGAGGCGGGTGCGAAGCTGGCCGGCCGCGAAAAGATGATCGGTGCGCTGGAGTCGCTGGCGCGCGCATCGGGACGCCCGGTGGACATGCCCGACCAGATGGCGGCCTTCGGCATCCGCGGGGGTATGGCTCAGGGGCTGAAGAAGCTGTTCATGAGTCACCCACCGATCGAGCAGCGCATCGCGGCACTGCGGGCAAACAGCTGATCCGTATCGGGTCGTCAGGCAGGAATCGGGAAGGCCGCCCACAGGGCGGCCTTCTTCGTTTGGGGGCGGGTCCGCTCGTAGGATGCGTTGAGCGAAGCGAAACGCATCAATAATAGCGTCCGCGCCCGGGCTGACCGCCAGCGGCGAGTGCCGCATCTCCGACGATGGGGTTGCTGCGGCGCTCTTCCCCGAAGGTCGACCCCGGGCCGTGTCCGGGCACAAAGCGCACATCGTCGCCCAGCGGCCAGAGGCGACGGGTGATGGACTCGATCAGTTGCGGCCCGTTGCCGCGCGGGAAGTCGCTGCGGCCGATAGCGCCGTGGAACAGCACGTCACCCACCAGCGCGAGGCGGCTTTCGCGGTCAAAGAACACGATGTGCCCCGGTGTGTGTCCAGGACAGTGCAGTACCTCCAGCGTGACCTCGCCCAGAGACAGTTCCTCGCCATCGTGCAACCAGCGATCCGGAGCCAGTGGGGGCATTTCGGGAAACCCGAACATCTGGCATTGCATCGGCAACTGATCCAGCCAGAAGGCGTCCTCGGCCTGCGGCCCCAGGATCGGGATCTGGCAGCGGTCCGCCAATTCGGAGGCGGCCCCGACATGGTCGAGGTGCCCATGGGTCAGCAGGATGCAATCCAGCTGAACCTCCTGTTGGCTCGCAATCTCGATCAGCGTGCCGGCTTCGGCTCCGGGGTCCACCCAGGCGCCGGTTCGCGTCCGGTCGCACCAGATCAAGGTCGCGTTCTGCGCCAGTGCGGTTACCGGGTGACTCAAGTGCTGGAGCATAGGGCGTAACGATCCGTGACGAGAACGCGGATTGTGCCTTTTTTAAATCGTGACGAGAATCCGGGAATAGAACGCGCGCGCCTGCGTCTTTAAGGGTGTGCAAGTCTTTAGAAAAAGCGATCGAGCGGAGTAGCCCAAGAGTACGACCCCCTGCGTACGAGGCTGCTTGACAAGAAGATCGTTATATTAGAAGATTTGCATACGCTGATTGCTGCACCCCCTGTCAGCATCAGCGGACTCCTCCATCCTCCTTTGGTGGTTTTCTTGGCGCGGGCTCAACCCGCGCTTTTTTTTGTCCGGAATTCGCATTCCGTCAGTGTTTCCCTAACATGGCAGCGATGCCCTGGCCCCCGAACGCTCGATGCCTACACGTCTGAACAGTCTGCGCAATGCGGTGTTGCTGTTTGTCCTGCTGCCCCTGCTGCTGGTGGTTGGGGGCACGGTGACGCTCGGGCTGCAGGAATTCCAGACACAGATGGAAAACCGCATGCAGGCCGATATCGAGCTGGTGGCGCGCTCCATTCGCCTGCCCGTGGCAACGGCGATGATCGACCAGGACGTGACCACGGTGCAGCAGTCGCTGGATTCGCTGTTCCAGATTGACCAGGTGTTTGGTGTGTATGTCTACGATGCCCAGGGCGATATGGTGGCCACCAGTGGCCCGCCCAGCCCCACGATCCGTCACCCGGGCGAGGCTCAGGCAATCAGCGAAACCGGCAGCCTCGGCGCGTTCGACGAGCACCAGGGGCGCGAAGTCTTTTCGTTTTTCCTGCCGTTGTCGGATTCCGCGGGACGGATAGTCGGTCTGCTACAGGTAACGCGCGACGTGTCGCCCTTCCGGGCGTATGTGTCGCAGCTGCGCTGGCAGGGGGTCATGGTGATGCTCGCGGTGAGCGTCCTGTTTCTGCTGGTGGTGCTGATTGGCCATCACCGTGCGATCGGACGCCATGTGGGACGCCTGATTGGTGCCATGCGTGATATTGGCGAAGGACAACGCGGGCTGCGGGTCCCGGAAAAGGGCCCCTGGGAACTGCGCCGTCTGGCGATCACGATGAACGGCATGCTGGAGCGTCGCGAGGCTTCCGAGGCGGCGCTCCAGGCCCAGCGCGAGGAACAGGCGCGGCTCGAGGAAAAGCTGCGACATTCGGAAAAGCTGGCGGCCATTGGTCAGTTGGCGGCCGGGGTCGCGCACGAGCTGGGTACGCCCCTGGGCATCATCGCCGGTCGCGCCCAGCGTGCCGCAAGACGGCTGCCCGACGGCGACCCTGCGCGCAAGGAGATGCAGGAATTGCAGGTGGAACTGGAGCGCGTGGAAACCATCGTGCGCCAGCTTCTAGACTTCGCTCGCCGCAACCCGCTGCAACAGCGTCCGCTGGAGTTGCAGGGGCTGGTGCGCGAGATCGTGGCGCGCGTGCAGCAGCGCGGCAAGGGGTGCGAACGGGTTCGTTTCGATCTCGCGGGCGAGCCGCTGACCGTGGCGGCTGACCGTCTGCGTCTGGGTCAGGCCCTGGAGAACTTGATCGACAACGCGGCTCAGGCGGCCGATGGTTGCGTGCAGGTGAGTTGGCGTTGTCGGGGCGACACCCTCGAATGCGTAATCGCCGACGACGGACCGCGTGCGGGGCGCGGGATCTCCGACGAGCGGGCCGAGCGCCTGTTCGAGCCCTTCTTTACGACCAAGCCGACAGGCGAGGGAACCGGCCTGGGCCTGGCGGTTGCGCAGGTGGCGCTGGAGGATCATGGCGGGCAGGTGACGCTGGATCGCCATGATCCGGATCTCACGCGCTTCGTGGTGACGCTGCCGCTCGGCTCCGGCGCCTGTCGTGACGGCAAGCCGGAACCGGCAGGGCCGGAGGTGACTCCCAGCGCTCGGGTATCGCATGGAGGAACGGCATGAGCACGTCCCGGGAAGGTGGGTTCAGCGACCGCGTTCTGGTTGTCGAAGACGATCGCGGGCATCGCGAGCTACTGGTCGAGGAACTGGCGGAAGTCGGCTATGCGGTCACCGCAGTGGAGTCGGCCGAGGAGGCCGAACAGGTCCTGCGTCAGCAAACGGTTTCGCTGGTGGTCAGCGATCTGCGTCTGCCCGGCGCCGACGGTTTCCATGTGCTGGAGGTAGCGCGTGACACAGTGCCGGTGCCCGGCTTCATCATGCTCACCGGTTTCGGCACCATCGATCAGGCCGTGACGGCGCTCAAGGCGGGTGCGGACGATTTCCTGACCAAGCCGGTTGATCTGGAACACCTGCGCCTGGCGGCCGAGCGTGTCGCCGAGGCCCGCCGCCTGCGGGCAGAGGTCCGTCAGTATCGCGAAGTCCTTGCTGGTGACGAGAGCTTTCATGGCATGCAGGGCAAGAGCCCGGCAATGCTCAAGCTGCACGATCTGATCCGGCGCATTGCCGCTGCTGACGGCAGTGTGCTCATCACTGGCGAGTCGGGGACCGGGAAGGAACTGGTTGCCCGTGCCCTGCATGCGGAAAGCGACCGCGCCAACGGCCCCTTCATTGCGTTGAACTGTGCGGGGATCCCGGAGACCCTGCTGGAGTCGGAACTCCTGGGCCATGTCGCCGGGGCCTTCAGTGGCGCCAAGGGCGCGCGCCGCGGCCTTTTTACCGAGGCTGACGGTGGCACGCTGTTCCTCGACGAAATCGCCGAGATGCCAGTGGCCATGCAGAGCAAGCTGTTGCGGCTGTTACAGGACGGGCGCGTGCGACCGGTTGGCTCCAACGAGGAGATCGAAACGGACGTACGTATTGTGGCCGCCACGCATCAGGACTTGCAGGAGCGGATCCGTCAGGAGCAATTCCGCGAGGATCTCTATTACCGCCTCGAGACGTTCCGAATCGAGATTCCGCCCCTGCGCGACCGCGGTGCCGACATTGAGCGCCTGGCGCAGCAGTTCCTGCGCGAGCAGGCGCTGGCGCGAGGGCTCCCCGTTCGAGAACTCAGCCCGGAGGCAATGCGTGCCCTGCTGCGCTACGGCTTTCCCGGGAACGTGCGGGAGCTGGCCAGCTTGATGGAGCGCGCGGCCACCCTTGCGTCTGGCGAGGTGATCGAGTTTCGGGATCTGCCCGAGCGGGTGCGCCAGTCAGAGCCCGCGAGCGGCTCGGGCGAACCGTCCGGGGCGGTTTCCGGTGCCGATCTGCCGGCTCCTGGTACCGACGATGACAGCCACTGGCCCAGCCTGGCGGAGGTGGAGCAGGCCTACCTGCACCGGGTTCTGGAACACGTCGAGGGCAATAAGCAGCGCGCCGCGCGCATCCTGGGGATCGGGCGCAAGACGCTCTATCGCAAGCTCGGCGAGAGCGAGACGGATTCCTGAGTGACATGGCCTGCAGTGCAGCCTGGGCTGGGAAAGCCCGGGAGTCTTTTCTCGGTGCTTCCCCGTTCCTGCCGGTTTTTTCGTGACCCTGTCCCCCTCCCGGCCCCTGATGGGCCGTACTGACCCGGGTCTCCCCGACCCATGTGTCATTTTGACCCTCATATCCCCGTGATCCAGGTCCGCCCGTTAGCCGGACCGTATTGCTTAACTATCTGAAAAACAGTTTTTTATCGGTTTTATTCTGTTTTTGGCACGGCACCTGCTACTTCTCCGTTGCAGTCAACCGAAAGCCAATCGAGCCCATTCCGTTGACTGTGCTGAAACTTCAAATGAAGGAGAGAAGCACGATGTCGACTTTCCGCAAATCTGCTCTAGCAATCGCCATGAGTTCCCTGTTCGCCCTCGGTGGTCTGAGCGCCGCGCAAGCCATGGGCGAAGGTGCCGAGACACCGGATGAGGACGAGCAGGAAGAACAGGGTGGTATGCCGCCCCAGATGATGGTCCAGGCGGGTGAACCTGCCACGCCGCCGGCCGACGATGATGACGACGAGGATAACGGTGGCATGCCTCCGCAGATGGCCCAGGCTGGTGATGCTGGTGCGCCTCCGGCCGAAGAAGATGATGACGATCGTGACGGCGGCATGCCGCAGATGGTCCAGGCGGGTGATGCTGGTGCGCCCCCGGCCGAAGAAGATGACGACGAGGGCAACGGCGGTATGCCTCCGCAGATGGTCCAGGCCGGTGATGCTGCGGGCCCCGCGGATGACGATGAGGACGAAGACCGCGATGGCGGCATGCCTCCGCAAATGGCCCAGGCTGGTGGCGCTGAAGCCCCGGCTGGCGACGATGAAGACGACGATGACGACAGCCCCGACTGGTAAGGGGCTAACGGGCAAGCCGGGCAGTGTTCGTCTGCCCGGCACCTATTCCTGAGGCAGGAGCCTCAGGATTTTTTTAACCCAGAGGAAGAGGTAGACACGATGAGCTTTCGCAAGACCGCACTCGCATTCGCGTTGACTTCCATGTTCGCGATCGGTGGCGTAGCAACCGCGCAGACCGGTGACATGGGTGGTGCCCAGGGTGGTGCCGAAGGGGCTCCGCCGCAGGGTGGTGCCGAAGGTGCGCCTCCGCAGGGCGGTCAGCCGCCGCAGGGTGGTGCCCAGGGTGGCCAGCCGCCTGAAGGTGGTGCTCCGCCGGAAGGTGGCGCTGCTGGTGCCCCGCCCGCTCAGCAGGCCCCCGAAGTGGATCTGAGCGAAGAAGACATCGACACCTTCGTGGGCGCCTTTGTGGCGGTCCAGGAAGTGCGTGAAGACTTCGCCAACCGCCTGCAGGAAGCCGAGGATGAAACCGAGGCCCAGTCCATGCAGCAGGAAGCCCAGGACGAAATGGTCAGCGCTGTTGAAGACGCCGGTATGACCGTCGAGGAATACAACGAAGTGGCCATGGCCCTGCAGAATGATCCTGAACTGATGCAGGAAGTCCAGGAGCGCGCCGAAGCGGAGATGTAATCCATCCCCGTTCCGGACCCCGGGCCTCGCGCCCGGGTCCCGAAAGGGCCGGCCTTCGTGCCGGCCTTTTTATTGGTTTCTCCCGGCGGATGTCTCCCGGCCGGGAAACGCGAAACATCCCGAAGGGGCACTCTACTGGCGGAGTATCGATGGACGAGGCTAATAATCCCCCCGTGTCTCTTGAACCGGGCGCCTGGAAGCGCTATTCTTGCGCGCTTTCTGAATCGCCCCGACATCGGAGCATCAAGACATGAGCACCATCAGCGCCAAGCCGGCCGAAGTCGAACGCGACTGGTTCCTGGTCGACGCCGCGGACAAGACCCTCGGCCGCCTCGCCACGGAAATCGCGCGTCGCCTGCGCGGGAAGCACAAGCCCGTCTACACGCCGCACGTGGACACTGGCGATTACATCGTCGTGATCAACGCGGAAAAGATTCGTGTGTCCGGCAACAAGGCCAGCGACAAAAAGTACTTCCGCCATACCGGCTATCCGGGTGGTATCAAGGAAGCCAATTTCAACCAGATGATTGACCGTCATCCGGAGAAGGTGCTCGAGCTCGCCGTGAAGGGCATGCTGCCGCGCAACCCGCTGGGCCGCGCCATGTTCAAGAAGCTCAAGGTGTACTCCGGTACCGAGCATCGCCACACCGCGCAGCAGCCGCAGCCGCTCGACATCTGACGGCTCAACAGCAAGGGAAATCGATCCGTATGGCTACCAATCAATACTACGGCACCGGCCGTCGCAAGACCTCCTCGGCCCGCGTGTTCCTGCGCCCGGGTACGGGCAACATCACGGTCAACGACAAGCCGCTGGACGAGTTCTTCGGCCGCCAGACCTCGCGCATGGTCGTGCGTCAGCCGCTGGAGGCCACCGAGTCCACCGAGAACTTCGACGTGATCGCGACCGTGGAAGGCGGGGGCGGCAACGGCCAGGCCGGCGCCATTCGTCTGGGCATTGCCCGCGCGTTGGTGCAGTACAACGAAGAGATGCGTTCGCCGCTGCGTCGCGGTGGTCACCTGACCCGTGATGCCCGTGAGGTCGAGCGCAAGAAGGTCGGTCTGCGCAAGGCCCGCCGCGCGACCCAGTACTCGAAGCGCTAAACCGCGCTCGAGTGCCGGCGCGTACGGCACCCGGTTTACTGGGGGATCGTCTAGCGGTAGGACTACGGACTCTGACTCCGTCAACCCAGGTTCGAATCCTGGTCCCCCAGCCATCCATAGAGAAGGGCCCCCTCGCGGGGCCCTTCTCTATGGATATTTGAGCGAGCCCAGGGTTCGAACCTGGAAGGTTCGGCGGAGCGCAGCGGAGCACTGCACGCGCGCTGCGCGTGCAGCCCCGAAGGGGTGAGGCGGCGCAGCCGCCGAATCATCCTGGTCCCCCAGCCATGGCGGTGTGCCCCTCGAAGGGGCTCACCGCCATTTGCTTTGGACTGGTCGTTACGTCAGGGAGGGCCCCCTCGCGGGGCCCTTTTCTATGGATATTTGAGTGAGCCCAGGGTTTGAACCCGGAAGGTTCGGCGGAGCGCAGCGGAGCACTGCACGCGCTGCGCGTGCAGCCCCGAAGGGGTGAGGCGGCGCAGCCGCCGAATCATCCGGGTCCCCAGCTGTCCCCCGCAAGGCGGTGCGGCCATCAATGCCGTTGCTTTCCCTGCCCGCGTCCCAAACTCGCTACACTCCCTTGATCGAGGCCCCACCCGCAACGTACGGGAATTCTTCCGGGCCCTCTGCGTCGAATCCTTCAGGAATCGTGCGAACTTCGAGTCGATGTTCGCCAACAAGGTCAAGAAAACAGGAGAGGAGAAATCCATGTCGGTACCTGACAACCCCTACGAGCCGGTCAGCGTCGATACCACTGCCCACGAGGTCGAGGGCGCGGATACCTGGTATATGATCGGGATATCCGGAATCCCGGACCCGGACAACGAGGGGCATACCTCGAACGCAGGTTTTGTGGTGACGGACGAGGGTGTGGTGGTTTACGACGCCTTGGGGACGCCGCCGCTCGGGTTCGAGATGATCCGGCGGATCAAGGAGGTCACGGAGCAGCCGATCAAGTACGTGATCGCCGGCCATTATCATGCAGACCATATCTATGGCCTGCAGGCCTTCGCCGATCACACGGACGCAAAAATCATCGGGCAGTCGCGCGCGAAGGACTATCTCGACAGCCCCGGGGCCGCCGCCCGGCTCGAGCAGCGCCGAGGCGTGCTGACCCCCTGGGTCGACGAGGACACCCAGATCATCCCGCCGGACGAGTTCTTCGATGACGAGTACGTGATCGAGCTCGGGGGCAAGACGTTTCGCTGCGTGCATGCGGGGCCGGCGCATTCACCGGACGACATCATCATGGTGGTCGAGGAGACCGGCGTGGTCTTTGCTGGCGATATCGTGTTCGACGGCCGCATCCCGTTCATGGGTGACGACGCGCTGGACTCGGAAAACTGGGTCAATCGTCTGGAAGAACTGATGGAGATGGACTTGAAGTTCCTGGTCCCGGGGCATGGCGACGCCACCGACGAGGCAGCACGCGCGGTGAAGTTCACCCGTGACTATATTGCGTATCTGCGTGAGCATATGGCCGAGGCAGTCGAAAACATGGATTCCTTCGACGAGGCCTATGGAGCGATGGACTGGTCCGACTACGAAGATCTTCCGGCGTTCGAGGAGACCAATCGCAGCAACGCCAACGCCGTCTACCTGGAGATGGAAGAAAAGCTCTTCTGATCTCGCTCACCTAGGGAAACACTGATCAATGTACACGCTCGCGTTGGCACCCCAGGTTTTCCGAAACAAGGCGCGTCGCGCAGCGCCGTAGTCATTCTACGGTCAAGCGGCGCAACGCAGCATCGGGGAACCTGGGGTGCCAACCCCGAAGGGGCTCGGCCGCTTTTGCGCGCGCACGGCGTTGCGGCTCCCTTGTGCAGAATGACTGCACGGCAGTCGCCGCGCCTTGTTCCCACGCAAAAGCGACTCGAGCGCGAGCGTGTACATTGATCAGTGTTTCCCTATCGGTCGATGCCGGGCCGTCCAGCCCGGCAAAGGAGCATCCGCATGACCTTGCATATCGATCCCGGCCTGTTGACGGCCATTCTGTCGCTTGCGGCCGGTATCCTGATTCTGATCTGGCCCCGGCTGTTGAACTACATCGTGGCGATCTACCTGATCGTGATCGGTGCGGTGGGGCTGCTGGCCTACCTGTAAAGCGGGATCTAGAGCGCTGGCACCGAACTGCGGGTGCATCGGTAGATACTTTGGTGCCAAAAAGCATGGACGAAGAGTGCGACTTCGTGCGCGCCCCGCACGGAGCCGTTACTCTTTGCGCTCATTCTGATCGGGGGGCCAAGCCTCAATGACCGCCGAACGCGTTCGAGAAATACCCTATAACTACACCTCATTCTCCGACCGCGAAATTGTCATCCGCTTTCTGGGCTCCGACACCTGGGATCTCCTTAACGAACTGCGCGGCGAACGTCAGACCGGAGTGTCCGCGCGTATGCTGTTCGAGGTGCTCGGCGACATGTGGGTCGTGGCCCGCAACCCGTACATCCAGGACGACCTGCTGGACGACAAGAAACGCCGCAAGTCGCTGATCGATGCGATGCAGCACCGCCTGGACCAGATCCGCAAGCGCGCCGATGGTAACGAGAAGGCGCTGACGCTCGCCCGCCGGGCCCAGGCGGCGGTGACCGCGTTTTCCGACGAGTTCCAGCAGACGCTGGAGCTGCGCGAGCGCGTGCGCAAGCGCATGAAAGGCCTGACCCACAAGGACAACATCCAGTTTGGCGGCCTGGCGCGCGTCTCGCATGTCACCGACGCCACCGACTGGCGCGTGGAACTGCCGTTCGTGGTGCTGACTCCGGACTCCGAAGAAGAGATGGGGCCGCTGGTCGCGGCCTGTATCGAACTCGGCCTGACCGTCATCCCGCGCGGCGGTGGTACTGGCTATACCGGCAGTGCCGTGCCGTTGTCCAAGCGTTCCGCCGTGATCAATACCGAAAAGCTCGAAGGCATCGGCGCGGTCGAACGCCGCCCGCTGCCCGGGGTAGACAAGGACGTCCCGGTCGTGCGGGTAGAGGCCGGTGTGGTCACCAAGCGTGTCTCCGAGCTGGCGGCCGAGAACGGCCTAGTGTTCGCGGTGGATCCGACCTCGCAGGACGCCTCGACCATCGGTGGTAACGTCGCGATGAACGCCGGTGGCAAGAAGGCCGTGCTCTGGGGGACCGCGCTGGACAACCTCGCGGCCTGGACCATGGTCACGCCCGAGGCGAACTGGATGTACGTCGAGCGCCTGGATCACAACCTGGGCAAGATTCACGATGCCGAGATTGTCCGCTTCCGCATCACCCGCTACGGGCCCGATGGCCGTACGCCGGCCGGCGAGCCGGAGGTGCTTGAAATGCCCGGTGCCCGTTTCCGCAAGGTCGGCCTGGGCAAGGATGTGACCGACAAGGCCCTGATGGGCGTGCCCGGCATCCAGAAAGAGGGCTGCGACGGTCTGATCACGTCGGCCGAGTTCATCCTGCACCGGATGCCGGACAATATTCGTACCGTTTGTCTGGAGTTCTACGGAACCGACCTGCACCAGGCGGTGCCGGCGATCGTCGAGATCAAGGATGCGGTGGACGCCGAGGGCGAGGTCCTGCTGGCCGGTCTCGAGCACCTGGACGAGCGCTACGTGCGCGCGGTCAAGTACACCCCGAAGGGCGCGCGCGGCGAGCAGCCCAAGATGGTGCTGATTGCCGATATCGTATCCGACAACGAGGACGCCCTCGGCCAGCTTGCCGCCAAGATGGTGCGTGCGGCCAACGCCCGCAATGGCGAGGGCTTTGTCGCCGTGAGCCCGGAGGCGCGCAAGCGCTTCTGGGCGGATCGCGCACGCACCGCTGCGATCGCGCATCACACCAACGCGTTCAAGATCAACGAGGACGTGGTGATCCCGCTGGAGCGGCTCGCCGAGTACACCGAGGGGGTCGAAACCCTGAACGTGCGCGAGTCGTTGAAGAACAAGCTGGCGATGGTGGACGAGGTGCTGGAGTGCATGCGGGGCGATCACCCCGAGCTGCGCGAGTTGCTGGAGGATACGGGTGGCGAAGGCCAGCAGTGGTTCGAGGCCAAGCGTGAACGTGCCGTGGAAAAACTTGCGGCGGTGCAGAAGCGCTGGAAGGCGATCGCGGACAACTTCTTCACACTGGCTTCCGAGTGCGACGAGCTGCTGGACGAGACCGCCCGTGCCGATCGCCGGGACCACGACAAGCTGATCAACCTGTTGCTGCGGCGAAGCCTGCGCATTTCCTATCGCGCGGAGGTGGAGCGTCCGCTGTTCGAGATCTTCGACGGTCACCAGATGGAGTCGGTGCGCAAGCGCCTGGCCGCGATCCACGACCGCGTGCTGACCAGCCGGCTGTTCATCGCCCTGCACATGCATGCCGGGGATGGCAACGTGCACACCAACATCCCGGTCAACTCCAACGACTACCAGATGATGCACCAGGCCGAGCGTCTGGTGGATGACGTGATGCGCCTGGCGCGCGAGCTGAACGGTGTCATCTCCGGCGAGCACGGGATCGGACTGACCAAGATGCAGTACCTCGAGCCCGAGCGCATCGAATCGTTCGCGAAGTACAAACAGGAGGTCGACCCCAATGGTGTGTTCAACGCCGGGAAGCTGCTCGAGGGCTCCGGGCTGTCCAACGCCTACACACCCTCTCTGCGTCTGGTGAAGCAGGAGGCGCTGATCCTGGAGCAGAGCGAGCTGGGCGATCTCAACGACGAGATCAAGGACTGCCTGCGCTGCGGCAAGTGCAAGCCGGAGTGCAACACGCATGTCCCGCGCGCCAATCTGCTCTATTCGCCGCGCAACAAGATCCTGGCCACCGGGCTGATCGTCGAGGCCTTCCTCTACGAGGAGCAGACCCGGCGCGGGCTGTCGCTGCACCACTTCGACGAGATGAACGATGTGGCCGACCACTGCACGATCTGCCACAAGTGCCTGAATCCATGCCCGGTCGACATCGACTTCGGCGACGTGACCATGCACATGCGCTCGATCCTGAAGAAGAAGGGCAAGCGCAAGGCCACGCCGGCGACGATGATGTCCATGGCCTTCTTGAACACCAAGGACCCGTCCAAGATCAAGGGCATCCGCAAGGGGGCGATCCAGATGGGCTATGCCGCCCAGCGCCTCGGCCACTACGCGTTCAAGAAGCTCAACCTGACCGGAGAGGGCAAGCGCCCGCGTTCCACGACCGGCAAGGCCCCGATGCACGAACAGGTCGTGCACTTCGTGAAAAAGCCGATGCCGGCCGGTCTGCCGAGCCAGACCACGCGCCAGATGCTGGGGCTGGAGGATTCGCGTTATGTGCCGATCCTGCGCGACCCGGTGAAGACGGATCTCGACTCGGACGCGGTGTTCTATTTCCCCGGCTGTGGTTCCGAGCGCCTGTTCAGTCAGGTCGGTCTGGCGACGCTGGCCATGCTCTACGACGTCGGCGCGCAGACGGTGCTGCCGCCGGGCTACCTGTGCTGTGGCTATCCGCAGAACTCCAACGGCGACTTCGAAAAGGGCTCGCAGATCACCACCGAGAACCGGGTGCTGTTCCACCGCGTGGCTACCACGCTGAACTACCTGGACATCAAGACCGTAGTGGTCTCCTGCGGGACCTGCATGGATCAGCTGCTCAAATACGAGTTCGAGCGCATCTTCCCGGGCTGCCGCCTGCTCGATATCCACGAGTACCTGATGGAGAAGGGCGTGAAGCTGGAAGGGCTCAAGGGGGTGCAGTACATGTACCACGACCCCTGCCACTCGCCGATGAAGTCGCACAAGCCGACCGACGTGGCCGGCAAGCTGCTGGGACAGGAAGTGCTGCAGTCCAATCGCTGCTGCGGCGAGGCCGGCACGTTCGCGGTCAGCCGCCCGGATATCGCCACCCAGGTCCGCTTCCGCAAGCAGGAGGAGCTGCACAAGGGTATCCGCCAGCTCACCGGCGAGGAGAAGGCCGAAAACGGCAACGTGAAGCTGCTGACCTCCTGCCCGGCCTGCCAGCAGGGCCTGTCCCGCTACCGCGAGGACACCGGCCTGGATACCGACTACATCGTGGTCGAGATGGCCAATCGCCTGATGGGCGAGGGCTGGCAGAAGAACTTCATCGACCGCGCACGCGAGGGCGGCATCGAGAAGGTCCTTCTGTAACGCGGGACGGCTCGGACCTCTCTGGCCCATTGCCTGGAAAGACGTCCCCGGTTGGCTACAATCGGGCAACCGGGTACCCTGCCAGGACGTGCATCGCGGGATGTGCGTTCCGGGCCGGGACCCGGAGGGCTAATGGGGCGATTCGTGGGTCGTAGTTCGCGGACGCCCATCGTCAACCAAGGGAGTTCGCATGACCATTCGATTCGCTCGCCCCCGGGTGGCCCTGGTGGCCCTGTGCCTGAGTCTGGCCGGTGCGCCCATCGTGGCCTCGGCCCAGCAACCTTTTGTGGAATTCCCCGGTCGTCCGCTCTACGAGCGCTTTGGTGTCGAGGCGGTGGATCTGTTTGACCTGCGTGGCCAGTTGTCAGGCTCCACGGTTATCGATGTGCGACCGAGGCTGGAGTACGACATCCTGCATATCGAAGGCGCCCATCATGTCGACCTCGACAGCGAAGATTTCGATCGGCAGATCCGGGCGCTAGAAGAGGAACACGGCAGCCCGCTGGTGTTCTACTGTAATGGGCGTCAGAGCTACGCCGGTTATCGCGCCGCCGCGCGCGCCAACGAACTCGGTGTGGCCGCGGCTCAGGCCTATGACGCCGGGATGCAGGACTGGGTCGAGCGCTACCCGGGACTGGCCCGTTTCCGCGGAGAACCGGCCAACGAGGTCGAGGGCGAATTGATCAGCGAGGAGGCATTCGAGGCGCGCCTGCTGGAGGCCGATGCATTCTCCCGGCGGGCCCGCCAGGGCGATGGCGAAGCCGTCGTGGTGGACATCCGCAGTCGCGGCGAACGGGACGAGATCTCGCTGTTCGGTGGCCGCGAGGTCGGCGCGCCGCTGTCGGATATCAGTGCCCTGGATCGCATCGTGAATGAGGCCCGCCGCAACGATCAAACCCTGTTGATCTTCGATCAGTATGGCCAGCAGGTCCGCTGGTTGCAGTATCACCTGGAAGAACTCGGAGTGGATGACTACTACTTCCTCGAAGGCGGCCTGCAGCGCTTTTACGATGAGGTCATGGCGCGCTAGCGCAGGTCCTGTGCGGGGCCACCGTCAAGAGAAAGGCCGGGGTATTCCCCGGCCTTTCTCGTTTAGTCAGCGGCGAAAGATCGCGAGAACGATCGAGATCACCACACTCACGATAATCATTGTGGTGATCGGGAAATAGAACCGGGCGTTCTCGCGTTCGATCACGATATCGCCCGGCAGCCGGCCCCAGGGAATCTTTCCCAGCCAGGGCCACAGCAGGCCGATCAGCACGATCAGCCCGCCGATGACGATCAGCCACTTGCCGGTCTCGCTCACTAGGCGGTCATTTCCTCGACGCCAGAGGGAGAGCCGACCAGCATCACGTCCGCCGGGCGGCGGGCGAACAGACCGTTGGTGACCACGCCGGCGATGTGGTCCAGTTCGGACTCCAGCTCCACCGGATTCATGATGCGCAGGTTGTGTACGTCCAGAATGACGTTGCCGTTGTCGGTCTTGAAGCCCTCGCGCAACTCCGGATTGCCGCCCAGCTTCGAAAGCGCACGGGCCACGTGGCTGCGGGCCATCGGAATCACCTCGACCGGCAACGGGAAGGCCCCCAGGTAGTCCACGATCTTGGTCTCGTCGACCACACAGATGAAGGTCTTCGAGGCCGCGGCGACGATCTTTTCGCGGGTCAGCGCGCCGCCTCCACCCTTGGTCAGGTGCAGGTGGCGCGTCGCCTCGTCGGCGCCATCGACGTAGATGGGCAGCGGGCCGGCCGAGTTCAGATCCAGGACCTCGATCCCGTGGCCGCGCAGGCGCTCCGCACTGGCCTCGCTGGAGGCCACCGCGCCGTCGATCTTGCTCTTGATCCCGGCCAGGGCATCAATAAAGTAGTTCGCGGTGGAGCCGGTGCCGACCCCCACGATCCAGCCACTTTCGATGCGCGCGAGCGCGGCCTCGGCGACCGCTTTCTTCATTTCGTCCTGAGTCATTACGCTGTCTCGTCTGTGATGTCCATAACCCACCGAGGATACCGACTGGCGCGTAATCGAGACAAGCATGATTCGCGCCGTGCTATCGTTCCGGCCATGACAGTCCCCTACCTTGAGAAGATCCTCACGGCGCGCGTCTACGATGTCGCGCGCGAGACGCCGCTGGAGCCGATGCCGACGCTTTCGCAGCGTCTGGGGTCCAGTATCTGGCTCAAGCGCGAGGACCTGCAGCCGGTGTTCTCGTTCAAGCTGCGCGGAGCCTATAACAAGATCGCGCAGCTCACGCCCGAGCAGCGCAAGAAAGGCGTGATCGCCGCCTCCGCGGGGAACCATGCCCAGGGGGTGGCGCTGGGGGCAAGCCACCTGGGGATCAAGGCGGTGATCGTGATGCCGGTGACCACGCCGTCGATCAAGATCGCGGCCGTGCGCCGCTATGGTGGCAAGGCGGTGCTGCACGGCGACTCCTTTGACGAGGCGGCCGCGCATGCGCGGGCCCTGCAGGAGAAGCACGGCTATACCTTTATCCACCCGTTCGACGATCCGGACGTGATCGCCGGGCAGGGCACCGTGGCGATGGAGCTGCTGCGCCAGCATTCCGCACCGCTGGATGCGGTGTTCGTCTGCATCGGCGGCGGCGGCCTGGCGGCGGGTATGGCCGCCTACATCAAGCGCCTGCGTCCGGAGATCAAGGTGATCGGGGTCGAGCCGGACGACGCCCCGTCCATGTACAAGGCGCTGCAGCAGAATCGTCGCGTCACGCTGAAGCAGGTCGGGATCTTTGCCGACGGCGCCGCCGTGCGTCAGGTGGGCAAGGAGACCTTTCGCCTGGTGCGCGAGCTGGTCGACGAGGTCCTGCTGGTGGATACCGACTCGATCTGCGCCGCGATCAAGGACGTGTTCGACGACACCCGTGTGCTGGCGGAACCGGCAGGCGCTCTGGCCGTGGCCGGGATGAAGCAGTACATCGCGCGCGAGGGAATCACCGGGGGCGACTTCGCCGCCGTGCTGAGCGGCGCCAACATCAATTTCGACCGCCTGCGCCACGTCGCCGAGCGTGCGGAGATCGGCGAGCACCGCGAGGCCCTGTTCGCGGTGACCATCCCCGAGCGTCCGGGGAGCTTCCGCCAATTCTGCCAGGCCATCGGCAAGCGGGGCATTACGGAGTTCAACTATCGCTACGCGGACGACGAGCGTGCCCATGTGTTTGCCGGGATCAAGCTGGAAGGTGGCGACAGCGAACGCCAGGCGATCCGCGAGACGCTGGAGGCGCAGGGCTACGAGGTCATGGACATGACCGAGAACGAGGTGGCCAAGCTGCACCTGCGGCACATGGTCGGTGGTCATGGCGGCGAGGTCCGCAACGAACGCCTGTACCGCTTCGAGTTTCCCGAGCGCCCCGGGGCGCTGCTGAACTTCCTGACCCACATGGGCCAGACCTGGAACATCAGCCTGTTCCACTACCGCAACCACGGGGCCGCCTATGGGCGCGTACTGGTGGGGATGCAGATCCCGGCCGAGGATCGCGCGCGCTTTCGCGAATTCCTCAAGGAAGTCGGCTACCCCTGGCACGAGGAGACGGCCAACCCGGCCTACTCGCTGTTCCTGCGCTGAGCATGCTCGCTTCCGCGACATAACCTGTGGCGGACTGATATCTTCCATCTACAGCGGAATATCGAAAAGGCACGGTAGCCAGGGAGTGTGATGGCAGGGATTGGTGTGTGCAGAGTCGGTATGATCGCGTTGCTCTGGGCGACCCTGATGGGTGCCTCGGCGGCAGACGCGCCCTATCGTGCACCGGACTCCATCCCGGGTACCGAAATGATCGGTGCGGACGGGGCCTGGCTCCGCTTTCGCGAGGGCGTGCCCTTTATTGATACGCGCCTGCCTGCCGACTACGAGGCCGGACGCATCCCGGGCGCAATCAACCTCACCATCATGCGCGATCCCGACGATCATCGGGATCGTTTCACGCGTGAGCGCCTGCTCGAAGTAGTGGGGGGCACCGATCGGCCGGTGGTGGTCTACTGCAACGAGCGTGATTGCTGGCGCACCGAGGCGGCCGTCCGGCGGGCCCAGGAGTGGGGCTTTACCCGCGTTCACTACTTCCCGGGTGGCTACCCCGAATGGACCCGTTATGGCTATCCGTTCGAGTAGCGAGACGCCCCGGTTGGGGACGGTCCGTCGCCTGTCGTTGCGCACGATCTTGACGCTGGTGATGTTCGGGAGCCTGCTGGTACTGGCCGTGGCCATTGCGGTAGGAACGCAACTCGCCATGGGGCAGGCCGAGCAGCGCTTCGATCGCCTTGGGATCGAAGGGCAAAGGGCTGTCTGGAATCAGACACTCGAGAACGAGCACCAGCGCCTGCGCTCCGAAACCACCTCGGTGACGCGCAACCAGGACCTGCTCGATGCCCTGGCGGGCGACGAGCCCGTCGGTCCGTATGCCGCTCCACTGGATAACCGCCTGCGGGCGGGAGGCGTTGCCGACCGGGTTGTCGTGCTGGATCGCGGCGGTCAGGTGCGCTTTGACTCCGATCCGCGCAAAGAGCCGGTCTTCCCGCTGGCGGATTCGGCCCTGGACGACGGCCGATTTCACCAGGGTTTGCACCACGTGCCGGGTGAGGCCCTCTATGCCGGGCTCGCGGTGCCGGTCTACCGAGCGGGCCAGCCGCTGGGGGTGGTGCTGTTGATGCGCGACCTGGCCGGTGGCGCATTGCGTTCGTTGGCGCAGGCAAGCCAGGGACAGGCAGCCCTGCTGGACCGGGAAGGTGCCCTGGGACGCACTGCCCCAACGAGCGTGGCATTGCCCCTGGGCAGGATCTGGCATTCCGAACCCATGGCGAGTCGCGTACGGGGTGACGACCATGCCTATCAGGTGGTCCACCTGCCGCTGACCCCCTACAACGAGGATTACCCGCAGGCCAATGTCGTGCTGGTTCGGGATATTACCGAGTCCGTCAGGACCCAGGAGTTGATCAACACGGTGACCTATGCCTTTGCGCTGTCGGTTTTTGTGCTGATCGCCGTTGGGTTGTACGCCTGGTTGGGGCGTACCTTGCGGCCCCTTCGGCAGGCGGTGGATACGCTGGAAGAGATTGGCCACGGCCGCTTTCCGCAAGAACGACTGGCCGACTGTCGGGTTTTCGAGATCGCCAGCCTGCAGGAGGCCACGGGCACCATGGCCAAGCGTCTGGAGCGCATGCTGGAGATGGAAGAGGAGAACGCACGTCTCGCCTTTCGTGATGCGCTGACGGACCTGCCCAACCGCCGTCTGCTTCTGGAACATCTTGACCATGCGATCCACGCGGCGCGCCGCACCCGCGAGCACGCAGCCTTGCTGCTACTGGATCTCGACAACTTCAAGACCCTGAACGATACCTGTGGACATTCGGCGGGGGATCAATTGCTGCAGGTCATGGCGCAGCGTCTGACGGGGCGCCTCCGCGCGCAGGACATCGTGGCGCGCCTGGGAGGTGACGAATTCGTGATACTGCTCGAGGCGTTGTCCGCCGACCGGGATCAGGCCGCCGTGGATGCGCGTGCGCTGGCGGGCGAGTTGCTGGAGGCACTGAGCCAGCCGGTCACCATCGACGGCATCGAACACGCGATGTCCGGCAGCTTCGGGATCACGGTGTTTCCCCAAGTCCACGATACGCCCGAGGAACTGCTCAAGCAGGCCGACTTTGCGATGTACCAGGCCAAGCGCCAGGTCCGGAATGGGGTGCGTTTCTACGACCCCGAGATGCAGCGGCTGCTGCAGCGGGAGGCGGAACTGGAGCGCGGTCTGCGCCAGGCACTCGACGAGGGGCAACTGCTGATTCACTTGCAGCCGCAGGTGGACGACCAGGGACAAATCACCGGGGCGGAGGCGCTGATGCGCTGGCCTTGCGCCGATGGCAGCTGGGTGTCACCGGCCGAGTTCATTCCCGTTGCCGAACATAGCGGCCAGATCGTGGAGATCGGCCGCCTCGCCTTGCATCAGGCCTGCGCGACCCTGAGCCGCTGGCAGGCGAATCCGCGGTTGGCGGGGCTTCCCATATCGGTGAATCTGTCGCCTCACCATCTGCGTCAGGGGCGCTTGCTGGACGAGGTGCGCGGGCTGTTGAGCGAGTATGGGGTGGATCCCTCGGTGCTGCAGATCGAGGTGACCGAAAGCGTGATGGTCGATGCGACCGAGACGCTCATGTCCAACTTGGAGGCCCTGCGCGCGCTGGGTATACGCCTGGCGCTGGACGATTTTGGCACCGGGTATTCGTCACTCGGGTATCTAAAGCGCCTGCCGCTGGACATACTGAAGATCGACCGCTCGTTCGTGCGGGATCTGGAGACGAATATCGACGATGCCAATATCGTCGCCACGGTCACGGCCATTGCTCACCATATGGGCCTGGCGCTGGTCGCCGAGGGTGTTGAGACCGAAGGGCAGCGCGCGTTCTTGCTGCGCCATGGCTGCCACGGTTTCCAGGGCTTCCTGTTTCATCGCCCGATGCCCGTCGCCGCATTCGAAGACGAGGTCGCGCGCCAGGGGGAGCATGCCGGCTCGTCATGACCCGCCGGGCAACCCCCCGGCTAAAGTCCGAAGATCTCGGACTTCAGGTTCCACTTCGACGCAAGCGTTTCCGTAGCGTTGAGGAATTCCTCGGCGCGGGCCGGGTGGTTCCACTGGCCGCGGGCGAGCCAGGCCAGCGCGGTATCGCGGTCGGGGGCCAGCGACAGGATATGGATCAGTTCGCCGGCGTCGCTTCCGATGACCTCGCCGCCCAGCAGGGCGCCGGTGTCCATGTCGCCGATCAGGCGTACGAAACCCTCCGGCTCATCCTGGCCCAGTGCGCGAGGGGAAGTCTCGAAGGCGGCGAAGCCAACCGCCGGTTCCAGTTCCTCGTCCTCGGCATCATCCTCGTCCATCCCCAGGCGCGCCATCTCTACTGCGGAGTAGATCGCGATCGGCACGAAGCGCTCGTCCTGCTCGCGGGTGTTGCCGTTCTGGATGTTCTCCACTGCGATGGTGGCGTCCGCGAGGGCGTGGTTGGCCGTTTGCCATTCGCTTGCGACATCGCCGATCGCATAGATGTGGTCGACGTCGGTCTGCAGGGTGGGGCGGCGCTTCACGAACCCGTGGCTGTCGGTCTTGATCCCGGCCTCATCGAGGTTCAGGTCCTCGGTATGCGGGGTGCGCCCGGTGCCGAGCAGGACCCAGTCGACCTCATGGGCGTTGCCGTCGGTATCCGTGATGACGACGCCTTGCTCGGAGGTCTCGACGCTTTCGTAGCCCTTGACCCGGATCGGTTCGATGCCGTCCGCCGCCAGTCGTTCCTTCAGCGTACCCAGTGCCTGTGGGCTGAATTTCTGGGCGGACAGTGGCTTCGAACGCGACAGCCAGGTCACCTTCTTGCCGAGGTGATGGAAGATCCAGGCGAACTCGGTGGCCACCACGCCGGAGCCGATGATCGCGACGCGTTCGCCTGCGGGCGGCTTGTCATCGAACAGCATGTCGGTGGTCAGCACGCGACCGGGTTCGGCCTCGAACGGTGCCGGCACGGTCGCGGTGGCGCCCGTGGCGATGATGGTGTGCCGAGCCTGGACGGTTTCGGTGTCTTCCTCCGTGGTTACCTCCAGGGTCTCGGCGTCGCGGAAGCGGGCGGCACCGTGCAGGTAGCGGATCTTCAGGTGCTTCATGTAGCCGAGGTAGGAATCACGCACCGTGGTGACGACATCCTTCTGGTGGTCCCAGGCACGGCCCATGTCGGCCTTGAGGCTGCCGCTGATGCCGCGGCCCTCGAAATGACGCTGGGCGCTGACCAGGCGCGCGGTGTGATACCAGTCCTTTTTCGGTACGCAGCCACGGTTGAGGCAGCAGCCGCCCCAGTCGCCTTTTTCGATAATGACGACGCTGAGCCCGCGCAGGGCGCCCAGAACGGCGGCACGATAGCCCCCTGGGCCACTTCCGATGATGGCCAGGTCAAAGGTTTCGCTCATGATGTCTAGCCCGAATGTTTCGTGAATTCGTTCGATGATCGCGCCGGCGACTGGGCATGCAAAGGGGCTTTCCGCGGCGGCGCCGGATCGCGATTATACGGACTGTCGAGGAAATTTCCTTGTACGTTCAAGCGGCAAGCGAGGGCGGACCCAATTGGCGAAACATTCCGGCTAGTCGTTCAGGTCAATGATCGGGTCGTGCCATTCCAGTCGGGTGAGCTTCAACTCGAACACGCGGCCGTCGGCTTCGTAGTCAAAACGCACCGGGATGTGGCTGAGGTCGGGGGCAAACCAGGCGGAGAGTTCGATGTCGCTATCCTCGCTTTTGCGTACGATGCGCACCGTTTCGATGCGCCCCATCGGGGACTCGATGGTCTCGGTGTCGGCGTACTCGAAGCGGTACTGGCGCAGGCGATCACGTTCCAGGGTCTGCACCGTTTCGCCATCGCCCTCGCCAGCCAGGTCGCCCGCTTCCAGGCGCTGCATCATAAAGTAGAGCGAGCCGAGAAAATCCAGGGTGTGAGGTGGGACTTCGAGTTCGAAACGCTCGTTGTCCACGTGCCCGATCGCGCGGTCTTCTTCCCAGTCGAAGCGTGTTTCGACCTTGCGCTCGCGCCGGGGTGTGATCTCGCGACTGCGCGACGTCACCAGCTGCAGTCCGACATCGTTGGCGTTCATCAAGGCCTCGCGGCTCAACTCGAAGCGCCCGAGAATCCGCAGGAAGCCGGATACATGGGCATCCATGGCCATGCGGGTCTGCACATCTTCGTGATTCAGCGTGATCCGGGCGTTCAGGGTGTTGCCCATGGCCTGGGCCTCGTAGCTGGCCGTGAACGGCGGCAGGCGGGGGCCCTCCCGGGGTTCGTCCGCTGTCGCGGGCAACAGCAGGATCTGTCCCAGCAGGAGCAGGGCCGCCAGCAGGCTAGTCCGCGTCGCGCGGCGCAGGGCTCCGTTCATCGGGAGCTTCAACATCGGGTACGACCTCATTGGTTGCGAGCTGCAGCGGGACCGTCAGCGGGGTGTTGTCCCCGGTCACGATGCGGTCGCGCCACTGAATTTCCCCTGAACACAGGCGCCGCACGACCTCGGGATACAGCCGGTGTTCGGCACGCTGGACACGGGTGGCGAGACTCTCGGGCGTGTCCTCGGGCAGGACCGGCACGCGGGCCTGCATGATCACCGGGCCGCCGTCCAGTTCGCGGGTGACAAAATGCACGCTGGCGCCGTGTTCGTGCTCCCCGTCGGCCAGCGCGCGGACATGTGTGTCCAGCCCACGGTACTTCGGCAACAGGGAGGGGTGAATGTTCAACAGCCGTCCCGTGAAGCGATCGACGAATCCGGGTGTGAGGATGCGCATGAAGCCGGCCAGGATCACGAGATCGGGGTGAAAGGACTCGATCACCTCGGCCAGGTCTTCGTCAAAGGCCTCACGCGACGGGTAGTCGCGGTGGTTCAGGACGCGTGCCGGGATCGCGTGCTGTTCGGCATAGGCCAGTCCCCCTGCGTTGGGGCGGTTGCTGACGATGCCCACGATCCGGGCCGGGACGCGGCCATTGTTGCAGGCCTCGATCAGGGCGCCCAGATTGCTGCCGCGTCCGGAGATCAGCACGACCAGGCGCGGCAGGGAATCCGGGTTTGCGGGTCCGGCGGTGCTGCTCATCGCGCGGCGTAGACCACCCCGGGAGCCGTGGCGTCGCAGTCCTCGATCACGCCGATCGGCCAGCTCGGGATCCCTGCCCGCGCCAGTGTCGAGCTGGCGGCTTCGACACGGTCTTCGGGGATGATCACGGTCATGCCGATCCCGCAGTTGAATGTGCGCAGCATTTCTTCAGGCGCGATGTCGCCGGCCTGCTGCAGCCATTTGAATACCGGCGGCCACGGCCAGGCATGGGCGTCGATACGCGCGCACAGCGGGTCCGGCAACACCCGCGGGAGGTTCTCGGTCAGGCCGCCGCCGGTGATGTGGGCGGCCGCGTGTACCGGCAACTGTTGCATCAGATCCAGCAGCGGGCGCACGTAGATCGTGGTCGGGGCCATCAGGGCATCGCCCAGCGTGGTGCCGTCGGCCCCCGGCAGCGAGGCATCCAGGGCCGCGCCGGAGTGTTCCAGCACGCGCCGGATCAGGGAGTAGCCATTGGAGTGCGGGCCGCTGGAGGCCAGCCCGAGCACGACGTCGCCCGCGCTGACCCGGGTGCCGTCGATCAGGGCCTCCTTTTCGGCGATGCCGACCGCGAAGCCCGCAACGTCGTAGTCCTCGCCCTGGTACATGCCCGGCATCTCGGCCGTTTCGCCCCCGATCAGGGCGCAGCCGGCCTGTTCGCAGCCGGTGGCGATACCGGTGACGACATCCGCGGCGATGTCGACGTCCAGGTGCCCGGTGGCGTAGTAGTCGAGGAAGAACAGCGGCTCGGCCCCCTGCACCACGATGTCGTTCACGCACATCGCGACCAGATCGACGCCGATGCTGTCATGGCGCCCCGTCTCCTGGGCCAGACGCAGCTTGGTGCCAACGCCGTCGGTACCGGACACCAGCACGGGCTGCCTGTAGCGGTCCATTGGCAGCTCGAACAGGGCGCCGAAGCCGCCCAGTCCGGCCATGACGCCGGGGCGCTGCGTGCGTGCGGCGTGGGGTTTGATGCGTTCGACCAGCTCGGCGCCGGCCTCGATGTCGACACCGGCCTCGCGGTAGGTCAGGCCTGAACGGGTTTCGGACATGGGTACCCTGGGTGTTGATGGCCGCATCCGGTATCCGGCGGCGCTCGCGGAATCCGGCATGGTAGCGAGGCGCCGGGGGGCGTGCAAAAAATCGGGCGGTGGAGGTTAGGGAAACACTGATGAATGTGCACGCTCGCGCTCGAGTCGCTATTGCGTGCGAACAAGGCGCGGTGACCGCCGTGCAGTCATTCTGCACAAGGGAGCCGCAACGCCGTGCGCGCGCAAAAGCGGCCGAGCCCCTTCGGGGTTGGCACCCCAGGTTCCCCGGTCCTGCGTTGCGCCGCTTGCGGGTAGAACCACTACCCGCTGCACGACGCGCCTTGTCTCGGAAAACCTGGGGTACCAACGCGAGCGTGTACATTCATCAGTGTTTCCCTGGGGCGCTGTGGTATTTTGGGCGCCTGTCGAAAACACCATTCAACCCTATGCTGCGCCTCTTTCGCCCGTCCCGCGCCCTGGCTGCGTGCCTTCTCCTGTGTCTGCTGTTGGGGGCCTCCCCGTTGCTGGCGGATGATGCCGTCGTGGTGAACGTCCACGCAGAGGACGAGACGACCGCGCTGGCGCAGGGTCTGGAACGGGCGCTGGTGCGCGTGGCCGGGCAGCGCTCGACTGAGTTGCGCGAACTGGCACAGGTCCTGTTGCTGGAACTCGATGAGGATGGGCGCATTGAGGCCCTGCGTCGACGCCAGGAAGTGGACAACGGCGAATATCGCCTGGAGTTTGATCGGGGCCGCCTGCGCAGCGCGCTGAATGCCGCCGACGTCCCCGTGGTGCTGGGCGCGCGCCCGCAGCTGCTCGTCTGGGCGGTGTACGAGGAGGGCGGGCGCCGCCACCTGCTGGGCTCCACCCAGGACTCGGCCGACGTGCTGGCCGCGGTCGACGTGCTGGGACGTGACCGCGGGATGCCCTTTGTGCTCCCGTTGGGGGATCTGGAGGATCGCCGGGCCGCGCAGGCGGGGGATGTGATTGGTGGCGTGACCGAGCCGCTGCAGGAAGCGGCCAGGCGCTACGGGCCGACGGGTATCGTGGCGCTGCATGTACGCTCGGTCGGGGGTGCTGCCGAGGCGCGTGCTATTACCGTGCATGGTGGGCGCGAGTACCGCAGTGAGGGCCGTGGCGAATCCCCGGCCGCCGCGGCCCGCGCGGCGGTTGAGGATGGTCTTGACCAGGTCGTGGCACCGCTGGCGCGCGTCGCCGCCGAGCCCGACTGGGTGAAACTGGGCTTTGTCGGGGTCGAGGGCTTTCCCGCGTTCGAGGCGTTGCGGCGGGAGCTGGCGCAGATCGAGGCCATCGAGAGTGCAAGGCTGGATTCACTGGGTGGTAACGCGGTGACGCTCGAGGTGCGCACGGGACTGGCTCCGGATGACCTGGTAGACCTCTTGCACGCCAGCGGCTACGGCGTGGCGGAAGACCCGCACGGCGATTCCGAGGCGAAGGCTTGGCTGCGCCGCGAGTGAACTCTCCGGCACCGTTCTCCACCGCCACGCTGGCGGCCCTGGTCGGGCTGGTGATCCTGGGGGTTGCACTCTATCTACTGGCGCCGATTCTCACACCGTTTCTGATCGCGCTTCTGATCGGCTACCTGTTCAACCCGCTGGTCACGCGCCTGGCGGTGCGCACGGGCGGTTCGCGCACCCTGGCCACGCTGGTGATCTTCGTGCTTGTCATGCTCGGGCTGGCGGGGCTGGTGCTGGTCCTGATCCCGCTGGCCATGGCCCAGTTCGAACGGTTGATGCTGCTGCTGCCCGAGGTGATTGCGTGGTTCGACGAGCAGGTCCGTCCCTGGATTGAGCAACACGCGGGCGATCGCCTGCCGGCCCTGGAGCCGGCGGCACTGCAGGAACTGCTGGCCGAGCACTGGCGCGAGGCCGGCGGGCTGGCTGGTGGGTTGCTGCATTGGCTGGGCAGCTCGACCGGTGCCCTGGTCCTCGGCGTGCTCAACCTGGTGCTCATCCCGGTGGTGAGCTTCTATCTGCTGCGGGACTGGCCACGGCTGGTCGCGGGGCTGCATGACCTGCTGCCGCGCACTTGGCGTGACCCGGTCACGCGTTTTGCGGTGGAATCGGACAATACCCTGGGGGCATTCCTGCGCGGGCAGTTGCTGGTGATGCTGGCGCTGGGGCTGTTCTATGCGATCACCCTGAGCGTGGCGGGCGTGCAGATGGGGCTGGCCATTGGCTTGATTGCCGGGCTGGTCAGCTTCATCCCCTATGTGGGCGTGATCGTGGGTATCGTGCTGGCCACGGCGGCGGTGCTGTTCCAGGGCGATGGCTGGACGCTGTTGCTGGTGGTGCTGGTGATCTTCGCGGTGGCGCAGATCCTGGAGTCGGTGGTGCTGACCCCGTGGCTCGTGGGGGACCGGACCGGGTTGCATCCGGTGGCGGTGATCTTTGCCGTGCTCGCCGGCGGTCAGCTGTTCGGGTTCTTCGGGGTCCTGCTGGCGTTGCCGGTGGCGGCGGTGCTCGCAGTGGCGGTGCGTCAGGCTATGGCGCGCTATCGGGCCATGAACGCAGCCGAGGCCGATACCCCGTGAGGCCCGAAGGCAACAGCCCGCTCGAGCGTCAGATGCCGCTGGACCTGCGCCTGCGAGACGCCTCGCGTTTTACCGGTTTTTGCGCCGCGGGCAATGCCCTGGCGCGGGATGCCGTGCAGGCCCTGAGCGCCGGGACCGGGATCCAGGAGCCGCAGATCCTGCTGCATGGGCCGTCCGGTTCCGGCAAGACGCACCTGTTGCAGGCCGCCTGTCACCAAGGCCACGAGCGCGGGGAGCCGGTCAGCTACCTGCCGCTTGGCGAGGTGTGTGATGCGCCGCCGATGGCCGTGCTTGATGGCCTGGAGCGCTCGCGTCTGGTGGCGCTGGACGATCTCGAGGCCGTGGTGGGACGCGGGGACTGGGACGAGGCCCTGTTCGGGCTGATCAACCGGCTGCGCGATGCCGACTGCCGTGTGCTGCTGGCGGCTGCAGCGGCCCCCGAGGGCCTCCGAGTGCGGTTACCGGATCTGGCTTCGCGCCTGGCCTGGGGCCCGGTGTTCCGCATGCAGCGGCCGGATGATGCGGCCTGCAAGGAGATCCTGGCGCAGCGTGCAGCCCTGCGTGGGTTGGAGTTGCCGGAGCCGGTGGCGGATTACCTACTGCGCCGTTGCTCGCGCGACCTTTCGACGCTGCTGGAGTTGCTGGACCGTCTGGATTTGGCCGCGCTGGCCCAGCAGCGGCGACTGACCATCCCGTTCGTGCGCGAACAGCTGGCCCGCATGGGCTGAACCCGGGGTTGCTTGAGCTTACTCGGCTGCCGCGCGGGCCCGCCGGGCGTCCAGTTTCACGAACAGCAGGCTGCCCGCGAACCAGGCCAGACTGGCACCGGTCATCAGGAGGCCGTAGAGCCGGTCTTCGGCGGCTGCCCCGATGGTGATGCCGAGCGTGATGTAGGCGAGTGCCAGCAGGCTGGACCAGGCGTGGGTGTAGCGCCTTCCGTGCAGCATGCCGCGCAGCGGGAACAGCAGCGGCATGACGAGCACGATCAGCGCCAGCCATACCGGGACGATTTCCGGCGGGGCGATCCAGGTGGTCCAGATCAGGATCAGCAGCAGCAATCCCAGAAAGCCGACGAGGGCCAGGGCGCGGGACAACGCGATCATGCCGGGGCGCCCGAAGCCTTGAGGCGCAGGGCAATTCGGGCGACGCGTTCTCCAAGGGATGCAGCGATGCGCTGTTCGTCGCGCGTAACCGCCTGCTCGCCCTGAGTGCCGGCCACATGGCTGGCACCATAGGGAGTACCGCCGCTGGTGGTGCTGTTCAGTTCTGGCACGGTGTAGGGCACGCCGACCCACAGCATGCCCTGATGGATCAGCGGCAGGGCCATGCTCAGCAGGGTGGTCTCCTGGCCGCCATGCTGGGTGGCGGTGCTGGTGAAGACGCCGAAGGGCCGGTCCACCAGCCCGCCGCTGGCCCACAGCCCGCTGGTGCCGTCGAGGAAATACTTCAGCGGCGCGGCCATGTTGCCGAAGCGGGTCGGCGAGCCCATGACCAGCCCCGCGCATTCCTCGAGATCATGCAGCTCGGCGTAGGGCGGCCCGTCCTCGGGTACTGCAGGGCGGTCCTCGCCGATGTTCGTGGCAACCGGGGCTACGGTGCGCACCCGCGCGGTGGCGCCGGCCTTCTCGACGCCGGTCGCGACCTGGCGGGCCAGCTCGGCGGTCGCCCCGTAGCGGCTGTAGTACAGGACCAGGATCTCCGCCGTCGTGCTCACGACAGGATCTCCAGCACCTGTTCCGGCGGGCGTCCGATGCGGGCCTGCCCCCCGACGACCAGAATCGGGCGCTCGATCAGCTTCGGGTGCTGGACCATGGTCTGGATCAGCGCCTCGTCATCCATCTCGGCGTCCTTCAGGCCCAGTTCGCGGTACTCCGCTTCGCCCGTGCGCAGCAGGTCGCGGGGGCGGCGACCCAGCTTCTCGATCACGCCCTTCAGGGTGGCGGCGTCCGGCGGCGTCTTCAGGTACTCCACGATCTCGGGCTCCACGCCCTGCTCCCTCAGCAGGGCGAGGGTCGCGCGCGACTTGCTGCAGCGCGGGTTGTGATACAGCGTAGGGGCATCGGACATGAATCGACTCCGGAGGTCATCGATGGCAAATGCCCATGATACCCATGCCCGCCGCTGGCATGTCAGGGGGCGCGTGCAGGGCGTGTTCTTCCGCGCCTCGACCCGCGAGCAGGCACAGGCGCTCGGGCTGGCGGGGTATGCGCGCAACCTGCCGGACGGACGTGTGGAGGTGCTGGCGGTCGGTTCCCCGGATGCCCTGGACCGGTTGGAGGCATGGCTTTGGGAGGGACCGCGCATGGCGCATGTGGAGGAACTGGATGCGCAGGTTGTGAGCCCGCCCGAGCCGTTGCCCGCAGGCTTCGATACCGGTTGAATCGGGAGCTTTCGGGACGCTTCCTCTAAAGTTGTACGGGGGTCTATAAACGCCATCGCGACGGATGCATACTGCGGGGTCATGGAATCGCGCCTGGTCGATATGCAGAGTCAGTCGGAGGACACGCGGGTGGAGGTCAGCCTGCGTCCCAAGCGGCTGGACGACTACACCGGACAGCCCCGAGTGGTCGAACAGTTGGGGTTGTTTATCGAAGCGGCGCGCGGGCGTGGCGAGGCCCTGGACCATACGCTGGTGGCCGGCCCTCCGGGGCTTGGCAAGACGACCCTGGCCCATATCGTGGCGAACGAGCTGGGGGTGGGGCTGCGCCAGACTTCCGGCCCGGTGCTGGAGCGTGCCGGTGACCTGGCCGCGATCCTGACGGCGCTGGAGCCCCAGGATGTCCTGTTTGTCGACGAGATTCATCGCCTGCCGACCGTGGTCGAGGAGATCCTCTACCCGGCGCTGGAGGACGGCCAGCTCGATATCGTCATTGGCGAGGGGCCGGCCGCGCGCTCGATCAAGGTGGACTTGCCCCCGTTCACACTCGTGGGAGCGACCACGCGTGCCGGCCTGCTTTCGGCCCCGTTGCGTGACCGGTTTGGCATCGTGCAACGACTCGATCATTACACTGTCACCGACCTCGCCCATATTGTGTCCCGTGCCGCCGGATTGCTGGGTGTCGGGATCGAACCCGACGGGGCGGCGGAGATCGCGCGCCGCGGGCGGGGTACGCCGCGTCTGGCGAATCGTCTGCTGCGGCGCGTGCGCGATTATGCCGAGGTCCGTGCCTCCGGCGTGATTACCGCCGAGGTCGCGGGCCAGGCCCTGGATCTGCTGGCGATCGATGCCTCGGGCCTGGATGCCCAGGACCGCCGCCTGCTGGAGGTACTGGTCGAGAAATTCGACGGCGGGCCGGTCGGGGTGGAGAGCCTGGCTACTGCGCTGAACGAGGATCGCGGCACACTGGAGGACGTCGTCGAGCCATTTCTGATTCAGCAGGGATATCTGCAGCGTACGCCTCGCGGGCGTCAGGCTACGCGGCGGACGCTGGCGATGTTCGGTCCGACGACAGCTGCGGCGGAACCCGATCTTCTCACGCCGGTCGACAGCCAGGGCGGAGATCGTCGATGACGGATTCTGCTGCCCCGTTCGCGTGGCCGGTGCGGGTGTATTACGAGGACACTGACGCTGGTGGTGTGGTCTACCACGCGAACTACCTGAAATTCATGGAACGCGCGCGCACTGAATGGTTGCGTGCGCTGGGGTTTGAGCAGGATGCATTGCGCGAGGAATGCGGGATTGTGTTTGCGGTGCGCCGCTGCTGTGTGGATATGCGGCGGCCGGCGCGCTTCAATGACGCCCTGACGGTCACCTGCCGGCTGCATTCGCTGCGCCGGGCCAGCCTGGAGTTCCATCAGACCGTAGAGCGTGATGGCGAGGCGCTGGCGAGTGGCGAAGTGGGCATTGCCTGTGTCGAGGTAGCCCGTCAGGCACCCGCCGCAATCCCCGCTCCGGTGCTGGAGGCCCTGCGCCGACATCATGATCATGGGCCGGCCGCCCACGCGGCCGGAGCCAAATAACGCTGTAACGGGAGACGGACAAGTGGCAGTCGACTTTTCGATGTACCAGCTGGTGATGGAGGCGACCCTGGTGGTCCAGCTGGTGATGGTGATTCTGGTGCTCGCCTCCGTGCTCTCCTGGCTGGCGATTATCGTCAAGGCCAGATCCCTGAATGCGGCGCACCGCGCCTGTGACGACTTCGAGGAGCGTTTCTGGTCGGGTGCCGATCTGTCGCATCTGTACGAAGGGGTGCGTCGCAAGCCAGAGATGTCCGGGATGGAGCATGTATTCTCCTCCGGCTTCAAGGAATTCCTGCGTGCCCGACAGCACGGGATCCCGGCCGGCGAGCCCGCGCACCGTGCGATGCGGGTAGCGATCGCCCGCGAAATTGATGACATGGAGCGCTACCTGCAGTTTCTTGCCACTGTGGGGTCGACCAGCCCGTACATCGGCCTGTTCGGCACGGTCTGGGGCATCATGCATGCGTTTCTGGGGCTTTCCGGGGTGCAGCAGGCGACCCTCGCGATGGTCGCGCCCGGTATTGCCGAGGCGCTGATCGCGACCGCGTTGGGTCTGTTCGCCGCGATCCCGGCCGTGATTGCCTACAACCGCTTCGCGGGTGATGTCGATCGCGTGGCTGTGCGCCTGGAAAACTTCAATGACGAGTTTGTGGCCTTGCTGAACCGGCAGGTGCATGCCAAGACCGCGGAGACGGCCTCCGAGGCCACGGCCTGATCCATGTCCGAGTCGCGCCGTAACAGCAGCCGCCTGCGGCGGCCCATGTCCCAGATCAACGTCGTGCCGTTTATCGACGTGATGTTGGTGCTCCTGATTATCTTCATGATCACCGCGCCGATGCTGCAGCAGGGCGTGGAGGTTGACCTGCCGGAGGCGGATGCCGAGGCCCTCGACCAGGACGAACAGGCGGCCGAGCCATTAGTGGTGACCGTGGACTCCAGTGGAGCGATGAGTCTGAACCAGGGGCCGATCGTCAACGAGCCGCTGGCCCCGCAGGAGATGACCGAAATCGTGCGCGAGTTCCTGGCGGAACATCCGGGGACGCAGACTTTTGTGCGCGGCGACCGTAATGTGGACTACGGGCGTGTAATCGACGCCATGATCGCCCTGCAACGAGCGGGCGGTGGGCGTGTCGGCCTGATCACCGAGCCGCCGCGCGAAAACAGCGACTGATCCCTGCCGCCGTGTTCGAGCTTGTCCGCCGTCATCCTGTCAGCTTCCTCCTCGTGCTCCTGTTACACGGGGCGCTGTTTGCGGCGTTGATGTTCAATATCAGTCTGATCTCTCCCACCTCCTCGCGCGCGGCGGTCGAGATCTCGGTACAGGAGGACATCGAGGTCATTGACGCTGTGGCGGTGGATGCCGAGTCGTTCGACCAGGTCGAGCACCAGCGCGAGGTCGCGCGCCAGGAAGAGGTTGCCGAGCAGCTGCGTGAAGAGGAAGAGCAGCGCCGGGCCGAGGAGGAGGCCCAGCGCGAGGAGGAACGTCGCCAGGCCGAGGAGCAGCGCCGTCGCGAAGAGGAAGAACGGGCGCGGCAGCAGGCGATCGAAGAAGCCGAACAGGCACGGCGCGAGGCCGAGGAAGAGCGCCGTCGAGCGCAGGAAGAGGCCGAGGCCGAACGTGAGCGCATCCGTGCCGAGCGCGAAGCGGCGGAAGAGGCCCGGCGCGAGGCGGAAGAACGCCGCGAACGCGAGGAAGCGGAACGGCGCGAGCGTGAGGAGGCCGAACGCCAGGCCCAGGAGGAGCAGGAGCGCCGCGAACGGGAAGAAGCCGAACGGCGAGCCCAGGAAGAGGCCGAGCGTCGGGCCGAGCAGGAGCGTGAGCTGGAAGAGCAGCGCCGGCGCGAAGCGATGGAGCGCGAACAGGAGCGCCTGGCGGAGGCGCGCGAACGGCGCGAGGCCGCCGAGCGTCAGGCGCAGATGGATCGCGAGGTGGATGAGTGGCGTTCCCAGGTGCAGTCGGTAGTCCAGCGGCGCTGGCGTCAGCCGTCGGATATCGACTCCTCGGACCGTGCCATTGTTCTCGTGCGTGTGAACGAGACCGGGCGTATCATCGACTTCGATATTGAAAGCTGTTCCGGCGACAGCCGGTTCTGCGACTCCGTGCGACAGACCATGGACCGTCTGAGCTCGTTGCCACGCCCGCCGGATGCGAGCGCGGTGCGTGGCGGGGTGCGGATCCGATTTGAACCGGACTGATTCGCGGGTCACGCCCGCCTGACGAGGAGCTCATGCGACGACTGATTCACTGGATGCTGCCGGCCATGCTGCTGCTGTGGGCAGCGCAGGCACAGGCCGTACTGGAAGTCACGGTCACCGAGGGCGTCACCGGGGCGATACCGGTGGCCGTCGCGCCGTTTACCTACGAGGGGGAGGGCGAGCTCGACGAGGACATCTCCCAGATCGTCGCGGCCAACCTTGCCCGCAGCGGACTGTTCAACGTCGAACGGGATGATCTGCCTTCGGCCCCGTCCGGGCCGGCGGACTTTCTCGCCGAGCCCTGGGCCGACGTCGGGGTGGAGTATCTGGTGGTCGGCAATCAGCGTCGCGATGGCGATGACGTGCTGGTGGAATTTCACGTATTTGATGTGCTGTCCGAGGAACGTCTGGGCGGCTGGCGCATTCCGGTGCCCGGCGACATGCTCCGGCGCGGAGCGCATCGCATCTCGGACATCATCTACGAACAGATCACGGGTGACCCGGGGGCATTCAGTGCGCGCATCGCGTTCGTCAGCGTGGAGCGGAACGGCGATGATCGTCGCTTTGCACTCGAGGTAGCCGATTCCGATGGCGCCAACCCGCGCACCCTGTTTCGTTCATCCAAGCCGATCATGTCGCCGGACTGGTCGCCGGACGGGCGCGAACTCGTGTACGTCTCGTTCGAGAACCGCCGCTCCGAGGTCTATCGCCAGAATGTGGAGACGGGCAACCGTGAGCGGGTGGCCAGCTTTACCGGCATCAACAGTGCGCCCGCCTGGTCCCCCGATGGTCGCTATCTCGCACTGAGCCTGTCACGCGACGGGGCGCCGAATATCTACCTGATGGAGCTCGAGACGGGCGAGATGCGCCAGATGACCCAGACCAGCTCGATCGAGACCGAACCGGTCTGGTCGCCGGATGGCGAAACCCTCTATTTCACCTCCGACCGTGCGGGCGCACCGCAGATCTATGCGCTGCCACGAGAGGGGGGCAGCCCGCGGCGTCTGACTTTCGAGAGCGGCTATGCGGCCGCAGCGACGGTGTCTCCGGATGGGCGTTATCTGGTCTACGTGCACGGTGGTGATGGCGGATTTCAACTGGCCCGTCTCGATTTGAACGACCGTCGTGTGACCCGCCTCACGGAAGGACGGGACGCGGAATCGCCAAGCTTTGCCCCGAATGGCAGCATGATCATCTATGCCATGACGGACGGTGGGCGTGGCGTTCTCGGCTCGGTGAGCCAGGATGGACAGGTACATCAGCGCCTCGCCGCCAGGGAGGGCGAGGTGCGTGAACCGGCCTGGTCACCCTTGAACTGATCTTTATCGACAACTGCAGCATTTTGAGGATAACGACGTGATGAGCACGATCTTTCGCTGGGTTTTTGTGGCCATGGTCATTGGGGCGTTGTCGGCATGTGCGACACCGACCCGTGATGCCGAAGATGCAGAACGCGAGGCCGAGCGGGCCGCGGCCGAGGAGGCCGAGCGTGAGCGCGCCGAACGCGAGGCTCGTGAGGCCGAGGCCCGTGCGCTGGGTCGCGATCGGCAGTTCGATGCCGACGCACTGGACGATCCGGACAGCCCGCTGGCCGAGCGCCTGGTCTATTTCGAGTTTGACCGCGACGAGGTGCAGTCGCAGTACATGGACATGCTGGAGGCGCATGCGGCCTATCTGGCGCAGAACTCCGGTGCCCGCCTCCGCCTGGAGGGCCATACCGACGAGCGTGGTACCCGCGAGTACAACCTGGGGCTGGGCGAGCGCCGCTCGCAGTCGGTGCGCCGCATCCTGACTCTTAATGGTGCCTCGGATGACCAGATCGAGGTCATCAGTTATGGTGAAGAGATGCCGGTCGCCTTCGAACAGAACGAGGAGGCCTGGGCCAAGAATCGCCGGGTCGAACTGGTCTACGAATCCCGGCGCTAGATGACGGGAGGCGCCATGCGGCGTTTGGCAGGTAGGAGTAACCGAAATGCCCCTCCGGGGGCATTTCGTTTTCAATCGCGAACCGTGGCAGGGTCGGCCTCGGGCGTGCCGCGTGCCCCTTCGGGGGCATTTCTGTTTCCGCGAGTGGGTGTGGCTGTCGGTGCGGGTTTGCTCGTCCTGGCGATGGGCTCGTGGAGCCCGCTGGTCAGCGAGGCAGTGGCCCAGGACGACGTCTTCGCGACACAGTCGCAGATCCGCGATCTTTCCCGGCGCCTGGAGCGGATCGAACGGACGCTTGATTCCAGCGCGATGCAGGAACTGCTGCGCGGCGCGGAGACCATGAACCGGGAAATGCGCGAGTTGCGAGGCGAGGTGGAAACCCTGCGTCACGAGCTGGACCGCCTGAATGCCCGTCAGCGCGACCAGTTCCGCAACCTGGACGAGCGCGTGGCTACATTCGAGACCGGCGAGGCTGCCCCGGCGGATGCGGCTGCGCCGGCGGAAGAGGTCATGGAATTCGACCTGCCTGAAGCAGACGAACAGGCGGCCTATCAGGAGGCCTTTGACCAGTTGATGGCGGGTGACTACAGCGCCGCGATGAGCAGCCTCGAGCGATTCATCGAGGATTACCCCGACAGTGACTATTCGGCCAATGCCTGGTACTGGCTGGCCGAGGCCAGATACGCCAGTGGCGACTTCGAGGCCGCCCTGGAGGACTTCGAGCGCCTTCGGGAACAGTATCCCGAGAGCGACAAGTCCGGGGATGCCCTGCTCAAGATCGGCTATTCGCATTACGAGCTGGGCAACGAAGATGAGGCCCGCGAGGCGCTCGAGGCGGTGCGTGCCGATTTCGGCGGCACGACACTCGACCGTCTGGCGCGCGAGCGTTTGCGTCGGCTCGACGGGCAATGACCGAGATCCCTGTGCGCGCTGTGCGCGCACCAACCGCGGAGACGTCGGGCAGCCCGCCCCGGGTCCGTATCACCGAGATGTTTGTCTCGCTTCAGGGCGAGGCGGCGGATGCGGGCTGGCCAACCGCATTTGTGAGGCTGACCGGGTGCCCGCTGCGTTGCCGCTGGTGCGACAGCGGCTACGCCTTCGAGGGGGGCGAGGTGCATACGCTGGACTCGATTCTGGCGTGGGTCGCCCGGGCGGGTGTGCGGCATGTCTGTGTCACGGGCGGGGAGCCGCTGGCTCAGCCGGGTTGCCGGATACTCCTGGCGCAGCTGTGCGCCGCGGGCTATCGGGTGTCCCTCGAGACCAGTGGTGCACTCGACATCGGCGGGCTCGATGCGCGCGTCTCGGTCGTCATGGACTGGAAGGCGCCGGAT
Source organism: Thioalkalivibrio sp. ALJ3 (assembly GCF_000377205.1). Classification (GTDB taxonomy): domain Bacteria; phylum Pseudomonadota; class Gammaproteobacteria; order Ectothiorhodospirales; family Ectothiorhodospiraceae; genus Thioalkalivibrio. The sequence continues at coordinate 63,307 of NZ_KB897905.1, read as the reverse complement.
TCAGGCGAGCAGGGACGCAATTTGGAGGCCAATATTCCCCACCTGGCGGCTGGCGATCAATTGAAGTTCGTGCTCGCCAACCGGGCTGATTTCGACTGGGCGCGCGCCGAACTCGGGCGCCTGGACCTCGCGCCCGGGGTCGAGGTCCTGTTCTCGCCGGTATACGGCGAGCTTGCGCCGCGCGAGCTCGCCGACTGGATCGTGGCCGAACGACTGCCGGTACGGTTTCAGCTTCAGCTCCACAAGCTCCTGTGGGGCGATCAGCCGGGGCGCTAGTCGATGTCGCAACCGGAAAAGGCGGTGGTGCTGCTCTCGGGCGGGTTGGATTCGGCGACCTGCCTGGCAATGGCGCGGGCCGACGGGCTCGACTGCCATGCCCTGTCCATCGACTATGGACAGCGGCATCGCACCGAGCTGGACGCGGCCCGCCGAGTGGCCGCCTCCCAGGGCGTGCATGACCACCGCGTGGTCCGCGTCGATCTGACCGCGATCGGCGGCTCGGCGCTCACGGATGACGGGATTGCCGTACCTACCGAGGCGAGCGAGGGCATCCCCGTGACCTATGTGCCTGCTCGCAATACGGTATTCCTGTCATTGGCGCTGGGGCTTGCCGAGACCCTGGATGGGCGCTTGCTCTATGTGGGTGCCAATGCGGTGGATTATTCCGGCTACCCGGATTGTCGTCCAGCCTTCATCGATGCTTTCCGGAATCTCGCTCAGGTCGCTACCCGAGCCGGAGTCGAAGGCGTACGCTGGGAGGTACGTGCACCGTTGATGCACATGAGCAAGGCCGAGATCATCCGTGCCGGTGCGGGGCTGGGTGTGGATTATGCCCAGACCGTGAGTTGCTACCAGGCGGACACCGAGGGCCGCGCCTGCGGGTGTTGCGACAGCTGCCGTATCCGGCGGGAGGGTTTCTCAGCGGCTGGTGTCCCCGACCCCACCCCCTACCAGAGCCGCTGACGGCGAGAGGCTCTGATCCCGGGAGACGGCTCCGCGCCGGGAATGAAAAGGGGGTCGATCTCGTCTTGCGTCCGATGTATGCTGCGCACCCCATGGGTGCAGGCGTGCCCGAAAACCGATCAGTGAGAGGATACGTTGATGGAATTCTCCAGCTTTTCAACCGCGGCCATGATGTACCTGGGCGGGGCGTTCGTCCTCGCTTTCATCTTGGGTGCGGTCGCGAACAAGACCAACTTCTGCACCATGGGCGCGGTCTCCGACTGGGTAAACATGGGTGACACCGGGCGCATGCGCTCCTGGCTGCTGGCAATCGCTACGGCCATGCTGGGTGTGGCGCTGCTCGAGTTCTTCGGGGTGCTGAGCGCCGAGGGCTCCTTCCCTCCGTATCGCGGTGAAAACTTCAACTGGCTCGGGCACGTGCTGGGCGGTTTCCTCTTCGGTATCGGCATGACCTATGCGTCTGGTTGTGGTAACAAGACTCTGGTCCGGGTCGGTGGCGGCAACATCAAGTCCGTGCTGGTCATGATCATGATCGGAATCATGGCCTACCTGCTGACCAGTCGAGAGACCGTTTTTGGTACTGGCCAGACCCTGTTCCAGCTGCTGTTCGGCTGGATGGACGTCGTGTCCTTCCAGCTGGAAGGTGGCCAGGATCTCGGCTCCATCATCGCTGGCGAGAACGCCCTGGGCGCTCGCCTGGTGTTGGGCCTGGTGATCGGTGTGCTGCTGCTGGCCCTGATCTTCAAGGCCGCTGATTTCCGCAAGAGCTTCGACAACATCCTGGGCGGCCTCGTGGTGGGCCTGATGGTGATCGGTGCCTGGTGGCTGACCAGCAACATCCAGATCGACGATGGCATGGGCGGCATGTACACCGCCCAGGAATACATCCAGGAATGGGATTTCGTCGCTGATGCCGATGATGGCGAGCGCCCGGCACTGGCCGGTCCGTGGGCCAACCAGTCGTTCACGTTCGTGAATCCGATGGGCCAGAGCCTTGGGTATACCCTCGGTGGTTTTGATCGCACCCTGCTGTTCTTCGGTGTGATGGCGCTGGCCGGCGTGGTCCTCGGGTCGTTCTTCTGGGCCCTGGTCTCGCGCAGCTTCCGCATCGAGTGGTTCTCGTCCTTCCGCGACTTCGTCAACCACTTTATTGGCGGCATCTTGATGGGTGTCGGTGGCATTCTGGCCCTGGGCTGCACCATCGGTCAGGCGGTGACGGGGGTATCCACGCTGGCCCTGGGTGGCTTCTTCACCTTCGCCTTCATCGTGTTTGGCTCTGCCCTGACCATGAAGATCCAGTACTACAAGATGGTCTATGAAGAGGAGGCCACCTTTGGCAAGTCCCTGGTCACCGCCCTGGTGGACATGAAGCTGCTGCCGGGTGGCATGCGCAAGCTCGAGGCGATCTGATTGTCGACCACCGCGGGAGCCTTGCGTTTTCCCCGGTGGGCCGTAAACTACGCGGCGCGGCGGCCCGGGCAGTCCCGGGTACGCCGCGCGACAAGCAGGCCGGCGGGCGCCTTCGGTGAAGGTTCCCAGGCGGGCCGTAGACATGGGTCGTTAGCTCAGTTGGTAGAGCAGTTGGCTTTTAACCAATTGGTCGTAGGTTCGAATCCTACACGACCCACCATTATTCCCGGCCGCGGCAGCGCGGCCGGCACAAGGGCCCGCCTTCGCGGGCTTTTTGTGTTTATGGGGCGCGAACAGGCTAGAATGCGCGCCTTTATTGAACCATTGAACATGCACGCGAAAGTGGCGGAACTGGTAGACGCGCTGGGTTTAGGTCCCAGTGGGGTGAAACCCGTGAGAGTTCGAGTCTCTCCTTTCGCACCAATGTCCCGTGTATGCCCAGGCAGGCAGCCGGCGAGTGCTGCGGTCGGCAGGGATGACCGATTTTTGAACCATTGCGAGGCCCTTCATGCAAGTTTCCGTTGAAGCCACCGGCAACCTGGAGCGCAAGATGACCATCCAGGTCCCCCCCGAACGTGTCGAGACCGAAGTAGACAACCGCCTGAAATCGCTGGCCAAGCGCGTTCGGCTTGATGGCTTTCGCCCGGGCAAGGTCCCGTTGAAGGTTGTGCGCCAGCGTTATGGCGCCGGGGTCTATCAGGAGGTGCTGAGCGAAGTCCTGCAGGAGAGTTACCGCGAGGCCGTGCAGCAGGAGGGCCTGGAGCCGGCCGGGAACCCGAGTATTGAGCCGCAGAGTGTGGAGAACGGCCAGCCGATCGAGTTCACCGCGAGCTTTCAGGTCTTCCCCGAGGTCGAGGTGGCCGACTTCTCCGATGCCGAGATCGAGCGTCCGGTGGCCGAAATTGGCGAGGAGGACGTCGATCGTGTGATCGATTCCCTGCGCGAGCAGAACAAGGAATGGGCCGAGGTCAAGCGCAAGGCGAAGAAGGGTGATCGCATCACGCTGGACTTCGTCGGCAGCCTTGATGGCGAAGAGTTCGAGGGTGGCAGGGCCGAAGACTTCCAGGTGGAAGTGGGTGCCGGCCGCCTGATCGAGGATTTCGAGAAGCAGCTCAAGGGCGTGAAGACCGGAGAGGAGCCGACCATCGATGTCACCTTCCCGGACGACTACCCGGCCGAGAACCTGAAAGGCAAGACCGCGCAGTTCGCCCTGACCATCAAGAAGGTCGAGGGGCCCAAGTTGCCCGAGGTGGACGAGGAGTTCGCGAAGAAATTCGGCATCGAGGACGGTTCGGTCGAGAAACTTCGTGCCGACGTGCGGTCCAATATGGAGCGCGAGCTGAACCAGGCGCTGAAGGGCAAGGTCAAGAATCAGGTCATGGAGCTGATTATCGAGCGCCACGGCTTCGACCTGCCGGACGCCCTGGTGAAGTCCGAGGTCAATCGCCTGCGCGAGGAGGCGGAGAAGCGCTTCGGTGGTGCCCAGCAGACCCAGCCGCTCCCCGACAGCCTGTTCGAGGAAGAGGCCAAGCGCCGCGTGCGCTTGGGTCTGGCCCTGCGGGCCATCATCGACCAGAAGGGCTTCGAGGTGGACGCGGAGCGGGTCGAGCGCGACCTGGAAGACATGGCGGCCACGTACGAGGACCCGGAAGAGGTCAAGCAGTACTACCGCTCCAACCCGCAGGCGAAGAGCAACCTGGAATCACTGGTGCTCGAGGACCAGGTGGTCGACTGGATCGTTGATCAGGCCAAGGTCACCGAGAAGAAGACCAGCTTCCAGGACGTAATGAATCCGAACAAGGAGTCGACCGAATGAGCCACGACATGGCCGGTCAGGGGGCGCAGCATGCCCAGGGGCTGAATCTGGTCCCGATGGTGGTCGAACAGACCGCCCGCGGCGAGCGTGCCTATGACATCTACTCCCGGTTGTTGAAGGACCGGGTCATCTTCTGTGTGGGTCCGGTTGAGGACTACATGGCCAACGTAATCGTGGCCCAGCTGCTGTTCCTCGAGTCGGAAAACCCGGACAAGGAGATCAGCCTGTACATCAACTCCCCGGGTGGGGCGGTGACGGCGGGCATGGCGATCTACGACACCATGCAGTTCATCAAGCCCGAGGTGAGTACGCTGTGTGTCGGGCAGGCCGCGAGCATGGGCGCGGTCCTGCTGGCCGGTGGCGCGCAGGGCAAGCGCTACTGCCTGCCGCACTCGCGCGTCATGATCCACCAGCCGCTGGGGGGCTTCCAGGGGCAGGCGTCGGATATCGACATCCACGCCCGCGAGATCCTGAAGATCCGCGAGGAGCTCAACCGCGTGCTGGCCCATCACACCGGCCAGACCGTGGAGCAGGTGGAGCAGGATACCGATCGTGACCGCTTCATGACCGCGGCTGAGGCGAAGGATTACGGTCTGGTCGATAACGTCCTCTCCAGCCGCGGTGCGCCAGCATCCGGAGGCGACAAGGACGCCAGCAAGAAGGAAAAGGCCTGATCGCGCCATGTCCGGATCGCGAGCCGGATATACCGGACTCGCGCCCGGTCCGTTTGCAACGCGCCTGCAAACGGGGCATGTTTTGAGAAACCCTGACAGCGCAACCGAGGCATACGGATGAGCGACGACAAGACCCCCTCCGCCGACGGCAAGCTTCTGTACTGCTCTTTCTGCGGAAAGAGTCAGCACGAGGTGCGCAAGCTGATTGCGGGGCCCTCCGTCTTCATCTGCGACGAGTGTGTCGAGCTTTGCAACGACATCATTCGCGAGGAGATGCAGGAGGCGGGGCATACCGAGCGCGATTCGTTACCGAAGCCGCGCGAGATCCGCGAGATCCTGGACGACTACGTAATCGGACAGAACTCCGCGAAGAAGATCCTCTCGGTGGCGGTGTACAACCACTACAAGCGTCTTGAGGCCCGGGCCGGCAAGGACGACGTCGAGTTGTCCAAGTCCAACATCATGCTGATCGGCCCGACCGGCTCCGGCAAGACGCTGCTGGCCGAGACGCTGGCCCGGGTGCTCAACGTCCCGTTCACCATCGCCGATGCCACCACGCTGACCGAGGCCGGTTACGTGGGGGAGGACGTCGAGAACATCATCCAGAAGCTGTTGCAAAAGTGCGACTACGATGTCGAGAAGGCCGAAAACGGCATCGTCTACATCGACGAAATCGACAAGGTCTCGCGCAAGTCGGACAACCCCTCGATCACCCGCGATGTCTCGGGCGAGGGCGTGCAGCAGGCCCTGCTGAAGCTGATCGAAGGCACCACGGCCTCCGTGCCGCCGCAGGGCGGTCGCAAGCACCCGCAGCAGGAGTTTCTACAGGTCGACACCCGCAATATCCTGTTCATCTGCGGCGGTGCCTTCTCCGGTCTGGAGAAGATCATCCAGCAGCGTGCGGAGAAGGGTGGTATCGGATTTTCCGCTGAGGTCAGCTCCAAGGACGAGACCAAGAGCGGTGGCCAGTGGCTGAAACAGCTGGAGGCCGACGACCTGGTGCGCTACGGCCTGATTCCCGAGTTCGTTGGTCGCCTGCCCGTGCAGGCGACGCTGGACGAGCTGGACGAGGACGCGCTGATCACCATCCTGACCCAGCCGAAGAACGCCCTGGTCAAGCAGTACGCCCGCCTGTTCGACATGGAAGGCGTGGAACTGGAGTTCCGAGATGACGCCCTCTCCGCGATCGCCCACAAGGCGATGGAGCGCAAGACCGGGGCGCGTGGCCTGCGTACCATCATGGAGAACATCCTCCTCGACACCATGTACGAGCTGCCCTCGATGGAGGGGGTCAGCAAGGTGGTGATCGACGAGGCCGTAATCCGGGGTGACGCCGAGCCCTACCTGATCTACGAGAACGCCTCGTTCTCCAAGCAGGCCGCCGCGGACTCCTGAGGTTCCGCGGTCGGGTCCTGGGGGCTGGCATGGCCCCGGCTTGAAAAACGGTCAGGGCGACCCCATTTATCCCGTACATTCGCTTAGCCCTGAGGGGGCCACATGACCGACCAACACTCCTCCCAGAACGAGGTGGACTCCCCCGTCAAGCGTGTCGCGGTGCTGCCGCTGCGCGATGTCGTGGTATACCCGCACATGGTCATCCCGCTGTTCGTGGGTCGCGAGAAGTCGATCCGCGCGCTGGATTCCGCGATGGCGCAGAACAAACAGGTCCTCCTGGTCGCGCAGAAGAGCGCGGAGGTGGACGAGCCGGAGGCTGATGACCTGCACGAGATCGGCACTCTCGGCAATATCCTGCAGCTGCTGCGCCTGCCCGACGGTACCATCAAGGTGCTGGTCGAGGGCGCCCAGCGTGCGCGCGTGATGGACGTCTCCACCACCGGTGATTCCGAGAAGGAAGAAGACTACTTCACCGCCGATATCCGCATGATCGAGGAGGAATACGACACCGAGGAGAAGGAACTGGAAGTCCTCGGTCGCTCCGCACTCAATCAGTTCGAGCAATACATCAAGCTGAACAAGAAGGTCCCGCCGGAGATCCTGACCTCGCTGGCCGGGATCGACGATACCTCGCGTCTGGCCGACACGATTGCCGCGCACATGTCGCTGAAGCTCGAGGAGAAGCAGCAGGTCCTCGAGATCGCCAATGTGCGCGCGCGCCTGGAGCACTTGGTCGCCAAGATCGAGGGCGAGATGGACGTGCTGCAGATCGAGAAGAAGATCCGCGGCCGCGTGAAGCAGCAGATGGAGAAGTCCCAGCGCGAGTACTACCTGAATGAGCAGATGAAGGCCATTCAGAAGGAGCTGGGTGATCTCGAGGATGCCCCGAACGAGCAGGAAGACCTGGCCGAAAAGATCGAGCAGGCCGGCATGCCGGCGGAGGCCAAGAAGAAGGCCACCGCCGAGCTGAACAAGCTGAAGATGATGTCGCCGATGTCGGCCGAGGCCACCGTCGTGCGTAGCTACATCGACTGGCTGGTCAATGTCCCGTGGAAGAAGAAGACCCGGGTCAGTAAGGACCTTTCGCGTGCCGAGAAGATCCTCAACGAGGACCACTACGGCCTGGAAGAGGTCAAGGAACGCATCCTTGAGTATCTCGCCGTGCAGACCCGTGTACGCAAGCTCAAGGGCCCGATCCTGTGCCTGGTCGGTCCTCCGGGGGTTGGGAAGACCTCACTGGGAGAGTCCATCGCGCGGGCGACCAACCGCAAGTTCTCGCGCATGGCGCTGGGCGGCGTGCGTGACGAGGCGGAGATCCGCGGCCACCGACGGACCTACATCGGCTCGCTCCCGGGCAAAATTGTCCAGAACCTGTCCAAGGTCGGGGTGCGCAACCCGCTGTTCCTGCTCGACGAAATCGACAAGATGGCGATGGATTTCCGCGGCGATCCGGCCTCGGCGATGCTCGAGGTCCTGGACCCGGAGCAGAACCACACCTTCAGCGACCACTATCTGGAAGTCGACTACGACCTGTCTGACGTGATGTTCGTGGCCACGGCCAATTCCATGAATATCCCGGGGCCGCTGCTGGACCGCATGGAGGTCATCCGCCTGTCCGGCTACACCGAGGACGAGAAGGTGAACATCGCGCACACCTATCTGGTGCCGAAGCAGATCAAGACCAACGGCCTGAAGGCCGACGAGATCAATATCTCCGACGCCGCGGTGCGCGACATCGTTCGCTACTACACTCGCGAGGCGGGCGTGCGCGCCCTGGAGCGCGAGATCGCCAAGATCTGCCGCAAGGTGGTCAAGCAGCGCCTGCTGGCGAAGGGCAAGGACGCATCCCGCACCACGGCCGTCACGCCCAAGACGCTGGAAAAATACCTGGGTGTGCGGCGATTCCGCTTTGGTCTGGCCGAGGAAAACGACCAGATCGGCCAGGTGACCGGCCTGGCGTGGACCGAGGTCGGCGGCGAACTGCTGACGATCGAATCAACGGTGGTGCCCGGCAAGGGCAAGACGCAGCAGACCGGCAAGCTCGGCGATGTGATGCAGGAGTCGATCCATGCCGCGCTGACCGTCGTCCGCTCGCGTGCCGAATCCCTGGGGCTCGAGGAGAATTTCCACGAGAACAAGGATCTGCATATCCATGTGCCCGAGGGTGCCACTCCCAAGGACGGCCCATCGGCCGGTATCGCGATGTGCACGGCCATTGTCTCGGCGCTGACCGGTATCCCGGTACGAGCAGATGTGGCGATGACCGGCGAGATTACCCTGCGCGGCCAGGTGTTGCCGATTGGGGGCCTCAAAGAGAAGCTGCTGGCGGCCCATCGTGGAGGCATCCGCACGGTTCTGATCCCCGAGGAGAACGAAAAGGACCTGGTGGACATTCCGAAGAACATCAAGAACAAGCTCGATATCCGTCCGGTGCGGTGGATCGACGAAGTGCTCGAGGTTGCTCTCACCCACTTGCCCGAGGGCAAAAGTGGCGATGCGCCGACCAAGGTCGAGGAAGCCGTGAAGCCGTCCAAGGAATCAGGTCGGCGCCGTGTTCGACATCACTAAGTAGCGGATTTGCAATCATAACCGCGGCCCGAGGGTCGCGGTTTTTTGCGTCCTGGCGCACGGTGTTCCGCTAACGGCTGTGTAACGCTCGTTTGACACTTTTTCGAGGCCCTTGCTATAACCCCAATCGCATTATTTGATTCCCGGCTGGGCAAGCCCGCGACAGGATGGAGAACCCTCCCCGCGCTGGTGTAAGCTTGGCCTTCATCGGGCCGCAAGCCTGAGTCACCACTGAGATAAGGAAGCGCTTCATGAATAAATCCGAACTGATCGACGCGATCGCCGCAGAAGCCGATGTCCCGAAGGCCCAGGCCGGCCGCATGCTGGACGCCATGGTGACCGTGGTGGGCGATACACTGGCCAAGGGCGACCAGGTCTCCCTGGTTGGCTTTGGCACCTTCCTCGTCCGCGAACGCGAAGCCCGCACCGGTCGCAACCCGCGTACCGGCCAGTCCATCCAGATTGCCGCCTCCAAAACGCCTTCGTTCAAGGCTGGTAAAGCGCTCAAGGATCGCGTAAACTAGCGCGCTTTATCGGGTGCTTAGCTCAGTTGGTAGAGCGTCGCCCTTACAAGGCGAATGTCGGCGGTTCGAACCCGTCAGCACCCACCATGCAGCTGATCTGGCGGCATGCCGAAATCTGGAGCGGTAGTTCAGTTGGTTAGAATACCGGCCTGTCACGCCGGGGGTCGCGGGTTCGAGTCCCGTCCGCTCCGCCATACTTGAAAAAGGCGCCTTCGGGCGCCTTTTTCTTTGCCTGTATGTTGTCGAAATCCATCCGAGCGCGGAGGCTCCCCGGCGCATGTAAGAAGCGGTGGGATTGGCGTCCAGACTGAGGGATCGGACGGAGGCATCGTGCCATCTGCGGCAGATCCTCGGGTGTTTAGCTAGCGTCCGAATCGGTATCCAGCGGCAGGGGCAGGGGGTCGATCGTTGTGTCGGGCTCGTCGTCGCTCTCGCCGTTCGGGAAGGCATCGGCCTCAGGCGCATAGGCCTCACTCTCGAGGCTCTGGCGCATGGCTTCCTCGGCCTCCTGGTTGAGCACGATGATCGAGATGCGCCGGTTGATGGCCGCCTCCGGATCGTCGCGGTTGAACGGGACGCTGTCGGCCAGGCCCACGACCCGTGCCACCTGATCAGGCTCTGCGCCGCCCGCGATCAGCGCGCGTCGAGCCGCGTTCGCGCGATCGGCCGAGAGTTCCCAGTTGGAATAGTCTGCCCTGAGCAACGGACGGGCATCGGTATGACCGGTGATCGAGATGCGGTTGGGAACCTTGTTGATCAGGCTGGCCAGCTCGCGCAGGATCGCGTCGGCGTGCTCCAAGGGGGTGGAGCTGGCCGTGTCGAACATCGGTCGATTTTCGCGATCGATGATCTGGATGCGCAGCCCCTCCGGGGTGATATCGAGCAGCAGTTGATCCTTGTAGGGCTCCAGGGCCTGGCTCTGCTCCAGCGCCTCCTCCAGCGCCTCCTGCAGGGCTTCCAGGGCCTCCCGGTCGCGTGCCTCGGCCAGCTCGTCCAGGGTTTCTCCATCCAGCCCGGCCGGTGCATCCATGGCCTCGGGGTCCTGGATTAGTTCGGGCATGCCCTCGAAGTCGATCAGCGACGGATCCACGCCCGTCCCGTCTCCGGGGGCCTGACCGGGCGAGTGCGCCTCGCCCCTGAACGCGGAAGGATTCTGGAAGTATTCCGAGATGCCGGCGCGCTGTTCGGCGTCCAGGGCCACGAGCAGCCACAACACCAGGAAAAAGCCCATCATTGCGAGCGTGAAGTCGGCGAACGCGATCTTCCACGCGCCACCATGGTGGCCGGCCTGAACCACCTTCTTCTTGACGATGATCGGCTGGGTCTTGTCCTCGACGCCCATTGGGGTGATCCGGAGGCGGTCAGGCCCCCTTCACGTGCTCCTCGAGCTCGGTAAAGCTCGGACGCATGGCGCCTTCCATGGTCTTGCGACCGAACTCGACCGCAACCTGCGGGCTGTAGCCCTGGACGTTGGCCAGGATGCAGGCCTTGATGCACTGCAGGAACTTGGCTTCTTCCTGTGCGCGGGCTTCGAGGGCCGTCGAAGTCGGGCCGGCAAAGCCGTAGGCCAGCAGGATTCCGAGGAATGAGCCGACCAGGGCGGCCGCCACGCTCGAGCCGATCTCCTCGATGGAGCCGTCGAGCTTGCCCATGGTCATCACGATCCCCAGCACCGCGGCAACGATCCCGAAGCCGGGCAGGGCATCCGCGACGCGGTGCACGGCGTGGGCTGGCTTGTGGGATTCCTCGTGGTGGGTTTCCAGATCCAGGTCCATCAGGGCATCGAGCTCATGCGGGTTCATGCTGCCGGAGATGATCAGGCGCATGTAGTCCGTGATGAACTCCATGGCGTGGTGGTCGGCCATCACCCGCGGATGGGCCTGGAAGAGCTCGCTGTTTTCCGGCTCCTCAATGTCGTTCTCCACCCCCATCAGCCCTTCCTTGCGGGCCTTGGTGAACAGCTTGTACATCAGTGCGAGCAGGTCGAGGTAGTCGTCCGCCTTGTACTTGCTCCCCTTGAGCAGGCTGGGGATGGACTTGAAGACGGTGATGACGACGCGGGGCGGGTTGGCAATCAGGAATGCACCCAGCGCCGCACCCCCGATGATCCAGTATTCGTATGGCTGCCACATGACCCAAAGGTCGCCGCCATGAAAATAGTATCCACCGAAGACCGACGAGAATACGACGACGATGCCAAGAAAATACTTCACGTACGGGAACCCCGATTTTGTCGATAGGGCGAAAGTGACGTCGGCCACGCTTTCGCAATTGATATAGTGACGCCCATAACGATAACGACTCCCCTGCGCGAGGTACAGCATGTCCCAGGATGAGGGCACGCCCTACAGCGGTCAGGCACGCCGGCTGGCCGCACTCGACTGGCCGATCCTGGAAGCCAGTGACGCTGCGTTCTCCAACCCCGACGACCTGGTGCAGCGTTCGTTGCGGGAACTCGGCCAGTGGGCCGAGCGGGACCCCGGGCTGGCCCTGCGCCTGGTCCTGCGCGCCAATCGGTCGCGTCGCGGGCTGCGCCAGGAGGTTCATTCGGTTCCGGATGCCATCGCGATGCTGGGCCTGCAGAACGTCTGTGACGAGATCCGCATAGCCCCCCGGGTGGTCGAGGCCGTGCGCGAACCACAACGGTATCGGCAGGTGGCGGGCCAGTCGCGGCTGGCTGCGATGATCGCGGCCGATGTGGCGTACCGCCGCCGCGATGCCGAGCCCGCGGAAGTGGGACTGGCCGCCTTGATGAACCAGCTGGGCCTGTTGGGATTGCTGATCGAGGGAGAGCCGCGCATGGGACGGTTGCTGGCCATGCTCGAACTCAATGCCCTCCCGGACGAAGCCAGCTATGCCGCGCTGGGCTATGCGACCGACGACTTGTCGCGCGCGATGACCGAGGCGATGGCGCTGCCCGAGTTGGTGGTGGGCACGCAGCGCGCGGTCAATGCCGTCCATCCACGCGCCTTCGAGGTCATGGTGGCCAGTGCCCTGGCCTGGCAGATCATGCGCGGCATGGACACGGTGCGTGGTGATCGTGACCTGCGCCTGCTGGCCGGCTTGACCGGGGTCAACGAAAAGGTGGCCGCGGACCGGCTGTCCGAGATCATCGAGCGGTTCAATGAAGAGATCGCCGTGTACCGCCTCGAACCTCTGGATCCCGAAACACCTGGATCGGTCTGGCTGAAACCACGCCACCGTACACCCCTGGCACTTTGTCCGCGTGCCGACGTGCTGGAGGGGGGCCTGAACCGACTGCAGCACGAAGCGAACCGCGTGTCGAGGCTGCGGCGTATGCTGCGCGTGATGCAGTTTGGTCTCGGCTTGAATCGCGTTGTGTTCGCGGGCCTCTCACGTGATGGTGAATCGTTGCGGGCCGAGCACCTGGTGGGCACTTTGCATGAGCCAGAGTTCAGCCACTTCGTGATCCAGCGCTCCGCCCTGGGCCCGCTGGAAGCGGTGCTGGAGGATGATGCGCCGACATGGTGGGGGCGCCATTACCCGGGCGTGGAGCTTCCGGAGGCCATCCAGGCGCTTACCGGTGGAGTCGATGCCTTTTTTGCGCCGGTGCGTTACCGGGGGCAGGTGATCGGTATCGTGTACGCCGACCGTCGCAGTCGTCAGCATGCGCTCGACGACCGCGCATTCAGCGGCTTCTCTCGGGTGGTACGGGTTGCGTCGAGCGTTGAGTAGCCATTGTCCCGCATATGGCGGCGCCCCGAGCCGCCTCAAGACTCGTTGGTCGCGGCCGTTATATCGGTTGGCGCATATGTACCGTGCGCAGCGTGGCGTGGTGGCCTATTGCGCCAGAATCATCCCGGAACCGGAACAAAAGGACATCGTCCGTTATGCGTCAGAACCTTCCTGTCACCCAGACCGAGTATCCCCTGGACTCCCATGGCGACCTGATCTCGGCCACCGACGAGAAGGGCCGCATCCGTTACGCCAACGATGACTTCGTGACGGTCAGCGGCTTCGATTGCGAGGAGCTGGAGCATGCTGCGCACAACATCGTGCGCCATCCGGACATGCCGGAGGCGGCCTATGCCAATCTGTGGGAGACCCTGAAGGCCGATCGCCCCTGGATGGGGATCGTCAAGAATCGGCGCAAGAACGGCGATCACTACTGGGTCGATGCCTTTGTGACGCCGTCCTACGAGGGCGGGCGCAAGACTGGATACGAATCCGTGCGGGCGATCCCGGATCGCGAGCATGTAGGGCGCGCGGAGGCGGTATACGCGGGGCTCAACCGTGGACGGAGCTATACGCGGCGCTGGTACCACGGGCTCACCTGTCGCCTTGCCGGCACATGGCTCGCGGGGCTTGCCCTGGTGTTGGCCACACTGCTTCTGGTGCCGGATGTGACTTCTCAGATTGCCATTGTGGCCCTGGTTTTCGTCGCCGGTGGGGGCGTGACCTGGGCGCTGACCGCGGGCGTGCGTCAGGCTGTGCGCCGTGCGCGCGAGCAGTTCGACAATCCCGTGATGGAGGCGATCTACACCGGACGTCGTGACGACAGTGCGTCGCTGGAGCTGATCCAGTACTTCAACGAGGCGAAGCTGCGCACGGTCCTGGGCCGCATCGAGGACAAGGCCGATGCCGTGGCCGGTGACGCGCAGGCGATGGCCAGCAGCGTCGAGCAGACAGCCTCGGGCGTGGAGCGCCAGCAGAACGAGATCGACCAGGTCGCCACCGCGATGAACGAGATGAGCTCGACCATCCAGGAGATGGCGGGCAACTCCGCCCGTGCAGCCGAGGCGGCCAACCACGCCGAGAGAGAAACCGGAGCCGGTCAGGAGGTCGTGAACGACACAGTCGCCGTGATCAACCGCATGGCGGCCGAGGTCGAATCCACCGCGGAAAAGTTGGGCAAGCTGGAGGCGAGTACCGAGGAGATCGACAAGATCCTGAGCGTGATCCGCGAGATTGCTGAACAGACCAACCTGTTGGCGCTGAATGCCGCGATCGAGGCCGCCCGTGCGGGCGAGCACGGGCGTGGCTTCGCGGTGGTGGCCGACGAGGTGCGCTCCCTGTCGCAGCGCACCGACGAGTCCACGGTAACCATCCGCAATATGATCGAGAGCCTGCAGGATGGCGCGCGCGGGGCGATGTCTGCCATGCGCGCCAGTCAGGAACAGGCAGCCGACGGGGTGGAAAAGGCCCGGGCGGCCGGTGATTCGCTGACCACCATCCGCCAGGCCGTTGCCCAGATCACCGAGATGAACACTCAGATCGCCACGGCGGTGGAGGAACAAAGCGCGGTCTCCGAGGAGATCAACCGCAACGTGACCTCCATACGCGATGTGGCCAGTGAAACCGGATCGGTCTCGGTGCACGCGCGCGACGCCAGTGCGCGGATGCAGGCCGAGGCCGCCGAACTAAAAGCGCTGATCCAGCGTTTTGAACAAAAGGCCGGGTAAAAATGTTTATGTGTGGGGTTGCGAAAGTGAACGTGCGTCACTACAATCGCGCCCATCTTGAGTAGCAGAGGTCTGTCAATGGACTGTTGTCGATGGATGCATGATCGTCGGGCCGGTGGCCGGTACGAGCGTGCATATCGTTGCCAGCGGGGTCCCGCCACCCGGTAGTTCGGTGGTGTCCCCCGGTGTCAGCGATATGTGTGACTCCGGGGGGTGACAGATCGCTTCCCCCTTGCGCCCCTTGCGGGCGACTCCCTAGCCCTGCCCGTCCTGCGCCCGCCCGTGTGCGTGGCGCGCGGTCCCATGCCATTCGATGATGTTCCGCCTCTGCCCGGATTTCGGGCCGGTGCGTGCGTTGCTGTGCGCGCAGCGGAGTGGATTACACCCATAAACACCCAGCAGGAGGCCACCATGCCAGCGCCTGATGACGACGACCCCGGGTCTAGACCTGGCGTATCACTGCGGGGCAGTGAGAAAAGTAAAAGATTGTTTGTCTCGCTGATGGGGGTTTTGTAAAAGACCGCCACCAGCGGTCACGGGATTCTTTTGTCTTTTGTAATGCCCCGCGTGCGTTTTTGATTTTCTAAGCACAAGGAGCATTGCAATGAACGACAAGATCCTGGAAATGATTCATGCCGGCGACGTGGGGGCTGCCCGCGACGAGATGATCCATCCAGTCCCGGCCATCACCGCCAACCGCCTGTCGGAACTGGACCCGCGTTCGCGCTGGGTGATCCTGGAGGGTGTGGACACCAATGAGCGCCGCGCCATCTTCCTGGCGATGGATGACGAAGAGCAGGCGATCCTGTTCGAGCACATGCCCGAGCCGGAGGCCCGCGAGCTGGTCCAGAGCCTGCCGGCCTACACCCTGGCACGGTCCCTGACCCTGGTGGGCAAGTCCCTGGCGGACGACCTGCTGAATGCCCTGCCGGGGGCCAAGCGCGACAAGGTGCGCGCCCTGTGGCGGCAGGATGAGGACACCGTGGCCCGTGTGATGCGCCGCCCGGTGTTCTGGGTGACCCCGGAAGAAACCGTTGGTGAGGTCACCACCCGCCTGCGTGGGGATCGCAACATGCCGGACGATGTCGGGGCGGCGCTGCTGATCACCGATCGCGACCATCACTACCAGGGGCTGGTGCGCCTGGGCCGCATGTTCCGCGCGGAGCCCGGCCAGGCGGTTGGTGAGCTGATCGAGCTGGAGGACTTCTGCACCACGCCCGATGGTGACAAGGTCGAGGCCGCCCGCCTGCTGCAGCGCACGGATCTGCCGTACCTGCCGGTGGTGGATGCCGATGGCGTGCTGGTGGGTGTGCTGCGCATCGATGACGCGATGGACGTACTTGAAGAAGACACCTCGGAGGACTTCTACAAGAAGGCGGGGATTGGAGACCTGCTGCACCACAAGGATGTGGTGCGCTCGGAGAAGCTGACCTCCGGCGGGATCGGCTATGCGGTCAAGGTGCGCATGGCCTTCCTGATGGTGACGCTGGCTGGCGGTCTGGCCGTGGGCGGGGTGATCGACTTCTTCGAGGACACCCTGGCGGCGGTGGTCGCGCTGGCCATCTTCATCCCGCTGGTGATGGACATGGGCGGCAACGTGGGCACGCAGTCGACCACGATCTTCGCCCGCGGGCTCGCCCTGGGGCATATCAACCTCGGACGCTTCTTCCGCGCGCATCTGGTCCGCGAGGGGGGCGTCGGCCTGGCCATGGGGGTTGTGATGGCCGTCATCGCCGGTACCATCGCCCACTTCTGGCAAGGTGCGCCGAACGGCATCCCGGAGCTGGGCATCGTGGTTGGCGTGGCGCTGTTCGTCTCGGTGTTCACCGCGTCGATCCTGGGCTTCCTGCTGCCCTGGGTGCTGCTGAAGGTCGGCGTGGATCATGCACCTGGCGCGGATCCGTTCATCACCACCATCAAGGATTTCACCGGCTTGGCCGTGTATTTTGGCATGGCCGCCTGGCTGCTGAGCGCACACATGCCGGTGTAATCCCGGAAAGTACGAACCGTACTGCCGGGGACCGATTCCGGCAGCGTGCCTGATAACATTCTTGAAAGGGGAATCGACATGAACCATCGTAACTTCCATTGCGGCGCACTGGCCGTGGCCGGGGTGTTGGCCCTCGGCATCCCGGCGGCCCAGGCCACCGAGACCGAATTCAACATCGGCGTGTTCACCGACTACATCGACGATGGCGCTTCCAAGTCCGATAACGACCCGGTGGT
This sequence comes from Thioalkalivibrio sp. ALJ3, assembly GCF_000377205.1. GTDB lineage: Bacteria > Pseudomonadota > Gammaproteobacteria > Ectothiorhodospirales > Ectothiorhodospiraceae > Thioalkalivibrio. The sequence continues at coordinate 46,308 of NZ_KB897905.1, read as the reverse complement.
GCAGGGCGGCTTCGAGCTGGGCTTCCCTACCGGCGTGTTCACCGGTGTACAGGCATCCACCCTCGGTAGTGGGCGAGGCACCGAGGTTGTGCCGTTCGTCGGCTATGGCTTCGATGCTGGCCCGATCGGCATCGAGTTCGGCTACGAGTACTTCCACTACTCCAGCCTGGACGACGAAGACGAGGGCGAGCTGTTCCTGGGCGCGGACTGGGGGCCACTGTTCGCCGAGGTGGCGTATGTCGCGCACGCCGACGATCGCGATGCCGAGGGAAGCCGCGTCTGGTTCGTCGGGGCCGGACACGAAGTGGCCCCGCGCACCGAACTCTTCGGCGGGCTTGGCTACGACGATCCGGCCGACGACAACGGCGCGAAGTTCTGGGAACTGGGTGCGGCGCACGTGACCGACTTCGGCACCTTCTCGCTGACCTACGCCTCGCGCGACGAGAGCGGTGCCCAGGACCTCTTCGTGGCCGGGTACACTCTGAGTTTCTGACGCGTCCGAGCAGGGCATTGACCAGCGGGCCGTCTTCCGAGCCTAAGAGCCGGGAAGCGGCCCGTTTTCTTTTTCTCCCCGTGGCAGAAGAAGAAGGCTTTGGTGACGACCAAGGGAGCGCCGATCCGGTCCTTCGGGGCGGGCCGCCTTTCCCGCGTCGCTCAATGACCGATGGGTCCCGGGCCGGCGGCGGGAATACCTTCGCAGGGGGCCTCAACGCCGTTGTCCCCGGTCTCTGGCAGGTCGTGATCCGAGTGCGAACTGCAGCACAGGTACGGTGATGGAAACGATCAATCTCGTAGCAGGTGTCCTGCTGATCCTGTTCGGCCTGCGCTTCCTGCGCAAGGGCTTCGCACGGGCGATGGGTGGGGACCTGATCGATTGGTTGCAGGGTTTTACCCGCACCCGCCCCCGCGCATGGGTCGGCGGCGTCACCGGCGGCGTCGTGATGCCCTCGTCGACGGCTGCGGCCATGCTTTCGGTGCAGATGACCCGCCGCGGGAATGTCGCCTGGGAAAATGTGCTCGCGGTTCTGCTGGGGGCGCAACTGGGCACGACGGCGCTGATCCAGGTGCTGTCCTTCGACCTGCAGGCGTTCGCCGGCCTGTTCGTCGCTGTGGGTGCGATACTGTTCCTGTACGTCGAGGCTCCCCGACCGCGTGGACTTGGGCAGGCACTGCTGGCGTTCGGTTTCATGCTGCTGGGGATGGGACTGTTAAGCGAGGCTGCGCGCTCCCTCGGAAGCGATCCCGCCGTGGTCAATCTCTTCGCTGCCCTGGGACAGCTCCCCCTGCTGTTCCTGATCGGCGCCGCGCTGCTGACGCTGCTGATGCAGAGCGCTACGGCGTCGATTGCGCTCGCGCTCGCGCTGGTCGCCAGCGGCCAGGTGGACCTGACGATGCTGCTGCTGTGGGTGCTGGGTGCGAACATCGGTCTGGTGCTGACGGTACTGGTCGCTGGCTGGGGCGATCTCCAGGGGCGCAGACTCGGCCTGGCCAGTTTACTGGTCAAGGGGCCGCTGGTCGTCGCGCTCACCGCCGCACTGCTCAACGTTCCCCTGGCATCGCTGGAGACGCTGCCCGGTGCACTCCCGCAGCAGGCGGCCTGGGGGCATACGCTGTTTAACCTGGCCGCCTGTGCGGCGATTCTGTTCGCCACCGTGCTGGGCCGCTGGGTCCGTGTCCTGGTTCCCGAGCCGGCCGCCGAACCCTCCGGCGCCACGAGTCTCGATCCGTTGCTCTTGCAGAATCCGGCCCTGGCCCTCAACGCCGTGCTGCGTGAAACGCTGAAGGTATTCGACCAGCTGCACCTGATCCGCGAACGGGCGATGCTCGCGCTGTCCGAGGGTGCGCTTCCGCCCGGGCTCAAGACGGAGATGGATCATCGGCGGTGGCAGATCCTGGAGGTTCGCGACGAGCTGGTGGAGTTCCTGGACGGAATCCCCGACGACGCACTGGATGAAGAAGACCAGGTCCTGAAGGAGACCCTGGATGACTTCATGCGCGAACTGCCGGTCATCGTGCGCACGCTGGGTCCGAACCTCTACGAGGATGTCGAGCGCCTCGTGCGGACACATCCCAACGCGCTGGACGCCGCGCGCCCGGTGTTGGCCGAGGCCGCGACGCGGCTCTCGCAGCAGATGAACACCGTGGCGCGGATGCTGATGCGCGAGCGCCCCGAGTTTGGGCGCAAGATCCTGGAACGCAAACAGGAGAACAGCCGCTGGCTGATCCAGGCAAAGCGCACGCAGATCGGCCTGCCGTACCCGGTCTGGGAGATCCTCGATGACTTCCAGCAACTCAATCGCCGTCTGAGCGGCGTCGCGTACATCTACTGCCGCAACGAACCGGAGGTCGAGGCGCTGGATACGTAAGCATGCTTGTTACCGAGCTGATGCGATTCAGGTACCGAGGCACTGGCCAAACAGAAAGGAGAATCCGGATGACGCCGAACAGCCCGCCTGCCATCCTGACACCTGCGGCGTCCGAGTTTCGTTCTTTTACGGATGCCGACCAGGCGGTCGCCTGCCTGGAAGAGCTCTACGCGAACGCAACACAATTTCTTGTCGAGGCATTTGAGGGTCTTTCCAGCGGTGAGCCGCCGGCTGCCCGTTTCAGGGCTTGCTATCCGGAAATCCGTTTTGCCACCTCGCGCTTCGATCCGATCGATTCGCGCCTGAGCTTCGGTCACGTGACGGAACCGGGTACCTATACAACCACGGTGACCCGCCCGGACCTGTTCCGGGATTACCTGCATCAGCAGATCACGTTGCTGATGCAGAACCATGGTGTCCCGGTCAGTATCGGCCCATCCACCACGCCGATACCCCTGCAATTTGCCATGGCCGGCAGGGGTGAGGTGAAGCCGCTGGAGCATGACGGGCAGGAACGCTCGCTGCGCGATTATTTCGATGTGCCGGATCTGGCCACCATGAATGACGAGGCCGCCAATGGTGACGCCGTGGCACGCGAGGATGGCTCACTGCCGCTGGCCCTGTTCAGTGCGCAACGGGTGGATTATTCGCTGGCGCGGATTGCGCATTACACGGGCACTGCGCCCGAGCATTTCCAGAACCACGTCCTGTTCACCAATTACCAGTTCTACATGGACGAATTCGAGGCCTTCGCCCGCGCACAGCTGAGCGATCCCGACAGCGGCTACACCGCGCTGGTGGCGCCGGGAGATATCGTAATCACCGATCCCGACGCACCGGTCCCCGCACAGGCCCGCCTGCCGCAGATGCCGGCCTACCATCTGCAGCGACCGGGCTACGCAGGGGTGACGCTGGTCAATATTGGTGTCGGGCCATCGAATGCGAAAACCGCGACCGACCATATCGCCGTCCTGCGTCCGCGTGCCTGGCTGATGGTGGGTCATTGCGCCGGGCTGCGAAGCTCTCAGGCGCTGGGCGATTTCGTGCTCGCCCATGCCTACCTGCGCGAAGACCACGTGCTCGATGCCGATCTGCCCGTATGGGTGCCGATTCCGGCTTTGGCCGAGATTCAGATCGCGCTTCAGGATGCCGTGGCGGAGATCACGCAGCTCGAAGGCTACGACCTGAAGCAGATCATGCGCACCGGAACGGTCGCCACCATCGACAATCGGAACTGGGAGTTGCGGGAGCAGTCCGGGCCGGTGCAGCGCCTCAGCCAGTCACGGGCGATCGCCCTGGATATGGAAAGCGCAACCATCGCGGCCAATGGATTTCGTTTTCGCGTCCCCTACGGGACGCTGCTGTGCGTATCCGACAAGCCGCTTCACGGTGAACTGAAACTGCCAGGCATGGCGTCGAGCTTCTACCGAACACAGGTGTCCCGCCACCTGCAGATCGGGATTCGCGCAATGGAGTTGCTGCGCGACATGCCCATCGAGGAGATCCACAGCCGCAAGCTGCGTTCCTTCAACGAAACGGCGTTCCTGTAGCGCCTCGAGATAGTGGTGCGTCAGGCGGTCTGGCCGTAGCGGCGTTCGATGTAGGCCTCGACGCGGGCCTGGAATTCCTCGGCGATACGTTCGCCCTTGAGCGTCACGGTCTTCTCGCCGTCCTCGTAGACCGGGGCCACCGGTTGCTCGCCGGTGCCGGGCAGGGAGATGCCGATGTTGGCGTGCTTGCTCTCGCCGGGGCCGTTGACCACGCAGCCCATTACCGCAACGGTCATCTCCTCCACGCCGGGGTACTGCTGCTTCCAGTTCGGCATCTGCTGGCGGATGTAGGACTGGATGTCCTGTGCCAGGTGCTGGAAGTACTCGCTGGAGGTGCGGCCGCAGCCGGGGCAGGCAACCACCGACGGCAGGAAGCTGCGCAGCCCCATACTCTGCAGGATCTCCTGGGCGACCAGGACCTCCTTGGTACGGTCGCCGCCGGGTTCCGGGGTCAGCGAGATGCGGATGGTGTCGCCGATGCCCTGCTGCAGCAGCACGGCCAGCGCGGCGGTGGAGGCGACGATGCCCTTCGCACCCATGCCGGCCTCGGTCAGCCCGAGGTGCAGCGGGTAGTCGCAGCGCGCGGCCAGGTCCTGGTAGACGCTGATCAGCGGCTGCACGCCGCTGACCTTGGCCGACAGGATGATGCGGTCGTGGGCCAGGCCGATGCGTTCGGCTTCGGCCGCACTCTCCAGTGCCGAGGCGATCAGCGCCTCCTGCATCACCGCCTCGGGCACGGCCGGCTCGGTACGCTGGCTGTTCTCGTCCATCATGCGTGCGAGCAGGGCCTGGTCCAGACTGCCCCAGTTCACGCCGATCCGCACCGGCTTGTCATAGCGGATCGCGGTCTCGATCATCGCGGCGTACTGGGCGTCGCGCTTCGAGCCGCGGCCGACATTCCCGGGATTGATGCGCAGCTTGGCCAGCGCCTCGGCGCACTCCGGGTACTTGGTCAGCAGCTTGTGGCCGTTGAAGTGGAAGTCCCCGACCAGCGGCACCTCCAGCCCCATCGCCTCCAGCCGCTCGCGGATCTCCGGCACGGCCTTTGCCGCATCCTCGGAGTTGACCGTGATGCGCACGACCTCGGAGCCGGCGCGCGCCAGCTCCGCCACCTGCACGGCGGTGCGCAGGGCGTCGGCGGTGTCGGTGTTGGTCATCGACTGCACCATCACCGGGGAATCACCACCGACGGTGACAGGGCCGATGCGAACGGGGACGGTCTTGCGGCGGGCGGGGGTCGTGTTCATGTTGAGCTACGCAGGGGCGGGAAAACGGTGCGCGGAGTGTAACGCAGGCCCCGCCCGCTGCCGAGACGCCGCAGGCGCGACGGGGTTGCCCCGGTTCACGGATTCATGGCCGCCTTCCACGGCTGGAAAGTCTTGTCGATGGCCTCGCGGCTGGCGGTGTGGCGTGTCTTGACATGCTCGGCAATGGCCTGCTGCCAGGTCAGGCGGGTCTCGGTGTGCAGGGCGTCCAGGGCCTCGTGCAGGGCGGCTTCGAGGTCCTCGCGGTGGCGCGCCTCGTCGATCCGCAGCAGCACCCAGTCGGTCCCGACCCAGGCCGCGCCGGCGGCCGCGATCCCGCAGCCCAGCGAGACCGGGCCGCTCCAGGCGCAGATGCCCGCGCCCAGGGCCCCAGCGCGCCCGGCCCGGGTCAGTGCCGCACCGCCACTGCGCGCTGCCTGGGCGGCCAGCCGGGCCTGCACCGCACGGGCGATCAGCGGGGTGGCCAGCCCCGTCCCGGCAGCGGCCGTGGCTGCCAGGCCCGCGCGCTGTTCCAGCCGGGCGAGATCCGCATCCATCGCACTGGCCAGTTGTTGGGCCCGCTCGATGCGCGCGTGCTGTTCGATCGGGGATTGCAGGGCCGCTGGCGTGGCGGGTACGCGTGCGTCGGCCATCTCGCGTGTCAGGGCGATGCGCCAGGCATCCCGGACCTTGCGCTGATCCTCGTCCAGACCCCATTGCGCCCGTTCGGCCAGTGCCTGAAGGGGGCCATCCCAGAGGTCTTCCGGCAGCAGTTTGTCGCGCAGGGCCCGTGTGGCCGCGTCGTCTTCTGCCGTACCCAGCCACTGGGCGCCACGGAGCAACAGGCGCTGATACTCCGCACCCAGCGAGAAGTACCAGTCCGCGACCTCGGGCACGCGGTCGTGCAGGGTCTGGAAATGCTGGTCCAGCTCCTGATCAATCCGGGTTTGCCACTGGGCTCGGACCTGCTCGTCACCGGCCTCCAGCCACTCCAGCGAGAAGCGCTCCAGGCGGCTCAGCCGGTCGCGGTCGAGCCGATAGCGCTCGCCCTCGAACTCCAGCTCGACATGTGCCTGATCATCCCACTGGCGTGGCTCGTGGCGGTCGACCTGGGCCAGGAACGCGGCCGCCGCGAGGGCGGTCAGCGCGAACCAGACCAGGGTCCGCAGGAGTCTACGGTTGCGCGGGGTCATCGCCGGGATCACGGGGCGGGAACAGCCCGTTGGCCAGCAGCAGGAAGCCGGCGGCCAGGAATGCCTGTTCGATCAGCAGCAGCGACCAGGCCACCAGCACCGGCAGCGGCTGGGCGCCAGGCGGCAGCCACTGCTGGCCGAGCCACAGGCGCAGCCCGTCCTGGGCCGCGGCCAGTTGCAGCCCGATCTCCAGCACGGCGCTGCGGGCCCCCTCGTGCTCCACCATGAACCAGATCACCTGTTCCAGCGAGGTGCCGGACAGATCCGGATACCAGCCGCGCAGAGCAAGCACCAGCAAAGCCAGCGTCAGCCCTCCGCCGGTAATCCACAAGGCGCCGCGCCGGGCCAGCTCCGGGGCCAGACGCGGGTGTGCGTGACCGGCGATCAGCCGGGCAAAGACGGCCTCCAGCACGACGAGTGTCAGCCCGCCCGCGACCAGGACCGCCCAAACCGCTGGGGTCTGGATGCGGGCCAGTGCCAGCACCAGAAGCCCGCCCAGCAGGGCGCCAGCAAGCAGATGGCGCAGCGCCATCAACGGGCCGCCGCGCAGGCGCTCGCTCCATGGGCTTCCCGCATCCAGATAGCCGCGCAGGAATGCCGCCCGGCGCAGACGGTGGCGGCGAAACCCGCCGTAGCCGATCAGCAGGGTCGCCCCGATCCACAGGGCCAGGATCACCGCTTCGGGTGCCACGCGCAGGTTCAGGTGGAGCAGCCACAGCCCCATCAGCAGGAGCACCAGCGTGAACAGCTGGCGGGCGGCGGTGGCTGGTGCCCGGGCGGGCGCCGCGGCGGACGGGGCGTTGGCAGACATGTGTGGCTCCGCAAGGGGTGTCTCCCGATGGTAGCAAGCGCCGGCGTCGCGCGATGCAGGGAGAAGCCGTTCTGGTTCGGTTCAGGTGGTCAGGGTATAACCGGGGCATGCCACGCATCGTCGTCATCATCCTGCTTTGTCTGCTCACTGCGCCAGTCGCGGCGGAGGAATGGCAGCTACATGCCGTGTTCGGCAACCAGATTGTGTTGTCGGTCGACGGGGAGCGCGCCCTGGTCGGCGAGGGCGAGACGGGGCCGGGCGGGGTGCGGGTGCTGCGCATCTCCGGCAGTGGCGCGGTGGTCGAGCGCGACGGCGAGCGCCGCGAATTGCAGGTGGAGCGACGCCCTCGCGGCGCTGGCGCTCCTCGATCCGACCGGCGTGGCGCCGGCGTTACCGTAAATCGGGATTCGGCGGGCGAGCACGCGGTTACCGGAGGGGTCAACGGCCACGCGGTGACCTTCGTGATCGATCCCGAGGCTGAGCTGGTGCTGCTGCGCGAACGCGATGCCCGGCGCGCGGGGCTCGATCCGGATCGTGGGGAATCAATCCGGGTTGAGCGTGCACGCGGCACGGTGGAGGGGCGTTCCTTACGCGTTGACCGCCTGCAACTGGGGCATCTGGCCCGCGATGACGTCCCGGTGATCGTCCTGGCCGACGGGGATTTGCCGCGCTCGCGGTTGGGCCAGGCGTTTCTGGACGCCTTCGAAGTCGAGCTCGAAGGCGGGGCCTACACCATCCGGCCGTAAGCTCACTGCCGGGTGGATTCGCGTTAGGATGCGGCAAACCACCACCCCTGATCCCCTATGCCGCTGATCCGGCGTCACCCCGTCGATGCCCCCGCCCCGCGCCGCGAGATCTTCGGCTGGGCGATGTTCGATTTCGCCAACCAGGCCTACACGCTGCTGATCATCACGGTGATCTTTGGCGACCTGTTTACCCGCATCATCGTCGGTGACGGGCCCGACTACCGCCTGGGCAATTTCCTGTGGAGTTTTGCACTGGCGACCAGCTACGCGATGGTGGTCATCGCCGCACCGTTTGCCGGGGCGGTCATGGATGCCACGGCCTCGCGCAAGCGCTTCCTGATGGCCTCCTGGATGCTGACTGTGGTGACCACGGCGATGCTCTACTTCGTCGAGCCGGGGCTGGTGATCTTCGGCATGGCGCTGATCATTGCCTCCAACTTCGGCTACGCGATTGGCGAGTCGTTCATTGCCAGCTTCCTGCCCAGTCTCGGGCCGCCGGAGAAGCTGGGCTGGATCTCGGGGCTTGGCTGGGGCATGGGCTATGTAGGTGGGCTGATCGCCACCGCTTTCGCCCTGGGGCTTCTGGGCGAGGTCAGCGAGGAGAATTTCGAGCGCATCCGCTGGGTGGGGCCTTTCGCCGCGGCGTTTTTCCTGATCTCGGCGATCCCGACCTTCCTGTTCCTGAAGGAACGGGGCACGCGTCGGCGGATGCGTCGGCGACTGCAACTGGGGCTGGGCTGGCGCCGTGTGCGCGAGGCGCTGGTCACCCTGGGTCAGCGCCGCGAGCTGCGGGCGCTGTATGTGTCGATCTTCTTCATGATGGCCGGAATTTTTATCATCATCTCCTTCACGTTCATCTATGGCGCGCAGGTAATCGAATGGGACGAGCCGGTGCGCATCGCGATGTTCGTGATCACCCAGATCACGGCGATCATCGGAGCGATCGGTTTTGGCTTCCTGATGGACCGCGTGGGTCCGGTGCGCATCTACCGCATCACCCTGGCGCTGTGGGCGCTGGCGGTGCTTGCCATCTTCGGCACCACGACCATCGCGCAGTGGCTGAGCGCACTGCTCGGCCAGCCGGTGGAGGCTCAGATGGTGTTTCTCGGGGTCGGGATCCTGGCCGGGCTTTGTCTGGGATCCGCCCAGTCGGCCGGGCGTGCACTGGTCGGGATGATGGTGCCGGTACGCGAGGCCGGGCGCTGGTTCGGGTTCTGGGCGCTGTCGGCACGCGCAGCCGCGATTTTCGGGCTGGCCGGGATCGGCCTGCTGCAGGCCTGGCTGGGTCTGGCCAATGCGATCCTGTTCTGTCTGTTCCTGTTCGTGGCCGCGCTGCTGGCCTCGACTCCGGTGCGCCTCCCGCAGCGGGCCCGGCGGTACGAATAACCTGCTAGTCGTGGTCACGCGCCGGTATGCGCGGGTCGTCCACCTCGTTTTCGTCCAGCATCTCGGTGTCCAGCATGAAGCCGATCGCGGCGTCGCTGATGCCGTTAATTACGAACTGCACGGCCAGCACCGCCAGGATCAGGCCGAAGACCTTGGTGAGGATGTCCTTCCCGGTGTCGCCCAGGTACTGGACGATGTAGCGCGAATAGATCATCGCGTAGTAGCAGGCCACCATGCAGGCCAGTACACCGAGGAACACGAGCCCGGTGTGGTAGACGGTCGGGGCCTCGCTGGTCAGGATCATCACCGTGGCGATCGCACCCGGGCCGCTCATGAACGGGATCGCCAGCGGGATTACCGAGATATCCTCGGTCACGTGCCCCTTGTCGGCCTTCACCTCTTCGGCGGTCTCCTTTTCGGTTGCCCCCTTTTGCCGGATCATGCCGATCGCGATACCGAACAGGATGATGCCGCCGGCAATGCGAAACGCCGCCAGGGTGATCCCGAACAGCTGGAAGATCACCCCGCCCAGCAGGGCAAAGGCGAATAGCAGGGAAGTGGCCACCTTCACCGAGCGCAGCGCGATCGCCCGGCGCTTCTCCTCCGAGGCGCGCGGCAGCATCGCCGTGAAGATGAACGCCGTGGTCAGCGGGTTCACAATCACGAACACCGCCAGGAAGGTAACGACCAGGTATTCCAGCAGTACGAGCATGACTGGAGCTTAGGCCGGAATCGCGGAGCTTTCGAGACGGAAAGGCGTGGCGGCGGCTCCGGAGCCTGCAGCGGCATGCGTGGGCAGGGACGGGGCCCGGTCGTTATACTCTGCGCGCATGAAGAAACGCCTGCATCCCGAATCCTTCCCGACCCTCGAGCACTTTGTCGGCAACACGCCGCTGGTGCGCCTGCAGCGCATGGCGGCGGATCTGCCGTCCACCGTGCTGGTGAAGCTCGAGGGCAACAATCCCGCCGGTTCGGTCAAGGACCGGCCCGCGCTGAACATGATCCAGGCGGCCGAGCGCCGCGGCGACATCCAGCCCGGCGATACGCTGATCGAGGCAACCAGCGGCAATACCGGTATCGCGCTGGCGATGGTCGCGGCGATGAAGGGCTATCGCATGATCCTGGTGATGCCGGACAACATGTCCGCCGAGCGCCGCGCCTCGATGAAGGCCTTTGGCGCCGAGCTGGTGCTGGTCTCGCGCGAGGAGAGCATGGAGGGCGCGCGTGATCTGGCCGACCGGATGGAGGCCGAGGGCAAGGGCCGGGTGCTGAACCAGTTTGGCAATCCGGACAACCCCGAGGCCCACTACATCGGCACCGGCCCGGAGATCTGGCGCGACACCGAGGGCACGGTGACCCATTTTGTTTCCGCTATGGGGACCACCGGCACCATCATGGGCGTGTCGCGCTATCTGAAGGAGCGCGACCCCAGCGTGCAGATCGTCGGCGTGCAGCCCACCGAAGGATCGTCCATCCCCGGCATCCGGCGCTGGCCGGAGGCGTACCTGCCGACCATCTTCGAGGCCTCGCGGGTGGACCAGACCGTGGACGTGACGCAGGAGGAGGCCGAGGACACCATGCGCCGACTGGCCGCCGAGGAGGGCATCTTCGCGGGTGTCTCGTCCGGTGGTTCCGTGGCCGCAGCCCTGAAGCTTGCGGCCGCGACCGAGGGCGGCACCTTCGTCGCGATCATCTGTGACCGCGGCGACCGCTACATCTCCACCGGCGTGTTTCCCGCATGAGTGCCCCGATCCTGATCTTCGATCTCGAGACCGTCCCCGACATCGACGGTGCCCGGCGCCTGCACGACTTCGAGGGCCTGAGCGATCACGAGGTGGCGGAGGCGCTGTTCGCCCTGCGCCGCGCGCAGGCCGGCACGGAGTTCCTGAAACACCCGCTGCACCGCATCGTCTCCATCGGCGTGCTCTACCAGGGGGGCGACGCGCTGAAGCTCTCCGCGTTCGGGCGTGAGGGCGAGGACGGCCAGGCGCCGACCGAGGCCGAGCTGCTGCGCCAGTTCTTCGACGTGATCGACAAGCGCACGCCGCAGCTGGTCAGCTGGAACGGCGGCGGCTTCGACCTGCCGGTGCTGCACTACCGCGCGCTGGTCAATGGCGTGCAGGCGCCGCGCTACTGGGAGCAGGGCGATGACGACCGCGAGTTTCGCTACAACAACTACCTGTCGCGCTTCCACTGGCGCCATGTGGACCTGATGGACGTGCTGGCCGGGTTCCAGGGCCGTGCGGTCACCAGCCTCGACATGATGGCGAGCCTGCTCGGCTTTCCCGGCAAGCTGGGCATGGATGGCTCCAAGGTCTGGCCGGCCTGGCGCGACGGCCGCGCCCGCGAGATCCACGACTACGTGGAGCACGACGTGCTGAACACCTATCTGGTCTGGCTGCGCTTCGAGTTCATGCGCGGCAACCTGACCGACGCCGCGCTGGCCAGCCGCCAGCAGCAGCTGGCCGAGTACCTGGAGGTAAGCGGCGCGGCCCACCACCGGGAATTCCTCGGCGCCTGGCAGCCGGCCGGACGCACGGACTGATGGCACGCATCGACAAGACCCCATTCGAGGCTGTGATCGAGGAGGTCACGCTGGACGGCCAGGGCGTGATCCGGCGCGATGGCAAGGCCTGCTTCATCCACGGGGCGCTGAAGGGCGAGCGGGTGGTGGCCGTGCAGACCGGGCGCAAGCGCCGCTTCGATAGCGCCGAGGTGGTCGAGGTGCTGGAGCCGGCCGCAGGCCGGGTCGAACCGCCCTGCGAGTTCTTCGGCCTGTGCGGCGGCTGCAAGCTGCAGCATGCGTCGATCGAGACCCAGCGTGCGATCAAGGAGCAGGCCCTGTTTGATGCCCTGGAGCGCATTGGCCACGTGACTGCCGAGGCCCGTTTCGAGCCGCTGACCGACACGACCCTCGGCTACCGACGCACCGCGCGGCTGGGGGCGAAGTACGTGCCGAAGAAGGGCGGGGTGCTGGTCGGCTTTCGCGAGCGCGGCAGCCCGTATCTGGCCGAGATGACCCATTGCGAGGTGCTGCACCCGGCGGTGGGGCAGCGCATCCGGACCCTGCGCGAGCTGATCGGCGGCCTTGAGGCGCGCGACCGTCTGCCGCAGATCGAGGTGGCGGTGGATGATGACGAGCGTGTGGCACTGATCTTCCGCAACCTCGATCCGTTGTCGGAGGCGGACAGCGCGCGCCTGTCCGCCTGGGCGCAGGCCGAGGGCATTCAGGTGTACCTGCAGCCTGGCGGCCCGGAGACGGTGGAACCGCTGGCCGGGCCGATCGAGCCATTGGTCTATCGCCACCCGGATTACGGCGTGTCGGTCCCGTTCATGCCGACGGACTTCATCCAGGTGCATGCCGGCATCAACCGCAAGATGGTCCCGCAGGCGCTGGCCGCGCTGGACCTGCAGTCGGGCCAGCGGGTGCTGGATCTGTTCTGCGGGCTGGGCAATTTCACCCTGCCGCTGGCGCGCAGCGTAACGGACGACGAGGAGGCCGGCGAAGTGGTGGGCGTTGAGGTGGACGACGTGATGCTGGCACGGGCGCGCGCCAATGCCCGCGACCAGGGCATTGCCAATACCCGCTACGAACGCGCCGACCTGGATGACGTGGAAGCCTTGAAGAACGCCAGTTGGCTGGCCGAACGCTACGACCGCGTGCTGCTCGACCCGCCGCGCACCGGCGCGGCCGCGGTGATCGAGGCCCTGGCGCCGCAGCGCATCGAGCGCATGGTCTATGTTTCCTGCAACCCGGCCACGCTCGCCCGTGACGCCGAGCGCCTGGTGCATCATCATGGCTATCGCTTGGAGCGGGCCGGGATCATGGACATGTTCCCGCATACCGCCCATGTGGAATCCATGGCCGTGTTCCGGCGCGACTGACGCGCCGGCCCGACGAGCCAAGAGGGAGAGACCGAATGCTGGAGATCGTACAGGCAGGCGGCTGGCTGATGCTGCCGATCCTGCTGTGTTCCGTACTCGCGGTGGCGATTGTGCTGGAACGCCTGTGGACGCTGCGGCGTTCGCGCGTGGTCCCGCCACGCCTGCTCGGCACGATCTGGGAACAGATGCGCATGCAGGGGCTGACCCTGGAGGATATCCAGCGCATCCGTGCCGGTTCGCCGCTGGGTGCTGTGCTGGCCGCCGGCCTGGCCACCCATGACCGCGCGCGCCAGATTACCCAGGAGAGCATCGAGGAGGCCGGCCGTCGGGTGGCTCACGAACTCGAGCGCTACATGAACACGCTGGGTACCATCGCGATGATCACCCCGTTACTGGGTTTGCTCGGCACCGTGGTCGGGATGATCGAGGTTTTTACCGTGATCACCGAGATCGGCGTGGGCAGTCCGCGCGATCTGGCCGGGGGTATCTCCCAGGCCCTGATCACCACCGCCGCCGGCATCGGTGTGGCGATCCCGGCGCTGGCCTTCCACCGCTACTTCCGGGGCCGCATCGATGAACTGGTGCTGGAGATGGAGCAGGAGGCGACCAAGCTGGTCGAGGTGATCCACGGGGAGCGGGACGCAACCGCTGCCACGCCGGAAGGCGGAGTCACCGCGTGAACTTTCGCAGGCCGCACCATGACGAGCCGGGCGTCAACCTGACGCCGCTGATTGATGTGGTGTTTCTGCTGCTGATCTTCTTCATGGTCTCGACCACCTTCGATCAGCATGCGGACATCGAACTGACCCTGCCCTCGGCCGACCGCGAGGCCGAAGCGGTCGAGCGGGCCTGGCTGGATATCGTGGTGGATGCCGACGGCAACTACTTCGTCAACGGCCAGGAGTTGGTCAACCGTCGCGCCGAGACCCTGGAGCGCGTGTTGTCCGAGGCGCGTGAGGGCCGCGAGGATGACCCCGTGCTGATCCGCGCCGACGCCAATGCGTCGCATCAGTCGGTGGTGCGCGCGCTGGACGTGGTCGGCCGCCTGGGCATTACCTCGGTCTCGATCGCGACCCTGGGCGAGCGCGGCGACGATGACTGAGGGCCCGCGCGAACATGCCGCCTCCGGGGCTGCGCATGGGGGATGAGGCAGCGGGCTACGGTGATCGCCCGCTGCCGGTCTGGCGTGCCGTCTGGCGCGACTATCGCCAGGGCAACGGGGTACGGGCGCGGGCGCGCCGCGGCTTTTTGAGCCCGCCCGCCGAGCGCGGGCGTCTGGTCTGGATTAAGGCTGGCGGCACCCCCGAGGATGTACGCCTGGGCATTGAGCTGCTGGGCGCCGTGCGCGACAAGCGTCAGGACGTGCGCATCGTGCTGACCTTCGAGCAGGACTACCCCGAACTGTTCGAGCGCCATATGCAGCCGTTCAGGAAGGTCGGAGTGGGCTATGGCCCCTGTGATCGCCCGCGCGTGGTGCGCCGTGTCCTGGAACGCTTCCAGCCTCATGGCATCCTACTGGCCGGGGGCGATGCCCCGCGCAGCCTGCTGGCACAGGCCCAGTGCCCGATGGTTGCGGTCAATACCCGTGCCCCCACGTGGGAACCCGCGCGGCCAGCGGACCAGTGCTGGCCGCTGAACACATCCACGAGCTGGGCCGAGGGTGCGGTGGCCGACGTCCTGCCGGTCGCCGATCCCCAGGCGCGTTTTGTCGAGGCTCAGGCGGATGTGGTCCTGCGCGCCCTGGTGGGCGGGGAGGTGCAGCGGCTGTGGTGGTGGCATGGACGTGACGACCAGTGGCCGGCATGGCGTGGGGCCTGGGAAGCATCCGGTATGGGGGCGACCGATATTCTGCTGGCCAGCCGTCGGGATGGGGCGGCGGCCGCGCGCGATCTCCCGGGGGCCGGGCTGCAGGTCTCGGACTGGGATCGCTCGGCGCTGGCGCCCGGGACCATCCTCCATCTGGATGACCGGCGCTGGTTTGCGGCCGCGGCCAGCGCCGCGCATGCGGTACATCTGGCCGCGCCCGACCGTCAGGCCCTCTGGCAGGGACTGGCCGGGGGCGCGGCCGTAAGTCTGGGAGAGATCCCGGCCGCCGAGGTGCCATGCCCGGTGCTGGGGGAGGCCTCCGCCGTGTTGGCGGCCTGGGAGCGCCTGCGTGACGACCCCGCCTCCCGACGCCAGCAGGGTGACGCGGCGCGTCGGCGTTTCTGGGAGGAACGTCGGCAGGTGGATGCCAACTTTGATGCCGTGCTGCGGCAGGTCTGGGACTGGTAGTCATGGGCCGGTTCAAGGCGTGGCTGGGCGCCCGAATCTGGGATCAGTGGTGTCAGCGCGGGCCGTTCGCGGCGGCGATGTACCCGCTGTCGCTGGCCTATGCCGGGGCGGTGGAGTGGAATCGCCATCGGCTGGAGCAGGCCCGGCGGGGCATTACGATCCCGGCCAAGGCAGTGATCGTGGTCGGCAATCTGACGGTGGGTGGCAGCGGCAAGACCCCGATGACGATCTGGCTGGCAAAACGGCTGGCGGATGCCGGGTATCGGCCGGGGATCGTCAGCCGGGGCTATGGCGGGCGCGGGGACGTCGCGGGGATTCGCGTGACACCGCTGTCCGACCCGGTGGTGGTCGGGGACGAACCCCTGCTGATCGCACAGCGCACCGGGGTGCCGGTACAGGTCGATCGCGATCGCGTGCGCGGGGCTCGGGCGCTGACGGACCAGGGCGTGGATGTGGTGATCGCCGACGACGGGATGCAGCATCACCGGCTGCCGCGTGACATCACCATCCTGATGATCGACGGCAAGCGCCGGCTGGGGAATGGCCTGTGTCTGCCGTCCGGGCCGTTGCGCGAGCCAAAGTCAGCGCGCGAGCGGGCAGACTTCGTGCTGGTGACCGGTGGCGAGCCTGGCACTGGCGAGTTCGCGATGGATCTGGTACCAGCCAGTCGCCTGCAGCGCGTGGACGGCCAGGGCGAGAGCTACAAGCCGCACCGCTTTGCTCGCCGCGATGCCCATGCGGTGGCCGGCATTGCCGACCCGGAGCGTTTCTTCCGCATGCTCGAGGCGGCGGACATCGACATCATCCGGCACCCGTTTCCGGATCATCACCGCTTTCGTCCGCACCAGATTCGCTTCGATGACGGTCTGCCGGTTCTGATGACCGAGAAGGATGCCGTAAAATGCCGGACGTTCGCGCAGGAGAATCACTGGTACTGGCCGATTGCGGCCCGCGTGCCGTCTGCCTTCGAGTCGGCTTTGCTGGCCCGTCTGGAAACGGTCGCCCGAATCAAGAAGGCGCTGATCTGACCGCGTCGCAACCACTTATTGGGGAATTACATGGACAAGCGTCTGCTCGATATTCTCGTCTGCCCGGTGACCAAGGGCCCGCTCAAATACGACCGCGAGAACCAGGAACTGATCTCGGTTTCCGCTGGTCTTGCCTATCCGATTCGCGACGAAATCCCGGTGATGCTGGAGGACGAGGCCCGCGTGCTGTCGGATGAGGAAAAGGAACGCTGGCGCGACGCCTGAGCGTTTCATGGTCGCCTTCCATGTCGTGATCCCGGCCCGGATGGCCTCCAGTCGCCTGCCGGGCAAACCCCTGGCGGCCGTCGCCGGTCGACCCCTGATCGCACATGTGATCGCCCGGGCAAAGGAGAGCCGTGCCTCGCGGGTGATTGTTGCCGCCGACGACGAGCGCATCCTCGATGTCGCGCGCCAGTGCGGGGTCGAGGCATTCGCCACCGATGCCGATCTGCCCTCCGGTACCGATCGCATCGCGGCGGTGGCCGCCGCCGAGGGCTGGGGCGACGAATCCATCGTGGTCAATCTGCAGGGCGACGAACCGCTGACCCCGGGGGTGCTTCTGGATGATCTGGCCAGGCTGCTCGCCGATACCCGGGGGGCGGACATGGCGACCTTCGGCGTCCCCATCCGCCGCCCCGAGGACCTGGCGGACCCGAACCAGGTCAAACTGGTCACCGATGCGTCGGGGCGCGCCCTGTATTTCTCGCGCGCCCCGATTCCCTGGGATCGCGAGGCCCATCGGGCAGGCCGCGCCCCGGCGCTGGATCAGGCGACCCGTCATCTGGGCGTTTATGCTTATCGCGCTGGTTTCCTGCGCCGCATGAGTGCCGAACCACCCGTCGCCCTGGAACAGCTCGAACAGCTGGAACAGCTGCGGGCCCTGGCCATGGGCGCCTGGATCCAGGTCGGTCGCCGTCGCGAGGCACACCCGCCGGGCGTGGATACCCCGGAGGATCTCGACCGGCTGGACGCGTTGCTGGCCGGGCGGAGCCGCGCCTGATTTCCCGGTTTTTCCCGAGGGCTGGCGCAGACTTGGGCCGCCGCTCCTGCTAACATCGGATGTTGATTCTGAAATCTCCGGCACCCGGTGCCGGGGGCGACCCCGGAGCACGCAGAGACCACCATGCTGCAAGCAATTCGCGACCGGGCGAGCGGCTGGCTCGCCTATGTGATCATCGGCCTGATTACCATCCCCTTCGCCGTCTGGGGTCTCGGGGAATATTTTGGCGGAGCCGCGCCGCGGGTGGCGGCCGAGGTCAACGGAACCGAGATCCAGGTTCGCGACGTGCACAACGAGGCCCGCGCCCAGCGTACTCAGATGGCGCGCATGTTCGGGGGGCAAATCCCGGATGACCTGCTCGACGAGGAAGGGATTCGCATGCAGGCGCTGGAGACCCTGATCCGTCAGGAACTGCTCCGCCAGGCGGCCGACTCGGCGGGTTTCAAGGCCAGTGGGGACAGCATCCTGCGGGAGATTCGCGGGATGCAGGTATTCCACGAAGATGGCCAATTCAGCCGCGAACGCTATGCTCAACTGCTCAACGCCCAGCGCCTGAGTCCGTCGGACTTCGAACGGGACATCGGGCGATCAATCGTTTTGTCGCAACTGCAGGGTGGCATCCAGGCGACCGGTTTCCCGTCGGACGCGATGGTGGATGACTACAGCCGGCTGCGTAATCAGACGCGCGTGGCCAGCTGGCGCATTTTCCCGGTCGATGATTTCGACCAGCCGGACGTGGTCGACGACGAGGCCATCGAGGCCTATTACGAGGCCAATCAGGACGAGTTCACCACCGAGGAGCGGGTGCGGATCGCCTATCTGCAACTCGACCCCGAGGCACTGGAAGGCGCGGTGGATGTGTCCGAGGACGATATTCGCCAGCACTACGAGGTCAACCGCAGCCGCTACGAAGAGCCGGAGCTGCGCGAGGTGCGCCAGATCCGGATTCAGGACACCGGTGAGGAAGGCGAGGCGAAGATCAACGAACTGCGCGATCGTCTGGAAGACGGCGAGGACTTTGCCGACCTGGCCGAAGAGTACTCCGAGGACAGCCTCAGTGCGGATCGGGGCGGCAGCCTGGGCGAGATTGCCCGGGGCGATCTGGATCGCACGCTCGAAACCATCATCTTCACGCTGCCGGAGGGCCTGATCAGTCGCCCCGTGCGTACCGACCGTGGCTGGTTCATCCTCGAGGTGACCTCCATCCAGGAGGCCCGGCCGCAGCCGTTCGAGGATGTACGGGACGACGTCGAACGCGATCTGCGCGACCGCAGCGCCGAACAGATGCAGATCGATGCACTGGATGATCTGATGGGCCAGGCCGCCGAATACCCGGACAGTCTGGAGCCGGCGGCCGAGGCGACCCGACTGGAAATCCAGACCAGCGACTGGTTCACCCGTGGCAGTGGCGACGATATCGCCCAGCATCGCTCGATCCGTAACGCAGCCTTCGATCCCCGCGTGCTGGAAGATGGCCACAACAGCGAGGCCATCGACCTGGATGACGGTTCGACCGTGATCCTGCGGATCGACGAGCACGAGCCCTCGGAGGTGCGCCCGCTGGCCGAGGTCGAGGACGAGATCCGTGACCGTCTGCGGCGCGAGGCGGCCGCCGATGCCGCCCGCGAAGCGGGCGAGGAATTGATGGCCCGTCTGCGCGATACCGACGACTGGGCGGACGCCATCGAGGACGACGATGCCTGGCAGATGGAACGCGAGGTGCGCCGGGATTCGCCGGTGGATGGCGATAACGGCGTGCCGGGCGGGCTCCAGCAGCACCTGTTCCGCCTGCCGGTACCGGGCGAGGACGCGTTCGAAATCAGCGGTACGCGTCTGGGTAATGGCGATTTTGCCGTTGCGATCCTGCACGAGGTCCGACTCGACGAGCAGGAAGCGGATGCGGCCATGCGTCAGCAGGCGCGCGAACTGATGCGTAACGCCTACGGATCTGCCGAGTTCCGCGCCTATCTGGCCTGGCTGGAGTCCGAGGCGGATATCAAGCGTTATCCCGAGAACCTGGACTAGTCGTACGCACCGGGCGGCTCCGTTTGCACCGCCGAGCGCAAAAAAGGCCCGGACCGCCAATGCGGGCCGGGCCTTTTTCGTGGGGCTCGCGCCCTGCCAGTCGGCGGGGGCGGGAAGTTAAGTCAGCGTATCCTTAACTGTCCTTGTCGAGCCCGATTTCGGCGGCGCCCAGGCCGACGGTGTTGTAGCCCGAGTCGACGTACATCACCTCGCCGGTGATGCCGGAGGCCAGGTCGGAGCAGAGAAAGGCCCCGGCATTGCCGACTTGTTCGGTCGTCACGTTGCGGCGCAGCGGCGCGTTGGCCTCGACGTGGTCGAGGATGCGCTTGAACTCGCCGATGCCCGAGGCGGCCAGCGTGCGGATCGGACCGGCGGAGATCGCATTCACGCGAGTGGTCTCCGGGCCCAGGGTGTAGGCGAGATAGCGGACATTGGCCTCGAGGCTGGCCTTGGCCAGACCCATCACGTTGTAGTTCGGCATGGAGCGTTCGGCGCCGAGGTAGCTCAGGGTCAGGATGGAGGCGTCGCGGTCCTTCATCATGCCGCGCCCGGCCTTGGCCAGGGCCGCCAGGCTGTAGGAGCTGACATCGTGGGCGATGCGGAAGCCGTCGCGGGTCATGTTGTCGAGGAAGTCGCCGTCCAGTTGCTCCTTCGGGGCGAAGGCGACCGAGTGCACCAGGATGTCGACGCCATCCCAGTAGTCGTCCAGACGTTCGAAGACCTGTTCGATTTCGCGGTCGTCCTCGACGTTGCAGGGCACGAGGATGTCGGAGTCGAAATCGGCGACCAGCTTTTCCACGCGGTCGCGCAACCGTTCGTTCTGATAGGTGAACGCGAGCTCGGCGCCTTCGCGATGCATGGCCGAGGCAATGCCGTAGGCGATGGAGCGGTTACTGGCCACGCCGACAATCAGCGCGCGCTTGCCCTTCAGAAAACCCATGTGAATCTCCTTGAATCTGGTTCGTGTCGGCGCCCTCGAAAAGGACCGCCCCGTGGCGGCCGGACCAGGCGGGAACCCAGTGCCGACGCGACTGTCTCGGGATCATACCGATGTGCCGCGGGTCGGGCCAGCTAGGGGAACACTGACCAATGTACACGCTCGCCGCTTCGTCGCTTTTGCGTGCGAACAAGGCGCGGTGACTGCCGTACAGTCATTTTGTACAAGGGACCTGCAACGCTGCGCGCCCGTTTTTGATAACAATGGGCGGGTAGAGTAGAGAACACTACCGGCTACACGGCGCGCCTGGTCTCGGCAAACCTGGGGGACCAACGCGAGTGCCTACACTGGTCAGTGTTTCCCTGGAATGAAACGACCCGGTGAGAGCGGCCGGAGGGATTGCTATAGTGCGCAGAGTGCGGTCTGCGTCGGCCAGCCGTCGAAGCGCGGATGCCAGTGCCACTCGAGAGCGGAGGCCTTGTGAGTCGTCATTTTGGTTGGATCGTCACCCTGATCGTGCTGGGCATTCTACTGTTGCTGGTGATGGTGCAGGTGGATCGTCAATGGCAGCGCATGGCGTCCATGCAGAACATGATGACCGAGCAGGCACGCGACCTGCGTGCACTGCGCCGCAGCCTGCAGAGTCTCGAGTCCGACCTGGCCTCGGGGCGTTTTACCACTGGGGACGGCGAACGCGCGCCTCGGGTCGCGGAGGTGCCCTCGGCGTTCGAACGGGCGGCGGACGCGGCGGCGCGCGAGGACTACGCGGAGGGCGACTGGCTGGTGCAGGCCTTCGGTACGGGGCTGGCGACGATCACGCCCTACGTCTCCAGCGACGCCTATGCCTCCGAGGTCCAGAACTACGTGCTGGAGTCGCTGGTGCAGCGCCATCCGGAGACACTGGAGTGGCAGGGTCTGCTGGCCGCGTCCTGGGACTTCGACGACTCCGGCCAGGAGTTGACCTTCCAGTTGCGCACGGGACTGCAGTTCTCCGACGGCGAGCCGCTCACCGCGGAGGACGTCGAGTTCACCTTCAATTTCCTGATGACCGACGAAATCGCGGTGCCGCGCGCGCGGGCGTTCTTGGAGAAGGTCGAGAAGGTGGAGGCGGTGGACGAGCGCACCGTCGTGTTCACCTTCGAGGAGCCGTACTTCGACGCCCTGCGGGTCGCCGGTGGCCTGAACGTGCTGCCGAAGCATTTCTACGAGCGCTACCTCGACGAACCCGAGACCTTCAACGAGTCGCGCGGGATCTTGCTGGGATCCGGCCCCTACCGGCTCGAGGACCCGACCGGCTGGACGCCGGATGCCGGGCGGATCGAACTGGAGCGCAATCCGCGCTACTGGGGGCCGGTGGAACCCTCGTTCGACCGGCTCGTCTGGCGTGTGATCCAGAATGACAGCGCGCGCCTGACGACCTTCCGCAACCGCGACATCGACGTCTACGGGGCCCGGCCGCGCGAATATGCCCGGCTGCGCGATGACGAGGCGTTGCGCGAGCGCGCGGATACCCACGAATACATGAGCCCGACCGCGGGCTATTCGTACATCGGCTGGAACCAGAAGCGCAATGGCGAGCCGACGCGCTTTGCCGATCCGCGCGTGCGCCGGGCGATGAGCTATCTGACGGATGTCGATCGCCTGATCGAACAGGTGATGCTGGGCTATGCCGAGCGCGCGATCAGCCCGTTCAGCCCGCGCAGCGACCAGCACAATGCCGAGCTCGAGCACATCCCCTTTGATGTCGAACGCGCGCTGGAGCTGCTGGCCGAGGCCGGCTACTCCGAGAAGAACCGCGACGGAGTGCTGATCAACGAGGACGGCGAGCCGTTCTCCTTCGACCTGGTGTACTTCCAGGACAACGAGGACACCCGCCGCATCGCCCTGTTCCTGCGTGATCTGTACGCGCGCGCCGGGGTTCATATGCGGCCTCAGCCGACCGAGTGGTCCGTGATGCTGGAGAAGCTCAGCCGCCAGGACTTCGATGCCATTACCCTGGGTTGGACCAGCGGTGTGGAGGTGGACATCTACCAGATGTTCCACTCCAGCCAGACGGTTTCCGGCGGTGACAACTTCATCAACTACGAAAACCCCGAGCTGGATGCCGTGATCGAGGCGGCGCGCGGCGAGGTGGACGAGGACAAGCGCATGGAACACTGGCGCGAGGCCGAGCGGATCCTGGTCGAGGATCAGCCGTATACCTTCCTGATGCGGCGCCAGACCCTCGCCTTCATCGACCGACGCATCCAGAACCTGGAGCAGACGGCGCTTGGCCTGAACCTCGGGTTTGTGCCGGTGGAGATCTACGTCCCGTTCGACCAGCAGCGGTACGGGCAGTAGCCGGGAGGCCAACGTAGAGAACCCGCGCACGCCATGCTGACCTACATCCTGCGCCGCCTGATGCTGATGGTGCCGACACTGTTCGGCATCACGATCGTGGTCTTTGCCGTGATGGCGGCGGCGCCCGGGGGCATCAGTGCGCTGACCCTGATCGAGGGGCAGGGGCTGGAGCCGCAGGCACAAAAGGCGATGGAGGAGTACTACAACCGCCTCTATGGTCTGGACCAGCCGCCGCCGGTGCAGTACGGGCGCTGGCTGAACAATATCTCGCCAGTGGGCTTTGCCCAGGACGAAGACGGCTCGCTCACCGGCTGGCCAAAGCTGAAGGCCCCCAATCTCGGGACCAGTTTTCGTTTTGGTCGGCCGGTGGCGGATCTGATTGCCGAACGCCTGCCGATCACCCTGCTGTTGAATGTGCTGTCGATACCGCTGATCTACATCGTTGCGGTCGCCGTCGGGGTGCGGGCGGCCACCCAGCAGGGACAGGCCTTCGATTCCCAGTCTGGCGTCGTATTGCTGGCCCTGTGGTCGGTCCCGACGATGCTGGCCGGGGTCCTGCTGATTGGCTTTTTTGCCTCCGACCAGTTCTGGCAATGGTTCCCGACTGGAGGACTGAGCCAGCGCGCGGCGCTGGATATGACCTTCCTGCCTACGGTGGAGGTGGCCTGGGCCATACCGCTGCTGCTGGTGCTGCCGTTTCTGGGGGCGGCGCTGGGCCTTTACCTGGCGCGCTATCTGCCCGCGCTGATCCGGGGTGGACTGGGTGCGGCGATCGGGGCCTTCTGCGGCTGGCTGATGTTCTCTGACCTGGCCCCGGCTGGCTGGATCAGCACGACGGTCGCCATGGGGATCGGCCTGGTGCTGGGCTGGCTGATGGCGCACAGCGACTGGGGCGTGCTGCGCGGTTTCTACCTTGGCACGGTGGGGCTGGGGGCGGGGCTCGCACTGGCGCTGGGCCTGGCGCCTGGCAGCATGGTCCCGGGTTTTCTGCTCGACCGCGCCTGGCACCTGGTGCTGCCGGTTCTGTGCCTGTCTTACGGTGGGCTCGCCTTTCTGGCGAAACTCTCGCGTTCGTCCGTGCTGGAGAACCTGAACTCGGACTATGCCCGCACCGCGCGTGCCAAGGGCGTGCCCGAGCACGAGGTGTTGTGGCGGCATGTGTTCCGCAACAGCCTGCTGCCGCTGATTACCGTCTCGGCGACCTTGTTGCCATCCCTGCTGGCCGGGTCCGTGATCGTGGAGGCGATCTTCTCGATCGATGGGATGGGCAAGCTCGCGGTGGAGGCGGTGCAGACCCGCGACCGCGAGCTGGTACTGTCGATCACCCTGATCTCCGGCGTGCTGACCCTGATCGGCTATCTGCTGGCGGATCTGGCCTATGCCATTGTCGACCCGCGGGTGAGTTATGACTGAGTCGGCGCAGCAGGGCGAGGGTCGTCGCAGCCGCTCCTGGGCGCGCCGCGTGGTCGGCGAGGTGCTGCTGCGCTGGGGGGCGCGGCTGGGGATTGGGTGGATCGCGCTGCTGACGCTGGTGGCGATCCTGGCGCCCGTGCTGGCCAGCTCGCATCCGCTGCTGGTGCAGACGGCGGACGGCTGGTCCATGCCGTTTCTGCGCTACCTGACCGCGGCGGATGTCACGCTGTTCGGGATGCTGGTGCTGGCCGGCGTGTTCTGGCTGCTGCCCGGCCGGCCCTGGCGGCGCTTTGTACTCTGGGGGGTGTTGAGTGCGATCCTGGGCGCGGTGGCCTGGCAGACGGTCTCGCCCCCCTCGCTGGTGATCTACGAGCAGTACCGCGAGGCCGAGGTGCAGGGCGAGTACCAGACCGTGATCCGCGCGCCGATCCCGTATTCGCCGCGCGACTACCTGCGCGACTATGCGGATACCGGGCTCGAGGCCCCGCGCGAGGCCCCAGACCGCGTGCACTGGTTCGGTACCGACGACAACGGCGCGGATGCGCTCTCGCGCATGATCCATGCCTCGCGCATCGCCCTGTCCATCGGTTTCATTGCCACCGGGATCGCGCTCGGGATTGGCGTGATCCTGGGTGGGCTGATGGGCTATTTCTCGGGGATCATCGACATCATCGGCATGCGCCTGGTGGAGATCTTCGAGGCCATCCCGACGCTGTTCCTGCTACTGACCTTCGTCGCCTTCTTCGGGCGCTCGCTGTACCTGATGATGCTGATCATCGGCCTGACGTCGTGGTCCGGCTATGCGCGTTATGTGCGCGCCGAGTTCCTGCGCCTGCGCCAGCAGGACTTCGTGCAGGGGGCGATCGCCTCCGGGCTGTCGCTGCCCTCGATCCTGTTCCGCCATATGCTGCCCAACGGGATCGCGCCGATCCTGGTGGCGGCCAGCTTTGGCGTGGCCTCCGCGATCCTCGCCGAGGCCACGCTGTCGTTCCTGGGCCTGGGGCTGGTGGACGAGCCCTCCTGGGGGCAGATGCTGAACCAGGCGGTGCAGAGTTCGACCTTCAATTGGTGGATGGCGGCCTTCCCGGGGGGCGCGATCTTCCTGACCGTGTTCGCCTACAACCTGATTGGCGAGGCCCTGCGCGATGCGGTTGACCCGCACTCGCGCTCGGCCGCGAAGGCGGCCAGCCATGCCGCGCCGGCCCGGCCGGCCGCCTCGGGTGCCACCAGCGGGGGGGTGCGCTAGGCCATGCTCGAGGTACGCAACCTCCGCATTCGACATCGCGACAGCGAGGCGCCACTGGTCGAGGAGATCAGCTTCTCAATCCGCGCAGGCGAGCTGTTCGCGCTGGTGGGCGAGTCGGGCTCCGGCAAGTCGATCACCGCACTGGCGATCATGCGGCTGCTGGATGGGGGCTTCGAGCCCTCCACGGGCGAGGTCTGGCTGGCCGGACGTGGCACGCGGCAGGAACTGCTGGGGCTGCCGGACCGCGTGATGCAGCAAGTCCGCGGGGACCGGGTGGGCATGATTTTCCAGGAGCCGATGACCTCGCTGAATCCTGTGCTGACTGTCGGTGACCAGATCGACGAGGTGCTGCGCCTGCACCGCCCGCAGATGACCCCGGCCGAACGCGAGGCCCGGGTACTTGAAGTGCTGCGAGAGGTCCAGCTCCCGAATCCGGAACAGCGCCGCGATGAGTACCCGCACAAACTCTCGGGAGGCCAGCGCCAGCGCGTGATGATCGCGATGGCGCTGGTGGCGGAGCCGGATCTGCTGATTGCCGACGAGCCGACCACCGCGCTGGACGTGACCATCCAGGCCGAGATCCTGAAGCTGATCGATCAGCTGCGCGAGAAGAACGGGATGGCCGTGCTGCTGATCACTCATGACTTCGGCGTGGTCGCCTCGGTGGCGGATCGCGTGGCGGTGATGCACAAGGGTCGGCTGGTGGAGCAGGGCGAGTGTCATCCCTTGTTACGCGATCCACAGGATGCCTACACGCGCAAGCTGATTGGGGCGTTGCCGGAGAATCTGCCCGCATTGCCCTCAGTGCCCGGGGCCGGGCGCGAGACATTGTTGGACGTGCGCGATCTGCAGGTGCACTTCCCGGTGCTGAAGGGCCTGATGCGCCGTCAGGTGGATGTCGTGCGTGCAGTGGACGGCGTGTCGTTTCAGCTCGAAAACGGCGAGGTGCTGGCGGTTGTGGGGGAGTCCGGCTGCGGCAAGACCACGCTCGGCCGCGCGATCCTGCGTCTGATCGAGCCCACCGGCGGCGAGATCCGCTATCGTGACCAGCCGCTGACCGGGATGCCGCGCAAGCCTTTGCGGCGCCTGCGCCGTCACCTGCAGGTGGTATTCCAGGATCCGGCCTCATCACTGAACCCGCGCCTGAACGTGATGACCCTGCTGACCGAACCGATGGCCGTCCACGGGATCGGGGAGGACCAGGAAGATCGCATCGAACGTGCCCGGGCGACCCTGGACCAAGTCGCTCTGCCGCCGGATACGCTGTGGCGCTATCCGCACGAGTTCTCGGGCGGCCAGCGTCAGCGCATCGGCATCGCCCGGGCCCTGGTGCTGGATCCGGACGTGATCATCTGCGACGAGGTGACCAGTGCGCTGGATGTCTCGGTGCAGGCGGAGGTCCTGCAGATCCTCGGACGGCTACGGGTCGACCGCCGTCTGGCGCTGATCTTCATCACCCACGACATGGGCGTGGTCGAGTATTTCTCCGACCGCATGCTGGTGATGCACGACGGCCGCATGGAGGAGATCGGCACCACCGCCGAGGTGCTGGCCAATCCGCGCGCCGACTACACCCGGCACCTGCTGGAGGCGGTGCCCCGAGTCTCGCGCTACGTGTAGTAATCTGCGCCGAGTCGGAGGGTGCCTTAACTCGCCTCGTGGGTGCCGAAGGCGCGGGCGCGCAGGGTGTTGTCCAGCAGCATCGCCACGGTCATCGGACCGACCCCGCCGGGGACCGGTGTAATCCAGTCGGCCTTCTCCGCAGCCGCATCGAACTCCACATCACCGCACAGGGTGCCGTCTTCGCGGCGGTTGATGCCGATGTCGATTACCGTGGCCCCGGGCTTGACCCAGTCGCCCTTGACCAGGCCCGGCTTGCCGGCCGCCGCGATCAGGATGTCGGACTGGCGCGCGATACCCGCGGTATCCGGCGTGAAGCGGTGGCAGATGGTCGGGGTCGCGCCGGCCAGCAGGAGTTCCAGCGCCATCGGGCGGCCCACGATATTGGAGGCGCCGATCACGCAGGCGGTGCGGCCCTTGAACGGTTCGTCCAGGTGGCGCAGCAGCTGGATCACGCCCCAGGGGGTACAGGGGCGCAGGCGCGGGATCCGGGCGACGAGCCGGCCGACGTTGTAGGGGTGGAACCCGTCGACGTCCTTGGCGGGCGAGATGCGCTCGATCACCGTCTCCGGATCGATATGGCTGGGCAGGGGGAGCTGCACCAGGATGCCGTCGATGGTGCGGTCGGCATTGAGCTGGTCGATCAGGGCCAGCAGATCGGTCTGCGGGGTGCCCGAGGGCAGATCATAGGAGTGCGAGACCACGCCCACCTGCTCGCAGGCCTTGCGCTTGTTGCGCACATAGACCTGGGAGGCCGGATCGGACCCGACCAGCACCACGGCCAGACCCGGCGGACGCAGGTCGCGGGCGGTCATGGATTCGATCTCGGTGGCGATGCGGGCGCGATGTGTCTGGGCAATCGCGCGGCCGTCGATGAGCTGGGCGGTCATGGGAGGCTCTGTCTCGGAAACTGGCCGCGATCATCCCACGCGCGCGGGAGCGCCTCAAGCCAGTCCGTTGGTGGGAGTGTCAGATCGCCGCGGCCAGGCTGGCGCGACTGGGTCCGCCTTCGCAGCGATTGCGGCCGCCGGCCTTGGCACGATAGAGGGCATCGTCCGCCCGCTGGATCAGGAAATCCGCGTTGTCGCGGGAGTCGGGCTCGATATCGAGGCTGGCGACTCCGACTGAGACGGTAATGTACAGTTCGTCGGGTGCGCAGGGCGGTACATGTTCGTGACCCTTGAGTATGATGGGCGTCTGGGCGATCTCGGTGCGCAGTTTTTCGGCCAGTTGCAGCGCGGAGTCCAGGTCGGTATGCGGCGTGATGATCACGAACTCCTCGCCGCCAAAGCGTGCCGCCAGGTCCACTCGGCGCAGATTCTGTCGCAGGCGCAGGGCGATCGACTGAAGGATGTAATCACCCGCCAGGTGTCCCAGGCGATCGTTGATCCCCTTGAACTGGTCGATGTCCAGCATGACGACCGACAGCGACTGCCCATAGCGGCGCGCGCGGGCGGTCTCTTCATCCAGGCGGCGGTTCATGTGGCGACGGTTGAATAGCCCGGTCAGGGGATCGGTGATCGACTCGTGTTCCAGTCGGGTGATCCGACGAATGCTCTCCACCGAGTGATAGGTAAGGCGCACGACAGTGCAGACGAAACAGCCACCCAGCAGGAAGATGATCGGCACCAGCAGATCGGGGATGGTCTGGTACATGCCCCAGTTCAGCGGGATGAAGCCGAAATAACCGAGGGTGAATACCGGGATCAGCAGAGACATCAGCAGCCAGCCGGTGCGCACGCGGCTTTCCGGCAGCTCGCGCAACAGTCGAGCGAGGTTCCACTGGGCATAGATCAGGCCCGCTGCGCCCAGCACGATAGCCCCGTTGGCGATCCAGTTGAGCATGTCCCTGTCCCCCCGCGCGCATCCCCGCTCAAAGCCACGGTAGCACGGAAACGTGCATGAAAGAACAATGTTAATAGTGTTTCCTGCCTTGACCGCCGGCGGTGGCAGCGCTACCATCCTGCGCTCGCTGTGTAGGCCCTTTTGCGGGGACGGCTCGACGGGGTATAGCGCAGTCTGGTAGCGCGCCTGCTTTGGGAGCAGGATGTCGGGGGTTCGAATCCCTCTACCCCGACCACCTATCCCGGTCAATGGCCAGCAGGCAGGCTCGAGATCAGGCGTGGAGCCTCGACGTTCGGCGGTAACGCGCTCGTAGCTCAACCGGATAGAGCATCGGCCTTCTAAGCCGACGGTTGCAGGTTCGAGTCCTGCCGGGCGCGCCAGAGCCGCCCTGTGGCAGTTGTCTGGACAGTGACACGGTGGTGACCGTAGCTCAGTTGGTAGAGTCCCGGATTGTGACTCCGGTTGTCGTGGGTTCGAGTCCCATCGGTCACCCCATCCCCTATTTCCCGGGGGCCGTTAGCTCAATTGGTAGAGCAGTGGACTCTTAATCCATTGGTTGTAGGTTCGATTCCTACACGGCCCACCATCTCCTGATCTGATCTTCTGCATCTGCTCCGGATTCCGGGCTTGCCTGTGGCGGCCTCGCCTGCTTGGCCCAGCCGTCCTCTGGCGGGGCTGCCCTGCGCGCGAATGCCGGGTGTCTCGGGCGGTATTCGGTCAACCTTTTTCGTTGATTTCGCAGTGATTCAGCGACAGCGTGATGGTGCCCTCAGTCGTTCGTCTGACAGCGTGATTTCCCCCCCAATTAGCCTGCCATTGAGGTGCTAGCCTCCCCACTCGTTCGCGGCGTACGAGGAGCCGACAGGCTCGGCGAGTGTCCCCGCGACCGGTTGCTGACACTGTGGGAGGCATGAACGATGGCGGTACTGGATCGTAGTCTGGAGAACTTGCTGCGATTGCCGCGCGGCAAAAAGCAGGGATTGATGGTGCTGGCGGATCTCGCAATGCTGCCGCTGGCACTGTGGCTCGCCTTCGTGATTCGTACGGGGCAGCCGATGCCGCCCATGATGGTCGAAGCCTGGTGGCTGTTTGCGCTGGTTCCGGCGGTCGGCGTTCTGGTGTTTGCGCGGCTCGGTCTTTACCGAACGGTTGTGCGCTTCATGGGGGCCCGGGCCGTTCGCGCGGTGATCATCGGTGTCTCCGCTCTGGCGCTGATGATCTGGGCGTCGGCCGAACTGACGCAGACGCCTGGATTCTTCGGGGCGGTCGCGGTGAATTTTGCGCTGCTGGCCTTTGCCCTGGTCGCGGCGGGTCGCTTCCTGGTGCGGAGTTGGTACCAGGCCGTGTCCGACGCACGTACCGGTAGCGAGCGCGTGGTCATCTTCGGCGCCGGTGAGGCAGGGGTTCAACTGGCCTCCGGCCTGCAGTCCAGTGGCCGGTTCCGTGTGATGGCGTTCATCGACGAAGACCCGGCGGTGCAGGGCCGCTCGATTGACGACATCCCGGTTTGCGGCACCGAGGCCCTGGGCATCCTGGTGGAACAGTGTGGGGTACGCCGAGTGCTGCTGGCGGTTCCGTCCGCGAGCCGGACCGACCGGCGGCGGATCCTCGAATGGCTGGAGCCGTATCCGCTGCATGTGCAGTCGGTGCCCTCACTGGAAGCGGTTGTTTCGGGCCAGGCGCCACTGGATCAGCTGGAGGATCTGGATGTCGCCGACCTGCTCGGTCGTGATCCCGTGCCGCCCAACGAGGCCCTGCTGGCGCGGAGCATTCGCGGGCGGGTGGTCATGGTGACAGGGGCCGGGGGCTCCATCGGTTCGGAGCTGTGCCGCCGCATCCTCAGTCTCGAACCAGCCGCCCTGGTGCTGTTCGAGCGTAACGAGTTTGCGCTCTACCGGATCGAACAGGAGATCACACAGCGTCGGTCGTCCATGCAGGCAGGGGTGGAGGTACACGCCGTACTGGGTTCGGTCGCCAATCAGGCGCGTGTGGAAGAGGTGTTGCACCAGTATGGCGTGCAGACGCTTTATCACGCGGCGGCCTACAAGCACGTGCCGCTGGTTGAAGGCAATCTGCTGGAAGGCCTGCGCAACAATACCCTGGGTACCGCCGTGGTCGCCGATGCGGCGATCGCAGCCGGTGTGGAGCGCTTTATCCTGGTGAGTACGGACAAGGCCGTACGGCCCACCAATGTGATGGGCGCGAGCAAGCGTCTGGCCGAGATGGTCCTGCAGGATCGGGCGCGCCGCCAGGACGCAACCGTATTCAGCATGGTGCGTTTCGGCAATGTCCTGGGGTCGTCCGGGTCCGTCGTGCCGCTGTTCCACCGCCAGATTCGTGAAGGCGGGCCGGTCACGGTGACTCATCCCGAGATTACTCGCTACTTCATGTCGATTCCGGAGGCCGCGGAGCTGGTCATTCAGGCCGGGGCGATGGCGCAGGGTGGCGAGGTTTACGTGCTCGACATGGGCGAGCCCGTGCGCATCATCGACCTGGCCCGACGCATGATCCGCCTGCACGGATACCAGGTCCGCGAGGACGATTCCCCAGACGGAGAAGGAATCGCCATTACATGTACCGGACTGCGCCCGGGCGAGAAGCTCTACGAAGAGCTGTTGATCGGGGACAACGTGGAGGCAACCCCCCATACCAAGATCATGCGAGCCCGCGAGTCCTGTGTTGCATCCGAGCTTCTCGCGCAGGCCCTGCTTACGCTGGAAAAGGCCGACCGGGAACGCAATGCCCAGATAGCGTTCGAGGTGTTGCGCAAGCTCGTCGATGGCTACGAACCGGGCCGGAAGGAAGGGACCGAGCACAGCGGGCCGGTGACGACTGCTTCTCCCCGTCCGGTGCCTGCCCCGAGGGTACGCCCCGCAGCAGTGGCCTATGCCCGGGTGGCCGATCCTGTTTCACCACGCTAGGGGTGCTTGGTGATCCGGGTCCTGGCGAGACCCGGATCAGTCGCGTCCTGCGCGGAGGGTGATCGCCAGCAGAAGTAGCGGCAGGTAGCCGATCAGGATACCGGCCGCACCTGGCAACTGGTTAGCGACGACCAAAATTGCGATAGGGAGTAACCACAGAAGGTTGATCACGGCGACACCCACCGCCACCGGGATGTGTGACCCGAACCGTTGGGCGGCGTGCTGGTAGGCATGGCTGCGGTGCGCCTCGTAGACCCGCATCCCCCGAAACAGCCGCACTGCCAGTGTTGTGGTGGCGTCGATGATGAAGACGCCCAGCAGGATCAGCCAGGCGGCCAGGAAATTGGTGTCCAGTCCGGCCGCGTGCAGAGACAGCAACCCCAGCAGAAGCCCGAGCGTGCCGCTCCCGACATCGCCCATGAAGATCCGCGCCCGTGGAAAATTCCAGACGAGGAATCCCGCGCTCGCCGCAGAGAGCAGGGCCGGTAGCCACCACGCATGGGCATCACCCCACCAGAAGAGCAGACCGGCCATGGCCAGGCAGGTCGTAACCGCCTGAATGCCGGCCAGACCGTCGATCCCGTCCATGAAGTTGTAGAGGTTCAGCAGCCAGACCACGTAGAACAGCGCGAGGAGATGGCCGACCCACCCGGCGTCGATCTGGAAACCCATGATGGCCACCGGGGGCAGGCCACCCATCCAGGCGAGGCCCCAGGCGGCCGCCAGAAAGTGAACCAGCAATCGCCAGCGGGCGGCCAGGTGACCGTGATCATCCAGCCAGCCTACCAGGGCCACGGCACCCGCCGCGCCAATGAGTGCGACAGCGGTGTACGGGTCGACCCATTCGAGCCAGGTGGAGAGCAGGGTGCCGACGAGGAATACCAGCACCAGCGCCAGGCCGGCGCCGCGTGGCGTGGGTGTGTGGTGCGAACTGCGCGCGCCCGGGATGTCGACCAACTGCCGACCAACGGCGTAGCCGCGAATCCAGCCCGTGATCATCACCACCAGCGAGAAGGCGGCCAGCAATCCGATGGTCTCGATCACGTAAAGCACTCCCCATCACACCCGTTTGGTGGCCCGTCACAGTGACGCGGATCAAGGAAGGTCCCCTTGATGCCGCGCATTGTGGGGGAAGGGGGGGTAAGACTCCAGCGTCTCCCTAGTAGCCGGCGACCGGATCGACCGGTGTGATCGGTGACTGGCCCCGCTCCATCGCACGGGCGTTGTGGATGAAGATCTCCAGTGCCCGCTCCATGTAGTGCGGCGAGGTGCCCGAGACATGGGGTGTGACGAGTACGTTCTCCCGGTTCCACAGGGGCGATTCCACGGGCAGGGGTTGCTCTTCGAAGACGTCCACCGCCGCGCCGCGTAGCCGGCCGGTATCCAGTGCGCGAGTCAGCGCCTGCTGATCCACGACCCCGCCGCGCGAGATGTCCACCAGCACGGCACCCGGTTCAAGGAGCTGGAACTGGGCTTCGCCGACCCGGTGTCGTGTGTCCGGCGTGAGCGGCAGGCATACGATCAGGTCGTCCACCTCCGGCAGGCGGTCCTCTACGGCATCGAGGGCGATGACCTCGTCGGCACAGTCATGCGGCCGCGGGTTGCGCTGGACCCCGATCACGCGCATGTCGAACGCCCGGGCCCGGCGCGCCACCTCGGTGCCGATATGCCCCATGCCGAGCACCATGGCGGTGCGCCCGGTCAGCTCCCCGAGCCAGCAGCGCTCCCAGCGCTTGTCGCGGCTTTGCGCGTTGAAGCGGTCGAAGTGCTTGGCGAAATAGAGCATGGCGCCGATCGCATACTCGCTCATCGGGGCGCCGTGGACGCCACTGCTCTTGGTCATCAATACGCCATCCTTGGGGAATGGCATGTCCCAGATTTTTTCTACCCCGGCGGACAAGAAGTGCACCCAGTCATAGTGCGACAGGCGACGGAGGGCATCGGGAAGCCAGGGCAGGGTGGGGGCAATCACCGCGTCGACCGCGAGCCCTTCGGGGATCGCCTCGGGCTGACCGGCGAAGGTCAGTTTGGTGTTGGGCAACGCCTGCTGCAGGCGGGCTTCGATCGTATCCTGCTGCTTCTCCAGAACCTCCGGTTTCTGCAGGAACAGGGTATGGTTCAGGCGCATGCACGGCTCCGGTTGTGCATGCGGGCCGCCAGCCGGAAGATGCGGCTGCGGACCTGGTCGCGGTTCTCCAGCAGGGCTTCCGGGGGAGCTGTGCGAAACTGCTGTTCCGCGGCCTGCAGTCGCTCCAGCTCGCGGCGCAGGCGTGCTGTCCCGGTCGCCGGGTCTTCCTGACTGACGACCTCGCGGAAGGCGCGCGAAAGGATCACCCATTCGGACCCAAGGCGGACATGCTCGCCCAGGATGGACTCTGCGGGAACCTCGCCCTTGCCCACCGCGCCGACGCCCCCAAACCCGAAAGCGACGCCCGCCTCGCGGCACAGGTCAGCCGGCGCTTCCAGCAGGCCGCCGGCCAGCGGTTCGAACAGGAAATCGAGCCCAGATGCCAGGCTCAGATCATTCAAGCCGATATGAATCTGGTCCTGCGGTCCGAGCAGGGGCAGGTAGGACGGCAGCCGGATCAGGGCCTGTGGTGTTTCGACCAGCAGGGTGACCGGCACCTGTCTGCCCACGGCGTCGAGAAAGTGCTGCACCTCCTCGATGTGGGTGAACATCGGCAGCATCAATCGGTTGGCACCGGCCTCGATCGCCTGTCGTACCTCCGAGGGCGTTTGTGGTGCCGGGGGATTGATGCGCACCATCAGCTCCGTGTTCGTGAGCGCACTGGCGATGCGTTGGACATCATCAAGCGTGTGCCGCGCCTTGTGGGTATCCAGATGCCCCTGGCGTTCGGCCTTTCCCCGGGTCTCCATGTCGACGAAGATACGCGCGATTCCCGCTGCCTCGGCCTGCCGAGCGACGTCGGCGGAGGCCGTGATGAACATGTGTTTCAGGGTCGAAGTCATTCCGCATCCCCTTGCTGTCGGTTCCGCAACGAATCGCGGTAGGTGCGCCAGTTGATGCCGGCTTCCCCGTAGATCCCCTGGCCGGTCAGTACGACGTACACCGTCCGCAGGATCAGCCCCAGGTCATATAGCAGGTTGTGCTGCGCGGCATATTCGGTGTCGGCTTCGAGTTGCTGAACCCAGCCCAGGGTGCGGCGACCGCGGACCTGGGCCAAACCCGTCAGGCCGGGACGCACGGAAAACCGGGAGGCGAAGGAGGGAGGGACAACCTCCACCTGTTCCGGCAGGATCGGTCGGGGGCCCACCACGCTCATGTCGCCCCGCAGGATGTTCCACAGCTGTGGCAGTTCGTCGAGGCTGGTGCTCCGCAGCCAGCGGCCCACCCGGGTAATGCGCGGGTCGACGCCGGTGCTGACCACCTGTTCCTGGTGCTGGTCGATCGAGTCCGGGTCGCGGTCCACCATGGTGCGGAACTTGAGGACCCGGAACGGCTGTCCGTCCAGGCCAATGCGTTGCTGGCGGAAGAGGACTGGCCCTGGACTGTCGAGGCGGATCGCAATGGCGATCAGCAATAGTAACGGGGCCAGCAGAAGCAGCGCCGCCATGCTGGACAGGATGTCGAACAGGCGTTTGAGGGTGGCGTTCATGCAAGCTCCATTGATCGCAGGATCACGCGGTTCACCTGGCCCACCTCGTACTTCGCCTCGACCCGCTCGCGCGAGGCTCGGGCCATGCGGGGCAGCAGTTCCGGATGGTCGAGGAGCCGCTGCATGGCGTCCGCCAGGGGCGCGGAGGTCCGGGGTGGAACGAGGAAGCCGTTCTCGCCGTCGACGACGGTTTCGCGACAACCCGGGGCATCGGTGGTGATGATCGGGCGGCCCACGCTCATTGCCTCCAGCACCGAGCGCGGCGTGCCTTCACGGTAGGAGGGCAGGACGAATGCAGAGGCCTGCTGGAGCCAGGGCCGAACATCGGCCACGCCACCGACGAACTCGACGATGCCTTCGCGTTTCCATGCCTCGACCTGTTCGGCCGAAATGGTATGGGGCAGGTCCGGATTGTGGGGGCCGACCACTACGAAGCGGGCGCGGGGATATTGAGCGTGGACCTGGCGCGCGGCCTCCACGAACTCGAGGATGCCTTTCTCGGTGAGCAGGCGCCCGACAAACAGGAACAGCGGGTCGCCATCGGGCAGTGGATGTTCCGCGAACCGATCCACGTCGACCCCGGACCCGTTGATGCGAACGACCCGATCGGTGTTGGGCAGCACGCCACGATCAAGGAAATCCTGGAGGTCATCGGGGTTCTGGAAGAACACGCGATCACAGCGGGTCAGGGCTGTGCGATACAGGGTCGAACTGATGGTGCGCAGGATGCGGGTACGCCAGGACTCGGTGGTAAAGGCATGCCCGAGCCCCGTGATCATGGCGTAGACCCGCGGGACCCCGGCCCAGCGTGCGGCCAGGGAACCGTACACCACGGGCTTGACGGTATAGCTGAACACGGCCTCCGGCCGCAGGCGGCGCATCAACTGCTTCAGCGCAACGGTGGTCCGCAGATCTTCGATCGGGTTGACGCCGGTGCGGCCCAGGTCGAAGGGGTAGATCGGAATCCCCAGTTCCTCGACCTCGGGCAGGTAGTCCTTGCGCGGGACGGCGGCGGCCACCGATTGACCGTGGCGGCGGATCTCGCGGATCAGGTCCCCACGGTTGGCGATCAGGGAGCGGGCGTTGGCCGCAACGATCAGAAGATCGATGCCGCCCCGGCTGTGAGCTTTGCTCTCAGTGGTGGATCGTGCCGCGCTGGGGACAGCCCCTGGCAGGGTTGTCGTGACCCTGCGATGCCCGGTGTTCTGCATGTCGGTTACTCCTGTTCCCGGGAGGCCCGGGTTGTCTCCATTCGCGTGATGGAGGGGCCTCCTGGAAGTCCTTGTGCATGAGTACAAAAGGTAAACAGGACAATGATTTATCGCTATGTTTCGGGGTGCTCAAAGTGTGCGAGACACCCCGAAAAGGCGGGTCGGTCGAGGAGGGATAGCCCGTTTATAGACGCAAGTCACTCGCCTCTGGCGGGAGCACGGATTTCACGTCGAAGATCACTGCGCGCTCGCGTCCGAACTTTTGCAGGCCCTGGGCGCCGAGCTCCACAAACTCGCGGTGCGGGACGGCGAGGATGATCGCGTCGTAGCGCGCCGATTCCGGCGCTTCGGCCAGCAGGTCCAGCCCGTATTCGTGACGGGCCTCGGTGGCATCCACCCAGGGGTCCCAGATGTCGACCTCGGCGTTGTAGCCGTGCAGGTCATGAATGATGTCCACCACGCGCGTGTTGCGCAGGTCCGGGCAGTTTTCCTTGAACGTGAGTCCCATCACCAGGATGCGCGAACCCACGACCGGGAACCCCTTGCGAATCATGGCCTTGATCGTGCGATCCGCGATATACCCGCCCATGCCGTCGTTGGTGCGCCGCCCGGCTAGGATCATCTCCGGGTGGTAGTCGGCGGCCTGCGCCTTGTGGGTCAGGTAGTAGGGGTCGACGCCAATACAGTGCCCGCCCACCAGACCGGGTCGAAACGGCAGGAAGTTCCACTTGGTCCCGGCCGCGGCCAGTACGGCCTCGGTATCCAGGTCGAGACGTTCGAACAGCATGGCGAGTTCGTTGATCAGCGCGATGTTCACGTCGCGCTGGGTGTTCTCGATGACCTTGGCGGCCTCGGCCACGCGGATGCTGGGCGCGGGATGGGTTCCGGCGCGGATGATGCGGGCGTACAGCGCGTTGACGAATGCTGCGACCTCGGGGGTGGAGCCCGAGGTGACCTTGACGATATCGGGGATGCGATGCTCCTTGTCGCCGGGGTTGACCCGCTCCGGGCTGTAGCCGAGGAAGAAATCACGGTTCAGCTCCAGGCCGGATTCGCGAGCCAGCACCGGGGCGCAGTCTTCCTCCGTCGCACCGGGGTAGACGGTGGACTCGTAGATCACCACGTCTCCTGGCTTCAGGACGCGTCCCACCGTTTGGCTAGCGGCCAGCAGCGGGCCCAGGTCCGGGCGCCGGTGGGCATCGATCGGCGTCGGAACCGTCACGATGAATACATTGCAGTCCCTCAGTTTTTCAAGGTCCGCGGTCAGTTCCAGATGTTCGGCGGCGGCGAGTTCATCGCGCGAGACCTCGCGTGTACGGTCATGCCCCCCGCGCAGCTCCTCGACCCGGCCCGTATCGATATCGAAGCCCAGCGTGGGCAGGACACGACCGAACTCGGCTGCCAGGGGCAGGCCGACATAACCCAGACCAATAATGGCCAGACGCGGGGCGTCCGGTGCCGCAAATTCCGCCATCTTGAAATCTCCTGTGTACTTGTGGGTGAGAGCCCCCGAAGGGGCGGGTGCGCGCGAGTTGCGCGCGGCCAGTCAGGGCGAGGCGCGCCGCGTTTGCGGCAGGCCGGCGCCGGAGGTTTCCGGTGGGTCTGTAGTGCTGGCTGTGGGCGAGGAGCGACCATTGGCGAGGTGTCGCAGCCGTTCCCAACGCCACAGGCGGCGCCCGGCCAGGCCCGCCGCCAGGGCGATCAGAATCCCGAGGAACTTGGCGCGGTGGCGTGCGGCGGTCCCGAAGTTGCTGGTACCCCAGGCGAAGATGATGGCCAGAACGATGAACACAACCACCAGCAGGCGGAAGTCCTGGCGCTTCCACCAGTGGCGGCGATACACCGCCAGTAGCAGGACCAGCGCCAGATAGAACAGGCCCTCCAGCATGCCGATCAGATGGACGGGGGAACGTACCTCCCACAACGGGGGGCCGAACAGCAGGTAGCCCGTACGGATCGGTGTCAGGATCAGTGCCTCGAGATCGTTGGACGGGATCAGGAAAGACGGATAGGCCGCACCGCCGCGGGCACTGCGCTCGGCTCGCTGGTCGAGCGTTTCCGTTTGCTCCATGACCTCGCCCAGCTGCCCGATGGACGAAAACCGCATTTCGTCCATCACCAGGAATCCCAGAACCCCGGCCGTGCCGAGCAGGATGCCCCCGAACAGAAGACCGGGGCGCATGTGGCCCAGATCCGAGGCGCGCAGGAACTCCTTGATCGACCAGCTGACCAGCACAATCGCGATGCCCGCGATCGCAAACACCGCCGCGCCATGCACGACCGCCGCACCCAGCAGCACCCCGACGGCAGCCACCAGGAATCCCGTGCGTTGACTCTGAACCCAGCGCACCAGCCATAGCACGCCCAGCAGGAAGAAGGCGGTGAACCAGACCTCGCGCAGTGGCACGGCCGCGTTCACGATAAGGATCGGGAACAAGGCGCCGATCCAGGCCGCGCGTACGGCGGCCTGGCGGTCCCAGAGCTGCTCGGCGATGCGTGCAATCAGATAGACCGTCAGCATTCCCAGGGCGATGTTCACCGCTTGGAAGGCCAGGGGCGCGCGGTCGGAACAGGCGTAGAGGTTCGCGATCAGCCAGCTGTGCAGGTACGAACTGCCCATGCTGAAGTAATCGCCGAGATTGCCGCAGCCGCTCTGGGCCCAGAACCAGGCCCGGTTCTCGAAGCTGATGGCATCCGCACCACCCTGGGGCAATGGAAAGTGAAAACGCTGTACCAGCGCCGCCACGATACGGGCCACCAGAGCTGCCAGCAGTGGCCACAGGTAGCCTTCGCGCATGACTCCCGTCCACAGCACCGCCACCAGAACTACCATCAGGAAGCTGGCCGTCAGCAGCAGCTCCATCAGGGTGAACGGGATCAACGTATAGCTCATGGCGAGACGGGCGCGGCATCCGCCACGGCATCCTGGAACAGGGCCTGGTAGCGCCCGGACACGGCCTCGAGGGCGTAATGCGATTCCATGCGCGCGCGTGCTTCGCCCCCCAGCCCGCGCAGGTTCGCACGGCCATGGCCGATGGCCCGAGTAATGGCGTCGGCCAGGTCCAGAGGCTCGGGACTTGCGGCGACGAAACCGGTCGACCCCACCACGCTGGCGGCATCGCCGATATCCGTGACCACGGCCGGGATGCCGCAGGCCATGGCCTCGCCGACTACATTGGGGAACCCCTCGCCCCAGCGCGAGGGCAGTACCAGTAGATCCAGGCTCGGGTAGAGGGCTTCGGGTTCGGGGGTGGGCGGCAGCAGTGTCACATACCGGTCCATCCCGTGTTCGCGAATGGCTCGGGCCAGCGGATTGTCCTCCGCGGACACCCCGGTACCCACCATGACGCAGTGCATGTCTGCCCCCGCCTGGACCAACCGCGCCATCGCGGCCACCAGAGCTGCATGGTTCTTCATCGGATGGGCACGCCCCACCATGCCCAGCAGCCAGGTGTCCGGACCGATGCCCAGCTGCGCGCGCAGTTCAGGGGCGGCTTCCGGGGCGGGATGGAAGCGCTCGAGATCAAAGCCGTTGGGCAGGACCACGCGGCGATCCGCGGAGAATCCCAGCGCCTCGTGCTGCGCGGCCGCGGTGGCGCTGTTGTAGACGATCCGGGCCGGATGCCGCGACAGCCAGGCCCCGGAACGGATCACCCAGCGGGTCCCGCGTTTCTCGTGCGCCAGGTCATGCACCGAGTGGCGCACGTTCCAGAATACCGGGCCCTGATACCCAAGGCGCCGGGTCAGCGAGGCCGCCAGGTTGCCGTGGTACATCCAGCCCATCACGCCATCGGGTTGATAGGCGGCCAGCGCGCGGCGCAGGGCGGCGATCCATCCCGTGGAGAGCGGGTTGCGCAGTCGCCCGGTATAGACCGGGATACCCTGCGCCCGGATGTCGCCGGCCATCACCCCGGGTTCCTTGAGCGCGAACACGGCGCCGGCGTCCGGTGCCGCGCGCAGCAGGTTGCCCAGCTGGCGTTCTGCGCCGCCCTGGCCGAGCCCGTTGATCACGTGCAGGATCTTCACCGTCGGTTCTCCTGCAACTCGCTGATCACATGCAGGTGCTTGCCGCTGGGCGACGGCGGGATCGCGTCCACGCGATCGATATCCAGGCGTGTGCCCGCGCCGAGTTGTTCGCGGATCTCGGGCTCCAGGCGCGCCTGCAGACGCTGTTCTCGCTCGCCCTGGGGGGCACGATCGACGGGGATCAGGCGCAGGCGGATATGATCTTCCGCGTGCTGGACCCACTGGTACTGTCCGATCCAGTCTTCCGGGTACAGCAACTGGCGCAGCCACCCGCCGAATACCACGGCACCGCTGGTGCCGCGGATATGGTCGGTCACGCGTCCCCATACCCCCTCCAGCAGCGGCCATTCCCGCCCGCAGTCGCAGGCCTCGCCGGACCAACTGGCCAGGTCGCCGATCGCATAGCGCAGCAGGGGCATGCTGTAGTTCGTCAGCGAGGTGACCACGACCCGTCCGGGGATGCCGGGTGGCGTCGGACGGCCGTCGTCGTCGAGGATCTCCAGGTACTGGGTCAGCGGGTTGACGTGCAGCCCGCGGTGGCGCTCGCATTCGCAGGCGATGTCACCCACCTCGCGCGAGCCGTAGCGGTTGAACACGGGGGCATCGAAGGCCTTCTCGATGGTCTCGCGCATGTCGGGAAAGAGGGTGCCGGCCGAGCTCAGCACACTGCCGATACCCGGCACTCGGACCCCTCGGCGCAGGGCATGCCGGGCGAGTTCGTGGCCACTCTCCGCGTAGATCTGCAACTGGCTGGGCGGCGCGGCGCGCAGCTGCTCGAGGTGCGCATCCATCGTCTCCGGGTCCATGCGGTAGGCGTTCAGCAGGGTGCGATTCTTCAGGCGTTCGGCGAGGCGGCGGGTGCCCCGGGGTGCGGACAGATCGCGCGAGGCCGCCCACAACACGGCCTTGGGTTGCCCAGGACGGTAGCCGGTCCAGCCGTCGAACAGGGCCTTGGTGGCCCGGCCCCAGCGCCGGTAGTGCGTGTCCTGATAGAACGTGGCGGGTTCGCCGGTCGATCCCCCCGAAGTGTTACGCCGCAGCCCGGGACGGGGCCGCTGCGAGCACAGGCGTTCGCCCTCGCGGCGGATGGCTCCCTTGTCGAGGATGGGGAGTGACAGCAGCGTCGCTACCGGATCGGCGTGGATGGTGTCGGCCTCTGGCAGCAACTCTCGGTAGTACGGCACATCGGTGCGCGCCTGTACCAGCAGGTGTGCCAGGCGCTCCATCTGCAGGCGTTGCAGGGCAGGGAGCGGTAGCCATTCGGCACGGCGCAACGCGGCATATTCGCGTGGTCCGGAGAGCCAGGGAAGGAGGGCACCAAAGGCCAGGGACATGGCGGCGCGCCTCAGGCGTCGGCGGTGCGCATCGAGCGCAGGCTGGAACGTGCCCGGCGCGCGAGCTCCAGCAGCAGTCCCAGGCGCGAATACTGGATGGTGCGCCGCGATTCGCGCGAGAAACGGCAGGGCTGGCAGTGGCCACAGGGCCGACCCAGGATTGGCGAGTGACAGAACCAGGATTGCTCGAGCAGCGGCAGGAATCCCTTGGCCTCGGCGTCGAACTTCATCGCCTCCTTGGTCACCGACAGCAACGGGAAGCGGTAGTATTGGAACAGCTCCCAGGCAAAGTCGTCCTCGCGGAAACGGAAGTCCCCGTACTGCGGATTGCGGAACAGACGTTCCTGCAACTCGGTGCCGGCCTCGTGCCCGGTGAGCGACAGCTCCAGGTCCCTCAGGCCTTCCTGTTCGCACAGCCGGGCGAGCCAGTCGTACTGGGTACCCACGTGCACCTCGTTCGCCAGGCGGTGGTAGCGCTCGGTGATATCCGGATCTTCGAGGATGTCGCTGCGCAGATAGACCCGTACCGGTGCCACACGCCCACGGGCCTCTTCGCGCGCCTCGATGCCCGCGCGAATGTCGGCCATGGCCCGCAACTCGTACACATAGGATTTCCGTCGCGGGTCCAGCACGTAGATCGGCTGTACCCGGCGGCAGCGATACAGTGCCAGGTCCAGCAGCCGGTAGCTGGAATCCCAGCCACCCGTCCACAGCAGTTTGATCGGATGCATGTCGTTCTCCTGATGGCAGTGGCGGGATCAGCGCGGGTAGCCGCGCGGGACCGAGGGCAGCAACGGGCCAAAGCAGGACTCGTTGCGCGACCAGGCCACTTGCTCGGCGTTCCATTCGAGGATCACGGGATCGCCGCTGGCCTGAATGCAGACGTCCCAGCCAATGAAGCGCAGATAGGGGATGCGTCGGTGGGCGTTCAGGCACAGCTCGCGTACCGCGCCGAAGTTGGGGATCCGGCAATCCTTGACGTCCACCCCGCTATCGGGGTGGATCGATCCGATGCTCACGCACACCGGGTCGCGCAGGTGCCCGTCCAGCCAGCCGTCGCCATTGACGCCGACAAAATATCCCCCGGTGGAGACGTTGTCGGTGCGCTGGCCTTCACGTCCCAGACGGAGGAAATGGTTCAGGATGCGCAATTCCCCGGACTCCGCATCCAGGAAGGTCAGTACCCTCAGGGTGTTGACCGAACTGGCATTGATCCGCGCGATGTCCGGGTGTTGCTCGATCAGGGGTTGCACGATGCAGTTTCCCGGGATCCTGCCGAGTTCCTCGGACACCTGTTCGGCGGTGGTAAAGGTCACGCCGAGGCCCTGGCGCCCCTCGTCGGGCTTGATTACGTAGGTCTGGCCCGTCTTGAGTCGTGAGAGGGCGGTTTCCAGTGGTTCCGGTGTCCCCTGGGCATCCAGGTACTGGCCACCCACGCGCACGAAGACCGGTGGCACCACACTCTCCGGGAACAGGCGCGAATCCATGGTCTTGAGGCCGCTCAGGCGGCGGATGTCCTGCCGGTTCCAGAGCGGGTTGAGGTGTTCGGTGTAGTAGTCGTCGCCGATCCAGCCCTCGACGAACTCGCGACGCACCTCGGTGTAGGCGGCCAGCCATGGCCACCAGGAGTCGCTGCCGTAGGTGTCGGCCGCGTAACGCTTGATCCGCTGTAGAACCGGGCGCGTGACGGCGGACTCGCCATGCGCGCGGATGAGTTTCTCGCGCCACTGGATGGCAATCTTGCGCGACTTCTGCAGATGGCGCAGGTGGACTGCGCGCGCGATGGTGCGGGCGATGCGCCCGCTGTTCTTGATCTGCAGCGGCTGGGATTGGACGTGCGTCACGGCAGTTTCCTCGCGTTGGGTCGACACGGCGGGTTCACCCATGGGTCCCGGAGGCTGGGGGTTCGGTAACAGGCTGGACCTGGGGCGTATCCGCTTCGGGCTGGGCGACCAGTTCATCGAAGTGGCCCACCGACGCGAACGAGCCGCGCTCCAGATGGGCGACCTGATCGCAGGCGCGCACGGTGCTCAGGCGGTGTGCGATCAGAATGATGGTCTTGCTGCGCGACAGGGACTCGATCGCCTCCATCACGGCGCGCTCGGTTGCGTTGTCCAGGGCGCTGGTGGCCTCGTCGAACACCAGGACGTCGGGGTCGTGGTAGAGGGCGCGGGCGATCCCGATGCGCTGGCGCTGGCCTCCGGACAGACGCACGCCGCGTTCGCCCACCATCGTGGCGTACTGTTCCGGCATGTCCTGCACGATGAAGTCGTGCACCTGTGCCATGCGCGCGCAGCGTTCGACACGCTCGTGGTCGATCTGCCCGGCGGGGATACCCAGCGCGATGTTTTCGGCCACGGTGGAGTCGGTCAGGAAGATGTCCTGGGGGACGTAGCCCAGGGACTGTTGCCAGGCGCGCAGATTGGCTTCCGTTACCGCCTGGCCATCCACCAGAATGGCGCCCTGGGTTGGCCGCAGCAGGCCCAGCAGGACATCGACCAGCGTGGTCTTGCCGGAGCCGGTGGTACCGATGATTCCGACGGAACTGCCGACCGGGATCTCCAGGTTGATGGACTGCAGCGCGGGACGGTGGCCGCCCGGGTAGGTGTAGTCGATGCCCTTGAGTTCGATGGTTTGCTGCGGCACCAGCGGCTGGGGGGCTTGTCGATGCAGCTCCGCCAGGGCCTCGCGTTCGCGCAGGT
This sequence comes from Thioalkalivibrio sp. ALJ3, assembly GCF_000377205.1. Classification (GTDB taxonomy): domain Bacteria; phylum Pseudomonadota; class Gammaproteobacteria; order Ectothiorhodospirales; family Ectothiorhodospiraceae; genus Thioalkalivibrio. The sequence goes on along the minus strand of NZ_KB897905.1, from coordinate 1,588 downwards.
CTTCGGTCACGCTCTCCACGGCGGCGGCGCCGAAGCGAAGCTTCGCCAGGCCCGCGTAGATGTGTTGCGCGGCCGGAAGCAGGCGGTAGCCGGCAAAGGCGTACAGCCCGAGGATCGGCAGAATCTCGCCCAGCGCGTCTGTGCCGGTGCCCCCCTGGGTATGCAGCAGGATCAGGGTGAGCCCGATGATCCCGCCGAAGCCGATCGCCTCGATCAGGAATTTGGGGACCTGGGAGATGGTCTGGTTGGTCGCCTGGTGCCGGGCCTGGCGCTTGGAGGGCATATCGAAACGCGACAGGTACGCGTGTTCGCGACCCAGCAGCTTGATGTCCTTGATGCCGCCGAGGGCCTCGCCGGCAGCGGTGAAGCGTTCCTGGTTGGCGCGCGAGCGATCGCGGCCGATGCGCCCGAGCAGGCCGCGCACAAACACGAAGATCGTGCCGTACACGCCACCAATGACGACCGCGACCCCCAGCGCCAGCCATGGATCGACGAAGATCAGCAGGGCCACGATGGCGATGGTCACTACCAGGTAGGCGATCATCGTGATCCCGGGGCGGAAGACGTTCAGCACCAGCTGGTCGACCTCCGACAGGATGCTCTTCGCCATGTCGCCGCTATGGCGATTCAGGAAGAACGCATACGGCTGGCGCAGGTAGGTCTCCAGCAGCCGCTTGCCGAGGCTGTGCCGGCGCATCTCGATGAAGCGGTTCATCGCATAGTGCGTGAGTGTGCGAAACACCGCCGAGAACAGAATCAGCGCAAAGGCCGCCGCACCCAGGGCAAAGATGAACTGGTCCACCGAGGTGAAGCCCAGTCCCGTGTAGAGATAGTTCAGGACGGGGTTGGTGTTGACCAGATCCGGGTTTCCGAGGACCGACAAGAACGGCATGATCGAGGCGACCCCGGCGGTTTCCAGCACCGCCATGACCATCACCATTCCCAACACCAGCGCACCCCGGCGTTTTTCCGCCGGAGTGAGCAGTTGCAGCGTCTTGCGGTAGACACCCATCAGGCGGCCGCCCGGTAATACCCCAGGTACCACTCGACGAAGCGTGCGATGCCCTCCTCGACCGAGGTGGTCGGCTCGTAGCCGGTATCGGTGCGCAGGGCTTCGACATCCGCATAGGTGTCCGGCACATCCCCCGGCTGCAGCGGCAGAAGGTTCTTCTCCGCCTTGCAGCCCAGGCAGTCTTCCAGCACCTCGATGTAGTGCATCAACTCCACCGGGCGGTGCGCGCCGATGTTGTACAGGCGGTAGGGGGCTGCGCTGCTGGCCGAGTCCGGCACCTCGCCACTCCAGTCCGGATTGGGCTGTGCCGGGCGGTCCAGCGTGCGGATCACGCCCTCGACGATGTCGTCGATGTAGGTGAAGTCGCGCCGGTGGTGGCCGTAGTTGAAGACGTCGATCGGCTCGCCCGCCAGGATCTTCCGGGTGAACAGGAACAGCGCCATGTCCGGGCGACCCCAGGGGCCATAGACGGTAAAGAAGCGCAGGCCCGTGACCGGCAGGTTGTAGAGATGGCTGTAGGTGTGCGCCATCAATTCGTTGGCCTTCTTGCTCGCGGCGTAGAGGCTCAGCGGGTGG